>NZ_JAUSRH010000027.1 GCF_030811715.1 Sinomonas atrocyanea | reverse complement strand
GGGGGACTGTACTTTCAACGGTGTAACTCTGACAGAGGAGGTACCCGATGAGCGTTGATGTTGAGCCGGCCGCTGAAGCGGTCGTGGAGGAACTGGACGTGACCGACCGCGGGGGTGCCGAGCGGCCTGCCGCGGCCGTCGTGGACCGGGCGCTGATCGCGCAGCTGGTAGGCGACGCGCAGCGGCGCGGGATCGCGGTCGACGGCGAGGGCGGGCTGCTGGCACAGCTGACCAAGCTCGTGGTCGAGTCGGCGCTCGAGGGCGAGCTGACCGCGCACCTGGGCTACGAGAAGCACGAGCGGACCGAGGATCCGGCCGGGAACAGCCGGAACGGGACCCGGGCCAAGACGGTGCTGACCAAGGCCGGCCCGCTTCAGATTGAGGTGCCCCGGGACCGGGCCGGGACCTTCGAGCCGGTGGCCGTGGCCAAGCGGCAGCGGCGGCTCGGTTCGATCGAGGACATCGTCCTCTCGCTCAGCGCGCGCGGGATGACGCACGGGGACATCTCGGCGCATCTGGCCGATGTGTACGGCTCCGAGGTCTCCAAGACGACGATCTCCACGATCACTGACAAGGTCCTGGACGGGATGGCGGAGTGGCAGAACCGCCCACTGGACCCGGTCTACCCGGTGGTGTTCATCGACTGCATCCACGTCAAGGTCCGCGACGGGCAGGTCGCCAACCGGCCGATCTACATCGCCCTGGCCGTCACCGCCGAAGGGAACCGGGACATCCTGGGCCTGTGGGCCGGGGACGGCGGCGAAGGGGCCAAGTACTGGCAGCAGGTGCTGGCCGAGATCCGCAACCGCGGTGTCGAGGACGTCCTGATGCTCGTCTGCGACGGCCTCAAGGGGCTCCCCGACGCGGTGGGCAACGTGTGGCCGGCCACGATCGTGCAGACCTGCATCGTGCACCTGATGCGCAACAGCTTCCGCTACGCCTCCCGGCAGGACTGGGACGCGATCTCCCGGGGCCTCAAGCCCGTCTACCAGGCGGCGACCGTGGAGCAGGCCGAGGAGCGCTTCTTGGAGTTCGGCGAACAGTGGGGAGGGAAGTATCCCGCGATTGTGCGGCTGTGGGAGAACGCCTGGGCCGAGTTCGTCCCGTTCCTGCAGTTCGACCGGGAAATCCGCCGCATCGTGTGCACCACGAACGCGATCGAGTCGGTCAATGCCCGCATACGCAAGGCCGTGAAGGCCCGAGGGCACTTCCCGAACGAGCAGGCAGCGCTCAAGTGCGTCTACCTCGCGGTCATGGCCCTCGACCCGACCGGCAAGGGCCGAGCCCGATGGACCCAACGATGGAAGGGCGCCTTGAACGCCTTCGAGATCGCCTTCGATGGTCGGCTCTCCATCGGCCGCCGCTAGCCAACAAACAACCCAGTTACACCGAAAGATTTACAGACCC
>NZ_JAUSRH010000026.1 GCF_030811715.1 Sinomonas atrocyanea | reverse complement strand
CGGGTGTTTGATGCCGGATCATTTTCTGCCGGCCGGGGTGCCTCATTTTCCTGGGGTTCCTGGTTGGCGTGTTCTTTGACGGAGAGTTTGATCCTGGCTCAGGATGAACGCTGGCGGCGTGCTTAACACATGCAAGTCGGACGATGAAGCCCTTCGGGGTGGATTAGTGGCGAACGGGTGAGTAACACGTGAGCAACCTGCCCTTGACTCTGGGATAAGCCTGGGAAACTGGGTCTAATACCGGATAGTACCCCTTGCCGCATGGTGGGGGGTGGAAAGCCTTGTGCGGTCTTGGATGGGCTCGCGGCCTATCAGCTTGTTGGTGGGGTGATGGCCTACCAAGGCGACGACGGGTAGCCGGCCTGAGAGGGTGACCGGCCACACTGGGACTGAGACACGGCCCAGACTCCTACGGGAGGCAGCAGTGGGGAATATTGCACAATGGGCGGAAGCCTGATGCAGCGACGCCGCGTGGGGGATGACGGCCTTCGGGTTGTAAACCCCTTTCGGCAGGGAACAAGCCGCTTCGGTGGTGAGGGTACCTGCGGAAGAAGCGCCGGCTAACTACGTGCCAGCAGCCGCGGTAATACGTAGGGCGCGAGCGTTATCCGGAATTATTGGGCGTAAAGAGCTCGTAGGCGGTTTGTCGCGTCTGCTGTGAAAGCCCGGGGCTCAACCCCGGGTCTGCAGTGGGTACGGGCAGGCTGGAGTGCAGTAGGGGAGACTGGAATTCCTGGTGTAGCGGTGAAATGCGCAGATATCAGGAGGAACACCGATGGCGAAGGCAGGTCTCTGGGCTGTAACTGACGCTGAGGAGCGAAAGCATGGGGAGCGAACAGGATTAGATACCCTGGTAGTCCATGCCGTAAACGTTGGGCACTAGGTGTGGGGGCCATTCCACGGTTTCCGCGCCGCAGCTAACGCATTAAGTGCCCCGCCTGGGGAGTACGGCCGCAAGGCTAAAACTCAAAGGAATTGACGGGGGCCCGCACAAGCGGCGGAGCATGCGGATTAATTCGATGCAACGCGAAGAACCTTACCAAGGCTTGACATGTGCCGGACCGTCCCAGAGATGGGGCTTCCCTTCGGGGCCGGTTCACAGGTGGTGCATGGTTGTCGTCAGCTCGTGTCGTGAGATGTTGGGTTAAGTCCCGCAACGAGCGCAACCCTCGTTCCATGTTGCCAGCACTTCGGGTGGGGACTCATGGGAGACTGCCGGGGTCAACTCGGAGGAAGGTGGGGACGACGTCAAATCATCATGCCCCTTATGTCTTGGGCTTCACGCATGCTACAATGGCCGGTACAAAGGGTTGCGATACTGTGAGGTGGAGCCAATCCCAGAAAGCCGGTCTCAGTTCGGATTGGGGTCTGCAACTCGACCCCATGAAGTCGGAGTCGCTAGTAATCGCAGATCAGCAACGCTGCGGTGAATACGTTCCCGGGCCTTGTACACACCGCCCGTCAAGTCACGAAAGTCGGTAACACCCGAAGCCGGTGGCCCAACCCCTTGTGGGAGGGAGCCGTCGAAGGTGGGACTGGCGATTGGGACTAAGTCGTAACAAGGTAGCCGTACCGGAAGGTGCGGCTGGATCACCTCCTTTCTAAGGAGCAGCGCCCCTGGCCGGGGGCGGCCCGCATGGGCCGTGCCGGCGTGGGGGGAGCAGCAGCCTGCTGCGGGAGCGTTCGTCTCCCGGCGGGTGCTCATGGGTGGAACATCGACGGATTCGTGGCCCGTGCCCCTGGTACGGCCTGTGGCCCCAGTACGCCCCCGCAC
>NZ_JAUSRH010000025.1 GCF_030811715.1 Sinomonas atrocyanea | reverse complement strand
TGTCGTCGGCGCTCGAAAACTGGGCAGTAGCGGCGCTCGAAAAGTGAACACTCGACGATTGGAGAGTGATCACTTTGGAGGACTGGGCGTTGATCCGCCGGCTTGCCGCGGAGGGTGAGCCGAAGGCGAGGATAGCGGCGAGGCTGGGGATCTCGCGGACCACGGTCATCAAGGCGGTGGCGTCGGACGCGCCGCCGCGGTATGAGCGCTCGGCGAGGCCGACGTCGTTCACGCCGTTCGAAGCGCGGGTGCGGGAGCTGCTGGCCGAGACACCCGAGATGCCGGCGACCGTATTGGCTGAGCGGGTCGGGTGGGAGGGCTCGATCCGGTGGTTCCGGGACAACGTGCGCCGACTGCGGCCGGAGCAGCAGCGGATCGACCCGGCGGACCGGCTGGAGTGGGCGGCCGGGGACGCGGCCCAGTGTGATCTGTGGTTCCCGCCGCGGCGGATCCCGCTGGAAGACGGCACGGCGAAGCTGCTGCCGGTGCTGGTGATCACCCCGGCGCATTCCCGGTTCATGACGGGCAGGATGATCCCGACCCGCAGGACCGAGGACCTGCTGCTGGGCTCGTGGGAGCTGATCCAGCAGATCGGAAGGGTTCCGCGCCGGCTGCTCTGGGACAACGAGCCCGGCATCGGCCGCGGCAGGCGCCACGCGGACGGTGTCGACGCGTTCATGGGCACCCTGGCGACCAAGCTGGTCCTGCTGCCTCCGCGGGACCCGGAATCCAAAGGCGTCGTGGAGCGGCGCAACGGGTGGTTCGAGACCTCGTTCATGCCCGGCCGGTCGTTCGCCTCGCCTGCGGACTTCGATGAGCAGTTCACCGAGTGGCTGGGCCGGGCGAACCAGCGCATCGTGCGCACCCTCGGGGCGTCCCCGGCCGACCGCCTCGACGCGGACCGGACCGCGATGCTGCCGTTGCCGCCGGTCCCGCTGCACCTGGGCTGGCGCAACCGGGTCCGGCTCGGCCGGGACTACTACGTCCGCATCGACACCAACGACTACTCCGTCGACCCGTGCGTGATCGGCCGGATCGTCGATGTGAGCGCAGACCTCGACCGGGTCCGCGTGCGTCTGGACGGGCGGACCGTGGCCGAGCACACACGGGTCTGGGCCCGGGGCACGACCGTCACCGACCCCACGCACGTGGAGGCCGCAGCGCGATTGCGGAAGCAGTTCCAGCAGCCGCGCACCGCGGTCGCCGCGGGCGAGGACCTGACCCGGGACCTCGCCGACTACGACCATGCATTCGGACTGATCGACGGAGGATTCAACTGATGGGCCCGGCGAAGACGACCGAGGCGGCCAAGCAGATCACCTATCTCGCCGCGGCGCTGAAGGCACCCCGGATCAACGAGGCCGCCTCACGCCTGGCCGACCAGGCCCGGGACGCAGGCTGGTCGTTCGAGGACTACCTCGCAGCGGTCCTGGAACGCGAAGTGAGCGCGCGCAACGCCTCAGGGGCGCAGCTGCGGATCAAGGCGGCCGGGTTCCCCGCACGGAAGACGCTCGAAGACTTCGACTGGAACGCACAGCCGACGGCCCGGCCGCAGCTGGCGGCACTGGCCTCAGGCGGATTCCTGCTCGAAGCCCGCAACGTCGTCCTGCTCGGCCCGCCCGGGACAGGGAAGACGCACCTGGCCACCGCTCTAGGAATCATCGCCGCCGGACACGGGCACCGGGTCCTGTTCGCCACCGCAACCGACTGGGTGACCCGCCTCAGTGAGGCGCACCGTCAAGGCCGGCTGCCCCAGGAGCTCGCCCGACTGCGCCGCTACGGGCTGATCATCGTCGACGAGGTCGGCTACCTGCCGTTCGAGCAGGACGCCGCGAACCTCTTCTTCCAGCTCGTCTCGTCCCGATACGAACACGCCTCGCTGATCCTCACCTCGAACCTCCCGTTCAGCGGATGGGGCGGGGTCTTCGGCGACCAGGCCGTCGCCGCAGCGATGATCGACCGCATCGTCCACCACGCCGACGTCCTCACCCTCAAGGGCGCCAGCTACCGGCTCCGCGGACGCGGCATCGACAGCCTCCCCAGCATCCGCACCACCACCGACGAAACCAGCGGCTAAACTGCCTGCACCCGTTCACTTTTCAAGCGCCGAAAGCGTCCAAGATTCAAGCGCCGCCGACA
>NZ_JAUSRH010000024.1 GCF_030811715.1 Sinomonas atrocyanea | reverse complement strand
GTGCGGCGCGGGGGGGGGGGGCGCCGCAGGGGGCGCGCCGTGGGGCCACTCCGGTATACCCGCGGGGGGGGGGGGGGGGGCCGGGGGGGGGGGGGGGGGCGGGGGGGGGGCCCCCCCCCCCGGTCGCCCGCGCCTTCGCTGTTTGCGCCGGGAGGGCCCTGCGGCCGGCCGGCGGCGCGGTCCGGGCGATGATGGAGGGATGAGAATCCGTTCGGTCCGATGCGACGAGCTGCAGGCGATCCGGGACATCGAGCGGGAGGCCGGGGAGGCCTTCAGGGGTTTCGGCATGGCCGAGATCGCAGAGGACGAGCCGCCCTCTGCCGACGCCCTCCTCGGGTTCCACCGGGAGGGGCTGGCGTGGGTCGCGGCCGACGATGCGGACACGCCCGTGGCGTATCTCGTGGCCCGGCTCGTCGACAGCTGTCTGCACATCGAGCAGGTGTCGGTGCATCCTGCGCATGCACGCCGGGGCGTCGGCCGGGCGCTGCTGGACCATGCTTCAGGGTGGGCCGAGGCCCGCGGGATCCCGGCCCTGACGCTCTCGACGTTCGCCTCGGTGCCGTGGAACGCACCGTACTATCGGCGCCTCGGCTTCCGGCGGATCGATGACGAGGCGATGGGCCCGGGACTCGCACGGATCCGTGCCGAGGAGGACGCACTCGGGCTCACCCGCTGGCCGCGCGTCTTCATGCGGCGCGAGATCCGCGGAATCCCAGCGGAAGGACAGCCGAGACCGTAGGCACAGGCCATGGACGCCAGCGAGCCCTTCCACTAAAATTAGAACATATCTTCGAAAAAAGAGGTTCGACCAGACGGGCACTGGGGGGTGGCGGTGTGGGTGCGGTGGTGGAGCTGGGCTTCGCGTCGCGGTTCCCGGACGTGCTGGCCGGGGGCCTCGAGCTGGCCGCGGAGGCCCTGACCGCCCCGGGCGGGACCGCGCGGGCGCTGCGGGCCCTGGCCGACTTCGACGCCTACAGCGCCGCCCTCCGCGCGGTCCTGGTCGACCGGCTCGCCGCCGAGATCGCCGAGGAGCCACTCGAGGGCCGCCACGGCCAGCCCACCCGCCTCGGCGGCCACATCGCCCACGCCGTCGCCGTCTCCGAGCTCGCCGCCCTGCAGGGCACCTCCGAGCACGCCGCCGCCCGGGCCCTGAACTTCTCCACCGCCCTGGTCAACACCCACCCCGCCGTGCACGAGGCCCTCGCCTCCGGCGACATCACCGAGGCCCACGCCCGCGCCCTCGTCGACCAGGCCGCCACCCTCCCCGAGCACGCCGCCGAGCCCTACGCCCTCGAGGCCCTCGCCCGCGCCCGCACCCGCAAGGGCCGCCTGCGCACCCCCGGCGAGTTCCGCACCCTCGCCCGCGACCTGCGCGAACGCCTCCACCCCGGCTCCATCACCCACCGCCGCGCCACCGCCCGCGAGGACCGCCGGGTCTGGCTGCAGCCCGAGGACGACGGCATGTGCACCCTCTCGGCACTCCTGCCCGCCGAGACCGCCACCGGGATGTACCAGCGCGCCGATGCCCTCGCCCGCGCCGCCCACCGCGCCGACGGCGAGGCACGCACCCTCCCACAGCTCCGCGCCGACGCCCTCGCCCACGCGGTCCTCAGAGCCCCGGAAGGCACCGCGGCGGCCCCCGCAGCGGCCGTCCCCTCCCCCGAGGAACTGCTCGCCGGCGTCAAGGCCGAGATCGTCGTCCACATCCCCGCCGCCGTCGCCCTCGGAGCCTCCGACGCCCCCGCCCTCCTGGACGGCCACGGCCCCATCGACCCCGCCACCGCCCGCGCCCTCGCCGCCGCCGCGCCCACCTGGCAGCGCCTCTTCACCGACACCGACGGCACCCCCCTCGCCCTCGGCCGCACCGCCTACCGGCCCCCAGCCGGCCTCCGACGCTTCCTCAACTACCGCGACGGCACCTGCCGCGTCCCCGGCTGCACCCGCCCCGCCCACACCACCGAAGCCGACCACACCACCGAATGGCAGGACGGCGGCACCACCGACGCCGCCAACCTCGCCCTCCTCTGCCCCAGACACCACGCCCTCAAATCCCTCGCCCTCCACCATTTCACCCACGAGGACACCACCCAGGACACCGACGGCACAGAAGGCACCACCACACCCACCCCTGCCCTGATCTGGACCACCCTCCTCGGCCAGGCACTCCCCGCCGAACCCCTCGAACGCGACCACATCCTCGCCCCCAGAACCACCGACCACCCACCACGGGGATCATCGGGCAGGCCGGCAACGGGAGGGGAACCACCGGGCACTCCGGCCTGTAGCGCGGGGGACTGTACTTTCAACGGTGTAACTCTGACAGAGGAGGTACCCGATGAGCGTTGATGTTGAGCCGGCCGCTGAAGCGGTCGTGGAGGAACTG
>NZ_JAUSRH010000023.1 GCF_030811715.1 Sinomonas atrocyanea | reverse complement strand
TGGGGGTGTGGTGGTGCGTGGGTGTGGTGGGTCGAGTTTTCTTGTAGGTGTGTGCACGCACGTTGCGTGTGTGTGCGCCCTTTGTGGTTTCTTCTGTGTTGAAGTTTCCAAGGGCGCACGGTGGATGCCTTGGCATCGGGAGCCGATGAAGGACGTGGGAATCTGCGATAAGCCTGGGGGAGTCGATAACCGGACTGTGATCCCAGGGTCTCCGAATGGGGGAACCCCGCCGCACTTGATGCGGTGACCCGCCGTTGAACGCATAGACGGTGTGGAGGGAACGCGGGGAAGTGAAACATCTCAGTACCCGCAGGAAGAGAAAACAACAGTGATTCCGTCAGTAGTGGCGAGCGAACGCGGATGTGGCCAAACCGTGCGCGTGTGATACCCGGCAGGGGTTGCGCGCAGGGGGTTGTGGGGCCTGGCTTCGATCATCTGCCGGTGGTCGGGGGCGAGTGCAGCAGTGTAGGCGAACGGTCTTGAAGGGCCGGCCGTAGAGGGTGTGAGTCCCGTAGCCGTAACGCTGGTCTGCCGTCCTTGCCGGTGTCCCCAAGTAGCACGGGGCCCGAGAAATCCCGTGCGAATCTGTCAGGACCACCTGATAAGCCTGAATACTACCCGATGACCGATAGCGGACAAGTACCGTGAGGGAAAGGTGAAAAGTACCCCGGGAGGGGAGTGAAACAGTACCTGAAACCGTGCGCCTACAAACCGTCAGAGCCGGCCCCGCTGGGGGTGCGGTGATGGCGTGCCTTTTGAAGAATGAGCCTGCGAGTCAGTGCCACGTCGCGAGGTTAACCCGTGTGGGGGAGCCGTAGCGAAAGCGAGTCTGAACAGGGCGTTCAGTGGCGTGGTCTGGACCCGAAGCGGAGTGATCTACCCATGGCCAGGTTGAAGCGACGGTAAGACGTCGTGGAGGACCGAACCCACTTCAGTTGAAAATGGAGGGGATGAGCTGTGGGTAGGGGTGAAAGGCCAATCAAACTCCGTGATAGCTGGTTCTCCCCGAAATGCATTTAGGTGCAGCGTTGCGTGTTTCTTGCCGGAGGTAGAGCTACTGGATGGCCGATGGGCCCCACAAGGTTACTGACGTCAGCCAAACTCCGAATGCCGGCAAGTGAGAGCGCAGCAGTGAGACTGCGGGGGATAAGCTTCGTAGTCGAGAGGGAAACAGCCCAGATCACCGGCTAAGGCCCCCAAGCGTGTGCTAAGTGGGAAAGGATGTGGAGTTGCGAAGACAACCAGGAGGTTGGCTTAGAAGCAGCCACCCTTGAAAGAGTGCGTAATAGCTCACTGGTCAAGTGATTCCGCGCCGACAATGTAGCGGGGCTCAAGCACACCGCCGAAGCCGTGGCAGTCCCACGTGCACCCTAGCCTTCGTGGTTCAGGGGTGGGGCTGGGTAGGGGAGCGTCGTGCGGGCAGTGAAGCCCCCGGGTGACCGAGGGGTGGAGGCCGCACGAGTGAGAATGCAGGCATGAGTAGCGAAAGACGGGTGGGAAACCCGTCCGCCGAATGATCAAGGGTTCCAGGGTCAAGCTCATCTGCCCTGGGTAAGTCGGGACCTAAGGCGAGGCCGACAGGCGTAGTCGATGGACAACGGGTCGATATTCCCGTACCGGCGAAGGACCGCCCATGCCGGACAGCCGATGCTGACCGCCCGGACCCCGCACCGTCCTCCTTCGGGAGGGCACCGCGGGGCGAGCGCGGGGACCAGAGCTGCGAGGCAAGCGTATTAACAGGTGTGACGCAGGAAGGCAGCCCGGCCAGGCGATGGTTGACCTGGTCCAAGGATGTAGGGCGCGCGGTCGGCAAATCCGCCGCGCACGTAGCCTGAGATCCGACGGGACCCCCTCACGGGGGGATCGGGTGATCCTATGCTGCCGAGAAAAGCATCGACGCGAGGTCCCAGCCGCCCGTACCCCAAACCGACACAGGTGATCAGGTAGAGAATACCAAGGCGATCGAGAGAATCACGGTCAAGGAACTCGGCAAAATGCCCCCGTAACTTCGGGAGAAGGGGGACCCCGACCCTGAGCAGGCCGCGCGCCTGGGAGGGGACAAGGGTCGCAGAGACCAGGGGGAAGCGACTGTTTACTAAAAACACAGGTCCGTGCGAAGTCGCAAGACGATGTATACGGACTGACTCCTGCCCGGTGCTGGAAGGTTAAGAGGACCCGTCAGCCAGCAATGGCGAAGCGGAGAATTCAAGCCCCAGTAAACGGCGGTGGTAACTATAACCATCCTAAGGTAGCGAAATTCCTTGTCGGGTAAGTTCCGACCTGCACGAATGGAGTAACGACTTCCCCGCTGTCTCGACCGTGAACTCGGCGAAATTGCACTACGAGTAAAGATGCTCGTTACGCGCAGCAGGACGGAAAGACCCCGAGACCTTCACTACAGTTTGGTATTGGTGTTCGGAGCGGCTTGTGTAGGATAGGTGGGAGACTGTGAAGCCGGCACGCCAGTGCCGGTGGAGTCATCGTTGAAATACCACTCTGGTCGCTTTGGACACCTGAACCTCGGCCCGTGATCCGGGTCAGGGACAGTGCCTGACGGGTAGTTTAACTGGGGCGGTTGCCTCCCAAAGAGTAACGGAGGCGCCCAAAGGTCCCCTCAGCCTGGTCGGCAACCAGGTGGCGAGTGCAAGTGCACAAGGGGGCTTGACTGTGAGAGAGACATCTCGAGCAGGGACGAAAGTCGGGACTAGTGATCCGGCGGCACCTCGTGGAAGGGCCGTCGCTCAACGGATAAAAGGTACCTCGGGGATAACAGGCTGATCTTGCCCAAGAGTCCATATCGACGGCATGGTTTGGCACCTCGATGTCGGCTCGTCGCATCCTGGGGCTGGAGTAGGTCCCAAGGGTTGGGCTGTTCGCCCATTAAAGCGGTACGCGAGCTGGGTTTAGAACGTCGTGAGACAGTTCGGTCCCTATCCGCTGCGCGCGCAGGAGATCTGAGAAGGGCTGTCCCCAGTACGAGAGGACCGGGACGGACGAACCTCTGGTGTGCCAGTTGTACCGCCAGGTGCACGGCTGGTTGGCTACGTTCGGATGGGATAACCGCTGAAAGCATCTAAGCGGGAAGCCCGCTTCAAGATGAGATCTCCACGCCCACCAAGGGCGAGAGGCCCCCAGCAGACCACTGGGTTGATAGGCCGGACGTGGAAGCGAGGACTGAAGACTCGCGAAGCCGACCGGTACTAATAGGCCGACAACCTCAACACACCAC
>NZ_JAUSRH010000022.1 GCF_030811715.1 Sinomonas atrocyanea | reverse complement strand
CAGTTCCTCCACGACCGCTTCAGCGGCCGGCTCAACATCAACGCTCATCGGGTACCTCCTCTGTCAGAGTTACACCGTTGAAAGTACAGTCCCCCCCGAACAGGACGCGTTCTACCGTGGGGCATGCCATCGCCGCGGTTGCCTCAAGGGTGGGCGATTGATGACCGTCGATGAACTTAAAGCAGAACTGCAGTAGAGTGGAGTCCCTTCGTCTGCCTACGCATTGGCAGAGACGCCAACGAGTCGTACTGCCTCACCCGAGAGGCCACCGGGTGGCACGTGTACTACAGCGAACGCGGTGAGAGGAACACCGAAGCGGTGTTTCCGAGTGGAGCTGCAGCCTGCGAGGAGCTTCGGCGACGGGTGATGAATGACGGTGCCGTTCGCCGGTGGACCGAATAGCTGGCCTCTCCCACTCGCGGCTAAGAACCAGCCCTGGTGGGGGATCCGGTTCCGTGTCGCGGCGGATGGGGGCTGGAGGTTCGAACGATGATCGCCGATACTGTCGTCTTGCGAGAATTCGCGAGGAGGACAGATGGGAATCAGTGCCGGAGCCTTAGTCGCGGTCTTCACAGCACTGTTCGTTGTCCTGGTCGTAGTGTTCCTGATCGCTCGGCGCAAGCGGTAGATTCCTCGGCGTTCGCAAGCCGATCCCCTAACGCTCCACTCTGGGCCATGCCCATCGGCTATGCGCGAGTCTCGACCAGCTCCCAGGACCTCACTGCCCAGCGGAACGCCCTCGAGGCCGCCGGTGTAGATCCCGACGCGGTGTACACCGACCACGGGTACACGGGCACCAAGCGCGATCGGCCCGGCCTGGGGAAGGCCCTCGCCGCATGCAGGGAGGGGGACACCCTGGTGGTGACCAAGCTGACCGCCTCGCGCGCTCCCTGCCGGACGCCAGGGACATCGCGGACGAACTCACCCGCAAGGGCGTGACCCTGAACGTCGGCGGCAGCATCTAAAAAACCCCTACGATCCAGTGGGAAAGCTGCTGTTCAACGTCCTTGGCATGGTCGCCGAGTTCGAAGCCGACGTCATTCGCGCCCGCACGCGCGAGGGGACGGCAGTAGCCAGGGCCAAGGGGAAGCTGCGGGGCAAGGCGCCCAAGCTCTCCAGGGCGGGATGGCTGGACGCTGTCTCCTCGCCGGTCCCGGCCCGTCGATCGGGCAGCCGTCTTCGTTCTCGGCGGTTCCCGGGGTCCGGGTCGTCTCCGGCGCCCTTGGGGGGATGGTCGCTCATGTACCAGGGGGCGCCCCGGGTTCGATCCGTTCTGGGCCGATGTCGCCGATGGTCGTCTTCTCGGCGTTGCTGAAGTGCCCGCCGATGATCTCCTCTGCCATATGACGCGCATCGGACTCGTTGTCGTAGCCCGGGCTGCCGTCGGTGGCGATGATTCGGCCGTCGTCCGCCTGCAGCCGCCATCCCCACTTGCCGTCATTGCGTCTGTAGATGATGCGCTTTGCCATGGAGGACCCCCCTTGTGGGCCGGAGTGTGCCCCGGAGCCGGCTCGACGTCTGCCCGGCAGCACAGTCCAAGACTAGTTGTGGAATCGGTGTGTGATGAGATGCACACCAAGGGTCCCCGGCGCCGCGGGAGGCTTGTGCACCCTTGGGAGTCGGAAGCGGCGGCGTCCGGGTGGTCCTCGCCCTCGGCTCCGGGCCGCACGGTGACCGCGAAGCGCGGGACGGTGCTTCTGCGTCCCCTGTACAGTCGCGGACGGCCCGGACGGGCACGCCGCCGAGCCGTCCGCCGTGATGCTTCCAACCTTGTCTGAGCCGCAGCCTCCTCGACCCGGGTGGGCTGGCAGCAGTGCACCGAGTCGTAGTGGCAGTCGGCGCCCCTCCGGTGGTGGGCGCCGACAGGTGGGGGCTGCCGCGGCGCCCGGAGCAGGGCGGGGGCCCTCACGTCAGGGACACGGGGCAGGTGAACCCGGCGAGGGCCTCCCCTTCCGGGGGGAGGGGGTCGGCGGGGACGGCGCCGATCGCCGAGAGCCAGGCGATGAGGTCCTGCCGTTGTTCGAATGTCAGGTGGGTTCCGTCGACCGTGTCTCCCCTCATCAGTGCATCGACGTCCTGGGGTCGGCAGATGACCGCCTCCCACCATCCGTTCTCCGTCCAGCCGCCTAGGCGGAGGACAGCGAGGCGCAGCTCTGAACCGCTGGGCAGCCCGGAGGCGGCGTCTTCGATCATGTGCCGGTACATGCGCCGGTCATCGGGTTCCATCTCCACCAGCTTCCGTCGAGGGCTCCCGGGGCGGCCGCCGGGCCAAGGACCGGTCATCGCGGATGCGTCTCCGGTGCCCGCGCCGCTCAGGCCCGCAAGTGCGAACGGGTCCGGTCGCCGTAGACCCAGTGTCCGCCGTCGAAGCTCGGGGCGACAGGGGCGCGCGCCCGCCCGGGGGGGGGCCCGCGGTGATCCCCTGCGCGCGAGGGGGGGGACGGGCCCGTTTGGCGGGGCCCCCCGGCAGCCTCCTAGTGCGGGTGGTCCTGTCAACGACCGTCTCCATCCTCGACGCCCTGCCAGGCCCCACGTGCTCACCGGCCATGGCCGCAGGGGCGTCAGGAGGCTTAGAATGAGAGAAGCGATCGGCAGTCTTGCCCCTGGCTTTCCGCTTTCTGGTAGCGCCTTCATTGGCGCCAGCAGCCGATCGAACGGTTTCCCATCACCGTAGCTCCCAGCCTCCGCATCGCGCCGACAGCCGGCCGGCCATGATCTGGTCGGGCGAGCCGGTGGCACGGGCACGCCCGGTCCGGACCCCCGAGGGCGTTTTCGTCCTCGATGACCATGAGCTGGTCCGTACCGGGCTGCGGGGCCTTCTGCGTTCGGCGGGCATCGACGTCGCGGGGTCATCTGGGTCAGCGCGGGAGGCAGCCCGGCGCATTCCCGCGCTGATGCCGGCGCTCGCTGTGCTCGACGATCAGCTGCCCGACGGAACTGGCGCCGAGGTGTGCCGGGCGGTGCTGGCCGTCGACCCGCGGATACGGTGCGTGATCATCACGGACGAGCATGACGAGGCCGCCCTGATCGGGGCTGTCATGTCGGGGGCGTGGGGATGCCTGTCCAAGCAGGACGACGGGATCGAGACCGTCCGGCTGGTGCGCCGCGTGCTGGGGGGCCAGACCGCCTACAGCCCCTCGTTCCGGGCCATGCTGCTGGAGCCGCCGCAGGCACCCTTCCTGGAGCAGGAGGTTCCGGGTCTGGCGCCCCAGGAGCTCAAGGTGCTGCTGCTGATCGGGCGCGGGCTCGCCGGCCGCGAGATCGCCGCCACGACCGGCCTTGCGGAGAAGACCATCAAGAACATGACCTCGGTCCTGCTGCACAAGCTCGGCGTCAGCAACCGGACCCAGGCGGCCCTGCTGGTCACCAGGGAGCTCGACCGGTCTGCCGAGGTCCACCGCCGACTCCGGCCCGGCCAACCGGAGGGCTCCACCGAGGCGGTGACCATGGTCCTGCTGGACTGCGTGGACGAAACCGACGGCCCTCTCTCGGAGGGCAGCGAGAGCGCAGGGCTCGCGCAAAGGCTCGGCCGCGCCCTGGACGATGCCCGCACCGTGCCTCACACCAGCATCAGCCAGCACGCCTCAGGAGGGCCTCAAACATGAACACCAACTACGTCCGCGGCGCTTCGATCACCGCTGCGGAATCCCAGTCGGAGATCCAGCAGATGCTCATGGCCTCCGGAGCCACCGGCTTGAGGTGGAGCCGGGAGGACGGCAGGGCGGCGATCTCCTTCAGAGCGGGACCGCGCCGGTTCCGGATCATCCTAGCCCTGCCGCACACGGCGGACGCTCTGCCTCCCCGCAGCACGCCGTACGCGTCCCCCAAGAGCCCTCAGGACCTAGCCCGCCAGCGTTGGCGGCAGCTCTCCCGTCTGATTCGGGCAAAGCTGGACGCCGTGGACTCGGGCATCACCACGTTCGACCAGGAATTCCTGGGCTACATGCTCGGTCCGGAGGACGGCGCCTATCATCTGGTACCGTCGACGTCCTGGACGCGCCCATGAACGAGCTCGAAGCGTCACTGATCATCCGGGCAGGCGCCCAACTGCTCATGGGCGCATCCTCGGACCCGCGGTCGGACCAGGGCTACGCCGCGGTCAAGGAGAACCTCGCGGCCGCCCTGAATGCCCTCGCGGCCGCTCTCGTCAACTTCGAGGCCGGGGCGGCCGAACCCAACCGTTCGGTCGGCTGGGCACAGGACCTGCGTAGGGTGGCCGACGATCTCGAGGAGCGCTAGGGGCGTCCCCAGCCTTGTTGGGCCGGCTGATGGATCTGGGAACGGCTGCGCGCGAAGACACCACTGCCGGCAACGCAGCCGCCCGCCCCCTGAGCGGGACTCTTGTCCTAGCCGAGGGTTGCCAGTGTCTGGCGCCGGGATTCGACGAGCACGGGTGTGCCCGCTCCGACTGTCATGACCTCGCCGTCGATCTGGAGCGGGATCGGGTCGGTGCTGGTGAACCTGTAGCTTGACACGCTGGCCTGGATCCCGAGTCCGACGGTGACGGCCTGCAGGGCCATGAGCGCGATGCGCCACTTGGCCCCTTGGGGCAGGAGGACGACTTCGAACATCCCGTCGTCCGGGAAGCCTGCCGCGCTGATGCGGCCGTACTTGGCGATCCGGGTGATGTTGGCCAGGATCAGGCTGTCCAGCACGGCCCGGGCGCCGTCGGCGCGGGTGATCTCCAGGGGTGTGAGGCCGCGCAGGGCGCGGGCTACGGAGAGCAGTTCTGTGAAGCGTCCCTTGACGCCTGCTTCGATGCCGATGGCCATCAGGGGCGTGAGCCCGAACCCGACGTAGGAATGGGCGTAGCGGGACCAGTGGCCGGGCCCTTTCCCGACGGTGAGTCGGAGGAGGTCGATGCGGCGGACGTCGCCGCGGACGATCGCGTCGGTGATGGGCAGGGTGCGGGTGCTTCGCCGGTGGTCGTTGGCGTTGCCGGCACCCATGACAGCGCAGACGGCTTGGCCGCCGGCGTCCATGGCGCCATTGACGACGTCGTTGTACCCGCCGTCGCCGCTGATGGAGACCAGCAGCGGGCGTCCGCCCTCGGCAGCCGCCAGGGCACGTCCATGGCCGGGGAAGGCTGTGGGGCGCAGGCTCAGCGGCGTGTCGGGCAGGCGGGCGCCCAGCTCGGCCCGCAGCTGCCCGGCCAGGAGGGCCGGGGCCCGGCCGGACGGGTTGTAGATCAGGAGGATCCTGTCGAAGGGTGCCCCTTCACCCCGAGCCCTCATGGCGCACCGAGCCGCGTCAGGGGGTGCCGGCCTCGTGGCGGGAACGGCCCGCGGAAGTTCCCTTGCCCCCGCGCCCGGGGCCGGCCCCGCTGTCGCGGGGAGCAGAAGGGGCGTGGCCGCCGTCGTCGTCCCAGACCTCGTTCTCGGCTTCTTCCTCGGCCTCCGCGCTGGGGACCCGAGCGGGCGGCGGGTCGTGGCGGGCCCTGTAGATGTCACTCACGGTGGCCTCCTCAGGGGCCGAAGTCGATGGCGGCCGCCTGCTCGGCGACGCGCAGGAAACGTTCGTGCTCTGCCTCGTCCAAGTCGGCGCGGGCCTGGCGCGCGAGGTCCTTCTGCGCCAGCGCCTTCAGGGTGGCCGTGCGCACGATGGCTCCCACGACCTGCGCGAGGCCGTCCCTCAGCTCCTGGAGGCTGGTGTCGCTGATCAGGAGCCGCCGGTCCGCGATCTCCAGGCCCGCGTGGCCGAAGCCGGCCTCCTCCAGCTTCCTGCGGGTGGATTCCGCGTGGACGGCCTCGATCTCGAGCGGGTCCGGACGCCGCGAGAGGGATGCCGTGACGGTGTACCGCTGCGGCCCCTCGGACGTGAGGGTGTCGGCGGGCAGCGAGCTGAGGACGATCCCGGTCACCCGGAGGGGATCCTCCGGCCCGGTCAGGTCACCTGCCTTGGCGGAGAGGTCCTCGGTGCGTTGTGGACTGCTGTTCATGGTGTCTCCTCGGGCGTGGTTCCGGGCTGCGGCAGGATCACGCCCTGGCGCCGGCCTTGCGGGACCTGCGGGCATGGGATCGGAGCTGGACGATGCGCGCAGCGCCCGCCGCGGCGACGAGGATGCCGCCGCCGACTGCCGCCATGAGAAGCGCCATGCCCAGGGTGACGGTGCCTTCCAGCCCGAGGAACAGTACCTTCGCAGGCTGCTGATTCTGCAGGATGAAGATGATCAGCAGCACCAGGGCCAGCAGTGCCACCACGACGGCGGCCCACACCATCCCGACCCTGGTGGTCCTGGGCTTCCTGCCGGTCGCGGAGGGGGCCTGGACAGCCCCGGAATCCGGGCCGTTCCGTCCCGTAGCATCTGGGTGGGGCTCTTCTCGTCCGGGTGGGCTCTGGGGGTTGACCGGTAGAGAGGTCATGGTATCCAGCCCTTCTGAGGGGCCGGGACCCGGGCCGGTCTGCGGCTCCTGGGGTCCCGATCCACTGTCTTTCAGGCTACGCCCGCAGCGCGGCGGCCGGCAGGGTAGAAAGGACCGGGTCCGTCAGGGCTGCGTGCGGCCGTGACACCGCTGCTGGGCCGCCGTAGGCTCAAGGGAGGGGCAGGCGTCCGGTGCAGGAGTCTCGATCGGGGCGGTGCCCCCCAGCTGATTCGAGGAACCATGGCCCAGAACAGCGATCCAGACGCCCGGGCCATTCGCCCGAACCGCGTGGTCAACAGCTATGCGGCCCTCCAGAGGCAGGTGCGGGACGCGGGCCTGCTCAACCGGAGGCGCGGCTACTACATTGCGCTCTTCACGATCCTGGCCATCGCCTGGGCCGGCGGCTGGACCGGCTTCGCGCTCATCGGACCCTCGTGGTACCAGCTGCTGATCGCGGCGGGGCTCGGGATCCTGATGACCCAGTTCGGATTCCTCGCCCACGAGGCCGCGCACAGCCAGGTCTTCTCCTCCTGGGCGGCCAACGAATGGTCCGCCCGCATCGTGGGCAACGGGCTCACGGGAATCAGCTATGCCATGTGGCAGCAGAAGCACTCGCGGCACCACTCCAACCCGAACGTGATCGGCAAGGATCCGGACATCAAGCCCGGGACGATCGCCTTCCACGACGCGGCTGCCGCCGCGCGGCCCCGCTGGCTCCGATTCTTCACCCGGCACCAGGGCTACCTGCTCTTCCCGCTCCTGCCGTTCCTCGGCTTCGCCCTGCAGGTCGACTCGTTCAGGTTCCTGCTCCGCCGGGCCCCCGTGCAGCGCAGGGCAGTAGAGCTCGCGATCCTCACCGGCCGGGTGCTGGCGGTGCCTGCCCTGGCATTCTGGCTCCTGCCGCCGGGGATCGCCGTGGCGTTCGTGGGAGTGCAGCAGGGCGTCTTCGGCTTCTACATGGGCGCCACCTTCGCGCCCAACCACAAGGGCATGAAGATCTTCTCGGCGTCTGCACGGGCGGACTTCCTCACCCGGCAGGTCATGTCCTCGCGCAACATCCGGGGCGGCCGCATCATGGACGTCCTCATGGGCGGACTCAACCACCAGATTGAGCACCACCTCTTCCCGACCATGCCCCGGCCGGCGCTGGCCCGTGCGGAGAGCCTGGTTCGGGCCCAGTGCGCCGAGCAGGGGATCCCCTACACCGCGACGAGCCTCCTGGCGTCCTACGGGATCATCATCAGGTACCTCAACGCCGTGGGCCACGGCCTCGGCACCGTCTTCGAATGCCCCCTCGCCGCCCAGCACCGCCCCAACTGAGCGCCCGCCCCAACTGAGCGCCCCGCGCCAGCTGGCCGCCCTGCGCCGGCCGTCGGGGTGAACCCGATCCGGCCACGAGCAGGACGCGAGGGGAGCCGGCCTTCGACGATCCTTCGTTGCCGCCGCCGGTTCCGCGCCGGGGATGGCGGAGAGGGCTGCGACGGATGCCGGGGGTCTCGTCAGGGGTGCGCTCGTGGCGGCCCGCAGGGCCTGGGCGGAAGGCGCCCCAGTGTCAGCAGGTGAAGCGGACTTCTGCGGCGAGGGCCTCCACGGCCTCCCTGCGGTCCCGTTCGAGCAGTACCATGGCTTCGAGCTCGGAGCGCCGCTGGCCGTGTTGCGCCAGGGCTGCGATCGAGACGTCCCGGAACAGGCGGGCAAGCTCGCCCGCCAGGCCTGACCTGAGCTGTTCGAGGTTGGTGTGCTCCACGAGTAGGCGCCGGCCGGCGATGGCGAGGTTGACGCCTTCGTAGCCGGCGTCGCTCAGCCGCCGCACGCTGGAGGGATGCTGGATCAGGTCGATCTCGTACGGCTCGGCCCGCCTGCTCAATGCGACCATGACGGTGTACTTCGATGGGCCGCGGGCGGTGCCCAGATTCCAGGGCAGGGCACTGGCGACGATTGCGTTCAGGCCAATGGCCTGCTCGGGCAGGCGGGGGGCACGCTCGGTGATGGATTCCCTGGTGGCGTCCATGGTTGTTCCACGTCCTTCAGTCGTTCTCGGGGTGCCCGCGCGGGAGCGCGCGGGGCGGTCGCTCGCGGCAGGGGTGCCGGAGGGTTCACGGCTGGAGGTTTCGCTGGAGACGTGTCGTCGGGCGCCTGCCGGCGCCTCTCCCAGAAGAGGTGGAGGCCGAAGGACGGCGGGCTTCCGTATCCCAGTCTACGCGCTTTCCGCATCGCGGAAGGGCAGGATCGGAGGCCCGCTTCAGGCAGCAGCGGTCAGGCCCGTGGGAGGCCGCGGGTCCGGCGGTACGCTGGGGGCATGGACTACTCCGGTTCGCCCCGGGCGCCCAGGGGCGGGGGGCGGGCGCTTCCCCTCACCGCGCTGGGCGATATGTTCGGGGCGGAGTTCTACAGCCACCCCGAGGAGTACGGATTCGGGGAGTGCGACGAGGAGACCATGGAGCAGCTGCGCCGCGTGCGCCAGGATCCGCAGGCCAGGGTGCGCATATACCGGGCCCTGCCGCCCGGGCTCGGCCAGATCAACCGTGGGGACTGGGTCACCCTCTCCAGGGACTACGCCCGCCAGCACGCAATGCGGGATGACGTCGCCGCTCGGGACTGGCCCATCGTCCAGGCCGAGGTCAGCGCCCGCACCGTCTTCACCGACGGAAAGGACCTGGACCAGTACGGCTACGACGGGCCTTCCCTCGCAGGCCTCCTTGACCAGGGCCCCCAGGCGGACCCAGGCCCCCAGCGCCCGCACGGCCGGGAGGAAGACTGGCCCGACGCACGTTAGCGGCCCTGCGGCCGCCGGGCCCGGCACGCAGCGACTCCACAGTCCAGCCACTCCTCCACCGGACTGCCTGACCGAGAGCCTCGACGAGGAAGCGGAAGAGGCAGCCGCTGTTCGGACGAGGCCGGGGTGCCGGTGCGGGAAAAAGAGCCATCGGTGAGTGCAGTGCTAGCACCGGGGTCCCGCGCGGCCGAGCTCGCATTCTCACTGGTATCTGGGCTCCAGGCTCTCGCTGGGCCTGTGCTCCTCGACGATCGGTTCAGGCCCCCCGGACCGGCACGCGTGGGTGCCGTCCCTCCTTTCCCACGTGGGGTCAAGTGGGCCAGAGACGAGCCGATGCAGTTCATGGTCGCCTTGGAGCGCGAGAGGGCTTTGGTGCAAGGACTGGCCGTCCAACGCGAAGAAGTACCTCCGGCGCGGCCCGAGAAGATCAACTTCCGTGATGAGGTCGCCTCGTATGCGTCGGATCTCGAAGGCACATGCACATGGCCCTATAGCCGTTTCCCGGACATCCATGGCGAGGAGATTGATGATGTCTAACCCTCGAGCTTCAGGGGAAGCGCTTCACTCCGAGCCCGCCGGAGGATGACGACGAGTTCGAGCGCGAACCGAATTAGCGGCCCTCGTCGAGAGTGTCGGAGGCGGTGACATGAAGACGGTAAGGTCGGCCGCGTCCGTCTGTCGTCGGCGCTCGAAAACTGGGCAGTAGCGGCGCTCGAAAAGTGAACACTCGACGATTGGAGAGTGATCACTTTGGAGGACTGGGCGTTGATC
>NZ_JAUSRH010000021.1 GCF_030811715.1 Sinomonas atrocyanea | reverse complement strand
GCGCCGGCCCCCCCCCGGGGGGGGGGGGGGCCCCCCCCCCCCCCCCCCCCGGGGCCCCCCCCCCCCGGGGGGCCCCCCCCCCCCCGGGGGGCCCCCCCCCGCCGCCGTCGTCCGTACAGGGGTGACCCTGCGCTCTCTTCCGGACGTGGCTCCCCGACACGACGGAGATGACTCCCCAACACGGCGGAGATGACTCCCCAACACGGCGGAGATGACTCCCCGCCACGACGGAGGTGGCTCGCCGACGGCGGCTAGACTCGGAAGCCGAGGACAGGGGCCGGTCGGTCCCCGACGTGAGATGGGAGTGTGGATGGCCCACGAGAGGAAGCTTCGGATCGCCGCGGTCGGGGACGAGCTCCTGGCCGGCAACGGAGACCCGCGGGCGCTGGGCTGGTTCGGCCGGGTGCTCGCACGGACGCCCCGCGAGGAGGTGACCCTCGAGTCGTATGTGCTCGCCGCGCCCGAGGAGGGCACCGAGGGCCTGGCAGCCCGCTGGGAGGTCGAGACCATGCGGCGGTTCGCCGCCGGCCACGAGAACCGCCTGGTGATCGGGCTATCGGGCCGGGACATCGCCTTCGGCGTCTCCCCCGCACGCAGTCGCCTGAACGTCGCGAACATCCTCGACACCGCACAGCAGAACAGCGCCGAAGTCTTCGTGGTGGGCCCGCCGCCCACGCTCGACCCCGCCCAGAACCGCCGGCTCGCTGAGCTCAACACGGCCTTCGCCGACGTCACCACGCGGCGCAACTACTACTACGTCGACACCTTCTCACCGCTGCTGAACCACGAGCAGTGGCGCACCGATCTGGCCGGCAACGCCGGAGCGCCGGGACAGGCCGGCTACGGCCTCATCGCCTGGCTCGTGCTGCACCGCGGCTGGTTCCCGTGGCTGCGGCTTCCGCAGCCGCAGTAGGCTCCGCTCCGCGGCGCGGAATCGGCCGCCCGACGCCGGCGCGGGGGCCCGAGACGACGCGGTCGCCTTCCGCGCGGCACTGGGGACCTCCATCCGCTAGACTGGACGACGGCCTTCTGGGCCACCGGTGCCGGCGACGGCGCCAACCCCTGTAGTCGAAAGAAGGAGGCCAGCCCATGAGCAAGCGTGCACGCAAGCGCCGTGACCGCAAGCGCGGAGGCGCGAACCACGGCAAGCGCCCCAACACCTGAGCGCAGCTGCGGTCCGCGACGCGGATACGGATGATGCCCCGGACCACTGGTCCGGGGCATCATCCGTATCCGCGGCCGTCCGGCCCAGAGCCTGACCGGCCCAGAGGCCCTTGTCAGGGCCAGACGTCAGGCCTCCGCGCGCAGGGAGTGGATCTTGCTCAGGATCGAGTCCTTGAGCGCGGCCGGCGCCTGCTCATGGCAGCTGCGCTTCATGGCCGAGCGGATCATGCACTCCAGGTCATGCTCCCCCAGGCACTCGGGGCACGACTCGAGGTGGTCGCGGATCTCTGCGACCTCGTGCGCGGGGAGCGCTCCGTCGAGGTACTCGTACAGCCGGTGGAGGCGGCTGTCGTCACAGTCGCCCAGGCCCTGGCAATCGCTCATTGTTCCTTCTCCTGGGATGCCGCCACGGCCCGGGCCCCGGCGAACCCGCGCTCGGCGGCGTAGTCCGCGAGACGGTCCCGGAGCATCTTGCGGCCGCGGTGCAGGCGGCTCATGACCGTGCCGATGGGGGTGTTCATGATCTCCGAAATCTCCTTGTACGCGAAGCCCTCCACATCCGCGAAGTAGACCGCCAGGCGGAACTCCTCCGGGATCGACTGCAGGGCCTCCTTGACGTCGGAGTCCGGGAGGTGGTCCAGCGCCTCCGCCTCGGCGGAGCGGAGCCCGGTCGAGGTGTGCGACTCCGCGCGCGCGAGCTGCCAGTCCTCGACGCTGTCCGTCTGCGCCTGCTGGGGCTCCCGCTGCCGCTTGCGGTACAGGTTGATGTATGTGTTCGTGAGGATCCTGTACAGCCACGCCTTCAGGTTGGTGCCCGGCTTGTACTGGTGGAAGGCGGCGAACGCCTTCGCGTAGGCCTCCTGCACGAGGTCCTCGGCGTCGGCAGGATTGCGGGCCATGCGCATCGCGGCCGAGTAGAGCTGGTCGACGTACTGCATGGCGTCGCGTTCGAAGCGCTCGCGGCGCTGGTCGTCCGTCTCGGCAGCAACCTCGGCGCGTGCGGCCGATCCGCCACCCGGACCGTGGACGGGGGGCTCTGGCTCGTGGGACTCGGCGGCACTCATCGCCGCCAAGTCTACTGTCGGTGCCGCACGGACTGCTGTGCGCACCTCGGGGCGTTCGAGGACCAGCACTCGGCTCCTTCCTTACAGCGACGCCTCTCGGCACCGTCTTCACCGTGCCCGGCGGCGCCGCAGATGCGGGCGGCCCAAGGCCGCGGTGAGGCGTTCTGCCCGCCGGACACGAGGGACAACGCGGCGGGAGAAGGAAAATATTCCCCAAAGGTGCCAGACTGGGTCGCGTCGGAACACGCCCGAACCCAGCCTCAGGAGGCCCGATGTCCGCAGTCCGATTCCTCGCCCGACCGCTTCTTGGCTCATCATTCATCGTCGCCGGCGCGGGAAAGCTGAAGAACGCGGATGACACGGCGGAGCAGCTCTCTCCCGTGCTGCGCCAGGCGGCCGACGCCCTCCCGATCCAGGTGGACGAGAAGGTCCTCGCCCGCGCGGTGGGGGCCAGCCAGCTCGGCGCCGGGATCCTCTTCGCCCTGGGCAAGGCACCGCGGCTGTCCGCGTCCGTGCTGGCCGTCACGAGCGCGCTGAACACGTTCGTCGAGTGGCGCAGCGCCGACATCAGCACTCCCGCGGGCCGCGAAGCGCGCCGCACGGGGCTGCTGAAGAACCTCTCGCTCCTGGGCGGCGTGCTGCTCGCGAGCGTCGACACCAACGGCCGCCCGTCCCTGGCGTGGCGCACGCAGCACCTCGCCGCGGATGCCACCAAGGCCGGCCGGCGCCAGTTCGCCGGCGCCCAGAAGCACACGAGCAAGGCGGTGCACCGCGCCGCGCGCCGCGCCGAGCACACCGCCCGGCGGGCGCAGCGCACCGTGCGCTCCACGGCGAAGGAAGCGGCCAGCGCCGCCTCGGACGTCCTCTCGTGAGCCACTGGCCGGCGCCCTTCGCCGATCGGCCGGTCGACGCCACCGTCACCGTCCCCGGATCGAAGTCGCTGACCAACCGCTTCCTCGTGCTGGCCGCGCTCGCCGACGGCCCCTCGCGTCTGCGGGCGCCGCTCCACTCGCGCGACTCGGCCCTCATGGTCGAGGCACTGCGCACGCTCGGCGCCACCGTGACGGAGGTCGAGGGCGACGGCGAGTACGGCCCCGACCTCGAGATCGTCCCGGCCCCGGGCGGCCCCAGCGCCCCGGATCTCGGCAGCGTGTCCGTCGACTGCGGGCTTGCCGGCACCGTGATGCGGTTCGTGCCGCCGCTCGCCGCCCTCGCCCGCGGCGTCATCGCGTTCGACGGCGATCCGCACGCGCGGGTGCGGCCGATGGGCCCCGTGATCGATGCCCTCCGCGCGCTCGGCGTCGGGCTCACGTCCCCCGACGGCGGCGCCCCCCGCTCGCTGCCGTTCACGGTGCACGGCACGGGGGAAGTGCGCGGCGGCCATGTCGCCGTCGATGCGAGCGGCTCGAGCCAGTTCGTCTCCGCACTCCTCCTGGCGGGCGCCCGCTTCACCGACGGGCTCCACCTCGAGCACATCGGCGGACCGGTGCCGAGCCTGGACCACATCTCGATGACCGTCGAGGTCCTGCGCGGCGTGGGGGTGGAGGTCGACGACACGGTCCCCCACCACTGGGTCGTCGCGCCCGGCCCCATCCGGGCCTTCGACGTCCGGATCGAGCAGGACCTCTCCAATGCCGGCCCCTTCCTCGCCGCGGCCCTCGCCACCCGGGGCACCGTCCGCGTCCCCAACTGGCCCGAGCACACCACCCAGGTCGGCGACGCCTGGCGCGAGATCCTCCCCCGCCTCGGCGCCCAGGTGAGCCTCGACGCCGGCACCCTCACCGTCCGCGGCGGCGAGCGCATCACCGGTGCGGACCTGGCCGACACGAGCGAGCTCGCCCCGACCGTCGCGGCGCTGTGCGCCCTGGCGGACTCCCCTTCGCGCCTGACGGGCATCGCACACCTGCGGGGCCACGAGACGGACCGGCTCGCCGCGCTCGTCGCCGAGATCACGCGGCTCGGCGGCGACGCCGAGGAGACCGACGACGGCCTCGTGATCCGGCCGGCCCCGCTCCACGGCGGCGTCGTCCGCTCCTATGCGGACCACCGCATGGCCACCGCCGGGGCCATCCTGGGCCTCGCCGTCCCCGGGGTCGAGGTCGAGGACATCGCCACGACGTCGAAGACCATGCCGGAGTTCCCCCAGATGTGGGAGCGCATGCTGGGCCGGCACGCGCAGGCGGGAGCCGGCTCGTAGCATGGGGCAGCGCGAGTGGGACGAGAGCGATGTACGCGTCCGCCCGAACAAGCGCGGGAGCCGTCCGCGCACCAAGGACCGGCCGAGCCACGAGGACGCCGTCGTGGGCCGCATCGTCACCGTCGACCGCGGCCGCTACACGGCCGTCCTCGACGAGGACACGCCCCAGGAGCGGGTCGTCATCGCCGCGCGGGCCCGGGAGCTGCGCCGCACGCCCGTGGTGCCCGGCGACTTCGTGGGCCTCGTGGGAGATGTGAGCGGCCGCCCCGACTCCCTCGCCCGGCTCGTCCGCATCGAGGAGCGCTCGACCGTCCTGCGGCGCAGCGCCGACGACACGGACCCGATCGAGCGCGTCGTCGTCGCGAATGCGGACCAGCTCGTGATCGTGGTGGCCGCCGCGAACCCGGAGCCCCGCACCGGCTTCATCGACCGGGCCCTCGTCGCCGCCTACGACGCGGGGATCGAGCCGCTCCTGCTCGTGACGAAGGCCGACCTGAAGGACCCGGCCGCCCTCCTGGCCAACTACCGTCTCCTGCCGCTCACCGTCGTCGTGAGCCGCACCGCCGAGGAGCCTGCAGCGGGCGCGCCCGCCGAGGACGGCGCCTCCGCCAAGCTCGACGACGAAGCCGTGGACCGGCTCCGCGGCCAGCTCGGGGGCCACGTGACCGTGCTCCTGGGCCACTCGGGCGTGGGCAAGTCCACGATGGTCAACGCGCTCACCGGGGCCGACCGCGCAACCGGGGGCGTCAACGCGGTGACCGGGCGCGGCCGGCACACCTCCTCCTCGGCGCTCGCGCTGCGCCTCGCCGACGCCCCGCCCGGGAGCTGGATCATCGACACGCCCGGGATCCGCTCGTTCGGGCTCGCCCACGTGGACCCGGACCGGATCCTGCACGCCTTCGGCGACCTCGAGCCCGGGATCGAGGCCTGCGAGCGCGGCTGCCGGCACGACGCCTCGGCGGTGCACTGCGGTCTCGACGCGTGGGTCGCGGACGGCCACGCGGGCGACGCCGGCCCTGCGCGCCTCGCGTCGCTGCGTCGCCTCCTGGGAGCCGGACCGCGCGAGGAGGCGCAGGACGAGAAGGAACTCGGGGTCTAGGCTGGGCTCCCGTGCAGGCTGTGCTCCCGTCTAGGCTGTGCCTCGCGGCCGGGGCACGCGCCAGAGGATAGCGTGGGTGCATGATCTCAGCGACCGAGAACTCCTACAACGACGACCTCCGCCTCGCCCACGTCCTGGCGGACTCGGTCGACGCCCAGACGATGGAGCGGTTCAAGGCCCTCGACCTCAAGGTGGAGACGAAGCCGGACCTCACCCCGGTCACCGACGCCGACCGCGCCGCGGAGGAGGCGATCCGCGGGCAGCTCTCCCGCTCGCGGCCCCGCGACGCGGTGGTGGGCGAGGAGTTCGGGACCACGGGCCACGGGTCCCGCCGCTGGATCATCGACCCGATCGACGGCACCAAGAACTTCGTCCGCGGCGTTCCCGTGTGGGCCACCCTGATCGCCCTCGCGGACGGCGACGAGATCGTGGTCGGCGTGGTGAGCGCGCCGGCCCTCGGGCGGCGGTGGTGGGCGGCCAGGGGCACCGGCGCCTACACCGGGCGGTCCCTCGCCTCGGCCACGCGGCTGAAGGTCTCCGACGTCTCGAAGCTCCAGGACGCATCCCTGTCCTACTCCTCGCTCTCAGGCTGGAAGGAGCGCGGAAGCCTCGAGGACTTCATCGGCCTCACCGACGAGGTCTGGCGGACCCGCGCCTACGGGGACTTCTGGTCCTACTGCCTGGTCGCCGAGGGCGCGGTGGACATCGCGACCGAGCCCGAGCTCGCGCTCTACGACATGGCCGCGCTCGTGCCGATCGTCACCGAGGCCGGCGGCCGGTTCACCTCGCTCGACGGGCAGGACGGCCCGTGGGGCGGCAACGCGCTCGCGACGAACGGGATCCTGCACTCCGAGGTGCTCGCGAAGCTCAACCCCGGCCGCGACGACCTCCTCCAGCACTGACCCGGGCCATGGCTCCCGCCCGCGCGGAGTCACCGTTCGTCACACTGGACCGATGCGGGCCGCTGCGCGTGCGCGGCCCAGCGCCGGTGCCCTAGGGTCTTCCCAAGGTCACGAGTGCCAGCGCGAAACCCCGGTTTGCTGGCCGGCAACCCTCCCTGACGCGGCGGGGTGCCCCGGGTGACGACCGGGCCGGTCCGGAACGGATGCGGCAAGCGCGGACCCGAGGGTCCCTCGCCTGTGAGGAACGCCGATGAGCACTGTCCTGTCCCCCACCGCTGACGCCGCCGGGCTGAGCGAGCGGTACCCCGACGCGCTCGAGCCGCTCGCCGCCGTCGTCGGCGCCGATCTCGCCGCGCCCCTCGTGGGCGGCGGGAGCGTGCGGTACGCCAATCTCGACTACGCCGCGTCGGCCCCCGCGCTGGCCGAGGTCGCCGACTACCTCACCGAGGTGCTGCCCTTCTACGCGAGCGTGCACCGCGGCGCCGGGTACGCGTCGCAGGTCAGCACGAGCGTCTACGAGAACGCGCGCGGGATCGTGCGCGGCTTCGTTGGGGCCAGGCCCGACGACGCCGTCGTGTTCACGCGCAACACCACGGACTCCCTCAACCTGCTCGCCGGCTGCGTCCCGCCCGGCCTCGACGTCCTCTACCTGGACATCGAGCACCACGCCAACCTCCTGCCCTGGCAGGGGCGCCCCCACCGCAGCGTCGTCGCCGCGGACACGGTCGCCGAGACGCTCGAGCGGCTCGGCGCCGAGCTCGCCCAGGGCGGGGTGGGCCTGCTCGCCGTCACAGGCGCCTCCAACGTCACCGGCGAGGTCCTGCCCCTCGCCGATCTCGCGGCCCTCGCCCACGCCCACGGCGCCAGGATCCTCGTCGACGCCGCCCAGCTGGCCCCGCACCGCCGGATCGACATGGCCGGAGGCGCCGGAGCCCAGGCGGACATCGACTACCTCGCGTTCTCGGGCCACAAGCTCTACGCCCCCTTCGGCAGCGGCGTGCTCGTGGGCCGCCCCGACTGGCTCGACAACGGACGGCCGCACCTCGCCGGAGGCGGCGCGGTCAGCGAGGTGCGGCTCGAGTCCGTGGCCTGGGCCGCAGGCCCCGCCCGGCACGAGGCCGGCTCCCCCAACGTCCTCGGCGCGGCGACGCTGGCCCGCGCCGCCCAGGTCCTCGGCGCCCTGGACACCGACACGTGGGCGCGCCACGAGGAGCAGCTGCGCGACGCGCTCGTGGACGGGCTGGAGGCCATCGACGGCGTCGCCGTCCACCGGCTCTTCTCCGACGCGCCGTCGGCGATCGGCGTGGTGAACTTCTCGGTCGCCGGCTACGACGCGGGCCTCGCGGCCGCCTGCTTCTCCGCCGAGCACGGCATCGGCGTGCGGGACGGGAGGTTCTGCGCCCACCCGGCCCTGACCCGGCTGGGCCTGCCCGCGGGGTCGCTGCGGGCGAGCTTCGGCGTCGGATCGCGGCTCGAGGACGTCGAGCGGCTCGTCGCCGCGGTCCGGCAGCTCGTCGACCGAGGCCTGGGCATCGACTACGCCGTCGACGCCGGGCGCTGGGTCCCTGCCCGCGACACGCGCGCCTTCCCGGCCTGGGCACCGAACACCCCGGGCACCGCGGGGGCCGCGCCGTGCACCCTCGGCGGGTGAACGGCGTCGTCCGCACGCCGTAGGAGGCCGCGCACCGTAGAGTGGTGAGCCGGAATCCACGGGAGGGACTATGGGACGCGGCGGGCCGAAGTTCGACGACGCCCGGCGGCGCGAGCTGGCGACGGCGTTCGCAGCGGGCGGCGAGCACTACGAACGGGTGCGGCCCGGCTATCCGCAGGAGGCGGCCGACTGGATCGTCCCCGACGGGGCGCGGACCGCGGTCGACCTCGGCGCCGGCACCGGCAAGTTCACCGAACTCCTCGTGGCGCGCGGGCTCGCCGTGACGGCCGTGGACCCTTCCGCGGACATGCTGGCCCAGCTGGCCGCCAGGCTCCCCTCGGTGACGTGCGTCGCGGCGCCCGCCGAGAGGACGGGGCTGCCTGAGGCCTCCGCGGACGTGGTCGTCGCGGCACAGGCCTGGCACTGGTTCGACACGGCCGCCGCGACCCGCGAGGCGGCCCGCCTGCTCCGCCCCGGCGGCCGCGCCGGGCTCGTGTGGAACCAGCTCGACACGCGCATCCCCTGGGTCCACCGGCTCTCCCGCATCATGCACGCCGGCGACGTCCACAAGCCCGACTACCACCCGCCGTCCGGCCCCGAGCTCCACGGCTGGGAGCCGCTCGTGATCGCCTGGGAGGACCCCATCACCCCCGAGGGCATCGTGGAGCTGACGAAGTCCCGCAGCTACTACCTGCGCGCGTCCGAGAAGCACCGGCGCCGGGTCGAGGAGAACCTCGCCTGGTACCTCTTCGAGCACCTCGGCCACTCCCCCGGCGAGACCCTCGCCCTGCCGTACGTCACCCAAGCGTGGCGCGCCACGGAGGCGCCGCTCTGAGGCGGCCGCGGAGGACCTTGCCGGACGCCGGGGCCCATCGTAGTATTTAGGCATACCGAAAACTTATGTTTGGCGTGTCTAAGTGCCAGGCAGGTGCTGGCGAGGAGGCCGGTCGAGGGTGGACAGGACGCTGAAGGCCGCGCAGGGCGCGGCCAGGGGCCGCTCCCGGCGGCCGCTGCTCCTGGGGGTCCTCGGCCCCGCGTTCGTCGCCTCGGTGGCCTACGTGGATCCCGGCAACGTCGCGGCGAACCTGACCGCGGGCGCGCGCTACGGCTACCTGCTCATGTGGGTCCTCGTCCTCGCCAACCTCATGGCGATGCTCATCCAGTACCTCTCCGCGAAGCTCGGTGTCGTCACGGGTCGCACCCTGCCGGAGCTCCTGGGGGGCCGCCTGCGGCCCGGTCCCCGCCGGCTGTACTGGGCCCAGGCCGAGATCGTCGCGCTCGCCACAGACCTCGCGGAAGTGGTGGGCGGGGCGCTGGCGCTGCAGCTCCTGTTCAAGGTCCCGCTCCCCGTGGGCGCCGTGATCGTCGGGGTCGTCTCGATGGGGATCCTTGCGATCCAGGACTTCCGCACGCAGCAGCGGTTCGAGCTGGCGATCGTGGCCCTCCTCGCCGTCATCGCGCTCGGCTTCCTCGCCGGACTCGCGGTCAGCCCGCCCTCGCCCTCCGGCATGGCGAGCGGCCTCCTTCCCCGCTTCGACGGGCCCGACTCGGTCCTGCTCGCCGCCTCGATGCTGGGGGCCACCGTGATGCCGCATGCCATCTACGTCCACTCCGCACTGTCCCGCGACCGCCACCGAGGAGACGCGGACGGCCACCCGGGCGCCCCGGCCATCCGGCGGCTCCTGCGCGGGACGCGGCTGGACGTGGTCATCGCGCTTGGCGTCGCGGGCATCGTGAACATCGGGATGCTCCTCCTTGCCGCCTCCACGCTCGGCGGCACCGAGGGCACGGATTCGATCGAGGGAGCGCACGCGGCGATCGAGAGGGTGCTCGGGCCGGCCGTGGGGATCGTCTTCGCCGTCGGGCTGCTCGCGAGCGGCCTCGCCTCCACCGCCGTGGGCTCCTACGCGGGCGCGACGATCATGCAGGGGCTGCTCGAACGCCGCATCCCCCTCGTGCTCCGCCGGGCCATCACCCTCATCCCCTCGGTGCTGGTCCTCGCCCTCGGCGTCGACCCGACCTGGGCCCTCGTCGTGAGCCAGGCGGTCCTCAGCTTCGGCATCCCGTTCGCCCTCGTCCCGCTCATCCGGCTCAGCACCTCGGCCGACGTCGTCGGGGAGCACACGCTGCGGCCGCCGCTCGTGGTCGCCGCATGGCTCAGCGCGGCACTGGTCATCGTGCTCAACGTCGCGCTGCTCTGGCTCACGGTCGGCCCGCTGCTCGGACGGTAGGGTGGGTGGCGTGAAAAGCCAGCTCTCCTCGTCCACCGAGGACTACGTGAAGACGATCTATGCCTTCACCGAGTGGCAGGACGCCCCCATCACGTCCTCGCAGCTCGCCGCACGGCTCGGCGTGGCGAACTCGTCGGTGTCCGAGATGGTCCGCAAGCTCAAGGACCTCGGACTCGTGGACCACCGCCCGTACGGCGCGGTGCGGCTCACCGAGGAGGGTCGGCGTGTCGCGCTCACCATGGTACGGAGGCACCGGCTCCTCGAGACCTTCCTGGTGAACGAGCTGGGCTACAGCTGGGACGAGGTGCACGTCGAGGCCGAGCTGCTCGAGCACGCAGTCTCAGACCTCTTCGTCGAGCGTCTGGCGGCCAAGCTCGGCGACCCCTCCCGCGACCCGCACGGGGATCCGATCCCGACGGCGGAGGGCGCCGTGCCCCGGATCGACGCCCATCGCCTGAGCGAGCTGGACCCCGGGCACGCCGGACGGATCACCCGCATCAGCGACGAGAACCCGGATCTGCTGCGCTACCTCGCGCAGGAGAGGATCTTCCTCGACACGGACGTGACGGTGGTGCGGCGCAAGCCGTTCGGCGGTCCGCTCGTGGTCCGCATCGACGAAGGCGGTGGCTCGCGCGACTTCGACGTCGCAGACGAGGTGGCCGACGCCGTGTGGGTCAGAAGCGGGCCAGCGCACCCGGGCTGCACGCTCGAACCGGGAACCTAGTACTTCCGCCGGAGCCAGAACGCGAGCACCGTGTCGGCGAGCGCGAGGACCGCCAGCGCGACGCCCAGCGGCAGCCCGCAGGCCGCTGCGGCCAGGCCGGCCGCCGCGAATGCGGCCAGGGCCATGAGGGGCCGCCAGGGCCACGCGATCCTGCGCCGCGCCTTCGGCGCCATGAACAGGCCCCACGCCACCGCGAACGTGGCCGCCAGGACCAGGCCCGCGACCGCACCGCCGGCCCCGGGGACGAGCCTGCTGCCGACGTACCAGGACGCGCCGAGGGCCGCGACCTCCAGGAGGAACGCGAGCGCGGCGTGCAGCGCCCCCCACGGCCCGGTCGGCACCCCGGGCCCGTGCGGGACGGGCCGGCGGGCGTCCCGGCGGCGCGTGGCGTCAGAGGTCATGGGCGTCCCTTCCAGAGCGTGTGCGGTGCCCTCGTGCCCCGATCCTAGCGGCCGGGATGCCCACGGCAGAGGTCGCCGCGGCGGCGGCGAGCAGGAGCGCCGTGGCGGCCGTCCCCCGCCGGAAGCCGACGTCGTCGAGCACCCCTCCGACGATCGCCCCCGAGGCGGCGATGGCCACGAGGGAAGCGACGCGGGCGGCGGCGTTGTTCACCGCGGAGCCCACGCCCTCCGACCCGGCAGGCACAGCCCCCAGGACGGTCGAGGTGAGCGGCGCGACCATGACCGCGAGGCCCAGCCCGAGCAGCACCATCGGACCGAAGACGTCGCGCCAGTACTCCAGCGGCGGAGCGGACAGGGCGAGCCACACGAAGCCCGCGGCGGCGATCGCAGGCCCGGCGGACATCGGCAGCCGCGGACCGGTCCGGCCCGTCAGGCGCGCCACCGTGCCGGAGAGGAACAGCATCGGCAGCGTGGCCGGGAGCATCCCCATGCCGGCCGCGAACGCCGTGAGCCCCATCCGCTGCTGGAGGTAGAGGCCCACGAGGAAGGCCCCGAGCCCGAGGGCTCCGTAGGCCCAGACAGTGGCCACGTTCCCGGCTGCGAAGGTGCGGTTGCGGAAGAGGGCCAGCGGGAGCTGCGGCGAGGCGGCGCGGCGCTGGCGCCCGGCGTAGGCGGACACGGCCACCATCCCGACCCCGAGCGGGCCGAGGACCAGGGCGCTCCCCCATCCCAGCGTCGTCTGCCAGATCAGGCCCAGGACGATGCCGCCGAGGCCCACGACTCCGAGCGCGGCGCTGGCGAGGTCGAACGGCTCCGTCCGTGCCGGCCGCGGGGCGGCCCCGCGGTGCAGCACCGCAAGCGGCCTGGCCAGGACGGCGGCCGGGACGAGGTTGACGAGGAACACGAGCCGCCAGCTGCCCAGCGTCACGAGGGCCCCGCCGACGAACGGCGCGGCCACGGACGCCGCGGCCGTCCACGCCGTCCAGCGCGCGATGAGCCGGAGCCGGACCGGGCCCTCCGAGGAGGCCGTGATGAGCGCCAGGGCGCTCGGGGTGATGAGGGCGCCCGCCGCGCCCTGCAGCACCCTCGCTCCCACGAGGAACCAGCCGGCCGGCGCGAGGCCGCAGGCGACCGACATGAGCGTGAACGCCGCGGTGCCGACGGCGAGCACCCGCTCGGTGCCGAACCGGTCCGCGACCGCCCCGGCCGCCAGGAGCAGCGAGCCGAGGGTCAGGAGGTAGCCGTCCACCACCCACTGCTGGAGCAGGAGTCCGCCGCCCAGCTCGCGCTGGATCGCCGGCAGCGCGAGGCTCACCCCCGAGGAGTCGATGATCACGAGGCAGCTCGAGGTCACGGCCGCGAGCAGTACGCGGCGCAGGCCCGCCGCATCCGGGGCGTTCACAGTGCCATCCTGCCCGCTATCGGTGGCGGGCACGAGGCTTGGGCCCCCGCGATACTCCGGCCCCGCGGCGGCCGCGGGGTTAAAACACCGCAGCGGCCCCACCGGGAGGGGGGGCCGCGGGGGGGCAGGGGGGGGGTGGGGGGGGTTTTAACCCCCGGCGGGGGGGGTTTGCCAGGGTTTGTCAGGGCGGCGGGTGGGTGGGGGTTTGGGGGCCCCCGCCCGCATT
>NZ_JAUSRH010000020.1 GCF_030811715.1 Sinomonas atrocyanea | reverse complement strand
GGGCGCCCCCCGGGCCGCGGCGCCTGGCGGGGCCCCCCCCCCCCCCCCCCCCGGCCCCCCCCCCCCCCCGGCGCCCCCCCCCCCCCCGGGGGGGGGCGGGGGGGGCCGCCGCGGTGGGGCCTCACCCCGCGAAGCGCTGGGCGTTGCTCGTCTCGATGTCGCCGTACGCGCTGCCTGCGCTGCGCAGGGCAGTGCCGATCTGGCCGAGCGAGGCCTCGACCTGGGCCTGGGTCCGGGCCCAGTCGGCGACCAGGGCCTGGAAGCTGTTGGAGGCGTGGCCCTCCCAGCTCGCGCGCAGGTTCTCGAGGTTGTTCCGCATCGACTGCACCTCCGCGCGCACCCGCTCGGAGGTCGCGAGTACCGCCTGGGCGCTTGAGCTGATGGCCTCGGTGTCGACCCTCATGATCGCCATGGTTGTCCGCCTTCTCGTGTGGGCCGCGGCTGGTCCGCGCCGTTCCTCCGACCCTAGGGAGAGACGGGCAGCCGGCGCAGCGCCGGCCCGTCCTTTGTGGACAACTATCGGGGGAGGTTGCCGCCCGCGCCGCCGCCCGCCGTCGTGCGCTCGGAGCGCTCCGCGCCAGCCCGGGCCGCCCCGGCCGGAGGCTCCGCGGGCCGCTCCGGCACGACGACGTACGGCATCTCGATGACGAAGGTGGAGCCGCCGCCGGGGGTGTCGTGGTGCCGGACGCTGCCGTGGTGGGAGCCGACGATCGCGGCGACGATCGCCAGCCCGAGGCCCGTCCCGCCAGTGTCCCGCGTGCGGGAGGAGTCTGCGCGGTAGAAGCGCTCGAAGATCTTCGCCGCATCCTTCTCCCCGATCCCGGGGCCGTGGTCGCGCAGTTCGAGGACGGCCACCGGGTGGGGCCCGGCGCCGCGCGTCCCGACGGCAACCTCGAGCGGCGAGCCCGGCGGCGTGTACTGCAGCGCGTTGCCCACGATGTTCCCGACCACCTGGCGGATCCTCGCCTCGTCCCCGAGCGTGGGGGCGGGCGCCGGGGAGTCACTGTCGAGGCCCACGAGCCGCACGGTGCGGTCCGGCGCCGTGGCCCGCATGTCCACCACGGCGTCGTGGCCGATCGGCAGGAGGTCCAGCGGCTTGAGCGTGAGGGGGCGCTGCTCGTCGAGGCGGGCGAGGGTCAGGAGGTCCTCGACCATGGTGCCCATGCGCTTCGCCTCGCTCTCGATCCGGCCCATCGCCGTGGCGACGTCCTCCTGCGTGGCCAGGGCTCCGTGGCGGTAGAGCTCCGAGAAGCCACGGATCGTCACGAGCGGCGTCCTCAGCTCATGGGAGGCGTCCGAGATGAAGCGGCGCATCCGCGCCTCCGAGGCCATGCGGGCCTGGAACGCGACCTCGATGTGGGCGAGCATCGCATTCAGCGAGGTGGACAGCCGCCCGAGCTCGGTGCCGGGGGCCTCCTCGTCGACGCGCTGGGAGAGGTCTCCCGCGGCGATCGCGGCGGCGGTCTTCTCCACCCGCCGCAGCGGCCGGAACGCGCGCGTGACCGTCCAGGTGGCGATCGCGAAGACCAGGGCGAGGGTCACGATCCCCACCCCTGCGGTGAGCCCCAGGGTGTGCTGGATGGCGTCCTCGACCTCGGTCAGCGGCAGGGCGATCACGATGGTTGCCGGCGTGTTGGACGCCACGATGCGCACGGGGATCGCGGTGTAGCGCCAGTCAACGGAGCTGACGGTGCCGCGGACCTCGCGGATCTCGCCCCGCTGCTGCATCGCTCGCGCCTCGTCGGGAGTGATCGAGGGGATGTCAGGTCGCCCGATCGACTGGTCGGGCGAGTAGTAGAAGCTCGGCGACCCGCCCTGCGGGTAGATCACCAGGACGTAGTCCTGCGGGATCATCGGGTTCGCCGTGGTCAGCAGGTCGATGTCCTGGTTGTTCCTGGCGAACTCGGAGGCGTTGTCGAGGCGCGCGTCGAGCTGCCCCACGAGGTAGGTGCGTAGCTGGGTCACGGTGGCCGCCGCCGTCAGGAAGATGGCGCCAGTGAGCAGCACCATCATGATCGCGACGAGCTGCGTCCGCAGCGACGCCCGCTTCCAGGCGGCCAGCACGCGTCAGCGCTTCTCGGCCGTCCGCAGGACGTAGCCCACGCCGCGCTTGGTCTGGATGAGGCCGGGGCCGTTGACGTCCACCTTGCGGCGCAGATAGGAGATGTAGGACTCGACGATCGAGGCGTCTCCGTTGAAGTCGTACTCCCAGACGTGGTCGAGGATCTGGGACTTGGACAGCACGCGGTTGGGGTTGAGCATCAGGTAGCGGAGGAGCTTGAACTCGGTGGGGGAGAGGTCGATGCTCACCCCGCCGCGGCGCACCTCGTGCGCGTCGTCGTCGAGTTCGAGGTCGTCCACCCGGATCACCGCGTCGTCGTCGAGGACGGGCTGGGTCCGGCGCAGGACGGCGCGGATGCGGGCCACGACCTCGTCGAGGCTGAAGGGCTTGGTCACGTAGTCGTCGCCGCCCACGGTGAGGCCCTGGACCTTGTCCTCGGTCTCGTCCTTGGCCGTGAGGAAGAGGACGGGCACATGCCGGCCGGCGGCGCGGAGCTTGCGCGTGACCGTGAAGCCGTCCATGTCCGGCAGCATGACGTCGAGGACCACGAGGTCCGGGGACTGCGCCTCGGCGGCGGCGAGGGCCTCCCGACCGTTGCCGGCCGCGACGACCTCGAAGCCCGCGAACCGCAGGGAGGTCGAGAGGAGTTCCCGGATGTTGGGCTCGTCGTCGACGACGAGGAGCTTGGCTTCGTGCTCGGTCTTCTTCACGCCTCCATCGTCTCCCCGGTTTCTGAGAATCGTCTGGACGTTGGCTGTGCGAAGTTGGCGGGTCGCCTCGGCGCCCGCACGAGGGACGCCCCGGGCGGCCTGCGCGCCGCCGCTCTCAGCTGCCCGGGATCTCCCCGGCGTCGAGGATCCGGTACGCGTAGCCCTGCTCGGCGAGGAACCGCTGGCGCTTCGCGGCGAAGTCCTGGTCCAGGGTGTCCCGGGCGACGAGGGCGTAGAACCGCGCCGCCCGCCCGTCCGCCTTGGGCCGCAGGAGCCGCCCGAGCCGCTGCGCCTCCTCCTGCCGCGACCCGAACGAGCCCGAGACCTGGATCGCGACCGAGGCCTCCGGCAGGTCGATGGAGAAGTTCGCGACCTTGGAGACCACGAGGCGGTGCTCCTGGCCGGCGCGGAACGCGTCGAAGAGCCGCTGGCGCTCCTTGACGCTTGTGGACCCCGTGATGACGGGGGCGCCGATGCGCTCGCCGATCTCGGCGAGCTGGTCGAGGAACTGCCCGATCACGAGCAGCTGCTCGCCCGCATGCCGGGCCACGAGCCGCTCGACCACGTCCGTCTTCGTCTCGCTCGCCGCGCAGAGGCGGTACTTGTCCGCCTCCTCGGCCATCGCGTACGCCATCCGCTCCTCGCGCGGCAGGTCCACCCGCACCTCGACGCAGTCCGCGGGGGCGATGTAGCCCTGCGCCTCGATGTCCTTCCACGGCGCGTCGTAGCGCTTGGGGCCGATCAGCGAGAAGACCTCGCCCTCGCGCCCGTCCTCGCGCACGAGCGTGGCCGTGAGCCCCAGCCGGCGCCTGGCCTGCAGGTCCGCGGTCATGCGGAAGATCGGCGCGGGCAGGAGGTGCACCTCGTCGTAGACGATGAGGCCCCAGTCGTTCGCGTCGAGCAGCTCGAGGTGCGGGTACAGGCCGCCCCGCTTGGAGGTGAGGACCTGGTAGGTCGCAATCGTGACGGGCCGGACCTCCTTGACCGCCCCGGAGTACTCACCGATCTCCTCCTCGGTCAGCGTGGTGCGCTTGAGCAGCTCGTCGCGCCACTGCCGGGCCGAGACGGTGTTGGTCACGAGGATGAGCGTGGTCGTGGACGACTGCGCCATCGCCGCGGCGCCCACGAGCGTCTTCCCCGCCCCGCACGGGAGCACGACCACGCCGCTGCCGCCGGCCCAGAAGTTCTCCGCCGCGACCCGCTGGTACGGGCGCAGGGACCAGCCGGCGCCGCCGGCCGACGGTGAGGCGGACGACGCCGGCGAGCCGCCGCCGTCGTGCGTCCCGCCCTCCGCCGGGGTGCTCGGCGCGGCCACCGTCTCCGTCAGGGCGATCGGGTGCGGCGTCCCGTCCACGTACCCGGCGCGGTCCTCGGCGGGCCAGCCGATCTTGAGCAGCGCCTGCTTGAGCGCGCCGCGCTGGGAGGAGTGGACCACGGTTGTCTGGGGGTCGATGCGCGGGCCGAGCATGGGGGCGATCTTCTTGGCCCGGTGGACCTCCTCGAGCACGGGGAAGTCCTCGGAGCGCAGCACGAGGCCGTGGACGGGGTCCTTCTCGAGGCGGAGACGCCCGTAGCGGGACATCGTCTCCTCGACATCGATCAGGAGGGCGTGCGGGACGGGGAAGCGCGAGTAGGTCAGGAGCGTGTTGAGGACCTGCTCGGCGTCAAGCCCGGCGGCCCGCGCGTTCCACAGCCCGAGCGGGGTGATCCGGTACGTGTGCACGTGCTCGGGCGCGCGCTCGAGCTCGGCGAACGCGGCGATCGCGTGGCGGGCCTCGGTGGACTGGGGGTGGTCCACCTCGAGCAGGATGGTCTTGTCGCTCTGGACAATGAGCGGTCCGTCGCTCACGGGGAGCCTCCTTCCCGGCCGGCCGGGGGCCGTCCGGGGGACGGCCCGCTCAGGCCAGCTCGACGTCGATGATCCGGTGGACGGAGAGGACGCGCTCCGTCTCGCGCTCCGGGTCGAAGACGCGCACCCGGCCGGCCGAGATGGAGACCGGGCGGAGCTCCTCGATGCTCGAGTTGCCGAGCGCGTCGACGATGCTCAAGCGTACCGCCCGCTTGAGGCGGATCGCCTTCTGGAGGGTCTCGATGCCCATCGCCGGGGCCGCCTCGTCGCCGGCCGGACCCACGGGCGACTGCGTCCGCAGGATGGCCAGCTGGGCCTCCACCGCCTCCTGGTCCGGGACGGGCGCGCGGGGCGCCGGCACGGGCAGGGTGGCCCCGCCGGCGGCGCGCCGCAGCCGCACCACGGGGTCGAGGGAGGCGTCCACGGCGGGGGAGAGGCCCAGCTCGCGCAGCACGCCCGCGACCTCCTGCGCGCTGGCGTTGCTCACGAGGACCGTCGGGGCGATCTGGGTGAGCCCGAGCTGCCGCGCCGCGGGGTCGGCGAGGACCCCCGCGAGGGCCGCCTCGTCGTCGCTCGCGATGAAGCTGCCCGCACGGCCCACGCGGATGCGGCCATGCCGCGCGGCGGTGTCGTCGATCAGGTAGGCCAGCGGCTGCGGCACCGCGGTCGAGGCGTGCTCGGTGAGGAACGCGTGGATCGAGGCCGCATCCTCGCCGGCGTCCAGGGCGCGGCGGAGGCTGGCCGCGGAGAACCGGTAGATGGTGGCGGGGCCCCGGCCCTCGGGGTCGGCGAGGAGCGCGAGCCGGCGGGCGAGGACCGGGTCGAGGTAGCCGGGGGCGACCGCGGTGAGGTCGGCCTGGAGCAGGACCTTCTCGACCCCGGCGGGCAGGAGCTCCGCGAGGCTCGCGCGCGCCGCGTCGAAGTCGTCGCGCAGCACGGCCTCGCCCACGCCCGTGAGGGCGCCGGACCCGGTGAAGCCCAGCAGGGCGGCCTCCACGAGGACCGTGTCGAGCAGGCCCCGCAGCCGTCGCGCGAGCCGCGGCTGGAGCCAGTCGATCCTCACGCGGACCGACTCGGCGTCCACGACGGGCACGCGTCCGTTGGCCTGGGCGCTCTCGTGGGACAGGGCCGCGGCCACCTCGAGGATCCGGCGCCGGACGGTGGGCGCGTCGGAGCGCTGGCCCTCCCCGGAGAGCGGCGCGAGCTGGTCGCCTCCCTCCCCGGACATCGCCAGCGAGGCGACCCGGGGGGTGTCCAGCCAGACGGTCGCGAGCACGAGCCACTGCTCGGGCCGCGACAGGGCGAGCCACGCCTCGGCCCCGGTGGCGCGCCACGTGGAGGTGTCCGGGTCCAAGCTGAGGACCTTGGCCGCGGCCGCGAGCTCGAGCGCGAACACCGCGGCGTCGGCGTCGGTCCGCAGTGCGGCGGTCAGGCGGCGCATCTCGCGGGTTCCGACGCCGCCGGAGCGCAGCGTCTCGATGGGCCGCTCGGCCGCCTCGACGGCGAGGGCGCTGACCGTGCGCAGGACGTCCCCGATCGCGCCGAGCGCGGCGTTGCGGCGCAGGGCGGCCGTGGTCGTCGAGAGCGCGGCCGGGGGCGGGGACATGGCGAGGTCTGGGACGATCCGCCCCCCGCGGAGCGCGAGGCCGGCGGCGCGCGGGAGCTCCACGTGCTCGTCGTCGAGCGGCACCAGCAGGCCGTGGGTCAGGAGCCAGTCGATCGGGTTGTCGGTCTTCTTTCCGGGCCTGATCCTGGCGGCCGCGTGCGGGACGGCGCCGACCGGCCAGTGGGCGAACTTGGCGAGGACCTCCGCGGTGCGCGGCGGGGCTCCGTCGAGCGCCTCGGGCAGGGCCGCCCACCGCTCGAGCGCGTACGCCGCCGCGATGTGGTGCTCGACGGGCTGCTGCTGGCCCTCGGGCTGGAGCGCCGCGTTCGCGTTCACGATCCGCGCCGCCCGCTCTGCGAAGACCGAGGACGTCGTCGCGAGGTCGGTGTACGGCCGCCCGAGGCCGGCCGGGTAGCTGCCGAGGACCTCGCGCACGCGCGCCACGGGCTGGTAGTAGCGGCGGCGGCTGCCGGAGGCCGAGTGGATGGTGTCCGGCGGGTCGGCACGGTACAGGAGCGCGAGCTGGGACAGGTTCGCGAGGATCGTCTCGAGCGTGCCCAGCGTCGCGTTGCCGACAGCGTGGCGCAGCTCGACGGCGCTGCCGCTGCGGCCCTCGTCCTCGTTCGTGGTCAGCACGAGGGCCTCGAGGACCTCGAGCTCCGGCTTGGTGAGCCCCTCGAGGGCCCGCTGCAGGCTCACCCGGGCGCAGGCGCGCGCCGCGAGGGCGGCGAAGTCGGGGACGCCGGGCATGATCAGGTCCGGGCGGGCCAGGAACAGGCGGCGGAGGGAGTCGTTGCCCCGGGCCGACAGTTCCTCGGCGAGTGCGCGGATCGATGACATGCTAGCGACGCCTCCGTTCGATGACGGCCCCCACAATCGCTGCCCCCATGAGGATGAATGCCACGGGAAGCCCGTAGAGGGCCAGGGCGCCGACCCATGCCGGCTCGGACCCGCCGGCTGCGGCGACCGAAAGCGTCACGGCCCACGCCGCTACCGAGACCACCGCCACGATGACGCCGGCGGCCGTGACAGCCTTGCGCCAGCCCGGGGTGCCGGAGCCCCTCGCGGGTTCGTGGCGCGCCGGAGGGCCGAGGGGGTCCTGATGAGGCACGGAGGGCACCATGGCTCCAACCTAACAGCGCCCGGGCCCGGGCGGGGGCAGCGCCCCGACTTTCCGGGCGCGAGCCAGTAACCTAGATGCAGTACAGCATCCCGCCCGTGACCAGAACACGTGCCGCGGCCAGCGTCCGCGCTCGCCCCACGGCAGCGGAGCGGGCGGTTTCCCTTCGAGTCCTCACAGATGGGGGTTGTGGCAGTGCCAACTGGCAAGGTCAAGTTCTTCGACAAGGCGAAGGGCTTCGGGTTCATCGCGGGCGACGACGGGCAGGAGGTCTTCCTGCCCGGTTCGGCCGTGCCCGCGGACGCGGAGGTCAGGACGGGCACCCGGCTCGAGTACGGTGTCGCCGACGGGCGGCGCGGGCCCCAGGCCCTCTCCGTGCGGGTCCTCGAGAAGCTCCCGTCGGTGGCCCGGGCGAAGCGCATGCCCGCCCGCGAGCTCGCGCCCATCGTGCAGGACCTCGTGAGCGTCCTCGACAACCTCTCCGGGCAGCTGGCCAAGGGCACCTACCCGGAGAAGGCCCACACCATCGCGGCCGCCCTGCGCCGCGTCGCCGACCAGCTCGACGCCTAGCCATGGCCGAGGACACCTCCCGCTCCCAGGCCGCCGGGCCCGCGGCTGCCGTCAAGCGCAAGGCGGGCGTGCCGGTGTGGCGCGTCGGCAAGCCGGACGCCTTCCTCGCCGCCGCGGTGGACACCGCCCGGTCCGCGCTCGCCGACATCGCGCGCCCGGCGGACGTCGGCGAGCACCTCGCGGCCAAGAGCGAGGGCGAGCGCGTGGTCACCCACCTCTTCGAGTCCCGCCTCCCCGGGTACCGCGGCTGGCAGTGGTTCGTCACGGTGGCCAGGGTCGCCCGCTCCAAGAAGGCCACGGTGAACGAGATCGGCCTCGTGCCCTCCGAGGACGCCGTCCTGGCCCCCGAGTGGGTGCCCTGGTCGGAGCGCGTCCGGCCCGAGGAGCGGGCCGCGGCCCACGCCGATGCGGCTGGCGAGACGCACGACGCCGAAGGCTCGCCTACCGAGGGCGGCGCGCCTGCCGCGACGGAAACCGCCCCGGGGGATGCCGCCCCAGTGGAGGGCACCCCGGCGGAGGCCGCCAGTGAGGAGGCATCGGGGGAGGTCCCATCCGCTGGGGCCGGCCCGGAGCCGAGCGAGGACTGAGCAGCGGCCGAGCCGGCCGAGGACGACCGCGGGCCCCCACCGAAGAGGTGGGGGCCCGCCGTCGTGCACAGGAGCCGGGTGCGGCCGCCGGCCTCAGCCCGCCAGCTGGGCGACGACGTAGTCGATCGCCTGGGTGAGCTTGGTGACGTCGTCCGGCTCGATGGCGACGAAGGTCGCGATGCGCAGCTGGTTGCGGCCGAGCTTGCGGTACGGCTCGGTGTCCACGATCCCGTTCGCGCGCAGGACCTTGGCGACCCGGGCGGCGTCGACGGAGTCGTCGAAGTCGATGGTCGCGATCACGTTGGAACGGTCCGCGGGGTCGGCGACGAACGGGGTGGCGAAGTCCGAGGCCTCGGCCCAGCCGTACACCCGGCCGGCCGAGTCCGCGGTGCGGGCCGCCGCCCACTCGAGGCCGCCCTGGGCGTTGAGCCACTCGATCTGCGCGTTGAGGCCCACGAGCGTCGTGAGGCTCGGCGTGTTGTACGTCTGGTTGAGCTTCGAGTTGTCGATCGCCGTCTTGAGGTCCAGGAAGTCGGGGATCCACCGGCCCGAGGCCTTGATCTCCTCGGCGCGCTCGAGCGCCGCGGGGGAGAACAGCGCGAGCCACAGCCCGCCGTCGGACGCGAAGTTCTTCTGCGGGGCGAAGTAGTACACGTCGCTCTCGGAGACATCGACCGCCAGGCCGCCGGCCGCGCTCGTCGCGTCGATGACCACGAGGGAGCCCTGGTCGGCGCCCTCGACGCGCTGCACCGGGGCGGCGACGCCGGTCGAGGTCTCGTTCTGCGGCCACGCGTAGACGTCCACGCCGCCCTCGGCGCGCGGTGCCGGGCGCGTCCCCGGGTCAGAGGTGATGATCGAGGAGGCCTCGAGGAACGGCGCCTTGTCGGTGGCCTTGGCGAACTTCGACCCGAACTCGCCGAAGGAGAGGTGCTGGGCCTTGGAGCGGACGAGCCCGAAGGAGGCGACGTCCCAGAAGGCGGTGGAGCCGCCGACGCCGAGGATGACCTCGTAGCCCTCGGGCGCGGCGAAGAACTGCTTGAGGCCCTCGCGGACGCTGCCCACGAGGTTCTTGACGGGCGCCTGGCGGTGGGACGTGCCCAGCAGCGTCGAGCCCGCCGCGGCGATCGCGTCGACCTGCTCCTTGCGGACCTTGGACGGGCCCGCCCCGAAGCGGCCGTCCGCCGGCAGGAGCTCGGCGGGGATCTGAAGCTGGCTGGTATCGCTCACGGGGGCGCCTCCTAGGGGATCCGGGTTGGGGGCGGGGGCTCGAGCCCTCCCGCCCCGGATCAAGTGTGCCGCACCCGCGAGGGGGCGTGCGAATCCGATCGGGCCCGGATTCGGCGGCTAATCTGAGCAGATCAAAATAAGCTAGACTCGCTGTGGGGCGGTGAAGCGCACCGCCCGTCCCGCCGCCAGGAGCCCGCCCCGCGCATGTCCGACCTCATCGATACCACCGAGATGTACCTGCGAACCATCCTCGAGCTCGAGGAGGAGGGGATCACCCCCCTGCGTGCGCGCATCGCCGAGCGGCTCCGCCACTCGGGCCCCACGGTGTCGCAGACCGTGGCGCGCATGGAGCGCGACGGTCTGGTCGTCGTCTCGGGGGACCGGCACCTCCAGTTCACCGAGCTGGGCCACAAGCGCGCCGTCGAGGTCATGCGGAAGCACCGCCTCGCCGAACGGCTCCTTGCGGACGTCATCGGCCTCGACTGGCCCTACGTCCACGACGAGGCGTGCCGGTGGGAGCACGTCATGAGCGAGCGGGTGGAGCGGCGCCTCTACGAGCTGCTGGGCCGCCCGAGCGAGTCGCCCTACGGCAACCCGATCCCCGGGCTGGAGGCCCTCGGCGGCGAGTCGTCGGGCGGCTTCGGGGACGGGGTGGTCACGCTCGTCGAGGCGATGGGCGACTACTCGGCCGGCTCCCACGTCGTGGTGTGCCGGCTCGCCGAGCCGATCCAGGTCGACCCCGAGCTCCTCGCCCAGCTCGAGGAGGGCGGCATCCGGCCGGGGGCGAAGGTCGCGCTCGAGCGGGTGGGCGACTACATCTCCGTGCGGGTCGCGAGCGTGGACGGAGCCCTCGAGCTCCCCGCCGAGGTCGCCTCGCACGTCTTCGTCTCCGTCGGCTGAGGCGCCCCGCCCCGTCCTGGGGCGCACCGCACTCTGCGGGGCCCGGGAAGGTCTTCCTGGTGCCTGCGCGTGCCCTGCACCCGGGGCTGGGAGGCGCGCAGTGAGACCTGGATCTCACAGGTCTTCACACAAAGCGACAGAAACTCTACCCGGTGGACTAATTCCTACCGCGGCGTAGCGTGTGAGCGATGTCTCACTAAAGATCACGGGAATGTTACGGTGCCGCGTCATGGGCCTATGCTGGACTCGGCGCCGAGCCACCGGTGCCGTTCCCCCCCCGCACGCCGAGCTCTGCCAGCGGGGAGGAATCACAGCACCCGATGGCAGAGGCGGGGGACCCACCGACGGCGGCCGCAGGCCGCCTTGGGGTGAAGCCGCAGCACGCTCGGTGCCCTGCTTCGGCCTCTGCCGGGGGCCCGCGCGGCTGGGCCGAGTCCGGACTCTCTGGCTCGAACCCGACAGCTAACTCCGCAGGCGATGACAGAGAGGGAATCCCTTGACGCAGTCAGCCGTGCGCGGCCGACGGCGCGCGGACACGCCGCCGCGCCCCCGCGCAGCAGTCGCAGGTCCCGGCGCCACCCGCCGGGGCCGCCGGGCCGCCGAACGCCGCGGCCCGATGCGCCAGCTGGCCGAGATCGCCACCGTTGCCGGGGTCGGCCAGAAGGCGGGGGTCGCGCTCGCCGCCACCGGCCTGGTCCTCACCGTGACCGTGCCGACGGCAACCCAGGGCGCCACCGCCACGGAAGCGGCCTCGGAGCAGCCGCAGGTCACGGCGGCGGCGGACGCCGTAGTGCCCTTCGCCCGCGCGGCGGTCGGCAGCGCCGTGGACCCGGACGGCCACCTCAGGCAGATGCTCGGCGCCGAGTCCGCCGGCGGGATCACGCCGGCCCAGGCGCAGCACGCCCTCGGTGCCCCGCTCGCCGCGATGGAGCGCACCTCTCCCTTCGGGCGCCGCGTGAGCCCCGTGACCGGCTCCCCGGACGAGTTCCACCGAGGCCAGGACTTCGCCGCGCAGTGCGGCACCGCCGTGAAGGCGGCTGCCAGCGGGACCGTGACCTTCGCCGGCTGGCACCCCTATGGCGGCGGCAACCGTGTGGTCATCGACCACGGCAACGGCCTCGAGACGACCTACAACCACCTCTCCTCGTTCTCGGTGTCCGTGGGGCAGAAGGTGGAGCGCGGGGCGGCCATCGCCCTCAGCGGCACGACGGGCGCCTCGACCGGGTGCCACCTCCACTTCGAGGTCATGGTCAACGGCGAGGTCGTCGACCCCAACGGCTGGCTCTAGGAGGACGACGGCGAGTGCCCGCCGCCGTCGTCTCCCGCGCCCGTGAGGCGCTCTGCGGCGCTGTCGGAGATCCGTCGTGTCCGTTTCGTGATGACCTGTTTTCTGGCTGTGATCCGAATGTGACATTTCGAGCGCCCTCGGGTAAGGTCGTTCCTGTTCCGGCTCCTACCAAGTTGGAACATCCGGGAAGAACGCCGAGCTCTGCCACTTCCCGGAGCCGTTCGCACATTCCGTCTGGCAGAGGCGGGGGAACCACTTTCGGCCCTCTGATATCTGGAGGGCCTTGGGGTTAAGCAGCCTGGCTCTGCCAGGAGGCCGGATACTTTCCATCCGAACCCGACAGCTCACCTCGTAGGCATTGGGAGAGGCTACAACTGTGTCGACTCGCACGTTGACTGCGCGCCATCGCGCCCTACCGGTTCGCACGAGCCCGCTTGAGGCTGTTGCGCACGCGGTTTCCGGCAATGCCGGCACCATCGGCCGCCAGGCGGCCGTCATTGCGGCGGCTTCCGGGCTGATCATCAGCGCCGGGCTCCCCGCTCAGGCAGCAGAGACCTCCCGCGAGGCCTCCGCACTCTCCGACGTGGCCAGCGCCTCCGCGCCGAGCGTCGTCGCGTCCAATGAAGCCCAGGTCTCCTTCGAGCGCCCCGCCGTGAAGTCGGTGGCGGCGCCGATCGTCGAGACGGCATTCGAGCAGGCAGTGCAGTCCACTGCTCCGGCCGCCGGCCAGACCCCCGAGGCCGGCCTCAGCGTCCAGTCGTCTGCGCCGCGCCTCGCGGCTGCGGCCAGCGCTCTCGGCTCGACCCTCGCTGGCATCGCCTACACCGGCATCGGCCACCCCTACGTCTGGGGCGGCACCACCCCGGCCGGCTGGGACTGCTCGGGCTTCACTCAGTGGGTCTACGCTCAGGCTGGCATCAGCATCCCCCGCGTCCAGGCCTGGTCCATCATGCACCAGACGGCGACGCCCGCCCCCGGTGACCTGGTGGTCCAGAACGGCGGCGCGCACGTGGGCATCTACGTGGGCAACGGGATGATGATCAGCGCTCTCAACCCTTCCCAGGGCACGCTGCTCCATGCGGTGAACGCTACCGGCTCGTCCGTCTTCTACACCCTCAACTGAGACCAATCCGCATTCTGGGCGGCGCGATGGACCGTGACCATGGCGCCCCTCCTTCCGGGCTGACCCCCTGCTGCCCGGGAGGACACGAAAACAGAGAGAGAACCCCCTGATATGACCACTCGTGCAGGCATTGCCCGCCACCGCGCGGACAACACCTCCTCGCTGGCCGTCATCGCGAAGGCCGTCTCCGAGAACGCAGGCGGCGTCGGCCGCCAGGCCGCGGTCATCGCCGCGGCCGGCGGACTCGTGCTGACCGGCGGCGTCGCGGCCAACGCCGCAGAGGCCCCCTCGCAGCGCGAGGCCTCCGCCCCGGCCGCGCTCGACGTCGCGAACGCCGTCCAGTCCCCCATCTCCGCCGAGGCCAACGCCAACGTGAGCTTCGAGCGCCCGGCCGTCGAGTCCGTCGCCGCCCCGGTCGTCGCGGCCCCGGCTCCCGCCGCCGCGCCGGCCGCCCCCACGGCGCAGGCGAGCACCGAGACCCAGGTCGCCGCCGCCCCGGCGAAGGTCCAGGCCGCCGCCTCCACCACCGTCGACGCCCCGGCTGCGAAGCCGGCCGCGTCTTCGGGCATGGGTGCCGCGATCGCTGCCGCCGCGTACGCGCAGCTCGGCGTGGCGCAGGACTGCACCATGCTCGCCACCAACTCGCTGGCTGCCGTGGGCATCCACTACCACGGCTGGCCGGCCGGCTACCTGTCCCTCGGCCGCACCGTGAGCGCCGCCGAGGCGCAGCCGGGCGACCTCGCCTACTACGCCGACGGCGGCATGGGCATGGCCCACATCGCCGTGTACGTCGGCAACGGCATGGCCGTCCACGGCGGCTGGAACGGCGGCACCACCGCGCTGTTCAGCGTCAACGTCGGCTCCGGCCCGGTCTTCATCCGCGTCGGCGGCTGAGCCAGTCGATCTCCCGGGGCAGCGAACGGCCCCAGGTCTTCTTCGACGGCGCCCCTTCCTCCACGGAAGGGGCGCCGTCGTCGTCTCCGGCCCACCACGGCGCTGGTCCGGGAGCGGGCCGCGGCGCGGCCCCGGCCGCGCGCGTCGGAAGGTGTCGCGCGGGTGAAGCTTTGCGGGCGCCTCGGTGCCTCCGGCGCCCGCGTTCGTTGAATGGTGCGGCTGTTCAGTACTCTTGGAGAGTCAGCCCGGCTATGCACAGGGCAGCCGGCCCTGTGCCCCTGACCGGGTACGGCCGTGAGGAACGCGCATGCGCACACTCGTTCTCAATGCTGGATACGAACCGCTCGCGGTGGTCACCTTCCGCCGCGCGCTCGTGCTCGTGCTCGCCGGGAAGGCGAGCGTCGTGGCGGAAGACGGCGAGCCAGTCGTCGGACCGCGCGATGTGCTCGGGCGCCCGTCGGTGATCCTGCTCCATCGGTACATCAGGCCACGGCGCACGCACGTGACCGCGGTCAGCAGACGCGGCGTGCTCCGCAGGGACGCGCATGCGTGCGCCTACTGCGGCAAGGCGGCCCACACAGTGGACCATGTGCTTCCTCGCTCGCGCGGCGGGGCCGAGTCCTGGGAGAACCTCGTGGCCTGCTGCCTGCGGTGCAACAACGTCAAGGGCGACCACACGCCCGCGGAGATGGGCTGGAAGCTGCGCTTCACGCCGTCCCAGCCGGTCGGCGTCGTCTGGCAGATCAAGGAACTGGAAAAGCCGGTCGCCCAGTGGGGACCGTTCCTCGCCCCGGAGTCGGCAGCCTGAGGTCCCATCAGGCTGGTCGGGGGCCCGCCCGGGCCCGGCCGGCGCCCGCCTACGACGCAGTCGTCCTCGCGGGCGGCCGCGCCTCCCGGCTCGGCGGATACCCGAAGCCCCAGCTGGCCTACCGCGGCGCGACCCTCCTCGAGCATGCCCTCGGCGCCGTGGCCGCGGCGCGCTGCGTCGCCGTCGTGGGCCCGGGCCCCGGGGAGCCGGGAGGGCCGCCCAAGCGCACCGGCCCTTGCGGCCACGAGGAGTGCGGACGCGTGCTGTTCACGCGCGAGGAGCCGCTGTACGCCGGGCCGGTTGCGGCCATCGCCGCGGGACTCGCTGCGCTTCCGCCCGAGCACGGCGGGGCCCCGGGCTGGGTCGCGGTCGTCGCGGCGGACCTGCCGCAGGCGGGCGGGGCCGTCGCGGCGCTGCTCGAGGCCGCCTCCGCCGAGCCGGACTGCGACGGGGTCCTCGGCGAGGACGCCGACGGACGCTCCCAGCCTCTGCTGTCCCTGCTCCGCCGCGGCCCGCTCGCCTCCGCCCTCGACGCGCTGGCCCGCGACGGCGGCCTCGCCAACCGTCCGATGAAGCACGTCGTTGCTAGGCTGGGCCTGCTGCCCCTGCGGCTGCCGCCGGGTTCCTCGGCCGACGTCGACACCTGGGACGCCGCGCGGCGCTGGGGCATCGAGAGCCCGGACATGCCGGGCCGAGCGCCACGGCAGGAGGAAGCCCATGAGTGACCCAGAGAAGGACGCGCTGCTGCGCGCATGGTGCGCGGAGCTCACCCAGGAGCTCGGGCTCGGGGACCTGGACGTCGACATCGACGCGGTCCTGGGGCTTGCCGGCGTCGCGGCCCACTCGGTGGTCCGGCCGGCAGCACCCCTCACCACCTTCATCGCCGCCTACGCCGCCGGCGTTGCCGTCGGGGGCGGGCACGCGGAACCCCGCGAGGCCATGCGGAGCGCCGTGGCCGACGCCCTTGAAGCCGTGAAGTCCCGCAGGTCGGCCGGGACCGAGGAATGACCCCCGGCCCGGACGCGGCCGGCACCCAGCACGCACTGCACCTCACCTGGTCCGAGGCCCGTGCCGCCGCGTCCGCGGCGGCCCGCCCGCTCCCGCCCACCGAGGTCCCCCTCGCCCGGGCCCTGGGCCGCACGCTCGCCGGGCCACTCAGGGCGCTGCGCGACATGCCGCACTACACCTCCTCCGCGATGGACGGCTGGGCCGTGTGCGGCACGGGGCCGTGGATCATCGTCGAGCCGGACGAGCCGCTCACCGCCCACCAGGCCGTTCCCATCGTCACCGGCGGCGCCCTGCCCCCGGGTGCGCGCGCCGTCCTGCGGCGTGAGTACGGGGAGGTGGCCCCGGACGAGGACGGCCTGCCCCACCTGCGCCTCTCCGCCGGCGCGCCTCCCGGGGCCCCCGGCGGCGGCGCAGACCTCCGTCCGGCCGGCGAGGAGGCCCGCGAGGGCGAGGCGCTCCTGAAGGACGGGACCGCGCTCGGGCCCGCCCAGCTCGCGCTCGCCGCACTGGCCGGGCATGACTCCCTCCAGGTCGCGGGCCGGCCCCTCGTCAAGCTCGTGCGCACCGGCGGCGAGGTCGTCGAGAGCGGACTGCCCGGGCCCGGCCTCGTCCGCGACGTCTTCAGCTACCTCATCCCGCCGCTCGTCGAGGCCTACGGCGGCATCCTCGTGGCCCACGAGAAGATCGGCGACGATGCCGCCGAGTGGGCCGCCGCCCTCGCCGACCGCCCCGGCCCCGGACAGGATGCGTCCGACGGCGGCGCGGCAGGCGCGGAGCCCGGTCCGGCGGACGTCGTGGTCACCACGGGCGGGACCGGCAAGGGTGGGTCCGACCACTTCAGGGACATCGTCGCGGCGATGGGCGGCCGCCTCCTCGTCGACGGGGTGGCGATGCGCCCGGGGCACCCGACGGTGCTCGCGGAGCTGCCCGACGGGCGCTTCTTCCTCGGCCTGCCCGGGAATCCCCTGGCCGCGGTCGTGGGGCTCGCGACCGTGGGGGAGCCACTGCTCGCCGCACTGTCGGGCCGGCAACCGGTGGAGCCCATCGAGCTTCCCTCGGGCGAGGCCTTCGAGCCGGAGCTCAGGCGCACCCGGGTGATTCCCTTCCGGCGCATGTACGGGATGGCCTCGCCCGCTGCCGGCATCGGGTCCGGCATGCTGCGCGGGCTCGCGCGCGCGGACGGGTTCATGGTGGTCCCGCCCCACGGTCTCGAGCTCGCCGCCCCCGTGCCGTGCCTGCCGCTCCCGTGGGGCCGCCCGCTCGGCGGCCACGCGCCGTCGTCCGCGACCCCCGCGCAGAAGGCGAGGCCGAAGCGGCGCCCGGTGGCGTCCAAGGACCCGGTGGACTGGAGCGCGCTCGACGCCTGAGGCGCGGCGCGCGGGGGACAATTGAGCTGAGGCGCGTGCCTCGAACCGACGTGAGGAGGGCGCCGTGGGCCGGCTGAGCCAGCGCCGCAAGGTGCACAAGTACGTCCTCGGCAGCGAGTATCCGGTCCGCCACAAGGAGGACGTGCTCGCTGTCGAGGAGCCCCTCGAGATCCGCCTCACTGGCCCCGCCGGGACGCTTACCTACAGTGTGACGATGCGCACGCCCGGCGACGACTTCGACCTCGTCGCCGGCTTCCTCGTCTCCGAGGGCGTGATCTGGGAGGCGGACCAACTGGTCTCGGAACGCTTCTGCGCCGGCGAGGATGAGGAGGGCCGCCAGACCTTCAACGTGGTCGACGCGCAGCTGCGGCCCGGCGTCGCCGTCCCGGAGCTGGGACGGAACGTGGTGACCTCCAGCGCCTGCGGCATCTGCGGCACGGACTCCATCGAATCGGTCCGCCGCACCTCGCACCACAGCCCGGCCCAGGATGCCGTCACCGTCCTTCCCGAACTCCTCGCAGGGCTGCCCGAGCGCCTGCGCGAGGCCCAGGCGCTGTTCGAGAAGACGGGCGGCGTCCACGCGGCGGGCCTCTTCTCCGTGCACGACGGCGGCACGCGTGCTGAGCTCGAGTGCCTCCGCGAGGACGTGGGGCGGCACAACGCCGTCGACAAGGTGGTCGGATGGGCCCTGCGCGAGGGCCGGCTTCCCCTGTCCGGAACGGTCCTGCAGGTGTCCGGGCGGGCCTCGTTCGAGCTCGTGCAGAAGGCCGCCATGGCGGGCATCCCCGTGCTCGCCGCCGTCAGCGCGCCGTCCACGCTCGCCGTCGAGCTGGCCGAGGACGCCGGCGTGACGCTCATCGGCTTCAGCCGCGGCTCCGGGTTCAACGTCTACGCGGGACACGAGCGGCTCTCCGCCTAGCCCCTCCCCGTTTCGGGTACGCATCTCGTCGCCCTTTTGCCATTCCGGGTACGGCTCTCGCCCCTCCCACCGCCCGCCCTCTCGCGAGGGCCCGGCCTCCGTGGGGTGCGCCGGGGAGGCCGAGCGCCCACGATGCGCCGCGGTCCCGGACCGGTCGCGGCGCCGCGTACCCGGAACCCGGAATCCGCGGCGAGATGTGTACCCGAGACGGGGGACGAGCAGCGAGATGCGTACCCGAAACGCCGGGGACGGGGGCGTTTCCCTCGGCGAACGCGTGGGGTAGCGTGGGGCCAGGATTAATCAACTGATTGGACATTCCGTGCATGACGATCGGCTGATCACCGAGGCCCGGATCTACCGCTTCCTCCGCGAGCGGCTCGCCCCCGCCATCTACCGGCGCACGGTGCCACTCACCGCCGAAAGGTGGGACGCTCCGGGGGAGCCGGTGTCCCTCGAGCACGCGCTCGCGCAGCACTTCGTACCCACGGGCCCGGGAGACCTCTGGGGGCCGGCCTGGTCCACGACGTGGCTGCACCTCACCGGGCGCGTGCCCGAAGGCTGGGGGCAGAGCGGGACGGAGCTAGAGGTACTCGTGGACCTCGGCTACACCGACGAGCTGCCGGGGTTCCAGTGCGAGGGCCTCGCGTGGCTGCCCGGCGGCGAGATCGTCAAGGCGCTCAATCCGCGCAATCAGTACGTGCCGCTGGCCGCGATGGGCGGGGGCCCCGGGGTCGACTTCTACGTAGAGGCGGCCGCCAACCCCGACGTCGCCCAGGGCTGGACGTTCCAGCCCACCGGGCTGGGGGAGCGCGCCACGGCCGGGCCGGCTCCGCTCTACCGCCTCGGCCCGCTCCTGCTCGCGGAGCGGGACCTCGCTGTCTGGGAGCTCGTGCAGGACGTGCAGGCGGTCTGGGGGCTCATGCACGAGCTGCCGGACGACAGGCCACGGCGCCACCTCATCCTCCGGGCGCTCGAGCGCATGGCAGACTCCGTGGACCCGTACGACGTCGGCGCGACGGCGGCCGCTGGCCGCGCGGCGCTCGCTGAGGTGCTGGCCGCCCCGGCCGAGTCGAGCGCGCACCGCATCGTCGCGACGGGGCACGCACACATCGACTCGGCCTGGCTGTGGCCGGTCCGGGAGACGCAGCGCAAGTGCGCCCGCACGTTCGCCAACGTGGTCGCGCTCATGGACCAGGACCCAGAACTGACGTTCGCCTGCTCGTCCGCCCAGCAGCTCGCCTGGATCCGCGACGGCTACCCGCAGCTGTTCGAGCGGATCAAGGAGAAGGTCGCGGACGGGCGCTTCATGCCGGTAGGCGGCATGTGGGTCGAGTCGGACACCAACATGCCCGGGGGCGAGGCCATGGCCCGGCAGTTCGTGGAGGGCAAGAGGTTCTTCCTCGAGGAGTTCGGGGTCGACTGCCAGGAGGCGTGGCTGCCGGACTCGTTCGGGTACTCGGCTGCGCTTCCGCAGATCGTCCGCGCGGCGGGGAGCCGGTGGTTCCTGACGCAGAAGATCTCGTGGAACCAGGTCAACCGGTTCCCGCACCACACGTTCCTGTGGGAGGGGATCGACGGCTCGCGCGTGTTCACGCACTTCCCGCCCGCGGACACGTACTCCGCCGAGCTGCGCGCCGCGGAGCTCGCCCATGCCGAGCGCACCTTCCGCGAGCACGGCCGGGCCGGGATGTCCCTCGTGCCCTTCGGCTTCGGCGACGGCGGCGGCGGCCCCACGCGCGAGATGATGGCCGCGGCCCGGAGGTTCCGCGACCTCGAGGGCTCGCCGAGGGTGAGCGTCGGCACCCCTGCCGGGTTCTTCGCCGAGGCCGAGGCCGACTACGCCCACCCGCCGGTCTGGACGGGGGAGATGTACCTCGAGAAGCACCGCGGCACCTACACGGCCCAGGCACACACCAAGGCCGGGAACCGGCGCTGCGAGCACCTGCTGCGCGAGGCGGAGCTGTGGTGCGCGACGGCCGCGGTCCGCGCCGGCGCGGACTACCCGGCCGAGGAGCTGCGCCGCATCTGGCGCCTGGTGCTGCTGCAGCAGTTCCACGACATCCTCCCCGGCACTGCCATCGCCTGGGTCCACCGGGACGCGGAACGGAATTACGCCGCGATCGAGCGCGACCTCGAGGCGCTCATCGGCGACGCCGCCGCCGTGCTCGTCGGCCCTGGCGAGAACGAGGTCTTCCTCAACGCTGCCCCGCACGCCAGGGCCGGCGTGCCGGCGCTCGGGGGCGGGCTCCCGCGGGCCGACCGTCCCGCCGAGCCGGCGGCCACCGTGGTGCGCACGACGGCGGGCGGCGGCTGGGTGCTCGACAACGGCCCGGTCCGGGCCGAGGTGGACGGGCACGGCCTCCTCGTCTCGCTCGTCGATGCCGCGAGCGGCCGGGACGCGATCGCGCCCGGGGCCGCGGGCAACCTCCTCGAGCTCCACCGCGACACCCCCAACGAGTGGGACGCGTGGGACATCGATGAGTTCTACCGGCACACGGTCGAGCGCCTCGACGACGCCGTCTCGGTGGCCCCGGTGGAGGGCGGCCCGGGGGAGGCTGTGCTGGAGGTCCGGCGGGCCTTCGGCTCCTCGACGGTCTTCCAGCGGCTCGTGCTCGCGCCGGGGGCGGCGGGCCTGCGGATCGAGACCGAGGTGGACTGGCACGAGCGCCAGAAGCTGCTCAAGCTCGGGTTCGGACTCGACCTGCGCGCGGACCGCAGCGCCGCCGAGACACAATTCGGGCACGTCTTCCGCCCCGTTCCGGTCAACACGTCCTGGGACGCGGCCCGCTTCGAGGTGTGCGCCCATCGCTGGGTCCACGTGGCCGAGCCGGGCTACGGCGTGGCGATCGCGAACCGTACCGTCTACGGCCACGACATCACCCGCGCGGTCCGCGAGGACGGCGGCACGACGACGACCGTCCGGCTCTCGCTGCTGAGGTCGCCGCTCTTCCCGGACCCGGGAGCGGACGCGGGCGTGCACCGCTTCAGCGTCACCGTGACCCCGAATGCCGGGATCGCCGAGGCCGTGCAGTCGGGCTACGAGGCCAACCTTCCGCTGCGCGCCGTGCGCGGAGAGGGCAGCGTCGTCCCGCTCGTGGCCGTCGACCATCCGGGGGTCGTGGTCGAGGCCCTCAAGCTTGCCGAGGACGGCACGGGCGATGTGGTGGTGCGGCTCTACGAGGCGTTCGGGACACGGACGTCGGCGACGGTGCGTGCCGGCTTCGACTGCGCCGGCATCGAGTCGGTCGACCTGCTCGAGCGGCCGCTCGGCGGCGGCCAGCTGCACGGGGTCCGCGGCGGAGCTGTGACGCTGACGCTGCGTCCCTTCCAGCTGGTCACCCTGCGGCTGCGACGCGCGTGAAACGGGGCTTAAAAGACTGAGTGGTGGCGGCCCGGAGCGTGGTGAGGGTGGAGCGGCGGAGCGCCCGGAGCAGGCTGGGGAGCAGGACCACTCCGGTGAAGGCGGGGTAGACCCTGCCCA
>NZ_JAUSRH010000019.1 GCF_030811715.1 Sinomonas atrocyanea | reverse complement strand
GCACCCGCCAGGGTGTGGGAGAGTAGGACACCGCCGGACAACACCACACGGTCGAGCCCCCCAACCCACCAGGGTCGGGGGGCTCCCGCACTTAACCAGCAAAGCACCCACCCCCACACCACCACACCGGGCACCACCGCCCTCCGGCAGCCCTCCGGCCCGGAGAAGCTTTGCGTCGGCAGATCGCTGCGTCCGTAGATCGCGGCGGCGATCCGGCCCTACGATCAAAGGCGTGGAATCCCTCTTCTCCCATGCCCCCCAGCCCTCCGGCGAGCCGGAGCACGGCGGCGAGGCGCCGCCGTCGCGCGTCTTCCGCCTGCTGCTCCCCGCGCCCCGCGAGATCGTCTACAGCGCCTTCGTAGGAGACCTCCATCTGTGGTGGCCGGCGGCCTACACCGGATTCGGTGAGGGGACACACGCGTTCATCGAGGACACGGTCGTGGGCGAGGAGGGCCCGGATGGACAGCTCCAGGTGTGGGGCACCGTCACGGAGGAACGCCCAGGCGAGCTGCTCGAGATCGCGTGGACGCTGGCGTGGAGCCCCGATGCCCCGACCCGCGTGCGGGTCCAGTTCGGTGACGCCGACGGTGGGACCGTCGTGGTCTTCACCCATCAGGGCTGGGCGCGAGGCCCCGAGGGGGCGCAGCAGTACGCCAAGTACAGCGAGTGGCCCGTGATCCTCGGCCGCTTCGCGGCCTTCTTCGGCCAGCCGGCGGACGCGGTGGAGACCGAATGACGCTGGACGCGTCCGCCTCCTGCCGTTGAAGATGCTGGCTATGGGTACATTCACGGGCTTTCCCGCTGCCGGGCCTGCGTTCTATGCCGATCTTGAGGAGAACAACACCAAGGAGTGGTGGGCCGAGCACCGGGACGTCTACGAGCGTGCGGTCAGGGCGCCGATGGCGGCGCTGCTGGACGGGCTCTCCGCCGAGTTCGGCGTGGGAAAGGTGTTCAGACCGAACCGCGACGTGCGGTTCAGCCGGGACAAGTCGCCGTACAAGACCGCCCAGGGGGGCTTCGTCCAGACCGCGGAGGGGATCGGCTACTACGTCCACCTCGACGCCGACGGGCTCGCGGTCGGTGCAGGATGCCACACCGCAGCGCCCGCCCAAGTGGCGCGATTCCGGGAAGCGGTCGACGCGGCGGGCGACGGCGCCACGCTCGAGGCAATCCTCGAGTCGCTGCGCCGTGCCGGATACGCGATTGAGGGCGAGCGGCTCAAGACGGTGCCGCGCGGCTACGCGACGGACCATCCTCGCGCGGAGCTGCTCAGGCACAAGACCCTCACGGCGGGGAGGCCATTCGGCACGCCTGCGTGGCTGGGATCGGCCGACGCGCTCGAGCACATCCGCGCCAGCTGGTCCGAGCTGCGCCCGCTCGTGGAGTGGCTCATGGGGCACCTGGGCTGAGGTCAGTCGTCGACGAGGTCCTCGTCGTCGTACTCGTCCTCCTGGTGCCGGGCCTCCTCCTGCTCGATGACCTTGAGCATCTGGGTGTCCGGGTTGAGCATGATGGCCGCCTCGTCCCGGCGGTGCCGCAGGACGCTGTCGATGTAGGACTGCACCGTCTCGGCGAGCGGGACGTAGCGGTCGAGCCGCTCGGACATGTACCACCGGTGCTCGAGCACCTGGTGCACCACCTCGGCCGGCTCGAGCTTGCCGGAGAGCTCGCGGGGAATGGCCTTGACGATGGGCTCGAACACCTGGCTGACCCACGCGTGCGCGCTGATCTCCTCATCCTGACCGGGATAGTTCTCGGCGCGGAACGTGTCCATGTCGTTCAGCAGCCGCCGGGCCTGGTTCTCCTGGGCGTCGATTCCGGTGAGCCGCAGGAGCCGCCGCTGGTGGTGGCCGGCGTCGACGACCTTCGGCTGGAGGTGGATCGTGGAGCCGTCCGGGGTGGTCTTGATCGCGTACTCCTCCACATCGAACCCGAGCTCATTGAGCCGGCGGATGCGCGCCCCGAGCCGCCACCGCTCGCCGAGCTCGAACGATTCCTTCTCGGTCAGCTCGTTCCACAGGTTGCGGTAGGAGTCCATGATCCGCTCGCTCGTGGCGACAGGGTCGACTTCCTCGTCTATGAGGCCGCCGTCGAGGAGGTCCATGAGCTCGCCGGCGATGTTGACCCGCGCGATCTCCAGGTCGTACTCGCGCTGGCCGGTGGACAGGTCGGGGTACAGCTCACCCGTCTCGGCGTCGACGAGGTAGGCGGCAAACGCTCCCGCGTCGCGCCGGAAGAGGGTGTTGGAGAGGGAGACATCGCCCCAGTAGAAGCCCACGAGGTGGAGGCGGACCAGCAGGAGCGCCTGGGCGTCGATGAGGCGCGTGAGGGTGTCCCTGCGCAGCTTCTGCGAGAAGAGGGCGCGGTAGGGGAGGGAGAACTTGAGGTGGCGGGTCACGAGGACCGTGTCCAGGGGCCTTCCATCCGGGGTCTGGCGGTCGCGGATCACCGCGACGGGCTCGACGCACGGCACATCGAGCCGCTGGAGCTTGCGCAGCATGTGGTATTCGTGCCGGGCCACGTGCTCGCTCGTCTCCTTGACCGCGATCACCGACCCGCCGAGCCTGGCGAAGCGGACGATGTGCCGGGAGATGCCGCGGGGGAGCGCGGCGAGGTACTGCTCGGGCCAGTCCTCGAGGGCCACGTGCCAGGGCAGGTCGAGCAGCTCCGGATCGGCCACCGCGGCGGTGATGTTCAGCGACCCCAGCGCCGGGGCCTCCGGGTCGGGCTGCTGCCGGCGGGCGAGCTTGCCCACTTCCTCGTAGTCGGTGGGCTCGTCCTGCCACGTGGCGCTCTGGTCGGTCATGGCTTCCATTCTTCCGCTGATGGCGCAGGGCGCGCAGCCCCGCTCACGCGAATGCCCGCCGGGAGGACCCGGCGGGCACGTCGCTGTGGTGTGGTGGGGCGGCTCAGCCGCCCCGGGGGTCAGTCGCCGAGGCGCTGGGCGGACTTGGTGTCGAAGAGGTGGACATGGCCCTGCTGCGGACGGACCCAGATCTTCTCGCCCTTCATCGGCGGCCGGCGGCCGTCCACGCGGGCCACGATGTCGTGGTTCTGCCCGTCGAGGCTGGTGTGGCCGTAGACGTACGCGTCTGCGCCGAGCTCCTCGACGACGTCCACCTCGACCTCGAGGCCCTCGCCCTGCGGCGCGGTCTCGAGGTCCTCGGGCCGGACGCCGAGGGTCACCGTGGAGCCCGTGGCCTCGGAGAGGACGTCGCGGGACACGGGGTAGATGGTGCCGCCGAACTTGACGCCGCCGTCCGCCTCCGGCAGCTCGAGCAGGTTCATGGCCGGGGAGCCGATGAACCCGGCCACGAAGACGTTCGCGGGGCGGTCGTAGAGGTTCCGGGGAGTGTCGACCTGCTGGAGGATGCCGTCCTTGAGGACTGCGACGCGGTCGCCCATGGTCATGGCCTCGACCTGGTCGTGGGTCACGTACACCGTGGTGACGCCGAGGCGGCGGGTGAGCGAGGCGATCTGCGTGCGGGTCTGGACGCGGAGCTTGGCATCGAGGTTCGAGAGCGGCTCGTCCATGAGGAAGACCTGCGGGTTGCGGACGATCGCCCGGCCCATCGCGACGCGCTGGCGCTGGCCGCCGGAGAGGGCCTTCGGCTTGCGGTCCAGGTACTGCTCGAGGTCGAGGAGCTTGGCCGCCTCGCGGACGCGCTCGGCCCGCTCCTCCTTGGAGACACCGGCGATCTTGAGCGCGAAGCCCATGTTGTCCGCGACAGTCATGTGCGGGTACAGGGCGTAGTTCTGGAAGACCATGGCGATGTCGCGGTCCTTCGGCGGAACGTCCGTGACGTCGCGCTCACCGATCAGGATGCGGCCCGAGTTCACGTCCTCGAGGCCAGCGAGCATGCGCAGGGAGGTCGACTTGCCACAGCCCGACGGGCCGACCAGGACGAGGAACTCGCCGTCTGCGATCTCGATGTTGAGCTTGTCGACGGCGGGCTTGTCGGTGCCCGGGTAGAGGCGCGTCGCATTGTCGAAAGTAACTGTAGCCACAGTCATCGATCCCTTCACCGGCAGGTACGTGCCGGACGATCCGTAGTGAATGGTTCTTGTTGTTCAGTTGTGTCCCCGAGGGGTGTGGTGCACTGGCCGCCGAAGGTGGCGCCGCCAGTGTGCCACAGCATCAGGAACGAGGGCAGCGCCCTCGCTCACACAGTGAGTATGGCATGGATCACATCGAGTTGAATAATGTGACGTGCGCAACGTCCACGATGCGGACGATGCGCCTCAGGGCGTCCGCTGGGCCGGGAGCTCCGAGCGCAGCCGCGCGAGGAGTGCCACGACGTCGGCCACGTCCTCGGGGCTTTCGACCCGGAACCCGGCCGCGGTCTCGCCGTCGCCGACCTTGAGGCCGACGTCGCCCGTCTCGAGGGCGTGGAACCCGTCCTCGTCCGTGACGTCGTCGCCGGCGAAGAACACGGCGTCCGCCTCGGTGACCTGCCGCAGGAAGGCGAGGCCCTCGCCCTTTGTCGCGTGCACGACCGAGCCCTCGAGCACTTCCTTGCCGTCCTTGAGGAAGATGTCGCGGCGGGCCGCGAGCAGCTTCTTGGCGCCGGTGACCGCCTCGGCGGCGTCCTCCCGGTCGGCCTGGCGGGTGTGCAGGACGCGGCCGGCGGGCTTCTCCTCGACCCAGGTGCCCGGGGCCTGCGACGCGATCTCGGTGAAGACGCGGTGCAGGATGTCCAGCGCGTCGCGCTGGTCAGGGTCGAGGGTGATCGGCTGCTCCTCGCCGCCGAGGCGGACCTCGGCACCGTGGCTGCCGATGAGCAGCGTGCGCGTGTCCGGGGAGGCAACCGTGACGAGGCTCGCGAGCGATCGGCCGGAGACATAGGCCGTCCACGTGTGGGGGAGCGCGGCGAGCCGCACGACGGCGTCGCCCGTCGCCGGAAGGGGCCGCGCGTCCTCGGCCCGCGGAACGATCGGCGCGACCACGCCGTCGAAGTCCAGGGCCACGAGGAGCTTGTCGACCTTGGCGAGGCGCGCGAGGGCTTCGCGCAGTTCCCCGTCGATGCTCACGGGCAGACCTCCTTGAGGCGGGCGAGGAACGAGGCGGACCATTCCTCGACGTTGTGGACCACGATCTGGCGGCGCATGGCCTTCATGCGGCGGGCCGCGACGCCGCGGGGGAGGCTGATGGCCGTGGTGATGGCGTCCTTGAGGCCCGCGATGTCGTGCGGGTTCACCAGCAGCGCCTGCTTGAGCTGGTCCGCGGCGCCGGCGAACTCGGAGAGCACGAGCGCCCCGGTCCCGTCGCGGCGGGCCGCGACGTACTCCTTGGCCACGAGGTTCATGCCGTCGCGCAGCGCGGTGACGAGCATGACGTCGGCGGCGAGGTAGAGGGCGACCATCTCCTCGACCGGGTAGGAGTGGTGCAGGTAGCGGACGGCCGTGTGCTGCATCGTGTCGAAGGTGCCGTTGATGCGGCCGACGGTGCCTTCGATCTCCTCGCGCAGGATCCTGTACTGCTCGACCCGCTCGCGGCTCGGGCTCGCGACCTGGATGAGGGCGACGTCTCCGACCCGGGCCCGGCCGTCCGTGAGGAGCTCCTCGAACGCCTTGAGGCGGTGGCGGATGCCCTTGGTGTAGTCGAGGCGGTCCACGCCCAGCATGATCGTGGTGGGGTCGCCGAGGTCGTGGCGGATCTGCCGAGCACGCTCGATGATCTCCGGACGCTCGGCGAGCTCGCTGATGCGCGCTGTGTCGATCGAGATGGGGAACGCTTCGGCCCGCACCGTGCGCTCCCGGGGCGACCACTCGCCGTCGTGCGCGGGATCCGTCACCGCGAGGCGGGAGCCCTTGCCTCCAGCGCGGGCGTAGCGGCGGGCGGCGCGCGCGAAGTTCGCGGCGTCGTTGGGCCGCTGGAAGCCGAGCAGGTCCGCGCCGAGGAGGCCCTCGAGGACCTGCCGCCGCCACGGCAGCTGGGCGAAGATCTCCTGCGGCGGGAACGGGATGTGGTTGAAGAAGCCGATCTTCAGGTCCGGGCGGAGCCGGCGCAGCATCGCCGGGACGAGCTGGAGCTGGTAGTCCTGCACCCACACGGTGGCGCCCTCGGCGGCGCGCTCGGCTGCGGCGTCCGCGAAGCGCTGGTTCACGCGCTGGTACGAGTCCCACCAGGCCCGGTGGAACTCCGGCGGCGCGATGACGTCGTGGTAGAGGGGCCACAGGGTCGCGTTGGAGAAGCCCTCGTAGTAGTTCTCGACCTCCTGGGCCGAGAGCGGCACGGGCAGGATGGTGATGCCCTCGTGCTCGAACGGCTCCAGCACCTCGTCGGGGGCGCCGTGCCAGCCCACCCACGCGCCGTCGGACTTCTCCATGACCGGCGCGAGCGCGGTCACGAGCCCTCCGGGGGAGCGCCGCCAGCCGGAGCCGTTCCCCTCCTCGACCCTGTCCACGGGAAGGCGGTTCGAGACCACCAGGAAGTCGTACAGCTCTCCCGGGGTCTCGCCGGCGGCTTCTCCTGCGGTCTTGGTGGCACTGCTCTGGCTCACGCTCAGCCCCCTCAACTATTCCTCATTGTCCTCCAGCGTACCGGTGAGCGGTGCGCAGCACGTCACAGCGGGGTCCGGAACTGCCCGGCGGCGCAGGTCGTTGCGCAGTACGGAAGACCTGCGCGGGCAGGGTGAGGCGCGGGCGCGGCCGGGAGGGCGCGGCGGCGCTGCACTACACTGAGCCCGTCGCCGCCATGCGCGCCGGAAGGTGCCGCGAACCGATCATGAGGAACGATGAGCCCCGCCAATCAGCCACGACAGACCAAGGCAGAGCGCACCGCCGCCGCCCGTGAGAAGGCCCGCCAGATCCGAGAGGCGCAGCAGAAGAGGGAGCGACGCAACAAGCTGCTCATCCGCTGGGGCGTCGTCGTGGCGCTCGTCGCCGTGATCGCCGTGGTCGCGCTCGTCGTCACGACGTCGATGCGGCAGAACGCACCGATCGGGGACACGGGGCCGCGCGCGGCGAACACCAACCAGTACGGCGGCGTGACGCTGGGCAAGGGCAGCGCGGTGACGCCCGTGCCGGCCTCGACCGTGAACGTCGCCGACGTCCCCTCCGCCACCTCCAAGCCCACCCAGGGGCAGCCGGCCAACGCCCCCGCGGTCGAGGCCTCCCCGAAGGGGCAGCCGGTGAAGGTGGTCATGTACATCGACTTCATCTGCCCGATCTGCAAGCAGTTCGAGGACACCTACGGCTCCAAGCTGACGCAGGAGCGCAACGACGGGAAGATCACCCTCGAGTACCGCCCGCTCGGCTTCCTCGACCAGCAGTCGACCACCAACTACTCCTCCCGCGCCGCGGCCGCGGCCGCGGCTGTGGCCAACTCGCACCCGGACAAGTACGCCGACTTCATCAACGCGCTCTATGCGCAGCAGCCCGGTGAAGGCAGCGCCGGGCTCACCGACCAGAAGCTCAAGGACATCGCGAAGGGCCTCGGGGCGGACATCGACCAGGCCGTGGACGACAAGACCTACCGCCCGCAGGTCAAGTACGACACCCAGCTCGCTGCCTCCTCGGGCGTGAGCGGGACGCCCACCGTGTTCGTCGACGGCAAGCAGTGGGGCGTGGGGGCCGCCGCCAACACCCCGTTCGACCAGTTCCTGGACGCGGCGGTCGCCGCGAAGGGCTGATCGCGCCTCGCACTTCTTGCTTCCGTCCCCTTGAGGCTGACGGACGACGGCGGCCCGGTCCCCTCGCGGGGGCCGGGCCGCCGGTGTTTCTGGCTCCCGGGCGGAGCCGGTAGGCTTGTGCGTGCGCGCCGCGTGGGCGCCGCGCCCCCTTAGCTCAGTTGGCCAGAGCATCTGTCTTGTAAACAGAGGGTCGCCGGTTCGAATCCGGCAGGGGGCTCCACGAACCCCTCTCTGACCTGCGGAAACGCAGACGAGAGAGGGGTTCTTTCCATGTGGCACGCGGCTCGCTCCCATGCCGGGGAAGTGGGGAGAAGTCCGTTGCCCACAGATGGTGCGCGGCGGGTCCGACAGCGCCGAGCACACCGCCTGAGCTAGATGCGGGCACGAATACCCTTCTCCGGGGCGCGCAGCCCCCGGTAGCGTCTGCGCACCGGGTCCGCGGACCGCCGGCCCCCGTCGAGAGGACACGCCATGCCCACTGTGATCGGCCACCACGATGTGAAGGACAAGGATCATTGGCTTGCCTCGCCGAAGCGCGAGGAGCTCTTCGGGCCATTGGGCATCACCAACATCCGCACGTTCGTCAACCCGCAGAACCCGACTCAGGTCGCGGTCCTGATGGACGTACCCGACATGGATGCCCTGGTGGCCGCGATGCAGTCCAAGGCGGCTGCCGAGGCTATGGACTACGACGGCGTGCTGCCTGAAACCTTGGTGATCCTCGTCGAGGCGTAGCTTCCTGCCGCGCGAGGGGAGGCCTGGCCGACAGACACCCGGACAGATCGCAGATGATGGGTCTGCGCACTTCCCGATCCGCACCGCGTCCGAGAGTCACGGCGGACCTTCGCCCACGCCCAGTTCCTCGAGCCCCTCGTTTGCCGGTGTCCGGGGGGTTGGGAGGCGAAGTGCGGAAGCTGCTCTCCGCTCCGCGGGCGGCCCTTGGGAAAGCACCTCTTTACCGTCCCCGGCCGGCCGGCCAAGTGCCGGGGACGAAGTCCTCTGGGCCGACGCGGCGCCCGGCCATACCTTGAAGGTGGCCGGCCTGCCGCCTTTCGGGATGGGAAGCCGGCACGCGGCGCCCCGTCTCGGATCCCCCCGGCCGGCGGGGCGACCGCTTGAGGCCTCCAATGTCAGTCGTTGTGCGGCTCACGGCAGCCGGCACAGGGTTCTCCTACCAGCGCGCCGGCCGCGGCATGGATCTCCAGCGGGAGCTCGCACACGGGGAGGGAGTGCTCCTCGTGCGCCATGCCGCGCCGGCGGGCAGCGTGCAGCATCTCAAGCATCGTCTCGTGCAGCGGCAGGGCCGGTTCCGGTGGAAACATGGAGAAGACATTGCCCGAACGGCCGGGAGGGGAAGCCGGGGGTACGGCAGAACCCGTGGGTCAGCCCTCGCAGTCGCGGCAGTACTCGACCCCGCCCAGAACCACCTTCTGCGTGCGGTGGCGGACCAGGAAGCAGGACTGGCACACGAACTCGTCGGCGCCCTGCGGGACCACCATGACGGTGAGCTCGTCGTTGACGATCTCGCCACCGGACAGGCCTTCCTCGGCGGAGTCGTCCCCATCGAGCTCGAGCACCACAGACCGCGGATCGGGCTTGTTGGCCGACTTCACGGCCTCCAGCGACTCATGCTGGGATTCCTTCACATCAGAGCGAAGTTCGTCGTAATCGGCTGCCACTTGGCGCGCTGTTCCTTCCAGAGAGCTGATGAGCGACGTAACTGTACCCCAGCTGGATGCGCCCGTCTTCATAACGTGTGCGGAATCACCGAGAGAGGACCTGCGCCCAGATCCCGCTACGGTGCAGGCCCCGCGAGGTGTTCCGCGGCCGTGCCCCGGGCTCTACTCTGGGCCGGGTGGTGAGCGCGACGGTGCTGCCGCTGCCGGAGATGAGCCGCCATCCATGCCGCCCTACCTCCCGGCCCTGCAACGGAGCGCACCCCTACGCCTGCTGACCAATCGGTCTGCCGTAGACCGTAGCGGCGCCAGCCTGCTCATTCCCATAGTTGCCGGCCGCTATCACCGAGTCGAATGCACATTGCGTACGTTGCTCAGGGCGATGCAATTGTCTGCAACCGGCCGTCGGCCATCCACTCGTCTTTGCACGCATACGGTCGTGCAAGCGTTACCAGGAAGGAGTGGTCGGACTGGTTATCCCCTCGCTCGTGCCAAAAGGGTGAGCGTTACTCACCGGTTACTCCTCATTGACGGGAAAAAACGGCGGGCCTACCTTGCAGCATGAACAAAGCCACATTGCGTGTAGTAACAGGCATCGCTGCGCTCGTCATGACGACGGGGCTTGCCGGGACGGCTCAAGCCGCTCCGCTGCCCGCAACGGTGCAGGCCGCATCCACCCGTTTCGACTACCCGCGTGACTTCGATGGCGACGGCAACCCGGACGTCCTCGCACGCGACAGCTCCGGCACCCTGTGGCTCTACCCCGGCAACGGCTATGGCGGCTTCCTGGCACGGAAGAGGATCAGTGGCGGGTGGAGCCACATGACCGCCATCATCACCGGATACTTCACCCGGAGCGGCCACAACGACATCGTCGCCCGGGGCTATGACGGCAACCTCTGGCTCTACGCGGGCAACGGCAACGGAACGTTCAAGCCCCGGGTGAAGATCGGCTCCGGCTGGAACACCTTCACCACGATCCAGAATTACATAGGGACGCCTACGAGCAGCGGCATCCTAGTCCGCGACAAGTGCGGCGTCCTGTGGAACTACCTGTTCAACACCGCCACCCGCCACTTCAGCCCCAGGAGAGTCGCCGGAGGCTTCGGCCAATACACGAAAGTGCTCTCGGTGGGCGACTGGAGCAATGACGGCAACTATGGGGACGTCGTCGCCATCGACAAGTCCGGCAAGTTCTGGCTCTACGCCCACGACCCCTACGGCACGTTCTACCCGCGCCGCCAGATCAGCCCCACCGGACCCTCGTACACCGCGGTCATCTCCCCTGTGGACTGGGACGGAAAGGACGGCGAACCCGACCTGATGGGCCGTGACAGCCGCGGTGTCCTCTATGTGTTCAGCCCAACAACGGCACCACACAGGGTCAGCCACGGGTGGAACGGCTTCACACTCTTCTGAATCCGGCCGTCGTACCGAACGAGCGACTGGCAGTGGGGCGTCGGAACACGCATCGGCTCGTCACCGAGCCGGCCCCCGGGGGGTCTTGGGGGGGCAACAGACTCCCTCGGCGTCATGATCGAGGACGACGGGGCATGCTCCGCATGGTGCAGGAGCGAGATCAATGGGACTGCCTGTCAGGGCCCCTCGTCAGAGGCCGGGCCTGATCGGGTCGGGCAGGGGGGCAGTGGGTCCTGCTGGGCCGTTGCCGAGGAGTGGGGCCGCGCGTACCTTGGCGGCATGACCGACCGAGACGCCTTCCTGGACTGGATCAGGAGCACGCTGCGCGATGCGGAGGTGGCCCTGCACAACGGGGACGCCGACCCGCGCCGGGCCATCTGGTCACGGGACGAGCCCGTCAGCATCCTGGGCGCATGGCGGAACGCGTACGGGCAGCAGCAGGTCGAGGAGGCGTTCCAATTCCTCGAGCAGAGCTTCTCCGACTGCACATGGTACGAGTTCGAGCTCCAAGCGTTCGATGTGATGGGCGACGCGGCCTACACTGCAGGACTCGAGCACGTCTCCGCCTCGATCGATGGGAAGCCGCGGACCTTCACGCTCCGTTCGACGCAGGTGTACCGGCGCGAGGGCGGGGAGTGGAAGGTCGCCCACCGCCACGCGGACACCGTGACGGAACAGGGCACGCCCGAGGGCCGCTGACGAGCCTCCGGATCAGGGGCCGGGCGCGATGGGGTCGTCCGGGCCGGGCAGGCGGACGGGTTCGCCGTGGACAGTGACGATGTTGCCGGTCTGCTCGGCGTGGAGCTCGAGGAGTTCGACCGGGGCGGTGGCCTGAGCGAGCGCGGCGGCGTGGGCGACGTCGGCCGGGATGTGCTCGGCAGCTACGACGACCCGGTGCGCGACGGGCAGGCGCGTGCGCTCGGCCTCCCAGAGTTCGAGGGCGCGGGCGAGCTGGTCGGTGTCGGCGTCCCCAGTCTGGACTTCGACGATGAAGCGGGTCCCGTCGGCCGGGTCGAAGATGAGCACGGCGAAGTGTTCCGGGTCGTGGCGGGGGACGGTGCGTTCGAACTTGGGCATGCCTTCGGTGATGTCGAGGAGGATGGGGCTCTCCTCGATGCGGGCGGCGAGCCAGGGGCCGTGGAGGCCGAGCGCGTGAAGGGTCCGGCGGTGGTGCGGGGTCGTGCTCACGCCGCCGATCCTATGTGCGGGCCGCGCCCGGGCCGGGGAGGTGCATGGGCGGGGCGCACCGGGCGGGTGGTTTCGCTGTCTGGGGTACCGGATAAGGCAGAGGTGAGCTTCCCTCTCCCAACAAGCTCGGCGGATTGGTAACCCGCACCGTGGAGGGGCCCCGGCAGCTGGGGGCCCCTCCACTTCTGTGTCCGAGTCAGTCGTCGCGTTCGGTGCACGGCGCCGTGGGCTTGGTCGCGGCCCTGGTGGCGTTCCCGGCCTCGGCGAGCTACATCGGCTGGGGCCGCAGGAGCGCGTTGGGGGTCAGGCGCTGTAGGCCGGGGCAGGAGCGGTGGGCCGGTCGAACCGCTGGCCGGCCGGGTTGGACCGCAGCAGGGTGAAGACGAGGACGATGATGTTGCCGACGAACGGGATGAGGCCGAGGAGGACCACCCAGCCGCTCATGTTCACGTCGTGGAGGCGGCGGACGGTCAGCGCCAGGGTCGGGACGGCGATGGCCAGCCCCCACAGGACCAGCAGGATGGAGCTGATGACCGTGAGCGGCCCAGGGGTGGGGGAGGTGTAGGTGTAGCCGTTGGCGGGGCTCGGTGCGCTGAGCGAACCGAGAGTCGTGATGATGTTCAGGACGGCCCAGACCACGACGCTGACCATCGCCCACCACCAGTATTCGGCGCGGCTCGCGCGGCCGGTGAAGGTGGCGTACTTCGTGAAGACGCGCCGGACGGCGGCCTTGAACGGGGCGTCGTACCAGGGGGCCCACAGTGGCGGCTCGCTCTGGTAGCCGGCCGGGTTCGGGTACTGCGGTGGCTGGTACTGCGGGTTCGGGTACGGCGGCTGGGGGGAGTACGGGCCGGTGTGCTGCTCGGACGAGTACGGGCTGGGGCGCTGAGGGTCCGAGGAGTACGGGTTAGGCTGCTGCGGGTTGGACATGGTTCCCCCTGGGTCGGTGACGAGCTGATCCTACGGCCCCTCGGACGGGCACGCCGATCGGACACGAGGACACGGCCGCCGCGGACCATGTGTGCGGAGCCCAGGCCAGGGTGAACGACATGCCGCGACTCGCGCGGCCGGCCCTGTCGCAGGGAGAGGCGCTTTGGTAGAAACGGTGGGAGCGTGCGGACGGGCCGGTGCGGACACCGGGCCCGGCGTGCGTGCGGGAGGCGTCTGGCTGGCGCCCGGTCCAGATCGAGGCCATTGGCCAGTCGGGCGCCTTCCCCGCGCCCTAGGACACTCATGCCCGGCGGCGGTGCAGACGTGGGCGGTGATCGGCGGGAGGGGCGACCCGAGCATCCTGGGCCCGTTTCGGGCAGGTCGAGTTCAGCGGTGGTGGTTGCTGCGGTCGCCAGAGGGAGCCCGCGGCGCAGAGGTGGGATGCAGGCCGCCGAGGATGCCCAGCACGGTCCTGCAGGGCCAAGGCTCCAGACAGGCCTCGCAGGGGTCTCCGGTCACATCGCCTGCTGGCGCATGGATTGCCAGCAGGAGCTGGCAGTCCTGCAGCGAGTGCCTGCTGTGCGACATCCCGCGTCTGCGGGCCTCACGGAGCACCTCGAGCATCGTCTCATGCAGCGGCGAGGCTGGTTCTGGGTGCGGCATGGCGGATGAATTACCCCAGGGGCAGGACCGAGAAACCATCCCTGCCGAATCGAAGGAGCGGCTGGGCCTCCGGAGACGAGCTACCCTGTCGGGGAAACGGAGAGCGTCAGGGGGGTTCTAGCGTGCTCAACGGTGGAAGCGCAGGGATCAGTGCCGGCGCCCTGGTGGCGGTGGCCGTCGCTATCTACGTCGTGCTGGTGGTGCGCCGCAGAAAGTGAGGGCCGCCGCCCCGAGGAAGTCTCAGCCTTCGCAGTCGCTGCAGTAGGCCACGCCGTCGATCTCGGTGGCCTTCTGGGAGCGGTGGCGGACGAGGAAGCAGGACTGGCAGACGAACTCGTCGGCGCCCTGCGGGATGACGTGGACGGTGAGCTCGTCATTGACGAACTCGCCCCCCGGGAGGCCGGTGTCCTCGCCGCTGTCGTCCCCGTCGAGCTCGCGCACCACGCTGCGCGGGTCGGGGGCGCTGGCTGACTTGAGCGCCTCGAGTGATTCGTTCTGGGATTCCTTGACGTCCGAGCGCAGTTCGTCGTAATCGGCGGCCACCGGCTTGATGTTCCTTTCAACGGGAGAATAGCGAAGCAACGGTACACCACCGCGCCGGGCCGGCGTGCACCGATGGCCTCCCGGGGGACCACGCTGTCTCCACGGACTTGACAATTCCTGCGCACCTGCCTGTCATGCTGCCCCGAGATCACGTCCCGCTGCGCTGGATCTGCCGCGCATTCGCGGCCGTCGGTGATGCGGGGACGGTGTGACAAGGCCGGAAGGGGCGGCCATGGACCCGTCCCAAGGGCCCTTGTCGGCATCACGGATGCGGCATTATCGTCGCGGTCACCGGGGACCAGTCGGCCCCCGCAGCGGGGCCCGCTTTCGCGCTCGCCTCACGCACATTCGGCTATTGGGGGTCGCATGAACAGGAACGTGCACACAGGGTTCGCGCGGGACTTCACCGGCCTGCCGGCACTGCGGCAGCAGGGAGACCAGGACTTCACCGTCAGAGCCAACGAGCTGTCGGCCTTCCTCCGTGAGCGCGGCCGAGCACCGGAGGCCGGTGCCGCGCACGACGCGACAGAGGCCACGCTGGGATCCTGGCTGGACGGGCAGCGGGCCGCCGACCGCCGCGGGAGGCTGAGCGCCCAGCGCGCCGGTGCCCTCCAAGGCGTTCTGGGCCCGGGCTGGTCCTCGCCCCGTGACATTGTGTGAAGGCGCGCGTCTCTGGGAAAGGAGCTACCCGACACAAGGGGTGGCATGATCGACAGGCATTCGGCGCACGTCCAGAGGGCACGGATAGAGCGCATGGTGCGCGAGCTCGGACCCGACGAGCCGCTCTGGTTCGAAGTCCGGAGCGCTCGGCACACCCCAGGGGCGCGCTGGAGGGCCGCGATCGGCAGGCCCGAGCAGATCGGCACGGCGTTCTCCGGGGACGGCCGCGGGTGCATCCTGTTCGAGATGGACTACCCGAGCCAGCTTCCCGAGTGGCTCGAAGCCATAGCTGTTCGGCCCCAGAGGCCGCTCCCACCGAACTGGCGCAACCTGGTCCTCTTCGGCTGCACCGTGGAATACGCCCGACCCGGAGGCCAGGCCGGGCCCTGCTGACCGCGCGGCCAGATGTCCTCGACCTGGCCGCGCTGTCAGGGGCCGACCGTCAGGGTCGGAAGAGCTCTTCCAGAGTGCCGGACGTGCTGGGCGAGCACGTGTTCGCCAGGCAGCCGAGGTGCCACAGGTGCTCGATGGTCGAGAGCAGCGTGTAGTGGTCGGAGAGCCTGTCCGTCGTCTTGTGCGGCCCCTGGGCCGAGTTGATCACGATGAACGGGGCGTCGCCGCCGCCGAGCACCTTTCCGTCGGCGCCCACGGGGCTCCCGGGACCGCCCGAGTAGCCGGAGTAGTCGTTCTCGTCCCACGCCAGCACGATGCTCGAGTTCGAGGTCTTCCACGTCTCGGAGTCCATGATCTGCGCGACCTGCTGCTTGAGGTAGTCGTCGCCGAGCTTGATCGCGCCGTGGTCGAGCCCGGAGTCCGGGTAGCCGCAGGACGGGATGCCGATCAGGTTTGCGCCCGAGGGGGAGGTGCCGTGCATGTCGTGGCACTGGTCCGGGCTGATCCACACGAAGTTGGGGACGTTCCCCGAGGAGAGGTCGCCGGCCAGGTTGTTCTCCAGCGGGACGATCTTCGAGGTTCGGGCGGGGTTGTCCGCGATGTCGGAGAAGTACATGAAGGGGTTGTGCTTCTCGGCGTAGAGCTTGACCGTCGTCGAGCCGATCGTCGGCGCATACTCGACGGTGGACCCGGCCGAGGGCATCGACTGCATGTACGCCTTCCAGGAGAGCCCCTTCGCCTCGAGCTGGTCGACGATGTTCTTTCCGGAGAACATGTGCGGCTTGGCGGAGGCACTTGCGATCTGCGCGGGGGTGAGCGAGGCAGTGTCGGTGGCGTCGCCCGAGCCGGGCACAAACTCCTCCGGGGCGCACGTGACGTCCGCGCCTGCCTTGCAGTCGTCCCAGATGCCCTGGAAGTCGCCGGAGACCGTGGCGAGGTAGTTCGTCAGGCTCGGGTGGGTCACCCCGTGGTAGTTGGTGGCGACGTTGTACTTCTGCGCGAGGGAGGTGATGTAGGGCGCGTCGGCGGTATTGCCGATGATCTGGTCGCGGCCGTGGTCCTCCATCATGATGACGAAGACGTGGTCGGGACCGCCGGCGCCGTGCGCAGCCGTCGCGGCGGGAGCGCCGGGAGCCGCCAGGGCTGCGGAGGGCGCGACCGCAGCGGCGCCGGTGAGCGCCACCGTGGCGGCCATCGCCGCGGCAGTGCCAGCGGCACGGCTCTTGAGCAGGTTGAGCATTCGATTCTCCTTTGTCGGGGCGCGTCGGCTCATCGGCCGAGCTGTGGGTCGCTCGTGAGGGAGGCTGTGTTTTCGAGCCGTCCGGCGACGACGCGGACGAGCGTGGGGTCTGCCGCGGACGTGACCGTGAGGTCGTACCAGCCGCCCGAGGTCGGCAGGACGACGGTCCTGGCCTGGCCTGGGTTCAGCGAGAGGGCCTGGGTTCCGGCGCCGTAGGCGTCCTTGAGCGTGAGGTCGGCCTTGGCGGATCCGCCGTTCTCGATCCGGAACCGGGCATGGCCGGCCGCCCCGTCGGCAGCCACGGCCACGCGGACATCCGCGGCGGCCGCAGTGCCGGCGACGCGGCGGTACCAGCCGGCAGGGCCATGCATCTGCACGTCATACGCGGTGCCGAGGGGCCACGCGGCGTCCAGCGACGCGCCGGCGCCGATGGTGTAGGAGTACGGGGCCGCCGGCAGGAGATTCGAGCGGACCTGCACGTGCGCGCCCAGCGTCCCGGAGTTCTTCCAGCGCGCGGTGAGCTTCCCGCCGTCGACCGTCGTCTCCACCTCGAGCGCGTAGCCGAGGCCGCGGGAGGGCCGCGTGCCCTTCTCCTGGCGGGGCATGGTGTTCGCCGCGGGCGGTGCAGGGACGTAGCTGGGGTACTTCTTGGCGGCAGCGATGTCCGCGTCGCTCGGCTTGTACGAGGCGGCGTCCGGCAGGGACGGGACCGTGCCCGCCGTGGCCGAGAAGTCGAAGGCACTGGTGAGGTCGCCGCAGACCGCCCGTCGCCACGGGGTGATGTTGGGCGACTTCACCCCGAACCGGGCCTCGAGGAAGCGCACGATCGACGTGTGGTCGAACGTCTCCGAGCAGACCCAGCCGCCCATGCTCCACGGCGAGACCACGATCATGGGCACGCGCACGCCCAGGCCGAAGTGGCCGGGGACGTCCGCCTTGCCGGAGTACGTCATGCGGCCGTCGTACCACTCGCCGTCGGTGGGGACCGTCGAGGCGCCGGGGATCTGCGGGGTGTTGGGGTGCGGCGGGACGATGTGATCGTAGAAGCCGTCGTTCTCGTCGTACATGAAGAACACCGCGGTCTTGCTCCACACATCCGGGTTCGAGGTGAGGATGTCCAGGATGTTGGCGGTGTACCAGGCGCCGTAGTCGGCCGGCCAGTTCGAGTGCTCGGTGTACGCCTCGGGGGCGACGATGTAGGAGACCTGGGGGAGCGTGCCCTTGGCGACGTCGTCACGGAAGATGCGGAACAGGTCGTCGTGGCCGCCGAGGACGTCGGTCCCGGTCCTGGCCTTGTCGTAGAGCGGCGTCCCGGGCTTCGCGTTCTGGTACTGCAGGAAGTACAGCAGCGAGTTGTCGCCGTAGTTGCCGACGTACGGGTTGCCGGTCCAGCCCTCGTAGTGCGCCGGGTCGAGGCCCTGCCCGATGTCCTGGTAGACCTTCCAGCTCACGCCCGCCTTCTCGAGCTCCTCGGGATAGGTGCTCCACGTGTAGCCCGTCTCGGCGTTCCACAGGTCGGGGCCGCCGCCCGTACCGGAGCCGTTGCCCTTCCCCGACGGGTCGTCGCCGCCAGCGAACATGAAGTAGCGGTTCGGGTCGGTGGGGCCCAGGACGGAGCAGTGGTACTGGTCGCAGACCGTGAACGCGTCGGCGAGGGCGAAGTGGAACGGGATGTCGCCCCGCTCGTAGAAGGCCATGGTCGCGTCGGACTTCGCGGGGAGCCACTGGTCGTACTTGCCCGCGTTGAACGCCTCGTGGGTCATCTTCCACGAGTGGTCGAGGTCTTCCACGAACTGGAGGCCGAGGTTGGGGGCGCTCGGGTGGAAGGGCGTGATCTCCCGCGTGGCGTTGGCCTGGTGGAAGGAGTCCTTCCCACTCGGGAGGATCGCCGGGTGGGGGTCCGAGAAACCGCGCACGCCCTTGAGTGTGCCGAAGTAGTGGTCGAACGCCCGGTTCTCCTGCATGAAGACGATGACGTGCTCGACGTCCTTGATGGAGCCGGTGGCCCGGTTCGCGGGGATGGTCGCGGCGCGGGCGATGCTCTGGCCGAGCATCTGGGACATGGCAGTCCCCGCGGCCGTCACGGCCGAGAGTTGGAGGAAACGACGACGGTTCATGCTTGTCATGGACTGCTCCTAGTGCACGATGGTGGCGTCCCCCGCGAGGCAGCCTCCCCCTTGAAAGTGACGGCTGGGTGGAGGCCCCGTGAACTTTGGGAGGTCCGGGAGCCGCCGTGGGAGAGGGACGCGTGAGCGCCGCTGCGGCCCGCACCCCTAGACTGGCCTCGTCCGACCGACGAAAGCGACGCCGCCAGTGAACTCCAAGCCCGCCCTCGCCGTGGCCCTCGCGGCGCTCACCCTCTGTGTGGCAGGCTGCTCCGCTGCAGCCCCGGACGCGCGGCCCACCGCCTCAGCAACGTCCGAGGCCGCTCCAGCCTCGGCCTCCGCCTCCGCGTCCGCGTCCGCGGCCGGCCCGGGCGAGGGAGAGGCCGGTGGCACCAGCTCCGGCTGGCAGCTGGTGCCCGCGAACGGTGCAGCAGGGATCAAGGCTGCGGGGCTCCAGGTCCTCTCCGAAGAGGGCAGCGCCGAGCACTACCACGCGCACCTCGACGTCATCGCGGACGGCAAGCGTATCCCCGTGCCGGCGGACATCGGCTTCAGCTTCGGGGCGGACGGGCAGCCCAACGGCATCTCCGCGCTGCACACCCACGATGAGTCCGGGATCATCCACATCGAGGCGCCCACAGCGGGCCTCACCTACACCCTCGGGCAGGTGCTCACCGAGTGGGGCGTCCTGGACGGCTCGAATAGTGCCCCGGGAAGCCCCCATTCGAGCGCGGCCGACTGGCAGGCCTACGTGAACGGCGCGAAGCAGCCCGGAAGCCCCCGGGACATCAAACTGAAGGCCCACGACGAGGTGCTGCTGGTGCACGGTGCGGCACCTGCCACCATTCCCAGCTCCTACAGCTTCCCCGACGGGTACTGAGTAGCGGCCCCGGCACTGCCGGGCCCCCGCACCCACCCCAACCCCAAGGGCCAGCCAGCTCTGGCCCAAGCGTCAGCCAACTATTGCCCAAAGGTCAGCCGAGGATTGCGCAGGGTCCGCGTTGGACAAGTCCAACGTCGCCTAGGATCGAATCCGCAGCAATCCCGCCTTTGGAGGCCCCCATGCGCCGACGCGCTCCCCACCACCGTTCCCAGTCCGTCAAGAAGCGCCGTCACCGACGAGCCGGCAGCCCGGCGCCCCGCGCCCTCGCCTCGGCTGCCCTTGCCCTGGCCGTCGCCACGGTCCCGATGGTCTCCGGGCAGGGCCTGGCGCCCGCCCAGGCCGCCCCGCTGCCCGCGCTGGCTCCGGCGGTCCTCCCACAGCGGACAGCGCAGCTCTCCGTCACTATCGTCACGCTGCAGACCAGCGACAAGACCGCTGCCGACGCCGCCGCGCTGGACGTCAATGCCTACAAGAGCGCCGTCTCCTCGGCGAGTGCGTACTGGTCCACGATGTCGGCCGGCCGCATCAGCATGCGCGTCGACAAGGTCATGGCGGGGTTCAAGACCGCCGCCTCCTCGGGCGACGACTTCACGGTCATCATGAACACGGTCGCCCAGGAGATCGGATGGACGCCGAGCGCGTCCAATGTCCTGCTCCTTGCCGTTCCCCGCACCGACGTGATCGTGTACGGAACCACCGGGAACCTCGGCGCCGGTGCTGAAACGGGCCAGACCAGCGGCCTCGTCCTCCTGCCGAGCCCGTCCAACTTCACCTCCCCCGTCACCGCCCACGAGTTCGGCCACGTCCTCGGGCTCGGTCACGCCAACGCACTGCAATGCACGGACGGGGCCGCCGACTCGACCCTTGCGGGCACCGACTTCACAGACCCGGCCTGCACCACCCGCTTCTACGGTGACCGCACCGACCTCATGGGCGTCTCCCAGTACAGCGAGCCGCAGCTGAACTCCTACCTGTACGAGTACGGCGGCTTCGGAACCGGCAACGAGATCCAGAACGTCGGCACCGCCGGCGCCCCGAGGACCCTCACCCTGACGCCCTGGGCCGGAAGCGGCGCGGCACGGGCAGCGAAGTTCCAGGACCCGCTGACGGGGGAGTGGTACTACCTGCAGTACAAGGCCCCTGTCGGGTACGACGCCCCCACTGCCGTGGGCGGCAACCAGGGCGTGGAGATCCTCAAGGGGGGACTGAACTCGAGCGAGTCGCTGCTCCTCGCGCCGAGCACCATGCCGTTCCTCGGGTACTACGCGTCCAACCTGGCCTGGCAGCCCGGCCAGACCTTCACGAGCGCCGGCGGCACGCGGGTCACGGTGAACTCCGTCTCGGCCGCCTCGGCCACGGTCACGGTCACCGGTGGGAACGTCCCCCCGCCCGGCGTCGCTGACCTCATGGACGCCAAGGCTGCCCAGTTCGGCCTCGGCACCGGGTTCGGCGGCTACGGAATCTCCCGGAACGGCGGCTGGTACCACATGTACCAGGGCGGCGCAGTCATCTGGACCCCGGCCAACGGTGCCATGGTCTCCCACGGGGCAATCCGCTCCGTCTGGCAGGCCCTCGGGTTCGAGAACGGCCGCATGGGCTACCCCACCACCGACGAGGTGGGCGGCCTCAAGAACGGTGGCGTCTACCAGATGTACGAGGGCGGGGCGATCGTCTGGTCCCCGGCCAGCGGTGCCCACGAGTCCACCGGGGCGATCCGGGGCCGCTACTCGCAGCTCGGGTTCGAGAACGGCGTCATGGGCTACCCCACCAGCGGGGAGACGCCGGGCCTGAAGAACGGCGGCGTCTACCAGATGTACCAGGGCGGCGCGATCGTCTGGTCCCCGGCTACCGGGGCATTCGAGTCCAAGGGCGCGATCCGGAGCGATTGGCAGTCACTGGCCTCCGAAAACGGGAAGATGGGCTACCCGACGAGCGGCGAGACGGCGGGCCTCAAGGGCGGCGGCGTCAGCCAGGCCTATCAGGGCGGGGCGATCGTCTGGTCCCCGGCCACTGGGGCCCACGAGTCCACCGGCGCGATCCGCGGGGCCTGGCAGTCCCTCGGGCTCGAGGGCGGCGCCATGGGCTACCCGACGACTGGCGAGGTGCCCGGGCTGAAGGACGGAGGCGTCTACCAGATGTACCAGGGCGGGGCGATCGTCTGGTCCCCGGCCACCGGGGCCCACGAGTCCACCGGTGCGATCCGTGCGCGGTACGGACAGCTCGGGTTCGAGAACGGGGCCATGGGCTACCCCACGGGCAACGAGGTGCCGGGCCTCACGGGCGGCGGTGTGGCCCAGGCATACCAAGGCGGGGCGATCGTCTGGTCCCCGGCCACCGGCGCCTTCGAGAGCAAGGGCGCGATCCGCTCCGCCTGGCTGTCGCTCGGATCCCAGGACGGCCAGCTCGGCTACCCCACCAGCGGTGAGTACGCCGTCGCAGGCGGAGTCGCCCAGGACTACCAGGGCGGCAGGATCGTGTGGAGCCCAACGTCCGGGATCACGGTGACCGCCAACGGGACTGCCGCCCCGACCCCGAGCGCGTCGGCCTCGAGCACCCCGACTCCGACAACGCCGGCCCCGACGACGACGGCCGCGACGCCCAGCCCGTCCGCCACGGCGACGGCGAGCCCGCGGTCCACTCCGGCCCCTAGCGCGTCGGCCACTGCGGGTCCGGCCGGGGCAACGGCCCCGAGCCCGTCAGCGACCCCGACGGGAACGGCTGCGCCGAGTCACTAGGGCGGAAGGCGGAAGACGCAGGGCCCCGGACTCCACAGGAGTCCGGGGCCCTGCTGCCTGCTCGCAGGTTCGTTGCGAGCAGGTCAGTTGCCGGCTCCGCAGACGGTCTGGAGGTGGTTGACGGCCCCGCTGACCTTGGAGGTGCTGAGCGCCGACTTGTCGCCGTTCGCGTAGCCCTCGAGGCCGTCGGCGAGCGCCGCAATGTCCTTCTTCACGTCGTCGGACGCCTTCTGGGCCAGGGTGCCCATCTCCCCGGCCACCCCGCTGACCTGACTCGGGCTGGGGGTGCCTCCGAGAGTCGACACGTTCTTCTCGATCGACAGGAACTGGGTGCAGGAATCCTTCGTGGACAGCTGGGCCGAGCAGCCGGACAGGCCGAGGGCGGCGGCGGTGAGCAGGGCTGGCACGAGGACGGCGGTCTTCTTCAATCTGGTCCCTACAGGTAGCTGGCCGGGCCCGATGCCCCGCCTCGAACAGCCACCCTACCTGCTTCCCCTGGCCCGTAGCCCGGGGGATGCCCCTGCTCAGCCCTCGCAGTCCCGGCAGTAGGCGTTCCCGTCCTTCTCCACGGCCTTCTGGGAGCGGTGCCGGACCAGGAAGCAGGACTGGCAGACGAACTCGTCCTCGCCCTGCGGGATGACCTGCACGGCCAGCTCACCCGTGAGGATCTCCCCGCCCGGAAGATCGCCGCTCTCGCCGCTGTCGTCGCCGTCGAGCTCGCGCACGACGCTCTGCGGGTCTGGCGCACTGGCCGACTTCACGGCCTCGAGCGAGTCGTTCTGGGATTCCTTGACGTCGGAGCGCAGTTCGTCGTAGTCGGCGGCCATGGGCCTGGCCTTCCTTTCGGCTGGGAGAGTGCGAGCAGCAACCGTACACCACGGCGTGCCCGCGGCGATCAGGAGCTCGCCCGGCGCTCGCTCAGGAGTTCCTTGCTGCGCAGCAGCCGCAGCGCGGTTACCAGCAGCAGTCCCCCGAGGACGTTGAACGCGGCGGTGTAGGCGAACCAGCCGAGCCACTGGCCATAGCCGAAGGGCGCGCCGGCATGGAGGGCGCCGAAGATCAGCAGGGAGTCGAGCACCGAGTGGAACAGGGGCAGTCCCGAGAGCAGGAACCCGCCCCCGACGGCTGCCGCAATCTTGCCGGGAACAGACTCCGTGCCCTGCTGCATGCGGGTCATCAGCGTGATGGTGCTGCCGCCCAGAGTGGCCAGGCAGAGGGATTGGAGGGACGGCGGCGCCTCCGCAAAATGCCGGGCGGAATCGACCACGGTGGGCGCCCATTCGGGAAAGGCCTTCATGACGAGCCACATGAAGCACCAGCCGCCCACGAGGTTCGCCACAAGCGTTCCTGTCCACAGCTTGATGAGCTGGGCGAGCCGCGCCTGTCGGGCGGCCACTGCCGCGATGGGCACGAGGAAGCCCTCGGTGAACAACTCGCTCTTGGCCAGCAGGAGGGCGATGAACCCGACGCCGAAGGCAAGCCCGGCCAGCAGCTTGCTCCCGGTGGAGTGCTCGACCGCGAGGTAGGCCATGACGCCGAGCCCGACGTCGACGCCCCCGAAGAATCCGGTGATCAGGACCGAGCGCCACGTGCGGTGCAGGCGCTGCGCCCCTTCGGCCACGATGCGGTCGAAGGACTCCTCGATCTCCTCCTCGACTGGGGCATCGTTGTTGCCGAGTTCTCGCCGGCGGTCCTCGTCGCTCATGCAGGGCCTCTTCTCGCAGGGCGGTCCTTGGTGTCTGTCCAGCGCGGCGCTGTGGCCCGGGCGCGCCTGCGTGGCGCCCCGGCCCCCAATCTAGACCCGCGGCCAGTGGGCCGCCATGCCTGCCCGCCCAGCGGAGCCCCCGGGAATCCGCGGAGCCTGGGAATACTGGGCGTCCCCCGTGGTTGCATCCCACATGACAACGATCGGCTTCATCGGCAGTGGACACATCGGCTCCCAGCTCGCACGCCTGGCCGTGCGTTCCGGCTACGACGTGGTGGTGAGCAACTCGCGCGGCCCCGAGACCCTCTCGGGGCTCGTCGGCGAGCTCGGCCCGCACGCGCGCGCCGCGACCGCCCGCGAGGCTGCTGCCGCCGCGGACCTCGCCGTCGTCACCATCCCGCTCAAGAACATCGACCAGGTTCCGGTCGAGGAACTGTCCGGGAAGACGGTCGTCGACACCAACAACTACTACCCGCAGCGGGACGGCTCGATCCGTGCGCTCGACACCGAGGAGACGACGACCGCCGAGATGCTCCAGGCCCACCTGCCGTCCTCGCACGTCGTGAAGGCGTTCAACCACATCTATGCCCGGGACCTCACCTCCGACCCGCTGCCGGCCGGCGCGCCGGACCGCCGCGCCCTGGTGATCGCCGGAGACGATGAGAACGCCAAGGCGCAGGTGAGCCGTCTGATCGACGAGTTCGGTTTCGACGTCGTCGACGCCGGGCCGCTCGCGGAGGGCTGGCGTATCCAGCGGGACACCCCCGGATACGGCCCCCGGCTCGACAGGGCCGGGCTCACGAAGGCCCTCGCCGAGGCGAAGCGCTACCGGGACATGTAGCCCCCCATCCGGCCGTCAGCGGATGTGGCCCCGCCGGCGTTGGTCGGCCAGCCAGCCCGGGTACTCGTCGAGGAGCATCGCGTAGAGGTCCTGGGGGCTCGTGCGGTCCACGTCTCCGACCGGCTTGTAGTCGGCGTTGTCCACGTACCGGCCGTCGAGGTCATCGAGCTTCTGCAGGAAGGCGATGTTCTCCTTGCCGATGGAGAGGAACTGCCAGAACACCGGCGCGTAGGAGGCCCGGATGATCTCCTGGACTGCCTCGGTCCTGCTGTCAGGGGAGCCGTCGGTGAGGAACACCGCCAGGACGGGCTGGCCGTCCCTGGCGTCCACTGGTGCCGGGCCGGCGCTCCTGCGGAAGAACCCGCCTGCCTTCGGGGCGAGCTTGAAATGGTCCAGCACCGTGCGGAAGGCGGCGGCATAGTTCGTGGTGCCCATATGGCGTTTCGCGACGATCTTGGCGATGACGTCGCGGAAGTTCTCGAGGGTCACGGTGCCCTCGTGCCGGGCCCCGCTGTCGAAGGTGAACAGGTCGATCTCGCCGTCGTCGTCGAGATGGACGCCCAGCGCGAGGACGGTCTGGGTCAGGCGCTGCATGGCCCCGGACTTGTATTCCTTGCGCATGGAGCCGGAGTAGTCGAGCACGAGCGCGACTTTGGCCCTCTGCCCGGCCAGACGGGCTGTGTCGATCGCGTCGGCCGCTGTCTTGGCGAGGGTGAGCAGCTCGGGCGCCTTCTGCTCCACCTTGTCCAGGGAGATGCCCATTCGGGTCCTTCCAGTGGGCCCCGTGCCGGCTTCCCGCCCGGGGTCAGGGTGCTTGCAGTGCCGAGGCTACCCGCGTCGCCGCGCAGGGCGAGGGATGGCGCCCGTGTGGCGCGAGCAACTGCGCCCGACCCTGTCTGATTGGGCGGCACGGCGTGCGGGTAAGCATCACCGGACCCCATAACTCCATCGAAGGGACGTCTCGTGTCCGGCGCGGCAGTAGTGCTCAGAGCAAGCGGAAAGCGGAGCGAGGCGTTCCTCACGACAGTGGAGGGCCTGCTCGAGCGACTGTGGCACGACGACCCCTGGGCCGGCCTTGCCGACAGGACCGCGTTCGAGATTGCCGTCATCGAGGCCGTCTCCAATTCGATCCGCCACGCCATCGCCCGGGCGGGGACGCCGATGGTCCTGGAGATCGAGCTCCGGCCCACCTACCGGCGGCTCGAGGCAGAGCTGCGCGAGGTCGGCGCCCAGCCCACGCCGTCGTTGCGCCATGAACCGGGTGCTGCACCCGCGGCCGGCCGCGGACTGGCCATGCTCAAGCAGCTGATGACCGAGGTCCGGTACGAGCGCGCCGGGGACGTCAATGTGTGGACTCTGGGCCGGGACAGGACAGACATCTGAGCGGGTCCTAGGCCTGCCTCACGAGGCGGCGGCCCTGCGGTACATATGCTTCTCCTGTGGAGAAGGGGGCTCCGACGGCGCCTGAACCACGCCCCGGAGTACCTTCCCACCGCTGGAGAACCCATGAAGCCTGTCCTCAGGGCATCGCTGAGCCTGCTCGGCGCCGCGGCGCTCGCCGCAGCTTCCCTCGTCGGGCCCGCTCCCGACGCCGAGGCCTCGCCCCAGGTGTACAACCCGTGCACGCGGCTCAGCGCGGGCCAGGTGCGGTTCTCGGCCTACGGCGCCCACCGCGTCACGTTCGCCACGGCGGCCAGCCGGAGCTCGGACACCGTCACCATCACGGGGTGCGTGCGCTCCGGCGCCGGCTACGCCCAGGAGTGGCAGGACTGGGGCTATGTCGGCCAGAAGGGGTTCGCTGCGGGCAGCACGTGGGAGGACACGTGGAAGTCCCCGAGCGGCTCGTTCAGCATCACCGAGGCGCTGGGCCGCCGCAACCCCGGGACGGCGCTCCAGTACCACACCGTGAACCCGAGGTCCCGCTGGGGCGGCGAGCGGGGTGCCACCTACAACCAGTACTTCGAGGGTGCGGGCGGGGAGTCCGACGAGAACCTCTGGTACTACATGAATCAGGGCTACTACGAGCAGGCTGCGGTCATCAATTACAACCGCCGCCCTGACATGCCCACCGTCCAGGGCGCGTCTTTCGCGATCTTCTTCCATGCGGGGCGCGTCCCCTCCGCGGGCTGCGTCTCCACCTCCCTGCCGAGGGTGACGCGCCTGCTGCAGACCAACCGGCCGGGAGACAGGATCATCATGGGCGCGGTCGACGACGTGTTCACCCCCTACTCGTCCAACCCGTTCGGCGCCATCAGCGCCAAGTACGGCAGCGCCGGGGGCACCTTCGGGCCGCTCGGCGCGCCGGCCTCGGACGAGGTCGGCGCGCGCCGCGACGGCGGCGCCTACCAGATCTTCCGGAACGGCGCCATCAACTGGTCGCCGAGGACCGGGGCCCACATATCCCAGGGGGCGATCCGCTCAGCGTGGGCGCGCAACGGCTTCGAGGACGGCCCGCTCGGCTACCCGACCTCCGAGGAGGTCGGGGGACTGCGGCGTGGAGGCGTCTACCAGACCTACCAAGGTGGGGCGATCGTCTGGGCGCCCGGAGTGGGCGCCTACGCCACCCGGGGCGCGATCCGTTCGGCCTACGCCGCTGCCGGCTTCGAAGGCGGCCCGCTCGGCTACGCGGTCAGCGACGAGACTGGCGGCCTCCGGGACGGCGGCGCCTTCCAGCTGTTCCAGGGCGGCGCCGTCTACTGGTCACCGGCGGCCGGCGCCCACCCGTCCCTCGGCGCGATCCGCACCGCCTGGGCCCGCACGGGCTACGAGGCCGGGCCACTCGGCTATCCGACCAGCGATGAGCTGCGTGTGGGAACCGGCGTCTACCAGCGCTACCAGGGTGGGGCGCTCTACTGGTCGCCGGCCACCGGTGCCCATGCGGTCGTGGGGGACTTCGCGGCCGCCATGACCACCGGGGGAGCGTTCGCGGCTGTCGGATTCCCGGTCGGGGACCAGGTCGCCGGGCTCGTCCGGGGAGGCGCCTACCAGAGCTTCCAGAACGGGCTCCTCATTGCTTCCCCTTCCACGGGCGTCCACGTGAGCGCGGGCCCGCTCCGCACGGCCTGGGGCAGGACGGACTTCGAGCGCGGCCCGCTGGGCTACCCGACGAGCGACCCCTACTCAGGACCAGGCGGAGCCTTGGTGCAGGACTACGAGCACGGGAGGATCGCCATCGCGGCGGGCGGGGCAGTGACGATCACCGGGTCCCAGCCCGGAGCGGGTGCCTGAGCTGTCAGTGCCCCTGGAAGTGCAGCTGGACCATCGCCACGGCCGCGGCCAGCAGCAGCCCGAGCAGGACGAGGCCAGTGATGCCGGCAAGGGCCAGCGCCAGGCGGCCCACGGCCACGAAGGGGCCCTTGGGGATCAGCCAAGCCCTCTGCCGCACCGCAGCCAGGTCCGGGGTGCCGGCCAGGAGAGGCGCGTCGGCGGCATACGGTCGTTCGGCACGCCGGACGGGCCGGCGGGCCGCCTCGCGGTTCAGGGCCGCGCGCAGGCGGGCAGACTCGATGCTCCCGCGCCGCTCGGTGTAGGCGCCGCTCCCTGACGAGTCCATCTGGTCCCCCTGATCACGATGTCCGCGGGACCCCAGCTCCCGCAGATGGACATGTACAACATATCCCATCGGAGGGCGCCCGGCTTCCCGCCTCCGGGCGCCCCGACCAACATTGCGGCCCCGGATCGGGTTCAACGGGCCCGCGAGTGGGCAACCTCACAGCGTCCGGAACTCGTCACCGCCCCACCAGGAGGATGCTGTCATGCTCGAGAAGCTGCACGAAATGGGAGTCAGAAGCGAATACGCCTACATGGCCGGCTTCGGATCCATCGGATTCTCCTTCGTCTCCTGGCTCGTGAGCAGGATGAATCCGCGCCACGACCGCGCCCAGTCCGACCGCTGGGGGATCTTCGTGGGCCACTGGGCCCCGACGTTCTTCACGATCGGGATCGCGCTCAAGCTCGAGGAGAAGGGCCGCTGACGCTCCGTCGCTGACCCGCCATGGACGAGGCGCGGGTGACGCCTAGCGGCGCCCGCGCCTCTGTGGTGACCGCGCGCCGTCGGCCGCCGCACGCGCGACGGCGTCGATCGCCGCGTCGACACCGTCCCGCCACGGTGTCCCGTGCCCCGGCAGCACCCACCGCGCTCCGGTGGGGCGCAGCCGCTCGAGGGAGCCCAGGGCCTGCGCGGGGTTGTCGGTGAACGGGGCGGGCTGCGGCCCCTCCTGTCCCGTGAGGACGTGGCGCGTGGTCAGCGCGTCGCCGACGAACACGGCGTCGACGGCGGGAACATGGACCGCGACGCTGCCGGGGGAGTGGCCGGGCAGGGCGACGATCCGCGGTGAGCCGGGGAGGTCGAGCACGTCGCCGTCGGCGAACTCGCGCACCTGCTCCACATGGACCGGCCGCAGCGCGCCCTTGCCCACCGCGTAGGCCAGGAATCGGACGAGGGGCCCGAGGCGCACCCGCCCCCAGGCCGGGCTCGTGGACCCTTGGCCGCGGGCCCTCGCACTGTCCGCCGGGTGCACGTAGACGGGGATCCCGTGGTCGCGGCGCAGCCGTTCCGCGAAGCCGAGGTGGTCAGGATCGCCGTGGGTCAGGAGCACCGCCCGGATGTCTGCGACGGAGCGGCCGAGGGCCGCGAGCTCCCGCTCGAGGTCCCGCCAGTGACCCGGGAGGCCCGCGTCGACGACGGTGATGCCCGAGTCGTCGACCACGAGGTAGGCCGCGACGATGTCATTGCCGATCCGGTGCAGCCCGGGGCGCAGTTCCATGGCGCCATCGTAGCGGGCACCCTGTCGCTCCATGCAGGGGCGCCGCAGGGGTTGATGTCTCGATAGGCGAGAAATATGATGATCGAGACAAGATCGGCTCGGCTCCCCGGAGGCTCAGTCATGGCATCCCATCCCCGCCCCTCGGCCTCGCCCTCCAGCGCTGACGCCCGCACCGGGGAGGACGGCGCCCCCAGCGGACGACGGCGTTGGGTCGGGCTCGTGGTCATCAGCCTCGCGGTCTCGCTCATCATCGTGGACTCGACGATCGTCAACGTCGCCGTCCCGTCGATCGTGAAGGACCTCGGCGTCGACTCCACCGGGGTGCAGTGGGTGCAGGAGTCCTACACCCTCGTGTTCGCGGCCCTGCTGCTGGTCTTCGGCACTCTCGGCGACCGCATCGGGCGCCGACGCCTGCTGCTGCTCGGCGTGGTGGTGTTCGCGCTCTCCTCAGTGGCCGCGGCCCTCGCTCCCAGCGGGGCCGTCCTCATCGGCTCCCGCCTCGTCCAGGGCGTGGGCGGGGCAATGGTCCTGCCCTCCACGCTCTCGCTCATCAACGCCGGCTTCAGAGGGTCGGAGCGGGCCATAGCGTTCGCCGTCTGGGGCTCCACGATCGGCGGCATGTCCGCGGTCGGCCCCCTCCTTGGCGGATGGCTGACCACCTCGTTCTCGTGGCGCTGGGCCTTCGGCATCAACATCCCGGTCGCAGCGGTGATCGTGGTCGGCGCCTTCGCCGCGGTCGCGGAGTCGAAGGACGGCGCCCGCCGGCCCCTCGACCCGGTCGGCGCCACCCTGTCCGTCGTCGCCTCCGCCTCCCTCGTCTTCGCCCTCATCGAGGGCCGCACCTATGGCTGGTGGGCCGTGGACCACCGCCCGAGGATCGGGTCCTGGGACTGGCCGGGGCAGGTCTCGCCCATCCCGTTCGTGTTCGGGCTCGCGCTCGCGGGCATGGCCGCCTGCGCGCTCTGGGCAGTCCGCCGCGAGCGCCGCGGAATGGCCAGCATGTTCTCCGTCGAGCTCCTGCGCATCCCCTCGTTCCGCAACGGCAACCTGGCCGCGCTCATCGTCTCGCTCGGCGAGTTCGGGATCATCCTCGCGCTGCCGATCTGGCTCCAGAACGTCCTCGGCTTCAGCGCCCTGGACACCGGCCTGATCCTGCTGGCCCTCGCCCTCGGCTCGTTCGCGGCGAGCGGCCTCGCCGGGGCGCTCAGCCACCGCGCCTCGCCCGTCATGATCGTCCGGGTCGGCCTCGTGGCCGAGATCGTGGGCGTGGCCGGGCTCGGGGCGGTCATCGGGCCCGACACGCCATGGGGCCTGCTGGTCCCGTTCCTGTTCGTCTACGGCTTCGGGGTGGGGCTCGCCACGGCGCAGCTGACCGGAGTGGTCCTCAAGGACGTCCCCGTCGCCCTGAGCGGGCAGGCCTCCGGCACCCAGAGCACCGCGCGGCAGATCGGCTCGGCGCTGGGCATCGCCGTGCTCGGCACGGTCCTGTTCTCCTCGGCCGGGGGGCTTCTGGGCGGCTCGCTGGAGAGCCGCGGCGTGCCGGCCGAGCAGCGCGGCTCCATCGTCTCCGCGGTGGTCGACAGCTCGGGGGCGGCGATCGCCGGACTCGCGGGCTCGCCGGCCACCGCGCCGGTGGCCGAGGACGCGAAGACGGCGTTCTCCGAAGGCACCCGGTACGCCGCCTTCTCGGCCGCGAGCTTCCTTGCCGTGGGGCTCCTCGCAACCCTCTCCCTCGGCTCGGGGCGCGGCCGGCGCCGCGCCGCCGGCGAGCCGTCGTCAGCGGACCGGGAGGCCCAACGGGCCTGAGGGCGCGCCCAGCGGCCGCCGCTATCCTGTGCCCATGTCTACCGAGCTGATCGAGATTCCCGCCCCCGACGGCCCCGCCGAGGCGGTCGTCGCCCGGCCCCCTGCCGGCGAGGGCCCCTTTCCCGGAGTCATCCTCTACATGGACGCGTTCGGCATCCGCCCCCGTATCGAGGAGATGGCGCAGCGCATCGCGGACTGGGGGTATGTGGTCCTGGCCCCGAACGTGTTCTACCGCGAGGGCAGCGTGGCCGAGCTCGCCCCGAGCCTCGACATGACCACCGCCGAGGGCCGCGAGGAGGCCGGCAAGGCGGCGTTCCCGCGGGTCGGCCGGCTCACCGCCGAGAAGGCCCTGCCGGACATCGACGCCTGGACCGCGGCCCTGCGCGGACTCGAGGGGGTGACGCCGGGCCCCATCGGCGTCACCGGCTACTGCATGGGCGCGCGCCTCGCCGTGCGGACCGCGAACGCCCACCCCGAGGTCGCGGCGTGCGGCGGCTTCCACGGGGGCGGCCTCGCCACGGACGACGCCGACAGCCCGCACCTCGGCCTCCCCGGCGCCCGGGCCCGGTTCGTGTTCGGCCACGCGGACCACGACAGGAGCATGGGACCCGAGGCCGTGGCCCGCCTCGGTGACGCGCTCGCAGCGGCCGGCCTCGAGGCTTCCAACGTCATCTACCCCGGCGCCTCGCACGGCTACTCGATGGCGGACACCTCCGCCTACGACGAGGAAGCCACCGAGCGCCACTTCCGCGAGCTCCGCGACCTCTTCGACGCGACCCTGGCCGCCTGAGGCCGGCCCCGGCGCGCGGCGGGCGGACGACGGCGGGAGGCGCCCGCCGTCGTCTGCGCGCCTCATGCGGGGGACCCGGCGCTACTTCTTCTTGTCCTGGTGCTTGTCGTCGTGCTTGTCGCCGCTGATGAGGCTCGGCGGGGGTGCATCGAAGGCGCCGTGGCTGTACAGGCCGGCGACCTTCTGCATGTAGTACGCCCACTGCGGGCCGGCGATGTAGGCGCCGTCGATCACGGGCCAGAACCGGCCGTTGACGTAGACGTTGCGGCCGAGGTGGTCCTCCGGATTGTGGAGAGCCTCGCCGAAGTAGGAGGCGGTGGAGAGCCCGCGGGTGTAGCCGACGAGCCACGTCTCGCTGTTGTACTGGTTGGTGCCGGTCTTGGCGGCGTCCGGCAGCCCGAGCTTGATGGTCTTGCCGGCGTTGTCCTTGATGTTGTAGCCCGAGCCCTTGGTCAGCACGTCCTGGAGGACGTTCGTGACGGCCTTGGCGACGTCCGGCTTGACCGCGCCCTCGTGGCAGTCCTTCGACTGGCCGCCGATCTTGTTGCCCTGGGCGTCCTTGACCGAGGTGATGGACCTCGGGGTGCAGTAGGTGCCGTTGGCGGCGAAGGTCGCGTAGGCGGAGGCCATGGTCATCGGGGAGACGTTCATGCCGCCCAGGAGGTTGCCGAGGGTGGACATGTCCAGTTTCCTGCCGCCGCCCTCGCCGTCGTGCATGCCGAGCGCGTCCGTTGCGCGCTGGATGTCGCAGAAGTCGCTCAGGCCCGCGGCGGAGGCGAAGGTGGCCGTGTTGATCGACTGGTAGATGCCCTCGCGCACCGACATGGGGCGGTACCAGTTGGGCTCGTCGTTCTGCAGGTCCGGGGCGGTGTTCCAGGGCGGGCGCGCGGTGGTGTCGTCATAGGCACCGGTGACCTTGGCGCACGTGTCATGCCACGGGTGGTTCAGGGGGTAGCGGCGCTGCGCGGCGTTGACCTTCTCGTCCGTCGTCTTTCCCTCGTTCAGCCACGCCGTCAACGTCAGCGGCTTCGCGGACGAGCCCGGCTGGAACCCTCCGGCCCCGCCGAGGTCGTTGCCGTGCGCATCCGTCCGGTCCACGTTGAAGTTGTAGGTGGTGACGAAGCCGAGGCCCTGGGCCGGGAGCATCCGGGTGTTCTGCGCCATGGCGAGGACCTTGCCCGTGCCGGGCTGGACGGTCACGAGCGACGTGCCCCACTTGTCCGGGTTGGCGCCGGCGGTCGCGTCGACCTGGGCCTGGGCCGGCCCCTGCAGGCGGGGGTCGAGGGTCGTGGTGATGGTCAGGCCGCCGCGGGTGACGGTCGCGTAGCGGTCGTCCGGGGTCTTCCCGTAGGCCGGGTCGTTCAGGATCTGGTGCAGCACGTAGTCGCAGAAGTACTGGGCCTGGGCGGCGTAGGCGCAGCCCTGATGGGGCGGGCTCACCTTGAGCTTGAGCGGGGCCGCGGCGGCATCGTCGTGCTGCTTCTGCGTCACGTAGCCGTGCTTGAGCATGGCGTCGAGCACGAGGTTGCGGCGCTGGACCGAGGCGTCGGGGTGGGCTGTGGGGTCGTAGACCGAGGGGCCGTTGACGACCCCGGCGAGGAGGGCGGCCTGGGGGAGCGTGAGGTCCTTGGCATCCACCGAGAAGAAGTACCGGCTCGCGGCCTGGATCCCGTAGGCGTTGGGGTTGAAGAAGACCAGGTTCAGGTAGCCCGCGAGGATCTCGTCCTTGGAGTACTTCTTCTCCAGCGCGATCGCGAGCTTCATCTCGCGCAGCTTGTCCCCGAGGTCCTTCTGGCCGTTGAGCACCACGGTGGGATCCTGCCCCTGGGCGATCAGGTTCTCCTTGAGGACGTTCGCCACGTACTGCTGGGTCAGGGTCGAGGCGCCCTGCCGGTCGCCGCGCAGGTTCGCGATGACGGCCCGGAGGATGCCGGTCGTGTCCACGCCGCCGTGCTCGTAGAAGCGGTAGTCCTCGATGGCCACGATCGCGTTCCTGATGTCGGGCGACATGGCATCGAGCCCCACCGGCGTGCGGTTCTCGCTGTAGAGCGACGCGATCGGGGAGCCGTCGGCAGCGACGATGCTCGTCACGCGTGCGGGGGGCGTGACCGTCAGCTCCGAGGGGAGGTCGTCGAAGAACTGCACCGTGCCGTTCGTGGCGCCCCAGGCCGCCGCGGCGACCGGCATGAAGATGCCGGCGACGAGCGCGCCGCACACCGCGCTCACCACGACGAAGGCGACGAGCCGCCCGAGGACTGCGGCTGCTTTCAGGACTCGGGCCATGTTCAGCAGCTTAGGGGGTCGGGTAGGTGCGGGCGAGCCATCATCGGCCGTCCTCGCGGAGCCGGCTCAGGTACGTCTCGAGGTCGTACGGGTTCCCGCGGGGCGGACCGCTGGCCGCCGTCGGCGGGACGGGCGGGCGCGCGCGCTCCGGTCCCCGGTACCCGGCCCGGCGGCGCCCCCGCACGGCCGCGGACCACGCCCAGACGAGCACGATGAGCACGATCGGCACGCCGGCGGCCCGGGCGACGTCGAGCACCGCCAGGCACAGGACCGCGATGAGGAGCCACCGGAGCACGAGGGCGGCGAGGGGGAGCGGCCGCACCCTCTTCAGGGCCGCCCACTCGAGGACGGCCTGCGGCTCCTGCCGGGGGGTGCGGGGCCGCAGCGTATCCGCAGCGCGCCGGTGCTGTTCGATGGGCCGGCGCTGTTCGAGGGGCCGGCGTTGTTCGAGGCGCCGGCGCCCGTCGGCGCGCCGCCGGTGCCGGACCCTGTAGTGCCTGCGTCCCACGGGAGCCTCCTGCTGGCCTCCCTCCATTGTAGGAGCGCCTACCCTTGAGGCAGGCGGGTGCCCGCGCCCGCGCCGCATCCCACGACGTCCCCAGAAGAAGGTGCCCGATGTCCACGCTCAAGGAGCGGCTCCAGGCCGACCTCGTCACCCACATGAAGTCCGGCGACCGGACCGCGCTCACCGCGGTCCGCAACGTCCTGGGCGAGATCGAGACGCGGGAGAAGTCCGGCAAGACCCCCGTGACGCTCGACGACGCGCAGGTCACCTCGCTGCTGCAGAAGGAGGCCTCCAAGCGGCGCGAGACGGCCGAGATCTACGCCGGGGCAGGGGAGGACGCCCGCGCCGCGGCGGAGGTCGCCGAGGCCGAGGTCATCGAGGCGTACCTGCCGCAGCCGCTCACCCGCGAGGAGGTCGAGGGCATCGTCGACGATGCCATCGCCGCGCTCAGGGCGCACGGCGCCGAGCTGTCCGTGCGGCAGATGGGCCAGGTCATGAAGCCGGTGACCGCCGCCGTGGCAGGCCGGTTCGACGGCAAGGCCGTCAGCGAGATCGTGCGGGCGCGGCTGGCCTAGGACTCCTCGAACCGGCTCGGGTCCCCGGCCCCGTAGCGGGCGATCTCCGCGGTACCGGAGGTGAAGTCGACCACCGTGGTCGGTTCGGAGCCGCATTCGCCGGCGTCGATGACGGCGTCCACCGCATTGTCGAGCCGTTCCTTGATCTCCCAGCCGTCGGTGAGCGGAGCCTCCTCTCCGGGCAGGAGGAGGGTCGAGGACAGCAGCGGCTCGCCGAGTTCCCGCAGCAGGGCGCGCACCACGGCGTTGTCCGGGATGCGCACGCCCACCGACTTCTTCTTCGGGTGGAGCATCCGCTTCGGCACCTCCCGGGTGGCCGGCAGGATGAAGGTGTAGGGCCCGGGGGTGACGGCCTTGATGGCCCGGAAGACGTCGTTGGGCATCTCGACGAGCTGCCCGAGCTGGGCGAACTCGGCACACACGAGCGTGAAGTGGTGCTTCTCGTCGAGGTGCCGGATCTGCCGGATCCGTTCCAGCGCCTCGCGGTTGCCCATCATCGCGCCGAGCGCGTAGCAGGAATCCGTGGGGTACGCGATGAGTCCGCCCTCGCGCAGGATCTGCACGGCCTGGCTGATCGCCCGAGGCTGCGGGTCGACGGGGTGGACATCGAAGAATCTCGCCATGCCCGCCAGCCTACGCCTGCCGAATCCGCAACTCTCCGAGGCCGTGTTCGAGAAATGTCGGACCCCCTGCCTAGCCTCGAATCATGAGCACTGCAACGGTCCTGACGCCGGTCTCCGTCCCTCACGGAACCGGCCCCCATCCCCTCGCCCCCGCCCGTCCTGCCCGGGCACGCGAGGACGACTGCGCCGAGTGCGGCAGGGGCCTGGCGGAGTCCGAGGAGCACCGCTGCGCGGACTGCCTGGACCTGACGGCCCACGCGTGGTGCCGTGACTGCGGCGCGGTGCTCACCGACGCGGACCTCGACTCCGGCGCCTGCGCCTCCTGCGAGGCCTGAGCCGTCCCGTGAGCACCACCGTTCCACCGTCCCGTCTCCGACGGGAGGGTCCCGCAGCATGATGGGGCCCCACCACGCGGCCTGTGGCGCAGCAGCCTGGGTCGCGCTGACCACCCGTGTCCACTTCGACCTCTCCGCGGCCACCGCGCCGCTCGGCCTCGGGCACGTCGCCTTCGACCTCGGCTGGCCGCTGTTCGAGGCCTCGCCGGTCGGCGTCGTCGTCGGCGCGCTCGTCACGGCGGGAGCGGCGCTCCTGCCCGACGCCGACCACCGCAGCGCGACGATCGCCCAGTCCCTTCCGCCCGTCTCGAACGCGGTGTGCGCGGGCATCGGGGCGATCGCCGGCGGCCACCGCAACGGCACCCATTCGCTCGTGGGCATCGCCGGCTTCGTCACCCTGGCGTGGTTCGCAGGGCACTGGACCCTCGACACCCCGCTGTGGGGGACCGTGTACCTGGGGGCCGGACTCGTGTCGCTGCTCCTGGTCTCCTTCGCCGCCAAGGTGCTCGGCATCCTGCCGGACGGCGTCCAGAAGCTGCCCTGGATCCTGGCCGTGCCGCTGGCCGTCTTCGTGGCCCTCTGCGCCCCCGACGAGCAGGACTGGTTCCCGCTGGCCGTAGCCATCGGGACAGCGGTTCACATCGCGGGGGACCTCCTCACGACTGGCGGCTGCAACCTGATCTGGCCCTTCCGCTTCCGCCGGCCGAAGTTCATGCACAAGACCCCGATCATCCGCTGGGTCTGGCGCCGCGGCGGCCACCTGAGCATCCCCGTCCTCGGCGACGCGGGCTCATGGAGGGAGTGGCTCATGCTGGTCCCGGTGAGCCTCTACGCCATCGTCGGGGTCGGGACCTCGATCGTGGACCTCGGCCGTCCCGGAGTCCTGTGGGCCATCGCCACGTGGGGCGTGGGAGGCCGATGACCACCGCTGTCGGAGGGATAGGGCACAGTAGAACCGTGAGCACCGAGACCTCCCTGCCCCAGCCGTCCCCTGCCGTGCCCTCCCCTCCGGGGGAGGCGGAGACCGCCGAGGCGATCGCCCGGACCATCGCCGCCGAGCTCGGCGTGGCCCCCTGGCAGGTGAAGGCCGCGGTCGGCCTGATCGACGGCGGCGCGACCGTGCCCTTCATCGCGCGGTACCGCAAGGAGGCCACAGGAACCCTCGACGACGCCCAGCTGCGCGACCTCGAGGAGCGCCTGCGCTATCTTCGCGAGCTCGAGGACCGCCGCCGTGCCATCCTCGCCGCCGTCGCCGAGCAGGGTGCGCTCACCGAGGAGCTCCGGGCCGCGCTGCTCGCGGCCACGACGAAGTCGGAGCTCGAGGACCTCTACCTGCCCTACAAGTCGAAGCGGCGCACCCGCGCCCAGGTCGCCCGCGAGGCCGGCCTCGAGCCCCTCGCGGACTCGATCCTCGCCGACCCCTCCCAGGACCTCGACGCCCTCGCCGAGTCCTACCTCAACGAGGAGAAGGGCATCACCGGAGCCGCCGAGGCGCTCGCGGGCGCCCGCGCGATCCTCACCGAGCGCGCCGGGCAGGACGCCGCCCTCGTGGCGGACCTCCGCGAACGGCTCTTCCGCGGCGGCCGGCTGCGCTCCGCCGCCAAGGCCGGCGGAGCCGGTGCGGGTACCGCCGCCACCGCTGCAGAGGGCAAGTACGCCGACTTCGAGGACTACGTCCAGCCCGTGGACGCGCTGCCCGGCCACCGCGTCCTGGCCCTCCTGCGTGGCGAGCGAGAGGGAGCCCTGTCGCTCGAGATCGCGGAGGCCGATCCGCGCGACGAGGCCGCCCGGACCGAGGCGCGGGCGGCCTACGAGGCCGCCGTGGCGCGGGCACTGGGAGTGCACGGCGGCGCCGGCACCCCCGCCGGGAAGTGGCTCGCGCAGACGGTCAAGGTCGCCTGGCAGGGCCGCCTCCTGGCCAAGCTCGAATCCGATCTCAGGGCGCGGCTGTTCGACGCCGCCGAGGAGGAGTCGGTGAAGGTCTTCGCCGCCAACCTCCGCGACGTGCTCCTCGCAGCGCCGGCAGGGAACCGTGCTGTGCTGGGCCTCGACCCCGGGCTGCGCACGGGCGTGAAGGTCGCGGTGGTCGACGGCACGGGCAAGGTCCTGGACACCGCCACCGTGTACCCGCACGCTCCGGCGAAGAAGTGGGACGAGTCCCTGGCCGTCCTGGAGAAGCTCGCGCGGCGGCACAACGTCGAACTCGTCGCCGTGGGCAACGGGACGGCGAGCCGCGAGACGGACCGGCTCGCGGGAGACCTCCTGGCCCGAATCGGGCTGCCCCGCGGGTCCAAGGTGATCGTCTCGGAGGCCGGAGCGTCGGTCTACTCGGCGTCCGCCCTGGCCTCCGCCGAGCTGCCGGACCTCGACGTCTCGCTGCGCGGCGCGGTCTCGATCGCCCGCCGGCTCCAGGACCCCCTCGCGGAGCTCGTGAAGATCGACCCGAAGTCGATCGGGGTGGGCCAGTACCAGCACGACGTCACCCAGTCCAAGCTCGAGCGCACCCTCGACGCGGTGGTCGAGGACTGCGTCAACGCCGTCGGCGTGGACGTCAACACTGCCTCGCCCGCGCTGCTCGCACGGGTCGCGGGCCTCGGCCCGACTCTGAGCCGCAACATCGTCGAGTACCGTGACGCCCACGGCGCCTTCGCCTCCCGGGCTGAGCTGAAGGAGGTCCCGCGCCTCGGCGCGAAGGCGTTCGAGCAGTGCGCGGGCTTCCTGCGCATCACGGGCGGCTCCGAGCCCCTGGACGCCTCCGCCGTCCACCCCGAGGCCTATGGGCTGGCCGGCCGCATCCTCACGGCTGCCGGAGGGTCGAAGGAGCGCGTGGCGACCCTGGACCCCACTCAGTTCGCCGACGAGCGGTTCGGGCTGCCCACGGTCCGCGACGTCATGACCGAGCTGGTCCGCCCGGGCCGCGACCCGCGGCCCGAGTTCGTCACCGCGTCCCTCACGGAGGGCGTCGAGACGATCAACGACCTCCGTCCCGGCATGATCCTCGAGGGCACGGTCTCCAACGTCGCCGCCTTCGGCGCGTTCGTGGACCTCGGGGTCCACCAGGACGGCCTCGTCCACGTCTCCGCCATGAGCACGAAGTTCATCTCCGACCCCCGCGAGGTGGTCCAGTCCGGGCAGGTGGTCAAGGTCAAGGTCCTCGACGTCGACGTTCCCCGCAAGCGCATCTCGCTGACGCTGCGGCTGGACGACGAGCCGGGCGGCGAGCGGGGCGAGCGGAAGCCGGCCCGCGGCGGCGAGGACCGGCGTCGTGCGCCCGGCGGCGGGAACCAGCGCAGCGGGAACCAGAACGGCGGGAACCAGCGCAGCGGCGGCGCTCCAACGGGCCGCGGCCAACGCGACAGCGGTGGCCAGCCCGGGGCGGCCCAGCGGGGCGGGAAGGCCCAGCCGGCCGCCGACACCGCACTCGCGGACGCCCTCAGGAGGGCCGGGCTGGCCCGCTGATGCCGCGCTGGCCAGTGGCTGACGCCCCAGCCAGGGCCTGTAGGGTAGTCCGGATGAATTTCCCCGTGACCCTGACAGGTTCCCGCATCACCTTGCGGGACTGGACGCCGGACGACGTCGAGGGCCTGCGACGCTGGATCGTTCCGCCTCCCGCCGGGGTCCACGAATGGCAGCTCTACGACGGCCCGTTCTACGGCCGCTGGAGCGCGGAGGGCGCCAACGGCTGGTGCGACGGCCTTCTGGCGCTGGCAGCCGACGGCGGGTGGCCGCCCGTGCGCGAGCACCTCGCGATCGTGGACGCCGCCTCGGGAGAGTTCGTGGGGCAGGTGTCCTGGTACTGGGAGGAGAAGCCCGGCCCCGAGTCCGAGGACGGGACGGCCCTGCTCCCGTGGCGCCGGCTCGGGCTGGCGGTCTACGACCCGGCCCGCTGGTCCGGCGGCTACGGCACCGAGGCGCTCGACCTGTGGACCGGCTACCTCTTCGCCGCTACGGACAGCGGCCGCCTGGACTTCGCGACCTGGAGCGGGAACCCCGGCATGTGCCGGGTGGGGGAGAAGCTCGGGTTCACCCTGGAAGCCAGGTACCGGAACGCGCGCAAGGTCCGCGGCGAGCTGTACGACGCGGTCGTGTACGGGATCCTGCGCGAGGAGTGGGAGGGCGCCGATCGTGGAGCGTGACGACCTGCTGAGCGGAGGGGAGCCTGACGCCGGCGGGGCACCATCCGGGACTGCCCGTGGGAGGGGCACCGTTCCCCGGCGCCCTCGACCCCGGCCCGGGAGGCTCCGGCGCACCCCGTGGGCGGTGGTGGCCGGGGGCGCGGCCCTCGTCTGCCTCGGCGTGGCCACGGTCCCTGCGCTCGTGCTCGCCGTGGCGGCCGCCGTGCTCGGCGCGGCCCTGCTCTGGAAGTCCAGGGCGCCGCGCTCCGCGGGGACGGCTGTGGTCCCCGCGGCGGCCGTCTGGGGCGCGGGAGCTGCCTCGCTGCTCTCCCTCGCCGCCCTCTCGCTCCACGTCATCGTGGGGCAGGGCCCTCAGGCCACGGCGCATGCGCCGCGGCAGGACAGCGCGCCGCCCGCCGCCGCATCAAGCGCCGTCCCGGCCGTGCGGGCGTCGTCGACCACGCCCGTGCCCTCGGCCTCCACCGCTGCCCCGAGCGCCGCGCCGGGAGCGGCCCCCTCGCGCGACTCCGCGGGGATGCCCCAGCCGACCCAGCCGGCCGCCCCCGCCCCGCCACCCCACACGAGCCCCGAGCAGCAGGCCCCGGTCCCCGCCCAACCGGCGCCGGCACCGTCGTCCGCCTCCACACAGCCCGGCCCCGCCCCGGCTCCGCCGAGCCAGCATCCGGCACCGTCGGCGCCGGCACCACCGCCGACGTCCGGCGGCTCCCAGACCCGGCCCGCGCCGGCCCCGTCCACGTGCGGCCCGGACCAGACGAGCGGCCTGCCCACGGTCCAGATCGGCGTCCTGGGAATCGGCGCCACAGTCTCCGGAACCGGCGACGGCAGCTCCTGCAACTAGGCATCTGGGGGAGTCCTCGGCGCGGCCGGACCCCGGTGTGGGCGAATTCACATCGTCCCGCCCCCGATCCGCGCCATGGCGCGGATCGGGCGCCGCCACAATAGGTGGTGGGCCCCCACGGGAGGGGCGCAGATCGAGTGGAGCGATGTTCGAGTTCAACCTTCAGACTGCCGTGTTCTTCGGCACCGTGGCGCTGGGAGCGCTGCTGTTCACCCTGGCCGTCGTGGCGCTGTTCGGGGCGACCCTCATGCTCGGTGCCTTCCGCGGCATCAGGCACACCACGGAGGCGGCGCAGGAGCGGCTGCACCGCGATCATTCCCGCCTGGCCGGCTGACCGGCGGCAATGACGGCAGGCCCCCGATCCACCGCGGATCGGGGGCCTGCCGCATTCCGGGAGGGGCGCATGCGACGAGCAGCAGGACGCGCCTCCCAGAAGGGCACTCGCGGGAGGTGGCTCCCAGATGAAGGAAGGCGCGTCCATGTGGCCGGAGGCATTTGCCCCTGTGACCTCGGGCATAGCACAATGGTCAACGCAGCCTTGGATCCGCGTGTCCGCACGCGCCCGGGCGGCGACAACTGAACACACAGCCTCTGATCTGCGGCGGGAGAGTCCTGCGAGCAAGAGCAAGCAGGCGCCGTAGGAGCAACACCTCCCCAGGAATCTCTCAGGCACCTGTACCGCTGCGGCAAGGCAACTCTGGAAAGCAGCGCCTCCTGTGGGCGCTCACCGACGGTGCAAGCCGGATACCATCCGGCGGAATCTCTCAGGTCCCATACAGAGCGGGGAGGAACTGGAGTCAAAAGCCAGCCCGGCCGGGCCGGCCTGATTGATGGAGTTCCCCGTGACGGACCTTTCCCCCGCAGCCTTCGTCGACCGGCACATCGGTGCCCGCCGCGAGGCAGACATCAAGCACATGCTCAACGCCGTGGGCCTCGACAGCGTCGACGCCCTCGCCGCCGCGGCGGTCCCGGACAGCATCAAGCAGGACGCGCCGCTCCGGCTCGGACGGGCGCTCAGCGAGCCCGAGGCCCTCGCGGCGCTGCGGGCGCTCGCCGGCAAGAACACCCCGCGCGTCCAGATGATCGGCCAGGGCTACTACGACACGGTCACGCCGCCGGTCATCCGCCGCAACATCGTGGAGGACCCCGCCTGGTACACGGCCTACACCCCGTACCAGCCCGAGATCTCGCAGGGCCGGCTCGAGGCGCTCCTGAACTTCCAGACCGCGGTCGAGGACCTCACCGGGCTCGAGATCGCCAACGCCTCCCTCCTCGACGAGGCCACCGCCGTGGTCGAGGCCGTGCTGCTCATGCGCCGCGCGAACAAGAACAAGGCCGCCGCCGGCGGGAAGACCGTCCTCGACGCAGACCTGTTCCCGCAGTCGATCGCAATCGTCAAGGGCCGGGCCGAGGCGCTCGGCTTCGAGGTCGAGGTCGCCGACCTGTCCGCGGGCCTGCCCGAGGGCCCGATCAACGGCATCGTCCTCCAGCAGCCCGGTGCGTCCGGCCTCGTGGCCGACGCGACGGACCTCATCGCCGAGGCCAAGGATCGCGGCGCGATGGTCACCGTCGCCGCGGACCTCCTCGCGCTCACGCTCATCAAGTCCCCGGGGGAGCAGGGCGCGGACATCGCCGTCGGCAGCGCCCAGCGCTTCGGCGTCCCGCTGTTCTACGGCGGCCCGCACGCGGCGTTCATGTCCGTGCACAAGGGCCTCGAGCGGCAGCTGCCCGGCCGCCTCGTGGGCGTCTCGAAGGACGACGCCGGCGTCCCCGCCTACCGCCTCGCGCTCCAGACCCGCGAGCAGCACATCCGCCGCGAGAAGGCCACCTCCAACATCTGCACCGCGCAGGCCCTCCTCGCCATCGTCGCCTCGATGTACGCCGTCTACCACGGCCCCGAGGGGCTCAAGGCGATCGCCGAGCGCACCCACGGGCACGCCCGCTCCCTCGCCGCCGCCCTCGAGGGTGCCGGCGTGGAGGTGGCCCACCGCAGCTTCTTCGACACCGTGACCGCCCGCGTGCCCGGCCGCGCCGCCGCGATCGTGGACAAGGCCGAGAAGCAGGGCGTGAACCTCCGCCTCGTCGACGCCGACACCGTGGGCATCTCCTGCGACGAGACCACGACGGCGGACCACGTCGCCACGGTCGCGGGCGTCTTCGGTGCCGGTGCGGCCGGCGACGGCCTGGACGGCACTGGTGCGGGCGGGTTCGCGATCGCGGCCTCGTCGGTGCGCACGAGCCCCTTCCTCACGCACCCCGTCTTCCACGCCTACCGCTCCGAGACGCAGATGCTGCGCTACCTGCGCAGGCTCTCCGACCGGGACCTCGCGCTCGACCGCACCATGATCCCGCTCGGGTCGTGCACCATGAAGCTCAACGCCACGGTCGAGATGGAGGCCATCACCTGGCCCGAGTTCGCCGGCATCCATCCCTTCGCGCCGGACGCGCAGACCGTGGGGTGGCGCGAGCTCATCGCCGACCTCGAGGCCGACCTCGCCGAGATCACCGGCTACGACCAGGTCTCGATCCAGCCGAACGCGGGCTCCCAGGGCGAGCTTGCCGGCCTGCTCGCGATCCGCGGCTACCACCACTCGCGCGGGGAGGCGCAGCGCGACGTCTGCCTCATCCCGGCCTCGGCCCACGGGACCAACGCGGCCTCCGCCGTCCTGGCGGGCATGAAGGTCGTCGTCGTGGCCACCGCGGCAGACGGCACGATCGACCACGCCGACCTCGAGGCCAAGATCGAGGCGAACCGGGACACCCTCGCGGCGATCATGATCACCTACCCGTCCACGCACGGGGTCTACGACGCCGACGTGCGCGAGGTGTGCGAGAAGGTCCACGACGTCGGCGGCCAGGTCTACATCGACGGCGCCAACATGAACGCGCTCGTCGGCCTCGCACAGCCGGGCAGGTTCGGCGGCGACGTCTCGCACCTGAACCTGCACAAGACCTTCTGCATCCCGCACGGCGGCGGCGGCCCGGGCGTCGGCCCGGTCGCGGCACGCGCCCACCTCGCCCCGTTCATGCCCGGCGATGCCGCGGCCTGGCAGGGCGGCCCCGGCGAGCACGGTGTGCCCGTCTCGGCCTCGCGCTTCGGCTCGGCCGGCGTGCTGCCGATCTCCTGGGCCTACGTGAAGCTCATGGGCGGCGACGGCCTCACCGAGGCCACCAAGTCGGCGCTGCTCGCGGCGAACTACATCGCCAAGCGCCTCGACTCCTCCTTCCCCGTCCTCTACACGGGCGAGGGCGGCCTCGTGGCCCACGAGTGCATCCTCGACCTCCGCGAGCTCACCGCCAGGACGGGCGTGACGGCGGAGGACGTCGCCAAGCGCCTCATCGACTACGGCTTCCACGCCCCGACGCTCGCGTTCCCGGTGGCCGGCACCCTCATGGTCGAGCCGACCGAGTCCGAGGACCTCGGCGAGATCGACCGCTTCATCGACGCGATGATCGCCATCCGCGCCGAGATCGACCAGGTGGCCGCGGGCGACTTCGCCGTGGCCGAGTCGCCGCTGCGCCGCGCCCCGCACACGGCCGCCGCCGTGGTCTCGACCGACTGGGACCGTCCCTACACCCGCGAGCAGGCGGCGTTCCCCGGCAAGGTCCGCAGCCAGGACAAGTACTTCGCCCCCGTCGGCCGGATCGACGGGGCAGCGGGCGACCGCAACCTCGTGTGCGCGTGCCCTCCCCTCGACGCGTTCGAGGACTGAGAGAGCACGCCGGAGAACCGCTAGGAGACTTCCATGACTGAGACCACCACCGAGAAGCACACTGCCCTCTACGCCGAGCACGCGGCGCTCGGCGCCTCGTTCACCGACTTCGGCGGCTGGCAGATGCCCCTGAAGTACGGCTCCGAGCTCGCCGAGCACCGCGCCGTCCGCGACGCGGCGGGCCTGTTCGACCTCTCCCACATGGGCGAGGTCTGGGCCACCGGCCCCGGCGCCGCCGCGTTCCTCGACTATGCCCTCGTGGGCAGGCTCTCGGCGATCGCGGTGGGCAAGGCCAAGTACTCGCTCATCTGCGCCGAGGACGGCGGCATCATCGACGACCTCATCGTCTACCGTGTCGCCGAGGAGGACTTCCTCATCGTGCCCAACGCGGGCAACGCGGCGACCGTGGCCGCCGAGCTGGAGGCACGCCGTCGTGCCTTCGCCGAGGGCTCCGCAGCCGACGCGGTCGCCCTCCGCGACGCCTCCGCCGAGACCTCCCTCATCGCGGTCCAGGGACCCAACGCCGAGGCGATCCTGCTCTCCGTGGCCGGATCCGAGGACCACGAGGACATCCGCCAGCTCAAGTACTACGCCGGCATCGAGGCGGACATCGCGGGCGTCCCCGTGTTCCTGGCCCGGACCGGCTACACGGGCGAGGACGGCTTCGAGCTGTTCGTCGGCAACGAGCTGGCCGCCCAGCTGTGGAAGGCGCTCGCCGAAGCGGGGCAGGGCCACGGGCTCATCCCATGCGGCCTCGCCGCCCGCGACTCGCTGCGCCTCGAGGCCGGCATGCCGCTCTACGGCAACGAACTCTCCCGCGAGCGGTCCCCCTTCGCGGCGGGCCTGGGCGGCGTCGTCGCCCTCAAGTCCAAGGAGGGCGACTTCGTCGGCCGGGCTGCGCTCGAGGCGAAGAAGGCCGCCGGCGAGGGCGCCACGAGCGGCCGCCGCCTCGTGGGCCTCAAGGGCCTGGGACGCCGTGCGGCCCGCGCGCACTACCCGATCCTCAAGGACGGCGCGGTGGTCGGCGAGGTCACCTCCGGCCAGCCGAGCCCGACCCTCGGCTACCCCGTGGCCCTCGCCTACGTAGACGTCGAGCACGCGGCAGTCGGCACCGCCCTCGACGCGGACCTGCGCGGCAAGGCCGAGCCGTTCGAGGTCGTCGCGCTGCCGTTCTACAAGCGCCAGAAGTAGGCCCGGCGCCCACCGCGCCCCACCGATTCCCTTCAGAGAAGAACAGGAACACCGCCCATGAGCAAGGTCCAGACCGGTCTCCGGTACTCCGAAGAGCACGAGTGGCTCGACACCGAGGCCGCCCCGGCCAAGATCGGCGTCTCCCAGGTCGCTGCCGACGCGCTCGGCGACGTCGTCTACCTCGACCTGCCGGAGGCCGGCAGCGCTGTCAGCGCGGGCCAGACCTGCGGCGAGATCGAGTCGACCAAGAGCGTCTCCGACCTCTACTCGCCCGTGTCGGGCACCGTGGTCGAGGTCAACCAGGAGGCCATCGACAACCCTGCCCTCGTCAACGAGGACCCGTACGGCGCCGGCTGGCTCTTCACGGTCGAGGTCTCCGAGGAAGGCCCGCTCATGACCGCCGAGGAGTACGCGGGCAAGAACGGCGGCGAGCTGTGAGCGCCGCGCCGACGCAGGGGACTGCCGCCTTCGAGCAGGTCCGCTCGGCCTCGCTCGACGCCGACCTCGCCGCCCTCGACCCCGAGATCGCGGCGAGCATCGACGCCGAGGCGGGCCGCCAGCGCGGCGGCCTCGAGATGATCGCCTCCGAGAACCACACCGCGGTCGCCGTCATGCAGGCGCAGGGCTCGGTGCTGACGAACAAGTACGCCGAGGGCTACCCGGGCAAGCGCTACTACGGCGGCTGTGAGCACGTGGACGTCATCGAGCAGCTCGCGATCGACCGCGTCAAGGCGCTCTTCGGCGCCGAGTTCGCCAACGTCCAGCCGCATTCGGGCGCCCAGGCGAACGCGTCGGTCATGCACGCCCTCATCAAGCCGGGCGACACGATCATGGGCCTGAACCTGGCCCACGGCGGGCACCTGACGCACGGCATGAAGATCAACTTCTCCGGCAAGCTCTACAACGTCATCCCGTACCAGGTCCGCGAGGACGACCACCGGATCGACATGGCCGAGGTCGCCCGCCTCGCCGAGGAGCACCGGCCGCAGCTGATCGTGGCCGGCTGGTCCGCCTACGCCCGCCAGCTGGACTTCGCCGAGTTCCGCCGCATCGCCGACTCCGTCGGGGCGTACCTCATGGTGGACATGGCGCACTTCGCCGGCCTCGTGGCCGCGGGCCTGCACCCCTCGCCCGTCCCGCACGCCCACGTGGTGACGTCGACGACGCACAAGACCCTCGCGGGCCCGCGGGGCGGCATCATCCTCACGAACGACGCGGCGATCGCCAAGAAGGTCAACTCGGCGGTGTTCCCGGGCCAGCAGGGCGGGCCGCTCGAGCACGTGATCGCAGGCAAGGCAGTGGCCTTCAAGATCGCCGGCTCTCCCGAGTTCAGGGAGCGGATGGAGCGCGTGCTGGCCGGCGCGAGGATCCTCGCTGAGCGGCTCACCGCCGAGGACGTCAGGGCGGCCGGGATCGGTGTGGTGTCCGGCGGGACCGACGTGCACCTGGTCCTCGTGGACCTGCGCGACGCGGCCCTCGACGGCCAGCAGGCCGAGGACCGGCTCGCGGCCATCGACATCACCGTCAACCGCAACGCCGTCCCGTTCGACCCGCGCCCGCCGATGGTCACCTCCGGCCTGCGGATCGGTACCCCCGCCCTCGCGACCCGCGGCTTCGGCGAGGCCGCCTTCCGCGAGGTCGCCGACATCATCGCCGAGGCCCTCATCGCGGGCCCCGACGAGGACCTGTCCGGCCTGAAGGCACGGGTGGATGCCCTCGCGGCCGCCCACCCGCTCTACCCGGGGGTCGCCGACCTGGCATGACCCCGCGCGCGGGCCCGGCACACCCGGGCCCGCGCGGTCACCTTATTTCCGAGGAAGGAGACACCGACAATGGCAGTCGGCGTTTTCGAACTGTTCTCTGTGGGCATCGGCCCGTCCAGCTCCCACACGGTGGGACCCATGCGCGCCGGCGCGGTGTTCGCGCGCGAGCTGCGCGAGCGGGGCTTCCTCGAACATGTCGCCTCCCTCCGGGTGGACCTCTACGGCTCCCTCGCGGCGACAGGCCACGGCCATGGGACCTTCACGGCGGTGCTCCTGGGCCTCGAGGGCTTCGAACCCGAGGAGATCCTGCCCGAGCAGGTCGAGGAACGGCTCGCCTCGATCGCCGAGACCGGCAAGCTCTCCCTCGCCGGCAAGGTCGAGCTGCCGTACTCGGTCGAGGAGATGGTCCTCCATCCGCTCACGGTGCTGCCGCGGCACACCAACGGGATGAAGTTCCAGGTCTTCGGGGCCCCGGGCCCCGACGGATCAGCCGCTGTGCTGCACGAGGCGACGTTCTTCTCCGTGGGCGGGGGCTTCATTGTCCGCGAGGGCGAGGAGGACACCGCCCAGAAGGAGCTCGACGAGTCCAAGAAGGAGCTGCCGTTCCCGTTCCGGACGGCGGCCGAACTGCTCGGGCGCTGCTCCTCGAAGGGCCTGTCGATCAGCGACATCATGCTCGTGAACGAGAAGGCCTCCCGCTCCGAGGAGGAGATCCGCGAGGGCCTGCTGCACATCTGGGCGGTCATGGAGGCCTGCGTAGAGTCCAGCCTCAAGCGCGAGGGCCTGCTCCCCGGCGGACTGAAGGTGCGCCGCCGCGCACCGGACTGGCACGAGCGGCTCCTGAAGGAGGACAAGGACCGCGACGCCAAGTACTGGCAGGAGTGGGTCAACCTCATCGCCCTGGCCGTCAACGAGGAGAACGCCTCCGGCGGGCGGGTCGTGACAGCCCCCACGAACGGCGCGGCGGGCATCATCCCCGCGGTCCTGTATTACGCGCTCAACTACGCCCCCGGCATGGACAAGGCCACGCAGGAGGACAAGGACGAGGTCGTGGTGAAGTTCCTGCTCGCCGCGGGCGCGGTCGGCGTCCTCTACAAGGAGCAGGCCTCGATCTCCGGCGCCGAGGTGGGCTGCCAGGGCGAGGTGGGCTCAGCGTCGTCGATGGCGGCCGCCGGCCTCGCCGAGGTCATGGGCGGCACCCCGGGCCAGGTCGAGAACGCGGCCGAGATCGCGATGGAGCACAACCTCGGCCTCACCTGCGACCCGATCGGCGGCCTCGTGCAGGTGCCGTGCATCGAGCGGAACGCGATCGCCGCGGCGAAGGCCATCAACGCCGCGAAGATGGCGCTTTGGGGCGACGGCACCCACCGCGTCTCCCTCGACGAGGTGATCGTGACCATGCGCGAGACCGGCAAGGACATGAGCCACAAGTACAAGGAGACCGCGATGGGCGGTCTCGCCGTCAACGTCGTGGAGTGCTGACGGCCGCGCCAGGCGGAGACGCGGCACGCAGGAAAGGGGCGCCCCCGCTCAGACAGCGGCGGCGCCCCTTTCCTGCGATGCGGGGGACTCAGACCTCGTCGTGGCGGCCCTCGGAGACCTCCTCGAGCATCTTCGCGCAGAAGGCCTCGAGGTCCCCGGGGTTGCGCGAGGTGGTGAGCCCGCGGTCGGTCACGACCTGCTCGTCGACCCAGTCTGCGCCCGCGTTCTTCAGGTCGCTCTCCAGGGAGGCGTAGGAGGTCATGCGGCGGCCCTGGACGAGGCCGGCCTCGATGAGGATCCACGGCGCGTGACAGATCGCCGAGATCGGCTTGCCGGCCTCGGCGAACCCGCGCACGAGCTGCACGGCGTCCTTCTCGAGCCGCATCGTGTCCGCGTTGACGGTGCCGCCCGGCAGCACGAGCGCGTCGAAGTCCTCGACGCGGGCCTGCGCGAGCGGGACGTCCACGGGGAACGAGTCAGCGTGGTCCCAGTCGCCCTTCATGGCGGTGATCGAGCCGGACTGGGGGGAGACCAGGACGGGCCGGCCCCCGGCCTGCTCCACCGCCTTCCACGGCTCGGTGAGCTCTGCCTGCTCCACACCGTTGGTGAGGAGGAACGCGACCTTCTTGCCTGTGATGTTGTGTGCCATGCCCAGCAGTTTCCCCGCGGTGCCCGGGCGCAAACGCCGCGCCGGCCAGCCGGCTGCCACGGGGCCCCGTGGCGTGGGCCCGTCCGCCCACTGGCTAGACTGGCAGGGCCCGCTTCTGCGATCGAAGGGACCCCTCCTACAGTGACCACCCTCTCCGCCCGCACCGCCGCTCGCTTCGCCGCACGGTTCGCCCACGAGGAGGAGATCGCCCGCTGGGACGAGCACGTCACCGCGAACCCCAACGGCGGGAACCTGCTGCAGTCCGAGGCGTTCGCCGCGGTCAAGCGGAACTTCGGCTGGGACGTGCGCCACCTCGTCCTCGAACCCGTGGACGCGGCCGAAGCAGCACACCCCAGCTACAACCTCGTCCTCGAGAAGTCGATCCCGCTCCTGGGCCGGTTCTGGTACCTCATCAAGGGCCCGGACGTCGCCGGCATCGACGACGTCCCCGCGGCACTCGCCGCGATCAGGGAGTTCGTGGCGCGCGAGAAGCTCGGCGTGTTCGCCGTGAAGATCGAGCCGGACATCCCCGACTCCGAGGCCGCACGCTCCGTCCTCGCCGGTGCCGGGCTCGTCAAGGTGCCCAACCTCCAGCCCAACGACTCGACGGCGATCCTGGACATCAGCCCCGAGCCCCGGCTCGTGCTCAAGAGCCTGCACTCCCGCGGCCGCAACGCCGTCCGCCGCGCCGAGAGGGAGGGCGTCGAGGTCATCGAGGCCGAGCCGACCCTCGAGAACTACCGCACGATGCACGCGCTCATGACCGGGACGCTGAACGCGAAGTCGAACACGGGCGCACGCGTGCGCAGCTTCGAGTACTACCGCCAGTTCTGGACCGAGTTCACCCGGCGCGGGCAGGGCCGGCTCTACTTCGTCTACGAGAACGGCCGCCCGTCCGTGGGGGCCTTCGTGATCAACTACGGCCGCAAGGGGACCTACAAGGACGGCGGCTCCCTGCAGCAGCGCACCCAGTACGGCGACTCGCACCTCGTGCAGTGGACGGCGATCCTGAAGGCCAAGGAGCTCGGCTGCGTCGAGTACGACTTCTGCGGCACCCCTCCCGCGGACCGCCTCAAGGACGCCTCGCACCCGTTCCACGGCCTCGGCCTGTTCAAGACCTCCTTCACCAAGACGGTGACCGACTTCGTGGGCTGCTGGGACTTCGTGATCGACCCGCTCCGGTACAGGGCCTGGGCCACCGCGGGCGAGCGCGTCGCGCGGCAGCTGTACACGCGCCGTACCGGCCAGCAGTTCTACTGATCCGACTGACGTGATGGCTGAGGCGGAGCACGGAGCGCACGGCGCCACCACCGACCCGGAGGAGGAGCGGTACGACCCCCACGGGGACATCCCTGCGGGCACCATCCCCCAGATCACGCCGGTGGCGTTCACCACCGCGCCCACCGGCGGCGCCACCGAGGCGCCCACCGCGCCCCCCGCCGGCCCCACGCCCGCGGCGGGACCCACGCCCGCGGCGGGACCCACCCCCACGGTGGGTCCCGGCCCCGCCCCGGCCACCCCCACCCCCGGCGAGCGCACGACGCCGGCCGGCCCGCCGCCGTCGTCCGTCCCACCCCCCGCCGTGGCGCCGCCGGTCCAGCAGGTCGCCCCGACCGTTCCCGAGCCGGTCGAGCCGACCCCGGGCGCGGTGCCGCCGGCGACCCAGCAGATCAGCGCCTCGCAGGTCCGGGCCAACGCCGCGGCCAAGCGCGTGCTCGCGCGGCTCATGCGCGGCGAGAACCCGCCCACGGCGCCCATGAGCCTCGTGGAGCGCCTCGCCGGCAGCCCCTACGCGAATCCGGCCATTCCGGCGGCGCCCCACGAGTCCGAGCGGCGCACGCTCGACTTCGCCCTCGAGCTCGCCGAGACCATGTTCCGGTACGGCGCCGGGGCGCTCGAGGTGGAGACGTCCATGATCGCCGTCACCACGGCCCTCGGGCTGCGGCACGTCGAGGTGGACATCACCAACCAATCCGTCGCGATCAACCACGCCCCCAAGGACGGCACCCCGAGCACCCTGCTGCGCGTGGTGCGCTCCTGGACGAGCAACTATGCCGGCCTCGTGCTCGTGCACCAGCTCGTGACCGAGATCGCGGCCGGGGGCGTGGCGCTGAACGAGGCATCGCGCAGGCTCCAGGGGATCGCGCGGCGGGCCAAGCCCTTCCCCAAGTGGTCGGTCACGGTCGCGTTCGGCATGTTCGCGGCGCTCTTCGTCGGCGTGCTCGGCGGCGGCCAGCTGGCCTCGCTCATCGCGTTCGGCTCCAACCTGCTCGTCTCGCTCGTGTGGCGGGTCCTCGGCCGGTGGCGCGTCCCGGACTTCTTCGTCACGATGGCCAGCTCGTTCCTCGTGACGATCATCGCCCTGATGCTCTTCGCCGTGCACCTGCCCATTGCGCCGGCGATCGTGGTGGTGGGCGGCATCCTCCTGCTCCTGCCGACGGCGCGGCTCGTCTCGGCGACGCAGGACGCGATCAACGGCTTCCCCGTGACCGCCGCGGGCCGGTACCTCTCGGCGTTCCTCACGTTCGCCGCCCTCGTGGCCGGCATCGCCGTGGCCTCCGCGGTGGGGGAGATGCTCGGCATCGCGCGCATCAATGTCACGGAGACCTTCCCGCCGGCGTACCCCTATCCGGTGGAGGTGCTCATGATCGGCGCGGCGGTGGCGGCGATCGCGGTCACCGAGCAGACGTCCCGGCGCCTCGTGCTGCCCACCGCGGCGGTGGGCATCGTCGGCTACCTCGCGCTGACGGGCGTCGGGCTCCTAGGGGTCGGGGACCGGCTGGCCCCGGCAGCCTCCGCCGTGGTCATGGGCTTCCTCGCGCGGATCGTGGCACTGCGGCTCGGCGCGCCGCAGCTCGTCGTCGCCGTGCCGGCCGCGCTCATCCTCCTGCCCGGCCTGACGATCTTCCGGTCGATGTACGTGGCGACGGTCGACGCCACGCAGATCACCACGGGCGCCGGCGGGATGCTGACGGCCATGGCGATCATCCTCGCGGCCGCGGCCGGCGTGGTGCTCGGGGACAACCTGGCCCGCCCGTTCACCCGCAGCGCCACCTCGCTCGAGCGCCGGCGCCGCTCCCGGCGGCGGTAGGCGCTAGACCTTGCCGACGGGCAGCTTCTTCTCGGCCTGGAACTGGTCCTCGGCGCGGCCGTGCGCCCAGTAGCCGGACAGGGAGAGCTTCTCGCGCGGCACCCCGCGGCCCTTGAAGACGGCGCGCAGCTCCTTCATCGCACCGCGCTCGCCGTGGGCGAACACGCTCGGCGTCCCGTCCGGCCAGTCCGCGTCGGCGACGGCCTCAGCGAGCACGAGCGTCTCGCCCGCCGGGCGGCCGTCGCGGGAGAGCCAGTGGACCTCCACGCCCTCCGGCGCGCCCAGGTCCACCGTCTCCTCCGCCGAGGCCACCTCGAGGAACGCGAGGCCCCGCGCCGCGGCGGGCAGCGCCTCGAGGGCGGCGGCGATGGCGGGGAGGGCGGACTCGTCCCCTGCGAACAGGTGCCACTCGGCCTCGGGGTCGGGGGAGTAGGCGCCGCCGGGGCCCGAGCAGACGAGCCGGTCGCCGGGGCGCGCCGCGGCGGCCCACGGGCCCGCGAGGCCCTCGTCGCCGTGCACCACGAAGTCGATCGCCAGCTCGCCGGCTGCGGCATCGAACCACCGCACCGTGTACGTGCGCGTCACGGGCCAGGAGGTCCGCGGCAGCGAGGCCTTCAGCACCGCGAGGTCCACCGGGCCCTCGGGCCACGCCCCGCCGGGCAGGGCGTCCGGGAACGCGATCTTGACGTACTTGTCCGTGAACCCGTTGTCCGCGAAGGCGCCGAACCCCGGGCCGCCGGCGACCACGCGGACCAGGTGCGGGCTCAGCTGCTCGGTGCGGACCACCACGAGGTCGAGGGTCGGGCGGGTGCGCGGGGCGGGCGCGGCCGCGGGGGCCGCTGCCTGGGTGCCCGGCTGGGCTGCCCCCTCTGCTGGGGAAGTCATGCCGCCCACCCTACCGGCCGCGCGATCACCTCCCGTGGTGCATGACGCCCCTCACACCCAGCGCACGGGATCGGCGCCCTGGGCGGCGAGCAGCTCGTTGGCCCGGCTGAACGGCCTCGAGCCGAAGAATCCGCGGGAGGCGCTCAGCGGCGAGGGGTGCGCGGAGGCGATCACCGGCGTCGCGCCCAGCAGCGGGGCGACGGCCTGGGCGTCCCTGCCCCAGAGGATGGCCACGAGGGGCGCGCCGCGCTCGGCGACGGCGCGGACGGCGGCGTCCGTGACGTGCTCCCATCCGAGCCTCCGGTGGGACCCGGCGGCGCCCGCGCGCACCGAGAGGACCCTGTTGAGCAGGAGGACTCCCTCGTCGGCCCAGCGGGAGAGGTCGCCCGTGGCGGGTGCCGGGGCGCCGAGGTCGGAGGAGAGCTCGCGGAAGATGTTCGCGAGGCTCCGCGGGAGCGGGCTCACCGCGGCATCGCACGCGAAGGAGAGCCCGATCGCGTGCCCGGGAGTGGGGTAGGGGTCCTGGCCGAGCACGAGGACCTTGACCGCGCCGAGGGGCCGGGCGAACGCGCGCAGCAGGCGCGACGGGGCCGGGAGGATGCGTGCGCCGCCGTGGGCCTCGGCGGCGAGGGCGCGCAGCGCCGAGCGCAGCGTCGGCTCGCAGGCCGAGAGCGCGGGCACCCACTCGGGGTGGACGAGGTCCGCCAGGGGCGCGGCGGACATCGCCTCGAGCTCACGGGCGTCCTCGGCGCACGACGCCGGCACCTCGCCTCTCGCCGCCGTCCCGCCGGGCGCGTCGGGCAGGTCGAAGAGCGGTTCGGCGTCCATCACGCGAGCCAGTGTGCCAGAGAAGACCGTGCGGCGCGCCCCGGCGGGAAATGACAGAGCTGTAGTTCCCTCTTAAACTGGAGGCCATGTCGTCAGCAGCAGCCCACCACGCCCATGCCTTCGACGACGCCGCCGAGCACCCCGGGGACGGGCCCTCGCCCGCCGGGCGGGAAGCCGAGCCGGAGGCCGGGCACGACGGCCCCGAGGCGGGCCGCCCGACCGGCGGACTGACCGAGCGCGAGATCCAGATGCTCGCCCTCGAGCGCGGCTGGTGGAAGTACGCCGGCGCCAAGGAGCAGGCCATCCGCGAGCTGTTCGACCTGTCCGCGACCCACTACTACCAGCTGCTCAACGCCCTCATCGACACCGAGGACGCGCTGGCCCACGATCCGATGCTGGTCAAGCGGTTGCGTAGACTGAGGATGTCGCGGCAGCGTGCGCGCACCGCCCGCCGGCTCGGCGGCGGCGCCTGACGCTGCGCGCCGTCCCCAGCCGGCCACCGACAAGGACCTGACGCACGCATGAACACCTATCCCCGCGACGAATTCGACGCAGTCCCCGAGGCGCCGCGCCGGCAGGGCGTGCACCGGACCCGCGGCGAGAGCAGCGCGGACAGCGGCCGGACCCCGTCCGGGCGCGGCCTGCGGTGGATCCTCGCCGCAGGCATCCTCGCCCTCGTCATCGGCGCCGTCTCCTTCTTCGTGCTGCCCCGGCTGGGCCTGCCCGGCGAGCCCGCGGCCGCGTCCGCCGCCACGTCTCCGGCGCCGTCCTCCGCCCGGAGCACCCCCGCGCCGAGCACCTCCGCCCCGGGCAAGCAGTCCGCGTCCCCGAGCCAGGCGCCGTCGTCCGCCGCGGCCGGCTCCACCCCCACGGCGTCCGCGCCCGCGGGAGCCGACCAGTCCCTCGAGGTGGGCGTCTACAACGCGACCTCGACCGCGGGCCTGGGCAACCGCGTCGCGGCCACCGCGCGCTCGGCCGGGTGGACCGTCTCCACCGTCGGCAACTGGAGCGGCTCGCCGGTCGATGGCCCGGTGGTCTACTACCGCTCGGCCGAGGACGCTGCCTCGGCGAAGGCCCTCGCCGCCGAGGTCGGGGTCCCCACGGTCCTCGAGGCCCCCGCACTCGGGCTGCCGCTCGCCGTCGTGATCGGACCCGGGTACACCGGGTGAGCATGCGGGCACCGAAGGCCAGGGCCGCGGCGGTCGCCGGGATCCTGGCCCTCGGCCTGTCCGCCTCCGGCTGCGGCGCCACCGGCGAGGCCCGCACCGACCACCCCGTGCCGTCCGGGGACGGCGTGCTGCGCCTGGGTCTCCTGCTCGACTCGACGGGCGACTCGGCGTACCTGGGCGACGCCCAGCGGGCCGCCGTGGTGCTCGCCGTGCAGCAGGCCAACGCCGCCGGCGGCTACGCCGGCAAGCCGGTGGAACTGCTCCCGGTCCAGCCCGGGCAGGACACCGGCGCCGAGTCCCGCCGCCTCGCCCAGGCCGGTGCCGACGCCGTGATCGGCCCCACGGACTCAAGCCGCGCCCCCGCCGCGATCGACGTGCTCTCGAAGGCCAAGGTCCCCCTCATCTCGCCCGCCAACACGGCCGCCGGGCTGACTTCCTACCGCAGCGGCGGGTTCTACTTCCGCACCGCGGCGCCGGAGGGCGCCGAGGGCGCCGCCCTCGTGGAGCTCGCCAGGCGCTCGGGCGCCAAGCGCATCGCGATCCTCCACCAGGCCGGCGACCACGGGAAGGCCGAGGCGGACGGCGCCTCGGCGGCCGCCCGCGCCGCCGGGCTGGCCGAGTCCGGCAGCGCCGAGTTCACCGGGCACTCCGCCGGGGCCGCAGCAGCCGGGGCCAAAGGCGCCGACGCGGTCCTCGTCATCGGCCAGGGCGACGGCCAGGCCATCCTCGCGAGCGTCGCCGACGCCGGGGTCCCGGGCTCGAAGCTGCTGGCCTCGAGCGGGATCTACGGCCGCTACGGCTCCGCACTCGCCAACGGTGCACTCGACGGCGCCCGCGCACTCGTCCCCGGCGTGTACCCGACCCCGGAGTTTCAGGCCGACCTCCTCGAGCACGCCCCGGGCCTGAACGACCTGACCTTCGCCGGCGAGGCCTACGACGCGGCCTCGCTCGCGATCCTCGCCGCGGGTGCCGCTAAGGACGACGGCGGGGCCTCCATCGCCTCGAAGCTCATCGACGTCTCGGGCGGAGACGTGCCGGGAGCCAGCAGTGGCGCGCGCGAGAAGTGCACGGGGCTGCCCGCATGCCTCGCGGCGCAGGCCAAGGGGGCCGCCGTCGACTACGAGGGCCAGTCCGGGCCGGTCGCCTTCGACGAGCACGGCGACGTCACCACCGCCCGCTTCATGGCCTTCACCTACGGCGCCGACAACCTGCCCGTCCGGGACGGCGACGTCACGGTCGCGCGATAGGGTTCCGCCGCGGGCGTACGGCGTCGCCTGCGCTTGCACTCGGGGTGGGTGAGTGCTAATTATGGACCTAGCACTCCGGCGGCCAGACTGCTAAAGCGGTGTGGTCGCGGGGGCAGGATCACCTCGCTGGGGTGAGGCGTTGGCCGCCGCGGAAGCGGGGGCCGCCGCCGGCCGTCGCGGGCGCTGCAGCAGGTGGCCTACCGACACACACGTCCCGAAAGGACCTCAAGCCGTCATGGCCAAGATCATTGCATTCGACGAGGAGGCCCGTCGCGGCCTCGAGCGCGGCCTGAACCAGCTGGCCGACGCTGTCAAGGTCACCCTCGGTCCGCGCGGCCGCAACGTCGTCCTCGAGAAGAAGTGGGGCGCCCCCACGATCACCAACGATGGCGTGTCCATCGCCAAGGAGATCGAGCTCGACGACCCGTACGAGAAGATCGGGGCGGAGCTCGTCAAGGAGGTCGCCAAGAAGACCGACGACGTCGCTGGCGACGGCACCACGACCGCCACCGTCCTCGCCCAGGCCCTCGTCAAGGAAGGCCTCCGCAACGTCGCCGCCGGCGCCGACCCGCTCTCGCTCAAGCGCGGCATCGAGAAGGCCGTCGACGCCGTCACCGCCGAGCTGCTCGAGTCCGCCAAGGAGATCGAGACCAAGGAGCAGATCGCGGCCACCGCGTCCATCTCCGCCGGCGACACCCAGATCGGCGAGCTCATCTCCGAGGCCCTCGACAAGGTGGGCAAGGAGGGTGTCATCACCGTCGAGGAGTCCAACACCTTCGGCCTCGAGCTCGAGCTCACCGAGGGCATGCGCTTCGACAAGGGCTACCTGTCCGCGTACTTCGTCACCGACGCCGAGCGCCAGGAGACGGTCCTCGAGGATCCCTACATCCTCATCGTCAACTCCAAGATCTCCTCGGTGAAGGACCTCGTCGCGGTCCTCGAGCGCGTCATGCAGGCCAACAAGCCGCTGCTCATCATCGCCGAGGACGTCGAGGGCGAGGCCCTGGCCACGCTCATCGTCAACAAGCTCAAGGGCACCTTCAAGTCCGTCGCCGTCAAGGCCCCGGGCTTCGGCGACCGCCGCAAGGCCATGCTCACTGACATCGCGATCCTCACCGGTGGCCAGGTCATCGCCGAGGAGGTCGGCCTCAAGCTCGAGAACGCCACGCTCGACCTGCTCGGCAAGGCCCGCAAGGTCGTCGTGACCAAGGACGAGACCACGATCGTCGAGGGTGCCGGCGACGCCGAGCAGATCGCCGGCCGCGTGTCCCAGATCCGCGCCGAGATCGAGAACTCCGACTCGGACTACGACCGCGAGAAGCTCCAGGAGCGCCTCGCCAAGCTCGCCGGCGGCGTGGCCGTCATCAAGGCGGGCGCGGCCACCGAGGTCGAGCTCAAGGAGCGCAAGCACCGCATCGAGGACGCCGTCCGCAACGCCAAGGCTGCCGTCGAGGAGGGCATCGTCGCCGGCGGTGGCGTGGCCCTCATCCAGGCCGGCGCCAAGGCGTTCGCCAACCTCGCCCTCGAGGGTGACGAGGCCACCGGCGCCAACATCGTCAAGGTCGCCATCGAGGCCCCGCTGAAGCAGATCGCCTTCAACGCGGGCCTCGAGCCGGGCGTCGTCGCGGACAAGGTCCGCGGCCTGCCCGCCGGCCACGGCCTCAACGCCGCCACCGGCGTGTACGAGGACCTCCTGGCCGCCGGCGTCAACGACCCGGTCAAGGTGACCCGCTCGGCGCTGCAGAACGCCGCGTCGATCGCCGGCCTGTTCCTCACCACCGAGGCCGTCGTGGCCGACAAGCCGGAGAAGGCCGGTCCGGCCATGCCCGGCGGCGACGACATGGGCGGCATGGGCGGCTTCTGATCCGCTAGCCTCCCCACCCGTTTCGGGTACAGATCTCGTCGCGGTCCAGCCCTTCCGGGTACGCGACGGCTCTGAATGGACGACGGCGGGGTTCCCACTTCGGTGGGAGCCCCGCCGTCGGCGTTCCCGGAGTGCAGGAAGGGGCGGCCGCGGAGCAGCCGGTGTTTCAGCCCTCGGACGTGCCCTGATGGAAGCGGAGGCGCCAGCGGCCCTCGGTCCGCTGCCAGAGCGATGAGCGCAGCGCCGAGCCGGTGCCGTTGACCGTCCGGTACACGACCTGGACGAGGTCGCTGGCGAGGGGGACGGCGTCCACGAGCTCGAAGCGCGCCTGCGATCCCGGGGCTGCCACGAGCTCCTCGATGAGCTCCTCCCGCCCCCAGAGGCGGCCGGAGGCGCCGATCTCGCGGTACTCGGGGTGGAGGAGGAAGGCCAGCTGGCCGTAGTCGCCCCGCACGCCCGGGTCCAGGAGCTCCTGCTCGAGCTCGACGACCGCCTCGACGTCCCGGGCCCGCTCCGCCTGCTCGGGCTCCGGGGCGATCTCGTCGAAGAGGCCCGCCTGCTCGGGCACCGCGCCGAGGGCGCCGGCGCCCGCGCCCTCGGCCGCTCCCAGCGAGGCGCCCCGGTCCGCCGGCCGCTGGGGGGCCGCCGCGGACGAGGGCGCGGGGGAGGGCGCCGCTCCCCCGTTCCCGCCGAATCCAGGACCCTCGACGGGCGCCCGTCCCGACTGGTAGGCCAGCGCCACCGCGCGGGCCTTCGTGTCCGCGGCCTCGTTGAGCGGGTGCCCGGCATGGCCCTTGACCCACTCGAAGGTGTAGTTCCGGCCCGCGAGCTCCGCGTCAATCTGCGAGAGCAGGTCGACGTTGAGGACCGGCTTGCCGTCGGCCTTCTTCCAGCCCCGGCGCTTCCACCCGGGCATCCACTTTGTCACGCAATTGATCACATACTGGCTGTCACACAGGATGCGGAGGGGCTCCTGGCCGAGGGCAGCGGTGGAGCGGAAGAGGTCGAGCACGGCCATGAGCTCGCCCTGGTTGTTGGTCCCGTGCGGCCACCCGCCGGCGTGCCACGTCTCCTCGTCGATGTACCAGGCCCAGCCGGCCGGTCCAGGGTTGCCGAGGGCAGAGCCGTCCGCGGCGGCAGTGATCGTCATGGAACCATCCTGCCAGAGAGCGCGCCCCGCCCCGGCGGGGCCCCCCGCCCCCCCCCCCGGGGGGGGGGGGCCCCCCGGGGGGGGGGGCCCCCCCCCCGCGGGGGGGGGGGGGGGGGGGGGGTTGGGCG
>NZ_JAUSRH010000018.1 GCF_030811715.1 Sinomonas atrocyanea | reverse complement strand
CAGGCGGGCGCCGGCGCCCCCCCCCGCCCCGCCGCCCCCCCCCCCCCCCCCCCCGGGGGGGGGGGGGGGGCGCCCCCCCCCCCCCCCCGCTTCGTCGTCTTCTTGCCCGAAACCCTTGACCGCGCTTCTGGTATCCCAGTAGAATTCCATATATCAATAAAGTTCTTCCGCAAAGTGGAAACATCCGCGCACTGCGGAGCCAGCCACGAGGAGGAGCTGCGAGTATGACCGCCGACCATGAGCCCGGAAAGGGGAGAGAGATGTCCACCAGCACGACCGTCGCGCGTCCATCTGCCACGGAGGCATCCCGCCTCAGCCAGCCGGCCGCCGAGCGCTACATCCCGAAGGTCACGCACATCGACCCGGACCTCGCCCTCCGGCCCGCCCCGGACGGCGAGCGCCGCGGCTGGGCCGCCCGCGTGCCCGTCCTGAACTGGTTCGTGGGGCGCTGACCTCCGGCCCCCAGGGGCTCCTCCGGCCCCCCCGCACCGCATCGGCGCAACGGCCCCGCTCCCTCCGTGGGAGCGGGGCCGTTGCCGTCGCCGGCCGCAGGGCCGAAAGCCTCTCGCGCGGCGCGGCGGAGGGCGGTGTGATGGGGCCATGGAACGGGCCGAGCGGAGGCGTACGGGGCGCGAGGGCGCCGTCCCGTCGATCATCGTGATCGGCGTCCTGCTCTACGCCGCCAACGTCTGGCCGGGCTGGTGGTCCGTGCCGTTCGTGACCCCGCAGGCCTCGGAGGCCATCGGGGCGGTCAATGCCGCCTGGATCGCGGGGCTCGTCGCCAACGCCGTCTATCTGGTGGCCGGCACGCCGGCCCTCCGCGCGGTCGGGGAGATCGTGGTGCTCATCTTCGGGATTGTGGCCACGGTCAGGGTCTGGGAGGTGTTCCCGTTCGCGTTCCCCGCAGGTCCGCCCGACTGGGCCCTCCTCGTGCGCGTCCTGCTCGTGGTGGGCATCGTTGGCGCCCTGATCGGGATCCTCGCCCAGCTGGTCGCCTTCGTGCGTGCGCTCATGCAGCTCGGCCGCAGGCCCGGGCCCGGGCGGCAGGCGGGTCCGCGCTGGCATGTCTGAGGAGCGCGCTGCCCGGCCGACGGCAGCAGCGGCCGCCCGCCCGGGCGGCCGCGGAGACGGCGGCGGCCCTCCCGTTGCGCGAGGAGGGCCGCCAAGTGGCGGCCACTGTGGATCGGCCGCCGGCCCCCGCACCGTCCAACCAGGCCCCAGGGGGCGGTGCGGGGGCAGCCTGTGGGCCGGCGCTCGCCAGCCTGCTGCGGGGAGGGCCTAGCTCTCGCCCCCTGCGTTCCCGGTCGTGCCCGCCGTCACGTCGAGCAGCCGGTACCGCTCGAACGCCTGGCGCGGCGCGTCCGCGTCGACCTCGCCGCGGCGGGCGAGCATCTGCAGGGCCCGCACCACGACGGAGTGCGCGTCGATCTTGAAGAACCGCCGCGCGGCCGCCCGGGTGTCCGAGAAGCCGAAGCCGTCGGCGCCGAGCACGGCGTAGTCGCCGGGGACGAACTGGCGGATCTGGTCCGGGACGGACTTGTTGTAGTCCGTGACGGCCACAACGGGTCCGGACGTGTCGGCGAGCTGCCGGGTCACGAACGGCGTGGGCGCCTCGAGCTCTGGGTGCAGGAACGCCTGCTCCTCGGCGGCGAGGCCCTCGCGGCGCAGCTCGCTCCAGCTCGTCACGCTCCACACGTCGGCGGCCACGCCCCAGTCGTCGGCGAGGATCCGCTGCGCCTCGAGCGCCCACGGCACCGCGACGCCCGAGGCGAGCAGCTGCGTGCGGGGAGCGTCGGCGGCGAGGCCGGACGCGGCGTCGGACGCCAGGCGGTACATGCCCTTCAGCAGCGCATCGACGTCGAGGTCCTCCGGCTCGGCCGGCTGGACGATCGGCTCGTTGTAGACCGTGAGGTAGTACATGACGTTCGGGTCGGCGTGCTCGCCGCCGTACATCCGCTCGAGTCCCGCGCGCACGATGTGCCCGATCTCGTACCCGTAGGCGGGGTCGTAGGTGACGACGGCCGGGTTGGTCGCCGCGAGGAGGGGAGAGTGCCCGTCGGCGTGCTGGAGGCCCTCGCCCGTGAGCGTGGTGCGGCCGGCGGTGGCGCCGATGATGAACCCGCGCGTCATCTGGTCCGCCGCGGCCCAGAAGGCGTCGCCGGTGCGCTGGAAGCCGAACATCGAGTAGAAGACGTAGACCGGCACGAGCGGCTCGCCGTGGGTGGCGTAGGCGGTGCCCGCCGCGGTGAACGCGGCGACGGCGCCGGCCTCGTTGATGCCCGGGTGGATGAGCTGCCCGGCCGGGGACTCCTTGTAGGCCAGGACGAGGTCGCGGTCCACCGAGAGGTAGTTCTGCCCCTTGGGGTTGTAGATCTTCGCGGTGGGGAAGAACGCGTCCATGCCGAAGGTCCGGCTCTCATCCGGGACGATCGGGACGATCCGCTGGCCGAAGTCCGCGTCCCGCATGATGTCCTTGAGCAGGCGCACGAAGGACATCGTGGTGGCCGCCTGCTGCTTGCCGGAGCCGCGCTTGGCGATCGCATACGCCTTCTCGGAGGGAAGGGCGACGGCGCGGTGCTCCTTGCGCCGCTCGGGCACCGAGCCGCCGAGCTCGGCACGCCGGGCGAGGAGGTAGCGGATCTCCGGCGAGTCCTGGCCGGGGTGGTAGTAGGGCGGCTCGTACGGATTGGCCTCGAGCTGCTCGTCCGAGATCGGGATGCGCAGCAGGTCGCGGAAGTCCTTGAGGTCTCCCAGCGTCATCTTCTTCATCTGGTGGGTCGCGTTGCGGCCCTCGAAGTGCGCGCCTAGGCCATAGCCCTTGACCGTCTTGGCCAGGATCACCGTGGGCTTGCCCTTGAACTCGGTGGCAGCCTTGTAGGCCGCATAGACCTTGTGGTAATCGTGGCCGCCGCGCTTGAGGTTCCAGATCTGCTCGTCCGTGAGGTCGGCCACGAGCTCCTTGGTCTCGGGGGTCCGGCCGAAGAAGTGGTCGCGGACGAAGGCGCCGTTCTCGGCCTTGAAGGTCTGGTAGTCGCCGTCCGGGGTCTCGTTCATGAGCTTCACGAGGTTCCCCTCGGTGTCCTTCGACAGCAGCGAGTCCCACTCGCGGCCCCAGATGACCTTGATGACGTTCCAGCCGGCGCCGCGGAAGAACGCCTCGAGCTCCTGCATGACCTTGCCGTTGCCGCGCACGGGCCCGTCGAGGCGCTGGAGGTTGCAGTTGACCACGAACGTGAGGTTGTCCAGGTTCTCGTTCGCGGCGAGCTGGAGCAGGCCGCGGGACTCGGGCTCGTCCATCTCCCCGTCGCCGAGGAACGCCCACACGTGCTGGTCCGAGGTGTCCTTGATGCCCCGGTTGTGGAGGTACCGGTTCGACTGTGCCTGGTAGATGGCGTTCATGGGGCCGATGCCCATGGACACGGTCGGGAACTCCCAGAACTCCGGCATCATGCGCGGGTGCGGGTAGGAGGAGAGCGCATGGCCCTCCTTGGACTTCTCCTGGCGGAACCCGTCGAGGTCCTCCTCGGCGAGGCGGCCCTCCATGAAGGCCCGGGCGTACATGCCGGGGGAGGCGTGGCCCTGGAAGAAGACCTGGTCGCCGCCGCCGGGGTGGTCCTTACCGCGGAAGAAGTGGTTGAAGCCGACCTCGTACAGGGTGGCCGCGCCGGCGTAGGTGGAGATGTGGCCGCCGACCCCGATGCCGGGGCGCTGGGCCCGGTGGACCATGATCGCGGCGTTCCAGCGCATGTACGCGCGGTAGCGGCGCTCGACCTCCTCGTCGCCCGGGTACTCGGGCTCCTGGTCGGCCGGAATCGAGTTGATGTAGTCCGTGGTGTGGACCATGGGCACGCCGACGCTCTGCGCGCCCGCCCGCTGCAGGATGTTCTTGACCATGAACTGGGCCCGTTCGGTGCCCCGCTCTGCCACGAGCGAGTCGAAGGACTCGATCCACTCGGCGGTCTCCTCCGGGTCGCGGTCCACGGCGGCCCCGGCGCCGCCGAGGAACTGCTGGGTAGGCTCTGACGTGAGCACGGCCAACCTCCTTCTGCGCGCGTTGGTGCCGCGCGTCGAGCGTCGGCGGGGGCGTCCCCCGCCGCTCCTCCGCCCGATGGCTATATTCCATATAGCGGAAGAGAAATACTGTAATGTGAAACTAGCGTGGCGCGTGGACGTGATCCGCGTCAAGTCCGTGACGGAATGGAGGCAGCAATGAGCAAGCGTCAGGACCCCGGCGTGGCCGTGGTGACCGGTGCCGGCAGTGGGATCGGCCGGGCCGTGGCCCGCCGGCTGCTCGCCGACGGCTGGAGCGTGGCCCTGGCGGGCCGGCGGGGCGCCCAGCTCGAGGAGACGGCGGGGGAGGCCGCAGGCTCCCTCGTGGTGCCGTGCGATGTGACCGTGCCGGCCGACGTCGAGCGGCTCTTCGCGGATACCGTGGGCGCGTTCGGGCGCGTGGACGTGCTGTTCAACAACGCCGGGACGTTCGGACCGTCGGGCGACGTCGGCGAGATCGACCCCGCTGGATGGGAGTCCACGGTCGCCGTGAACCTCACGGGGAGCTTCCTGTGCGCGGCCGCGGCGTTCCGGGCCATGAAGGCGCAGGAGCCGAGGGGCGGCAGGATCATCAACAACGGCTCGATCTCGGCGCACTCGCCGCGGCCGCGGTCCGTCGCCTACACGACGACCAAGCACGCCATCACGGGACTGACCAAGAGCATCGAGCTCGACGGGCGCCCCTGGGGAATCACGTGCGGGCAGATCGACATCGGCAACACGCGCACTGAGATCATGGAGACCCTGGGCGTCGGCGAGGGTGCCCTCCAGGCGGACGGCTCGCGCCGGGTCGAGCCCACGTTCGCCGTCGAGGAGGCCGCCGAGGCCGTGGCGTTCATGGCGTCCCTGCCGGCGGAGGCGAGCGTCGGCAGCCTGCTCATCACCGCCTCGGGCATGCCGTTCGTCGGCCGGGGCTAGCTAGGCGAGCGGCAGGAACTCGCTCAGGTCCGTCCTGATGCCGGAGGCGGTCAGGCGCCCGGAGGCGACGGCCCCCGGCCACGCGAGCGTGCCGGTGGCGAGGGCGAGCCACGTCTCGGCATCCGTCTCGACCACGTTCGGGGGCGTCCCGCGCGTGTGCCGGGGCCCCTCGACGCACTGCGCCACCCCGAACGGCGGCACGCGCACCTCGACCGAATTGCCGGGGGCCCGCTCCGCGAGCTCCTCCAGCAGGTAGCGCACGGCGGTGGCGGTCGTCTGCCGGTCCACCGCGCCGCGCACGACGCCGGCCTGGCCGCCTTCCGCCGGAACCTCGCCGGTGCCGGGGGCGCCGGCGCCGTCCTGGCCCCGGCGGGCGGCGAGCCAGGCAGCGACGGCAGCGCGGCCGGCGTCGTGCGCGATCCTGCGGCGGACAGCCATGGCGGTCCCTCCCTCAGTCCAGCAGCGCCGAGACGGCTCGCCCCAGCCGGATGCGGCCCACCTGCCGCCCGCCGCCGAGGACCGGGTCGACGACCCGCTCGAGGACGCGCGCCACCTCGGGCACGTCCACGGCGTCGGCCGCCGCGAGCATCGTCAGGCCCACGAGGGTCGTGGCGCGGACGTTGCCGTCGAGGACCTTCACGGCCGCCGTGGCGCCCTGCGGGGTGGCGAGCACGAGGAGGCCCTCGGCCCCGACCTTGGCGAGGATCCCCAGCTCCTCCATGACGATCGTGTTCTCCTTGTCGTGGCCCTGGACGGCCCACGGGTAGTCGAGCATCGAGGTGGCGATCGTCGCGGCACGGGCGTTGGCGCCGTGGTCCCCGGGTGACTTGGCGAGCCGCGAGTAGGCCTGGGCGAGCCCGCGCAGCGACAGGGCGGCCACCGGCGCGCCGCAGCCGTCGATCCCGAGGTGCGCGATCGGCTCCTCGGCGTACTCCTCGATGGTGGTCCGGACGCGCTGCTGGAGCGGGTGGTTGGGCTCGAGGTAGCTGCGCCGGTCCCAGCCGTTCTCGACGCACGCCCACAGGAAGGCCGCGTGCTTGCCGGAGCAGTTGTAGGCGAGCTTGCGCCGGCCCTGGCCCGAGCGGACCAGCCAGGCGCGCGCGTTCTCGTCGGCCGGCCACTCGGCCGGGCAGCCCAGGTCCGCCTCGCTCAGACCAGCGGCGTGGAGCATCCCCTCGACCACGTCCATGTGGTCCAGCGACCCGGTGTGGGACGCGCACGCGAGGGCAACCTGGGTGCCCCGCAGCGGCACGCCGGCCTGCATGGACGCGAGCGCCTGGAAGGGCTTGAGGGTGGAGCGGGCGAGCACCGGCGTGCGGATGTCCCCGAGTTCAGTCACCACGGAGCCGTCACCTGCCAGCACCACCGCCGAGCCGAGATGGCGGGACTCGATGAAGCCGCTGCGCTCGATCACGGCGAGCTCGACGGCGTCGTCCGCGGTGAAGGTTGCGTGGGCCATGGCCTCAGTCTAGGTGCGCGGACCCGGGTTGCCGGGGATCCCCGGGTGCGCCGCGCATGGGCTGGCCGATACCCTTGGGGGCGTGAAGGTTCTCGTGATCGGCCCCGGTGGCCGCGAACACGCCATCGTCCGCTCCCTCCTCGCCGATCCGGCCGTCTCCGAGGTGCACGCTGCGCCCGGCAATGCCGGAATCGCCCAGATCGTCCCGACACACCCCGTCAACGCGAACGACCCGGACGCCGTCACCGTCCTCGCGCGGGCCCTCGCGGTGGACCTCGTGGTGGTCGGCCCGGAGGCGCCGCTCGCGGCGGGCGTCTCGGACGCCGTCCGCGCCGCCGGGATCCCCGTGTTCGGGCCCAGCCGGGCCGCCGCCCAGCTCGAGGCGTCCAAGGCCTTCGCCAAGCAGGTCATGGCGGAGGCCGGCGTGCCCACGGCGATGGCCCGCGTCGCCGTCAACCCCGGGGAGGCTGCCGACGCGCTCGATGCGTTCGGCGCCCCCTACGTGGTCAAGGACGACGGCCTCGCCGCCGGCAAGGGCGTGGTCGTCACGGACGACCGCACCGCGGCGCTCGCCCACGCCCAGGCCTGCTTCGAGGCCGGCGGCACCGTGGTCATCGAGGAGTACCTCGACGGCCCCGAGGTCTCCCTCTTCGTCCTCTCCGACGGCCACACCGCCGTCCCGCTCGCTCCGGCCCAGGACTTCAAGCGCATCTTCGACGGCGACGAGGGCCCCAACACCGGCGGCATGGGCGCCTACAGCCCCCTCGAGTGGGCGCCCGCGGGGCTCGTCGACGAGGTCGTCGCGCGGGTCGCCCAGCCGACCATCGACGAGATGGCCAAGCGCGGCACCCCGTTCGTGGGCGTGCTCTACTGCGGCCTCGCGCTCACCTCGCGCGGCACCCGCGTCATCGAGTTCAACGCCCGGTTCGGCGACCCCGAGACGCAGGCGGTGCTCGCCCGGCTCAGGACGCCGCTCGGCGGCCTGCTCCTGGCTGCCGCGACCGGCCAGCTCGAGAGCGCGGGGGACCTGCGCTGGGCGCCCGAGGCCGCCGTCGCAGTCGTCCTCGCGTCGCACAACTACCCCGGGACGCCGCGCACCGGCGACCGCATCCGCGGGCTGAAGAAGGCAGAGAGGCTCGAGGGCGTCCACGTCCTGCATGCCGGGACAGCGCTCGATGCGGACGGCAAGGTGGTCTCCGCAGGCGGGCGCGTGCTCGCGGTCGTCGCCCTCGGCGAGGGGCTCGCGCAGGCGCGCGAGCGGGCCTACGAGGGAATGGGCCTCATCAGGCTCGAGGGCGGGCAGTACCGCCGCGACATCGCGGCCAAGGCAGCACGCGGGGACATCAGCGTGCCGGGAGTGCGCAACGGCGCCGGGACGGGAGCAGAGCAATGAGCATCGACAAGGCAGGGTACTCCACCGAGGTCCTCGAGCTGCCCGGCTGGCGGCACATCTACTCGGGCAAGGTCCGGGACCTGTACGAGCCGGTCGACGGTGCTGAGTCTGGTCCCGGGGACCGAGTGCTCGTCGTGGCCAGCGACCGCATCTCCGCCTACGACTACGTCCTCGCGAGCACCATCCCGGACAAGGGCCGGATCCTCACCCAGCTGAGCCTGTGGTGGTTCGAGCAGCTCAACGTGCCCAACCACGTGCTGGCCTCCACGGTCGACGACGGCGTCCCCGCCGAGGTCGCGGGCCGCGCCATGGTCTGCCGCAGGCTCGAGATGTACCCCGTCGAGTGCATCGCCCGCGGCTACCTCACCGGCTCCGGGCTGGCCGAGTACCGCGAGTCGGGCACGGTGTGCGCGATCCCGCTGCCCGCGGGGCTCGTGGACGGCTCGCGCCTTCCCGAGGCCGTCTTCACGCCCTCGGCCAAGGCCGAATTCGGCGAGCACGATGTGAACATCACGTATGAGGACGTCACGGGGATGGTCGGCGACGAGGCCGCGGCGCAGCTGCGGGACCTCACGCTCGAGATCTACCGCGAGGCTGAGCGGATCGCCCGCGAACGGGGGATCATCCTCGCGGACACGAAGGTCGAGTTCGGCGTGGACCCGACCACCGGGTACATCACCCTCGGCGACGAGGTGCTCACGCCGGACTCCTCGCGCTTCTGGGACGCTGCCACATGGGAGCCCGGGCAGGCCCAGCCCTCGTTCGACAAGCAGTTCGTCCGCGATTGGCTCACGTCCGCAGAGTCCGGCTGGGACCGTGCCTCGGGGCAGGAGCCGCCAGCCCTGCCCGACGAGGTTGTCAAGCGCACCCGCGACCGCTACGTCGAGGCGTACGAGCGGCTCACCGGCCGCACGTTCAGCTGACGCCGTCCTTCTGGGGGGCCTTGGCGCCGCCCGAGGCCTCCTTGGCGGCGCGCTGGGTGGCGAGCCGGATCTCGAGGATCGCGTCCATCACCTGCTGGACCTTGTCCGAGGCCCCCGCGTAGCTGAACTGCTCCCGCGCGTCGCCGAGGAGCTCGAGCGCCTCGTCGTTGCGGCCCAGCGCCTTGAGCGCGCGCCCGTACAGGAGGGCGACCTCGCCGGCGGTGTGGCGGCCGAGCACTCCCTTCTCGGCATGGATGGTGCGCAGGAGCTCGATGGCCTCCGGGATCTGGCCGTTGAGGTACAGCCACCGGGCGCGGATGAAGCTCACTTCGAGCTGCTCCGAGCGGGAGCCGCCCACGATGCTCAGGGCCAGCTCGGCGCGCTCGATCGCCGCGAGCGTCTCCGGCTCGATGATGCCGCCGGAGAGCCGCACCGCGGCCGAGGCCTTGTTGAAGCGGGCCCAGAGCTCGATGTCGTTGGCGGGGGAGAGGAGCTTGGCGGCCCGCTCGTGGTGCTTGACGCCCTCCGCGTAGTCGGCGCGCATGAACGCCACGTTGCCGATCACCCACTCGATCTCGCCGGCGAGCTGGCCCATCGACTCCTCGTCGATGAGGGTCTCGAGGATGCGGCACTGCTCCCAGGCCTCATCCAGCTTCCCGCTCTCCGCGAGCGCGCCGATGAGCGCGCGCAGGGCGCCGATGTAGATCGTGGATCCGGCGGGAAGCTGCGAGGCGAGCCGGACGGCCTCGCGCGCGTGCTCCACCGCGGTGCTGAGCTGGCCGAGCCCGTGGCACACCGCCGCCAGCATCTGGCGCGCGCGCACCGCGAGGCCGGCGGACTCGGCGACGATGGGGTGCTCGAGGAGGTGCTGGACGATCCGCTGGCACTCGGCGAGCTCGCCCTGCTTCATGAGGCACTCGGCCTGCATGTAGGTCATGTTCCACCACGCGCTGTTGTTCTTGCCGTCGAGGGCGAACTGCGCCGCTGTCGCGGCGTGCGTGGCCGCCTGCGCATAGTCGCGGAGGTCCCAGGCCTGCCGCGCGTAGAGCCCGGCGAGCACGTACTCGGCGTCGTTGGCGCTCACGGGCTGGCTCCAGGCCTCGAGGGCCTTCGGGGCGAGCTGGAGCCTGCGCGCGAGCTCCTGGATCACTTCCGCGGTGGGTTCTCGTCGCCCGGTCTCGAGCAGCGAGATGTAGCTGGGCGAGTAGAGGTCCTTGCCGAGTTCGGCCTGAGTGAGTCCGCGCTCCAGTCGCTCGGCACGCAGCTTCTCGCCGAATCCACTCCCCACGATGACCTCCTGGCCCGGCCCGGAACCTCGTGAACCGGAGCACGCTTGTCTTTAATATCCATCATGGGCCGTCAAGAGGGTGACGGTATTCCTTGACAGGCAATGTGGGAGATATTTTACTGGGAATGTCAATCATGACAAAGCACGCTCTGCCCCGTTAGACGCACCCTGTCCCGCCGACCCACGGGACTGAATACAAAGGACAAGCCCATGCTGAAGAAACTGATTGCGGCCCTCGCACTTGGCGGCGCGCTCGCGGTGTCCGGCGTTGCCGGGGCCCCAACCGCGATCGGCAACTGGCCCGATCCCATGAAGTCCACGGCCATCGGCAACTGGCCGGACCCGATGAAGTCCACGGCGATCGGCAACTGGCCCGATCCGATGAAGGCGCCGGTTGCCATCGGCAACTGGCCGGATCCGATGTCCGCCAAGGGCAGCAGCCTCTGACCCGACGCGGCGCAGCCGCCTCACGCTGACCCGGCCCGTCAGCCCAGTACATCTGTGGGGGAGTGCTGACGCCAGCAGGGAAGTGCCCCGGACCCCGGTCCGGGGCACTTCTGCGTCTGCGGGCCAGTTGCGCGGGCCCTCCTTCCCTTCCGCGGCGGCGGCCCGGTTCGGAAGAATGGCTCCGTGAGCGTCACCCCGCGCCTTCCCGCCGGGCCGCGGCGTCCGGGTGCGCCGGGCCCCGCCGCCCCCTCGGGGCTCACGGACGCAGAGGCCGCGGGACTGCGGGCCCGCTACGGCCCCAACAGCCTGCCGCGGGAGAGGGTGCGCCCCTGGTGGGTCCGGCTCGGCGCCGAGCTCGCGCACTTCTTCGCCCTCATGCTGTGGGCTGCCGCGGTGCTCGCCTTCATCGCGGGAATGCCGCAGCTCGGCTCGGCGATCGCCGCGGTGGTGGTCATCAACGGCGTCTTCGCCTTCGTCCAGGAAGCCCGCGCGGAGCGTGCCTCGGCGAAGCTGCGCGAGCTGCTGCCGAGCAACGTCCAGGTCCGGCGCGCCGGCAGGACTACGGTCGTCGGCGCCGTCGACCTCGTCCCCGGGGACATCGTCCTGCTCGCCGCCGGGGACCGGGTTCCCGCGGACCTCGAGATCCTGCACGCGTCCGCACTGTCCCTCGACGAGTCCATGCTCACGGGCGAGAGCATGCCGGTGGTCAGGGACCCGGGCACCGCCGCGACCGGGGGCACCTTCGTCGCGACGGGAGAAGCCGTCGGACGGGTCACCGCGACCGGGGTGTCCACGCGGCTGGCCGAGATCGCGCGCCTGACCACGCGGGCCGAGTCGCCGCCCAGCCCGCTCGACCTCGAGCTCAAGCGCGTCGTGAAGGTCATCGCGATCGTCTCCGTGACCGTCGGCGCGGTGTTCTTCGTGATCTCATTCCTCATCGGCAACCCCCTCGCAAGCGCCTTCCTGTTCGCCATCGGGGTCACCGTGGCCCTGGTCCCCGAGGGACTGCTGCCTACGGTCACGCTCTCCCTCGCCATGGGCGCCCAGCGCATGAGCCGGCGCCACGCGCTCGTGCGCAACCTCCAGGCTGTCGAGACGCTGGGCTCCACGACGTTCATCTGCACCGACAAGACCGGCACCATCACCCAGAACCGCATGAGCGCCGTCGAGGTGTGGACCCCGCTCGGCTCCGTCCGGCTCGAGGGACGCGGGTACGCGCCCGAGGCGGCGGTCACGGGTACCCCGCTCGCCGTCACGGCGGCCGCGCGCCTCGCCGCCGGCGCCCGGGCAGCCTCCCAGGGGGACATCGAGGAGCACGACGGCGAGTGGCGGGCCGTCGGCGATCCGATGGAGGGCGCGCTCGCGGCCCTCGACCGCAGGCTCGGCGGTGCGGCGGAAGGCCCGGAGGCGCTCGCTGGCTTCGCGTTCGACGAGGAGCGCAAGCGGCAGAGCGCGGTGCTCCCCGCCGGCGCCGGCGCGGGGGCGCGGGCGGAGCTGTGGGTCAAGGGGGCGCCCGAGACGCTCCTCGGCCTGTGCGTGGGCGACGGCTCCTCTGGGCCGGGGGCGGGCGGCGGCGAGGGGGCCGCATGGCTGGACGGGGCGCGCCGGATGCTGGGGGAGCTCGCGTCGCGCGGCCTGAGGGTGCTGGCGGTGGCGTCGCGCGAGCTGACCGCCGCCGAGGCCTCCGCCGCGGCGCAAGGGGAGGCGGACGCCGTCGTCCTCGAGCGGGAGCTCGTGCTGCGGGGCCTCGTCGGCCTGCACGACCCGCCCCGGCCCGCCGTTGCGGACGCGATCCGGCAGGCGCGCGAGGCCGGGATCCGGGTTGCGATGGTCACGGGGGACCACCCGGTGACGGCGGCGGCGATCGCCCGCGAGATAGGGCTGATCGGCCGCGGCACGGGGACCGAGGCCGTGCTCGAAGGGGCCGCGCTGCCGGAGGACCTCCAGGTTCTCGGCGCGCTGCTGGACCGGGACGGGGTGGTGATCTCGCGGGTCACCCCCGAGCAGAAGCTCCGCGTCGCGCACGCCCTGCAGGGGCGGGGCCACTGCGTCGCCATGACCGGCGACGGCGTCAACGACGGCCCCGCCCTCGAGGCCGCCGACATCGGGGTGGCCATGGGCCGCAGCGGCACCGATGTGGCGAGGAACGCGGCCGACCTCGTCCTGCTCGACGACGATTTCGCGACCATCATCGTGGCGGTGGAGCAGGGCCGGGCGACCTACGCGAACATCCGGCGGTTCCTGACCTACCACCTGACCGACAACGTGGCCGAGCTGACCCCGTTCGTGGTGTGGGCCCTGGCCGCCAGCCACTTCCCCCTGGCCCTCGGGGTGCTGCAGATCCTCTGCCTCGACATCGGCACCGACCTCCTGCCAGCGCTGGCGCTCGGCGGCGAGAACCCGAGCTCCGGGGTCCTCAAGCGGCCGCCGGAGCGGCGTCACCTCATGGACGCGAGCCTGCTGTTCCGGGTGTTCGCGGTGCTGGGCCCGGCCGAGGTCGTCTTCGAGATGGCTGCCTTCGCCGCCGTGCTCTGGGCTGCGGGCTGGCGGCCAGGCGGCCCGCTCCCCGACCCCGCGACGATCGCCGCGGCTTCCGGCGCGGCCTTCACCGCGGTGGTGCTCGGCCAGCTCGCCAATGCGTACGCGTGCCGCAGCGCGAGCCAGCCAGCCTGGAGGCTCGCGTGGGGGAAGAACCGCATGCTGCTCGGCGCGATCGCCGCCGAACTCGTGCTGCTCGCCGTCTTCCTCTTCGTGGGCCCGGTGGCCGCGCTGCTGGGCCAGGCGCCCCCGCCTCTCGAGGGCCTGGCCATCGCCGCACTTGCGATTCCGGGCGTGGTGGCGGGCGATGCGCTCCATAAGAGGCTCCGGCACCGGTGGGGCGCGGGCAGGACGTACCCGGTGCTGCCGCATCACTGATGTGCGCGCCGCTGCGCCTCGCCGCCCGGGGACGGCGAAGGCCCCACGGCGCATGCCGTGGGGCCTTCCTATGGTCGGGATGACAGGATTTGAACCTGCGACCTCTTCGTCCCGAACGAAGCGCGCTACCAAGCTGCGCTACATCCCGATCCGCTGCCCGGGTCTCCCCGGAGCAACTCATCCAGAGTACCCGATCAGGGGGCGAAGATGAAATCGGGGACGCCCTTCCTTCCCCTGCAGTGCAGCCTAGACGAGGGAGTCCCGCCATGCTCCGTGGAGGGCCGCGAACCGGCCTCCGCCGGCGAGGAGCTCGGCCGGGGAACCGTCCTCGACGATGCGCCCGCCGTCCACCACGAGCACCCGGTCCGCATTCTCCACCGTCGAGAGCCGGTGGGCAATGATCACGGCGGTCCGTCCCCCAGTCTGGCCGGGGCCCGAGCCGAGTAGCTTGGCGAGACCTGACTGCACGAGGCGCTCGGACGGGATGTCGAGAGAGCTCGTCGCCTCGTCCAGGATGAGCACGGAAGGATTCGCCAGCACCGCCCGCGCGAACGAGATGAGCTGGCGCTGCCCGGCGGAGACCCGGCCGCCGCGCTTGGTGACGTCTGTGTCGTAGCCGTCCGGCAGCGCCGCGATGAACTCGTGCGCGCCCACCGCGCGGGCCGCCGCCTCGATCTCCTCCCGGGAGGCGTCCGGGCGCCCGAGCGCGATGTTGTCCGCGACCGAGCCCGAGAACAGGTACGCCTCCTGCGTCACCATGACGACCGCCCGCCGCAGGTCCCGGGTCGAGAGCCGCCGGAGGTCCACGCCGTCGAGCGTCACCGCCCCGGAAGTCGGATCGTAGAACCGGGCCACCAGCTTGGCGATCGTGGACTTCCCCGCGCCGGTCGCGCCGACGAGAGCCACCGTCTGCCCCGCCGGGATCCGCAGGGTGAACTCTGGAAGGATCTCGGGCCCCGAGCCGTAGGAGAAGGAGACCGACTCGAACGCGACCGCCCCGCTGGCCTGCGGCAGCGGCACGGGCTCCCGCGGCGGGCGCACCGTGGGGACCTCCTCGAGCAGGCCGGAGACCTTCTCGAGGGCCGCCTGGGCGCTCTGGAACGAGTTGTAGAACATGGCCATCTGCTCGAGCGGGGAGAAGAACCGCTTGGTCGAGAGCACCACGGCGAGCAGGACGCCCACGGCCAGCCCGCCGTCGAGCACGCGGAACGCGGCCACGAGCAGGATCACGGCCACGGTGACGTTGCCGATGAGCACGAGGCCCGGCTGGAAGACACCGTTGAGCATCACCGAACGCTGGGTGGCGGCGGCGTAGTCGTCCGCGAGCCGGCCGTACTCGGCGCTGTTGGCGCGCTCCTTCCGGAACGCCTTGACCGCGCGGATGCCCGTCATGGTCTCGACGAAGTGCACGATCAGCCGCGCCGAGACCACGCGGGAGGCACGGTAGGCCCGCTGCGAGCGGACCTGGTACCAGCGGGCGAGGAACAGCATGGGGACCGCGGCGGCGAGCATGATGAGCCCCGAGGGCCAGTCGAGCGCGAAGACCGTGATCGCGGTGAAGGCCATGAACAGCAGGCCGGAGGCGAGCGAGCTGATGCCCGAGTCGAGCAGCTCGCGCAGCGCCTCGAGGTCCGAGGTCTGCCGCGAGATGATGCGCCCGGACGTGTAGGTCTCGTGGAAGTCCAGGCTCAGCCGCTGGGTGTGCCGGAAGACCCACACGCGCAGGTCCAGGAGCATGGCCTGGCTCAGCTTCGCGGTCGAGGTGACGTAGCCGGCGGTGAGCATGCCGGTGACGAGGGCCGCCGCGACGTACCCCGCCCCGGCGAGCCACATCTGCCCGGGGTCGCCGGAGACGAGGGCGGGCAGCGCGCGGTCGATCCCGAACGCGATGATCGCCGGGCCCGCCGCGCGGGACGCCTGGGAGACGACGACCATCGCGAGGGTCGCCCACAGCCGCCCGCGGACGGGCCGCACGAGGTCCCGCAGGAGCCTGAGCGAACGACGGCGGACGGCGCGGCTCGCCTCGCGCGTGAGGTCCACCGCGTCCTCGCCGCGGGTGCCCTGCCCGCCCTGCGGCAGCGGGCCGGTGTGGGTGCGGCTCATCGGGCCTCGGCCTCCTCGGAGAGGACGGTGTCCAGGTCGGGTTCCTCGTCCCTGTCCAGATCCCTCGGCCCCTCGGGCAGGCTCGCGATCACCCAGCGGTAGTGGTCGCTGCGGGCGAGGAGCTCGGCGTGGGTGCCCACGTCCTCGACCACACCGTGGCGCAGGAGCGCCACCCGGTCCGCGAGGGCCACGGTCGAGGGGCGGTGGGCCACAATGAGCGTGGTCGTGTGGGCGAGCGCCTCGCGCAGGCCCTCCGACACACGCTCCTCCGTGGCGACATCCAGGGCCGAGAGCGGATCGTCGAGGACCAGCACGGACGGCTGCGCCGCGATGGCGCGGGCCAGGGCGATCCGCTGGCGCTGGCCCCCCGAGAGGCTCAGGCCCTCCTCGCCGATCCGGGTGTCGAGGCCCTCGGGGAGCGAGTACGCGAACTGGGCCTGGGCGACCTCGAGGGCCTCGGCCACCACGGCGTCCGCTTCCGGGCCCGCCTGGGCAGGCGCGCCGAGCAGCACGTTCTCCCGCACCGAGGAGGAGAACAGGATCGTGTCCTCGAACGCGACGGCGACGCGCCGGCGCAGCTCGGCCAGCGGGAGGTCCCGGACGTCCACGCCGTCGACCTCCACCGCGCCGCCGCCCACGTCGTAGAGCCGCGGCACGAGCTGGAGCAGCGTGCTCTTGCCCGAGCCCGTCGCCCCGACGAGGGCCATGGTCTCCCCGGGCCGCACCCGCAGGTCCACTCCGCTGAGGACCTCCGACGGCTGGCCGGCGGCGCGCGGCGGGCGGCCGGCGTCGTGCGCGTCGGGAGCGCCGTAGGAGAAGCGGACGCCGCGGAAGGCCAGCTCCCCGCGCGGGGTGCCGATGTGGCGCGGGTGCTCCGGGTCGGCCACCGTGTTCGTGGCGTCCATGACCTCGAAGTGCCGGTCCACGGCGGTCTTCGCGGTGAGCGCCATGCCCACGAGCATCCCGCTGGCCTCGACCGGCTGCGCGACCGCGGCGGCGGTCGCGAAGAAGGCAGCGAGCGAGCCGATGCTCAGGTGCCCCGTGGCGGCGAGCCAGATGCCGGTGACGAGGCCGGTGCCGAGCGCGAGTTCGGGCAGCAGGGTCACGACGAGGCTGAACAGCGCCTGGTGCCGAGCCTTCGCGACCTCCGTCTCGCGCAGGTGCCGGGCCTGCTCGGCGAAGCCCTCGAGGGCCTCATGGGCGCGGCCGAAGGCCTTGAGGACACGGATACCGTGCACCGATTCCTCGACCGCGGTCGCGAGGTCCCCGGCCTGGTCCTGGCTGCGCCGGGTGGCGAGCGAGAAGCGGCGGCGGAAGATCGCCCCGTACACCATGATCGGCACGGCCGCCGCGAGGAAGATCAGCGCAAGCTGCCACGAGAGCGTGAACAGCAGGACCACGCCCAGGGCGACGGTGCTGATCGAGACCACGAGGAAGATCGCGCCGAAGGCGAGCCACCGCCGCAGGAACCCCAGGTCCGCGACGGAGCGCGAGAGCAGCTGCCCGGAGCCCCACCGGTCGTGGAACGAGACCGGCAGGTCCTGGAGGTGGTCGTACATCGAGGTGCGCATCTGCCGCTCGAGCGTGATGCTCGGCTCGATCACCAGGACGCGCCGGAGGTAGATCATCGTCGCCTCGAGCACGCCGAGGAGGAGCACGACGCCGGCCGCTCCCCACACAGCCGGAGGCTGGGTCCCGCTGCGGAGCAGCTCGTCGATGACGAGCCGCAGCACCTGCGGGACGGCCAGGGCGAGCGCGGACGCGGCCAGGGCCACGACCATGCCCATCACGAGGCGCGGCACGATGGGGCGGACGATCGGTCCGAGGCGCGCGATGGAGGCCCAGTACGGGCTCTGCTGCGGGGTCGGTGCCGGGGGGTCAACTGAGGCGCGCTGTGGCATGCCGGGGCTCACACACCTGGGTAGGAAGTAGTTAGCTGTGGCAACTACCCTACGCCGGGCGGGCGGTGAGCGTGAGCAGGACCGCCTCGGGACGGCACGCGATCCGTACCGGGGCGAAACGCGAGGTGCCGATCCCGCCCGAGACGTTCAGGGGGACCGAACGGCCGTCCTGCTCCCAGAGGGTGAGGCCCTTGGCGCGCCAGGTCGGCAGGTCGCAGTTGGAGACGAGGGCGCCGTAGCCGGGGAGGCAGATCTGGCCGCCGTGCGTGTGGCCGGCCAGGATGAGCTCGGCCCCAGCATCGGTGAAGTGGTCCAGCACCCGCTGGTAGGGGGCGTGGATGACGGCCACCCTGAGCGAGGGGCCTTCCGAAGGACCGGGCACAGGCACTGGCCACCCCGCGTAGCGCTCGCGCCGCAGGTGCGGATCGTCCACGCCGGAGAAGTCGAGCCGGACGCCGGCCACGCTCATGGACTGCGCCCGGTTCGTCAGGTCGAGCCAGCCTGCGGCCCCGAACGCCGTGAAGAGGCTGCGCCAGTCCAGCTCGATGCGGCGGGGGAGCGGCTTCCGGTTCGACGGCCCGAGAAGGTAGGCCGCCGGGTTCTTCGCGACCGGCGCGTAGTAGTCGTTGGACCCGGGCACGAACACCCCGGGGAACCGCAGGAGCGGCTTGAGCGCCGTGACGAGCGGCAGGACCGCGTCGGGGTGGCTCAGGTTGTCACCGGTGTTCACCACGAGGTCGGGCTCGAGGTCGGCCAGCCCCGCGAGCCAGCGGACCTTCGCCGTCTGGCCCGGCACGAAGTGGATGTCGCTCAGGTGGAGGACCCGGAGCGGCCCCGAACCGGGCGGAAGGGCGGCCACGGTCTCCTCACGGAGCGTGAACTGGTCCTTCTCCCACCACCCGTATGCCGCGGCGGCGGCGCCCGCGCTCAGGCCGAGCCCGGCGAGGAGGGCAGCCCGCCGCGCGGCAAGGGCCACGGCGGCGCCCACCCGGCCCCGGGCGTGCGCCGCGGCGGTGTCTGCTGCTGGACCCACGGCTCAGCCGTTCCCGCCCTTGCCCTTGCCGGACGTGGGCTGCGGGGCTGGGGTGGGGGCGGGCTTCTGTGCCGGCGGCTGGACCGGCTGCGGCTTCGGAGCGGGAGCCGGGGCAACGGGCGGGGCCGGCTGCGGATTCTGCTGCTGCTGGAAGCCCTGCTGCTGCGACGTCGACGGGCTCGAGTCCGTGTTCGCGCCGGTGATGAGGTTCTGCGGCGGTGCCTCGAAGGCGCCGTTGTCGTACAGCGGCGCCGCCTTCTGCATGAAGTACGCCCACTGCGGGCCGGCGATGAAGGCGCCGTCCACGGACTTGTAGAAGCGCCCGTTGATCGTGATGTCGCGCCCGATGGTGGACGATGCCGGATCCTTCAGCGCCTCTCCGAAGAAGGAGGCGGTGGCGAGGCCCTTCGTGTACCCGACCACCCAGGTCTGGTTGTTGAAGTTGTTCGTACCGGTCTTGGCCGCGTCGGGGTAGGGCAGCTTGATGGTCTTCCCGCCGGCGTCCTTGATGTTGTAGCCGGAGCCCTTCGTGAGGACGTCCTGGAGCACGTTCGTGGCCGCCCTCGCCACCTCGGGCTTGATCGCGTTCTGCTGGCACGTCGGCGCTTGGCCGCCGATCCGCTTGCCCTGCGCGTCGGTGACGTCGGTGATCGAGATCGGGGTGCAGTACGTGCCGTCGGCCGAGAAGGTGGCGAACGCGCTCGCCATCGTCAGCGGGGCCACGTTCATGCCGCCGAGGAGGTTGCCGAGGTAGTGGAGGTCGAGCTTCTTGCTGTTGCCCTCGCCGTCGTGCATCCCGAGCGCGTCAGCGGCCCGCTGGATGTCGCAGAAGTCGTTCAGGCCGGCGGCGGAGGCGAAGGTCGCGGTGTTGATCGACTGGTAGATTCCCTCGCGCACCGTCATGGGCCGGTACCAGCCCTCTTCGTCGTTCTGGAGGTCGGTGGAGCCCTCCACCGTGTCGTCGTACCAGCCCACCACCGGGTCGCAGGTCGTCTTCCACGGGTAGCCCTTGGGGTAGCGGCGCTGGGACGCGTTGACGACCGCGTTCGTCGACTTGCCCTCGGTCAGCCAGGCCGCCAGGGTCACGGGCTTCATCGTCGAGCCGGGCTGCATGCCTCCGGCGCCGCCGAGCGGGTTGCCGGAGGGATCGCTGCGTTCGACGTTGACGTTGTACGAGGTCACGAAGTTCGACCCCTGGCCGTCCAGCATCCGCGAGTTCTGGGCCATCGAGACGATCTTGCCCGTGCCGGGCTGGACGGTCACGAGGGAGGCCGCCCACTTGAGCGAGTTGGCCCCGGCGGTCGAGTCCACCTGCTGCTGGGCGGGGCCCTGGAGGCGCGGGTCCAGGGTGGTCTTGATAGTCAGGCCGCCGCGCATGATCCGGGCCGTGCGCTCCTTCTCATCGGCGCCGAAAGCCGGGTCGTTGAGGATCTGGTGGAGCACGTAGTCGCAGAAGTACTGCGCCGTCTGGGCGTACGGACAGCCCTGCTTGGGCGGGTTGACCTTGGTCTTCACGGGCGTCGCGACGGCGTCGTCGTGCTGCTTCTGGTTGATCTTGCCGTGCTGCAGCATGGCGTCGAGCACGAGGTCGCGGCGCTTCTTCGACGCCTCGGGGTGCACGGTCGGGTCATACATCGAGGGGCTGTTGACGAGGCCCGCGAGGAGCGCAGCCTGGGGCAGCGTGAGGTTCTTGGCGTCCGTGGAGAAGAAGTACTGGCTCGCGGCCTCGATGCCGTAGGCGTTGGCGTTGAAGAACACGATGTTGAGGTAGCCCTCGAGGATCTGGTCCTTGCTGAACTTCTTCTCGAGCGCGATCGCGAGCTTCATCTCGCGCAGCTTGTCACCGACGCCCTTGTTCAGGCCGTTGAGGAGCACCTCGTCCGCCTTGCCCTGCGCGACGAGGTTCTCGTTGATCACGTTGTTGACGTACTGCTGCGTCAGGGTCGAGGCGCCCTGCCGGCCGCCGCGGAAGTTGGCCGCGAGCGCGCGCAGGATGCCGGTCGTGTCCACGCCGCCGTGCTCGTAGAAGCGGTAGTCCTCGATGGCGACGATCCCGTCCTTGATGTACGGGGACATCTGGTCGAGCGAGACCTTGGTGCGGTTCTCCGAGAACAGCGTGGCGATCTGGGAGCCGTCCGAGGCCAGGATCTTCGTGACCTGCCCCGGCGGCTCGACCGTGAGCTCGCTGGGCAGGCTGTCGAAGAACTGGACCGAGCCGTTGGCCGCGCTGCCGGTGACGGCCGCGGCGGGCACCATGAGCCCCGCCACCAGCACGCCACAGATCGCACTCACACCGAGGAATGCGAGGATCTTTCCCAGAGTGGTGGCCGTGTCAAAGACAGGGTTCTTGCCAGACGCCATGTGGGCCAGTCTAACGGGAGGGGCTAATCTGGCCTCATGACCGCCTGGGAATACGCGACCGTGCCGCTCATCGTCCACGCGACGAAGCAGATCCTCGACCAGTGGGGTGAGGACGGCTGGGAGCTCGTGCAGGTGGTCCCCGGCCCCGGCGGCAACGGACTCGTCGCGTACATGAAGAGGGAGAAGCAGGCATGAGCCAGGACCAGGCCGCGACAGCGGAAGGACACGTCGAGGCCGAGGTGAGCAGCGCCGTCGAGCGCCGCCTCGCAGACTTGGGCCTGACCCTGCCCGAGGTTGCCGCGCCAGTGGCCGCCTACGTCCCGGCAGTCGTGAGCGGCTCGACCGTCTACACGTCCGGCCAGCTGCCGTTCGTCTCCGGCAAGCTCCCGGCCACCGGCAAGGTCGGCGCCGAGGTCAGCGCCGAGGACGCCAAGAAGCACGCCGAGGTGTGCGTCATCAACGCGCTCGCCGCGGTCAAGGCCCAGATTGGGGACCTTGACCGCGTCACGCGCATCGTCAAGGTCGTGGGCTTCGTCGCCTCCGACCCGCAGTTCACGGGGCAGCCCGGAGTCGTCAACGGCGCCTCCGAACTGCTCGGCAAGATCTTCGGCGAGGCCGGCACGCATGCCCGCTCCGCCGTCGGCGTCGCGGTCCTGCCGCTCGACGCCCCAGTGGAGGTTGAGCTGATTGCCGACTTCGCCTAGGCGCCGTTTCACCCTGCCCAAGCGCCTGCAGGGCGCGGCCCGCAGCTGGCTCGATGAAGCCGACCGGGCCCCGCGCAAACCCCGCCTCGCCTCGTCCGTCGCGCTCGTGCGGGACGCCCCCGACGGCACCGAGACCTGGCTGACCTACCGCACGGGCGACTCGCCCCTCGGGGTCGTCGCGTTCCCCGGGGGCTCGGTGGAGAACGCAGACCAGGACTCCTTCGACTGGTTCGGCCCCTCGGTGGGCCAGTGGGCCGAGGTCCTCGGGACCGAGGACTACGCGCTCGCCAGGGTCCACGTTGTCGCCGCCATCCGAGAGCTGTTCGAGGAGACCGGTGTGCTCCTGGCCGGCTCAGACGAGTCCGTGGTGGTGGAGGGCACGAGCACCGCGGACTGGGTCCGTGCGCGCGAGGCCCTCGCCGGCCAGGAGATCGGCTTCGCCGAGCTGCTCGCCAAGCGCGGGCTGGGCCTGCGGACCGACCTGCTGCGCTCGCTCGTGCACTGGGTGACGCCGGACTTCGCGCACCGGCGCTTCGACACCCGCTACTTCGCCGCCACGCTTCCCGTCGGCCAGACCCCTACGCTCCTGCCGAGCAAGGGCGTGTGGGGCCAGTGGGTGAGCGCCGCCACCCTCATGGCGGAGAAGGAGACGAGCGCCCTGGGCGACGAGGTGGGCGAGCCGGACACCCGCGGTCTCGCGCTGCCGGAGCTGCTCGTCCCGGCCACCGAGATCATCCTCGCCAAGATGGCCAAGGCCAGGGGCTGCATCGCCTACCTCAACATCAAGCGGAGCAACCACGTCTACCAGGCCGAGCTCGTCGAGGACGCCGGCCAGCTCTACCTCGAGGTGAGCGCCCCGGGAGCCGTCGTCGCCCCGCCGACCGAGGCGCTGCGCGCCGTCGGCCGCCCGGCCGAGCAGGCGTAGCGCGGGCCGCCCACACTCCGGCACAGCGCGAGACAGAGAAGGAGCCGGACCCGCGACGGGTCCGGCTCCTTCCGCGTTCCGGTGCGGATCAGCGGGAGCGCTGGCGCAGCCGCTGCATGTCCAGGATCACCACGGCGCGGGCCTCGAGGCGGATCCAGCCGCGCTGGACGAACTCGGCCAGGGCCTTGTTGACCGTCTCGCGGGACGCGCCCACGAGCTGGGCCAGCTCCTCCTGAGTGAGCTCGTGGGCCACGAGCACGCCGTCGGTCGCCGGGCGGCCGAAGCGGTCGGCGAGGTCCAGGAGGGCCTTCGCGACACGGCCGGGGACGTCCGAGAACACGAGGTCCGAGAGCGAGTCGTTGGTGCGGCGCAGGCGGCGGGCCAGCGCCTGCAGCAGCTGCGCGGAGACCTCCGGGCGGGACCGGAGGAGCGCCACGAGGGCCTCGTTCTTCAGGCCGGCGAGGCGCGTCTCGGAGACGGCGGTGGCCGTGGCGTTGCGGGGCGCCGGGTCGAAAAGGGCCATCTCGCCGAAGAGCTCGCCGGGGCCGAGGATGGCCACGAGGGACTCGCGGCCATCGGGGGAGGTGCGGCCCAGCTTCACCTTGCCGGAGACGATGAAGTAGAGCTGGTCGCCCTGGTCGCCTTCGCGGAACACCGACGCGCCCCGGGACAGGTCCACCTCGGTGAGCTCATCCGTCAGCAGGCGGAACCCTTCGTCGTCGAGCGTGGCGAAGAGCGGTGCGCGGCGCAGTACCTCGAGGTCCAATTCAGTCTCCTAGTGTCAGTTGCATTCGCTTGCTTGCGCTGGGCTCATTGTTTCAGATACCGCGGACCTTTTGTGACGAACTTGGCAGGCGACACAGCGCAGGGCCCGCGCGAGGACGCGGGGGAGCGGCGTGCGGGCCTCCCAGTCTGGGGTCAGAACCCGTCGGTAGACTGCCGAGGGTGAATCTCCTCGACGTCCTCCTCGTGCTCGTTCTCGTGGGCTACCTCCTCAACGGGATCCGCGCGGGGTTCGTCGTGAGCCTGAGCGGCATCCTCGGCTTCGTGGCCGGCGGCGTGGCCGCCTTCTTCGCCGTGCCGCTTGTGAGCAGCTGGCTCGCGCCGGGCGGGTGGCGCGCGGTCGGGATCATCATCACGGCCGTCCTCCTCATGGCCGCCGGCAACGCGGTCGGCTCCGCACTCGGCCAGCGCATCCGCCGCAGGATCCGCTGGAAGGGGGCCACCGCCGTCGACCGCGGCCTCGGCGGGGTGGTCAGCGTGGTCGTGGCGGCCCTCGTCATCTCGATGACCGCCTTCACCGTCTCGAGCATGGGCGTGCCCCTGCTCACACAGCAGATCGCCGGCTCCACGGTGGTCCGGACGCTCGACGACGCGACGCCGGATCCTGTGAAGGAGCAGGCGGCCGCCCTGCGCGCCTTCGTGATCGGCGACGGCCTGCCCAAGCTGATCGAGGGCATCGCCCCTGCCCAGCCGGTCAAGGTCCCGGACTCCGTGGACACGGCCGCGCTGCGCAGCGCGGCGCCGTCCATCCTCAGGATCACCGGAACCGCGTACCAGTGCGGCCAGAACCAGACCGGCTCCGGCTTCGTGGTGTCCCCCGGGAGGATCGTCACCAACGCGCACGTCGTGGCCGGGGTGAGCGAGCCCGTCGTCGAGCTTCCGGGCGGCGGGGCCCGCAGCGGCCGAGTGGTGTACTTCGACGCGGTGCACGACCTCGCCGTCGTCGCGGTGGACGGCCTCGACGTCGCACCGCTGCAGCTGACCGGCACGAGCCCCGCCGGCACCTCGGCCGCGTTCGGCGGCTACCCCCTCGGCGGCCCCTACCAGCTGCGCCCGGCGGTGGTGCAGGGCACGACGACGGTGCTCGCCCCGGATATCTACGGCAGCAACGAGGTGCCCAAGAGCGTCTACCAGATCTCCGGGAACGTCCAGCAGGGCAACTCGGGGGGTCCGCTCATGACGCTCGACGGGCGCGTGACGGGCGTGGTCTTCGCCAAGAGCGACTCCACGGCGAACGTCGGCTACGCGATCACCATGGAGGAGCTCGCCCCCGTGGCATCGAAGGCCCCCGGTCTCAGCCAGCAGGTCCAGCCCGGCGTCTGCACCAGGAAGTAGCCCGCGGCCGGGAGGGGCCGTCTAGGCCTGGACCGGCCGGCGGGTGGCGGTGAGGTCCGCGAGGTACTCGATCGCGAACCGGTAGCCGAGCACCCCGGCCCCTGCGATCACGGCCCTGGCGATGTCGCTCAGGTAGGAGTGGTGCCGGAACGGCTCCCGGGCGTGGACGTTGGTGATGTGCACCTCGACGAGCGGGAGCTGGACGGCCGCGACCGCGTCCCGGACGGCCACCGAGGTGTGGGTGTAGGCGCCGGCGTTGAGCACGATCCCGAGCGCCGTGCCCCGGGCGGCGTGGATCGCGTCGACGAGCGCGCCCTCGTGGTTCGACTGGAAGCACTCGGCCTCGAGCCCCTGGGCCCGCGCCGCCTCGGCGCACAGCCGCTCGATGTCTGCGAGGGTGTGCGTGCCGTACTTCTCCGGCTCGCGCGTGCCCAGCAGGTTCAGGTTGGGGCCGTTGAGGACGAGGACGGTGCCGCGGGTCTGTGCCATGGACTCACTCTATGGCGTCCCCGCGCCGCGCCGGATTCCCCTTCCTCGGCCGGACGCCGGGGTCTATCCTGTGGTGTGTCCTCGAGGGGGCCACAGGACAGCACCCTGAATCGGCGCGGTCTCGGCGCCGAAGCGGCGGCACCCCCGCTGGAGGCGCACGACGCCGCGTGGCCGGCCCGCACTTTCCGCTCGCCGGCGCTGCCGAGCCGGAGTCCCGCTGGGAGGGCCCGGGCCCGCTGCTTCATTACGGGAGCAGTCCAATGTCACCGTCATCCCGCGCCCGGCTCCGGGCGCCCGCCGTGGTTGCCACGGCCCTGCTCACCCTGCTGATCGGCCTCCTCGGCACCGCCCCGGCGCAGGCCGGGACGGGTTCCGCTGCCGCACGGACCTGGAACGTCCTCGTGGGCGAACAGTCGAAGGACATGGCCATCCAGGGCATGCGATTCCTGCCGGGAGAGATCTGGATCCACCAGGCAGACTCGATCCGATTCGTCTCCAACAGCGCCGAACTCCACACCGTCAGCTACGGGAAGCCGCCGCTTCCCCCGACCTCGATCGCAAACCTCGAGGCCGACGCGTTCAAGCCGGTCGGCGGCCCCCTCTTCGACCCGAAGGCCCGGTGGACCAACTCGGGCGTGATCGCCCCGCCCACGCCGGGGGTCCCGACGGTTCGGACCTATCAGCTCAAGTTCGCCGAATCCGGCACCTTCACGTTCTACTGCATCCTGCACGGCCAGATGATGAACATCGTGGTCCACGTCCGGCACCAGGGGGCTCCGCTCCCGCACAGCCAGGCCTACTACGACCGGCGGGCCCACGCTGAGAGCCGGCACATCATCCGCGACGGGTACGCCCTGATGCACGAGACGATGGAGAGGGCGAGCGCCACACACGTCTTCGTCGGAGCCATGGACGACACAGCCATGGTCATGCGGTTCATGCCGTCGCTGGACCACATCAGGGCAGGGACCACGGTGACGTTCGACATGAGCGCCAACCAGGGCGTCGTCCCGCACACGGTGACGTTCGCCAAGCTCACCGGGCCCGGCGGGAAGCATGTTGACTCCGGCACGCTGCTCCCCAAGGCCGGCGGGGGCCCGGACCACTTCACCTGGACGTTCGGCAAGGCTGGCACCTGGCACTACATCTGCGAGTTCCACGACGACATGGGCATGGTCGGCGACATTGCCGTGAGGTCCTAGCGGGCGCCTTCCCGGCCCTGCCGGCCATGGCGGCAGCGGCGCCCCGCCCGCTCGGGCGAGGCGCCGCCGTCGTGCGCGGGGGAGCGCCGGTCAGCTCTCCGGATGGCCCGCGACCCGCACCGAGGGGATCCGGTCCCGAAGGTGCGAGACCGCGGCGCGCGGCAGGCCGCTGTCGGTGACGAGGCAGTCCGCCTCCTCGAGCCCGCAGATGCTCCCGATGCCCTGGACGCCCCACTTGCTGTGGTCTGCGACGACGACGACGCGCCGGGCCGCTGCGGCGAACGCCTGGTTGGCCTCCGCCTCGAGGAGGTTCGGTGTGGTGAAGCCCGCGTTCTCGTCCATCCCGTGGACGCCCAGGAAGAGGAGGTCGAGGTGGAGGCAGCGGATCGACGCGGTCGCGAGCGGCCCGACGAGGGCGTCCGACGGCGTGCGCTGGCCCCCGGTGAGCAGCACCGTCGAGCCGGACGTCGAGGAGCTGAAGGCCTCCATGACGCGCACGGAGTTCGTCAGGACGGTGATGCGGGGCCCGGCGGCGAGCGCCTTGGCGAGCACCCAGGTGGTGGAGCCCGCGGTCACCCCCACGGCCATGTCCTCGGTGACGAGGGCCGCGGCCTCGAGGGCGATCGCCTCCTTCGCCTCGAGGTTCTGGGTCGACTTGAGGGCGAAGCCGGGCTCGTGCGTTCCGCCTTCCCCGGGGACCATGACGCCGCCGTGGACGCGGGTCAGCAGTCCCGCGTCGCTGAGGGCATCGATGTCCCGGCGGATCGTGACCGCGGAGACCCCGAGGCGCTGGGCGAGGTCGGCGACCTTCACGACGCCCTCGCGCTGGACGGCGTCGAGGATTGCGGTGTGGCGCGCTGCTGCAAGCATCGTCAGCCCTTGCTCGAGCCGAGCGTCAGGCCCGCCACGAACTGGCGCTGCAGCACGAGGTAGATGACGAGGGTCGGGATGACGGTGATGGTGGCGCCGGCCGCGAGCAGGTTGTAGTTGCTGAGGAAGACGCCCTGGAGGTTGTTGATGGCGGTGGTCACCGGGAGGCGGTCGCCGTTCTGGATGAACAGCAGGGGCCAGAAGAAGTCGTTGTAGATGAAGATGACCTCGAGCGTGCCAAGGGCCGCGAACGCCGGCCGGCACAGCGGCATGATGATGGACCAGTACTGGGTCCAGATCCCGGCGCCGTCCACGAGGGCGGCCTCGGTGAGGTCGTGCGAGAGCGCCTTCATGTAGTTCGACAGGACGAACGTGCAGAAGCCGATCTGGAACGCCGTGTCCACGACGATGACCGAGATGTAGGTGTTGAGCAGGGAGCCCGAGTCGCTGAACCAGTACGGCAGCTCGAGGTGCTTGAACATCTGGAACAGCGGTGCCGCGAGGACCTGGGGCGGGAGCAGGTTGCCGGCCGTGAACAGGATGAGCAGGGCGATGTTGAACTTCCAGCTCACGCGGCTGACCGCGAACGCCATGAGCGAGGCGAAGAACAGGGTCAGCACCACGGTGGGCACGGTGATGAGCGCCGAGTTCCAGAAGTACTTCGAGAACCCGCCCTGGTTCCACGCCGTGACGAAGTTGTCGAAGTTGTACGGGCCGGCGATGCTGAAGTAGCCGTGGGCGTTGGTCGACTCGATGGGCCGCAGGGCGGTGTAGAGGGACCAGCCCAGGGGCAGGAGCCACATGACGGCCAGGACGATGAGCACGATGTGGGTCGAGTAGTGGCGCCTGGGCCTCGAGCCCGCGGGCTCGGCGGCGGTGCGGGCCAGACGGGGAGTCGTGAGCGTGGTCATGATTCCTTGGCCTCCTTCCCGAAGGTGCGCGAGAGGTAGAACGTGATCGGCACGAGGGAGATGACGAGCAGGATCGTCGCGAGGGCGGAGCCGACGCCGATCACCTGGCCTTCGCCGACGAGGTTCTGGATGACGAGGGCCGAGATGAGCTCGAGGCCGTTGGTGCCGCGGTTGATCACGTAGACGATGTCGAACGCGCGCAGCGACTCGATGATCGTGATCACCACGATGACGATGTTGATGGGCCGCATGGCCGGGAAGATGACGCGGAAGAAGGTCTGGGCCGCATTCGCTCCGTCGAGGGCGGCAGCCTCCTTCAGGGCCGGATCCACGCCCTTGAGCCCGGCCAGATACAGGAGCATGACGTAGCCGGAATGGCGCCAGGTCGCGGCGATGAGGGCGGCCCAGATGTTGACGCTGCTGTCGCCGAACCAGTCGACGGCCGACGGCGTCCCCGCAGTTCCGAGGAGGAAGTTCAGCAGCCCGTTGTCGCGCTGGTAGAACAGCTGCCAGATGACGCCGACGAGCGCGAGGGAGAGCATGACCGGTGCGAAGAAGATGCTCTGGTAGATCCGGCTTCCGCGGATCTTCTGGTCCAGGAGCACCGCGAGCAGGAGGCCCAGCGGCGTGGCGATGAGCGCGAGGAAGACGAGCCACAGGACGTTGTGCTGGACCGCGGGCCAGAACGGCGGGTAGTCCTTGAACACGAAGGCGTAGTTGTCGGTCCCTGTGGCGTGGATGTCGTTGACGTCGAGGCCGTTCCAGCGGGTGAAGGAGAGGCCGATCGAGAAGAGCGTGGGCAGCCAGACGAAGGCGAGCTCGATGAGCGTCGGGACCGCGACCATGAGGGTCAGGACGATCCTGTCCCGGGTCGAGAGCCGGCGGACTTTGCGGCGGGTGGTGGGCATGGTGATTTTCCTGCGGTGGGAGGGCCCGGCGCGGGCGGAGCGGCATCCGCCCGTGCCGAAAGGTCGCTGCGTTGTGGGCGTTGCCTACTGCGCGGCGTAGAGCGCGGCGGCCTGGGACTCAAGGTTCTTGATGTCCACGCTGCCGTCCTTGATGAACGACTGCAGCGCCGGGATCATCACGTTGTTCGCCATCGCGGGCAGCGCGTCCCGGTCGAAGAACTGGCTGATGTTCTTGGCACCGGCGATCGCGTCAGCGCACTTCTTGTTCAGGGCCGAGAACTTGGACGTGTCCGCGCCCTTGGCGGTGGCGATGTTCGAGGAGTCGACCGAGTAGTACGCGTTCTGCGCCTCCGGCGTGCCCATGAAGGCGAGGAAGTCCTTCGCGACCTGGTTCTGTCCGCCCTTCTTGGACAGGAGGAGGCCGTCGATCGGGGCCTCGATCGAGTCCTGGCCCTCGACCGCGATCTCCGGGAAGGGGAAGAAGTCGATGTCGGCGAGGACCGCCGGATCGGTGAACTGCTGCGTGACGAAGGAGCCGAGCAGGTACATGCCGGTCTTCTTGTCGCCGAGCAGCTTCGCGGCGTCCTGCCAGGTCTGGCCGAGGGCGCCCGGGTCCTGGAACGGCAGGAGCGCCTTCCACGTGTCGAACACGGACTGCACCTTGGGCTGGTTCCACGACTCCTTGTGCGCGCACAGGTCCACGTGGAACTGGTACCCGTTCAGGCGCATGTTGATGTAGTCGAACGTGCCCATGGCCGGCCAGCCGTCCTTGTCGGCAAAGCCGATCGGGATGATGCCGTCGCCCTTCATCTTGGCCGCGAGGGTCTTGAGCTCGTCGAACGTCTTCGGGACGGTGTAGCCCTTCTGCGCCCAGAAGCTCTTCCGGTAGAAGAAGCCCCACGGGTAGTTGTAGTTGGGGACGAAGTACATCTTGCCGTCGGGGCCGGTGGACGCCTTCTTGAGCGCATCGGAGTAGTTCGCGCCGATCTTCTCCCATACGTCGTCGATCGGGGCGAGGAGCCCCTTGCCCGCGTAGTACTGCATGCGGTAGCCGGCGAACCACGTGAAGGCGTCGTCGGGGCTGCCCTGGAGGTAGGAGTTGATCTTGTTCTGGAAGTCGTTGTGGGGGACGGTGTTCGTCGTGACCGTGTCGCCCGACTTCTTCTGGAAGGCGTCGACGACCGCCTGGTAGGCGCGCTTGGGCACATCGTCCGAGGCGGAGGAACCGAAGGTCATGGTCTTGCTGCTGCCGCCGCTGGGGGCCGAGCCGCCGGTGCAGGCGGAGAGGAGCGGGACGCCCGCGAGGCCGACAGCGCCGATCCCGAGGGTCTTCAACAGGGCCCTCCGATCGAAGGTGAGCGAGGAGGAACCGCTGCGCTGGGTGTTCATGTGCTTCTCCTGGGGTGAAGGACGAGGTCTTCTATGACCTGCGTCACACTGGAAATAGTAGGTGTTCGAAAACGTTCAGAAAAGATCAGGAACGAAAGCTTGATCGTCCCGTGACCTTTCCGGGTCCGGCTCCGCTGTCGTCCGCCAGGCGCACGACGGCGACCGCGCCGCCGGGCACAGTCAGCTCGCCGCTGACGGAGGTGCCCGAGAGCAGTTCTGTGCCGCTGGCGGGCACCCGGGCATCGTGGGCGCCGTGGTTGATGGCGAAGAGCCAGGACGCATCCTCCGAGACCCGCAGGACGACCTCGAGATCGTGGCCCGCTGCCGTGGGGGCCGCCGGGCCCAGTGCGGCGTCCTCGAGCACGCGGGGGAGGAACGCGGCGAGCGCTTCGGCATCGGGGGACGTGGCGACGTAGTAGGCGTGCCCGGCGCCGGCGGCGTTGCGCGTCACGGCGGGGGACCCCGCCGTCGGCCCCTCCTCGAAGCGGGCCAGGACCTCTGCCCCGGTGGCGCGGCCGAGCTCGCTCCAGCGGCGGCCGCGCCCGGTCCCCAGCCGCACTGTCTCCGCGGCGCGAAGGGGGAAGAACTCCTCGATCTCGACGCCGAGCAGGTCCCGGAACGCGCCCGGGTAGCCGCGCCCCGCGACGGGATCCATGATGATGTGGTCGTGCTCGTCGACGATGCCCGAGAAGTACGTCAGCACGAGCGTGCCACCGCCCTCGACGTACCGGTGCAGGTTCGCGGCGCCCTCCGCTGTGACGAGGTAGAGCATCGGGGCGACGACGAGGCGGTAGGCGGAGAGGTCGTCGGTGCTCTGCCGGACGTCCGCCGTGACGCCGCGGCGGTAGAGCGCGTCGTGCCAATCGCGCAGTTCGCGGACGGGCTGGGCCTCGATGCTCGGATGGGAGTCGAGCTCGGCGCCCCAGCGGGCATCGGTGTCGAAGAGGAGCGCCGCCTCCGCCGCCACCCGCGACCCCGCGACCTCGGAGGCCGAGCGCAGAGCCTTCCCGAGTTCGACGACCTCCCGCCAGACCTTGGTGTCCGTACCGGCGTGGGGGACCATGCCCGAGTGGTACTTCTCGGCGCCGGCCCGGGAGGCGCGCCACTGGAAGAACATGATCCCGTCCGCGCCCCTGGCCAGGTGCTGGAAGGAGTTGCGGAGCATCTCGCCCGGCGCCTTGGCGATGTTGCGCGGCTGCCAGTTCACGGCCGAGGTCGAGTGCTCCATGAGCAGCCACGGGCGCCCGCCCGCCCAGCCCCGCGTCAGGTCGGCCGTGAGGGCGAGGTCCTGGTAGTTCCGCACGTCCTCCGCGATGAGGTAGTGGTCGTTGGAGACGATGTCCATGCTCGCGGACCAGCGCCAGTAGTCGATCGGTGCGGCCAGTCCCATGTTGGTGCCCATGAAGTTGGTGGTGACGGGCTTGTCCGAATGTGCCCGGATGATCGCGGCCTCGGCCTCGAAGCACTCGAGGAGCGAGTCGGAGGAGAAGCGCGCGAAGTCCAGCTGGTGCGTGGGGTTGACCCAGGTGCCCGAGCGCCGCGGCGGCATGATCTCCGCCCAGGCGTAGTAGTGCTGGGACCAGAACGCCGTTCCCCAGGCATCGTTGAGAGCCTCCAGCGTGCCGTACCGGCGCTCGAGCCAGGCCCGGAAGCCGCGCGCGGCGTGCGGTCCGTAGTCGGGCTGGTTGTGGCAGCCGTACTCGTTGTGCACGTGCCACATCGCCAGCGCCGGGTGGCCTGAGTAGCGCTCGGCGATCGCGGTGGTCAGCGCCGCGGCGGCGCGCCGGTAGTCCGGCGAGCAGGCAGCGAAGGCCTGGCGGGAACCATGGGTCTGGCGGACGCCATCCGCGCTGACGGGAGCGGAGTCCGGGTACCTCACGGTGAACCACGGTGGCGGGGAGGCGCTCGCGTTGGCGAGGTCCACCGCGATGCCGTGGGTGTGCAGGAGATCCATCACCCGGTCGAGCCAGCCGAACTCGTACCGGCCTTCCTCGGGCTCGAGGAGGGCCCACGAGAAGATGCCGAGGCTGACGAGGTTGACGCCTGCCTCCCGCATGAGCTCGACGTCCCGTTCCCACACCTCCTCGGGCCACTGCTCCGGGTTGTAGTCCGCGCCGAAGGCGATGCGGGGTGCCCCGTCGCCGAGGCGGCGGGTGAGATCGGTCATGTCCATCAGGAGGCCTGTCTCTTGCTCGGAAGGGCTTGGTGGGCGGTCACGCTCGATGGGTACTGAGTGTGACCGCCGTCACCTAGGGTAGGCGATCCGAACAGAAACGTACAGAACTAATCAGAAACGGACTGTTCTGTGACCTTGGCCTCGATCAGGAGCGCGTGCTCCGGGCGGAGGATCGGCAGGGGCAGACCGACCTCGGCGAGGAATCGGCCGGACGCCGTGGCCCCCGCGGCGATCCATCGCGGGGGCGCGGTCTGGGTGAAGCTGTCGGCCCAGTCGGCGTCCTCGGGTGTCGGGAGCGCCGCGCGCACCCGGTAGGTCCGCTCGGGGTCGAGCCCGGGCACAGCGACCCGTCCGGGAGCCTCCGCCATGAGGGTGCCCAGGGAGACGGCTGCGAAGAGTCCCTCGGTGCCGCTCTGGGAGACGACGCCGTGCAGCCGGAGGTTGGGTTCGCCGAGGTCTGCGTTGATCCGGACGCCCGAGTGGATCAGGCCGCGGTGGCGCTTGTAGAGCGCGATGGCGCGCCGGAGCGTCTCGCGTTCGGCCGGGGTGGCCTGGCGGATGTCCCACTCCAGGCCGAAGTGGCCGAACAGGGCGGTGATGGCCCGGAACGAGATGTCGTGGACGCGGCCGGTCGTGTGCGAATGCGTGGGCCCGACGTGGGCGCCCACGAGCTCGGGCGGCAGGACGGCCTGGGTCCAGCGCTGGATGGTCTGGCGTTCGAGGGCGTCGTTGCAGTCCGAGGCCCACACTCGGTCCGTGCGGGCGAGGATGCCGAGGTCCACCCGGGCCCCGCCGGAGGAGCAGGACTCGATCTCGACGTGCGGGTGGGCGGCCCGGAGCGCGTCGAAGAGTCGGTAGGCGGCGAGGGTCTGCTCGTGCACCGAGGGCCGGCCGGCGTGGCCGTGCTCGGTCAGGTCGCGGTTCTGGTCCCACTTCAGGTACGCGATGTCGTTCTCGCCCAGGAGGGCATCGAGGCGGTCGTAGGTGTACTGCCAGGCGTCCGGGTTCGCCAGGTCGAGGATGTGCTGGTGCCGCCACTCGAGGGGGAGCCTGCCGCCGTCGGCGGCCGCCGCAGCGGTCGGGCGCACGATCCAGTCGGGATGGGCCCGGGCCACGTCGGAGTCGAGGTTGACCATCTCGGGCTCGACCCACAGCCCGAACTCCATGCCCAGGCCGGTGACCCTCTCGATCAGCGGCGTCAGTCCCTCGGGCCACACGGTCTCGTCGACGTACCAGTCCCCGAGGCCCGCGTGGTCGTCGCGGCGCCCCCGGAACCAGCCGTCGTCGAGGACGAAGCGCTCCACGCCGAGCTCGGCAGCGGACTCGGCGAGCTCGAGCAGCGGCTCGAGCCGGTGGTCGAAGTACACGGCCTCCCAGGTGTTGAGCACGACAGGGCGGACGCGGCCGGCGGTGGTGCCGACGTGGCTGGGCCGTGCCCGGAACCACGCGTAGAAGGCCTCGGTGATCCCGTCGAGGCCGCGGTCGGAGAAGGCCGCGTACAGGGTGGGGGTGCGGTAGGCCTCCCCGGGGGCGAGGACCACCTCGCCCGGGCCCAGCAGCTCCGCCGCACCGAGTGTCCGGCGCCCGTCGGCGAGCGAGTCGAGGTACTGCTCGTGGTTGCCGGACCAGGCGAAGTGCACGGCCCAGACCCGGCCCGCGCGGTTGGAGAAGCCGGCGGAGCCGGCAGCAAGGAGGAGCGAGGAGTCATGGCCCGTGCGCCCGTGGCGGCCCGAGCGGACCCACGTGCCCTGGCCGACGCGGTGCCGCTGCGGATGGTTCTCGCGGCACCAGCGCCCCGTGAGGTCCAGGAGCTCGACGGCCTCCCCCGGCACCGGGAGCACGGTGCCGAGCTCGTCGAGGCAGTAGGGGGTGGTCCCGGTGTTCGCCAGCTCGTGGGAGAGCTCGAGGAGCCCCCCGCTGTGCAGCGTGAGCTCCGAGATCACCTGCACGCCTGCGTCGGGGTCGGCCTGGACGATCCGCGCCCCGCGCCCGCCCGGTGTCGCCTCGGCCGAGACCACGCGGAGGGCGGGCGAGAACGCGAAGCCGGGCACCGCGCCGTCGTGCGCGCCCCCACCTGCAGTGCCCGAGAGGGCCAGCCGTGACCCGCGCAGCCCTGGGCGGCCCGGCCAGCCCGACGATGACTGCGGAAGGAGCCCCGCGATCACCGGCACGTCCAGCGCCGAATGCGGGATCGGCGGAGTCAGGAGGTCGAGGTCGGGGAGGGAGTCGCCGAGGTCGGCGCCCCAGTGGACGATCTCGACCTCCCCGGAGTGGAAGGCGACGAGGACGCTGGTGCCGGCGGCGCGCAGGTGCAGGGGGTCCATGGGGACCTGCTTTCGTGGGACGTGGTGGACGGGATCCGACGCGGGACTGCCCGCAATCTACACGAGTAACCCCGGCAGTCCAAGGGGGTCCCTTCCTCGCGGGCCTGGCCCTTCGCGCGGCTAGCATGGTCGCCATGCGCCATCCCGCAGCGAAGCCGCCCCCCACCCGCACGGACGTGGCCCGGCTCGCCGGCGTGAGCACTGCGGTGGTCAGCTACGTGGTGAACGGCGGCCCCAAGAAGGTGGCCCCCGGGACCGAGGCCCGGGTGCGGGAGGCCATCGCTGCTCTGGGGTACCGGCCCAACGCCGCGGCGCGCGCCCTCAAGCTCGGCTCGAGCGAGATGCTCGGCATGATCGTGCCGGACACCACCAACCCGTTCTTCGTCATGCTCGCGCACGCTGTCGAGCTTGCCGCCGCCGAGCGCGGCTACGCGCTGCTCATCGCCAACTCGGATGCCTCCGTCGAGGCCGAGCGCCGCCACGTCGAGAGCCTCGCGAGCCGGAGGGTGGACGGCGTGTTCCTCTCGAGCGTGCTGTTCGAGCCGGACCTGCGCGGACTCGAGTCCGCCGACATCCCGGTGGTCCTGCTCAACCACAGCCTCGACAGCCCGGGGTTCGCGTCCGTCGGAGTGGACCTGCGCGGCGGCGGGCGGGCCGCAGCCGAGCACCTCGCGGCGCACGGCCACCGCGACATCGCGCTCGTCATGGGCACCACCACCGGCGGCGGCCTGGACGGGCGCGAGGCCGGCTGGCTCGACGGAATCCGCGCCGCGGGCCTCGCCCCGGGCACGGTGATCAGGGCCCCCTTCCGCCGCGGGGCCGGCTACCGGCTCGGCCTCGAGCTCGCGGCGTCCTCCGACCGGCCGACGGCGCTGTTCGCGAGCTCGGACCTCCTCGCGGTCGGGATCCTGAGGGCCTTCCACGAGTCGGGAGTGCGGGTCCCCGAGGACGTCGCGATTGTCTCGTTCGACGGCTCTGAGGAAGCGGAGTACAGCTGGCCGGCGCTGACCACGCTCGTCCAGCCGATCGCCGAGATGGCCGCCGCAGCCGTCGAATCCCTCCTGGGCGGCGGCCCCGCGACCAGCCGCATCTTCCCCCCGGAGCTCGTGCGCCGCGCCTCGTGCGGCTGCTAGCGGCGCGGACGACGGCGCGGCCTCGCCGATGTGGGCGACGCCACCACACGCGACGGCGCCCCACCGCGAGCGGTGGGGCGCCGTCGTCGTCCGCGGGTTGCCTTCCGCGGCCGGATCTACTTGCGCAGGTCCTGGGCGATCTTGTGCATGACCGTCGGGTCCGCGAGGGTCGTGGCGTCGCCGGGGTCGCGGCCCTCGGCCACGTCCTTGAGCAGGCGGCGCATGATCTTGCCCGAGCGGGTCTTGGGCAGCTCCGGGACCACGAGGATGTGCCGCGGCTTCGCGATCGGGCCGATCTCGTGCCCCACGTGGGCGCGCAGAACGGCCGCGGGGTCCTCGCCCTCGGGGATGCTCGCCTCCCCGCGCAGGATCACGAAGGCCACCACGGCCTGGCCGGTGGTCTCGTCGGCGGCGCCCACCACCGCCGCCTCGGCGACCCAAGGGTGGGAGACGAGCGCGGACTCGATCTCGGTCGTGGAGAGGCGGTGGCCCGAGACGTTCATGACGTCGTCGACGCGGCCCAGGAGCCAGATGTCGCCGTCGTCGTCCTTCTTCGCCCCGTCCCCGGCGAAGTACATGCCCTCGAAACGGGACCAGTAGGTGTCCTTGAACCGCTCCGGGTCGCCCCAGATGGTGCGCAGCATCGCCGGCCAGGGCTTGCGGATCACGAGGAAGCCGCCGTGGCCGTCGGGCACGGGCTGGCCAGCCTCGTCCACGACGTCCACCGCAATGCCCGGGAGCGGAACCTGCGCCGAGCCCGGCTTCGTGGCGGTGATGCCGGGCAGCGGCGCGATCATGATCGCGCCGGTCTCGGTCTGCCACCAGGTGTCCACGATCGGCGCGCGCTCCTCCCTGCGGCCGCCGTTGCCGCCGATCACCTCGCGGTACCACATCCACGCCTCGGGGTTGATGGGCTCGCCCACGGAGCCGAGGACCCGGATCGAGGAGAGGTCGTACTTGGCCGGGATGTCCGAGCCCCACTTCATCATGGTGCGGATCGCCGTGGGGGCGGTGTAGAGGACCGAGACCTTGTACTTCTGAACGATCTCCCACCACCGGCCCTGGTGCGGCGAGTCCGGCGTGCCCTCGTACATGACCTGGGTGGCGCCGTTCACGAGGGGGGCGTAGGCGACGTACGAGTGGCCGGTCACCCAGCCGATGTCCGCGGTGCACCAGTAGACGTCCGTCTCCGGCTTGAGGTCGAACACGGCCGAGTGCGTGAACGCGGTCTGGGTCAGGTAGCCGCCCGTGGTGTGCAGGATGCCCTTCGGCTTCCCCGTGGTGCCGGACGTGTAGAGGATGAACAGCGGGTGCTCGGCGTCGTGGCCCACGGCGGTGTGCTCGGCGGAGGCTGCCCCCATGACCTCGGACCAGTCCAGGTCGCGGCCCTCGGTCCAGGCCACGTCCTGGCCGTTGCGCCGCACGACGACGACGTGCTGCACCGTGTGCCCGTCCTCGGCGAGGGCCTCGTCCACCGCAGGCTTGAGCGGGCTGGGCTTGCCGCGGCGGTAGGTCCCGTCCGCGGTGACCACGAGCTTGGCCTCCGCGTCGTCGATGCGGGAGCGGAGCGCCTCGGAGGAGAAGCCCCCGAACACGACCGAGTGGATCGCGCCGATGCGCGCGCACGCGAGCATCGTCACGACGGCCTCGGGGATCATCGGCAGGTACACGGCGACGCGGTCGCCCTTGGCGACCCCGAGCGACTCGAACGCGTTCGCCGCGCGCTTGACGCGCTCGGTCAGATCGGCGTACGTGATCGTCTCGGTGTCGCCCGGCTCGCCCTCGAAGTGGATCGCGACCCGGTCGCCGAGGCCGTTCTCGACATGCCGGTCGAGCGCGTTGTAGGCGGCGTTGACCTCCCCGCCGACGAACCACTTCGCGAAGGGCGGGTCGGACCAGTCCAGCGTCTGGGAGAAGTCCTTCGACCAGGTGAGGCGCTCGCGGGCCTGCGCGGCCCAGAAGGCCTCGGGATCAGCGTTCGCCTCGGCATAGATGCCTTCGTGGACGTTCGCCGCCGCCGCGAACTCGGGGGAGGGCGCGAACTGGCGCTTCTCCCGGAGCAGGTTCTCGAAGGCGTCGCCCGTGACGGTTTCGTGGGCCATGGTGTCCTTTCGGCTCGTTCCTCGCATGATCCAGCCGATCCTGCCGCCCCGGCCGCGGGGCAGGACGCCACCGTCGGATGTGAGGCCGCACACACCGGCTGCCTGATGTCAACAGTAGCCCCAAAGGGGTCGCAGCGACGTTGCGAGCGTCACACTCCCGCGCCGGGCGGCCGCAGACCTGCGGCAGGCGGTAGGCGCCCGACGCCGAGTGGCCGCCGCCCGCCGTCGTCCTCCACCCCTCGCCGGCCACCCCGCTGCCGCCGGCGGCCGCCTAGGTGCCCCCATGGCGGTATGGCTAGGCTGAACTCAAGACCGAAGGAGTGACTCATGTCTGACCCCAGCCAGAGCCCGTCCGAGGGGCGCCGCAGCGAGTCCGTGCTCGGACCGTTCACCACGCGTGACCTGACCCTGTTCGGAGGCGTGCTCATCACGTTCGTGGCCTCCCTCCTGCCGCTGTTCGGCGTCGGGAACCTCTGGAACGCGGCGGGCCTGTACTTCCTCGGGATCGGCATCCTCGTCCCCGTGGCGACCGCAGCCCTGTTCGCCTGGCGGCGGCTCGAGCCCGCGCGCAGGCTGCGTGTCGGCTCCCTCTCGGTGGACCAGTTCGCCTCTGTCGCCTCCGTCCTGAGCGCCGCCTTCTACTTCCTCGGCACCGTCACCACCCTCTCGCCCGGTGCCGTGGTGGGCCTGCTGGGCGGCCTGGCCATGCTGGCCGCCACGACCCTCGCGCGGCTCATCCCCGCGTTCGCGGTCGACTTCGCGGGCAGGCCGGAGGTCCCCGCCCACGTCGTGGCGCGCGACGCCGTGCCCCCCGCGCCCCGCCCGGCCGGCCCCGGCAAGACGAAGCGCGGACTCGTTGGCGCTGGGAAGCCCGGGCCGGGGCCCGCCGGCGCTGGGCCCGGCTCCGGCGCTGCGGGGAACGAATGGGGGAGCCCGGCTGGGAACGAGTGGGGCGGCCCCTTCGCGCAGCCGTCCGGGCGGCCCGGCGAGGCCGCCGCCGTCCCCGGCGCCGGCCCGAGCAGCGGTGGCCCCATCCCGCCGTTCGGCGGCGCGCCGGCGGAGGCGGCTGGGCCGGCGGCGGCGGGAACCGGGCCTGGCGCACCTGTGTCCGAAGACGACCGGGCGCCCGAGCACGCCGTCGGCACCCCCGGAGCAGCCGACGGCGAGGCCTATGGTGCTCCCGTCGCGCAGTCTGAGCCTGCGGCGTCCGCACCTGCGGTGCCCGCGGCCGAGGCGCCCGTCGCGGCGGCCCAGGCGCCCGTCGCGGCGGCAGAGCCTGCGGCGTCTGCAGCCCCCGAGGAACCGGCCGCGGCAGAGCCGGCAGAGCCCGTCGGTTCCGCCTCCACTGGGGCCGCCGGTCCTGCCTCCACTGGGGCCGCCGGTCCTGCCTCCACTGAGCCTGCCGGTCCTGCCTCCACTGAGCCTGCAACCGCTGGGACCGCAGCGCCGACCGAGATCGTCGGGGCGGCCGGTGCAGGCCCGGCCACGGCCGTGTTCCCGACGGCGGCCCGCGGGGGAGCCGAGGACGACGGTGCCGCGGACGGCGGTGCCGCGGACGGGCAGGGCAGCGTCGCCGACGACATCGGGGCGACCCGGCCGTACGACGACGACGGCGCGCGCTACGAGGCCTTCTGGTTCGCCGTCAGCCAGCCCCGCACGGCGGTGGACGCCTCCACTGGCCAGCCGGTGTTCAACCTCGAGCCCGGGCAGTGGATCCTCGCACTCCAGGATCGTGGACAGGAGTTCGTTGTCCAGAGCCCCGACGGCCGCGTCGGGGTCCTGCGCGATCTCTCGGGGATCGAACGCGCGTGAGCGACGCGGCGGTCGCCGGGCCCCGCCGACGGCGGATGAGCCACGACGAGACCCCCCTCGGGCTCAAGCGACGGGCACGGAAGATCAACCGCGTCCTTGCCGAGGCGTACCCGTATGCGCATGCCGAGCTGGACTTCCGGAACCCGTTCGAGCTCCTGGTCGCCACCGTGCTGAGTGCACAGACGACCGACGTCCGGGTGAACCAGGTGACGGCCGTCCTGTTCGCCCGGTACCCCGACGCCCGGGCCCTCTCGGAGGGCGAGCTCGCCGACATCGAGGAGATCATCCGGCCCACCGGGTTCTTCAGGGCCAAGGCGCGCAGCATCCACACTCTGGCGCGCAAGGTCGTCGATGAGTTCGACGGCGAGGTGCCCGGGACGCTGGCAGAACTGGTGACGCTGCCCGGCGTCGGCCGCAAGACGGCCAATGTGGTGCTCGGCAATGCCTTCGGCGTCCCCGGGATCACCGTCGACACCCACTTCGCCCGGCTCGCCAAGCGGTTCGGGTGGACGGCGTCCGACGACCCCGTGGTGATCGAGCGGGACGTGATGGAACTGTTCGAGCCCCGGGACTGGACGATGCTCTCCCACCGCGTCGTGTTCCACGGCCGGCGCGTGTGCCTCGCACGCAAGCCGGCCTGCGGCGCCTGCCCGGTGGCCTCCCTGTGCCCCTCGTTCGGCGAGGGCGAGACCGACCCGGTCAAGGCGCGCCGGCTGCTGCGGTTCGAGATGGCGCCGGGCCGGGAGGACCTCCACGCCGAGATGGTCGCCAACTTCTCCGACGCCGCCGCGATCCGCCGGAGGACGGAGACGCTGGCCGCGTCGCCGGCGGAACCGGTGGCCGGCCCGGACGCCACACCGGGGCCGCGCCAGTGAGCGCGCGGGCGGAACTCGAGGAGCTCGTCCGCGCCATCCGCGCGGGCCACACCGACCCCTTCGACCGCCGTTGGCACCCGGCGACCCTGCCCGGGCCCTCGCGGAAGGCCGCTGTCCTCGTCCTCTTCGGGGTCCTCGATGACGTCCCAGCGGTCTCGCGCCGCCCGCTCGCTCCCGCGGACCTCGACGTCCTGCTCCTCGAGCGGGCCGCGACCCTGGGCTCGCACCCCGGCCAAGTCGCCTTTCCGGGCGGCAGCCAGGACCCTGAGGACGCCACCTTGGCGGACTGCGCCCTCCGCGAGGCCCGAGAGGAGACCGGCCTCGACCCTTCCGGGGTCGAGGTGCTGGGCGAGCTGCCCCCGCTGGGCATGGCTGTGAGCCACTTCCTCGTCACCCCCGTGGTCGGATGGTGGGCCTCCCCGTCCCCGGTGGACGTGGTGGACTACGGGGAGTCCGCGCAGGTGTTCCGCACCCCCGTCCGGGACCTGCTGGACCCGGACAACCGGGTCATGGCCGTGCTCCACCGCCGGGGTGCGCGCTTCGCGAGCCCCGGGTTCCAGGTCAACGGCGTCCTCGTATGGGGCTTCACCGCCATGGTCCTCGATTCCCTGTTCACCGCCCTGGGCTGGTCGGTTCCCTGGGACCGGACCCGGGAGCACCGGGTCGACCCCTAGCCCAAGAAGCCCCAGGTGCGCCTACTTCGCGCGGTCGTAGGACTCGACCACGGCGACGCTGAGCGGGAACTCGACGGGAGCGTCGTGGAAGAGCAGCCGCCCAGCGGTCCTGGCCGCGTCCTGGACGGCCGCGGCGCACTCCTCGGCGGCCGCCTCCTCAGCGTGGATGACCACCTCGTCGTGGAGGAAGTACACGAGTTCTGCGCGGTGCCCGCCCGATCTGATGCGCCGCAGCCTTCCCCGAAGGTCGGCCATCCAGCACTCGGCCCACTCGGCGGCCGTTCCCTGCACCACGAAGTTTCGCGTGAAGCGGCCCCTGTCGCGGGCCATCGCATCGGCGCGGTGCTGCTCCTGCGCGCTCGTGGTGCGCTGCGACGCCAGCCAGCGGGGTGACGGAGGAGGAGTGCTGCGCCCCAGGTGGGTCGTCACCGCAAGCCCCCGCTCGCCGGCCCTGGCCGCCTGCTCGACGAGCGCGACGGCCCGCGGATACAGGCGGGCGAGCTGCGGCATGAGCCGGCCCGACTCACCCGTCGTCGCGCCGTAGATGGCGCCGAGGAGGGCGACCTTCGCCTGGGCCCGGTCGCCGCCGAAGCCCGCGGCCGCGATCCCCGCGTAGAGGTCTCGCCCACGCGCCGCGTCGGCCATCGCGTCGTCGCCGGCAAGCGCCGCGAGGACCCGCGGCTCCAGCTGCGAGGCGTCCGCAACGATGAGGCGGTGGCCGGGGAGCGCGCGGGCGGCGGAGCGGATCTCGGCCGGGATCTGCATCGCGCCCCCGCCCCGCGAGGCCCACCGCCCGGTCACCACCCCGCCGACCACATACTCGGGGCGGAAGCGGCCGTCCGAGACCCAGGTGTCCAGCCACGCCCAGCCGTTGGCAGCGAGCAGGCGCGCCATCTTCTTGTACTCGAGCAGCGGGGCGACAGCCGGGTGCGTGAACGTCCGCAGCTCCCACGCACGGGTGGTGTTCGCCTCGATGCCGGCCCGGTGGAGCGCACGGATGAGCTCCTGCGGCGAATCCGGGTTGAGGCGCGGCGAACCGAGGAGCGCACGGAGCTCGGCGGCCTTCGCCTCGAGGAGGGCGGGCCGCGCCGTCCCCGGGGGCCGCGGACCGAGCCGCTCGGCGAGGAGGGCATCGTGGACGGCCGCGTCCCACGGGACCCCCGCATGCTGCATCTCGGCAGCGGCGAGCGCCCCCGCCGACTCGGCGGCGAGCAGCAGAGCGAGTCTCTGGCGTCGTGCTGATCCTGCGACCGTCGCAAGCTGGGCTGAGAGCTCGGCGATGGCCGCCTCGGCCCCTACGCCGGTGGGTCTCGCGTCGAACAGCGCGTACTGGTGCTGGACAGGCCACGCGCCCCGACCAGCCTCCGGCTCATCGAGGGGCCCGCCGACGGGGATCGCGGACGTATAGCCGCTGCCGGCCGCGTAGGCCGAGTGGGCGAGGATCGCGGCACTGAGGGTGAGGTCGTGGCACCGCTGGACCTCGACGCCTGCGGCGAGGAGCCGCGGGTACCAGTCTGAGGTGCGCTGCCACACCCACCGCGGGTGTTCCTCCGCCTCGACCCGGCGGGCAAGCTCGGCGAAGCCGCTGGCGGGAACCACCCGGGCGGGGCGCGCCGGCGCGCCCGTCCGGTCGAGGCGCTGCAGCAGCACTCCGCCGTCCGATGCGGGGGCGACGAGCTGGAACACGCCCCCCATTCTTCCCTGTCCGCGCGCATGCACTCGCCCTCCACAGGGCGACCCAAGGCGTGTTGTCCACATGGGCGGTCGGGCAGGTTCCGGTGGATCCGCGGACTGGGAAGTCTGGACGGCATGGCGAGGAACGAGCAGGAACAGTCGGCTGGCGCCGGGGGGTGGCTCCCCGAGGCAGGGGCAGTCGTGTGCTGCATCACCGGTGACGCTGCGCTCCGGGACGAGTGCGCGAGAGCGGCTGCGGTGGCCGGCGTCGCCTTCGAGGGTGTGGGCTCCGCAAGCGAGGACCCGCGCCTCTGGACGGGGGCAGACCTCGTGCTGCTCGGGGCGGATGTCAGCGAAGTTCCCCCGCAGCGGCGCGGCTCGACCATCCTCGTCGGTGGTGCCGGCCAACGCCATCAGCTCTGGGACAGGGCTGCGGCGCTCGGCATCGACCACGTGGCCGAGCTGCCGGAGGCTGCTGGCTGGCTCGTGGAGTTCATGGGCAGGCGGGGCGCACAGGGGCGATCCGGGCTGGTGGTCGGCATCGTCGGCGGCCGCGGCGGCGCTGGCGCCAGCACGACAGCGGTGCTGCTCGCAGGCGCCGCGGCGCATGGCGGCGCGCGGGTTCTGCTCGTGGACGGCGACCGGCTCGCGGGAGGGCTCGAGGCTGCCCTCGGCGAGCAGCCCATGGAGGGGCTGCGGTGGCCGGACCTCGGCTCTGCCAGCGGGGCCATCAACCCGGACCAGCTGGCCGCGTCACTGCCGCGGGTGGGCGGGGCCGCGGTCCTCTCCTGGCCTGCGGGGCCGGGGCACGCTGTGCGGATGCCAGGGTCCGCGGTCTCGGCGGTGATGGAGGCGGGACGGGGAGCGTTCGACCTCGTCGTGGTCGATGTAGGACGCGGACGGGAAGGGCTCGAGGACTTCGGATGGGCCAGCGACCGGATCCTCGTCGTGGTGCCTGGCAGTCTGGGCGGCGCGCTGTCCGCCGCCCAGCTCGTCCACGAACTTCCCCCGGTGCCGCTGGGCATGGTGCTCCGGGGCGGCACCGCCGAAGGGGTCGACGCAGAGCAGCTGGCCGGCCTCATCGGCTGCCCCCTCGTGGCCCGGATCCCACATCTCCGACGGGCCGCGGCCGCCGCGGAGGCGGGGCGCCTCATGGAGCTGGCGCGCTCGAGGCCACTGCGGCGGCTCGCCGCCGCGGTGCTCTCGTCGCTGCCCGAGCCGGCCTCGGGCGCTGTCGCGGACGACGGCGGGGCCCTCGCCCTGGGCTCCAGCCTCGCCGGGCGCGGGCGGAGGGTCGCGCGGTGAGGGGTCAGGGCACAGTCGACGCGGAGCTGCTGGACGCCGTGCGCAGATCGGTGCTCTCGACGCCGGGGCCGGTGACGGCCGCGCGGGTCGCAGCTGCCCTGCAGGGCAGTGGCCGCGTGCTGGGCACGGCGGGTGCGCTCGCGGCCGTGGAGACCATCATGGCCGAGCTGCGTGGCCTCGGCCCCCTGCAGGCGCTCGCCAACGACCCCGCGGTGACGGACCTGTTCGTCAACGCGCCCGACAGCGTCTGGCTCGACAGGGGGCAGGGACTCGAGCGGAGCGCGGTGTCCTTCCCCTCGGAGGAGGCCCTGCGCTCCCTCGCTGTCCGGCTCGTGGCCGCGGCGGGACGCCGGCTCGACGACTCGTCGCCGTGCGTCGACGTGCGGCTTCCCGGAGGGTACCGCGTCCACGCCGTGCTGCCGCCCGTCTCCACCGGCGGAACCCTGCTCTCCATCCGCATGCGGCGTGCGCGGCCGATGACCCTGGACGAGTTCGAGGCTGCCGGCTCGGTCCTGCCCGACCAGAGAACCGTGCTCGAGGCCTTGGTCGCGCAGCGGCGCAGCTTCCTCGTGAGCGGTTCCACAGGGTCGGGGAAGACGACACTGCTGAGCACCCTCCTCGGCTTGGTTCCATCCGCCGACCGGATCGTGCTGGTCGAAGACGCCGCCGAGCTGGCTCCGGACCACGGGCACGCCGTCTGCCTGGAAGCGCGCCACGGCAACGTCGAGGGTGCCGGCGGGATCGATCTCGCCCGCCTTGTGCGGGAGGCACTGCGGATGCGGCCGGACTGGCTCGTTGTGGGCGAGTGCCGCGGCGCCGAGGTCAGGGACCTCCTCTCGGCGCTCAACACGGGGCACAGCGGGGCCGGGACAGTCCACGCCAATACGGCGGGCTCCGTCGTGGCACGGCTTTCGGCCCTGGGGGCGCTCGCGGGGCTCACCCGGGAGGCCACCTTCCTCCAAGCCTCGAGTGCCCTGGACGCGGTCGTGCACATGGAGAGGGCCCCGGCAGGCCGCCGGGTCGCGAGCATCGCCGTGGTCACCGAGGGGCCGCACGGGCTCGCAGTCACCGATGCACTGCGCCGCGGCGCCGGGACGGCCCGCACATCGGAACGGGGCCCCGGCTGGGACCGCCTCGCCTCGGAGCTGGCCCTTCCCTGCGCTCTGAGGTCTGCGGCGTGAGCGCCGCGTCCGTCGTGGCTGCCACGATCGCTGCGCTGCTGTTCGCGGGTTGGCGCCTCGCGGCCGGGGCCGGAGCAGCGGGCGCCTACCGGCCCCGGCCCGGAGCGGCCCTCGTCCTCCCGGCGCCATGGCGGCTGCGCCGGCGCTGGGGAGGACACCGGGCGGCGAGGGAACGGGCCAGGGCCGCGGAGGAGTTCCAGCACGCGGCCATCCTGGTGGGGCAGCTCGCCGCTCTGCTGCGCGCGGGCCGCACCCCCGAGCAGATGTGGCGGCAGGCCTCCGAGGCGTACCGGGTCGGCCAACGGGGGAGCGAAGACCTCACGCCACGCGTGCTGCGGGCGGCCGCCATGTCCGCGGATCTCGGCCGACCTGTCGCAGCCTCCATCCGGACGGCCGCGCGCGACGGGGAACACTCCGCTCCCCCAGCCGCTCGAGCGGCTGCCGGGATCTGGCTCAGCGTGGCGGCCTGCATCGAGGCCGCAGAGGCCTCGGGAAGCGCCCTCGCGGGTGTCCTCGAGAGGCTCGCGGCCCAGCTCGAGGCCGACGCTGACGCGGTCGCGGCGCGTTCCGTGGCCCTCGCCGGGCCTCGCGCCACTGCGAAGGTACTGAGCATCCTCCCCGTGGCGGGGCTCGGACTCGGGATGCTGATGGGCGCGGACCCGTTCGGGATCCTGCTCTCCACGCCTCTGGGAGCGATGTGCCTCGGCCTCGGGGCAGCACTGACCGTCGCCGGACGATGGTGGTCCGACCGGCTTGTTCGCTCGGCATCGGAGGCACGATGAGCGCCGTCCTCGCCGTCGGCCTCGTCGCCGCGTCCGCAGGCATCGCCCTCGCCCTCGCCGGCGGTCGCCGCCGCATCGACCGCCTTCTGGGGCAGCCAGCCGGCACCAGCGTCACGGCGCCCACCGGCGGGGGCGGCCCGCCGCTGCCCCTCCGAGCCGGAGGCCAGGGACGCCGAGGGCCGGCGCGGCCCGACGAGGTGCCCCTCCTGCTCGAGCTGCTCGGGGCCATGCTCGAGGCGGGCCTGGCGCTGCCGCGGGCGCTCGAGGTCGCGGCCGGTGTCGCCGACGGGCCGGGACCGGCGCTGGCACGGGCGTCCGGTGCCTTGCGGCTCGGGACCGCCTGGGACCATGCGTGGCCGGACGCGGCGCCCGGGTCGGCCGTCGACGAACTCCGAACGGCCCTGCGCTTCGCGGCATCAACCGGAGCACCCTCTGCCGAGCTGCTGTACTCGCGGGCGCGGCAGCTGCGGCGCAGCAGGCACCGGGAACTCGAGAAGCGCGCCGCGGCGCTGGGGGTCAAGCTCGTCATTCCCTTGGGAGTCTGCTCCCTCCCAGCTTTCCTGTGCCTCGGCGTCGTGCCCGTGCTCCTGGCGATGCTGCCCGGCGGGTGATCCCGCCGCCACGACCCCTGCCCACCGGGCAGGCGGCGTCTTTGGGCGCCATGGGCCCGCCGCGAAGCGGGACCACCCCGGCGAGCCGGCAAGCCCACCCACCGGGCCTGCACCGCGGCTACGCCCGACCACCAAGGAGGAACCATGTCCGCAATGCACCATCCCAGCGACGTCGGGGCGCACCCCGACCAGTCCCGCGAATCCACGAGGCTCAATCTGGCCCCGGGTGCGGGGCCCCGGCCCGATGCCCTCGAAGTACCCGGAGAGGCATGCCAGGTCATCGAGCTCTTCCCCGCGGCGGGAGTGCGAGGCGATCGACAGCAAGGCCGGGGGAGCGGCGGCGCCGGGTCGGGCGCCCCCGCCCTCGGGAGCTGCTCGGACGCCTCCCTCCCAGGACAGGATCGAAGGGTGTCCCGGCAGATCCGTAGGCGGGCGCGCGTCCGGGCCGCCCGCATGCGGCGCAGGGCGGCCATCCGCCTGCAGCTCCTGCGGCTCTGGCTCGGGACCCGGGCTGCGGGGCAGCACGGGATGGCGACGGCAGAGTACGCGATCGCCACACTGGGCGCCGTGGCCTTCGCAGGCCTTCTCGTGGTCATCATGCGCAGCGACGAGGTGCGGGGCTTCCTCCTCGCGATCATCCGCCAAGCCCTCGCCCTCCCGTGAGTGCCGTCCGTGGGGTCGCCGGTGCCCCCGAGGGCCCGGCGTCCCCGCGGGGTTCGGTCACCGCCGAGTTCGCGGTGGCCGTCCCCGCGGTGATCCTCCTGCTCGGTTTCCTCCTCGGTGCGGTCTCTGCGGCCGTGTGCCAGGTCAGGGTCGAGGAGGCCGCGAGGGCTGGGGCGCGCGCGGTCGCTAAAGGCGAGGACCCCGGCGCGGTGGCCCGCGAGATCGCGCGGGTCGCCGGATCGGGCGCAGAGCATTCCGTCGACGCCTCCGCCGGGGTTGTGACCGTCCGGGTCAGCGCCGCCGTGCCGGGGCCCGTAGCGGCCGCGGCAGGGCTGCGAGCCCGCGCGACCGCGAGCCTGAGCAGGGAGGGACCGCCGTGACCTGGATGTGCGGCCAGTGCGGCTCGTTCGGCACGTGCACCAGGCGCAGCAGGTGCGGCCTGCGCGGCCCGGTCGACCGCCGTGCTCGCGGTTCCGGATGCAGGTGCGCCGAGGGCGGGTCGGGAACGGTTCTGGCCCTCGGGCTCGGGATGGTCCTGATCCTGGCGTGTGCGGCGCTCGTGATCCTCGGCCAGGCGCTGGCCGCGTCCTCGCGGGCCGGTGCGGCGGCGGACCTCGCCGCGCTCGCCGGGGCCGACGCCGAGCGCGGCCTACGCTCCGGGGCCGCCTGCACCACTGCGCAGGGCGTGGCCGAGCTCAACGGCGCCGCGCTGACTGACTGCACGGTGGAGAAGCCCGGCAGCACCGTTCGGGTCACGGTGGAGCTGGACACCGGCGCACCGTGGGGTCCGGCCGTGGGGCGTGCACGGGCAGGGCCGCCGCCCGCGGTAGGCAGTGGGTGATGCCCGGGACGGTCGGGCCGGCCCCGCGCCAGGCCTGGCCCGCGTCATGGCCAGCCGCGAGTCAGGGTCAGGTCCCGTCAGACCAGTTCGGCCGCGAGGTCGGACTGGAGGAGGACGGCGCGCAGGAGGGCGACCGCCCCGGCCTTGTCCAAGGGGTTGTTCTTATTGCCGCACTTGGGGCTCTGGACGCACGAGGGGCACCCGGCATCGCACTCGCAGGCCTCGATCGCGTCCAGGGTCGCCCGGAGCCACACCCGGATGCGTTCGAATCCGCGCTCCGCGAACCCCGCTCCGCCTGGATGCCCGTCGTAGACGAAGATGGTCGGCTGCTCGGTGTCGGCGTGCAGTGCTGTGGAGACTCCGCCCACGTCCCACCGGTCGCTCGAGGCGACGAGCGGGAGGAGGCCGATCGATGCGTGCTCGGCGGCGTGGAGGGCGCCGGGGAACTGGGCTGTGATCAGTCCCGCGGCCGCGAGCGTCGGCTCCGGCAGGGTGAGCCAGACGGCCTTGGTGAAAAGGTCCCGCGCGCCGAGCTCGAGGGGCTCCTCGCCGAGGACCTCGTTGGAGATGAGCGCCTTGCGCTGGAAGGAGACCACCTGGGTCGTCACCCTGACCTCGCCGAAGTGGACCCCCACTGGGCCCCACTGCTCGCAGCGCTCCTCGCCGAGGACCTCGACCGTGGTGATGTCCCGCGCGGTCGTGTAGTAGTCCGGGTTCACCCGTCGAACCACCACGCAGTGCTCCGCCTCGTTGAGCTCTTCGACGAGGTAGCTCGCGCCCTGGTGGACGTAGATGGCGCCCTGGTGGGCCTGGTAGTGCGTCTGGGGTGAGTCCATGGAGCCCAGCAGCTGCCCGGTGTCGGCATCGATGATGCTCACCGGGCCGCCACCGTCGGCCCGGAGGCTCACCATGCCCGCGGCGCTCTCAGGATGGGTCCAGAACCACCCGCCAGGGCGCCGGCGGAGGTACCCCTGCGCCACGAGCTGGTCGAGGAGGCGCTCGGTGGTGGGGCCGAACAGGGCGAGGTCGGCGCCGGTGAGGGGCTTCTCTGCAGCCGCGGCACACAGGTGGGGGCCGAGGACATAGGGGTTCGATGGGTCGAGGACGGTGGCTTCGACCGAGGTGTCGAAGATCGCCTCCGGGTGGTTCACCAGATAGGTGTCGAGGGGGTCATCGCTCGCGACGAACGCCGCGAGCGCGTCCTGGCCCGAGCGCCCGGCACGGCCGATCTCCTGGAAGAGCGAGGCCCTCGTGCCGGGCCATCCGGCGACAAGGACCGCATCCAGCCCCGAGATGTCGATGCCCAGCTCGAGCGCCGAGGTGCTCGCGACCCCCAGCAGCTCCCCGGAGCGCAGCCGCCGCTCGAGTTCGCGCCGCTCCTCGGGCAGGTACCCCGACCGGTACGCGGCGATGCGCCCGGGAAGGCTCGGATCCACCTCGTCCACGAGGCGCTGCGCGATCGAGGAGATCGTCTCGGCCCCGCGGCGGGACTTGATGAAGGCGATCGTCCGCACGTGCGCCGACACGAGATTGGCCAGAAGGTCCGCACTCTCGGCGATCGCGGTGCGCCGCTGCGGCGCGCCGTTCTCCCCGCGGGAGTCTGTCAGCGCGGGCTCCCAGAAGGCCACCTCAGTGGCCCCATGGGGCGAGCCGTCCTCAGTGACCGCAGTGACCGCGTCGCCGATCAGCCGCCCCACCGAGCCCTCCGGATCCCCAGAGGTGGCGGAGGCGGCGATGAACACGGGGGCGGAGCCGTAGTGGGCGCACACGCGCCGGAGCCGCCGCAGGAGGTTGGCCACGTGGGACCCGAAGACGCCCCGGTACGAGTGCGCCTCGTCGATGATGACGAACTTCAGGCGCCGGAAGAACGCGGCCCACCAGGGGTGGTTCGGCAGGATGCCGAAGTGGAGCATGTCCGGGTTGGCGAGGATGACGTTCGCGTGGTCCCGGATCCAGCGCCTCGCCGACTGTTCGGTGTCGCCGTCGTAGGTCTCGGCGCGGACCGTGCGGAGCCCGAGGGAGCGGATGGCCGTGAGCTGGTCGGCGGCGAGCGCCTTGGTGGGGGACAGGTAGAGGACGGCCGCGCCGTCGTCGTGGATCCGCCCGGGCTGCTCGGCCACGCGCAGCTCCGAGCGGTGGACAGCGTCCAGCGCTGGGAGCTGGTAGGCGAGCGACTTGCCCGACGCGGTCCCGGTGGCGAGCACGACGTGCTGGCCCGCGTGCGCCAGGTCCGCCGCCTCGACCTGATGGATGTAGGGCGTTTCGATGCCGAGCCGCCGATACGCAGCGACCAGATCCGGGTGGGCCCACGCAGGCCAGGGCGCGTGCCGCGCCGAGCGCGCGGGGATCGTGCGCAGATGCCGCAGCTCCTCCGGGGCAGAGGACCTGCCCAGAAGCGAGAGGAGGGAGTCGTGCGCGGCCACACCAGCATTCTTCCAGCACCGGCCGGAGGACTCGGACCCGCAGGCCGCCAGGTGGGGTCAGTCCGAGGAGAGCGAACCGCCCTGGGTGTTGCCGGGGTTGGTGAGGACCAGCACCTGGGACACGTCGCTCCACCCGAGGTGGTGGTAGAGGTGCTGGCCATCCGTGGAGGCGATGAGCAGGCCCTGGTCGAGGTTGTGCTCGCTCATCGCGGCCGTGAGGGCCCGCATGATGAAGCTGCCCAGGCCCCGGCGCCGGAAGGCGGGCTCGGTGATGATCCGGTCGAACACCGCATACCCGTGGGCCACAGCCACGTGGCCGCGGGCGGCCAGTGTGCCGTCGGTGGTCGCCACGGTCACGGTGGCGCTGTGGTCCTCGTAGTCGGTGGTCAGCTTGAGCTCATCGTCGTTGAGCCAGGGCGCCTCGACGTCCTTGCCCTCGAAGTCCATGATCATGAGCTCCTGGTCCGCAGCGAGCTCGACGAGGCCGTGCTTCTCGCCGAGGGCGCGGTAGGCAGGCAGGTTCTCGGTGAGCACGGTCATCAGCCGGGGCGACGACTCCGTGACGAACGCGGCCAGGTCGGCGAACTCCTGCTCGCTCGGGTCGGCGGCGAACGCCTCCCAGTCCCCGGACTTGTCGGTGAGCTGCACCGCCTTGAACGCCCCGACGTCCTGGACCGGATAGTGGCGCGTGGAGGCCCAGCCTTCGACCCAGATGCCCAGAAGCTCGCTCAGCGATGGCTCTCCCATAGCCACGACGATAACCGGAACCGGAGAACCTGATAAGGGCCGTGACAGAACTGTCACCGGGGCCCGCACCGGGGCGCCGGTACCCTTGATGGGTGGCCCAGCACCGTATCATCCTGTTCTACTGCTTCACCCCGCTGGCGGACCCGGAGGCAGTCCGGCTCTGGCAGCGCACCCTGTGCGAGGGGCTCGGACTCAGGGGCCGCATCATCGTCTCGCCGGACGGCATCAATGCGACCGTCGGCGGCGAACTGGACGCCGTCAAGCGGTACCTGCGGGCCACCAAGGAGTACCCCGGCTTCCGGAGCCTCGACGTGAAGTGGTCTGAGGGCAGTGCCCAGGATTTCCCCCGCCTGTCCGTGAAGGCCCGCCCCGAGCTGGTGTCCTTCGGCGCCCCCGGCGAACTCGCGATCGGCGCCGAGGGCGTGGTCGGCGGCGGCGAACGGCTCACTCCGGAGCAGCTCCACGACCTCGTCGCCTCGGGCCGCGACGCCGACGACGCTCGGCGCGAAGTCGTGTTCTTCGACGGGCGCAATGCATTCGAAGCGCAGATCGGACGCTTCAAGGGCGCTGTCGTCCCCGACACCTCCACGACGCACGACTTCCTCGCCGAGCTCGACTCCGGCAAGTACGACGACCTCAAGGACCGCCCGGTGGTCACCTACTGCACGGGCGGGATCCGCTGCGAGATCCTCACCGCGCACATGCGCCGCCGCGGCTTCCAGGAGGTGTACCAGCTCGACGGCGGGATCTTGCGGTACGGCGAGGCCTATGGGGACGCCGGCCTGTGGGAAGGCTCGCTCTACGTCTTCGACCGGCGCATGCACCTCGAGTTCAGCGAGGACGCGGCAACGATCGGCCGGTGCGCCCGCTGCGCTGCCCCGACGTCCGACTTCCACAACTGCTCCGACCCTCAGTGCCGCCGGCTGACCCTCTACTGCCCGCAGTGTGCGTCGTCCCCCGAGACCCTCCGCTGCCCGGACGGCTGCCGCCCGGCGGAGGAGGCGGAAGGAGCCGAGGAGGGCACGGCCGAGCCCGCCGGGCGCGTCACGGCCGGGTGAGCCGGTAGGCCACGTTCGCCGCCGCGTCGCCCGCGGCACTGAACTGCACGTCGAGGCGTCCCGCCGCGGGGACCTCGACCGGCCGCGCCCACGCCCGGTTGCACGCGAACGTGAAGTCGAGCAGCTGGACGTCGCCCGCCGTCACCCGGACGTCGGCGAGGCCCTCGCCCCGGCAGGCGACTCTCAGGGTCGCCGGTCCGGGCTCCGTCGCGATGCCCATGCGCCGTGCCGGCCGTCCCGGCCACGCCGTGCTCGCGTCCCTGGCCAGCGACACCCCGGAGGCGTCCGGCAGCACCGTGTTCGCCCACGCCTGCAGGGGCTCGCCGGCCAGCGGCTGGTCGAGGGGCGCGGCCGTCGCGGCGCCGCGCGCCACGCGCGACCTCCGGTCGTGCTCGGCAGCCGCAGCCGAGGCGGCCGCCGACGCGCTGGCCGACGCCGACGCTGCCGCCGCCGCGTCGCGCTGGCCCAGGGGCGGGAGCCCGTCGTCGTACTGGTACGCGCAGCCGGACACGCCAGCCACGAGGAGCGCGGCCGCGAGGCACGCCCGCAGGGGCCCCGCGCTCGGGGGTCGCGCGGCGGCGGAGCGGCTCATGCGACCATTCTGCCCCCGCGCCGCCCGAGCGGATCAGCCTAGACTTCCGTGGTGAGTTCAAGCACCCAGGACGACGCCCCCGCCTCCGACCGGCCCGAGCTGCTGCGCGCGCTGGCCCACGACCTCGCCGCCGCGGACTACACGGTCGACGCGGTCGCCGAGCTACTCGGACCCGAGGCGCACGCCGCCCTCTCCCGCGACCAGATCGTGCCCGCGCTCGCGGCGACCCGCGCCGCCGGCGAGGATCCGGCGCGGAACCCGCTGGGCGCCGTCGTGCGCTTCTTCCTCCTCGCCCGGCCCCTGCCCGCGGCGGGGCTCGACGCCGTGTTTCCCGCGCTCGGCGCGGACGGCCTCCGCGCGCTCGGGCTGGCCGAGCCGGCGGACGACGGCGGGCGGCTCGCCGCGGCGGTCGACCTCCGCCCGTACGCGTGGGACGCGGAGGAGGGCCAGAAGGAGATCTGGGTCGCCTCCGATCTGGCCGCCCACCAGCGGCCCGGGGTCCTCCGGCCCGACCATGTGCTCGGGATCGGGCACGCCTCGGCGACCCTCGTCCAGACCACGGCCAGGCGCCCGGTCGAGCGGGCGCTGGACCTCGGCACCGGCTGCGGGATCCAGGCCTTCCACCTCCTCGGCCACGCACGCCACGTGGTCGCGACGGACATCTCCGAGCGCGCGCTCGCGTTCACCCGCTTCAACCTCCTGCTCAACGCCGGCGCACTCGGCCTCGACCCGGACCGCCTCGAGGACCGCGTCGAGCTGCGCCGCGGCAGCCTGTTGGAGCCGGTCGCGGGGGAACTGTTCGACCTCGTGGTCTCCAACCCGCCGTTCGTCATCACCCCGCGGGCCGCGGGGGAGCGCGCCGAGGACCAGTTCACCTACCGTGACGGCGGCCTGGCCGGGGACGAGCTCGTGGCCCGGCTCGTGGCGGGGCTGCCCGCCGTGCTGGCCGAGGGCGGCACCGCCCAGCTGCTGGGCAACTGGGAGATCCCGGCCGGCGCCCCCTGGCACGAGCGCGTCCGCTCGTGGATCCCCGCGGACGTCGACGCGTGGGTCCTCCAGCGCGAGGAGATCGGCCCCGGGCAGTACGCGGAGACGTGGCTCGCGGACGCCTCGCAGCAGCGCGACCCCGCAGCCTACGAGGACGCCTACGCCGCCTATCTCGCCGACTTCGCGGCCCGCGGGACCGCGGCGATCGGCTTCGGCGCGGTCTGGCTCCGGCGCCCCGCGCTCGGCCAGGCGCGCCTGGACCGCTTCGAGGAGCTCACCCACCCGCTCGAGCAGCCGATCGGGCCGCACTGGGCCGCCGCCGTCGAGCGCGCCGACTGGCTCGCCGCCCACCCAGACCTGGCAGCCGAGCGGCTCGTCGTCGCCGACGATGTGACCGAGGAGCGCCACCAGCGACCCGGGGCCGAGCACCCGGGGGTGATCCTCCTGCGCCAGGGCGCGGGGTTCCGCCGCACGAGCCTCCTGAGCACCGAGCTGGCCGGCTTCGTCTCGGCCTGCGACGGCGAGCTCACGGCCGGGCAGATCGCATCCGCGCTCGCTGCGCTCCTCGGCCGCGACGACGAGGGCTTCCGCCCCGGCGTCGTCGCCGAGGCCGCGAACCTGGTCGCCGACGGCTTCCTCGTCCCATCGGGAATGCCGGCGGGATTCCCGGCCGGAACCGCTGGCGGACACGCCGATGACGCGACGGCCGGGAACCGTGAAGAAACAGCTTGACATCGCCCCCAGTGTGGCGTTTATTACACTCCAATACCGGCACAACGAAAAAGCAGCATGACGGACAAGAAGCGCAGTTCCCGCACCGAGAACCCGGTCCGGATCACCGACCCCAAGGCCATCCGCGCGCTCGCGCACGCGGCCCGCCTCGAGGCCATCAACGAGCTCTACTCGAGCCAGGAGAGCCGCACCGCCACGGAGCTGGCGGCGTTCACAGGGCTCACCCCGAGTGCGATGAGCTATCACCTCCGGGCCTTGAAGAAATGGGGCATCGTCGTGGACGCGCCGAGCGACGGCGACGGCCGCGAGCGGCGCTGGAAGGCCGCCGGCACGGACCTGAACCTGGACACCGCCACGACCGGCCAGACGCCGGGGCTCGCGATCATCGACATGGAGATCGATTCGCTGCGCACGCGGATCGCGAGCCACGCCAAGCACCGCGACGCGGCCAGGCGCCGGGGCGAGCCGGACGAGTCGCCGGTCATGATGATCTCGGGCAATGTCCTCAAGCTCACCCTCGAGCAGCGGGCCCGCTTCAAGCAGCGGATGCTCGAGCTCATGGACGAGTTCGAGCTCGAGGAGCATCCCGGGGACGAGGACACCGAGCGCATGTACTTCGTGTGGTCGATGCTGCCCGAGGTGCGCGAGGCCGTGAAGTCCGCGCCGAAGGACGCAGGCGAGGGACGCCGGCCGGCCGCGCGCCGGGCCGCGGCCCGGAAGCCGGGCGCCGAGGCGCCGGGCCGGCCCTCCTCGGGCGGCGCGGCGCACCCCGCCGCGGTCGCCGGCTCCTGACCCCGGCTGTCCACAGCTGCACGCCCGGCTTGCGCGTGGGCGGCCGTCGTATGGTGAACTAGGGACTTGCGCGGCGCTCGCCGCGCCCCCTCGTGCCCCGACGCCGGCCTGTCCCGGCGCAGGAGGGCACGGGAGATCTGCAGCAGTTTGGCGAGGAGTACCGTGGCCACGAAGGCTAGAACCGGCAAGAAGCTCGTGATCGTGGAGTCGCCGGCCAAGAGCAAGACGATCGCCCAGTACTTGGGCGACGGCTTCGAGGTCGACGCGTCGATGGGCCACATCCGGGACCTCCCCCAGCCCTCGGACCTGCCCGCCGAGCTCAAGAAGTCCTCGGTGGGCAAGTTCGCCGTGGACATCGAGCACGGCTTCGAGCCCTACTACGTGGTCTCCCCGGACAAGAAGAAGAAGGTCGCGGAGCTCAAGGCCAAGCTCAAGGACGCCGACGAGCTCTACCTCGCCACCGATGGCGATCGCGAGGGCGAGGCCATCGCGTGGCACCTGCTCGAGGTGCTCAAGCCCAAGGTGCCCGTGCACCGCCTGACCTTCCCGGAGATCACCAAGGAAGCGATCCAGCGCGCCATGGCGGAGCTGCGCGACGTGGACGAGTCGCTCGTCGACGCCCAGGAGACCCGGCGCGTCCTGGACCGCCTGTACGGCTACGAGATCTCCCCGGTGCTCTGGCGCAAGGTCGCCGGCGGCCTCTCCGCCGGCCGCGTGCAGTCGGTGGCCACCCGGCTCGTGGTGGAGCGCGAGCGCGAGCGCATGGCGTTCCGCGCCGCGAGCTACTGGGACCTCCTCGCCACCCTCGCCCCGGCCGGGAAGGGCACGGACGACGCCGCCGCCCGCCAGAGCTTCCAGGCGCGCCTCGCGCAGGTGGACTGGAAGAAGGTCGCCACCGGGCGCGACTTCGACGACCGCGGCCAGCTCAAGGCCAAGAATGCCGAGCTCCTCACGGAGGCCACCGCCACGGCCCTCGCCGAGGGCCTGCGGGACGCCGCGTTCGCGGTGCGCTCGGTCGAGGAGAAGCCGTACACCCGGCGCCCGGCGGCCCCGTTCACCACCTCCACCCTCCAGCAGGAGGCGGCGCGCAAGCTGCGCTTCTCCGCGCGGGTGACGATGCAGGTGGCCCAGCGCCTGTACGAGAACGGCTACATCACCTATATGCGTACCGACTCGACGGCGCTGTCCGACCAGGCCGTGACGGCCGCGCGGCGGCAGGCCTCCGAGCTCTACGGCGCGGAGTACATCCCCTCGCGGCCCCGGGTGTACGCGTCCAAGTCGAAGAACGCCCAGGAGGCCCACGAGGCCATCCGCCCGTCCGGCGACTCCTTCCGCACACCTGCCCAGGTGGCCAAGCAGCTCTCGGGGGACGAGTTCCGCCTCTACGAGCTCATCTGGAAGCGCACGGTCGCCTCGCAGATGGAGGACGCCAAGGGCTCGACCGCGACCGTCCGCCTCGGCGCGACGGCCGTGACCGGCGAGGCCGGCGGGCGGGACGCCGAGTTCGCCGCGTCCGGCACCGTCATCACGTTCCGCGGCTTCCTCGCCGCGTACGAGGAGGGCCGCGACGAGGTCCGCGAGGACACCGAGAGCGCTGGGAACGGCGCGGCCGGCTCCGCCGAGGGCGGCCGGCTCCCGATCCTCTCCCAGGGCCAGCCGCTCGACGCGCTCGAGATCGCCTCTAACGGCCACCAGACCTCCCCGCCCCCGCGGTACACCGAGGCCTCGCTCGTCAAGACGCTCGAGGAGCGCGGGATCGGCCGCCCGTCCACGTACGCGGCGACGATCTCCACGATCATGGACCGCGGCTACGTGCGCGCCCGCGGCACCGCGCTCGTGCCGAGCTGGATCGCGTTCTCGGTGGTCCGGCTGCTCGAGGAGCACTTCCACGACTACGTCGACTACGACTTCACCGCCGAGATGGAGGAGGACCTCGACAAGATCGCGGCGGGCCAGCAGGCCGGCGCCGACTGGCTCAGCCACTTCTACTTCGGCGACGGGACCAACCCCGGCCTGACCACGATCGTCAACGGGCTCGGCGAGATCGACGCCCGCGAGGTCAACTCGGTCGAGATCGCCCCCGGCATCGTGCTGCGCGTGGGCAAGTACGGGCCGTACCTCGAGAAGCCCCTCCCGGCGGACGCCCCCGAGGGCACCGCCCCCGAGCGCGCCAACGTGCCGGAGGACCTCGCCCCGGACGAGCTCACCGCCGAGAAGGCGCTCGAGCTCATGGAGAGCGCCGGGCCGGAGGAGCGCGTCCTCGGCCAGGACCCGCACACGGGGCACACCGTCGTGGCCAAGAACGGCCGGTACGGGGCGTACGTCACCGAGGTCATCCCCGAGATGACGCCCGAGCAGATCGCGGCCCAGCCCGTGGAGTACTACAAGAACGGCAAGCCGAAGCCGCCCAAGAAGCCGGTCAAGGTCAAGCCCCGCACGGCCAGCCTGTTCAAGTCGATGACCCTGGACACGGTGACCCTCGAGCAGGCGCTGCAGCTCCTCACGCTTCCGCGCCGCCTCGGCGAGGACGCGGAGGGCACCACGATCACGGTGCAGAACGGCCGGTTCGGGCCGTACCTGAAGAAGGGCACGGACTCGCGCTCGATCGGCTCCGAGGAGGAGATCTTCACGATCACCCTCGAGCAGGCGCTCGAGATCTACTCCCAGCCCAAGACGCGCGGCGGGCGCACGGCCGCAGCCCCGCTCGCGGAGTTCGGCGACGACCCGGCCTCGGGCAAGCCCATCGTGGTCAAGGAGGGCCGCTTCGGCCCCTACATCACGGACGGAGAGACGAACATCACCGTCCCGCGGTCCACCGCGATCGAGGAGCTGACGCGGGAGCGCGCCATCGAGCTCCTCGCCGAGAAGCGGGCCAAGGGCCCGGCCAAGAAGCCCGCCCGGCGCTCGTCGGGCGGCCGAGCGAAGGCGGGTGCCAAGTGAGCACGCACGACGGCGAGCCGGTCACCGGCGGCGAGCACGCGGCGTCGTCCGCGGATGCAGGAGCGGTGCCCGCGCACCTCGACCCGGTCCCGCTGACCGAGCTCGAGGCCGCCCTCGCCTCGGCGACCGCGTCCGGCGCCGACGAGGACGCGCAGCAGTCGATCCTGGCCTTCCTCAACAGCCTCGTGTGCCTCCTCGTGCCGGAGCCGGCGGGCGGGGAGTCCGGCGGGGACACCGTCGAGCCGCTCATCCTCTCCAACGGCGAGGGGAAGCCCGTGGTCGCGGCCTTCACCCACCGTGCGAGGATCCGCCCGGACTTCCTCGAGCACGCCCCCACCGTGGTGCAGACCCAGGGCGCTGTGCTGCTGCAGAACCTCGGCAGCGAGCTCGGGCTCGTGCTGAACCCGGGGAGCGCCTACGGCTTCGAGCTGAGCACCGAGCACGTCGCCGCGGTGCTGCGCGACTTCCGCCCCGCCGAGCCGGACGAGCTGGGCCCGGACAGCCCCGCAGGGTCGACCGGGGAATAATGGGCACATGCGGCTAGGCGTCCTCGACATCGGTTCGAACACCGTGCACCTGCTCCTGGTGGACGCCCACCCGGGTGCGCAGCCGGTGGCCTATGCCTCCCACAAGCGGCCGCTCTCCCTCGTGCGGTACCTCGAGGCCGACGGCAGCATCAGCGAGCGCGGCCAGAAGGAGCTCATCGACTTCGTCCAGGAGGCTTGGGCGTTCGCAGGGCGGCATCACGCCGAGGACCTCCTCGCGTTCTGCACCTCCGCGATCCGCGAGGCGCCCAACGGCGATGCCGTCCTCGACAGGGTGCAGCAGGAGGCCGGCGTGACGCTGCAGGAGCTCACCGGTCCCGAGGAGGCGGCGATGACGTTCTTCGCTGTCCGGCGCTGGTACGGCTGGGGCGCCGGGACCATCCTCGACCTCGACATCGGCGGCGGCTCGTTCGAGATGGCGATGGGGCACGACTCCCTGCCCGCCGTCGCGACCTCGGTCCCGCTCGGCGCCCAGCGCCTCACGCGTGACTGGCTGTCCGAGGACCCGCCGACCGCCAAGAGCATCAAGGAGCTGCGCAAGTACCTGCGGGACACGCTCCGGCCGGTCGTCAAGGGATTCGAGAAGGCCGGCCGGCCCAACCTCGTCACCGGGACGTCCAAGACCTTCCGGTCCCTGGCCCGCATCGCCGGGGCCGCGCCCTCGGGAGCCGGGCCGTACGTGCGGCGCGTCCTGCAGCGGACCGACCTCGGCCTGTGGGCCCAGCGCATCTCGGCGATGGCCGCCTCCGACCGGGTCCACCTCCCCGGGGTCTCGGAGGCTCGCGCGCCCCAACTCCTCGCCGGCGCCCTCGCCGCCGAGGCGGCCATGGAGCAGTTCGAGGTCGACGAGCTCGAGATCTGCCCCTGGGCCCTGCGCGAGGGCCTCATCCTCCGCCGGCTCGACCAGCTCGTCCACGACGGCCCCCTCGAGCCCCCGGCCCACATCGGGCCCATCCAGAGCGAGCGTCGGCGGTCAGAGCGCATGCACCCCTCGAGGGCGCGCGTATGAATTCATCCAGCGGCACCGGAGCGGAAGCGGGAACCCACGTGGAGAGAGCACCCCAGACGGCCTCAGAGGCGGACCAGCGCCCGGACGGAGGGGGGATCCCGGTGGCCCTCTCGAGCGCCTCGGTCTACCCGCTGAGCGTCCACGACGCGTTCGCGGTGGCCGCCGACCTCGGCTTCGACGGCGTCGAGGTCATGGTCACGAACAACTCCACGAGCCAGAAGGCCGACGAGCTGATCCAGCTCGCCCAGCACTACGACCAGCCGATCGTGTCGATCCACGCTCCCACCCTCCTGCTGACGCAGCAGGTGTGGGGGTCGCCGTGGAACAAGATCAGCCAGTCCTGCCGGATGGCGGTCGACGTCGGGTGCGAGACCGTGGTGGTGCACCCGCCGTTCCGCTGGCAGGGCAACTATGCGGAGACGTTCGCCCACGGGGTCCGGGACCTGTCCGACGCGTACGGGGTGCGGATCGCGGTGGAGAACATGTATCCGTGGCGCGTGCGCGGACGCGAGACGCTCGCCTACCTCCCGCACTGGGATCCGATCGGGCAGGGCTACCAGGATGTCACGTGGGACTTCTCGCACGCCGCGACCGCGCGTGAGGACAGCCTCGCCGCGATCAAGGCGCTCGGCAGCACGCTGCGGCACGTCCACCTGACCGACGGGTCCGGGCGGTCATTCCGGGACGAGCACCTCCTCCCCGGCCAGGGGACGCAGCGGGTCGCCGAGTGCCTCGCGCACCTGGGCGGAAACGGGTTCGACGGCGCCGTGGTCGCCGAGATCAGCACGCGCAAGGCCAAGGTGGCGGGGGAACGCGAGCGGATGCTGGCCGAGACCCTCGAGTTCGCCCGGACGCACTTGGGGCAGCGCGCCAGTATGGACGCGGGCAGCGGGATCTAGGCGGGGCCTTCGGCGGCCGGCTCTCTTCGGGGGGGCCGGCCGCGTTTCCGTGTCGCCGGAGGACCCGTTAGTCGCCGGAGGACCCGTTAAACGAGTTCGGCACTGGCAGTTCGGGGAAGGTTAGGGGACCATGCATCCGAACTGCCAGTGCCTGGCGGTCAGTCTTGGGGGGAGACTGACCGCCCCATCACTCGCACCCTGTGAGGTATTCACTACTGTAAAGACGGAGTATGGGAGAACACCGGGGCGAGGGTGGGAAAAGGCTGGGAAAGGCGCCGCCGGCCAGCATGCGGCGGCCGCGCCCGGCTGGCAGGATGGGGGCATGAGCAACCAGATCGCATTCCTCGGCACGGGCTCCATGAACGGGGCCATCATGGGCGGCCTCCTCGCTGCCGGCTTCCCCAAGACGGACATCGTCGCCACCGTGCGGCGCAGGGAGAGCGCCTCGGAGCTGGCGGAGCGCTACGGCGTGACGGTCATGGCCTGGGACGAGGAGAGCGACTCCAACGCGCAGGCCGCCCGGGGGGCCTCGATCGTGGTCATCGGCGTCAAGCCGGTCGGTGTCGCGGCCGTCGCACGCGAGATCGCGCCGGTGCTCAGCCCGGGCGCCGTCGTCGTGAGCGTCGCCGCCGCAGTGTCGATCGAACAGCTCGAACGCGACCTGCCCGAGGGCCAGCCGGTGATCCGCACCATGCCGAACACCCCGTCCCGGCTCGGCAAGGGCGTCGTGGCCGTGGCGCGCGGGACGCACGCCACCACCGAGCAGGTCGAGCACGTCAAGAAGCTGTTCGGCGGCCTCGGGCTCGTGGTGGAGGTCTCAGAGGACCAGATCGCGGCCGTGAGCGCGGTGAGCGGCTCCGGCCCCGCGTACGCCTTCTACCTTGCGGAAGCCATGGCCAAGGCGGGCGAGTCCCTCGGCCTGGAACCCAAGCTCGCGCTCCAGCTCGCGCGCGAGACGGTCGTCGGCGCCGGCTACATGCTCGACGAGCCCGGCGCGGACCCCGCCGCGCTCCGGCGCGCCGTGACGAGCCCCAAGGGCACCACCGAGCAGGCCATCCGCGTCTTCGACGAGCGGGGTCTGCCCGCCATCATCGCGGAGGGCGCCCGGGCCGCCGTCGAGCGCTCGGACGAGATCACCCGCGAGCTCGGCCGGGCCCCGCAGGGCTGATCCCGCCCGGGGCCCGTCGCCTGCTGCGTCCGGGCAGGTGAAGGCGGATCCTTGGAGCATGGACACCGCAAGCGTGCATCGCGTGCTCCTCCTCCCCGGCAGCGTGCTCCCGGCGGGCCCGGCGTACGGCGCGCTCATCGCGGCCCTGCACGCCAGGTTCGGCGATGCGGTCCAGCCCGTCACCAAGGATCTCGAGGTCTATGCCGGACCCACGCCGCCCGCCGACTACTCGCTCGAGACGGAAGTGGCCGGCGTCGTGCGCGCGGCCCGCGAGCTGCGCTGGGACGCCTTCCATCTGGTCGGGTACTCCGGCGGGGGAGCGGCCGCCGTCGCTGTCGCGGCGAGGCATCCCGAGCTGCTTCAGTCGCTCGCGCTGCTCGAGCCGGCGTGGGCCGGGAACTGGGGATGGAGCTCGGCCCACCGGGCCCTCTGGAAGCAGTACGCCGAACTGGACCGCCTCCCGCCGGACGACTTCATGGCAGGCTTCGTCCGACTCGCCGTGCGTCCCGGCGTGACGGCGGGCCTGCCGGTGCCGGGCGGAGAGCAGCCGCCGTGGATGGCGCTGCGGCCCGCGGGCATCCGGGCGCTCCTGGAGACCTTCTCGGCCTACGACCTCGACCGGAGCGCTCTGACGCGCTTCGACCGCCCGGTCTACTTCGCCCTCGGCGGCCTCTCCAATCCCGATGACTACGGCGAGATCGCCGACCGCCTCTCGGGCGTCTTCCCCAGATTCCGGCTCGAGGTGTTCCCGGGCAGGCACCACTTCGATCCTCCGCACCGCGTCGAGCCGGACCGCGTCGCCGCATCCCTCGCAGCGCTCTGGGACGAGGGCTGACCCCGCCGCGCTAGCGTGAGGGGATGAGCCTCGAGCCGCATCCCGTCACTGCTGTGCCGTTCCCCTCGCCCGTCCCGCCGGGCACGGGATGGCCCGGGGACCCGGCCTCAGCGCGCACACCGGTCGCCCGCAGCGTGGCGGACGTCTCGCGCCTCGCGGCCGCGGCGGCCACCGTCCAGGAGGTGGACGCCCTCAGCTCGGTGTGCCGGGCGTGCCCCCGCCTCGTCGAGTGGCGCGAGGCTGTGGCCGTCTCGGGGCGCCGCGCGGCGTTCGCGGACCAGCCCTACTGGGGTCGCCCCGGCCCCTCGTTCGGCGACCTCTCGGCGTCGAAGCTCGTGCTGGGCCTCGCCCCCGCCGCGAACGGGACGAACCGGACCGGCCGCATGTTCACGGGCGACCGCTCCGGCGACTGGCTCTACGCCGCCCTCCACCGCACCGGCTACGCGAACCGGGCCGCCTCCGTCGCCGCCGGCGACGGGCTGGTGCTCACCGGCATCCGGATCGTCGCCTCGGTGCGGTGCGCACCTCCGGCGAATCGTCCGACGCCGGCCGAGCTCGCCACGTGCGGGCACTGGCTCGACCGCGACCTCGCCCTCACGGCCGCCTCGGCCGGGGGACTGGACGCCGTCCTGGCGCTGGGCGGCGTGGCGTGGAACGCGGCTCTCGCCGCGGCGCGCAGGCTCGGCTGGGCCGTGCCGCGGCCCAAGCCCGTGTTCGGGCACGGGGCCGAGACGGTCCTGGGCCTTCCGGGCGGAGGCGGCGTCCGGCTGCTGGGCAGCTACCACGTGAGCCCCCACAACACGTCCACGAAGCGACTGACCGGGGAGATGCTCGACGCCGCCCTCCGCCGCCTGTGAGGGCCGCGGGGGGCGGCGCGGGGGCCGCGAGGCCCGGCCGCTAGGCGCTGGCCGCCGGGAAGCGCTCCCAGACGCGGTGTGCCGCGAGCAGCGTGGTCAGCTCCTCCACGACCGCGGGGACGTCCCCGAGGACGACGCCGGGCGCCTCCGTGGGGATCCCGGCCGCGGTGAGCACGGCCTCGGACCCGTCGAGGCCCGCGATGGCCTTGGCGTGCCGGAACGCCTCGGTGAGGAGCAGCCCCACCCGGGGATCGACCGAGTGGTCCGCTGCCCCCGCGGCCTTGGCGTCCAGCCCCTGCCGCGCATCGGGTGCAGGCTCGGCGGTGCCGGCCAGCAGGAGCGCGTCGAACTCGATGGAGCGGGCAGTGAGGTAGGTCCGCTGGACCGGCACCTCCCCGCCGTCGAGGAAGCCGCCGGCGGGCGCCACGACGAGCGGGACCATGCCGGCCGCGGCGGCGGCCTCGCGGGCCGCGTCCACGACCGCCGGGTCGCTGGTGCCGTCCGCGACGATGCCGAGGACTCTCCCGGCCACCGGCCACGTGCCCGCCAGCTGGGACAGCGCCGGGCTCGTCCCGGAGCCCGCCGGGGCCTCGGAGGGCTGTGGGGCCGGCAGGCCGAGCCCCGCGGCCACGGCGGCGCAGAGGCGGGGGTCGATGTTGGCCAGCGCGCGCAGCTGACGCTCGCGCACGGCCGTCTCGAAGCACTTGCCCAACTCGAAGGTGTAGGCCTGGACCACGTGGTCCTGCTCCACGGGACTGAGGCTGCGGAAGAACAGCGCTGCCTGGCTGAAGTGGTCCTCGAAGGACGCCTGGGACGCGCGCTCCTTCATGGAGGCGGCGATGGGCTCCGGCACCTCGACGTAGGCCCCGGCCTCGGAACCGGCGTGGAAGGGGCAGCCGCCGTCCAGCGAATTGGGCCGGTAGGGCGCCGCCCCCGGGTGCACGGCGGTCTGGTGCATGCCGTCGCGCAGCATGTCGTTGACCGGGGCGTGGGGACGGTTGATCGGGATCTGGCTGAAGTTCGGACCGCCCAGCCGCGAGATCTGCGTGTCGAGATAGGAGAACAGCCTCGCCTGGAGCAGCGGATCGTTGGTCACGTCGATGCCGGGGACGAGGTGGCCCGGGTGGAAGGCGACCTGTTCGGTCTCGGCGAAGAAGTTCACCGGGTTCCTGTTCAGGGTCATGCGCCCGATCGGCTGCACGGGGGCCAGCTCCTCCGGCACGAACTTGGTCGGATCGAGCAGGTCGATGCCCTCGAACATCTGGTCCTCGGTGTCCGGGAACGTCTGCACACCCAGCTCCCACTCGGGATAGGCGCCCGCCTCGATGGCGTCGGCCAGGTCTCGGCGGTGGAAGTCGGGGTCCATGCCGTTGATGATCTGGGCCTCTTCCCACAGCAGCGAGTGCACGCCCTGCTTCGGCTTCCAGTGGAACTTCACCAGCGTGGTGCCGCCGTCGTCCGCGACGAAGCGGAAGGTGTGGACGCCGAAGCCCTCCATGGTCCGCAGCGACCGCGGGAGCGCCCGGTCGGACATGTTCCACATCGTGTGCGCCTGCGCCTCGGTGTGGAGCGACACGAAGTCCCAGAACGTGTCGTGCGCGCTCTGGGCCTGCGGGATCTCGCGGTCCGGATGCGGCTTGGCGGCGTGGACGACGTCGGGGAACTTGATCCCGTCCTGGATGAAGAAGACCGGGATGTTGTTGCCGACGAGGTCATACGTGCCCTCGTCCGTGTAGAACTTCGTGGCGAATCCCCGGGTGTCGCGGACGGCGTCCGCGGAGCCGCGCGAGCCGAGCACGGTGGAGAAGCGCACGAAGACCGGCGTCTCCACATCCTTCGCGAGGAACCCCGCCCTCGTGATGTTCGCGGCGGTGCCGTAGGAGCGGAAGACGCCGTGGGCGGCCGAGCCGCGGGCGTGCACCACGCGCTCCGGGATGCGCTCGTGGTCGAAGTGCGTGATCTTCTCGCGCAGGTGGTGGTCCTGCAGCAGGATCGGTCCGCGGGCGCCCGCCTTGAGCGAGTGGTCCGTGTCGGGGAGCCTGGCGCCCTGCGCCGTCGTGAGGAACGGCCCCGACTGGGACCGGGAGGTCTCGGGGGCCCCGGTCGGCGTGCCCGTCGGGGAGACCTGTTCGGGCCCACGCTGGTCGGGCTTGTGCGGGCGCGGCTCGCGGGGCGTGGTCTGTTCCTCGACCTCGGGCGGGACGGCTCCGGGGGAGCCGGGGATCTGGATGTTCTCGTTCTCGGGCATGCTTGCTCCTCAAAGGTCTGCGTGTGCCGCATGGACTCCCGAGGGCCATCATCACGACGGCTGCCTGCCTCCCCAGACGTCGATGTCCACCCAGGCCCCCGGACAGGCGGTCCCCGGAGGCTTACCCGCGCGCTGCCGACCGAAGCAAGGCCGGCCGGGCTGTCGGCGGCGCTTGAATCTTGGACGCTTTCGGCGCTTGAAAAGTGAACGGGTGCAGGCAGTTTAGCCGCTGGTTTCGTCGGTGGTGGTGCGGAT
>NZ_JAUSRH010000017.1 GCF_030811715.1 Sinomonas atrocyanea | reverse complement strand
CAGGGCCGTTCGTGCTTCCCGGCACCGTCCGTGCGGGCCAGGGCCGTTCGTGCTTCCCGGCACCGTCCGTGCGGGCCAGGGCCGTTCGTGCTTCCGAGCCATTGTTCTCCGACCTTCAGCGATATATCGTTAAGTATCGATCCGGAAGGGAGAACCACCATGCATCCCCACCCACACCACCACGAAGCGCTGCACCACCACGACGGCCCGCGCAGGCCGCGCCGGGGATTCGGTCCGGGCGGGTTCGGCCCGGGCGGCCCCGGGGACTTCGCGCCGGGCGGCCCCGGCCCGGGCGGCTTCCCGGGCTTCGGCCCCGGATTCGGCGGCCACGGCTTCGGGCCGGGCCGCGGTGGCCACGGCTTCCCCCCGGGCTTCGGACCCCGCGGCGGACGGCGGGCGAGCCGCGGCGACGTCCGGGCCATGATCCTCTCGCTCCTGTCCGAGCAGCCGCTCACCGGCTACGGGATCATCCAGGCCGCCGGCGCGAAGACGAACGGGGTCTGGCGGCCCAGCCCCGGGTCGGTCTACCCGACCCTCCAGCAGCTCGTCGACGAGGAGCTCGTCGAGCAGGCGGGGGAGGGCAAGCGCACCGAGTACGCCCTCACCGAGGCCGGCCGCGCCTACGTCGCCGACCACGCCGAGGAGCTCACCAGGGCCTGGGAGGCGGCGCCCGGAAGAAGCGAGGCCACCGAGGCGTTCATGGAGAGCGTGGGCAAGTTCATGGGCGTCCTGCACCAGTTCCGGGCGGCCGCCACGGACGAGCAGCGTGCCCAGGCTGCAGCGAAGATCGACGAGGCCCGCAAGGCCCTCTACCTGATCCTCGCCGAGGACTAGCCGGGACGCCCCGATCCTCTCGGGGCGAACAGAGATCTGTTGGGGTTCGCGGCCCGCGGGCGGAAAGTAGGAACATGTCACAGATGCAGCCCTGGCGAGGGGGCGGCGCCGTCGGCCGTGGAGGCCGCGTCTCGACGGGGGACGCGGCCCTCCAGCGCAAACTCAACGCCGAGGCGCCGAAGATCCCGCACCTCTTCGGGCGCATCGCGGAGCTGTTCCGGCCCCACCGCTTCGCGCTCGTGCTCACGGTGGTGCTCGTCCTCGCGTCCGCGGCGCTCTCCGTCGCCCCGCCGCTGCTGACCCAGCGGATCTTCGACCAGGGGCTGTTCCCGGCCGGCGGGCACCCGGTGATGTCGGTGCTCGTGGAGCTCGTGGGCCTCATGGTGGGCGCCTACGTGCTCTCCGCCCTGCTCGGGGTGTGGCAGACGTACCTCACCTCGACCGTGGGCAACGCCGTCATGGGGGCGCTGCGCGTGCGCCTCTTCACGCACCTGCAGTCCATGGAGCTCAGCTTCTTCACCCGCACCAAGACCGGCGTGATCCAGTCGCGCCTGCAGAACGACGTCGGCGGGGTCGCCACCGTGCTGGCGAACACCGTGAGCGGGGTCGTCGGCAACGTCGTGACGGTGGTCGCCGCGTTCGTGGCCATGGTGGCGCTCAACTGGCAGCTGACGCTCATCGCCGTCGTGCTCATGCCCTTCCTCGTCGTGGCCCAGCGCCGCGTGGGCCAGGTGCGCGCCCGGATCGCGACGAAGACGCAGGAGTCCCTCTCGGACATGACCGCGATCACCCAGGAGTCCCTCAGCGTCTCCGGGATCCTGCTGTCCAAGAGCTTCAACCGCCAGCCGGACGAGATCGGGCGATACTCGGCGGAGAACAACAACCTCGTGAAGCTGCAGATCCGGCAGGCCATGAGCGGGCAGTACTTCTTCGCCCTCGTGACGATCTTCATGTCCTCGATCCCGGCGATCGTGTACCTCGTGGCCGGGTGGCTGCTCACCGGCGGGACGGGGTTCCTCGGCGCGCGCGGCGCAGGCGGCGCGGCGATCACGGCCGGCACCATCGTGGCGTTCACCAACGTCCAGGCCCGGCTCCTCTTCCCCCTCATCGCGCTCATGCGCGTGGCCCTCGACCTGCAGACTTCGGGCGCCCTGTTCGCCCGCATCTTCGAGTACCTCGACCTCAGGCCCGCCATCGCGGACAAGCCCGGTGCCGTGGCCCTGCCCGACGGGGCGCCCCGCCTCGGCGAGGTGGAGTTCGAGAACGTCACGTTCCGCTACCCGGACGCCCGCGGCGACGACCGGGCCACACTCGACGGGGTGTCCTTCACCATCGAGCCGGGGCAGTACGCCGCGTTCGTGGGCCCGAGCGGCGCCGGGAAGACCACCGTCTCCTACCTCATCCCGCGCTTCTACGAGGCGAGCTCCGGGTCCGTCCGGTTCGCGGGGCGGGACGTGCGGGACCTCCAGCGGGAATCCCTGGTGGGGCACATCGGCGTCGTGAGCCAGGAGACGTACCTCTTCCACGCGACCATCGCCGAGAACCTGCGCTACGCCAAGGCGGACGCCACGCTCGAGGAGCTCGAGGCCGCATGCCGGGCCGCGAACATCCACGAGACCATCGCCTCGTTCCCCGACGGGTACGACACCGTGGTGGGGGAGCGCGGCTACCGGCTCTCCGGCGGCGAGAAGCAGAGGATTGCGATTGCGCGCGTGCTGCTCAAGGACCCGGAGGTGCTCATCCTCGACGAGGCCACGAGCGCCCTCGACACCATCTCCGAGCGCGTCGTCCAGCAGGCCCTCGACGCCGCCTCCCACGGGCGCACGACGATCGCGATCGCGCACCGGCTCTCCACGGTCGTCGGGGCGGATGTCATCTACGTCGTGGACCGCGGCCGGATCGTCGAGCACGGGACCCACTCGGAGCTGCTCGCCGCGGACGGCGCCTACGCCCGGCTCTACCGCGAGCAGGCCGCCGCCCCGTCCCCGGCGCGCGCGGCGCCGGCCCCCTGACCCGCCGGGCCTTTCCCGTTTCGGGTACGCATCTCGCGTCGGATTTCCCGTTTCGGATACGCATCTCGTCGCGGTTTATCGCTCTCGGGTACGAGGGGGCCGCGGACGACGGCGGGGTGCCCGGCCCGCGCGGCTGGGGGACCCGCCGTCGTGCGTACCCGGAACCCCGAAAAGGCGACGAGATGCGTACCCGAAACGCTAAAAGGGCGACGAGATGCGCACCCGAAACGGGGGCGGGGCGGAGGCGAGGTGGGGTCGGGGAGAGCGGAATCATAGTGGGCCAGTTGGAGGATCAACAAACGGGCGTGGGATGATGGACAGGATGACTTCTGAGACGCGAACCCCGAACCCGGAGAGCCAGCCCCCCGCCCGCGCCGCGGCCAGGGCCGCCCAGGAGCGCCCCCAGGTGCTCCCGACGGCCGAGGGCTGGGAGCAGCAGCGCACCCCCGAGGGACGCCCGCTGCTCCAGTTCGCCTCCCCCCGCGTCAAGCAGCCCCCGCAGCACCTCGCGGACCTGAGCCTCGAGGAGCGCCAGGCCAAGGCCAAGGAGCTCGGCCTGCCGGCGTTCCGCGCCAAGCAGCTCTCCACGCACTACTTCCAGCACTGGACCACGGACCCCGCGGCCATGAGCGACCTGCCCAAGGCCGGCCGCGAGGAGCTCGTCGCGCAGCTGTTCCCGCCGCTGCTCACCGAGGTCCGCCGCCTCAAGACGGACGACGGCAACACGATCAAGTTCCTCTGGCGCCTCTTCGACGGCGCGCTCGTCGAGTCCGTCCTCATGCGCTACCCGGGCCGCATCACCCTGTGCGTGTCGAGCCAGGCCGGCTGCGGCATGAACTGCCCGTTCTGCGCGACCGGGCAGGCGGGGCTGACCCGCAACATGTCCACGGCCGAGATCGTGGACCAGGTCGTCGCCGCGAACCGCCTGATCGCCGCCGGCGAGCTGGGCGAGAAGGAGCACGACGACGAGCGCGTCACCAACATCGTCTTCATGGGCATGGGCGAGCCGCTGGCCAACTACAAGCGCGTCATGAACGCCGTGCACCGCTTCGTGGACCCGGTCCCGATGGGCCTGGGCATGAGCGCCCGCAACATCACCGTCTCGACCGTGGGCCTCGTCCCGGCGATCCGCAAGCTCGCCGACGAGGACCTGCCCGTCACGTTCGCGCTCTCCCTCCACGCGCCCGACGACGAGCTCCGCGACGAGCTCATCCCCGTCAACAACCGCTGGAAGGTCGACGAGGCCCTCGACGCCGCGCACGACTACTACGTCAAGACGGGCCGCCGCGTGAGCATCGAGTACGCGCTCATCAAGGACATGAACGACCACGCCTGGCGCGCCGCGCTCCTGGCCAAGAAGCTCAACCAGCGCGGCCGCGGCTGGGTCCACGTGAACCCCATCCCGCTCAACCCGACGCCGGGATCGATCTGGACCTCCTCCGAGCGCCACGTGCAGCAGGAGTTCATCGAGACCCTGCGCGCCGCTGGCGTCCCCACGACCCTGCGCGACACGCGCGGCAAGGAGATCGACGGCGCGTGCGGCCAGCTTGCTGCCGCGGAGTAGGGGCCCGGTGAGCGAAGGGCGCGGCACCGGCCCGAGCACCCCGGCGCACGACGCCGGCACGCACCCGGGCGGGCCGGTCGCCGTCGTCGGCTCCCGGCTGCGGGAGTTCGTGCACCAGCTGCTGTTCAGCATCGGGCCCGCGCGGAAGGACCACCAGGCGGCGTTCCGCGTCGCGGCGGGGCTGTTCATCCCGCTCATCACGCTCGTGGTGCTGGGCAGGCTCGACCTGGCGATCTTCGCGAGCTTCGGCGCGTTCCCCGGGATCTACGGGCGCAACGAGCCGCACCGCGCGCGGATCGTCGCGCAGGTCCGGGCGGCACTGCTCATGCTGGCCGTGATCCTCGCGGCCACCCTCACCGCCAGGCTGAGCCCCGGCGATCTCGTGAGCCCGTGGACCATCGTGGTCGGCACCACCATCGTGGCCTGGGCGTGCACGGTGATCGTGGGCTACTGGAGGCTGCGGCCGGCCGGGTCGCTGTTCCACATCTTCGCGTACGCGGCGATCGCGTCCGTCCCGCACCAGCCACCGCTGGGCCCGGCCATGGTCACGGCGGCCGCTACCGCGGCCCTGTGCCTGCTCATCGGGCTCTCGTCGCGCGTCCACCCGGCGCACCGCACGCCGCTCACGTGGGCAGGGATCCGTGCAGCGTGGCGCGTGCGGCTCGGCTCGGAGGAGCGCCGCGCCCTGTGGCTTGAGTCCCTCGGCTACCTCGTCGCCGCGGCGGCCGCGGGGGTGCTCGCCACGGTCGTGGGGCAGTCGCTCGGGTTCGGGCACAACTACTGGGCGATGGTCGCCGCCGTCGTGCCCCTCGTGGGCCACACGACCAGGCACCGGGTGGCCCGCGGCCTGCAGCGTATCCTCGGCACGGTGGTGGGCCTCGTGGTGCTCGCCGCGATCGTCGCGCTCCGGCCCGAGGCCTGGGCCATGGTCCTGATCATCGCCGCGTGCCAGTTCGGGGCCGAGATGCTCATCGCACGGCAGTACTTCCTGGCCCAGGTGTGCGTCACCCCGCTCGCGCTCATGTCCACGCTCCTCGTGGTGCGCGTCGACCCGCTGGACCTCCTGCACGACCGCTTCATCGACACCGTGATCGGTGCCGTGGTCGGCGTGGCCGTGGTGACGGCGCCCAGCGTCTGGCGGCGGCTCCGGAGCCGGCCCCTCACGCCGTGACCGCGTGCAGCCGCACGGGGGTCATGACCGGCTTCGCGTAGCAGACGGAGTCCGCGAGGTCCGCGTAGGGGCCGAAGTTGGGGATGCGGCGGTACCCCGAGGCCTCGTAGAACATCTTCCCGTCGGGCTGGGCCGAGCCGGCCTCGGCGAGCATGAGCGTGACTCCCGCCGCGTAGGCCTCGGCCTCGAGGGCCACGAGGATCGAGCTCGCGATCCCCGCCCCCCGCGCGTACGGGAGCACGTAGACCCGCTTGACCTCGGCGGTGGTCCGCTCGACCCAGCGCAGGCCGCCGCAGCCGAGTGGCTGGCCCGTGGCCCGCTCGTAGGCGACGAGGAACACGGCGGTGTCCGCGGCCGACGGCGGGTCCCCCGCCTCGTGTGCGGTGTGGCCGTAGCGGGCGTCGAGCTCTGCCTGCTGGGCGGCGCGCAGGTCGCGTCCCACGGGGTTGGACCACGGGACCAGCCGGATCGTCAGCTTCGGGTGAGTCTGCATGCCGCCTCCTTGTTGTGAAGGGAATGCTTCTGACGCTACGGGCCGTGTGTTTCGCTTCCGTGACGGTCCTGTGAGGAATGTCGAACGGCTGGGTAAAGTCCGGTACACAGAAGCAGAGTGTGGTGGGCGCCGGGTGCCTGCCAAGATGGAGGGGCCATGTCAGCTGGAGCTCAGGTGCGCACGCGGGTGCGGGTGCCGCTCAGGTTAGCCGGCGGGTTCGCCGTCACGGCGGATGTCTTCACGTTCCGCGACCTCGTGGACTCCCGCGAGCACCTCCTGCTCGGCCTCGGCGACTGGGAGGGCTCGCTGCAGCGGGCGGGCGAGGGCGGCGAACCTCCGCTGGTGCGGCCCCACAGCGAATGCCTCACCGGGGATGTGCTCGGCTCCGAGCGCTGCGACTGCGGCCCCCAGCTGCGCGAGGCCGTGGAGCGGATCTCCGCGGCCGGCGGGTTCCTGCTCTACCTCCGGCAGGAGGGCCGGGGGATCGGGCTGTACGAGAAGCTGGACGCCTATGCGCTCCAGGACCAGGGGCTCGACACCTACGCCGCGAACCGGGCCCTCGGCCGCGGCGAGGACGAGCGCGACTACGAGGCCGCCGCGCAGATGCTCGCCGCCCTCGGCGCCACGCGCATCAGGCTCCTGAGCAACAACCCGGACAAGGCCCTCCAGCTCGAGGCCCTCGGGATCCAGGTGGCCGAGCAGGTGCCCACGGCGGTGCACCTGTCCGCGAGCAACGTCCGCTACCTCAAGGCCAAGCGCGACCACACTTTCCACACCCTCGATCTCGCCGCTGCCGGCGACGTCGAGGTGGACTCCGCCTAGTCTCTGGGCCAGACTCCGGCGCGGCCCCGGGGTTCTGCTGCCGAGCACGACGCCGGCCGCCGCGCCTCGAGCACGAGGCCGCGCCCGCCGTCGAACGTCACCGCCTGGAACGACGAGGCCCCCGCGGCGACCTGCCGGAACCCCAGCCCTCGTGCAGCGCGATCGAGGCCGCGTTCCGCGCGTTCGTGATGCAGTAAGCCGCGTCGGCCCGCTCCCAGATCTAGGCGAGCCGGGCCTCGGTGAGGGCGCGCCCGAGGCCCCGGCGGCGCGCGGCGGGGTGGACCACGATTCCCCCGAGGTAGTGGCCCGCCGGGGCCCCGCCGTCCGGCGCAGGGTAGACATGGGTCTTCGCGTAGCCGAGCAGGCCGCGGTCCGAGACGGCTACGACCGCGATCCGGTCCGGCCGCGCGGCGAGCGCGGCGGCCGTCCACTCGGGCCGCCCGGCGGCGCGGGCCACGGCATTGACGGCAGCAAGGTCGCCGGGCACGGCGGCCCGCACCCGCCACTCCAGAGCCGCCCAGTCAGCCCCGGCCAATCCCACGGGCTTCAGCGCGCCGCGCCGATCGCCTCGCCGAGCGCGCCGAGGGCGAGCGTCACCGAGGCGGGGTTCGCGTTGGGGCCCATGAGCCCGATCCGCCAGACGGTGTCGGCGAACTCTCCGACGCCGGAGCCGACCTCGATCGAGTACTGCTCCAGAAGGATCCGGCGCACCCGCGCGGAGGAGACGCCGTCCGGGACGCGCACGGTGGTCAGGCTCGGGAGGCGGGAGCCCTCGGCGGCGAACAGCTCGAGCCCCATGTCCTCGAGCCCCTCGCGCAGGGCGGCGCCGGCGGCCTCGTGCCGGGCCCACACGGTGGGCAGCCCCTCCGCGAGAATCCGGTCGAGGGCGGCCTCGAGGCCCGCGATCATCGTCACCGGGGCGGTGTGGTGGTAGGTGCGCGTGCGGCCCTGGGCCGCGCCGACGTACCCGCCGAGCAGGCCGATGTCGAAGTACCAGGAGCGCGGCTCGCGCACGCGCCGCTCGAACGCCCGCTCGGAGACGGTGAACGGGGACAGGCCCGGCGGGACGCCGAGGCACTTCTGGGTGCCCGCGTAGCCGATGTCGACGCCCCACTCGTCCGCGAGGAGCTCGAGGCCGCCGATCGAGGTCACGGCGTCCGCGAGCAGGAGCGCGTCCCCCTTCCCGGCCCCGAGGGCGGCGATGTCGGAGCGCACGCCCGTGGACGTCTCGGCGTGCACGGCCGCGATGATCTTCGGGGAGGGGTGGGCGGCGAGCACGCGTTCGGCGTCGACCGGCTGCCCCCACTCGTGCTCCACGCGCACCACCTCGGCCCCGCAGCGCCGGGCCACCTCGCACATCCGCTCGCCGAACAGACCGTTGACCGCCACGACCACCGGGTCGCCCGGCTCGACGAAGTTCACGAACGCCGCCTCCATGCCGCCGGAGCCGGTGGCCGAGACGGGCCACGTGCGCGCGTTCGCCGTGCCCCACACCTCGCGCAGCCCGGCGGAGACGCGGTCCAGCCGCGCGATGAACACCGGGTCCAGGTGCCCGATCACCGGGTGCGACAGGGCCGCCATGACCTCCGGGTACGCGTTGCCCGGGCCCGGTCCGAACAGGTAGCGGAACGGCAGGATCTCACTCATGCGCCCACCCTACCCATGGCGGGGCACGACGTCGCCGGGCCGGGTCGCGTACCCGGCCCGGCGGCGTCGTGCGCGGGGCAGAAGCGGGGAGGAGCGGTCAGACGCGGGGGCCGGCGAGGTGCTCGAGCTCGACGGCGTCCTCCTCGTTCATGCTCACGTTGACCGTGCGGCGGAAGCCGCGGGTGATCACGAGCAGGCACACCACGCCGATCCCGAGCCAGATCGCCCCATAGGTGAGCGCGTCCATCTGCAGGTTCGCCCACAGGACGCCGGTGAGGACCATGCCGACCACGGGCAGCACGATGTTGACCAGGATCTCCTTCGGCGTGCGGACCTCCTTCTTGCGCAGCACGAAGAACACCACGACGGTCAGGTTCACGAATGTGAAGGCGATGAGCGCGCCGAAGTTGATCATCGAGGAGATGAACTCGAGCGTGAACGGGATCGCGAGGAGGGAGACGGCTCCGACGAACAGCACCGCGAAGGACGGGGTGCGGAAGCGCGGGTGGACGAAGGAGAAGAACCGCGAGACGGGGCCGCGGCCGTTGCGGCCCATCACGTAGATCATCCGGGACACCGAGGCGTGCGAGGCGAGGCTCGAGGCCACGGTCGCGGCGAAGGCGGCCGAGGTGAAGAGGACCTTGAACAGCTGCCCGCCGACCTTGAGGGCCATCTCGGGGAGGGTGTCGTCCGTGTTGTCGAAGCCGTCCAGCGTGGGGAACACGGACTGGCCGAACCAGGCGGCCACGAAGAAGATCGTGCCGCCGATCAGCAGCGCCAGGACGATGGCCTTCGGCACCGTGGTCGCGTCCTTGGCCTCTTCGGTGTACATCGTGATGGCGTCGAAGCCGATGAAGGAGAAGCACACCACGGTCGCGCCGCTGATGACGGCCGAGGCGTCCACGCCGCCGTGGAACAGCGGGGCGGAGCTGAACACGGCGCCGGTGCCGGTGCCGTGGGCGAGCGCGTTCCAGGCCAGGACCACGAAGGCGCCGATCAGCACGACCTCGAAGACTACGAGGATGCCGTTGATCTTCGACGTCGAGTTCATGCTCCACAGGTTCATAGCGGTGATGACGACGACGTAGGCCACGACCCAGATCCATGAGGGCACGTCCGGGAAGAACGACTCCATGTAGATCCGCACGATCACGGCGTTCACGAGCGGGAGCAGGAGGTAGTCGAGCAGGGACGCCCAGCCGACGAGGAAGCCCACGTTCGGATGCATCGTCTCCGACGTGTACGTGTAGGCCGAGCCGGCCGAGGGGAAGAAGCGGGTCATGCGGCCGTAGCTGACCGCGGTGAAGACCATGGCGACGAGCGCGACGAGGTAGGCCAGGGGGACCACGCCGTTGGTCTCGCCGGAGACGATGCCGAACGTGTCGAAGACAGTGGTCGGGGTCATGTACCCGAGGCCGAGGCCGACGATGGCCCACAGGCCCAGCGACCGCTTGAGCGTGGAGGAGTTCTGGGACATCAGCAGTATTGTCCTTCGTGTGTGTCTGCCGTCACAAACGGCGGCGGACGGGTGGCGGCCCGGGACCGGGCTGGGGACTGTCACCCCTCGGGTGGAGGCTGTGCGCGTGGTGGTCAGGCGTGGGCCGGGGTGGCCGGCTGCTGCTGGGTGATGCAGTGGATCCCGCCCCCGCGGGAGAAGATGACCCGGGCGTCGACGGCGCTCACGTGCCGGCCCCGGTAGGCGTCGGCGAGGAGGCGCAGGGCCTTCTCGTCGTGCGGGTCGTTGAACGTGCAGGCCACGAGCCCGCCGTTGACGGCCACGTGGTTGATGTAGCTCCAATCGACCCAGCCCTCGTCGTCGTGCAGCTGGGCCGGGGCCGGGACCTCGATGATGGTCCACGGCGTCCCGTCCGCGGTGCGTGAGGCGTGCAGGGCCTCGAGGATCTGGCCGGTGACCTCGTGGTCCGGGTGCTCGGGGCTGTGCTGGACGTGGACGAGGAGGGTGCCCGGGCTCGGGATCGCCGCGACGAGGTCCACGTGGCCCCGCGTGCCGAAGCGCTCCGAGTCCCGGGTGAGGCCACGGGGGAGCCAGACGGCATGGCGCGCGCCGATGGTGCGCTCGAGCTCGGCCTCGACCTGTGCCTTGGTGGCGCCCGGGTTGCGGCCAGGGTCGAGCTGGACGGTCTCGGTCAGCAGCACCGTGCCGCGCCCGTCGACCTGGATCCCGCCCCCTTCGTTGACGAGGCTGCTCGGGAGGAGCTCGGCGCCCGCGGCCTCGGCGACCGTACCGCCGATCCGGGCATCGTCCTCCCACGAGGCCCAGTCCTGCTGGCCCCAGCCGTTGAACACCCAGTCGACGGCGCCGAGGCGGGCCGGGCCCTCCGGAGTGCCGCCGAGCACGAAGCTGGGCCCCATGTCCCGCATCCAGGCGTCGTCGAGGGCCGCCTCGAGCAGGTCCACGCGCGGGTCGAGGTACGCCTCGGCGATCCCGCGGTCATCCGGCCGGACCACCATGGTCACGGGCTCGTACCGGCGCGCGGCGTGCGCCACGGCCGCCCAGGCCGCGCGGGACTCGTGCGCGTCCTCGTCCGTCTCGCCGAGCGTGTACCCGCCGGACGGCCACGCCATCCACAGCCGCTCGTGCGGGTCGGTCTCCGCGGGCATCCGCCAGCTCATGCGTCCGCCCCCTGCAGCTGGTCCGCCTGGGTCTGCTCGGGTGAGCCGAACGGGTGCGCCGGGTCCACGGGCGCGGTGAGCGCGGCGTAGGTGTCCGGGCGGCGGGTGGTGAGGAACGGGAAGAGGGCGAGCCAATCGCGGCGGGCATCGAGGTCGAGGTCCGCGACGAGCACGGCTGAGCCCTCGCGCGGGGCGCGGGCCAGGATGCGGCCGTAGGGGTCCGAGATGAAGGACGAGCCGTAGAAGGTCACGAGGCCCTCGGAGCCCCAGCGGTTCGGGACCACCATGAACGTGCCGTTCGCGATCCCGTTGCCCACGATCACCTGCCGCCACAGCGGCTCGGTGTCGAAGTCGGGGTGGCCGGGCTCGGAGCCGATCGCCGTCGGGTAGGCGAGGATCTCGGCGCCGGCGAGCGAGTAGGCGCGGGCGAGCTCGGGGAACCACTCGTCCCAGCAGGTCGGCAGGCCCAGGCGCGCGCCGCCCAGCTCGGCGGGGGAGTGGACCGGGTAGGGGGTGCCCTGCTGCTGGCCCTGCTGCTGGGGGCCGGGGCGGAAGAACTTGTCCTCGTAGTAGCCCTCCGTCACCGGGATGTGGAGCTTGTCCGTCGCGGCGAGGAGCGTGCCGTCGGGGGCCACGAGGATGGCGGTGTTGTAGCCGAGCGGGTCGCCGGGGGCGCCCTTGCGGTAGAGGCTCGCGTGGACGCACACGCCGTGGGCGGCCGCGGCGCGGCGGGCGAACGCGAGCGTGCGGCCGGTCCCGAGGTCTTCGGCGATGCTGCTGGGCGTGGAGTCGGGCAGCGTGTCCGCAGGGTAGCGGGACAGCGTGAGCTCGGGGAGGAAGACGACCGCGGCGCCGTGGGCCGCCGCGCGGCCGATGCCCTCCTCGAGCTCGGCCTCGGTTGCGGCAGGGTCCTCGTGCCAGCGGTGCTGGACGACGCCGACGCGCAGGGGGTCGCGGCGGGGAGCCTCGGTGTCCGTGCGGGCCCACGACACCGGGGGCTGCAGGGCAAGGATCTCGTGCATGGAAGTCCTTCGGGGAAGTCAGGAGGAGTCGGGGAAGTCTCGGGTGGGGCGCAGGATCGGCGCTCCTAAATGAATGACGTTCGTTTATTACAGCAGTGACCTGCGCCACGGTCAACCCCCCTCCCGCTGAGGGGTCATGTCCCGAGGTTGAGGGGTCATGTCCCTGCATTGAGGGGTCATTTCCCTGGGCGGCGCGCCCTCCGCAGTCCCCTAGACTGGCGAATCATGGAATCCCCCGCCGCCGACGCCCGTGAGGCGGCCGCGCACCCGCGCCGCCGCGGCCGCCCCCCGAGGCCCGTCCTCTCGCGGGAGAAGATCACGACGGCGGCGCTCGCCGTCGTGGGCCGGGCGGGCTACCCGGGGCTCACGATGGCGGCCCTGGCCCGCGAGCTCAAGACCGCGCCGTCGGCCCTCTACAACCATGTGGCGTCGAAGGACGAGGTCCTGAACTGGGTGCAGGATGACGTCTGCGAGACGATCGACACCTCCGGCTTCGGCAAGGATCCCTGGGACCTCGCGCTGTCCCGCTGGGCCTACTCCTACCGCGCCGCGTTCGCACCGCACCCCCCGCTCATCCCCATCATCGCGGTCTTCCCGGTGGCCGGGGCCCCGCACACCCTCGCCATGTACGAGCGGGTGGCCGCCGGGCTCCGCGAGGGCGGATGGCCCGAGGACATGGTGGTGGACGTGATCGTCGCGGTCGAGTCCTTCGTCCTCGGCTCGGCCATGGACGTCTCGGCGCCGGAGGGGATCTTCGACGTCGGCGAGCGCGGCGATCTCGCGCCCACCTTCGCCGCCGCGGTCGCTGCCCGTCCGGCGAGGGGCGCCGCCTCGGCAGACGCCGCCTTCGGCTTGGGGCTCAGTGCCCTCGTTGCCGGCCTTCGGGGCACGCTCGCGTCGGCGCGGGCCACGCGCGGCTGACTCCTCAGCGCAACGGAGGTGACCCCTCGACGCAGGGACATGACCCCTCAGCGTAGGGACATGACCCCTCAACCGGCGGGGGAGGAGGGGTTGTGGGCCGCTTTCTAATGAACTACATTCATTTTGAGACCTCCCCCACACCCCCCTCCTTTCGAAGGAAGAGCATCATGTCCCAGCTCCAGACTCCCGCCACCCACACCCGCGAGGCCGATGTCGTCGTCGTCGGTGCGGGCCCCGCCGGCCTGATGGCCGCCCGGACCCTCGCGAAGGAGGGCCACCGCGTCGTCGTGCTCGAGGCGCGCGACCGCGTGGGCGGCCGCACGTGGAGCGACACCATCGACGGCGCGTTCCTCGAGATCGGCGGCCAGTGGGTCAGCCCGGACCAGACCGAGCTCCTGGGCCTCGTCGACGAGCTCGGCAAGGAGACCTTCCAGCGCTACCGCGAGGGCGAGAACGTCTACGTCGCCCCGGACGGCACCCGCACGGTCTACGCCGGCGCAGACTTCCCGGTCTCCCCGGGCACGCTGGCCGAGGTCGAGCGCCTCACCGCCATCCTCGACTCCCTCGCCGCCGAGCTCGGCGCCGAGGAGCCCTGGGCCCACCCGAAGGCGCGCGAGCTCGACACGGTCAGCTTCCACCACTGGCTCCGCGGGCAGTCCGCCGACGAGGAGGCCTGCAACCTCGTGGGGCTCTTCATCGCCGGCGGCATGCTGACCAAGCCGGCCCACGCGTTCTCCGCCCTCCAGGCCGTGCTCATGGCCGCCTCGGCCGGCTCCTTCAGCAACCTCCTCGACGAGGACTTCATCCTCGACAAGCGCGTGGTGGGCGGCATGCAGTCCGTGAGCGAGGCGATGGCCGCCGAGCTCGGCGACGCGGTGGTGCTCGGCGCGCCCGTGCGGACCTTGGAGTGGGGCGAGCAGGGCGTCACCGCGACCGCCGACGGCGGCACCGCCGGCCGCGTCACGGTCACCGCGCGCCGCGCGATCCTCGCCGTCCCGCCCACGCTCTACAGCCGGATCTCCTACGTCCCGGCCCTGCCGCGGCGGCAGCACCAGCTGCACCAGCACCTCTCCATGGGCCTGGTCATCAAGGTCCATGCCGTCTACGACCGCCCGTTCTGGCGCGAGGCCAACCTCTCCGGCACGTGTTTCGGCGCGGACCAGCTCGTGCAGGAGGTCTACGACAACACCAACCACGGCGACTCCCGCGGCACCCTCGTGGGCTTCGTCTCGGACGAGAAGGCGGACGCGGTGTTCCGCCTGTCCCCCGAGGAGCGCAAGGCCGCGATCCTGACCTCGATCGCCCACTACCTCGGCGAGGAGGCCCTCACCCCCGAGGTCTACTACGAGTCCGACTGGGGCTCCGAGGAATGGACCCGGGGCGCCTACGCAGCGAGCTTCGACCTCGGCGGCCTCTCCCGGTACGGCGCGGACCAGCGCACGCCCCTGGGACCGATCCACTGGGCCTGCTCCGACCTCGCGGCCGAGGGCTACCAGCACGTGGACGGCGCCCTGCGCATGGGCCGCCGCGCGGCCCAGGAAGCCATCGACGCCCCCGCCCCGGCCCGCTGACGGACCGAACGGACTGGGGAGGGCGCGACGGCGGCGGGCTGGCCAGGCGGGCGCGCCGCCGTCGCGCGAGGGCTACTTCTTCCGGAACAGGTCCAGCTGGTTGTAGTGGTCCGCCAGGAGATAGTAGACGGTCGGGCGCTGGCGGCGGGAGGTTCCCTTCATCTTCTCGCCGACAGACTGAATGGCCGCGTCGAGGGCCGCGTCGTCCTCGGTGCGGCCGAGCTTCTTCTTCAGGAAGCCGTCGCGGACGCGGTCCGTCTCGGCCTTGTCCCCGAAGGAAATGAGGGACGCATCGGCGCTCTGCAGCGAGATGCCGCAGTGGCGGACGATGCCGGCAATTGCCTCCTCGTCGGCGTCGGGTGCGAATTTCTTGATCTGCTCAGCCCAGTCGACAGCCATGGGACAGCTCCTTCAGGTCACGGATCGGGGTCCGGAAGGGCCCGTGCCGGTCACCCTACTGATCCGCAGGGTCGAGCGACAGCAGTGGTAACGAGGAATGCACGACGGCGGCCGGGTCCGGGCTCACGCAGGGCGCACAGATCCCGAGATGCTGAAGTCGAACCCGCGGTGCTCGTACGCGGGCTCGAGCCCGTGCCGGCGCACCACCGCCATCATGGCCGCCGGGTCGTGCGTGTACCCGCGGTAGGTGCGGCCGAGCAGGCGCATGAGGGTGTTGATCGCCGCGAAGCCGGCCCGGTTGAACCAGTTCGGCGGCGGATAGCTGAACACGAGCGCGCGCCTCGCGTGCTGCGCGGCCGCGCCGAGGAGCTTCTCGAAGTCGGGGTAGCAGCACACCACGCGGTGGAGGACGACGACGTCGGCCGGCGCGACGGCGTCGGGCGCCTCGGCGAGGTCGATGCCGAGCCGCCGCTCGGCCCGGCCCGTCAGCCCGGCGTCGGCCAGGAGCCTCGCTGCGTCCGTCTCGTAGGCGTCGGAGAGCTCGAGGTTCTCGGTGCTGCCGGCACCGCGCCGGAGGAGCTCGAGCTGGATCTCGCCCGCGCCGCCGCCGATCTCGAGCACGCGGGCCCCCTCGATCCCCGTGCCGGCCAGGAAGTCGACGATGCGCTGCTCGACGGGGCGCAGGCCCTTCTTCTCGTACCTCCGCGCGATGCTGCGGGAGAACCGCGAGGTGAAGACCGCGCTGTACCTCGTGGGATCGGTGTTCCCGGGGGCGGGCCCGCAGCAGCCGGACATGGCTCCAGTATGCGGCACCGTTGACGTGCGCGAGATGGGCGGAAAGGCTGGGCCCATGGCAGATCAGACGGTCCAGGCGGACGTGTGCGTGGTCGGGGCCGGGCTCGCCGGGCTCGTGGCGGCGGTCGAGGCCGCCGACGCCGGCCGGGAGGTCGTGGTGCTGGACCAGGAGCCGCCGCAGTCGCTCGGCGGGCAGGCGCACTGGTCCCTCGGTGGCCTCTTCCTCGTCAACTCCCCCGAGCAGCGCCGCATGGGGGTGCGCGACTCGGCCGCGCTGGCGCGGCAGGACTGGTTCGGGTCCGCGCAGTTCGACCGTCCCGAGGACTACTGGCCCAGGCTCTGGGCGGAGGCCTACCTGGACTTCGCCGCCGGGGAGAAGCGCGCCTGGCTGCACGGGATGGGCGTGCGCTTCTTCCCCGTGGTGGGCTGGGCCGAGCGCGGCGATGGGCGCGCCGACGGCCACGGCAACTCCGTGCCCCGCTTCCACCTCGTCTGGGGCACCGGCCCCGGGGTCCTCGCGCCGTTCATCCGGCGCGCCCGGGCACACGCCGACGCAGCCCGCATCCGCTTCCTGTTCCGGCACCGCGTCGACGAGGTGGTGATGCACGACGGCGGTGCGACCGGCGTGCGCGGAGCCCGCCTCGCGCCGTCGGACGCCGAGCGGGGGAAGGCGAGCAGCCGGCAGGTGGTGGGGGAGTTCGAGGTGGAGGCGGGCGCGATCGTGATCGCCTCCGGCGGGGTCGGCGGCAACCACGACATGGTGCGCAGGCTCTGGCCCGAGCGGCTCGGCACGCCCCCGCGCACCATGGTCGCGGGCGTCCCCGCCCACGTCGACGGGCGCATGCTCCCGATCGCCGAGGCTGCCGGGGCGCGCGTCATCAACGGGGACCGCATGTGGCACTACACCGAGGGCCTGCGGAACTGGAACCCGGTGTGGGAGAACCACGGGATCCGGATCCTGCCCGGGCCGTCCTCCGTGTGGCTCGATGCGCGGGGCAGAAGGCTGCCGGCGCCGCTCTTCCCGGGGTTCGACACCCTCGGGACGCTCAGGCACCTGCGGGCCACCGGGCACGACTACTCGTGGTTCGTGCTCACGCAGTCAATCATCGAGAAGGAGTTCGCGCTCTCGGGCTCCGAGCAGAATCCCGACCTGACGGGCAAGGATTTCAGGCTCCTCGCCTCGCGGCTGCGGCCGGGGGCGGCGGCGCCGATCGAGGCGTTCAAGGAGCACGGTGAGGACTTCGTCGTGGCCCGGACCCTGGGCGAGCTCGTCGAGGGGATGAACCGGGTGGGGGAGCCCGGCCTCGTGTCCGAGCCCGCGGTGCGGGCGGTGCTCGAGGCGCGCGACGCCGAAATCGAGAACGCGTTCGGCAAGGATGCCCAGGTCACGTTCCTGCGCTCGCACCGCAAGTACCTGGGCGACCGCCTCATCCGGGTGGCCGCGCCGCACCGGATCCTGGACCCGAAGCACGGCCCGCTGATCGCGGTGCGGCTGAACATCCTGACCCGCAAGACCCTCGGCGGGCTCGAGACCGACCTCTCCGGCCGCTGCCTGGCCCCGTCGGGCCGGACTGTCCCGGGCCTGTTCGCAGCGGGGGAGGCCGCAGGCTTCGGCGGCGGCGGGATGATGGGCTACAACGCGCTCGAGGGCACGTTCCTGGGCGGCTGCCTGTTCTCCGGCCGCGTGGCGGGGCGGGCCGCCGGCGGCTAAGAGAGCGAGACGGGGATGGACCGGTCCCCAGCGGGGAATCTGAACGTGAGGGTGAGCGACCATGCGCTCGCCGGGACGACGAACCGGACCACGCCCGTCTTGCTCGACCCCGACGAGACGAGCTCGTCCAGGCCCGAGGTGGGCGAGAAGACGTCCGGACCGGCCGCGACACGGAACGTCGCATCCCAGAAGTTGGCGTCGAACCGGCCGTAGTTGAAGCAGCGCACGGTGAACTCGAGGGCGCTCATCCCGTCGGCGTCGGGCCTCGCCGACGCGCTCACCACCGTGTACTCGAGGTCTCCCACGCGCTGGGGCTGGTCAGTGACGTGGACGGCGGCAGCGGGCGCCGAGGCCACGGCCGTCCGTGGGGCGGAGCCTTCGCCGGCTGCGCCCGCCGGACTGGCGGCTGCCGTGCTCTTCACGGTCGCGGTGGTGGGTGCCGCCTGCATGTTGAGCTGGACGAGGCCGAAGAACAGCCCGGCGAGGGCGGTGATCAGCGCGGCCACGCCGGTGAGGATGCCGGGGAGGGTGCTCCACCACGACGGGGGACGATGTTCTTCGGAGTCCGACATGCCGACCACCTGAGGACGCCAGTCCCTTGAATGATAATCTCTGCCGTCGCCGCAGACACCGGCTTGGCGGCCCCCGGGAGCAGGGAAAAGGCCCCCGGTCCGTGGGGACCGAGGGCCTTCGTGAGTTGCGGGGGCAGGATTTGAACCTACGACCTCTGGGTTATGAGCCCAGCGAGCTACCGAACTGCTCCACCCCGCGGCGCTTGATCTACTTTACACGGGCGGCGGCGTGCCGCGAAATCGGCGGCCGGAAGGTCCGATTGCGCCCCGCACAGTCTGGGTAAGTACCGCGCATGACCGACCAGAACGCTGCCCAGACCGCGCAGAAGGAGTCCTCGGCCCCGCCGCCGGAGGACGAGGCGAAGCCGGAACGCATCCGCGACGTCACGAAGCCTTCCTGGAAGTACATCGCCCTCAAGACCTTCCGCGAGTTCAGCAACGACGCCTGCCCCGACCTCGCCGCGTCGCTGACGTACTACGCGGTGCTCTCCCTGTTCCCGGCGCTCCTCGCCCTCGTCTCGATCCTCGGCCTCTTCGGCCAGGCCGAGACGACCGTGAACGGGATGATGGACATCGTCCAGTCCGTGGCCCCCGGCGCCGCGGCGGACACCGTCCGCGGCCCCGTCGAGGAACTCGTCAAGAGCCCCGCCGCCGGGCTCGCCCTGATCGGCGGCATCCTCGGTGCCCTCTGGTCCGCCTCGGGCTACGTCGGCGCGTTCGGGCGCGCGATGAACCGCATCTACGAGATCGGCGAGGGCCGCGGCTTCGTCCGGCTCCGCGGCACCATGCTCGCCGTGACCATCGCCTCGGTGATCCTCGTGGCGATCGTCTCCGCCATGCTGGTGCTGAGCGGTCCCGTCGCAGAGGCCGTGGGCAACAAGATCGGCCTCGGGGCCGTGGCCGTCATGGTCTGGAACATCGCCAAGTGGCCTGTCCTGCTGGCCCTCGTGATCGTCCTCATCGCGACGCTCTACTACTTCACCCCCAACGTGAAGCAGCCAAAGTTCCGCTGGGTGACCACCGGCTCGCTTATGGCCCTGATCGTGCTCGCCCTGACCACCGCGGGCTTCGGGTTCTACGTGGCCAACTTCGGCCACTACAACAAGACCTACGGGGCGCTCGGCAGCGTCATCATCCTGCTGCTGTGGCTCTGGCTCGTGAACATGTCGCTCCTCTTCGGCGCCGAGTTCGACGCCGAGACCGAGCGCGGCCGCGAGCTCCAGGCGGGCATCGGGGCCGAGGAGTCGATCCAGCTGCCCCCCAAGGACACCGCGCAGATCGAGAAGAAGCAGAAGGTCGCCCAGGAGGACATCCGCAAGGCGCGCGAGCTTCGGCAGGGGCTCGCCCGCCCGGAGGAGTAGGCCGGGGAGACGCCAGCGGCGCGCCGACACCGCAAGGTGCCGGCGCGCCGTCGTGCGCGGTCCGCGCCGTGGAAGCCGCGGCGCGAGGCTAGCCGAGGTGGTCGACGAGCCGGCCCGCGACCCCGTTGTAGGTCGCCGGGGTGAGGGCCAGCAGGCGCGCCTCGGCGTCTGCGGAGAGGCCGAGCCCGGAGACGAACTCCTTCATGCGGGCCGCGTCCACGCGTTGGCCCCGGGTGAGGTCCTTGAGCCGCTCGTAGGGGTTGTCCATGCCCGGGACACCGGCGATCGCCTCGGCGCGCATGACCATCTGGATGGCCTCGGCGAGGACCTCCCAGTTGGTGTCGAGGTCGGCCGCGAGCACGTCCTCGGCGACGTCGAGGCGCTCGAGGCCCTTCGCCACATTCGAGATCGCGAGGAGGGAGTGGCCGAACGCGACGCCGATGTTGCGCTGCGAGGAGGAATCGGTCAGGTCGCGCTGCCAGCGGGAGGTCACGAGGGTGGCGCCGAGCGTGTCGAGGAGGGCCGAGGAGACCTCGAGGTTCGCCTCCGCGTTCTCGAAGCGGATCGGGTTGACCTTGTGCGGCATCGTCGAGGAGCCGGTGGCGCCGGCGACCGGGATCTGGGCGAAGTAGCCGATCGAGATGTAGCTCCAGATGTCCGTGCACACGTTGTGCAGGATCCGGTTGAAGCGGGCCATGTCCGCATACAGCTCGGCCTGCCAGTCGTGGCTCTCGATCTGCGTGGTCAGCGGGTTCCACGTCAGGCCCAGCCCCTCGACGAACGTCTCGGAGACCTGCTGCCAGTCCGCGCCGGGCACGGAGGCGTAGTGGGCGGCGTAGGTGCCGGTGGCGCCGTTGATCTTGCCCAGGTACTCGGTGCGCGCGATCCGGTCGAGCTGGCGGGTGAGGCGGTGGGCGACCACCGCGAGCTCCTTGCCCAGGGTGGTGGGCGTGGCAGGCTGGCCGTGGGTGCGCGAGAGCATCGGCACGTCGCGGTTGGCCCGCGCCATCTGCGCCACCTGCTCCACGAGGGCCCGCGCCGCCGGCAGCCAGACGTCCTCCACGGCGCCCTTGATCCCGAGGGCGTAGGAGAGGTTGTTGATGTCCTCGGAGGTGCAGCCGAAGTGCACCATCGGGGTCAGGTCCTTGATGCCGAGGGCCTCGAGGCGGCGTCCGATGTAGTACTCCACGGCCTTGACGTCGTGGACCGTGACGGCCTCGATCTCGGCCAGTTCGGCGACCGACGCGGCGTCGAACTCGGTGACGATCGCGCGGAGCCCGGCCTCCTGCTCGGACGTGAGCGGGCCGGCGCCCGGGAGCACGGAGTTCTTCGTGAGGTGGATGAGCCACTCGACCTCGACGGCCACGCGGTCCCGGTTCAGGGCGGCCTCGGACAGATAGTCGACCAGCGGCGCGACCGCGGGCCGGTAGCGGCCGTCGAGCGGCCCGAGGGCGATGGGCCTGCCGGCGTCCTCGCCGGCCACGGCCAGGGAGAGACGTCCGGACGGGATGCGCGAGGGGGAATCAGCCATGGCCTCCATTCTTCCATGCCGGACACGGGGTCCCGCAGGCGATGACGAGCGGTTGCGGCCGCTGCTGCGCCCCGCCGCCGGCTCGGCGGCGGCGTTGTCCACATACGACGCCGGCCGGTCGCCGCGGGCCGTCGGGTCCGCCTAGCGTCGTGGCATGCGGCGCCGCGAGGGGCGCTGGAAGCGGGGGAGGGAACCATGGGCGGACCGACCGGCAGCGGCTTCAGCGGGCGTGGGTCCGCCTCGGGCTTCGATGAAGGAACGGGCTTCACCCTGCCGTGCGGGCACGACGAGGCGGAACTGGGGGCAGCGGCGGCACAGCTCGCCGCGGCCCACGAGGAGCTCGAGGGGGCCCGCGCCGCGGTGGCCCGCGCGGGCGCCGCCGACTGGGACGGGCCGGCCGCGTCCGCATTCAAGGGGACCACGGCATCGCTCACGGCGCAGCTCGCGGCGATCGCTACCGCCCTGGCGGGCCTCGCGCTGACCGTGGCGTCCCTGCAGTCCGAGGCCGGCGGCTGCCGGGGCGCTCCCTCGGCGCTCGCGTCCCCCGCCACCGGTGCGGCGCCCCCGCGGGGCCTCGTCGTCGACGGGCCGACCGGGCCCATCGTCCCCCTGCCGTCGCGCGCCCCGGCCCTGCGCCTTCCCGCACCGGATGGACCCGTCTTCGCGCGCGGGCTGCCCGACCTGGCCCCGGCGCCCGCGCCGGGAGCGGCCTGCCGATGAGCGGGGACGGGGCCCCAGGAGCGGCGGTGCGCGATCCCTCGACGTTCACGGTCACGGGCGGCGAGGCATTCCGGGTGAACACCGAGGCGCTCGAGGACGCCGTGGCGTCCCTCGCGGCCGCGGCATCGTTCGCCGATGCGCTGGTGGGCCGGCTGGAGTCGGCGCGGGCCGCAGCCTGGCGGGGCGCCTGCGCCGGCAGCGTGGCGGGCGCCGCCTTCGACACCCGCGCCGCCGATCTCGTCGGGGATGCGATGCGCGCGGCGCTGGACGTCCGTGACGCGAAGAACGGGGTCGCCGCCGCGAAGGCCGGCTACCTCGCGGCAGAGGAGTGGGCCGCCGTCGGGACAGGGCTGCCGCTGGCCACACGGATCACCGTTTCGGGCCTGGTCCCGTCGGGGTACCTGTGGGGGCTCATCGGGATCGCCCCCGGCAGGATCGGCGCGGTGGCGCTGCGGGAGGCCGGCGGGGTACTGGGCCGGACCTCGCCGGCGCTGTCTCCGTGGATGCCCGCCGGCGGGCCCGGGGACCGCATCAGCGTCGTCCGCCGGGAGGTGGCGCCCGGAAGCGGGGATGCCTCCACCTTCGGCTACGCCGGGGAAAGCCTGAAGCAGGCGCAGGGCGCGACGCCACTGGAGGACGGGACACCCGTACCGCCGTCCTCAGTCCTCGTGGAGCGCATCCCCCGGGCTGACGGCTCCACCGCAGTCGTGGTCACGGTCCCGGGCACGCAGTCCTGGTTCCCGGACGACCCCGAGGGCGGCGTGTTCGACGTGGAGGGCAACCTCGACGGCATGGAAGGAAGGGACAGCCACGCGCGCCAACTGATCGAGCGCGCCCTCGCCGATCAGGATCTCGCAGCGGGCGACTCCGTGGTCTTCAACGCGCACAGCCAGGGCTCGCTGCACGTCCTCGGCCTCCTCGAGGACGAGGACTTCCGCTCCCGCTATCCCGTCGCCGCGGTGACCATCCTCGGCGGCATCCCCACGCCGTTCCGCATCCCCGACGACGTCCCGGTCCTGAACGTCTCCAATGACGCCGACGTGGTCCCGGCCCTCTCCGGGTCCTTCCCGGTCCCGCGGCCCAACATCGTGGACGTGCGCACACCGGAGCACCCCGACGGTGGAGGCATCGTGGGCGCGCATGACATCACGCGGTACGCCGACGACGCCCGTGCCCTCGATCTGTCGGGCGATCCGTCCGTGCGGGGATACGCCTCCGTCCTCGGCACCGCGGTCGGCACGGGCGTGGTGGGTGCCGGTGTGGTGGGAGGCCGGGCTGCCGGGGCCGGGGGAGCTGGCACCGCCGGGCCGCGGCGCGAGCGCTTCGTGTACACGGGCACCGACACGGTGACGCCCTTCAGAGGGCGCTGGCGCTAGGCAAGGATGCCGGCAGCCGCGGTGGCTCCTCTAGTCCTTTCGCAGACCCAGGGCCCAGCCGGTGACCGCGGAGACGATGGCCACGATGATCGCCCCGATGAAGGCGGTCACGAACGAATCGATGGTCAAGTGCACCGGCGTGTAGCTCGAGAGCCAGGCCGTGAGCCCCAGCATCGCCGCGTTGATCACGAGCGCGAACAGGCCCAGGGTGAGGCAGGTGATGGGCAGGGACAGGAAGCTCACGATCGGCTTCACGACGGCGTTCACGAGCCCGAAGATGAGGCCCAGGAGCAGGTAGCCGAGCACGATCGCCACGGTGCGGCCCGGCGTTCCCGCGACCGCAGACGCGGCACCGGCGGGGTTCGCGGCAGTGATGTCCATGCCTGGCAGGAGCCACGCCGCAACCCAGAGGGCCAGGGCGCTGACGATGACGTGCAGCAGGAAGCGCATCATGCGCCTATGCTCCCACAGGGCCGGGGCGCCCGCGCGGCGCACGCCCGGAGGGCGGCCGCTAGGCTGTAGGACATGACTTCACCGCTGAACGAGTACGACGGCGCCGACGCCGCCGCCGTCGCGGCCGGCACCACGGGCGTCACCCCCCGACCCGTCATGGACCGGCTCCCCAAGTACGCCGCTGGACGCCCTCCCGCACCCGTGGAAGGCCTCACGAGCTACAAGCTGTCCTCCAACGAGAACCCCCTCGGGCCGCTCCCCGCGGTCGCTGAGGCGATCGTCCGCGAGTCTGCGATCAACCGCTACCCCGACGCCGTGTCCACCCGCCTGCGCACCGCGCTCGCCGGGTTCCTGGACGTCCCGGCCGATGACATCGTCACCGGCGGCGGCAGCCTCGGCGCCCTCAACCAGATCCTCGCCGCCTTCGCCGGCCAGCAGGACGATGGAACCCCGGACGAGGTCGTGTACGCGTGGCGCTCCTTCGAGGCCTACCCCATCTCCGTGGGGCTGGCCGGGGCCCGCAGCGTCCAGGTGCCGGTGCTGGCCGACGGCCGGCACGACCTGGACGCGATGGCCGCCGCCGTCACCGGCCGGACCAAGGTCGTGCTGCTGTGCACCCCCAACAACCCGACCGGCCCGGCCCTGCGCCGCGCCGAGACGGAGCGCTTCATCGAGTCGGTCCCCGGCAGCGTGCTGATCGTGGTGGATGAGGCGTACCAGGAGTTCGTCCGCGACCCCGAGGCCGTGGACGGGATCGAGCTGTACCGGAAGTACCCGAACGTCGTGGTGCTGCGCACGTTCTCCAAGGCTCACGGCCTCGCCGGACTGAGGGTCGGCTACTCGATCTCGCATCCGGAGGTGACCCAGTACCTTCGGGTCGCCGCCGTCCCGTTCGCCGTCTCCTCGATCGCGGAGGCCGCAGCGGTCGCCTCGCTCGAGCACTTCGGCGATGTTGTAGGAAGGGTACAAACGCTCGTCGACGAGCGGGACCGCGTCACGGCGGGCCTGCGCGAGCTCGGCTGGGACGTGCCGGACGCCCAGGGCAACTTCGTCTGGCTCGCGCTCGGCGAGGCCACGCCCGAGTTCGCCCAGCAGGCGGCCGCCCGCGCCCTCTCAGTGCGCGCCTTCGGAACCGAGGGCGTCCGCGTGAGCATCGGCGAATCCGAGGCGAACTCGCGCTTCCTCGACCTCTGTAGGGCATTCACAAAGGTCCCGCAGTCTTCCTAGCAGGATTCCACTTCGCGGCGGCCCAGCTCCTCTCGGTAGAGTGTCAGCTGGGCCGACCCGTATATTCCGGCGTCAGAATGCATTCCTGACGGGGAATATGTGTCCCGGCCCACCGCCCGGTGCTCCGGGATCGGTCCCCACGGCAGGCGAGGAGGCGGTATGCGAGTAGAACTTCCCACGACCGAGTTCAGCGACATCCCCGATGAGCTCGCGATGGAGCTCGAAGCCCACGCCCATGACGGCGCGGAGGGCCACGGCGCCATGGTCCAGCTCCTCGACGAGGACGGGCGCTTCCGCTCGGACTCGAAGCTCGCGGCGTCCATCAAGGGCCTGAGCGAAGATTCCCTCTGCGGCATGTACCGCCAGATGGCCATGATCCGGCGGTTCGACACCGAGGCCACGGCGCTCCAGCGGCAGGGCCAGCTCGCGCTCTGGGTCCCGCTGCGCGGTCAGGAGGCCGCCCAAATCGGCTCCGGCACCGCCACCCAGGCCCAGGACTACGTCTTCCCGACCTACCGCGAACACGGCGTCGCCCTCACCCGCGGCGTGGACCTCGCCGAGCTGCTGCGGCTCTTCCGCGGCCTCTCCAACGGCGGCTGGGACCCCCGCGCCACCGGCTTCCACCTGTACACGCTCGTCCTCGCGGCCCAGACGCCCCACGCCGTCGGCTACGCGATGGGGATGCAGCGCGACCAGGCACGGGCGGCGGCCCGCGGCGAGCAGGCTGGCGAGCCGGGCGCCGTCGTGGCCTACTTCGGCGACGGCGCGAGCTCCGAGGGCGACGTGCACGAGTCCATGGTCTTCGCCGCCAGCTTCAAGGCGCCCGTGGTCTTCTTCTGCCAGAACAACCAGTGGGCCATCTCGGTCCCCGCCGAGGTGCAGTCCCGGATCCCGCTCTTCAACCGCGCCAAGGGCTACGGCTTCCCGGGCGTGCGCGTGGACGGCAACGACGTGCTCGCCGTGTACGCGGTGACCCAGTGGGCCCTCGAGCGGGCCCGTTCCGGCAAGGGGCCCGTGCTCATCGAGGCCTACACCTACCGGCAGGGCGCCCACACCACCGCGGACGACCCCACGAAGTACCGGCTCAGCGACGAGGAGCAGTCCTGGCTCGCCAAGGACCCGCTCGCCCGGTTCGAGAAGCACCTGCGCGCCGAGGGCATCGCAGACGAGGCGTTCTTCGAGCAGGTTGCCGCCGACGGCGACGCGCTCGCCGCCAAGGCCCGCGCCGACATCCTCGGCTTCACGGCGCCGAATCTGGCGGAGGCCTTCGCCAACGTCTACGCGGAGCCCCACCCGCTCGTGGAGCAGGAGCTCGCGTGGCACCGCGACTACGAGGCAGGCTTCGCGGACGCGGACGCCGAGGCGACGAGGGAAGGCAGCCGCTGATGCCCACCATGACCATCGCCAAGGCGATCAACGCGGGCCTGCGGGCCGCGCTCGAGCAGGACGAGAGCGTCCTGCTGATGGGCGAGGACATCGGCACCCTCGGCGGCGTGTACCGCGTGACCGAGGGCCTCAAGTCCGACTTCGGCCCCGAGCGGGTCGTCGACAGCCCGCTCGCGGAGTCCGGCATCATCGGCACGAGCATCGGGCTGTCCCTGCGCGGCTACCGCCCCGTCGCCGAGATCCAGTTCGACGGGTTCGTGTTCCCCGGGTTCAACCAGATCACCACGCAGCTGGCCAAGATGCACGCCCGCAGCAACGGCCAGCTCACCGTCCCGGTGACCATCCGCATCCCCTACGGCGGCGGCATCGGCTCGGTCGAGCACCACTCCGAGTCGCCCGAGGCGCTCTTCGCGCACACGGCGGGCCTGCGGATCGTCACCCCCTCCAACGCCCACGACGCCTACTGGATGACCCAGCAGGCCATCGCGTGCGAGGACCCCGTGATCGTCTTCGAGCCCAAGCGCCGCTACTGGCTCAAGGGCGAGGTCGACACCGAGGACCCCGGCGCGAGCGCGGACCCGTTCCGGGCCCACGTGGTCCGCGAGGGCACCGATGCGACCGTCGTCGCGTGGGGCCCGCTGGTCCCCGTGGCGCTCGCCGCCGCTGAGGCCTCCGCCGAGGACGGGCACAGCGTCGAGGTGATCGACCTGCGTTCGATCTCCCCGATCGACTTCGATGCGATCGTCTCGTCCGTGACCAAGACCGGCCGCCTCATCGTCGCGCACGAGGCACCGACCTTCGGCGGCATGGGCGGGGAGATCGCCTCGCGCGTCGCCGAGCTCGCCTTCCTCTCGCTCGAGGCTCCCGTCATCCGGGTCGGCGGATTCCACATGCCCTACCCCGTGGCGAAGGTCGAGGAGCACTACCTCCCGGACATCGACCGCATCCTCGAAGCCCTCGACCGCGCCTTCGCGTACTAGGAGCCGCCCCGTGACGCAGCAGATCTTCACCCTCCCCGACGTGGGCGAGGGGCTCACCGAGGCCGAGATCGTGTCCTGGAAGGTCCAGCCGGGCCAGACGGTCGCCATCAACGACGTCATCTGCGAGATCGAGACGGCGAAGAGCCTCGTCGAGCTCCCCAGCCCGTACGCCGGCACCGTGGTCGAGCTCCTCGCCCGCGAGCACGAGACCATCGAGGTGGGCACGCCGATCATCGCCATCGGGGACTCGGCCGCCACGCACGACGGCGGGGCGGCACCGTCCGCTCCCGCGTCGCCGCCCCCTCCGGCAGAGTCCCCGGTCCCGACGATGCAGGAGCCGGGGGTGGAGAGCGGCCCGCTGGTCGGGTCCGGCCCGAAGGCGGACGCGGCCAAGCGCCGCCCCCGCCGCCAGCCCGCCGCAGCACCCGCCCCTTCCGTCCCCCAGATGGCAACCCCGGCAGCCGAGAGCACCCCGAGCGGCGCAGCCGACGAGGGGGGCGCGGTGTGGCGGGCGTCGCGAAGCGGACACGCCCCCCTCGTCGGCGGAGCCGCGGAGGCGAGCCAGAAGCCCGAGCCGGGGAACGCCGTCGTCGGCCTCCTCTCCCGCGTCCTCGCCAAGCCGCCGGTCCGGCGGATCGCCAAGGAGCTCGGCATCAACCTCTCCGACGTGCCGGCCACCGGCGCGCGCGGCGAGGTGACCCGGGCCGACCTCGAGTCCTACCAGGCCCAGCGCGAGCGCGAGCAGGCCGCGGCGCCCACGTTCTGGGACCACACGAAGCGGCCCAGCGAGCGCCGCATCGAGATCGTCCCCGTCCGGGGCGTGCGCAAGGCGACGGCGAAGGCCATGGTCGACTCGGCGTTCAGCGCCCCGCACGTGAGCATCTTCGTGGACGTGGACGCATCGCGGACCATGGAGTTCGTCCAGCGGCTCAAGAAGTCCCGCGACTTCGAGGGCGTGAGGGTCTCCCCGCTGCTCATCCTGGCCAAGGCGGTCATCTGGGCCGCGGCCCGCAACCCGAGCGTCAACTCCGAGTGGGTCGCCGGGCCGGAGGGCGACGAGATCCGCATCAAGCACTACATGAACCTCGGGATCGCGGCCGCGACCCCGCGGGGACTGCTCGTGCCGAACATCAAGGACGCGCAGGACCTCTCGCTCCGCGAGCTCGCGATCGCGCTCAATGAGCTCGCGACGACGGCACGCGCCGGGAAGACGAAGCCCGCGGACATGCAGGGCGGCACGATGACCATCACGAACATCGGCGCGCTCGGGATCGACATCGGCACCCCGATCATCAACCCGGGCGAGGTGGCCATCGTCGCGTTCGGCACCATCCGGCAGAAGCCGTGGGTGGTCTCGGGCGAGGTCATCCCGCGCTGGATCACCACGCTCGGCGGCTCCTTCGACCACCGCGTGGTCGACGGCGACCTGTCGGCCCGCTTCATGGCAGACGTCGCGGCGATCATGGAGGAGCCCGCGCTCCTGCTCGACTGACGTCCGGCCGAGGGAGGGACGATGGGCAAGGCTCAGCAGCCGGGGACCGCGCGCACGCTCAGGATCGAGCTCGAGGACCCCGTGTCGGTGCCCTGGTGGGCGCGCATCCTGTACACGCTCACGACCCAGTACGGGCGCTCGCCGATGCGGTTCGTGGCCCGGGCCGACGGCGGGCGGATCCTCTACCGCGGGGCGACGTTCGCCGGGCCAGCCCTCGGGCGGACCGCGCCCCGCGAGGCCTGGGCCCCGGGGCTGGAGGCGAGCCTCACCGAACTGCGGGCCGAGATCGTCCGGGACGGATGGGTCGAGTCCTCCCACGGGCAGCAGCCCTGGGACCTCACCTACGTGCGCCCCGGTTCCCCAGCGGACTGACGGCACGGCGCCCCGGCAGTCGATTGAGTGCTTGTGGCGGCTCGCCGCCGGGCGCACCATGGAGGCGGCAGCCAGGGCAGTCTCTGGCGCAGCGAGCACCACCCCTGGGCTGCGGGAGGTTGATCCATGTGGCTGCATCCATGGATGCCGGATCCGTGAGCGCCGCCCCGACCGGCCAGCAGATCATTGCCCGGCTCGAGCGGCTCGAGGTGTGGAGCCTGTCCTATCTCTTCATCGGGATCATCGGCCTCGGGTTCCTGTTCACGTTCTACGACATCTTCGACATCAACGTCTCGTTCATCCAGACGTGCATCGAGCTCAACAAGGGCTGCACCCCGGAGACGGCGCTCGAGGCGCTGCCGCTGCCCGTGCTGCTCAACCTGGCCGGCTACGTGGTCGGGACGCTCGTGCTGAGCCCCATCGCGGACCGCATCGGCCGGCGCAACATGCTCATGATCACGATGCTCATCACCGGCCTGGGCTCGCTGTACAACGCGTTCGTGGGCGACTACGCCAACTTCAACATCGCCCGCACCGTCACCGGCATCGGGATCGGCGCGGACCTCGCGATCGTCAACACGTACATCAACGAGATGGCCCCGCGGCACGCGCGTGCCCGGTTCACGACGATCATCTTCATCATGTCGGCGCTCGGCGCCTTCGTGGGCATCTGGCTCGGCCTCATCCTCACGACACCGGCCACTCCGTGGCCCCTCGGCCTCCCCTTCGCGATGGCCGGGCCCGGGTTCGAGACCGGGTGGCGGTGGATGTACGGGGTCGGCGCCATCCTGGCCGCGGTCGCGGTGCTGCTGAGGTTCGAGCTGCCCGAGTCGCCGCGCTGGCTCATCGGCCAGGGCCGCTTCGCCGAGGCCGACTCCGTGGTGAAGGACATGGAGGCGCGCGCCGCCAAGCACGGGCCCCTCGCCGAGCCGGTGGTGACCGACGTGCACGGGGCGACCAGGCCGCCGTCGCCCGTCCCGTACCGCGACCTGTTCACCAACCCGCTGTACGTCAAGCGCATGGTCCTGCTCTTCTTCGTCTGGTTCATCGGGTACATCACGGTCTACGCATTCGCGGCCGGCTTCACCGTGGTCCTCGCGGCCCTGCACTACCCGCCGCCCGAGGCCGGCGTCATCGCCGCTGTGGGCACGCTCGGGTTCGTGGCCGAGGCCGCCGTGATGAGCGTGATCGTCGAGCGGCTCGAGCGCCGCTACTGGCTGCCCGTCGGCGCGGTCGTGACCGTGATCGGCTCGCTCGTCGTGGCCGCCGCGGGCACCAACGTGGGGGTCGCGATGATCGGCGCCATCCTCATCTTCGCCGGCTTCAACCTGTGGGTCTCGCCGACCTATGCCCTCACGGCGGAGTCCTTCCCGACCCGTGCGCGGACCACGGGCTTCGCGATTGTGGACGGCGCGGGGCACATCGGGGGCGGCATCGGCGTCATGGTCATCACCCCGATCCTGCCGATGCTCCCGGTGATCTGGGCGCTCGGGCTGATCTCGGTGTTCCTCGTCATCGCCGCGGTCCTGGTGCAGTTCGCCCCGCATACGCGCAACCGGCACCTGGACCACATCTCGCCCTGATGTCCGCGGACACCCACGGCGGCAGCGGCCGCCGGGGGCGGGTCCGGGCATGGAAGACTGGAACCGTGCTAGCCAGCCATCGCCCGACGCCCCCGGCGCCGTCCCCGCGGGGGAGCGCCGCCGCCGTCGCGCGCGTGCTCAGCGAGGTCTTCCAGCCGCCATTCACCATTGCCGTCCAGCTCCTGCTGAGCCCGGCGGCGAGCCCCGGCTGGCCCGGCACCTGGTGGTACGGCGCGGTCGCGCTGGTCTTCACGTCCGTGCTGCCGTTCGTGGTGCTCCTCGCGCTCGTGCACGCCGGCAAGGTGGTGGACCACCACGTGAGCGAGAGGTCCCAGCGCGCCCCCGTGCTCGCCATGGCGATCGTGTGCGTGCTGCTCGGGCTCGGCGTCCTCGTCTGGGCGGGTGCGCCGCCCTCGGTGACCGCGATGGTCCTGGCGCTCATCGCGGGGATCGCCGTCCTCGCGATCGTGAGCATCTGGTGGAAGGTGAGCGGCCACGCCGCGGCCGTGTCGTCGGCCGCGGTCACGGCCATCGTGCTGTTCGGCCCGGCGTGGTGGCCGCTGCTGCTCGTGGTCCTCGCCGTGGGCTGGGCCCGCGTGGTGCTCCGCGCCCACACGCTCGCCCAGGTTGTCGCCGGGACCCTGTTCGGGCCGGTCGTGATCGTGGGGCTGTGGCAGGCGTTCCTGGGCCTGGGCTGAGCCTGCTCTGCAGGCTACGAATCGGAATGCGTCGTGGGAACCGGGCCCAAGTCTGTCCCGACCGGCCCCGTCGGCTCCTCCGGCTCGGTCGGTTCGCCGCGGCCGGTGAAGGTCTTGATGATGGCCCAGGCCACGGCCGTGACGGGCACGGCCAGCAGTGCGCCGATGATGCCGGCGAGCACCGTTCCGGAGGCGAGGGCGAGGATGATCGCCAGCCCGTGGATCGAGAGGACCCGGCCCATCAGGAGTGGCTGCAGGAGGTGGTGCTCGATCTGGTTCGCCACCAGGACCACGATCAGGACGATGAGCCCCACGACCGGGCCGTTGGAGATGAGGGCCACCCCGACGGCGAGGAAGCCCGCGAGCGTTGCGCCCAGGATCGGGATGAACCCCCCGATGAAGACGAACACTGCGAGCGCCGGGGCCAGGGGCACGTGCAGGATCACCAGGCCCGTGCCCACGATGATCGCGTCCGCGGCGGCGACCAGCACGGTGCCCCGCACGTAGCCGCCGAGTACGTGTGCGCTGCGGTCCGCCGCGAGCCGGGCCTTGTCCCGATGGGACGGCGGCATGAACCAGAGCATGAAGTCGAGGATCTGCCGGCCGTCCTTGAGGAAGAAGAACAGGATCACGGCCATGAGGATGAGCGCGGTGAGGATCTCGCCCGCGGTGCGGGCCCCGGTGAGCGCCTCGGCTCCGAGGCTGCCGGAGGTGAAGAAGTGCTGGAGGGAATCGCGCGCCTGGGTGATCTGCTGGTCGCTGATGCGAGCCGGGCCGTTGTTGAGGAAGGTGTGGAGCTGCTCCAGGCCGGCCGTGAAGCGCTCCGCCAGCTCGTGCGCCTGGGCTCGGATCAGGAACACAATCCCCGTGATGATCCCGCCGAAGACCGCGAGGATGGCCACGAAGGAGGCCAGCACAGCCAGCGCCCTGGGCCACCCGTGGACGTGCAGCCAGTGGACGAGGGGCGCGATCGCGGAGGCCAGGATCGCGGCGATGATCACGGGGATCACCACGAGGGGGATCCTGAGGAGTACCCACACTACGGCCCACAGGAGGGCGCCGACGGCGAGGGCCTGGACCGAACGGATTCCGGCCCGGCCGAGCGTGTCGGTGAAGAGACCGGCGAGCTGCCGCTTGGCGGGAGTGTCGGGCGTCTCGGACATGGAGTCCTCATTCCTGGTCATTGGCGGGCCAGCTCAGGGTAGCGGCACACGGGTCCCTTGTCCTTATGCCCAGCTCGGGCTTCGGGTAACCCACGAGGGCCCAGCATCAGGACCTGACTCTGGGAGGGCACCTCGTGTGGGTGCCCCTAGGCCTCCCGGACGGTCAGGGTGCCGGCCAAGTCGAGGTCGGCCTGGGTGCCGGGGTAGCCGGACTCGGCGATGAGGATGGCCCCGAAGGCGGCCGACCAGAACGTCTTGACCTCCTGGCGCAGGCTGCGGTCGATCACCCAGCCGCGCAGCGCGAGCATGTTCTCGAGGTAGTGCTCCGAGATGCGGAACAGCAGGCTCAGGTGGCCCTTGACCACCGGGCTCAGCTTGGGTTTGGCCCGTGCGAGCGCGAGCGCGCTGATCACCACGGGCAGCGACGGGGTGACGAGGACGGTCCGCGCCATGGCGCGCCGGAACGCCTCGGCCGACGAGAGCCGCGTGCCCACGCCCTCGAGGCGCCCGGCGTCCCGCAGCAGCAGCACGAACGCGGCGTGGATGAAGAGGGAGTCCTTCGAGCCGAAGTGGTACGTGATCTGGTTCGGGAAGACCCGGGCCGCGGCGGCGATCTGGCTGACCGTGACGGAGTCGGCGGGGCGGGCCGCGAACAGCGCCGCCGCAGCGTCGACGATGCGCTGGCGCGTCTCGGCGCCGCGGCCCTTGCGCTGCGCGAGGAGGCGCCGTGCGGCGGCGGCAGCGCGTGTCTCGACGGGACCCATGACTGAATTGTATGCTGTACAAACATCTTTCCCTCTTGTACGGCATACAAGCGCCGGCCGGAGGGCTCTTCTACGCAGAGGACATCATGGGGACCGAGATCGTCATCACCGGAATGGGTGCCACCACGCCGCTGGGCGGCACCGTGGCCGAGCTCTGGGAGGGCGTCCTGTCCCTCCGGTCCGGTGTGCGCGCCCTTTCGGGCTTCGACGTCTCGCTCCCGGTCCACATCGCCGGCCGGCTCGCGGTCGAGCCGGAGCAGGCCATGCAGCCCGTCCGGGCGCGCCGGCTCGACCGCAGCCAGCAGGCCGCCGTCATCGCCGCCCGCGAGGCATGGGCCGACGCGGGTGCGCCGGAGGTCGACGGCGACCGGCTCGCCGTCGTGATCGGGACCGGCATCGGCGGGGTGGAGACCCTCCTGGCCCAGGACGACGTCCTCGAGTCCTCCGGCTCCCGCCGCGTCTCCCCGCGCACGGTGCCGATGCTCATGGCCAACGCGGCCGCCGCGCAGCTGAGCATCGAGTACGGCGCGCGCGCCGCCGCGATGGCGCCCTCCTCCGCGTGCGCCTCGGGCGCCGAGGCGATCGTCCACGCGGCGCGGCTCATAGAGTGCGACGAGGCGGACATCGTCATCGCGGGCGGGGCCGAGGCCGCGATCACGCCGCTGACCATCGCCGGGTTCGCCCAGATCGGCGCCCTCTCGAAGTCCCAGGGCGACCCCGAGGCCGCCTCCCGGCCGTTCGACGCCGACCGCACCGGGTTCGTGCTCGGCGAGGGGGCCGGCGTCGTGGTCCTCGAGCGCGCGGAGCACGCGCGGGCCCGCCGGGCCCGCACCCGCGCCGCCCTCTCCGGCTACGGCGTCACGGCGGACGCGTTCCACATCACCGGCACGGACCCCGAGGGCGTCGGGCAGATCAAGGCGATCCGCAAGGCCCTGCGCCGCGCGGGCATCGACGGCGGCGACATCCAGCACGTCAACGCCCACGCCACCGGAACTCACATCGGCGACATCAGCGAGGCCCTCGCCGTGCGCGAGGCCCTCGGCGAGCAGGTGGCGGTGACCGCACCGAAGGGTGCGCTCGGGCACCTCGTCGGCGCGGCCGGGGCCGTCGAGGCGATCCTCACCGCGCTCACCCTGGAATCGGGCATCATCCCACCCACGCGCAACCTCGACCGCCTCGACCCGGCGATCGACCTCGACGTCGTGGCCGGCGCCCCGCGCCGGGCTCGCGTCGAGGCCGCCGTCTCGAACTCGTTCGGGTTCGGCGGCCACAACGTGAGCCTGCTGCTCACCCGCGCCTGAACCCACGGCCCGGGAGGACCGGGGGGGGCTCACCACGGGCGCGGTCCGAGCAGCGCGATGTCCCGGCGCACCCGCTCCCGGCTCTCGTCGATCCCCAGCACCCGCCGGTCCGCGCCGCGCCAGGCGCGGACCGCGCCTTCCCACCTGCTGGCCCACCCGCGAACGACGGCGCGGAGCACCTCGGCCAGCCGGCCCGCCTCCCGGGTCCTCGTCTGCGTGCTCCCCGGGCCGGTCCACGCCATGCCGTGAAGCTGCTGGACTGTTCCCTGTGCGGCCATGGCCACTCCTTCTTCCCTGCCCGTTCCCGGGGCTTCCTGCTGTCCCGAGACCAGTGTCCCGGGGGTGCAGGACAGGGGCGGTCCGCTGCCTCAGCCGCTGGGGATGCGGCCCACGCCACGTGCGCTGCGGACAGATCCTGTCCGCAGCCAGAGTCCATGATGGAGCCATGAATGACACGACGCAGCGCGTCCTGAGCCTGCTGAACCTGCTCCAGTCCCGCCCGGTATGGACGGGCGCGGAGCTCGCCGAGCGGCTCGGGGTCACGACGCGCAGCATCCGCCGCGACGTGGACCGCCTGCGAGAGCTCGGCTACCCCGTGCGGGCCGAGCACGGCACCGGGGGCGGCTACCAGCTCGGCGCCGGCAAGGCGCTGCCACCGCTGCTCCTCGACGACGAGGAGGCCGTGGCGGTGGCCGTGAGCCTCCGGCTCGCCGCGGGAGGGACGGTCGCGGGGCTCGGCGAGGCGGCCGTCCGCTCGCTCGCGAAGCTCGACCAGGTGCTCCCGGCTAGGCTGCGGGCCGAGGTCAAGGGCGTCATCGAGGCGACCGTGAGCCTGGACAGCCCCGTGACGGCCGTGGATGCCGACGTCCTGGTGGCCCTCGCGCGGGCCATCCGCACGCCGGAGCGGGCCACGTTCGACTACACGAAGTCCGGCGGCGAGCGGTCCGAGCGCCGGGTCGAGCCCTACCGCCTCGTGGCCGCGGCCAGGCGCTGGTACCTCATGGCCTGGGACCTTGACCGTGAGGACTGGAGGACCTTCCGGCTCGACCGGATGGCGGCCGCGCGCGGCACCGGCTGGCGCTTCAGGCCCCGGGAGGCGCCGGACGCGGTCGAGTACGTCCAGTCGTCCATCACGCAGGCGCCGTACCAATTCGTCGCGAAGGTCCGCATCCACGCCCCGGCCCACGAGGTCGCGGAGCGGGTTCCGTCCACGATGGCCGTCGTCGAGCCGGACGGCGAGGCCAGCATCCTCACCGCCGGCGCCGACGACCTCGACTACGTGGCCTACCACGTGGTCCGGCTCGGCTGGCCGGTCACCGTGATCGACCCGCCGGAGCTGCGGGATGCCATGCGCGAGCTCGCCGAGCGGTTCGCCGCCGCCGGGGCCTGACGACGCCCGGCCTCCGTTCCGGGCTAGTCGAGCTCCGCCCTCCGGTGCCGCAGCTCGCGGAGGGCGCGGTTGAGCGGCGAGCCCTCGAAGGGAAGCGCCGCGAGGTCGGCGCCGGCCGCCGCCTTGAGCGCCAGTGAGGTCGCGGACGCGGCGGCGCGCTCGGGCAGGCCGATCGTCGCGGCGAACTCGGCCCAGTGCCGGGCCCGCAGGCCCTTGGTGCGTCCGGCAACGGGGAGGGCCATCGACATGTCGCCATAGAGCACGGTGCTGGGAAGGTCGAAGGCGGGCGCCGGGGCGCGATGACCGGCCGGGCCGGTCAGGACCGCCACGTTCTTGGCGTGGAGGTCGCCGTTGCCAGTGAGCCAGGCGAACAGGAACTGCAGGTACAGGTTGCGGGCGGCGACTGCCGGCGCCCGGCACGCCGCCGCGACCGCGGAGACGAGTTCCTCGGCCGCCACGGAGTACTTCGCCGCGGGGAGCATCCCGAGGATCTGGGCGCCGTCCTCCAGCTCGAGCCGGCGCCAGCGGCCGTCCTCGTGGATCCTGTCGAACCGAGAGACGAGGAGCCCCGGAACCCCTCGGGCGTCGCGCACCACGTGGGCGGAGGCGACGGGAATCCGCAGCGAGCGTGCGGCCCTGAGGTGCAGCGCCTCGTTGAGCACGAGGTGCGGCGTTCCGGGCGGGTCGAGCTTGAGGATCCACCGGTGGTGCGGGGAGGCGACGGGGGCGGAGAGCATGGAGGCGCTGACCTTGTCCTGGACGCCGGGCAGCCCGTGCAGGTCGAGGGCGTCCGCGAGCCGCGAGAAGTCCGCGGGCGCCGCATCGAGGTCGGCGAGCGGCTCCGGCTCCTCCGGGACCGTGCCCGCGGGGACCACCTGCACGTCGCCGGGGACATCGGCCCCGACCGCGAGGAGGAGCGTGAGCTCGTCGTCGAGGCTCGTCTTCGCCGCGGAGCGGGAGCACGCTGAGCCGGTGGCCCTCGGGCAGGAGGCCGGCGAAGAATGCGGGGAGGCCGTGGAGCGGCCCCACTGCCTCCGGCCCCACGGGCAGGGTCCGGGCCACCGGCCGCCCCTGCGCTGCGACGTAGTCCTCGCGGTAGGCGAAGCTGATGCGCGCGCGCTCGTCGCGCCAGAGCCGGCCGGCGAGGACGCCGGCCTTGTACACGTCCGCCTCGCTGATGAACCGGAGCGCGGAGAGGTCCCGGGACATCAGCTCGCGCCGACCGTGAGGCCCACCGCCCGTGCGGCCGCGACGACCGAGCCGATGCTCGGGCTCGGCGAGCCGCGCTCGATGTCCCGCACCGTCCGCTCCGACGTCCCGGCGAGCTCGGCCAACGTTGCCTGCGTGATGCCGGCGTCCTTGCGCGCGGCCCTGATGGCCGCGCCCAGCGCCGCCAGCGCGTCCCGCGCGGGTTCGTCCACGGCTTCCTCTCCCGGCAGGATCCTGCCGATCGGCTCGTGCTCAGGTGCCCAGTGTCTCCCGCGCGGCGGCATCCGGCAAGATCCTGCCGCTCTCCGCCCCCGCGGGCGCCGCCCGGGGGAGCGACAGCCCAATCCGGCAGGATCCTGCCGATGCCCTGGACCCTCCCTTCCGCTGCCCCGCTGCCCAAGCCCTTGCCCCGGCCCGGGCGGCACAGCACGATGTCCACAGCGGCGAGTGCCGCCGTCGTGCGCCGATCCGTTGGATTCGAAGGAGAACCCATGTTCGCGAGCCCGTACCCGGACGTCGAGATCCCGGAGGTCCCCCTCCACGAGTACCTGTTCGGCGGCCTCGCCGAGGAGGAGCTGGACCGGGTCGCGATGGTGGACGGCACGAGCGGGGCGGAGACCACGTACCGCGAGCTCGTGGCGCGCATCGACGCCCTCGCCGGCTGGCTCGCCGCCCACGGGGTGGGTCCGGGCACCACGCTCGGGCTCATGTGCCCCAACATCCCCGCCTTCGCCGTGGTCTTCCACGGGATCCTCCGTGCCGGCGCGGCGGTCACCACCGTCAACTCGCTCTACACGGCCGAGGAGACGGGCCGCCAGCTCGCCGATGCCGGCGCCGCGTGGCTCTTCACCGTCTCGCCGTTCCTGGGCCGCGCCGAGCCCGCCGCGGAGGAGGCCGGCATCCCGCCCGAGCGCGTCGTGGTGCTCGACGGCGGCCCCTCACCCTCCGGCGCCGCGCACCCCTCGCTCGGGGAGGCGCTGTCTGCCGGGTTGCACGCGCCGGACATGCACGTGGACCCGCACGCGGTCGCGGTCCTGCCGTATTCCTCGGGCACCTCCGGCACGCCCAAGGGCGTGATGCTCAGCCACTTCAACCTCGTGGCGAACGTGGCCCAGGGCCGGCCGCTGCTGGGCGTGACGGGGGAGGACACGCTCCTGGCCGTCTTGCCGTTCTTCCATATCTACGGGCTCACGATGCTCGTCAACGCGGCCTTCCTGCAGCGGGCGCGGCTTGTCACGATGCCCAAGTTCGACCTGGCCGAGTTCCTGCGGATCACCCAGGACCACCGCTGCACGTACCTGTTCATCGCCCCGCCCATCGCGGTGGCGCTCGCCAAGCACCCGCTCGTGGAGCGGTACGACCTCTCGAGTGTCCGCGTCGCGTTCTCCGGGGCCGCGCCGCTGGACGCCGGGCTCGGCGCCGCCGTTGCCGCGCGCCTCGGGTGCGCGATGCTGCAGGGCTACGGGATGACGGAGCTCAGCCCCGCCTCGCACATCCTGCCGCTCTCGGAGGCCGGGCGCATGCCGCTGGACTCGGTCGGCGTGACAGTGCCCAACACGCAGTGCAAGCTGCTCGACCCGGCCACGGACGAGGAGATCCCGCTGCCGCCCGCGGACGGGGACCCGGGGGCCGTGAGCGCGCCGGGACAGCTGCTGGTCCGCGGGCCGCAGGTGATGCTCGGCTACCTCAACCGGCCCGACGCCACCGCCGCGACGATCGATCCGGACGGCTTCCTGCGCACCGGGGACATCGCCACGGTGCGCGCGGACGGCGTCGTGACGATCGTGGACCGGCTCAAGGAGCTCATCAAGTACAAGGGCTACCAGATCGCGCCGGCGGAGCTCGAGGCAGTGCTGCTCACCCACCCGGAGATCGCGGACGCCGCCGTCATCGGGGTGCGGGCGGACGACGGCGAGGAGGTCCCCAAGGCCTTCGTCGTCCGCCAGCCGGGGGCCGAGCTCGGGGACGAGGACGTCATCGCGTTCGTGGCCGAGCATGTCGCCCCCTTCAAGAAGGTCCGCGTCGTGGAGTTCCTCGACGCGATCCCGAAGTCGTCCTCGGGCAAGATCCTCCGGCGCGAGCTGCGGGCGGCCGAGCGGGGGTAGCGCCGGCCTCGGCGGGCTACTTCCTCTCGAGGAGCGAGCCGAGCCGCACGATCGCCGCAACGATCTCCTCGCGCTCCGCCACGGTGACCTGCTGCATGACGAGCCCGTCGAGCGCGGCGAAGACAGCGCGCGCCGCGGCCCGGTCGGGCTGGTATCCATAGCGGACGAGGACGTCCTGGACCATGCCGATGTAGCTCTCGTAGAGGTTTCCGGCAATCCTGCGCAGCTCCGGGCTGCGGCGGGAGGCGAGGATCATGTAGTACTGGAAGACCTGCAGATTGGGCTCCTCGCCGACGATCCGCGTGAGGGTCTCGGCAAAGTCGCGGTCGAGGGCCGCTGCCAGCGTGAGGTCAGCCCGCTGCTGGGTGCGCTGCACGGCCCACACGGTTGCCGCCTCGAGGAGTGCTTCCTTGGAACCGAAGTGGTGGGAGATCAGGGTGTTGTTCACGCGCGCCCGCTGCGCCACCTTCCGGTAGCTCAGTCCGTCCAGGCCCTCCTCGGCCACGACATCCACCACCGCGCGGATGAGCGCCTCGCGCCCTGTGCCGTACCTGACCTCGCTGACCGTCATGGGTCGATGCTACCGGCGCGCGCACAAAAACTCTGCATCTGCAGAGCTTGACACTGAAAACTAAGCAAGTGCAGAGTAGTGGGCGTAGTGATACGGGCCACGTCCACAGGTGACCGGCCCTTCCCCTCGCAAAGGAGCGATGATGAGCGCCCACATTTTCCACGCCGACACCGACCGGGAGCTGGCGGAGCCCTTCGCCGTCGGCCAGGTCCAGTGGCTCCGCAAGCCGAGCGACGGCGAGCGGCCCGCCCTCTCCGGCGGGATCTGGACCGTGACGCCCGAAGAGGCGCCGGAGACGTTCGACCTCGCCTTCGAGGAGGACGAGACCCTCTACATCGTCGAGGGCCACCTGCGCATCGAGGTGATCGGCGGGGAGACCTTCGACCTCACCGATGGGAGCATGGCCTCGTTCAACAAGGGGGCCAAGACCCGGTGGACCGTGGTCAGGCCGACCACGGAGTTCTTCGTCTACAGCTGAAGGGGCCCGAGCGAGATGCAGAACACCTCCGACGTCCTCGTCATCGGCGCCGGCTTCGCCGGCCTCGTCGCCGCCCGCGAGCTGAGCCGGAAGGGCCTGGACGTCCAGATCCTCGAGGCCCGCGACAGGATCGGCGGGCGGACCTGGCTCGAGCCCAAGATGGGCCGCAGCCTCGAATTCGGCGGGACCTGGGTCCACTGGAGCCAGCCCCACGTCTGGGCCGAGCTCACCCGCTATGGCATCGGCGTGGTCACCGCCCCCGAATTCGAGAAGGCCTACTGGCACGCAGGCGGCCAGCTGCGGCAGGGCTCACCGGAGGAGCTGATGGCGATCCTCGACGGGCCCAACCGCGACTTCCTCGCCCCGTCCCGGCAGCTCGTCCCCCTGCCGTACGAGCCGCTCGCCAACCCGGCGGTGAAGGCGGCCGACCAGCTGACCGTCGCCGAGAAGATCGACGAGCTCGGCCTCGACACCGTCGCCGACGAGCTCATGCGCAGCTTCTGGGCCCTGAACTTCAACGGCCGCATCCAGGACGCCGCCTACACCCAGGCCCTCCGCTGGGCCGCCGCCGCCTTCCACGAGTGGCCGGTCATGTTCGAGACCTGCGCGACCTACAAGGTCCAGGGCGGCACGGGGGCCCTCGCCCGGGCCATCCTCGAGGACTGCGGCGCGACGCTGACGCTCAACGCCCCCGTCGCCGAGGTGCGCCGCAACGAGAAGGGGGTCACCGCCGTCGGACGCGACGGCACCGAATACACCGCGAGGGCAGCGGTGGTCACGGTGCCGCTGCACGTGCTCAACTCGGTCCGGTTCGAGCCGGAGCTCTCCGCGGGCAAGCGCGAGGCCGCCGAGCGCGGGCAGCTCGGCCTCGGAGCCAAGCTCTGGATCAAGGTCAGGGGCCGCCACGAGCGCTTCGTGGCCATGGGCCCCCAGGACTGGCCGCTGAACTTCGTCCAGGCCGAGTACCTCGACGCCGAGAGCACCACACTCGTGGCCTTCGGCCCGGACGCCGAGGCGGTCGACGTCGACGACGCCGCCGCCGCGCAGGAGATCCTGCGCCGGTGGATCCCCGCCATCGAGGTCCTCGAAGTCTCCGGCCACAACTGGGTCCAGGACGAGTACGCCCGCGAGACCTGGCCCATGCACCGCGCCGGCTACCTGTCCGAGAGCCTCCCGGAGCTCCAGCGGCCCGAGGGCCGGATCCACCTCGCCGGGTCCGACTACGCCAACGGCTGGGGCGGATTCATCGACGGCGCCATCGAGAGCGGCTTCACCGCCGCGCGGGACGTCGCCGAACAGCTCGCTGTTCGGTAGCGGCCCCCGCCCCTCGGCTGGGCCCTTGGGCAGGCTAGGGCGCCAGCCGCGCGTCTCGGACGGGGCCGCCGACGGCGACCCCCAGTGCCTCGACCGCCTCGGAGAGCTGTTCTGCGGTGATCGCCCTGCAGAAGTACTGGAGGGTGAGTCCGTCCAAGGCAGCGAACATGGCACGGTTCAGGCCGGGGTTGTCCTCGGCTCCGAGAGCGGTGCGGCCGGCGGCCAGGGCGGCCACGTAGCGGCCGTAGAGCTCACGGACTGCTTCCTGGAGCTCGGGCCTCCGCGTTGCCTCGATCACCATCTCGAACTGGAAGATCTCGATGTCGGGCTGGGACAGGACGTTCCGAATGAGGGCCTCGCGGAAGGCAGTGGAGTCGGTCGCGTACTCGCTGAGGTCGGCAGCGCCGATCAGGCGGTCGACTGTCCATTCGAGCGCCGCGGCGAGCAGCCTGTCCCGGGTGCCGAAGTGGTGGGCGATGAGGCTGTTGTTCAGGCCGGCTTCCTCGGCCACGGCGCGGAAGGTCAGCCCGCGCAGGCCCTTGCGGGCACCGACCCGCACCGCCGCTTCGAGGAGCGCTTCCCTGCCCTCTCCATGACTGGGCTGTCGTTTCTCGCGGCTCACAGGTTCAGCTTAGGCGGTCCCGGGCTCTGGCAGACCCCCTTGACACCCCTCAGGGGCGCTCGTAATCTCTATCACTAAGCAGATGCTCAATATGGGTCCAGGGATCCCATTCCGCATCGGACGCCCAGCTTGCAGCCTCGGCACTCGCCCCCGACGAGGCGTCCCACAATCTCTCGCCCGCACAGGGCAGCAGGTCCAAAGGAGGACCCATGAGCAATACCCAGCACGAGGTCGTGGTGCCGCCGTCCATCGGCGAGACACGACTGAAGTCCAACAGCCTCGGCTGCATCGGAATCGCCTTCTTCGTGGTCTCCGCCGCGGCGCCGATGGCGGCATTCGTGGGGGCGAGCCCGGTGATCTTCTCCGTCATGGGTCCGGGCGTCCCGCTCGTCTACGTCTTGGTCGCGCTCATCATCGCCGTCTTCGCGGTCGGCTACCTGAAGATGAGTCGCCACATCGTCAGTGCGGGCGGCTTCGTCGCCTACATCTCGCGCGGCCTCGGACGGCGCGCGGCCACGGGCGCTGCCGGGATCGTGATCGTCACGTACGTTTCGCTCCAGGTGGGGCTGTGGGCCCAGTTCGCGGTATTCGCGCAGCAGCTCGCCTCGCGTCTGTTCGGCGTGGACCTGCCAGTGTGGGGATGGGTGCTCGGGTTCCTGATCATCACCACCGCGCTCACCATGCGCGGAGTGGACCTGAACCTGCGCATCCTCGGGGTACTGCTGGTCCTGGAGGTCATTGCCATCGCCGCCCTGATCATCGGGATCGTGGCGGGATCGGGCGGCAAGGACATGTCGCTGGTGAGCTTCGCCCCGTCCCAGCTGGTCCAGCCCGGGCTCGGCGTGGCGGTGCTGTTCGTCTTCGCCTGCTTCACGACCTTCGAGGCCACGACCGTCTTCGCGGAGGAGGCCCGCGAGCCTCGTCGGACCATTCCCCGCGCACTGTTCGCGGTGATCATCTTCGTCGGCATCTTCTACACCGTGGCCACGTGGGCCGTGAGCGTGGCGGTCGGCCCGGACAAGGTCCAGGACGCTGCGGCAAACGACCTGGCCGGGATTGTCTTCTCGGTCGCCGCCAAGTACGTCGGGCCGTGGCTGGACATCACGATGCAGGTCCTGGTCGTCTCGAGCTTCATCGCGATGCTCATCGGGATTCAGAACATGTTCTCCCGCTACGTCTTCGCCCTCGCCCGGGGAGGGGCTCTGCCGAAGCCGCTCTCGCGGGTGTCGAAGAAGTCGCAGGTCCCCGCCGCCGCGGCCCTGGTGAACGGACTGGTGATCGCCGTGATCCTCATGGCCTTCCTCTGGTCCGGGGCCGATCCGATCGTGGTCGTCTTCTCCTGGTTCGTCGCCCTGGGCACCGTGGGCTTCATCGTCATGATGGGCTTCGCCTCTGTCTCCATCCTCGTCTTCTTCATCCGCGAGAAGCTCGAGCGCGGATTCTGGAGCACTCGGGTCGCCCCGGCCGCCTCGGTCGTGCTCATGGTCACCGTCCTGGTGATCGCGATCGCGAACTACGACGCGATGCTCTCCGGCGACGGCTCCATCGCGAGGCAGCTGCTGTGGTCCATCCCCGTGGCCTTCGCCGCCGGGGCGGTCCTCCCGCTCCTCAAGAAGGACATCGACTTCGACCGCATCGCCACCGCCGGCGGCTGACCGGGTCCGCCCCCTAGTCCCAACACTCCTCTGCAGAACCACCAACGTAAGGAACTCCCATGCCGACCACCCCTCAGCAGCTCTCCCCGACCGAGCAGGGCTACGTCCCCACCGACCAGTGGCCCGACGTCACGATGATGCTCGACGGCTTCGGCGAGCCCAGTCTGCCGGCCAGCGCTGGCCTCGAAGGAGCTCCCATCGAAGTCCGCTTCGAGAACGGCTGGACGATCGAGCACACGTTCGCCGACGGACAGATCACCTGGACGATCACTGACGGGAAGGGCACCGGGCAGTCGGGAACCCATCCCTACCGCGCCGTGGAGGTGCGCCCGGGCATCTTCTTCGTCGACTTCGTCAAGGGCGAGGGCGTCCACGCCAGTGACGTCTCCATGGTGATCGACCAGTCGGACGGGCGGGTGACAGTCGCGGACTCGTCCTTCGTCGACCGCGACGGCAAGGTCCGTCTGCAGACCGGGATCCTCTCCGGCCGCGTCACGGGCACCGGCGAGATCGAGCCCCGCAAGCGCACCAGCGAACTCGTCGGCAAGCGGATCTACTACCGCTACAGCCCGACCGAGCACTACGAGCACATCTACCTCAACTCCGGCACCTTCGTCTGGCACTGCGTCAAGGGAGGCGAGGTGGGCCTCGCCGACGCAGACCCCATCCAGGTCTTCGAGCTCGCCGACGGCCTCGTCCTCCTCCACTGGAGCGAGACCGTCATGCCGGTCGAGTCGATCGTCGTCATCGACCTGGCCAACGCCCGCTCCATCGGGCGGATGTTCTGCTGGGACGGGCCGACCCTGGACACCGTGCACCTGCCCTTCGACAGCCAGTTCACCATCCTCGACGACACCCCGTACCCGGCCGAATGACCCGCAGGCGAACCCCGAAGAGAGCACCACAGGAGACCACCATGACCACGACGACGACGTCGATCCTCAACGCCATCACCGTCCCAGAAGGCCACGGCCGCCCCATCCCGGACGCAGCGACCCGCGAGATCATCGGGCACGCGCCCGTCCACGGGCTCGACGACCTCGAAGCAGCGATCACCGCCGCCCGCGCCGCCCAGCCAGCCTGGAACGCGCTCGGCCACGCGGAGCGGTCCCGCATCCTCAACGCCATCGCGGACGACCTCGAGGCCAACCTCGAGGAACTCGCCCGCATCCTCTCCCGCGAGCAGGGCAAGCCCCTCGACGGCCCCAACGCCCGCTTCGAGGTCGGCGCCTGCGCGGTGTGGACCCGCAACGCGGCGAACACTGTCCTCGAACCCGAGGTCGTCTTCGAGGCAGGCGGCGCCCGCTCCGAGCTGCACTACGACGCCCTCGGCGTCGTCGGGGCCATCGGACCGTGGAACTGGCCGATGATGATCACGGTCTGGCAGATCGCCCCCTCGCTGCGGATGGGCAACACGGTGGTGGCCAAGCCGAGCAGCTTCACCCCGCTGTCGGTCCTCGCCCTCGCCGAGATCTTCAACCGCCACCTGCCCGAGGGCGTCCTCACCGTGGTGTCCGGCAACAGGGAGGTCGGCGCCGCGATCGCCGCCCACCGTGGACTGGACAAGATCATGTTCACCGGCTCGACCGAGGCCGGACGCAAGATCGTCGCCTCATCGGCCCAGAACCTCGCCCGCCTCACCCTCGAGCTCGGCGGGAACGACCCGGGCATCGTCCTTCCCGGCACCGATGCCCAGGCGATCGCCGAGAACCTGTTCTGGGGGTGCTTCATCAACACCGGCCAGACCTGTGCCGCGCTCAAGCGCCTCTACGTCCATGACTCCGTCTACGACGACGTGGTCGAGGCCCTCGCCGAGCTGGCCCGCGCACTGCCCATGGGGCCCGGCCTGGAGGGCGGGAATGTGCTCGGCCCGCTGCAGAACCAGAGCCAGTTCGACATCGTCAAGGACCTCGTCGACGACGCCCGCGCCCGTGGCGCCCGCATCGTGGCCGGCGGCGAGCCCGCTCCCGAACTCGGGCCCCTCTTCTACCGGGCCACCGTCGTCGCTGACATCGAGGACGGCTCGCGTCTCGTGGACGAGGAGCAGTTCGGGCCCGCCATCCCCGTTATCAGGTACACCGACGTCGACGACGCGATCCGCCGCGCCAATGCCTCCGAGCAGGGGCTAGGCGCCTCTGTCTGGTCCGATGACATCGATGCCGCCGTGGCGGTCGCCAAGCTGATCCAGGCCGGAACCGTGTGGATCAACCAGCACGGCACCCTCAACCCGGACGTGCCCTTCGGCGGGACCAAGCAGTCCGGCTACGGGCAGGAATTCGGCGTCGCCGGCCTCAAGGCGGTCGCCGCCCCCAAGGTCATCAGCCGCTGACCCGGGGGAGAGGCCTCGCACCGGGCCGTGCGCCGTCGTCGGACGGTCCGGCCTGGTGCCGTCATCGCCTTCCGATATGCCAAAGAAGGCGCCCCATGTCATCCTCTGAGGCCGACTGGGACCTCTCTCTGGAAGCCGTCGCAGGGCTAGGCCCAGATCTCGAAGGAGTCATCTCCGACCAAGACGTAGCGGCGCTGGCCGACCCCTTCAGGCGCGATCCAGAACCCGGAATTATCAGGCATGACGGTCTCGACCTGTCCGGCCTGAAACGTTGTCTTGCCCTTGCGCAGCTCGACTCGGTCGCCGACGCTCGGTGTCCAGCAGCCTCGCCGTCTCAGGGCTGGATGCCGAGGGCTTGTCTGTTCCATCATGGTCGCTCCTCTGGCTGTATGTCTCTGGGGCTCGCTCATCGTTCCCAAGCCGGCGGGGCATCACCAGGCCATGCACGGCGTGTCAGTCGGCTACGCCTTGGGCTTCCAGAGCAAGTCGGACGCGGTCCAGCATGATCTCGGCATGCTGGCGTTCGAAGACGATGGGCGGCCGCATCTTCAGCACGTTGTCGTGGCGGCCGATTCGGCCGATGAGGACTCCTCTGTTGCGGAGGTCTTCGACGATCGCCTTGGTGGTCTCGGGATCTGGCTCTGAGTCGGTCGGCCTGACGATTTCGAGGCCGAAGAACAGGCCGGTTCCCCTGACGCTCTTGATGCGCGGATTGCCTAGGGCGAGTGCGCGGAGTTCGCGGTTGATGAACCGTCCGAGGCGCCGGGTGCTGTCCAGTAGGTTGTGGTCTTCCATGACCTGCAGGACGGCCAGGGCGGCAGAGGCAGAGACTGGGTTCCCGGCGAAGGTGTTGAAGTAGGTGTTGTTCTCGCCGAACTCGTCCATGAGGGCGGCGGATGTCACGGTTGCACCGACGGGATGGCCGTTGCCCATGGGCTTGCCGAGGGTGACCAGATCGGGCGTCGTTCCGTAGGCCTGGTGCCCCCACATGTGGGCTCCGATGCGCCCAAATCCTGACTGGACTTCGTCGGCGACGACCAGACCGCCTGCAGCGTGGACCCGCTCTGCGACGGCCTCGATGTAGCCGCGGGGGGTCTTCAACAGGCCTTCGGTGGAGAAGATGGGGTCGAACAGGATCGCTGAGAGCCCGTGTCCGCTCACTTCGAGGGAGGCGATGGCCGCGTCGACCTCGGTGAGTCCCTGTGCAAGGAGCCGTTTCTCCTTGGCGGAGGTGAGTCCGTAGGCGTCCGGGATGGTCAGCGTCCGCACATGTGGACCGAGTGGTTCCTTCACCCTGAGCGCGGTGGTCAGTTCTGCCAGGGTGGTGGTGTTGCCGTGGTAGCTGTGGTCGGAAATCAGGATTCCGGTGTTTCCGGTGTGCTGCCTGGCGATGCGCAGGGCGAGTTCGTTCGCCTCCGATCCACTGTTGGTGAAGAAGACGCGGTCGAGGGGCTCGTCGAAGGTCGCAAGGAGCTTCTCTGCATACTCCACTACACGGCTGTGCAGATAGCGGGTGTGCAGGTTGACCTTGAGCAGCTGTGCTGCGATGGCTTCGCGGACCGCCGGGTTGGAGTGTCCCACGTGTGGGACGTTGTTGTAGACGTCGAGGTAGGTCTTCCCTGCAGCGTCGCGGACCCAGACGCCCTCTCCCTCAACGATCTCCAGCGGCTCTGTGTAGAACAGCGGGGAGTGGCTGCCGAGGGTCCTTCCCCGCCTTTCCAGCAGGGAGTGCTCCGGGGGCGCCCCGGTTGTCTGGATTGCGGTGGTTTCGAGTGTCATGGCTTTCCTCAGGGTGAAGGGTGAAGTGCGGTGGGCGGCGGTGACCGGCGCCTGGAGCGGGCCGGTCACCGCGCCGGTGCTCAGAGCGCCGCCGCGCCTGCGCTTGCGACGGAGTGGTCGTCCTCGACCGTGCTTCCGCTGACTCCGATCGCTCCGATGACCGCGCCGTCCTTGAGCAGCGGGATCCCCCCGGGGAAGGTGATGAGGCCGCCGTTGGAGACCTCGATGTTGAAGAGGGGCTCTCCGGGCTGGGAGAGGGCGCCGAGGTCTCCGGTCGGCATATCGAAGTAGCGTGCCGTCCGAGCCTTCTTCACCGCGATGTCGATGCTGCCGAGCCAGGCCCCGTCCATCCGGGTGAAGGCCTTCAGGTTTCCTCCTGCATCGACCACCGCGATGTTCATGTTGGTCTGCGCTTCCAAGGCCGCTTCGTGCGCGGCCTGGAGCACCTCCTGGGCTTCGTTGAGAGAGATGTCCGTCATTTGGGTACTCCTTGAGCTGTGATGATCAGATGTGGTGCCGGCCCGGGGGCCGAGGCATTGGCAGAGGGGCCTAGACCAGGGCGCCGGGCTTGGCTGCCTGCGCGATGGCGTGGTGGAAGTCGGCTGTGGTGACGCTGGTGAGCAGCCCCTCCCAGCTGGTCCGGAGTTCGCCTTCGAAGTCCGAGCCTTCGTTGGGGTCGGTGTTGCCCAAGGCGGTGATCCACAGGGCGCAGTTCGACCAGTGGGCGACCGTCATGAAGAGCCTGGCGCGGGCCAGCGCTACGGGGTTCGCGCTGCCGAAGTAGGCCTGGAAGAGGGCTTGTGACCTCTCGGGGTCGAAGCCGTTGAACGCGGCGACGAAGCCGAGCTCGTACCCGGGGTCGGAGTTGCCGCTGAGGTCCCAGTCGATGATGCGGTAGGGCCCCGAGGGTGTGGCTTTGACGATGTTGGCGTCCCAGATGTCCAGATGGCACGGGACGAACGCTGCGGGGTCGAGGGCCAGGGTGTGCTCGAGGCGGTCGATGATGCGCTCGATCACCTCGAAGCCGGCGGGGAATGGGATGCTGCGGGCACGGGCGGCGGCGAACCTTTCCCGGGCGACCTCGAAGGGATTGACTGCGTTGGCGAAACGGCGTCCGGAGTTGTGGAGGCGCTTGAGTGCGGGGACCAGCCTCTCGACGGCGTCAGGGTCCTCCTGCAGCCGTGGGTGGCCGCCGGTGAGGAAGTCCAGGCCGATGCCGGGTGGTTCGGTCGACACCGCGATCACGGGAGCTCCCACTCCCACTTCTGCGGCGGTCCTCGAGTTCTGGAGGACCACCTCGGCCTCGGGACATACTCCGACTGAGGTCCAGTAGTTGTTCCATACCTTCACGACGCAGCTGCGGTCGCTGCTCTCGACCCGGTAGTTCTTATGCGCGTTCCCGCCGGAGAGCGGGTATGCGGTGATGTCCGTCCATCCCGGGGCGGCGGAGAGGATCGTGCGGATGATCTCGAGCTCGTGCTCGGAAATGGTGGTCGTGGTCATGGTGTGCTCCGCTAGGCCCTGGATGCGGCGAAGCGCGAGGGCACGAACAGGTCGGTGTCGGGACGGGGGACCTCGTCGACGTGGTCCGCCAGCATCTCGCCCACCGCGGGTGCGTACCGGTATCCGCGGCCCATGTCGCCGGTGCCGATGATGACCCTCGAGGACTGGGGGTGCTGGCCGATCACCCAGTGCCCGTCCTCGACTTCGGCCCACATGCACACCGTGGTGGACCGCGGCTCGAGGTCGATGCCGGGCATCCGGTCGTGGAGCACCTGGAGGATCCTCTCGAGGTCCCCGGACCGCAGGTCCTGGGCGAGGTCGTCGGGGTCGATCCAGTCTTCCTTCCCGGGGACCGAGAACTTCCAGTCCCCGTTGGGCTCCGAGCAGCCGTAGGCCGGCGCCTCGGTGGACCCTGGCGGCTTGGCGAAGTACACGGCGGGAAGGGCGGGGCGCGGCTGGCGGAAGTTGGCCAGAACCTGGCGGGCGACCTTGTACGGCAGATCCAGCTGAAGGAGGTGGTTGGCCCTGGATCCGACCGCGACCACGAGCTTGTCTGCGGTGTACCGGCCCTGGTCGGTCTGGACGAGGACGCCCCCGGGGGTCTCGTCCCACCCCAGAACCTCCTCACCGGTGCGCAGGACGGCACCGTGGCGGCGGGCCTCCGACTGGAGGCCGCGGATCCCCGGCTCGACGAGCGCTACCGTCCCGTTCGGCTCCCACACGGCGACCTCGGCCTCGGAGATCCGGGCCCAGGGGAATCGCCGGCGCGCGGCGGATGCCTCGATGGCCTCGAATTCGAAGTCGGAGGCCTGCAGGGATCCGATGGTCCTGTCGAACCACAGCGAGCCGGGCTCGCCCACGAACAGCGTCCCGGTCCGGTTCAGGATCTGTGTCCCGGTCTCGGCTGCCACACGGTCCCAGAGCTCGAACGTCCGCTTGGTGAAGGCGGTGTACTGCTCGCCGGCGCTGCTGGACTGGCGTGCCAGACGCGTCGCGCCCCCGTGCGAGCCCTCCTTGTGGGGCGGGGTGAACTTATCCAGCGCCAGTACCGACTTCCCGCGGCTGGACAGGTGCCATGCGGCAGCTGAGCCCCACGGGCCCAAGCCGACGACGATGACGTCATAGTTCTCTTGAGACATTTCGTTCCTCCATGGTTGATGGGCGGGGCGCCCGCGGGTCAGACCGCCGCCCGTTGAAGAAGGCCGTCGACGAGCCAGCGGATCGCTTCGATGAGCTGCTCCGACTTCTCGGGCTCGAGCGCCGCCGTGGCGCCGGCGTTGCGTATGGCCCCTACGAGGGTGGCGGCCAGGGCTTCGACAGGGGCCTCCTCCGGGAGCTGGCCGGCGGCCTTGGCGGCGCTGAGGTCCCGCGAGATGAGGGACTGGAACGACCTCGAGGTCGAACCCATCACCTTGGAGACGACTGGCATCACATCGGGGCCCATGACCCCGTAGAAGCGGCCCTCTGGCTCCCGGGTGGCCTGGACGAGCGCCCTCGCCAGCGCCGTGATCCGCGCTGCCGGGTCCTCGACGCCCTCCCTGAGCGTGACGCCCTGGACATACACCGCGTCGGCGACGCGCTGGTAGACCTCCTGCACGATCTCCTCGCGGCCGCCGGGGAAGTGCGCATAGATCGTGCCGCGGGAGACCCCGCTACTGCGGCCGAGCGCCTCAACGGTGGTTTCGGCGTACCCGTCCGTGCCCAGGAGCACGGCGGCCGCGTCGAGGATGTCCCCACGCGTCCGCAGGCGGTTCCGCTCCCGCAGCGGCAGCGGCCTGTCAGTGTTCTCGCTCATGATCTTCCCAGCTCCTTCCGGGCCCCCGCTGTCGCGGGCAGCCACCCGTGTCCTGAACACATCCTTGCACCGGACATCCCGATCTTGAACATGCCGTACAGAGTCTGGACCGCTGAGTCCGGAAGTCGTCATCCGGCCCCTGAGAAAGATTGAACAGCATGTCCAGTGTTGGGACAAGAGATTCGAACTCTATTTTTCTGTCTTCTTGTTAGACGGAGCATCCCATGTTTAGCCTATGGGTATGAACGAGGTCACACTCCCAGACGCCCCCGGCGGGCTGCGGCTCGAGGGAGTCCGGAACTTCCGCGACCTCGGCGGCATGCCGGCAGGGGGAGGCCTGGCCATCCGGCGGGGCGTCCTCTTCAGGAGCGGGCACTTCGGCTCCGCCTCGGCGGCCGACCGGCAGAAGCTGGACGGATTCGGCGCGCGCTTCATCGACCTCCGGCAGACATGGGAGGCGGAGATCGAGGACGCCGCTGGTCGGCTGCACCAAAGGGCCGCGTCTTCGGCGCTCCCTGCCGAGGGCGGCCGGGGGCAGGATGCATCGCTCTGGACGGCCATCCGGAGAGGGCAGGCCGAACAGGCGGCCGCCATCGTGGCGGAAGCGGGAGCGGAAGAGGCCATGATCCGGCTGTACTCCGTCGACATCGCGGACGATCCGGCACCGTATGCGGGGTTCTTGGCCTCGTTGGTCCACGGCGGCCTTCCCGCAGTGGTCCACTGCTCCGCGGGAAAGGACCGTACCGGCTGGGCCATCGCCGTCCTCCTGACCGCTCTCGGGACCCCGGAGGCGGCCATCGTCGAGGACTACCTCCTGAGCTCGCGGCCCGCCAACCAGTACGTCCTCCGGACCCCGGCCGGGCGCGCTGTCCCGATTGACGCGACCACGAAGAAGCGGCTCGATCCGCTCATGGAAGCACGACCTGCCTATCTGCAAGCGGCGTGGGAGAGCGTGGAGCGGACCTGGGGATCACGCAACTCCTACCTCGAGCACGGCCTCGGGATCACACCCCCGGTCCTCACCGCGCTCAGAACAAGGCTGCTCGACGGCGAGACAGCCCAATGCACCAACCCCTTTCCTCTGAATGAGAGAGCGACAGACGATGCTCGAAAGCACTAACTCGGACGCCGCGCGCATGGACGCGCACCAGACCGCCCGGCCCGCAGAGGCCGGCCACCTCCGGCGCAACAAGCTCGGCGTCTTCGCCGTGGCCTTCTTCGTGGTCGCCGCCGCCGCCCCGGTGGCCGCCATCGTCGGGGCAGGCCCCGTCATCTTCGCGGCGGTCGGCCCCGCCACCCCCCTGGTCTACGCGATCACCGCCCTGCTGATCGCCCTCTTCGCAGTCGGATACCTGCGCATGAGCCGGTACATCACCAATGCTGGCGGATTCGTGGCCTACATCGCCAAGGGCCTCGGGCGTTCCTGGGCGACAGCCGGGGCAGGGATCGCCATCCTGACGTACCTGAGCCTGCAGGTCGGCCTGTGGTCGCAGTTCGGAGTCTTCGCAGCACAGCTGCTCAAGACACTCACCGGCCTCGACATACCGCCGCTCGCCCTGATCCTGGTCCTGCTGGCGGCGGCCACTGCACTGACCATCGGAGGGATCGACGCGAGCGTCCGGGTGCTCGGAGTCCTGATCCTGGGTGAGACGACCGTAGTGGCTGTACTCGTCGGATCACTCATCGCCAAGCACGGCTGGGGCGTCTTCACGTTCGCCGGCTTCACCTCCGCCAACCTCTTCGGGCCGGGCCTGGGCATCGCGCTCCTCTTCGCGTTCCTCTGCTTCACCTGCTTCGAGGCAACCGTGGTCTTCTCGGAGGAGGCCGTCAACCCGCGCAAGACGATCCCGAGGGCGCTCTACCTGGTGATCGCCTTCGTCGGGCTCTTCTTCGCCATCTCGACCTGGGCCATCGGGGGTGCCGTCGGCACCGATGCCGTCCAGCAGGCGGCGACCCAGGACCCCGCCGGCTTCATCTTCGACCTCGCCGCCGCCAGCGGTGGCGACGCCTTGAGCATGGCCCTGCAGATCCTCGTCGTCACCAGCTACCTGGCCATGCTCCTGGGCCTGACCAACATGTTCTCCCGCTACCTCTTCGCCCTCGGCCGGGCCGGAGTGCTGCACGCGTCCCTGGCCGACGTCTCGCGCAAGGGCGCACCCGCCAAGGCCGGGCTCTACAACGGCATCGTGATCGCCGCAGTCGTCTCCGCCTTCCTGCTGGCCGGCAGCGACCCGCTCGCCGTTTTCGCCTGGTTCAGCGCCCTGGGAACCGGCGCCTTCATCACGATCCTCATCCTCACCTCGGTAGCCGTGATCGCCTTCTTCGTCCGTCTCCCGGAGGAGACTGGGATGTGGGCGACCAGAATCGCCCCAGCGCTCTCGGTCGTGGTCTTCGTCTACATCGGATACCTCACCTTCGACAACTACGGCTCCCTGCTGGGCGCCGGCAACGGCGCCGCAGAATGGCTGCTGATCCTGATCCCCGTCGTCGTGGCAGCAGGCATCGTGCTCGGGCGCGCCAAACCGCAGATCGACTACTCAGCAGAGGTCATCTGACGAAGGATCGCGGCTGGGCTGCCCCGGTCACCGGGGACACCTCCCCGGTTTCCTGGCCTGAGCGCCACCTTGCACAACGGGCCCCTTCCTGGGGCGAACTGCTAGCCAAGGAGCATGTGAAGCACATGACCACGAAGGACCGACAGGTAGCCATCCTGACGGGCGGTGGAAGCGGCATCGGCGCCAGCACAGCAGCCGCCCTACGGGCCCAGGGCTGGGAAGTCGTCATCTGCGGTCGACGACCCGACGCCCTGGACGCAGTCGCCGAACACACAGGCGCCATCGCGAAAGTGGCAGACATGGACTCGCCCGCAGACATCAACAGGCTCGTCGCCGAAACCATCGACCAGTTCGGCCGGCTCGACGGCCTCGTCCTGAATGCCGGGATCGTGCGGGCGGGCGGTGCGCGAGAACTCTCCGATGAAGACTGGGACGCCATGGTCGCCACTAACCTGACCGGTCCGTTCCGCCTGGCCAGGGCCGCCTTGCCGCATCTGATCAGTTCCAGGGGCGCGATTGTCGGGGTCGCGTCGGCGGCCGCGCTTCGTGCGACCGCCGGCATTGCCGGCTACAACACCACGAAGGCCGGCCTGACCATGCTGATGCAATCCGTAGCAGTGGACTACGGCCCTCTCGGCGTCCGCGCCAACGTCGTGTGCCCCGGCTGGACGCGCACAGAGATGGCTGATGCGGAGATGACCGAACTGGGCGCCTCCGTCGGGGTGTCCAGGGACGAAGCCTACGCGATGGCGACGGCGTTCGCGCCGAGCCGCCGGCCAGCCGAACCGAGCGAGATCGGACAGGCGATCAGCTGGCTGCTCTCCCCAGCTGCTTCCTACCTCAACGCCGCGGTCATCCCGGTCGACGGAGGTCTCATCGCCGTCGAGCCCGGCCAGATCGCCTTCGACGAACGAATCGACTTCCGAGCCCCGATGGAGGAGCCCGCCAACTGAAGCCACCACCAGACAATTCGAGCTGCGCCCTCTCCGAACCCACACGGCCAGCCGTAGCACCAACCCACAACAAGGAAAGACCATGACTGCACAGACTGATCTCAACAATTCCCTGCTGACTGCCATCCAGCCCGACCACGGCGGCCGCGTGATCCTCGATCCCGCCACCGGAGAACCCATCGGACGGGCACCGGAGCACAGTGTCGTCGACCTCCAGGAAGCCATCGACGCAGCAAAGGCTGCCCAGCCCGGGTGGGCCGCCCTCGGGCATGCCCAGCGCACCTCGCTGCTGAACAAGGCTGCCGACGCCATCGAGGCCCATGCCGAAGAGCTCGCAAGGATCCTCTCCCGCGAGCAGGGCAAGCCCCTCAACGGCCCCAACGCCCGCTTCGAGGTCGGAGCCTGCGTCGCGTGGCTGCGCGCCGCCGCGGACACCCCGCTGGAGCCTGAAACCGTGGTCGACGATGGAACCACCCGGGCCGTGCTGACGTACCGCCCGCTCGGGGTTGTTGCCGCGATCGGGCCGTGGAACTGGCCGATGATGATCACCGTCTGGCAGCTGGGCCCCGCCCTGCGCATGGGCAACACCGTCGTCGTCAAGCCCAGCGAGCACACCCCACTGTCCGTCCTGGCCCTGGTCAAGGTCATCAACGAGGCCCTCCCGGCCGGCGTCCTCTCCGCCGTCTCCGGCGGCCGCGAGGTCGGCGAGGCCCTGGCCGGCCACCCAGGCGTGGACAAGGTCATGTTCACGGGCTCCACTGCGACGGGCAAGGCCATCGTGCGCTCCTCCGCGGACACCCTCAAGCGCCTCACCCTCGAGCTCGGAGGCAACGACCCCGGCATCGTGCTCCCGGACGCGGACCCGAAGGCCATCGCCGAGGGCCTGTTCTGGGGCGCGTTCATCAACACCGGCCAGACCTGCGCCGCGCTCAAGCGCCTCTACGTCCATCAGGACATCTACGACCAGGTCTGCCAGGCCATCACCGACTACGCCGCCAACGTCCCCATGGGCGTGGGCCTGGAGGAGCAGAACGTCCTCGGCCCCCTCCAGAACGCCTCGCAGTACGCGATCGTGAAGGACCTCGTCCAGGCCGCCAAGGACTCCGGCGCCCGCATCCTCCTCGGCGGAAACCCCGACCCGGAGGCAAAGGGCTACTTCTACCCCACCACCCTCGTCGCCGACATCGACAACACCAACCCCCTCGTCGCCCAGGAGCAGTTCGGCCCCGCGCTGCCGATCATCAAGTACACCGACATCGAGGACGCTGTGAAGATGGCCAACGCCCTGGAGGTCGGCCTCGGAGCCTCCGTCTGGTCCAGTGACCGCGAAAAGGCGCGCGAGGTCGCTGCGCGGATCGAGGCCGGGACTGTGTGGATCAACGAGCACGGTGCCATCGACCCCCGGGTGCCATTCGGCGGCGCCAAGCAGTCCGGCTACGGCCTCGAATTCGGCGTCGAAGGACTCAAGCACCTCGGCCAGCCCCAGATCATCAAGGGCTGAACCACCCGCCGGCCGGTTCCCCGGCATGGGCCCTGGGGAACCGGCGGTCGCCACCAGAATCTAGACCAGTCCGAAGCAACGGCACCCGAGCCATGCCTTCGGCTGTGCATCAGAACCCTTGCGGATCACCCAAGTGGGCCGCGAGGGTCCCGCTGCGCTTGAGCGCCTCCAGGACCAGGGCCGGTTCGATGGACTGCGTCTGGGCCTCGCTGACCTCGCTCGGCTCAGCCCCGAGACGCTCCTCCAGCGTCGCGAAATCATTTACAGCCGACCCGGTGGACTGACCTGACGCCAGCAATAGACGGACACGTTGGCACGGACAGCGGACCCGGTTGGCGAAGACCCAGCCCCTGATGGATTACTGGAGGCACAGCAGCCGAGAAGACTCAGGAGCAGGGCCATGGAATCGACCGACTACGCTGTCATCGGGGCCGGACTGGCAGGTGCCTCGACCGCATGGCACCTGGCGGCGCGCGGCCACGAGGTGACCGTCCTCGAGCGCACCACCCCGGCCAATGAGCGCGGGAGCTCCCACGGTTCCGCCCGCATCTTCCGCTACGCCTACGAGGACGATTTCTACACGCGCCTCCTCCGGCGCTCCGAGGACGGCTGGGCGGAGCTGGCCCGGCTCAGCGGCCGCCAGCTCATCACCACCACCGGGTCCGTGGACTACGGCGCCGAGCGCGATCCGGCCGCCCTCGCCGCCGTCCTCGAGGCGTGCGGGATCGAGCACGAACTGCTCGGCGCCGACGAGGCCCGCGGCCGGTGGCCCCAGATCGCCTTCGACACCGACATCCTGTGGCATCCCGGCGCGGGCGTCATCGATGCTCAGGAGACGGTCATGGCCCTGGTCCGGGCAGCCGCCGACCACGGCGCCCGGCTCGAGACCGGCTGGGCGGCCCAGTCTGTGGTCCGCGACGGGTCCGCGTTCATCATCACCGCGGAGGACGGGCGGAGGATGCGCGCCGGCCGGGTCGTCGTCGCGGCGGGCGGCTGGCTGCCGCCGCTGCTCAGGGCGCTCCCGCTGCCCGGGGCGTTCCTCGCCGCCATGCCCCGCCTCGAGGTCCGGCAGGAGCAGGCCTACCACTTCCCCTACGCCGGCGCCTCCGCCGAGGAGGCCGCGGCGTGGCCCACGTTCATCCACATGCGCGGACGCTGGACGGCGTACGGGCTCCCCGGTGGGCGCGACGCCGGCTTCCGCGGGCTGAAGGTCGCCGAGTTCAACGGCGGCAAGGTCCTTCCCTCCGCCGCCGAGCAGGACGGCCAGATCGACCCCGAGAACCGGCGCCGCGTCGTCGAGTACGTGCGCGAGTACCTCCCGGGCCTGGTCCCCGAGCCCTATGCGGAGACCACGTGCCTATTCACGAACACCCCGACCGAAGACTTCGTCATCGACTCCGCCGAGGGCATCACGGTCGTGTCCCCCTGCTCCGGGCACGGGGCGAAGTTCGCGCCCGTGATCGGCGAGCTCGCCGCGGACCTCGCCTGTGGCGCCGGGGGAGTCCCGTCGCAGTTCCGCGTCGCCCGGTGAGCCCTCAGCGGCCCGCGTACTCCCGCGGCGTCATCCCGAGGACGGCGCGGAAGTCCCGCGTGAGGTGGGGCTGGTCGGCGTAGCCGAGGCTGTGGGCGAGGTTGGCGAGCGGCGTGCGGGGATCGGCGCGCAGCCGCTCGGCCGCGAGCTGGATCCGCCGCCGGCGCATGAGCGCGGCCGGGGTCGGGCCCAGGAAGTCCGCGGCGAGCCTGTCGAGCGTGCGCTCGGACGCCCCCATCGCGGCCGCGAGGTCCGCCACCTTCAGCAGCCCCGGCCGCGAGTCGGCGAGCTCGGCCATGCGGTTCGCCTCGAGCCCGCGCGGGTCCGCGGCCGGCAGGAGCCCCACGACCCACCGCAGCACGGCGTCCGCCGCCTCGGCGTAGCGGGCCGCCGCCGGCTGTCCAGACCCCATGGCGCGCACGACGGCGCGGTGCACCTTGGGCGCGTCGAGGTCGCGTTCGGCGTCGGCGAACTCCGCGGGCCGGTCGGCGAACAGCGGTGTGGCCGCCGGCCGCAGCAGCAGCCCCACGCCCCAGCCGGTCCCCGCGAGCGTGCGGGTGGAGGCCGACGTCGTGGGTCCGTAGACGGCGAACTTCTCCGGCTCGGCGACGATGTTGAGCGCGGGGTAGCCGAGGACCAGCTGGCGGACGGCCTCGCCCGCGGGGAGGTCCCATTCGACGATCCAGAGGTGCCGCACGGCGTGCGCTGCCCAGTCCGGCGGGGCGATCCTCGTGATCGGCGCGCGCGGGTCGGGGGTCAGCTCCCCGCGAGATGTCGGCTGCACAGGCACAGCCTAGGCGGTGGCGGAATTCTTCAAGAGGACCGCCCGCGCGGCGGTTAGCGTGGCCGCATGAGCGAAGAGACAGAAGAGACCGCCACCGCCCCGCACCGCCGCGCCGCCAACGGCGAGCACACCGTCAACGGGATGCCGCGCGGCTCGACCTCGCTGACGCCGTTCATCGTGGTCGACCGCGCCGAGGCCGCGATCGGCTTCTACGAGGCCGTGTTCGGCGCCCGGCTCCTCTCCCGGACGGACATGCCCGCCCCCGACGGCAGGCCCCTCGTGGCGCACGCCGTCCTCGACTTCCCCAGCGGCCGCCTCGAGCTCGGCGACGCGAACCCGCAGTACCACCTCGTGCTCCCGCCGGCCGGGGACGATGACTGCTACTCCCTGGCTGTCTACGTCCCGGACGTGGATGCCGCCGTGGATCGGGCCGTGGCCGGCGGGGCGACCGTGCGGGAGCCCGCCACCGACTTCGTCTCGGGGGACCGGTTCGCGAGCATCCGCGACCCCTTCGGCATCCGCTGGTCCATCATGACCCGGGTCGAGGACCTCTCCGACGACGAGGTGAAGGCCCGCATCGACGCGTGGGCCGCGTCGCTCGGCGGCTGACGCGGCCGGCGCGGCTCAGGGGGCGCCGTCTGCCGGGATCCCCGCAAGGTAGGCGGGGAACTGCCAGCCGCCGAAGAACCCGAGCGCCTCGATCCAGCTCGCTTCCGTCCCGGCGTCGGCGGGTGCGCCGGCGGCGGTCATCGAGCGGGCGAGGGCGGCGAGGCGCCGCGCGAGCGAGGCGAGCCGGTCCGCAGCCTCGGCCACCCGCGCGGCGGCCCCGGCGTCGTCCGCCGTCCGGGTGCGCACCGCCTCGGCGAGGTGGAGGCGGCACAGGCGCGCGCCGCCGTCGTCCGCCCCGGGGGACCGTCCGCCGAGGCAGGCCGGGCAGGCCGAGGGGAGCCACTCCTCGACCGTCGCCGCGCACCAGCGGCGGGTGTGGCGCAGGAGGTTCGCCTCCGCCGCCAGCGCGGCGCTGTTCGAATTCGCGTACCCGAGGGCGAACCCCTCCCGCCGCGGCCCGGCGAGCTGGGTGCAGAGGTAGCAGCGGCGCGCCGGGGCGAGGGCGGCCTCGGCGCGGCGGCCCCACCCGCGTGGGCGGCCCAGCCGGGCGGACAGGGTGCGGCAGAGGTCCTCGTACAGGACGCACACGTCGAACGGCTGGTGGCCGCCCCGGCCGCCGACCCCGGCCTCCCACAGCTCGATCTCCACCACGGCGTAAGCCCAGGTGTGCCGGGGGCAGAAGCCCAGCGACGCGCGCAGCCAGGCCCGCACCGCCGCGTCCATGATGTCGCCGTGCACGAACGCCCACAGGAGGCGCGTCTCCTCCGTGGTGAGCAGCAGAGGCCCCGCAGGAAGCAGCCCGAAGCGGTCCGGAACAGCCATGCCCGCCTCCTCGCAGCGCGCTGGATGATGCGACTGTACTCCTCGGTAGCGTAGGATGCTGGGCGATGTTTGCCGCATCAAGCAGACTCAACACCCTACGGATTGGAGTCACCATGCCCACCGTCAACGCCTACGCAGCCCCGGGCGCCGCAGAGCCGCTCGTCAAGACCACCATCGAGCGCCGCGAGCTGGGACCGCAGGATGTCCTCATCGAGATCAAATACGCGGGCATCTGCCACTCCGACATCCACACCGTCCGCGGGGACTGGGGTCCCCAGCAGTACCCCCTCACGCCCGGGCACGAGATCGCGGGCATCGTCACCGAGGTCGGCAGCGAGGTGAGCAAGCACTCCGTCGGCGACCGCGTCGGCGTGGGCTGCATGGTCAACTCGTGCGGCCACTGCGTGAACTGCGAGAAGGGCAACGAGCAGTACTGCCTCGAGGGCAACGTCGGCACCTACGGCGCGGTGGACCGCGACGGCACCATCACCCAGGGCGGCTACTCGACCCATGTGGTGGTGACCGAGGACTTCGTCCTGCGGATCCCGGACGGCCTCGAGCTCGACGTCGCGACCCCGCTCCTGTGCGCGGGCATCACCACCTACTCGCCGCTGAACCGCTGGGGCGCGGGCCCCGGCAAGAAGGTGGCCGTGGTGGGCCTGGGCGGCCTCGGCCACATGGGCGTCAAGATCGCACACGCCATGGGCGCCGAGGTCACCGTGCTCTCGCAGTCGCTCAAGAAGAAGGAGGACGGGCTCCGGCTCGGCGCGGACCACTACTACGCCACGTCCGATCCCGAGACGTTCGCCAAGCTCGCGGGCACGTTCGACGTCATCCTCAACACGGTCAGCGCCCCGATCGACCTCAACGCCTACCTCGGCCTGCTCGCCGCGGGCGGCGCCATGGTCAGCGTCGGTGCGCCGCCGGAGTCCCTCGCCGTCAACGCCTTCAGCCTGATCGGCGGCGGCAAGACGCTCGCCGGATCGATGATCGGCGGCATCCGGGAGACCCAGGAGATGCTGGACTTCTGCGCCGAGCACGGCTTCGGCGCGGACATCGAGCTCATCCCCGCGGAGCAGATCAACGAGGCCTACGAGCGCGTGCTCGCCTCGGACGTCCGCTACCGCTTCGTGATCGACGCCGCGACGTTCTGACGCGACGGCCGGAGCCGCTCAGCGAGCTCCGGTGCACGACGGCGCGCCGCACCTTGGGAGGTGCGGCGCGCCCCTGCGTGTGTGGGCGGGCTCAGTCGCGAGCGGGCCTAGGTGAACCGCACGGCGTTCCACTCGAGGACGCGCGGCTCGGCCAGGCCCTCGAGCACGAACGGGTCGCCGGCGACGAACCGCTCGGCGTCCTCGCGCGAGCTGAAGAGCCCCATGGAACTGGCCGCGGGGTCCGGCGTCTGGAACGGGCCGAGCGCGAGGAGGCCGCCGCCGTCGGCCCTGAAGGCCTCGTAGTAGGCCTTGTGCCGCGGGTAGACCTCGAGGACCCGCGCGCGGTCGGCGCCGTCGCGCAGCGTGTAGAGCACTACGAATTCCATGCCCGGATCCTAAGCCGGTAAGGCCCTAGGCCGCCCGTCTGTCCCGCCCGGAGTCCGTGTCCTCGCGGTCCTGGCGGGACGGTTCGCCCTGCGAGGGCTGCCTGCCCTGCGCGGGAACCCTTTCGTTCCTCTGCCTGCGGATCCATTCCTGCCGGTGTTCATGGACGGTCGCTCGCCGCTTCACTGTCCTGCCCTTCCTTCGGCTCTGCGTCCCCCGTATCCGTAACCACTACCCGCCCGGGCGGCCGCAAACCGCGCCGGAATGCCTGGGACGGCCAGGGCGTTGAAAGTCCTAGGTAGTTGACGTGTCCACGACATCGACGGGAGTGCGGCAGCATGGAGCAGGGCATCAGGAGCATCGGCGTCCTCGGGGCGGGCCGCGTCGGGACCGCCGTGGCGCGCGAAGCCCTCAAGGCCGGGTACGAGGTGCGGATCGCCACCGCGAAGCCGGTCGAGGACATCGCGCTCATCGTGGAGATCATCACCCCCGGCGCCCTCGCGGTGACCGCGGCCGAGGCGGCCCAGGCCGACCTCGTGGTTCTCGCCCTGCCGCTGCACAAGTACCGCACGCTCGACCCGGCTGCGCTCGCCGGCAGGGTGGTCATCGACGCCATGAACTACTGGGAGCCCACGGACGGCGCCATGCCCGAGCTGGCCGGCCGCGGCTCCTCCGAGGTGGTGCAGGACTTCCTCGCTGCCTCGCGGGTGGTCAAGACGCTCAACCACATCGGCTACCACGAGCTCGAGGCCGACGGCCGTCCCGCCGGCACGCCCGGCCGCCGTGCCCTCGCGGTCGCCGGGGACGACGCCGCCGCCCGCGAACGGGCGCTCACCTTCGTCGACGCGCTCGGCTATGACGCGGTCGACGCCGGCCCGCTCGCCGCCGGGCGCGCCCTCGAGCCGGGCACCGAGGCCTTCGCCGGGGCGCACGACGCCGCGGGGCTGGCCGAGGCGCTCGGGCGCCACGCGGCGTCGGCCGCCGAGGCCGCCGCCGCGTAGGGCGTCCTCCTCGCTAGGAGCCGCCTCCATGGGGCTGGGCCGGCGTCGTCTTCACCGCAGCCCGTGTGCCCGCCCACAATGGCAGGATGACGATGCCAGGGGCGGCCGATGGGCCCCGTTCAGCCTCGGAGCCGGGAACGGTGGACACGGGCGCCCTGACCACGGCCATCGTGGCGGCAGGTGCCGCGTTCTTCGCCCAGCCCGGAGACTGGACCTTCCTCTCGGTGGTCCTGGGGATCGCCTTCCTGCTGGTCCTCCTGGCGTACCACCGTCCCCGGGAGGGGGCCCCGACGCTGCAGGCGGTCTTCGTCAGGGCTGCGTTCGCCGGGACCGTGGCCCTCTCGCTCTGCATCGCGGCCGGGGCCCCGCTCCAGCTCGTGGCCGAGGGCGCGGGGATGCCCAACGGCCGTCACGAGGCCGCGGACGCGGTCACGGAGTGGGGCAGCTGGGCGTGGGTCCCGGTCGGGCTGCTCGTCTTCTGGCTGGAGCCGAGGATCGCCCGAGCCCTGGCTACGAGCCGGCCAGGGCGGCGCGGGCCGAAGGCCGCAGGCGATGAGGCTCCCCGGGCCGAGGAGCGCTGACTCTCGTCAGGAGGCGCTCCCGCCCCTGACGATGGAACCGTCCTGGATCACGTAGTCCAGGCGCGTGTCGGCGAGGACCGAGAGGTCAGCGAGGGGGTCTTCGCTGCTGATCACGAAATCGCCGTGGGCGCCCGGGGCGATGACTCCCAGCTGGCCTTCGCGCTGCAGGAGGGCCGCTGCGGTCGTGGTGGCGCTGCGGATGACGTCGATGGCCGGCTGGATCTTTCCCCTGATGGAGAACTCCTTGGCCTGGTGCGCCTGCATGCCGCCGAGGAGGTCGGACCCGTAGGCGAGGTTGACGCCTGCCTCGTGGGCCCTGCCGAGCGCCTCGTACCCGCCGTCGAGTACTTCGGCCACCTTCTCCCAGTTCTCCTGGGAGAGCCCGAAGTTGCGCCCCTCCCGCTCCAGCGCCCAGTAGGTCACGAGGTTCATGGTCAAGAACGCGTTGTGCTCCTTGAACAGCTCCAAGGACTCGTCGTCGAGCAGGTTGCCGTGTTCGATGCCCCGCACCCCCGCGCGGAGGGCCCTGTTGATCGCCCGGCCCGTGTAGGCGTGCGCCGTGACATAGCGGTTGGCGGCGGCGGCCTCCTCGACTGCGGCCTCGATCTCTGAGATCGAGTACTGGGTGGAGTCGATGCGGTCCGTTGGCGAGGCGACACCGCCGCCGGCCATGATCTTGATGTGGTGCGCGCCCTTGCGCAGTTCGTCTCGGGCCGCATGGCGTACCTGGTCGACGCCGTCCGCCAGGCGCCCGATGTGGGGGCAGCAGTAGCCGCCGTCGTGGGCTGCCCGGCCCCGAGGCCTGGGGTCGGCATGGCCTCCGGTCTGGGACAGCGCCTTGCCTCCGAAGAACAGGCGCGGTCCCCGCAGGAGCCCTTCGGCCTGTGCGTCATGGAGCCCGAAGTCCGCACCGGCGACGTCGCGCACGGTGGTGAAGCCCCGGTCCAGCATGTCGCCCATGAGCTTCGCGGTGTTCAGGGCCGCGTAGTTCGGGGACCACTCGCCGAGCTGCGTGAGGTCCGCGGTGGCGGCCGTGACGTGGACGTGGCAGTCGATCAGGCCGGGCAGGACGAACTTGCCGCTGGCATCGAGGGTGTCCTGGCCAACGGCAGCCAGATCCGTGCCGATCTCGGCGATGGTGCCGTTGACGACCTTGATGGCCCCCTTCCGGTACTCGCCGGCGGCAGCATCGAGGTAGCGCGCATTGGTGATGAGCAGGTCGTTGGGCATCTCTTACTCCTTCGCGGCGGCGATGATCGCGTCTGCGCCGTCGCTGGCGATGTTCTGTACGGTGTCGACGTCGTCGTCGGTGTAGGCGCCCTCGGCATCGAGGACGTTCAGGACCGCGACGGTCTTCCCGTCAGCGATGACGGGGACATTGATGATCGAGCCGCACCCGAGGCTGGCGATCAGCTCGGCGTCCTTGAAGATGCGGTCGACGTCGGCCTTGCTCCTGCCGAAGAAGGGGACCTGCTCCACCAGGCTGGCTCGGAGCCAGTCGGCGGCCACGTCCTTGCTGACCTCTTTGCGCCCTCCCACCGGGTATTCGACAGGACGGGAGGAGTGGATCCGCTCCATCTCCCGGCCGTCGTTGCGGAAGGCCAGGACGGTGAAGAGCCTGAAGCCGACAGTGCGGGCGATGGCGTCTTCGACGGTGGGGATGTCAGTGGGCTGCTGGGTATTCAGCGGGCTTCTCCTTGCCGATGATTTCCTGGGCGGTGATGTCTTCGAGTGAGCGTCCGGCGGTGCGGACGGCGAAGAGCAGGGTGCAGATGACGCCGGCCGCGAGGACCGCCGTGGTCATGCCGAAGACTCCGGCGAAGCCCCACTGGGTCGCGAAGACTCCGATGATCAGGGGAGCGGTGATGGAGCCGACGCGTCCGAACGAAGAGCTCAGGCCGACTCCCGTGGCGCGCAGCCACGTCGGGTAGACCTCGGGGGTGTACGCGTACACGCCGGCGTAGGTGCCATTGAGGAAGAACGAGAGCGCGATGCCGGCAACGGTGATCCACAGCGTGTCCGTCATCGCGCTGAGCCAGAAGGCGCTGACTGCGGAGCCGACGAGGTAGATGGCGATGGTGAACTTGCGGTCGAGCTTCTCATTCAGCCATGCCGCGCTGAAGTACCCGGGGATCTGGGCCAGGTAGATGTACAGGGAGAACGTGAAGCTGCTGGTGACCGTGAGGCCCTTGCTGATGAGCAGCGTGGGGATCCACGAGAAGAAGCCGTAGTAGGAGAAGGTGATGACGAACCAGATCAGCCAGGTGACAGCCGTGATCCGCCACATCCTCGGTCCCCAGAGGAATGCGATGGCCTTGCCCAAGGAGAATTTCACCGGAGCCGGTTCCTCGGCATGGTGCGGATCCGGCGTGGGGAGCGCGGAGCCGGTGGCGTCGAGGACCCGCTGCTCGAAGCGTGCCACCACGTGCTCGGCCTCGCCCGCCTTGCCGAGGTTCTGCAGGTAGCGCGGCGACTCGGGCAGGGAGCGCCGCCACCAGAGCAGCATCACGATGGGCAGGAAGGTGATCACCTGGGCCCAGCGCCAGCCCTGCGGGATCTCCGGGACGATGAAGCGGCCGATGAGCGCTGCCGCGACGAAGCCGAAGGAGAAGAACCCGGACAGGGCGCCGATGAACCAGCCGCGCCGATGGCGGGGCACGAACTCGGACAGGAACGGGGCGATGATGGCGCTCTCGGCGCCGGCGCCCGCGCCGGCGAGGATCCGGGCGATGAGGAAGACCTCGAAGTTCCACGCGGACGCGGCCACGAGCGAGGCGACCGCATACAGGGCCAATGAGTACATCATGACCTTCTTCCGGCCCAGCTTGTCGCCGAGGTAGCCGGCGAAGAAAGCGCCGAAGAGGAAGCCGAACGGGGCGGCCGATGCAACGAGCCCCAGCTGCCCGGAGGAGAGGGCAAAGACATGACGGACGTCCGGCATGAGGAAGGCGACGATTGCGCTGTCCATGCCATCGAAGGTGTACCCGAGGCCTCCGATGAGGAGGAGGGCATAGTGCGGCTTGCTGAGCGGCAGCCGGTCTAGCCTTGCGGAAAGGGACACTGCTTGCTCCTTGGGGGATAGCGTGATCGGACGGTTCGATCCGCTTGATCCGAAATCGTAGGCGCAAGGTCTTTTGCAGACAATGCCTTTCTGCAATGATTTTTTCAAGGGAAGGGGCTGTGTGGCCAGCAACGAAACGGTGGCAAGGGTCGGCGAGGCTGACTCCGTGGAGGACTGGCTGCGTTCCCTGCTGCCGGACAAAGCGTTGGGAGGAAGCGCTCATCAGGTGTTCGCCCTGATTGCCAGCCAGCCGGCAAAGGCCGCGTTCGCCCCGGCGGCGGAACTCGCCGAACTGGTGCAGACGAGCGTCTCGAGCGTGACGCGGATGGCCCAGCGGCTCGGCTACGCGGGGTGGCCCGACCTGCAGCGAGACCTGAGGGCGCGCTATCTGGCCCACCTGTCGGTGCTCGAGGTTTCCGAGAGCCATCGAACGGAGGACTCTCCCTTCCGGGCCTCGCTCCGCCAGGACGCGGACTCCCTGGCGAGCCTCCTGCGCGGCGTGGACGAGGAGCGCATCGGGCGGATCGTCGATCTCCTGGCCCGCTCCGAGAACATCTACGTCACCGCGCAGGGGAGCTATGCCGCCGTGGGCCACGCCTTCGTGCACAACATGCAGATCGCCGGCTACCCGGCCCGGTCCCTCTTGGACAATCCGGCGGGCCTCGCCAACGCCGTGGCCCGGATGAGGTCGGGGGACACCCTCGTGGTCTGCTCGTACTGGCGCCTGTACGACGTCGCTGTGACTGCGGCAACGGAAGCGAAGGCCAATGGCGCCAAGGTCGTGGTCCTGGCGGACAACCTCTCGCTGGCGCTCGAGAAGTCAGCCGACGAGGTCGTGCTCACGCCGGCGGAGAGCATCTCGTTCTTCCCCTCGCTCACAGGTGCCATGGCCGTCCAGCAGGGGATCGTGGCGGCCCTCGCCAAGCTCGACGACGAGCGCACCCGAACGAGCCTGATGGCCGTGGAACGCAGTTGGGAGAGATTCAACCTGCTCCACAGATCCGCGCCGCGCCACATGCCCTAGGGCGGCCGGCGCCGGCTGGCCGCCCCGCCGCGCAACCGGTCGGATATTCCGCCGGCCGGCGGGGTATAAGCATCGCGGAGGCATCGACGAGCGGAGACCACGATGACAGCGGAGGCAACGATGGCGACGGCACACGGCGTGGCACCGGGACGTATCAGGGCATGCAGGGAGCTCAGCGCCGGGATGGACATCGAGGCGAGAGTGGGCGGCGTGTGGCACTTTGCCGGCCGGGTGCTGGAGATCCACCCGAGCATGGGCCTCTTCTGGGCGGAATCGCCGGCGGGCGAGCGGCGCATCATCGAGTTCGAGGAGTACGAGGTCCACCGACGGGCCTCGGGTCCAGCCGCCGCCTAGCATTGGGGCCCTGTTCAGTCGGTTTCCGGGCCGGAGCAGTAGACGCACTCGCCGGCCTGCGGGCCGCCGGTGCAGGGGTCGTCCTCGATAGCGATGGTCTCGATCGTGTCCAGTGCTGTGGGTGCCATGGTCTTCGTCCTTTGTCCTAGGATACGTGTTCCCGGCGCCGGCTCCCCCGACTCTCGGGGTGCGTGTTGCGAGCTGCGCGAGCCGGCGCCGGGAGGCCTGTCTGGGTCAGTGGGCGGGGACGGCGGCGGCGAGCGCCTGCTTCTCGGTCTCGGTGGGGACGAAGCCGGAGGTGAGCTCGGCCTGCAGGACCTCCGCATCCAGGGCCTTCTCCCAGCGTGCGACGGCGATGCAGGAGACGATGTTGCAGGCCGTGCTCGTGAGGGCACGCGCCTCGCTCATGAACCGGTCGATCCCAACGATCAGCGCAACGCCCGCAACCGGGAGCGTGGGCATGACGGTGAGCGTGGCGACGAGCGCGACGAAACCGCTGCCGCTGACCCCGGCTGCGCCCTTCGAGGTCAGCAGCATCATGCCGAGCATGAGGAGGATCTGGCCCCAGCTGAGGTGGATGTCGCAGGCCTGGGCGATGAACATCGAGGCGAGCGTGAGGTAGACGGCGGTCCCGGTGAGGTTGAACGAGTAGCCGGTCGGGACGACGAGCCCGACGACGCCGCGCTCGCAGCCGATCCGCTCGAGCTTGGCGAGCAGACGCGGCAGCACGGGCTCGCTGGAGGAGGTGGCGAGGACGATCAGGAACTCGTCCTTGAAGTAGCGCAGGAGCCGCCAGAGGCTGAACCCGGTGACCTTGGCGAGGATGCCCAGGCCGATCACGACGAAGGCGATGCAGGCCGCGTAGAAGGCCACGATGAGCATCCCGAGGTTGCCGATCGAGTGGGCGCCGTACTTGCCGACGGTGAAGGCCATGGCACCGAAGGCGCCGATCGGGGCGACCTTCATGACGTAGCCGAAGACGACGAACAGGAGCTTGTTGAAGCTGTTGACGACGTCGAGGGCGAGCCGGCCGGGCGCACCGAGCTTGGTGAACGCGAAGCCGCACAGGAGGGCGACCAGGAGCACGGGCAGAACCTCGCCGTTGGCGAAGGCCCCCACGAACGTGGCGGGGATGATGTTCAGCAGGAAGTCGGCGGGGTTGCTGCTGGGCAGCTGGCTCGTGTACTTCGACGCGACGGACGAGTTGAGGTGGGCGGGATCGATGTGCATCCCGGCCCCGGGCTGGAAGAGGAGGACCGCGGCGAGGCCGAGGGCGAGGGCCAGCGCCGTGAGGGTGTAGAAGAGCCCGAGCGAGCGCAGCAGGGTCGGCCCGACCTTCTTGGTGTCCGTCAGCGAGGTGATCCCGCTGACGATCGTGCAGAAGACGATCGGGGCGATGAGGAACTTCACCAGTTTGACGAAGCCGTCGCCGAGGGGCTGGAGCGTGGAGCCGAGGTCGGGCCAGAGGGCGCCGACGAGGATGCCGAGCGCGACGCCGACGAGGACCTGGACATAGAGGTGTCCGAGGATGGACTTGATCTTCATTGAACAACTTCCTGGGTGGGGCCCGCAGCTGGTGGCGGGGCCGGGGGGAGAGGGGTCAGGCCGTCTGGGCCATGGAGCGTGCGACGTCGATGTCGGCGACCGCGAGCTGGCGTGCCGCCCGGTGGAGGGCGACCTCGGTGACTGCTCCCGAGCCGTCGGTGACCACCTCGGTGGTGATGACACCGGCGGGGGTGCCGAGGCGCAGCAGCTGGCCCGTGCGGGACTGCGGCAGCACGTCGGCCACCAACGATCCGGGCACCGCGGCGGCGAGGGAGACCGCGACCGCCGAGGTCAGGCCGATCGCGGGGTGCGGCGCGAGCATCGAGAGCATGCGCACGCGCAGGTCGTGGCTCCCGGCCGTGACGAGGGAGCCGTCGGCTGCGGTGTAGTCCGCCGCGGGGGCCACCACCCCGACCTTCGGGATGGCGTTCTGCGGCGGGTCCTCCGGCTTCCTCAGGCCCATCGCCAGGCCGGCGGCGGCACGGGCGGAGACGAGCTGGGGGAGGTGCCCCCCGAGGCCGGCGCCCATGGAGGACAGGTCGATCCCGAGCTCGTCGGCCCGGAGCAGGGCTGCGGGGGCGCCGGCGTCCACCATGGTCACGTTCAGCGTGGCCCGTCCCACCGCCAGCGCGTCGACCGGCTCGCCGGTCGGCAGCACGCTGCCGGTCGTCCCGCCCCAGGGGGAGTGGAAGGACAGGCTCACGGGGACTCCGAGCGCGCTGCTGCCCGGCACGGTCGCCCGGCCGGAGGTGGGGACGCAGCGGCCGGGAGTCGCGATGGTCCCCGTCAGCACGGCCCCGGTGTTGAGGTTGCGCATCCGGACCCGGGTGGTGCCCTCCTGCGCGGCGACGATGCCGGACTGGACGGCGTAGAGGGCGATGGCGGTGGCGCAGTTGCCGCAGTTGGACCCCAGCTCGACGGTGGGGTCACCGATCCCCACCTGCGCGAAGAGGTAGTCGAGGTCCGAGGGGCCCTCCGGGGTCGCGGTGATGACGGCGGCCTTCGAGGTGGTCGACGTCCCGCCGCCGACGCCGTCGAGCTGCCGGGCATCCGCCGCGCCGAACGCGTCGGCCAGCAGGTGGAGCACCTCCGCGGGGCTGCCGGCGTGCCGGGCGACGTCCTGGGCGTCGAAGAGCCAGCACTTGCTCGTGCCGCCTCGGTACCAATGGCCGCGGAGTTGCACGGTCCTCTCCTTCACGCTGGGTGGCGCGCCTCACAGCGCCTGCTCCTTCTACGATCGAGCCATCGAAGCTTCAGCACAATCGCAGAAAAGTAGACCTCCCTCTACTCTTGCTAAACTCGGGCCATGGCTGATCTCGATCTGCGGCGGCTCCATCTCCTGCGGGAAGTGGGCCGTCTGGGCTCCCTGACCTCCGCCGCGGCGGCCCTGTCCTTCACGACGTCCGCGGTCTCCCAGCAGATCTCCAAGCTCGAGCGCGAGATGGGCGTGGCGCTCGTGGAGCGGCACCCCCGAGGCGTGGTCCTCACCGAGGCGGGCACGGCGCTGCTGCGCTACGCGGACGACATCGACAGGACGATCGAGGCGGCGCACGCCGAGATGGGCGAGTTCGCGGGCCTGCGGCGGGGGCAGCTGCGCCTGGGCACCTTCCCCACGGTCGGCGCCTCCCTCATGCCGGACGTGGTGCTCGCCTTCCGCGCGCGCCATCCCGGGGTCGCCGTCACGGTGGCCAGCGCCCGGCGCGCGGGGCTCATCGAGCGGCTCAAGCGCCGGGACATCGAGCTGACCCTCCTGTGGGACTACCCGTGGGAGCGCATCAAGGACGAGGAGCTGGCCATCACGCCTCTCATGGAGGACCCGACCGTGCTCCTCGTGCCCCGCGAGCACGCCCTCGCCAGCGGCGGTCCGGTGCGCGTGGGCCGGCTTCGGGAGCAGGAGTGGGTGGTCCGCGACGAGCATCCGGTGGCCGATGTCCTCAGCCGCCTCTGCCGCGGGGCAGGCTTCGAACCCCGCATCGCGCTGGCGGCGAACGACTACAACGAGACCCAGGGCATGGTCGCGGCGGGCCTCGGGATCGCCCTGGCACCTCGGCTCGCGCTCAGCGCGCTGCGTCCCGACATCGCGACCGTGCCGATCGTGAACTCGCCCACCCGGAGGATCCTCCTGGCCCAGCTCGCGGGCCGCCGCCTGAGCCCGGCGGCGCAGCAGGCCGCCGAGGTCTTCCGCTCGACCGCCGAACGTGCCCAGGAGTCCCTCCACACGGCACCGTAGACCGGCGTGCCGCTCAGGCGCCGCCCCCCGGCGGGGCGAGCCCGGCGACCGCGACCACCAGAGGCCGCCCCTGACCCGGCTCGGGCTCCATGTCGACGAGCGCGAGCTGGCCCAGCTGCAGCGGCCGGCCCTCCTCGGCGGCGCCGCGCCTGGTCGCGGTGATGTGGGCGCGGTAGCCGTCGCCGGCGAAGTCGGGGCGCCGGAACGTCGGCACATGGATGTCCAGCGCCTCGACGAGGTCGCGGTGGAGGGCCCGGACCTCGGGGGAATCCACGAGGGCCACCGGGGTGTCGTGCCGCGGGCCGAACAGCTCCCCGGGGCCGGCGACGGCGGTGATCGGTGCCGTCCGGGCGGCCACCGCACCCATGTCCGCCGCGAGCTGCGCAGCGCTCGCCCACGTCGTGAACACGGGCATCACGGTGATGTGCAGGGGCCAGTCCCGCACCGCGTAGCGCTCGCCGACGGCCATGGGAGCCAGGGGCAGGACGATCGCGAAGCGGTGCACGCATTGATCGTAGGCGCCGCTAGTCTGGCCCTATGACCACACAGACCCCGTCCGCGCCCGTCCGCGTCGCCGTCCACGGCGAGCTGCTGCCGTTCATGACCGAGGCGATCGAGGCGGGAGGGGCAGCCCTGGTCGGGCTCGACGGGGAGCCGGAGGTCCTGGCCCTCGACCACGGCAACCCGAAGCACGACCTCCTCGGGGTGCTCGATGCGACTCCCTCGATCCGGTGGGTCCAGCTGCCCTCGGCCGGGATCGAGGCCTATGCGGACGCGCTCGCCGCGCACCCGGGGAAGGTGTGGACCAGCGCCAAGGGGGCCTACGCCAAGCCGGTCGCGGAGCACGCGCTCGCCCTCTCCCTCGCGCTGCTGCGCCACCTGCCCGAGCGCGCCCGCGCCCGCTCCTGGGGTCCGGCGACCGGCACGTCCCTGCACGGGATGCGCGCGCTCGTGATCGGCGCCGGCGGAGTGGGCCTGGAGATCCTGCGCCTCTTCCGGGTCTTCGACATGGACGTCGACGTGGTGCGCCGCACGCGCGCCTCCGTCGCCGGGGCGAGGAGCACGACGACGCCGGCCCACCTCGCCGAGCTGCTGCCGGAGGCCGACGTCGTGGTGGTCGCCGCGGCCCTCACCGCGGACACCTCCAAGCTCATCGGCGCCCCCGAGCTGGCGCTCATGAAGCCCACCGCGATCCTCGTGAACATCGCCCGAGGCGGCCTCGTCGACACCGACGCGGTGGTCGCGGCGCTCCGGTCCGGGACGATCGCCGGCGCGGCGCTCGACGTCACGGACCCCGAGCCGCTGCCCGACGGCCACGCGCTCTGGGACGAGCCGCACGCGCTCATCACCCCGCACGCCGCGGACACGATCGAGATGATCCGCCCGCTGCTCGGTGAGCGCTTCGCCGAGAACCTGCGCCGGTACTCGGCGGGCCAGCAGCTGGAGGGCCTCGTCGACGCCGCCGCCGGCTACTGACCGAGGCCCTTCCCCGGGGAAGCCCCGCCCGGGGCGAGGATCAACCGAAAGGTGGACGCGCGCCGTCGTGCGCCTCGGCGAGGATGGTCAGGTGACCACGTTGAAGACCCTGGACCGGCCGCGCGCCGCCACGCCCCGCTCCCTCTACCGGACCCTCGCCCTCGCCGAGATGGCCACCTGGACCCTGCTGATCCTCGGCATGGTGCTCAAGTACGCCGTGAGGCTCGGCGACTGGCCCGTGCAGGTGGCGGGCATGGTGCACGGCATCGTGTTCGTCTCCTATGCCGTGACGGCCGCGCTCGTGGGCGTGAACCAGCGCTGGCCCCTGGCCCGTATCGCGGCCGCGGTGGCTACCGCCGTGGTGCCGTACGCGACCTATCCGTTCGACCGCTGGCTCGAGCGCCGCGGCCACCTCGAGGGGGCCTGGCGCCGGGAGCCCACCGACGATCCCCGCGACCGCGCCTTCCCGAGCCGGGCCCTGCGGGTGCTCCTCGCGCACCCCGTCGCGCTCGGCGTCGGCATGGCGGCCGCCGTGGCCCTGATCGTCACCGCGCTGCTCGTGGTCGGGCCGCCGACCGAGTGGGGCCGCTGACGCGGCCGGCGCCGCCGACGGGCCGGGTCAGAACGACTGGCTGCCCACCTCGACCTGGCCGTGGTCCACGAGCCACCGCAGCGCCTCCTTGAGCGCCTCGAGCGACGAGTAGCGCGGCGAGTAGCCGAGCACCTCGCGGGCGCGGGCGATGCTCGCGGCGATGCTCCGCTCGGTGTGCTCGTACGTGGCCCGTGCATGCTCGGCCCCGTACCGGTGCTCGAACTCCGCGGCGTCCACGAACTCGAGCACGGGCTCGCGGCCGAACCAGGCCGCGACGCCGGCGGCGAGCCCGTGCAGCGTCATGGCCTGCGCCGAGACCACATGGAAGCTCGAGCCGACCGCCGCGGGCCGGTGCAGCGCGAGCTCGAAGGCCTGCGCCACGTCGTCGGCATGGACATGGTGCAGGATCCCGAGGCCCCGGTCCGGCAGCGCCTGCGGCTCGCCGGTGGCCAGACGCCGCCACACCTCGGCGTCCAGATTGCCCGCGGGCGTGATGACGGGCCAGCCGGGGCCCGAGATGTGGCCCGGGTGCAGCACGACGGCGGGCACCCCGCCGGTGCGCGTCTCGCGGTGGAGTAGCTCCTCGATCCGGGCCTTGCCCGTCCCGTAGGGGCCGAACGGGGTGCGCGGCTCGTCCTCGGTGACGGGGAGGCGCAGCGCACGGCCGTGGACCCAGATGCTCCCGCAGTGGAGCAGGAGCGGCCGCGTGGCGCGCAGGGCGTCCACGAGGTGCTGCGCCGATTCGGGGGTGAAGCAGAGGAGGTCCACCACCGCGTCGGGTTCCAGGGCGGCGATCCGGCCGCCGAACGTGCCGGCCGCCTCCTCGGCGCCCCGGTCCGCGGTGACGCGCTCCACCAGGGCCCACTCGGCGGTGTCGACGTACGGCTCCCGGTTCCCGCGGCTCACCGCCACGACGTCGTGGCCCGCGCGCACGAGGCGCGGCACGAGGTAGGACCCGATGTGCCCAGTGGCACCGATGACGACGACGCGGCTCATGGTGCGAACCTACCCCACGGCCAGGGTGGGGCAGGGCCCGGGGCGCGCAGACCCTTTTGTGCGCAGACCCTTTCGTGCGCAGACCCTTTGACGCGCAGACCCTTCCGTGCAGATCAGGGCGGGCTTATCTTCGAGGAGTCATTGGGGGCGGGCCGCAGGGTCCGGCAGGCTTCAACCCGGAAAGGGGCGGCCACCATGGCGCAGGAAGTCGTCACCCCCACGCACGGCGGACATCCCCTCAAGCGTGTCGTCGGGTTCTGGGGACTCATGTTCGTCTCGCTAGGCTCGATCATCGGATCCGGCTGGCTGCTCGGGGCGCTCGGCGCCGCGAAGTCGGCCGGGCCGGCGTCGATCATCTCGTGGCTCATCGCGGCGGTCATGCTGATCGTGCTCGCCCTGATCCACGCGGACCTCGGCGCCGCCTACCCCGTGGCCGGCGGGACGGCCCGGTACCCCCTCTACGCGTTCGGGGCGCTCGCCGGGTTCTCCGCGGGCTGGGTCGGCTACCTCCAGGCCGTGACGATCGCCCCGATCGAGGTCGAGGGCGCCATCACGTACCTCGAGAGCGCCCCCTGGGCCAAGGGCATCGACCTCGTCAACGCCGACTCGACGCTCACCCCCGTCGGACTCCTCATCGCGGTACTGGCCCTGGCCGTGTTCACCGTGGTCAACCTGCTGGGGGCCAAATGGCTCTCGGACAGCAACATCGCGGTGGTCATCTGGAAGGCCGCGGTGCCCGCGCTGACGATCGTGGTGATCATCGCCCTGACCTTCCACCCGCAGAACTTCAGCCAGGGTGCGGGCGGCTTCGCGCCCCACGGGGTCCACGGGATCTTCGCCGCGCTCCCGCTCGGCGTCGTCTTCGCCCTGCAGGGCTTCGAGCAGGCAGCGCAGATGGCCGGCGAGGCGAGGAACCCGAAGAAGGACGTCGCCCGGGCCATCATCACCGCCATGCTCATCGGCGCGGCGGTCTACATCCTGCTCGAGGTCGCCTTCATCGGTGCAATCAATCCCGCCAACGTGGCCCAGAATTGGGACAATCCGCTGGGCGCCGGCGCCTTCGGCCCGTACTACGACCTCGCCCTCGCCGCCGGCGCCGGCTGGCTCGCCACCGTCCTCCTGATCGACGCGGTCGTCTCCCCGTTCGGGACCGGACTCGTGTACATCGGCACCTCGGCCCGCATCTCCTACGCGCTGGGGGAGGACGACGCCCTACCGCCGTGGCTCACGTCCGTCAGCAAGCGCGGAGTGCCGTTCGGGTCGATCGTGCTCGCGTTCGTGATCGGTCTCATCGCGCTCCTGCCGTTCCCGAGCTGGCAGTCCCTCGTGGGCCTCGTCACCGACGCCACGGCCATCATGTACGCCTTCGCCCCGGTCTCCCTCGAGGCGCTCATCCGCCAGCACGCCGGCCGCGAGCACCCCTACCGGGTGCCGTGGCCGCAGGTCCTGACCCCGTTCGGGTTCGTCGCGGCAAACCTCATCATCTACTGGTCCGGGTTCGAGGCAATCTGGAAGATCCTCACGGCGATCCTGATCGGCCGCGTCATCTTCGAGATCGCGCTGCACCGGTCCAAGTCCCTGCGCTTCCGCCGGGACCTCGACTGGCGCGCCGCCTCGTGGATCTGGCCCTGGCTGATCGGCCTGGTCGTCCTGGGCCTGCTCGGACGCTACGGGACCGGGTCGCTGAACATCCTCCCCGAATGGGTCGACATCCTCTTCGTCGTCGGCTTCAGCCTCGTGATCTTCTACTACGCCGTGAGCCTGGCCATGAAGCCCGAGGACATCGCCGCCGCGGTCGGCGAGGACGAGTTCGAGTTCGCCGCCATCGACGCGCCCGACGCCGACGCGCCGACCGCGGCGGCTGCGGACGCCGCGGCCGCCGGGGACCCGGACGGACCCCGGCCCCCGGAGGGCGGCGGCACCCGCTAGGTACCGACGGTGAACTGCCCCATCATGCCCTGGTCCTCATGGGTGAGCAGGTGGCAGTGGTACATGTACGGGTGCTCGGCGTCGGCGTACCGGGGCATGCGGAACGCGATCCGGTTCCGCTCCCTGGGCAGCAGCGGGATGGTGTCCTTCCAGCCTGCGCGCTCGGGCGGGGGCGGCGCGCCGTTGATGTCGAGGAGCCGGAACTGGACCCCGTGGACGTGCAGGTTGTGCTGGTAGGGGTTGACGTTGTCCACGAACCACACCTCGGGAGCGCCGGGCGCCGCGGTGAAGTCGATCCGGCCCATGTCCATCGTCCTGCCGTTGATCTGGCGGCCGCTGAACGTGAACGAGCGCGAGGTGGCGGTGCGGGCCTCGACCGGGGCGGGCAGCGCGCCGAACGCAGACGGCAGGGCGGACGACGGCGCGAGGCTGGCCGCGGCGTCGAGCCTCACCACATCGAAGTCCCGGCCGCCGCCGAATGCGTCCGGCGGGCTCACCCGGCCCAGGTCCGGGGCGAACGAGCGCAGCATGACGGACTCGCCGGGCCTGAGCTCGACCACGATCTCGGCCCGCTCCGCGGGGGAGAGCTGCACGGCATCGAGCTCGAGCGGCGCGGCGAGCAGCCCGCCGTCGGACGCCACCATGTGGAAGCGCCGGCGGTCGGCGAAGCCGAACCTGAACCACCGGCCTGCGCTCGCGTTGAGGATCCGCAGCCGCACGCGCTGGGTGGTCACGGGCAGCACGGCGCCGAGCGTGCCGTTCGCGGCGATCGAGTTGCCGAGTGTGCCGAGCGAGTTTCCCGAGGGGTCGAACGTGACCTTGCCGCTGCCGTCGAGGCGGCGGTCCTGGATGATGAGCGGGATGTCGTCCACGCCGTACTGGTGCGGGAGCGCGGCCGCCGGGCCGCCGTCGTGCGCCTCGTCGAGGAGGAACAGGCCCGCGAGCCCGAGCCCCACCTGCTTCTCGGTGCTCCCGTGCGGATGGGGGTGGTACCAGAGCGTCGCGGCGGGCTGGTCGATGGTCCATTCGGGGGCCGCGGAGCCGCCCGGATCGATCATGGCGTGCGGGCCGCCGTCCGCTGCCGCGGGCAGCGCCATGCCGTGGAAGTGCACGGTCGTGGCCTCCGAGAGGCGGTTCTCGATGCGGATGCGGACCTTCTCGCCGCGGGCCGCGCGCAGGGTCGGGCCGAGGTAGGCGCCGTTGTAGCCCATCGACTCTGCGGCCTTGCCGGGGACGTACTCGTGCGTGCCAGCCTGCGGCGCTAGCCGGAACGTGCGCACAGGGCCCCCGTCCGATGTCTCGACGGTGCCCTGATCGAGCGGCGGGATGGGCAGCCGCGCGCCGAACGGCACAGTCGGCACGTCCTCGGTCCCCCCGCACCCGGCCAGCGCGGGGGCGGCGGGGGCGAGCACGGCGGCGGCGGAGGCTGCGCGGAGGAAGGCACGGCGGGTGAGGGGCACGTCTTCCAGCGTAGGCCTACAGTGACGGTATGGATTCACCGATCGTGGGGCGCGCGGCCACCGTCGTCGTGGTGCGGGATGCGGAGGCCGGGCTCGAGGTCCTGCTCCTCGAGAGGCCGGTGGCCGGCTCCTTCGGCGGCGCCTGGGCGTTCCCCGGCGGCCGGGTGGACCCCGAGGACTCCCACCCGGACGATGCCGAGGAGCCCGCCGCGCACGACGACGACCCCTCCTCGGCCGCCCCGGCCGCCGTGCGCCGGGCCGCCGTGCGGGAGACCCGCGAGGAGACCGGGCTGGTCCTGGCCGAGTCGCACCTCGTGGAGCTCTCCCGCTGGGTGCCGCCGGCGCGCGCCCCCAAGAGGCTCACCACGTGGTTCTTCCTCGCCCGCGACCCGGGCGGGGAGATGCTGCTGAGCGCCGACGAGCACGTGGACTCCGCATGGCTCCGGCCGGGTGTTGCCCTCGAGCGGCACGCGGCGGGAGAGATGGTGCTGTTCCCGCCGACGTGGCTCACGCTGCACGGCCTGGCCGGCGCCGGCTCGGTCGAGGAGGCCCTGGGGAGCGTGCAGCGGCCGGCGGCCCGGTTTGCGAGCTACCAGCTCGTGGACGCCGAGGGGCGGATCGAGGCGGTCCTCTGGGCCGGCGACGCGCAGTACGGGGACCCCCGGGCAGCCGGGAGCGGGCGCCACCGGCTCACCATCTCCAGCCTGCCGTGGGTCTATGAACGGACATGACAAGGGCATGACTGCATGATGTGCGCTAGTGGCAGCGGACTCTTCCCTTGTGGAAGCTCGCGTCACTAGTCTTCGTCGCGGAGGTTCAGGCTGAAGCGTCGCCCGCACCCAGGCGTTCCAGCGGGACGAAAGGCACACGATGCGATCACGTACCTTCGCACGGTCTCTGGCCTGTGCGGGCCTCGCCGCAGGGCTCTCGGTCGCGGGGGCAGCCCCCGCCGCCCTCGCCGCGGGCACCTCCTCGGCCGCAGCGGCCGCGCAGTCGGCGACCACGGCTCCCGCGGCCCAGCAGGCGCGGGCCGCCCAGGACTACCTCGTGCTCTACGCCTCCGGAGGGAAGGCCGCCGGCAGGTCCCTCAGCGCGATCGCGTCGGCCGGCGGCACGCTCATCAAGGACTACGGTGCCATCGGCGTCGCGGTGGTGAGCTCGGCGGCGTCGGACTTCCCTGCGAGGCTCCGGGCCGCAGACCCGAGCGTCGACGCGGCGGCCGGCACGTCGGCGTTCGGCGTGGCGCTCCAGGCCGAGGCCTCCGGGGATGCGGCGGCCCCCGTTGCTCCTCCGGTCCCTGCGCCGGGATCGGACAGCCTCTCCGCCCTGCAATGGGACATGGACCAGATCCACGCTCCCGAGGCGCGGGCGGTCAACGGCGGCAGCCCGTCGGTCGTGGTCGGCGACATCGACACGGGACTCGACTGGTCGCACCCGGACCTGGCGCCGAACGTCGACTTCTCGCGCTCAGCCTCGTGCGTGGGCGGGGTCGAGAACACGGCGCCGAGCGCGTGGATGGACGACAACGGCCACGGGACCCACACGGCCGGCACGCTCGCGGCAGCCAAGAACGGCATCGGCATTGTGGGCATGGCCCCGAACGTGAAGCTCGCGGGCATCAAGGCCGGCAACGCGGCGGGTCTCTTCTACCCGGAGGCGATCGTCTGCGCGTTCATGTGGGCAGCTGACCACGGCATCCAGGTCACCAACAACAGCTACTTCGCTGACCCGTGGCTCTTCAACTGCAAGAACGATCCGGGCCAGAGGGCCATCTGGGAGGCCGAGCGGCGCGCCATCCGCTACGCCGAGCAGCAGGGAGTCACGGTGGTCGCGGCCGCGGACAACCAGTCCGACGACCTCGCCCATCCGACCCAGGACGCCACGAGCCCGGACGACACCACGCCCGTGACGCGTGACATCACCAATGCCTGCGCTGTCGTGCCGGCCGAGGTCCCCGGCGTCGTGACGGTCTCGGCCACGGGCAACCTCGGCCTCAAGTCGTTCTTCTCGAACTACGGCGTCGGAGTCGTCGACGTCGCGGCCCCCGGCGGAGACTCCATCCTGCAGCCCACGGCCGCGGCCCCCAACGGGCGCGTGCTGTCGACGTGGCCGAAGGCCCTGATGGGCGGATGCCTGCGCCCGGTCGTCGACCCTTCGGGCGCGACGTACTGCTACCTCCAGGGGACCTCGATGGCCTCGCCACATGTGGCCGGGCTTGCCGCGCTCATCGTGAGCTCGGGCGTGACGAACCCCGGAGCCGTTGCGGCGAGGATCGCCAACACCGCGGACCCGATGGCCTGCCCGGCGGACCTGTCGATCTACGCCCCGTTCCCGGCGTTCGACGGCGGCGCTCCGCAGGTGTGCCAGGGCGGCGCGGGGGCCACCTCGTTCTACGGAAAGGGCCAGGTGAACGCCCTCCGGGCCATCGGCGGGTAGTCCTCGCCCGCGGCGGTCGGGGCGGGCAGCGCCTAGCGCGCGTTCGCCTCGACGGCGGCCCGCACCACCGGGCCAAGGCGCCGCACGCCCTCGCGGATCTGCTCGGGCGCCACGCCGGAGAACGCGAGCCGCAGCTTCGGGCTCGGCGCGTCCGACGGCGTGAACGCGGCGCCGGGGATGAACACGACGCCCGCGTCGATCGCCTCGTGGAGCAGGGGATAGGTGTCGACTCCGTCGGGGAGGGTGACCCAGACGAAGAAGCCGCCGCTCGGCGTCGTCCACGTCGCCTCGGCCGGGAAATGCTCCCCGAGCGCGTGCAGCATGGCCGCGCACCGCTCGGCGTAGACGGCGCGGGACTCGGCGAGGTACGCGCGCCAGTCGAAGGAGCGGAAGAACTCGGTGACGAGCATCTGGTTGAGCATGGAGGGGCACAGCACCACGGCCTCGGCGGCGAGGTAGAAGCGCCGGTAGAGGTGCTTGGGGACGAGCGCCCAGCCGAGCCGGACCCCGGGGGAGAAGATCTTGGAGAACGAGCCGCAGTAGATGACGTCGTCCGGGTTGTCGGCGCGCAGCGGGGTGAGCGGACGCCCGTCGAAGCGCAGCATGCCGTAGGGGTTGTCCTCGAGCACGAGGATGTTGTGCTCGCGGCAGATGTCCACGACCTGCTGGCGCCGCTCGGCCGCCAGGGTGATGCCGGAGGGGTTGTTGAAGCTCGGGATCGTGTAGAGGAGCTTGATGGTCTTGCCGGCGGCCTCGAGCTCGGCGATGCGCGCCTCGAGGAGCTCGGGCACGAGCCCGTCCTCGTCCATCCCGACCGGCTCGACCCGGACCTGGTACGCCTCGAAGGTGTTCAGCGCGCCCACGTACGTCGGGTCCTCGGCGAGCACCACGTCGCCCGGGTTGCAGAAGACCTTGGCCGCGATGTCCTGGGCCGACTGCGAGCCGGTGGTCACCACAACGTCCTCGGGTGAGGCGCCCAGGATGCCCTCCTCGGCCATGATCTCGCAGATCAGCTCGCGCAGCGCGAGGGTGCCCTTGCCGCCGCCGTAGTGCAGCGCCTCCATCCCGTGGTCCATGATGACCCGCTGTGCGGTCTCTGCGACGAGGCCGAGCGGGAGGCGGGTCAGGCTCGGGGAGCCGCCCGCCAGGGAGACGAGGCCCGGGCGGATCGAGATGTCGAACACGTCCCGGACCGCCGACTGCCTGATGTTGTGGGCGCGCTCGGAGAAGAGTGCCTCGTGGCGGTGGGCGGCGTCGGCACGCTCGAGGGCGGTCTGGGTCTCTGCGGTCAGCTCAGTCTCTTGGGGCGTCACGCCCACATCCTAGCCCGGAAGTTGTCCAATATGCACCCGATGTTGCTATGTATTGCCTTGCGGGGGCCGGACGCACGACGGCGGCGGCCCGCCCGGGTGGGCGAGCCGCCGCCGTCGAGGGTCGGCTACTGGACCTCAGGCCCGTCGGCGCGTGATTGCGCCGTAGATGCCGAGGACGATCAGCGAGCCAATGATCGCAACGATCCACGTCTGCAGGCTCCAGAAGTTCGCGAGCCCGACGCCGAAGATCGCACTTCCAATCCAGCCTCCGAGGAGGGCACCCACCGCTCCCAACAGCATGGTGATGAGGATGCCCCCGCCCTGACGGCCGGGGAGGATGGCCTTCGCGATCGCCCCGGCGATCAGGCCGAGGATGAGGAACGCGATGATGCCCATGGATTAGCTCCTTCTGAGGGGGACTCGATGTATTCCGGACCGATCACGTCGGACGGGTCCGCGAGGTGAACCGTTCGGGGCGGCCTCAGTGGCCGGTGATGTCCTTGGCGGCGTCCTTGATGTGCTCGCCGGCCTGCTTGACGCCGGCCTTCGCCTGGTCGCCCTTGCCCTCGGCCTGGAGGTCCGGGTTGTCCGTGGCCTCGCCGGCGCCTTCCTTGGCCTTGCCCTTGAGCTCTTCGGCCTTGTTCTCGAACTTGTCTCCGATACCCATGGCTTCCTCCTTCTGGGATGCGAGAAGGGGCTGGAGTGCCCCCTCCCTCCGGTTCTTGCCGCGGGCTGCGGGGAGTGCTCCCCGCGCCGCATGCCCTCCCGTTTCCCCCCGGGCCCCGGGGTCAAACATCGGCCGAGGGACGAGTCGGCCCGGCCCGGACTGTGTAAGGGCGCCCGCAGGGGGAAGGAGGTGGGGATGAAGACCATCGAGGCAACCATCGATTCCACCGTCTGCGCGGTCGAGGTCAGCTCGGTCGCGGACAGCTCTGCGCTCTCCTCCTGCGCCCCGGCGCTCGAGACGGTGCCGCCCGAGCCGGCGCCGCCGCACCGCCCGCAGGAGCCGGGCGTTCCGCCGGGGCCGAGCATCCCGCCGGATCCCGGGCCGGACACGTTCCCGCCTTTCGACCCGGACGGGGCACCGGAGCCCGGCCTGCCGTCTCCGGGGCGCCCAGCCCCCGGGGAGCCGTTCCCTCCCGGCGGGCCGGTTCCCCCAGACTCGCGGCAGGCGTAGAAGCGACTCGCGGCAGGCGAGTAGCTCAGCGGCGCGCGTCGTCGAGTCTGCGCACCGAGGCGGAGTCCCCACGCTCCCGCACGGACGCGGGCTCCCTGCCGCCGGACCTTTCCCTGCCGCCGGCCTTGTTCTGCTCGGAGGCGTGCCCCGTCGTCTTCACTACGGCTCGGGCGGCGGGGCGCCGGTCCGGCCTGTGGAGGTCGATGAGCACGCGCGCCAGGTTGCGGGCGCGGAGGGCGGCGCGCTGGTCCCCCTCGATGGAGGCGACCATGGCACCCTTGGTGAGGATGTGGAAGGACCAGGCGAAGCCGTCTGGGTCGTCGAGCCCCGCCGCGTCGGCCAGGGCGGCGAGGCGCTCGCGGATCGCGGCGAGATGGGCCATGGCCGCCTGGCCCAAGGGGTGCTCGGCCCCGAACTCGATCATGACGTGCAGGAACGTGTTGACCTCGGCCGCGCCGCGGCTGAACCAGTCGTCGAGCACGTTGAAGGCCGCCAGGAGGGCGTCGTCCGGGTTGTGTGCGTGGGCGATGGCTTCCTCGATGGCGTCGTGGCGCACCTGGTACCAGCGGTCCATGTAGGCCAGCACGAGGGCTTCCTTCGAGGGGAAGTGCCGGTAGAACGTCGCCTTGGCGACTCCCGACCTGGCGATGATCTCGTCGATCCCCACGTCCCTGATGCCACGTTTGGCGAATAGCTCGTAGGCGGTCTCTAGGATCCGCTCGCGGGCAGGTTTGCGTGCCGCGGCCTCCGGGGCCCGGCCGTTGTCTCGACCGTTCATGCCGTCCATGGTAGCACTCTGGACAGACAGGTCTGTCTACCTATATAAACGTTCTGACGGAACAGACAGGTCTGTCTCGTTGAGAAGCGTAGACGTTGCCAGCATCAACAC
>NZ_JAUSRH010000016.1 GCF_030811715.1 Sinomonas atrocyanea | reverse complement strand
GTGGGGGAGCTGCTGCTCCTCCGTGGGCGATACTGGGATCGAACCAGTGACCTCTTCCGTGTCAGGGAAGCGCGCTACCGCTGCGCCAATCGCCCGGGGCCCTTCACATTTCCTGCCGCGCCCGGGTGGGCTTAACGGAAGGAGAGCGGACGACGAGACTCGAACTCGCGACATCCACCTTGGCAAGGTGGTGCTCTACCAACTGAGCTACGTCCGCGTGGGGGAGCTGCTGCTCCTCCGTGGGCGATACTGGGATCGAACCAGTGACCTCTTCCGTGTCAGGGAAGCGCGCTACCGCTGCGCCAATCGCCCTCACTCCCGTGCGGGAGCAGGTTGTGTCCACCGAGGTGGGGACGGGATTCGAACCCGCGTATACGGCTTTGCAGGCCGCTGCCTCGCCTCTCGGCCACCCCACCGTGTAGGCATCTTGATGATGCTTCGACAGTGTCCTGCGAGCGGACGACGAGACTCGAACTCGCGACATCCACCTTGGCAAGGTGGTGCTCTACCAACTGAGCTACGTCCGCGGGAGTTTTCTGCGGAACCCGTGCCCGACTGCGCCTTCCTCGCGGAATGCAGTGTGCCGGTCTCAGGCCCGCTTCAACGAGTAACGACTCTATCGGACCGTGAGCTCATTGCACAAATCCGGCGACCTCGCTCCCTGTCGGGCGCCGCCGGCGCGGATTTGGCACTCGGGGTGCGTCTGGGCTAGAGTCGTAAAGCGCTCGGGCCGGGAAACCGGACGGGCAGGGAACGGGCGATTGGCGCAGTGGTAGCGCGCTTCGTTCACACCGAAGAGGTCACTGGTTCGAACCCAGTATCGCCCACCATCAGGACCCCCGGACTGTGTCCGGGGGTCCTTTGCTCTGTGCAGCGGTCCCTGCGGTGATCCGCGCGCCGAGACTGTCGGACCCCCGTGAAAGGCTTTCACCATGACAGCCCCTGAACTCGCAGCAGCGTCTCCTGACGGGTTCGGACGCATGTACCGGCGTTCGTTCCAGGAACCGCCGACGGTGCCGTCGATCACCACCGTCATCGCCCAGCAGCCGGTCGAGCTGGATGGTTGGCGAAGCTACATGGCGGCCAAGCATGTGGCCGACCACCCGGCGCTCCGCGAAGCGGCAGCGGACCCGTCCCAGATGCGGCGGCTCGTTCGGACCGCTGTGGACGCCTCGGAGGCCTACGCCCGGTCGGCGGCCGAGCGCGGCGACCGGGTCCACAGCTACGCCGAGCAGGTGGCGCTCCAGGCCCTCGGCCGCCCGCACCGGCTCCAGGAAACGCTCGAAGCCCTGCGGGAGCACGGTGAAGAGGGCTTTGCGCGCAGCGTGGACCACTGGTGGCAGGCCTTCGGGGTCGAACCGGTGGCCGCCGAGCTCACCGTCTGGAACCACTCCCTCGGGTACGCGGGCACGCTCGACCTCGTGGCGAGGATCAACGGGCGCATCTGCCTCGTCGACTACAAGACGAAGGGCACGTCGCGGGACGGCAGGGTGAAGGCCCTCGACAACAAGGTGGCGATGCAGCTCGTCGCCGGGATGAAGGCCGAGGAGAGCCTCCTCGACGCCGAAGCAGGCGCGTGGGAACCGTGGGCCCATGGCGAGGACCCGCTGCTCATCGCCGTGGCGGTGGGGGAGACGGAGCACGCCGCCGTCCGCGTCAATCCCGAGGTACGCCGGCACCACTGGTCCACGTTCTGCCAGCTGCGACGCGTCTGGGGTGCCCGGGTGGAGGCAGCCTCCGCCGGCCGCACGCTCCTGCCCCTGGCCCCACCGCCCCCGGCTGCCCTCGCGCCGCAGCCCGCGGTCGACCAGCCCGCCGTCGGCCTCCCCGCCCCTGACCACGCCGCGCGCGGCCTCTAGACTTGAGGGCGCCCCGGCCAGATCGCAGGCCGCACCCTTCCCAGGGCGCCGGACCCGCGCCCACCCGACGAGAAAGGCACCGACCATGGCTGTCCTGCCCATCAGGATCATCGGCGACCCCGTGCTCCGCACAGTCGCCGAACCGGTGACGGAGTTCGGTCCTGGCCTCAGGCGGCTCGTCGCGGACATGCTCGAGACCATGGAGGACGTCGACGGTGCCGGCCTCGCCGCGCCACAGGTCGGCGTCAGCCAGCGCGTCTTCACGTACCAGATGGACGGCGTGCGGGGCCACGTCGTCAATCCGGTGCTCGAGCTCTCGGAGGAGTTCCAGGAGGACATGGTCGAAGGCTGCCTGAGCATCCCCGGGGTGGCGTTCCCCGTCCGGCGCCGCGCCCGCGCGGTGGTGCGGGGCTCCGATGCCGATGGGGCTCCCGTCGAGTTCGAGGCGGAGGGCCTCCTCGCGCGGATCGCCCAGCACGAGACCGACCACCTCGATGGCGTGCTGTTCCCCGACCGGCTCGAGGGCGAGGACCGCAAGGCCGCGCTCCGGGCCATCCGCTCGATCGACTATCGCTCCCAAGTCGATGACACCGTGGGCAAGCGCGCACCCCGCATCGGCTCGGCCTTCGGTGCCGGCAGGGCAGCACCGGGAGCGGCCTTCGGAGCGGGACACCGCCGATGAGGGTGCTCTTCGCGGGCACCCCGCAGGTCGCCGTCCCTTCCCTCGACCGGATCGTGGACGCCGGGTTCGACGTCGTCGGCGTCCTCACCCGCCCGGACGCGCCCCTCGGGCGGAAGAGGATCCTCACTCCCTCGCCCGTCGCCGCCCGCGCCGAAGAGCTCGGGCTCCCGGTCATCAGGGCCTCCCGCATCACCGCCGAGGTCGTCTCCCAGATCGCCGCACTGTCGCCGGATGTCGCCGCCATCGTCGCCTACGGGGGCATCGTCCCGCCGCCTGCCCTTTCCGTCCCTGCCCACGGTTGGGTCAACCTGCACTTCTCCCTCCTGCCCGCGTGGCGCGGCGCTGCGCCGCTGCAGTATTCGGTGATCCACGGCGACGAGGTGGTCGGGGCCTCCACGTTCCAACTCGAGGAGGGCCTCGACACGGGACCCGTGTACGGGACGCTCGTGCTCACGCCGGGTCCTGAGGCCACGAGCGGGGACCTCTTCACCGAGCTCGCCGCCAGCGGGGCCGAGCTGCTGTGCCAGACCCTCTCCGGCATCGCCGCCAGCCGGCTCGAACCGCGCCCGCAGTCCGGCGAACCGACCTTTGCCCCCAAGCTCACGCTCGAGGACGGCCGGCTCGACTGGGACCAGCCCGCACCGGCCCTCCACCGCCGGGCACGGGGAGTCACACCCGAGCCGGGCGCCTGGACCCTCCTCGACGGGCAGCGGCTCAAGCTCGACCCGCCCCGGCTGCGTCCCGACGTGGAAGGCCTCGAGCCGGGACACGTGGCCTGGGCCGGCAAGGCCCTCGTGGTCGGCACGGGGACCCACGCCCTCGAACTCACGAGGGTCCAGCCCGCCGGGAAGAAGATGATGGCAGCCGCAGACTGGGCCCGCGGGGCCGGGAGCATCGAAGGGACGGTGCTCGGATGAGCGACCGCCGAGGACATGACGGAACAGGACGCCGCGGAGAACCCGGGCGCCCCGAGCGCGACGCCGGAGGCCGCGGGCGTCCGGAGGGAGGCGGCTCTGGGGCAAGGCGCGACACCCAGGGGCGCGAGCGCAACCGCGGCGGACGGGGGCCCCGGCAGTTCAGCGGCCAGGCGCCGAGCCAGCGCTCACGCGCCGCAGACCCGGCCCGGCTCGTGGCGTTCGAGGTCCTGCGGGCCGTCTCGCGCGACGACGCGTACGCAAACCTCGTCATGCCGCAGAGCATCCGCCGGCATCGGCTGGACCGCCGCGACGCGGCCTTCGCCACCGAGCTCGCCTACGGGGCGCTACGCGGCCAGGGAACCTACGACGCGATCCTGGCGCTGAACGTCGACCGTCCGCTCTCCCAGCTCGATCCTGCGGTCCTCGACGTCCTCCGCCTCGGCGCCCACCAGCTGCTGGCGATGCGGGTTCCGCCGCACGCGGCGCTCAACCAGACCGTCGCGCTCACCCGCGCTGTGGTCGGCGCCGGACCGTCCTCGCTGGTCAATGCCGTGCTCCGCCGGGTGAGCGGCAAGACCGCGGACGAGTGGCTCGCAGAGCTCGCGGCCGCGCAGCCGGACCCGACCGAGCGGGACGCCCTGGCCCACGCCCATCCGGCGTGGATCGTGCGGGCCCTGCGGCAGTCGCTGGCCGCACACGGACGGTCCCCCGAGGAGATCACCGAGCTTCTCGACGCCGACAACGCAGCCCCGGTGGTCAACCTCGTCGCCCTGCCTGGCCTCGGCCACCTCGAGGAGGCGCTCGAGGCCGGGGCCCAGCCAGGAGAGCTCGTCGAGGATTCGGCGCTCTCAGGAGGCGGCGACCTCGGGCGTCTGCCTGCAGTCCGAGAGGGAACCCTCCGCATCCAGGACGTGGGCTCCCAGCTCGTGGCCAGGGCCGTGGCGGCGGCCCCGGTCCACCCTGGCGGCCAGGCCGGGCCGGCGGACGCCTCCGGCACCGGCGCGCCCGCGGAGCGCTGGCTCGACCTCTGCGCCGGTCCCGGGGGCAAGGCAGCGCTGCTGGGCGCCCTCGCCGCGAAGCAGGGCGCCACCCTCCTCGCCAATGAGGTCGCACCCCACCGGGCCGAGCTCGTCCGCAAGGCGCTGGCACCGGTCCCTGGGTCCGTGTGGGAAGTGCGCACCGGCGACGGCCGCGAACTCGGCCGCGAGAGCCGGGGCCGCTTCGACCGCGTGATCGTCGACGCCCCGTGCACCGGTCTCGGTGCCCTCCGGCGCCGCCCGGAGTCCCGCTGGCGGCGCTCGCCCAGCGATCTCGCCGAGCTGGGACCGCTGCAGCGGGCCCTCCTCGACTCGGCCATCGACGCGGCGGCACCCGGTGGCGTCGTCGGCTACATCACGTGCTCGCCGCACCCTGCCGAGACCACGGTCGTCGTCGCCGACGCCCTGAAGCGGCGCCACGACATCGAGCTGCTGGACGCAGGTGCCGCGCTCGACGCCGTCGCACTGCACCCCCTCGGAGCCGGCCACGAAGGCACGGCGCAGCTCTGGCCACACGTCCACGGGACGGACGCCATGTTCCTCGCACTGTTCCGCAAGCTGCCGGCGGCCACGCCGACGAAGGAGACCTGAGTGACCTGCCGCATCCACCCGAGCATCCTGTCCGCCGACTTCGTGAACCTGGAGGCGGAACTGGGCCGGATCTCCACCGCCGACGCCGTCCACGTCGACGTCATGGACAACCACTTCGTGCCGAACCTGACGCTCGGGCTGCCGGTGGTCGAGAGGATCCAGGCCGTGAGCCCCATCCCGCTCGACGCCCATCTCATGATCTCCGACGCCGACCGCTGGGCGCCGCTGTACGCGGACCTGGGCCTCGCGTCCGTCACCTTCCACGCCGAGGCCGCGATAGCCCCCATCAAGCTCGCCCGCGAGCTGAAGGCCCGAGGCTCTAGGGCGGGCATGGCCCTGCGCCCGGCCACGGCAGTGGAGCCGTACCTCGACATGCTGGCGGAACTGGACATGCTGCTGATCATGACCGTCGAGCCCGGCTTCGGCGGGCAGGCCTTCCTCGACGTGACGCTGCCCAAGATCCGCCGCGCGCGCGAGGCCGTGGACGGCGCGGGGACGGGCCTCGCCATCCAGGTCGACGGCGGCATCTCCCTCTCGACGATCGAGCGCGCGGCCGAGGCCGGGGCGAACGTCTTCGTGGCCGGCTCCGCGGTCTACGGCGCGGACGACGCCGGCGCTGCCGTCGAGAAGCTCAGGTCCCTCGCCGACGGCGCGGCGCGCGCCTGATCCTGTCCGGCGGCCGCCTGTGACGCGCGTCGCGCAGTCGGGCGCCTGGGTGTGGCAGAATGGGCACTGGCCGTTTGGTTGAACTGTCATCAATGACGCGGGTCGTCACTGGACAGCACCGCCGGCGGCCGAACCAACGAAAAACGTGCTCCGGGGTCGGTGAAAGTCCGAACCGGCGGTGATAGTCCGCGACCCGGCGGCCCGCTTGACTCCAAGCGGGGTGCCGGTTGAGCCGGTGGAATTCCGGCACCGACAGTCAAAGTCTGGATGGGAGAAGCACGTACAGTCTGCGGTGCGCTGCGCGCACCGTGTCCTGTCGCAACCCCGGAGCCGCTGCGGTGAAGGGAAGGATGGTTGCGATGGACTTCATGCAGTGGCTCTTGTCGGCGCAGATCCCGGTGGCGGGATCCGCGCTCCTCCTCCGCGAGGTGGTCGGCAATGCGTTCGGCCTCGCGAGCGCCCTCGGCGGAATGGGCCGCCGCGTGTGGGCGTGGCCCGTGGGCATCGCGGGCAATCTGATTCTCCTGACGGTCTTCGCCGGCGCGGCCGTAGGGCTCGCCCCCGAGACGGGGGTGGGCTCCGTGGCGCTGTTCGGCCAGGCCGGCCGGCAGCTGATGTTCCTGGCGGTCTCGGCGTACGGATGGGTGCAGTGGCAGCGCGGGCGGACGGCGTCCCGGGAGGCAGCGGGCGGTCCGGTGCCGTCCGACGGTGCCATCGCGCCCCGCTGGGCCGGGAAGCGCGCGCGCTTCGGGCTCGTTCTCGCCATGGCTGCCGGCATGGCGGCCCTCACCCCGCTGTTCTCCGCCCTCGGCTCCTACCCGCCGGTCTGGGCGGACGCGTGGACGTTCATGGGCTCGCTGCTCGCGACGTACGGAATGGCCCGCGGCTGGACCGAGTTCTGGCTCATCTGGGTCGCCGTCGACCTCGTCGGCGTCCCGCTCCTCTTCAGCGCCGGCTATGTCGCGAGCGGCGTCATGTACGCCTTCTACGGCGCCTTCACCCTCATCGGCTTCTTCGTCTGGGCGCGCGCCCAGCGGCAGACGGCCCGCCGCGCCGCCGACGAGTTCGCGGCGGTGGCCGCGTGAGCATCCCCGACACGGCGCACGCCGCACGGCCGGCCGATCCGGAGGTCATGGACGAGGCCCTCGCCCTGGCCGCCCGCGGCGTGCGCGGAGCGAACCCGCTCGTGGGTGCCGTGGCCGTCGGGTCCGACGGCGAGGTCCTCGCCAGAGGCTGGCACCGCGGGGCCGGAACCGCACACGCTGAGGGGGACGCGATCGCCCAGGCCGCCCAACGAGGCATCGACCTGACCGGGTCGACCATGTACGTCACCCTCGAACCCTGCAACCACACGGGGCGGACCGGGCCCTGCGCGCAGGCGCTCATCGCGGCCGGCGTCGCACGCGTCGTCTACGCGATCGACGACCCCCACGATGTCGCGAGCGGGGGAGCCGCCACCCTCAGGGCGGCGGGCATCGAGGTCACCTCCGGGGTCCGGGCCGCCCAGGCTGCGGAGCTCAACCGCCGGTGGCTGGCCGCGGTCGCGGCGCGGCGGCCCTTCGTGACGCTCCACATGGCCCAGACGCTCGACTCCCGCATCGCGGCCGAGGACGGCACGAGCCAGTGGATCACGTGCGACGAGTCCCTCGTGGACAACCACGCCCTCCGGGCGCGGATCGACGCGATCCTCGTGGGAAGCCAGACCGTCGCCGTCGACAACCCGCGCCTCACGGCACGGGCCGAGGACGGGTCGCTCCTGGCGCACCAGCCCCTCCGGGCCGTCATGGGGCTGAGCGCGGTTCCCGGGGACGCCGCAGTCCGCGGCACCGACGGCCGCTTCGTCCACCTGCCCACCCAGGACCCGGCGGAGGCCCTCGACGCGCTCTTCGCCCGCGGCGTGCGCCACCTCATGGTGGAGGGCGGCGCGCGCATCATCGCGGCGTTCCTCGCCGCCGGGCTCGTCGACGAGCTCATCGTGTACCAGGCGCCGACCATCCTCGGCTCGGGGAAGAACGCGGTCGCGGACCTCGGCATCCGCACCCTCGCCGACGCCCAGCACTGGGACTGGGACGAGTCCGACGGCGGCGCTGTCCGCCGGCTCGGGGCCGACGTCAGGCTCCATCTCGTCCCCGCCGCCACCCCGCCCGCATCCGAGAAGGAGATCCACTGATGTTCACCGGAATCATCGCCGAACGCGGCACGGTCGAAGACGTCCGACGCTCGGGCGACAGCGCCGTCCTGACGCTCACCGCCCCCACCCTCGCCCAGGACCTGCCGCTCGGCGGCTCGATCGCCGTCGACGGATGCTGCCTCACAGCAGTGACGAACGACGGCACCAGGTTCGCGGTCGACGTGATGGGGGAGTCGCTCGCCCGCACCACGATCGGCGCCCTCGCCCCCGGGGACAAGGTCAACCTCGAACGCTGCGTCCCGGCCGGCGGCCGGCTCGACGGCCACGTCGTGCAGGGCCACGTGGACGGCGTCGGCACGCTTCTCGAGCGCGAGCCGCTCGAGAACTGGAACCGGCTGCGGTTCGCCGTGCCCGCTGACCTCGCCCGGTACATCGCCGAGAAGGGCTCCATCGCCGTCGACGGCGTCTCGCTCACCGTGACGGCGGTGAGCGGCCCCGCAGCGCCCGAGCCCTGGTTCGAAGTCGGGCTCATTCCTGCGACCCTCGCCGAGACCGGCCTCGGCGACAAGGCCGTCGGGGCGCCCGTGAACCTCGAGGTCGACGTCCTCGCCAAGTACACCGCGCGGCTCCTCTCCTTCGGGCACACCGCCCCCGAGCAGCCCCGCGCCGCCGCAGAGGAGGCACGCCCGTGACGCGCACCGCCCAGGACATCAGGCTCGAGCCGGTCCAGGCCGCCCTCGACGCGCTCCGCGCCGGCCGGCCCGTGCTCGTGGTCGACGACGAGGACCGCGAGAACGAGGGCGACATCGTCTTCGCCGCCCAGCACGCGACGCCGGCGCTCATGGGCTGGACCATCCGCCACTCGTCCGGCGTCATCTGCGTCCCGCTGCCGGGCGAGACCGCGGACCGCCTGGCCCTCCCGCCCATGGTCGAGGACAACCAGGACGCCAAGGGCACCGCGTACACCGTCTCGTGCGACGTCCGGGCCGGGGTCTCCACCGGGATCAGCGCCACCGACAGGGCCCGCACGGTCCTCGCGCTCGCCGACCCCGGATCTGGACCGGCGGACTTCGCCCGCCCGGGGCATATATTCCCGCTGCGGGCCGTTGACGGTGGTGTACTGGTCCGTCAGGGCCACACCGAGGCGGCCGTCGAACTGTGCCGCCTCGCTGGCCTCGCCCCCGTCGGGGTGATCGCCGAAGTGGTCCACGACGATGGCGAGATGATGCGGCTCCCCGCCCTGCGGGCCTTCGCCGACGAGCACGGGTGCCCGCTCATCTCGATCGAGGACCTTGCAGCCCATGTGGCCGCCCTCCGGGGCGCTCGAGGAGGAGACGGATGAGCAAGAACGCGCCGCACCACTCCGCGCAGCAGGACGGCACCCCTCCTGTGACGGTGTCCGGCGGACCGGTCGTGAAGCTGCCGACGGCGTTCGGCGAGTTCATCGCCCAGGCCTGGGTCGACGAGGCGACTGGCGTCGAGCACCTCGCGGTGAGCTCGCCCGAGCCCCCCGCCCACGGGTCCGCCCCGCTGGTGCGCCTCCACTCGGAGTGCCTCACGGGGGATGTCTTCGCCTCCTACCGCTGCGACTGCGGCGAGCAGCTCGCCTACGCGCTCGGCCTCATCAGGGCGCAGGGCGGGACGCTGCTCTACCTGCGCGGGCACGAGGGTCGCGGGATCGGCCTCGCCAACAAGATCAAGGCCTACGCGCTGCAGGAGGCCGGCTTCGACACGGTCGAGGCGAACGAGCAGCTCGGGCTGCCGGTGGACGCGCGCTCCTACACTGCGGCGGCGCTCATCCTGGCCGAGATGGGCCTGACGAGCATCCGCCTCCTGAGCAACAACCCCGACAAGAAGAACCGGCTCGCCACCGCGGGCGTGCACGTGGTGGAGATGGTGCCCACGGAGGTGCCCTCCCGTGCGGAGAACCTGCGCTACCTCAGGACCAAGAAGGAGCGCATGGACCACCTCCTGAGGCTCGACCTCGAGCACACGGGGCTCCGCGTCATCGGCGAGCCCGACTGACCCGCCGCCCCCCACCCAACGGCCCCTGCGGGCCCACCGAACGCTCCGGCCACCGGAGCACCACCGACGAAGGAAGAACCATCGCATGAGCGGCCACGGCGCCCCCACACTGTCCCTCGACAACCCCGACCTCGCCGGCCTCCGGCTCGCGGTCGTCGCTGCCAGCTGGCACACCCAGATCATGGACGGGCTGGTCGACGGTGCCCTGCGCGCCGCGGCCGAGGCCGGCATCGCCGACCCCACCCTCGTGCGGGTGCCGGGCAGCTTCGAGCTGCCGGTCGCCGCCGCGCGCCTCGCCGGGACGCACGACGCCGTCGTGGCGCTCGGCGTCGTCATCAGGGGCGGCACCCCCCACTTCGAGTACGTGTGCGAGGCGGCCACCGTCGGCCTGACGGACGTGAGCGTCCGCACCGGCGTCCCGGTGGGGTTCGGGGTCCTCACATGCGACACCGAGGAGCAGGGCATCGACCGCGCAGGGCTGCCCGGCTCGAGCGAGGACAAGGGCCACGAGGCGACGACCGCGGCGCTGCTGACGGCCGCGACGCTCCGGGCGCTCTAGCCTCCGTGCACGCCCCCGCCGGGGTGTCGGATTGGTCACAGGCCAGCGGTCACAGACCCGGTGCCGGTGCAGGCCGCGTCCCGCCCTCCAGTAGGCTTGAGGCCGTGAAGGATTTCGAGACACTGTTCGCCGAGCTCAGCGAGAAGGCCGAGAAGCGCCCGGCCGGATCGCGCACCGTCGCCGAACTGGAGTCCGGAGTGCACGGCATCGGCAAGAAGATCGTCGAAGAGGCCGCCGAGGTGTGGATGGCCGCCGAGTACGAGACGGACGAGGAAGCCGCCGAGGAGATCTCCCAGCTGCTCTACCACCTCCAGGTGCTCATGCTGGCCAAGGGCCTGTCGCTGCAGGACGTCTACCGTCATCTGTAGCCGCGGCGCCTGCCTCTGCACGGCAGGCCTCCGCGGCACGGCCGCCCCCGCCACACGTCCCACACCCAGAAAGCCCCCCATGCTCCGTGTAGCCGTCCCGAACAAGGGATCACTGTCCGAAGCCGCCTCGTCGATGCTCGCCGAGGCCGGCTACCGCCAGCGCCGCGAAGGGCGCGAGCTGGTCATGGTCGACCCCGACAACGACATCGAGTTCTTCTTCCTGCGCCCGCGGGACATTGCGGTGTACGTCGGCCACGGCACCCTCGATGTCGGCATCACCGGCCGGGACCTGCTGCTCGACGCCGAGGTGGAGGCGGACGAGTTGCTCGCCCTCGGCTTCGCCGCGTCGACGTTCCGGTTCGCCGGGCCGGCCGGCACGTTCTCGAGCCTCGAGGACCTCGAGGGCAAGCGGATCGCGACCAGCTACGACGGCCTCGTGCGCCGCTACCTGGGCGAGCGCGGCATCGCCGCCTCCCACGTGGTCCGCCTCGATGGCGCCGTCGAGTCCTCGGTCCGACTGGGCGTCGCCGACGCGATCGCCGACGTCGTGGAGACGGGCAACACGCTCAAGGCCGCCGGGATGGAGGTCTTCGGGGAGCCGCTCCTGCAGTCGGAGGCGGTCCTCATCGGCCGCCCGGGGCACAGCCTGCCGGCGATCGACGTCCTCATCCGCCGCCTCCAGGGCGTCCTCGTGGCCCGCCAGTACGTGCTCATGGACTACGACATCCGCAAGGACCTCGTCGAGAAGGCCGCCGCGCTCACCCCGGGTCTCGAGTCCCCGACCGTCTCGCCGCTGCGCGACTCCGAGTGGGTGGCGGTGCGCTCGATGGTGCCCAAGCGGGAGACGAACCGCATCATGGACGAGCTGTACGACCTGGGCGCCCGCGCCATCCTGGTCAGCAGCATCCACGCCTGCCGCATCTAGGGGAGGGGCCGCCATGAGTGTTGCCGTCCGCGTCATCCCGTGCCTCGACGTCGACGCCGGCCGCGTCGTGAAGGGCGTGAACTTCCTGAACCTCCGCGACGCCGGCGACCCGGTCGAGCTCGCCCACCGCTACGACGCCGCCGGCGCCGACGAGCTCACGTTCCTCGACGTCACGGCCTCCTCCGCCGACCGCCAGACGACCTTCGACGTGGTGCGGCGCACCGCCGAGGAAGTCTTCATCCCGCTCACCGTCGGGGGCGGCGTCCGGGGAGTGGCCGACGTCGACCGCCTCCTCCGCGAGGGAGCGGACAAGGCGTCGATCAACACCGCGGCGATTGCCCGTCCCGAGGTGATCGACGAGATCACCCGCCACTTCGGCTCCCAGGTCCTCGTGCTCTCCGTCGACGCCCGGCGCGTCCAAGGAGACGTCGTGACCCCGTCCGGCTTCGAGGTCACCACGCACGGCGGCCGGCGCGGCACGGGCATCGACGCGGTTGCCTGGGCCAAGGAGGCCGCGGACCGCGGTGTGGGGGAGATCCTGCTGAACTCGATCGACGCCGACGGCACCAAGGAGGGCTTCGACCTCGAGCTCATCCGCCTCATCCGCGCGGCGGTCAGGGTTCCGATCATCGCCTCGGGCGGGGCCGGCGTCCCCGAGCACTTCCCCCCGGCGATCGCGGCAGGGGCCGACGCGGTGCTGGCCGCGTCGATGTTCCACTTCGGTCCGGCGGACATGATCGGCCAGGTCAAGGCCGCCATCCGTGAGGCCGGCTACCCGGTCCGCTAGGAGGCGCTGACCTTCGCGGCCTCGCGCCACCCGTCGGCGAGGTACGCGGGCACCTTCGCCGGATCGCCGTCGACGAGCGTGACGAGCCACTCTGCGCCCTCGAGGAAGGCCTCCTCGGCGAGCGCCGAGACGACCGCCGCGCCGAGCCGGCCGTCGGCGTCGTCCGCGGCGAACTCGAACCCGCCGATCGCGGCGACGCCCTCACCGAAGGCGATGAGCCCCTTCGCGGCAGGCCGGCCCCAGATGGTGAGCTCCACCGCGTCGTACTCGCCGAGGGGCGCCTCCGCGAGCCCACCGCCCTCGGGCAGCTTCGGCGGCTGGGACACGTCTGCGGTGGCGATCGCCAGCACGGTCGCGTCCGCGGGCCCGACGCCGCCGTGCGGCGCGAGCGCTCGGTCGTCGCCGAGCGCGGCGAAGAGCGGTGCGAGGGTGTCCCAGCGGAGGTCGAAGTCAGTCATGGCTCCATCCTGCCACCCTGCGGCGCCCCGCCGGGCAGGGGGATCAGTGGCCGATGTCGGCGCTGTCCAGGAGCGCGATCGCGTCCGGCTGGCCCTCGAAGGTGACGAGGGCCTGGGCGCGGCGCCCGAAGGCATGCAGCAGCAGCTCGCCCGGGTCTCCGACGATCGCGACGGAGACCGGCGCGCGCTTGGCCACGTGCCGCGGCCCGAGGGTGCTCACGAGCACGACCCCGAGGTCGACGCCGCGGTAGAGGAAGGCGGCCCGCCGGACCACCTCGTCCCAGAGGGCATCGGCGTACGCTCCGTCGAGCGCCCGCGGCGCCCAGCGGTCCGTCGCGCGGCGCACGTCCTCGGTGTGCACGAAGAACTCGGCCAGGTTGGCCGCCTCGTCGAGCGGCGCGAGGCGCAGCGGCGAGAGGGCCGGGGGGCCGGCCCGGAAGTCCTCGACGAGCCGCGAGTAGCTGTCCTCGGAGGAGAGGGTGGCCGCGAGCCTGTCCGTGACCTGGTCCGAGGTCTTGGCCCGGGAGGTCATGAGCAGCCCCAGGGCCACGCGGGGGCTGTGCTCCCGCAGGTACAGGTGGGCCGCCAGGTGGCGCGTCCGCCAGCCCTCGCAGAGCGTGGGCGCGTCGGGGCCGGCCGCGAGCAGTGTCTCGGCCAGGACTTCACGCGACGGGTCTACGAAGTGCATCACTGGCGAAACTAGCATGCGCGGGCGCGATGCGCCCGGCCGCCCGCGGGAGCGCGCCGTCCCGGCTGCCGGCCCCTGCGGGGCCGACTAGACTTGAGAGGATGTCTGAAGAGAAGCTCCGCCCCGCCGACGCCCCCGCCAGCGCCCTTCCCGCGGCCGTCGCCGCCCGCCTGAAGAGGGACGACGCCGGCCTGGTCGCCGCCGTCATCCAGCAGCACGACACGCACGAGGTGCTCATGGTGGGGTGGATGGACGACGAGGCCCTCCACCGCACCCTCACGTCCGGCCGCGTGACGTTCTGGTCCCGGTCGCGGCAGGAGTACTGGCGCAAGGGTGACACGTCCGGGCACGTCCAGTGGGTCAAGTCGGTCGACCTCGACTGCGACGGCGACGCGCTCCTCGTCCGCGTCGACCAGGTCGGGGCGGCCTGCCACACCGGCACCCGGACCTGCTTCGACGGGCGGCGGCTCGACGCCGTCGTCGGCCCCGCAGCCTGACCGGCCCCGTCCCTCCCGAGCCGGCCGCGCCGGATCCACCCGCCCCCACGTCCCGAAAGCGAAGCCCGCACCCCATGAACGACCTCGGAGTGATCAGCCCCACGCTCGAAGAGTTCCGCGCCGTGGCGGCCCACCGCAGGGTGGTCCCCGTCCACATGCGCGTCCTCGCGGACGCCGAGACCCCGATCAGCCTCTACCGCAAGCTCGCGGCCGGCCGCCCCGGGACGTTCCTGCTCGAGTCGGCCTCGGTGGGCGGCTCGTGGTCGCGCTACTCCTTCATCGGGGCGGCGTCCCGGGCCACCCTGACGAGCCGGGGCGGCCAGGCGCACTGGATCGGTGAGCCCCCGGTCGGAGTCCCCACCACGGGGAACCCGCTCGAGGCCCTGCGCGACACCGTCGCCGCGCTGCAGACCGAGCGCTTCGAGGGCCTGCCGCCGCTGACGTCCGGCATGGTCGGATTCGTCGGCTGGGAGGCCGTGCGCCGCTGGGAGCGGCTCGTCTCCCCGCCCGAGGACGACCTCGACCTGCCCGAGCTCGCCATGAACCTCGTCACCGACCTCGTGGCGCACGACAACGTCGACGGGACCCTGACGATCGTGGCCAACGCGATCAACTTCGACAACAGCGACGAGCGCGTGGACGAGGCATGGCACGATGCCACCGCGAGGCTGCGGCGGATGCTCGCAGCCCTCGCCGAGCCGGCCGCTCCAGCCCTGAGTATCCTCGGCCCGAACGGCGACTACCGGGACAAGGTCGTCCACCAGTGGGCCGAGCAGGGCTATCTGGACGCCATCGGGCGGGGCAAGCAGGCCATCTACGACGGCGAGGTGTTCCAGGTCGTCATCTCGCGCCGCTTCGAGCTCGAGTGCGACGCGGATCCGCTCGACGTGTACCGGGTGCTGCGCGCCACGAACCCGAGCCCGTACATGTACCTGCTCAGCCTCGAGGACGCGGAGGGCCGGGAGTACTCGATCGTCGGCTCGTCGCCCGAGGCGCTCGTGACGGTCACGGGGGAGCAGGTCGTGACGCACCCGATCGCCGGCTCCCGTCCCCGCGGCGCCACCGTGGAGGCGGACAAGGCGCTCGCCGAGGAGCTCCTCGCGGACGAGAAGGAGCGGGCCGAGCACCTCATGCTCGTGGACCTCGCGCGCAACGACCTCTCGAAGGTGTGCCGTCCGGGGACGGTCGAGGTGAGCGAGTTCATGGAGGTCGAGCGGTTCAGCCACATCATGCACCTCGTCTCGACCGTCGACGGCAAGCTCCGGCCCGATGCCAGCGCCTACGACGTGCTGGCCGCGACCTTCCCCGCCGGGACGCTCTCCGGGGCGCCCAAGCCGCGCGCCCTGCGGCTCCTCGACGAGGTCGAACCGGTGCGGCGCGGCGTGTACGGAGGGGTCGTGGGCTACTTCGACTTCGCGGGCGATTTGGACATGGCCATCGCAATCAGGACCGCGCTCCTGCGCGGTGGCCGGGCCTACGTGCAGTCCGGCGGAGGGATCGTGGCCGACTCCGACCCCGCCGCCGAGGCCCAGGAGTCCGTGAACAAGGCAGCCGCCCCGCTGCGGGCCGTCCACACCGCCTCCGCGCTGCGCCCCGCGCAGACGGCGGCCGGCGTCCAGGACCCCCAGCCGGCCGCGCAGTCCGCCGAGGCGGGTGCCGTCCGTGGCTGAGGTGCCCGCGGGATCGCCCAAGCCCGTGCCGCGGTGGTCGAGGAAGCCGATCGTGGTCGTCGTGGCGCTCGCCTTCGCGCTGCTCGCCTTCGGCGCCACCACCCAGACCTGGGTCGACGCCGAGGTGCAGGGCTCGGCCGTGCGCACGGCGCACCTGAGCGTGCAGGGCAGCAAGGCGGCGACGTCGGTGTCGGCCCTCGCCCTCGTGGGCCTCGCCGGCACGCTGGCGGCGGCCGTCGCGGGGCGGGTCGGCCGCGCGGTGGCGAGCGTCGTCGTCGTGCTGGCCGGGGCCGGCGTCGCCGCCGCCTGCGTGGCGGTCCTCGCCGACCCCCGGGGTGCCGCCGAGGGCTCGATCGCCCAGGCCACGGGCCTCGCCGGGACCCAGGCCACCGTGGCGCTCACCCCGTACCCGGCCCTCGCCGCCGCTGCCGGCGGGCTCCTGGCCCTTTCCGGGGTGCTGCTCATCGTCGCCTCCCGCCACTGGCCGCTGCGCACGCGGTACGACGCCGGCCGTGCCGCCGTCGGGGCGTCCGGGGGCGCCGCCGGCACGGGCACGGACGGGGCCGGCTCCGCCGGTGAGGACCGGGCCGGGGCCGTCGACGGGCTCGACGGTTGGGACAGCCTCTCCCGCGGCGAGGACCCGACCGACTGAGCCGCCATGTGGCGTCTGCACGACGCCGAAGATGGCAGAATGGCCGTAGTACCGCAATGGAGGAGAAGAGATGAGCAACACGCACAGTTCGCAGGCCGGCGCCAACGAGGTCACGTCGAGCGAGGACCTCGGGCACGGCAACAGCCCGGCGGCCTGGACGTGTGTCTTCGTCATGATGATCGGCGCGATCGTGTCGTGCATCGGCTTCGTCATCGCGAGCAACCCGGTGTTCTGGGGCGGCGTCGTGGTCATCGCGATCGGCCTCATCGTCGGCTGGGCCATGCGCAAGGCGGGCTACGGGGTCGGCGGCAGCAAGCTCAAGAACCAGCACTGATGCCCACGGTCCTCGACGACATCATCGACGGCGTCCGCGAGGACCTCGCCGAGCGGGTCCGGCAGGTCCCGGGCGCGGAGGTCGAGGCGGCCGCCGCCGCGCGCCCGCCGGCGGTGGACGCATGGGCCGCGCTCGGCGGCGGGGCGCCCGCGGGGGAGCTGCGCGTCATCGCAGAGGTCAAGCGCAAGAGCCCGTCCAAGGGCGCCCTCGCGGAGATCACCGACCCCGCGGCCCTCGCCGCGCAGTACGAGCAGGGCGGCGCCTCGGTGATCAGCGTCCTGACGGAGCAGCGCCGGTTCAACGGCAGCCTCGCCGATCTGGACGCGGTCCGCGCCGCGGTCAGCATTCCTGTGCTCCGCAAGGACTTCACCGTCGACGAGTACCAGATCCACGAGGCCCGGGCCCACGGCGCCGACCTCGTGCTCCTCATCGTCGCGGCGCTCGACGACGCGCGGCTGCGCGGCCTGCTCGACCTCACCCACGCCCTCGGCATGAACGCCCTCGTGGAGACGCACACCGAAGAGGAGATCGACCGTGCAGCCGCCGTGGGCGCCCGCATCGTCGGGGTGAACGTCCGCAACCTCAAGACGCTGGACGTCGACCGGGCCGTCTTCGGGCGCCTCGCGGGCAGGCTCCCGGAGGGTGCGATCGCGGTCGCCGAGTCGGGGGTGCAGGGCCCCGAGGACATCGCCTACTACGCCGGCCTCGGCGCGGGGGCCGTGCTCGTGGGCGAAGCGCTCGTGACCCATGGGGACCCCCTGACGCGGATCCGGGATTTCAAGCGCGCGGGGGCGGCGGCCATCGCCGGTCGCCTCGCGGCGCAGCAGGAGACAGCGCACTAGGAGACACGGCGCAGCCACAGCGGGCGCCGGAAGGAAGGTAGGACTGGTGGGCGAGACCATGCCAGCAGGCAGCCCCGGCAGCGGGGACGACACGACGACGACCGGGGCCGAGGCCACCGTGGCGGAGGAATTCCTCTCCGGCAGCCTGCGCCACGCCCCGGGGCCGTACTTCGGATCCTACGGCGGCCGATGGATGCCCGAATCGCTCATCGCCGCCCTCGACGAGCTGGACGACACGTTCGAGAAGGCGAAGGCCGACCCCGAGTTCCTGGCCCAGATCGCCGACCTGAACCGCAACTACTCGGGGCGGCCCTCGCTCCTGACGGAGGCCAAGCGGTTCTCCGAGCACGCCGGGGGCGTCCGGATCTTCCTCAAGCGCGAGGACCTGAACCACACCGGCTCGCACAAGATCAACAACGTCCTCGGGCAGGCCCTCCTGGCCAAGCGCATGGGCAAGACGCGCCTCATCGCCGAGACGGGCGCCGGCCAGCACGGCGTCGCGAGCGCCACCGCGGCGGCGCTCATGGGCATGGAGTGCGTCGTGTACATGGGCGCCGAGGACTGCCGGCGCCAGGCCCTCAATGTGGCGAGGATGCAGCTGCTGGGCGCGGAGGTCGTGCCGGTCACGAACGGCTCCCAGACGCTCAAGGACGCGATCAACGACGCCCTGCGCGACTGGGTGGCGAACGTCCAGACCACGCACTACCTCCTCGGCACCGCCGCCGGCGCGCACCCGTTCCCGGCGATGGTCCGCTTCTTCCACGAGGTCATCGGCGAGGAGGCCCGCGAGCAGATCCTCGCGCAGACCGGACGGCTCCCGGACGCCGTGTGCGCCTGCGTGGGCGGAGGGTCGAACGCGATCGGGATCTTCCACGGGTTCCTCGATGACCCCTCCGTCAGGCTCTACGGCCTCGAGGCCGGCGGCCGGGGCGTCCAGACCGGGCACCACGCGGCGACCATCACGCTCGGCCGCCCGGGTGTGCTCCACGGCGCCCGCACCTACCTCATGCAGGACGAGGACGGCCAGACGGTGGAGTCCGAGTCGATCTCGGCGGGCCTGGACTACCCGGGCGTCGGTCCCGAGCACTCCTACCTGCACGACATCGGCCGGGTCACCTACGAGCCGATCACCGACGCCGAGGCCATGGACGCCTTCAGGCTCCTGTGCCGGACGGAGGGCATCATCCCCGCCATCGAGTCCTCGCACGCACTGGCCGGGGCCATCAAGGTCGGCCAGCGCCTCGCCCAGGAGGGCGGCGATCCGCACGAGAAGATCGTGATCGTGAACCTCTCGGGCCGCGGCGACAAGGACGTGCAGACCGCCGCCGAATGGTTCGGCATGCTCGACGAGAATGGGCAGGTCAAGGGCACCACGCTCTCGACCCGCCGCCCCAAGGGGACCGTCGCACATGTAGGAGAGGACGCTGTCGGCGAGACCGACGAGCAGGACGACACCGAGGAAGGCATCGCGTGAGCAAGGTCGCGGACGTCATCGACAAGGCCAAGGCGGAGGGCCGTGCCGCCCTCGTCGGGTATCTCCCCGCGGGCTACCCGACCGTGCAGGAGAGCATCGACGCCGCGATCGCCCTCGCCCGCAACGGCGCGGACGTCATCGAGATCGGCATCCCCTACTCGGATCCGGTCATGGACGGCAGCGTCATCCAGGCGGCCACGACCGAGGCGCTGGCGAACGGCTTCCATGTCGCCAGCGTCTTCGACGTCGTCAAGGCCGTCACGGACGCCACGGCGGACCTGGGGACGGCGGTGCTCGTCATGACCTACTGGAACCCGGTCATGCGCATGGGCGTCGCCGAGTTCGCCCGGCGGCTGGCCGAAGCCGGGGGATCGGGCCTCATCACGCCGGACCTCGTGCCCGATGAGGCCGCCGACTGGTTCGAGGCCTCCGACGAGTACGGCCTCGACAGGGTCTTCCTCGTGGCGCCGTCCACGAGCCCCGAGCGCATGGCCAAGACCGTGGCCGCGACCCGCGGGTTCACCTACGCCGTCTCCCTCATGGGGGTCACGGGCGCCCGCTCCGCCGTCGACTCGGCCGCACGGGCGGTCGTCGACGCGGCCCGGGCCGCCGGGGCGCCCCGGGTGTGCGTCGGCCTCGGGGTCTCCACCGCGGACCACGTGCGCGAGATCGGCGCCTACGCCGACGGCGTCATCGTCGGCACCGCCATTGTGAGCGCCCTGCGCGACGGCGGCCCCGACGCCGTCGGCCGCCTCGCCGCCGAGCTGAGCGCCGGCCTGGCCCGCACGGCAGCGGACGCCTGAGGGGGCACGCGCGGTCGGCCTCTGGGCGAGGGCGACCGCGCGTGCCCCCTGGTTGGCGGCCGAGGCCGGCTCCCGTCATCTTCCGTCCGGCATCCGGACGCATCCGTCTCGGCATATGGCTCCGTGGTAGTCTTGCGGCTAGTCGAGACGGCTCCAACGCTCGGCGGCCCGCACCTGAGGCCGCCCGCGAGTCCTGCGGCAGCCGACCGGCCGACTGGCAGGGGGTGCCGCGGCCGCTCCAGACCGGGCCACCGCCCGGGCGGCTCGTCCCCCCACAATGACGTGGGCCACCCGGTCCTCCCGCACAGCGCAGGGCGGACCCCAGCGTATAGCCGTGCGACCGGCGGGCCGTTTCGCCCCGTACGGGCCGGCCATACAATTCCAGTAATCAGCGCCTTGCTGTGCCCTCACCGCGGCCAGCATTGCGGGGCCAACGTTGTCCCCTGTCGCGAATCGACCAGGAGGAAGGACGTTACGTCATGACTCACCCGACCCACGGCGCCGCAGCGCAGGAGTCCGAGAGTGTGCTCTCGCCCTTCGAACGCTTCGCCTCGATGCCGCCCTCCGCGGGCCTCTACAGCGCCGATGCCGAGAAGGACGCCTGCGGCCTCGCGATCGTCGCGACGCTGCGCGGCGAGGCCGGCCATGACATTGTCGACGCCGCCCTCCACGCCCTGCGCGCGCTCGAGCACCGCGGCGCCGTCGGAGCCGACGAGGGCACCGGCGACGGCGCAGGCCTCCTGAGCCAGATCCCCGACGAGTTCTTCCGCGCCGTCGTCGACTTCGAGCTTCCGGCCCCGGGCCAGTACGCCGTCGGCATCGCCTTCCTCCCCACCGAGGACCGCGAGGCGGGCACTGCCCGCGCGGGCATCGAGTCGCTCGCGGAGGCGGAGGGCCTCACCGTCCTCGGCTGGCGCAGCGTCCCGGTGGTCGGCGAGCTGGTCGGCGCGATGGCGCGTGCGTGCATGCCGCGCTTCGAGCAGCCGTTCCTCGCCTCCGCCTCGGGCGAAGAGCTCGCCCGCAACGACCTCGACGCCCGGGCCTGGCGCATCCGCAAGCGGGCCCAGAACAAGTACGGCGTGTACTTCCCCTCGCTGTCCTCGCGCACCATCGTGTACAAGGGCATGCTCACCACGGCCCAGCTCGAGCCGTTCTACCCGGATCTGTCCGACCAGCGCTTCACGACCAAGCTCGCGATCGTGCACTCGCGGTTCTCCACGAACACCTTCCCGTCCTGGCCGCTCGCCCAGCCCTTCCGCACGATCGCGCACAACGGCGAGATCAACACCGTCAAGGGCAACCGGAACTGGATGCGCGCGCGCCAGTCCCAGCTGAGCAGCCCGCTGCTCGGCGACGTGCCCGAGGAACTGTTCCCGATCTGCACGCCGGGCGCCTCCGACTCGGCCTCGTTCGACGAGGTGGCGGAGCTCCTGTGGCTCTCCGGCCGGCCGATCACCCACTCGATCATGATGATGATCCCCGAGGCGTGGGAGAACCACGTCTCGATGGATCCCGCCCGCCGCGCCTTCTACGAGTACCACTCGCTCCTCATGGAGCCGTGGGACGGCCCCGCCGCGGTGTCCTTCACCGACGGCACCCTGGTAGGCGCCACCCTCGACCGCAACGGCCTGCGCCCGTGCCGCTACTGGGTCACCGAGGACGGCCTCGTGGTCTTCGCCTCGGAAGTCGGCGTGGTCGACGTCGAGCCCGCCAACGTGGTCAAGAAGGGCCGCGTCTCGCCGGGCAAGATGTTCGTGGTCGACACGGAGGCCGGCCGCATCATCGACGACGAAGAGGTCAAGGCCGAGATCGCGGGCACCAACCCGTGGGCCGAGTGGCTCAAGGGCAACGTCATCCGCCTCGACGAGCTCCCCGAGCGCGAGCACGTGGTCCACACTCCGCAGTCGGTCAACGTGCGGCAGCGCACCTTCGGCTACACGCAGGAGGAGCTGCGCATCCTCGTCGGGCCGATGGCCCGCACCGGCGCCGAGCCGATCGGCGCGATGGGCACCGACACCCCCGTCGCCGTCCTGTCCAAGCGCCCCCGCCTCCTCTTCGACTACTTCGTGCAGTCGTTCGCCCAGGTGACGAACCCGCCGCTGGACGCGATCCGCGAGGAACTCGTGACGAGCCTCAACGGGGCCATCGGACCCAACGGCAACCTCTTGGGCACCGGCCGCGTCAAGGAGCGGCAGGTCGTCCTGCCCTTCCCCGTGATCAACAACGACCAGCTCGCGAAGATCGCGAACATGGTCTCCGAGACCGGAGAGAACGCGGGCGACCGCATCGCGATCAAGATCCGCGGGCTGTACCGGCCCGACGGCGGCGAGGCCGCGCTGCGCGCCCGCCTCACCGAGATCTGCGAGCAGGTCTCCGGCGCGATCAACCGCGGCGTGCAGTACGTGGTCCTCTCCGACCGCGACTCCAACGCGCAGTGGGCCCCGATCCCGTCGCTCCTGCTCCTCTCCGCGGTCCACCACCACCTGCTCCGCAGCGCCAACCGCACCAAGACGGCCCTCGTGGTCGAGGCCGGCGACGTCCGCGAGGTCCACCACGTCGCGGTCCTCCTCGGCTACGGCGCCTCGGCGGTCAACCCCTACCTCGCGATGGAGAGCGTCGAAGAGCTCATCCGCTGCGGCGAGCTCCCGGGCGTGAGCGCCGAGGACGGCGTCTACAACCTCATCAAGGGCCTCGGCAAGGGCGTCCTGAAGATCATGTCCAAGATGGGCATCTCGACGGTCGCCTCCTACTGCGGCGCCCAGACGTTCGAGGCGCTCGGCCTGTCGCAGGACCTCGTCGACGAGTTCTTCGCGGGCACCCACAGCCAGCTGGGCGGCGTCGGCCTCGACGTGATCGCGGCAGAGGTCGCGGCGCGCCACGAGATGGCCTACCCGCCCTCCGGCATCGAGCAGCCGCACCGGCCTCTCCTGGGCGGCGGCGAGTACCAGTGGCGCCGCGACGGCGAGCCGCACCTGTTCAACCCCGAGACCGTGTTCCGGCTCCAGCACTCCACCCGTGAGCGCCGCTACGACGTGTTCAAGGCGTACACCGAGGGGATCGACGACCAGTCGCGCAACCTCATGACCCTCCGCGGCCTCATGCGGTTCAAGGAGGGCCTGCGCCCGGCGGTGCCGATCGAGGAGGTCGAGCCGGTCTCCTCGATCGTCAAGCGCTTCTCCACCGGGGCGATGAGCTACGGCTCGATCTCCAAGGAGGCCCACGAGACGCTGGCGATCGCGATGAACCGCCTCGGCGGCAAGTCCAACACCGGCGAGGGCGGCGAGGACGTCGACCGGCTGCTCGACCCCGAGCGCCGCTCGGCCATCAAGCAGGTCGCGTCGGGCCGGTTCGGCGTGACGAGCCTCTACCTGACCAACGCCGACGACATCCAGATCAAGATGGCCCAGGGAGCCAAGCCCGGCGAGGGCGGCCAGCTCATGGCCCAGAAGGTCTACCCGTGGGTGGCTCGCACGCGCCACTCGACCCCGGGCGTGGCCCTCATCTCGCCGCCCCCGCACCACGACATCTACTCGATCGAGGACCTTGCCCAGCTCATCTACGACTGCAAGCGTGCCAACCCGAGCGCCCGCGTCCACGTCAAGCTCGTCTCCGAGGTGGGCATCGGCACGGTGGCCGCGGGTGTGACGAAGGCGAAGGCCGACGTCGTGCTCGTCTCCGGGCACGACGGCGGGACCGGCGCCTCGCCGCTGAACTCGCTCAAGCACGCGGGCGTCCCGTGGGAGCTCGGCCTCGCCGAGACCCAGCAGACGCTCATGCTCAACGGGCTGCGGGACCGGGTCGTCGTCCAGGTCGACGGGCAGCTCAAGACCGGCCGCGACGTCGTCATCGCCGCCCTCCTGGGCGCCGAGGAGTTCGGCTTCGCGACCACCGCGCTGGTCGTCTCCGGCTGCATCATGATGCGCGTCTGCCACCTCGACACCTGCCCGGTGGGCGTGGCAACCCAGAACCCAGAGCTCCGCGCCCGCTTCACCGGCAAGCCGGAGTTCGTGGTCAACTTCTTCGAGTTCATCGCCGAGGAGATCCGCGAGATCCTCGCCCGCCTGGGCTTCCGCTCCATCGAGGAGGCCATCGGCCACTCCGAGTTCCTCGAGGCGAAGGACGCGATCGACCACTGGAAGGCCGAGGGCCTCGACCTGACGCCGATCCTCGCCGGGCTCGACTTCGACGAGGACGCGCCGCTGCGGAACATGACCGGCCAGAACCACGAGCTTGAGAAGCACTTCGACGTGAGGCTCATCGAGCTCGCAGCCGAGGCGCTCTCGGACCGGACTCCGGTGAAGATCAGCCTGCCCGTGGTGAACACCGACCGGTCGGTCGGCACCATGCTCGGCCACCGCGTGACGAAGACGTTCGGCATCGAGACGCTCGGCACGGACACGATCGACATCACGCTCACCGGCACGGCGGGCCAGTCGCTCGGCGCGTTCCTGCCGGCCGGGATCACGCTGCGCCTGTTCGGCGACTCGAACGACTACGTCGGCAAGGGCCTCTCGGGCGGCCGGATCATCGTCCGCCCCGACCGGACCAACGTGTTCCCCGCGGAGCACAACGTGATCGCGGGCAACGTGATCGGCTACGGCGCCACGGGCGGCGAGCTGTTCCTGCGCGGACAGGTCGGCGAGCGGTTCCTCGTGCGCAACTCCGGCGCGACGGCCGTCGTCGAGGGCATCGGCGACCATGGCTGCGAGTACATGACCGGAGGCCAGGCACTCATCCTCGGACGCACCGGGCGGAACTTCGGCGCCGGCATGTCCGGCGGCACCGCCTTCGTGCTCGACCTCAAGCCGAGCCGGGTGAACAAGCAGGCCCTGGATTCCGGGGACCTGCAGCTGATCGAGCTCGACGACGAGGACCGCGACATCGTGCGCAACCTGCTCGTCAAGCACATCGAGGAGACCGACTCCGCCCTTGCCCAGCGGCTCCTCGACAATTTCGACGACACTGCGGCCAGGATCACCAAGGTCCTCCCGCGCGACTATGCAGCGGTGCTGCAGACCCGTCTGTCCGCCCTCGAGGAGGGCCTGGACCCGGACGGCGAAGAAGTTTGGTCTCGCATCCTGGAGGTGACCGGTGGCTGACCCACGCGGATTCATGAAAGTGCGCCAGCGTGAAACGCAGCAGCGGCGCCCAGTGCCGGTCCGCATCATGGACTGGAAGGAAGTGTACGAGGCGCGCCAGGAGGGCACCGTCCTCCGCCGCCAGGCGGCGCGCTGCATGGACTGCGGCGTGCCGTTCTGCCACCACGGGTGCCCCCTCGGGAACCTCATCCCCGAATGGAACGACCTCACCCGCCGCGGCGAGGGCCAGGACGCCTCGGAGCGGCTGCACGCGACGAACAACTTCCCCGAGTTCACGGGGCGGCTGTGCCCCGCGCCCTGCGAGAGCGCCTGCGTCCTCGGCATCAACCAGCCCGCGGTGACGATCAAGCAGATCGAGGTCTCGATCGCCGAGGAGGCCTTCGACGCCGGCTGGGTCGAGCCCCTTCCGCCGGCACGCCTCACGGGCAAGACCGTCGCGGTCGTCGGGTCCGGGCCGGCGGGCCTCGCCGCCGCGCAGCAGCTCACCCGCATCGGCCACACGGTCGCGGTCTACGAGCGGGACGACCGCATCGGCGGCCTCCTGCGGTACGGCATCCCGGACTTCAAGATGGAGAAGGACGTCATCGACCGCCGCCTCGCCCAGATGCAGGCGGAAGGCACCCGCTTCCGGACGGGCGTCGAGGTGGGCAAGGACGTCAGCTGGGACCAGCTGCGCAGGCGGTACGACGCCGTCGTCATCGCGACCGGCGCGACCGTCCCGCGCGACCTGCCGATCCCCGGCCGTCACCTCGACGGGGTCCACTACGCGATGGACTACCTCGTGCAGTCCAACCGGGTGGTCGCGGGCGACACCGTCCCCGCCCAGATCGACGCACGCGGCAAGCACGTGGTCATCCTCGGCGGCGGCGACACCGGCGCCGACTGCATCGGCACGGCCCACCGCCAGCAGGCCGCCTCGGTGACCACGCTCGCCATCGGCAAGCAGCCCCCGGCCGAACGCCCCGCGCACCAGCCCTGGCCGATGTACCCGACTCTCTTCGAGGTCGCCACCGCCCACGAGGAAGGCGGCGAGCGGACCTACCTCGCCTCGACTGTCGAGTTCGTGGGGGAGAACGGCCGGCTCGCCGGCATCAAGGTCGCCGAGACCGAGTACGTCGACGGGCGCCGCCTGCCCAAGGCCGGCACCGAGCGGATCATTCCCGCGGACCTCGTCTTCCTCGCGCTCGGCTTCACCGGCGCGGAGCCGGCCGGCATCGCCGAGCAGGTCCAGGCCGGCTTCGACGACCGCGGGAACGTCTCCCGCGACGCCGACTACATGACGGAGGTGCCCGGCATCTTCGTCGCGGGCGACGCCGGCCGCGGCCAGTCGCTCATCGTCTGGGCGATCGCGGAGGGCCGCGCCGCGGCGGCCGCCGTGGACCGCCACCTCATGGGCTCGACCATCCTGCCGGCGCCCGTCGCGCCGACCGACCGGGCCATCACGGTCCTGTGAGGCGCGGGCTCCCGGCCCCGCGCCGGGAGCCCGCGTCGCCCCAGCTGTTCACATCCCCAGCAACCGCTGTCCACCGGACAAGACCTAGGGTAGGTATATGAGACGCGCGAAGATCGTGGCCACGTTCGGACCGGCCATCTCCAGCTACGAGAACACCGTCGCCGTGATCAGGGCAGGCGTGGACGTGGCCCGCATGAACATGAGCCACGGTGACCACTCGGTGCACGACAAGACCTACGAGACGGTGCGCAAGGCCGCGGCGGACCTCGGCAAGGCCGTGGGCATCATGGCCGACCTCCAGGGCCCCAAGATCCGCCTGGGCCGCTTCGTCGACGGGCCGCACGAACTGGCCGTCGGCGACGTCTTCACGATCACCACCGAGGACGTGCCGGGCACCAAGGACATCTGCTCGACGACCCTGAAGAGCCTGACCGAGGATGTGAAGGTCGGCGACGCCCTCCTGATCGACGACGGCAAGGTCGCCCTGCGCGCCACGGCGGTCGACGACGTCAAGGTCGTCACGGAGGTGACGGTCGGGGGGACGGTGTCCAACAACAAGGGCATCAACCTCCCCGGCGTGGCCGTGAACGTGCCGGCGCTGAGCGAGAAGGACGAGACCGACCTGCGCTGGGCGCTCAAGCGGGGCGTCGACTTCGTGGCGCTCTCGTTCGTGCGGGACGCCCGCGACGTCGAGCGCGTGCACGCGATCATGGACGAGGAGGGCCGAAGGGTCCCGGTCATCGCCAAGATCGAGAAGCCCCAGGCCGTCGAGCAGCTGCACGAGATCATCGACGCGTTCGATGCGATCATGGTGGCCCGCGGTGACCTGGGCGTCGAGCTGCCGCTCGAGCAGGTCCCGCTCGTGCAGAAGCGCGCGATCGAACTGGCGCGTCGCTGGGCCAAGCCCGTCATCGTCGCGACCCAGGTCCTCGAGTCCATGATCGAGAACCCGCGCCCGACCCGGGCCGAGGCCTCGGACTGCGCCAACGCCGTCCTCGACGGTGCCGACGCGGTCATGCTCTCGGGCGAGACGAGCGTGGGCGCCTACCCGGTCGAGACCGTCCAGACGATGGCGAAGATCATCGAGTCGACCGAGGAGCACGGCCTTGAGCGGGTTCCCCCGCTGGGCTCGCAGCCCAAGACGCGCGGCGGTGCGATCACGCGCGCCGCGGTGGCGATCGCGGACCAGCTGGACGCAAAGTACATCTGCACGTTCACGCAGACCGGCGACTCCGCCCGACGCCTCAGCCGCCTGCGCCCGCAGAAGCCGGTCTTCGCGTTCACGCCGCTGACCTCGACGCTGAACACCCTCAGCCTGTGCTGGGGCATCCAGCCCCGCATGGTCGACTTCGCCGCGCACACGGACCAGATGATCGCCCAGGTGGACGAGTACCTTCTCCGGGCGGACCTCGCCGAGCTCAACGACATCGTGGTGGTCGCGGCCGGCTCCCCGCCCGGAGTCGCCGGCTCGACCAACATGCTCCGGGTGCACAAGGTCGGAGACGTCGCCGACGCCGGCCAGGCCTTCGACGGAGCGCCGGCGCCGGTGCGCGAGCAGGTCGGCCCGTGGCCGCTGCCCACCGAGCCCCGCCGCGAGAAGCTCTAGGCCTTACGCCCCAGACGCCACGAGGGCGGCACCCGAAACGGGTGCCGCCCTCGTGCTGTTCCAGCCGCCAGTCAGCTGACCTGGTTGATGATGGTCTCCGAGACCTCGCGCATGCTCAGCCGGCGGTCCATCGAGGTCTTCTGGATCCACCGGAAGGCCTCGGGCTCGGTCAGGCCCATCTTGGTGATGAGCAGGCTCTTGGCCCGCTCCACGAGCTTGCGGGTGGCGAACTGCTCCTTGAGGTCGGTGACCTCGGACTCGAGCGCCTTGATCTCCTCGTGGCGCGAGAGCGCGATCTCGAGGGCCGGGACGAGGTCGGCGGGCGTGAACGGCTTGACGACGTACGCCATGGCGCCCGCGTCCCTGGCGCGCTCGACGAGCTCCTTCTGGCTGAATGCCGTGAGGAGCACCACCGGGGCGATGCGGGCCTTCACGATCTTCTCGGCCGCCGTGATCCCGTCCATGACGGGCATCTTCACGTCCATGAGGACGAGATCCGGCTTGAGCTCCTCAGCAAGCTCCACGGCCCGCTCCCCGTTGTCGGCCTCGGCGACCACGTCGTAGCCCTCCCCGCGGAGGATCTCGATGATGTCGAGGCGGATGAGTGTCTCATCCTCGGCCACGACGACACGGCGGGCAGGGGCTGCGGCGGTCGCCTTCTCGGCGGCCGGTGCCGTCTGGGGGGTCTTGTCTGACACGCTGGCTCCTTGGGGGCAGACGGATGTTCCTGCCTCCGATCCTACCGGGTACAGTGGACGGGCAGGCCATGGGGAGGCCCTGGGCCCGAGTGGCGGAATTGGCAGACGCGCCGCCCTCAAAATGCGGTATCGGAAGGTGTGTGGGTTCGAGTCCCACCTCGGGCACCCGGGCGCCGGGCGCCCCGGCACAGTCGGGGCGCCCGGCGCTGTATAGGATGGTCCGGAGCGATTCCCGCCGCCCGTCAACAGATCTGTGCCGAACTTCGGATGAACAGCTGGTGGCCGGGGAATCGCACATCAGCCTCACCACAACCTGAGGGGACGACGGGTGGACATCACCACCATGATCGTGCTGGTCATCGTACTGGCGCTCTTCTTCGACTTCACGAACGGCTTCCACGACACCGCCAATGCGATGGCGACGCCCATTGCCACCGGGGCGATCACCCCGCGCAAGGCGGTGGCGCTCGCGGCGGTCCTGAACCTCGTGGGGGCCTTCCTGTCCACCGAGGTGGCCAAGACCATCTCGGGCGGCCTCATCCGCGAGGGCGCCGACGGCGTGCACATCACGCCGGAGATCATCTTCGCCGGCCTCATCGGCGCGGTGCTGTGGAACATGTTCACCTGGCTGCGCGGCCTGCCCTCGAGCTCGTCGCACGCACTCTTCGGCGGCCTCATCGGCGCCGCGGTCGTCGGCATCGGGCTCTACTCCGTGAACTTCGGCACCGTTTTCTCCAAGGTGATCCTCCCGGCCGTCGCCGCGCCGCTGATCGCGGGCGCCTCGGCGTGGCTGTGCACCCGCATCGCCTACGCTGTGACGGCCCGGCGGGACAGCGAGACCGGCGAGAAGCTCAAGCAGGGCCGGGGCGGCTTCCGCATCGGACAGGTCTTCACCTCGAGCCTGGTCGCCCTCTCGCACGGGACCAACGACGCCCAGAAGACCATGGGTATCCTCACGCTCGTCCTCGTCGCCGGCGGCCTCCAGAAGCCGGGGACCGGACCGCAGGCGTGGGTCATCGTGGCCTGCGCCGCGGCCATTGCGATCGGGACCTACGCGGGCGGGTGGCGCATCATCAGGACGGTCGGGACCGGCCTGACAGAGGTGCGCCCGGCCCAGGGGTTCTCGTCCGAGTCCAGCACGGCCGCCGCCATCATGGCCTCCTCGCACCTCGGCTTCGCGCTGTCCACGACGCAGGTGACGAGCGGCGCGGTCATCGGCTCCGGGTTGGGGCGCAGGGGGACCTCGGTGAAGTGGGGCACCGCCGGCCGGATCGCCCTCGGCTGGGTCCTGACGCTCCCCGCCGCGGCCGTGGTCGGAGCCGCTGCCGCGCTGCTCATGGGGCTGGGCGCGCCCGGCGTGATCCTGGTCGTCGTGGTCGGCATCGCCGCGATCGCCTGGATGTTCTACCTCAACAACCGCCAGCGCGTGGGCCACCACAACGTCGTCGAGGTCGAGGAGGCGGGCGACGCCGTGGAGTTCCCGCGCAAGCGCAAGCGCCGTCAGAAGGGGGAAGCCCGGTGATCAATTGGGGATCCTTCATCGTGGTCGCGGTCGCGACCATCCTCGGCGCAGGCAGCATCGTGCTGTTCTTCTCGCTCGCCATCCGGCTTGGGAGTGAGGCGCGGGACCCGGAGCGGCAGCGCGTCCGGGCCCTGCTCCGGACCGGATCGGGCGTGAGCTACGCGCTCGCCGGAGCCGTGGTGCTGTACGGCGTGTACCTCGTCATTCCGTACTTCCACTAGGGCTGTTCCCACTAGGGCTGTTCCGTCCTTCCACGATGGCTCCGGGGCGCGAGGGCCGCCCCGGAGCCGCGGTGTGGGCAGACAGCGCCCAGGCCTCAGGCGGAGTCGCCGCCCTCGGGGAGGCCGGAGGCGTCTGCATCCGACTCCGAGGAGAACGACTCGCGGTTCCCCTGGTCCTCGGTGTTGCCCTCGTCGAGGTCGGCGTCCGTGGAGGGGGCCTCCTCCGGCTCCGCGAGGTCTCCCTGCGGCTGCTCGCGGGACTCGGTGCCGCCCTGCTCCTGGGACTCCCTGCCCGCGGTGCCCTCTTCTTCGACGTTCTGCGCCGCCCCCTGCGCGGCGCCCCCGGTCTGGGCCGCCTGGGGCATCTCCTCCTCCGGGGTGGGGCTGCCGTAGCCGCCCTCCTGCGGGGCGCTGTCGGCGGACGGGCTGCTGGCGTTCGGGTTCTCGGCATCCATGGTCCCGACGCTAGCGCCGCCCGCGGGCCACGTCCACGCGCCGCGTCGGGTTCTGGGAAAGCCGCGGGCCCGTGGCTAGGCTGGGCGGCATGTCTGACTTCGTCTACTTCGTGGGAAGCAGCCTCGACGGCTACATCGCCCAGGACAACGGCGGGCTCGACTGGCTCGAGAGGTTCAATGACGTCGAGGGCTTGGGGGAGTCGTACAGGGCGTTCGAGGCCGGGGTCGGCTGCGTGGCCATGGGCGGCGAGACGTACGAGTGGATCCGGGCGCACCAGCCGGGCGCGTGGCCGTACACGGTGCCCTGCTGGGTGTTCACGCACCACGAGCTCGGCACGGACGACGGCGCCGACGTGGTCCTCGTGCGCGGGGACGTTGGCACCTTCGCGGACGAGCTCCGCCGGGACGCCGGCGAGAAGGACGTCTACATCGTCGGCGGGGGCTCGCTGGCCGGCGAGTTCCTCGCGGCGGAGCTCATCGACCGGATCGTGCTCACGATCGTCCCGGTGGCGCTCGGCGGGGGAGTGCCCCTGTTCGGCGGCGTCCCGCTCGGCGTCCCCGCCGGGTTCACGCTCGAGGGCCTGACCGAACGCGGGGGGACCGTCGAGCTGCGCTACGCGCGGGCCTGAGGCGGCCGCTCTAGGCGTGGTCCCGGGCCGACCCGGCTGGGCCCGTCGGGTCGTCCCGCAGGAGGTTCGTGATGCGCGCGGTGCACAGCCGGCGGCCGTCCTCGTCGGTGATGACGATCTCATGCGTCGCGAGCGTGCGGCCGAGGTGGAGTGCGGTGCAGGTGCCCCGCACCCTGCCGCGCGCGGCAGCGCGGTGATGCGTCGCGTTGAGGTCCACCCCGACGGCATGGCGGCCCTCGCCCGCGTGCAGCGAGGCGGCGAACGAGCCCAGCGTCTCTGCCAGCACCGCGTGGGCGCCCCCGTGCAGGATCCCGGCGATCTGGGTGTTTCCCTCGACCGGCATGGTGGCTACCGCCCGCTCTGCCGTGAGCTCCTCGAAGACGATCCCCATCTTGATGACGAGGGCGCCCACCCCGCGGGTTGCGAGCCAGGGGCGGAGCCGTTCGGGGATGCCGGCGGCCTCGAGCTCGGCAGCGGCGTCGGGCCCGGGATTGCCCTCGGGCTCCGCCTGCGCGCCGTCGTTCCGATCGGTCCCGGGGCGCTCGCCCATCGCGGTGAAATTGTCCTGCATGCCCACTAGGCTGGCACCCGTGACTGAAACCAGCAAAACCCTCGCCCCACCCGCACCCACGGCCGCCCCGACGGCGGCAGCCGGGGCCCCGGCGGGACGGCAGGGGCGGCTGCTGGTCCTGGACGGCCACTCGATGGCTTTCCGCGCCTTCTTCGCGCTGCCGGCGGACAGCTTCGTCAACGCCGCGGGCCAGCACACGAACGCCGTCCACGGCTTCACGTCGATGCTCATCAACCTCGTGCGGGACCAGAAGCCCACGCACGTCGCCGTCGCGTTCGACGTCAGCGACGAGACCACGCAGCGCAAGACGATCTACAGCGAGTACAAGGGCGGCCGCAACGCCACCCCGCCCGAGTTCTCCGGCCAGATCGAGTACATCAAGAAGGTCATGGGCGCCCTCGGGGTGCGCACGATGGAACTGCCCGGCCACGAGGCGGACGACATCCTCGCGACCCTCGCCGCCCAGGGCACGGCAGCGGGCTTCGAGGTCCTCCTCGTCTCCGGCGACCGCGACACGTTCCAGCTCGTCGACGACCACGTGGCCGTGCTCTACCCGCGCAAGGGCGTGAGCGACATCCCGCGGATGGACGCGGCGGCGATCGAGGAGAAGTACTTCGTCCCGCCCGCGCGCTATCCCGACCTCGCAGCCCTCGTGGGCGAGTCGGCGGACAACCTCCCCGGCGTCCCCGGCGTCGGCCCCAAGACCGCCGCGAAGTGGATCACCCAGTACGGCGGCCTCGAGGGCGTGCTCGAGCACGCCGAGGAGATCAAGGGCAAGGCGGGGGAGAGCCTCAGGGCGAACATCGACGCCGTGCGGCGCAACCGGCAGCTCAACCGGCTCCTGACCGACCTCGAGCTGCCGCTCGCCCTCGACGAGCTCGCCGACCCGCGTCCCGAGCGCGCGGCCGTGGAGGCGCTCTTCGACGAGCTCGAGTTCAAGGCGCTGCGGGCACGGGTCTACGACGTCTTCGGCACGGAGGGCCCCGAGGAGACCCCGGACGCCTTCCACGTGCCGGCCCACACCATTCCGGCGGACGACGCCGAGCTGGCCGCCGCGCTCACGGGCCTCACCGAGGGCGCGGGGGGACAGCCCGTCGCGGTCGCGGTCCGGACCGACGGTGCCGGGCCCCGGCCGCGCGCCGAGGCCCTCGCCCTCGCGACGGGGGCGGCCGCCGTCGTGGTCCCGCTCGGGGACGATGTGGCCAGCATCCCGGCGCCCCTTGCCGCGTGGCTCGCGGACGCCTCGGTGCCGAAGGCGACGGCCGAGTTCAAGGAGACGGCGAAGGCGCTGCGCGGGCACGGGTCGGAGCTCGCGGGCGTCGTCGACGATGTGTCGATCTCGGGCTACCTCGCCGAGCCGGACCGCCGCTCCTACGCGCTCGGGGATCTGGCCCAGCACCATCTCGGGATCGAGCTCGCGGCCGGCGCCCCGTCCAGCGGGCAGCTCGCCCTCGACCTCGAGGGAGCGGAAGCCGCCGCGGCGGCGCTCGCCCGGAAGGCCGCCGTCGTGCATGCCCTCCACGAGGCCCTGGCCCCCAAACTCGAGGAGGTGGGGGCGAGCGGGCTGCTGCAGGACATGGAGCTGCCGCTCTCGCGCGTCCTGCTCGACATGGAGTGGGCCGGCATCACCGTGGACCAGCAGCAGATCGATGCCCTCATGGAGGAGCTCGGCACCGCGAGCGAGCAGGCGGCCGCCGCGGCCTACGAGGCGATCGGCCACGAGGTCAACCTCGGCTCGCCCAAGCAGCTGCAGACGGTGCTCTTCGACGAGCTCGGGCTGCCCAAGACGAAGAAGATCAAGACCGGCTACACGACGGATGCCGCGTCCCTCAAGGAGCTCCTCGACAAGACGGGGCACCCGTTCCTCGAGGCGCTCATGGCCCACCGCGAGTCGAGCAAGCTGCGGCAGATGGTCGAGACCCTCAAGAAGGCGGTCACCGCCGACGGCCGCATCCACACAACCTATGCCCAGACCATCGCCGCCACCGGCCGCCTGTCCTCGAACAACCCGAACCTGCAGAACATCCCGATCCGCTCGGAGGAGGGCCGGCGGGTGCGCGACGTCTTCGTCGCGGGCGAGGGCTACGAGTCCCTGCTGTCGGCGGACTACTCGCAGATCGAGATGCGGATCATGGCGCACCTGTCCGGCGACGAGGGCCTCATCGAGGCGTACCGGCAGGGCGAGGACCTGCACCGCTTCGTCGGCTCGCGCATCTTCCACGTCGCCCCTGCCGAGGTGACGAGCGAGATGCGCTCGAAGGTCAAGGCCATGAGCTACGGGCTCGCCTACGGGCTGTCCTCCTTCGGGCTGTCCAAGCAGCTCGAGATCTCCGTGGACGAGGCCCGCACCCTCATGAAGGACTACTTCGACCGCTTCGGGGCCGTGCGCGACTACCTCCGGGGCGTCGTGGAGCAGGCCCGGCAGGACGGGTACACGCAGACGATCTTCGGCCGGCGGCGCTACCTTCCGGACCTCACGAGCACCAACCGGGTGCACCGCGAGCTCGCCGAGCGGATCGCACTCAACTCGCCGATCCAGGGCTCCGCGGCGGACATCATCAAGCGCGCCATGATCGGCGTCGAGGGGCGGCTGCGCTCGCGCGGCCTGGGCTCCCGCCTCCTCCTGCAGATCCACGACGAACTCGTCGTCGAGGTCGCGCCGGGGGAGGAGGAGGCCGTGCGCGGCATCGTCGAGCACGAGATGGGCTCGGCCGCCGAGCTGAGCGTGCCGCTCGACGTCCAGATCGGCGTGGGCCGCACCTGGAACGACGCCGGGCACTGACCTGACGCCGCACTGATACGACGCCGCACACTGCTGCGAGGCAGCACTGACACGAGGGGGAACGCGGGCAATGAGCGCCGACACAGGAACGCTGCGGGGCACCGACTACGAGATCCGGCGGTTCCGGCCGCAGCCGGCGTCGTCGCCCGACTACGCGGACACGGAGCGGTGGATCGAGGCCGTGCACTACGGCTTCTACCAGAAGCCCGGGCGGGACGAGCTCACGGCGCGGATCGCCGAGTCGTCGGTGGCCGACGACCGGGAGCTGACCGGGGCGTACGAGACGGAGCCCGCCGCGGCCCCGGCGCTGGATTCTGCGGGCCCGGTGGCCACCTTTGCCACGTTCCGCAAGACCCTCAATGTGGGCCACGGGGTGCTCGTCCCCGCCCACATGGTCACGGCCGTCACCGTCCGGACGGACCACCGCCGCCGCGGGCTCCTCCGCAGGCTCATGTCCGAGGACCTGGCACGCGCGAAGGCAGACGGTGTGCCGGTCGCCGCCCTGACGGCCTCCGAGGCCTCGATCTACCGGCGCTTCGGCTACGGGGTCGCGACCCACGAGCGGAGCGTGAGTGTGGAGACGGGGCCGCGGTTCAGGCTCCCGGCGCCCGTGCGCGGCCGCGTGGTCGCGGCCGAGCCGGCGGCGATGCTGGACCTCGCCCCGGAGATCTTCGCCAGGGCGCACCGGGCGATCCCCGGCTCGCTGGGCCGGCAGGAGCGCTACCGCCTGCGCGCAGCGGGCCAGTGGGATGACGAGACGGGCGGCCCGGACCGGGCCGTCCGGGTCGCGGTCCACCTCGACGAGCAGGGCATCCCCGACGGCTACGCGGCCTACGCATTCCGCGGCTGGGAGACGGAGCCGCCCACCATGGCGCTGCGCGACCTCGTCGCGGCGACCCCGGAGGCCTACCTGGGGCTCTGGGACTTCCTGGGCTCCCTCGACCTGATCGAGCGCGTCGAGTGGGAGGATGCCCCGGTGGACGACCCGCTCGTGTGGGCCCTCGAGGACCCGCGCGTGGTCCGCACCGGCTCGGTGCGGGACATGCTCTGGCTGCGGATCCTCGACGTCGAGGCCGCGCTCTCCGCCCGGAAGACCGCGCACGACGGCGAGCTCGTCCTCCGCGTCCACGATCCCCTCGGATTCACGGACGGCAGGTACCGCCTCTCCTCCTCGGCGGGCACAGCCCGGGTCTCCCGCGTCGGCGCCGACGACCCCGGGCAGGACGACCTCATCATGGACATCGCCGAGCTCTCGTCGGTCTACGTCGGCGGCGTGAGCCCGGTGACGCTCGCCGAGGCGGGCCGCATCCGCGTCGGGGCCGGTCGGCCGGATGCCGCAGCGGAGCTGGCCCGGATGCTCGCGGTCGAGCGCCCCGCCCACTGCCTCACGCACTTCTAGGCGGCGACGGGTCGCTGGCGGGCGGCAGCGCGACACCTGCCTGCAACCGTGCGTTCCCCCGGGCGTGGGCTCGCCGCGGTATCCTGCCCCCGGGACGTCACGGCGAAGACCGGTGCGGACCCCGCCCACTGTTCCTCCTCCCTGGAGCCTGAATGCTCGCGCGCCGACGTGTGCTCACCGCCCTGCCTGCACTGGCACTGGCGGCGTGCGCCGCGCCGACAGCGTCCCTCTCCTCGGGCGCCAAGGGCCCCGGGCCGGCCCCGGCCCACGGGGCCGCGGAAGCTCCGGGGCCCACCGGCCCGGCGCGGCCGCCGCTCCCCGCGCTCGAGCAGATCGAGGGCAGGTTTGCCGGACGCGTCCCGGCCATGTGGGGACTCGCGGTGCCCGGCGTCGTGACCCGCTGTTCCGTGGCATCTGTCGCCCTCACCTTCGACGCCTGCGGAGGCCCAGGGGGCGCGGGGTACGATTCCCGGCTCATTGCGGCCCTGAGGAAGTACCGGGTTCCCGCGACCCTGTTCCTCAACTCCCGCTGGATCGCGGCGAACCCCGGAGCGGCCGCCGAACTGGCCGCCGACCCCCTGTTCGAGCTCGCGGACCACGGCACGGCGCACCGGCCGCTGTCGGTGACGGGCCGGGCGGCCTACGGCATCCCGGGCACGTCCTCTGTCGCCGCCGTCTACCAGGAGATCCTGTCCAACAGGGCGCACCTCGAGGGGCTCACCCGGGCGCCCGGCCCCTGGTACCGGCCCGGCACCGCCTACTACGACGACGTGGCCGCGGATGTGGTCCGTGCCGTGGGCCTCGTCCCGGTCAACTTCTCGGTCAACGGCGACGGCGGGGCGACCTTCTCGCCCGCGCAGGTCGCCACGGAGGTCGGGAGGGCGCGCGCCGGGGACATCGTGATCAGCCACATGAACCACCCGGGAGCGGGGACGGCCCGGGGGTACGAGGCGGCGCTGCCGCGCCTCATCGGGATGGGGATCTCCTTCACCACCCTCTCGAGGGCTGGCCTGCCGTGGGAATAGGGCTGTCCCCGGAATCGGACCCTGGAATCGAAGGCAGCCGCGCGCTGGGGCGTTTTGACCCCTGTTGGGACCGCCAACTAGACTGGTGGGGCGCGTAGTGCGCAGCACCACCATCAACACTTCAGCCAGCACGTGCGGCCGCACGTGTCTGGGTGACCGACCAACTATCCACATCGGAGCCCCTACTACATGACCATCACCTCCACGACCTCCTCCACGCCGCAGGTCGCCATCAACGACATCGGCACGCCCGAGGAGTTCCTCGCCGCCGTCGACGCCACCATCAAGTACTTCAACGACGGCGACCTTGTCGAGGGCACCGTTGTCAAGGTCGACCGCGACGAGGTCCTCCTTGACATCGGGTACAAGACGGAGGGTGTCATCCCCTCCCGCGAGCTCTCCATCAAGCACGACGTCGACCCGTCCGAGGTCGTCGCCGTCGGTGATCAGGTCGAGGCCCTCGTTCTCACCAAGGAGGACAAGGAAGGCCGCCTGATCCTGTCCAAGAAGCGCGCCCAGTACGAGCGCGCCTGGGGCGACATCGAGAAGATCAAGGAGGAGGACGGCGTCGTCACCGGCACCGTCATCGAGGTGGTCAAGGGTGGTCTCATCCTCGACATCGGCCTCCGTGGCTTCCTCCCGGCCTCGCTGGTCGAGATGCGCCGCGTCCGCGACCTGGCGCCGTACATCGGCCAGAAGCTCGAGGCGAAGATCATCGAGCTCGACAAGAACCGCAACAACGTGGTCCTGTCCCGCCGTGCGTGGCTCGAGCAGACCCAGTCCGAGGTCCGCTCCTCCTTCCTCAACAAGCTCGAGAAGGGCCAGGTCCGCACGGGCGTCGTGTCCTCGATCGTCAACTTCGGTGCGTTCGTGGACCTCGGCGGCGTCGACGGCCTCGTCCACGTCTCGGAGCTGTCCTGGAAGCACATCGACCACCCGTCCGAGGTTGTCGAGGTCGGCCAGGAGGTCACGGTCGAGGTCCTCGAGGTGGACCTGGACCGCGAGCGCGTCTCCCTGTCGCTCAAGGCGACGCAGGAGGATCCGTGGCAGACCTTCGCCCGCACGCATGCGCTGGGCCAGGTTGTCCCGGGCAAGGTCACGAAGCTCGTTCCGTTCGGCGCGTTCGTGCGCGTCGAGGACGGCATCGAGGGCCTCGTGCACATCTCGGAGCTGGCGGTCCGCCACGTGGACCTCGCCGAGCAGGTTGTCTCCGTGGGCGACGAGCTCTTCGTCAAGGTCATCGACATCGACCTCGAGCGTCGCCGCATCTCCCTGTCGCTCAAGCAGGCCAACGAGGGCGTGGACCCGGACTCGACCGAGTTCGACCCGGCGCTCTACGGCATGGCCGCCGAGTACGACGAGGAGGGCAACTACAAGTACCCGGAGGGCTTCGACCCGGAGTCCAACGAGTGGCTCGAGGGCTACGAGACTCAGCGCGCCGCGTGGGAGCAGCAGTACGCCGACGCCCAGGCCCGCTGGGAGGCGCACAAGAAGCAGGTCGCGCAGCACCTCGCCGACGACGCGGCCGCCGCGTCCGGTGGCCACGAGGCCGCTCCGACCACCTACTCCTCCGAGGCGCCGGCGACCGAGCACGGCACCCTCGCCTCGGACGAGGCCCTTGCCGCGCTCCGCGAGAAGCTGACCGGCAACTGATCGTGACCGCGGCCGCCTAGGCCGCCGGTACCGACACCGCTGACAAGGGCGGGTCCTGCTCAGGCAGGGCCCGCCCTCGTCGTGTCTCCCGGGCCTTTTTCCCCTGCCGGCGCTCCCGAGCAGATCCCTACGGTGGCTGCGGGGGCGGGTTCACCCCCAGCACCCGCCCCCACCTCGGCTCTTTCGCCCGACTCCTTCGGCCCGACTCCTCAGTCCCAGCTCCGTCAGCCCGATTCTTCGGCCCGTCAGCGGACGTCCACCCATGAGGTCCCGAGCCTCACAGGCTCAGCCGTCCCGGCGGTCAGTCCGGCGAGTCGCGCAGCGAACGCCATCCCTCCCGCGTCGGTGTCCTCGAGGGCCACCCGCAGCGTCGCGCCGTCTGCGCCGTAGTCCGTGCCGACCACCAGCACGCCGCCGGCGCGCAGGTCGTTCTCGAGCCGCGGTGCCGCGGCATGGGGCAGATCGATCCCGACGAGCCGAAGTCTGCGGCGCCGCAGGAGCGGGGCGGTGTCCAGGGCCGCCGAGACGGACTCCGAGTACGCCCGCACCAGGCCGCCGGCGCCCAGGAGGATCCCGCCGAAGTACCTCACCACGACCGCAGCGACGTCGCTGAGGTCGGCGACGCCGTCGTGCGTCTGACGCCGCAGGAGGGCCTCCAGCATCGGGATCCCGGCGGTGCCCGAGGGCTCACCGTCGTCGCTGCTGCGCTGCGTGGTGCGGTCCGGCCCGAGGACGAACGCGCTGCAGTGGTGGCGGGCATCGTGGAACTCCCGCCGAAGCCCGGCGACGAGGGCACGGGCCTCGTCCTCGGTCGTCGCCCGGCGCAGCACCGTGATGAAGCGCGAGCGCTTGACCTCCAACTCGTGGCGGTGCTCCCCGTCCAAGGTCGTGTAGATCGTGGCATGGCTCGGCGTCTCGGTCACCGTGCCCAGTCTAGGAGCTGTCCGGTCCGGGGGGCCGCCCGGCTCCACTAGGCTGGTCCCGTGCTGAGAGTGGGCCTGACGGGCGGCATCGCCGCGGGGAAGTCGGAGGTGTCGCGGCGGCTCGCCGAGCGCGGCGCCGTGATCGTGGACGCGGACGTCCTGGCGCGCGAGGCCGTGGCGCCCGGCAGCGACGGGCTCGCGGAAGTCGTCGAAGCCTTCGGGGAGGGAATCCTCGCCCCCGACGGCACGCTCGACCGTGCCGCGCTGGGCGCCATCGTGTTCGCCGACCCGTCCCGCCGCGACATGCTCAACGCGATCATCCATCCCCGCGTCCGGGCGCGCGCGGCGCAGCTCGCGGGCGACGCCGTCGCCGGGGACCCGCACGCCGTCGTCGTCCAGGACATCCCGCTGCTGGTGGAGACCGGCCAGGCGGGCGCGTTCGACGTCGTCGTGGTCGTCGATGCGCCCGACGACGTGCGCCTGGCCAGGCTGCTTGCCCGCAATGGGATGGACGAGGCCGAGGCGAGGTCCCGCATGTCGGCCCAGGCGACGCGGGAGCAGCGCCTCGCCGCCGCCGACCACGTTGTCGCCAACACCGGCTCCCTCCCCGAGCTGCGCGCCGCGGTGGACCGGCTCTGGGACGAGGTGCTTGAGCCCGCCGCCCGGGAGGGCTGAGAGCCGGGCCGCCGGGGCATTCGGTGTCAGCCCGTGGCGATCGTGGCGCCCTGCGGACACGAGCTGTCCGCTGCCCGGCGTAGATTGGAAGCATGAGCCTTGCGCAGGAGATCAACCGCGTCGTAGCGCCCTTCGAGGTGGTCAGCGAATACCAGCCGGCGGGCGATCAGCCGACCGCGATCGCCGAGATCGCCGAACGGATCCAGAACGGCGAGAAGGACGTGGTGCTCCTCGGAGCCACGGGCACCGGCAAGAGCGCCACGACGGCCTGGGTGATCGAGAAGCTCCAGCGCCCGACCCTGGTGATGGTCCAGAACAAGACCCTCGCGGCGCAGCTCGCCAACGAGTTCCGGGAGCTCCTGCCCAACAACGCGGTCGAGTACTTCGTCTCCTACTACGACTACTACCAGCCCGAGGCCTACGTGCCCCAGTCGGACACCTACATCGAGAAGGACTCCTCGATCAACGAGGAGGTCGAGCGGCTGCGGCACTCGGCCACGAACGCGCTGCTCACGCGCCGAGACGTGGTCGTCGTGGCGACCGTCTCGTGCATCTACGGCCTGGGCACCCCCGAGGAGTACGTCGCCGGGATGGTCACCCTGCGGCGCGGGATGGAGATGGACCGGGACGCGCTCCTGCGCCGGTTCGTCGCGATGCAGTACGTGCGCAACGACATGGACTTCCACCGCGGCACCTTCCGCGTGCGCGGCGATACGGTCGAGATCATCCCCATGTACGAGGAGCAGGCCCTGCGGATCGAGTTCTTCGGCGACGAGATCGAGTCGATCCACACCCTCCACCCCCTCACGGGCGAGGTGATCCGGGAGGAGACGGAGATGTACGTCTTCCCCGCGAGCCACTATGTCGCCGGCCCCGAGCGGATGGCCAAGGCAATCCGCGGCATCGAGGACGAGCTCGCCGAGCGGCTGCAGCTGCTCGAGTCGCAGAACAAGCTCGTCGAGGCCCAGCGGCTGCGCATGCGCACCACCTATGACCTCGAGATGATGCAGCAGATGGGGTTCTGCAACGGCATCGAGAACTACTCCCGGCACATCGACGGCCGAGGGCCCGGCACTGCCCCGCACTGCCTCCTGGACTACTTCCCGGATGACTTCCTGCTCGTCATCGACGAGTCCCACGTGACCGTCCCGCAGATCGGCGCCATGTACGAGGGGGACATGTCGCGCAAGCGCACCCTCGTCGAACACGGCTTCCGGCTACCCTCCGCCATGGACAACCGCCCGCTGAAGTGGGACGAGTTCCTCGAGCGGATCGGCCAGACCATCTACCTCTCGGCCACGCCCGGGAAATACGAGCTCGGCAAGGCCGACGGCGTGGTGCAGCAGATCATCCGGCCCACCGGCCTGGTTGACCCCGAGGTGGTGGTCAAGCCCACGAAGGGCCAGATCGACGACCTCCTCGGCGAGATCCGCGACCGCGTCGAGCGGGACGAGCGCGTGCTCGTCACGACCCTCACCAAGCGGATGGCCGAGGACCTCACCGAGTACCTGCTCGGCCACGGGGTCAAGGTCCAGTACCTCCATTCGGACGTCGACACCCTCCGCCGCGTCGAGCTGCTGCGGGAGCTGCGGCTCGGCACGTTCGACGTCCTGGTCGGCATCAACCTCCTCCGCGAGGGCCTGGACCTCCCCGAGGTCTCGCTCGTGAGCATCCTCGACGCGGACAAGGAGGGCTTCCTGCGCTCGGCGACGTCCCTCATCCAGACGATCGGCCGCGCGGCGCGCAATGTCTCCGGCCAGGTGCACATGTACGCGGACAGGATCACCGACTCCATGGCCCAGGCCATCGACGAGACGAATCGTCGCCGCGAGATCCAGGTGGCGTTCAACAAGGAGCGGGGGATCGACCCCCAGCCGCTACGCAAGCGGATCGCCGACATCACGGACCAGCTCGCGCGTGAGGATCAGGACACCGAGAAGCTGATCAAGCAGTTCGACTACGGCAAGGGCAAGCGCGGGTATTCCGCCGCGAAGGCCGCGGCGACCGGCCAGGAGACCGTCCGGAAGGATGGGGTCGCGGCCGCCCCGGCCGAGGACCTGATCGGCCTCATCGAGCAGCTTACGGAACAGATGCATGGGGCCGCGGCAGAACTCCAGTTCGAGCTCGCTGCCAGGCTCCGTGACGAGGTCGGCGACCTCAAGAAGGAGCTGCGGCAGATGCAGGCCGCCGGGCATGCCTGACCCCGGCGCCGGGCAGCGCCGCCTGCAGCGCAGGACCGTGGGGGTGCTGGCCTCCGCGCAGCTGCTGAGCGGTCTCGGGAACGGTGCGACGCTCGCCATCGGTTCCCTGCTCGCCGTCCAGTACGGCGGCTCCGATGCCTGGGCAGGGTCCGTGACGACCGTGCTGACCCTCACGGCCGCCGTCGCCGCCCTGCCCCTGGCGGGTCTCGCCGCCGCGAAGGGCCGCCGGACGGCGCTCGTCGTGGGCCTGGCCCTCGCCATGGCGGGCTCACTCGCGGTCGTGCTCTCCACCGTCACCTCATCGTTGCCGGTCCTTTTGGCGGGCGGGGCGCTGCTCGGGGTGGGGACAGCCGTGAACCTCCAGTCGCGCTTTGCAGCGCTCGACCTCGCCGGCGCCGCCCACCGCGGCCGGGACCTCTCGCTCGTCGTCTGGTCCATCACCGTGGGCGCGGTGGCGGGCCCCAACCTCATCCGGCCCGGGGCCGCCCTCGGCACGGCCCTCCACCTGCCCGAGACGGCCGGCCCGTTCGTCATCTCCGTCGCCGGGATGGCGCTGGCCGCCGTGATCCTGCTCGTCGGCCTGCGCCCCGACCCTCTGCTCGAGGCCCGGCGCCGCGCCGGCATCCAGGAGGCTCCTCAGGACCGGGCCGCCCGCTCGGGTGGGACCCCTTGGGGTGCGGCGTTCACGGGCGGCGTCCGCGCGATCCGTACCTCACCCGACGCCGTCCTCGGCGTCCTGGGCGTCGTCGCCGCGCACGCCGTCATGGTCTCGGTCATGTCGATGACCCCGCTGCACCTCCAGCAGGTCACGGTGGGGCCCATGGCCGGCATGGGCCACGAGGGCCGCGTGAGCACCGACTCGTTCGCGCTCATCGGGTTCACGATCTCGCTGCACATCGCCGGGATGTATGCGCTCTCGCCGCTCATGGGCTGGCTCTCGGACCGCTACGGGCGGCGTCGGGTTCTTGCCGGCGGCCATGTTGTGCTCCTGCTCGCCGTTGCCGTCGCCGCGCTCGGGGCACCGAGCCCCCCGGCCGTAGCTGTGGGCCTCGTCCTGCTCGGGCTCGGATGGTCCGCCGCGACGATCGCCGGCTCTGCGCTCCTGGCCGAGAGCGTCGGACCCGTCCACCGGGTCCAGGCGCAGGGTGCGAGCGACACGGCCATGGGCCTCGCGGGAGCCGCCGGCGGCGCGCTCTCCGGGGTCGCGATGGCGCTCATCGGCTTCGAGGGACTCGCCCTGGCGGCCGGTGTGCTGAGCGTCGCCGTCCTCGTGCTCGCCGTGACGCGGTCCGTGGCCGGGCGCCGACGCCTCGACCCCGCCTGACGGTCTGGCTCCGGCGGGTTCTCAGGGCGCATCCCAGCATGGGCTGAGATGGGAGACCCTGCAGCTCAGAACGGGGGCGGTTGCGGAGGCCGAGGTGGTGGCGCCGGGGGCGTGCCGCGTGTGACGTGGGTGCGGCCGAGGCACGAGGTCCAGACCGTCGTGCCCGCCGGGACGTCGTTCTCCGCTTTCCAGTGCCCGAGCGTCTTGATGCGGTGGTGCTCGGGGCAGAGGAGGGCGAGGTTGTCCCGACCCGTGCTGCCGCCGTGTGACCACTCACGGAGGTGGTCTGCCTCCGTGCGCGGGTGCGGGGCGTCGCATCCTGGGAAGGTGCAGCCGGCGTCTCTGAGCGCGAGGTAGCGGCGCAGCGCGGGCGGCGGTGTGTAGCGGGTGCGGCCGAGTGCCAAGGGGACACCGGCGTTCGGGTCGATGACAGCGCCCACCCAGGTGGCCGCATGGGCGGCCAGCGACCGCGCAGTCTCGGCATCGACGAGCCCGTAGCCCTGGATCTCTGCAGGAGCCTCCGCGAGCTTCAGCCCCGTCGCCGAGGAGCCGGGTGTGGCGGGACCGGGGGTTGGAAGGACAGTGCCGTACGGGATGGTCACGACGATCTCCGTGCGGACGCCGCCGCGTGGCTCGGACATGGTCCCCGACACCGGCGCGAGGAGCAGGCCCGTGAACGCGTCCGCGCGCTTCTGGGCCGTGGTCCGGGGGTCGTCGGCGGCCTGTGCTTGGGCGACGGCCTGCAGCCTGGTGTCGATCATGGCGCCGTCGACGAGAGGCAGATAGGCGGTGAGGAGGCACATCCCATCGTCGCAGGGGTCCACCTCGACCCGGCGGTGCTCGCGCGCTGCCCGGGACCGCGCGGCCAAGGCGTCGGCGGAGTACTCCTCGGCGAGCCGCCGCAGGGACCGCCGCAGTGCCGGCACCGATAACGGCACCGCAGTGCGGACCGCCGACTCGCCGGGCGAGGGCTCCGCTGAGGCTAGGCGGATCGCGCGGTGGATGAACTCGGCGACCGCCGCATCGGGCACGCAGGCTGACGCGCTCAGGATCGTCCTGGCCCGCTCCCGGTCGATGCGGGCGTCGTCGAGCGCGGCCAGCAGAGGCGCGGCTGCGGGCTCGGTGAGGGCCAGGCACTCGGCGACGAGCGCCCGAGCGGCACGCGGCGGGAGGAACAGCTCCGCGGCGACCTCGGCGGCGGCGAGCGAGGGCGCCTCGAGCCGTTCCATCGGGTCCGCCGACTCCGCTCCCAGCAGCACTGCGATCCGCCGGACACTCCTCGCCCGGTCGGCGTGGAGCTGGGACTCCACGGCCCTGCACACCGAGAGCCCGCCCACGAGTGAGTCGATCCTGAAGACCCGCTCCGCCGCGCGCCGGGAGGGCTCGCTCAGGGCCTCCGCGTCAGCGGGAGCAGGGTCCCACGCCTCCGCCCAGCACAGCGGGTCATCATCCGGCCCCTCCGGGGGCAGTGACCGCGGCACATGGTCACGCGACGGCGACCACTCGCCGTCGTGCGCCGAACCGCAGTACCCCTCCATGGATTCATCCCATCACGGGGGTCCGACATTCCTCGGCGGCGCCCGTCACCCGCCCTGAGTGGGGTCGGGGTCTGCCATCGCCAGGAGCCGCGCGAAGATCGCCTCGCCGTCGTCCGAGATGCCGTCGTGGTGGAAGTCGCCGGTCTCCCAGACGTCGAGCCCGCGCACGCGCCCTGCCGTCTCGAGCGAGAGGCCACGGTCCACGAAGATGTCGTCGCGGTACACGGCGGCGGCGACCGGCACCTCGTTCGCCGCGAGCCGGGCCGGATCGTACAGCGGCCCCCAGTCGGACCGCTCGGCCAGGAGGCGCGCAGCCTCGGCCAGCGGCACGAGTGCGGGATCCTGCTCGAAGTACCACGGCATCACCATCTCGCCGAGCAGCAGCGGCTCGGCGGCGTCGGGACGGAACTCGGGATGCTCGTCCAGAACGCGCCACGCGGCCCAGTCAGTGGCCTCGCCCTGGGCGTAGATGGCCTCGTGCAGCACGGCGTAGAGCGGGTTCGGAGCCCTCGTCACGAGGGAGTGCACCTGGGCCAGGAATGCGTCGGAGAGGCGCTGCCCGTCGGTGCCGAGGGTGAAGGCATCCTCGAGCAGGTAGTGCAGCTGGTCCACGCGCGTGTTGCCGCCCAGCAGGCTCCCGACGAGTTGGAAGCGCTCGGGCGTGAGCCGTTCGCCGGACGGGAGTCGCTCCTCGGCCGACCCCAGGTGGGCCATGACCTCGGTCACCCGTGCCCGGTCATCCGGGTACCAGCCGAAGTACTCGGCATTGCGATCGGCGACCCGCGCGTAGGTGGCCCGGTAGACGCGCTCCGCCGGGCCGTCCAGGGGTGCGAGGCCGCCGGTGATGATCGCGCGCCGCACCCCCTGCGGGGCGAAGGAGAGGTAGCTGAGGGCGCAGAACCCGCCGAAGCTCTGCCCGAACACGGTCCACGGCCCCGACCCGAGCGCCCGCCGGATCACCTCGCAGTCGAGCACGATCGAGTCCGCCCTGAAGTGCCCGAGGTATGCGGCCTGCGCGGCCGGTCCGCCGCGGCGGGGGAGGGTGGTGCGGTCCGCGGGGGTCGAGAGGCCGGTGCCGCGCTGGTCGAGCATGAGGATCCGGAAGTCCTTGGCCGCGGCCTTCATCCAGCCGCTCAGGCTCGTCACCCGCCCGCCGCGGCCACCGGGGCCGCCCTGGAGGAAGACGAGCCACGGCAGGCGCTCGACGGCGCCGGCGGAGTGCGCTGCGGCCACGTACTCGCGCGCGAACACCTCGATGAGTTCACCGTCGGGCCGTCCGTGGTCGAGCGGCACCGCGAAGACGTGCTCCACGGTGCGCATTCCGCGGAACTCGTGCGCTCCGACGATGCGGTGGGCGGACGACGGCGCCGCACCGGCCCTGCTCGGGCACCCACCCGCCGTCGTGCTCACCCCGCCGACCCTGCCGCGGATGCCCCGAACTCCGCGAGGGCGGACCCGGTGAGGCGGAACGTGTCCCATTCCTCCATCGGCGCGGCGCCCAGGCTGCGGTAGAAGCCGATGGAGGGCTCGTTCCACTTCAGCACGGCCCACTCGACCCGTGCGTAGCCGCGCTCCACGGCGATCCGCGCGAGCTCGGCCAGCAGCGCCTTGCCGTAGCCCCGGCCGCGGGCGGCCGGGCGGACGTAGAGGTCCTCGAGGTAGATCCCGTGGGTGCCCTCCCACGTCGAGTAGTTCAGGAACCACAGGGCGAAGCCCATGACCTCCGGCGAGCCGGCGCTGGAGCGGTCCTCGACCACGTGGGCGAAGATCGCCGGGTTCTCGCCGAACAGCTGCGCCTCGAGTGCCTCCGCGGTGTTCTTCACCGCGTCCGGCTCCTTCTCGTAGACCGCGAGCTCGTGGATGAGTTCGAGGATGACGGGGACGTCGGCGGGCTCGGCGGGCCGGAGGAGTGCGGTGGTGGAAACGGTCATGCCTCCCAACCTAGCCCCCGAGCCGCCCCACCGCGGTCAGACGGATCACGGCGCTGCCCGCGGCGTCGCTCGCGGCGAGGTCCACGTCGGCGGAGAAGCCCCAGTCGCGGTTGCCCGCGGGGTCCTCGAAGATCTGCCGCACGTGCCACACGCCAGGCTGCTCGTCGATGACGAGCAGCTGCGGCCCGCGCGCGTCCGGGCCGGTGCCGATGTCCTCGTGCTCCTCGAAGTAGGCGTCGAGCGCGTCCTCCCACGCGGCGACCCCGAATCCTTCGTCCCCGTCCAGCGCGGCGAGCGCGTCCGAGTCCTCGTCGGCGAACAGCTCGACCCGTCGGAACAGCTCGTTGCGCACCATGACCCGGAAGGCGCGCACGTTGGAGGTGAGCGCCGGCGGGGGAGGGGGCGGGGCGTCGTGGGCGTGCAGGTCCTTGCCGCTCGTGAGCTCCTCCCACTCGTCCAGGAGCGAGGAGTCTACCTGGCGGACCAGCTCGCCGAGCCACGCGATGAGGTCCTCGAGGTCCTCGCGCAGCGCATCCTGCGGGACGGTCTGGCGCAGGGCCTTGAACGCGTCGGTCAGGTAGCGCAGCACGATTCCCTCGCTGCGGGCGAGGCCGTAGAACTGGACGAACTCGCCGAAGTCCATGGCCCGCTCGTACATGTCCCGGACCACCGACTTCGGTGCGAGCTCGAAGTCGCCCACCCAGGGAGCGTGCCGGCGGTAGGTCTCGAACGCGGCCTCGAGCAGTTCCTTGAGGGGCTCCGGATAGGTGACGGCGTCGAGCGCGTTCATCCGCTCGGTGTACTCCATGCCCTCGGCCTTCATCGCGGCGACCGCCTCGGTCTTGGCGCGCTTGAGCTGTGCCGAGAGGATCTGCCGCGGCTTCTCGAGCGTGGCCTCGATGACGGAGACGACGTCGAGGGCGTAGGAGGGGGAGTCCGGGTCCAGCAGGTCCAGGGCCGCGAGCGCGAACGGGGAGAGCGGCTGGTTGAGCGCGAAGTTCTCCTGCAGGTCCACGGTCAGGCGCAGCGTGTGCCCGCTCGCCCGTTGGGCGTCGGTGAGCTCGGCGTCGGGGATCCGCTCGACCACGTCGGCGGCGATGAGCTCGCGGAGGATCCCGAGGGCCCGGCGCATGAGGCGCAGCTGGACGGGCCGCGGCTCGTGGTTCTCGGTGAGGAGCCGGTGCGCCGCCGTGAAGGGATTGCCGGGACGCGCCATGAGATTCAGGAGCATCGCGTGGGTCACGGTGAAGCTTGAGCTCAGCGGCTCCGGGGCGGCCTCGACGAGCTTCTCGAACGTCGGCCGGCCCCACGAGACGAACCCCTCGGGCGGCTTCTTCTTCACGACCTGGCGGAGCTTGCGCGCATCGTCGCCGAACTTCGCCCGCGCCTTCTCCATGGCCCGGTTGTTCTCCACGACGTGCTCGGGGGCCTGCACGACGACGGTCCCAGCCGTGTCGTAGCCGGCCCGCCCCGCGCGCCCGGCGATCTGGTGGAACTCCCGGGCGTTGAGGTGCCGCGTGCGCGTGCCGTCGAACTTGCTCAGCGCGGTGAGCAGGACGGTGCGGATCGGCACGTTGATCCCGACGCCGAGGGTGTCCGTCCCGCAGATGACCTTGAGCAGGCCCGCCTGCGCGAGCTGCTCGACGAGGCGTCGGTACTTGGGCAGCATGCCCGCGTGGTGCACCCCGATGCCGTGCCGGACCAGCCGGTTGAGCGTCTTGCCGAACCCCGCCGCGAACCGGAATCCGGCGATCAGCTCGGCGATCCGGTCCTTCTCCTCGCGCGTGCACATGTTCACGCTCATGAGCTGCTGGGCCCGCTCGATCGCCTCGAGCTGGCTGAAGTGCACCACGTAGACGGGGACCTGCTTCGTCGCGAGCAGCTCCTCGAGCGTCTCGTGGACGGGCTTCTCCTCGTAGTAGTAGTGCAGCGGGATGGGCCGTTCCGCGTGGGCGACGGTCGTCGTCGTCCGCCCGGTGCGCTCGGTGAGCTCGCGCTCGAAGCGGCTGACATCCCCGAGCGTGGCGCTCATGAGGAGGAACTGCGCCTGGGGGAGCTCGAGGAGGGGCACCTGCCAGGCCCAGCCTCGCTGTGGGTCGGAGTAGAAGTGGAACTCGTCCATGATCACCGGACCGAGCTCGGCGGCGTCGCCGAGGCGCAGGGCGTGGTTGGCGAGGATCTCCGCGGTGCAGCAGATGATCGGGGCGTCGGGGTTCACCGACGAGTCGCCCGTGACCATGCCGACGTTCTCGGCGCCGAAGATCTCGCACAGCGCGAAGAACTTCTCCGACACGAGCGCCTTGATCGGGGCGGTGTAGTAGCTGCGCTGGCCCGTCGCGAGGCCGTGGAAGTGCGCCGCGACGGCCACGAGGGACTTGCCGGAGCCGGTCGGCGTCGCGAGGATCACGTTCGAGCCGGAGACGATCTCGAGCACCGCCTCGTCCTGCGCGGGGTAGAGGGAGAGCCCGCGGGCCTCGGCCCAGCCGACGAACGCGTCGTAGACCCTGTCCTCCAGGGACTGTCCGGAGTCGGGGCGGGAGGACGGCGCGGGGATCAGGGTGTCGAGTCGCATGGCGCCCCCAGACTATCCGGATTAGCGTGGTCCCATGAGTTCGCCCACGTGGGACCCGGCCCTCTACACCGCCTTCGGGGACCATCGCTCGAGGCCGTTCTACGACCTCACGGGACGCATCGCGGCCGAGGCGCCGCGCCGCGTCGTCGACCTCGGCTGCGGCCCGGGCGAGCTCACCGCCACCCTCGCCGAGCGCTGGCCCGGCGCCCACGTGGAGGGGCTGGACAGCTCCGAGGAGATGCTCGACGCCGCGCGCTCGCGGTTCGCTGGGCGCGACCGGCTCTCGTTCCGGCACGGCGACATCCTCCACTGGGAGCCGGAGGACGACGTCGACGTGGTCGTCTCGAACGCCGCCCTCCAGTGGGTGCCCGGGCACCAGGGCCTCATGGGCCGCTGGCTCGAACAGCTCGCGCCCGGCGCGTGGCTGGCCGTCCAGGTGCCCGGCAACTTCTCGGCCCCCTCCCACACCCTCATGCGCGAGCTCGCCGAGTCCTCGCAGTGGGACCACCGCCTCCGCGGGGTGCTCCGTCATACCGACCCGGTGTCCGAGCCCCGGGCCTACCTCGAGCTCATGCTCGACGCCGGCTGGGATGCAGACGTCTGGGAGACGACGTACTGCCAGCTCCTCACCGGGGAGGACGCCGTCCTCAACTGGGTGCGCGGCACGGGCCTGCGCCCCGTGCTCGATGCGCTCTCTCCCGCCGAGGCCGCCCAGTTCGAGGAGCAGTACAACCAGCTCCTCTACGACGCGTACCCCTCGTCCGAGCGGGACGGGGTCCTCACGACCGTCTATCCCTTCCGCCGGATCTTCTGCGTGGGGCGCAGGCCGGGGCGGGCCTAGGACGCGGCGCGTTCCTCCAGGCCGAGGAGCCGGGCCCCGTTGTGCCACAGGACCTTGCGCATCCACTCGTCCCCGAGGCCGAGCCGCGCGAGCGCGTCGAGCTGGTGGGCGTACGGGTACGGGATGTTCGGGAAGTCCGAGCCGAGGACCACGCGGTCTGCCAGCTCCGCGAGCCGGTGGGGGAAGCCGTCGGGAAGGGGAGCGAACCGCTCGGTGAAGTCCGTCGCAGCCATGGTGGTGTCGAGGTGGACGTTCGGGTACGCGGCCGCGAGGTCGGCGAACTCCCAGTATTCCGGCATGCCGAGGTGCGCGATCACGAGCGCGAGCCGTGGGTGGCGGCGCAGGAGGGCCTCGACGCGCTGGGGGCCGGTGAACTCCCCGGGGAGCGGCTTGGACCCCGCGTGCATGACTACGGGTACCCCGGCCTCCTCGAGCTGGGCCCATGCAGGCTCGAGCAGGGGATCGTCCGGTCCGAACCGGCCCACCTGGAGGTGGACCTTGAACAGCCGTGCCCCTGCGGTGAGGGCCTGGCCCACGTACTCGCCGGCCTCGGGCTCCGGGTACATCGTGCCGCAGTGGACGGCGTCGGGGACCCGCGAGGCGAAGTCCGCACACCAGTGGTTGAGCCACGCTGCCATGCCGGGCCTGTGCGCATACGTGAGCGCCGGGATCGCGGCGAGCCCGAGGCCGCGGGCGATCCGCAGGCGCTCCTCCTCGCCGGTCCTGTAGGTGATCGGCCACGCCCATCCGTAGCGTTCTTCCGCCTGGTCGAAGTAGGCCCAGACCTTCGCGAGGACCGCCGGCGGCAGGAAGTGGACGTGGATGTCCGCGAGCGCCGGGATGCCGAGCCGCCCGAGGTAGGCGGGGATCTCGGCGTCGGTGGCGGGCCCCGGGCTGGTGGGCATGCCGGCTACCAGCCCCGCTCCTTCCACTCGGCCAGGTGCGGCCGCTCGGCGCCGAGCGTGGTGGGCTTGCCGTGTCCGGGGTGGACCTCGGACTCGTCCGGGTACGCGCCGAACAGGCGCTCGACGACGTCGCCGTAGAGGAGCGCGAAGCGGTCGGGGTCCTGCTGGGTGTTCCCGATGCCGCCGGGGAAGAGGGAGTCGCCGGAGAAGATGAGCGGCGCCGAGCCGGGCTCGGCCAGCACGTAGGCGATCGATCCCGGCGTGTGCCCCCGCAGGTGGACGGCGGTCAGCTCGAACCCGTCGAAGGTGCCCACGTCGCCGTGGTCGAGGACGACCCCGACCGGGGCGGGGATTCCGGACACGTCCTGCCGGCCGGCGGCGACCGGCGCGCCCGTCTCCTCCACGAGCCCCTCGAGCGCCCGGACATGGTCCCAGTGCTGGTGCGTCGTCGCGATCAGGGCGAGCTTCGCCGGTCCCTGCGCATCGGCCGCGCCCTCGGCGAGCAGGGCGCGGATGGCCGGGAGGTCGTCGGCGGCGTCGATGAGGACCTGGGCTCCTGAGGCCTTGGCCGTGATGAGGTAGACGTTGTTGTCCATGTCGCTCACGGAGATCCGGCGCACCGTGACGCGCCCGAGGTCTTTCACGAGGGTGCTCATGGACGCCACCCTAGGCGGCTTCGCTACGCTGGGCCAATGGCAAAGGGTGATTTCCCGGGGCGGTGGCGCCCCAACGCGGAGCTGGCCGTTCCGCTCTTCGAGCAGCTCCGGCGGCACATCCTGGGGCTCGTGGAGGAGGGGGGCCTGGGGGTCGGCACGAAGCTGCCGTCGGTGCGCGCGCTCGCGGGCGAGCTCGGGGTTGCGCCGCACACCGTGGCGCGCGCCTACCGCGAGCTCGAGGAGGCCGGCGTCCTCGAGACAGCCGGGCGGGCCGGCACCACGGTGGCCCCCCGGGGCCAGCGGGACGAGGACCTCGCGGCGGCTGCGGCGGCGTTCGTGCGCACCGCGGCGGCACGGGGCTGCTCGCTCGAGGAGGCTGTCACCCTCGTCACCGCGGCCTACGGCACCAGGGACCGCCCGCAGGCCGGGTGAGCCCAAGCTCACATCGAAGACATTTTCGAATTTCGATCCTGTCCACTAGCATAGTCAGGTGCAGAGTCTGCCCACACTCAACGAGTCCACGTCCGAGCAGGAGAACGTCCTGGATGGCGAGCGGACGGGGCCTGCCACGGCCGCTGCCGTCCTCCAGGAGACCCTGACGCCGCACGACCAGTCCCGCCTCGTCGTCAAGGGCGCGCGCGAGCACAACCTCCGCAACGTCAGCCTCGACCTGCCGCGCGACGCGATGATCGTCTTCACCGGGCTCTCGGGCTCGGGGAAGTCCTCGCTCGCCTTCGACACGATCTTCGCCGAGGGGCAGCGACGCTACGTCGAGTCCCTCTCGGCCTACGCCCGCCAGTTCCTCGGCCAGGTGGACAAGCCTGATGTCGACTTCATCGAGGGCCTCTCGCCGGCCGTCTCGATCGACCAGAAGTCCACGAGCAAGAACCCCCGCTCGACGGTGGGCACGATCACCGAGATCTACGACTACATGCGCCTCCTCTGGGCGCGCGTCGGGCGCCCGCACTGCCCCATCTGCCACGAGCCGGTGACCCGCCAGACCCCGCAGCAGATCGTCGACCAGCTCCTCGAGATGCCCGAGGGCACCCGCTTCCAGCTGCTCGCCCCCGTGGTGCGGGGCCGCAAGGGCGAGTTCGTGGACCTGTTCAAGGAGCTGGCCGCCAAGGGCTACTCCCGGGCCCGGGTGGACGGCTCGCTCGTGCAGCTCTCCGACCCGCCCAAGCTCGGCAAGCAGTTCAAGCACACCATCGAGGTCGTCGTCGACCGGCTCGTGGTGAAGGAGGGGATCCGCCAGCGCCTCGCCGACTCGGTGGAGACGGCGCTCGGGCTCGCCGAGGGGCGCGTCCTCGCAGACTTCGTGGACCTCGACGAGGACGACGACGTGCGGCTGCGCGCGTTCTCGGAGCACCTTGCGTGCCCCAACGAGCACCCTCTGGCGATCGACGAGATCGAGCCGCGCTCCTTCTCCTTCAACAACCCGTTCGGCGCGTGCCCGGCGTGCACCGGCATCGGCACGAAGCTCGAGGTCGACGTCGACCTCGTGGTGCCCGACGCGCAGCTGAGCCTCTCCGAGGGCGCGATCGCCCCCTGGTCGCTCGGCACGGCGACCCAGGAGTACTGGACGCGGCTCCTCGCCGGCCTCGCCGACGAGCTCGGCTTCTCGATGACCACCCCGTGGCACAGCCTTCCGGAGTATGCCCGGGACGCGGTGCTGTTCGGCAAGGACCACAAGGTTGTCGTCCAGTACCGCAACCGGTTCGGCCGGGAGCGGAAGTACAGCACGGGGTTCGAGGGCGCGGTGGCCTACATCCAGCGCAAGCACCTCGAGACCGAGTCGGACTCCGCCCGTGACCGGTACGAGGAGTACATGCGGGAGATCCCGTGCCCCGAGTGCGGCGGCGCGCGGCTGAACCCGGCCTCGCTCTCGGTCCTGGTGGGCGGCCGGTCCATTGCGGACGTCAGCAGGCTGCCGCTCCAGGAGGCGAGGACGTTCCTCGCCACGCTCGACCTCACCCGGCGCGAGGAGCAGATCGCCGCGCAGGTCCTCAAGGAGATCGACGCGCGCCTGCGGTTCCTCCTCGATGTGGGCCTCGAGTACCTCAACCTCGAGCGCGCGGCCGGGACGCTCTCCGGCGGCGAGGCGCAGCGCATCAGGCTCGCGACCCAGATCGGCTCCGGCCTCGTCGGCGTCCTGTACGTCCTGGACGAGCCGAGCATCGGCCTGCACCAGCGCGACAACCGCCGGCTCATCGAGACGCTCACCCGGCTGCGCGACCTCGGGAACACGCTCATCGTCGTCGAGCACGACGAGGACACCATCCACGAGGCCGACTGGATCGTCGACATCGGCCCGGGCGCCGGCGAGCACGGGGGAGAGGTCGTCCACTCCGGCACGCTCGAGGACCTCAAGGCCAATACCGCCTCGCTCACCGGGGACTACCTGTCCGGACGGCGCTCCATCGAGATCCCGGCCAAGCGCCGCAAGGTCGACCGCAAGCGCCAGCTCAAGGTCGTGGGGGCGCGCGAGCACAACCTGCAGGGCGTCGACGTGACCTTCCCCCTCGGGGTGCTCACCGCCGTCACCGGCGTGAGCGGCTCCGGGAAGTCCACGCTCGTCAACGACATCCTCTACAAGGTGCTCGCGAACCGCCTCAATGGCGCCAAGCAGGTCGCGGGCCGCCACACGCGCATCGAGGGGCTCGAGCACCTCGACAAGGTCATCCACGTCGACCAGAGCCCGATCGGTCGCACCCCGCGGTCCAACCCGGCGACCTACACCGGCGTGTTCGACCACATCCGCAAGCTGTTCGCCGAGACGAACGAGGCGAAGGTCCGCGGCTACATGCCCGGCCGCTTCTCGTTCAACGTCAAGGGCGGCCGCTGCGAGGCGTGCAGCGGCGACGGCACCATCAAGATCGAGATGAACTTCCTCCCGGACGTGTACGTCCCCTGCGAGGTGTGCCACGGAGCGCGCTACAACCGCGAGACGCTCGAGGTGCACTACAAGGGCAAGACCATCGCGGACGTGCTGAACATGCCGATCGACGAGGCGGCCGAGTTCTTCGCCGCGTTCAGCCCGATCGCGCGGCACCTCAACACCCTCGTCGACGTGGGCCTCGGCTATGTCCGGCTCGGCCAGCCGGCCACGACCCTGTCCGGCGGCGAGGCCCAGCGTGTCAAGCTCGCGGCGGAGCTCCAGAAGCGCTCCAACGGCCGCAGCGCCTACGTCTTGGACGAGCCGACCACCGGCCTGCACTTCGAGGACATCCGCAAGCTGCTCCTCGTCCTGCAGTCCCTCGTCGAGAAGGGCAACACGGTGATCACGATCGAGCACAACCTCGACGTCATCAAGAGCGCCGACTGGATCATCGACCTCGGCCCGAACGGCGGATCGGGCGGCGGCCGGATCGTGGCCACCGGAACCCCGGAGCAGGTCTCGCGCGTGGAGGGCAGCTACACGGGCATGTTCCTCGCGGAGATTCTCGGCGGCGAGGGCTAGCCGCACCCGTCGAACATGAGCGCCGCGGCATGGATCCTCGGTTCCATGCCGCGGCGTTCATGCCATGGCCGTGTCCGTTTCGGTCCGGCGCGGGCGATGTGCGAGACTGTCCCGGTGACTGACAGCCCCGCGCTTGCGATCTTCGATCTGGACGGAACCCTCATCGACCCGGCGGGGAGCATCACCGGCGGCATCGCCTTCGCCCTGCAGGCCCACGGGCTGCCCGTCCCCGACAGCGAGACGCTCTCCAGCATGGTGGGCCCGCCGCTCCTGGAATCCCTGCACCGGCTCGCGGACGTGCCCGAGGAGACGCTCTCGGCGGTGGTCCACACCTACCGGCAGCGCTACATCTCGCACGGGATGGCCGAGAGCAGGCCGTATCCCGGCATCCCCGAGTTGCTCGGCCGCCTGCGGGCCGAGGGGGTGCACCTAGCCGTCGCCACCCAGAAGCCGCAGAACCTCGCCGAGCGCCTCCTGCGCGCCCACGGCCTCGACGTCCACTTCCACAGCATCCACGGAGCGCCCGACGACGAGACGCTTCCGCCCGCTCCGGATGGGAAGGCGGGGATGGTCCGTGCCGCCCTCGAGACGAATCACGGCCGCGCAGAGCGCTCGGTCATGATCGGCGACCGGCGGCACGACGCCGCGGGCGCCGCCGCGAACGGGCTGCCGTGCATCGGAGTCCGGTGGGGCTTCGCGCCCGAGGGCGAATTCGCGTCCCTCGACCTCGCCGCCGCGGTCGGCGACGCCGACGAGCTCGGGCGGGCGATCGACGTCGTGCTCCACCGTGCACCGGAGGCCGCCGCGTGCTGATCTACTCCATGACCCGGCAGAGCATCCGGGGCCTCATCGGCGGCCTCTGCCGTCCCACTGTGACGGGGCTGGAGAACGTGCCCGAGAGCGGCCCCTTCATCGTGGCCTCCAACCACCTCTCGTTCCTCGACTCCGTCATCATCCAGGCGCTCATGCCCCGCGGCGTCGCGTTCTTCGCGAAGGCCGAGTATTTCACGGGCAAGGGCGTCAAGGGCAAGCTCATGAAGGCCTTCTTCGAGGGCGTGGGGTCCATCCCCGTGGAGCGCGGCGAGCAGGCGGCGAGCGTGGCCGCGCTCAAGACGCTGCTCGACATCCTCGACCAGGGCGAGGCGATCGGCATCTACCCCGAGGGCACACGCTCCCGCGACGGCCTGCTCTACCGCGGCCGGACCGGCGTCGGCTGGCTCGCGCTCACGACCGGCGCGCCCGTGGTCCCGGTCGGGCTCGTCGGGACGGAGAACCTCCAGCCGGCGGGCAGGAACGCGATCCGGCCGCAGCACTTCGAGATGCGCGTCGGCGAGCCGCTGTGGTTCGACAAGACCGGGCCGGACCACTCGCTCCCGCTGCGCCGCGAGGCGACCGACCGGATCATGGACGCCATCGCCGCCCTCAGCGGGCAGGAGCGCGCGGCCGGCTACAACAAGCCGCCCTCGCACTAGCCGCGCGGGGGGCCGCACGGCGGGCCGCGCGCACGGGAGGACCCGCCGACTCTCCTAGACTGGAGCGGTGGCAGATCCAGCGAGCTACCGGCCCAGGACCGGCGAGATCCCGACCGACCCTGGCGTCTACCGCTTCCGGGACCCGCACGGGCGGGTCATCTATGTCGGCAAGGCCAAGAACCTCCGCCAGCGGCTCACGTCCTACTTCGCGCGGCCGGCGACGCTCCTGCCCAAGACGTACGCGATGGTCCACACGGCCGCGAGTGTCGAGTGGACCGTGGTCGGGAGCGAGCTCGAGGCCCTCCAGCTCGAGTACACCTGGATCAAGGAGTTCAGGCCGCGCTACAACCTCGCCTTCCGCGACGACAAGACCTACCCCTACCTCGCCGTCACGATGGGGGAGAAGTACCCCCGCGTCATGGTCATGCGCGGCGAGCGGCGCAAGGGCACCCGCTACTTCGGGCCCTACACGGCCGGGGCCATCCGCGAGACCATGGACACCCTCCTGCGCGTCTTCCCGGTCCGCTCGTGCAGCGCCGGAGTGTTCCGGCGCGCCGAGCAGAGCGGGCGCCCGTGCCTGCTCGGCTACATCGACAAGTGCTCGGCCCCGTGCGTGGGCCGCATCAGCGAGGAGGACCACCGCGCCCTCGCCGACGACTTCTGCGCCTTCATGGGCGGCGAGGCCAAGCGCTTCATCACCCAGCTTGAGCGCAAGATGGCGGACGCCGTCTCCGACCTCGACTACGAGAACGCCGCGCGGCTGCGGGACGACATCGTGGCCATGCGGAAGGTCTTCGAACGCAACGCGGTGGTGCTCTCCGAAGAGACCGACGCGGACGTCTTCGCCGTCGAGGAGGACGAGCTCGAGGCCGCCGTGCAGGTGTTCCACGTCCGGGGCGGGCGCATCCGCGGCCAGCGCGGGTGGATCGTGGAGAAGGTTGAGGACACGACGCCCGAGGCGCTCGTGGGCCACCTGCTCCAGCAGGTCTACGGCGACCAGGAGGAGACGAACGGGCGGCTCCCGCGCGAGGTGCTCGTCCCGGTCCTGCCGGAGGATGCCGACGAGCTCGGCATCTGGCTCACCGGCCTGCGCGGCGCGCGGGTCGAGCTGCGGGTGCCGCAGCGGGGCGACAAGGCCGCCCTGCTCAAGACCGTGCACGAGAACGCGGTCCAGGCCCTGCGGCTGCACAAGAGCCGCCGCGCGGGGGACATCACGACCCGCTCCCTCGCCCTGCAGGAGCTCCAGGACGCGCTCGAGCTGCCCGAGCCGCCCCTGCGCATCGAGTCCTTCGACATCTCCCACGTCCAGGGCACCAACGTCGTGGCCTCGATGGTCGTGGTCGAGGACGGGCTCACGAAGAAGAGCGAGTACCGCAAGTTCACGATCACGGGCGAGGCGGCCCGCGACGACACGGCGGCGATGCATGACGTCCTGACGCGCCGCTTCCGCAACTACCTCGCCGAGCGCGAGCGGCCGGTCGAGGAGCGGGACAGCGGCAAGTTCGCCTACCCGCCGAACCTCGTCGTGGTGGACGGCGGCCAGCCCCAGGTGACGGCCGCGGTCCGGGCCCTCGCCGAGCTCGGCATCGGAGACGAGGTCCGCGTCGTGGGCCTCGCCAAGCGGCTCGAGGAGGTCTGGCTCCCCGAGGGCGACTTCCCCGTCATCCTGCCCCGCGCCTCACAGGGCCTGTACCTGCTCCAGCGCATCCGCGACGAGGCCCACCGCTTCGCCATCACCTTCCACCGGCAGCGGCGCGCGAAGTCGATGACCGCGTCCCTCCTCGACGAGGTCCCCGGGCTGGGCCCTGCCCGTCAGAAGGCCGTCCTGGCGCACTTCGGCTCGCTCAAGCGGCTCCGGGCCGCGTCGGTGACCGAGATCACGGACGTGAACGGGGTGGGCCCGTCCCTCGCGGCGGCCATCCACGCCCGGCTCCACGGAGTGGAGCAGCCAGCCCCCGCCGTCAACTACGCCACCGGCGAAATCGTGGAGTCTTAGCTAGGCTGGCACCATGACCGAGACGAGCGCCGCCGAGGCCGGCCACGAGACAGACCTGACTCCGGTCAGGCCGCCCGCGTCCGAGCTGCTCATCGTCACGGGGATGTCCGGCGCCGGCCGCAGCACCGCGGCGAACGCCCTCGAGGACCACGGGTGGTACGTCGTCGAGAACCTCCCCCCGCAGCTGCTCGGCACCCTATCCGACCTCGTCCGCCACTCGCCGGACCGCATCCCCAAGCTCGCGGTCGTCATGGACGTGCGCAGCAAGGCGCTCTTCGCCGACATCCGCGACGCGCTCGGCCAGCTCACCTCGAGCGGCACGGAGTACCGCCTGCTGTTCCTCGACGCGAGCGACGACGTGCTCATCCGCCGGTTCGAGCAGGGCCGCCGCCCCCACCCCCTCCAGGAGGGCGGCCGCATCTCGGACGGCATCGCGGAGGAGCGGACCCTCCTGCGCGAGCTCAGGGACCACGCGACGATCGTCCTGGACACCTCGGACTTCAACGTGCACGGCCTCGCCACGGCCATCACGGAGCTCTTCTCCGAGAAGGGCCCCGTGACGGTGCGGCTGAACGTCATGAGCTTCGGCTTCAAGTACGGCCTCCCGGCCGACGCCAACTTCGTCGCCGATGTGCGCTTCCTCCCCAACCCGCACTGGGTGCCCCAGCTGCGCCCGCACACCGGCCTGGACCCGGACGTGCGGGACTACGTGCTCGTGGCCAACGGGGCCCAGGAGTTCGTGGAGCGCTACGTGAACGCCCTCGAGCCCGTCCTCGCCGGCTACCGCCGCGAGAACAAGCACTACGCCACGATCGCGATCGGCTGCACCGGCGGCAAGCACCGCTCGGTCGCGATCGCCGAGGAGATCTCCAAGCGGCTCGCCCAGCAGCCCCGGGTCACGGTCACCACGGCGCACCGGGACCTCGGCCGCGAGTGAGCACGCTCTTCACGGGGCCGCTGCCCCTCATCCGCCCGGGCGCGGGCACCGACGGCGGCAAGCCCAAGGGTCCCGCCGTCGTCGCCCTCGGCGGTGGCCACGGCCTCGCCGCGTCGCTGTCCGCCCTGCGCCTGCTCACCACGGAGCTCACCGCCGTCGTGACCGTCGCGGACGACGGCGGCTCCTCCGGCCGCCTCCGGGCCGACTTCGGCGTCCTCCCGCCCGGCGACCTCCGGATGGCCCTGGCCGCGCTGTGCGACGACACCGACTGGGGGAGGACGTGGCGCGACGTCATGCAGCACCGGTTCCGCTCCCCGGCCGGCACGAGCGGCCTCGACAACCATGCGATGGGCAATCTGCTCATCGTCACCCTGTGGGAGCTGCTGGGGGACGTCGTCGACGGCCTGCGCTGGGCCGGCGCCCTGCTCGGCGCGCGCGGCCAGGTGCTGCCGATGTCCCGCGTTCCCCTCACCATCGAGGGCGACGTCGTGGTCACCGGCGGCGGCGCCCACGGCGGCCCCGCGCGGGTGGAGACCATCCGCGGGCAGGCCGCGTGCGCGGTGGCCGGCCGCCTCGAGGACGTCCGGCTCGAGCCGGACGACGCCCCCGCGTGCCCCGAGACCCTCAGCGCGATCGAACTCGCCGACTGGGTCGTGCTCGGCCCCGGCTCCTGGTACACCTCGGTGCTGCCGCACCTGCTCCTGCCGCAGCTGCGCCAGGCCCTCGTCGACACCCCGGCCCGCCGCTGCCTGACGATGAACCTCGCGGTCGACACCAAGGAGACCACGGGCATGAGCGCGGCCGACCACCTCCGCGCGATCCAGCGGGTCGCACCGGGGTTCCGGGTGGATGCGGTGATCGCGGACCATGCGTCGGTGGCGGATCGCGCGGAGTTCGAACGGGTCGCCGCCGAGCTCGGAGCGCAGGTCCTCTTCGATAGAGTGAGGTCCTCCGGCCGACGGCCGGTGCACGACGCGCTCCGGCTGGCCGGTGCGTACCATGAGGTCTTCACCGGGGGCGGGACCCCCGCGGCAGGCCGTTGAGCGTGGGTCCGGTGCGGACGCCGCGGGAGCAGGAAGGACAGCCATGGCATTGACCCAGAGCGTCAAGGACGAGCTGTCGCGGCTGACGGTGAAGAAGTCCTCCGAGCGCAAGGCGGAGGTCTCCGCCATGCTGCGGTTCGCCGGCGGGCTCCACATCATCTCGGGGCGGATCGTCATCGAGGCCGAGGTGGACCTCGCCGCGACGGCCCGCCGGCTCCGGGCCGCCATCGCCGAGGTCTACGGGCACCCCAGCGAGATCATCGTGGTCTCCGGCGGCGGGCTCCGGCGGGGGAGCCGGTACGTGGTGCGCGTGGTGCGCGACGGCGAGGCCCTCGCCCGCCAGACCGGGCTGCTCGACAACCGCGGGCGCCCCGTCCGGGGCCTGCCCTCCACTGTCGTCAACGGCTCCGCCGCGGACGCGGAGGCGGTCTGGCGCGGGGCCTTCCTCGCGCACGGGTCGCTGACCGAGCCCGGCCGCTCGAGCTCGCTCGAGGTGACCTGCCCGGGCCCGGAGGCCGCGCTCGCCCTCGTGGGCGCCGCCCGCCGGCTGGGGATCGCCGCCAAGGCGCGCGAGGTGCGGGGGGTGGACCGCGTCGTCGTGCGTGACGGCGACGCCATCGCCGCGCTGCTGACGCGCATGGGCGCCCACGACGCGCTCATGGCGTGGGAGGAGCGGCGCATGCGCAAGGAGGTCCGCGCGACCGCGAACCGGCTGGCCAACTTCGACGACGCCAACCTGCGCCGGTCGGCCCAGGCAGCCGTGGCCGCCGGGGCCCGCGTCGAGCGCGCCCTGGAGATCCTCGGCACCGACGTCCCGGAGCACCTGCGCTACGCCGGCGAGCTCCGGGTCGCCCACAAGCAGGCGAGCCTCGACGAGCTGGGCCGGCTCGCCGACCCGCCCATGACGAAGGACGCGATCGCGGGCCGGATCCGGCGGCTCCTGGCCATGGCGGACAAGAAGGCCGCCGAGGAGGGGGTCCCCGGAACCGAGGCCAATGTGACGCCGGAGATGCTCGACGGTTGACCGGCGCCGGGCGCGGGTACCGCAATGATCGGTATCCCATCCGGCGCATCTGCTTAGGATGGAGCCGTCACCAGCCCGCGCGCCGCGACCAGCGCGTGCGGGGAGCCAACCGATGGAGGATGTTGTGACCTACGTACTGCCCGAGCTCCCGTACGACTACGCCGCCCTCGAGCCGCACATCTCGGCCCGGATCATGGAGCTCCACCACGACAAGCACCACGCGGCCTACGTCGCCGGCGCCAACACCGCCCTCGAGAAGATGGCCGAGGCGCGGTCCAACGGCGACGGCGCGGCCGCTGCCAAGCTCTCGAAGGACCTCCAGTTCAACCTCGGCGGCCACCTCAACCACTCGATCTTCTGGAACAACCTCTCCCCGGACGGCGGCGACAAGCCCGAGGGCGAGCTGGCTTCCGCGGTCGACGAGTACTTCGGCTCCTTCGACGCCTTCCGCGGCCACTTCACGGCCGCCGCCACGACCATCCAGGGTTCCGGCTGGGCCATCCTCGCGTACGAGCCCCTCGGCGGGAACCTGGTCATCGAGCAGATGTACGACCAGCAGAACGGCGTGCCGGTCGCGACGACGCCGCTCCTCCAGCTGGACATGTGGGAGCACGCCTTCTACCTCGACTACCAGAACGTCAAGGCGGACTACGTCAAGGCCTTCTGGAACATCGTCAACTGGGCCGATGTGGCCCGCCGCTTCGAGGCCGCCCGCTCGGGCGCCAAGGGCCTCGTCACCTTCTCCTGATCGGAGACCTGCGTCACATTTTGTGACTTTCAGTGCGAAAGGGTCCGTCTGTTCCCGGACGGGCCCTTTCGCCGTAGGATGGGGAAACGGAAAGGCCCGTGCGGCCTTTCAGCCATGACAATGGAGACTTGGGCTGTCGGCCTTTCCCTGTGCAAATCTCTGCCCAACGGCGTGCGGGACCGTCTAACAGTTCGAGCAGTCTTCGCGGATGCTCGACTGAGCATCAAGGAGATCGACCAGAGTGACCACTCGAATTGGCATCAACGGCTTCGGCCGCATCGGGCGCAACTTCTTCCGCGCAGCCCTCTCCCAGGGCGCAGACCTCGAGATTGTGGCCGTCAACGACCTGACGAGCCCCGAGACTCTCGCCCACCTGCTCAAGTACGACTCGATCACCGGCCGCCTGGCCGAGTCCGTCGAGGTCCGCGAGGGGACCATCGTCGTCGGCGGCAAGGAGATCAAGGTGCTGGCCGAGCGCGACCCGGCCAACCTGCCGTGGGCCGATCTGGGCGTGGACATCGTCATCGAGTCGACCGGATTCTTCACCAAGGCCGAGGGCGCCAAGAAGCACCTCGCCGCGGGCGCGAAGAAGGTCATCATCTCGGCCCCGGCCACGGACGAGGACGTCACGATCGTCATGGGCGTCAACGACGGCCTCTACGACCCCGCGAACCACAACATCATCTCGAACGCCTCCTGCACGACGAACTGCCTCGGCCCGCTGGCCAAGGCGATCAACGACGCGTTCGGGATCGAGCGGGGCCTCATGACCACGGTCCACGCCTACACCGCCGACCAGAACCTCCAGGACGGCCCGCACCGCGATCTCCGCCGCGCCCGCGCCGCCGCGATCAACATGGTCCCCACGTCCACCGGCGCGGCGAAGGCCATCGGCCTGGTCCTGCCGGAGCTCAAGGGCAAGCTCGACGGCTACGCGATCCGCGTGCCCGTTCCCACCGGCTCCGCGACCGACCTGACGGTCACGGTGTCCCGAGAGGTCACCAAGGACGAGGTCAACGCCGCCGTCAAGGCCGCCTCCGAGTCCGGCCCGCTGGCCGGCTTCCTCACCTACACGGAGGACCCGATCGTGTCCTCCGACATCGTGGGAGACCCGGCGTCGTCGATCTTCGATTCCGGGCTCACCAAGGTGATCGGCAACCAGGTCAAGGTCGTCTCGTGGTACGACAACGAGTGGGGCTACTCGAACCGCCTCGTGGACCTGACCGAGCTCGTCGCGTCCAAGCTCTGACCCGCGCCGTAACGCACGAAGAACTCGGATAGCCTGAGTCCATGACTGCACGCACTCTCGACGACCTGCTCGCCGATGGTGTCCGTGGGCGGCACGTTCTGGTCCGTTCGGATCTGAACGTGCCGCTCGACGGTTCCACCGTCACCGACGACGGACGCGTCCGCGCCTCCCTGCCCGTGATCCAGAAGCTCGCCGAAGCCGGCGCCCGCGTCCTGGTGATGGCCCATCTCGGCCGGCCCAAGGGCGCCCCGGACCCCAAGTACACGATCAAGCCCGCCGCTGACCGCCTCGCGGAGCTCGCCGCGCCCGCCGGCGTCACCGTGCTGCGCGCGGAGGACACGGTCGGGGACAGCGCCAAGGCCCTCGCCGCCTCGCTCGAGGACGGACAGGTGCTCGTCCTCGAGAACGTCCGCTTCGACGCGCGCGAGACGAGCAAGGACGACGCCGAGCGGACCGCCTTCGCCCGCGAGCTCGCCTCCCTCACGGGCGAGCGCGGCGCCTATGTGGACGACGCGTTCGGCGCCGTGCACCGCAAGCACGCCTCGGTGTACGACATCGCGGCCGTCCTGCCCGCCTACCTCGGCGAGCTCGTCCGGACGGAGGTCGAGGTGCTCCGCCGCCTCACCGACGGCGCCGAGCGTCCCTACGTCGTGGTCCTGGGCGGATCGAAGGTCTCGGACAAGCTCGCGGTCATCGCCAACCTCATCGGCAAGGCGGACAAGCTCCTGGTTGGCGGCGGCATGCTCTTCACCTTCCTCGCGGCCCAGGGGCACAAGGTCGGTGGGAGCCTGCTCGAACAGGACCAGATCGCCACCGTGCAGGACTACCTCGCCCGCGCCGCGGCAGCCGGCACTGAGTTCGTCCTCCCGACCGATGTCGTTGTCGCCTCGAAGTTCGGGGCCGACGCCGACCACGAGGTCGCCGCGGCCGACGCCATCGAGGGCACGTCCTTCGGAGCCGCCGGCATCGGCCTCGACATCGGACCCGACACCGCCGCGGCGTTCGCCAAGGAGATCGCCGGGGCCAAGACCGTGTTCTGGAACGGCCCGATGGGCGTGTTCGAGTTCCCGGCCTTCGCTGCCGGGACCAAGGCCGTCGCGCAGGGCCTCGTCGACGCGACCGCGGCCGGCGCCCTGACCGTCGTCGGCGGCGGCGACTCCGCCGCCGCGGTCCGCACGCTCGGCTTCGACGACGCCCAGTTCGGACACATCTCGACCGGCGGCGGCGCGAGCCTCGAGTACCTCGAGGGCAAGGAGCTCCCGGGCCTCACGGCCCTCGGAGCCTGAGCCCCAGGCCCCGCCGCCGAGAGGCGGCGGGGCCTCCCTGTGCCCACCACACCACCTCGTCAGGAGCCCACCGTGACCACCTCCGCGAACGGCACGTTCGAGCGCACCCCCCTCATCGCCGGCAACTGGAAGATGAACATGGACCACGTCCAGGCCATCACCCTGCTCCAGAAGCTCGCCTGGACCCTCGATGACGCGAAGCATGACTACGCGCGGGTCGAGGTCGCGGTGTTCCCGCCCTTCACCGACCTCCGGGGCGTCCAGACGCTCGTGGCGGGCGACGACCTCGCCATCGCCTACGGCGGCCAGGACCTCTCCCAGTTCGACGCCGGCGCCTACACCGGCGACATCAGCGGCGCCTTCCTGGCCAAGCTCGGCTGCCGCTACGTCCTCGTGGGCCACTCCGAGCGCCGGACGGTCCACGGCGAGACGGACGAGGTCCTCAACGCCAAGGTCAAGGCCGCCTACAAGCACGGGCTCGTGCCGATCCTGTGCGTCGGCGAGGGGCTCGAGGTCCGGCAGGCGGGCACCCACGTCGAGCACACCCTGGCCCAGCTCAGGGCGGACGTCGAGGGCCTCACCGCCGACCAGGCCGCGCAGCTCGTCGTGGCCTACGAGCCCGTCTGGGCGATCGGCACGGGCGAGGTCGCCGGGCCCGGCGATGCGCAGGAGATGTGCGCCGCGCTGCGCGCCGAGCTCGCCGCGCTGTTCGGCGACGAGGCCGCCCGTGCCACGCGCCTCCTCTACGGCGGATCCGTCAAGGCGGCCAACGCCGCGGCCATCCTCGCCGAGCAGGACGTGGACGGCGTGCTCGTGGGCGGTGCGAGCCTCGACGTCGCCGAATTTGCTAGCATTGTCAGGTTCGAGAGCCACGCGGGCGCGTAGCAGCGCCGCGACCACGCACGACAGCTGACGGAAGGCCACGAGGCAAACCTGTGCAAGTACTCCAGATCATCCTCCAGATCATCCTGGGCATCACGAGCCTCCTGCTCACCATGCTGATCCTCATGCACAAGGGCCGCGGCGGCGGCCTCTCGGACATGTTCGGCGGCGGGATGTCCTCCGGTCTGGCGTCGTCCGGCGTTGCCGAGAGGAACCTGAACCGCTTCACCATCATCCTCGGCGTCACCTGGGGCGTGGTGATCATCGCGCTCGGGCTCATCATGCGCTTCTCGAACGTCGGGGAGTCCTGACCCGCAGCAGCAAGCAGCTTTCCCAGCAGAACGAGGCCGGGACCAGCATCCGCTGGTCCCGGCCTCGTCGCATCAAGGTCCGCTCAGGCGTCGCTCAGGCCGACGCCGGCTCCTTGCGGACCAGCTCCTGGGGCACCTTCGCGGCGGCGGCGGCGTCGATGAGCCACAGCGTGCGGGTGCGGCCCCTCGCGCCGGCGGCGGGCACGTGCACGGCGCCGGCCCCGGCGAGGGCGAGGCCGACGGCGCCCGCCTTGTCCTCGCCCGCCACGAGCATCCACACCTCGTCCGCCGACTTGATCGCCGGAAGGGTCAGCGAGATGCGCGCCGGCGGCGGCTTGGGAGCGTTCTCGACGCCGACCACGGTGCGATCGGTCTCCCGGATCCCGGCCATCTCGGGGAACAGGGAGGCCACGTGCGCGTCGGGCCCCACACCGAGGAGCAGCACGTCGAAGCGGGGCACACCCCGCACGCCGCCCGGCAGATCGGACTCGTGCTCGGCGGATGCGGCCTCGGCCAGCCTGCGGGCGTAGTCCGCTGCGGCGTCGTCGGCCGTCGCGAAGTCCCCCGCAGCGCCGGGGCGGTGCACGCGCGCCGGGTCGAGCGGCAGCCGCCCCAGCAGCGCCTCATCCGCCTGGACCGTGTTGCGGTCTGGGGAGTCGGCCTCCACGAAGCGCTCGTCCCCCCACCACACGTTGACCTTGGACCAGTCCACGGCACGGCACGCGGGCGAGTCGGCGACGGCGCGCAGGGTGCCGATGCCCATCGTCCCGCCGGTGAGCACGATCGTCGCCTCGCCGTACCGGTCCTGGGTGTCCACGAGTTTCGTGATGAGTCTGGCAGCGATCGCGGCCAGCAGCACGGACGAGTCGGGATGGATGCTCACGCGGGGATCAGCGCTCACTCGGCTGCACACTCCTCAGGTTCGTGCGCGGCAGCCCGGCAGTGAGGACTTCGCCGAAGACCTCGTCCGGGTCGAGCCTGCGCAGCTCTTCGGTGAGGCAGTCTTGCAGACTCCGCCGCGGCAGGGCAATGCGCTGGGCGGGCTGGTCGGGCTGGGTCAGCTCCGCGACCGTGAACCCCGGGCGGTGCAGCTGGATGTCCCCGGTCGACCGCCGGAGGCGGACCCGCCGGATGCCCGTGCCCGCGGGATCGGCCACGATCGTCACCGGACTGTCGAGGGTCAGCCCGAGCCATGCGGCCAGCAGCACCGTGCTGGGGGAGTCCGAGGCGCCCTCGACGGTGACGGCGGAGACCGGTTCGGGATCGACCTGGTCCAGTGCGGCGGCGAGCTGGATGCGCCAATTCGTCAGCCGCGTCCACGCGAGGTCGGTGTCGCCCGGCCGGTACGTCTCGCGCAGGTGGAAGAGCGCCGCGGTGGGGTCCGGCTCGTTGCCCGAGTCCGTGATGCGCCGATGGGCGATGCACCCGATCGAGGTGGCGCTCGCGTTGTCCGGGGCCCCGTGCGGCCACCAGGCCACGATCGGGGCATCGGGGAGGAGCAGTGCCGCGACGAGCGATTCGCTCTCCTCGGCCAGCCGGCCGTAGCCGCGCAGCACGATCACCTCGGAGGCGCCGGCGTCCCCGCCCACGCGAATCTGCCCGTCGATGCGGTCTGCCGCATCGTGGCCCGAGTCGACGAGCACGATGATGCGGCAGGGGTGCTCGCGGCTGGCCTGGTTCGCCGCCTCGATCGCCTCCTCCTCGAAACCGTGCTTGGTGATGACCACGAGCGTGAGGACCCGCCCGAGGGCGACGACGCCGCCCCGGTGGCGGAGGTTGGTGATCTCCTTGGAGATCCGCGAGGTCGTGGTGTTGGGCAGGTCGATGATCATGGTCGCCTCCAGGTGCGTCCGTCGCGGGCGAGGAGCTCGTCGGCGCTGCGCGGCCCCCAGCTGCCCGGCTCGTACGGTTCAGGCTGCTCGCCGGTGCTGGCCCAGTGCTCCTCGTACGGATCGAGGATCTTCCAGGACAGCTCGACCTCCTGGTGCCGGGGGAACAGCGGCGGCTCGCCGAGGAGGACGTCGAGGATCAGCCGCTCGTACGCCTCGGGGGAGGACTCGGTGAAGGAGTGCCCGTAGCCGAAGTCCATGCTCACATCGCGGACCTCCATCTGCGTGCCCGGGACCTTGGAACCGAACCGGATCGTGGCGCCCTCGTCGGGCTGGACGCGGATCACGACGGCGTTCTGGCCGAACTCGGCCTCCTCCTGGTCCTGGAACAGCAGGTTGGGGGCGCGCTTGAACACCACGGCGATCTCCGTCACGCGGCGGCCGAGCCGCTTGCCCGCCCGCAGGTAGAACGGCACGCCGGCCCAGCGGCGCGTGTTGATGTCCACGCGGATCGCGGCGTAGGTCTCGGTCGTGGAGTCGGCCGGGATGCCGTCCTCCTCGAGGTATCCCTTGACGAGCTCGCCGCCCTGCCACCCGCCCAGGTACTGACCGCGGGCCGAATGGGTCGAGAGGTCCTCGGGCAGCCGCACCGCGGCCAGCACCTTCTCCTTCTCGGCGCGCAGGTCGTCGGCGTTGAAGGAGATCGGCTCCTCCATGGCCGTCAGCGCGAGGAGCTGGAGGAGGTGGTTCTGGATCACGTCGCGGGCTGCGCCGACGCCGTCGTAGTAGCCCGCGCGGCCGCCGGTTCCGATGTCCTCGGCCATGGTGATCTGGACGTGGTCCACGTAGTTGGCGTTCCAGATCGGCTCGAACAGCATGTTGGCGAACCGCAGGGCGAGGATGTTCTGGACCGTCTCCTTGCCCAGGTAGTGGTCGATCCGGAAGACGGCGTCGGGCGGGAAGACGGACTCCACGATGTCGTTCAGGGCGCGGGCCGAGGCGAGGTCATGCCCGAACGGCTTCTCGATGACGACCCTGCGCCACTTGCCCTGCTCGGGCTGGGCGAGGCCGTGGTCGGACAGCTGCCGGCACACCTGCTCGAACGCCTTGGGCGGGATCGAGAGGTAGAACGCATGGTTGCCGCGCGTGCCGCGCTTCGCGTCGAGCTCCTCGAGGGTGGCCTTGAGGTTCTCGAACGCCTCGTCGTCGTCGAAGGAGCCCTGCACGAACCGGACGCCCTCGTTCAGCTGGGCCCAGACGGTCTCGTCGAAGGGCGTGCGGGCGTACTGCTTGACGGAAGCCTTGACCTCCTCCGCGAAGTCCTCGTGCTCCCACTCGCGGCGGGCGAAGCCCACGAGGGCGAAGCTCGGCGGCAGGAGGCCGCGGTTGGCGAGGTCGTACACGGCGGGCATGAGCTTCTTGCGCGCGAGGTCGCCGGTCACCCCGAACAGCACGAGGGACGAGGGCCCCGCAATGCGGTTGAGGCGCCGGTCGCGCGGGTCGCGCAGCGGATTCGAGCGCCGCTTCGTCCCGGTCGCGCCGTTGTCGTTCTCTGGCATGATGCCTTTCTAGTCCATCGGATGCGGTCCGCGCAGCGGACACGAGCGGCCGACCCGGGTCGCCCGGGCCGGCCGCTCGTGGGCGTCAGCGCGAGAGCGCCGAGATGAGACCGGTCAGTTGCGCGACGCCTGCCGCGCGGTCGGTGAGGTGGAGCTGCAGCACGGGGCGGCCGTGGTCGCGCAGCACCTGGGCGTCTCCGGCGGCCTGCGCGGCGATGAGCCGCCCGAACGTGAACGGGCGCTCCGGGATCTCGACGTCCTGCGCGGCATCCGCCGTGATCTGGAGGAACACGCCGACGGCGGGGCCGCCCTTGTGGAACTGGCCGGTGGAGTGCAGGAAGCGCGGGCCCCACCCGAACGTCGTCGGGCGTCCCGTGGCCGCGGCGAGCTGGTCGCGGACAGCCTCGAGCTTGGGGTAGGCGAGCCGGTCGAGGTAGGCCTGCACGCTCAGGTAGCCGGTGGGGCCGAGCTGGGCCAGCAGCGCCCTGACGGCCTCCTCGACCGTCGAGGCGCCCTCGAGCCACTCGCCGCCGCGCACCTCGATGGCGCCCTCGGTGAAGAGCGCCGGTGTGGGCTCCGGCTGGGCGTCCAGGAGTCCGCGAGCGGCGGCCTTGGCGGCCTCGACGTCGGGCTGGTCGAACGGGTTGATGCCGAGCAGGCGCCCGGCGACGGCCGTCGCGAACTCCCACACGAGCATCTGCGTCGCGAGGGAGCCGCCGACCGCGGCCTCGTTGGCGCCGAGCGAGGGCTCGCCCTCCGCGGAGACGAGCCGCACGACGAGCACGTCGTCCGCACCCGAGGTGACCTCGGGGGCGCCGGCGCCGGCGACGACGGGGAGCACGCCGCGGCCGATCTTGCCGGTCGATTCGGCGATGAGCTGCTCGGCCCAGTCGGCGAAGCCGGCGATGCCGGAGCCGTCCTCGACGATCACGATCTTGTCCCGCAGCGGGGACGTTCCCCCGAGGGCCGCTCCCAGCTGCAGGCCGATGTTGTCCTCCGAGTCGTCGCGCAGGAGTTCGGCCGCTTCCTCGGCCTCGTCGAGGAGCGCCTGGAGGTCGACGCCGGCCAGCCCCGCCGGCACGAGGCCGAAGGCGGTCAGCGCCGAGTAGCGGCCGCCGACAGTCGGGTCGGCCTTGAACACGGCCCGGTACCCTGCCTCGCGCGAGGCGCTCTCGAGGGGGGAGCCGGGATCGGTCACGACCACGATGCGGGAGGCCGCGTCGATGCCCGCCTCCGTGAAGGCCGCCTCGAAGGCCCGGCGCTGCGAGTCGGTCTCGACCGTGGACCCGGACTTGGAGGAGACGACGATGGCGGTGTTCTCGAGGCGCTCGGCGAGGGCCTCGGCGACCTGTTCGGGGTCGGTCGAGTCGAGGACCACGAGGGGAACCCCGGCCGTGCCGGCGATCACCTCGGGGGCCAGGGAGGACCCGCCCATGCCGCACAGGACGATGCGGTCCACGCCCTCGGACCGGAACGCATCGCGGAGCGCGGTGATCTCCGCGACGAGGGGCTGGGAGACCGTGGCGGCCTCCGTCCACCCCAGGCGCTTGCCGGACTCCTCCTCGGCGTCCGGGCCCCACAGCGTGGCGTCCTTGGCGAAGATGCGGCTCGCGACGGCGTCGGCCGCCAGCTGCTTCACGTGCGCGTCGACGGCGGCCTGCGCCGCGCCGGTCGCCTCGAACGTCAGGGCGCTCATGCGCGGGCCCCGTGCGCGGTCTCGGACAGGGTGCGCTCGACGTCGGCGAGGAGGTCCTTCCAGGACGCGACGAACTTGTCCAGGCCCTCGGACTCGAGGACGGAGACGACGTCGTTGTAGTCGATGCCGAGCTCTGCCAGTGCGTCGAGGTGGGCGTTGGCCTCGGCGTACGTGCCCGTCACGGTGTCGCCCGTGACCTCGGCGTGGTCGAAGGTCGCCTCGAGGGTCTTCTCCGGCATCGTGTTGACCACGCCGGGGGCGACGAGGCCCGTGACGTAGAGGGTGTCGGGGAGGGCCGGGTCCTTGACGCCGGTCGAGGCCCACAGCGGGCGCTGCGGGAGGGCGCCGGCGTCGGCCAGGAGCTTCCACCGCTCGGTGGTGAACTCCTCCTCGTAGATCTGGTAGGCGAGGCGGGCGTTGGCCAGGCCGGCCTTGCCCTTGAGGGCCGTGGCCTGCTCGGTGCCGACCTTCTCGAGGCGCTTGTCGATCTCGGTGTCCACGCGGGAGACGAAGAACGAGGCGACCGAGTGGATCTGGGACAGGTCGTGCCCCGCCGCCTTGGCCTTCTCGAGGCCGGTCATGAACGCGTTGATCACCGCGCGGTAGCGGGTGAGCGAGAAGATCAGGGTCACGTTGACGCTGATGCCCTCGGCGAGGGTCGCCGAGATCGCCTCGAGGCCCTCGAGCGTGGCCGGGATCTTGATGTGCACGTTCGGCTGCGCGACCTTGGCGTGCAGGCGCTTGGCCTCGGCGATCGTCCCGGCGGTGTCCCACGCCAGGCGCGGGTCGACCTCGATGGAGACCCGGCCGTCCACGCCCCGCGTCGCCTCGGCCACGGGGGCGAAGAGGCGGCACGCGTCGGCGACGTCGGCCGTGGTGATCTCGAAGACCGTCTTCTCGGCGTCGGCGCCCTCGGCGACGAGCTCGCGCAGCTGGTCGTCGTAGCCGTGGCCCTTGGTGATCGCGGCCTGGAAGATGGTCGGGTTGGTGGTCACCCCGACGACGTTCTTCTCGGAGATGAGCGCAGCGAGCGAACCGTCCTGGAGGCGGAGCCGGGAGAGGTCGTCGAGCCAGATGGACACGCCCGCGTCGGAGAGGGCCTGGGTGGGGGTAGTCATGTGAGGTGCTCCTCGTGGGTCAGGCCGCGGCGGCGGCGATGGAGTCCTTGGCGGCGGCGGCGACCGCTTCGGCGGTGATGCCGAACTCGGTGAAGAGGGTCTTGTAGTCGGCGGAGGCGCCGTAGTGCTCGAGGCTGATGGAGCGGCCGGCGTCGCCGACGAAGCGCCGCCAGGTCAGGGCCAGGCCGGCCTCGACCGAGACGCGCGCCCTGACCGCTGCAGGCAGGACGGACTCGCGGTAGGCCTCGTCCTGGGCGTCAAACCACTCCACGCACGGCATCGAGACCACGCGGGCGGCAACGCCCTCGGCGGCCAGCGCCTCGCGGGCCGTGACGGCGAGCTGGACCTCCGAGCCGGTGGCGATGAGGATCACGTCCGGCTCGACGTCGGCGCCGTCACGCTGGGCCTCGGCGAGGACGTAGCCGCCCTTGGAGACGTTCGACGCCGAAGCGAAGCCGCCCTGGCCCGATCCGTTCTGGCCGCGCTCCCAGGTCGGGAGGTTCTGCCGGGTCAGGACGATCCCGGCCGGGCGGTCCGTGTGCTCCAGGATGGTCTTCCAGGCCTGGGCGGTCTCGTTCGCGTCGGCGGGGCGGACCACGTCCAGGCCGGGGATGGCCCGCAGGGAGGCGAGCTGCTCGACCGGCTGGTGGGTGGGGCCGTCCTCGCCGAGCCCGATCGAGTCGTGGGTCCAGACGTAGGTGGACGGGATGCCCATGAGCGCCGAGAGGCGGATGGCCGGGCGCTGGTAGTCAGAGAAGATCAGGAACGTCCCGGAGAACGCCCGGGTCTTCCCGCCGAGCGTGATGCCGTTGACGATCGCGGCCGCGGCGTGCTCGCGGATGCCGAAGTGGAGCACGCGCCCGTAGGGGTTGCCCTCCCACGCATGGGTGGAGCGGGAGGCCGGGATGAACGAGGGGGAGCCTTCGATCGTGGTGTTGTTCGACTCGGCGAGGTCAGCGGAGCCGCCCCAGAGCTCGGGCAGGACGGGTCCGATCGCGTTGAGGACCTTGCCGGAGGCGGCGCGGGTGGAGACGTCCTTGCCGGCCGGGAACTCGGGCAGCGAATCGGCCCAGCCCTCGGGGAGGCGGCGGGCCTCGATGCGCTCGTGCAGCTTCGCCGCTTCGGGGTTCGCGGCCTTCCAGGCGTCGAAGGACTCCTGCCAGGCGGCCTTGGCCTGCTCGCCACGCTCGACGGCCCTGCGGGTGTGCTCGAGGACCTCGGGATCGACCTCGAAGGACTTCTCCGGGTCGAAGCCGAGGATCTCCTTCAGGGCCGCGACCTCCTCGGCGCCCAGGGCCGAGCCGTGGATCTTGCCGGTGTTCTGCTTGGTCGGCGCGGGCCAGCCGATGACGGTGCGCAGGGAGATGATCGAGGGCCGGCCCGTCTCGGCCTTGGCCGCGACGAGGGCGTCGTAGAGGGCGGGCACGTCCTCCCTGTACTCGCCGGAGGCGGTCCAGTCGACCCGCTGGGTGTGCCAGCCGTAGGCCTCGTACCGCTTCAGGACGTCCTCCGTGAAGGCCACGTCGGTGTCGTCCTCGATGGAGATGTGGTTCTCGTCGTAGATCACCACGAGGTTGCCCAGCTCCTGGTGCCCGGCGAGGGAGGAGGCCTCGGAGGTCACGCCCTCCTGCAGGTCGCCGTCGGAGGCGATGACCCACACGGTGTGGTCGAACGGGGACTCGCCCTGGGCTGCCTCGGGGTCGTAGAGGCCCCGCTCGCGGCGGCCGGAGTAGGCGAACCCGACCGAGGAGGCCAGGCCCTGGCCCAGCGGGCCGGTCGTGATCTCCACACCCTTGGTGTGCTTGTACTCGGGGTGGCCCGGGGTGAGCGAGCCCCAGGTGCGCAGCGACTCGAGGTCGCCCAGCTCGAGGCCGTACCCGGCCAGGAACAGCTGGATGTACAGGGTCAGCGACGAGTGCCCCGGGGAGAGGATGAAGCGGTCGCGGCCGATCCAGGTCGGGTCCGCCGGGTCGTGGCGCATGAGCTTCTGGAACAGCAGGTACGCGGCCGGGGCCAGGCTCATCGCCGTGCCCGGGTGCCCGTTGCCCACCTTCTGCACCGCGTCCGCCGCGAGCACGCGGATGGTGTCGACGGCCTTGCGGTCCAGGTCGGTCCAGGTCAGTTCTTGCACATCCACAGCAGGCACGTACACGGCCCCTCTCCATTGCTGGCGGCAGGCAGCCTACGGGGCACGCGAATGGTGGGCCCTGCAAAGCATCCTGCCAGCCGTTCACCATCGAAACGTTTGTCGGTGTCTGCCCACTGCCCTCATGCGCCTTTCCCTACACATATCCGGCCACCGGTCTGGCTGGCCGTTCGTCCCGGGGGCGCGTCCCAGCAGCAGGGCATCCAGCATTCATACTAGCCACGGGACCCCGCGGGGGGAGAGGTGTTTCGGGAAATTGCCACCGATATTCCACTCTGTGAACGTCTCCGGGCAGCTGCCGGGAGCGGCGCTGGGGGGTGGCGCGGCCAACCGGGGGGCGTACGGGCGGCGGGTATCATGGAGGCGGTCCTCGAGCACCCCTTGCGGGGACCGACGATCCCGAGTAGAAGAGTCGCGCATCCGTGAGCACAGCAGACGCCCCCGCCACAGCACCGTCCAGGCCAGCGAAGCTCGGCCTGCGCCGCAAGATCAAGGCGTACGTCGCCCTCACCAAGCCCCGGGTCATCGAGCTGCTGCTCGTGAGCACGCTGCCGACCATGATCTACGCCGAACGCGGCTTCCCGTCGATCGGCCTCATCATTGCCACCCTGGTGGGCGGGGCGTTCGCCGCGGGGAGTGCCGGTGCGTTCAACTGCTACATCGACCGGGACATCGATCGGCTGATGCGCCGCACTGAGAACCGCCCGCTCGTGACCGGAGAGGTGACGCCGCGGGAGGCGCTCGTCTTCTCCTGGGTCCTGGGCATCGCATCGCTCGCCATCCTGTGGTTCGGAGCGAACCCGCTCTCGGCCGTGCTCGGCGCCGGCGCGATCTTCTTCTATGTCGTGGTCTACACGCTCGTCCTCAAGCGCAGGACTGCCCAGAACATCGTCTGGGGCGGAGCCGCCGGCTGCTTCCCGGTGCTCATCGCGTGGTCCGCCGTCACGAACACGATCGAGTGGCCCGCGGTCATCCTCTTCCTGGTGATCTTCCTGTGGACCCCGCCGCACTACTGGCCGCTGTCCATGCGGTACGGCGAGGACTACCGCAATGCGCAGGTGCCGATGCTGGGCGCGGTGGCGGGGGCGAAGATCGTCGCCGTGCAGGTCGTCCTGTACGCGTGGGCGATGGTGATGGCCTCGCTCCTGCTCGTCCCGCTCGGCCACGCCGGGTGGGTGTACACCCTCACTGCGCTCGCCTCGGGGGCATGGTTCCTGTACGAGTCGCACGCGCTCTATGCCCGCGCGCAGCGCGAGGAGATCCAGGACAAGAAGGCGATGAAGGTCTTCCACGGCTCCATCAGCTACCTCACGCTGCTCTTCCTGGCCCTTGCCGTGGACCCCTTCGTGGGGGGCCCGCTCCTGGGCTGAACCGGAGACAGCGAGAGGCCCGCAGCACTCGATGCTGCGGGCCTCTCGCTGTCTCGGCGCAGAAGAAGCGGACTGGGGACTACGCCGTGGGGCTGTGCCTGGCGACGTCGGCCGCATTCACTGCCGCGGCCATGAGGAGCGCCGAGACGAGCATGTGCGCTGCGACGAGGAGCGCCGGGATGCCCGTGTAGTACTGGGTGATCCCGAGGGCGGCCTGCAGGACTGTCAGGCCGAGGAGGGCGAGCACGCCGTTGCGGAAGGAGCCCTTGATCCGGCGGCCCAAGGTGGCGACGACGGCGAAGAGGGCCCCGAAGAGCACGAGGTACGCGGGGACGGCGTGGATGTGCGAGAACAGGTCCCAGTCGAGCCCGTTGCGCGGCGCGTTGGCGTCGCCTGCGTGCGGGCCCGCACCGGTGACGGTGACCCCCAGGACCACCGCCGCGGCCGTGGCCACCGTCGTGGCGAGCATGGCCGGCGCCATCGAGCCCGGCAGGGCCGGGTGCACCCTGTCCATGAAGCGGCCGGTGCGCCCATAGGCCCGGTTGACGAGGAGCATCGACAGGACCACGAGGGCCATCGAGACCAGGAAGTGCAGCCCGACCACCCAGGGGTTCAGGTGCGTCAGCACGGTGATCCCGCCGATGATCGCCTGCGCGGGAACGCTGGCGAGCAGCCCGACGGCGAGCCAGAACAGGTCCTTGCGCTCCTTGCGCAGGTTCCACAGCATCACCAGCATGAGGACCGCGACGGCCGTGAGCGCGAACGTCAGGAGCCGGTTGCCGAACTCGATGATTCCGTGCACCCCCATCTCCGGCGTGGTGGTGATGGACTCTGCGGTGCAGCGGGGCCACGTGGGGCAGCCGAGCCCGGAGGAGGTCAGGCGTACGGCGCCGCCGGTGAGGATGAGCACGATCTGCCCGACCAAGGAGGCGATCGCCATGGCGCGGATGCGGCCGTCCACCTCCCGGGGGAGCCGGGCGGTGAGGCGTGTCAGTGCGGTGTCTGTCATGGTTTCAGCTCCATCGGAACCAGCGGGTGGCGGCGGCGCCGGCGAGCACGGTCCACGTCAGGAGCACGGCGGCGGCAGGGACATTCAGGGAGCCTTCGAGGAAGGCCGAGCGCACGGCGTCGCCGAGCGCTCCGGAGGGGAGGAATCCGACCACGGGGGCCAGGGCGGCCGGCACCCGCTGGACGGGCAGGACGATCCCGCCGAGGACGCCGAGGAGGATCCACACGAGGTTGGTCACCGCGAGCGTGGCCTCCGGCCGGGCAGTGCCGGCGATGAGCAGGCCGAGGGCGGTGAACGCGGCGGCGCCCAGGGCCAGGAGCGGCAGCCCGAGGAGGACCCCGAGGGCGCCGGGCCGCCAGCCGAGGGTGAGCGCGACGCCGCCGATGACGACGACCTGGACGGCGAGGACCACCAGGACCGCGAGGACCTTTCCCGCGATGAGTCCGCCGCGGCCGAGCGGCGTGGTCGAGAGGAAGCGGAGCACGCCGTAGCGGCGGTCGAACCCCGTCGCGATGCCCTGGCCGGTGAACCCGACGCTCATGGTGCACAGGGCGAGCACGCCCGGCGCGGCGACGGCGATCCGGCTCGGTCCCAGCCCGTCGAGGACGGGCGTGACGGTGAGGCCGACAAGCGCGAGGATCGGCAGGACGATCATGAGCGTCAGCTGCTCGCCGTTGCGCAGCATCGCGGCCGTCTCGTACCGGCCCTGCTGCCAGACGCGGCGCGTGAGCCCTGCGGCGGCGCTCATGCGGCCCTCCCGCCGGGCCGGGCACCCTCGTCCTCGGCCGCGGACTCGGCGGCGATGGAGAGGAAGACGTCCTGGAGGTTGGCGGTGCCGAGCTCGAGCGAGGCCGGCATGATGTCCCGCGCGTGGAGCCACTGCGCGACGGCGAGGAGGTCTGCCGGGGTGAGCTCGCCGGCGACCGTGTAGTGGCCGGCGGAGGCCTCGGTGACCGTGACCTCCGGGCCCTGGCCAGTGCGGCCGGCGAACGCCGCCGCGAGGTCGAGGCCTGGCCGCGCCCGCAGCGTGAGCCGCGACCGGGTGCCCTCACGGCCGGCCAGGATCTCCCCGACGGTGCCGCTCGTCACCACCCGGCCCCGGTCGAGGATGTGGACCACGTCGGCGAGGCGCTCCGCGTCGTCGAGGAGATGGGTCGTGAGGATGACCCCGAGGCCGTCACGGCGCAGTTCGTCGATGAGGTCCACCACGAGCTGGCGGGACTGCGGGTCGAGGCCGGCGCTGGGCTCGTCGAGGAAGACGACCTCGGGCCTCCCGATGAGCGCGGCCGCGAGGGCGACCCGCTGCTTCTGGCCGCCGGAGAGGCGCCGGATCGTGGTGGAGGCGAACTCATGGATCCCGAGCCGCTCGGCCAGCTCGCCGACGGGGCGCGGGTCCGTGTACATGCCGGCGACGTGCGCGAGCAGGGCGAGCGGCCGCGCGGCGGGGGGCAGGCCGCCCTCCTGCAGCATGATGCCCACGCGGGCGCGCAGCGCGGCGTCGGCCTTCTCGGGGTCCTCGCCGAGGAGGCGGACGACGCCGGCGGTGCGCCTCTGCAGGCCCTGCGCGCACTCGAGGGTGGTCGTCTTCCCGGCGCCGTTGACGCCCAGGATCACGGTGATCTCACCGGCGTTCGCCGTGAGGTCGACTCCTGCCAGCACCCTCTTCATGCGGCCTTCGAGAGAGGGGAGGGGGCCGACGTCCTTCACCAGGCCTTCTATTTCGAGGCAGGGAGTACCGGTCTGTAGCACCCGCCCATTCTACGCAAGGTAGTAGTGCGTTCCCTGTGAGCGGGCCGGCGCCGCCGGGCGGCCCTGCCGTGTCCGCCGAGGGCGTGATAAGCATCTCCTTACTGGAGACCCGCTGGATATTAGGCAATGATTGTCTTGTGTATTCCGTGACCTCTTCGAAGCCCGATGCCCGGGCCGATGCTGAGGACCGCACGCGGGACCGTGTCCTCAGCGCAGTCCTCGAGCACGGGCCTGTCAGCGCGGCGGAGCTGGGCGAGATGCTCAACGTCACGCCCGCCGCGGTCCGCCGCCACCTCGACGCCCTCACCGAGGCCGGCGTCGTGGAGGTCAAGCGGGTCGCGACCTCCGGCGTCGGTGCTGGCCGTCCCGCCCGGCGGTACGTGCTGACCTCGAGGGGCCAGTCCACGATCGGCGACGACTACCTCGCGATCGCCCGCAAGGCCCTCGAGCGGCTCGGCGAGCTCGGCGGCCCCGGGGCCGTCGAGGACTTCGCCCATGAGCGCTTCGCGGCCATGGAGAGGCGCTACCAGCCGCTCGTGGACGCAGCGGGCGAGGACATCGCGGCGCGGGCGCGGGCCCTCGCCGAGGCGCTCACGGCGGACGGCTTCGTCGCCTCCGCCGCCTCCGTGCAGGGCAAGGCGCCGCTTCCGGCCCACCTGGGGAGCGTCCAGCTCTGCCAGGGGCACTGCCCCGTGCAGGAGCTCGCCGCGGAATTCCCCGTCTTCTGCGACAGCGAGACGGCCGCGTTCTCACGCCTCCTCGGCGTGGACGTCCGCCGGCTCTCGACCCTCGCGCAGGGCGGGCACGTGTGCACGACCCACATTCCTACCGGGCGGGGCCAGCTGAGGCTGCCCGGCGCGGAGACCGCAACCAACCAGCAAGAGAGGCCGTGATGACGGATCAATTAGCTGAGAACCGCGCCGCGACGGCCGGGGGCCAGGCCGGCGCCGGGTCCACGGTGATCGCGGAGATCCTGGAGAAGAACCCCGAGCTCCACGGGATCGGCACGTACGAGTACGGATGGGCCGACAAGGACGACGCCGGCGCGAACGCGCGCCGCGGCCTCAACGAGGACGTGGTCCGGGATATCTCCGCCAAGAAGGGCGAGCCCGAGTGGATGCTCGAGACGCGCCTGAAGGGCCTGAAGTACTTCGACCGCAAGCCCATGCCGCTGTGGGGCGCGGACCTGTCCGGGATCGACTTCGACAACATCAAGTACTTCGTCCGCTCCACGGAGAAGCAGGCCGCCTCGTGGGAGGACCTGCCCGAGGACATCCGCAACACCTACGAGAAGCTGGGCATCCCGGAGGCGGAGCGCTCCCGCCTCGTGGCGGGCGTCGCGGCCCAGTACGAGTCCGAGGTCGTGTACCACCAGATCCGTGAGGACCTGGAGAAGCAGGGCGTGATCTTCCTCGACACGGACACCGCGCTCAAGGAGCACCCGGAGTTCTTCCAGGAGTACTTCGGCACCGTGATCCCGGTGGGCGACAACAAGTTCGCCTCCCTCAACACGGCCGTCTGGTCCGGCGGCTCGTTCGTGTACGTCCCCAAGGGCGTCCACGTCGAGATCCCGCTGCAGGCCTACTTCCGCATCAACACGGAGAACATGGGCCAGTTCGAGCGGACGCTCATCATCGCGGACGAGGACTCCTACGTCCACTACATCGAGGGCTGCACGGCCCCGATCTACACGTCCGACTCGCTGCACTCGGCCGTCGTCGAGATCGTCGTGAAGAAGGGCGCCCGCGTGCGCTACACGACCATCCAGAACTGGTCGAACAACGTCTACAACCTCGTCACCAAGCGCGCCATCTGCCACGAGGGCGCGACGATGGAGTGGATCGACGGCAACATCGGCTCGAAGGTCACCATGAAGTACCCGGCCGTCTACCTCGTGGGCGAGCACGCCAAGGGTGAGACGCTCTCGATCGCGTTCGCCGGCGAGGGCCAGCACCAGGACACCGGCTCGAAGATGGTCCACATCGCGCCGAACACCAAGTCCTCGATCGTGTCCAAGTCCGTGGCCCGCGGCGGCGGCCGTGCGGCGTACCGCGGCCTCGTCCAGGTCCGCGAGGGCGCCAAGCACTCCGCCAACACGGTCCGCTGCGACGCGCTGCTCGTCGACACGATCTCCCGCTCGGACACCTACCCGTACATCGACATCCGCGAGGACGACGTCGTGCTGGGCCACGAGGCGACCGTCTCGCGGGTGTCCGAGGAGCAGCTCTTCTACCTCATGTCCCGCGGCCTGCCCGAGGACGAGGCGATGGCGATGATCGTGCGCGGCTTCATCGAGCCGATCGCCCGCGAGCTCCCGATGGAGTACGCCCTCGAGCTGAACCGCCTGATCGAACTGCAGATGGAAGGGTCCGTCGGCTGATGACTGAGATGACCGAAGAGAAGACCGCAGAGAAGGCCCGCATCGGCACCCCGTCGATCCCCGGGCTCACGGAGGAGGGCGAGAGCCTGACCCCGCTCGAGCCCGCCGGGCAGACCTCGCCGCTGGGCGGGGCCGCCGCGAAGGCGCACTCGCACGGCGGGGGCTACGGCATCCCGGACAGCTCGCGCGCAGGCCGCCTCACCTCCTACCGGCTCGAGGACTTCCCCGTCCTCAAGGGCACCGAGGAAGAGTGGCGGTTCACGCCGCTCAAGCGGCTCGGCGGCCTGCACACCGCGGCGCTGGACGGCGCGGCCCCGGCCGTTGCCGTCGAGGGGCCCGAGCAGGTCCGCGTCGAGACGGTGGGCCGCGACGACGCCCGCATCGGCTCGGCCGGCATCCCCGAGGACCGCGTCTCGGCCAACGCGTGGGCGCACTTCAGCGAAGCCACCGTCGTCACGGTGCCCGCGGGTGCCGAGCTGGCGGACCGGGTCCTCGTGACCCTGACCGGAGCGGGCTCCGCCCCTGCCGCGCAGCACCTCGTGGTCATCGCGGAGCAGGGCTCCCGCGGCGTCGTCGTGCTCAACCACGTGGGCGAGGCGGTCGTGTCCGAGAACGTCGAGATCGTCCTGGAGGACGGCGCCGACCTCACGGTCGTGACCCTTCAGGAGTGGACCGACACCTCGGTGCACGCCTCGAGCCAGCAGGTCAAGGTGGGCCGCGACGCGCACCTGAAGCACATCGTGGTGAGCCTGGGCGGCTCGCTCGTCCGCATGACCCCCACGGCCCGGTTCGCGGCGCCCGGCGGCGAGGTCGAGCTCTACGGCCTCTACTTCGCCGACGCCGGCCAGCACCTCGAGCACCGCACCTATGTGGACCACGCCCAGCCGAACTGCGTCTCGAACGTCCTGTACAAGGGCGCGCTGCAGGGCAAGGATGCGCGCACGGTGTGGGTCGGCGACGTGCTGATCCAGAAGCAGGCCGAGGGCACCGACAGCTACGAGAAGAACCAGAACCTGGTCCTCACCGACGGCTGCCGCGCGGACTCCGTGCCGAACCTCGAGATCGAGACCGGCCTCATCGAGGGCGCCGGGCACGCGAGCGCGACCGGCCGCTTCGACGACGAGCACCTGTTCTACCTCATGGCGCGCGGCATCCCCGAGGATGTGGCCCGCCGGCTCGTGGTGCGCGGCTTCCTGAACGAGATCATCCAGAAGATCGGTGTCCAGGGCATCGAAGACCACCTGACCGAGGCCGTCGAGCGCGAGCTCGAAGCCGGCGACAACTGACAACGACCTTTAGTACAGCCCGGCCCGCCGGGCAGTAGGAGAACACACATGTCGACACTGGAGATCAAGGACCTGCACGTCTCGATCGAGACGGAGCAGGGCGTCAAGGAGATCCTCAAGGGCGTCACCCTCACCGTGAAGACGGGGGAGACCCACGCGATCATGGGCCCGAACGGCTCCGGCAAGTCCACCCTCGCCTCGACGATCGCGGGCCACCCCCGCTACACCGTCACGTCGGGCTCGATCACGCTCGACGGCGAGGACGTCCTCGCGATGAGCGTGGACGAGCGCGCCCGCGCGGGCCTGTTCCTCGCGATGCAGTACCCGGTGGAGATCCCGGGCGTCACCATGACGAACTTCCTGCGGACCGCGAAGACCGCGATCGACGGCGAGGCCCCCGCCATCCGCCACTGGACCAAGGACGTCAAGGCGGCCATGGAGCAGCTGCGCATCGACGCGGACTTCGCCCAGCGCAACGTCAACGAGGGCTTCTCCGGCGGCGAGAAGAAGCGCGTCGAGATCCTCCAGCTCGAGCTGTTCAAGCCGAAGTTCGCGATCCTCGACGAGACCGATTCCGGCCTCGACGTCGACGCCCTCAAGGTTGTCTCGGAGGGCGTCAACCGCGCCCACGCCGAGGGCAACATGGGCACGCTCCTCATCACCCACTACACGCGGATCCTGCGCTACATCAAGCCGCAGTTCGTGCACGTGTTCGTGGACGGCCGCATTGCCGAGCAGGGCGGCCCGGAGCTCGCCGACCGCCTCGAGGACGAGGGCTACGACCGCTACCTCACCGGCGCCGGCTCCGCGACCGCCACGGCCTGATTCGGGCCACGGCCACCACTTCGACACTGGGAAGGCAGTGATGACAGAGATCCAGCCCGCACCGACATCGCTCGAGGACGTCGAGGAGCGTCTCAAGGACGTGATCGACCCCGAGCTCGGCGTCAACGTCGTGGACCTGGGGCTCGTCTATGGGCTCGAGTACGGCGAGGACGGGGCGCTGCTGATCAGCATGACGCTCACGACCGCCGCATGCCCGCTCACGGACATCCTCGAAGAGCAGGTCGGCAAGGTCCTCGACGGCGTTGTCGACGAGTGGCGCCTCAACTGGGTGTGGATGCCGCCCTGGGGTCCCGAGCGGATCACCGAGGACGGGCGCGACCAGATGCGCGCCCTCGGCTTCAACATCTAGAGGACAGGGTCCCGGCGAGGACCCGCCCGCGCCAGCGCACGACGGCGGGCGGGGGCGGCGCGGACACGCCGGCCAGGGCCCCCCCCCAAGCAACCCCACGGGCAACGGGGCCGCAACGGGGCCGGGCGCGTGGTGGAGCTAAGTGGGGTACCCCCCCCCCACCCCCCCCAGAGA
>NZ_JAUSRH010000015.1 GCF_030811715.1 Sinomonas atrocyanea | reverse complement strand
TCCGCACCACCACCGACGAAACCAGCGGCTAAACTGCCTGCACCCGTTCACTTTTCAAGCGCCGAAAGCGTCCAAGATTCAAGCGCCGCCGACACCGTCTCACTTCAATCGGTGGTGCGGCCGACGACCCACCGCCGGTCCAGAACGGGAATCCAAGTGCTCGTGCCGAGTGCGCAGACGATAGACGCGTTTCCCCCGATGGGGGAGAGAATGGGAGAAGGAACCGTCCGGGCGCCAGAAGGACGCCGTTGGATGGTTCCGCAGACTAAGGAGGGGATCCTTATGGGCCCCATCGCTATAACAGTCCTCATCGTCATCATCGTGGTGCTGCTTGTCGTCGCGAGGATGTCGATCCGCATCGTCCGGCAGTACGAACAGGGCGTCCTGTTCAGGCTCGGCCGGGTCCTGGGGGTCCGGATGCCCGGGTTCCGGCTCATCATCCCGGTCATCGACCACCTGCCCTTGGTGAGCCTGCGGATCGTGACCATGCCTATCCAGTCCCAGGGCATCATCACCCAGGACAACGTCAGTGTGGATGTCTCCGCCGTGGCCTACTACCGCGTCGTAGACGCCGTGAAGTCCGTCGTCGCGATCGAGAACGTCGCCGCCGCCATCAACCAGATCGCCCAGACCACCCTGCGAAAAGTCGTCGGCCGGCACACGCTGGACCAGACCCTCTCGGAGACCGAGCGCATCAACGGCGACATCCGCCAGATCCTCGACGTCCTGACCACCGAATGGGGTGTCGAAGTCACCCTCGTCGAGCTGAAGGACATCCAGCTGCCCGAGAGCATGAAGCGGGCGATGGCGCGGCAGGCCGAGGCCGAGCGGGAGAAGAGGGCCAAGATCATCGCCGCCGAAGGCGAGGCCATCTCCGCCACAGCCCTCGGCCAGGCCTCCGACACGATGATGGCCCACCCGCTCGCCCTGCAGCTGCGCAACCTCCAGAGCCTGGTGGAGATCGGGGTCGACAAGAACACCACCGTGGTCTTCCCCGCGCCTCTGATGAGCACGATCGGCGAGCTCTCCGCCTTCCTCGCCAGGGAGAATCAAGCTGCCTTGACGTCCGCGAACGGCAAGGCCCCGGTCAAGGCAGCCTGACCCGCAACGCCCCCCCGGCGCAGTCCAAAGTTTCCGAGAGAAGGAGAGCCCATACGAGGAGGAACAGCCCGGGGCTTCGCAATATCTCAGGTGCGAGTGGACCCACTGAGTTACTAGGCTCGCCCCGATCAACAGGAGGCACGGCAGTGAGCAGAGAGGGCGAGAGGAGAGCCGGGGCGGCCCACGGGAACGCCGAGCGCCGGATGCAGCGGCTGGCGGAACAGAAGGGGCTCCGACTGGAGCGTTCCGGAACGGCCGACGGACGGCCGACGTACTGGCTCATGGACCCGCGCACGGACTCGGTGGTGGCCGGCGACGCAGACAAGCGCTTCGGCCTCAGCCTCGAGGAGGTCACCGAAGCCCTCAGGGACAGCTAGCTAGACGCCCACGTCCCGCCGACGGCCCCAGGAACCGAGTCAATGGCAAGCCTTCCGAACCGCCCGAATCGCAGAGGCAGGGGTGGTTCGATAACGATCGTTTGCGATACAGGTCGGGAATGTCCTCGAGCTCACCCGGATCTTGGGCATCGTTTTGTAACGCTTGCCGTGTACGCGCCTGTGTTCTGGTTTCCCCTGATTCTGCAGCAGCGACTGATCTGCGCCGATGTCGGTCACTGAAGGACCTCGGATCGTGCCGGTGAAGGCGGCTCCTAGAGACCGGCGCCGTTCGGAGCTCCTTCATCCTCGGCCTTGTACACGCCGAAGGTCACCCGGGGCATCTCCGCGAAGTCGGCCTTCGGCTGGAAGCCTTCGACGATCCGGACGTTTTCCCGGACTTCCTGGGGCCAGCGCATGCCGACGATGCCGGAGTGGATGCGGGAGTCGGAGAGGACGAATTTGAGGGCGGCGTCGTAGAGGCTGTGCGCGGTCTCCCATTCGGGGGCGAGGAATCCGGCCTCGCGCTGGAAGATGCCTGAGGTCATGGTCCGCATGGTCACGATGCCGACGCCGGCTTCGGCGGCCTGGGGCAGGAAGTGCCGTGCGGCGCCCTGGTAGATGAGGTTGTAGGCGATTTGGTAGACCTCGATGTCCTCGTGCTCGAGGAAGGAAATGACGGTGTAGGGCTCGTCGGTGGTGATGCCGATGTGGCCGATCTTGCCCTGCTCGCGCAGCTTCACGAGGGCCTTGAGGGGGCCGCCGGTGAGGACGTGGTCCACGTCCTCGGGGGTGAACATCCGCCCGTGGATCTGCAGGATGTCGAGGTGGTCGGTCTGCAGGCGCCTGAGGCTGTCGTGCACGCTTTCCTCGATGCCGGCGGCGTCGAGGTGGAACCAGGCCTTGCTGGCCAGGACGCAGTCTTCGCGGCGGTGCTTCATGACGCGCCCGATGAGGGTCTCGCTGTAGCCGTCGCCGTAGGCCTGGGCGGTGTCGATGTAGTTGATCCCCTGATCGAGGCAGGCGTTGAGGGTGTCGAGGACGACGGCTGCGCCTTCTTCGGTGAGGGGGTTCCAGCCGGTGGTCTCGTGGACATAGGTGAACGCGGCTCCGCCGATCGCGATCGGGGAGACTTCGAGGCCGGTGCGGCCGAGGGGGCGCTTGTGCAACGTGGTTCCTTTCCTTGGTCCTGTTCGAGAGTGGCTGTGCGGGCCGTCAGGGGTGGTGGACTGGCGGATGAAGCCGCCCGCGACCGCGGCGGCGAGCAGCAGCGCGACGGCGGTCGCGGCTGGCCTCGGGTCCGGGGACGAGGTCGCCCGGGTCTGGTGCGGGGTGGTCACCTGCCCAGCAGACCGCATCCGTGCATGCCAAGACAGTGACCCCTCATCCGTGTACCGGCAGGGCCTCCCTGACCGGGGCCACGGCGCGTAGCGTCGGGACCCGCAACCTACGGAATCGGGAGAACCACTCATGAAGGCAGCAATCTTCAAGGCAGCGCGCGATGTGGAGGTCGGGGAGCGCCCTGACCCCAAGATCCAGGACGCGACCGATGCGCTCGTGCGGGTGGTCCGGGGCTGTGTCTGCGGTTCGGACCTGTGGTATTACCGCGGCATCAACCCGCACAAGGTCGGCAGCATCGGCCACGAGTACATCGGTGTGGTCGAGGAGGTCGGTCCCGAGGTGAAGGACCTCGCCGTGGGCGACTTCGTCATCGCCCCGTTCACGTTCAACGACGGCACCTGCCCTGCGTGCCTGGCGGGCTTCCCGTCCAACTGCGAGCACGGCGGGGCGTTCGGCAATGGCGAGACGGACGGCGGGCAGGGCGAGTTCGTGCGGGCCCCGTTCGCGGATGCCACGCTCGTGAAGGTGCCCGGCAAGGACTTCACCGATGAGCAGCTGGCCTCGTTCACGGCCCTGTCCGATGTCATGTGCACGGGCTACCACGCCGGGGTCAGCGCCGGCGTCAAGGAGGGCGACACCGTGGCTGTGGTGGGCGACGGCGCGGTGGGCCTCAGCGCCGTGCTCGGTGCGAGGCTGCTCGGCGCGAAGCGGATCATTGCGCTGAGCCGGCATGCCGACCGTCAGGCGGTGGCCAAGGAGTTCGGCGCCACGGACATCGTCGCCGAGCGCGGCGAGGAGGCCATCGCCGAGGTGCTGCGCCTGACTGACGGGGTCGGGGTGGACGCGGCCCTGGAGTGCGTGGGCACGGACCAGTCGATCGAGACCGCGGCGGGGGTCACCCGGGCGGGCGGCATGATCGGCGCCGTCGGGGTGCCGCTGTACGAGGAGTTCACCTACCAGAGCATCTTCTGGAAGAACGTCGGCATCAAGGGCGGCGTCGCCCCGGCGCGGAGGTACATCCCGGAGCTGCTCGAGCGCGTCCTGGCCGGCGAGATCAACCCGGGCCTGGTGTTCAACTTCACCACCGACCTCGACCACGTGGCCGAGGCCTACGCCGCCATGGACGAGCGCCGCGCGATCAAGTCGCTCCTGCGCGTCGGCAGCCTCTGACATGGCGGCCGCCCGAGGGGGCATCTGATGCAGGCCCCACAGCAGCAGGCCAGCGCTGAGGTCCTGGCGAACTGGCGCGCCCAGCTCGAGGCCATGGTCCAGGAGGACACGGAAGCCCTCGGCGAGCTCCTCGCCGAGGGCTTCACCCTCACGCACATGACAGGCTACGTCCAGCCCAAGGAAGAGTGGCTGGCCCAGATGCGGGAGGGGCAGTTCGCCTACCACACAGCCCAGGAGCGGGAGACGTCGCTGCAGCTGGAAGGGGACCGCGCCCGCCTTGTCGGGAAGATCATCACCGACGCCACCGTCTACGGGGCCCGCACGACGTGGCGGCTCCAGCTCGCCGTCGACTTCGCCCGCACCCCAGCCGGATGGCTGGCCGCCCGCACCGAAGCATCGACCTGGTGACCCGCGCGGCCGCAGCCGCGCGGGCCCCCGCTGCGCTACCGGGTGTGCCGTGTACGGGGCAGGACCAGGGCCACGACGAGGACCACCGCGGCGGCCAGGATCACACTCGCCGCCTCCAGGGCGCTGTGGACGCGGGACCCGACCGCGGCCGGGTCCATGGCGTCCCCGGCCGCGCCGCTGCCGACGGCGACCAGCACGGCCAGGCCCACGGAGCTGCCGAGCTGGTGGAAGGTGTTCACCACCCCGGAGGCGGCCCCGGCCTCAGACGGCGCCACTCCGGTGATCGCGAGGCCGGTCATCGGCGCCAGGGCCAGGCCCTGGCCCACACCGATCACCACCATCGGGGCGGCCACCGCCATCAGGTACTCGCTTCCGGCTCCGGCCTGGCTCAGCCAGAGCATCCCGGCGAAGGTCAGCACGACCCCGGCCAGCAGCACCAGCCGGGCACCGAAGCGGGCGACGAGTCTCGGCGCGGCCATCGCCACGGCGAAGTTCAGCGCGCTCATCGGCAGGAACCCGGCCCCGGCCTGCAGGGGGCTCCAGTGCAGGACCTCTTGGAGGAACTGCGTGGTGAAGTAGAAGAAGCCCATCATCGCGGCCATGTAGAGCATCCGCACCGTGTAGGAACCGACCCGCACTCGGTTCCTGAACAGGCCCAGGGGCATGATCGGCTGCGCGGTGCGGGCCTCGTTCAGGACCAGGAGCCCCAGCAGCAGGATCCCGGCCGCCAGGGGAGCCCACGCCTGCGGCGCGGCCCACCCGTAGTCGGCCGAGGAGACGATGGCGAAGACCAGTGCGCCCATGCCCAGGGTCGACAGCAGCGCCCCGGCGACGTCGAACCGGCCCCGGCCCCGGCCCATCTGCGGGATGAACCGGACGCCCATGGCGATCATCGCGACCCCGATCGGGAAGTTCAGGTAGAACCCCGCCCGCCAGGAGAGGAGGTCGGCCATCGTCCCGCCGACGACGAGCCCGAGGCTGGCCCCGATGCCGGCCACCGCCGCGTACAGGGCCACGGCACGGTCGCGGGCCGGGCCCTCCTCGAAGGTGGCGGTCAGCAGCGACAGGGAAGACGGAGCCAGGACGGCCGAGCCGATGCCCTGGAGCGCCCGGGCCGCGACCATCCACCAGCCTGCGGGCGAGGCCCCCACGAGGACGGATGCGAAGGTGAAGACCACGAGGCCGGCGATGAACATCCGCCGCCGGCCCACGATGTCCCCGGCCCGGGCGCCCAGCAGGAGGGCCCCGCCGAAGGTGAGCGTGTAGGCGTCCTGGACCCAGGCCAGCTCCGTGGGCGAGAAGCCCATCGTGCGCTCGATCGCCGGCAGGCCGGTGAAAATGATCGAGTTGTCCAAAATGATCATGAAGTAGCTGACCAGGATGATCGCCAGGATCGCCCCACGATGCACCGGCCGCCCTTCCGCCGTCTCCTGGCCCGTTGTGGTCCCCTCAGTCAAAGCCATCTCTCTCCATCCAGAACTCTCGCCGGCAGCTTCCCTTCAAGGGAATCCGTTCCTGCGGGGCAGAAGAAGTGACCGCTCATCCGTGTACTGGCAGGGCGCCCCACCGGTCTCGCCTGCGACGTAGCCTCGAATCATGGACAGCAGAACGGAGGTGCGCGACTTCCTGCGCACCCGGCGCGCCAAGGTCACCCCGGAGCAGGCCGGGATCGTCGGGGGAAGCCGACGGCGGGTGCCCGGGCTCCGGCGCGAGGAGGTCGCCCTGCTCGCCAACGTGAGCGTGGACTACTACGCCCGGCTCGAGCGTGGCGACCTCTCCGGCGCCTCGGACGAGATCCTCGACTCGATCGCCCGTGCCCTCCAGCTTGACGAGGCCGAGGCCACCCACCTGTTCGACCTCGCCCGCGCGGCACAGCGCCAGCCGGCCACACGCCGTCGCCCGTCCTCGAAGCCGCAGGTGAGGGCGAGCCTGCAGCGCCTCCTCGACGCCGTCACCGATGCCCCTGTGTGGGTCCGCAACGAGCGTATGGACTTCGTCGCCATGAACGCCCTCGGCCGCGCGCTCTACGCGCCCGTGCTGGAGGGCGGCGGGACCCCGCCCAACAACGCCCGTTTCCTCTTCCTCGACCCGGCTGCGCAGGAGTTCTACCCGGACTGGAAGAAGAACATGGACGAGGTCGTCGCCACACTGCGCGGGTACGCCGGCCGGAATCCGCACAACAAGGGCCTGACCGACCTGATCGGCGAGCTCGCCGCCGGCAGCAAGGACTTCAGCACCCGCTGGGCAGCGCACGACGTCCGCTTCCACCGCACGGGCATCAAGCGCATCCACCACCCCGTCGTCGGCGACCTCGAACTCGACTACGAGGCTATGGAACTGCCCGCCAACCCGGGCTGGACCATGTTCGCCTACACCGCCCTACCCGGCTCGCCCAGCGACGAACGCCTCAGGCTCCTGGCCAGCTGGGCCGCCACGAACGTCCAGGCAGAGACCCGGACGCCAGAAGAGCTGCCCACTGACTCCAGGGGAGAGGCCTGACGGAGAAGGCCCGGCTGATTACCGGCGTCGACAGCCGCCCCGGAGGGGGCATCACCGGACGCCCAGGCCGAGCTGGCCGCATCCACCGACTTCCCCGCCCGGGGATCGAGAGGAACATCCGCATGCCCACCGAGAACGCCCGGCGCAACCACGACGCGCTCTTCCCCGGCCACGTGTCCACCCTCGCGAAGACCGACCCGGAGCTGATCGAGTACTTCGACAACTTCGCCTTCGACGAGGTCCTCGCCCACGACGACCTCGACCCTCGGCTGCGCCTGATGACCCAGCTCGCGTCCCTGATCGCGTGCCAGGCCCTCGGCGGGTACCGGGTCATGCTCGGGGCCGCGCTGACCGTGGGCGTCACCGCGGTCGAGGCCAAGGAGGTCCTCTACCAGGCCGTGCCCTACGTCGGGATGGCCAAGGTCTTCGACTTCCTCCACGCCACCAACGACGTCCTGGCCGAGCGCGGGGTCGAGCTGCCGCTGCCCGGCCAGTCCACCACCGATCCCGTGACTCGGATGCGGGAAGGCCTGGCTGTGCAGAAGCGAATCGTCGGCGCCCAGGCCGTCGACGCCATGCGCTCCAACGCCCCCGAGGACGAGAAGCACATCCACCAGTACCTCGCCGGCAACTGCTTCGGCGACCACCTCACCCGCACCGGCATCGACGTGCCGACCCGGGAACTGCTCACCTTCGCGATGCTCGCCTCCCTCGGCGGCTGCGAACCCCAGCTCGCCGGCCACGTCCGCGCCAACCTCAACGTGGGCAACGACCGCGCCCTGCTGCTGGACGTGCTCACCCAGCTCATCCCCTACATCGGCTACCCGCGCACCCTCAACGCCCTGCGCGTGCTCGACCAGACCACCCTGAAGGAGAACCCATGACAGACCGCCCCCAGACCGTCCTCGTCGTCGGCGCTACCGGCAGCGTCGGCCGCCACGCCGTCGCCGAGGCCCTCCGCCAGGGCCTCACCGTCCGCGTCCTCGTGCGTAACTCTTCCCGCGCCCGCACCCTCCCGGCGGGGGCGGCGAGGTTCGTCGGCGACCTGACCAGGCCGGAGACCCTCAAGGCCGCGGTCGAGGGGGCCGACGCCGTGGTCTTCACGCACGGCTCGAGCACCAGCGAGCCGGACGTCAGGGAGATCGACTACGGCGGCGTCCGCAACATCCTCTCGGCCCTCGGCGGCCGGCCCGCGCGGATCGCGCTCATGAGCGTCATCGGCGCCACCCGACGCGGCTCCGGCTACGCCGAATGGAAGCGCCGCTCCGAGCGGCTCGTCCGGGCCAGCGGCAACCAGTACACGATCGTGCGGCCGGGCTGGTTCGACTACAACAGCCCCGACCAGCGCACCATCGTCATGCTCCAGGGCGACACCCGCCAGTCCGGCAGCCCCGCCGACGGAGTCATCGCCCGCGACGAGATCGCCCGCGTCCTCATCGACAGCCTCAGCACCGACGCCGCCGACCACAGGACCTTCGAACTCGTCTCCGAGCACGGACCCGAGCAGGACGACCTCGCCCCGGTCTTCGCAGCCCTGGCCGCCGACCCGGCCGGCTCCCTCGACGCCGCCGAGGACGCCGAGAACCTCCCGCTCGAGGGCGAACCGGCAGAGGTCCGACGGGACCTCGACGAGGTCACCGCCGCCCACCTCAAGCAGTAGGCAGCCGGGGCGCCGGCACGCATCGCATTCCACACAAAATTCCGACCCCTGTACACCCTCTGCCTAGGTGCACTGTGAAAGGCATGACCATGGAACTCACTCTCAACAACGGCGTCACGATGCCGGCCCTCGGCCTGGGGGTCTTCCAGAGCGCCCCGGAGGAGACGACCGCGGCTGTGGAGGCCGCCCTGGCCGCCGGCTACCGGCACATCGACACCGCGGCAGCGTACGGCAACGAGCGCGAAGTGGGGGAGGGCCTGCGCCGCTCCGGCCTCGACCGCTCCGAAGTGTTCATCGAGACCAAGGTCTGGGTCAGCGACTACGGCTACGACCAGACCCTGCACGCCTGGGAGAAGGCTGCCGCCAAGCTCGGCCTCGACCAGATCGACCTGCTCATCCTCCACCAGCCCGCTCCCGACCGCTTCGAGAAGACAATCGACGCCTACAGGGCACTGGAGGCCCTGCTCGCCAACGGGCGTGTGCGCGCCATCGGCGTCAGCAACTTCATGCCACACCACCTCCAGCGGCTGCTCGCCGCGACCGACATCGTCCCCGCAGTGAACCAGGTGGAGCTCCACCCCTACTTCACCCAGCCCGAAGTGCAGGAGACCGACGCAGCGAACGGCATCCTGACCCAGGCTTGGTCGCCCATCGGAGGCATCACCTTCTACCCGGGCTGGGGCAACGAACGCAGGAACGTCATGCAGGACCCGGTTATCGGGGAACTGGCCACGACGCACGGCAGGACCCCCGCCCAGGTGATGCTGCGCTGGCACCTCCAGCAGGGCCGCTCGGCCATCCCCAAGTCAGTCAACCCCGGCCGCATCGCCGAGAACTTCGACGTCTTCGACTTCGAGCTCACAGCCGAGGAGCTCGCCCGCATCGATTCCCTCGACACCGGTGTGCGCAACGGACCCGACCCCGACCAAGTGCGCGCCGAACGGTTCGCCATGGTCATCCCAGAAGCCTGAGACAGAAAGGAAGGAGCACCATGAGCAGCGTCACCGTCGTCATCGGAGCCGGGTCGATCGGCCAGGCCATCGCCCGCCGAGTCAGCCCCGGACGGCACGTCCTGCTGGCCGACCTGAAGCAGGACAACGCCGACGCCGCGGCCGCCGTCCTCGCTGACGCCGGCTTCGACGCCACGACCGCCGTCGTCGACGCCTCCTCCCGGGAGTCCGTGCACGCCTTGGCAGCGCAGGCAGCGGGGCTCGGCGAGGTCATCGCCGTCGTCCATGCTGCAGGCGTCTCGGCCAGCCAGGCCAGCATCGAGCAGATCCTTCGCGTCGACCTGTATGGCACCGCCGTCGTCCTCGAGGAGTTCGGGAACGTCATCGCCCCGGGCGGGGCGGGCGTCGTGATCGCCTCCCAGTCCGGGCACCGGCTGCCCGCCCTCACACCGGAGGAGGACCGCCAGCTGGCGACGGCCCCTGCCGACGAGCTCCTCACCCTGGCAATGCTGCAGCCGGAAAGCCTCAGCGATGGCCTGCACGCCTACCAGATCTCCAAGCGCGCCAACGTACTGCGTGTCCAGGCCGAGGCCATCCACTGGGGAGAGCGCGGAGCCAGGGTGAACGCCATCAGCCCCGGCATCATCATCACCCCGCTCGCCCGCGACGAGCTCGCCGGCGCCAATGGGGCCGGTTACCGCCGCATGCTCGAGCTCGCCCCCGCCGGGCGCGCCGGCACCCCCGACGAGGTCGCCACCGTGGCCGAGCTGCTCCTGACCGACCGTGGCGCGTTCATCACCGGAAGCGACATCCTCATCGACGGCGGCGGCACGGCCTCCCACTTCTACGGACCCCTCGCGGGCCTCGCGCCCACGCCGAAGGTGGAGGAGCAGGCGTAGGCCCTCACCACCGGGGCTGAAGCGCCACGAGCGAATCCCACGTACTGACAGGGACTGCCGGCCCCGATCGGGGACGATGCCCGGCGTGGACAGCGCAGGTCGCGCCGACCCACGTCGACAGCGAACAGAAGAGGAATAAACATGACGGACAGCCACTTCGACCAGATCTTCCCCCTCGGGCAGCCCAACGACGCGTATGCCCAGTACTTCACCGGGCAGAGCTACCTCGCGCCGCTCATCACCCAGGGGAGCGTCGGCGTCAGCAATGTGACCTTCGAACCGGGATGTCGCAACAACTGGCACGTCCACCATGGAAGCGGAGGCGGCGGCGACCAGATACTCCTGTGCACGGCGGGCAGCGGCTGGTACCAGGCCGAGGGCGAGGCCCCGACCAGCCTCGAGCCCGGATCGGTGGTCCGCGTCCCGGCGGGCACCAAGCACTGGCACGGCGCGAAGGCCAATTCATGGTTTAGCCACCTCGCCTTCATCACCCCCGGTCAGGACGTCAGCAACGAATGGCTCGAGCCGGTGACGGACGAGGCATACCAGGAGCTCGCCTGAAACTGGGCGAGAGGCAGGGATCAAGGAGCGACCGAGCAATCGCTGTACACGCGTTGCGTTGGAGCCAGCGCGCATCCGCGCTCCCGGGATCATGCGGCGCCTGCGGTGAAGGGGCCTCTGCTGAGGTCTGCGGTCCCTCCCGCCTGAGGTCGGGCGTCCGCCAGGAGCGGAGAGCGAGGTTCACCCCTCGGTCGTCAGAGGCTCAGGTACCGGTACACCGTCGCCCGGCCAACGCCGATGACGCGTCCGATGTCCGCCGGCTTGAGTCCCTGTGCCTTGAGCTCGCGGGCACGCTTCACCTTCGGATCACTGGCGGTGACCTCCCTCCGGCCAGCCTGGCGGCCGTTGGCCGCCGCTATGGCCATGCCGGCTCTCGTGCGTTCGGAGAGCTGGTCCCGTTCGAGCTGGGCGAAGGCGGAGATGATGGTGATCATCGCCTGTGCCATGGCGCCGCCGAGCTCAGTGTCTGGGTCGGTGGTGATGCCGTCGCGCAGCGAGCGGAACTTGATGCCCTTGGCCTTGAAGGTGTCGAGGAGCTCGAGCAGGCTGCGTGTGTTGCGCCCGAGCCGATCGAGCTTCCACACCACGACCTCGTCACCGCGGCTGAGGCGGTCGAGCATCCTGTCCAGCTCCGGCCGACTGGCACGGGTCCCGCTGACCCCATGGTCCCGGTAGATCCGCTCGCACCCGACGGCGTCGAGCTCTCGGATCTGCAACGCAGTGTCCTGCTCGGCCGAACTCACCCGCGCATACCCAAGCCGCGCCATCAAGCCCCCCAGTCCAGTCAAAGGCCAAAACATGCCAATGTTGAGAATACCGAAGTGAGACACATTGCTGGGACAGATGGGACAGAGACTCCCCGTTGAATTTTCAAGGAAGTCCCCACCGGTTGGGAGGAATCCTTGGAGTCAGTCGGGACGTCCCGTCAAAGGAACCAATGACGCGACGGGCGCTGAGTTCGTGGTGACCTTCTGGCGGCCACATGCTTAACAGGTGCGCGGCCCCTGCCTAGGGGGGGCAGGGGCCGCGGGTCTTCTGGTGTCAGGCAGGTTGGCCCGTGAGTCCGTACGACTCGGCCTCGGAGGCTTCGGGGACGTTCATTTCGAAGGTCTCGGTGATGGACGTGTAGTCGTGGTACCCCATCCGTGCGAGGGGGCGGATCTTCTCGATGTCGAGGCGGCCGTCCACGGTGATGACCTCGTCGTTGATGTGGATCCGCTCGACCTGGGCGAAGACGATGTCGATGGTGCCGACGTTGGAGTTGCCGGTCATGCGGTGGGTGGAGAGGTAGCGGCATTCGAAGTGGACCGGGCTCTCGGCCACCATGGGGGTGGTGGAGAGTTCGGCGTAGCGCTTGGTGATGCCGGCTCGGTCGAACTCGCTCTCCTCGTATGGCAGGGCCATCGCTGAGATGTTCACTGCTTCGCGGAGGTCGTAGGTGGCCATGTTCCACACGAACCAGCCGGTCTGCTCGGCGTTGAGGACGGTGTCCTTGCGCCTGCCGTCGGGGTACTGGTTGGCGGAGAACATGACCATGGGCGGGTCGAAGGTGAGGTTCTGCCACTGGCTGTATGGGGCGAGGTTCTCGACCCCGTTGGGGCTGACGCTGGAGAGCCAGCCGATGGGCCGCGGGACGGTGCAGCTCTTGAACGGCGAGTACGGCAGGGGGCTGTGCTCGGTGGACGGATCGTACTTCACAGGGTCTCCTCAAGGGCGACGGCGGCGGGCGCCGGGTTCTGGGTGGGCTGGCTTGCGCTGGCGGCAGGGTCGGCGTCGGCCGTCTGGAGCCGTACGGCTCGGGATGAGAGGTAGTAGAGGCCGCCGGCGACTACGAGGCCGATGATCCAGGCGATCTCGGCGCCTCCGAGGAGGTCGGCGATGGGGCCGACGTAGAGCGAGCTGTTCATGAACGGGATCTGGATGAGGACGCCGACGGCGTAGGCGATGAACGCGCCCTTGTTGAAGCGTCCGTACTCGCCGTCGCGCTTGAACAGCTCCGAGATCCGGTACCGCTCCTTGCGGACCCAGTAGTAGTCGACGAGGTTGATGGCGGACCACGGGGTCATGAAGTAGAGCAGGAACAGCAGGAAGTCGGTGAAGTTGGCCAGGAAGTTGCTGCTGGCCGCGAGGGCGATGCCCAGGGAGACGGCCGAGATCACCAGGACGTAGGCCGAGCGCGCCCGGGGCCCGACCCGGTCCTTGCCCACGAGGCTCGTGACGATGGTGGCCAGGGACATGTACCCGCCGTACGAGGAGAGGGTGTTGCCGGTGAGCTTGCCGAGCACGACCGCGAGCAGGACGAGCGGCCAGATAGCGCCTCCGAGTCCGGCGAGGTAGCCGACCTGGTCCTGGCCGAAGGCCTTCCCGCCCAGGGCGGCGGCGAGGGCGCCGAGGGTCATGGCGAGGGAGCCGCCGAGGACGCTGCCGAGGAACGTCCACCCGATCGTTGCCTTCTTGGGGGTGCCCTCGGGCAGGTAGCGGGAGTAGTCGGCGATGTACGGGCCGAAGGTCAGCTGCCAGGAGGCCGAGAGGGAGATGCCCAGGACGAAGGCGGCGCCGTCGAACGCGGGCGTCTCGGCGACCGCGCCGATGTTCTTCTCCGAGATGATGCGGACGAGCAGGATCACGAAGACCACCGCGCTGAGCACCGCGGCGACGTGGGAGAACTTGTGGATCCAGCGGTAGCCGACGATCGCCAGGGCAGTGGACATGAGCGCGAAGACCATCGCGCCTACCTGGGCCGGGACGTGGAAGAGCGTCCCGATGGCCTGGCCGCCGAGGACCAAACCGGTGGCGTAGAAGCCCACATAGATCATGAGGGCCAGGACGAGTGGCAGGATCGCGCCGAAGTAGCCGAACTGGGCCCGGCTCTGGATCATCTGCGGCACCCCGAGCTTGGGCCCCTGCGCGGAGTGGAGCGCGGTGAAGAAGCCGCCCACCGCGTTGCCGATGATGATCGCCGGGATGGACCAGAGCGCGCTGTTGCCCAGGATGACGAACAGGGCTCCCGTGACCACGGCGGTGATGGAGGTGTTGGCCGCGAACCAGACGAACATCAGGCTCCGCGGCGAGCCGTGCCGTTCCTCCGGTGGGATGAAGTCGATCGAACGCCGTTCGACGGTGGCGGTCTTCGCCATTGCAGACCTCGGATCTATTGGGGGTGGGAAGGGTGCATGTGAACTGGACTACACCAGTATGCGACCGATATACCGGTTGCACAAGGGTTCCAGTTAGAGTGGATGCATGATGCAGCAAGGGAAGGCCGCTCACGCCTATGAGGAGATCGAGCGGCTCATCGTCCTCCAGGAGCTCCCGCCGGGCTCGCTCGTGTCCGAGGCCGTGCTGATGGAGAAGACGGGGCTGGGCCGGACGCCGGTGCGGGAGGCGCTCCAGCAGCTGGCCCGCAACCGCATGGTGGAGATCCATCCGAACAAGGGCGTCCTGATCCCGCCGGCCTCGGTCGAGGCTCAGCTGCGCATGCTCGAGCTGCGCCGGGTGCTGGAGGGCCTGGCCGTCCGGCTCGCCTGCCAGAACGCGGGCCGGGAGGACCGCATCCGCATGGAGGCGATGGTGGACCTGCTGGAGGCCGACCGGCTCTCCCTGGCCGAGTACGCCGAGACCGTCAAGGACACGCACCAGATGATCGTGGAGGCCAGCCACAACGAGTACCTAGCCGATGCGATGGCGCCCCTCCAGGGCCTCTCCAGGCGCTTCTGGCTCGCTCACGTGCGCGACGAGGAAGGGGAGATGGCTCGAGGCACGCAGCTGCACCTCGCGATCCTGCGCGATGTCCTGGGTCGGGATGCCGACGCTGCCGAGAAGGCCTCGCACGCCCTCAACGACTACCTCGTCGAGTTCGCCTACAGCACCCTCCGCACCCAGCAATAGGTCAAGGCCGACGCTATCCAAGCCCCTTCGGGTTGGACGGTCGAGCGCTCACCTAAGGAACCTATGACGGGACAGGTGTATGACCCAGGTTGTAGCATCCGAGCAGTGGCGACGACGAGCCGACGGCGGCGACTGGCTGGGCGTGGACATGCAACGCGGAACGCGAGAAGGCCAATCCACTGCCGCTTCGACTCCCCTCCGCAGGTAAGTTGTGACAGCGGTGCCCTGGCAATAAAGTGAACCCGCACAGGGTGGGGCGAGGAGAAAACTGGGGGGGCGCGACGCCGCCGTCTCAGCCTTTACGGGGGAATCTTTTGGGGAAGCTTTCGGGCGCGCACTCCGCGCATTCTTTTCTTCGGCTCAGCTGCCAGAGGGACTTACCTTGCTGAGGCGCGCGCTGTCTCATTGGGTACTCGTGCCGGCGATCGCAGTCGTCTTGGTCGGTGGACTGGCCATCGTGGCCATAGTGGCGGGCGCTGCCAAACCCGCGGCAACTTCGGAGGAGCCAGTCCCGACCGCCACCCGCACCCCGCCACAGACTGCTCAAGCGGGAACGCCGACGATGACGCCGTCTCCTCTGAGGACGGACCCACACGCGCCGCGCGTGTATACGCAAAAAGGGGATGGCTTCACCGTCCTCTTCCATGAAGAGCCAGCGGTTGAGCACCGGTCCTATGTGAGTCGGGTTGGACCCGACGGGACCGAGACCGTTTCGGTGATGCGCCACGATTATTCGATCGCAGCGAGCCCCACCGAGTCCGTCACCGTTGACACCATGCCCTGCACGCCCCTTTCCTCGACAGCTCCTTGGACCGTCCAGAACTACTTCGATGCGGGCGTGAAAAAGATGTTCGACGAGGTCGCTCAAGACACGCCCGTCATCGAAAGTCAGCGGACCGGAGAACTGCAGGGCGCGCCGGCCCTCTGGGCCGACTTCACCTACACGGATCGCCACGGGTCCAAGGTGAGCGCCCACACCGTGATCGCAGCGCGGGGGGCCAACCTGTATCTGCTCACCTGGATCGGACACGAGGGGGATGACGCCCGCCCGTTCCTCGACTCGTTCCATCTGATTCAAACGACTGCCGCTGCACCTGCAGCATGCCGGGGCGGAACTGTCGGCAGCTGAGAAATCCCGCCGCGGCTATTAGACATCGACGACGACGGGCCGCCCCTACCGGGGATACTTGGAGACGACCCCCGCGGTGGCGTGACTGGCGCAACAATGGCGGACAGGATAGCCTCCGCCCAGTGCCACTCTCGGAGGTGGCCATTCTCGGGGGAGGAACGCCTTGCGCGCCACGATTATCCGGGGGCGCCGCACCGCCCTCAGGCTCCTGTCCGCCTGCGCCGTCGGCGCCGCGCTCTGGGGCGGCCTGACCGCCCCAGCGACCGCGACGACAACGCCCACACCACCACCGCCGTCCACTACGGCGCCAGCACCCAACGCGGCCGCGACCACAGACGCGGCCACGGCACCGGCGCCCACGGAAACCGCGCCGACGGCGACTGCGCCCCCTGACACCCCCACACCGCCCGCCGCGGACCCGGCACCCCCAGCGACCGTGACCCCCACGCCGACGTCGACTCCGAGCGCATTCGAGGTCCATCCGCAGCTCCAGGCGCGATGGGCCGCGGAGGGCGGTGGCGCGGGGCCGCTCGGGCAGCCCATCGGGGCAGCGCGGTGCGGCGGCCCGTACTGTTACCAGAGTTTTCAGGGCGGCTTCCTCAACGCCGTCCACAACTCGGTTGACAACACCTGGCAGACGTTCGTGGTCCGGAAGTCCTCGGGAGTGACGGGCCCGAAGTGGTACGAGCTCGACGGTGCGGCGAACTTTGACCTTCCCCTCAGCGACGAGGTGACCCTGGCCGGCGGCTCGTACCAGCGCTTCCGTGCGCCCGACCCGTCCCTGGGATATCTGAGCTTCGGATACATCATCGCGCCGGCCGGGAAGGCGCCGTACGCCGCCGGCCCGAAGGAGTCGCGGATGATCGACATCGCGGCGATGCACCGCGGCATCTACGTCCCGCACACCGGGCCGTACCCGGTATTCGAGGTCTTCGGCTTCCCTGACGCCCCGGCCACGTGCACCCTGGCCGGGGGCGGCTGCGAGATGACCTTCGGAGGGGGCGCGTGGCGCTTTCTGACTGCTCCGAACAGTACTGTCGGCGGGTACCAGCCTGCGAGCCCGATCGGCGCGGCCTACGTGGCGCGCGGGGCCGAGCAGAGCGCCTTCGGGTATCCGGAGGGCATTCCCAGCTGCGATGCCTCCGGCACCTGCACCTGGACGATGGAGAAGGCCGACCTGCACCTGACCCGTGGGGTGGTGCACGCGGTGCCTCCGGTGATCCGCAGCGCCTCACGGTACGGTGCGGTCGGCGGAGCAGTGGACGAGGCCGTGTGCGGGCTGCCCGGGGACCGCTGCCGGCAGACCTTCGAACGGGGCGTCGTCTATGCGTCGCCGACCCGGGGCGTGTCCCTCGCCGGCGGCTTCTACGACAAGTGGCGGGCGCTCGGAGGCGAGGCTGGCCCGCTGGGCCTCCCGGTCGACGACTGGACGAACGGCATCGGAGTTTCGTGGCAGCGGTTCGAGCGGGGTGCCCTCGCAGGATCCGGCAGCACCCTCTTCGTGGTCAAGGGCGCCATCCTGGGCAAGTACCTCGAGGGCGGCAATGCCACGATGGGTGCCCCGCTCGGCGACGAGGTCTGCACGGCGCCCCGGGGCGGGTGCTACCAGTGGTTCGGGTCGGGGCTCATCTGGTGGTCCCCCGCAGCGGGGGTCCACACGGTGCGCAACGACGGCTTCCGCTACAGGTACGAGCAGGAGAACTGGGCCTGGGGCGCGCTGGGCTACCCGCTGGAGGACATCCAGTGCACCGCCCCCAAGGGCGGCTGCTACCAGAAGTTCCAGGGAGGGACCCTCTGGACGGACCTGTACGGCACGGGGCGGATGACCAGGGGCGCCATCGGAGCCAAGTACGCGTCCACCAACTATGCGTGGGGGCGGCTCGGACGCGTCACGTCGGAGGAGTTCTGCTACGGCAACGCGTGCTACCAGTACTTCGAGGGCGGCACCATCTACTGGAGCCCACGCACCCCGGCGACCATCGTCAAGGGCGCGATCGGCTCCACCTGGCTCGCCGACGGCAAGAGCACGGGCCTGCCGACCCAGGACGAGCAGTGCACAGCACCCAATGGCGGCTGCTACCAGTGGTTCCAGAACGGCGTGTACTGGTGGAATCCGAACGGCGGCACGTTCAACGTCCATGACGGCATCAAAGCCGCCTACGAGCGCATGGGCTGGGCCTGGGGCAGGCTCGGCTACCCCACCAGCAACGAGTACTTCCTCGGCTGGACCGGCTCCCGGCAGGACTTCCAGCACGGGAGCATCGAGTGGAGGTACCCGGGCAGCATCCGCATCATCTGGCGGTAACCTCTGGCGGGCCACCTGACGGGCAGACGGATTCACGGCTCCGGGCTAGAGGAGACCGTTGCTGTGCTGCCCCCGGTCGACGAAGCGAAGTAGCGACTCGATGATTCCGCCTCTCAGAAGCCGGCGTACGACACGAGCACCCCACCGCGTTGCGGAAAGTAGGAGGGCGAGCACCAGGCCGCCGATCGCGTACTGGCCCGCCGGTGAATCAAGTATCGGTGTGACTGAGTCGATGATGTTTTGAAGCTCCATGTGGCCCACTGTAAGTAGGCCTTCCGACACTTCTGCTGAGAACACCAGCGTCAGGGGTGCACTTGGTGGCGGCTTGCCGGGAGCGGCTTGGTATTGCGCCGAGTACGTGATGGAAGCCGTATAGCCCCCTTAGAATTCGAGAACCACCAACCGTGAGGGCAGGACGCGGTGCCTCCGCAAAGGCGAGGTTCCTTCTTTGTTCATCCTCTCCATTCATACGAGGAGCAGTCTGTGGCGCGAGAGAAGAGCCCCGAAACGCGAATGACGCTGTATCGACTTCTGGGGTTGCCTACTCTCGGTGACGCGATCAGGGAGAAGTACCTAGAAGGTTTCGCTGAGGAACAAGTCCGCGTCGGCGATCGGGAGGCGGTCCTCTTTCACGGCAGGACCGAGGAGAAGGATGTCGGCTGGGGCCAGACGGTTCGGGGCCTGAGCGGGATGGCGATCGATGTCAGGAACTCCGTGCCCGCAGCTGTTCTACTGGTCCCGGACGTTCAGCGTGAGGACCGACGCCCGGAAGCAGCGGAGGATTTTGGCGGTGTCGATGCGGGCACCGACGATGTGGTTGTGTGGGCCGTGACCTTCGGAATGGGCTTCCAACTTCTGGAGCCCCGCTACGTCGACAATGGGTTTGGGCAGAGGATTGCTATCCGCAGCGCCGATCAGACGAAGCTGAACTCGATCACCAAGGTAACCCTGGATGAACGCTCGAAGACCGAACGTTCGTCAATTCCTTCCGGCGCTTCTCTCAGGAGCTTCGGCTTCGAGGACATCGGTGAACTAGCCACACGGCTTGTCACTTCCGGCAACATCGCCGGGGTCGGAAACCCGGGCAAGGCTGTCACGATCAGGGGAGCCGATGCTCTCAGCCTGCCATTGTCGAGGAACCCGGACCGCTTCCTCGAGGACCTCGAGCGAATCAAGAAGACCCTCACTCTGCCGCCGGTGAGCGACGAACTGGGCTTCCTGGAGAAGCTGACCATCATCAAGGACAAAGACCTCATAGAGAAGCTTGATGGCAGTCTCATCGAGGCCATTCTCGATCCAGATGGAAAACGGCTGGGACTTGCATGGCCCCATGAGACGATCGACGAGTTCGGCACGCCTCAGGCATACCGTCTCGCCGGGGCGCGCGGCGGTACGCGAGATGGATTGCCGACCTTGGACGAACTTCTCGAACCAGTTCGGGATGCGAAGGCGGGCGATGAGAAGCGGAAGCTTGATTCATTGGCCGTTGTCCTGTTTGAAAACAAGGACGAACAACTGGCGAGCGGCAGGCTTCCAGTGCGGAAGTGGATATCGTTCGAGACCGACAAGGATGAAGGCAAGTACTTTCTCCACAGTGGCCGCTGGTACATCATGGAGCAGGACTATGCCGGACTAGTTCAGAAGCGAACCGAAGAGATTTTCGGCAGAACGCCTCCACTCCCTCAGCTCCCAGACTGGAAGGCAGACTTTCAAGACGAACTCGCCTACAACAAGGTCATTGCGGACATCGTGGGAGGTCTTTGTCTAGACCGAAAGCTGATTCAGGGCGAGACTCGCAAGGGCAGAATCGAGGCTTGTGATGTGCTGGTGCAGGACGGGACCTTCATCCATGTCAAGCACACCGATTCTTCCTCACCTGCTAGCCATCTGCTTGCTCAGGCACTCGTTTCGGCAGAAATTCTTACCTACGATGAAGCTGCAAAGCAGAGCCTCAGGGACCGGATTGCGGAGCAGGGCGCTGATCCTGAACTGTACAAGCTAGTACCGGAGAGGGTCGTGATCGTAATGGCCAAGGAAGAACGGGCCCTGACCCCTGACTCTCTCTATACGTTCACTCAGGTAAACCTCGGGCGGCAGGATCGGGCGCTGGCGTCAAGGGGCGTGGACGTGTACGTGGTTCCTATCGTCAAGCAGAAGAAGCCTTGAAGAAGCCTTGAAGACGAACGGCCGTCGACCGCGGGGCTGCACTGCTGAGGGCGGCGGCATCAGCTATCAGTTCTGAGCGGCCATGTACTGCTCGACGATGTTCTGGGGGATCCGGCCGCGATCATTGACTTTGATGCCGTTTCTGGTCGCCCAGGCGCGGATGACGCGCTGTTGAGGCTGAATCGTGGTGCGTCGGAAAGCCTCCCGGGCCGCGGTGGGACGTGCGGCCTGGACGAAGCCGGCGAGGGAATCGCGCAGCCGCGCGGCATTGTCGGCGGTCAGGTCGATCTCGTAGTGCCGTCCGTCGAGTGAGAAGTTGATGGTCTCGTCAGCTTCGGTCCCTTCAAGGTCGTCGACGAGGGTCGTGATCACGGTTTTTGCCATGCGGTCGAACGTACCGGCCGGAGGCCCGCAGAGCGAATGGACATTCGTCCCCGCCCATGCCAGTCGCTCTCTACGCGGGGTCCATGGGCTCAAATTCCACGCACGGACAGATTTAGGGGCCGGCCTTCCAGGGGCTTCGGCTCATCATTGGCAGGAGCGATGGTCCCAGGGCGTTCCAAGTCTTGGTTCGTTCCGCAGGGGCCTGCCCGTCACAGCTGGTTGTCGAGTTCTTGGTGCTGGCGTTCGATGAACCCTGCCATGCCGGGGACGGTGAAGGCGACCTGGCCGTATTCGGGCGAGTAGATGAGTCCTTTGGCGATGAGCTGGGCGCGGGTGGGGCCGAGGCTGGTGAGCTTCTTGCCTAGACGTGCCGCGATGGCCCCGGTCGTGGAGGGGCCTTCGCCGTCAGCGGCCATGGCGTTCATGTAGTCCCGTTCTCGAGGGGTGGCCCGGTCCCAGCGTGAGGGGAAGAAGCCGGCGTCGAGGCGCTGCTGGCCGACGCTGACGGCTTCGCGCGCTTCCTCACCCGTGAAGGGGCTGGCGGTGGCGACTTCCCACATGGCGGAGCCGAATTCCTGGATGAAGTACGGGTACCGGCCCGAGGCTTCCAGCACGGCTGCGAGGGCGTCGTCGGTGTAGGACTGGCCCATTTGGTCGGCGGGCACGGTGAGGGATTCGGCGGCCTGGTCCGGGTCGAGCTTGCCGATCTGGCGGTAGTCGAAGAGCCGTTCGGCGTAGCTGCGGGCGTCGGCGAGCCGGGCGGGGAGGTTGGGCAAACCCGCGCCGGTGACGAAGAAGGGCAGTTCGTTCTGGACAGCGTGGTGCTGGACGGTGACGAGGGCAGCCAGGAGCTCGTCGTCGACGTCCTGCATCTCGTCGATGAACACTGCGAAGCCCTTCCGCAGCCCGCGCAGAGCTGCCCCGACGTCCTCGACGACGTCCTGTAGGTCGATGTCCATGTGCCCGGTTCTGGCGCGCGCGGGGTCGACGTCCACGCCGAGAGAGATCCCCTCGATCCCGATCGTGGCACTGAAGGAGGCCACGGTCCGAAGGAGCGCCTTGACCGGCCCCACCCCAATCTGGGAGACGTAGCGTCTGGAGGCGACCTGCAGCTCACGGGCGAGGGCCTTGCGGATGTCCCGCGCCCCGTCCTCTCCGGGCCTGCCCTCGAGCTTGAGGGTGAGCCAGCCGTGGTGGTCGGCGATCCCCTTGAGCCGGTTGAGCAAGACGGTCTTCCCCACGCCGCGGAGGCCCGAGAGCACCATGGGCCGGGCCGGCATCGACAGCTCTGTCCTGGCGACGAGAAGGTCGAAGGCGCGGATCTCGGTCTCGCGGCCGGCGAGGAAGCGCGGAGGCACGCCGGATCCGGGGTTGTAGGGGTTCAGCTGCGGTTCCACACTGACACTGTACAGACTTATCCGCAGCTATTGGGTTTTTCCTATAACCCCGGATAGCTTGTCATAACGCAGCCGACCTCCGGGCCGGGCGTTGCAGGTGTGGTTCATGTGACACGGCCTGTTTCCCTCCTTTGGCTAGCGTGGCGGGCGGAGACGCCAGCCGACATCGGAGGGGGCCGCGTGGTCAAGAAGGGCAAGGGAAACCTTGAGGGGCAGATGAGCTTCGACCTTGAGGCATTGTGGGGAGCATCGGAAGGGGAGCGGGATGAACAGGTACGGGCGGCAGGCCGAGACGATGTGGAAGCAGGCGTGCCCGGGGAGGTACGCGGAGCTGGAGGACCCGGAAGCATTCTTCACGGGCTTGGGGAAGCAGGCCATGGAGATGGTCCTGAACCTCGAGGTGAAGATCGCCGGACCGGACGTACCGGGGGAGGCGTACCTGGAGAAGCTCGGGCGGCTGAACGCAGCCCGGAACCAGGCCGAGGAGATCGCCCGGGCGGAGATCCTGGCCCCGCCCGAGACGGAGGAGCCGGAGACGGAGGACGAGGACCCGGACGACCCGAGTTCGAACCTGCTGGCGTGGATCAACCGGCACGAGCACCAGAGCTCGCAGGAGGACGAGCTCGACTAGACCGCTTCGTCCCGTCCGGACAGGGCGACCTCGCCCCATCGGGTGCGAAGGCGAGGGTCGAGGCGAACCTCGAGGCGCTGCGCACCCTGCGCGCGCTGCAGGGGCAGGACCGGCCGGCTACCGCGGAGGAACGGTCCCGGATGGCACGGTGGGGGTCCTGGGGCGCCCAGGGCGTCTGGCAGATCTTCGACGAGGACCGGCCCGAGCACGCCGCCCAGCGGCAGGAGCTGAAGGAGCTGCTGAGCGAGCGCGAGTACCTCGCGGCGAAGCGGACGACCATCAACGCCCACTACACCGACGCCGCCTACGCCCAGGCTGTCTGGGGCACGCTGGCCCGGCTCGGATTCACCGAGGGCGAGGTCCTCGAACCCGGCTCCGGGCCCGGGACGTTCATCGGCCTCGCCCCGGAGGGGGCGAGGATGACCGGGGTCGAGCTCGACCCCGTGACGGCCGGAATCGCGCAGAAGCTCTACCCCCACGCCGAGGTGCGCAACGAGTCGTTCGCCGCCACCCGCTACCGCGCCGGGCACTTCGACGCCGTCGTGGGCAACGTGCCCTTCGCCGACCTCGTGCTCCACGACCCCCGCCACAATGCGGGCGGCCACTCGATGCACAACCACTTCATCATCAAGTCCCTGGCCCTGACCCGGCCCGGGGGAGCAGTGGCCGTCCTCACGTCGTCTTTCACCCTGGACGCAGGGAACCCCGCCGCCCGGCGGGAGATGAACGCGATGGCCGACCTGATCGGCGCAGTCCGCCTGCCCACCGGGGCGCACCGCCGCGCCGCCGGCACGGAGGCACTGACCGACCTGCTGGTCTTCCGCCGCCGCGAGCCCGGGCAGGAGCCGGCGAGCACACTGTGGGAGACAGTGCACGCCAAGCGGATCGACGGGCAGACCACCCGGGTCAACGCGTACTTCGACGAACACCCCGAGCACCTCCTCGGGGACCTCCATGTGGGCCACGGGATGTACGGCGAGGCGACCCTGACCCTGACCACGCCCGACCTCGCCGCCGTCCCCGCCCGCCTCGAGGAGGCCCTGACGGGCATCACGGACCGCGCGCTGGCCAAGGGCAGGGGCATGACGGCCCGGACAGCCGAGCAGACCGCGCAGCGGGCAGCATGGGTGCCCGCCGAGCGGGGCCTCTGGGAAGGGCACCTGACCCGCACCGACACCGGCTTCACCGTCGTCCAGGACGGCGCCCACATCGACTTCCCCGTCCCCGGAATCACCGCGGGTCCGGGCGGGGCCCGAGTGAAGGCGGGCTCCCAGGCCGAGGAGCTCACGGCCCTGCTGGGGATCCGGGACGCGGCCCGGACCCTGCTGGAGCTGGAGGCCGCCGACGTCGACGACACCCCGGAGACCGACGCCGCCCGTGAGCTGCTGCGCACCCAGTACCGCGGGTACACGGCCGCCTTCGGGCCGGTCAACAGGTTCAAGCTCACCCCCACGGGGCGGGTGGACGAGGACGGCGAGCCGATCATGAGCCGGCGCGTGCCGCTGGCGGTGGCCAAGTTCCGCCAGGACCCCTGGCAGCCGGTGGTCATGGCGCTGGAGGAGTACGACGAGAGCACCGGCACCGCCAAGGAGGCCCCGCTCCTGGCAGCCCGGCAGGTCGCCCCGCGCCGGCCCGTGCTCGGAGCGGAGACCGCCGAGGACGCCCTCGCGATCACGCTGGACACCACCGGGGAGGTGGACCTGGCCACCATCGCGCACCTGCTCGCCACCGACGAGGCCGACGCCCGCGCCCGGCTCGGCGAGGCCGTCTACGAGGACCCCAAGACGGGGGAGCTCCAGACCCGGGCCGCTTACCTGTCGGGGAACGTGCGGGCCAAGCTGCGCGAGGCCGAGGCGGCCGCCGAGGCCGACGAGCGGTTCGCCGGCAACGTCTCGGCGCTGCGCGCCGTGCAGCCGGAGCCGCTGCGCATGGACGAGGTCGAGGCCCGCATCGGTGCGGTGTGGATCAGCCCGGCAGACCACCAGGCCTTCCTGCAGGAGATCCTCGCCGACCCCCGTGCGAGCGTCGTGGGCACGGCCTCGATGTGGGACGTGAAGGCCGGCCGCCACTCCCTGTTGGCCACGAGCGAGTGGGGGACCGGGCGGATGCCCGCCTCCGACATCTTCGCCCAGCTGCTCGAACAGCGCTCCGTCCGCGTGACGGAGGAGGTGGACGGGCGCCGGGTGCTGAACCAGGTCGAGACCGCCGCGGCGCAGGAGAAGGCGCAGGCGCTGCAGGAGCGCTTCAGCGAATGGGTCTGGGAGAAGCCGGATCGGGCGACCCGGCTCATCGGGGAGTACAACGACCGGTTCAACGCGATCGTCCTGCGCGACTACACCGCCGAGGGCGAGGCCCTGACCCTGCCGGGGCTGGCGAAGGACTTCGTCCCGCGCCCGCACCAGCGCGCCGCGGTGGCCCGCATGGTCGCCGAGCCCGCCGTCGGGCTGTTCCACCAGGTCGGTGCGGGCAAGACCGCCGAGATGGTCATGGGCGTGATGGAGCTCAAGCGCCTCGGGCTGGCGAACAAGCCGGCCGTCGTCGTGCCCAACCACATGCTCGAGCAGTTCGGGCGGGAGTGGCTCCAACTCTACCCGCAGGCCCGCATCCTGGCCGCCTCCATCGACGACCTGGCCAAGGACCGCCGGCGCCGCTTCGTCGCCCGGGCAGCTGCGAACGACTGGGACGCGGTCATCATGACCCGCACCGCGTTCGAGCGCCTCCCGCTCACCAGCGAAGCGGCCGCGGCGTACCTCGATGCGGAGGTCTCCCGCCTGCGCGCCGAGCTGGAAGCGGTCAAGGCCCAGCAGGCCCAGGGTCCGGGGATGGCCGGGGCCGGGCTGGTGAAGCGGATGGAGAAGCGGGTCCTCGCCCGCGAGGAGGACATCAAGGCGCTGCTGGACAAGCCGACCGATCCGGGGCTGAGCTTCGAGCAGTCCGGCATCGACTACCTCGTGGTCGACGAGCTGCACGACTACAAGAACCTCGACACCCCCTCGAACATCCCGGGTGCGGCGATCCAGGGCTCCAAGCGCGCCTCGGACCTGCACATGAAGGCCGAGTACCTGCGTGCCCGGGAGGGCCGGCGGGTGATCACCGGCGCGACGGCGACCCCGATCGCGAACTCGGTCACGGAGATGTACGTGATGCAGCGCTACCTGCGCCCGGACCTGCTCGAGGACGCCGGGATCGCGGACTTCAACACCTGGGCCGCGACGTTCGGCCAGGTGGTGGAGGAGATGGAGCTCTCCGTCGCCGGCGGTGACCGGTTCAAGCTCAAGGCGCGCTTCGCGAAGTTCCAGAACGTGCCCGAGCTGCTGCGCATGTTCCACACGTTCGCCGACGTCAAGACGGCCGAGGACCTCAAGCTCCCGGTCCCGGACCTCGCCGAGCGGGCCGGGGACGGGCAGCGGGCCCCTGAGCTGCATCCGGTGGAGCCGACGCCCGAGCTGAGCGAGTACATCCAGCGGATCGGTGAGCGCGTCGACGCGATCGAGGCGCGCATGGTGGAGCCGACCGAGGACAACATGCTCAAGGTCTCCACGGACGGGCGCAAGGCTGCTCTGGACATGCGCCTGGTGGACCCGGTCCTGGAGCCGTTCGGGGAGACGAAGGCCTCCGCGGCGGCCGCGCTCCTCGCCCGGGTGTATGCCGAGAACAAGGACGCCGTGTACACGGACCCGGCGACGGGCGAGCCCGAGCCGGTGCCGGGCGCGCTGCAGATCGTCTTCTGCGACCAGGGCACCCCCGGGGACGGGTGGAACGTCTACGACGAGCTCAAGCGCCAGCTCGTCGTGCGCGGAGTGCCCGGGCACATGGTGCGCTTCATGCACGAGGCGCGCAACGACTCGGAGAAGGCGCGGCTGTTCGCCGACGCGAGGGCCGGCCACATCGCGGTCCTGGTCGGCTCGACGCAGAAGATGGGCGTCGGGACGAACATCCAGAAGCGCGCGATCCATCTGGTCGACATGGACGCCCCATGGCGGCCGGCCGACGTCGAGCAGCGCCACGGGCGCATCATCCGCCAGGGCAACCAGAACCCCGAGGTGCGGATCTCGCAGTTCGTCACGGTCGCCTCGTTCGACTCGTTCATGTGGCAGGGGCTGGAGCGCAAGAGCCGCTTCATCAACGCCATCATGAAGGGCCGCCTCGATGTACGCGAGATCGAGGACATTGGGGACAACACGCTCTCCTTCGCCCAGGCCAAGGCCATCACCTCCGGCAACCCGCTGGTGCTGGAGAAGGCCAACGCCGACCAGGAGTACAACCGGCTCTCCCGGCTCGAGCGGGCCCACCACCGCAACCTCGTCGCGGTCGAGCACACACGTAGCGCCGAGCGCACTGCGCTCGAGGCGGCGCAGGCCGACCTGCCCCTCATCGAGCCCGCCGTCGAGCGCGCGGTCGACACGTCCGGGGAGGCGTTCGCGATGACCGTCCGCGGCGCCCGGTTCACGTCACGGACGGAGGCGGCCGCGGCCGTGCAGGGCTGGGCGGCGGCGAACTCGCACCACGTGATGAACCCGTACGCGCGCACCGACCTCGGCGTCCTCGCCGAGGTCGGCGGTCACGCGGTCCGGGCCCGGCTCGTCGCCCCGTTCCCGGGACAGAAGCCGACCGCCGAACTGAGCCTGGACGGTGTGCCGCGGACGTCGTTCGAGCTCGACCGGGACGCCCTGGTCAATGCCGACCTCGGCACCATCCGCCAGCTAGAGAACCGCGTCGCGGGCCTGCCGCGGCTCGCCCAGCGGACGGCTGAGCGGGCGGCGGAAGCCGAGGGCAAGATCGCCGAGGCGGAGGCCATGCTGGACCGGCCCTTCAAGCACGTGGAAGCCCTCGCGGCCGCCCGTGCTGAGGTGGAGCGGGTGGACGCGGCGATCGCCGCGCGCAGCGGCCCGGCTGAGCCCGCCGGTGCGGCGGAGCCGGACGGACTGGACGAGGAGACGCGGGCCCTTGCGGGGCTCGTGGCGGTCACCTTCCCGCGCGCCGCACGAGGCGGCGGGGGACGCTCCGGAGACGAAGAGAAGGGGTACACCCCGGCCCAGCGGAGGGATCTCGGCCGGGGGCGGTAGCCGTCGGCAGTGTGTGACCCGCGGGCCGGGTGCTGCGGGGATCCTGGTGGGCCCGTCCGCACGGCTCGCACGATTCCGCGTCCGCGGAATGAGGCCGTCCTAGAAGGAGGGAACCGTCCGCCGGTTCCCTCCGACGCCCGCCCCACATGGCGGCCGCCCAGGGCCTCGTCCTGGGCCCTCCTCAGGTGACCACGGCGGCCGGTTGGCCGGCAGCGGTCAGTGCTGGACTGCGGGGGATTCCGCCGGGGTTTCGGCGGGGCGCTGTCGGGGCGCGGTACGGGGCTTGCGGGGCCGGCCGCCGAGCTTCTTGGTGGGGGGCTCGATGCCGAATCCCTTTAGGTCCGATTCGGTCCAGCCGTGCCGGATGGCGGCGCGGTACTTGGCGAGGTGGTCGTCGTCGGCGGCGGCGAGTTCGGCGCGGGCCTCGGCGCTGCGCTTGGCCGCTGCGGCGTACTCGCGCACCGCGGTGATCCGGTCGTTCCGGTCCTGTTCAAGCTTGCGGTTCGCGGCCTCTTCGATTTGCTGGATGTCCATGGCTCCAGCCTAACGACGCACCCCCTGTGAGGCATGCTTTTGCCGTCGTCGAACCGAGGGTTTCGGAAACCGGCGGAGCCCCCAGGGAGGAGCAAGCTATGCATTTACGTGCCCGTAAATGGCTTTGAAGCTCGACCGGGGGTCGGGCTTCTGGCACACTGGCGTGTGGGTCCCCGAGGTTCGGGGTCGCTGCGCTGGGCCGGGAGGAGCGTCATGGGTGAGGCCAAGACGGTACGCCGCCTCGGCAAGTCGCGCCGTGACAACGAGCGTGGCGGCCGCAAGGAGTACATCAAGGTCTGGTGCTCCCCGGAGGAGAAGGCCGCTGTCGTCGTCAAGGCCGAGCAGCAGGGTGTGACGCCGCCGCGTCTGCTGTTCGAGAGCGCCATGGCCCAGCCGGGGGAGACTGCTTTCGACCGGCGCAACCTCGCGCAGGAGCTGCTGGGGATCCGGACCCTTCTCGGGGCTGTGTCGAACAACGTGAACCAGATCGCCCGGCACGCGAACGCCACCGGAGAATTCCCCGATGACGCCGCCGCGGCGGTGGCCGCTGCGCGTCGTCTCATGGCCCGCATCGACGAGGCCGTGGTGGCGGTGATGCGCCCATGATCCCGAACGTCACCAAGGGCGACCGCATGGTCGGGCTGATCAACTACCTGGTGGGCCGGGGACGCGCGAACGAGCACAAGGACCAGCGGCTGATCGCGGCGTCCGAGTCGATCGTCAGTGTCGAGGTCGGGCAGCGCCTGGACGCCGGCTCGGCCCTTGCTCTCGGCCGCGAGATGGACATCCCCAAGTCCGTCTTCGGTGCCGGCAGGGAAGGGGCCAGGCACGTCTTCCACGTCTCGCTGAGCCTGCCCGCCGATGAAGGACAGCTCAGTGATGAAGCGTGGGGGAAGATCGCCCACGGCTTCGCGGAGAAGATGGGTTTCACCGGCAGCGACGGCAAGCCGCCGTGCCGGTGGATCGCCATCCACCACGGGTCCAGTACGGCGGGCAATGACCACATCCACCTTGCCGTCTCCATGGTCCGGGAGGACGGCACCCGGTGGAGCCAGCACAAGGACTTCAAGCGCGCCCAGGACGCCTGCGCGGAGCTCGAGGCCGAGCACGGTCTGCGCGTCGTGCGCGGGCCGCATGCCGAGCGCGGCTACCACCCCAAGGAACGGGAACGCGCCGTCGCGATGGGCGCGGCAGAGCTGGGCCGTGACCGCCTCCAGCGCGTCCTGCGCGCGGCGTCCACCGCGAGCATGGACGAGGCCGAGTTCGTCCGGCGCCTGCGCCGCTCCGGGGTCCTCGTACGACCCCGCTTCGCCCAGGGAGGCGCCGGGGCAATTGCCGGCTACTCAGTCGCCCTCCGGCCAGAGAGCAAGGCGGAGAAGCCGGTGTGGTTCGGCGGCGGAAAGATCGCCCGGGACCTGACCCTGCCGCAGCTGCGCAAGGGCTGGAACGTCACGGACGAGACCGTGGCCGCAGCCCTTGCCGAATGGCAGGCGGCCGCCCAGGGGAAGCGCCCGACCACCGAGGGCCGCGAGGTCCACGAGCCCACTGCCGCCGAGTGGGAGAAGGCCACCGCCGAAGTCGGCCAGCTCTACGAGCGGATGAAGACGATCCCGCTCGACGATGACGCCCTCTGGGCCCAGATCGCGCGCGAAACCTCCGGCGCCTTCGCCGCCTGGAGCCTGCGCACCGAGGCGGTGCCCGGGCCGCTGGCGGACACCGCCAAGGCGCTGGCCCGCACGGCCCAGCTGCGCCGCTTCCCGCCCAGGGTCGAGCACGCGCCCATGCCCAGCGCGAAGGGCGCGGGCATGCTGCTCATGCAGACCTCCGTGGGGCCGTCCACGGCAGCCGGCCACGCCCTGCTGCTGGCCCAGCTGCGCAACACCATGCGCGCCATCCACGACATGCACAAGGCCGCCGACAGGCTCGGCGACGCCGAGCGTGTCAGGGCCGCGGCCATGGACAAGCTCACCATCGTCCGCGGAGACCTCCAGGCCCTCCAGACCCAGCACGCGACCGAGCAGGCCCCGGCCGCCGCGGGGTCCGGCTGGCTCGCCGCTGCCCCGCGCGTGGAGAGCGAGGAGGAGCAGGTGCGGCGCCTCGTCGCCCAGTCGTTCCCGGGGGCACCGACCCAGGCTCCCGGGGACGCCCCGGAGCGGACCGTGGGACCCAAGCCCACGCCCGGCAGGGACAAGGACCGAGGACGGGGCCGCTGACCATGCCGGCAGGGCCGCTCCCCAAGCATGAGCGGCGGCCCGGCTGAGCCCAGCGAGACACCAAACGGCGGCGGGGAGGTTGCGCTCGTCGTGCGCTCATCGCGCATCTCATCGCGCGGGGTAAACGCTCCTCCGGTCGGCCCGAGGTTGTAAGGGACAACGGAACATGGCGCCGCGCACGTTGGTCGGCCGGCTTGCGCACCTAAATTTGAACCGCCGTGCGCGGCGCACTTCCGACGGTTCGATTAGGCGCGTAGCCTTCGCTTCGATCCACCGACGGACTCAGGGGGCGATGCGTGGACCGGAACCTTCTCGATGGCCCTTCGGCCTATATGCTCACGCGCGTCGGAAACTGGTCCGCCGTCATCAGCGGCGCATCGTGGATAGTTCTCGTGCTGCTGATGGCTTTCAGCGCTCCGGAATCGATTACGGGCGGGTTCCTAGCCATCGGACTCTTCTCTGCGGCGGTATGGTGCATGTTCGTCATCTGGGCGCGGGCAAAGGCAGCGGCCGAGAGGCGCGCTGCCTACACGACACTGTCCCGCCGGTTTACGGAGCTTGAGCAACGCGACCCTTACCTCGGAACACTGATACGTGCAGCAGACGACGAATATCTGGCGAAACCTGAATTCGCGGTCCTCCTGAAGCATTCCCGTGCACAGGCACGCTTCGTGGCCTCAGCGCTTCGAGCCATCGGCCCCGCGTCCTCGAGCACAGCGCACCAGCCCTATTGGACGCCCGCACGGTGGCTGGCTCTGTCCCTCATCTCTGTTCCTGTTTCCGCTTGGGGCGGTGAGCAGCTCACGCCGACCGGCGCGACTTGGTACTCGGATTCTCCGTGGGGATGGAACCCGATGACCATCCTCGTGGTGTGGTCCACCGGAGAAGTGCCAGTGCCGCGTGCGTCGATCGCGATCCTCTGCTTCCTGGCAGCCACGTCCGTCGTCATCTTGTGCATCCGGCGGGCACGGCGGCTAGACAGGCCGAGACTATGAGCAGAAGTGGATGTTCGACCTTGGCGCCGTGGACACCGATGGCAGGAGCAAGACGTTCTCTGCAATCGGCCGAGTCAAACGACGGGGGCCTCCCGGGCAATGTGTCTTCACTATTGGGTGGTGGCTTCGAATGGAACATATGACCAAACCCCGCCGCAAGAATCTGCTCACCGGGCCTTCCGCCTACGTCTTAAATAGAGCACAGATGATGATCTCGATCATCTTCGTGGCAATGTGTGTATTGCTCATCTTCATGCTGTATGTCGTCAGGCTTCCTGTGTCCGTGTTCACCTACATCATCTTCATCGCCACAATGGGAATGGGAGTTGCACTGGCACTAGTTTGGACTTGGAGGGACCTCAAGGAAGGGGCCGAGTCACGAGCCGGCTACACGACCTTTCCAATCGGCCACAAAGATTTGGAGCAGCGTGACCCCTATATGGGGTACACGCTCAGGCTCCCTGGCCATGAACATCTCGAAGCCGAGAGCTTCAGGTCCACAATCAAGAGAACGGCCATGCAAAGCCGATCCCGTTCCTCTGGGGATGGAGCGGCGTGATGAAGGATCCGCCATCGCTCCACTATCGAACGGGGTAGGCCTTTATTTCGGCATCCCATTCTGCGGCGGCGCGACCCAGCTCTGCTAGGGACATCGTGAGTTGCACGTAGTTCTCGAACATGCCGTGCGCTCCCTCGACGACGAATGCAGGCTCGGCTTCGAGGGAGAGGTAGACCCGGAGCACTGCTGTGTCGCCTTCGAGCTGCTCGGCATCGAAAGCAAGACAGGGCTCGTCGAAGACCAGGCCGGGTCCGTCGTTTGATGACAGACTCGGCGCGTGTCCGCAGCTAACAGATCTGAGCCAATCCGCCAGTTCACGGGCGTCCCAAGTTGTGAGGCAGGGGTCCCTGAAGTTGGAGGAGCGCCCGTCCGGGAGCGACAGATTCCCTCGCACATTGAGCCAGTTGCTGTCAGCGTCCCTGCCGAAAACGGCGCCTTCGCGGGCGGGGAATTGATAGCTGTCGACTGCCAGCTCGAAAATGGCCCCATCCCTGCTGACGAACTTCATGGGAGAACGATACAAACAACACCACCCCTGAACGCTCGCCGACGACTGCGGCGCGGAAGCAGATGGCCTTGCGCTCCGATCCGCTGCCAGGCCAAGGGGCTGCGCCTAGACCGGGAATCTCCTCGTCGACTTGCTCGTCCGGGCCGGAAATTGCGACACCGCAACAAGGCGTGGCATGGGATGGATGGGCACGATCGGTATGCTGTAGGACGGGTTGGAGTGTCGAAGGGGGCGCTGGACATGGGATCAATCCCGCTCGGGATGTTGGGGTGGTGAAAACCGTGCCGAATCCGACGAGAAACCTTCTGAACGGACCCTCGTCCTATGCATTATGGATGCGCGCCCGTCGATGGGTATTTGCGCCAGCACTCGTTTTTCTGGTTGCACTGGTTCTGATGAAGATCGGAGTGCCTCAATCGTGGGCCACTGATAGCTTAATGGTAGTCTTCCTGATTTCCGCCGTTCCATTTTCGGTATTTCTCCAGTGGGCTCCGAGCAAGGAACGCAAGGAGATCCGAGCTGGATACACCACCTTGCCTAGATCGCACAAGGACGTCGAACAACGCGACCCGTTTCTAGGGACATCCATCCGCTCTCCTGGAGGGGAGTACCTGCCGCCGCAGGACTTCCGCAAGATTTGTACAGAGGGGAAAGCTCGAGCGAGTCGCTCTCGGACGAAGTCGTAGTTGGATGACGGGGGGTGCAACAGATCTCGGGGCCATGGGAGCGCCACGTCAGCCAGACGAGAAGCGTCGAGCCGGGGAACCGCGGCGCCTAGATACCGTTTCGCAGAGAAGCGACCGATCAGCGATCCGGCTCCGTGCCCGCGCGGACGGGAGCCACGGGACATCCCTTTGCACCGCTAGAGGGCTGGTGTGCGGGCTTCAAACCGCCGCTGTCGCCCCTTTATGATTCGTCGATATATCGTGCACTGGTGACGGAGGAAACCACGGGACATGCTCAGTCGGACCTTGGGGCCCTGAGCGATCAGGAGCTTCGCGGTGCTGAAGCGCTGCGTCGGATCGTCGCGGACGGCATCGAGGCGATACTCCGTCCTGCGGGGTTCGAGCCCTGCGCGAAGCTTGCGTGGATACGGGGAGCCGGTGAATTGCAGCATGTTGTTGCCCTGTTGGTTCGCCGCGGCATGTACGACGTGCAATGGGGGGTGGTCAGTCCCGAGGCTGTGCCCTTCCTTTGGGGCAGGCCAGCCCAGCGCGGAGATGTCGGGGATGCCGTCCTGAGCGGGACTCCCGGTACGGTCCACCACCCACCCGCCGCTCAATCGTTTCGTCTCGAACCGACTGTGCGCCTCGGCGCCGTATCCAAGATTTCGGCAGGCCTCTCAGTAGACATGGGCCGTGTTGAGCAGCGACTTTCCGGGTTTTCGTCGCGCCGGGAACTGCGGACCTATCTCATGGCCAATCGTGATGCGAAGGATCGGCGCGATTTTGTCATCCCCGCAAATCTGCCTCTGAAGTTGTTTGTGGCGACGGCGTTGGCCATCATCGACGGCGATCAGATGGCGTGTGGTCTCCTAGCGGAGACTGAGCACGCGATGGCCCCTTACAAGGACGAGATCTCGACAGGGCGCCTTGAGCGGCTGAGGAAGGGCACACAAGGCCTATGTCCCTGAAAGCGCGGTGCGTGCCCAGGAACGCTAGCCGATCCTCCACCGGAATTTCGCTGAGGCGGGCAGAACCGCCTGTTGGTAGCGCCCGCTCTGTGAGAAGGGTCAGCGGCGAAAGTCAGTCGAATTCAATCAGGTCCTCAACGGCCCGTCGGAGCCAGTCGTAGAAACTGCCGAACTGACCGTGATTCTCCCAACCAGGCGACGCGAAGTCGTGAACCACCGCGACGATTCCATCCCCAGCGTCTGGTTCCCAGCAGGCCACGTCATCGTTGTCCTGACGCCGTGCAAACGGCACGAGAGTCCGTGATGGATAACGTTCCTTCAGTCCGCGATTTCGCTCGCGCAGCCGTTCACCCTCCAGGAGGTGCCAGGGCTCCAAGTGGATCAGCCCCAGTTCGGTCACCCTGATGAATCCGCGCGGGTATTCGAATCCGCCCGGAAGGTCCACGAAATCCAGCAACTGAGCCATGTGCTGAAACACTAGTGGGGGCCGACCGCGAACGCGTCCATAACCCTCGCGACGCGCACCCGTGAGCGGGCCCGCCGACGTGCGCGGCGCCGTGTTCCGCTGTCCCCTCACAGCCGCGGTCCAACCCGGAGCACGTTTACCCAGCGCGATCAGATGCCCGATGAGCGCGCGACAAACGCAACGTCCCAGTCACTGGCACTGTGCCCCGAACTGGTCCTGAATCAAGCCGTCAGCCTAGTCCTCGTTCTGGTTGACATTCTCAGACAGCCTCGATCAGCAGCCGGGTCGCACCCCTTCTGGCCATCCCGGGAATCCTCGTCAACTGCATGGTCCCCACGACGGACGCTTGCTCGTCCTCTGCGACGACGACTTCGTTCGAGGGATCGGCGATGATCGAGGCCAGGGCCTGGCGGTATGCCGCCCGGTCCGCGGCGGCGATGTCGCCGCGGGAAGCGCTGATCGGATCGTCCGAGAGCAAGCCCATCAGCTCATCCAAGTCGTCCTCTGCCGCTCGCCGCAGCGTCACTGCACCGGACCGGGTCTCGAGGGCGGCTGGCATGTTCAGCGATGCGAGCATGGCGTCATGCTCTCATGAACCGCGCGGCCGCCGCCGTTACGGGGGCCAGATGAGGCCTATTCGCTCTTCCAGGTCAGGCCGAGTGTTTGGAAGGCCTCTTTGACTGCAGCGCTGTCAGGGTCGAGTTCCTCGGGTCGAATGCCCGCGAGCATGGGGCTTACTGGCGGGTCGCCGGGGCGTTCGAACAGGGCCCACAGGCGGAGGTCGTCTCCGTGGCGGGATGAGAACGTGACACCGTCGACGTCGGTGGTCTCGTACAGCCATGCGGCCACGGCCTGGGTGAGCTGCCGCGGGCGGGCGTCCTTCAGGGCTGCGGCGTCGAAGTCCGCAAGGCCGAGGGTGAGGGCGAGGCCGATGAAGTGCGGGTACAGCACGGCGACGGTCCGAGAGTCCGTGACGGCGCAGTAGGTCCCGGACAGTTCGGCCGAGGTGGCAGTACGGGCGTCGAGCCATTCCCGCGGAACCTCGCCTGGGGCCACGGTGGGGTGCAGAACGGCGTCTTCGTCGTCCTCGACGATCTCGTCCAGCTCGGCGGCGAGGCGAGCGTCGCGGCGGAATCCGGCGAGCACCTCGAGCAGGCAGGCGTGCAGGGTGGAGCCTGCGTAGAGGGTGCGGAAGTTCCCGTGGAGGTCATCCCACCGGCCCGGGAACCGGCCGTCGGTCGCCCATTCCCAGCCGCTCCACGCCCAGGGCTCGGGGCGGAAGCCGATGCGCCATACCCGGGCGTCCGCAGTGACCGTTGCCAGTTGTTGTCCGAGGCCCACCCGTCAGCCTGCCGCTGCGAAGGCCCGGGCGGCGGCGAGGACAGCCTGCGCCGCGTCCTCGAGCTGGCCTTCGCGCAGCAGCCGCGCCGGCGGGACGTCGTCCAGCTGCGGGTTCATGCCCTGGAACCAGGCCTGGACCACCGACCGGGAGTCCCGCTCGGCCAGCAGCGCTGCGACATGGTAGGCGTGGCGCAGCCGGGTCATGACCTCGGCCGAGGGCTTCCGCTCGCCGTCGGCCCACTGCCGCACGGCGCGGGTCTCCTTCACCGAGCCGATGTACGCCACGAGCTTCGCCCCGAGAATGTCCCTGAGGTCGCGGACCAGCTCGGCCTCGGGCAGCCGGATCGAATCCTGGTGCGCCTTCAGCCCGCCGCGGGCTCCTGCAACTGCTGTCATGTCCCCATGCTCCCATGGAAGACCCATCCAAACAACCATACGATCACATGTCGAATCACAGTCCAGATCGCAGGCCGATAACGGAGATTATGTCAAGTAAATGCTTCACATCTACCCCCGAGCCTCCACCTGAATGATCTGCGTCGACGCGACCAGGGTGAAGTTCCACGACCTCGTCAGAGAGTTCAAGGACAAACAACGTCGGCGCCGCGGTCGTCCGGACGATGGCCGTGAAGACGCGCGCTCATCCAAGGCTGCTAATGACACTCCTGCTGGATTTCTGAGGCCGTGACCCTATGTCTGAGGATGCCGGGGACCTGCTCCCCGATGCGGAAGCCGTCGCGGTCCATCCAGTAGCGGCGGAGGACGTTCATGCCGATGCAGATGTCCATGGAGTGGACCCCGCGGAGGGCGCCCAGGTCCTCGGTGATGAAGTCCGCCAGCTGGGCGGGGCCGGTGAACGCTCCGTTATGGGTGACCGAGGCGCTGCCCGCGACCATGGAAACCATCCTTGCGGAGGGGTGCCGGCTGAGGTCAGCCAGGACCTCGGGGATGGCGGAGGGGTCAACCTGCAGCGAGATGTTCGCGTTCAGCGGGAACCCGACGGCCGCGGGTTCGACCTCGACGCGGGGCGAGATGGCGCCCGAGCCCAAGACGACCTGGATGCTCCTGTAGGCGGTGGAGCTGCTCACGGCGAGCTTGCGGGCGAGGTCGGCAGCGGTGATGCGCGAGTTGTTGCCCAGTTCCTTCAGGGTCTGGAAGTCGATGTCACTGAGGTCTTCGATCCGGGAGAAGGCCGGGAGGACCACCGGGTCGGTGCAGGCTTCCAGTTCGTGCTGCTGATTTTCAGTGAGGCGGTTCAGGCGCCAGGACTGGCCGACACGGGGGCTCTTCAGCACGAGTTGGCTTCGGGCGGAGGCGATGCCTGGGATGGAGGGGACCCTGCGGCTGATGAGGTCGTTGGCGTCAGATCCCAGCAGTGGGTAGAGGTCGGCATAGATGTCGGCACTGCCCGAGGTGACCATCAGGAACTGGATCTCCGGGAACTGCTTCAGGCTCTCGGCGACCTCGTAGGAGCGCCCGGGCTGGCAGCAGATCCACATCTGCATCGGGTTCCCCGAGGTCACCAGCGGCCAGGCGAAGCGACCGATCACCTTGACGAGGCGCTCCTGCTGGAGCCGCTTGAGCTTCCGGGTCACGGTAGTCGTGGGCTGCTCGAGGATCTCGGCGAGCTTGGCGGCGGGCACCCGGGGCGCGATCTGCAGGGCGGCGACGATGTCCAGGCTGACCGGGTCCTCGATCACCGGCGAAGTGCCCTCGCGGACAGGAGTCGGGTCAGCGCTCATGAGGGAACACTAGCACCGCTAACCCACCCGTTGTCGCTGGTCGATCAAGCCATACATCATCAGTGCAGAGAACGAATTTACCAACCATGGTCTTGTCGATGAACGATATTTTCCCTACTCTGATGAGAGCGAGGTCACATCACCGCGCATTTCCGGGGCAGCCTTGCCGCCCTCCGGACCCGAGAGCTACTTCGAAGAGAGGCGAAACGTGAGCAGCGAACCCCCATGGAGCTGGAGCGAGAAGACGTGGCGGGGCCATGTGGAGCGCGTCCGTGCAGGCCGGCCGCTCATGGACGCCGACCCGGCCCAACGATGGCAGAGCGGGGCGAAGGCTGCTGTGCTGCTTTCCTTCGATTCCGACCACGAGACCCCCTCCCTCCGGGACGGTGAGACCAGCCCGGGGAAGATGGCCGCCGGCGAGTACGGCATCAGGGTGGCGGTGCCCCGCATCCTGGAGCTGCTGGAGCGGTACGAGGCGAAGGCCTCGTTCTTCATCCCGGCCGTGTGTGCCCTGCTGCGCCCGCACGAGGTGCCCGGCTATGCTGACGCGGGCCACGAGGTCGCGGTGCACGGCTGGATCCACGAACGGAACACCCAGCTGAGCCACGAGCAGGAACTGGACCTGCTCGGCCGCTCGGTCGAGGTTCTCCACAAGCAGTCCGGAGTGCGTCCGGTCGGCATCCGCACCCCCTCATGGGACTTCTCCGACTCGACGCTGGACGTCGTCCGCGAGCTCGGGTTCCTGTACGACTCCTCCCTGATGGCCGACGACGAGCCCTACGAGCTGATGGCCGAGGGAGAGCCGACCGGCGTCGTAGAGATCCCTGTCGAGTGGATCCGCGACGACGCCCCCTATCTGATGATGGACCGCTTCGCGTCGCTGCGGCCCTACACCCCTCCGCGGCAGCTGCTGCAGATCTGGAAGGACGAGTTCGACGGCGCCTACGCCGCCGGCGGCGTCTTCCAGCTGACGATGCACCCGCACATCATCGGCCACCGCTCGCGCCTAGTCGTGCTCGAGGAGCTCCTGGCCTACATCCGCGGGTTCGACGACGTCTGGGTCACCACCCACGCAGAACTGGCAGACCGCGTCTCCGCCCACCTCACCCCAAGGGGAACCGAATTATGAGCGAACTGAGCGTGAACGAGACCGTCGTTCACCAGACCAAACTCTCGGCCCGCGGCCGCAAGGCCATCATCGCCGGTTCCATCGGCAACACCGTCGAATGGGTTGACTGGTCCGTCTACACCACCTTCTCCTCCGTCTTCGCCCACCACTTCTTCCCTGCGGGGAACGAGATCGCGTCGTTGCTGGGCGCGCTGGCGATCTTCGCCGTCGGCTTCGTGATGCGCCCGGTCGGGGCCGCAGTGCTCGGGGCCTATGCGGACAGGCACGGCCGGAAGAAGGGGCTGGTGCTGACCATCGGGATGATGGCCGGCGCGTCTCTGGTCATCGGCCTGATTCCCGACTTCGGCACCATCGGCGTCCTTGCTCCCGCGATCCTGTTCCTGGCCCGGCTTGCGCAGGGCTTCTCCGCCGGCGGTGAGTTCGGCTCCTCGTCGGCGTTCCTCATCGAGTCCGCCGCCCCACGGCGGAGGGCGTTCGCAGGTTCCTGGCAGCAGGTCTCGGTCGGCGCGGGCATCCTCATCGCCTCCGGACTCGGCGCCCTCATCACCTCCACCCTGCCGAAGGACGCCGTCGACGCATGGGGATGGCGGGCCGCCTTCATCGTCTGCGCCCTGCTCGGCGTCGTCGGGCTCTGGCTCCGATCCTCGGTCGAGGAGACGGACTCCTTCGCGAAGGCGAAGGCCGCAGCAGAGGAGACGGTCGCCCAGAGCGCCCGGCCGGCCCGCGGCGCCGTGTTCACCATGTTCGTCAAGCACCCCGGCGCCACCCTGCGCGTCTTCGGCGTCACCATCGCGGGCACGCTCCTGTACTACATGTGGGCCTCCTACATGCCCACCTACGCCGCCGTCTCGACCCACATCCCCCTCAGCCAGGCCCTCACCGCGAACTTCATCGGGGTCCTCATCTTCCTGGTCCTCCTGCCCTTCGCCGGCCTGCTCTCGGACAAGATCGGCCGCAAGCCCACCATGACCGCGTTCGCCGGCGGGTTCCTGGTCTTCGCCTGGCCCGCGTTCCACTTCCTCAACGGTTCCTTCCCGACCCTGCTGGTCATCCAGGTCATCGGCATGGTCTTCCTGCTGGGCTACTCCGCCAACTGCGCGGTCATCATGGCAGAGCAGTTCCCGGCCGCGATCCGCGCCACCGGGATCGGCCTGCCCTACGCCCTGGCCGTGGCCCTCTTCGGCGGCACGGCCCCCTACATCACCACCTGGCTCACCTCCAGCGGCCTCGGCGGCTGGGTCTGGCTCTACTGCGCCATCGCCGCGGCCATCGGCGTCGTGGTCTACCTGACGATGCCCGAGACCAAGGGAAAGGAACTGGATTGAACCGCCACGTCCTGATCACCGGCGCCGGCAGCGGCATCGGCCGCCAGACCGCCATCGCCTTCGCCCAGCAGGGGGCTGTGCTCTCCCTCGTCGACCTCCGGGCCGACGCCGCGACCGCAGTGGCACGGGAGGCCCAGGCCCTCGGAGCCGAGGCCGTCCACGTCTACGGGACCGACCTGCGGGACCCGGAGGCGCCGGCCGCAACAGTACGCGCCGCCTGGGAGACCGCGCCGGTCGATGTCCTCGTCAACGCTGCCGGGGTCTACCCCGCGACACCGTTCCTCGACTTGGACGCTTCGACCTGGGACGCGGTGCAGAACCTGAACGTCCGTGCTCCCCTGCTCAGCACCGTCGTCCTGGCCCAGCTTGCCTCGGCGGCAGGCCGCAGGCCGGTCGTGGTGAACATCTCCTCGGGGGCGGCGCTGCGCGCCCGGCCCGGAGCCGCCCCCTATGCCACTTCCAAGGCCGCGCTCGAGATGGCGACCCGGGCCTCGGCCCTCGAACTCGGCCCGCTGGGCATCCGGGTGAACGCCGTGGCCCCCGGATTCGTCACCGTCGACAGCGAGGCCAACCCCGTCACCGAGGAGTACGCCGCCGCCGTCTCTCCCAACCCCCTCGGACGCCGCGGACGCCCGGACGACATCGCCAACGCAGTGCTCTGGCTCTGCAGCGACGCCGCCGAATGGATCACCGGCGAAGTGCTCCGCGTCGACGGCGGAGCCTCCACCGGAGCCATGAACCTGCCCCTCCACTGGGAGCCCGCCACCAAGAAGGAAGCCCACGCATGACTGCCACAGACCTCCCCTACACCGTCGTCGGCGCCGGCGCCATCGGCGGCACCCTCGCCGTCCACCTCCATGCCCAAGGAGCCCCAGTCCAGTTGGTCGACGCCGACCCCGCCCACGTGCAGGCCATCCGGGACGGTGGGCTGCGGCTGCAGACCCCACAGGGAACACTCACGGCCCACCTGCCCGTCTTCGGACTCGACGACGCCCCCTCCCAGCTCGGACGCGTGCTGCTCGCAGTGAAGGCCCAGGCCACCGACAAGGCTGCCGCGTGGATCGCCCCCCGCCTCGCGCCCGACGGGTACGTCGTCTCCATGCAGAACGGGCTCAATGAGGCCGCCATCGCCGCCCAGATGGGTCCCCAGCGCACCATCAGCGCCTTCGTCGACCTCTTCGCCGACGTCATGGAACCCGGCCTCGTCAAGGACGGCGGGGCCGGCGGCATGGCACTGGGCGAATACACCGGCGGTGTCAGCGACCGCGTGCACCAGCTCGCCACGGACCTTGAGCACTGGGGGTCCCCGGTCGTGACCCCGAACGTCGACGGCTTCCTGTGGTCCAAGCTCGGCTTCGGAGCCATGCTCTCCGCCACCGCCCTCGCCGATGCGGACATGGCCGACCTGATCGACCGCCACCGCCCCGCCATGGAAGGCCTCGCCGCAGAGGTCTTCGAGGTCGCCGACGCCGAAGGAATCGAGCTCGAGGGATTCGACGCCTTCGAACCCGACGCCTACCGACAGTCCGCCGACCCGGCGGCCCGGCGTGCAGCCACCGACGGACTGGCGGCGTGGCTCGGCACGCAGTCCAAGACCCGGTCCGGGATCTGGCGCGACATCGCCGTCCGCAAGCGCCCCACCGAAGTCCCCTGCCACTACGGGCCGGTCATCGCCAAAGCCCAGGAACACGGCATCACCGTGCCCCTCCTGACACAGATGGTCGACCTCATCAAGGCGTTGGAGACCGGCCAGGCCGAAATGGGCGAGCATCACCTGGACGCACTGGACGCCATCGTCGGGGTCCGCTCATGAAGGACGGTGCAAAGCCCATCCTCGCTCTTCAGCAATGGATCAACGACCACAGGGACGAGATGGTCCAGGACCTCTCGGACTACATCAGCCAGGAAACCCCGTCCGACGACAAGAACCTGCTGATCAAGGGACTCGACTGGACCGAACGATGGCTCGGCCTGAGACTGGGCACTCCCGCCGCCCGAAGGCTCGTCGACGGCGGGGAGCACGGAGACACCGTTGTCCTCGACTACCCCTCCCCCACCCTGGGCGCCGCCCCTTGGGCCACGGCCCTGTGCCACTACGACACCGTGTGGGAGGCAGGGACTCTGGCCGAGTGGCCCGTCTCGGTCGATGGCGACTCACTCACCGGGCCCGGAGCCTTCGACATGAAAGCCGGTCTCGTCCAGCTGGTCTGGGCCCTGAAGGCCTGCGACGCCCTCGGCGCGCCCCGCCCCCATGTGCGCCTCGTGCTCAACGGCGACGAGGAGCTCGGCAGCCCGTCCTCACGCCCCGTCATCGAGGAAGAAGCTCGCCGCGGCGCTGCGGTGCTGGTCTTCGAAGCAAGTGCCGACGGCGCCCTCAAGACCGCACGCAAGGGCGTGGGCATCTTCCGGGTCGAGGCCCAGGGCGAAGCCGTCCACGCCGGCCTCGACCCAGAATCAGGGGCCAGCGCGATCGACGAGATCTCACGCGTCGTCCTGAAACTGCACGGCGCATCCGACCTCGCAGCGGGAACCAGCATCAACGTCGGGATCCTCCACGGGGGCACCCGAACCAACGTCAAAGCCGACAAAGCAGTAGCCCACGTCGACGTTCGCGTCAGCTCGGACGAAGAGGCCCGGCGGGTCGACCGCGTCTTCGCCACCCTCCGCGCTGAGAACCCCCTCGCAGCCATCGCCTTCAGCGGCGGCTGGAACCGACCCGTTATGCAGCGCACCGAGAAGACAGCGGCGATGTTCGCCCGGGCCGCCGAGGTCGCCTCCGCGCTCAACCTCGACCTGAAGGAGGCCTCCGTCGGAGGAGCCAGCGACGGGAACTTCGCCGCCGCACTCGGCCTGCCCGTCCTCGACGGCCTGGGCGCGGTCGGAGCAGGAGCCCACGCCAGGAACGAGTGGATCAGCATCACCGGCATGCTCCAACGAGCCGCCCTCGCCGCAGGCCTCCTCACCCGCCTCACTGAGTAGGCTCTCGCGCCTACGGTGCCCAGCACAACGCCAGCACGATGCCTCTTCTCGGGTGTTCCGGACCAAGGTGCGAGACCAGCGCTTCCCGGCTATCAAGCAGCTTGCTGGATAGCCGGGAAGCGCCCTTTGCACTGACGCGCCGCCCACTGGCCTTCCCCACCGGCCTGCAGACGCCGATGTCGACGGCGAGGCCAGCCCAACAGCAGAAGGCCCCTCTCCATAGCCGACGCGGCTGTCGGCGCCGTAGGCCGCGATCCAGAACCCCGCTGCCGTCGGGCATGACCGCTTCGATCATGCCTATGCGGAGCGGCTCTCCTTCCTTTCGGAACTCGACAAGGTCCCCGGGGGAAGGCCGAGGGGCCTGACAGGCGGGAGGATGGGTGCCAGGTCCGGTCATCATGCCGCCCGACTCCCGCCGTCTTCGGAGTTGGCCGAGGGGCGGCCGCCGAGTTCGCCGGGCCATTCCTCCTGGTCGCCGCGCAGGGTTGCATCTAGCACTGCACTGAGCCATTCCACTCGGTTGCTGAAGCGGCGGACCTTGGCGGGCTTTGCCCATCGGTACGCGTCGTGCTCCCCATTGATGCGGAGGTGGCGCCGGCTGGTGGAGGCCCTGAAGGTGTGCACAAGCCAGGGCGCGCCGCTCCTGTCGGGCAGGAGGAGCGGACGGCAGCGTTCAAGCACGATGTCCTCCTGGGTGAGGCCCGTCTCCTCGTAGAGCTCCACGAAGGCCTGCTGCCGTGGAGTGGTCCAGGGGTCGAGGTAGCCGGTGACGCAGTGCCAGAGCCCCTGATCGTGGTGAACTGCGCGGCTGCGCCTGAGGAGGGCGATGCGGCCGTGGTGTTCGAGGATGATGGCCACGACTTCGCGGACTGCTGTCCCAGCTCCGGGGGCTTCAGCTGAGGAGACTGTCGTCTCGTCGGTGATCGTCATCGGTCCTCCGGGGAATTCGGTCTGATGGTGCTTGGGGCAGGCGGGGTCGGGGACGCTCCGTTGCGGGAGCGCCCCCGGCCCTCCACCTCACGCGAGCAGGTCGGCCAGCGTTGTGGTCTCGCACATCGGTGAGAGCATCTGCATCAGGGCCAGGGCCTGCTCGTGGGCTTCGTCGGTGGCGCCGGCACAGGCGTCCGAGACGACGGTGACGTGGCGGCCGGCGTCGACCGCCGCGAGGGCTGTTGAGAGCACGCAGCAGTCGGTGGCCACTCCTGTGAGGACCATCCTCTCCCCTTCGGGGATGATCGCGGCGAGCTCCGGGCCCCACTTGCTGAATGTCGGGGCATCGATGACGGTTGCCCCTTCCGGAAGGGGCACGGCCAGGTCCCACTCCTCGGCTCCGGGTGCCAGCCGCATCTCGTTCCAGCGCTGGTAGTAGGCGGACCAGGAGCCGGTCTCCGCTTCGTCCCTGACGAATCGCGTGTAGACGGGCGGGAGCGCAGTGGTCTCTTGGAGCTTTGCGATGGCAGCGGCGGCCTCGTCGAAGCGTGGCACATGCCATTCGGTCTTCTCCTGGAAGGCGCGCTGCATGTCGATGACCACGAGTCGGCCGTTCGGGCCCGGGCTCCCCATCTCAGAACTGCCGTGCCGCTGCGCTGCGGTCGAGCATGTCGTGGCCGGAGAGCCGCTTGAGCCGGTAGGTGGCGAAGTAGACGATGGCTGCGACGAGCGCACCGACGTAGTAGGAGAGGTCGCCGATCTGCGGGAAGGCCTTGGCGATCGGGCCGGTGTAGATCGAGGACATCCAGAAGGGCGAGGAGGCGATGACGCCGACGGCCCAGGCCACGAAGCCCCATTCGAACGTGCGCTTCTTGTCGAAGAGCTCGCGGAGCCCTCGTTCGCTGCGGCGGCCGCCGAAGAGGTAGTCGCAGACCAAGACGGCGACGTAGGGGGCGATGCAGTAGGCGGTGAGGTTCAGGAAGGCGGTGAAGCCCTCGTTGAATCCGCCCTGCCCCCAGAGCGCGACGACGTAGGAGATCACGCAGATGAAGATCACGCCGACGTGGCGCTTGACGGGGATGCCCATCGTCTGGATGGAGATGGCCCCGCCGTAGACGTTGAGGAAGTTCTGCGTGAAGGAGGACAGCGCGACGATGCACAGCCCGATGGGGGCCCACGGGCCCATGATCTCCTTCAGCGCGCCGATGCTGTCGCTGGCCGTGGCGGTGGAGCCGAGGATCGTGCCGAGCACGCCCATCCAGATCATCGTGACCGCGTTGCCGAGCATGGTGGCCCATCCGGCCCCGCGGCGGTTGCCTGGCGTGTTGGGCAGGTAGCGGGAGTAGTCGGAGGCGAAGGGCATCCAGGCGACGATGAAGGAGAAGAACCAGCCGAAGAAGACGATCCAGCCGCCGACCCCGTCGAAGCCCTTCGCGGCGGTGTTGACCTCGTTGACGATGTGGCCGTTGGCGGCGCTGACTGCGGTGATGAAGACGAATCCGACGACGAGGACGTAGGAGAGGATGCGCTGGAGGAAGTGGATGAGGTTGTAGCCGATGACCGCGACGCCGAGCTGGATTCCCATGAGGACCAGGGAGGAGATCCAGAACGGGATGCCGGTGAGGAGGGCGATGGCCTTGCCGCCGAGGATGACCGTCACGGCGGCCCAGCCGATCCCGGCGAAGACGTTGACGTAGGCGACCGGGAACAGGTTGCCGATGAAGCCGAGCGGGCCTCGGCCCTGCATCTGCTGCGGCACACCCAATCGGACGCCCATGGCTGACAGGTACCCCATGCCGGCCGACGAGGTCACGCCAGCGAGCACGATGGCCAGCACCGCGGCCCAGAAGGGCAGGCCGAAGTAGGCGGCGCTGAAGCCGAGGACGACGATGGGGAAGTTCATCCCGGCCGCGAACCAGAGGAAGAACTGGGACCGAGGGCGCCCGTGCCGTTCGACGTCGGGAATGTGCTCAATGCCGTACGGCTCGATCTTGGTGAGGCTGTCGCGGTATCCGCGGTCCTCGGCGATGCTGTCCTCGCTTGCTGCTGCGCGGACGGTGTCTGGGCTCATGGTTAGTCCTAAAGTGGAGGTGCACACCTGTGTGCACTGCTTGTCTGAGCAGATGGGCTCGGCGCGGCTGCTGTCCTGTGCGAGGTCTCAGCCGCGCCGCTGCCTTTCAGAGTTCGACGAGCTGGCCGCCGTCGAAGAAGTGCCCGGCCTTGTAGACCATGGGCGCGGCGCCGTCGACCTCGGCGTGCCGGACGCGGCAGATGAAGACCGTATGGGTCTTCGCCTGGAAGCGCTCCTGGATCTCGGCCTCGATCGAGGCCGCCGAACAGTCGATGAGCGGGCTGCCGTGCGGCCCCTCGTGCCAGTCCACCTCGGCGAACTTGTCGGGCGACTTCGAGGCGAAGACCCCGACCGTCGGCTTCTGGTCCGCCCCCAGGATGTTGATGCCGAGGTGGCTGGAGGAGAAGAGCGCCGGGTAGGTGCTGGAGGTCTTCTGCACGCAAACCAGCACGAGCGGCGGCTCCAGGGAGACCGAACAGTACGCGTTGGCCGCCAGGCCCTTGGGCCGGTCGCCCTCCTTGGTGGTCACCACGGTGACACCGGTGATGAACTGGCGGTTGAACGCCTTCATGGTGTCCAGGCTCGGCTGGGCGTCCTCGTCCTCGGGCTCCGGAGCCGGTGGGGCGGCGATGCCGCGCAACGGACGGATGCCGAGTCCCGCGAGGAGCTCGCTGCCGTCCCAGGTCACGGTCTCCTGCAGGACCCTTCCCCGTGGGTCGAGCACGAGGATGTTCGATCCGCGCGTGTGGACAGTCAGTCCCGTGGCGGGGACGCCAAGGTACTCGTGGGCGTGGGTCCCGGTCGAGGTCCAGAACACGGCGACGGTCCCCTCACCGACGACGATGTCGTCGAGGGTGGTGCGCAGATCCGGGAAGGCCTCCCTGACCGAGGCGATCTCTGCCTTGAGGCCCGCGAGGTCGACCGTCGCCCCCGTGGCCTTGCTGGTGCGGGTGTACCCCTCCGCCATGAGCGCATCGAGCGCGTCGAGGTCGCCCTTGTCCCAAGCTGCGAGCCATGCTGCCGTGATGACCGGTTCAAGCGTCTGTTGCATACCAATGAAGGTAAGGCAGCTCACAAGGATCGGTCAATCCCCTATTGAGATTCCGCGGGAACTGGGCCATTCGATGGGAAAGTAACCCTCGGAGATTCAGCCCTTGACGCTCCTCATGCATGCAACCTAACCTGTGATGCATGCAAGATGCTCTGGAACTCAGCGCCGCCAACGGCGACCAGGGCGGACTCCTCGACCGGATCCGCCAGCTCGTCCTCGGGGGCGAGTTCCCACCGGGGGCGCTCCTGCCCGAGGCGTACCTCGCCCAGGAGTTCGAGGTCAGCCGCACCCCGGTCCGCGAGGCGCTCAAGCAGCTCCAGCACGAGGGCCTGGTGGAGATCCGCCCGAAGGTGGGCACCTTCGTCCGGGAGCCCACGCGCAGGGAGATCGTGGAGCTGTTCCAGCTCAAGGAGTCCCTCGAGGGCCTCGCGGCCTCCCTCATGGCGCGCCGGGGCGATGTCCCCGAGCTCGGCATCCTGCGCCGCAACCTCGCCGATTCGGAAGAGGCGGTCCTGTCCGGCGACTCCGCCCGCTATGCGCGCCTCGTCGAGGAGTTCCACTGGGCGATCGTGCACGGTTCCGACAACCGCAAACTGGCCGAGCACTACGCCCGCCTGATGAACCAGTTGGCGTACCGGCGCCTCGTGCTCCGCACGGTCGAGCACCCGGGCCGCATCGCGGCCTCGACCCAGGAGCACCGGGGCGTGCTCGAGATGATCGAGCACAAGGATCCCTTCGGTGCGGAATCCGCCATGCGCAACCACGTCTACGCATCGTCCCGCGAAGCACTGATGCCGGACTCCTCGTTGAGCCCAGCGGCGCGGAACAGAATCCCCACAGCCTCGAGCTGTTCTCACCAGAAAGACATGGCCCCATAGTGCTCAACATCCCAGATCAACCGGAAGAGCTGATCCGCAAGGTCGTCTTCTCCAGGGAAGAGGTCCTCCTCGAGAACGGGACGGCGCCGCGGATCCCCGCAGCCCGTGCTGCCGCGGCCGCCGTCGTCGCCAACCCTTGGGCCGGGCTCGGCCCGGACGCCGACCTCTCGGAGGCGGCCGCCTGGCTCGCACCGACCATCGCTGCCACGCTCATCGACCGGCTCCTCTCCGGGCTCGGCGGAGCGGACGCCGTCGAGGCGTTCGGCAAGGGCGCGATCGTCGGAACCGCGGGCGAGATCGAGCACGGCGGAGCCCTCATCCACACTCCCTACTTCGGGAACCTGCTGCGCGAGTCCCTCGAAGGCACCTCGATCATCTGCTTCGCCGACTCCCGGGGCGACGCAGGAGAGCGCCTCGTGGTGCCCATGTGGCACAAGAGCGCGGCAGCCACCCGAAGCCACTACCAGACCGTCGACATCCGCGTCCCGGACGCGCCCCGGCCCGACGAGATCGTCATCGTCGCGGCCGCATCGACGGGCCCACGTCCCCATGCCCGAATCGGAGACCGGACCACCGACGCCCAGGTCTCATGGAGCACACTCGCAGGAGCAACCAGATGAACGTCAGGAAGATCGTCACCCTCATCGATGAGACGACCCGCGAAGGCGGCCGCGCCGTGGAGCCCGCGGCCCGCGTCGCCGTGGTCGCCGCCGTTATCGAGAACCCCTGGGACGGCCAGCCCTTCGTTGAAGACCTCAGCGACGGCATCCGCCAGAACGCCTCCGACCTCGGCGCGCTCCTGGCGCCCCGGGTGATCGAGGCGCTCGGCGCCCCGGTCGAGGCCTACGGCAAGGCGGCCATCGTCGGTCTCGACGGCGAGATCGAGCACGGCTCCGCGCTCATCCACACCCTCCAGTTCGGCGACCACTTCCGCAAGGCGGCGGAGGCCACCACCCTCCTGCCAGCGGTGGAGAAGCGCGGCCGCGCAGGCGTCACTTTCGACATCCCGCTCAAGCACAAGACCGACGCCACGATCCGCTCGCACCACCAGACCATCGAGGTCCAGATCGCCGACGCGCCCCACCCCGGCGAGATCGTCGTCGCCCTCGCTGCAGCCGCCCAAGGGCGCCCGCAGCAGCGCCTCGCCCCTCTCACGAGCGAGCAGTAGCGTGAACGAGCCCGTCGTCCTCCTCCACGGGGTGGGACTCGACAGCTCGATGTGGGACACCCTGGTCATCGACGGAGCGCTATGGCTGGCCGGGCGGGAGGTCATGGCCCTCGACCTTCCCGGGCACGGCTGGCAGCCTCCGCTGCGGAAGCCCACCAGCCTGTCCGAGATGGCGGACGACGTCGCCCGCAGGCTCCCGCCGAAGGCCCACCTCGTGGGCTTCTCGCTCGGGGCGCTCGTGGCACAGGAGATCGCCGCGAGGGAGCCCGGACGGGTCCTCTCCCTCACGTGCGTCAGCTCCGTCTGCCAGCGCACCGAGGCAGAGGCCGCCGCCGTCGCCCGCCGCCTCGAGGCAGCGCGGGAGGACTTCGCCGCAAGCGCCGAGGCCGCCCTCGAACGCTGGTTCCCCGACGCCGGCCGCGTCCCCGCCGACCTCGTCGAGAACGTGCGCAGCGTCCTGCTCGCCAACGACCGCGAGTCCTACCTCCACGCCTACGAGGTCTTCGCCACCGGTGACCGCGACGCCTCGGACGCGCTGCCGCTCATCACCGCGCCGACCCTGGCCATCACCGGCAGCGAAGACCCCGGCTCCACCCCCGAGATGACCCTGCGCCTGAGCCGCTCCGTCGCAGGCGCCCGCGCGCTCGTCGTCGACGGCGCACGCCACATGCTCCCCCTCGAGCAGCCCGAGCAGCTCGCCCGCCTCATCGCCGAGTTCGCGGACGAGGCCGAAAGGAAGATGCACCATGCCAGCACGGATTGACCACTTCATCGGCGGCCGCTGGACGCCGCCGGCCGAAGGACGGTACTTCGAGAGCACCAACCCCGCGACCCTCGAGGTGCTCTACGAGGCCGCCCGAGGCACTCAGGCCGACGTCGAGGCAGCGATCGATGCGGCCTCGAAGGCCTTCGACGGCCCAGACTGGTCCAACCTCACCCCCACCCGGCGCGGACACCTCCTCCGCCGCCTCGCCGACCTCGTCGGAGAGCACGGCGACGAGCTTGCCCGGCTCGAGACCGAGGACAACGGCAAGCTCCTGCGGGAGATGAGGGTGCAGCTGCGCACGCTGCCGGAGTACCTCTACTACTACGCCGGGCTCGCCGACAAGGTCCAGGGAAGCCAGATCCCCGGCATGGACCCGGCCATCCTGAACTACACGGTGCGCGAGCCCCTCGGGGTCGTCGGCGCCATCACCCCGTGGAACTCGCCGCTGACGCTGACCGTCTCCAAGCTCGCCCCCGCCCTGGCCGCTGGGAACACCCTGGTCATCAAGCCGTCCGAGTACACCTCCCGCACGGTCCTGCGCCTGGCCCAGCTCGCCTCGGAGGCGGGCTTCCCCGACGGCGTCGTCAACGTCGTCACGGGCCTCGGCCGCGAAGCCGGGGCAGCGCTCGTGGAGGACCGACGGATCGCCAAGATCAGCTTCACCGGCTCCACTGCGACGGGGCGGGCGATCGCCTCCTCGGCGGCGTCCCGCTTCATCGGCTGCACCCTCGAGCTCGGCGGCAAGAGCCCGAACATCGTCTTCGAGGATGCCGACGTCGCCAGCGCCTCCCTCGGCGTCGTCGCCGGGATCTTCGCCGCGGCCGGCCAGACCTGCATCGCCGGCAGCCGCGTGTTCGCCCACCGGTCCGTCTACGACGAGCTCGTCGAGCGCGTCGCCGAGCGGGCGAAGCGGATTGTCATCGGCAACCCGCTCGAGGACGCCACCGAACTCGGGCCTCTCGCCTTCGGCGACCAGCTGAGCAAGGTCGAGTCCTACGTGAACCTCGGTGTCGAGGAGGGCGCCACCGTCTCCTATGGCGGCCAGCGCCCCGACACCGGGCTCCCGGGCTACTTCTACTCCCCCACGGTCCTCACCGACGTGGACAACCGCATGCGGGTGGTCCGCGAAGAGATCTTCGGACCCGTCGCGGCGATCATGCCCTTCGACACCGAGGAGGAAGTCCTCCGACTCGCGAACGACACCGAGTATGGGCTCGCCGCGGGCGTCTGGACCAAGAGCCTCGCCCGCGCCCACAGGATGGCCAGGCACCTCGAGGCGGGCACGGTCTGGGTCAACACCTACCGCGCCATGTCCCCCATGTCCCCCCGCGAGGGCTTCAAGTCCAGCGGCGTCGGCATCGAGCACGGCCTCGAGTCGATGCACGAGTACACGCGGCTCAAGAGCGTGTGGATCAACACCAGCGAGGAGCCTGTCGCCGACCCCTTCATCATGCGGAGCTGACCTCCGGCCTGCTGCATACGCAGAGCAGGCACTCCTCCGCCCCCGCCATGGGCCGGCATCGGCCCTCCCGCACCAATCTCCGCCGCGAGCGGACCGAGCGCAGTCAGGAGCACTCATGCGATTTTCCCTATTCGTCCACATGGAGCGCTGGGATGAGTCAGTCACCCACCGCGAGCTGTTCGAGAACCTCACCGAACTCACGCTGATGGCGGAGGCCGGCGGATTCAGCACGGTCTGGATCGGCGAGCACCACGCCATGGAATACACCATCTCGCCCAGCCCGATCCCGCTGCTGGCCTATCTTGCCGGCCAGACCTCGACGATCCGACTCGGGGCCGGCACGATCATCGCGCCGTTCTGGAACCCGATCCGTGTGGCCGGTGAGTGCGCCCTCTTGGACGTGATCAGCAACGGGCGCATGGAGGTCGGCCTCGCGCGCGGGGCGTACCAGATCGAGTTCGACCGGATCGCCGGGGGCCTTCCCGCGACCGACGGCGGGAAGCACCTGCGCGAGCTCGTGCCGGCCGTGCGCGAGCTGTGGCGCGGCGACTACGCGCACAACGGTGAGATCTGGCAGTTCCCCACCTCGACCAGCGTTCCCAAGCCGGTCCAGCAGCCGAACCCGCCGATGTGGGTCGCGGCCCGTGACCCTGACTCGCACAACTTCGCGGTGTCCCAGGGCTGCAATGTCATGGTGACCCCGTTGATGAAGGGTGACGAGGAGGTCGTTGACCTCAAGCGGAAGTTCGACGATGCCTGCGCCAACAACCCCGAGGTTCCCCGCCCCGATCTCATGGTGCTGCGCCACACCCACGTCCACTCCCCCGAGGACCCGGACGGCTGGCGTCCCGCCGCGGAGGCGATCAACCGCTTCTACCGAACCTTCGATGCGTGGTTCGGCAACAAGTCCACCCCGGTGAACGGCTTCCTCGAGCCCAGCCCTGAGTCGAAGTTCGAGGGACGTCCGGAGTTCCAGCCGGAGTCCCTGCACCGGACGGCCATGATCGGCACTCCGGAGGAGGTCATCGCGCGCCTGCGCGACTACGAGGCGCTCGGCGTCGACGAGTACAGCTTCTGGATCGACAACAGCATGAGCCACGAGGCCAAGCGTGAATCGCTGCAGCTCTTCATCGAGCACGTCGTCCCTGCATTCCAGCAGCAGGCCGCTCAGGCTGAGGCCCAGGAGTCTCTCGGGGCCTCGGCGCGCTGACCACCACCTCCGTATCGGCCGGGCCTCCCCCGACCATGACCATGACCATGAGGAGCACGCCATGCCCCTGATCGACGTCTCCATCGCCCGAGGCCGCACCCCCGAGCAGCTCCGCTCGCTCATCTCCGCCCTCCACAAAGCAGCCGAGGAGAGCGTAGGCGCACTGCCCGAGAACACCACAGTGATCATCCGGGAGGTGAGCACCGAGCACTGGTCCAAGGCCGACCAGACGATCGCCGAACGCAACGCGGCCGCCCGAGGCTAGGAGGACGCAGGGAACGGGGAAACGCCAGGGACGGCCGACACGCGGCAGAAGGCCAAACGCCGGCCGTCCCTCTTTCCCATGGCCGCGTCCGGTAAGGCATCCGCTGCGAGCGTGCATGGCGGTCAGTGTTTTAGGAGTTCCCGCGGAACATGCTGATCAGCTGCATCACCGGCTCCCCTTCGTCAGCTGGGCCTTGCGGGCAGCGCTGCTGTTCGGCCGCGCAGCGGGGGCGTTGCGTGGTGCCGTGGCGACGGCCTGGCGGGGGTGGGTGCCCTGGCTGACGTCGGCCAGCACGCGGGCGTCCACGGCAGTCTGGTCGGCCAGGCCTTGGAGGGACGCGGCGAACTCTCCGCGCCGCTGCGCGGCGTCCCACTGGTCGTGCGCCACGGATTCCTCCTGCTGCTGCTCCTGCCGAGCGGCCCACGGCAAGTCCTCCTCGGAGGGACCGTCCAGGTCCATTGCCATCCCGTCCCACTCTTGGGACCGGCCCGTGGCCCGGTCAGCGTCGACACGGTGGCCGTCCGCGGAGCCGGCCTCCCTCACTGCCTGCCCGGTGAGCCTGTCCGCCTTCACGGACGCAGCCTGTGCGTCGGCGGGCTGGCCCGTCTCGGCCTTCCAGCGGCGGATCAGCTCGGTCTCGTCGGACCGCGCGGCCGCCACCGTGTCGGCGGCGGCGTGGCTGCGGGCCCACTGCGCGAACCGCTCCGGGTCGGCAGAGGCGGCCCAGGCCTTCGCGGCCTCCAGCTCGTCGGCCGCGGAGTCGGTCTGCTGTGCTTCCGGACGGGCCAGCCAGGCGCTGACCAGGGCGATGTTGAGGCGGTCCCGCTCCTCGGGGCTGCGGGCCTGGCTCATCTCCCGGGTCCATGCCCCGTCCATGAACGGATCGTGCTCGGCGACCCACTGCCGTGAGCGCAGCAGGTCGGTGACCCGTTCGGGCATCGAGGCCGTGACGTGCACGCCGCGCTCGGCGAGCTGCTCGTCCATGTGCCGCAGCGTCTGGGCGATCTCCGCGTCCTGGCCGGCCCAGGACACGGCCGTCTTGTACGCGGCCCCGATCCGCTCCGGGTCGGCCTCGGCCCACCAGGAGTCGGACCGGGCCCCCGCGAGGGAGGCGCGCGCCGCCCCGCGCTCGGCCTCGAAACGGGCCGCGAGCTCGCGGCCTGCCCGTTCGGAGGCCGCACGGGCCTGGGCGAGGCGCTCCTGCCGGGCCCGGGCGGCGATCTCGCCGAGCCGGGCGGCGACCATGACCGCCTGGCGCAGCATGTCGTCCACTGCCTCGCCCACGCCGTCTGAGTGGTGGGTGCTCATCACTGGGTACCTCCTTCATCCTTGGATTCGCGCACGTCGGGGAACAGCGCCGGTGGCGGGGCCACCAGTTGGAACGGGCCCAGGGGGCTCTCCGCGTGCCTGTCCGGCTTGCAGCCGTTGAACGGGCCGCTGGTGGCGTCGGTGAGGACCGGCAGATGGTGGTCCAGATGGTCCTTGAGCCACACGCTCATGCCGGTGCGCCCGTCCAGGCGCAGGTGCTCCCACGCCCGCCACAGGGCCTCGAGGCGGATGATCGCCTCCGCGTGCTTCCACCACTCCGGGCACCAGGTCGTCCTGTCCCCGGTGGCGGTCAGCTGGCGCCGGTAGACCGGCACCAGGAACTTGGCCACCCACTCCGCCGTGGACCCGTACACCAGCTCGGGCTCCGGGACCGCCTCGGACGTCGCCTTCGGTGCCGGACTGAGGGTCCCGTCCTCCAGGGCCTGGGCGATCCACGCCTCCACCGCGTCGTAGTCCCACTGCGGCGGCTCCCAGTCCAGTGGGGCCGGTGCCTTGCCGTGCATGACGAGGGACCGCCAGCGGCCGGCCCTGATCGGCTCGGCCTCCTCGGCGATCTGGGCGAGGACGTCCGTGACACTGAGCAGGAAGCCGCGCCCGTCCTCCCCGCCGTCCACGGCGGCGGGCGCCGCGGCCTCCGGGCCCGGGGACTCGTCCCAGGCGTCGACCGGCTCAGGCCTATGGGAGCTGTCAGTCATGGCGTGCCGCCTGAAGCCACTTCGAGGCAGCCGTGGCCTTCGCAGGCATCGGCTGGGGAACTGTGTTGATGGGCTGCTGCATTTGCAGGCTGCTGTTCTTCTGCATGTTCAGTGCGTCCCGGTAGGCGTTCACGAGGGCGTCCGGCTTCTCGCCGGCACGGCGCAGCACCAGGCGCTCGAACGGCGTCCGCGCGGTGCGCCGGGCCTGGGCCTCTGCCGCCTTCTTCGCGCTCTCGGGCGTGGGGTCGTTGATGTCGAGGGAGAACCACACGGCATCGGCGTGCGGGGTGTCCATCCACCGCACCGTCCTGATGAGCGCTCCGGGCGCTCCGGCGCGCTTGACGATGGCCCGCCCGATCGGCATGGCCGCGAGGTCGCCCACGGTCCAGATGTGCTCCTTGCCGCCGTCCGGGCTCATGGACACGCTCCGGCGGTCCCCGGCAGTGACGTTGACCGTGTCGTAGCGGTATTCCCCGAGCGTGGAGGACACCTGGCGCAGGAAGCCCTCTTCGTCCAGGCCGGAGCCGATGACCTTCACGGTGGCGGAGGAGTAGATCTTCCGCATCCCCTTCTCGCCCCAGAGTTCCTCCCCCTGGCTGTAGGACTGGAGCCAGGCGATGGGCAGCAGGCCCTTGGAGCCGAAGTGGCTGTACTTGTCGGGCAGGTCCTTCCAGACGCACACGTTGGCGATCTCATCGAGGGCGAACACCAGCGGTACCGGCAGGCGGCGGAAGGGCTGGGTCATGGCGTACGCCTCGCCGGCGTCGGCCACGGCGACGGTCAGCGCGGTCGTCAGCGCAGCCGCGGACCCGCCGCCCTCCTTGGAGAGCAGGTACAGGGTGTCCGTGCCCCGGACGAACTGGGCGGGGCTGAACTGGGGGCGGGCGTCTGCCGGGCCGGTCGGGTTCACCCAGTCCCGCACACCCGTGAACTTGAGCACCGCGCACATGGCCTTGGCGGTGCCCACGATGCCGTCGCGCTGGCCCGGGTCGAGCTGGAGCTGCGCCTCCAGCGCCAGGCCGTAGGCGGCGTACTTGCCGTCCTCGGCGGCGGCGAGGATGGCCTGGGGCTCCTTCATCCCGACGTTGCCGCCGGTGATCCAGTCGTAGACGGTCGCGATCGGCTTCTTCCCCAGGGCTGCGGCCAGCAGCAGGGCCGCGAGCATGTCGCGGCCCTCGTTGTCGAAGTAGGGGTCCTCGCCCTTCGTGTTCGGCCCGCGGCCGGCCACCTTGAAGATGTCTGCGAGCTTCTGGGCGTGCTCGTCGTCCACGACGTAGCTGAGCGGGTTCCACCACCAGCTGGCCCGGTCGGGGCTGATCTTCTGCGGGTTGAACGCCCATACGGTGCCCTTGAGGGAGCGGGGCAGGCGCGTGGCGTCGATGACGTCGGGCTTGTTCGAGGTCGAGACGACCGCGCCCGGGGCGTCCAGCACGGCGGGGATGACCTGGGAGGTGGACTTGCCCTGGCGGGGGCCGAAGATCGACAGCGCCACGGATTCGACGTCGGCCACGAGCCGGGACAGCCCGGCGACCGAGATCCCGAGGAAGATCCCGGGCCAGGTGAGCCCGAAGCGCCTGGCCGCGCGGCGTGCGCCCCGCTCGGTGAGCATGGCGATGTCCTTGCCCCGCCCCATCTGCGAGGCCTTGTAGTCGACGCGGGAGCGGCCCTTGGCGGCGCGGACGCGGAACCAGACCACCAGGGCCACGAGCAGGGCCATGAGGACCAGGACGGCGACGAGGCAGCCTGTGGACGCCGTCGACCAGTGGAGCCGGCCCGCGATCAGCCCGAAGGGGGCCTCCATCGGGTTCAGCGGGAGCTTCTGCCCGTCCCGGCTGGCCCAGGACCCCCCGTATACCCCGGCGTCGACCACCAGGACGACGGCGACCACCAGGCCGATGCCCATGAACAGGGCCCACGTGCCCGGGGCGACGTGCGAGGTCCTACGCTGCTGCACTGTCTGCTCCTCCTATGTTGTCCTGCCCCTCTTCTCCGAAGATCTCCCGTTCGATTTCCTCGGTGGAGGCGCCCTGTTTGCGCAGGCTCTCCCACCGGGTGTTGGTGTCGGAGATCTCGTCCTCCACGCCGGTGAGCTTCATCTGGACGGGGATGCCGGGGGCCTGGCCGAGCTTGACCAGGAACTTCCCGCGCCCGTACGGGGCCGTCCTGCCGTGCTGGTTGGTGGTGATCTTCTTCACGTCGGCCCAGGACTCCACCCGGCGCTTCTCCTGCCGGGTGAGGCGGCGGAAGTGCTCGACCTCGGACAGCTCCTTGGCGCCGAGGCCGCCGAGGACGACCATGGCGCAGCGTTCGACGAAGCCCTTGGCCTTCGCGCGGTCCGTCTCGTCGGCCACGGCCTCGAAGTCCTTGAGGGTGTGGGAGATCATCATCTGCCCCACCCCCTCGTTGCGGTTGAGCCGGGTGAGGGAGTCGGCCTTGTCCACGATCCCGCGGCCGACCCGCAGGGCGCGCCAGAACTCGTCCAGGACGATGTTGTAGTTCCGCCGGGGCTCCAGGCCCGCGTCGGCGAGGATCTGGGCGGTGTTCACGGCCTCGAACCCGACCGACCAGCAGGCCAGCAGCCCGGCGGCCTGCTTCTGCGGCTGCGTGTCGGGCAGCGCCGAGAGGTCGAAGCAGACGGAACGGGTCATGTCCAGCTGCTCGGTGGTGTGCCGGGAGAACATGTCCCCCAGCGGACCGGAGCCGGTGGCGATACCGATCAGGGAGGTCCGCAGGGCGTCGGTGGCGTCGAGGTAGCGGTCCATGTCTCCGCGGTCGAGGACCACCGTGCGCAGGTCCTCCGGCGCCTCGGCGATCAGCTTCTCCAGGTCCCGCACCAGCGGCACGCCGTCGTGCCGGTCGTAGAGGATCTCCAGCGCCCGGCCCAGGATCAGGTCCTCCTGCTCGGAGGGCTTGGACTCCCTCGAGACGGTGATGAGGGCCATCATCAGGGCCTTGCGCTGCTCGTGCGCGCCCCGGGCCACTTCCTCCCGGAGCGTGCCGGTCAGCCGCTCGACCGCCCCGGCCGAGCCGCCCGGGTCGAGCGGGTTCAGGTAGCCGCGCCCGCTGCCGAGGCGGTTGACCTTCCCGTCCGCCTTCCGGGTGCGCAGGACGTGCTCGCCCTTGACGTCGCCGAGGTACATGCTCGGAACGCCCCGGTAGGCCAGCCACAGGCACATCTTCCCCACGGCGGTGGACTTCCCCAGGGCCGGGTTGGACATGAAGTACACGGACGGGTTGGGGATCAGGCCTTCTTCGAAGGCTCCGAAGTGGTCGAGCCCGACCACCTGGCCGGTGATCATCTGCTGGCCCAGCGGCGCCCCCGCCAGCGGGGCCCCGGAGCCGGAGGAGAACGGCCACAGCCCGCACACCTGCCGGGACGAGCCGCGGTACTCCGGGGGCAGGTCCAGCAGGTTCGCATACCCGCCGCCGGCAATCCGGTACCCGCGCTTGAGCGGGTCGAAGTGCCGGCTGCGCGGGGCAGGCCTGGGGAGCAGGTTCAGCGGGTTCATCAGACTGCCTCTCGGATCTTGGAGGGGACCATGACGTAGTCGGGCAGGACCAGGCCCAGCGGCAGCGACGCGGCGAAGGCGGTGTCCTGGGCCCCGTAGGCGGGCCGGACGGTCAGCTGGGACTCCGCGGCCAGGTCCTCCACCCCGTAGCTGACGGCCAGGGCGTCCTCCGCGTTGCGGATCGTGGCGGTGATGACCACGCCGAAGTTGAGCATTCCGGCGTCCTTGGCGACCTCCCTGGCGGTCTGGACCGTCTTGGCGTAGTCGTCGATGGCCCGGAAGTTCGGGGTGCCGGTCGAGGCCGCCCGGTTCTTGGCCGCGTTGACGTCCTTCTCCGCCACGTCCATGGCCCTCGCCGCGGACACCGGGCGGAAGAGGAACGTCACCCGCTTCCGGTCCACGTCCCCGGTCGGGGACAGGATCGCCTCGAGCACGTTCGAGAACACCTCCCCGCGCGGGGCCACCGACATGACCCAGGACTTCGAGAACCCCGAATCGTGCCGGTACCACTCCCACCCGGCGTTGTGGGCGATGGGGCCGACGTCGTTCCAGGACAGCGACGGAGTGACCTCCTCGGCGTGCGCGGCGGCGATGTGCCGGGCCACGGCGGGATCGTAGGCGGCCCGGACGACTTCGCAGAGGGTCTGGGCGGTGACCGGGTGCGCGTCGCCGGCCCCGCACTGCTCCAGGTGCTCGGTGAGCTTGCCCAGCCGGGCGCCCAGATCGATCCCCAGGTCCTCGACCTTGCGGGGACGCGGAGCGCCGGGACGCCACGCGGTGACGGTCACGGCGAGGAAGGCCCGGGTCACCGGAGCCGACTGCGGGAAGGTCGCCTTGACCTCCTCCATCATCTGCACCGTCGCCTCGGGGGCATCCGGATGACGCCGGGTGTCCACGGCCTGGCGAAGCCGGACCCCGAAGTCCGGGGCCGTCTCCACCGTCACGGACGCCGCCACGACGTCGGACTGCTTGCCCAGGTCGGACAGCCAGCCGCCCCAGTTCGCCACATAGGCGTCAATCGTCTGCGGGTCCTCCAGGGCCAGCCCCGTGGACTCGCACTCGATCACCACCGTGGCGTGATTGGTGTCGGGCATGAAGACCAGGGCGAAGGCCCGGTCGAACGAGTCCGTGAACTGGTGCAGCTGCGACTTGGCCAGCAGGCCCGGCAGCTGCGCCGTGCCGCCGGGAATGAGCCCGACAGGGCCGGAGCGGTAGAGATTCGTACGGCGGCCCACGGCCTTCCTGTGTGCGCGCTTGGCGACCATGCGGCTGATCCGGGACTGCCCGTGCCGGTCCCGCACCGTGAAGACCCCCAGACCGATGCCCATCACGAGGAAGGTGATGAACCCCCAGACCGGGCCGGCCAGGCGGAAGACGAACAGCAGCACCAGCAGGGCCGTGATCATGGCCCAGGTCTCCAGGGCACCCAGCTTGCCGATGCCCGCGGTGCGCGGCCGGCGCCAGTTCCCGTAGGTCGGCTCCGTATATGTGGGCTGCCTGTCATCGATGGTGTGGTCGCTCATGTCACTACTTCCCCCCGCTTCCGGACGGGCCCTCGCCCGCTGCTGACTCTGCGGCGCCCTGCACGGCGGCTGCGCCCTTCTTCACGGCCTGCACGCCGACGGCCGCTGCGACCCCGGCCGGGCCGGCGGCGGCACCTGCCCCACCGGCTCCCGCTCCCGCTGCCCCGGCACCCGTGCTGCCCGCTGCTCCCGCGCTCGCCCCGGCGGGGGCAGCGGAGGCGGCCTTGGGCTGGGACGGGCTCGTCGTGGCCCCGGAGGCCTGCTGGTCGGTCTTGCTGCTGCTGCTACTGGTCGTGCTGCTGCTGCTGGTGTGGGCTGCGCTGCTGCGCCCCCCGCGGCTGAGTGCGCGGTCGATTGCGCCGGTGGCGAGCGTCCCGGCCGCGGCGCCGATCGCGGCCGCGCCCCCTCCCCCGCCGGCCGCTGCGGCGACCATCGGGGTGACCAGGCGCATCAGCGCAGGCAGCGCCACCAGTGCCAGGACCATCAGGGACAGCCCCACGATGGCCTTCACCCCGCCATCGGCGGAGGCGAAGATGTCCGAGGCGGTGAGCTTGAAGGCCACCGCGTAGCAGAGCGCGGCCGCCGGCTTGTAGAGGGTGAAGGCGATCAGCCAGGACAGGAACCGCTGGAACCACTGCTTGCCCGTCTCGGTATTCGTGAACGCCGCGGCGGTGGGCAGGCCGCCGGCCAGCAGGATCAGGATCCCGGAGCGGAACACCATCATCACCAGCTGCACCAGGGACACGAGGATCGCCAGCACGCCGAAGATGATGGCCAGCAGGACCCCGAGGCCACCGGTCAGAGAGATCATCCCTGCGACGCTCTGCGCGAACCCGGTCCCCTTCGTGGCATTGTCCAGCAGGGCCTTGGCCATCTCGTCGAAGCCGGTGATGAGCAGCTGGAGCACCGCCACCCCGGAGCCGGTCACCAGCGTGAAGGTGATCAGCTGCTTCACGATGTCCATCAAATGCTTGCTGCGCTGCTCCCACACCAGCCGGCCGGCCCCGACGAGGATGCCGAAGACCACCAGGACGAGGGTGTACCACCACAGCTGGTTCTGCGCCCACCACACCACATCAGACTGCTGGTCCACCGTGCCCGGAGTGATCACGGGCGTGGTGTCCACGTTCACCCAGAAGGTGCCCAGCCACGCGATCGACTTCCCCCACGCCTCGATCACAGCATCCCGAAGCTGATCCAGAGCGCCGCCGGCAACCGCCTTCGCTGCATCCCCGACCCAGCAGCTGGAGCCGAGAAAGCCGCAGTCCTTCTGAGGTGTGTCTACAAGGGGAATCATTTTCAGGCTCCCGACCACGGAACGAATGTGCTCAGGTCATTGACGGTGGTGATCGACCCGCTGGAGTCGTAGTCGAGCTTCCAATCTCCGTTGACCCACTTGAGGGGCAGGGTCAACGATCCATGGCCGCCCTGCGAGTTCTTGAGACCGATCACCACAGAAGCGGCCTGATCGGCGTAGGACTGGATCTGGAAGCCGCCGATCTGCGCTCCCTGTGACTGATCCGGCGATGCCGCCGACGGATGGGGAGAAGCCAGGAACTGGTCCCGGCGCGGACCGGGTGCGGACAGGTCCTTCACACCGATCGATTCGCCGTCAGGCAGGAACGCTGCCGCCGCGATATTGGCCGCGGCGTAGAGGGCTCCGGTGGGGCTGTGCTGGTAGCAGGTACGCACGTTCCCGTCGGTCTTGCCCGGCCCGATGCCCTTGGGATCGGTCGGGACGGCGATCCGGCCCAGCAGCTCCCACTTGGTGGGCAGGCCGACGGACGGGTAGCGCTGGTCTCCTGCGGGAAGCCCGCATACGCTCTGGCCAGTCTGCGCCGTGGCCGTGGCGGTGGCCATCGCCGAAGGGGCGGGTGCCGGGGCCTGCCCGCCGCTCGGGGATGGCAGCGCCAGATAGACGATGCCCAGGGCGGCGAGGACGACGACGACGGCTGCGCTGGCGATGAACCGGGGCCGGGTCCACGGGCTCTGGTCCCGAGGGGGGCTCTGGCCTTCGGTGGGCTGGCTCATGCCATGCCCCCGGCGGCCGCCACGACACCGCCGACGATGCCCGAGGCCACTGAGGCGACGATGCAGCCGACGAGGACCATGCCGAGGGACTGGGCGTGCTGGCCGCCTCCGTGGCCGCTCTTCTGGTCGATCATCATCTTGCCGGCGGCGAACAGGATGCCCAGGACGCCGAGGCCGAAGACGATCCACGCGCCCCAGCCGAGGATCTTCAGGAACCCGGCACCGCCCGGGGGCTCCTCCGGGGAGGGGTTGGGGATTGCGGCGAGGACGTCCGCGGCGAGGTTGAGCGCTTCAAGGTGCATTGTTCTGTCTCCTTCACTGGTTGCCGGCGGCGGTGTGCAGCCGGATCTTGTCGAGGACGCTGCGCACCGATGGGGGCAGCGAGGCAGGGTCCGGCGTCCCGGTCAGGCGCCAGCCCTCCACCCAGGGCACCTGCCACAGGTGGGGCACGGCACCGGCGACGAGCCGGAGCCGGTCGGCCAGGGCCTTCGGCAGCCGCCCGGGGGCATCGGCCATGACCACGAGCCCGGCCAGCGACCCCGGCAGGGCCCCGGAGCCGTACTCGATGGCGGCGAGCTGGGCGGCGCGCAGCCCGGCAGCGTTCGAGCGGCAGACCAGCAGCACCACGTCCTGGCCGCCGCGCCCCTGGCCGTCATCGTTCTGGCGGACGGGCCACGCGTGGTCTGTGGCGACCGCGCCCTCTATCAGCGCCGCCGTCGTGCTCTCCCCCGCCCCGCCGTGGGCCCCCATGACCCACACGGACGGGGACGGTCCCGCGACGGTGGCGCGGGGAACGCCGGCTTCCGACACCTGCCGCACGCCCCGCTGCGGCCGAGTGGGACCGGCTGGGGCCTCCCGGAGCGCCGGGGCCGCTGCGAGCTCCGGCGCGGCCTCGAGGGCCTGGAGCCACTTCGAGGCGGAAGGGCGGGCGGCGGCAGCCATCAGAGGCCCTTCGCGACCGATGCGGCCGCGGCCAGCCAGGCCCGCTGCGTCGCGGGACGGAGGGCACCGAAGTGGATCACGCCGTCCTTGAGGGCCGGGTCGAACGGGATCACATGGACCTCGCGCACGTAGGGGCGGAACTTCTCGGCGTGCAGCTGGGCCAGCTTCTCGTGCCCGGGCTGCTCCTGGGACACGATCACCACGGCGTCCGCGGCAAGCTGCGCGGTGCGCCCGTCGCGGCCGGCCAGGCCCTGCAGGGTCAGGCGGGCCCCCTCGACCCTGTCCTCCACCGTGGTCGCAGTGACGACGAGCTGGTCCGTGTGGCCGATCATCTGCCGCCAGTTCGCGGCCCGGTGGTTGTTGCCCGAGTCCATCAGGATCACGTTGAAGTACTTCGACGCGACCGCGTGCAGCACGTCGACCTCGGAGGCCGTGATCTCGTGCTCGCCGTCGATGTCCTGGTCGGAGAACAGCGCGTCGTACTTGTCGGCGGCCTGGCGGTGGACGAAGGCGTTGACGTCCGCGGCGCGGGCGGTGTCGGAGAGCAGATGGGACGAGCGCTCCAGCACGTGCAGGGCCGAGCGGGCGTGGTCGCCGCGCTCCACCCGCCACGGCAGGGAACCGGTGGTCTCGTTGTTGTCCCAGGCCAGCACCGAGCCGCCGGCACGGCCGAAGACGGCCGCGAGGCAGATCGCCGTCGGCGTCTTCGAGGCCCCGCCCTTCTGGTTCACCACGGCGATGGTGCGCGGGCCCGAGTAGATGCGGGAGACCAGGTGCTCGTCCGCGCGCTCGGCGAGCTCCGCAGCACCCGGGCCGAGGGAGAGCCCGAGATTGTTCACCCTGCCCTGCCAGCCCTTCCTGGCCGGCTCGATGTTGTCCTGCACTGCGAGGAAGGACTGCGAATCCCGCAGGGACCTGCGCACCGCCGCGGGGGCAGGCTCGACGTGAGCCTCAGGATCGGCGGGAGCTGCAGGCTCAGCAGGCGCTGGGTCGCCCTCTTCGAGGCCTTTGACGATGCTGTCGAAGCTGTCCGCAGCCCTGCCCGGGGCTGCCGACTCGGCAGCCGGCCCCTCTCCACGCCGGGCCTGGGGCTTGGGCCGGGGCGTCTCCACGCCGGCCGGGACCGGCTCCACCGTCTCGTCCAGAGACTCGGAGTACTCCTCCTCGATCTGCCCTTCCGGGGAGACCAGCAGCACGCCGATGCTCTCCTGGTCGCGGGTGGTGACCCTGACCGGGGAGCCGCCCGTGCGGGCGTGCGCGACCACCAGTCCCAGCAGCTCGCGTCGGACCTCGACCTCGCTGCCGCCGGCCACGGTCTGGCGGGATGCTCCGATGAGCAGCTCCCCGCTGTCCTCACCGCTGATGGTGATGCTGACCGGGGGGAATTCGCGGATCCTGCTCTTGTCGATCGCCATCTGGGTTCTCTCCTTGTTCTCAGGCGTCCTTGGAGGCGATGTCCTGGACGAGCCAGGGCTGCGCCGCTGCTGTGCGGTGGAGGAGGACGGCCCACTCCCCCGCATCGGTCGTGAAGACCGCCTTGACGGTCATGGGGTCCCCCGGAGAGGCCTGGAGGGCCGGGCCGGAGAGGACCCTGCCCACAGGCACCCGGGCCGGGTTGATGTACTCGGCCTCGACCCGGTACGCCGGGGACAGCATCGGCGCCAGGTCCGTGATCCACTGCCGCTGGTCCACCCGGGGCCGGGCGAACAGGGCCATGGCCTTCGAGGCCGTGTCCTTCGCGCTCTGCTCGCCGGCGGCGTCCCACGAGGGGACGGGCAGCGGCGGGGCGCTCTGGGCCTGGGCGTGCTCGCCCCCGCTCAGCGAGGACGTCCACGAGGGCGTCGGCGTCGCGCTGGGGGCATGGGCCGTCTGCGCCGTCGGGGCGGCCGGGGCGCACGCGGCGCAGGCGAGGGCCAGCGCGGCCCCGGCCGCGGCGGCCATGGTCTTCTGCAGCATGCGGATCATCCCTTCTGCGGCACGTACAGGAAGGCCGTGGGCGTCCCGTCCCGCACCGTGCGGGTGTAGTAGGTGTGGTCGTCCGGGGGGAGGTTGCCGTTGTAGCCCTCCTCGAGGAAGGTCCCGTCCGGGTTGACGGCCTTCACCACGGCCACGTGCCCCTGGTCGCCGGCGCCGCCCACGCCCGGGGCGTAGTAGACGACCGCCCCCGCACGGGGGGTCGTCCCGACCGGCCAGCCCTTCGCCTCCCAGCCGTCCAGCCAGGTCGCGGCGTTGCCGAGCACCTGTCCGTCGCCGCGGAAGCCGGCGTTGGTGAACCTGAAGGGCGCCGAGGTCGAGCCGTAGGCCTGGTTGACCCGCCACAGGGCGAAGTCCACGCACTCGCGCGTGTACATGCCCAGATCATTTGAGACGTCGACGGGCCCGTGGCCCCACGGCAGGTCATCGCCTGCGCCCGATGCGGCGCCGCCGCCGCATTCCCCGGCGGACACCTTGGCCCCGGAGAGCGACTGCACGACCTGGAGCGCGGCGTCGCGGTACTTCGCATAGTGCTGGGGGTCGGCGTTGCGCTGGACCCGGTGGATCGCGATGGTCGGCTCCAGCGACTCCCAGCCGGGGACGTCCTTGAGCCGGGACAGGAACCCCGTGCCCGCCTTCGCCACATCCAGCCGGTCCGCGCGGGGGCCGTAGGAGTCGTCCTGCTGGAGGATGCCGATCGTGACGGCGACGCCGTTGACGGTGCCCGCGGCGTCCGTGTAGTCGATGCTGCGGAGCGTCGACTCGCCGATCGCGGCCTGCACCGCCAGGACCTGCGCGGCCACGGGCAGGCCGAGTTTCTTCGCGTCCTCCATCAGCACTGCGGCGTTCCGCAGCTGGCTCCCCTCGAAGCCGGCGACGTTGGCAGGCGTCGCCGTCCCGTCGACGGTCACCGCCGGCGCTGTGCACGTTCCCGCCTGGGCGCTGTTCCCGCCCAGGATCACCACCGCGCCGACCAGCATCAGCGGTGCAGCCAGCACGGCGGCGGCAGCTCCGGCCGCGACCTTACTCCCGTTCATCACCCTCCCCCCCCCGGAGATGTCGTCGAAGCGGAACACCGCGTTCGATGGATGCCTTCCTGTCGACGACGTCCTCTTGGCCGAGGATGATCTAATATCATCTTTAACATGATGTTAGCATCCGTTTTTTGATGATGCTTGTGGGAATCGCCGCGAGGGATGGTGGGAGAGAATGAACCTGTGCCGCGCCGCTATACGCCTTCCATCGCCCCGTCTGAAGACGCCAGGGCGGCCATGAGCGTGTTCCAGGTCAACAGCTTGCGCGCGGAGGTCATCAGGGACTTGGCCCTCCATCCGGAGGGGTCGACAACGGTTGAATCGGCAGCGCGCCTGGATGTGGACTACCGGCAGGTGTACCAGCATGTCCAAGTCCTCAGGCGGGAGGGCCTCCTCCGCCTCGCCGAGGCAGATGGCAGCCGCCGTGGGCCCGTCTACATCCTCGACGAGCAGGTTCTGCAGGGCCGGAACAGGGCCTTCATGCAGCACCTGCTCGGCCGCGACTGACTCGGTCCCCCCGCCGGCGACGGAATCGGCCACCCTCTTCGTTGTGGTCGTCGGCATCTGATCCCAAACCTCGGATAGGCTCTACTGAAACAGTGTTCCAGTAGAGCCTATCCGAGGTTTACAGCCCTGTCACAACGCTGCTGCGGGACAGTCAGGTGCCGGGTCTCCGGTGCTTGTCCAAGAGGCGGGCGAGTTCAGTGAGGGCCTCAGGGGACACCTCTCCGACGATCCGTGCAGCCACCCCCTGGACTTCCGCAGCTCTCATGGCCACCAGCAGCTCCACCTTGGCTTGCAGGTCCGGTGGAAGCTGTGCCTCCCGCTCGAGCAGGTACCTCGCAGGAACGCCGAAGAAATCGGCCAGGGACTCGAGGAGGTGAGGGTCCCACTTGTTGTCCGGGGAGCCTGTCCGGAGCCGGTACCACCGGACGCGCGTGAGACGCACGCCCCGTTCGGCCATCGCCTTCTCTATCCGGGGGAACAGCAGGGCGCCCCCACTCCGCTGCTCCTCGAGGTCGAGGAGAAGCTTCAACTTGGAGGCCAGGACCTCCCGATCAGTGAGCGGCTGGCTGTTCAAAGGCCCTCTCCTGCCATCTTTGGCTTCTGGGTCTTCCCCGTGGTCATAGCGTCATCAACTCCAGAACCGACCCGATCACCAAAGGGCCCGCGATCGTCCCGGCGAACACCTGATTGACGCTGTGGTCCCCGAGATGCACCCGAGACCACCCGATGAGGGGCGGGAGGGCGAGCAGCCAGAAGAAGCCTGGGCCGAAGATGAGGATGAGCACTGCGACCGCCCCGCTCAACGCAGTAGCGTGCCCCGAGACCTTCCAGAATGGGCTTACCGCCATCATGAAGACCATCCCTGCGACGAAGGACACCAGGACGGCGAAGACCAGGGCCGGGGCCCCCATTGCCACGAGGATCACGGAGCCCAAGACTGTCGAGCCGAGCGTGGCCAGCAGAACCGGAAGGCGCTGCCGCTTGTCTCCCACATGGTGATCACTGAGTCGGCCTCTCCTTGCCAGCAGGACCACGGCCAGCCACGGCATCAAGCACATGAAGAGTGCAGCGATCACACCGCACCAGATCCCAAGAGATCCCGTCGAGCTGCGGATGCCGGCGACGATGAGCAGGAAGCTCACCACGGCAGGGGGCTGGAACACCTCGGTGCAGAACCGGGCCACACTACGGGCGTGCTTCATCAGGCCTTACTTCGTTCGGGATGGCGATCGCCATCTGGTCATACGGGAAGCGTTGCTCCAAGTCCGCGAGCAGCGCGAGCTGTGGCGCGGTCAGTGAGACTTCGGGAATCATGGTGCCGTCCCTGAGCTGGATCATGGTGTCGTATACCTCTCCACGGGGATCGGCAGCCAAGAAGCCGCTCACGAGCGCCCGTGCAGTGGAATGGCGGCAACCCGTCAGTGGAGCACAGGCGACACTCGCCCGGGCGTTCACCAGCCGAAGCGGAAGTTCAGTCCGCCTCGCCAAGGTGATCACCGGGGGGATGCACAGCCCAAGGACGATGGCCGCGATCCCCGAATAGAGAAGCGGGGTGAACCACGGGTAGAGGCTCTGCGCAAGACTGGAGTCGCGCCCGAGCCTGGGCACGACGGACATGTAGACGAGTTCGACCACGGAGGCCGCTGAGATCAGCACACCGCCGGCCGAGAACCACCAGAACCACCGCGCTGGCCGGCTGGCTCTCCGAACGAGTCGGATGATGTCCACCGCAAGCCACAGGACTGCAGCCATGTAGACGTTGGCGTATGCCCAGATGCCGGGTTCATGAACGTATTCCGGGATGAACCAGCGGGTCGTCGCGCCCCGAGGCGAGGCTGCGAAGAACACTGCCATCGCGAGCATCTGAAGCAGAAGCGGGACGGGGTCGCTCCTCCCGCTCGGACGATCCAGGACGAGGCAGATTGCCCGACGAAGGAACCACATCGAGCTCAGAAAGAGCAGATTGCGGACCAGGTGCAGCAGGTTCGTCCCGCCCAGCCACGAGTCCACCACGCTCTCAGGGACGGCAAACCCCACCGTGAACAGAGCCGCAAAGCCAAGCAGGGCCGAGACCAGGGCTGGACTCGGCATCCGGCGTTCCTGGACCAGAGCGCCGATGCGGAGGAGCAGAACGAGGCCCAGAAGAATCGGAAAGACTGTCCATGCCAGCTGGATCATCCGAACACCGCGCTGAAACGGGCCGTCTCGGAATCAGGCCTGTGAAGGATCCGCCCCAAGAGGAAGGCGATGTCCTCAGCCGCTTTCTCTACCTCGTTCGTCCTGGCCGCGTCCCCCAGAACCTCAAGGGTGCGGGCATATACCGGGTCGTCTCCCCACAGATTCATCCCCATGTGCTGGCCGGCGCTGCACCAATAGTGGCCGAGGAGGATGTGACCGAACTCGTGGAAGATGCAGTGGGCCCGATACACCTGCGGGTCCCTCTGTCGGTAGAAGATGAGTCCCTGGTCGGCCTGATCCACCCAAAGCGCCGTGAGGCTCCCCCAGCCCTCCTCCTTGAGGCCTTCGAAGATCAGCCGCTTGCCGTAGATTCCAGCCACGCGCGAAGCAATGTCCTGCAACGTCGAGCTCGGTTCCAGACCGAGGGCAGCGACAATCTCTGCCGGTGACTCCGGCCGGAGCTCTTGGACCGGAGCAGTCATTAGCGAACCTCCCACGTACCGGTGGATCACTGTATCAGCGAGGGCTCTCTGTGCCGTGCCGCAAGTCGCAGCCCGGACTTCCCTCAACAGGCCTCCGATCATCGGGTAGGCTACTGAAACAGTGATTCAGTGACTGGAACCGAAGGTGCCGCCCGGCGTCAGTCGGGGCCTGTCTGATGAACAGGGGAGCAACGTGCGCTCTTGTCCATGAGCGCACGACACGGCCACATGTTAGAAGAGGCCGCGCGACACGCCGAATCAGGTTCAGCTAGTTCGGAACCTGATTCATGTTTGATGAGGGACAAGGACTGAAGGAGGAGAAGCTCATGCCGCAGCCACATCGAGGCGACCGCAAGGCGACTACTGTCCGTTTCCCTGTCGATGACATGAGGGCCCTTGACCATCTGGTTGCCATCCGTGGCGGCGACCGGGGCCAAGTCATCGTCGACATCGTTCACGACTACCTAAAGTCCGCTGATCTCGATTCGATCAGCTCGGCGCAGGAGGCACTGCCTATCGCCCGGGCGTCTTAAACGACTGAGGGCCCGCTGAACAGCGGGCCCTCAAAAGTCTCCCATCACCGCTTTGCTTGCCGGCGACCCGGTGATGGATCCGAAACCCTCCCTTGCGGGTGGGTCCCTTTGCATACCCCGGAAGGAGTCTGCCCTCTTATGGTAGCCCACGCTGCCGTTCTGTCACCTCCCCTGCCTGCAGCCCGTGATGGGCGTGTCGTCCCCGCCGTCCCCTCGGGCCCCGTTCCACCGAGGGATGCCTGGGCCCTGGCGCCGCTGATCGCTGGCCAGCCTGCGTTCCGGGCAGGCCGCTGGATCCGGGGAAAGTTCCAGTACCCCGGCTCCCCCGTGCCGATCTCGGCAGCGCTGCCGAGGACCCCTGCAGCGGTCCTGGTGCACGGCGCGGATGGTTCCGTGGCGACCCTGTGCCTGGACCTGGATACCTCCAAGGCAGCCCAGTCGGTCGTCGACGGCGACGCCGAGCGCCTGGGCGCCCTGCTGACCGGGTGCGGGCTGCGGTACGTCCACGACGTCTCCCCCAGCGGCGGCCGGCACCTGTACGTGCCGCTCGAGGAGCGGCTGCCCGGCCCGCAGGCGCGGGAGCTCGTCGACGCCCTGGCCCGGCTGGCCCCCAGCTTGGACCCGAGCCCGCACCAGAACCCGAGCACCGGCTGCATCCGCGTCCCCGGGACCCTGCACAAGCGCGGGGGCCACCAGGAGCTGGTGACCCCGCTGAGCGCTGCCTACGACATCCTGCGCCGCCGCAACGGGACTGCGCAGCTCGCGGCCCTCCGCCGGGCCCTGGCCCCGGAGCTGCGCCGCGGCCGCGAGCAGGCCGGCCGCCGCGCTGCCCTCGGCAATCAGGGCCCGCGGAAGGACGCGGCCTGCGGCGACCAAGCGGAGGCCGCGGCGGCACCGCGGGGCGGGTGGCAGTCCCCCCTGCGCGCGACCGCCGTCACCGGCCTCTATGACACCGCCCGCTACCCCAGCGCCTCCGAGGCCCGCATGGCCGTCCTGACGCACCTGGCCGCCTGCGGGTGGACCCTGGAGCAGGTCCGCAGCGAGCTCACCGGCCAGTTCCCCGGCCTCGCGGCCCTGTACCAGTCCCCCCGCCAGCTCGAGAAGCTCCTGGACCGGGAATGGACCAAGGCCCTGCAGAGAACCACCGATGGCGTCGGAAGAACGAGTACCCGTAAATCCGACACAAGCCCCACTCAACCCACCGGGGGGGGAGCATCGGCTGCTTCAGTTCACCAGCTGGTGAACGATCTCGAGAACGTCCTCTACTCAGTGCTCGATGATCGGTTCGCTGCTCTGGGGCGTGAAGGCCTCAGCCTGCGGTTCCTGCTGCGAGCACTCCTCGGATACATGAGGGCCATGGAGACGGACGTGCTGGATGTCGGCTGCCGGACCTTTGCCACCGCACTGGGCAAGCACCACGGGACGATTGCCCGCCTCCTCCCCCGCCTCGCCGCACTGTCCGACGGGATCGTGACCAGGATCGCCCAGGCCCGGCACAAGCACGCCGACGTCTACCTCATCGCCCTCCCAGAACAGCACCAGGAGCTCGCCCGACAGCTCACCTGGCGCAAGGGGAAGATCTTCGGCATCAGGCCGGTCTTCCGCAAGCTCGGCGATGCCGCAGCCCTGGCCTATGAGGCGATAGAACGCGCCAAGGACTCCCCCACCACGGCCGATATCGTCCGGCACGCCCGCATCTCCCGCACGACCGCCGAGAACGTCCTCGCCGAGATGGCCGGCTACGGCATGATCCACCGCGACACAGGCCAGCGCTGGCACATCACCCACACGACAAGCCTCCCCCGCCTCGCCCGCCGGCTCGGCGTCGACCAGGACGTCGCCGCCCAGATCACCCTCCACCGCCTCCAACGCGCCGCCTGGCACGCCTACCTCGACCGCCACAACCCCGCCGACAACCCCACCGAGACAGACATCCACGACCCCGAACGCGACGAATACTGGATGCCCCCCGACGACACCTCCATACCAGCCCTCTGGAACGCAGCTTGAGAACCCGCAACCGAGGCTGGTGTGAGAGGGGCGCTCCCCCTTGAGCATGCGGCCACCATTACAGCGGGTTCCTTCTCAACGACTGGCTCACGAGTATTACTGGCAATGCCTGTAATACTGGTTTTAGCCGCCGGGGAGTAATACTGGCAATGCCGGCATCACCCTCAATGATCGCAATACCTTCTCTCACATCCCTCGGGTTCGCGCTCCCTGATTGCCAGCAATACTGGTAAAGACAGTGGTTGCGGCTCTGCGAGCAGGTCCACTCTTCTTCAAGCGAGTCGGCGAGAGCCTCGGCAGCCCGTCCAAGGTTCTACTGTCATTGACAGCGAATCGCGCCAGCCTCGCTGAAGCACGAGCCGCATGGATGAGGTTGGAAAAACTGGCTTTGACAGTAATCCGTGCTTCATCCTCATGCTGCGCTACTGACGCGCCTCGAGAGGCAGCAGGGAGACGTATGACGCCAGGCATTACCTGTAAAGCAAGTAATCCGGATTTGGCCGGCGGACTCATGGGTTTCCCCGCGTCGACAACCCCGGCCAGGGGCGCGGGAACGTCGCGGGAGGCATTACCTGTAAAGCAAGTAATCCTGTTGCTACGTCTGCCCCGCGCTGAGCTGCGTGTGCAGTCTTTGACTGTAATGCCTGTAGTGACGGCAACGAGGGCGGTGCCTGTAGTGACGGCAACGAGGGCGGTGCCTGTAGTGACGGCAACGAGGGCCATAGGGGCATTGAGGGCGACACGGGCTATGACCTCACTAACTTTAATGCCCGCACTGGATAGGCTGGGAGCAAAGACGGCAATGGCACCAACAGCACCAATAGGTGCTTTGACAGTAAAGAAGGCATCGCATGGAACACGCCATCGATCGACCAGCTCTGGACAGGACGATCGCCTTCATCAACGGCAAGGGCGGAGTGCTGAAGACGACACTCACATCGAACGTTGGGGGACTCCTTGCCGCCAGCGGCTACCGCGTGCTCGTGGTGGACATGGACCCGCAGGGCAATCTCGGCATCGACCTCGGGTATGCGAGGACCCCTACAGACGATCAGGGGAGGGAGCTGGCAGCTGCGCTCATGTTCGGATCAGCGATCGTGCCGCGCCGAACGGAACGAGAGAACCTCTTCGTCGTCCCTGGAGGTGCTCACCTCGATGCAGCTGCCGCTGGCCTTTTCGCACAGGGACAGAAGGACGCGAGCGGAGCCAAGCTGTCTCTTGCGAAGGGCCTCTCGCCGATCGCACGAGACTTCGAGATCATCTTGATTGACTGCCCTCCGGGCAACGAGTCCCTCCAAATCGCCGCTCTGGGGGCCGCAGCCTGGGCGCTGGTGCCCACCCATACAGACAAAGCCAGCCGAGAGGGACTGGTTAGCGTTGCTGAGAGGTTGGACACGGTCACTGACGTGAATCCGGAACTTGACCTGCTGGGGGTCGTCTTGACTGCCACCACCACGGGTGCCACTGCGGTCCGACGCGATGCACGAGAGAAGATCGCGGAGGCCTTCGGTACGGGGGAGGTCTTGTTCGATTCCAGCGTCCGCTTTGCTGAAGCAACTGCCACCGCGATGCGTGAGCGGGGCATGCTTGCCCACGAGCTCGAGAAGAGCGTCAAGGACGGACCCAAGTGGTATGAGGTGGTGCGAGGAGCCGCAGCGGCGATCGCCGGTCCGCGATCAGCCGGGGGAGTAGCTGAAGACCTCCATCGAGTTGCGCAGGAACTAGTCGGCCGATTGACCAACGCCGAGACGAGGAAGGTGAGCGCATGAGCGACATGCGGCCCGCACTGAGTCTGCCTCCCCGTGACCCGAGCAAGGTCAGGAACCTCCTGCGAAGCAATCGACCCGCTGTCGTGCCCGAGACACCTGAGCAAGATCTTGCCCCTGAGAACCCTGCTCGCTCAATCGAGCAGGAACAAGGGCACCGCACTGAACCTGTTGTAGAGACCGTGCCCAAGAGTCGTCGCGCGCAGGTCACCTTTTATATGGACTCATCAGATAGGGATAGAGCCCGTGCAGCCTACAGGGCTACTTCGGGCGTGGAAGGCGATGAGTCGTGGTCGGACTTCATCGAGCTCGCATTGATGAACGAAGTGGCCCGACGGGAACAGCTACACAATGACGGGCAGAAATACGAGGGAAACCCTCGACGGCTCAAGCCGGGCCGCAAGATCTCAGGATGACAGCGAAGCCTGCAATGAAAGTAAAGCCAGTAGGTGAGTGCGTCCTGGGAAGCGTCGCCTACAGCTGTGTGCGCTCCGCCGGAGCGTGGTCAGCGAGCAATCCTGTGCCTTGCCAGAGGGACCGGGATGATGCCTATGGCTGAGGGGGTTGAGCAGCGGGTGATGCAGGGCGGGTCTGGGCCGCGGTTCCTGACGCTGAAGGACGTCCAGGAGGAGCTGCAGATCTCCGCCTCGCAGGCGCTTGCGCTGGTGCGGAGCGGGGAGCTGCGTGCGATCCAGATCGGCGGCCGGGGGCAGTGGCGGATCGAGCGGGTGATGCTGGAGGAGTTCATTGCTGAGGCCTACCGCCGTGCGGCCGAACGCGCCGGTGCAGCGGACATCCCTGAGGGTGATGACTGACTCGGGACCTGCCGAGCGGGATGACCTGCTCGCTCAGGTGCGCGAGCTGAGCGGCTTCGTCCCGGCCGTCCCGCCGGCCCCGACGTCAGCCCCGGATCTGACAACGGGGCCGGCGCGGCTGAGCGCCCTTGAGCTGCGCCGGTTCATGCCGCAGCTGGAGCGCCTCGGGGTGTTCAAGGCTGAGCAGGGGCGTCTGCCCGGTGCCGGCCCGTCGGCGTCGGCGGGGGAGCGGAGTCTGGGTGCCTGGCTGTGGCGGCAGCGCCGCGCCCGGGAGGCAGGGAGCCTCCATCCCCATGCCGCGGAGCTCCTCGAGGAGGCGCTGGGGCCCTACTGGCCCCTTCCACCCCGCCAGGCCCAGACACTCGAACAGCATCACCCTTGACGCAACAGCACCGCCTCGGTGAACGCGGACACTGCCGGGACTTCCACGCTCAGGGGCGTGGGCTGTCGGTGCGCGCACCTAGAGTCACCCCTGTCGGCCCCGCATTCGCACCGCTGGGCCGGGATTCTTGGAAGACCTATTTGGGGGACAACCGAACATGAGCACTACGCAGCCGGCCATTGCCGGGTCATCCACCGACGGCCGGAGGGGCCGGGCGGTGAAGAGCATCGTCCTGGCAGGAGGCGGAGCCCTGGCGCTCCTGCTGTCCGGGTGCGGCGGGGGAGCGTCCGCGGCTGCGAAGGCGCAGCCCACGCTGTCCACGGCGCCGGCCGTCGTGTCTGCTTCACCGACGGCCACGGCGTCGCCGACAGCGTCCACGTCGGGGGAGCCGCTGGACCCGGACACCGTGGTCGCGGCCGACGGCTCGGCCCCGAAGGCGCAGCCGGCCTACGCGACGAAGGCCGTGGACCTGCTGGCGACGCTGCCGGTGAAGGGCCGGGCCCCGAAGACCGGGTACACCCGTGACCAGTTCGGCCAGGCGTGGGCGGACGTGGACCACAACGGGTGCGACACCCGCAACGACATCCTCGCCCGCGACCTGACAGGGACGGCGTACACGGCCGGGAGCAGGTGCCGGATCGCCTCCGGCACCCTCGACGACCCGTGCACGGGGAAGGCGATCGGCTTCGTGCGCGGGAATGGCACGAGCACGGCGGTGCAGATCGACCACGTCGTGGCCCTGTCGGATGCGTGGCAGAAGGGGGCACAGCAGCTCACCGCCGCCCAGCGCACCGCGCTGGCGAATGACCCGTTGAACCTGCTGGCGGTGGACGGGCCGACGAATGAGGCCAAGGGCGATGGGGACGCCGCGACGTGGCTGCCGTCGAACAGGTCGTACCGGTGCCAGTACGTAGCGAGGCAGGTCTCGGTGAAGGCGACCTACGGCCTGTGGGTGACCCGGGCCGAGCATGACGCGATCGCCCGGGTCCTGGCCTCCTGCCCGGACCAGCAGGTCCCCACGGACCAGAAGGCGCCCGCCAAGGCTGCTCCTGCTCCCGCAGTACCTGCAGCCCCGGCCCCGGTGGCTCCTGCCCCTGCCCAGCCTGCGCCCGCCCCCGTTGCGCCGGCTCCTGCCCCGGCCGGGGTGTACTACGCGAACTGCGCGGCGGCCCGGGCCGCCGGCGCGGCACCCCTGTACGCCGGCCAGCCCGGCTACAGCACCAAATTGGACCGCGACCGCGACGGGGTCGCCTGCGAGTAGCGGCACCAGGAACGACAGGCGCCGCCCAGAGGGTGCCCCGGGGACCGGTTCAGGGTTTCCCGGGGCACCCTCTGCCGCATCCCCGGTTCGCCTGTCGGCACCGGGACCTATCCTTGGGAATAAGTTTTCGATTCAACCGGAGAAGGTGCGCATATGTCTTCGGTGCTGGTGTTCCCGGTGGCGGCCTCACCCCTGCCGCTGCTGCACGCGCCCGTGGCAGTCCCCGCCGGGTTCCCGTCACCGGCGCAGGACTGGTACGACGGGCCGATCGACCTGACCGCGGAGCTGGTGAAGGACCAGGCCGCAACGTTCGTGGTGCGGGTGGCCGGGCACTCGATGGAGGGGGCCGGGATCAGCGACGGCGACGAGCTGCTCGTGGACCGCTCCCTCACCCCGAAGGACGGCGACGTCGTCGTGGCCGTGCTCGACGGTGAGCTGACCGTGAAGCGCCTCGCCACGGGCCCTGGGGGAGTGGTGCTGCGCTCGGCGAACCCTGCCTACCCGGACATCCCCGTCCCCGAGGCCGCCGACCTCCTCATTTGGGGGGTGGCGACTTTCTGCATCCACCACCTCCGGGCCCGCGGCAGCTCGCATCAGATGCACGAATCGGCCACGTCCAAGGGGCCCAGACGTGCCGACTGAGCCCCACCCGGCCCTCGTCGCGCATGTCGACGTGAACTCGGCCTACGCGTCGTTCGAGCGGGTCTTCGACCCCTCGCTGGAGGGCGTGCCCACGGTGGTCCTGTCCAACAACGACGGGTGCGTGGTCGCGGCGTCGAAGGAGGCCAAGGCCCTCGGCATCCCCCTGGGCGAGCCGTGGTTCAAGCTCCAGCCCCGCGCCGCCATGACCGGGCTGCAGGCGAGGAGTTCGAACTACGAGCTCTACGGGGACATGTCCCGCCGCGTCATGGAGGTCCTGGAACGGTTCGCCCCGACCCTGCAGTACTCGATCGACGAGGCCTTCCTCCTCCTCGGCCCCCGCTCGGCGGAGACGGACCTGGCAGCCTTCGGCCGGGAGGTCAAAGACACCCTGCGCCGGCTCGTCGGCGTTCCTGTGTGCGTGGGGATCGCCCGGACGTTCACGCTGGCGAAGCTGGCGAACAGGACGGCGAAGAAGCTGCCCGTGTTCGACGGGGTGTGCGTGTGGGACTCGACCCGGCCCGAGTGGCGCGACGCCCTCCTGGCGAGGCTGCCGGTGTCGGAGGTGTGGAGCATCGCCTCCCGGCTGGAGCGGCGCCTGGCCGCCCAGGGCATCACCACGGTCGCGCAGCTGCGGGCCGCGGACCCGGTTGCGATCCGGGCTCGGTTCAACGTCGTCGTCATGCGCACCGTCCTCGAACTGGCCGGCACCCCGGCGATCACGCTCGAGGAGGAGCGGATCGGGAAGGAACAGCTCATCTTCAGCAGGAGCTTCTCGGAGCCGGTCACCAGTCGGGAGGGGATGCGGCAGGTCCTCTCCGTCTACGGGCAGCAGGCCGCCGCCCGGCTGGTCAGGCACCACCAGAAGGCCAAGCTGCTGACCGTGTTCGCCGGCACCTCGCACTTCGCCGCCCAGCGCGACTTCCCGAACATGCTCGTGCCCCTGGCGGCCCCGACCTCGGACCCGGTCGTTCTCGCCAAGGCCGCCGGGCGGATCCTGCCCCTGCTCCACGAGGGCACCCGGTACGCCAGGGCCGGGATCATGCTCACCGACCTCCGCCCAGCGGACGGGCAGTGCGCGTTCGAGCCGTTCCGGTTCCGGCACGAGGACGAGGGCATCGCCGAGCTCGTCGACCAGGTGAACAGGAAGCTCGGCGGCGGCTCGGTCGGGCTCGGCCACGGCGGGCTCCGTCCCGGCCCGCAATGGCAGATGAAGCGCCAGAAGCTCTCCCCGCGCGCGACCACCCACTGGGACGAGCTCGCCCTCGTCAAGGCAGGCTGACCCCAGCCCGCAAAGCCGCGACTGCTACTGTCGATCCCGTCGCAATCACACCCCTCGCCGGGGGAGTAGACGCGCAAGAACGGCGAAGCCCCCAGCCATGGCCGGGGGCTTCGCCGTCCCCCGACGGCGGCGGCACGGTGCAGCCCCTTCGGACCCAGACCCAGCTGCAGCTCCGGCTGCCGTACGATCGGCTTCGACCACGGCGGAACGGGGAACAGGGGAGCATGGCCATCATCGAGGACACCGGCAGGACAGGCACACGGCCGTGGTCCGGTCCCGAGAAGGCCATCGCCTCGGTCATCGCCCTCGCGTTCGCCGCCGTCTCCACGCTGGTCGGAGCGGCCATAACCGAGGCCATCTCGCTCCTGTTCTGACGCCGCGTGTGGCCAGGGATCCCAGTCCGCGGGGCCCGGCTGTCGTGGAAGAGGGCCCGCCGTGCCGGTCTGTCTGCGCAGCGGGCGGGGGGGTGCCTCTATGGTTTTCGTCAAGCCGCGGCGGAGGCTGGGGGCTGGTAGAGGGTGCCGTCGCGGAGCATGGCGAAGAGGACGTCGCAGCGGCGGCGGGCGAGGGCGATGAGTGCTTGGTTGTGCCGTTTGCCCTGGGCTCGTTTTCGGTCGTAGTAGACCCTGGACGGCGGGTGGCTCAGTGAGGCGAAGGCCGAGAGGAACAGGGCGCGTTTGATGCGCTTGTTCCCGCCCCTTGGGGCGTGCTCGCCGCGGATCGAAGTCCCGGATCTTCGGGTGACCGGGGCGATGCCGGCGTAGGAGGCCAGGTGGGCGGCGTCCTTGAAGTCCTTGCCCACGACTTCGGTGAGGATCCTCGCTGCGGTCCTGACCCCGACTCCGGGGAGCGAGGTCAGGACCTCGTGAAGAGGGTGGGCCTCCACGAGGGCCTCGACCTGGGCCGCTACCTCGTCCCGCTGGCGGGTGAGCGTCGCGAGCTGCTCGGCCAGGATCGGGATCACGACCCCGGCGGCGTCGGTGCCGGGCACGGTGACGCTCTGCTCGCCCAGGGCGGTGTAGACCTCCTGGGTGAGCCGTTCGGCCAGGCGCGGGGCGTGCTTCTTCAGCCTCGCCCGCACCTGCCCGCGCCCTGCCGCCTTGAGTCTGGCGGGGGTCGGGTAGCGGGTGAGCAGGTCCGCCACCGCCGGGTGGGCGACCCTTGGCCCGAGGGCGCGCTCGAGGGCGGGGTGGATCTGGGTGAGCAGGCCGCGGAGCCGGTTCGAGACCGCGGTGGCCTCCTGCGCGAGGTCGTCGTCGAACCCGGCCAGCAGGGCCAGGGCGGCGATCTGCTCCTCGTCCGCCCGGATCTGGCGCAGTGTGTGGGGCATGGTCCGGGCGGCCTCGGCGATGATCAGCGCGTCCCTGGCGTCGGTCTTGGCCGAACCTGGGTGCAGGTCCGCGATCCGGCGCATGGCCAGCCCGGGAAGGTAGGCCACCTCGACCCCTTCCATGGACTGGGCGACCGCGACCGGCAGGGCCCCAATGGTGGCCGGCTGGTCCACGACCATCAACACCGGGCCGTGTTCGGCGAGGCCTGCGAGGATGGCCCGGAGCCTGGCCTCGTCGTTGGGCAGGGCCCGGTCCAGCAGGGCCTTCCCGTCCACGCCCAGGGCAACGGCGTGGTGATCTGACTTTCCGACATCGAGCCCGACGAACACTGCCGGCAGGCTCCCGGACACTCCCATGCGCTCTCCTTCCCGCTCCCGTCAGGCAGTGGCCGGTCAAGGCGATCACGCTCGGCATCCACGTTACGAAGGTCCCTTGGAACTACTTGGGTCGTGCCTCTATCAGCGATCCGCGACCGCCAAGACGGGCCCGGTGACAACACCCCCCGGATCATGGACGACTGGGGGCAGAACGTCATGCCGGAACCCGACCGGCCAACACCCTCATCCTCACGGATCAAGGAGCCACGAGAAAGGTAACGGGGCTGGGCTACAGCTCCTTGAAGTAGACCGCCACAGGCAGCTGGATGCAGCCGAGGCTCTCGTAGAGCGCCCGGGCCGGCGCGTGGAACGGGTCGCCGCCGGTTCCGATCTCCACCATCCGCGCTCCGAGGGCCTTCATCCGTCCCAGGGCGTGCTCGCAAAGGCCCCGGCCGAGGCCCGCACGCCGGTTGACGGGGTCCACGGCGAGGATCTCGATCGCGCCGTGCCCCCGTTCCGGGTCGACCCGCCAGGCCACGTAGCCGGCGATCCGGCCGTCGTCCTCGGCGACGTCCACGTGCCTGCCGTTCGCGGGGTTATGGAGGCCGGGGACCGTCTTCTCGTAGTCTTCGCGCCAATTGCCGTGCTGGATCGTGAAGACCACCTCGCCGACCAGGGGGCGGAACGAGTCCTCGTAGAACGGTCCGAAGACGGAGAGGGTGAGTTCGAGGATCCGTGGCCCATCACTGGGGCTGTACGGGCGTGTGAGCATGGGAGTCTGCCTTTCGTCGGGGGAATACGGGCATGAGGGAACAGCCCTCCGTCGGCGCTGCCGACGGGTCAGAGCTGCTTCATCAGCGGCGCACGCGCCCCGAGGCGAAAGACTCCATGGCCGCCATGCTAGCCATGGCGTCGCCCGCAGCGAAGAGGACAGCAGGCACGAAGGGCCGCCCCGCGCTCCGGCCCGGAGCCGGCCTGGTCCCGGCCAGCGCTGATGCCCTCCGCTGCGCCCTGGGGATTCGGTCCTCGCTGCGCTCGGGCTGTGGCCCCGGGGCATGGCCGGTGCCTCCGCTTCGCTCCGGCCCCGTCCATGCCCCGGGGATTCTCTTCGTCTTTCGGCTGTCCTGCGGATTGTACGCACCCGCCCGGAACCGGCTAGCCCCTCCTTCGTCGGGGCCGTCACCGCCGGGAATTCTGCTCCGGCGCTCCTTCGTCGCTTATTTCCTCCGCAGATTTCCCGGCGGCGCCGCCCTTCGGGTAGCAGGTCCCGGCCGGGTGCAAGCGAACAAGTTCGCCAGCCGAAAAACGAACGGGGGAGGGGAGCCCGGCTGGTCACCACAGCCCCCCGGCCCACCGACCACAAGGAGACACACCATGACCAGCATCGTGAAGGCCCTCATCGTCCCGGCCGGGCGCACGGCGGCCCCGCGCGTGGAGACCATCGCAGCGGACCTGCCGACCCTGCAGGGCCTCGTCGGGGGCGACATCGAGGCCGTGGCCTTCGGCTCCGCGCACGTCTACCTCCACGCGGAGGGCAAGATCCTCGGCCTCAGGCCCAACCTCCACGCAGCGTTCCTGCTGCTGGAGGCCGGTGTACCGGCGTGCGACCTCTTCGCCGGGGACGCGGTCTTCCTCGGCTCGACCCCTGACGGGGACGAGGCCGACGTGCCCGCCGCCCTGCTCCGGGTCGCGGAGGACTACTTCGAGACCGAGCTCTCCGTCGCCTGACCGCACACGGGTGCCCCGGCCCCGCGAGGGGCCGGGGCACCCCCTCCCGGACAGACCCCAGTGACCACCACAGGAGCCAAGAAGCCATGACCCAGACCATCGAGCTCGTCGACCCGACCCAGCTGCTCACCGAGACCAACGTCCGCCGCGAGGCGGCCCTGACCGAGGCCTTCGTGGCCAACATCGCCGCCAACGGCGTCCTCGTCCCCATCGTGGCGTGCCGCACCGAGGACGCCGCCCTGCGCGTCCTCTACGGCCAGCGCCGCACCCTCGCCGCCGTGCAGGCCGGGCTGGACACCGTCCCGGTCTATGTCACAGCCACCCCCGAGGAGGCCGACCGGCTCGCCACGCAGGTCGCGGAGAACGAGCAGCGGCAGGGACTGACCGAGGCCGACCGGGCCGAGGCGTTCCACCAGCTGGCCCTGCTCGGCGTCCCCGCCGCGCAGATCGCCAAGCGCGCCGGGGCCGACAGGACCGCCGTCGAGAAGGCCATCGCCGCCCGCACGGACGACACCGCAGCGGCCGCGCTCGTCGCCGGGCACACCGTGGACCAGGCACTGATCCTGGCCGAGTTCGCCGACGACACCGAGGCCACCGCGATGCTGGAGGACGTGATCGCCGACCGGCCCGACATGCTCGACCACACCGCCCAGCGCCTGCGCGACGAGCGCGAGCGTGCCCGCCAGCTCGCGGCGGCCGCCGCCGAGTACGAGGCGCGCGGCCTCACGGTCGTGGAGCACGTGGGCTGGAGCCGCGAGGACGAGGCCGTCGGCCTGTCCTACCTCACCGACCCGGAGGGCAACCACCCCGACGAGGACGCGGCCAACGCGGTCAGCCTCCGCCACCACTGGGACGGCACCGTGCAGGCCAGCCTCGGCATCACCGGCTGGGCCGAGCAGGGCTACACCGCCCGCGAGCCCTACCGCAGCACCGAGCGGCAGACCGGGCCGATGACCGAGGAGCAGAAGGCCGAGCGCAAGGCCCTGATCGCAAACAACAAGGCCATGGAGTCCGCGACCAAGGTCCGCCGCGCATGGGTCCACGACCTGCTCGCCCGCAAGAGCGCCCCCAAGGGCTGGGCGCAGTTCCTCGCCGCCGCCCTCACCGAGCACCACCGCATCGCCGGGGAGCGGGACTCCTCCCTCGCCGCGACGCTCGCCGGGTGCGCGGTCGAGAACGACTGGAACGGGAGCGCGATTGCCGACTACGCCGCCACCCACCCCGGGCGGCCGCACGTGCCCCTGCTCGCCCTGGCCTTCGCCGGGTTCGAGAAGAACATGCCCAAGGACTGCTGGCGCGCCCCCAACGCGGCCCTGCGCGCGTACCTGACCCAGCTGGCCGACTGGGGCTACCAGCCCTCCGACGTCGAGCGCATCATCACCGACGACGCCTAGCTGTACCCGGCCAGGACGTTGGTTGCGGCGCGTCTGGTTGAACGTGGGAGAACCTCCGGGTGGGATGTGGCTTGTCTAAGGCCCACTCCAACCCGGAGGCTCTCATGTCCCACCGTAATGCCCGGCTGACCGTCCATGGCCGGAAGCTGATCGTCGACCGGCACCGGGCCGGTTGGAAGCAGGCCCATATCGCCGCGGCGATGGGTGTCTCCCGCAAGTGCGTGAAGACCTGGATCGACCGGCACCGGGCCGAGGGCGAGGCCGGCCTGGAGACCCGCTCCTCGAGGCCGCACACGACGCCCACCCGGACCGCACCCGAGGTCGAGCAGAAGGTCCTCGCGGCCCGGGCCGAGCACCGGCAGGGTCCGGACGCGCTCGGGCCCAAAGTCGGCGTCCCGGCCAGGACGGTGTCGCGGATCCTCCGCCGGCACGGGGTGCCGCACCTGCGCGAGTGCGACCCGATGACCGGGGACCCGATCCGCTCCTCGAAGTCCACCGCGGTCCGCTACGAGCGGGCCCGGCCCGGGGAGCTGGTCCACATGGACGTGAAGAAGCTGGGCCGGATCCCCGAGGGCGGAGGCTGGCGCGCCCTCGGCCGGGCCGGGGGAAACCGCGACCGCAAGACCCCGATCGGCTACGACTACGTCCACTCGATGGTCGATGACCACTCCCGGCTGGCCTACTCCGAGATCCTCCCGGACGAGAAGGGCCCCACCTGCGCCGGCTTCCTCGAACGCGCCGCGGCCTACTTCGCGGCCAAGGGCATCGCCCGGATCGAGCGGCTCATGACCGACAACGCCTTCGCCTACCGCCACTCCAACGACCTCAAGCGCGTCTGCGCCGCACTGGAGATCAGGCAGAAGTTCATCCGCCCCCACTGCCCCTGGCAGAACGGCAAGGTCGAAAGGCTCAACCGCACCCTGGCCACCGAGTGGGCCTACCGCCAGCCGTTCACCAGCAACGACCAACGAACAGCCGCCCTTGCACCCTGGATCGAGCACTACAACACTGAACGCTGTCACAGCGCACTCGGAGGCAAACCCCCCACCAGCCGACTGCAACCAACCTCATGACCGGGTACAACTAGCGGCCCACGGCCACGGGCCCCCTGCCAAGGGGGCCCGTGGCGCGGCCGGCCCGTGCGCCCCGCGCTCCGGCCCGGAGCGCGGCCCGGCCCGGGCCGGCACTGGTGCCCTCCGCTGCGCTCCGGCCCCGTCCGGGTCCCGGGCCCTCGAATCGTTCTTTCGGCTGTCCTGCGGATTGTACGCACCCGCTCCACCGGCACAAGCCCCTCCTCCGTCGGGGCCTGCGCCCCGGACGAATCAGCTCCGGCGCTCCTCCGTCGCTTGTTTCCTCCGCAGATTCGCCCGGGGCTTGCCCTTCGGGTTGCTGCCGGCTCCGCGGGTGCAAGCGAACAAGTTCGCCAGCCGAAAAAACGATGGGGCGGGGGAGAGGCACCGGCTGGTCACCACACCCTCCCGGCCCACCAACCACAAGGAGAAGACACCATGAAGGCAACGCTCAAGGTCGACGGCCCCGCCTCGATGCTCGCCCACATCGACCACCAGTTCGGCCGCACCCCCGAGGACTCCCTCGTCCTGATCACCATCGGCCCCGACAGGCGCCTCGGCGCAGGCCTGCGGATGCTCCTGACCGCCGACCAGGACCCCGACGAGGCCGCCGCCCGCGTCTTCCACCTCGCCACCGGCGCGACCACGACCGAGTCCGTCTTCGTCGCCGTCTACACCCCCGACCGGGAACAGGCCGCCGTCATCGGCGCGCACGTCCACGCCCGGGCCGCGTGCCTGGGCATCGGCCTGCTCGCCAGCGTTCACGTCACCGGCACCGGCTGGGAACGGCTCGACCTCCCCGGACAGGGCGGCACCGCCGAGCAGGTCCGCGACAGCCTCATCAACGCCGAGCTGGTCGCCCGCGGCTCCGTCGTCCTCGACGCCGCCCCCGACGACGTCCCCTTCACCGGAGCCCCCGACGCGGCCGAGCGGATCGCCGCCATCGCCCCCAAGAGCGCCCGCGCCGCCGTGGCGTGGTGGCACGCCCTGATCAACGCCGACCGGGTACTCCTGCCCGCCGACGCCTACCAGCTCGCCGCCGCCCTCTCCCGCGCCGACGAGGTCCGCGACCGCCTGATCGCCGCGACCATCGCCACCGGGAACGAGCCCATGCCCGAGCTGCGGGCCCTGCTGCTCGGCCAGCCCGGCACCGCCCCGGACTGGAGCCGGGCCGAGAAGGCCATCCAAGCCCTCACCGCAGCCCTCGCCAACACCCCGGCAGGGCACCGCGCCGGGATCCTGTCCGCCCTCGGCTGGCTGTCCTGGCTCCAGGGCCGCGGCACCGCCGCCCACGCCTGGATCAACCGGGCACGGCAGGACGAGCCCCGCCACCGCCTCGCCCTGCTCCTCGAGCAGCTCATCGACCGCGAGATCGCCCCCATCGCCCTCGACCCCGACGCCGCCTACCGCCGCAACCGAGCCTGACCCCACAGCCCCGCGGCCGCCCACACCGGGCGGCCGCGGGAACCGGTGCGGCCGGCCCGTGCGCCCCGCGCTCCGGCCCGGAGCACGGCCCGACCCGGACCGGCCGCCCCAGCGCAGCACCCCCGCCCGGGCCGCCGTGCGCCGGCGGCTACCCTGAAGACCATGGACAATCCCGACACCCCGGAGGGCACCCCCTTCGAGCAGGCACTCCAGAACGCCCTCACCGAGGCCGACGCCTTCGGCCAGCCCCACTTCGGGCCCACCGACATCGCCCGCCCGGCCGACGACGAGACCGGCCCCCAGGGCACCGACTAGGCCCAGAAGCGACAAACCCCGCCCAGCAGGCGCCGACACCAATTAAATAGAATTCCCCTAGATTTCCTGTGGTTGGGAAAACAAGAAGCGGGACGGCATACAAATGCGGTTTGTGGTGAACCGCGCCGTCCCGCTTCTTCGTCCCTGAATTCAGCGCACAGTGCGCCAATACACCGAGCTGACCATGACCCCGGCAATGGCCAGCACGACCCCGAAGACCACCATCAGCACATTCGGCTGATCGCCCAGAGCCCCAGCGAGGGCCATCCAGGCGGACTCGAGGACGATGACCGCGCCGATCCCCGCAGCGCACGCCCGCGCCGCACCCTTCCGGGATCCGGCCGCCCGCCGCCGGCATGCCAGCGCCAGCAGCAGCACCACGGGGAGCCCCCACACCGCAGCAATTCCAAATCCGCTCATGCACCGATCCTCCCACGCCGATCCGACAGAACTCAGGCCCCAGGACAACGCCAGGCACAGGACAGGCGCAGACCACCGCCACAGCCAGGGCAGGCGCCGAACCCACCCGGAGCACGGGGCAGCTCCCCAAAGACGGCTTCATTCCGAAGACTCCCGCGGGGGTGGCCATACGGCCGGACATGACGGTCCCACCAACCGCCCGGAAAAGGGAATTGCAATGAAGCGCCAACGCATCCGAATGCGCAGAATTGGCCCGTAAAAAGGCGGGAACAAGCTTCACAATTACCCGCCCATAAACTAGAATTGAAGCATGAAGACGGGGGAACTAGTTCCCGGTCAGATCAGACGAACGAAACCATAAGTGCTACGGAACCAAGGACTGCGACCATGGAGAACACCGCCCCCGCCATCACCCTCTACAGCAAGCCGGCCTGCGTGCAGTGCACCATGACCAAGAAGGCCCTCGACAAGGCCGGCCTCGCCTACCAAGAGGTTGACCTCACCCAGAACCCCGCCGCCCTCGAGTACGTGACCGAGGAGCTGGGCTACTCCATGGCCCCAGTCGTGGTCGTCGACGACCACAGCCACTGGGCCGGCTTCCAGCCCCAGAAGATCTCCGACGCAGCGGCAGCCGTCGGCGCCACCGCCTGAGCCGACAGTGAACCGGGAGGAGGAGACCATGACCCAGTACACGGAGGAACAGGACCAGGCCTGGATCGACGGGCGCACCACCCGGCCGGAGCCCACGACACCGGCCCAGCCGGCGCAGAGCACCCACCCGCAGGTGCACGCCCTCCAGCACGCCCTCGCCCAGCTGCGCGAAGCGCGCTACTGGCCCCAGGCAGACCCCGACGTCCAGGCAGCTGTCCGCGCGGCCGCGGCCGTCGCCGACGAGCTCACCCACCACGTCCACGAGAACAACACACACGGCATAGAGCTTCGGGAAGCCGACCGCGCGGGGGAGACCGTGACAGTCACCGGCAATCTGGTCGCCGCGCCACGGTTGGACCGGACGCCGGCCGGGACCCCCGTCGCGGACTTCACCATCGCCACTGCCCCGCGCACCTACGACCGTGTGACTGGGGAGTGGAAGGACGGGGAGACCGCCTTCATCCGCTGCACCCTCTGGCGCGAAGCCGCCCGGCACGCCGCCGCCTCCCTGGCCAAGGGAACCCGCGTCATCGCCACCGGCACCCTCACCACCGGCACCTACCAGGCCAAGGACGGCCAGACCCGCACCAGCTCCGAGCTCGACGTCGACGAGCTCGGCGCAAGCCTCCTCTTCAACCCCGTCACCATCAGCCGGCGCAGCCGCCACCACAACCACCGGGCACAGGCTCCCGTCGAAGGGACAGAACAGTGCTGAACGAGACCGACACGACCACCGGAACCGATCCGCGCTGGTGGACCGACGAGTACACCGCCGTCCCCGACCCCATCGAGGCCGACACCGACTACAGCTTCGACACCAGCGCCGAGGCCGCCGAGCACGGTCAGCCCTGGGCCGTCCTCGAGAACCCCGACGCCTACACCAACGGGCCCGTCACCCCCGGCCACTACATCACCGCCGGCCACCACCCCGACGCGGCCCACTGCCTCGCCTCCCACGGGCCCCTCCGCGACGCAGACCGCGGCACCTGGTTCCGCTTCTCCTGAACCCGCCCACACCACAGACACCGACCCGCCAGCACCGGAGGAAGCACACCATGAGCGGAAAGCACACCACCCCCGCCCCCGGCGCCGAGCCGACGGCATGGACCCCCGAAGACCTCCACGAGGCCCACCAGCTCTCCGAGGCCGTGCTCCAGTGGGACTACCAGCGGCGCGCCACAGCCGAGGACATCGCCCGCAGGCCCCGCCTGTCCTTCGAGGAGGCAGTGGAGTGCCACGACACCGACGGCAGCGCCTACATCCTGCCCCGGCAGCTGAGCGAGCACCGGATCGCCAAGATGGTCGAGGCCGCAACCATGATCCTGGGCCCCACCGAGGACGAGCTGCGCACCGCCGTGCAGGCCGTGACCGAGGCCGTCAGCGAAGCGGCCGCCCGGGCCGTCGCCCAGGCCCACCCCGACGCCGCTGTCCAGGCCGAACACGCCCTCTGGGGCACCCCCGCCCTGCGGTACGACGGGACCGACCAGGAGCAGGCCGCCCTGTACGGGCGGGGGATCCCCTCAGGCCACCTCCTCGAAGGCGCCCTCGCCTCTACCCCCGGCGCGCTCATCGCCTCCGCGAGCATCCGCGCCCCGAGGACCGCAGCAGCCCAGAACCCCGAGCCCGCCCGCCTCGAGGAGAAGACGAGCGCCCTGCCCGCCCCGGGCGCGGAGCCCGAGCTCAGCGCCGCGCAGATCGCCCAGATCCGCGCCCTGCAGGCAGCAAGCTTCCCCACCAGCCCCGGAACCCGCAGGCCCCCGGCCCGAGCCGGCGCCGCCGTCGGCACGGACCCGGCAGCAACCCGAGCCCCGAACGCCGCCACGGCCCGCGGCTACGGACGCTGACCCTCGCCCGGGGGAACGGCGGACCCGGGCCCTAAGCTGCACCCAAGGGAACACCCCGCCCCGAGCACCGGAGGAAACACGGACATGAGCGAAAACCAGGACCAGGACCCGATCGTCGTCCAGGAGGCCGACGCCATCTACGAGTCCGTCCGCACCATCTGCCACCACAGCGAGACCCAGCCGGCACCGACGGTGTACCGGGTGCTGGGGAACCTCAAGGGCGCCGCCGGGCCCATGCTCGCCCAAGCGCTGAACCAGCTCGCCGACGGCCTGGTACGTTCCCTGGACGAGTACGAGGTGTACCAGGACGACGGCTCGGACCCGGTCCTGAACATCGCCGCCGCGGCCGGGCACATGCGCCTGGCCGCACAGCTCGCCGCCGATCTCGGCGAACAGCTCTCCGAAGCGCAGAACGCCATCGCCCAACAGGGCTACCGCGACTGAACACCCCCCGCAGCGGAGGCAGAAACTAGGCCCCCGAACGGGTCTGTAAATCTTTCGGTGTAACTGGGTTGTTTGTTGGCTAGCGGCGGCCGATGGAGAGCCGACCATCGAAGGCGATCTCGAAGGCGTTCAAG
>NZ_JAUSRH010000014.1 GCF_030811715.1 Sinomonas atrocyanea | reverse complement strand
CGCCGCCGAGCTCGGCGTGTCCCAGATGCAGGTCTCCCGCCTGCTGCGCCGGCTCCTGGACCGCATGCGCCGCAAGATGGCCGCCTGACACCACCCACAGAACCACCGGCACCACCACCCGGTACCACCCCGACCGCCGGACCGGAAGCGCTGGACCCCACACAGCGGGGCAGCCCACCGGGGACCGTGTTTCATCCTGCGGGAATCGGGAAAACAGAGCGGCATGAACACTCTCCTGGTGATCGTGGGCATCATCGCCATCATCCTGCTGTTCGTCGGCGGCTTCGTGAAGGCGGTCAACTTCCTGCTCTGGGTGGGCATCATCCTGCTCATCCTGGCGCTGATCGGCTACATCCTCGGCCGCTCCCGCAGTGGCAGGCGCTAGCCCGGCCCTCCCCCCGCACCTCGCCCGGGGCGCGGATCCGGCACCGTGGACGCGGCGCGGACGCGCCCCCAGTGCCGTGTGCCCGCCTCTGCCGCGCAGGCACCCCGGGCGCCTAGCATGGCTCCATGGCCGCCTACACGATCTCCCGAAGCGCCTTCATCCCGGCCCCGCCCGAGGCCGTCTACCCGCATGTCGTGGACTTCCACAGGTGGGCGGACTGGTCGCCGTGGGAGGCGCTCGATCCGGCGATGGAGCGGACCTTCAGCGGACCGGCCGCCGGGACCGGCGCCCAGTACTCCTGGCGCGGGAACCGCAGGGCCGGTGCGGGCACCATGCAGATCCTCGAAGTGGAGGAGCCCCGGAGCATCCGGCTCCGGCTCGTCTTCGTGAAGCCGTTCAAGGCCGTGAACCCCACCGGCTTCACCTTTGAGCCGGACCGCGGCGGGACCCGGGTGACGTGGGTGATGAAGGGCGAGAACAAGGGCATCGCGGGCGTGTTCGGAAGGCTCATGAACATCGACGCCATGGTGGGCAAGGACTTCGAGAAGGGTCTGGCGAACCTCGCCCAGGTGGTCGCAGCGGGACAGTGAGCCCGGCTACGGAAGCCTTGAGGGCCGCAGGACCCGCGCCTCGCCCGCGGCGGAAGCATCAAGTTCTACTGGGCTGAGCAGCACCGCCGGGCCCCGGCGCAGCACCCCGCCCGTGACGGGACGGCACCGGAGACCGCCGCGTCCACGCATCGCAGCGTGTGCTCCGGGGGCGAGCATGCGGTCCATCCAGGCGCAGGGGTGGGCCTGCCGGCCCGCGTGGAGCCGCACGGTCGCCTCGCCCTGGCGGAGCGCGAAGTCCCCGCCGAGGAGGGGCGGCAGCTCCGCGCCGCGCAGGATCACGTTCCGGCGGGTGAGGAGCGGGTCGAAGGGAGGCGCGTCCAACTCGGCGGCCATCGCCTCGAGCCCCTCGACGGCCAGCACGGTCAGGGCGGCGTCCATGTGCGCGGCCTTGCCGAAGAACCGGTCGCCCACGATCCCCTTGCCGGCCACGATCTCGATCTGCTCCGCATCCTCGGAGGGCACCGCGGCGGCGCCGTCGCGCGCCCGGCCGAAATAGGCGTGCGCGGGCGAGACGAGGAGGTGGAGCACCTCGACCTCGTACGCGTAGTCCATGCCTCCACCGTACTGGAGGTCCCCGGACCCTCAGTCCTCGTCGGGCCCCTCGGCTGCGTCCTCGGAATGGGCGCGGATCCCGGCGCCCTCAAGCTCGGTGTCGCCCTCGGCCGGTGCCTCGGTGTGCACGCGCTCGTCGTCGTCAGGCTCGAATCCAGCCATGTCTTCCGCCTCGGTTCGCGAACGGGGCCGTGCCCAGCCTGCGGCGGGAACGCCTCCGGCCCCACCTCCAGCGTAGGCCCGCAGCGCGGCGATGGCGACGGGTTCCCCGGGTTGCTCTGCCGCCGCTACTTCAGGCTCAGCACCTCCGCCATCGGCCGGCCGTTGACGAACACCGCTGCCCGCTTCGCCCCTGCGGCCGTGATCGCGGTGAGGTTGATCTGCGCCTCGGCCCGCGGGATGTCGCAGACGCCGCCCAGGAAGAACGAGCCCGAGAGGTAGACGGTGATGGTCGTGCCGTCGAAGGATCCGCCCAGGTACTTCAGGGTCGACTGGTACAGCACGTTCACGAGCCCGGATTCGCCGATCTCGCGGCTGCGGTTGGCGAACAGCCGGGTCAGGCTCGGCCCGACCTGGTCACGGAACGTCACTGGCGCCGTGTAGGTGGCCACGGCGGAGTCGCCGCATCCGACGCTCGGCCCGGACACGCCGCCGTCGCCGATGGCGATGTAGTACAGGGTCAGCGGCGCCGTCTGCTCGGGCAGCTGGCCCCCTGCGGCAGGCGCCGAGGAGGCGGGCGGCGCCGGAGCCTGGGTGGGCTGGCCCGGAGCGGTGGGCGGGGCCGTCTGCGCCGGGGACGAGGCGGCGGAGGACGACGGCGCGGGGCCGCCGCTCGCCGTCGTGCTCGCCGAGGCGGTCGGCGAGGGGGAGGCGGGGGCGCTGCTCGCCGTCGTGCTGGCGGATGCCGACGACGGTGACGGCGCCGGCGACGGCGGTCCGAAACAGGCTGCGAGGGTGAGCAGGGCCGCGAGCGCGGCGGTGCCCAGAACCGGTCGGATGGGCTTCATGGCGTCCTCCTCGTGGGTGGGGCTGGTCAGCGGGGGGCGGCGAGGTCGACCCGCTCGAGGTGCTCGGGGACGCGGGCGTGCCAGCCGAGCTCGTGCTGGATCCGCCGGCGCAGCGTGTCGGAGGCGCCGATCTCCCCGTGGGTCACGTAGACCATCCGCGGCGGCCGCGGGCAGGTGCCCATCCAGCGCAGGATGGCGTCGGCATCGGCGTGCGCGGAGAGGTTGTCGAGGCTGACCACCTCGGCGCGGATCGGGACGTCGCGGCCGTAGATGCGCAGGCTCGTGGCCCCGTCGAGGAGGAGGGCGCCGCGGGTGCCGCCGGCCTGGTAGCCGCTGAGGACGATGGCGTTGCGCGGATCCGGGCCGTAGGCCTCGACGTGGTGCAGGACCCGGCCGCCCGTGAGCATCCCGGACGCGGAGATGACGACCATCGGGCCGCCGCGCAGGTTCAGCGCCCGCGAGGCGTCCGGGTCGCGGATCAGCTGGGGCAGGGCGTACATCTCCCGGAACTCCCGCTCGCTGATGCGGTGCTCCTCGGGGTACTTCCGGTAGAGCTCGGTGGCGTCCACCGCCATCGGGCTGTTGAGGTAGACCGGGATGTCCGGGATCCGGTCCCGCCGGCGCAGGCGGGCGAGGTGCAGCATGAGCGTCTCGGCGCGGCCCACGGCGAAGGCGGCGATGACCACCACCCCGTTGCGCTTGGCCACCCGGCGCACCACCTCGCCGAGCGCCTCGGTCGGGTCCTCGCGCGGGTGCGCGCGGTCGCCGTACGTGGACTCGGTGACGAGGACGTCCGTGGGCTCCAGGGGGGCGGGCGGGTTCATGAGGGGATCATCCTCGCGGCCCAGGTCGCCCGTGAAGTGCAGCGTGGTCCCGGCGGAGCGGCCGTCGTCGACGGTGATGTGGACCTGGGCGGCGCCGAGGATGTGCCCTGCCGGGATGAAGCGCGCCTCGATCCCGGCGCCGAGGTCCAGCGGCGCGCGGAACGGCTGGGGGCTGAAGCTGGCGAGGGAGTCGACGGCGTCCCGCGCCGTGTAGAGGGGCTGCGGCATGCTGTGCCGCGACGACCCGCGGGCCCGCGCGGTCTCGGCCTCCTCCTCCTGGAGGTGGCCGCTGTCCGGGAGCAGGAGCGTGCACAGGTCCGTGGTGCCGGGGGTCGCGTAGACGGGTCCGTGGAACCCGCGCTTGACGAGGGCCGGGACGTAGCCGGAGTGGTCGAGGTGGGCGTGGGTGAGGACCACGGCGTCGATCGACGCGGGCGGCACCGGCAGCGGTGCCCGGTTGCGCTCGCGGAGCTTCTTGTAGCCCTGGAACAGTCCGCAGTCCACGAGGACCCGCCGGCCCCCGTGCTCGAGGAGGTAGCGGGAGCCGGTGACCGAGTCGGTGGCACCGAGGAAGGCCAGGTGCGTCCCGCCGTCGTCCCTCATGGCGGAAGCGTAGGAGGGGCGGGGCGCGGGGGCTACGGGCTTTGTGCCCCCTTAAGCCTTCTGAGGGTCATGTTCTGGAAGTCACCTCGTGTGACCTGCCAGGACATGACCCTCAGGAGGTGGCCCTCAGCCGGTGGGGCCGGGGGGATCAGTGGGCGGCCGCGGCCTCGGCGAGCTCGGCCGGGGCGGTGGCCCCCGCGGTCTCGGCAAGGGCGGCGACGACCTTGGCGATGCCCTCGACGACCTCGGCATCGTCCTTGGGCTCGACCTCGGCGAAGCGCGAGTAGGAGGCGCCGATCGCGAGCGTGGCGTCCTCGACGACCTCGGCGCCGGCGACCTTGAGGGACTTGCGCACGTCGTCATGCGCCCAGACCCCGCCGTACTGGCCGGCAGAGGTGCCGATCACGGCGGCCTTTGTGCCGGTCGCGGAGGAGGCACCGAACGGCCGGGAGATCCAGTCGATCGCGTTGTTGAGGATGGCCGGCATGGTGCCGTTGTACTCGGGGGTGACGAAGAGGAGGCCGTCCGCGGCGGCGACGGCGGCGCGGAGCTCGGCGGCCTTGGCAGGGACGCTGCCCTCGACGTCGAGGTCCTCGTTGTAGAACGGGATCTCCTCGAGGCCCTCGAACGTGGTCACGGCGGTGCCCTCCGGGGCGGACGCGGCGGCGACCTGGGCGAACTTGACGTTGACGGACTCCGTGCGGAGGCTGCCGACGAGGGTGAGGATCTCTGCCATGGGGGGCTCCTTGAGGTAACGCGGTCCCCGCTGGGCGCGGGGCTTCTGTGATGCGTCAACTACCTCGGTCCCCGAGGAATTCCGCTCGCGGGGGTGGGCTCGGTCACATTCGGCGCGGCGGCGGTCTCCCCGCGCACGACGGCGGGCCGGCCCCCCAGGGTGACCGGCCCGGCGTCGTGCGTCGGTTCCGCCCGGCAGCCGGGCGCCACAGTGGACCGCTAGGCGGCGACGGCCTCGCGCCAGTCGGCGACCAGCGGCAGGCCGAGGGCCTCGGACACCGAGCGGTGCGTGACCTGGCCCGCGGCGACGTTGAGGCCGCCGGCGAGGACCGCGTCCTTCTCGAGGGCGCCCTTCACGCCGAGGTCGGCGAGCAGGATACCGTACCGCAGCGTCACGTTGGTGAGCGCGTAGGTGGAGGTGTTCGGCACCGCGCCCGGCATGTTGGCCACGCAGTAGAAGATCGAGTTGTGCACGCGGAAGGTCGGGTCCTGGTGCGTGGTCGGGTGCGAGTCCTCGAAGCAGCCGCCCTGGTCGATCGCGATGTCCACGAGCACGCTGCCGGGCTTCATCCGGGCCACCAGCTCGTTGGGCACCAGCTTGGGGGCCTTCGCCCCCGGGATCAGGACTGAACCGACCACGAGGTCCGCCTCGACGAGGGACTTCTCGATCTCGTACTTGTTCGACGCGACCGTCTTCAGGCGGCCGCCGTAGAGGGCGTCCAGCTCGGTGAGACGGGCGATGTTGATGTCCAGGATGGTCACGTCCGCGCCGAGGCCCATCGCGACGACCGCGGCGTTGGTGCCGGCCACGCCCGCGCCCAGGACCACGACCTTCGCCGGGCGCACGCCCGGGACGCCGCCGAGGAGGATGCCCTTGCCGCCCGTCGGGGCAGTGAGGGCCTGCGCGCCCACCTGGACCGAGAGGCGTCCCGCCACCTCGGACATCGGGGCGAGCAGCGGCAGGCTCCGGCCGTCCTGGACCGTCTCGTAGGCGATCGCGGTGACGCCGGCGTCGAGCAGGGCGCGGGTGAGCTCCGGCTCGGCGGCGAGGTGGAGGTACGTGAAGAGGATCAGGCCCTTGCGGAAGTGGCGGTACTCCGAGGCGATCGGCTCCTTGACCTTCATGACCATCTCGGCGCGCGCCCAGACGTCCGCGGCGTCGGTGACGAGCTCGGCGCCGGCCACGTGGTACTCGTCGTCGGTGATGCCGGAGGCCACGCCGGCGCCGCGCTCGATCAGCACCGTGTGGCCGTGCGACACGAACTCGTGCACGCCCGCTGCCGTCATGGCCACGCGGAACTCGTTGTTCTTGATCTCCTTGGGGACTCCGATGATCACTTTCGTCTCCATTTGTGTTCGGCGGGGCCGGTGGGCCCTCTGGGTTCCCCGGGGGCGGGGAGCTTTCGGTGGTGTCTCCAGCGTAGGCCCGGTTGTGAGGCGCATTACAGGAGACCGAGGGCCCCGGCGCAGGCGATCCGCGCCATTCCGGGGATCGCGCCGCCGCGGGTCCTACAGATGTCGCAGGATGGGGCGTCAGTTGTCTCCGCGTGGTTCACGCGTGGACGTATGCTGTGGCGTATGCGGCACGGCGTCGAAGATCTGGTGGAAGCGGCGGCGGCCAAGCTGGGCCGGGGGCTCAGTGTGGAGGACCTCGACGGGCTGCTGATCGCGTACTCGTCCAACCAGGCGCAGGCCGACCCCGTGCGCGTGAACTTCCTGCTCTCCAAGCGGCTCCCGCCCGATGTGCAGGCGTGGCAGCTCTCGCACGGGATCGCCACCGCTGTGCGCCCGGTCACCGTCCCCGCCAACGCCGAGCTCGGCATGTACGGGCGGGTGTGCGTTCCGCTGCTCGTGCGCGGTTTCCGGGTGGGGTACCTCTGGGTCCAGCAGGGCGCAGACGAGGAGAGCTCGGCCGATGTGCTCGCCGCGTTGCCCGGCATCCGGCTCGAGCTGGACCTCATCGGCCAGCTCCTCCTCGAGTCCAACACCGCCGAGTCCGAACACCGCAGGCGCCGGGAGGCCGAGTTCCTCGCCGCCGCAGCCGGGGACAAGTCCGCGCTCGCCGCGATCGCCGGGTGGCGCGAGGTCCACGGCCACGCCCCCTGGCAGGTCGTGGTGCTGCTGGACCCCGAGGGCGTCACCCCGCGGGACCCGCAGGCGGCGGTCGTGGCCACGAGCACCGCGGCGATGCAGGCGACGGCCGGGATCGATCCGGCCCTCTTCACGGCGGGGACCGAGACGCACGCCGTGGCCCTCTTCGCCGGGACCACCGCGCGGGCCAGCCACGCCGCCGTCCTGACCCACTATGAGCGCGAGCTCGCCAAGCGTTCCGGGCGCCCCGCCGGCCGCGTGCTCGTGGGCATCTCCGAGCCCTTCTCCGCGCTGCGGGACCTCGGGGCCGCGTACACCCAGGCCAAGGTCGCCGCGCAGGCCGCCGCGGTGGACCCCGAGCTCGGCGAGCTCGTCGACGTGCGCTCCGTGGGCGCCTACCAGCTCATGGGGGCGCTCGCGGCGGAGCCGACCAGCGTGTTCTTCGCGGCCCTCGAGGCCGAGGACCGCAACGGGGAGCTCCTGCCGGTGCTCGAGATGCTCTACGACTCCGACGGCGCCGTCCAGGCGGTGGCGGATCGGCTCCACGTGCACCGCTCCACCGTGTACCACCGGCTCGCCCGGGTGCGGAAGCTGATCCGCGCCGAGCCCCTCTCCGGGCGGGTGCGGCAGGAGCTGCACCTGGCCATCAAAGCCCGGCGGTGGGCCGGGCGCCCGCGGATCTGACGCCTCCCCGCGTTGAGGGGTCATGTCCCTAGGATGCGGGGTCAGATCCCTAGGATGCGGGGTCAGATCCCTGCGTGCCCTTCTTCTGAGCCGAGACCCAGGCGAGCACGTCCTCGCGGCGGATGCGGCGGTGCGTCCCCCGATACTGGACCGGCCACGTTCCCGCATCGGTCAGCTTCCGCACGTACGAGTGGCTGATGCCCGCGAGCTCGGCGGCCTGCGCGACGGTCAGCACCTCCTCCGCGCTGCTGACCGTGACCGCCTCGCCCCGGGCGAGACGGGCGAGGAGGTCCCGGACGGCCTCGTCGACGCGACCGGTAAGCCGATGCGCCGTCCCGTCGACGAACAGGGAGACGTCCTTCGCCGCGAGCGCCCTGCCGAGGGCTTCCGCCTCTGCCGGCTCGAGTGCGGGCGTGGTGTGCGGGGCGTAGCGGCTCATGCGCCCAGCGTAGTGTGAGCTGGGCGGCCCCGGGCAGGTGATGTGGCCTCCTCCCGCATGGCCGTCTGGGCGGCGGCTCTTAACCACGACGGCGGGTGGCCGGCTCGTGTGAGCCGGCCACCCGCCGTCGTGCGTACCCGCAATCCGGAAACCGCGACGAGATGCGTACCCGGAAGCGTGATAACGCGACGAGATGCGTACCCGAAACGGATCGGGGTTGAGGGCTTTGGTCGGGCGGCGGTTAGGCCGTGACCTTGGCCTCTTCGCGCAGGGTCTCCTGATGGTTCGCGATCCGGGCCTGGTGGACCGGGGACTTCTTCACGAACTGCCACGCGACGAACAGGACCACGAACCAGATGGGCGTCACGCACAGGGCCGTGAGCGTGTCCAGCTGGGTGGTCAGCGCCCAGACGAGGAAGGCGAAGAACGCGTACACGACCCAGACCATCACGCGGCCGCCGGGCATCTTGTACTTCGAGGCCGCGTGCAGCTCCGGGCGGCGCTTGAGGAAGACGAGGTAGCTGGCGAGGATGATCGACCACACGAACATGAAGCACACGGCGGAGACCGTCGTGACCATGTCGAACGCCGCGCCGATGCTCTTGCCCGAGTAGAGCAGCACGACGCCGGAGAGCAGCAGCACGCACGAGAGGAACAGCGCGTTCTGCGGGACCTTGCGGGAGGAGAGCTTGCCGAACGCCTTCGGGGCGTCGCCCTCGATCGCGAGGCCGAACACCATGCGCGAGGTCGAGTAGATGCCGGAGTTGGCGCTCGACATGGCCGAGGTGAGGACCACGAGGTTGACCAGGGTCGCCGCCGCGCCGAGCCCGGCGAGGGAGAACATCCCGATGAAGGGCGAGTGGCCGGCCTTGAACTCCGTCCACGGCGTGACGGCCATGAGGATGACGAGCGCACCCACGTAGAACAGGCCCACGCGGACGGGGATCGCGTTGATGGCGCGGGGCAGGTTGTGCTCCGGGCTCTTGGTCTCGGCGGCGGCGGTGCCCACCAGCTCGATCCCGACGAACGCGAACACCGCGATCTGGAAGCCCGCCACGAAGCCCATGAACTCCTTGGGGAAGAACCCGCCGAACTGCCACAGGTTCGCGAACGAGGCCGTGCCGGCGTTGGAGGAGAAGCCCGTGAAGATCATGTACAGGCCGGTGATGATCAGGGCCAGGATCGCGACGATCTTGATGAGCGCGAACCAGAACTCGACCTCGCCGAACGCCTTCACCGTGGGCAGGTTGAGGGCCAGCAGGATCAGGATCGTGGCGATCCCGGGGATCCACAGCGGGATGCCGGGCCAGAGCTCGTTCGCGTACCCGGCGATCGCGACGACGTCCGCGACTCCCGTGACGACCCAGCAGAACCAGTAGGTCCAGCCGGTGAAGAAGCCGGCCCACGGGCCGAGGAGGTCCCCGGCGAAGTCGGAGAAGGACTTGTAGTTGAGGTTGCTCAGCAGCAGCTCGCCCATGGCGCGCATCACGAAGAAGAGCATGAAGCCGATGATCATGTAGACGAAGATCACCGATGGGCCAGCAACGGAGATCGTCTTGCCCGAGCCCATGAACAGGCCGGTGCCGATGGCCCCGCCGATGGCCAGGAGCTGGATGTGGCGGTTGGACAGGCCGCGGGAGAGATGCGGCTCCTCGATGTGGCTCGACGCTGAGCCCGACGGATTGGGCGTTGTCATAATGCGCAGACCTTCGCAGTAATGGCTTCAAATGTGACCCCTGCAACAGGGCCTTTCAAGCCTACCGCGCAGCTGATGTGGTCCCGACCATACAGAGTGTCTGGATGATCACACGGTATGTGCGACAGATGTCGCGTCGCCTCGCAAGGGTGCAGACTTTTTCCGTTTTGTCCAGTCAAACCCGGCGGCCCTAAGATCCTGTCGTTCCACCGTTTGGCCAGGAGATCCCATGTTCCACAACACCCACGCCCACCGCTCGCTGACCGTGCACGTCGACTCCGCACGCGAGCTCGACTCCGCGCTCAGCAGCGCGATCGGCACGCTGCAGCAGCACGCGGTCGCCAACCCCTGCTGCGGCATCCTCGTCACGCGCGAGGCGGCGGGGGAGTACCGGGTGGCCCTCGACGAGAGCGTCCCGTTCGGCATCACGCAGCAGCGCTGCGCCTGATCGGGCCCGCCGCCCCGGGCGGGCGGCCGGTCCCGGCCGCGGGCGGGGGCAGCCGGCGCACGACGCCGGGTGGCCGCCCCCGCGGGTCGCTCCGCTAGCGCTTGGCCCCCTTCGGGGCGCCCTTCGCGGGCCGGACGAACAGCGTCTCCGCCTGCTCGAGGGACATCCCGTTGGTCTCCGGGACCTTCGCGAGCACGAACACGAACGAGAGCACCGCGAACGCGGCATACATCCCATACGTGAGGGTCAGCGACCAGGCCGCCATCGGCGGGAACGAGACCGTGATCAGGAAGTTCGCGATCCACTGCGCGGCCGCCGCGATGCCCAGCCCGCGCGCGCGGATGGAGGGCGGGAAGATCTCGCCGAGCAGGACCCACACGACCGGGCCCCATGAGGCGCCGAAGCAGACCACGAAGACGTTCGCCGCGACGAGCGCGATCGGGCCCCACGCACCGCTGAGCGACGGCTCGCCGTTGACGAGGGTCGCCGTGGAGAACGCCACCGCCATGGCGGCCAGCGAGACGGCCATGCCCGCGGAGCCCACGAGCAGGATCGGCTTGCGCCCGACGCGGTCCACGAGGGCGATCGCAATGAGGGTGACGAGGACGTTGGTCACCGAGGTGATGACGGAGATCTGGAGCGAGAACTGCTCGCCGAAGCCGACCGACTTCCACAGGGTCGTCGAGTAGTAGAAGATCACGTTGATGCCCACGAACTGCTGGAACACGGACAGCGCGATCCCGACCCACAGGACGGGCTTGAGGCCGAACGCGCTGCCGCGCAGGGCGCCCTTGCGCTCGGAGAGCTTGTCCGCCTCGATCGCGTCGTGGATCTCCTTGAGCGCCCGGTCGATGCTCTCGTAGGGCGCCGTGGTCTCGAAGACCCGGCGCGCGCCCGCCTCGTCCCCCTTCAGGACGAGGAAGCGGGGCGACTCGGGCAGCGTGAAGGCAATCCAGCCGTACACGGCCGCGGGGATCGCGCCGGCGATGAACATCCACCGCCAGGCATCGACGCCGAAGAACAGGGCATGGCTCGCCCCGCCGGCGATGGAGGCCAGCGCGGCGTCGCTGAGGAGGGCCGCGAAGATGCCGAGGGTGATGGCGAGCTGCTGGAAGGACGCGAGGCGGCCGCGGACCCGGCGCGGGGAGATCTCGGCGATGTAGGCCGGGGCGACCACGGAGGCGAGGCCGATCCCGAGCCCGCCGACGAGCCGCCACAGGACGAGGTCCCACAGGCCCACGGCGAAGCCCGCCCCGATCGCGCTCACCAGGAACAGCAGCGCGCCGAGCTTCATCGCGGGGATGCGGCCGTAGCGGTCTGCGAGAGTGCCCGCGAGCCACGCGCCGATGGCGCACCCGATGAGGGCGATCGCGACCGCGAGCCCCGTCACCGCGTGCGAGAGCCCGAAGGCGCCCTGGATCGAGTCGACGGCTCCGTTGACCACCGAGGAGTCGAATCCGAAGAGGAAGCCGCCCACCGCCGCGGCGACGGCCAGGCCTGCGACTTTCGCCGCGGACTTCCTCTGCGGGGGCTGGGTGTCGCCCGGGGTTCTGGCTGGATTGTTCGCCACGGTGGCTCCTGCTTGTACGTCGGATGAGAGAATCGGCCCGCGGCGCCTGTGGGCCCCGCGAGCGCCCGCCTAGTCTGGCACCGGCCGGCGATGTTCCCAAAAGCCGACGCGCCGACTCAGTCGGCCGCCGCCGTGATGCCCATCATCCTCCGGCCCTCTCGCCGCCGTCCACCGCCTCGCGCATCGCGGCGAGGAGGGAGGCGAACCGCTCGGTGGAGGGCAGGTCCTCGAGCAGGACCGCGGCGCCGTCCGGGCCCGTGAGCGGGATGCACCAGTTGGGGTACTCGCGGTGGGTGCCGGGCTGGTTCTGGGTGCGGCGGTCCCCGACGGCGTCGACGAGTGCGACGCCGAGCAGGCTCGAGGGCGTGAGCGCGGTGAGCTCGTAGAGGGCCTCGATGATGCGCTGCTCGTCCGCGCCGCCCTCGGCCCCGTCCGCAGGGGAGGCGGGCAGGAGCCCCCGCTCGCGGGCGAGGTCCAGGACGCCGGCGATCTCCGCGCGGGCCGCCTCGAGCTCCTCCTCGACGGGGCGCTCCAGCAGGCCGAGGGACTCGCGCAGCCGCACGTGCTCGCCCGCGAGGTAGCCCGCGGTCGGCGGGAGGTCGTGGGTGTTCACGCTGGTGAGGCACGCCTGCCGGTACTTCTCCGGCGCGAGGGGGGTGCCGGCGTCGTGCTCGAACCACAGGATCGAGGTGCCGAACACGCCCCGCTCGGCGAGGTAGTCCCGCACCCACGGCTCGAACACGCCGAGGTCCTCGCCGATCACGATCGCGCCCGCGCGCTGCGCCTCGAGCGCGAGGATGCCCACGAGGGCCTCGTGGTCGTAGTGCACGTACGTGCCCCCGGCGGGGGAGGAGGCGCCCTCCGGGATCCACCAGAGCCGGAACAGGCCCAGGATGTGGTCCACGCGGATCCCGCCGGCGTGCCGGAGGATGGTGCGGAGCATGTCGCGGTACGCCGCGTAGCCCGTCTCCGCGAGCCGCGTGGGGTGCCACGGCGGCTGGCTCCAGTTCTGCCCCTGCTGGTTGAACACGTCCGGCGGCGCGCCCACGGAGACGCCGGCGGCGAGGACACCGGAGAGGGTCCACGCGTCCGCGCCGTCCGGACGCACGCCGACGGCGAGGTCGTGGAGCAGCCCGATCTCCATCCCCGCCGCGAGCGCGGTGCGCTGGGCGGCCTCGAGCTGCTCGTCGCAGATCCACTGGAGCCAGCGGTAGAAGTCGATCCGCTCGGCGTGCTCCTCACGCAGGCGCGCGGCCTCGTGAGGTGCGGGGAGCGCGGGGGCCGGGGGCGCGCCGTCGGCCGCCGAGGCGGCTGCGCCGGAGGCGGCGCGGCGCTCGGCCAGCGCGGACCACAGCGCGAAGTCCGCGAGCCCCTGCCCCGCGCCCGCGCAGAACCGGGTGTAGGCCTGCGCGCGGGCCGGACTGCGCGGCACGCGCCACACGAGGTCGAGCGCGGCGAGCTTGGCGGCGTAGGAGGCGTCGCGGTCGAGCAGCGCGGCGGAACCGTTGGCCGACCGGGGCCCCCGGGCGAGCTCCTCGACGCGCGCGCGGTCCTCGGCGGCGAGGTAGCCGTACTCCGGGATGTCCTCGACGCGCAGGTAGAGCGGGTTCACGAAGCGCCGGGTCGAGGGCAGGTAGGGGGAGTCCTCGAGGGGCGGCACCGGCGCCGAGGCGTGCAGGGGGTTGACGAGCACGAAGCTCGCGCCCTGCCCGGCTCCCACGGCGGCGAGGTCCGCGAGGTCGGCGAAGTCCCCGATGCCCCACGAGCGCCGGGACCGCACCGAGTAGAGCTGCGCCATGAGCCCCCACCGCTGGCGGTCCGCGAGCCGGCCCGTGGTGGCGAGCCGGTCCGGGGTGACCACGAGGGTCGCCTCGGCGCTCCGGTCCTCGTTGCGGGCATGCAGCGTGTGCCACCCGAGGGGGAGGTCCGGCGGCAGGAGGAAGGAGGCGCGGCCCATCAGCACGCCGTCGACCCTGCGCGGCTCGACCCAGTTCTCGGCCTGCTCTGCCGCGTACTCCGTGCCGTCCTCGGCGGTGACCCAGAGGGTGACGGCCGTGCCGTGCGGGACGTGCGCGTCGACGGTCGCGCCGGCGCCCTGGCGCACCACCGCGACGGGCGGGAGCAGCCGGCGCCAGGGCCCGGTCTCCGCCTCCTCGAGGGCCGCGCGCATCGCCTCCGCCGAGTCCGTCGGCACCCCGAGGGCACCGAGCACCGATCTGAGCGTCTCCTCCGAGACCTCCTGCAGGGTGCCGTCCCACCCCGCATAGGAGGTCGCCACCTGGTGCCGTTCCGCCAGCTCGCGCAGGAGCCCCGCTGCATCCGCCATGCCTTCACCCTATGCGGGCGGGGCGGGAGGGCAAGGGCGCGGCTCGCCCCGCGCGCGGCGGATTCCCAGCGGACTGCGGGTCAGGCCAGGGCGAAGACGTGCACGACGACGCGGTCCGGGTACCGCTCGCCGGTGCCGACGAACAGGGTGCGGTTCACCCAGTCCCACTGTGGCGCCGAGGACCGCAGCCGCGGCGCGCAGCGGAAGTAGATCTCCGCCGGGTCCACCGGCTCACCGCGCGCGATCCGGCCGAGAGCCTCGGCGGAGCCGGACCGGATCGCGGCGTTGTCCACCGAGATGATCGCCCCGTCCTCCGTCTCGACGGCGTAGCGGGCATCGAGCTGGGAGAGCTCCGGCGTGTGGAGGATCTGGAAGTCCGCCCCGCCCGGGAGCACGCGCCCGCTCAGGCGCGGGCCGGACACGGCGCCCCCGGTGATGGGGATGATCCTGCGGTGGCCCTCCGGCGTGGGGCCCACGTCGATCGGGTCTCCGATGAGGACCGAGAGGGTCCCCGCGTACTCCAGGGCTGGCGGCTGCGGCGTCTGCGTCATGGCTGGGACAGTACCCCGGCTCACCCGAGGACCCCGAACGTGATCCGGCTCGGCGCGCTCTCACCCACGTGCACGCGCTGGTGGGCCACCACCGCGTCGGAGGAGTCGAGCGCCCTCGCGCCGGTGTTGAGGTTCCTGTCCCACCGTGGATGGCAGCTCGAGGTGACCTGGACCCGGATCCGCTCGCCCGCGGCGAAGGTGCAGGCGGTGCTCCACAGGCTGACCGTGAACTCCTCGAGGGACCCCGGCGTGAGGGTGCGCCGCGGCACCCCGGCGCGGAAGACGCCGTCGTCCGCGCAGGCGTCCCGCCATGAGGCGCGCACGATCCCGTCGGCGAGCCCGAGCGAGCGCCCGTCCGCCGTGACCCGGCACAGCCGCACCACGAAGTCGGTGTCGACGGCCGACGACGACGCGAACAGTCGCGCCGTCACCTCGCCGAAGAGGGTGAGCGGCTCCGCGAGGGGCTCGGTGGTGAAGGTCAGCACGTCCTCGCGGGCCTCGACGCGCGACTGCTCGGCAGGCCCGGGGAAGTCGGCACCGAGGTGCATCGTGGCGCCCCCCGTGGACGGGACGGGGTCGACCGGGTCGTAGTCGTACGCCTCCGCGGCGTCCCTGCCCGGCCGGTCGGCGAGGGTCCCGCCGGCGCCGAGGAACAGCTCGCGCCGCTCCGAGGGCGCGGGCAGCTCGTCGAAGCCCCGCCACCGGTTCTCCCCCAGGACATAGACGAGCACGGGCGGTGCCGTGGGCACCGGGCCGTCGGCGAGGACGTGCCGGAACCACTGTGCGTGGAGGGAGGAAAGGTCGCCATAAGGTCCGAGGGCGGCCGCGGACCCGCCCGGGAACGCGGCGTCCGGGAAGAGGCCTGTGAAGTTCGCGTGGCTCCACGGGCCCAGGACCAGGCGGGGCCGGGGCACGGCAGGGTCGCGGCGGGAGGCCTCGAGCTGGAGGCGGTACTGGTCGAGCGTGTTGGGCAGGAAGATGTCGAACCAGCCGCCGATGTGGAGCGTGGCGAGCGGCACGGGCGCGGAGACCGGCCAGTTCCACACCTCCGACGCTTCGGCGCCGGGGTCAGCGCCGGCCGAGGGGATGATGGAGGACTGCATGAAGGTGCAGGCCCGGGACTTGAGGTCGTTCAACGGCAGGGTCCCGTAGGCCGAGCCATCCGCGAAGGCGGAGTCCAGCTCCCGCCAGGCCTCGGCCTCGCGGCCCAGACGGGCGGGGTCGGCGGCGAACTCGCGGCGGATGGTCTCAAGCGAGATCGAGCCATGGCCCCAGCTCAGGCGCGAGCCGAGCTCGGATGCGCCGCCCCGGAAGAGGGCGCCGTTGTCCGCGTTGCCCGCGGCGCACACCCCCGGGGCCAGGGCGGCGAGGCCACGGGGCGCCCTGCGCGCGGCCCGCCACTGCGACTCGGCGAAGTACGAGCGCCCCCACATCCCGACCTTGCCCGAGGAGTACGGGAGGCGGGCTGCCCACTCGACGGCCTCCGCGCCGTCGTCCGCCTCCTGCTCGCTCGGGGCGAACTCGCCGTCCGAGCCGAACCTGCCGCGCACGTCCTGCAGGACCACCACGAAGCCCTCCGCGGCGACTGTGGCGGGGTTGAAGTAGGCGGAGTTCACCGACAGGTCGCGCCCGTAGGGGGTGCGGGTCATCAGCACGGGGAAGCGCTCGCCCTCGGATGCCGGGCGGTAGACCGTGGAGCGCAGCACGGTCCCGTCGCTGAGCGGGGTCTCGACGTCATGTTCGATGATCACGGTGTGCGGCATGCCTCAGGCCCCCGCCCGCGCGCCGAGCTCGTGCGTGTCCACGCGGTACGTCTCCCGCACCCACACGAGGGTCACGAGGGCAGAGAGGCAGCAGCAGGCGGCGGTGAAGACCGCGACGGGGACCCAGCCGTCGGGGCCGGGGCGCACCACGGCGGCGGCGATCGTGGGCGCGAAGCCGGTGACGATGAGCCCGAGCTGGGAGGAGACCGCCGCGCCCGAGTAGCGGATGCGCGTCGGGAACATCTCCGCGACGATCGCGGGACCGAGCGGGTTCACCATGCCGTACCCGACCACCATGACCAGGATCGAGGTGGCGAACACGAGCGGGACGTCCTTCTGCGAGATCGACCAGAAGTAGGCGAAGATCGAGGCCGCGCAGATCACGTTGCCGGCGATGAAGACGGGCTTGCGGCCGATCCGGTCCGCGAGGATGCCGAACAGCGGCTGGGCGATGATGCCGAGGGCCGCCGTGACGATGGTGGTGGCGAGCATGACGCTGCTCGGGACGAGGTGGCCGTTCGTGGCGTAGGAGAGGCTGAAGGCGGAGACGATCGTGGACACGACCGCCCACACTCCGAAGAGGATGACCTTGATGACCGTGGGCCAGTAGTCGCGCAGCACGACCTTGAGCGGCAGCTCCTGCTCCGTCTCCCCGGCCTCCCGCGCCTCCTCGAACACCTCGGCCTCGGGGATGCGGCGGCGGATCACGAACCCGGCCACGGCGACGACGATGCTCGCGAGGAAGGGGATGCGCCAGCCCCACGCGACGAGGTCCGCCTGCGGCATGAAGGAGACGAGGAGAAAGGCGAGCGAGGCGAGCATGATGCCGGCCGCGGCCCCGGTGTTGACCCAGCTGGCGAAGAACGCCCGCCGCCTGGCGGGAGCGTGCTCGAGCGAGAGGGTGACGGCGCCGACGGACTCGCCCGCGGCCGAGATGCCCTGCACCACGCGCAGCAGCACCAGCAGGACCGGGGCGGCCGCGCCGATCGCGGCGGTCGGCGGGAGGCAGCCGATGAGGAAGGTTGCCGCGCCCATCGAGACGAGCGTGAAGACGAGCATCTGCTTGCGGCCGATCCGGTCGCCGAAGTGGCCGATGAAGCCCGCCGCGAGGGGGCGGACCACATACCCGATGCCCAGGGTGGCCATCGAGAGGAACTGCCCGAGGAGAGGGTCGATGCCCGGGAAGAAGATCTTGTTGAAGATGAGGGCCGAGGCGGAGCCGTAGATGAAGAAGTCGTAGTACTCGAGCGTGCTTCCGGCGAAGCTCGCGAGGGCGGCCTTGCGCGCGTGCTGCCCGGGGACTCGGGCTGCCACGGCGTTCGCGGCGGAGGTGGGGCCGGCGGTCATTGCGGATCTCCTGGAGGACGACGTTGTCAGGGTATGTGGTGCGCGTCACCTGCGAGTTATCGTTGCGTTAAAACTCGCGTACGTCAATAAAACTGCAAAGTTTCTCGTCGGCTGGAAGGATGAAGGGGTGCGCTACGACGGACAGGCGCGGCCCAGCGCCGCCATGGTCGACTTCCCGCGGCCCCAGCGAGGGGGCACGAGCCAGCACCTGCTGGTGACGATGCTCGGCGAGTTCTGGCGGCACACCGACCTGTGGCTCCCCGCGAGGGCGATCATCCGGCTCGCGGAGGACGTGGGGCTGAGCCGCTCGGCGGTCACCACCGCGCTGAGCAGGCTCGCCGCCCGCGGCGTCCTCGAGAATGACGGCGGCGGCCGCGCCTCGCGCTACCGGTTCACCGCCGCGGCCCGCGCCAGACTCGCGATCGGGACCCAGGAGGTGGGCCGGTTCGGCGACCCGGCCGTCCGCTGGGACAGGCGGTGGACCGCCGTGGCCTTCTCCGTGCCCGAGTCCGAGCGCGAGATCCGCGAGGCCTTCCGGGCCCGGCTCAAATGGCTCGGATTTGCCCCCGTCTACGGCGCCCTCTGGTTCTCGCCGCGGGACCGGATGGAGCAGGTGCGCGAGATCGCCGAGGCCTACGGGGTCGAGGACTACATGGCGTTCAGAGTCGAGGACGGCGGGTTCGAGGGGCGGCGCCCGGCCATCGTCGACACGGCCGAGCCCCCGCGGCGCTACGCCGAGTTCGCCGACGGCAACGAAGCCCGGCTGGACCGGCTGCGCGCAGGGGACGTCGGTGCGGCCGAGGGCTTCCGGCTGCGGGTCGAGGCCGTCGACACGTGGCGGGCCTTCCCCTGGGACGATCCGGGCATGCCGTACGAGCTCCTGCCGCGGGACTGGCCGCTCCTGCGCGCCCGCGAGTCCTTCGTGGCGGTCTTCAGCGCGACGGCGCCGCTCGCCGAGCGCCACGTTCGCACGGTGCTCGGGGCCCTCGCGCCCGAGGCGGAGGCCGGCGTGGTGGTCCCGGCTGCGCCGTGAGCTCTTGACCGAGATACCCCTAGGGGGTATGTTTGCAGTGCGCTGTCAGCGATGCACGCGGTCCGGGCGCGCCCGCTACCGCCGATCGCCCCACAGCCCGAACTGACCCCACCGGCGGAAAGAACGGGTAGAACGGTGAACCAGCACACCCACGATCATGGGCCCGGCCCGGGCTCGACCATCCAGCACGACCACGGCAACGGCGGCCATACCGGGCACCGCACCGCCCACACCGGTCACGACATGACGGCCCTGCTCCACGCGGGACACGGCGACCCGCACGCGATGCACACCCAGGGGGAGCACGCCGGCCACTCGGTGGCGATGTTCCGCGACCGGTTCTGGCTCACGCTGGGGCTCTCGGTTGTGGTCGTGACCTTCAGCCCCATGTTCTGGCACCTCTTCGGAGCCATGCCGCCGGCCTTCCCCGGCAGCGACTGGATCGGCCCGCTGCTCGGCACGGTCATCTTCGTCTACGGCGGCATGCCGTTCCTCAAGGGCGGCCTCAGCGAGGCGCGCTCCCGGCAGCCCGGGATGATGCTGCTGATCGCGATGGCCATCACGGTGGCGTTCCTCGCCTCGTGGGCCACGAGCCTGAAGATCGGCGGCTTCGACCTCGACTTCTGGTGGGAGCTCGCGCTCCTGGTGACCATCATGCTGCTCGGGCACTGGCTCGAGATGCGCGCCCTCGGCGCCTCCCAAGGGGCCCTCGCCGCCCTCGCCGCGCTGCTGCCCGACGAGGCCGAGCGCGTGGGGGCAACGGGCGAGACCGAGACTGTCCCCGCCGCCGCCCTCGCGCCCGGCGACCTCGTCCTCGTCCGCGCCGGCGGCAGGCTCCCGGCCGACGGCCGCATCGAGCAGGGCACCGCCGAGCTGGACGAGTCCATGATCACCGGCGAGTCCAGGACGGTCGCCCGCGGCCCCGGCGACACCGTGGTGGCCGGCACCGTCGCGACCGACACGAGCCTGAGGGTCCGCGTCGAGGCTGTCGGGGAGTCGACCGCGCTCGCCGGCATCCAGCGCATGGTCGCCGACGCCCAGTCCTCCTCGAGCCGCGCGCAGGCCCTCGCCGACCGCGCCGCAGCCTTCCTGTTTTACTTTGCCGCCGGCGCCGGCATCCTCACGTTCGTCGCGTGGACACTCCTGGGCGAGCTTCCCACCGCAGTGACCGCGACGGTCACCGTCCTCGTCATCGCCTGCCCCCACGCCCTCGGGCTGGCGATCCCCCTCGTCATCGCGATCTCGACCGAGCGCGCGGCCAAGGGCGGCGTCCTCGTCAAGGACCGCCTCGCCCTCGAGCGTATGCGCACGGTCACCGCCGTCCTCTTCGACAAGACCGGCACCCTCACCCAGGGCGCGCCGGAACTCGTGGCCGCCGCGGCGGTTCCGGGAGCAGGCAGGGCGGACGACGGCGCGCTGGTCGCCCTCGCGGCGGCCGCCGAATCGGACAGCGAGCACCCCGTGGCGCGGGCGATCGTCCGCGCCGCGCGCGGCCGCGGACTGGCGGTGCCGACGGCGGCCGGCTTCCAGTCCAGCGCAGGCCGGGGAGTCCAGGCGCGCGTCACGGACGCGGCCGGCGAGGCCCTCGTCCAGGTGGGCGGCCCCGCGATGCTGGCCGAGCTCGGGCTCACGAGCCCCGCGGCGCTCGCCGACGAGGTGGGCGCGTGGACCGCCCGCGGGGCCTCGGTGCTCCACGTGGTGCGCGACGGCCGGATCGCCGGCGCGCTCGCGCTCGAGGACTCTGTCCGCGAGGAGTCCCGCGCCGCCGTCGGCGCGCTCCAGCGCCGCGGCATCCGCGTCGCGATGATCACCGGCGACGCCCAGCAGGTGGCCGACGCCGTGGCCAAGGACCTCGGGATCGACGAGGTCTTCGCCCAGGTCCTCCCGCAGGACAAGGACCGCAAGGTCGCCGAACTCCAGGGCCGCGGGCTCAAGGTCGCGATGGTCGGCGACGGCGTCAACGACGCCCCTGCCCTCGCCCGCGCCGACGTCGGCATCGCGATCGGTGCCGGCACCGACGTGGCGATCGAGTCCGCGGGCGTGGTCCTGGCCGGCAACGACCCCCGCTCGGTGGTCTCGGTCGTCGAGCTCTCGCGGGCGAGCTACCGCAAGATGTGGCAGAACCTCGTGTGGGCCACCGGCTACAACCTCATCACGGTGCCTCTGGCCGCAGGGGTGCTCGCATTCGCCGGCGTAGTGCTCTCGCCCGCGGTCGGCGCCGTGCTCATGTCACTGTCCACGATCGTCGTGGCGCTCAACGCCCAGCTGCTGCGGCGGCTCGACTTGGGCCCCGAGCGGGTTGCCTAGCACGATGGGGAGCGTGCAGATCGACACAACTGGAACCGCCACCAGGGCCTTTGGGCGGCTTCGGGGCCGCGAGTTGTGGCGATCTGCCCGGGCGCTGCTCCTCGTGGCAGCCGTCGTGGCAGGCCTGCTGGGCATGCACATGCTCGGCGGCGACCACCGGCCGATGCCTCCAGCGGCACCGGCCGCCCTGCACGCCGGTGGGCACTCGCTGATCGCCAGCCCCACCGGCGCCTGCGCCCACGGGCAGCCAGCGCCCGGCGAGGCGACGGCCCACTGCACCCCGGCGCCCGGCGTGCTGCCCCCGGCGCCGCCCGCCGCCGTCGTGCTCAGTCGGTCAGACGCGCTGCCGCCCGTCCCCCGGGGCGCCGTCCCGGCCGCAGTGCAGCCCCGCGCGCCCACGCCAGACCTCGACCAACTCTCGATCAGCAGGACGTGACGGCGGCCCCAGCGCCCGCTCCCACGCATCCCTACTGATCGGAAGACACTGTGAACACCAAGACCATCGCCCTGCCCGCTGCTGCCCTCCTCACGCTCGCCCTCGCAGGGTGCGGAACCCCAGCCCAGTCCGCCCCGGCCGCCCACGGCAGCCACGCGATTCCCGTCCCCTCGGCCCCGAGCACGGCCGGCGCGGCCTTCAATGCCCAGGACGTCATGTTCGCGCAGATGATGATCCCCCACCACGAGCAGGCGGTCGAGATGAGCGAGATCGTGCTGGCCAAGCCCGGCCTCGACGGCCGCGTCAGCTCCCTCGCCCAGCGGATCAAGGGCGCCCAGGCGCCGGAGATCGCGACGCTCAGGGGCTGGCTGGACGGCTGGAACCAGCCCAGCGCTATGCCCGGCGACGCCGGCCACGCCATGGACGGCATGCTCAGCGCCGAGGACCTCGGGAAGTTGCGGGCCGCCGATGCCCGGCAGGCCTCCCGGCTGTTCCTGAGCCAGATGATCGCCCACCACGAGGGCGCTGTCGCGATGGCCCAGACCGAGAAGGCCGGCGGATCGTACCGCGAGGCGCTGGCCATGGCCGGCTCGATCGTGGACTCGCAGACCCAGGAGATCGGGTCCATGAAGAGCCTGCTGAGCCAGCTCTGAGCGGCTGGGTGCGCCGGGTCCCCGCCCGGCGCGCCCCGTCCGGGGTCTTGATCCGCCGCCGCGGGGCTGGGAGCCTCGGGGCATGACGTACACGCTCACCACCCACGTCCAGCTTCCGTATGCCGAGGCGGTCGAGGCCGTGCGGTCGGCGCTCAAGGACCAGGGCTTCGGCGTCCTGACCGAGATCGACATCAGGACCACCTTCGCCGCGAAGCTCGGGCCGGACGCCGCCAATGCCGTGGGCGACTACGTGATCCTGGGCGCCTGCAACCCGAACCTCGCCAGCCGCGCGCTGGCAGCCGAGCCCGAGATGGGGGCGCTTCTGCCCTGCAACGTGGTGGTGCGCCGGGGCGCGGACGCGGATGCCACGACCGTCGAGGCGATCGACCCGCAGACCATGGTCCAGCTCAGCTCGAGCGAGCGGGTCCGCGAGGTGGCGGACGACGCCGGCACCCGGCTCCGCGCGGCCCTCGCCGCCGTGGCGGGGCACTAGGGCTCTTCGCATCGCCGCGGGACCTTCTGTAGCGTTGTGGTCTGCGCCGGCACCATGCCGCAGCGCACGACCAAGTGAAGGAGCCCGTGATGAGTGGGCACGACCACTCCCATGCCGGCGCGACCCAGGACCGCCGGCGCCTCCTCGCGGCGCTCTGCGTGACCGTGCTGATCCTGGCCGCGGAGATCGTCGGCGCGGTCCTGTCCGGCTCCCTTGCGCTCCTCGCCGACGCCGGGCACATGTTCACCGACGCCTCCGGGCTCGTCATCGCATTGATCGCGGCCTCGCTCGCCCTGCGGCCCCGCACCCCGGAACGCACGTGGGGCTACCGGCGGGCCGAGGTCCTGGCCGCCGCCCTCCAGGCCGGGCTCCTGCTCGTCGTCGGCACCCTCGTCCTCGTCGAGGCGATCCGCCGCCTCATCGAACCGCCCGAGGTCGGCTCGTCCGCGATGCTCTGGTTCGGCGTGATCGGGCTCTGCGGCAACGCGATCGCCCTGCTGGTCCTCGCCGGCGGGCGGCACGCCAGCTTCAACCTCCGGGCGGCGTTCCTCGAGGTGCTCAACGACGCGCTCGGCTCCGCCGCCGTGATCATCGCCGCGATCGTGATCGCCCTGACCGGGTTCACCCGCGCCGACGCCCTGGTCTCGCTCCTCATCGGCGCACTCATCGTGCCCCGCACCCTGCGTCTGCTCAAGGAGACCACGGACGTCCTCCTGGCCGCCACCCCGAAGGGCCTCGACCTCCGGGCCGTGCGGGAGCACATGCTCGCCCTGCCGCACGTCCTCGACGTCCACGATCTCCATGCGACCCTCATCGGCACCGGCACCCCGGTGATCACCGGCCACGTGACCCTCAAGGACGAATGCCTCGTCAACGGCCACTCGCAGCAGATCCTCGTGCAGCTCCAGGAGTGCGTCGCCGAGCACTTCGACGTCCCCGTCGAGCACTCCACCTTCCAGCTCGAGAACGCCGCGCACCGGGACCAGGAGCACCTGCACCACTGAGCCGGCTTTGCCCTCACCGCGCCGGAGTGCCATTATCTGCGTATGAATGCAGATAAGAAGATCTGCGGGCTGGACCCCGATTCGCAGTACGTGGACCTCGCGGTCGAGGTGTTCTCGATGCTCGCCGACGCGACCCGCGTGCGGATCATCCTCGCGCTGCGGGCCCAGGGAGAGCTGTCCGTGAACGAGCTCGCGGAATCGGTGGGCAAGGCGCCGGCGGGCGTGTCGCAGCATCTGGCCAAGCTCCGCCTGGCCCGGATCGTCACCGCCCGCCAGGAGGGGACGAGGGCCTTCTACCGGCTGGCCAATGAGCACGCCTCGCAGATGGTCTCCGATGCGATCTTCCAGGCCGAGCACTCCCTCGGAGGAGTCCCGCGCCACCACCACGCCCAGGCCGACGCCGGCCGGAAGGAGAAGGAGAGCGCATGAGCGCCGAGCACGCCCCGCACTCCACGGAAGCGGACCAGCACCACGACCACGACCATGACCACCGGCACGACCACGGGCATGACTACGGCCATGGGCACGATCACGGGCACCCGCACAGCCACGACCATGACCACGGCCACAGCCATGACCACGACCACCACCACGGCTTCCTCGGGACGCTCAAGGAGTTCTTCGTCCCGCACACCCACGATTCCTCCGACTCGATCGATGACGCCCTCGAGGCGAGCACAGAGGGCGTCCGTGCGCTGAAGATCAGCCTCTTTGTGCTCCTGGGCACCACGGTCCTGCAGTTCCTCGTGGTGCTCATCAGCGGCTCGGTGGCGCTCCTCGCGGACACCGTGCACAACTTCTCGGACGCGCTCACGGCCGTCCCGCTTTGGGTGGCCTTCCTCCTGGCCCGCCGCCCCGCGACCCGGCGCTACACCTACGGCCTCGGCAAGGCCGAAGACCTCTCGGGCCTGTTCATCATCGCGGTCGTCGCCCTCTCGGCCATCGTGGCGGGCTGGCAGTCGATCGACCGGCTCTTCCACCCCCATCCGCTCGAGAACCTCTGGTGGGTCGCCGCGGCCGGAGTGATCGGCTTCGCCGGCAACGAGGCCGTGGCCGTCTACCGCATCCGCGTGGGCCGCAAGATCGGCTCGGCGGCCCTCGTGGCCGACGGCGTCCACGCCCGCACCGACGGGTTCACCTCCCTCGCCGTGGTCGTCGGCGCGGTCGGCGTCATGCTCGGCTTCCCGCTGGCCGACCCGATCGTCGGCCTGCTGATCAGCGTCGCGATCTTCGTGCTCCTGTGGGGCACGGTCCGCAGCCTCGGCCGCCGCCTGCTCGACGGCATTGAGCCCGACCTCGTCGACCGCGCCGAGCACGCCTTGGCCCGCACCCCTGGGGTGCTCGCCGTCGAGCGCGTCCAGCTGCGGTGGATCGGCCACCGCCTCCACGGCTCCGCCGTGGTCCGCGTGGACCCGTCCGCGACCGCCGCCCAGACGGACGAGCTGCGGTCGGCTGGCGCCCACCGGCTCGGGCACGCCCTGCCCAACCTTGAGGACGTCACCATCGCCGTGACGGCGCAGGGCGCGCGCTAGACCCCGAGCGCCCGCGGATCCGGGCCCGACGGCCCTGCCGGGAACGGCCGGGCAGGCGCACACTCGCCGTGTCGGAGGAGGACGGCATGATGTACGGCTGGTACGGCGGCGGGGGCGTCTGGGCCTGGGTGGTGATGGGCGTGGTCGTGCTCCTGTTCTGGGGCGGCTTGGCGGTCGTCGTCGTCCTTCTGGTCCGCGGTTACCGCGGCGGAGGCGGCGTCCACTACACCCAGGGTCCCCAGCAGGATGACCCGGAGCGGATCCTGGCGCAGCGGTTCGCGCGCGGCGAGATCGACGAGACGGAGTACAGGGCCCGCCTCGACGCCCTCAGGCGCAGGCCGTGACGAAGCGGGGCCTGTACACCGCCGTCATCGCCGCCCTCGCAGCCGTGCTGATGACGGCGGCGTCCCTGCTCGCCGTGGCCCTGCTCGCACCGCCGCCCGGCGCCGTGATGCACCGGGCGCCCGTGTGCAGCGCCCCCAGCCTGCCCGGCACCACCGTCAGGGTCACCGAGACGGACATGGGCGCTGGCATGAGGGGACGGCCCATGATGGGACGGCCCATGGTGAGCCGGGACATGCGGCTGGCCTTGGACCGGGCCTCGGTGCCGCGTGGGCAGGTCTCCTTCGCGGTGACCAATCTGGGCAGCGTCCCGCACGAGCTGCTGGTCCTGGCCCTGCCAGCGGGGCAGGCCCTCGGCGGCCGGCCGGTGGCAGCAGACGGGACCGCGGACGAGACGGGCAGCCTGGGCGAGGCCTCGGCGTCCTGCGCCGCGGGGACTGGCGGCGGCATTGCCCCTGGGGCCGCCTCGTGGGTCACCCTCGACCTGCCCGCCGGACGCTACGAGCTCCTGTGCAACCTCCCCGGCCACTACCTTGCGGGCATGTCCGCCGAGCTGACGGTGACCTGACGCCTGACCAGGGCCCTACCGCCGCCGGCGGCGACCGAGCGTCGTCACGGCGAGGTACCCGGTCAGGCCCCCGAGCCCCGCTAGCCCCGTCCGCACGAGCGGCTCGCGCCACCCGCGCCAGCGCTTGTCGGAGGCGACGACCTCGCCCACGCCGCGGATGAACGCCGCCGCGATGACTCCGGCGAGCACCTTGTTCCCGATCCGCTCCGCCCGCGCCACGAGGGGCTCGAGCTCGGAGGCCCGCAGGTGCACCTCGAAGCCGCCCGAGTCCAGGACGCGGTTCAGGCTGTCCACGAGGTCGGGGACGTCCGAGGCGAGGTCGAGGGCGGTGAGGCCCGCGGCGCGGAGGCCCCGTACGAGCGCCCTGGGGGAGTACTGCTCGATCAGCAGCCGGCGCACGTGGGGCTCGAGGACGCGGGAGAGCCGGAACCCCGGGTCCAGCACGCGGCCCAGGCCCTCGGCCATGACCATCATCTTGATGACGATCGCCGCCTCCGCGGGCATGAGCAGGCGGTGGCGCCGCACCACGCCCAGGAGCTTCTGGGCCAGCCGGGCGATGTTGACGTCGGCGAGGTCCACGCCGTCGTACAGCTGGATGAACTCGGCGACGTCTGCCGCGAGGCGCGCGCGGTCGGTGACCGGGCCGGTCAGCGACATCGCCTCGAGGGCCCGCGCGAGCCGCCGGGCATCCTTGCGGGCGAGCGCGATGAGCAGGTGCCCGAGGTCGCCCCGCAGCTTGTCGTCGATCTCCCCGACCATGCCGAAGTCGATGATGGAGATCCGCCCGTCCGGCTCCACGAACATGTTCCCGGGGTGCGGGTCCGCATGGAAGAACCCGTCCTCGAAGATCATCTGCGCGAGGGCCGCCGCAGAGTGGTCAGCGAGGGCGCGGCGGTCCAGCCCGGCGGCGTCGAGCGCCTCGACGTCGTTGATCTTCAGCCCCTCCATGAACTCGAGGGTGAGCACGCGGGACGTCGTCGTCTGCCAGAAGACCCGCGGGAAGCGGTAGCGTTCGTCCCCGGCGAAGTTCGCCGCGAAGCGCTCGGCGTTGCGGCCCTCCTCGAGGTAGTCCAGCTCCTTGGTGAGCGTGCGGGAGAACTCGCCCACGAGACCCACCACGTTGTACTCCTCGAGAACCGGCCACGCCCGGCTCGCCCGCACGGCGACGTTGTGGAGGATCTCGAGATCCTCCCGGATCCGCTCGACCGCGCCCGGCTTGCGGACCTTGACCACCACCTTCGTCCCGTCCGCGAGGCGCGCGGCGTGGACCTGGCCGATCGACGCGCTCGCGAGCGGGACGTCGTCGAACGTCGAGAACGCCGCGAAGGCGTCCTCACCGAGCTCCTCGCGGACGACGGCGCGGATCGCCTCCGCGGGGACCGGCGGCGCCGCGTCCTGCAGCTTCGCCAGCTCCGCCTGGTAGGCCTCGGGAATCAGGTCGGGCCGGGTCGAGAGGATCTGGCCGAACTTCATGAAGGTCGGGCCGAGCTCCTCGAGGGCCAGCCGCACATGCACGGGGCCGCCGACCGGGCTCCCCGGCACCGCCGTGCCGCCCCGCCCGCGGGGGACGAGCCGGCCGAAGCCGGCCTTGGCGAGAACCTGGCTCAGGCCGTGCCGGGCCAGCACGTCCGCGATCTCGCGGTAGCGCCGTGCATGGGTGGTCCAGGGACTCGCGGCCATGGGACGAGCCTACCGGGACTGGGCTGCCCGGGACTGGGCTGCCCGGGCGGGGCTATCGGACCGGCTCGCCCAGCTGCTCCGCGAGCCCCTCCTGCACGGGCCTGCGGCCTGCCTCGACGTGGGCCTCGGACAGGGCCTGGGCGAGGTGGGGCTGGCCGGTGATGATGGCCTCGGCGAGGCCCTCGTGCTCGCGCGCGCTCACCTCGAGGGGGCGGTTGACGGACAGGCCGAAGACCCAGCGGTTCAGGCCCCGCAGCGGCCGGATGGACCGCTCGAGGAGCGCGTTGTCGGTGAGCGCGATGATCTGGTCGTGGAAGGACGCGTTGAGGTCCGAGGCGAGCTCGGCGTCGCCGGCGGCGAGTGCGCCCTGCGCGGCGGCCAGCGTGTCCTTGAGGACCGAGGCGTCCGCCCGGCCCTCGGCGACCCGCTCCGCCGCCCGGGCCGCGGCGAACGACTCGAGCAGCACCCGCAGGTCGAACAGCTCGTCCACGTCCTTGAGCGTCAGCTTCCGCACCACCGCGCCGCGGCGCGGGGCCGTGACCAGGAAGCCGTCCTGCTCGAGCCGGTGGATGGCCTCGCGCACCGGGATGCGGGAGACGCCGTACTGCTCGGAGAGCTCGCGCTCGCGCAGCCGCTGGCCCGGCTGGAGCTGGCCCGACACGATCGAGGCGATGATCTGCTGGTAGACCTGAGCGGCCATCGCCTCGTCCGGCGCCGTTGCTGTGCTCTCCATGTTCTCCACGCAGGCGACGATACCCGCTGATCCGGGCCGCGCCCGCGCGCGCCCGCGGCGTCATGGAGGGCCCGGCGGCGCCGATCTGCCGTACCCTGAGGGCACCAGTCCCGCCCAGCCGGAGGTCCCCGTGGCCGTGCCCTACCGCCCCGCCGCCGCCCAGCCCGGCACTGCACCCTCCGCCGAGCCCACTGCCCCGGTCCGGTTCCCGTGGATCCTCGGCGTGGTCCTGGTCAATGTGGGGATCAACGTCGCGTTCTTCGGCCCGCTCCAGGTGCTCCTGGCCCAGCAGGCAGCCGCGTTCGATCCGGGCCAGAAGGAGGCCATCTTCGCTCTGGTCACCGGAGCCGGCGCGGTGGTGTCCATGGTCGGCAACCCGCTGGCCGGCGCCCTCTCCGACAGGACTCCGGGCCGGTTCGGGCGGCGGCGGCCCTGGGTGCTCCTCGGCGCCGTGGGCGGGGCGATCGGCCTCGTGGCGCTCGCGGGTGCGCCGGACGTGGCGGTCATGGCCGCCCTGTGGTGCCTCGTGCAGGCCGGCTGCAATGCCGCCTACGCGGCGATCACCGCCGCCATCCCGGACAAGGTCCCGGTGCCCCAGCGCGGAACCGTCGGCGGTCTCGCGGCGATGGGCATCACCGTGGGTATCCTCCTCGGCGCGGTCGTGGCGGCCGTGGTCGCCGGCCGCTTCTCCCTGGGCTACGTGGTCTGCGCGGCGGTGCTCCTCCTCGGGACCGTCGTGTACCTCGCCACCGCCGAGGACGCCGCCCTGCCGCGCGGCGCGTTCGGCGGCTTCTCCCTCTCCAGGTTCCTCGCCTCGTTCTGGATCAGCCCGCGCCGGTACCCCGACTTCGCGTGGGCATGGTTCACCAAGCTGCTCGTGAACGTGGGGAACCACATGATCCTGCTCTACCTCGTGTACTTCCTCACGGACGAGGTGCGCATCGAGCAGACCACCGGGATCGCGCCGGCCACCGGCGTGCTCATCCTCACCGGCATCTACGCCGTGCTCGTCATCGTCACCAGCGTGATCGGCGGCCGGCTCAGCGACCGCATGGGCCGGCGGAAGCCGCTCGTGATGATCTCCTCGTGCATCATCGCGGTCGCCTCGCTGACGATCGGGCTCTTCCCCACGTGGGCCGGGGCCATCGCGGGCGCGAGTGTGCTCGGCATCGGGTACGGGGCCTACCAGGCCGTCGACTTCGCGCTCGTCACCCAGGTCCTCCCGCGCGCCGAGGACCGCGGCAAGGACCTCGGCGTCATCAACATCGCCAACTCGCTGCCGCAGGTCATCGCCCCGGCGATCGCCTACCCGTTCGTCGCGTTCCTCGGCGGGTACGTGTCGCTCTACATCGCAGCGGCCGTCATCGGCCTGCTCGGGGCCGTGTTCGTCACCCGGATCCGCAGCGTCGCCTGACTCCTCAACGGTGCGGGGGTGACTCCTCAACGGTGCGGGGGTGACTCCTCAACGGTGCGGAGGAGCGTGCGGGGAGGGGTCAGCGGGCGCGGGCCACGCGCCGTCGTGCGACGATCTCGCACGCCGCCTTGAGCTGCTGCTCCGCCTCGTACGGCATGAGCCGGCCCGTCCGCACGGCGGACACGAGTCCCGAGATGACGAGCACGATGCTCCGCCCCCGCTCCGCGTCCCCGGCCAGGCGCCCCAGCACCGACCAGGACAGCTCGTCCACCTCGCCGATGAGCGCGGCGAGCTCATGGTCGGCCGGCACCACGAGCTCGTCGAGGCACGAGTTGACGGCCGGCTGGGCCAGCCGCATCGCGAACAGCTCCACCGCCGCCCCAGCAAGGGCGCTCGCCCGCTGTGCATCAGTCCGGGACGTGGCCACGCGGTCCTCGACCCGTGTGCGCAGCTCGAGGAGCTGGCGCCGGTGCAGGCCGAGGAGCAGGTGCGCCGAGGAGGGGAAGTACCGGTAGGCGGTGCTCGACGAGACCCCGGCCTCGTGGGCCACCTCCGTGACGTCTACCTCGGGGTACTCGCGCGTCGCGAACTGCGCCGCCGTGTCCAGGAGCTGCTCGTACCGGGCGGCCATGCGGGGCGTCGCCGGCGGTGGGGCAGGGGTCACCAGATCGTGGGGCAATTCGAGCACTGCGAAGCAACCTCATTCCGGACGCTGGGGGGCCGTTCGGCACGCGGACAGAGAGGGGGACCGGGGGACTGTCCAACTATACGCCAGCGGCATCGGATCGCCCGGGGCCCTGCTTCCACCTTGCGGAAGACGGCCTCCATCCACCTATGATGTCCCTACCTCTTTCCCGAGGCCGGTGCTCGCACGGTCATCCCCGCGCATGAGCCGGCTCCCGGAAGTGCCGAACCCGGCAATCACCCCGGATCCCCCTCAAGGCTGCGCGCTGGAGAGCTGCGCCGACAAAGCGGTCGGCCGTCCTCCCGCGCGAGGCCCGCCACGCCGTCGTGCGCCCCTGACTACCCGCGGCCCGAGCCGCGAGCGCGGCGGCACCTGACCCAGGAGACACTGCCGTGACTGCTCCCACTGATACCTTTGCCCCTTCTTCCGAGTCGCTCGCCGAGCCGATCAGCGCCGAGGAGATCTTCGCCGCGCATGAGGGCGGCAAGCTCTCCGTCGCGGTGGAGCGCCCGCTCGCGACGAAGCGGGACCTCTCGATCGCGTACACGCCCGGGGTCGCGCAGGTGTCCCGCGCGATCGCGGCGGACCCTTCCCTGGCCCGGACGCACACGTGGGCCTCGCGGCTGGTCGCCGTCGTCTCGGACGGGACGGCGGTGCTGGGGCTGGGGGACATCGGCCCGTCGGCGTCGCTGCCGGTGATGGAGGGCAAGAGCGCCCTGTTCAAGACCTTCGGCGGGCTGGACTCGATCCCGATCGTGCTGGACACGACGGACGTGGACGAGATCGTCGAGACGATCGTGCGGATCGCGCCCTCGTTCGGGGCGGTGAACCTCGAGGACGTCGCGGCGCCGCGCTGTTTCGAGCTCGAGGCCCGGCTGATCGAGGCCCTGGACATGCCGGTGATGCACGATGACCAGCACGGCACCGCCGTGGTGGTCCTGGCCGCGCTGACGAACGCCGCGGTCGTGGTGGGCAAGGAGCTGGCCTCGATGCGGGCGGTGATCGCCGGGGCCGGGGCGGCCGGGATCGCGATCGCCGAGATCCTGCTCGCCTCCGGGCTGACCGACGTGGTCCTGCTCGACTCCAAGGGCGCCATCCACGCCGGCCGAGGCGATCTGGCCGAGCCGAGGAACGCGATGAAGGCGGAGTACGCGGCCCGGACGAATCCGCGCGGGGTGGCCGGCGGCACGGCGGAGGCGCTGGCCGGGGCGGACGTGTTCATCGGGGTCTCGTCCTCGACGGTCCCGGAGGAGCACCTGGCGGGGATGGCCGAGGGCGCGATCGTGTTCGCCCTGTCCAACCCGGACCCCGAGGTCGCCCCTGGGGTCGCGGCCCGGCACGCCGCCGTCGTGGCCACCGGCCGCAGCGACTTCCCGAACCAGATCAACAACGTGCTGGCCTTCCCGGGGATCTTCCGCGGCGCCCTGGACGCGGGGGCGCGCCGGATCACCCCGGCGATGAAGATCGCCGCAGCCCGCGCGATCGCCGGGCTCGCCCAGGACGGGCTGAGCGCCGACTACATCGTCCCCAGCCCCCTCGACCCCCGAGTCGCCCCCGCCGTCACCGCCGCGGTGGCCGCCGCGGTCGTGCCGGGAGAGTAGTCGCTTCCCTCCCCGTCGAAGGGTGGGCTGAGCACGGTGCCGCGCCCCGCGACCGTGCTCAGCCCGCCGTTGCGCAGGACCGCCCGTGGCAGGATGGCCGGGTGGACACCAGCCTCCTCGCGGCCCTCCTGTGCGCGACTGCCCTCGCCGTCTCAGTGCTCGGCACGATCCTGCCGGTACTCCCGGGGAGTGTCCTCGGCATCCTCGCCCTGCTCGAATGGGCGCTCTTCGGCGGGGCAGGCTGGGGCGGGTGGCTCCTGTTCGCGATCGGCACGGTGCTGTTCACCGCCGGGATGGGCGCTTCCTATGTCCTCACCGGGCGAAGGCTCTCTGCCCGCCAAGTCCCCAACGGCTCCATCCTCGCCGCCACTGTTGTCGCCGTCATCGGCATGTTCACTGTGCCGGTCATCGGGCTGTTCGTGGGCTTCGCGGTGGGGCTGCTCGGGAGCGAATGGCTGAGGACCCGCGATCTCCGGAGGGCTGGTGCGTCCTCATGGGCTGCGCTGAAGGCTCTGGGGCTCGGCCGCCTCGCCGAGTTCGCGTTCGCCGCCGTGGCCGCGACGGTCTGGGTCATCGGGGTGTGGGTGCACTTCGCGACCCGCTGACCCCCCGCCCCCTCACCGTTCCGGGTACGCATCTCGTCGCCCTTTCGGGCTTCCGGGTACGCACCGGATCTGCCCCGCACCGCCGCTGCGGCGGCCTTCCGCGCACGACGCCGCGCAGCGTCGCCGTCGGCCGTCCCACCCGAGTTTCCCCGCGGGACAGCGGAGACGGCGGTGTACCCGGAACGCCGTCTTCGCGACGAGATGCGTACCCGAAACGTCACCGGGGCGACGAGATGCGTACCCGAAAGCCGGGTGGGGACGGGCGGCGCCCCCTCGCTAGCATGGTGGGCATGCCTTCCCGCGAACTGGGCGGCCGCCCGCCGTTCCACGACACGCGCGACCTCACGCCCTTCCGCGGCGCGCAGGTCTACGCCCCCGTGCGCGGCATCAGGCGCCGCCTCGCCCAGCGGGTCACCGGCCGGACCAGGGCGCCACGCCTGAGGCCGTTCGCGTCCAAGGTGGAGAAGCAGGTCTACGCGGCCGTGTTCGCCCACGCGGAGCCGGAGCGGCTCGTGGTGATCGCCCGCGCCCACCCCGGCTGGTCCGGGCTCTGCTACGTCATGGCCGGGCTCCAGGCCTATCGGTCCCACCACCACGCCCAGGCCGCCGAGCTCCTCGCCCGCGGGCTCGCGGGCATGAGCGAGCCCGCAGCCGCCGCGTTCGCCACCGAGTACCTCGGCGGCGTGCGGCACTGGATCGAGGTCTCGGAAGGTGTCGAGGTCGAGGTCCTCTTCAGCGAGGAGGCCGTCTGCCTCGCGCTCGCCCACAGCCTCCGGGAGGTCGGCCGGCCGGACGAGGCGCTCGCCGTCCTCGCCCCGCTGCCGCCCTCGATGCCCACTGCCCTGGCCTCGTGCCGCCTCGCCGAGGTGCTGGGGCGCCCGCACGACGTCGTTTCCTGGACCGAGGGCCTGGCCAACGCGAGCGACCTCGCCGCGGCCCTCCTCGTGCTCCGCGCCCGGGCCCTGCGCGAGCTCGGACGCCGCGCCGACGCGCTCGCCGCCGTCCGCGAGGCCCTCCGGCGCCGCCGCACCGCGTTCGCCGTCAAGAACTCCGCGGCCACCGAGCGGGCACTGCTCATGCTGGGCGTGGCCAGGCGCCGCCGCGGGGCGGCCTCGGCGCCCTCCTCCGCGTTCGAGGAGCTGCGCGCGCTCACGCAGGCCAGGCGCGCACGGGACTCCGAGGCCCGCGAGCTGTGGCTGAAGGACTTCGAGGATCTCGAGCGCCGCGCGGGGGAGTAGCCGAGCGGCAGGCTTGCCGACGACGGCGGGTGGACGCCCGGCGTCGTGCGCCCCGCCTCCGCGTCCGGGTACACATCTCGTCGTCCAGGAGGCCTCTCGGGTACGAGGCCCGGCGTACCCGAAACGGCTCGAAGGCGACGAGATGCGTACCCGAAACGGCCATATGCCGACGAGATGCGTACCCGAAACGGTCAGGGGAGGGGGCGCGTGCGCGGGGCCGGCGGGGGCGGGGCGGCGGACGACGACGATGGCCCCCCGCCGCCGTCGGCCTCCAGGAGCGCCGTGGTCCGGTACGGGATGACCGTGCGCAGGATCATCCGGGTCGACGTGCGCCGGATGCCCGGGCACAGCCGGATCTCCTCGGAGACGCGGTAGAGGTCGTCGGGGCTCGTGGCGACGGCCCGGATGAGGAGGTCGGTGTCCCCGGCCGGGGCCAGGCACTCGAGGACCTCGGGAATGCGGCGCAGCGCGGCGACGGCCTCGTTGATGTGGCTCTGGTCCAGCTCGGCGCTGACCTCGGCGAGGACCCCGCGGCCCAGCCCCTCGGGGTGCACCCGAGTGCTGCTGGCGCGGAGCACGCCGCTCGCGCCCATGCGCTCGAGCCGGGACTGCACGGTCCCCCGCGCGAGGCCCAGGCGCTGGGCGAGGACCATGATGGGCGCGCGCGGGTCCTCGTCGAGCGCGAGGAGGATGCGCCGGTCGGTGCGGTCAAGCTGCTGCGTTCTGATCACTCTCCGCGGTTAGAGGGGGTTTCGGTTGGTCAGTTTGACCATCGTTGAGCGGCCCAGTTGTCACTGGTGCTTGCGACTTGCTCTGATGGTAGCAGTCAGCCCAACGAGCCCACCGGCCCGGACGGCGCGGCGACGGCCGGCGCGGGACACCCACCGAACTGGCCCGAGAGAGGTCACACCAGACCCGGCCGCAGCAGGACCCCGGGACTCCAGCAAGGGAGCCGGAACGGACGAGAGGCCCCGCGGCATGTGCCGTGGGGCCTCTCGCTGTCTCTGTCTCTGTCAGCGGCGTCGTCGCAGGGTCCACGGTCCGCTGGCCGCCGTTGGCTGCTAGTGCAGGCTGCTGGAGGTCTGCTCCTGGGCGGTGGCGTTGGTGTTCATGGTGCGCGAGGCGTCGCGGAGCTGCTCGACGAGCTTGGCCAGGGACTTCATGCCCGTGGACTGCCACTCGCCCTTGAACTGCTCGGCGTCGCGGCCGGCCCAGTTCGCCGGGATGTTGTTGTTGATCAGCGCGTTGAGGTTGTTCTTGATCTGGTCCACCTCGTTGGCCTTCGCGTCGAACTGCTTCGCGACACCGCGGAGCTCGGCAACGTTGGCGCCCTGCTGAATAGCCATGGTCTTTCCTTTCGTCCTGCCCCTCGGGCTTCCCCCGTGGACTTGGCTCCACGCTATACGGAGCCCCGCGCCCGGGCGATGGGGAGAACTCCACACGGGAAGGGGGCCCGGCAGCGCGGCTGGCGCGGCACCGGGCCCCCGAAGCGGCTGCCCTGGGCAGCCTCGGCAGGCGTCAGCTGGCCCGGCTGACCACCAGGATCGGCTGGGTCCCCGTGTGCGGGCCGGGGCGCACCGGCATTGGCCGGGCGGGGCGCATGCGGGCGACGGCGGCGGGCTCGCTCGGCCGCGCAGGCGCCGGAAGGGCCTTGGCCGGGGCCGGAGCCGGGGCGACGGTCAGGGCGGGCACGAGGGCCGCTATCGCAACCTCCTCGTCGGCGGGCTGGGCGTCCTCGGCGTCGGCGCCCCGAGGCTCGCCCGAGTTCGCGGCGGAGGCGGAGGCGGCTGCGGACGAGGCCTGCTTCGCGGCGAGGAGCGCGTCCGCCTTGGCGATCACCGCCCGGCGCGCGTACTCGGCGCGGGCCTCCTCGGTCTCGGCGGCAGGGCCCTCGACCGCGGCAGCACGCCGCGCGAGCGACCGCTGCACGAGCCCGCGGGCTGCCCGCAGCGCGGCCATGGCCGCCGACGCCGCCCCCTGGCCGGCGCCGGCGATCAGCAGCGTGATGACGGTGGCCACGGCGAGGAACAGCAGAAGGGCGCCCCCGATCATGAGCGTCCCGAAGTACACAAGGTTCGTCACCATCAACGCATCGTCCACAGCAGCTCCTCCCACGAGCTCGGGTGTCCCCGGCACCGGCCACAACGCCTTCATTCTTTCCCGCTGGCCCCCCTCGTAACACCCGGAATCGAGGACGTTGCCGAAACGCAATGGACCTGTTACCCAACGTGACATCGGGCTCACACTTGTCTCGGGAACATCTCGGCCCGCTCGCCGGTTTCCGCCCTTGTGACCGCACTTTCCATCCTTGACCTCGCTCCCATCGTGGAGGGCTCCGACGTGGCCGGCGCGCTGGCCGCCTCGACCCGGCTCGCGCGCCTCGCGGACGAGGCCGGCTACCGGCGGCTCTGGTACGCCGAGCATCACAACACGGACGCCCTCGCCTCGAGCGCCACTGCACTCCTGATCGCCAACGCGGCCGCCAACACGTCGAGGCTGCGCGTCGGCTCCGGCGGGATCATGCTCCCGAACCACGCGCCGCTGGCCGTCGCGGAGGCGTTCGGCACGCTCGCGAACCTCTACGGCGACCGCATCGACCTCGGCTTGGGGCGCGCCCCCGGCACCGACCCCCGCACGGCGGCCCTCCTGCGCCGCGGCGCCCGCGACGACGGCGAGGCCGCCTTCGCCGCGAACATCCGGCTCCTCGCCTGGTTCTTCGGCGAGCAGGAGGACGACGCCGAGAGCGTCCAGCTCTCGCAGGGAGTCCACGCTGCCGTGGCCCGCGGAACCAACGTCCCGCTGTGGGTCCTCGGAAGCTCGACGGCGGGCGCGGCCATCGCGGGCCAGCTCGGCCTGCCCTACGCGGCCGCGAGCCACTTCGCGCCCTTCCAGCTCTCGGAGGCGATCTGGACCTACCGGCAGATGTTCAACCCGTCCGCGCCGACCGCGCAGATCTCCGAGCCCTACGTCATGGCCGGGGCCAACCTCATGGTCGCCCCGACCCGCGAGGAGGCGGAGTTCCTCTTCACCACCCACCAGCAGATGTTCGTGGCGATCCGCCGCGGCACGCGCGGGCCCCTGCGTCCGCCGGTCCACGCAATGGACTGGGCCCCGCACGAGGAGCAGATGGCCACCTCGGCGCTGCGCTTCTCCGCCGTCGGCACGCCCGGCGAGGCGGCCGAGTTCCTGCGCGTCTTCGCGGCCTCCTACGGGATCGACGAGATCATCCTCACCGGCTACGCCCACGATCCCGCGATGCGCGAGCGCTCCTACCGCCTCATGGCCGAGGAGTGGGCCAAGGACTCGTCCCCGGACGCCGCCGCCGTCGGCTGAGGGCGGGCGAACCGGCCGCGCGCGGCCTCCAGCGCTGCACGGAGGATCTCCTCGCCCGCCCGGACGCCGGCGCTCTCGGTCACCCGCAGCCCCGGCCGGGTGTAGCCCGCGGCCTCGAGCTCGCCGTGCCGGGGCCGCAGGGCCACGTCGGCCAACTCGAGGAGCCCCTGGTCGAGCAGCGAGTCGCCGGCGGCGACGAGCCCTCGTGCGCCCACCCGGTCCATGACCTCGGCGACCGCGGCCTCCTTGGTCACTGCCGCCGGGACGCAGTAGAGCTTGCGCCCCTGGAGAGAGACGACCCAGCCGCGCTCGGCGCACCAGCCGGAGAGCCCGGCGAGCCACTCTGCAGGCAGCCAGGCGCGGTCCACGATCGCGTAGGCGAACAGGTCCTCGGCAGTCCGCACGCGGTCCACCCACGGCGGGTCGTTGTGGCACAGGCGCGCTAGAACGTCCTCGATCGGGGCGGATCCGCGGGCGACGGCGTGGCGCACCCGGGCGGACCACGCGCCGTCGGGCGTCCCGAAGTGCAGGAGGACGCCGCCGTTGGTGGTGATCGCGTACGGGGTCGGCGGGAGCTGGACCCGGGCGAACTGGGCCTGAGTCCTCGTGGTCACGGGGACGAGGACGGCGTGGCCCAGCAGCTCGTGCAGGAGGTCCTCGGCCGCGCGGGTCATGTAGCTCAGCGGGGCGTTCTCGTACACCTCGCTCACCACGAGCCGGGGCGCGCAGTGGTCCGGGCCGTCGAGGTGGAGGGCCCGGGCGGAGTAGATGAGCGTGCGGTCGAGGTCGCACGCCACCACCGGCCTAGACATCGGCCACCGCCTTCCCGTCGGCCCCCGTCGCGCCGGGCGTGAAGCGCGGGTGGATCAGCCCCACGCAGCTGTACGGCAGGCCCTCCGCCGGCTCCACCGGCACCCCCCGCTGCCCGGCGAGCAGCAGCACGTGGGCGAGGTCGCCGCACAGGAGGCGGCCGGCGTCGTCCGTGGCGAGCAGCTCCGGGCGCGCGAGCACCTTCCACGGCACGCGGCGCAGGAGCACGCGGGTGGTCTCCCCGACGCCGGGCTTGACGAGGTTCACGGCGTTCCGGAGGGGGCCGAGGCCCTGGTCCGCGGCGATGCGCTCCACGGCGGCCCAGCCCGCCCACGTCGGCTCCTCCAGGGGCTCGGGCAGCCTCGGGCGGATGCCGGGGAAGTGCGCGGCCACGGCGTCGACGAACTCGTTCGCGACGTCCCGCGGCGCGAGCTCGCGGTAGAACTTGGCCCCGTGCATCTCGTGCGGCCCGATCAGCGCGCGGTTGAAGACGGTGCGGGAGACGAGCCCCGAGACGGTCGAGTTCAGGCACGCGGAGGGGATGAGGAAGTCCTCCCGCGTGCCGGACACGCGCACGCAGCGGCCCGGGTCGGCCAGGACGGCGAGCTCGGGAGAGAGGCGCACGCCGTCCGAGGCGGCGAAGTCCTCGAGCGCCGCGGCGAGCTCCCGCGCGATCGCGCCCTTGCCCGTCCAGCCGTCCACGAACATGATCTGCTCCGGCCGGTGCCGCGTGAGCAGCCAGCGCAGCGCATTCGCGTCGATCCCGAGCCCGCGCACGATGCTCATCGTGTAGTGCGGCACGTCCAGACCGTGGGCGTGCGCGGCCCAGCGGCGCATGAGCACCCCGACGGGGGTCCCGGCCCGGGCGAGCGAGACGAGCACCGGCTCGCGGCCGCGCAGCGCGAGGACCTGCTCCGTGACGTCCGCGACCGCCTGCGCGATCCGCAGGCCGGACGCCGCGAGGGCCTCGCGGAACAGGGCCTGGTACTCGGGGCTCGGCTCGTACTCCTGAGGCAGCGATTCGGCGTAGCTCGCCCGCCCGGACTGGATCGCGGCCTCGCGCTCGTGGGCCGGAGCCTCCAGGCGCGCGCCGGAGAGGTCCTTGAGCAGCCAGCCCACGTCCTCGGGCCGGTAGGAGCCGAACGCCCCGGGGCCGGTGCCGCCGCGCAGCGGCTCGGGGTACGGCGGTTCCGCGTCGAGGGGGAGCACGACGACGGTGCGCGCCGCCCGCGCGAGCGCCTCGGTGACGCTGGGCTCGCCGTGGGCCTGCGTTCCCGGCCTGCCCACGGTGGCGAGGTCCTCGGGCGCGGTACCGGGCTCGGGCAGGTAGACGATGGCGTCGAAGCGCTCGCCTCGGGTCACGATGTTGTACGCGTGGCGGCGGCCGGTGCCCGGGCCGCCGTCGAGGGCGTGGTCGTGAGACGCGAACGTGAGCGCGGAGCGGACCGCGTAGCCGGGCTCGTCGTGGACGTGCACGGGCGAGCGGGTGGTCGAGGAGAAGAGGGTGCCCGGGAAATCGGCGGTGAGGGCGTCGGCGACGGCGAGGGGCAGCGCGAGGTGCTCCTCCGCGCCGAGCACGAGGACCCGGGCCGTCCGCGCGACCCCCTTCTCGGCCAGGGCGGCGGCCGCGGCGCGCGCGGCGGGGGCAGCCAGGTCGGCGAGCCGGACCCCGTGGGGGCCGGCGGTGTCGACGCCGAACCGCGCGCTCCGGACTGCGCCGAGGTCACCCCGTGGGGCGCCGAGGTCACCCGGTGGGGGCGCGAGGTCGCCCCGTGGGGGCGCGAGGTCGCCCCGTGGACTGTCGAGGTCACCCAGTGGGGCGCCGAGGTCGGGGGCGGAGGCGGCGAGCCACTGGGCCGCCCGCTCGAGGACGTCGGCGGGCAGGCGGACCATGCCCACCCCGAGCGCCACGACCGTCAGCCCGCACCCGAGGTCCTCGGCGAGCCGCTCGAACTCCGCCCGGTCCTCGGCCGAGCGGAGGTCCACCAGGGTGGCGACCACGTACCGCCGGCGAGGCGGGCCTCCGCCGGAGGGGCCGGCGTCGTGCGCCACCTCCGGCCGCCAGGCGGCGTGCAGCTCCCGCACCGTGTTGAGGACCGTCCGGCCGGTGGAGAGCTCGTCGTCGACCAGCACCACGGTGGCGGCGCGGGCGAGCCGGGTGGGGTCGCTGGGCACGAGGGCGTGCCCGGTCGCGTGCGAGTGCTCCTCCTCGAAGCCCCCGAAGGGGCGCACGGGCGTGCTCAGGCGGGTGGAGTGGAGGTAGTAGGAGCCGAGGTACTCGGCGACCGCGTGCCCGAGGCCCGTGGCGGTCTCGGCGTAGCCGAGCGTCGCGATGTGCTCGCCGCCCGCGGCGCGCTGCGGAAGGGGGAGGGGCAGCGCGTCCGACGGCGCGTCCCCGGCGAGGAGGGCCAGGAGCGCCCGGGCGGCCTCCTCCAGCTGTGGCCCGGCGGCGCCGTCTGCGGGGCCGAGCCCCAGCTCCCTGGCAACGGCGGCGCCGAGCAGCCGCGCCGCGCCGAGCGCGACTGCCGGCGGCGTGGGCACGTGCTTGGCGAGGACGCGCGAGACGAGCAGCTGGGCGCGCTTCGGGTTGCGCCGCACCGCGAGGCCCACGAGGGCGTCGACGGGCACGAGGCTTCCCGGCGCAGTCGCGAGCGTGATCCCGAGCCGGTCGCGGACCACCGCCCCGGGCCACACGCGCTCCGGCGGGGTGACGTCGCGCTCCGGCGGGGTGACGTCGCGCTCCGGCGGGGTGACGTCGCGGTCCCAGGGGGTGACGTCGCGCTCCCAGGGGGTGACGTCGCGCTCCGGCGGGGTGACCTCGCGCTCCCAAGGGGTGACGTCGGCGGTGTGGGTCACTTCATGCTCGCTTCCAGCAGGTCCACGAAGGTCACGTCGGGCCGGGCCACCCCGAACGCGTCGGCGCGCAGCAGGGTGCGGCGGGCCCAGGCCCGATGGGGCTTGGCCTCGTTCATCCGCACGCCCGAGCGGGAGGCGACCGCCCCGCCGCCCTCGGCGGCCATGATGTCCAGGGCGTCGAGGTACTCGTCGTGCGCCACGACGTGGAGCGCGTGCACGAGCGGGACGTGCGAGGGGTGGATGACCGTCTTGCCGAGCAGCCCGTTGGCGAGGTCGAGCTCGATCTCCCGCAGCAGGCCGTCGAGGTTCGCGCCCAGGAGCTGCTCGCGCAGCACCCCCGAGTTCGCGGCGTCGAACGGGGTGGCGCGCAGGAGGGGCCGCAGGATCCGCTCGTTGTTGGTGTAGTGCTCCCACACCGGCCCCGAGATGACCCACCCGCCGTCGGCGCGGCCCAGGATGCCCACGACGTCGGCGATCACCTCCGCGACCACGGCGACGTGGTAGATGGTCAGGTCGCGCGAGCGGCGCAGCCCGTAGGCGGAGGCGATGTCCGTCGCCCCGATCCGCACGGACAGGACGAGATCGCGATGCGCCTCGAGCAGGTCGCGGACGGCGAGCAGGGCCTCAGGCCTGCTCTCCCGGTGCGTGGTCACCGGGTGCTCGATGATCGGCATGGCCCGCAGCGGCACCCGCGCAGAGAGCTCGGCGTTGAGCTGCTCGAGGGCCACGAGGAACCGCTCCGCGCGGCCCGAGGCGTTCTCGAACTTGGGGAGCACGAACCCTGTGAGGACGCCCGCCGCGTCCCCGAGCCGTCGCCCGAGGGCGAGGAGCTGCTCGGGGGAGCGCGGGCGCACGAACAGCAGCGGCAGCGTCCGCGCCCGGGTCGGCGCGTCGAGCCCAGCGAGCTCGGCGAGGGCTCCGGCCACGTTGTCCTCCGCACTCTCCACCGCTGCGTCGGGGACGGCGTCCTCGAGGCACAGGACGGTGCTCGTGCAGCCGGAGCGGGCGCGGCGCAGGATCCCCTCGGCGAGCCCCGGCCGGGTGCCGGGCGTGTAGAGCGTGGCGCCGAGGCCGACGGCGAGCGCCTCCGCGCCGCTGTCCGGGCCGAGCTCGCGCGGCCGGCGGGCGAAGAGCCGGTCGCGGGTGCTCGCGGTGAGGTACGAGTAGTGCAGCACGGGGTCCCCCAGGTGTCGGTGCGTGCAAGAACGGTGCGTGCAAGAACGGTGCGTGTCCGCCCCACGGCGCGCCGCGGGGCCGGTGGTCGGGACCGGCCGGGTGCGCGGCCGGGCCTTGCTAGCGCCGCAGGCCTCCCAACCCCACGGTCATCGTGAACGCGAACTCGCGCCAGATTTCGCCGTCGTCCCAGTCCTCGGGGACCGATTCGGCCCGCAGCTCGAGGAGCGCGCCGATGCGGGTCGCAGTCAGGACCGTGCGCAGGCCCGGGCCCAGGGTGCCCTGGACCGCGATGGCCGAGCCGTCGAAGGTCTGGACCGTCATGGTCCCCCCGGCCCCGATGAACAGGGCACGGCGGAGCCTGCGCACATGGCGCAGCACCACAACGGCGTCCCGATTAACGAAGCCCACGAGTGGCCGGTTCCCCGGGGTCGGGATGGGCGTGCCGATCTGCTCCCGGTGGACGCTCTGTGCCCCCGTGGTGCGGTCCTCGCCCTCCCACGCCGTGCCGCGCGCGCCGGTGACGAAGAGGGAGCCGATCCCGGACTGCCGCGGGTTCAGACGCACGACGGCGGCGCCCTCCGCGAGCTGGTGGAGCTCGCCGAACGCGGGGGCCGGGTACAGGCGGGCCTCGGGCGTCGTGGGATCCGGGTCTGCGCGTTGCGCGTTCGCCGGGCGTTCGGCCGCCGGGGCGGGCGAGAGGTCGAGGCCGGCCGACGGCGCGTGCCCGGAGGACGGCGGGACCGGGACCGTGGGCTCCCCGAGGTCCAGGGGGTTTCGGCTGCGCTCAACCACCGGCTCGGGGTTCCGGCTGCGCTCGACTCCCGTTGCGGGCGCCTTGACCCGCCGGGTCATGAACGGCACGTCCGAGCCTGCCAGGCCCTTCATCAGAGGTCGAGCCCGAAGTCGCGCGAGACTCCTGCGAGGCCGTTCTCGTAGCCCTGGCCGAGGGCGCGGAACTTCCAGTCGTCGCGGTGCCGGTAGAGCTCGCCGAACATCATGGCCTTGATGCGGTCGCCGTGCATCTCGGGGACGTCGAAGCGCAGGAGCTCGGAGCCGTCGGGCCGGGCGAGCCGGATGTAGGCGCTGCGCACGGCGCCGAATGTCCCGGGGCCGCGCACCTCGGGGTCCACGTAGGCCAGGAACGCGATCTTGGCGACCTCGGCCGGGATGAGGGCGAACTCGACGTCGATCTGCTCCTGGTCGTGCGCCGCGCCGTGCGCCCCATCCTCGCCGCCGGTGAAGCGGACGCCGCCGCCCGCCGTCGTGAGCTGATTGAAGAAGACGAGGTGCTCGGGGGAGAGGGCGCGCCCGTCCTCGCCGCAGATGATTGCCATCGACGTGAGCTCGGACTGAGGGCCGTTGCTCGGCACGATCTGCCAGCCCATCGCCACCATCACCCCGCCGAGCCCGGGGTTCTCCGCCGTGAGCTGGGCGTTGCTGCCCGCGACCATCGTGGCCATCAGAGTGCGTCTCCTTCTCGGGGTTGCGGAGCTGAGCTGAGGCGGATGCCCTCGACGTCGAACTTGTCCTGCAGGAAGCGCCCGTGGACGCTCAGCTCGGCGATGGCGCCGGTGCGGACCTGGTTGTCCAGGTCCAAGGCTGTCGAGTGCAGGATGTCGAGCTGCTCGAGCAGCTTCTCCGACTCGGGGCTCGAGTCCGTGTGGGTGGACGGCGGCAGGGCGCGGTACACGCGCAGGGAGGTGGGCAGGTAGTCCGTGACGATCGAGTTGAGCAGGACCCGCTGTTCGGTGGAGGCGCCGTGCTCGGCGATGTAGTCGATGAGCCCTGCCAGGAGGTCGTCGGTCTGCCGGACCCGGGAGGACGCGAGCGTGGGCAGCACGGCGCCCGCGCGGCGGATGGCGCTGCGCAGCGCCCCGAGGGTCTCGCGCGTCTGCTCGAGCTCCTGGGCCTGGGTGAGGGGCAGCTGCTCGTCGAGGCCATGCTCGGGCTCGCGCCCGGCCCCACCGAACAGCGACCCGAAGAACTTCCCGACCATGGATTCACCTTAGCGGCTCGCGCTGTGATCGGCGCTGAGGATCCCTGAAGGAAACTGCGCAGGTTCCTTCACATGTGGTGGAATGGGCGGATGGAGACAGACCGCGCGCCCGGTCCCGAGGCTGCAGCCCTCGCGGGCGAGCTCCGCCCGGTGCTCGCCCGCCTCAGCCGCCGGCTGCGCCAGCAGGCCGATCCCGTGGACCTCACCCGGTCCCAGATCAATGTCCTCGTCCGGCTCGAGCGGGACGGCCCCGCCACCGTGAGCGGCCTCGCCCGCGCCGAGGGCGTGCGCCCGCAGTCGATGGGCGCCACGATCTCGGCGCTCGAGGGCGCGGGGCTCCTCCGCCGCGACCTCCACCCCGACGACGGGCGCAAGACCGCCATCTCCCTCACCGACGCGGCGCGGGAGCAGTTCGCGGCCCACCGGCTGGCGAAGGAGGACTGGCTCCAGCGCACCCTCGCCCGCGAGCTGGACCCGGACGAGCTCGCGCGGCTCCGCGACGCCCTCGCGCTCCTGGCCCGCATCGCCGACGCCGCCTGATCGCTCCGCGCCCACCCCCGGACTGCCCGGCCCACCACGGACCGGCCCATCACGGACCGATCCCGCAGAATCCGGACCGACCACCGAATCCCCAGGAGTCCTCATGGCCCTCACCGCCCTCGACCCCCGCACCGCCCTCGTGGTGATAGACCTCCAGAAGGGCATCGTCAACCGGCCCCAGGAGCCCTCGTCGGATCCGCGCATCGCGGACGTCGTCGCCGGCTCGATCCGGCTCGCCGAGGCCTTCCGCGCGGCCGGCCTGCCCGTGGTCCTCGTCAACGTCGCCGGCGCCCCGGCCGGCCGGACGGACCTGGGGCGGCGGCTGCCCGCCGACCTCCCCGCCGACTTCGCCGAACTCGCGGAGGGCCTCCACACCGCCGACGACGACGTGCTGCTCACCAAGCGCAGCGTCGGCGCCTTCGCGACCACGGACCTCGATAAGGTGCTGCACGACCGCGGCGTGACGCAGATCGTCCTGACCGGCATCGCCACGAGCGTGGGCGTCGAGTCCACCGCGCGCAACGCCCACGACCTCGGCTACACGGTGGCCCTGGCGATCGACGCCATGACCGACCTCAACCCCGGCGCCCACGCGCACGCCGTCTCGGCCGTGTTCCCGCGCCTGGGAGAGACCGGGACCACCCAAGACGTGCTCGACCTGCTCGCCGCCCGGCAGCGGAGCGGCGGCCCGACGGCTCCCTGACCCCGGGCAGGCTGGCGGCGGCCCCGCCCGCTGCAGCCGTGCCAGCGCCGGCCGGGGACCCGCCGGCGTGCGCGGGCAGCGTACGCTCTTCTCATGCCGAAGAGCCGCACGCGCAAGCCGAAGAACACCCGCCCGCGCACCACGACCTCGAGGACCGACTACGAGCGGCGCCGCCGCAGCATCGACCTCATGATCGACGGCCTCACTCCCGAGTACGTCGCGTGGGCCTCGCGCGAGGAGGCCGACCTCGCAGGCTTCGCCGCCGGGCAGCTCACGGTCGTGAAGATGTTCGTCACGATCGTCTCGAGCCTCGCCAAGGGCACGCCGTCCCTCCGGCTCGACCCCGACCATGTGGCCGGGTTCCTCCCGCCGTTCCTCGAGGACGTCGCGGCCGCCGCGGACAACGAGGACCAGTCGGTCGACGACCAGCGCTACGTGATCGGCACCCTGGTCGACTGGCTCACCTTCCTCGAGGAGACCGGACGCTGGCAGGGCACCGCCGAAGAGCTCGAGGCCGTCGCCGAGGTGCTCGACGCCCACGCCGAGGCGCTCGGCGGGATCGTCGACGAGGGGCCCCGGGCCAACCTGCCCCAGGCCAGCGAGGAGGAGGCCGCGGCCTTCGCCTCCGGGGCCCCGTTCGTGCGGCACGCCCGGGCCCTGCTCGACTGGCTCGGCACCGGCCGCGAGGTTACCGAGGAAGCGGCCCTCCCGGCCGACGCCCTGGCGTCCGCCGCCGAGGTGGTCGGCTCCGAGGAACGCGCCCAGCGGCTGTGGGAGGCCATGGTCAACGCCGAGCTCATCGACACCGCCGGCGGCGTGGCGCGCCCCGGCGAGGGGGCCGGGGACCTCGGCGGCACCGACGGGCTCGGGCGGCTCGAGGCGCAGTTCCTCGGCACGGAGATCGTGGTCGCCGCGTGCACCGACGGCACCCCCGGAACCCCCGACGGCGAGACTGCCGCCGTGCTCACCACGATCCTCACCGCCGCCGTCCACCAGCAGCCGTTCCCCCTCGAGGATGTCGCCTCCCTCGGCTCAGGCCTCGCCGAGGACGGCGAGGCGCAGGAGGACGAGGAGGAGCTCGGGCCAGGGGCCGCCCAGCAGCTCCAGAGCCTCTCCGAGGCCCTGATGCGCCAGATCCGAGAGCTCGAGGCCCTCGGACTCGCCGACACCGCGGACGGCATGGTCAACGTCCCGGTCGCCGCCCTCGACGCCGTCTACGACGCGGTCGTGGACTACGAGGAGGAGGCCGGGGACGAGGACGAGTTCGACGACGGCTTCGACGACGAGGACGAGGCGGACGACCAGCTCTAGCTGGCGTTGCCCTCCTGCCGGCGCACGCGCTCGATGTACGGGCGCGACTTCTCGAGGCCGGTCTCGAGCGCCTGGACCGTGCTCTCCATGCTCTTGGCCGCCTGCGAGCGGAACGTGTCGATCGCGTCCATCGTCTGGTAGATGTTCGCGAACGCCTTCTCGAGCGTCTGGACCGAGACGCCGGAGGACGAGGCCTGCTGGTGGATGCGGGCCGTCTGGTCCTTCAGCATCTCCGAGGTGCGCAGGATCATGTTGTTCGTCGTCGTGTTGATCGCGTCGATCTGGTCGAGGACGAGCTTCTGGTTGGCGAGCGCCTGCGCGACGATCACGGCCGTGCGGAGGGCACTGATCGTCGTCGTCCGGGCCCGGTCCACGCCCTTGATGAGCTCGGTGTTGTTCTTCCGGATCATGTCGATCGCGAGGTAGCCCTGCACCGAGACGGCGAGCTGGGTGAGGATGTCCTGGCGGCGCTGGCGCACCGGGAAGAGCACATCCGACTCGAGCTGCTGCGCATGCTCGGTCTGGCCGCTGCGGCGGACCTCGTCGATCTTCTCGACCGTGGCCTTGTCCAGCTCCTGGGCGAAGACCGCGTACTCGGAGAGCTGCTTCATCGTCTCCCAGAGGTTCGTCTTCTCCTGGGCGAGGGAGGCGTTGTCCTTCATGAGGGCGTCCTGGCCGGCCATGAGGGACTTGATGATCTTGTCCAGCTGGGTCTGGGCGGACTCGTAGCGCTGGAAGTACCGGGCGAGCCTGTTCCCGCCGGGGACGAAGCCGAGGATCTTCCGGCCCGCGCTCAGCTCCTGGCCCGGGGTGAGGTCCTCGACCGTGCTGCGCAGCTCGCCGAGCGTCGAGGCGACGTACATCTGGGCGCTGTTGCCGGACTTCTTGGCGCTCGCGAGGGAGGTGCTCGAGCGGTCCAGCATCCGGCTCGAGGCGTCCGAGGACGCGACCATCTCCCGCCCGGCGAACCGGTTGAGGCCCTCGACCTTCTGCTGGAACTCCGGGCTGCGCGAGTCCATTGAGGCGATCTCGGCCACGTAGGCCTTGGCCTGGCTGGCGATCTCGGTCTGGCGCTCGGTCGGGACCGGGACCATGCCCGGAGCCTGCTCCTCCTGGATGACGGGAGCGGGCTCGGGCGCCTGCAGCACGAGCGCGTTCTCGGACTCGGTGGGATCCGGCGGGGTCAGGGAGATGGACATCGAGGTGCTCCTTGGAGAAGTGGGTGGGAGTGCTGCGTCAGCCGAGGTTCACGCCGAAGTCGGTGGCGACGCCCGCGAGGCCGCTCGCGTAGCCCTGGCCGACGGCCTTGAACTTCCATTCGCCGGCGTTGCGGTAGAGCTCGGCGAAGATCATGCAGGTCTCGCTCGCGGCGTCCTCGGAGAGGTCGTAGCGGACCACTTCGGCGTCGGTGCCCTGGTTGACGATCCGGCAGTACGCCGACCGGACCATGCCGAAGTTCTGCCGGCGGCTCTCGGCCTGGTCGATGCTCACCACCACGACGATGCGCTCGACGTCGGCCGCCACCTTGGTCAGGTCGACCTGGATCTGCTCGTCGTCGCCCTCGCCCTCGCCGGTGCGGTTGTCGCCCAGATGGGTCACCGCTCCGTCCGGGGACTGCTTCTGGTTGTAGAAGATGAAGTCCGCGTCGGAGCGGACCTTGCCGTTGGGTCCCACGAGCAGCGCCGACGCGTCCAGGTCGAAGGCGTCGCCCGTCGTCGTGCGCGGATCCCAGCCGAGCCCCACGATGGCCTTGGTGAGGCCGGGATCGGTCTTGGTCAGGGAGAGGTTGCCGCCCTTGGAGAGGGTCAGTCCGGCCATGTGAAGTGCTCCTTCTTCCGTCTCGGATGCGGCGTCAGTCGAGGACGACGCCGAAGTCGGTCGCCAGCCCGGCCAGCCCGCTCGCGTAGCCCTGGCCGACGGCGCGGAACTTCCATTCCCCGCCGTGCCGGTAGATCTCGGCGAAGATCATGCAGGTCTCGCTCGCGGCGTCCTCGGTGAGGTCGTAGCGGACCACTTCCTGGTCCGTGACGTCGTTGACCACCCGGCAGAACGCGCCCCTGACCATGCCGAAGTTCTGGCGGCGCGCCTCCGCCTGGTCGATCGAGACGACGATGACCACCTTCTCGACATCGCCGGCCACCTTGGTCAGGTCGATGAGGATCTGCTCGTCGTCGCCCTCGCCCTCGCCGGTGCGGTTGTCGCCCTGGTGGACCACCGAGCCGTCCTTGGCCTCGAGCTGGTTGTAGAAGATGAAGTCGTCGTTGCTGCGGACCTTGCCGCGGGCCGAGACGAGCAGGGCGCTCGCGTCGAGGTCGAACATCTCGCCCGCTGTGGTGCGCGGATCCCAGCCGAGCCCCACCATGGCGCGGGTGAGGCCCGGATCGGCCTTGGTCAGGGAGAGGTTGCTGCCCTTGCTGAGGGTGAGGCTTGCCACGGTGCTCCTTGTGCTGTGCGGTGGTTCGGTGGACTACAGGACGGCGGCGGACGGGCCGACGAGGTCGCCCACGGTGCGGCCGTTCGCGGGCTGCCCGATGGCCGTGAACTTCCAGCCTGCACCCTCGCGGGAGAGCTTGGCCATGATCATGCCGGTGGTCGGCCCCTGCTCGGTGAGGGTGTAGCGGGCCACCTCGGGGCTGCCGGCGGCGGAGTCGTCCACGACCCGGCAGAACGCATTCTGGACCTCATTGAAGGTCTGCTGGGAGTAGCTGGTGATGACGAAGACGATGTGCTCGACCGCGCCGTTGACGGAGGGCAGGTTGACCATGATGGTCTCGTCGTCGCCCTCGCCGGCGCCGGTGAGGTTGTCCCCGGTGTGGCGGATCGAGCCGTCCTTGCTCGTGAGCTGGTTGAAGAAGACCGTGTCCAGCGGCTGGCGGCTGGCGTTGTAGAGGATGGCCGAGGCATCCAGATCGATCTCCGCCGCGCCACCGCCGAACAGGCTCCCGAAGAGGCCCTTGCGGGGCTGCTCGACGGCGTCCCAGCCCAGCCCGAGGCGGACCTGGGTCATGCCGGACCCGTCCTTCTTGGTCAGCGAGAGGCCCTGCCCCTTCTGCAAGCTCAGTCCCACGGTGTGCTCCTTACGTTGTCTCTCTACAGGGTGCGGTTGGACGTCTCAGGCGGTGGTCGCGTGCTCGGGTTCGAGGGCCTTGCGCCGGTTGCGCATGACCGAGGCGACGAAGGCGGCCCCGATGAAGACCACGCCGATGAGGCCGGTGATGACCTCACTGACCTCGATGCCGATCGTGATCAGGAGGATGACCGCGAGGGCGCCGATGGCCCAGTGGGCGCCGTGGTCGAGGTACTCGAATTCGTCGAGGGTGCCCTGGCGGACGAGGTAGACCGTGAGCGAGCGGACGAACATCGCGCCGATGAGGCCGAGGCCGAGGGCGATGATGATCGGGTCCGAGGTGATGGCGAACGCGCCGATGACGCCGTCGAAGGAGAACGAGGCGTCGATGACCTCGAGGTAGAGGAACAGCATGAATGCGGCCTTGCCGGCCACCTGGACCGCCTTGTTGGGGCGCTTCCCGGCCTGCTCGGAGGACTCTGCGTCCTCGTCCTCTTCCCCCGTGTCGAAGAGCTCGCCGAGGCCCTGGACCAGGAAATAGGTCACCATGCCGAAGATCCCGGCCATCAGGACGCTGCCCTGGAGGTCGGGGCCGGAGAGCTGGCCGATGAGGCCGAGGGCGAAGAGCCCGACCACGAGCGAGGCGCCGTTCATCCTGCCGATCTTCGCCAGCGGCGCCTCGAACCACTGCAGCCACTTGAGCTCGCGGTCCTCGAACATGAAGTCGAGGAAGATCATGAGCAGGAAGATGCCGCCGAAGGCCGCGATCTGCGGGTGGGCCTGGTGGAGGACGTACGCGTACGTGCCCGGCTCGTCGATGGGACCCTTGGCGAGGGCGAGCTGGACCGCCTCGACCGGGTTGAGCTTGGCGGTGACTCCGACGATGAGCAGCGGGAACAGCACCCGCATGCCGAACACGGCGATGATGACGCCGACTGTGAGGAACATCCGCTGCCAGAACGGGTTCATGCGCTCAAGGATGCGGGCATTGACCACCGCATTGTCGAAGCTCAGGCTCACCTCGAGGATGCCGAGGACCAGCGCGAGGAAGAGGCCCTGCGGGCCCCCGTAGAGGAAGGCCACGACAAGCGCCACGGCGCTCACACCGAAGGACCAACCGAACGTCTTCAGAAACACGTGGGGCGCAGAGCTCCTCGTTCAGGCCCGGGGTGCCGGGCGGCAATCAGCAGGCTGCAGAGCCCGAGGAGCGGTTCCCCCCAGACCAGCCAAGGCCCATTATGTCCCGGGCCGCCGACAGTTCTGTATCCCCCGGGTCTGAGCAGTCTCTTGCGTGTTCAACGGGGGAGCGGCCGGGCGGGTTCCTGCCGCACCCGGTCGGCACCCGGTCCCCGTCCGGTGGACGCCCGGCCGGCGCCCGGTAGAGTGGTCAGCCGTGCCAGAACCCTCTCCGCGACCGCTGCCGGCCCCCGTGCCTGCCAGCACCCCGGCGCGCGGCGAGGGGCCCGCGCAGGCGGGATCGCCGTCGTCCGCCATGCTGGTCCGCCTCGCCGAGCTCGAGTCGCTCCACCGCGGGCCGGCGTGGGCCCTCACCCGCTCGGCCCCGTGGACCATCGCGGCGCTGCAGACCGCGTTCTCCCGCAATCGCCCGCAGGTGGAGCTCGAAGAGTTCCACGAGGAGCTCGACGCCTTCCTCGACGACCTCCGTGCGCACGATGCCGCCTCCGGCGCCGCCCCCACGGCCGGTTCCGCGACCGGACGCGCCGTCGCGGACGACTGGACCCGCCGCCGCTTCCTCGCCCGCCGAGCGCACGGCGGCCGGATCGTGTACGAGCTCACCGAGGCGACGGCGCGCGTGCTCGCCTTCCTCGACTCCCTCTCCTCCGAGCGGTCAACACTCACCGGCTCGCGGCTCGGCACGCTCCTCGGCGACGTGGAGAGGCTCGCCCGCGAGACGAACCCGGACACGACGGCGAGGATCGAGGCCCTCGAAGCCGAGATCGAGGAGCGGCTCGAGCTCGTGCGGGCCATGCGCACCGGCGAGCAGACCGGGAGCCTCGACGACGAGACCGCGCTCGAGGCCGCCGAGAACATCCTCGACCTCGCCGCCGGCGTCCCCGCCGACTTCAAGCGCATGCGCGACCGCATCGAGGACTCCGTGGGCCAGCTGCGCAACCAGATCATCGAAGAGTCGCTGACCAAGGGCGCCACGATGGCCCAGGTCCTCGAGGCGGACCGGCGGCTGCGCGCCTCCAGCGAGGGCCGCACCTTCCGCTCGTTCACGGCGTTCCTGGACGACCCCGAGCAGCAGATGCGCTTCCGGGCCGCGATCTCCGAGGTCCTCTCGCGCGACTTCGCCGACGGGCTCGGCCACGAGGAGCGGGAGACCCTGCGGCACCTCGTCGCGGAGCTGCGCGAGGCCAACGCCCAGATCCAGCGCATCTACGGCAAGCTCTCGGAGAGCCTGAACACGTACGTCCAGAGCGACGACTACCGCCAGTCCGTCCGGCTCCGCGACGCGATCCGACGGGCCGAGCAGGCGGTCCGCCAGCTCCCGTACGTCCGCGAGGAGTCCGGGTTCGCGCCGGCGCCCGAACTGTTCGGCGCAGAGTTCGAGTCGCTGTCCATGGTCAAGCTGTTCGACCCCGACGAGCTCGCGCCGCCGCCCCGGCTCGCCGCCCCCATCTCCTTCGGCCGCGAGGACCGCGTCCGCTCCGCCCGCACGGGCAAGGCGCGGGCCGCGGCGCTGCGGGAAGCGGTGGACGTGGCCCTCGAGGCCGGCGGCGGCCGCGCCGAGCTGCCGGACATCTGGTCCCAGCTGCCCGCCGACGAGCAGCACATCAACTCGATCCGCGCGCTCCTGGGGCACCTGCTCAACCGGGGCGTCGGGTTCGGCCGGGACGCGTGGGCGCCGCTGGAATTCGAACAGGTCGACGGGACGCGGCGCACCGCCTTCGTCCCCAACGCGACGGTGACCGTGGGGGCCGCGGGGAGGTCCGGGGCCGCCGCGGCCCCTGCGGCCTCCCTGACCTCCGTGACCTCCGGGGAGGAGAACTGATGGAAACTGACGCCGAGGTCACCCTTGCGGACGCCGAGGTCGGGCCGCTGGACGCCGAGGTCACCCCGCTGGACGCCGAGGTCGGGCCGGAGGAACCGTTCGTGCCCGGCACGGCCCTCTACGACGGCGACACCGGCGTCCTCCCGCTGCGCGTCCGCCACGTCCTGGTGCGCCTCCTGAAGGGCCCGTACCTCGACGGCGGCCGCGACGAGAAGGCGTGGACCACGCTGCTGGACCACGAGGACGTCCTGCGCTCGCGGCTGTCCGAGCTGTTCCTCCGCCTCCAGATCGACCACGAACGCAAGATCGCCGTGCTGCGGCCGGTGGACCCGGAGCTGCTGGGGACGGCGTCGCGCGCCACGGTCCTGCGCCAGCAGCGCGCGCTCAGCCGCGTCGAGACCATCCTGCTGCTGCGGCTCCGGCTGCTCCTGGACCGGCATGCCACGGCCCAGACGGAGCCGACCGTCACGCTCGAGGAGCTCGCCGACGTCGTGGCCCACTACCAGCCCGCCGAGGAGCAGGACGCGCTCCGCGACGCGGACACCGTCAACCGCGCGGTCGCCAAGCTCCAGGCCCGCCGCCTCCTCATCCCCACCCCGCTCGAGGACGTGTACCTCATCTCCAACGCCCTTCCGCTCGCCCTGCCGTTCGAGAACATCGGCGACGTCACCCGGCACCTCGAGGCCGTCGCCGCCGCGGGGCCCGCGCGGGACGGCGGTTCCGCGGACGACGCCGGCCAGGTCGCCTTGGACGTGGACCTCGCCGCAGGCGACGGGGACCGAGCAGAAGAACCCGAGGGCGCCGAGGGCGCCGAGGGCGCCGAGGGCGCCGATCCCGTGGAGGACGAGGACGCCCCCGACTTCGAGGGCCCACGGGGTGACGTCGGCGTCCCAGGGGGTGACGTCGGCGTCCCAGGGGGCGACGTCGGCGTCCCACGGGGTGACCTCGGCGGATCGGACGAGACGGAGGGGCTCCTGTGAGCGTCGCGACCATGCTCCCACTCGGCACGGCCATCAATCCCGGCCAGTACCGGCTCAGCCTCGTCCAGGTGGTCAACTGGGGCACCTTCCACGGGACGCACACCATGCACGTGGACCGTGCGGGCACCATGCTCACGGGCAACTCGGGCGTGGGCAAGTCGACGCTGTTCGACGCGATCGCCCGCGTGTTCGACGCCCGCCCGCGCTCCAACGAGGCCGCCGCGGCGCGCGCCGGGCACAGCGAGGACCGTCGCACCACCTACACGTACATGCGCGGCAAGGTCGGCGACATGGCCGTGGGGGAGGGCCGCGCGAGCGCGTTCCAGCGCCCGGGGGCCACCTGGAGCGCCGTCGCCCTCACCTTCGACAATGCGGCCGGCACCGCCTACACGCTCACCGCGCTGTTCGACCTGCCCAAGAACGGCACGGAGTCCAGCCTGGGGCGCTTCTACCTCATCGACTCGGTGCCGCTGGATGTGGCGGCGGTCGAGGGCATCATCGGCCAGACTCCCGGCCGGCGCTTCACCCGCAGCGGCCTCGAAGCTGTCTTCCCCGAGGCACAGGTCTTCGACGTCCACAAGAACTTCGCCGAGCGCTTCCGCCGGCTCCTGGGCATCTCGAGCGACCAGGCGCTCCCGCTCCTGCGCGTCATCCAGGCCGGCAAGGGCCTCGGCGGCAGCGTCAACAGCTTCTTCCGGGACCAGGTCCTCGACCCGCCCGCCACGCTCGCGGCCGCCGACGAGGTGGTCGAGGAGTTCAGCAACCTCATGTCCATCCGGGCCCGGCTCGAGGACATCAGGCTCCAGCGCGACCAGCTCGCCCCCGTCCCCGCCCTGAATCAGGAGTACGAGGCCGCCCTGACCGAGGCCGCCCGCCTGCGCGAGCTCGCCGACGAGCCCTTCGACGCCGTCCGCCAGTCCCACGCCGTCGCCGTCCAGGAGCGGCTCATCGCCGGCATCCGGGACCGCGCCCAGGCGAAGGCGAAGGAGCTCTCCGCCGAGCGCCACCGCCGCGACGCCCTGGCCGCCGAGCTGCGCTCCCTCGAGGCCGAGTACAACAGCGCCGGCGGCAACCAGATCTCCGCCCTCGAGCAGGCCCGGGACAACGCGACCGTGGGCCTGCGCCTGCGCCGAGAGGTCGAGGCCGCGGCGAAGGCCGGCCTGCACGACGCCGGCCTCGACCTTCCGTTCTCCGCCGAGGGCTGGGAGGCGGCGCACCGGCAGGCCGCCGAGGCCCTCGCCGGGCTCGAGGGGGACACCGCGGCACTGCGGGAGGCCCGCTTCGACGCCTTCGAGGTCCACGCGACCGCCAAGCGCGAGCTCGCCGAGGCGCGCTCGGAGCTCGCGGCCCTCGCGCAGAGCAAGAGCCTCCTGCCCCAGCACGCGGTCGAGAACCGCGCCGCGATCGCCTCGGCGCTCGGCCTCGACGAGGACGAGATGCCGTTCGGCGGGGAGCTGATCGACCTCGCCGAGGACCAGGAGCGGTGGCGCCCTGCCGCCGAGCGGGCCCTGCGCTCGCTGGCCACCACCCTGCTCGTCCCGGGCCAGCACTTCGCGGCGGTGACCCGGTGGCTCGACGCGAACCCGGTGCGCGGGGCACTGCGCGCGGTCGACCTCTCCAGCCGCGTCCCCGGTGCGGAGCTCGCCCTCGCCTCGGTCGGGGAGCGAGACCTGCTCTCCAAGCTCGAGGTGGTCCCGGGCCCGGCCGGCGACTACGTCCGCGAGCGCATCGCCGTGGACTTCGCCTACACGTGCGTGGAGGACCCGGACGAGCTCGCCGGCCTCGAGCGCGGCCTGAGCCTCGGCGGCGTGGTCAAGCGCGGCCGCGGCACTGTCGAGAAGGACGACCGCTTTGCGGCCCGCGCGGACTTCGTGCTCGGCTTCGACAACGCGGCCAAGGTCGAGCTCCTCGCCGGGCGGGTCCTCGAGCTCGAGGCCTCCCTCGCCGCAGCGGCCGAGGCGGCCCAGGCGAGCGAGGACTCGCACCAGGGCCTCTCCCGCCGGCTCGAGGCGCTGCGGCGGGTGGCCCGGGACGAGCGGGCGTGGGAGGAGGTCTCCTCTGCCGCGGCCGAGGACGAGCTGCGCCGCATCGGCGCCCGCCTCGAGGACGCGCTCGCGGCCCAGGGTGACCTCGAGCCGCTGCGTGCCAAGGTCGAGGCGGCCCGCGCAGAGCACCAGGCCTCCACCGAGGCCGCGGCCGTGCTCCAGAGCGAGTACCGCCAGCTCGACGCGCAGCTGGTGACTGCCGATCGGCTCCTCGAGGCCGCGCGGGCCCGCCTCGCCGACGCCCCGCCGTCTGCCGCGGCGACTGGCACGCTCGGGCCGCTGTTCGAGGAGTTCGGCCAGGCCGCGGACCAGCACGACCTCGAGCGGATCGCCGCCGAGGTCCATGGCCGCCTCGCTGCCCGCGTGCACGCCGCGGAGAGCCGCGCGCAGGCCGCGGCCGAGCGGCTCACCCGCATCTTCGAGCAGTTCCAGCGCGACTGGGGCCCCGTGGTCGCGGCGGACCACGGCGTCTCGATCGGGGCCGCGGCCGCGTTCGAGGCCCGCTACCGCCAGATCGTCTCGGAGGGCCTGCCCGCGCAGGAGGCGCAGTTCCGGGAGTTCTTCGCCCAGCGCACGCACGAGTCCTTCTCGACGCTGCTGCACCTGCTCGACGAGGAGCGCCGCGGCATTGCGGCCCGCATCCTGCCGCTCAACTCGATCCTGGCCGGGGTGGACTTCCACGACGGCTCGTACCTCGAGCTGGACATCCGCCAGACCGTCCCGGCGTCCGCGAAGCAGTTCAAGGAGGCGATCGTCTCCGCGCTCAAGGCGCGCCACGCGCCGTCGTCCGCGAATTCCGCGGCGGCGCACGACGCCGGCCCGGCCTCCTCGGGCGGCAGCGGGACCGCCGGGGTCGGCGCCGGAGAGGACCAGCTCACCGTCCGCTACAAGACGCTGGAGGCGCTCGTGAAGCGGCTCGCGTCCCAGACGCCCGAGGACCGGCGGTGGCGGGCCGAGGTGCTCGACACGCGCGCCCACGTGTTCATCTCCTGCAAGGAGCACCGGGTCTCGCGGGACGCCGCCGCGGGCACGGCGCGGGACGAGGTGTTCGTGCACGCGGACACGGGCTCGATGTCCGGCGGCGAGCGGCAGCGCTTCACTGCGTTCATCATGGCCGCGGCCCTGAGCTACCAGCTGGGCATCGCCGAGCACGGGTTCACGGGCTACGGGACCGTCATGATGGACGAGGCGTTCGTGCTCGCGTCCGAGGAGTTCGCCGGCCAGGGCATCGCGGCGCTGCACGAGTTCGGCTTCCAGCTGCTGCTCGCGGCCCCAGAGAACGTGATCGACCTCTCGCGCTACCTCGGGTCCGTCACGGAGATCCTGCGGGACAGGCGCACCAACCGGTCGGGGCTCATCGAGGGCCCGTCGGTCCCCGGGGGGCCGGTGTCGCAGGCGAACCCCGTGGACATCGTGCTGCGCTGACGGCTGGCCCGCAGTCCGTCAAGCGCGTCCGTCGGGCGTTGAGGAGTCACGCCCGTCAGGTTGAGGAGTCACGTCCGTCGGGTTGAGGAGTCACGTCCGTCGGGTTGAGGAGTCACGTCCGTCGGGTTGAGGAGTCAGGTCTGCCGTTGCCTGGCGTTCACCCTCCCTTCGGCCGCCGGTAGCACGCCGGCCCTAGGCTCGCCGGGTGGCAGGAAGCGTTCGCGGGAGCCGGAAGAGGTTCGTCGCCCTGGGGGACTCCTTCACGGAGGGGGTGGGGGACTGGAACCCCGCCCTGCCCAACGGCGTCCGCGGGTGGGCCGACCGGATGGCCGAGAAGCTCGCCAAGGCCGAGAAGGGCTGGGAGTACGCGAACCTCGCCGTGCGGTCCAAGCGGCTGCGCCAGATCGTCGCGGACCAGCTTGCGCCGGCACTGGCCATGGAGCCCACGCTCGTGACCCTGTACGCCGGCGGGAACGACATCCTCGACCTCGGCACCGACATGGACCAGCTGCTCGGCCAGTACGAGGACCTCGTGCGCCGGCTCGCCGCAACCGGCGCGACCCTGGTGCTGTTCACGGGGTACGACGTCAAGGTCAACCCCGTCCTCGAGCCGCTCAAGCACCGCAACTGGCAGTACAACGAGCGCGTCCGCGGCCTCGCGCGCGAGCTCGGCGCCGTCCTCGTGGACTACTGGTGCTTCGATGAGTATGCCGACCGGCGCATGTGGGACACGGACCGTCTCCACATGTCCAAGGCCGGCCACAAGTTCCTCGCCCGCGGGGTGCTCGAGCAGCTCGGATACCCGCAGAGCGCCAAGCAGCGCGGGCGCGAGCCGCGGATGCGGCGTGGGCCGCGCGAGTGGGTCGCGGCCCAGCGGGCCTGGCTCGGCGACTGGGTCGTGCCCCTGATCGGGCGGAAGATCCGCGGCGTCACCCTCGGCGACGACCTGTCTCCCCGCTGGCCCGACCCCGTGAAGGTGCCGCGCAAGGGCGGACTCCGCCGCTACGCCGAGGAGCATCCCGAAGTCCTCGCGGGCACCCCGGACTGGGCGCGGAGGCCGCTCTAGCGCCTGCGAGTAGTCCCCGCGGGAGGCGGCGTCACGCGGGAGGTGCGGCGCGGCGTCGTGCGTGGCGGGCGCGTAGTCTGGGCGGGTGCCTGACGCCTCAACCACTGCCCCGCCATGCCCCCGAAGCCGCTGAACCGCAGCGAGGGCATCAGCGCGCCCTGGCTCCTGGTCCTGGCGTTCCTGTCCATGACGGCGCCCCTGTCGACCGACCTCTACCTGCCCAGCTTCCCGCGCGTGCAGCAGGAGTTCGCCGCGACGGCCTCCGGCGTGCAGCTCACACTCACCGGGTTCCTGCTCGGGATGGCGGCGGGGCAGCTCGCGTTCGGGTCGATCTCGGACAGGTTCGGCCGGCTCAGGCCGCTGGTCCTCGGGAACGTCGGCGCGATCCTCTCCTCGGTCGCAGCGGCGCTCGCGCCCAACCTCGAGGTGCTCATCACCGCCAGGCTCGGGCAGGGGCTGTTCGGCGCGGCGGGCATCGTGATCGCGCGGGCCATCATCGTGGACCTCACCCGCGGGTCGGAGACCGCGCGCACCCTCAGCCTCCTCATGACCGTCAACGGCGTCGCGCCGGCGGTGGCGCCCTCGCTCGGCGCGCTGCTCGAGGGGCCGATCGGGTGGCGCGGGATCATGTGGACCCTCGCGGGGCTGTTCGTGCTCATGATGCTGAGCGTCTCGTCCGTGTTCCGTGAGACGCTCCCGCGCGAGTCGCGTGGCGAGCACGGCATCCTCGGCGGCCTCGCGCAGCTGTTCAAGGTGCCCCGGTACCTCGGGTACGCGGGGCTCTTCGCCACCTCGTTCGCGACCATGATGTCCTACATCCCGGCGTCGCCGTTCGTGTACCAGGTGGTCATGGGACTGCCGCCCCTCGCCTACGGGGCTCTGTTCGGACTCAACGCCGCGGGGCTCATCATCGCCGGGTACATCTCGTCCCGCCTGGTCAAGCGCATCCCGGCCCAGCGGATCGTGGGGACGGCCGCGCCGCTCCTGCTCGTCTTCTGCGTGGCCATCCTCGCGGTCGCGCTCGCACCCGTGCCGCGCTGGCTCCTTGCGATCCCGATCTGGTGCGCGGTGACGAGCGTGGGCTTCCTCATGGGCAACTCCTCGGCGCTGGCCCTCGACGCCGTGCGGCACGTCTCGGGCAGCGGCTCGGCCGTGCTCGGGGCGGTCCAGTTCGTGTTCGGCGCGATCGTGTCACCGCTGTCCGGGCTCGCCGGCGACCGCACCGCCGTGCCCATGGCGGTGATCATGACGGTCGCGGCCGCGGTGGCCGCGGTGCTCGCGCTCGTGCTGCGGCGCCGGCAGGGCTGAGGACGGCTACCGGCCCTGGCGCAGCCGGTCTGAAGCCGCTCGACGCGCGGGACCTGGCGCCCGCTGCAGGAAAGCGCCCTGCCCTTCGGTCGGAACCTCCGGCTGCAGACGGTGGTTCCGACCGAAGCGCAGGGTCTTCCCGAGAGACTGCTGGGTGGAGCGGTTCGGGAGGACGCCGCGATGGGTGGCACGCTCCCCAGCCGGCCCTCGGGCCCGACCTACCGGCCCAGGTCTGCGGGCACGAAGCTCCACAGCTCCGCGGACATGCCCACCGGGCGCTGGCGCTCGGCGCCCTCGGCCCCGGGAGCCGCACCCTCGGCACCCGCGCCCCCGGCACCGGCGGCCGCGCCCTCGGGCCGGCCGTGCCCGCGCCCGAACGAAGCCGAGTTCTTCCACGCCTCGAAGCTCTCCTCGTCGGCCCAGCGCGTCACGACGAGCCAGACGTTGCGGCCGTCGGTGGGCTGGAGCAGCTCGAAGCCCTCGAAGCCGGGCTGGCCGTCCACCGCACCGGCGCGCGCGGCGAAGCGGCGGGCAAGCTCGTCGCCCGAGTCGGCGGGAACGGTGATGGCGTTGATCTTCACGATGCTCATGCAGGGATCCTGCCAGAGCAGTCTGGCCGCAGACTGGACGCCGGCTCCGCCCGGGACGATCCCCGGGGCGTCCCGTCCCGCCCACTTTGGGCCGCGGTGCCGGCCTGCTGCGCGGTGTGTCGCGGCAGGACGCGCCGGAGCCCGAGACCCAAAGAGGGCAGGAGCGGACGCCGCCGGCGCAACCTCACCGCCACGTGCCGTCGATAGACTCGCCCCAGCGGCCGCGAAGGGGCCCACGGAGCGAAGGAGCACCCCCGGATGACCACGTGGCGGATCAGGGACTTCCACCCCTCGGACCTGGACGGGATCCTGCACCTGTGGAGCGCCATGACGGCCTCGGGCATCGAACCGGTGTACTCGCTCTCCGAGGTCCTCGCGAGCTGCCAGAAGGACGTGGCCGTCGTGGCCCTGCACGGCGACGACGTGGTCGGGGCCGCCGTGGGCCGCGCAGCGCACGAGCAGGGCTGGATCGTGTTCCTCGCGACCCTGCCGGAGTGGCGCTCGCGCGGGATCGGCACCGCGCTCCTCGCTGCCCTCGAGAACCGCATGGCCCCCCTGGGCCTGACCAAGCTGTCCGCGCTCATGCCGGACACCGAGACCCGCCTCGAGGCCTTCCTCTCCCGCGGATTCAAGGACGTGCAGAACCTGCGCTTCTTCGAGCGGCAGATCCCGGTCCAGCGCACCGAACTCGAGCCTCTGGCCCAGCTGGGCGGCCGCGTCCTCCCGCGCGACCTGTGGGACCGGGTGGCCGGCATGAAGCGGGAGAAGCAGCTCCTCGAGCGCCGGCTCGTGCTTCCGCTGGCCCAGGCCGAGCTCGCGGACGAGTTCGGGGTGGTGCCCCCGCGCGCCGTCGTGCTCTTCGGGCCGCCGGGGACCGGCAAGACGACGTTCGCGAAGGCGATCGCCTCCCGCCTCGAGTGGCCGTTCGTCGAGGTGTTCCCGTCCCGCCTCGCCGCCGGGCCGGAGGGCCTCGCCGGCGCGCTGCGCACCACCTTCCTCGAGATCTCCGAGCTCGAGCACGCCGTGGTCTTCCTGGACGAGGTCGAGGAGATCGCCTCCCACCGCGCCGGCGACCCGCCCAGCCCCAACCAGGGCGTCACGAACGAGCTACTCAAGATCATCCCTGCCTTCCGCGAACAGCCCGGCCGCCTGCTCGTGTGCGCGACCAATTTCATCCGCGCCCTCGACTCCGCCTTCCTGCGCCATGGCCGGTTCGACTACGTGATCCCCATCGGCCTGCCGGACGCCGAGGCACGCCGGGCCATGTGGCAGCGCTTCATCCCGGAGGCGGTCCTGGCCGAGGTGGACGTGGAGCAGCTCGTGGAGCACACGGAGGGATTCTCGCCGGCGGACATCGAGTTCGCGGCGCGGTCGGCGTCCCAGCGCGCGCTCGAGAAGGCGGTGTACGCGGCGGAGCCGGTCCCAGTGCCGGGGATGGCAGGCTCGCCCGCGGCCGGGGGCGCCGTCCACCGCGACGCCGGGGACCTGGCGCACGACGCCGGCCCGGCCGGCGGCGGCGCGTCCCTCGCCGGCGGCCCCGCGGCAGGGCTGGAGTCGGGGCGCACCAGTGCACCGGACGGGTCCCATCCCGCGGCCGCACTGGCGCGCCGCGGACCCACCACGCAGGACTACCTCGAGGCCGTCGCCGAGACGAAGACGACCGTGAGCGAGGAGGTTGCGGCCGCGTTCCTCGAGGACATCGAGCAGCTCGCGCGCGTCTGAGGCAGAGCCCGTCCCTGGGCCGGGGCCGCTGCCCCCAGCCGGACTGCACCCCGGCCGGACTGCACCCCCGCGCGGGCGCGCCGCAGCGCGGCCCGATGTGATCCGGGCCCCAGACCCGTGGGACAGTGGGACCATGACCGCGCAGCATGCCAACGCCGTCTCCGGCCCCGAGGGCCCCCGCACCGCCGGCGCTGGGCCCGATGGCGGGGCAGCCGGCACCGGGACACCAGGCACCGCGGCAGCCGGCACCGCGACAGCCACCGCCGCCCCGCCTGCACCGGAGTGCGCCGGCGCCTCGCCCCGCCTCAAGCCGCTCTTCCGTGTGGCGCAGCGCGTCGCCCAGAGGTGGAACGACCTCCGCACCCGCCAGGCCAAGCGCGGAGACTACGTGGCCCAGGTGGTCGCGTACCGCGGGTACGGGTCCACGCGGCGCGTGCGCGTGCTCGGACGCGTCATGTACTCCCGGCCGGGCCTGCACGGTGAGTCGGATGCCTTCAACAACTTCCGAGGCTGGGTCTCCTTCACGTCCGTGCCGATCCAGCACGCTGAGGTGACGGTCGAGATCGGGGCGACGCGCGCCGTCGTGCATGCCGACGCCGGCGGGGTGGTCGACGCGCTCGTGGACGTGGAGCTCGAACCGGGCTGGCACGAGGCGCGGATGAGCGCGGACGGGGCCGAGCCGGACACCGCGCAGGTGCTCGTCGTCGAGCCGGGCGCGGGCTTCGGGATCGTCTCCGACATCGACGACACCGTCATGGTCACCGCCCTCCCGCGGCCGTTCCTCGCGCTGTGGAACACCTTCGTGCTCAGCGAGCGGGCCCGCACGCCCACCCCGGGCATGGCGGTGCTCCTCGACCGGCTCGCCACGGAGCATCCGGAGGCGCCGATCGTGTACCTCTCGACCGGGCCGTGGAATGCCGCGCCCACGCTCCAGCGGTTCCTGGGACGCAACCTGTACCCGGCGGGCCCGCTCCTGCTCACTGACTGGGGCATGACCCCGGAGCGCTGGTTCCGCTCGGGCCGGGACCACAAGCGGGAGAACCTCGAGCGCCTCGCCGCCGAGTTCCCCGGCATCCGCTGGCTCCTCGTGGGCGACAACGGCCAGCACGACGAGTCGATCTACGCCGAGTTCGCCGCCGCGCACCCCGACTCCGTGGCCGCGGTCGCCATCCGGGAGCTCTCGCCCGGCCAGGCGGTCTTCTCGGGCGGCACCACGCACGACGCCGCAGGGGGCGCCTCCCGCCCGGGCCTCACCTGGGCTTCGGCGCCGGACGGCGCGGGACTGGCCCAGCAGCTCGAGTCCGCCGGGGTGCTCTGACCCCAGCCCGTCCGCGGGTCACCTAACGAAGGTCAGCTCCCGGAGGTCCCCTCGTGGACGTCCCCTCCTGCGGGCCACCTCTGGAGTGCTGCCGCCTCACCCCTTGTCTTCGCCCCCCGCCTCGGGGGAAGAATGGCCCATGACCGTCCTGGTGAGGTCCCTCGAGACCGCTGTCCCGTCCACCGTGCTCAAGCAGGCCGAGGCCCGCGACGTGTTCGCAGCGCAGGAGGGCCTCACGCGCCTCGGCCAGCGCCTCGTCACGACGTGCTTCGACGCCGCCGCGATCGACACCCGCTACTCGGCCCTCGCCGAGTTCTCGTGGGACCGGCCGGACCACGATCCGGACTTCTTCGACCCCTCCACGGGCAGGCTCCTGAGCCCGAGCACCAAGACCCGCAACGACGTGTTCGTCCGCGAGGCCACCCCCCTGTTCACTGATACGGCCCGCCGCGCCCTCGACAACGCGGACGGGATCGCGCCCGAGGACGTCACGCACGTGGTCACCGTCTCGTGCACGGGCTTCTTCAACCCGGGCCCGGACTACCGGATTGTGCGCGACCTCGGCCTGAGCCCGTCCGTGCAGCGCTTCCACCTCGGCTTCATGGGCTGCTACGCCGCCTTCCCGGCCCTGCGCATGGCCAAGGCGTTCTGCGACGCGGACCCGAACGCCGTGGTCCTCGTGGCACTCGTCGAACTGTGCACCCTGCACGTGCGCAGCTCCAACGACCCGGACACCATCCTCGGCGCCTCCCTCTTCGCCGACGGCGCGGCCGCCGCCGTGGTCACGGCCCGCGACCTGCCCCTGACCCGCCCGGCCATCAGCCTCGACGCGTTCGAGACCACGCTCACCCCGGTCGGCGAGGAGAACATGGCGTGGAACATCGGCGACCAGGGCTTCGAGATGGTCCTCGGCACCTACGTCCCCCACATCATCGACGAGCACATCACCGGCGCCCTCGAACCCCTCCTCGCCCGCGACACCTCCCTCGTGGGCCGCCCGCACGCCGAGATCGAGCACTGGGCCATCCACCCCGGCGGCCGGAGCATCGTGGACAAGGTCGTGGCCCGCCTCGGCCTCTCGCAGCAGCAGGGCGCCCCCGCCTACGAGACCCTGCGCGAGTTCGGCAACATGTCCAGCGCCACCATCATGTTCGTCCTCGAACGGATCCTCGCCCTCCCGGACCGGGACCCGGACGACGACGCCTCCTCGCCGCGCGCCGCCGGCTCACCGGAGGCGGGACGCGGCTCGCCCGGCGCAGAACGCATCTGTGCGATGGCCTTCGGCCCCGGGCTGACGGTGGAGACGGCCCTCATGACCCGGAGGCTCCCGTGAGCCGGGGCGCCTGAGGACGGGCCGGCCGAGCATGGGCGCCTGAGGATGGCCGCCGGGCGGCACGACGCGGTCGTGGTGGGCGCGGGCCCCGTGGGACTCTGCTTCGCGGTGCTGCTCGCGGACCGGGGCCTGGATGTCGCGGTCCTCGAGGCCAGGCCCCAGCGCGGCCGGCACACGCGGGCGATCGGCGTCCACCCGCCCGGGCTGCGCGTCCTGGAGCGGGCAGGCGTCGCGGACCGGGTCGCCGCCGCGGGCGTGCCGATCAGCGAGGGCGCCGCACGCGCCCGCGACTCCGGCGCGACCCGCACGGTGGCGCGGATCGGCTTCCGGCCGCCCGTGCTCGCCGTGCCCCAGTGGGCCACCGAGCAGGCGCTCGAGGACCGGCTCGCCGAGCTCGCGCCCGGGGCACTGCGCCGCGGCGTGCGGGCGGTGCGGGCCGAGCGCGAGGAGGGCGGCGCCGTCGTCCGCTGCGAGGACGGCGATCAGGTGGCGGGCCGCTGGGTCGTCGCGGCCGACGGCGCCCGCTCGCCCCTGCGCGCGGGCCTCGGCATCCCCGTGCGCACCCACGCCCTGCCCGACGCGTACCTCATGGGCGACTTTGCCGACGCGACCGGGGACGGGGCGCGGGCGGTGCTGCACCTCGAGGCCGCGGGGATCGTCGAGTCGTTCCCGCTGCCCGGCGGAGTGCGGCGCTGGGTCGCGCACGTGCCCGAGCCGGCCCTGGACCCGTCCGCGCGGGACCTCGCGCGGATCGTGGGCGAGCGGACCGGCGTGCGCCCGGACCCGTCCACGTGCACGATGCTGAGCGCGTTCACGGTCACCGAGCGGCTCGCGGCCCGGCTGCGCTCCGGGCGGGTCCTGCTCGCGGGCGACGCCGCACACGAGGTGAGTCCGATCGGCGGGCAGGGGATGAACCTCGGGTGGCTCGACGCCGAGGCCTTCGTGCCGCTCATCGCCGCGGGCACCGGCGGTCAATGGGACGAGCTGTGGGCCGCGGCGGAGGCGGAGCGGCTCCGGGCCGCGCGCTTCGCGGCCCGGCAGGCGAGGGTCAACATGGCCCTGGGCCGGGAGCTGCCCGCGGGCATCATGGCCGCCCGCAATGCCGCCTTCCGCGCGCTCTACCGCGTGCCGTGGCTCGCCGAGCGGACGGCCGCACGCTTCACGATGCAGGGCTGATCCCGCGCGCCCCGCCTGTCAGGTCCTGCGGGTCCAGGACCCACGGGTCGCGGGGGAGCGCGGAGGGGTCGAAGGCCCTGAGCGCCTCGGCCAGCGTCGCGGGCAGCCCGAGCGAGCCGAGGAGCAGCGCGGTCACCTCCTCGGGGCCGACCCGGGCGGTGGCGAGTTCGGCGAGCGTCACCGCGCCGTCGCGCTTGGCCAGGCGGCGCCCGGCGGGGTTGAGCACGAGCGGCACATGGGCGTACTCGGGCACGCGCGCGCCGAGCAGCCCGGCGAGGTAGGCCTGCCGCGGGGCCGAGGGGAGCAGGTCGTCGCCGCGGACCACCTGGTCCACGCCCTGGGCGGCGTCGTCGACGACCACCGCGAGGTTGTAGGCCACCACTCCGTCGTTGCGGCGCAGGACGAAATCGTCCACGAGCCCCGAATACCGCCCGTGCAGCACGTCTGTGACGGCCCAGTCGGTGACCGAGGCGCGGAGGCGGATGGCGGCGGGACGCTCCGCGCGGCGTCGTGCGCGCTGCGCCTCGGTGAGGTCGCGGCACGTGCCGGGGTACGCGCCCTGCGGCGCGTGCGGGGCGCTGGGCGCCTCCTGGATCTCGCGCCGGGTGCAGTAGCACTCGTAGGTGAGGCCGGCGGCGGCCAGACGCGCGATCGCCTCCTCGTAGAGCCCGCCCCGTTCGGTCTGGCGGACCACCTCGCCGTCCCAGTCGAGGCCGACGGCGGCGAGGTCCCTCAGCTGGACCTCCTCGGCTCCCGCCCGGGCCCGGTCCAGATCCTCGACGCGCAGGATGAACCGCCGGCCCGCGGACCGGGCGAAGAGCCACGCGAGCAGGGCGGTGCGGAGGTTGCCCACGTGCAGCTCGCCCGAGGGGCTGGGGGCGAAGCGTCCGGCACCGGAAGTCATGCCGTCTACGCTAGCGGGCTCAGCCCTCGCCGAGGGCCTTCTTCACCGCTGGCACAATCTCGGTGGCCAGCAGCTCGACGGAGGCCGCGGTCTCGGCGAACGGCAGCGTCCCGAGGCCCACCTGGGCCATGAACCGGCTCGTGCCGAGCGCCTCGTGGGTGGCGAGGATCCGCTCGGTGATCTCGGCGGGACTGCCCACGAGGAGGCCGCCGCCGGGGCCGGACCACGCGTCGAACTGCTCGCGCGGGAACGCGCCGGCGGGCCGCGGCATGTTCTGCTGGATGTACGCGGCGTAGTGCGGGTAGAACGCGTCGCGGCCCGCCTGGGAGGTGCGCGCGGCGTAGAAGTGGCTGCCCGTGCCGACCTTCAGGGACGAATCCGGGTGCCCGGCCTCGGTGCCGGCGGCCCGGTAGAGCTCGACGAGCCGGGCGAAGTGCTGGTGCCCGGACAGGAGCGCGAGGAACAGCGGGACCCCGGCCTGGCCTGCCCGCACGAAGCTCGAGGGCGTACCGCCGACGCCCCGCCAGATCGGCAGCCGCTCCTGGACCGGCCGGGGCGCGATCGCCGCGTGGTGGAGTGCGTGGTGGGCGCGCGGGCCCGCGGCGGCGGGGGCTGGCCAGGTGACGTCGGCGTGCTCGCGCATCTGCAGCAGGAGCTCGAGCTTGTCCTCGAAGAGGGCGTCGTACTGGGCGGGGTCGTAGCCGAAGAGCGGGAACGACTCCGGGAAGACGCCGCGTCCGGCGAGGATCTCCGCACGGCCGCCGGAGACGATGTCGAGGGTGGCGAACTGCTCGAACACGCGCGCCGGGTCCGCGGTGGACAGGACCGTGACGGCCGTGGTGAGGCGGATGCGTCGGGTCTCGCGCGCGATCGCGGCGAGGACGATCTCTGGGGCCGAGAACGCGAAGTCGTGGCGGTGGTGCTCGCCGAGGCCGATCACGTCCAGCCCGGCCTCGTCCGCGAGCCTGGCCAGCCGGAGGGTCTCGTCGATGCGCTGGGCGGCGGAGCGCCCGGTGCCCGAGGGGCCGCGGGTGAGCTCGCCGAAGGTGAAGATGCCGAAGTCCATAATCACTTGAACATTCAACCATCACCGCAGCATTCCCGGGCGCGTGCGTTCCTGCTCACGCTGGGTGGCCGAAGCTGCGTCCGCACGGCGTGTCGCGGCGGGACACGCCGGGGCGCCGAGGCTTGGTGAGCAGAATGGCACGCGCCCCAGGGCGCCCAGCCTCAGCCCGCCACGTCCTCTGGTGTGAAGCGTGCCATGAGCTCGTCCCGGACGTCCGCGAGGTGCGAGGGCGTGGCGGCCAGGGCTGCAGGGACGGCGGGCGGCGGCGGCGCGGACACGCCGGCCAGGGGATCGTCCGTGCGGGCCGCCTCGAGCGTCAGGGCTCCGCCGACGTCGGGCGCGGCCGCGTCCCGGCGGGTGAGCGGCGGGAGCCCGAACCGGCGTTCGACCGTGGCCAGGATGCTCGTGTGGTCGAGGGGCGTGGAGCCCGCGGGCACGCGGAACACCGTGCCGGCGGGAATGAGGGGGCTCACGAGCACCGTGGGAACACGGGGGCCGAAGCGTGTGAAGTCGAAGCCGAACTCGCCCGGGGAGGCATCCGGCGGGACAGCCCCGCTGGGCGGCGGAACGTGGTCGTAGCATCCGCCATGCTCGTCGTAGGTCACGATCAGGAGCGTCTTGGCCCACGAGGGACCGGCGCGGAGGGCGGTGTAGGTGTCGAGGATGAGCTGCTCCCCGGCGGCCATGCTGTAGTTGGGGTGCTGGCTGTTGCCGGTGGAGCTCCAGGCCGGCTCCACGAAGGCGAACGCGGGCAGGGTCCCTGCCGCGGCGTCGGCGCGGAAGTCCGCGAACCTGCCGATGTTGGCGGCGGGGGCCTTCTGGGTGTCCGGGAAGTTCAGGCGGGTCAGCGGCGGCTTGCTGTAGCCGTAGATCTTCCACGGCAGGCTGTGCTGGCCGAGGAGGCCGAAGATGCTCGGCACGGTGAACGACTTCGTGACATCGTCCATGTGGCCCTGGCTCGTCCCCGCGCACGTGAAGGCCCGGTTGGGCATGGTCTCCGTGGGCACGGAGCTGAACCAGTGGTCGCAGACGGCGAACCCGCGCGCGAGGGCGCTGAGGACGGGGAGCGTCTCCGGGGCAAAGCAGCCCATGATCCACCCGGGCGCGGTGCCCGGGACCACATACCATTTCTTCGCCTGGTTGTCCTTGATGGCCTGGGCGTAGTCGGCCACGAATCCGGTCATGGTGGGCACGGCGCCGGGAGCGGGCTTCGTGGTCCCGAAGAGCTGGTTGTTGGCTCTGGCGAAGCCCTCGCCCGGGTCGGCGCCGGGCATGAAGTAGGCCTCCGGGGTGGTCGGGGCGATGGGGTAGACGGCCACGGGTCTGCCGTCTGGTCCCGGGCAGCTCTCGGCACCCGTGAGGCCCTCGAACGGCGCCCCGCTCGGCGAGACGTTCCCCGCGTCGTGGTAGAGGTACCCGAGGAGGTGGTCGAACGAGCGGTTCTCGAGCATGAGCACCACGATGTGGTCGATTCCTGCGAGTCCGTCAGCCATGGCCTGCCCTCCGCTCGGATAGTGCGGGGAGTGCTCTGGGACGCCGGAGCCGCACGGGGACAGGCTATGGCGCGGAGTGTGCGGGAGGGAACAGCCGGTGCGGGCCAGTCCACGGGGCTTCCCCGCAGGCGGCCGCTCAGGCGAGCAGCGCCTCGAACCCCATGGCCGCCGCGGTCATGTCCGCCTCGATGACCTCGAACTCGGCCACGCCGTGCACCGAGAACGGGTCCTCGGCGATCGCGGCCTCGAGCGCGCCCCGGTCCGCGAGGGAGAGCAGGATCCCGCCGGTGCGCGGGTTCTTGCGCCCGGCGGCGACCACGAGCCCGCGGTCCACGGCGTCGCGGAGCCACGTCCGGTGGGCCTCGAGGTGGGCCTCGACGACGTCGAGCGGCACGGTGTAGGTGAGCGAAACGATGAGCATCCCCACAGCCTATGCTTGGTACCCGTGACGGAACCCCGCTGGCTTGACGCCCAGGAGCGCCGGGCGTGGCTTGCCCTGCTGAGCGTGACCACGCTCCTGCCGGCAGCCCTCGACGCGCACCTGACGCAGCTGAACAAGCTGTCCCTGTTCGACTACAACGTGCTCGCGATGCTCTCCGAGGCCGAGGGCCGCATGCTCCCGATGAAGGAGCTCGCCTCCCGCACCTCGGCCTCGCTCTCGCGCCTCTCGCACGTGGTGACGAAGCTCCAGGGCCGGGGGTGGATCGACCGGCGCCCCTGCCCGGACGACGCCCGCGTCACCACCGCGCACCTCACCGACGCCGGCTGGGAGACCATCGCGGACCTGGCGCCCGAGCATGTGCAGCGCGTGCGCCAGCTCGTGTTCGACGCCCTCGGGGCCGATGACGTGGCCCGGCTGGCGGACATCGGCGAGAAGATCGTCGGCAGGCTCCAGGAGGAGAACTGGATCTTCCGGGATCCGTCCCGCGAGCGCCTCCTCGGTCCGGCGTACGACGGCGGGGTGGCACCGTGAGCGAGTCCTTCACCTCCCGCTTCGTGGCCCTGGGCGACTCGTTCACCGAGGGGGTCGGCGACGCGGACGCCTCGCGCCCGAACGGCGTGCGCGGCTGGGCAGACCGGGTGGCCGAGCAGCTCCAGCGGGCCGACCCCGGCCTCGGATACGCGAACCTCGCGATCCGCGGCCGCAAGATCCGCCAGATCCTCGCCGAGCAGATCGAGCCCGCCCTCGCGCTGCGCCCCACGCTCGTGACGCTGTACGCCGGGGGCGAACGACATCCTGCGGCCCAAGGTGGACATCGACGCCCTCATGGAGGGGTACGACGCCGCGGTGGGCCGCCTCGTGGATGCGGGCGCCCAGGTGCTGCTCTTCACGGGCTTCGACGCCGGCTCGTCCAAGGTGTTCGGGACCATGCGCGGCCGGACCGCGATCTACAACGAGCAGGTCCGCTGGATCGCCGACCGCCACGGGGCCGCCCTGGTCGACTACTGGCGCTTCCATGAGTTCCAGGACTGGCGCATGTGGGACGTGGACCGGATGCACATGTCCCCGCTCGGCCACGCGACGATGGCCAACCGGGTCCTGGAGCTGCTCGAGCACGAGGGCCTGGCCGAGGTCCCCGACGCCGTGCCGCTGCCCAAGCTGAGCCGCGTCGAGCAGCTCCGTGCCAACGCCGCGTGGACGCGGGAGTACGCGTGGCCGTGGGTCGTCCGGCGCGTCACGGGCCGCTCCTCGGGGGACGGACTGAGCCCGAAGTACCCGGCGCCCGTCCGCCTCTGACCCGTCCGCATCTGACCCGTCCGGCTCCGGGCCCGCGGCCGTCCGGCCCTACGCCGCGCTCGGGGCGCGGAACCCCGGGGTGGCGAGCAGGCCGCCGTCGTGCGCCACGGCGAGCACGTCCACGTCCCAGCGGGCGGTGACGGCATCGAGGGTGGCCCGGCCGCCGGCGACGACCGCGGTGGCGAGGACGTCCGCGGTGACGATGTCCTGCGCCGCCACGCTCACCTGGGCGAACTCGGGCCGGCGGTGGCCGGAGGGCCCGCGCAGCCCGACGGTCCAGATGTGGTCGCCGCGCTCGGCCGAGCCCGAGGTCGCCAGAGCGAGCCGCGCCGGCGGCCGCGGCCCGAGCGGGTAGGAGCCCAGCAGGGTGCGCCGATCGGCGGGGTCCACGATCCCGGCGAGCCACGGGGGAGCGCCGGCCTCACCCGCCGCCGCGGAAGCCGAGGACGCGGACGACGGCGCCGGTGAACCGGAGACGAGCACGTCTCCGCCCGCGTTGAGGCACCAGTCGTGCAGGCCGAGCGCCACGAGGGAGCGGCCCGCCTCGGCGATCGCGTACCCCTTCACGAGGCCGCCCAGGTCCAGGAGCCCGTCCGGACGCTCGGGCGTGAAGGCGCCGTCGGTCCGGCCGCGCCACCGCACCGCGTCGGCGTACAGGTCCCGCAGGAGCGGGCTGGCCTGCAGGAGGGCCAGCTCCCCGCGGGCGATCCGGCTCGCCTCCGAGTCCGGCCGGTAGAGGCTGAACTGCGCGTCGAGGGCCGCGAACTGGTCCTCGACCACGGCGGCCGCGGCCTCGAGCCGATCGAGATCGGCCTGCGCCGCGCTGCCAGAGCCCACGGGCGCGGTGAGGCTGACCACCGTGCCCATGCAGGCGAACGTCCGTGCGCGCAGAGCCGGAGCGGGCGCCCAGGTGTCGGACGCCCGGAGGCCCGGAGTGGGCTCAGAGATGGGCTGCATCGAGGGCCGCCTGGAGGGACTGGAGGTAGGCATCCGAAGTGATCGTGGCGCCGCTGACCGTCTGGACGTTGGCCGACTGGGCCTGCAGGACCTCCGAGCGCAGGATCGGGGCCGCGGTGGCGCTGATCATCTGGGAGCGCCTCTCGGCGTCGGTGAGGTGCAGGGCCGCTACGTCGGTGATCTTGCCGTTCCGCACGGTGATCTGGACCTGGACGTCGCCGTAGCGTGTCGAGACGGTCTGGCCCGCGTAGGTGTTCTGGGGCTGGGACCCGGCCGCCTGGCTGGTGCCCGATCCAGATGAGCCGGACGTGCCCGACGCCCCGCCGGAGGCGCCCGAGGCACCCGAGCCGCTGGCCGCCGCGGTGCTTCCCGTGCCGTTCGCGGCGCCGGCAGTGCCGGGGGTGCCGGCCGTGGGCTGGGCGGCCTCGAGGGCGTGCGCGCCGGCCTGCCAGCCGATGGCGAGGATGCCGAGGGACGCGACGGAGGCGGAGAGTGCTGCGCGTTTTCTCACCAGTCGAACCTTTCGCGGTGGAGGGTCTCGTCACGGGCGCCGGAGGCCTTCGCGTCGGCGAGGACGGCGTCGGACCACTCGCGGGGCCCGCAGACGTAGACGTCGGTGTCGGCCAGCGCGGGGGCGCCGGCGGGGAGGTAGTCGGTCAGGCGCAGCCCCGTCTGGTGACGGGGGAGCCAGGAGCTGCCGCGGGCGCGCCGGCCCACGAGCTCGTACAGCACGGCACCGCGGGCCTGGCACAGGGCGGCGATCTCCTCGCGCAGGTAGAGCTGGTGCGGGGCGCTGGCCCGGAGGATCACGGTCGCGTCGCCCGGGGCGAACTCGGCCCGCTCGAGCAGGGCGCGGATCGGTGTGATGCCGATGCCCGAGCCCACGAGGACCAGGCCGGGGCGGGTGCGGGAGGTGTGGGCGAAGTTGCCGTAGGGCCCCGCGAGGGCCACCTTGGTTCCCGGGCGGAGCCGGGCGAGCGCGGCGCTGCCCCGGCCGAGGTTGCGGACGGTGATGCGCAGGGACTCCCCGTGCGGCTCCGCCGAGAGGCTGAACGGGTGCGCGTGCCACCACAGGCCGGGGGCCAGGAAGCGCCAGATGAAGAACCGGCCGCCCTCGCCGGTGAGCTCGTGCAGGCGCAGGCCCGTCATCTCGATGCTCACGACGCCGGCCCCCTCCTGCACCACGCGGCTCACTGTGAGCTGGTGGCGCCACGTGCGCACCAGCGGCGTGACCACGCGGAACCAGAGGAGCGCCACGACCACGCCCCAGTAGAAGACCTCCCAGTAGAGCCGCTGCCAGTGCCCCTCGGCGAAGAGTGCGCCGACGCTGAACTGGTGGGGGATGGCGGTCAGGACCGCCGCGTAGGTGAGGAGGTGGATCGCGTGCCAGAACTCGTACGGCATCTTGCGCCGCACCGCGACGAGGGACGTGACGACCACGGCGATGAACAGCGCGATCGAGACGAACGCGAGCCACATGTCCGGCACGAGGTTCCACAGGCTCACGGCCTCGGCGATCGGGTTGAGGCCCTCGGAGGCGCCGTAGCCGAGCAGGAGGAAGGCCATGTGGGCCAGGAGCAGGTAGAGCGAGGGCTTGCCGAGGCTGCCGTGGACGGCCATGGCGCGGTCGTGGCCGATCGCCCGGTCGATCCAGGGCAGCCGGGCGGCGAGGAGGAGCATGACGAGCACGAGGTCCGTGCCGATGAGCCCGGCGATGATGCCGATGGACGTGAGTGCCGAGGGGACGGTGCCGAACTGGCCGGCCCCGCCGTCCGCGAGGTAGAGGGCCACGGCGGCGGCCGCCGAGCTCCACGCGGCCACGCCGAGCAGGTCCGCGCCGATCAGGCGGCGCCGTCCGCGGGCCCTGAGCTCACGGCCCAGGGCGGTGCGCCGGGTCACCCGGGGCAGTGCCTCCGTGCGGGGCTGGGGAGTGGGGAGTGTCGCCGTCATGCTTCAACAATCGGGCAGCACCCTGTCGATTAGCTGTGGCGGTCCTTGACCCCAGCCGTGCCTTGGTTGAAATCTCAACCGGTGGTCGAGCGGAGTCGAAACCCCTACTTCCCCGTGAACGCCGCCCCGCGCTTCTCGAGGAACGCCGACGTGCCCTCGCGCATGTCCTCGGTGGTGAACGCCTCGCGGAACAGTTCGGCCTCGATCTCGAGGCCCTGGCCGGTGTGCCGCCCGTACGCGCGGGTGATGGACTGCTTGGCGAGCCCGACGGCGAGCGGGGCCTTCGGGGCGATCTCGCCGAGGGTGGCGCGCGCCGCCGCGAGGAGCTCCTCGCGGCCGGGGAGGACCCGGTTGACGAGCCCGAGGCGGAGGGCCTCGGCTGCGTCGATGCGCCGGCCCGTGTAGATGAGCTCGCGCGCGGGACCCAGTCCCACGCGCTGGGGCAGGCGCACCGACCCGCCGAAGCCGGGCACGAGCCCGAGGTTGACTTCGGGCTGGCCGAACTGGGCGGCCTCCGAGGCGTAGATGAAGTCGCACGCGAGGGCCAGCTCGCAGCCGCCGCCGAGGGCGAACCCGTCCACCGCCGCGATGACCGGCACCGGCACCTTCTCGATCAGGAGCGTCACGCCCTGGGCGGAGCGCGCGTACTCCGCCGCTTCGTCGGGCTCCATCGACGCCATCTCGCGGATGTCCGCCCCCGCCACGAAGGCCTTGCCCCCCGCACCGGTGACGATGACCCCGCGGACCGGCCACCCGGCGTCGTGCGTGCAGGAGTCCTCGATCGCGGTGAAGGCCTTCCACAGGTCCGCGATGACCTGCTGGGAGAGGGCATTGAGGGCCTGGGGGCGGTTCACGGTGAGGGTCAGGATGCCCTCCGTGAGGTCGAGCTCGAGCGTTTCGTAGCTGCCCAGCTCGGTGCTTGCCAGATCGCTGCTGGTGGGGGCCATGGGTCACGTCCTCGCCGTCGATGGTGTGTTCCGACCCCCACGCTAGCGGTCCCCGGCGCGGTGGTGAAACCCAGTCTCACCGGGCGTGGTACCGCCGCCTCGCGACGGCGAGCCCGATCAGGGAGATCACGGCCACCGCCATGTAGTAGAAGCTCGGTGCGGCCAGCGCGCCGGTGAGGCCCAGGAGCCACGTGAGCACGAGGGGCGCGAGGCCGCCCATCACGGTGACGCCCACGTTGTAGGCCACGCCGACGCCCGTGGTGCGCACGTTGATCGGGAAGATCTCGGTGAGCAGGGTCGGCAGGGGGCCGAAGTAGAGCGCGCACAGGATGCCCAGGACCGTGATGACGAGGATGAAGACCGGAAGCGTAGGGCTGCTGATGATCAGCTGGAACAGCGGCCACGCGAGCACGAGGGCCGCCACCGCGGCCCAGAGCATGAGCCGTGCCGGCCCGAATCGGTCCGCGAGGCTGCCGACGAACGGAGTCCCGACGAGGATCACGAGGCCCGCGACCACCCCGCCGAGGTAGGCGGCGCTCGCGGGGACGTGCAGGCTCTTCACCGCGAAGGTGGGCATGTAGAGGATCAGGTAGATCGAGATGGTGGCGACGCCGATGCTCGCCGAGGCGGCCAAGAGCCTGCCGAGGTGGGTGGAGAAGACGGCGCGGATCGGCGCCGCGTGCTTCTCGCTCCGCTCGAACTCCTCGGTCTCGGACAGGCGGGAGCGGATGTAGAGGCCGACGGGGCCGATGAAGATCCCCAGGATGAACGGGATGCGCCAGCCCCACGAGTACAGCTGCTCCTTCGTCAGCCAGCTGAACAGCGCGAACCCGAACGCCGAGGCCAGGAACATGGAGATGCCCTGGGCCGCGACCTGCCACGAGGCGTAGTAGGCCTTGCGGTGCGGGGCGGTCTCGACGAGGAAGGTCGTGGCCGTGCCGAATTCGCCGCCGGCCGAGAAGCCCTGGATAAGCCGGGAGATGAGGATGATGATGCCCGCCCACGCCCCGATGAGCGCGTGGGTCGGGGCGATCGCCATGATGAGCGTTCCGAGCATCATGAGCGCGAGCGTCACGGTCAGGGCCTTCTTGCGGCCGTGCCGGTCGCCGTACGAGCCCAGGAACATCCCGCCGAGCGGCCGGACGAGGTAGGAGATGGCGAACGTCGCGAACGTCAGGATGAGCCCAAGGGTGCTGTCCCCCTCAGGGAAGAAGTTCTCGGCGATGACGATTGCGAACGAGGCGTAGACGATGATGTCGAACCACTCGAGGGCGGCGCCGATGGAGCTGCTGACGACGGCCTTGCGGGCCGCGGCGAGCCGTTCAGGGGTGGCCGCGACGGTGGCGGGGGTGGCGGGCATGGCGCTCCTTCGGGTGGGTCCAGGCCGATCAGGCCAACAGGTGGGCGATGACCCGGTCGAGGAACGCCTCGCAGCGTGCCAGCTGGGCCAGGTCGACGTACTCGTCGGCGGAGTGGGCCTGCGCGATGTCTCCCGGGCCGCACACCACCGTGGGGATGCCGCCCTGGTCGAACAGGCCGGCCTCGGTGCCGTAGGCGACCTTCTCCGTGCTCGGCTCACCACCCCACTCCGCGGCCAGGCGGACGACTTCGGCGTCGGCCGCCGTCTCCAGCCCCGGCGCGGCAGCGACGATGGTCACGTCCACGCCCGCCTGCGGGTCCTCCGCCTTCATCTCGCCCTCGATCCGCGCGAGCTCGGCCCGGAAGCGCCCGAGGAGGGCCCGGGAGTCGACGCCGCCGATGGAGCGGAACTCGAAGTGGAGGCTGCAGTCAGCCGGGATCGTGTTGACGGCGATCCCGCCCTCGATGAGGTTCACGGTGCAGGTCGTGTACGGAACGTCGAAGGCGTCGTCGTACGGGCCCTGCTGGCGGAACTCGTCCGCGACCGAGCGCACGAACCGGGCGAACGCCGCGGCGTGCTCGATGGCGTTGACGCCGTTCGGGGTGAGCGAGGAGTGGGCGGCGACCCCGCGGAAGTCCACGCGGACGAGGTTGATGGACTTGTGGCCGCGGATCACCCGCATGCCCGTGGGCTCCCCGACGATGCACGCCCTCGGCCGGAGCCCGCGGCCCACCATGTCCTTGACGAGGTCCTCGGCGCCGAGGCAGCCGATCTCCTCGTCGTAGGAGAAGGCCAGGTGGAGCGGCTCGCGCAGGTCCGCGGCGGCGATCTGCCCGATCCGGGCCACGACGGCGCCCACGAACCCCTTCATGTCGCACGCCCCGCGGCCGTACAGCCGCCCCTCGCGGATCTCGGGCGCGAACGGGGCGCTCGACCACTCCTGGCCGTCCACGGGAACCACATCGGTGTGGCCGGAGAGGACGATCCCGCCGTGGACCGAGCCGTCGGAGGCCGGGAAGGTGGCGATCAGGTTGGCCTTGCTGCCCTCCGCATTCGGGACGAGGACGGGTTCGACGCCGTGGCGGCGCACCTCCGCGGCGACGAGGTCGATGAGCGGCAGGTTCGAGTCCCGACTCGTGGTGTCGAGTCCAATCAGGCGCGTGATCCAGTCCATCGTCTCCCGCGAGACGGCTGATTCGATCGCTTCCAGGTCCACGTCCACGTCCTAGCGTTCGGAGGGTCTCGGGATTTTCACAGTAGTCCCGCGTTTCCCGCGGCGCACGTGCGTGCGTGACGGAAATCATGCTTAGACTGGCGAATCGTAGATCGTCGAGGGGCGCCGGCCCCGCCATTGGACGGCCCGCTCGCGGGCCAGACGTCGTGGAGGTACAGCCATGGAACGGATCGAGATCGCCGGGTTCCAGCTCAGCAGGAGGAAGCTCCTCGGCATCGGCCTGGGGACGCTGGGCGCGGGTGCGCTCGCCGCGTGCTCGAGCAGCCCCTCGCTCCCTGCGCCCTCCGGATCGGGCTCAGCGGGCGCGTCCGGGTCGGTGATCGACCTCGCGGCGTACGACGCGGTCCTGTCGAAGGGCAAGGTCGCGGACGCCTCGCTCGTGGACGGGAACGCGTGGGCCAAGGCCATCAAGGCCCGCGGTGCGATCAACCGGGGCGGCACCGACACCTCCTCGCTGTTCTCCCTGCGGGATCCGGCCACCGGGAAGGTGGCGGGCTTCGACGCCGGCATCTCCCAGCTGCTCGCGAAGTACATCACCGGCCAGCCCAAGGAGAACCTCAGCCAGGTCACGGTCGACACCCGTGAGACCCTCCTGCAGAACCAGTCCGTGGACCTGGTCATCGCGACCTACTCGATCACCCCGGCGCGCCAGCAGAAGGTGGACTTCGGTGGCCCGTACTACGAGTCGAAGTCGGCGATCCTCGTGAAGTCGACGAACTCGTCCATCAACTCGGTGGACGACCTCGCGGGCAAGAACGTCGCCACCCAGGCGGCCAGCACCGGCGTCGCCCTCCTGCAGAAGTACGCGCCGAAGGCCAACGTGCAGACCTTCGACGACAATCCCAAGTGCCTCGCCGCCGTCCAGCAGGGCCGCGTCGACGCCTACGTGATCGACCAGTCGATCCTGCTCTCGGACGTGGCCAAGAACAAGGACGTCAAGATCGTCGGCGACCCGTTCGGCAACGCGGACCCGTACGGGATCGGACTGCACAAGGGCAGCGACGCGCTCGCGTTCGTCAACGCGTGGCTCAAGTCCATCGAGGAGGACGGCACGTGGGCCGCGCTGTGGAAGGCCACGGTGGGCCAGGTCGTCAAGACGGATCCGCCCAAGCCGCCGGCCATCGCCTCCTGACCGGCGCGCCATGCAGGAGCTGTTCACCACCTACCTCCCCGAGCTGCTCGACGGCCTGTGGATGACGGCCAGGCTCACCGCGGTGAGCTTCCTGGGATCGCTCGTGCTCGGCACGGTCATGGCTGCCTTCCGGATCAGTCCGATCGTGCCGCTGCGCGCGGTGGGGCGCGTGTACGTGGAGCTGTTCGTCAACATCCCGCTGATCAGCCTGCTCGTCGTCGTGACGTTCGGGCTGCCGGACATCGGGCTGACCTTCGACCTCTTCACGTGCGCGGCCCTGTCCATGACCCTGCTCGGCGGGGCCTTCACGTGCGAGGCGGTCCGCACCGGCATCAACGCCGTCTCGGTCGGGCAGATCGAGGCCGCGCGCTCGATCGGCCTCGACTTCTTCGGCGTGCTCCGCCACGTCCTGTTCCCGCAGGCCTACCGGAGCGTGGTCCAGCCGCTCGTGAACGTGTTCATCGGGATCCTGCTGAGCTCCTCGCTCGCCGGCGTCATCGGCGTCAAGGACCTGACCCTGCAGGTCTCCGAGATCAACAACCAGGCGGCCCTCGGCCTCACGGCGTACGTCATCGTCGCGTTCGCCTATGTGATCATCTCGCTGCTTGCGGGCGGGGTCGGGGCGCGGCTCGAGAAGCGGTGGAGGGTCCAGCGGTGAGCACCCAGGAGCACATCTTCGACGCCGCCGGCCCCCGAGGACGGCGCACCATCCGGATCGTCACGGTGCTGAGCGTCCTCGCCATCCTCGCCGTGGCCTTCCTCGTCGTGCAGCGCTTCGGACAGGCCGGGCAGCTGGCCTCCGACCGCTGGGCCGAGTTCACGCAATGGCCCTACATCCAGTTCCTCCTCGCGGGCCTCGGCAACACCGCGCTCGCGGCGGCGGCCTCGGCGCTCTTCGCGATCCCGACGGCGCTGCTCATGGCCCTCGGCCGCACCTCGCACCGGGCCTGGCTGCGCTGGCCGGCCACCGCCTACATCGAATTCTTCCGCTCCGTTCCGCTGCTGCTCGTGGTGTACATCTTCGTGAGCGGCCTTCCGACCTACGGCATCAATCCGGACATCTTCTGGAAGCTCGTCATCCCCATCACGCTGTGCAGCTCGGCCGTGATGGCGGAGATCTTCCGCGCCGGCATCCTCGCCCTCCCGGCCGGCCAGGTCGAGGCGGCCCTGAGCCTGGGGATGCAGCATTCCCAGGCGACCCGGTTCATCGTGCTGCCGCAGGCGATCCGGATCATCGTGCCGTCGATGGTGGCCCAGCTGGTGGTGCTCCTGAAGGACACGACCCTCGGCTACGCGGTCAGCTACCCGGAGCTGATGAAGACGGCGAACAACCTCACCGCGTACACGAACCACCTCATCCAGACCTTCCTCGTCATCGCGGCGGTCTACGTGGTCACGAACATCCTCATCTCGCACTTCGCCCGGTACCTCGAGAGCCGGGTCTCCGGGCGCACGGCCCGCGCGAGCAAGCGAGCCGGGCTGCCGGAGCAGGAACCGGCACCGGCGGGCATCGGCTGAGGCGGACCGCTAGGCTGGCGGCATGGCTGGCAGCGACGCATTCAGCACCAAGGGCGCCTACGTCCACACGGGCGAGGAGTTCACCCGGGACACGAACTACATCGAGGACCGCATCACGCGGGACGGCACCTTTCCGCCCGGCAGCCCAGCGCCGGACGGGGCGAAGGCGTGGCCGGCTGAACGCGGCCGCTACCGCCTCGTCGCCGCCCGAGCGTGCCCCTGGGCCAACCGGACCGTGATCGTGCGCCGCCTGCTCGGCCTCGAGGACGCGATCTCGCTCGGTCTCCCTGGCCCCACCCACGACGCGCGGTCGTGGACCTTCGACCTCGACCCGGACGGCCGCGACCCGGTCCTCGGCATCGAGCGGCTCCAGGAGGCCTACTTCCGGCGCTTCCCGGACTACCCCCGCGGCATCACCGTCCCCGCGATCGTGGAGGAGTCCAGCGGTGCGGTCGTCACCAACAACTACCCGCAGATCACCCTCGACTTCGAGCTCGAATGGACCGCGCTCCACCGCGAGGGCGCCCCGGACCTGTACCCCGAGGCCCTCCGCGCCGAGATCGACGAGGTCAACGCCCGGGTCTTCGCGGACGTCAACAACGGTGTCTACCGGTGTGGCTTCGCCGGATCCCAGGCCTCCTACAGCCGCGCCTACGCCCGGCTCTGGGACGCGATGGACTGGCTCGAGGACCGCCTCAGCCGCCAGCGCTACCTCGTCGGGGACACCATCACCGAGGCCGACGTACGCCTCTTCACCACCCTCGCGCGCTTCGACCCCGTCTACCACGGCCACTTCAAGTGCAACCGGAACAAGCTCACCGAGATGCCGGCGCTGTGGGGCTATGCCCGGGACCTCTTCCAGACGCCCGGATTCGGCGACACGATCGACTTCGTGCAGATCAAGCAGCACTACTACATCGTCCACGAGGACATCAATCCGACGGGGATCGTCCCGGACGGGCCGGACCTGTCGAACTGGCTCACCCCGCACGGCCGCGAAGGGCTCGGCGGCCGCCCGTTCGGCGACGGGACCCCGCCCGGGCCGCCGCCCGAGGCCGAGCGGATTGCCGCCGGCCACAACCCGCTCTACCCGGCTGCGTCCGCGGGAGGCGGCGCGTGAGCGCACCGGCCGCCGCGGCGCCGCGCATCGCCGTGACCTGGGCGGACACCGCGCCGTCCCACGAGCCGTGGTTCCACACAGAGCTCGCGGGCCTGACCGCCAGCGCGGCCGCCGCGCTCGGGGCCGCCGGGGCGCACGCCGTCGTGCTCGACGCGGCCACCGGGAGGCTGCCCGCGGCGGAGGACTTCGACGGGGTGGTGGTCATGGGCGGCGGCGACGTCGATCCCGCCCTGTACGGCGGGGACGGCGCACACCCCACGATCGACGCGGTGGACCGGGCCGCGGACGACGCCGAGACGCGCCTCGTGCGCGGGGCGCTCGCCGACGCCCGTCCCGTCCTCGGCATCTGCCGGGGGCTGCAGCTGGTCAACGTCGCGCTCGGAGGGACTCTGCACGAGGACCTTCCCGGAACTGCTGCGGGCGGCGTCCCCGGCATGCACCGCAACCACGCCGACCCCACCGGGCCGATGGTCCTCCACGACGTGGAGATCGAGCCCGGAACCCGCCTCGCAGGCATGCTCGGAGACCGGGCCCGCGTGGTCTCGGGGCACCACCAGGCGGCCGCGGTGCTCGGGGAGGGCCTGCGCGTCGCCGCGACCGCGCCCGACGGGGTGATCGAGGCGATCGAGGCCACGGATCCCGAGGTCTGGCTCGTCGCGGTCCAGTGGCACCCCGAAGACCCCCAGACCGCGGGTGCCGCACCGGGTCAGCTCGAGGCCATCATGGGCACCTTCGCCGCGGCCTGCCGCGAGGCTGCCGCCGACCGGACCCGCCAGAGCAACCCCACCGCTCCCACCGCTCCCACCGCCGAGGAGTCACTTCCGTCGCGTTGAGGAGTCACGTCCGTCCGTTTGAGAAGCCACGTCCGCAAGGAGGCGCGCCATGGCCGAGCAGCACAGTCCCACCCAGCACGTCCGCACCGAGACCCGGGGCCCACTGGGCATCATCACCCTGGACCGGCCCCGTGCCCTCAACTCCCTCGACCGGGACATGGTCCTTGCCATGGAGGAGGCCCTCGAGCGGTGGGCCGAGGAACCCGAGGTGCGCGCCGTCGTCGTGCGCGGCGAGGGCCGCGGGCTGTGCGCCGGCGGCGACGTCCGTGCCCTGCGGGACGGCCCCGACGAGGCGGCCGTTGCGTTCTGGGCGGACGAGTACCGCCTCAACGCCCTGATCGCGGGGTACCCGAAGCCGTACGTGGCGCTCATGGACGGCATCACGATGGGCGGCGGCCTGGGCATCTCGGCGCACGGCTCGGTGCGGGTCGTGACGGAGCGGACGTCCGTCGCGATGCCCGAGACGCGGATCGGGTTCACCCCGGACGTCGGCATGGCTGCGCTGCTCGCCCGGGCTCCGGGCGAGCTCGGCACGCACCTCGCACTCACCTGCTCGACCGCGACCGGCGCGGACGCCGTGTACCTCGGCTGGGCCGACCACCTCGTGCCCTCCGAGCGGCTCGGCGAGCTGGTGGACCTCCTGGGCACGCGGCTTGGCGACCCGGAGGTGACCGAGGAGACGGCGCTGGGGGCCGCGCACGACGCCGTGCGCTCCCTCGCGCTGTTGGCCTCCGAGGCGCCGCTCGCCGCCGAGCGGGAATGGGTGGACGAGGCCTACGCGGGCGACGACGCCCAGACGATCCTGGACCGGCTCGTCGAGCTCGCCGCCGAGGGGCACGAGGGCGCCCGTGCGGCGGAGGAGGCGATCCGTTCGGTGTGCCCCTTCTCGGCCGTGGTCACGCTCGAGGCGCTGCGCCGCGCGGCCGTCATGGACGTGGTCGACGTGCTCGCCCAGGACCTCCGGCTCGGCGCCGCGCTCGTGGCCCGCGGCGACATGCGCGAGGGCATCCGGGCGCTCCTCGTCGACAAGGACGGCGCGCCGCGATGGCACCCGGCGAGGATCGAGGACGTCGACCCGCGCGAGGTCGAGGCCGCGTTCGGCGGGGACTGAGCGCGGGCACCGTCACGGTGGTGGAGCGGAGTCGGAACCGGCCCGCCCGCCATCTTCGCTCGCTAGAGTGGCCCCGTGACCAACCCCCAGCTCGCCCGCAGGCTCGGGCTGCCCGACGCCGTGGTGATCGGCCTCGGGTCGATGATCGGCGCGGGCGTGTTCGCCGCGTTCGGCCCGGCCTCCCGCGCGGCGGGAGCATGGCTGCTCGTGGGCCTCGCGATCGCGGCGTTCGTGGCCTACTGCAACGCGACGGCCTCCGCCCAGCTCGCCGCCGCCTACCCGACCTCGGGCGGCACCTACGTCTACGGCCGCGAGCGCCTCGGCCCGTGGTGGGGGTTCACCGCGGGGTGGGGCTTCGTGGTCGGCAAGACGGCCTCGTGCGCCGCGATGGCCCTGACCTTCGCGAGCTACGCCCTGCCCGCCTCGGTCCCCGGGGCCGCATGGATCCAGCGCCTCGTCGCCGTGGCCGCGGTCCTGGCGCTCGCGGGCCTGAACTACCGCGGCGTGACCCGGACCGCCCAGCTCACCCGCGTCCTCGTCACCATCACGCTCGCGGCCCTGGCCGTGCTCGTCATCGGGCTCTGGGCCAGCGGCCACGCGAGCCTGGGAACCATCGCGGCGGACCAGCCCGCGGGTTCCGGCGGCGTCTACGGCGTGCTGCAGGCCGCGGGCCTGCTGTTCTTCGCGTTCGCCGGCTACGCCCGCATCGCCACCATGGGGGAGGAGGTCCGCAACCCGCGCACCACCATCCCCCGGGCCATCCCGCTCGCGCTGGGCATGGCCGTCGTCGTCTACGCGGTCGTGGGCGTCACGGCGCTGGCCGCTGCTGGCCCGGGCGTCCTCGCGGCCTCCTCCGCGCCGTTGGCCGACGCCGCCCACGCCGTGGGCCTCGACGGGCTCGCTCCCGTGGTGCGCGTCGGCGGCGCGGTCGCGAGCCTCGGCGCGCTCCTGGCACTCATCGCCGGGATCGGGCGCACCAGCCTCGCGATGGCCCGCGAGCGCGACCTCCCCGCATGGCTCGGCGCGGTCCACCCCGTGCACCGCGTCCCGCACCACGCCGAGATGGCCCTCGCCGTCGTGGTCAGCGTCCTCATCCTGACCACGGACCTGCGCGGGGTCATCGGCTTCTCGTCCTTCGGCGTGCTCGTCTACTACGCGGTCGCGAACGCCTCCGCCTTCACCCAGCCGGCCGCGGACCGGCGCTGGCCCCGCACCCTCAACGTCCTCGGGGCCATCGGGTGCCTCGTCCTCGTCGCGACCCTGCCCTGGCAGTCGGTGGCCGCAGGCGTGGTGATGTTCGCCGTCGGGCTGGTGGGGCGCGCCGTCGTCCTCCGGCTGCGTCGGAGGACGACGGCGGCCTGAGCGCTACCCCCGCAGGTAGACCGTGGTGGTATGGGTGAAGAACTCCCGCGCCGCTGCGCCCTGCTCCTTGGGCCCGTACCCGGACTTCTTCGCCCCGCCGAACGGCACGTGCGGGTCCGCGCCGGCCGACTCGGAGTTGACGTGGAGGATGCCCACGTCGAGCGCGTCGACCGCCTCGAGGGCCGTGGCGATGTCCCGCGTGAACAGGGCCGCGGACAGCCCGAACTCCGAGTCCTCCGCGAGCGCGAAGGCCTCCTCGACCGAGCCCGCGCGGCGCACCGCGAGCACGGGTCCGAAGAGCTCCTCGCGCCACGCCGTGTTCCGGCTCGGGACGCACGACGCCGGCTGCCCGCCTCCCGCTCCGTGCTCGCCGCCCGCGGCTGCGGCGGGGATCTCGAGGATGGTGGGCGGGACGAACGCGGACGGTGCGTCGGCGCCGTCGTGCGCGTCACCGTCAGGCGCCTGCCCGCGGTAGGCGACCCGCGCGCCCTCGGCTTCGGCCGCGGCGACCGCGGCCCGCACTCCCTCGGCCGCGGATGCGGTGACGAGCGGGCCCATGTGGACCGAGGGGTCGCTGGGATCGCCCACGCGCCACGCGTCGAGCCGGGCGGTCAGCCGCGCGAGGAGCTCGTCGGCGACCTCGTCGGCGACGATGAGCCGCGACGTCGCGGTGCACTTCTGCCCGCTGGAGCGGAACGCGCCGAAGAGGACCTGTTCGGCGGCGAGGTCGAGGTCTGCGTCCGCGAGGACGATCGCGGCGTTCTTCCCTCCCATCTCGCCCTGGAACGGGACCCCGCGTGAGGCCGCCTCGCCGGCGAGCATGCGGCCCACCCCCGTCGAGCCGGTGAAGGAGAGCCCGTCGAGCCCGGGGTGCCGCACGAGCTCGGTGCCGAGCGACCCCGGCCCGATCAGGACATTGAGCGCGCCGGCGGGCAGGCCCGCGCCGTCGAGCGCCTCGGCGAGCCGCGCCGCGAGCAGCGGCACGGTCGAGGCCGGCTTCCAGACCACCGTGTTCCCGTAGACGAGCGCGGGCGCGATCTTCCAGGCCGGGATCGCGATGGGGAAGTTGAAGGGCGTGACGATCCCGACGACCCCGAGGGGCTTGCGGGTCACGAGGATCCGCTCGCCGCGGCGCGGGGACGCGAAGTGCTCGCCCGCCGCGCGATCGCCCTCGCCGGCGTAGTAGCGCAGGATCTGCGCCGCGCGCAGCACCTCGCCCGTGCCCTCGGCGAGCGTCTTGCCCTCCTCACGGGCCAGCTCGAGACCGAGCTCATCCGCCCGGCCCTCGAGCGCCGCCGCCGCGCGGGCCAGGACGGCTCCGCGGCCGTGGATCGGGGTGCTGGCCCATGCGCGGGCGGCGGCGCGGGCCGCGCGCACCGCACGGTCGACGTCGGCCGGCACGGCCTGGGTGCCCTCGGCGACCACCTCGTCGGGGCGGGCCGGGTTGCGGGAGGCGAGCGGGCCGCCGTCGCCCGCCACCCAGTCCCCGCCGATGAGGAGGCGCAGCTGCGGTGGGTGAGCGGAGCGAAGCGGAGTCGAAACCCGCGCGGTGTCCGTTCCCGCGGTCACCGGAAGGCCGCCTCTCCGGTGAGCTGCTGGCCGAGGATGAGGGTGTGAACCTCGTCGGTGCCCTCGTAGGTGCGCACGGATTCGAGGTTGTTGGCGTGCCGCAGCGGCGAGTAGTCCAGCGTGATGCCGTTGCCGCCGAGGATGGTGCGGGCCTCGCGGCAGATCTCGATCGCCTCGCGGCAGTTGTTGAGCTTGCCGACCGAGATCTGGTGGTGGGCGAGCCTGCCGGCGTCCTTGAGGCGGCCGAGGTGGAGGGCGAGGAGGAAGCCCTTGTTGATCTCGAGGGCCATGTCCACGAGCTTGGCCTGGGTGAGCTGGTACCCGGCGAGCGGGCGGCCGAACTGGAGGCGCTCCTTGGAGTAGGCGAGGGCGTCCTCGAATGCGTCGCGGGCGGCGCCCATCGCGCCCCAGATGATCCCGTAGCGGGCCTCGTTCAGGCACGAGAAGGGGCCCTTGAGGCCGGTGACGTTCGGCAGGACCGCGTCGTGGGGGAGGCGGACCTCGTCGAGGTCGATCTCGCACTGGATCGAGGCGCGCATGGAGAGCTTGGGCTGGATGGGGGTGGCGGTGTAGCCGGGGGTCGCGGTGGGGACGAGGAAGCCGCGCACTCCCCGCGGGTCGCCGTGGTCCCCGGTCTGGGCCCAGATGACGGCGACTTTGGCGACGTTGGCCAGGCCGATCCAGCGCTTGGCGCCGGTGAGGATCCAGTCCGCGGTGGGGCCGTCGCCGTCGCGGCGCGCGAAGGTGGTCATCGACCCGGGGTCCGAGCCGGCGGTCGGTTCCGTGAGGCCGAAGCAGCCGATCGCCTCGCCCGCGGCCAGCTGCGGCAGCCACTCCTGCTTCTGGGCTTCGGAGCCGTGCTTGTGGATGGCGGACATCGCGAGCGACCCCTGGACGGAGACGAACGTGCGCAGCCCGGAGTCTCCGGCCTCGAGCTCGGCGCCGGCGAGGCCGTACTCGACCGCGGAGCGGCCCGCGCAGCCGTAGCCGGACAGGTGCATGCCGAGCAGGCCGAGCCTGGCCAGCTCGGGGACAATCTCGAGGGGGAAGGTCGCCTCCTCGTACCAGCGGGCGATGTTCGGCTTGATCTCGGAGCGCACGAACGCCCGCACCGTGTCGCGCAGGGCGAGCTCCTCGGCGGAGAGGAGGGAGTCGAAGGAGATCAGGTCCGCGGGGTCGGGGGCGGTGATGTTGCCTGCGGCAGTGTCCATGCCGGCAAGGCTAGCGGTGGCAGTCATGGCGGTGGGTTCCTTTCACGTCTGAGGGTGTGGAGGAGGGGTGGAAGTGGCTCCTCAACGCTGCGGAGGTGACTCCTCAACGCTGCGGAGGTGACTCCTCAATGCTGCGGAGGTGACTCCTCAGCGGGACGGAGGTGACTCCTCAGCGGGACGGAGGTGGCTCCTCAACGTTGCGGAGTCACGTACGTCGCGTTGCGGAGTCACGTACGGCGGGTTGCGGAGTCACGTACGGCGGGTTGCGGAGTCACGTACGGCGGGTTGCGGAGTCAGGTACGGAGCCAGCGGACGACGTCGGCCGTGTCGGCTCCCAGCGAGGGCGGCGCCTGGGTGCGCGGCGGCAGCGGGGGCATCCAGGTGATGGGGTGGCGCACCTGCCGGCCGATCACGGTGCCGGCGGGGTCGTGGACCTCCACCGTGGGCGAGAGCCCGAGCGACTCGGCGTAGTCCAGGCCTTCCCCGATGTCGGCCACGCGCCCGCAAGGAATGCCGAGCGCTGTGAGCTTGTCCTGCCAGGCCCCGGCGGAGGCGCCGGAGAGCCCGGCCTCGAGCAGCGGGACGAGCTCGGCCCGGTGGGCCACCCGGGCCCTGTTCGTGCAGAACCGCGGGTCTTCGGCGAGGTCCGGGGCGCCGATCGCCTCGCACAGCCGGGTGAATTGGGAGTCGTTGCCCGCCGCGACGGCCAGGGGTGCGTCCGCGGTGGCGAGCAGCTGGTACGGCACGATCGACGGATGCTCGTTGCCCATGCGGCCCGGCACCACGCCGGCGCCGAGGTAGGCCTGGGCCTGGTTCGCCAGCGCGCCCTGGAGCGAGGAGAGCAGGTGCACCTCGACCCTGCGGCCACGCCCGGTCCGGACCCGCTCGGTCAGGGCCCCGAGGATGCCGATCGTGGCGTCCTTGGCGGTGAGCACGTCCACGAGCGCCACGCCGGCCTTCATCGGTCCCGCTCCCGGCGTTCCGTCCGGTGCCCCGGTGATGGACATGAGGCCGCCGAGGGCCTGGACGATGAAGTCGTACCCCGGGAGGTCGCGGCCGCCCGCCGAGCCGAATCCAGAGATCGACGCGTAGACGAGCCCCGGGTTCTCGGCAGCCAGCGCCTCGTATCCGAGACCGAGCCGCTCGAGCCCACCGGGCTTGAAGTTCTCCACGAGCACGTCGGCCCGCAGCGCGAGCTCCCGCGCGAGTGCGAGGTCCTCGGGGTCGCCGAGGTCCAGCTCGACCGACTCCTTGTTCCGGTTCACGCTCTCGAAGTACGTGGAGCCGGTCGCGGAGAACGGCGGCCCCCAGTGCCGGGTGTCGTCCCCGGACCCGGGCCGCTCGACCTTCACCACCCGCGCGCCGAGGTCGGCGAGCGTCATAGTGGCCAGGGGCCCGGCGAGCACCCGCGAGAAGTCGGCGACCAGAACCCCCTCGAGCGGGGCCGTCGCGGCGGACATGCCCTGCGCTTCGGTCGCCGCCCTGCGCTCCAGACGGGGGTTCTGTCCGAAAGTGGGGGCACCTCCAGCTGGGGTTCGGGCGGACGACGTCGCGTGGTCGCCGCCCGCGGGCGCGGTCACCGCGGGCTCCGGGGCGCGGCCCGCGCCGCCCCCCGCGACCGCGGTCATGAGAGCGCCCCGCGGATCGCGGCCTCGAGCACCGCCAGCCCCTCATCGAGGACCTCGGGCTCGATGCCGAGGGGCGGCAGGAGCCGGATCACGTTGCCGTGGGTGCCGCACGTGAGAGTGAGGACCCCGGCGGCGTTGGCGGCTGCGGCGGCGGCCTTGGCGACGTCGGCGCGGGGGCCGGAGGCGTCCCCGAACTCGACCGCCATCATGGCGCCGCGGCCGCGGACGGAGGCCACGCCGTCGTGCGCGAGGAGGGGCTCGAAGCGTGCCCGCACCGCCGCCTCGATGCCGCGGGCCCCGGCGAGCAGCGAGCCGTCCTCGAGGAGCTCGAAGACGGCGAGCGCTGCCTCGCACGCCACCGGATTGCCCGCGTACGTGCCGCCGAGTCCGCCCGGGTGGACGGCGTTCATGAGCTCGGCGCGGCCGGTGACGGCGGAGAGCGGCAGGCCCGCGCCGAGCGCCTTGGCGGAGAGGGTGATGTCCCCGGCCACGCCGTCGTGCTCCGAGGCGAACAGGGCGCCCGTGCGGCCCATGCCGGCCTGGATCTCGTCGACCACGAGCACGATCCCGTGCCGCGTCGCGATCTCGCGCAGCCCCGCCAGGAAGCCGTCCGTGTGCACCACGAAGCCGCCCTCGCCCTGGACGGGCTCGACGACCATGGCAGCGAACGTCTCGGGACCCGCCTCGGCGAGGACCGTCTCGACCCCTGCAAGGGCCTCGGCAACGTACTCCGCGGAGGCTGCCGGATCGGCCGGCGCGAGGTGCGCGGGCGCCGTCGGACCGCGGAATACCGCGCCGGGGAGGGGGCCGAAATTGAGGCGGTAGGGGTTCTCCTTGGCGGTCATGGCCATGGTCAGCTGGGTGCGGCCGTGGTAGGCCTCGTCGAAGACGAGGACGTTCGGGCGCCGGGTGGCCGAGCGGGCGATCTTGACCGCGTTCTCGACCGCCTCCGCCCCCGTCGAGAAGAGTGCGGTGCGCTTGTCGAAGTCCCCGGGCGTGTGCTCGTTGAGCCACCGGCACACCTCCACGAAGGAGGAGTACTCCGTGACCATGAAGCACGTGTGCGTGAAGCGGCCCAGCTGGGCGGCGGCGCGCTCGGCCACGCGCGGGTTCGCTGCGCCCACGCTCGTCACCGCGATGCCCGAGGCGAAGTCGATGATCCGGTTCCGGTCCACGTCCACGAGCAGGGAGCCCTCGGCCCGGTCGATGAACACCGGCAGCGTGACGCCGAACCCCTCGGTGACGTGGCGGCGGCGCTCGGCCTCGAGCTCGCGCGAGCGCGGTCCCGGCAACTCGGTGACGAGCCGGCGGGCGCGCTGGGGGACGGCGGCCGGATCGGCGGAGGGTGCAACGGTTGCGGCGGTCATGGGTCCTCCCGAGAGTGGTTCGTGTGGCTGGGACCACACTAGGGAGGGTCCGGCGTGCCGGTCTTTAGATGTTCTGGCCCATACTTGGGTCCCATGAGACTGAATGCACAACGACGTGCGCGGGGAGCCGCAGGGTGCCCGCGCCCTGCGCCCACGTCCGGACCATGGCTCCGGGGCGTGGCGAGCCGTCGTGCCCACCTTGGCCCTCCCGCCGCCCACGGCAGCGGCGTGTCGGCCCGCGCCACCCCGAGGGCCGCCGGCCAGAGTGGGCAGGAGCGGACTCCGACCCCCGGGGAGCGGGGGAAGCGGCCATGATCACCCTCGCCCAGCTTGCCGACGCCGCGCGCGGGGACCTGGTTCCCTACTGGCCGGTCCCGCTCCCGCGCGTGGAGCTCACCGGCGTGCATGTGTCCGAGCTCGAGGACCCCACGGTGTTCCTCGACGGCGGGGAGCTGCTGCTCACGGTCGGCATGCAGCTGGCCGGCCGGGACGGCCCCGAGCGCGCCGAGGCGGCCCGCGCCTATGTGGCCCGGCTCGTCGCCGGCCGCGTCGCAGCCCTCGGGCTCGGCCTCGGCTCGGGGCACAGCATGGTGCCGGACGAGCTCCGCGCCGCGTGCGCCGAGGCGGGGCTGCCACTGCTGACGGTCCCGCGCGAGTCGCCGTTCCTCGCCGTGTCCCGCGCGTACTGGGAGCTGGTCCGCCGCGGGGGAGAGGCCGAGCTCACCGCCCTGCTGGGCCTCCAGGTCGCCCTCACGCGGGCCGCCTCGGGGGACGACGCCGAGCCCTCGATCGTGCGCGAACTCGCCCACGCGCTGGGCACGTGGGTCGCCTACCTGCCGGGAGACGGCCGGGCGGCCTCGTGCGCGGGGGCGGACGGTGCGACCGCGTCCCTCCTCGGCGACCTGCGCCGGGAGACCGCCGCGCTGCGCACCGCGGGCCGTGGCGCCACCGCGACGGTGCAGCTCCCCTCGGGCCCCGCTGCGCTGTACCCGGTGGAGCCGGGGGCCGGCGCCTACCTCGCGGTGGGCCGCGGCGGCCAGCTCGCTCCCGCCGAGCGCCACCTCTTCCTCACAGCCTCCACGCTGCTGGCCCACCGGGCCGCGGGGCTGCGCCGTGCGGAGGAGGAGCGAGCCCGGGGGGACGGGATGCTCGTGGCCCTGGTCCTCGCCGGGCACGACGACGCGGCCCGCGTCCTCGCGCGGCAGACGGGCGCCGCCCTGCCCGAGTCGGTGTACCTTGCGGTGCTCGCCCCGGGCTCCCCGCGGCAGGGACTGCCCCAGGGCGCGCTGGCCACCGAATCCGGGGGCCTGCTCCACGTGCTCCTCGCGGCCGACGCGCCCAGACCGCGGCTGCCGGCAGGCGCGCACGGGGCTTGGGGAGGGCCGGTGCCGCTGCGGCGCGTGCGCGAGATTGCTGCCCACGTGGCCGACGCCGCCGCGCACGCCCCCGCCGGGACCGTGGTCCGCGTGGGCCATGGGCTCGAGCTGCCCGCCGACGAGTGGGCCGCCGCGCTCGCGGAGGCGGGCGGGGAGCTGCTGCCCACGGTGCGCGCCTACCTGAAGCACCGGGGACACTGGGAGGCCACCGCCCGCGACCTCGGCGTCCACCGCAATTCCGTGCGGCACCGGATGACCCGCGCCGGGGAGCTGCTCGGCGTCGACTTCGACGATCCGGACGTGGCCGCGCACCTCTGGCTCGCCCTGCGGACCTAGCCGGGCACCCGCGTGGCGTCCCGCCGACCCGTGCGCGGGGGGCGGGGCGGAACTAGGCTCGGGGCGTACTGCTGGATCCCCCGCTGCACGAGGAAGAAGCCATGGCATCCACCGAAGCCGCACGCACGATCCTGTCCGGCCAGGAGTCCCTCCGTCACTGGCAGGAGGAGCTGTACCGGGACTTCCACCGCAATCCAGAGCTGAGCCACCAGGAGGAGCGCACCTCAGGGGTCGTGGCCGAGCAGCTCGACGGGCTCGGGTACGAGGTCCACACCAAGGTGGGCGGCACCGGCGTCGTCGGGGTCCTGGCCAACGGCGACGGACCCACGGTCCTGCTCCGCGCCGACATGGACGCGCTGCCCGTCAGGGAGGCGACTGGCCTCGACTACGCGAGCACCGCCGTCGCCACCGACGACGAGGGCCACCAGACGGACGTCATGCACGCCTGCGGGCACGACGTCCACGTCAGCACCCTGCTCGGCGCGGCGAGGCTGTTCGCCGAGGGGCGCGAGGCATGGGCCGGAACCCTCATCGCCCTGTTCCAGCCCGCGGAGGAACTCGGCGACGGCGCGAAGACGATGGTCGACGGCGGGCTGGCCGCGCTGATCCCCACGCCCGACGTCGCCCTCGCCCAGCACGTCCTCGTGCACCCCGCCGGCACCGTGGGCACGCACGAGGGGCCGTTCCTGTCGATGGCGGACAGCATCCGCATCACGCTCTACGGCCGGGGCAGCCACGGCTCGATGCCGCACCTGTCCATCGACCCGGCGGTGCTGGCCTCGATGGTGGTGGTGCGGCTCCAGGGCGTCGTCGCCCGCGAGGTGCAGCCCGGCGAGTTCGCCGTGCTCACGGTGGGCAGGATCGCGGTCGGCGCCAAGAGCAACATCATCGATGACCATGCCGTCCTCGAACTGAACATCCGCACCTACAGCAGGCCCATCCGGGACCAGCTCCTCGCGGCGATCGAGCGGATCGCGCGGGCGGAGTCCGCCGCGTCTGGCTCGCCCAAGGAACCGGACTTCGAGGTCTACAACAGCTACCCGCTCACGGACAACGACGCCGAGGCCACCGCCCGAGTCACCGCCGCGTTCGAGGACTTCTTCCCCGCCGGCGCGGTGGGGGACTACGGCCGCCAGACCGCGAGCGAGGACTTCAGCGACGTCCCCACCGCGCTCGGCACCCCGTACACCTACTGGGGGGTCGGCGGCGCCGACCCCGCGGTGTATGCGGAAGCGGAGGCCTCCGGGACGGTCAGCTCGCTGCCGGCGAACCACTCGCCGATGTTCGCCCCCGTCATGCAGCCCACCCTGACCATGGGCACGGCTGCGCTCGTGGTCGCGGCGTCGGCCTGGCTCGGCAGGGCCTGAGCCCGCACCCTCGCCGGGACGCCCGACGCCGGCCCCGCACCCTCGCGGCGCGCGGCACCGCAGGCGGTCCCCTGGACGAACAGTCCAGACGTCTCCCGTTGGCCAGTGCAGTTCATCCATCGCGCCCTCCCTGGGAGATCGCGCATCCTGACGGGGCACTGTGATCGGCGCCACGCCGACCGCCCCGGACGGAACGGAGATCCGCATGCAGGCACCCGACAACGTGGCCGCGCCCACCCGCCCAGAGGCGGGGGCCAGCGCTGACCGGACGGCGGAGTCCGGCCGCGCGAGCCTCAGGCCGCGGCACCTCACCATGATCGCCCTCGGCGGCATCATCGGAGCGAGCCTCTTCGTGGGCTCGGGCTCGGTGATCCGCAGCGTGGGCCCGGCCGCCCTGCTCTCGTACGCGATCGGCGGCGCGCTCGTGGTCCTCGTCATGCGGATGCTCGGGGAGATGTCCACGAACCGGCCCGTCGTCGGCTCCTTCATGGAGTACGCCCGGGACGGGTTGGGCAACTGGGCCGGGTTCACGATCGGCTGGCTCTACTGGTACTTCTGGGTCGGCGTGGTCGCCTTCGAGGCGGTCGTGGTCGGCCGGATCTTCCACGAGTGGTTCCCCGCGGTGCCGGACTGGACGTTCGCGCTCGCCGGCATGCTCGTCTTCACGGCCACGAACCTGATGTCCCTGCGCTCCTTCGGCGAGACGGAGTTCTGGCTCGCGTCGATCAAGGTGACCACCATCGTGGTCTTCCTCGGCGTCGGCGCCCTCTACGTCTTCGGCGTCATCCCGGGCTCCACCGGGTCGGTCGCCCACCTCACCGACCACGGCTTCATGCCGCACGGCTGGACGGCGGTGTTCAACGGCGTCGCCGTCGTCATCTTCAGCTACTTCGGCACCGAGATCGTCACGATGGCCGCCGCCGAGTCCGACCAGCCCGCGCGCGCGGTCGCCCGCTCGACCAACACCGTGGTCTGGCGCATCCTGCTCTTCTACGTCGGCTCGGTCGCGATCCTGCTCATGGTCGTCCCCTGGGACGAGCTCCCCGCCAAGGCCAGCCCGTTCGCGTTCGCCTTCGGCCGGTTCGGGCTCCCCGGTGCCGAGCAGGTCATGAACGCCGTGGTGCTCACGGCCGCGCTCTCGGTGCTCAACTCCGGCCTCTACTCCGGCTCGCGCATGCTGTTCGCCCTCGCAAGGCACGGCTACGCCCCGCGCTGGGTCGAGGACCGCAACCGCGCGGGCGTGCCCTGGAAGGCCATCCTCCTCTCCACGGTCGTGGGCTACGGGGCCATCGCCGCGAACTACGCCGCGCCCAAGGACGTCTTCGACTTCATCATGAACTCCGCCGGCTGCGTGGCCCTGTTCGTGTACGCGTTCGTCGCGCTCACCCAGTGGCGGCTGCGCAACCGGATGAGCGCCCGGGAGCGCGCCGGGCTGGCCCTGAAGATGTGGCTGCACCCGTGGCTCAACGCGGTGGTCCTCGCCGCGGTCGGGCTCATCGTGGTCCTCATGGCCCTGGACCCCGAGGCCGCCCCGCAGGTCTGGCTGAGCCTCGGCGCGCTCGCGCTGCTGCTGGTGGTCTACCCGTTCGTGCGGCGTCGGGCCCGCACCCGCGCGGAGGGTGCCCCGGCGCACGACGCCGGCCGCTCGCCGTCGGCCTCCCCGCTCGCCTGAGCACGGCGGGGCCTGTGGACGGGGGCCACCCTAGGCCGCGGCGGGGATCCTCCCGCCCAGGAGCCGGGTGGCCTCCTCTGCGGCTTCGAGCAGGGGCTCGACCCATGATTCGCACACATCGCGGGGCATCCGCGCGGTGGGGCCCATGACGCTGAGCGCGCCGAACAGCTCGGCCTGGGGGCCGAAGATGGGCGCGGAGAGGCCGCTCGCGCTCGTGACGCGCTCGCCGATGGTGATGGCGTAGCCCTCGGCCCGCGTCTGCGCGACCGCCTTCTTGAGCTCGTCCGGGCTCGTGATCGTCTGGTCGGTGATCGCGTTCAGCCCGGACGCGTAGACCTCCTCGGCGAGCTGCGGGCTCCACGCGAGGATGACACGGCCCGCTGACCCGACGTGGAGCGGCATGATGCTCCCCACCTCGACCGCGCGTCGGAGGATGTGCCGCGTCTCGGCCAGGGCGACGCACACCCGCCGGCCCTCGGACGCCCGGAAGAGGCACACCGTCTCCGTGAGCTGGTCCCGGAGCCGCTGCAGCACGGGAGTGATGAGCTCGAGGTAGTCGAGCCCCTGCGTGGCCGGGGCGGCCCAGTGCGCGACCCGCAGCCCGACCCGGTACTTGTCGCCGTGCCGGTCGAGGAGCCCCTCCTGGGCCATGTTCGCCACGAGGCGCTGCACGGTCGAGTGCGGGATGCCGGTGATCGAACGGATCTCGGCGAGCCCGAGCTCGGGGCGCGTCAGCGAGAAGGAGCTCAGGATCGCCGTGATCTTCTTCAGCACCAGAAGCGGGGTCGCCCCGGTGTCGCGGTCGGTCATGGCTTGAGTGTAGGGGGACGTCTGGGGCCCGTCGATTCGGGCGCGAAGGGTTGAGGGTGACGCCGGTCACTGTTAGGGTCGGCCCATAATCTGAACTGAAACCCACGATGTGGTGGGGCCGGGGGGAGTGGGATGGATCGGCAGACTGCGGTCGACGAGTATGCGGTGGACCTCGAGGGCTGCTCGAAGGAGTTCACGACTCCGGGCGGGGAGACCTACGTCGCGGTGCGCGACATCAGCCTCAAAGTCCGGCCAGGACGCTTCGTGTCCGTCGTCGGACCCACGGGGTCGGGCAAGTCCACCATCCTGAACATGGCCGCGGGCCTCCTTGCCCCGTCAGAAGGGACCGCGAAGAGCTTCGGCCAGCCCGTCAAGGGCGTGAACCGGCGCGCGGCGTACATGTTCCAGCAGGATGCGCTCCTGCCGTGGAAGACGGTCATCGACAACGTCAGCCTCGGGCTCACGATGGCCGGCGTCGGCAAGGCCGAGGCCCGGGCCGAGGCGCAGAGGTGGCTCGAGAAGGTGGGGCTGAAGAACTTCGCCGACCGCTATCCCCACCAGCTCAGCGGAGGCATGCGCAAGCGCACTGCCGTCGCCCAGGCATGGATCGTGAACCCGGACATCCTGCTCATGGACGAGCCGTTCTCCGCGCTGGACGTGCAGACGCGCCAGATCATGGAGAACGAGCTCCTGGCCCTCTGGCAGGAGTCGGGCAAGGCCGTGGTCTTCATCACCCATGACCTGGACGAGGCCATCGCCCTCTCCGACGAGGTCGTCATCCTCGGCGCCGGGCCGGGCAGCACCGTGGTGGGCTCGTACGAGATCACCATTCCGCGGCCGAGGGACCTCCTCGAGATCCGCGACGACCCTCAGTTCATCGAGCTCCACCGCGAGATCTGGGGACGGCTGCGCATCGAGGTTTCCAAGACCTACCAGACCTCGGCTGTGGGAGGGGAGACCGATGACCATCGCTGACGTCAACCGGCAGGGGGCCGGAACCGCGGGCAGCCAGTCCGCGCGCCCGCGTCGCCGCCCCCGCGGGCGCACCAGGATGACCCCGGGGATGCGGCTGCTCCAGCTGGGCCTGGCCGTCGCGGTGCTCGCTGCATGGGAGGTGCTGGTCCGGGTCCACGTCATCGACGAGTTCTTCTTCCCGCGCCCGTCGGAGATCTTCTCCACGATGTGGCTCTGGATCTCCTCCGGCTACGTGTTCCCGCACCTGTGGGTCACCATCCAGGAGTCCCTGCTGGCCTTCATCGTCGGCGCGGCGGCCGGACTGCTCCTTGGGTTCGCCCTCGCGCGGATCGGCTTCCTCGAGCGGCTCTTCCAGCCGTTCCTGCAGATGTTCAATGCCCTCCCGCGCGTTGTGCTCGCCCCGATCTTCCTGCTGTGGTTCGGCCTCGGGATCTGGTCCAAGGTCGCCTTCGGCTTCACCCTCGTGTTCTTCATCGTCTTCTTCAACACCCTCGAGGGCGTCAAGAGCGTCGACCGCGTGCTCATCGACAATGCGCGGATGCTGGGGGCCACCGAGCGGCAGCTCCTGCGGCACGTCTTCATCCCGAGCGCGCTCACGTGGATCTTCTCGAGCCTCCACATCAGCGTCGGCTTCGCGATCACGGGTGCCGTCGTCGGGGAGTACCTCGGCGCCTCGGCGGGCGTCGGCTATGCCATCGCCCAGGCCCAGGGCGTCTTCGACACCAAGGGCGTGTTCGCCGGGATGTTCATCCTCATGATCGTCGTCCTGATCGTCGATCTCGCGGTCAACCGCATCGAGCACCGCCTCCTGCGCTGGCGCCCCACCCAGTCCGCCTAGTTCCAGCTTCTTCACCGACGTCCCCAGGAAGGACCTTCTCCATGACCTCGTCTTCCGACCCGCACCAGAACCCGGCCGTCTCCGAGGGCTGGACCCGCCGCCGCGTCCTCTCCGTGGCAGGCATCACGGCCGCCGGCCTCGCACTCGCTGCCTGCGGTGCGCCCTCCTCTGCGCCGCCCGGGCAGGCCGGCACCGCCGGGGCCTCGGGGGCTGCCGGCGGCGGCTCGGGCGCGAAGGTGATCATCGGCGTCGGCGGCCAGACCCTCCTGACGTACCTGCCGACGACCCTCGCCCAGCAGCTCGGCTACTACAAGGAGGAGGGCGTCGACGTCGAGCTCCAGGACCTCCAGGGCGGCTCGAAGGCCCTCACCGCGATGATCGGCGGCAGCACCCAGGTGACGAGCGGCTACTACGAGCACACCATCCAGATGCAGGCCAAGAACCAGAGCATCGAGGCCTTCGTCGACATGGGCCTCTCCTCCGGCCTCGCGCTCGTGGTGGCGCCCAAGAACGAGGGGTCCATCAAGGGCATCGCGGACCTGAAGGGCAAGAACGTCGGAGTGACCGCGCCCGGCTCGTCGACCGACATGTTCGTGAAGTACCTCCTCTCCAAGAACGGCCTCCAGCCCACGGACGCCGCCGTCTCGGCGATCGGTGCCGGCTCTAGCGCGGTCGCCGCGGTCCAGAACAACCAGGTCGACGCGGCGGTCATGCTCGAGCCGGACATCTCGGTCCTCGCCAAGCGACTGGGCAAGGCGCCCGTCATCCTCCAAGATGTGCGGACGGTCGACGGGCTCAAGGAGGTCTTCGGCACGGAGTCGTGGCCGTCCGCGTGCCTGTACGCCAAGACGGACTGGATCGGGAAGAACCAGGACACCGTGGGCAAGCTGGCCAAGGCGATCAGACGCACGCTCGAGTACATCGGCGAGCACTCCGGCCAGGAGATCGCGGACAAGATGCCGGAGAAGTTCGCAGGCGGCGACAAGGCCCAGTACGCCAAGGTCATCGACGACCTCAAGAAGACGCTGAGCAAGGACGGGAAATTCACCGACGACGGCACCCAGGCCGTCCTCAAGACCCAGCGCGTGGCCAACCCCGAGATCGGGGACAAGGCCATCGACCTGAGCAAGACGTACACGAATGACTACGTCAAGGCCTGAGCCGGGCTCGGCAGAGGCCCCCCGGGCGTTCGCGCCCCTCGCCGGGATCCGCGTCCTCGAATTGGGGAACTACATCGCCGCGCCGACCGCGGGCAGGCTCCTCGCCGATTTCGGTGCCGAGGTCATCAAGGTCGAGCGCCCCGGGACGGGGGACGAGCTGCGCAACTGGCGGCTCTACGAGGGCAGCACGTCGATGCTGTACCGCACGGTCAACCGCAACAAGAAGTCGGTCGTCTTGGACCTGCGCTCGGAGACCGGGCGGGCTCTGGTCCTCGAGCTCGTGGAGCACTGCGACATCCTGCTCGAGAACTTCCGTCCGGGCACCCTCGAGCGGTGGGGGCTGGGGCCCGAGGTCCTCAGCGCCGCGAACCCGGACCTGATCATCACCCGGCTCTCCGCCTACGGACAGACCGGGCCGATGTCCGATCGGCCCGGCTTCGCCGCGGTCGCCGAGGCCGTGGGGGGCTTCCGTGAGCTGGTCGGGGACCCGGACAGGCCGCCCGTGCGGGTGGGCATCTCCATCGGAGACTCGATCGCCGGCCTCTACGCCGCGTTCGGCTCCATGATGCTCCTGTTCCAGCGCGAGCGCTCACAGGGCGCCCCGGCTCCCCTCGCCGAGAGGGTCGTCGATGTGGCCCTCAACGAGGCCATCTTCTCCATGATGGAGTCGCTCATCCCGGACTACGAGGCCTACGGCGTCCGCAGGACCCGCACCGGCGGCCGGATGGAGGGCATCGCGCCCAGCAACGCCTACGTGTGCGCGGGCGGCGGGAGCATCGTGATCGCGGGAAACGGGGACTCGATCTTCGCCCGGCTCATGCAGATCATCGGGCGTCCCGACCTCGCGGCGGACCCGGCGCTGGCGAGCAACGCCGGCCGGTGGGAGAGGCGCGACGAGCTCGACGCGGCGATCGGCGTCTGGACCGCCACCCTCCCGCCGGCCGAGGCGCTCGCGGTCCTCGACCAGGCCGGGGTGCCGTCCGGTCCGATCTACACAGCCGAGGACATCTGCGCCGACCCGCAGTACACCGCCCGGCACATGATCCAGAAGTTCGACGTCTCCACGGGCGAGCGCACCATCCCCGGTGTGGGCTTCCCGGGCATCGTTCCGGTCCTCGGCGAGGCCTCGCTGCCGGTGCGCTCCCTGGGCCCCGACCTCGGGGAGCATACTGCCGAGGTCTGCCGGAACCTGCTGGGCAAGTCCGAGGAGGAGATCCGGGCGATCCTCCGCACCGCTCAGGGGGTGACGGCATGAGCCATTCCTTCGCCCCGGCGGCGAAGCTGCGCGACGTGACTCTCCGCGACGGGCTGCAGCTCACCGGCAAGGTCCTGCCCACCGAGCGGAAGGTCGAACTCGCGCGCCGGCTGCTCGCCCTGGGCGTGCCCGCACTCGAGATCGGATCCCTCGCCCGGCCGGACAAGGTCCCGCCGATGGCCAACACCCTGGACGTCGTCCGCGCGCTGACGGCCGAGGAGCTGGCCGCGTGCTGGCTCTGGGTCGCCACGCCCCGGCACGTGGAGCTCGCGGTCGAGGCGGGCGCCCGGAACCTCCAGTACTGCTTCTCGGCCAGCGACGCCCACAACCTCGCGAACATCGGGCGCACCACCGAGGCCAGCCTCGAGGCGATGCCGCGGGCCCTCGCGCTCGCGAAGGAGGCGGGGGCGTCCGTGCAGCTGTGCATCGCGACGTCCTTCACCTGCCCCTTCGAGGGGCCCGTCCCGCCCGAGCGCGTCCTCGCCATCGCGAACGACCCGAGGACCGCGGGGGCCCAAGGCATCGTCATCTGCGACACCCTCGGCCAGGCTGTGCCCGCGCAGGTCGCGGACCTCATCTCGCGGGTGGGGGAGGAGACCCCCGAGCGCGAGATCGTCTACCACGGGCACGACACGTGGGGCCTCGGCGTCGCCAACACGCTCGCCGCCATCCAGGCCGGCGCCACCATGGTTGACGGCGCACTCGGTGGCCTCGGCGGCTGCCCGTTCGCCCCCGGGGCGAGCGGCAACACCTCGAGCGAGGACATCCTGTTCGCGACGCGGCCGGAGTGGTTCACGCCGGCGACCCTCGCCGAGCTCGTCGGCCTCTCCGAATCGCTCCTGGCCGACCTCGACGAGCCGAACCGCTCGCGGGCCGCGCAGGGCGCGCGGTCGCGGTCGCGGGCGTTCGAGTGGGTCATCGGTGAGGACGCGCACGACGCCGGCCGCTCGCCGTCGGCCTCCCCGCTCGCCTGAGGGGCGGCCCGGCAGCGTGGAAAGATGCTCCTGAGGCGAAGGGGAGCACATTGGAATTTCTGCTGCTGGTGGTCGGCCTGCTGTTCGGCACGGTGCTCATCGTGGGCGTCGGCGAGCGGATCCGCCTGCCGTACCCGATCCTCATGCTCGTGTTCTCGGCGCTCGCCGCGTCCCTGCCGTTCGTCCCGGACGTCCACATCGATCCCGAGCTGATCCTGCCCCTCTTCCTGCCGCCGCTGCTCTTCGCGGCGGCGCAGCGCTCGAGCTGGTCGGTGTTCAGGCTGCGGTGGCGTTCGCTCGTGCTCCTGGCCGTGCTGCTGGTCGTCGCGACCGTGGCGGCGGTCGCGGCGGTGACCTGGTGGCTCGTCCCCGCGGTCGGGCTGCCGCTCGCGATCGCGCTCGGTGCCATCGTCGCGCCGCCGGACCCGGTGGCCGTCGAGGCGATCGCCGGCAACGTCAGCATGCAGCGCCGGCTGCTCACGGTGCTCCAGACCGAGGGCCTGTTCAACGACGCGATGGCCATCGTGGTCTTCCAGGCCGCGGTGTCCGCGACCGTGAGCCACGGCCGGGTGGGCTGGAGCGTCGTCCCGCAGTTCCTCGTCGGGGCCGCGGGTGCCGCGCTGCTCGGCTTCGCCATGGCCTGGGTCGTTGGGGCGCTCACCCGCTTCGTCCCCGACCTCGTGGCCCGCAGCGCCGCGTCCCTCGTGGCGCCCTACGCCGTGTACCTGCTCGCGGAGGTGGTCCACTGCTCGGGCGTCGTCGCGGTCGTCGTGACCGCCGTCGAGCTGGGGCGGCGGGCGCGGCCCCAGGATTCGGGGGAGCGGCTCACGCGCTCGGCCTTCTGGGACGTCCTCGAGCTGCTGACCACGGGGGTGGCGTTCGGGCTCGTGGGTATCGAGATGCGCTCGGTCATCCAGGCCGAGGGGGCCAACCTGCTGACGTTCGTCCCCGGGATCGCCGGGATCTGCGCGACCGTGGTCCTCGTGCGCTTCGTGTGGATGTACGCGATGTACAGGATCGGCGGCGCCGAGCGGCGGGAGAGGACGCCCGCCTCGCTCAAAGAGGTCGTGGTGCTGACATGGTGCGGCATGCGCGGCCTGGCCACGCTCGCGCTCGCCCTGGCCCTGCCGGGCACGCTCGCTGACGGCTCGCCCACGCCGGGGCGCAACTTCGCGGTTGTGGCGGCGGCCTCGGTGCTCGTGGTGACGCTCGTGCTGCCCGGCCTGACCCTGCCGTGGCTCATGCGGATGCTGCACCTGCCCGACGGGCGCGCCGCGGAGCAGCGCGCGCAGCGGGCCCTCGCACGCCGTGCCGAGCGGGTGGCGCTCGAGGCACTGCGCACCTCGCCGGCGGCGCAGAAGCTCCCGGAGGGGCGCCGCAGGGCCCTGGCCCGGCGCATGTCCTCCCTGCACACGATCCTCCAGGCCGACTACGCCGAGGATCCCGAGAAGATGCGCCGGATCCAGGCCGTCCTCGCCGCGATGGAGCGCGCCCAGCGCGACGCCCTGGCCGCGGCCCGGCGGGAGATGCTCGCCGCGCGCAACGAGCCCGGCAGCGACCCGGAGCTGGTCGACCGCGTGCTGCGCCGCCTCGACCTGCGCACCGTCACCCTCGACCGCTGACCGCGCGCGGGGGCACCCAGCGCTTCGGCCCCCAGCGCTTCGGCGCCCACCGATTCGGCGCCCACCGATTCGGCCCCGGGGTCCGCGGGTAGGCTCCATGACGTGACCGAGACCACGGGAACTGTCCGCCTGCCCGACCACCTCCGCCCGGTGACCTCGCCGCGCGCCCGCCCCGCCGCCGTCGTGCGCGGCCCCCGCTACAGGATCACGGTGCTGACCTCGCGCCTGCTCCGCCTCGAATACTCCCCGGACGGCGACTTCGAGGACCGCGCCTCGCAGGCCGTCCTGCACCGCGACCTGGAGCCGCCCGAGTTCACGGTCCTCGACTCGGACGGCCGGCTCGAGATCCTCACGGAGCACCTCCACCTCGTCTACGACAAGGGCGAGTTCGCCCCGCACGGGCTCTCGGTGAAGGTCCTGGGCGGAGTGAGCAACTACCACAGCGTCTGGCACTACGGCGAGGAGGGCGAGCGGAACCTCGGCGGGACCGCGCGCACCCTCGACGGCGTGGACGGCGCATGCGAGCTCGAGCCCGGGCTGATGTCCCGCTACGGCTTCTCGGTCCTGGACGACAGCAGCACGCTTGTCTTCGACGACGACGGCTGGCTCGCCCCCCGCACTGGCGCGGGGAGCAAGACGGCTGGCGCAGGCAGTGCCCCAGCGCGGGTCGATCTGTACTTCTTCGGCTACGGGCGCGACTACCGCACGTGCCTGCGCGACTTCTACCGGATCTCCGGGCCGACCCCGCTCGTGCCGCGCTTCGCGCTCGGGAACTGGTGGAGCCGGTACCACCGCTACTCCGAGGAGGAGTACCGCGGCGTGATCGAGCGCTTCGCGGCGGAGCGTGTCCCGCTCTCCGTGGCCGTCCTGGACATGGACTGGCACCTCACCGAGATCGATCCGGCGCACGGGTCCGGCTGGACCGGCTACACCTGGAACCGCGAGCTCTTCCCCGACCCGGAGGGCTTCGCGCGGTGGCTCCACGGCAGGGGCCTCGCGCTGACGCTCAACGTCCACCCCGCGGACGGGATCGCGGCCCATGAGGATGCGTATGAGCGCACCGCGCTGGCCCTCGGCCTCGACCCGGCGGCGGGGGAGGCGATCGCGTTCGACCCTGCCGATCCGCAGTTCCTCAGCGCCTACCTGCGCGAGGTGCACCATCCGCTCGAGGACGCCGGGGTCGACTTCTGGTGGCTCGACTGGCAGTCCGGGCCGCACTCGCGCCTCCGCGGCCTCGACCCGCTGTGGGTGCTGAACCACGTGCACTTCCTCGATGCGGCCCGCGAGGGGCGCCTGCCGCTCACCTTCTCGCGTTACGCCGGCCCCGGCAGCCACCGGTATCCGATCGGTTTCTCCGGGGACACGATCGTCACGTGGGAATCCCTCGCGTTCCAGCCCTACTTCACGGCGACCGCCTCGAACGTCGGCTACGGCTGGTGGAGCCACGACATCGGCGGCCACATGGGCGGGTACAAGGACGACGACCTCGCGGCCCGGTGGGTCCAGCTCGGGGTCTTCTCGCCGATCACACGCCTCCACAGCTCGTCGATGCCGTTCACGGGGAAGGAGCCGTGGCGGTTCCGGCCCGAGGCACGGGCCGCGATGGAGGAGTTCCTGCGCCTGCGGCACCGGCTCGTGCCCTACCTCCACACGATGAACCACCGCGCCGCCGGCGAGGGCCGGCCCCTCGTGGAGCCCCTGTACTACGAGCATCCCGAGGCGGCGGAGGCGTACGTGGCCCCGAACCAGTTCCTCTTCGGGTCCGAGCTCATGGTCGCTCCGATCGTCTCGCCCCGGGACCGGGCGCTCAACCGCGCGAGCGTCACGGTCTGGCTCCCGCCCGGCGACTGGTTCGACGTCTTCACCGGGACCCGCTACCGGGGCGGGCGCTGGGTGCGGATGTTCCGCACCCTCGAGTCGATCCCGGTCCTGGCGCGGGCCGGGGCGATCCTGCCGCTGGCCGCCGGTCCGCTCGCGAACGGGACCGCCTGCCCGGAGCGGATCACAGTGCGGGTCTTCGGGGGCGCCTCCGGCGCGTTTGAGCTCGTCGAGGACGACGGCAGCGGCGCGGCCGCGCGGCGCGAGCACCAGGTGCGGACCCCCATCGCGTTCGACTGGAACGCCGGCAGCCTGCGGGTGGGGCCGGCGCAGGGGACCGCCAGCGGCGTGCCGCGGACGCGGGCCTGGGAGGTCGCCATCGAGGGGATCGCCCGGCCCGGCACCGTGCGCGTGACGGCGGGCGGCCGAGAGCTGGAGGCCGTGGCCGAGTACGACGAGCAGGCCGCGGCCCTGCGCGTGACGGTCGAGGGCCTCGAGGCGGCCGAGGCCCTCACCCTCACGGCCGGGGACGGCTTCCGCCTCGCGTCCAACCGGACCGTCCCCGCCGTCGAGCGTCTCCTGGCCGACGTGCACGCGGAGTTCGCCGTCAAGGGCGAGGTCTACGCCCGGGCCGCCTCGGGCGCCGCTCCGGCGGCCGTCGTGGCCGCGCTCGCGGGCCTGGGCCTCGACGAGGGGCTCTTCGGCGCCCTCGTGGAGCTCATCCTCGCCGACGCGGGGTGAGGGGCGGGCGCACGACGCCGGCCGCGCGCCCGCCGCGCCCGGCTCACCGCACGTCGCGGTGCAGGTCGCGCCGCGTGCCCGGGCCCTCGGAACGCGGCGCGATCCACGGCCCGGTGCCCTCAGAGGGGTCGAGCACGCCGTCCTCGAGCCACGTGAACTCTCCGGCGAGGACGCGGCGCGCGAGGCGCCGGTCGGCGTCGTCCGTGTTGTCCCACAGCGCGGCGAAGAGCGCCTCGACGCGGCGCCGCGACTGCTCGCAGAACGCCTCGGCGAGGTCCCGGGCGCTCTCCGCGCCGTCCGCGCCCGTGGACCGCAGGTGCTCGGACCAGGCGCAGGCGGCTGCCATCGCGAAGAGCTCGGCGCCGATGTCCACGATCCGTCCGAGGAAGGCCTGCCGGTGCTCGAGGGCGGCCTGCCAGCGGCCCATGCCGGCGAAGGTGTGCCGGGCCAGGCGGCGGGAGGCGCGCTCGACGTAGCGCAGGTGCTTGGCGAGCGCCCCGAATCCGCGGTAGGCGCGCGGGTCGTTGCCCTCGCCGGCCAGGAGCCGGGGGAGCCACTTGGCGTAGAAGCCCGAGGCATCCTTGGCGGCGCGGGCCTTCTCGGACAGCGTCGCGTCGGCGCGGGCGAGGTCGCCGGCGGCGGCGAGGTGCGCGTCCACCGCCTCGCGCGCGATCAGGAGGTGCATGATCTCGGTGGAGCCTTCGAAGATGCGGTTGATGCGCAGGTCGCGCACGAGCTGCTCGGCCGGCACGGCCCGCTCGCCGCGGGCGCGCAGGGACTCTGCCGTCTCGTAGCCGCGGCCGCCGCGGATCTGCACGAGCTCGTCCGCCACCCTGTAGGCCATCTCGGAGGACCACAGCTTGGCGAGCGCCGCCTCGATCCGCACGTCCTTCATGCCCGCGTCGGCGAGCGCGGCGGAGACCTCGAAGACGGCCTCGAGCGCGAACGCGGTGGTGGCCATGAATGCGATCTTCGTCGCGACGGCCTCGTGCTCGCCGATCGGGCGCCCCCACTGCACCCGGGCCGCCGACCAGCCGCGGGCGATCTTGAGGGACCACTTCGCGCCCCCGGCGCACATGGCCGGGATGGAGAGCCGGCCGGTGTTGAGCGTGGTGAGCGCGATCTTGAGGCCCTGGCCCTCGCGGCCCACGCGGTTCGCGGCAGGCACGCGGACGCCGTCGAACCGGGTCACACCGTTCTCGAGGCCCTTGAGCCCCATGAAGGAGTTGCGGTTCTCGACCGTGATCCCGGGGGTGTCCATCTCCACGACGAAGGCGGTGATCCCGCCCTTGCCTGCGGGCACGGCTTCCCCTCCCGTGCCGGCGGATCCGTGGGGGAGCACCGTGGCCATGATGACCACGAGCTCGGCGATCACCCCGTTGGTGGTCCACAGCTTGGACCCGTCCAGGATGTAGCTGAGGCCGTCCTCGGAGAGCCGCGCGGTCGTCGTGAGCCGGGCCGGGTCGGAGCCGACGTCCGGTTCGGTGAGGAGGAAGGCGGTCACCGCGCCGGCCGCGCAGCGCGGGAGGAACTGCCGCTTCTGCTCCGCGGAGCCGAACATCTTCACAGGCTCGGGCACGCCGATTGACTGGTGCGCGGACAGGAGCGCACCGAGCGAGGGGTGGAGTGAGCCCACGAGCATGAGCGCGCGCCCGTAGTAGGCGAGGGAGAGGCCGAGCCCGCCGTACTCCGTGGGGATCTTCATCCCGAAGGCGCCGATCTCTGCGAGGGATCGGAGGTACTCGTCGGGGATGCGGTCCTCGGCCTCGATGCGGCCGCCGTCCATGGTCGCCAGCACGCCGCGGAGCCGCTCGAGGAACGCCTCGCCGCGCTCGGCGTCCTCCCGCGTGGACTCGGGGACGGGGTGCATGAGGTCCCACTGGAAGTCGCCCAGATAGAGGGCCTTGGCGAAGCTCGGCCGCTCCCAGTCGGTCTGCCGGCTGGCCTCGGCGACGGCGCGGGACTCCTCCCAGCCCGGGGCCTTTCCCTCGGCGGCGCTGGCTGCTGTGATGCTGGCTGCGTCAGCACTGGCTGCTTCAGCACTGGCAGGGTCGATGTCCGTGCTCATGGCGGTTCCCCTAGCGTCCAGGGGCCGCCGCGGGCCGGTGACCCTTCAGCTGTTGACTCATGGTACGCCGCTCCCTACTGGCCGGTAAGGGGGCCGAAGGTCCCGTGGGGCGCCGCGCCGGCGCGCGAGGATGTGCATGCAGCGGCCGAGGGCGGCAGCGAACTGCGATGGGGCTCTCGGCGCCAGCTGCACATTCGTGCATATGACGTGGATCACCCTTGCGACCGCTTCCAGACCTACTACAGAGTAACTTCCAGTCCGCGGGCAACGGAGCCCGCGGCCCGAAACACCGGAGGTCGCCGATGCGCCGATTCCACTTCACCGCACTGCTCTCCGCCGCCCTGCTGGCCGTCAGCCTCGTCGCGGCGCCGGCCGCCCAGGCCGACTCGGTCTCGCCCGACCCGCCCGGGGCGAACGACTTCACCTGCAAGCCCTCCGCCGTCCACCCGTATCCGGTGGTCCTCGTCCCCGGCACGTTCGAGACGATGTACAAGAACTGGGCCCTGCTCTCGCCGGTCCTCAAGGACCAGGGCTACTGCGTCTTCTCCCTCAACTACGGCGTGGTGAACGGCGTGCCCGCGAGCGGCCCCGTCGCGGACTCCGCGGCCGAACTCGGGCAGTTCGTGCAGTCCGTGCTCGGCGCGACCGGCGCCAAGCAGGTCGACCTCGTGGGACACAGCCAGGGCGGCATGATGCCGCGCTACTACATGGGCTTCCTCGGCGGCGCCAAGTACGTGCACCAGCTGATCGGCATCGCGCCGTCCAACCACGGCACGCAGGGCCTCATCGCGCCCTCGCCCGCGGGGATGGTCCTCGACACGACCGCCACGAGCACGGCGTGCCAGGCCTGTGCCGACCAGCACGCGGGCTCGTCGTTCATGGCCCAGCTCAACTCCGTCGGCGACACTGTGGCGGGGCCGTCGTACACCGTCATCTCCACCCGCTACGACGAGGTGGTCACCCCGTACACGTCCCAGGCGCTGGCAGGCTCCTCCAAGCAGGTCACCAACCTCGTGCTGCAGGACTACTGCCCGCTGGATGCCATCGAGCACGACCAGTCGCCCAATGACCCGAACGTCTGGGCCCTCGTCTCGAACGCACTCCTCCAGGCCGGTCCCGCGGACCCGTCCTTCCGCCCGGCCTGCGTCTAGTCCTCATCTGGTCCTGATCTGCGTCCGGTCCCGTTCCGCGGCCGTGCACGACGCCGGCCCCGCACCCCCGGCTCCTCGCGAGCGGTGGGTGCGGGGCCGGCGTCGTCCGCCTGGCTTCCCCGCCTGCCGGCGGGATGGTTGACTGGCGCCATGACTGATTCCCCCTCCGCCGAGTCCCGTGTCGTGAGCGCCGAGCGCGTCATCGAGGCACCGGGCAACGCCATCTTCGAGCTGATCGCCGACCCCGCCGCGCAGCCGCGGTGGGACGGCAACGACAACCTCGGCGAGGCCCCCGCCGGGCAGCGGGTCACCGCCGTGGGCGACGTCTTCCGGATGACCCTCACCAAGGGCGCCGTCCGCGAGAACCACGTGGTCGAGTTCGAGGAGGGTCGGCGCATCGGGTGGATGCCGGCTGAGGAGGGCGGTGCGCCGATCGGGCAGCTGTGGCGCTGGGAGCTCGAGCCGCAGGGGGAGGGCCGGACGCTCGTGCGGCACACCTACGACTGGACCCGGCTCGAGGACCCGCAGCGCCTCCCGCGCGCCCGTGCGACGACCGCGGAGAAGCTGCGGGCCTCGGTGGACCGGCTGGCCGCGCTCGTCGAGGGCGCATAGGGTTCGGTCAGGCCGCCGGGAGGAACTTCAGCGCCGAGTTCCACTGGTACTCGGGCAGCGACTCGTTGGCCGAGAGCAGGATGTTGAGGAAGCCCGTCTGCTCGAGCTGCTGCGCCCGGCGCAGCGGGCCGACCACGACGGCGTTGAGGCTCGCCGCGGAGACGAAGTCGGCGACGGCCTGCACGGCGGCCTCGTCGTCCCCCGCGATCAGGACGTCGAGCTCCTGGCCGGACACGGCGCCCGAGACGAGCGTTCCGCCGAAGGTCGTGTTGAAGGCCTTGACGACCTTGGCCGGGGTCAGCTTCTGGAGCTCCTCCGCGGCGGAGGTGCCCGTCGCGACCGCGAGGCCGTCGAAGGTCGCGAAGTCGACCGGGTTGGTGACGTCCACGTAGACCTTGCCGGCGAGGGCGTCGCGGTACTGGGCGGCGATGGCCTTCGAGGCGTCGAAGTACACGGCCGGGATCACGATGGCGCCCGTGATGTCGTCGCCGAGCACGCCCGGGGTGACCGTCCCGCCGAGCTCGTCCGCGAGGGTCTCGGCCTTGGCCCTGTCCTCGTGGGCGAGGAGCTGGATGCTCTTGCCCGCCGCGACCGCGCGGGAGGCGATGCCGCGGGCCATGCTGCCGGTGCCGATGATGGTGATGTCGCTCATGGTGGTCTTCCTTCGGTGGTCGGGTACTTACTTGAAGTTACAACTAAAATCTCTGCGCATCCATTCCCGACGCGCCCCGCGTTGACGCGTAGGAATTTTCCTACCTAATCTGGGTGCATGCCTCGTCAGAGCCGGGAGACCCCCACCGACCACGTGTTCGCGGCCCTCGCGCACCCGGTGCGGCGGGACCTCCTCGCGGCGCTCCTCGATGGGGCGCAGACGGCGCAGGCGCTCGCGGACCGGTACGAGATGGCCCGACCCAGCGTCGCCGAGCACCTCAAGGTGCTGCGCGGCGTCGGCCTCGTCGCCGAGCGGCAGGCGGGCCGGAACCGCTACTACTCGCTGACGCCGGAGCCCCTCGCCCTGCTGCGGGCCTGGCTTGAGCCCTACGAGGACTTCTGGCGCGGCCGCACCCCGCGGCTCGCCGCACTCCTGGAGAAAGAGGAACCATGACGGACGCCACCGCAGACCGCACCGAGGTCCGCGTCGAGGACTTCCTGCCGCAGCCGCCGGCCGCGGTGTGGCACGCGCTGACCACGCCCGAGCTGCTCGCCCAGTGGCTCATGCCCAACGACTTCGCTCCCGCCGTGGGCCACCGCTTCCACTTCCGCACCGAGCCCATTCCGGCCGCCCGCTTCTCTGGGCTCATCGCGTGCGAGGTCCTCGAGCTCCGCGAGCCCGAGCTGCTCGTCATCTCGTGGGCGGACGAGGGGGAGGGGAACGACATGGCCACGACCGTCACCTTCCGCCTCGAGGCGCACGACGGCGGCACGCGCCTCACGATCGCCCAGGCGGGCTACCGCCCGGATCACCCGGGTGACCAGATGGCGCGTACCATCATGGGCGGCGGCTGGTCCGGCCGCATCCTCGGCAGGCTCAAGGAGACCGTGGGTGCCGCGGGCTGATTTGCGGCACCGGGGCGCGCCGCCTAGTATTTAACGCTGTCGTATGCAGTGGTTTCCACTATCGGCACTGAAGTCACCGTCAAACCGCGGCGAGGGAACTTCGGCTGGCTCTCACCCCGCCTGGTTCACCCTCCGGAAAGCTGCAGGCGAACGGTGCATCGAGGTGGCGGGACGCTCATGCGGAACGCCATTTTTACTGCAACTGTTTGACTACACCTTGGAGGAGCGAACATGGCAGCGCATTGCCAGGTGACCGGGGCATCGCCCTCATTCGGTCACAGCATTTCCCACTCGCACCGCCGCACCAAGCGTCGGTTCGACCCCAACATCCAGAAGAAGCGCTACTGGGTCCCGTCCCTGCGCCGCAACGTCACCCTGACGGTGTCGGCCCGTGGCATCAAGACCATCGACGTCCGCGGCATTGACGCGGTTGTCTCCGAGCTGCTTGCGAAGGGTGTGAAGCTCTGATGGCCAAGAAGGACAAGGACGCTCGTCCCATCATCAAGCTCAAGTCCACGGCGGGCACCGGGTACACCTACGTGACCCGCAAGAACCGTCGCAACGACCCCGATCGTCTGGTCATGAAGAAGTACGACCCGGTCGTCCGCAAGCACGTCGACTTCCGAGAGGAGCGCTAAACATGGCCAAGAAGTCCAAGATTGCCCGCAACGAGCAGCGCAAGGCCATCGTTGAGCACTACGCCGCGAAGCGCGCCGAGCTGAAGAAGACCCTCGTCGACGAGAACGCGACCGACGAGGCCCGCGAGGCAGCCCGCCTCGGTCTCCAGAAGCTCCCGCGCAACGCCTCGCCGGTGCGCCTGCGCAACCGCGACCAGATCGACGGCCGCCCGCGCGGCACGTTCCAGAAGTTCGGCATCTCGCGCGTCCGCTTCCGCGAGATGGCCCACAAGGGCGAGCTTCCGGGCGTCACCAAGTCGTCCTGGTAGGAACTCCGCCCTCTGGGCGAAGTGCAGACCCGTCCGAAGGGCGGCACCCCGTGTGGGTGCCGCCCTTCGGCGTTCCCGGGGCGGGGCCGGTCGGCGACACGCCCGGGATGCAGGCGATTTGCCCGACGTCCGCCCCACCGGTAATGTTCTCGGAGTCGTCGGGGGTTGCCGCGGAAACGCGGAGGACGCAGACGGCCAAACCCCACCAGAAGAACCGGAAACGGAAGCGCTGAGTCGCGGCCGGAAACACGGTTCGGGTGACTTCCCACGAAGAGAATTCGGAACAACGAATTTGCGTCGGGAAAGCCGCTCTGGTAGGTTTGAGAAGTTGCTCCGGGAGGGCCTGGCTGGTTCTGGTCTGGTTGTTACCGGGTGCGGCGTGTTGTTTGAGAACTCAATAGTGTGCCA
>NZ_JAUSRH010000013.1 GCF_030811715.1 Sinomonas atrocyanea | reverse complement strand
CGCCGCCGAGCTCGGCGTGTCCCAGATGCAGGTCTCCCGCCTGCTGCGCCGGCTCCTGGACCGCATGCGCCGCAAGATGGCCGCCTGACACCACCACCCCCGACCTCAGGCCGGAGGCGCTGGACCCCACGAGGAGCTGGACCCCACAGAGCGGGGCAGCCCACCGGGCCGCGGCGCGTCATCCCCCTCGTCTTCGCAGTGTCTCTCACTCTTTGCGGTGCCCGCCACCCGGAGGCCCACTAGTGGCCCGGGGGCGGGCACTCTCATGCGTGCGCACCCTGCCTTCAGCCACCGGCCCGGTTTGACGACGCAATACCCCAGTGGGTATTTTTGGCACATGGACCCCATGCCCGCCACCGTCGCGCCCACCCGCCTGCAGGCGCGGGCGGAGCAGGCCCGGAAGCGGCTCGCCGCCGTCGGGCTCGCCGGCGCCAGCGTGCTCGAGGGCGGTGTCCCGGCCTTCGACGCGGCCGGAGGCGACGTCGTCCGCGGAACCCAGACGTGGGCGCTCGAGCGGCAGGTCCGGATGACCGCCGGCTCGCTCGTGCTGGCCAGCATCCTCGGAGGCAGCCGGTGATCCTGACCGCGCTGGCGTTCGGCACCGTCGTCGGCGGGCTCCTCGGGCTCGTCGGCGGAGGCGGGTCGATCCTCGCCGTGCCCGCCCTCGTGTACGGAGTCGGCGTGCCGCTCGCGGCCGCCATTCCGGGCTCGCTCGTGGTGGTCGGCGCATCCTCCGCCGTGGCCGTCCTGCCGAGGGTCCGCCGCGGCGTGAACTGGCGGCTGGCGCTGATCATCGGGGCTGCCGGCACCGCCACCGCCTACCTCGGCGCGGCGGTGAACCGGATCCTGGACCAGAAGGTCCTCCTGCTCGCGTTCTCCGCGATCATGATCGTGGCAGGCCTCCGGATGCTCCGGAAGAACGAGGCCGTGGGCGGATCCTGCGCCCTCCCCACGGGCGGGGTCAACTGGCGCTCGTGCCTGCCCAAGGCGATCGCGACCGGCGCCGTGGTCGGCTTCCTCACTGGGCTCCTCGGGGTGGGCGGCGGGTTCCTCATCGTCCCCGCGCTGGCCCTCGTGCTCGGGCTCCCCATGGCAATGACCGTGGGCACCTCGCTCGTCATCATCGTCATCAACTCGCTCGCGGGCCTCGCCGCCCATCTGGGCGAGATGCACTTCGACTGGGCCGTGATCGGCGCCTTCGCCGCGGCCGCCATGGCCGCCTCGCTCCTGGCCGGGCGCTTCGGGCGCCGGCTTCCCGAGCACGTCCTCAAGCGCGGCTTCGCGGGACTCGTCCTGCTCGTGGCCGCCTACGTCGCCATCCAGGCCATCGCCAAGTAGTCCAGACATCAGAAACCCTAGAGAAGGAGAACACCTATGTGCCGTCAGGTCACGTGCAGGAAATGCGGAAAAGTCACCTGGGCCGGATGCGGGCAGCACGTCCAGCAGGTGATGCGCGGAGTCCCGAACTCGCAGCGCTGCCAGGGCCACGAGAACGAGCCCAGCGCGGTCTCGGCGTTCTTCTCCCGCCTCTTCGGGCGCTGAGCACTCAGGCGTGCTAGACCATGGCCGAGGGCCGACGCGTGTGGCGCGGTCGACCCTCGGCCGTGCTGTCTGAGCAGCGCGTGCTCAGGACTGGTCCCCTTGTGCTGCGGGCTGCTCCCCGCGCCCGCTTTCCGGTTCACGGACCACGAGCACCGGGCACGGGGCGTGGTGGACGAGTTGGGCGGACACCGAGCCCAGCAGCAGCCCGGCAAAGCCGCCGTGGCCGCGTGAGCCGACAACCAGCAGGTCCGCATCCCGCGCCGCGTCGAGGAGGACCTGCACGGCGCTGCCCTCGATCACCTCTGCGCTGAGCCCGCTGCGTTCGCCGCCTGCCGCGGAGATGAGCGCGGCCTGGTCGTCCGCCGCGCTCTGCCGGAACACGTCGGTATCAGGGCCGGAGCCGGCGGCATCGCCGAGAACCGGATAGTGCCAGGCGGTGATGACGCGGAGGCTTCCTCCGCGGAGCCCGGTCTCCTCGATCGCCCACTCGAGGGCCTTCCCAGAGGCGGGGGAGCCGTCCACGCCGACCACGATCCTGTAGCTGTCCATTCGAGCTGCTCCTCCAACCAAGGGCCGAACTGGGCTGTCACCCCGATTGTGACGGCGCCCCGGTGTGCTGGCCTAGGTGCCAGAAGGCCCGGATCCCGGCGTTTCTGTTCGAGGTGCCCCGTTGCAGGGTAGGTCCATCGAGTACGAGACGTCGTCTTTAGCAATCGGCTGGCACGAGGGAGACATCATGACCGACCTACCGAGAAGGTATGCCCGCTATCTGGACGGCAAGGATCCGGCGGTCGTCGAGGCGGTCCGCCCGGTGATGGAACAGTCCGCCGCGGAAGGACGCTATGGCGTGCGAATCCGGTCCATCCCCGACGGGGTCCAGGCCGTCATCGATGAAGCGACTGCCTACGGGATGGTCAGCGAAGGGTCCGACTAGGTCACGAGGAGGAGGCGTCTGCGCCGAGGCCTGCCGCCGCTGCGAGCAGGCCTGTGCGCAGCTGCGGGGCTCGCTCGGCTGACGGCGCGCCCGTCGGTTCCGGGCCCGCTGCAGTACCCGAGGCAAGGATGGACATGGGTTGGCTCACGGACGTGGACTGGAAGGACCTTCTCGTCCCGCACACCGCACTGCTGGAGATCTTCATCCGGGGCAGCCTGGTCTACCTCTGCCTCTATGCCCTCCTGCGGCTGGTCCTCCGCCGTCAGCGGGGCGGAGTGGGCGTCACCGACCTGCTCGTGATCGTCCTCATCGCGGACGCGGCCCAGAACGCCATGGCCGGGCAGTACACCTCCCTCCCGGACGGGCTGCTCCTGGTGGCAGTCATCATCGGCTGGGCCGCGGTGCTGGACTGGCTCGGCTACCGATTCCCGCTCGTCCAGAGGTTCCTGTCCCCGCCTCCGTTGGTGCTCTACAGCAAGGGAAGGCTGAACCGGCGCGCCATGCGCTCCGAGAACATCACCCTGGACGAGATCATGCAGGAGGTCCGCCTGCAGGGGATGACCACCCTGGACGAGGTGGAGATGGTCTCCCTCGAAGGCGACGGGCAGATGAGCATCATCCTGAAGGACCAGCGCGCCCGCCGCCAGGGCAAGGACCTGGCCTGAGCAGGCTAGCCCGAACCGCCGGGTTTAGGGCCGCTCGGCTCTGGTGACCGACGAGCCCATCGACGAGTCTGGTGCTCCAGGGCCGGCGTTGAGACAACAGCGCGGCGATGAAGCAGCGGGCTGTTGCGGGCAGGAGGCGTCGAATGTGCCCTCCGACGACCGGACGGGACGTCCGGGTGTTCCTCCTCAGCGGTCACGCGCTCCTCAGACAGGCTCTGTCAGAGCTGCTCAGGGATGAGGGCTTCGACGTCGTGGGGGAAGCCGACAGCATCGCGTCCGCGCTCCGGACGGCGTCTGCCCTCGGGCCGGATGTTGCACTCATCGAGAACCGCTTGCCGGACGGGACGGGGATCGAGGCCTGCCGGGCGCTCCGTTCGGCAGCCGCGCGGACCCGGTGCGTCATCCTGACCACCTACGAGGAGGGCAAGGCCCTCCGCAGCGTGGTCCTGTCCGGGGCCGCGGGATACGTCCTGCACAGCACCCGCACCGCCGGGCTTCTCGACGCCGTCAGGCGTGCGGCCGCAGGCGGCACCCTCCAGTCGCCGGATGCCGCCCGCGCGGCCCGGCGCACTCTGGCCGCCGAAGCAGTCCTGGGTGCGACCGCCATGGAGAAGGCCATTCTGGCCCTGGTCCTGCAGGGCATGACCAACCTGCAGATCGCGGAGGAACTGGGGCTGCCGCCGGGGATGCTCGCGGGCCACCTCTCGTCCCTCTTGGCCAAGCTCGGTTACCGGCCAGCACCGACTACCCGGGGCGCAGGGGCGGCGGGCAGCTCGGCGCTCACTCGACAACGACGCGGATGGTCTTGAACGAGGGGTCGGCGGGGTCAGGCAGGTTCATGCCCGCTTCCACGCCGGTGCGGAGGTACTCGAGGATGGCGGCGTTGATCCGTTCGCCGGGAAGCAGAGCAGGGATCCCGGGCGGATAGGGCGTGACCTGCTCCGCGGCGATCCTCCCCACAGCCTCCGCGATGGGAACCGAGTCTACGGGCCCGAAGAAGGCATCGCGCGGCTGCAGGGCCATCTCAGGCTGGAAGTCGCTGCCCCGCGGCAGCCTGACGGGCGGGGGAGTGGAGAAGCCCTTGGCAGCGCGGCCCAGCGCCTCGAGGGCCTCGAGGAGTCGCTGCGCGGCCGCGTCGTCGTCCGCCGTGCTGAGCGTCGCTTCGACGCGCCGGTGGTCCACCAGCCCCATGTCGAGGCGCTGCTCCGCGCGGAGCCAGTCGGACGCCTGGTAGCCGCTGATCCCCAGTCCGGAGACGTCGATGAGGACGTGCAGCGGATCGAGATCGTGGGAGGCCTCTGCTCCGAGCAGCTCGTCATGGGGGACATGGAAGCCGGGGAGAGCCCCGATGTCGGCACGCAACCGGTCCGCGAGCTTGAGGGCGGCGTCGAGCAGCTCGTGGCCCTGGCTGACCATCTGCCGGCGCCAGCCGTCGATCCCCGCGTAGAGGATCACGTTCGAGCTCGTGCTGGCGAGCAGGTCGGCACACTGCTGGAGCCGCACAGGGTCCACGAGCGGGCCCTGCAGGTGGTAGACCGACCCCTGCTCGAAGCCGAGGCCCATCTTGTGGATGCTCACCAGGCAGATGTCCGCCCCCGCGTCCATCGCCCAGGTGGGCAGGCCCTCATGGAAGGGCAGGTGTGCGCCCCAGGCCTCGTCGACGATGAGCGGCTTGCCGCGGGAGTGGCAGATCTGGGCGATCGCCGCGAGGTCCGCGCAGGTCCCGTACGGGGTGGGGCTGACGACGACGGCGGCCGCCGCGTCCGGGTGCCGCTGCCACATCTCCTCCACGCTCTCCGGCGACGGCGGGTGCGCGATGTGCAGGTCCTCGTCGTAGCGGACGGGGATCCAGCACGGCTGCAGCCCAGAGAACAGCAGCCCGGCGGTGACGGACTTGTGCGCATCCCGGGAGATGAGGATCTCGCCCCGTCCCCGGGTGACCGCGAGGATGGCCGCCTTGACGGAGAGCGAGCTGCCGCACGTGGAGAAGAAGGCCTTGTCCGCCCCGACGGCCTGGGCCATGAGGTCCTCGGCGCGGCTGAGGACGCAGCCGCGGGAGAGCCGGTCGTCCAGGCCCGCCGTGGCGAGGAGGTCGGAGCGGAACGTATCGAGGCCCAGGGCATCGAGGGTCCTGCGGTCCACGCCGCGGCCCTGACGGTGTCCGGGCGGGGTGAAGCCGTAGCGGTCGAGCCGGTGGTACTCCTCGATGGCCTCCAGGACCGGGGCGCTGCTCTGGTCGGGCTTCGTCTCCTCCATGGGCAGTTCTTCCTCTCCCTAGTGCTGCTTGGTCCCGTCGGCCCGGAAATTGGCCGCAGTTGCCGAGCGGAGGATCTCGGAAAGGGTGCTGATCTGGTGCAGTGCGCGGTCGTGCAGCTGCTCGAGACGGGCCGCATCCACCGGCAGCCCCTCACCAGTGAGGAGCAGGAGCGCCTTCCACAGGAGGCACTTCCCGGTCACGGCGGTGAGGAGCGACTCGAGTTCGAGCTGGCCCGCGCGTCCTCCGGCTGCGTGCGCCGGGTTGAGCGGGTCGACCTTGGCGGCCTGTTCTGTGGCCCACGCCACCGCTTTCCTGTGGGCCGGCGGCTCCAGCCCGAGGGCCTGCACGATCTTCTCGAGCTCATCGGCGTCCTCGCTGACCTCCCGGGCCAGCCTGCTCAGGGCAGAGGCGTGGAAGGTCCCCTCCCACGCCTTCGCCGCCTCGTCGAAGAGCCTCTTGCCCGAGTTGCCGGCGATCAGATGGCTGTGCAGGTACTTCGCGAGCACGTCGTCGTCGACCTGCCGCGTGCGGGGGGTGTCAGTCATGGGTCCTCCTGGCAGATGGGTGGCGACCCACCGTTACCCGCGTCAGGAGGGCCCAAGCAGGGGCCCGGCCCCGCGTTCAGCCGCTCCAGATGTCGCCGGCCAGGAGCCGGTCCGCCTCCGCCTGGGCCTCGGCGTCGCCGAGGCCAACCTGTCGCAGTTCACGCAGCAGGCGCGTCCGCGGGTCATGGGGAGTGGGCGCAAAGCCGGCCGGGCGCGCTGGGAAGTCGTGCTCGTGCTCTGGCCACCGGGCGGCGTTGCTGACGTGGAGGGTGGTGTGGGGCTCTCTGCTTCGGGGAAGCATGGTGATCTTCCTTGGTCCGTGGGTGGCGTTGCCCACGGCTTCTGCTCCTTGCGCGGGGGAGGTCCCGGCTGCTCGAGGCCATTGCGCTCACTCCATTGTCCTCCCGCACCTCACTTCGGGGATAGGCCCTTCCTGTGCCGTCGGCGCGCGGAGGGGACGTTTGGCTCTGACCCGCGTCCCGCATGCGGACGAGGCTGTGTGTGGGGACCGGGGGCAAGTGCTTCTGCAAGGTGAGACGGAGGGCCGCAATGGGCCCACACGATGATCGGCCAGCGGATCCGCGGCTGAAGGTCTTCATCGTCGAAGACCACGCCCTCACACGGGACACGCTCGGTGCCGTGCTCGAGGACGAGGGCTTCGAGGTCGTGGGGTGCTGCCCGGCTGCGGCGGCGACGGTGCAGGTCGTCGCCGCCGTAGCCCCGGACGTGTGCCTGCTCTCCTTGGGCCTTGTCGGGCAGAGCATGATCGAGGTCTGCCGGGCGGTCACCGAGGCGGCGCCCAGGATCGCGTGCGTCATGCTCTCGCTCCGGGACCGGCCCGGTGAGATCACCGCCTCGTTCCGTGCCGGAGCCTCCGGCTACGTCTTGGCAAGCCTCACCGGCGACCGCCTGGCGAGGGCCCTGAGGGACGCCGTCCGGTGGCGGCACAGCGCCAGGACGTGGGAGCTGTCCTGAGCTGCGCCGCCCCGGATCGTCAGCCGCCGGCGTTCACCCTCCCGGTGGAGGCGCTCCAGGTGAGGCTGCCGCTCTCGAAGTCCTCCGCGCGTCCCACGGAGACGGAGTACTCCTCGGAGGTCGGGTAGCCGAGCCAGCTGCGCTCCCAGCCCATCGACGCCCACGTGGCCCGGATCGCGCCCCGCACCGAGTGCGCGCCCGTCCACGGCGACCAGTAGATCGAGGCCGACTTGGAGAAGTGGTTGTAGCGGCCCGAGCCGTCCGGGGCGCCCATCTCGTCGGTCGTCGGGTAGCCCAGCGGCCCCTTCTCCCAGCCGCTCGCGGCCCATCTGGCTCGGATGGCGCCGCGGATCGAGTGCGCGCCGGTGGTCAGGGACCAGTAGACAGAGGCGCCGCTCGAGCCCGAGAAATGGTTGTAGCGCCCGATCCCGTCCGGGGTCTTCATCTCGTCCGTGGTCGGGTAGCCCAGGGGTCCGCGCTCCCAGCCCTTCTCTGCCCACTTGGCCCGGATGGCGCCCTGGACCGAGTGCGCGCCCGTCTTCGGCGACCAGTAGATCGACGCGCCGCCCGAGCCGTTGAAGTGGTTGTAGCGGCCCACCCCGTCCGGGGTGCCCATCTCGTCGGTGGTCGGGTAGCCCAGCGGCCCCTTCTCCCAGCCGCTCGCGGCCCACCTGGCTCGGATCGAGCCCTGGATCGAGTGTGCCCCGGTCGTGGGCGACCAGAAGATCGAGGCGCCGCCCGAGCCGGCGAAGTGGTTGTACCGGCCGATGCCGTCCGGCGTCTTGCTCTCGTCCGTGGTCGGGAAGCCGAGGAAGCCCCTCGGCCCTCCGGCGGCGGCGTAGCGCGAATAGATGGACCCGTGGACCTCGTGCGCCCCGGTGGTCGGGGACCAGCAGATGATGCCGGAGGTGTAGTCCTGGCACTTGCCGGTGCCCACCGCGTACTGGGTGGAGAGGGCCTGCCCGAGCGGGGACGCCCAGCGGCCTGCGCCGATCTTCGCCGCATAGGCCGCGATGGGATCGTCGATGCCGTTGCCGGTGAGCATGACCTGCTGGGCGCCGGAGCCGTCGTCGGCCGTGATGAGGTAGTACGTGTCCGCGGTACCGGCCTGCCCGAATGCCGTGGGCGTGAAGGTCACGCTCTGGAACACGGAATCACCGGGCGGAATGGTCAGGCCCTCCGAGACCGGGGTCGTGGTGCTGAACACGCCCTGCGGGGCCTTCGCCTTGGTGAGCGTCATGGGGATGTTGCCGGTGTTCTGGATCTGGAACGAGCGCGTCGACGAGGTCCCGACAGCCACGTCGCCGAAGTCGAGCGCCTTGGGCATCTGCAGGTGGGACGCCCCGGAGATCGCCGTGGCCGTCACCGGGACGGTCACTCCGCCGAGGTTGCTCGTCACCGTGATCGAATCGGTCACCGAAGAGGCCACGGTCGGCTTGAAGGCGATGGAGACCGGGACCGAGGCGAGCGGCTGGATCGTGGTCCCGACCGCGGGCACCGTGGTCGGATCCGTGACGAGGCTCGCGTCGGCAGGCAGGGTCACCCCGGTGACGCTGACCGGCGTCGTGCCGGTGTTGACGATGTTCACGGTCTGCTGGCTGACCGTGCCGGTCGGCACGTTGGTGAAGGCGAGCGACGTCGGCGTGGCGCCGAGGCCGTCCTTCGTGCCGACCCCGTGGACGCCCAGGAGGACCGTTTCACCGTCCGAGGTCTTCACCGTCAGCGTGCCGTCCGACTCGCCCGCCGCTGTGGGGGAGAACGTCACCGGGATGCCGAGGCTCGCCCCGGAGGCCAGGGCCTTGGGGAGGGCCAGCGAGCCGATGCCGAACGGGGCGGCCGTGGTGATCGAGCTGATCGTCACCGCCCGGGTGGCCTTGACCGTCACCGTCGTGGTGGAGCTCGTCCCGACCGCGACCTGGCCGAGGTCCCCACTGGTCGAGCCCACTGCGGCCGTCGTCGGGATGCCGAAGCCGAGCACGTGGCCGTCCCGGGTGCCCACGTACACCTTGCCGCCGTTGGTGGCGGGAGAGGTGAACTTCGCGGCCGTGCCGATGGGGGCGCTGAAGACCTGGGCGAGCTTGCCCGTGCTGTCCGGGATGGCCCGGTACGCCCGCAGCTGCCCGTTGGTGCCCGTGTTGTTGTCCGTGTAGATGACCCAGACCAGGGCGGACGAGCCGTCGGTTCCGGAGGACGTGACCACCGGGGACCCGGACGTGTAGCCGAAGGTGCCGGGCGAGGTGCCCACCGAGGCGAGCTTGACGCCCCCGGTGCTGTTGGGCACGAGCTTCGACGCCCTCAGGTAGCCCTTGTTCTCGACCTGGTACACGTACCCGCCCTGGGTGGTGCCGAGGAACGCGGAGCGTCCCCACACGCCGTTGTAGGGGCCGGCGGTGTCGACGACGGCGTCCGTCCCGTTGGGCCCTTGGGCCATGCCGCCCAGCTTGTCGCGGTCGAGCAGGTAGATGTGGCCGTCCTTGCCGGTCTGCACCATCAGGTGCGGGTGCGCGGTGGTGCCGTAGCCGTCCGGGATGGCGATGGGTGCCCCGGAGCCGAGGTCAGCGTCGTCCTGGTTCATCTTGACGTTGGCCGCCGGGCTGAAGAAGTCCTTGGCCGCGAGGTTGCCGTCGGTGCCGACCTGCAGCCGGACCACGGACTCGGCCAGGGTCGACGGCGGGGACGTCCCCGGGGACTTCTGCGGGGCGATGCCGTTGCCCGTGGCGAAGAGGATGCGCCCGGGGCCGTCGGAGACCAGTCCGCCGCCGGACTGCCAGATGCCGCCCTCGGCATTGCTGACCCCGGTCTCGGTGGCCCACATCGTGGTCTGCTTGCCCGCGGTCGAGACGCCCACGACGTAGCCCACGAACGGGCTGTGGTCGCAGTGGCTGGCGAAGCCGGCATAGACGACGCCGCCCATCAGCAGGAGGCCGGGGCGCTGCATCGCCGTGAACGCGTTGAAGGGCCTGGTCGGGTCATTGGTGGGGGCGCCGTCGATCATCACGGGGAAGCCCGCCCGCTCGGCGCCGGTGGCGACGTCGATCGAGTGCATGTACCAGTGCGGCACCTGCGTGTTCCCGCCGTCATTCTTCTTAGCCGTGAGGAAGACGCTGTTCGTCGCCGCGTCGTAGACCGGAGTGGACGTGATGCCGATGTTGGGCACCAGGTCTCCGCAGCCGATGGCGGAGGCCGGCCAGGCAGGGCCGACCGAGCGGCTCCACTTCACCGCCCCGGTCGCGGCGTCGAGGCCGTAGACGGCGTTGTTCTCCGTGGCCGCGATGACGGTCTGGCCGACGACGAGCGGCTGGGCGTACACCTGGCCGTCGACGGCGGTGGAGAACAGCTTGCCGAAGCTGGGGGAGGCCACCCCGGCGGGAGACAGGGCGCTCTCGTCGCTGTCCCATCCGGTCCGCAGAGTGTCGTGGGCGATGGTCCCGACGTCGGCCGTGGCGGACGGCCCGGCGAGGAGCATGGCACCGGCGAGGGCTCCCGCCAGGAGCGCCGCGAGTGCCCGCGGCGGCCTCGGGAACACGCCGCGCAGGGCGCGGCGGGCGCCGCGACCACTAGGTCTTCCACTGGGCTCCATGAGCAGGTTCCCCCCTACCCTCGCCGCCGCTGGCCGGGTGCCGGCAGCGTGGTAGTAGGAGCGTAAAAATTGAGGCCTGTGGGGCGCCCGAGTAATCCATACCCGTCTTTCAGGCACTTCTTATGCCCCTTTACGGGGATTCCCGGAAGGTGTACGCAGGGTGCCGTCCGAGCGCCACTGGACAAGTACGCAGGGACCCCGGCGGCGCGTCATCTTTCGTCCGGGTGGCCGCTGCGCTCTGGTTGTACATGTGCAACGGCCGTACGATCGGTTCGTCACCGCATCGACTCGAGGGGGAACCATGACCGCACCGCAGCACCCGACCCCGCAGTACCCGACCCCGACGCCGGCCAACTACAACGCCGCCCCGCCGCTGTGGGCGCCCTACTACGGGGCCCCGTTCAAGGACGCCGTGCAGCGGGTCTTCAAGAAGTACGCCACGTTCTCCGGCCGCGCGAGCCGCGCCGAGTACTGGTGGTGGGCGCTCGTGGGCGCCGTGGTGGGCATCGTGCTGAACATCATCATCAGCGCCGGGATGGTCGCCTCGACGAGCACCTACTCGGGCTACGCCTACTCGGCTCCCACCCTGGGGCCCGTCTCGATCATCGGGGTCATCCTCGCGGTGGTCTGGGGCCTGGCCATCATCGTCCCGACGCTCGCCCTGGCCGTGCGCCGGCTCCACGATGTGAACATGAGCGGCTGGATGGTCCTCATCGGGCTCGTGCCCTTCGTCGGCGGCATCGCCCTCCTGGTGTTCATGCTGCTGCCGCCCAAGCCTGAGGGCCAGCGCTTCGACCAGCCTGTCGCACCGGCCTACGGGCGCTGACAGGTCACCGCACCGACGAGGGCCCGGTTCCGCCGCTGCGGAACCGGGCCCTCGTGCGTCTCGCGCGCCGACGGCGGGCGGCTACTCCTCGCGGCCGGGCTTGAGGGCCCGCCGGACGAAGAACGCGCCCAGGACGACGACGAGGAGGACGGCCGCGCCGATCCCGATCCACAGCGCGATCCCGCTGCTCGAGGAGGCCGACGCCGGTGCGGCCTGCGCGGAGGCCGATGGGACCGCGGCGGCCTGCGCGCCCGAGCCTTGGGCGCTCGAGGCTGCGGGTGCACCGTTCCCCGCGGCCTTGGCCGTGAAGGTGAACGTCCCCTCGATCGGGTGCGAGTCCGCCGAGACGACGCGCCACACCACCGTGTACTTCCCTGCAGGCGCCCCGGGCTTGAGCGCCTGGGTGACGTCGGTGTCCACGATCTTCGCGGGCCCGTCCGCCTGGTTGGTCCCGCTCGGGTCCTTGACGAGGATCTCGGTGCCGACCCCGATGGGGGTGTGGTCGAAGGTGAGGACCACCGACGCCGGCACGGTCGCCACGGTGGACCCGTCGGCCGGGTTGGTGGACTCGATGACGTCGTGCGCCTGGGCCGCCGCGCCGGGGAGGAGGGCTGCCGCGGTGACGAGGACGCTCGCGGCGGCGCGCAGGAGGTGGGCGCGTGCTGAGGTTCGCATGGCCATCCTCCTTACTTCGCGGTCCGGCGGCGGCCGGCCAGGACGAGTCCGAGGGCGGTGGCGCCGAGGACGGCGCCGAGCGCGCCGAGTCCGAGGCCCCAGGCGCCGGTGGCGTCCGTGGCCTGGGAGGCAGGGGCAGCGGCCTGCGGTGATGCGGACGGGCTCGGGGCGGCGTCGTCGGCCGCGGTGGTGGTGAACGACGGCGCGGGGTGCTCCGGGTCTTCCTTCCCCGCCTCAGCCTTCTGGTCCCAGGTGACGACCTTTCCGTCGGTGTACGTCTGGGCCGCGGGCAGGACCACCGTGGTGCCGGCCGCGGGGAGCCGGCCCACGGAGAGCGAGAACGCCTGGTACTGGTTCGGGCCGATCTCGTGGGCGGCGTCTGCCGTCCAGACCACCTCGGTGGGGGCCTTGGTCACGGTCGCGCCGGCCACCGTGACGGGCTTGGGCAGCGCCGTGGTGACGACCTGGGCGGTCCAGCCCTCCACAGGCTTCACCGAGACCGAGGTGAAGGGGGTGTCCGTGGGGAGCTTGACCTCGACCTTCTTCGTCTTGGCGGCGGGGGACTCGTTGGGGATGTTGAAGGTCAGGTGCGAGTAGCCGTCGGCGCCGGTGTCGTCCGGGGTGACGGAGACGTGCGCGCTGGCCGCGGCTGCGCCGGTGGCGATCAGGGCGGCGGTCGCTGCGGTGGTGGCCGTGGCCTTGAGGGCGCGGCGGAGGGAGGTCTTCATGGGTGTTCTTGGCCTTCGTCTGGTCCCGCCCGGGCATGCTCGCGCCGGGCGGAAGCGGGCAGGCATGAGCCGCCCGCAGGGTGTGCGGGTGTCCAGGGGCCGCCTCAGCAGGCGGCGGAGGGCACCGGTGGGCCGCGAAGGGCCGGCAGCCGCAGGGCGCGCCAGATCTTCGGAAGCGGCTGCGGCGCGTAGGCCGGAAGCGTGGGCGCCGGGGAGGGCGCCGGGACCAGGAGCAGGCGGACGAGCGGGGCCAGCCACGCCAGCAGCGTCCAGAGGGCGGCCTCGCCCCTGGCGATCAGGAGGCCGGCCGCGAGGGTCGCGAGCGCGTGGGCGGCGAACATCGCCGGGCTGTACCCGTGGACGTGGCCGACCGGGCCGCCCTGGGAGACCGCGCCCAGGACGTGGACGTGGCCGGCGGCGGGGGAGAGCTGCAGGGAGGCAGCGGGCTCCGACAGGCCGTCGAAGGCGGAGTGCAGCACGAACTGCCCGGTGCCGAGGAGCCCGAGCACGGCCGTGGGCGTCAGGCGCCTGCCGGACAGCCACGCGGTGGGCAGCAGCGTCAGCGCCAGCAGCCCGAGCAGGATCAGCGGGTCGGGCAGCGCCCCGCCGGCCGCCGTGTGGGCGGCGACGGCGAGCAGCACGGTGGCCGCGGTGACGACGGCGGCGCGGGAGAGCCTGAACGCTGCGCGCATGCTCCCACCCGCCTTTCCTCGGCTCGCCTGGATCGAGTTCCATCCTACGGCGCGGGCGGGGGCGCAATTCTCTGCTCGTTCAACAGAACATCACAGTCGCTTTACAGAAACGTAAAGCGCTGGGCGAAAGCTGTGTGGGCAGCGTTCTGGACCCACAAGAGGAGAACCGCCATGGCCGCACCGTCACCAACCGCCCGACGATCGCCGGTCTCGGGGCCACCCCGTCCCTGGACCCTGCGTCGGCTCTCGAGGTGCGTCCGCACTCGCACACCGCTCTCGATCGCGGCCGCAAGCTGCGCACTCGTCCTCGTGGGCGGCGGGATCGCCGCAGCCTCGACGATCGAGTTCGGGCAGCACCAGGTCGGCTCCCAGTACGAGAACGGCGAGCAGATTGCCTCGAACCAGGTGATCAAGCCCCTCGGCGACCGGCTGATGACGCCGTTCGGCAAGATCATGGGCTCGACGGTCAGCCCGGACGGCCGGTATCTGGTCGGCACCAGCGCCGATCGGTCCGTCGACCTGCAGGTCTTCGACCTCAAGGCCTACAAGCCCGTGGCCGCGGCGGGAACCCTCGCCGCCACCTCGTTCGCCGCAGCGGCTGCCAACGCGGGCTACGGGGCGATGGCCTACCAGCAGATCACGGACGGCTCAGTGGGGCAGGAGGGCCCGGTCTTCTCGCCCGACGGCAAGTTCCTCTACGCTCCCGTCGCCACGGGGCTCGTCCGCTACCCGTTCAATGCTGACGGCTCGCTCGGAGCCGGCACGAAGATCAGCATCCCCGCGGTGGGCGGCAAGCAGGCGCTGACGGCCGGCATGGCCTTCTCGCCCGACGGCGCGACGCTGTACGCCGCCGTGAACGGCCAGAACACGGTCGTGGCCCTCGACCCGGCCAGCGGGGCGGTCAAGCAGACCTTCCCCACCGGCATCGCCCCGCGCCAGCTGACGTTCGTCGGCGCCAAGCTGTACGTCTCCAATGAGGGAGGGCGCCAGGCCGTCGGCGGCGAGGCGACCATGGGGTCCTACGGGACGCAGGTCCCCGCGGACACGACCCTTGGCACGTCCACGACCGGGACGCTCAGCGTCATCGACACCGCCAACGCCTCGGCCGCGCCGTCCTCGATCGACGTCCAGCTCCACCCCACGGCGATGCACCTCGACGGCTCTACCCTGTACGTGGCGAACACCAACAGCGACACGGTCTCAGTGGTGGACACGGTGAGCAACAAGGTCGTGCAGACCATTGCGACCCAGCCGTGGGCCTCCTCGCAGGCCGGCTACGAGCCCACGGGCATCACGATGCAGGGGGACCGCCTGCTGGTTTCGCTGGGCCGCGCGAACGCGGTGGCCGTCTACAAGGTCAACCGGAAGGACCCACGGGACCCGGCCAGCTATATCGGCCTCCTGCCCACGGACTACTACCCCGGCAACGTCACCGCAGTGGGCGGCCAGATCGTCGTCACCAACATCCGCGGCATCGACGCCCGCGGCCCCGAGCTGAGCTTCAGCAAGGGCCCGGGCACATCGCCGGCCACCGGCCACGGGACCCACTCCACGACCGCCTCGCTGACCAGGTTCGCGCTCCCGGGCGATGACCAGATCCGCAAGTACACGGAGACCGTGTTCCAGCAGAACGGCTGGGACGCCGCCTCGGTCAAGCAGTCGGTCGCCGCGGATGCGGCCAAGGTCCCCGCGGTGGCGGTGCCCCGGCGGATCGGGGACCCCTCGGCCATCAAGCACGTCTTCCTGATCGTCAAGGAGAACCGCACCTACGACCAGGTCTACGGCGACATGAAGCAGGGCAACGGAGACCCGTCGCTGGCGCAGTTCGGCGCAAAGGTGACCCCGAATCAGCACGCCCTCGCCACGCAGTTCGGCCTCTACGACAACACCTATGACATCGGCACCAACTCCGCCGAGGGGCACAACTGGATGATGCAGGGCGACAACCCTGCCTACAGCGAGACCAGCGCCGGCGAGTACAAGCGCTCCTACGACACCGAGGAGGACGTCCTGGGCCACCAGCGCACGGGATTCCTCTGGACCTCGATCCAGGCGGCCGGGAACACCGCCCGCAACTACGGCGAGTTCGAGTACGGCGAAGGCAAGCCCGCCGGGGCGACCTGGCAGGACTACTACTGCGCGGCGACGAGCACCATGGCCGGCGGCGACCCGGCGCAGCTGTTCACCCCCGCCCTCCAGATGCACGCCAGCTCGGCCATTCCCTCGCTGAACGCGATCGCCGACCCCAACGCGGCACCGTTCGACACCGCCGTGCCGGACATCTACCGCTACGCGACCTGGAAGCAGGACTTCGAGAAGAACGGCCCGAAGAACTTCCAGATGACCTGGCTCTCGAGCGACCATACGGGCGGGACGGCCGACCCGGAGGCCCAGGTCGCGGACAACGACCTCGCGGTGGGCAAGATCGTCGACGAGATCTCGCACTCGCAGTACTGGAAGGACTCGGCGATCTTCATCGCCGAGGACGACAGCCAGGACGGCGCCGACCACGTGGACGGCCACCGCGCCCCGGTCCAGGTCATCAGCCCGTACGCGGCCCACGGGAAGACGGTCAGCACGTTCTACTCGCAGATCAACATGGTCCGCACCATCCAGCAGATCCTCGGGGCGCAGCCGCTGAACCAGAAGGTCGCCGCCGCCACGCCCATGTTCGACGCATTCACCGACAAGCCGGACCTGACCCCGTACAGCGCGGTTCCGAACCAAGTGCCCCTGACCGAGGGCGTCAAGACTGCCCCTGCCTGCGGCACGGACACCCTGGGCAAGACCGGTCCGGCGGCCGCAGCCGTGAACAGCGCCGCGGCGCAGGCGGCGGCCGTCCCGCCGTCCATGCAGGACATCGCGGAGCAGTGGGACACCTGGGGAGAGCAGCAGCACCTGACCGGCAACGGCGCGAAGGAGGACTTCGCGAACCCGTACCTGTTCAACCGCTGGACCTGGTACCAGGCCCACCACTGGGCAAGCCCGTACCCGGGTGACGCCAAGGTCTACGGCCCGAACGACGTCCCGGGCATCCCCGCCGGCTCGACCAGCCACGAGGACGGCTGACCCGAGCCGCCGAACGTCCGAGCCGCCCCGAATGCCGAAGGCCGCCCCCACGGGGGCGGCCTTCGCCGCACGGGCCGCCGCCCGCCGTCGTGCGCTCAGCTGAAGAGGGCGGAGCGGACCCCCATGATGATCCGGTCGCCGCTGTGGGCCTTCTGCAGCCAGTCGACCAGGTTCCAGTCCGGCAGGGCGATGCAGCCGGCGGTCGGGGAGGTGTTCTCGTGGAGGAAGATCGCGAAGCCGGCGTCCTGCACGATGCCCGAGTCGGGCGGCCGGTTGTAGTTGAGGACCGCGCCCTGCCGGTAGTCGTGCGTGGAGCGGGTGGCGAAGTACCACATGTTCTCGTCGTACCCCACCCAGGCGGACTCCTCGAAGTACTGGTTGTACGTCCCGCTCCATGGGTTGCCGCCCCAGCGCGAGTTGGGGTTGAGGGTCTGGTACGGCAGCGCCGTGCCGGGGTTGCCGAGGCCGAAGGCCTGGGTCACCGAGTAGCCGCCGGTCGGTGAGTACTCGTAGCGGGTCGGGCCGGAGGCGACGCCCGGCGGCTTGAAGCCAGACCGGCCGACAGTGGCCCCGGCGGCCCAGTCCGGCCAGTAGACCCCGGCCGTGTTCTGGCAGCGGACGAACGTGGCCCTGGACGAGCCGTAGGATTCCGCGATCGCGAACGAGACTGAGGAGGCGCCGTAGCTCGGGTACTTCGAGCGGCCGGTGTTCAGGGCCTCGCACTCGTTGTACGGATGCACCCCGGTGGCACCGGCGAGCCACGTGATGGTGCCGCCCTGGAACTTCTGGATGCAGGATGACCCGGAGCAGAGCTCGTCGGCGACGGGGTAGCCCAGCGAACCGTTCTCGTACCCGGTCCCAGCCCAGACCGCGCGGATCCCGCCGCGTGAGGCATGGGCGCCGGTGCTGGGGGACCAGTACATGGCACCGCCCTGGTAGAGCTGGTAGACGCCGCCGCGGAGGGCGATCTCGTCCGTGGTCGGGTACCCGAGGGGCCCGTTCTCGTAACCGGTGGCCGCCCATCCGCCGCGGATCGCACCGCCAGAGGTGTGGGCGCCAGTGGGCGGGGACCACAGGATCGCCCCGCCCTGGTAGAGCTGGTAGACGCCGCCGCTGCGGATGGGCACCTCATCGGTGGTCGGGTAGCCGAGGAACCCGTTCTCCCAGCCCTTTGCGGCGTACTCGCTGCGGACAGCGCCGCGCGAGGTGTGGGCACCGGTGGCCGGCGACCAGTAGATGGCCCCGCCCTGGTAGAGCTGGTAGACGCCGCCGCTGCGGATGGGCACCTCGTCCGTGGTCGGGTAGCCGAGGGGGCCGCCAGCGGCCCCTGCCGCGGCCCACCGTGCGCGGACGGCGCCTCCCACTGGGTGGGCGCCCGATGCCGCTGACCAGTAGATCGCACCGTTCCGGAACGCCCCGGCGCAGCCGCCGCCCGGGGGCGCGGTGCAGTCCTCGGCCGAGACGGAGGCGCCGAGCCATCCGGCGGCCCCGCCCAGCGCGGCGTACTTGGACCGGATGGGGGAGAGCGGCGCGGGGGCGGCGGTGGTCGGGGTGGAGGCGGCGCTCGCCGTATCCGCGGTCGTGACGCTCGCGGGATCGGTGGGGGTCGGTACCGCGGTGTCGGTCGGCGACGGTGTCCCGCTGGGCGACGCCGTGGGGGTCGCAGTCGGGGCGTCGGTCGAGGTCGGTGCCGAGCTCGGGGCGTCGGTCGGGGAGGGGGCGGGACCGGCCTGCGAGGGCCCGGCCGCCGCGATGAGGGCGGCCAGGGCCAGGGCCGCGGCCCACGCCCCTCGGCGGCGGATCCTCATTCTGCACTCGCCTTGGAGAGGGCGGCGCCGCAGTCCGTCCCCGCGGCGGGGGTGTCCCTACCAAAGCCTGCGGCTGAGATGTCAGCGCTCTCGCCGGGGCCGAGGGTCTTCTGCACCATCGCATGGTCGAGGACCGCGGTGGCCCTCGTGAGGCCGATGGCCACTGTGAACGCCTCGCGCACCGTGTCGTGGTTGGTGAGCTTCGCCGCGTACGTCCACGTCCCGTCCGCGGACTTCTGGCAGCGCTCCCCGCTTAGGGCGCCGTCGGCCATCGCGGAGGCAACCGACGGTGCCATGGATTCCGCCGGAGTAGGGGCGGTGGCCGACGCAGGGGTGATCGCGGCGGCGGTCGACGCCGGGCTCGTCGCCGCAGCGGTGCCTGTCGCCGAGCATCCGGCGAGGCCCACGGACAGCAGGAGCACGGCTGCGGGCAGGGCTCTGGGCCCAGATCTGGTTCTCACGAAGTGTCCCCCCAAGGAAGCGAGCGTTGTACATGTACAACCTAGCCCGTGGAGAAGGCACGGTCCCAGTCCCTCTCGCGGTCGACGCGGCGGTGGGACGGGTCTGCGCCTCGCTCAAGGGAGCGGGGCCGCCCGCAGACCAGTTCAGGGGTCCCGCCGAGCGCAGCATTTCCTCGGGCGCACGCGGTAACCTGACCCCCGGCCTCGGCCAGCCCCGGTACCCAGCCCCAAGGAGATCCCCCATGGCGAACGGCAGCCCCGCCGCGCAGGAGCGCGCGCCCCTGCTCCGCCCGTGGCACTTCATCCTCGCCTTCGGCATCGTCAGCCTGCTGGCGGACATGGTGTACGAGGGCGCCCGCAGCATCATCGGCCCCTACCTCGGCACGCTCGGCGCGAGCGCCACGGTGGTGGGCCTCGTCGCGGGGGCGGGGGAGTTCATCGGCTACGGCCTGCGCGTCCTCTCCGGCCTCGCGGTGCGCCGCACCCAGCACTACTGGGCCTGGACCATCACCGGCTACGCCCTCACCGTCCTGAGCGTTCCCCTCATCGGGGCCACCGGCCTGATCGCCCCGGCGCTGCTGCTCTACGGCACCGAGCGGCTCGGCAAGGCCGTTCGCTCCCCGGCCAAGGACACCCTCCTCTCCCACGCCTCGACCAGGACCGGCCGCGGCAGCGCGTTCGGCATCCACCAGGCGCTCGACCAGACGGGCGCCATGCTCGGGCCCCTGCTCCTGGCCGCCGTCCTGGCCTGGAGCGAGGGCGACTACCGGCTCGCCTTCGGCGTCCTCGCCGTCCCCGGCGTGCTCGTCCTGGGCGTGCTGGCATGGCTGCGCACCCGGGTGCCGGACCCGGCGGTCTACGAGCACGACGCCGGTGCTGCCGCCCCTGCCCGCGGCCCGGATGCGAAGGGCATGGCGCGGGCGCACCTGCCGGCGCGGTTCTGGCAGTACACGGCGGCGGTGGCGGTCCTCTCCTGCGGCGTGGCGCCGTTCCCGCTCATCGCCTTCCATGCCCAGACCACCGGGCTCCTCGGCGACGCCCTCGTCCCGGTCGTCTTCGCCGTGGCGATGGCCGTGGACGGGCTCAGCGGGTTCGTGGTCGGGCGGCTCTACGACCGCCGCGGCCCCCTCGTGCTCCTCGCCGTCCCTGCCGCGGCCGCGGTCGCCGCGATCTCGTTCGGCGGCAGCGTGGCGCTCGTCTGGGCAGGCGCCGCGGTGTGGGGAATCGTCAACGGCGTGCTGGACTCTACGGTCAAGGCCGTGGTCACTGAGCTCGTTCCCTCCCATTCGCGGGCGGTGGCGTTCGGCTGGCTGGCCCTCGTCCGCGGCGTCGGCCTCCTCGCCGCCGGCGGCATCCTCGGCGCCGCCTACGTGGCCAGCCCCGCCGCCGCCGTCACAGTGATCCTGGCCGCCAACGCCCTGGCCTTTGTGGGCCTCGCCCTCGTGCTGCGCCGCCTCCGGCACTCCTAGGCTGTCCGCCCGGGCCGGGCCCGGCCGGACCGCCCAGCAAGGAACCAGTGCGCGTCAGCCTTCCGACCCGGTCTCGCGGTGGTGGGGCTCGCGCCGGGACCAGTCCTCGGGGATCGCGGCCTCGAGCGCGTCGTCGACCGTGATGACGCCGAGGATGCGCCGGTCCTCGGCCAGCACCGGCATGGCCAGGAGGTTGAAGTCGGCCATGCGGGTGGTGACGTCGATGACGTCGTCGTCCGGGGCGGCACGGACCACGTCCCGGTCGGCGACCTCGGACAGCAGGCGGCCGGGGTCGGCCTGGACGGCGTGGACGAGGGTGAGGGCGCCCTCGAGTGTGCCGTCCGGGGCGAGGGTGTAGATGACGGCCAGGGCCTGGGGCTGGAGGAGGCTCGCCCCGCGGACCGCCGCGAGCGCGTCCGCCACGGTCGCGGTGGCGGGCAGGGCGAGGAACTCGGTGCCCATGAGGCCGCCGGCGGTGAGCCCGTGGTAGCCGAGCAGCCGGTGCACCACGCCGCGGTGGGGCTCGGGCAGGAGCCCGAGGACCGGGGCTCGCCGCTCCTGGGGCAGGTCCATGACGGCATCAGCGGCGTCGTCGGCCTGCATCCGCCCGAGCACCTCCGCCACCTCCGCGTCGGTGCGGTCCCGGAAGAGCTCCGACTGGCGGTCCTCGTCGAGCTCCTCGAAGACGTCCGCCTCGAGCTCGGGGTCCTCGTGCACCTGGGCGAGCAGCTCGTGCTGCTCGCGCTCGGTGGCCTCCTCGATGATGTCCGCGATCTGGGCAGGCTTCAGGTCCGGGATGCGGCCGGCGGCGCGGCGCACGTGGGCGGAGTCGGCGTGGCCGATGAGCGGCTCGAAGTCCTTCCAGTCGCGCGGGGCGTGGGCGGCGTGGCGCGGGCCGAGGCTCAGCCAGCGGCGCCGGTGCACGTCGAGGCCGGTCGCCGCCCATCCGTCCAGGACGGGGGTGAGCTGGATGTCGTACGCCTTGACGAACGCGGCGCGCGTGACGTCGATGAGCCGGTGGCCCAGGACGTCCTCCGAGAGGAGCACCTCGCCCTCCCGCCGGCGGAACTCGCGAAGGTCCACGGTGCTCACGGCGAGCTGGACGCGGCCGGGCTCGAGGGCAGCGAGGTCGGACGCCGTGACGAACGCCCGCGTGCCGCCGACGGCGACGACGAGCCCGGTCACGAGCGGGTAGTCGCCGCGGCCGAGCCGGACGATGAGGTCGGCGAGCACGCCCATGCGGTGCCCGTCGGAGTCGGTGACCGGCTGGCGCAGGAGCGTGGAGAGCGAGAGGGAGGCTTCCGGGGCGGCGGTGGTCATCGGGGGCCTTTCGGTGCGCGGGGCATCGGCGTCTCGGGGCGACTGTACGTCACCCGCCGGTCGGTGGGGAGAGGGGACGGGTCAGGCGCCGGCGAGGGCCAGCTGGACCACGCGGACGATCACGAGGACCATCGCCACGAGCAGGTACAGGCGCAGCACGCTCAGCCCGGCCCGCCGGGCCATGGAGAGCTGGGGCCGCTGCAGCAGCGCAAGCGGCGGCATCCGCCAGGTGGACCGCTGGGAGCGGTCCGCGGGCTCGGCCCGGACCGCCTTCGCGCTCGCCGCAGCGCGGAGGCGCACGACGGCGAGCCCTGTCGCCGCGAGCAGGGCAACGAGCGCCCCGCCGCCGAGGATCTGCAGGATCGCGGTCCCGCTGATGTCCGGGAACAGGACGGCGGCCGTGAGGACCACGGAGAGGATCACGAGGACGGCGATGACGGCGGAGGTGAAGATGTTCATCCCGCGGCCGTTGACCCACGGCCCCATGACCTCCTTGTCGTTGCAGAGCAGGAGCAGGAATACGGTGGCCGAGGGCAGCAGCACCCCGGCCAGGACCTGAACACCGACCGTGAGGAGGCCGAGCGGGCTGCCGGGGATGATGACGATGACCGCGGAGAGGGCGATGATGCCGGCAAAGGCGGCGTAGAAGCCCTTGGCGTCGCTGACCTTGCGGTGCAGGGAGTGCTTGAGGCCGAGGACGTCGCCGAGCGCATAGGAGGTGGAGAGGCCCACGGCTGCGGCGCCGATGATGGAGGCATCGATGAGGGCGAGGGCGAACAGGATCCCGGCGAGCCGGCCCACGTGCTTGCCGAGGCCCTCGGCCACGCCGCCGGCGTCGGTGAAGTGGCCGAACTCGGGCCGGTGCGCGAACGCCGCGGCGGTGAAGCCGACGATCGCCGCGGCGCCGAGCACCACGATCACGATCCCGAGCCAGAGGTCCACCCGCTCGTACTTCATGTAGCGCGGGGTGATGCGCTTGTCGATCACGTAGGACTGCTGGAAGAACAGCTGCCACGGGGCGATGGTGGTGCCGACGATGGCGATGATGAGCAGCGTGACGTCGGCAATGTCGGAGCCTGCCGGGATGCCGGGCACCACGAAGTCGTGGGCCATCTGCCCGTAGTCCGGGGCGGCCATGAAGAACACGGGGACCAGCAGGAGCGAGCCGGCGACGAGGGCCATGCAGACCCGCTCGAAGCGCTGGAACGAGCCCGTGCTGGCCGCACCGATCACGAACAGCGCCGAGATCAGCACGCCCGGGATCTTGGGCACGCCGAGGTAGTCAAGGCCGATCGAGATGCCGATGAACTCGGTGACGATCGTGAGGGCGTTGAGGATGAACAGGTCGATCGCGCTGAACGCGCCCCAGAACTTCCCGAACCGCTCGAGGATGAGCCGCGCGTGCCCTACGCCCGTGACCACGCCAAGGCGCAGGACCATCTCCTGATTCACGTAGAGGACGGGGACGAGCAGGAGGAGCGTCCACAGCAGGGACGTGCCGTAGTTCTGGCCGGCCTGGGTGTAGGTGCCGAACGCGCCGGCGTCGTTGTCGCCGACCATCACGATCAGGCCCGGGCCGACGATGGCCAGGAGCGTCTTCAGGCGCCGCTTCCAGCTCGACTGGGACGAGGAGTCGCCCAGGCGGATGGTGCCGAAGGCGCCCTGGATGTCGCCGACGTGGGCGGAGTCGAGGACCGCCGAATCCTTGGGCGTGGTGACCCCGGGAGTGGGGACTCCGGGTGTCGGGGCGGTGGGCATGGGGGTCTTGGGCATGGCAGGACCTGCTTCCTCCCGGCGGTGGCCGGGGATCGTGAAGCGGGCGCGCCCGCATGGGCCGGAACCGGGCTGGGATGAGCGTGGTCACGGCGTGGGCGCGCGGCGTTGGCGGAGGGGGCTGAGCGCGGCTCAGCAGATATGCGGGGAGGGACTACTGTCACCGCTGGACACGGTCAGCCACCTCCTCCGGACGCAGTCTGCGTGCCTTCAGGCTGCCGGCCATAGGGCCGGGCCCTTCCTCGTAAGACCTTTGGCACTTCGCGTCGTGACCCCGGGGAAGACCCGGGGAGCCAATCGGGGTTGCCCCTTAGCCCGGGGCAGCCTGTCCTGACCTGTGGCGTCTCTCGACGTTGGGGGTCGCTGGCTTGTGTCCGCGAAGGAGCCTCAGCTAACGAACGGCACCTTGCGCGGCGATGATACATCCCGAAGCTTGGGACGGGGCTCTGGAGAGGGAGGGATCAGGAGTGGCCGTGCTTCCGCAGGACCTCCACCTCGTCGTCTTCCTCCTGCTCCGACTGCGGACGTCCGGGCGTGTCGGGGCGGTGCAGGTCGATGAGCGCCCGCGCAAGGGCACGGGCCCGGAGCGCCGCGCGCTGGTCGCCTTCGATGGAGGCGACCATGGCGCCCTTGGTGAGGATGTGGAAGGACCAGGCGAAGCCCGTGGGGTCGCTGAGGCCGGCACCCTCGGCGAGGGCGGCGAGGCGCCCCCGGATGTTCGCGAGATGGGCCATGGCTGCCTGCCCGAGGAGGTGGCCGGGCCCGAATTCGATCACCACATGGAGGAACGTGTTGACCTCGGCCGCCCCGCGGCTGAACCAGTCGTCCAGCACCGTGAAGGCCGCCAGGAGGGCATCCTCGGGCGCATGGGCATGGGAGATCGCCTCCTCGATCGCGTCGTGACGGACCTGGTACCAGCGGTCCATGTACGCGAGGACGAGGGCGTCCTTCGAGGGGAAGTGCCGGTAGAACGTCGCCTTGGCGACTCCGGAGTGGGCGATGATCTCGTCGATGCCCACGGCACGGACGCCGCACCGGGCGAACAGCCCGTAGGCGGTCTCAAGGATCCGCTCGCGGGCGGACCTCCGCACAGAACCCCCGGAGACCTGGCTCTCATCCGCACCCATCATGGTCGCCATCATAGCCCTCTGGACAGACAGGTCTGTCTCTGTGCATACTCATGACGGAACAGACAGGTCTGTCTCGTTGAGAAGCGTAGACATTGCCAGCATCAACACTGGGAGCCGCAGGGCGGTGCAGAGAGGGTAGGTCGCTGTGAGTGAGTCAGCTGTGATGGAGCGGGCGGACCGGCTGAAGGTCCTCGCTGGGGGACGCGGGGAGGAGTCCGCGGCCGGTGCCGCTGCGGGGGCGCTGGTGGTGGAGCATCTGGGTTTGGCGGACGCTTTGGCGCGGCGGCACCGGGTGCCCGGGCATGATTTCGAGGACATCCGGCAGGTGGCGCGGATGGGTCTGGTGATGGCGGCGCAGCGGTACCGGGAGGGTGCCGGGCACGGGTTCGTGCAGTTCGCGGTGCCCACGATCTCGGGCACGATCAAGCGCTACCTGCGGGACCAGTCGTGGGTGGTGCGGCCGCCGCGGTCGCTGCAGGAGCTGCGGCTGGGGGTCAAGGAGGCCCGCGGCCGGCTGGTGCAGGAGCTGGGCCGGGAGCCGTCCTTGGCCGAGCTGGCCTCGGCGACGGGGTCCAGCGCCGAGCAGGTCGCCGAGGCCCGCTCGGTGGAGGCCGCGATGACCGCGGCCGCGATCGAGCCGCTGGACACCTCGGCAGATTCCGACGGTGAGAAGACGGTCCACGCGCTGCCCGTGATCGACCCGGGGTTCGAGCAGGTCGAGGAGCGCCAGCTCGTCGCCTCTGCTCTGGAGGGTGCCACCGACTACGAGCGGCGCCTGGTGAGGATGCGGTTCGTGGACGAGATGAGCCAGTCCGAGATCGCCGCCGCGCTCGGCGTGTCCCAGATGCAGGTCTCGCGCCTGCTGCGCCGGCTCCTGGACCGCATGCGCCGCAAGCTCGCCGCCTGAGCTTCACCACGTCAGGCCGACCGGCCGAGCCATGTGCGCCGAGAGCGCTGGACCCCACACAGCGGGGCAGCACACGCGCGCACGGTCCGGGACGGGGCCGTGACGGGGTAGCGGCGATGCAGCAGGACCCGCGGCTGGATGGACCGAATGGATCCGCCGGCGCCGGGTATCAGGAGTAGGTAGGGAGGTCAGAAATGCGGCAGCTCGATAGGGGCAGGATTTCCGGAGCCGGAGCCGGAGCCGGAGCCGGAGCCCGTGCCGTGCCGGGCGGAGGGCAGAAGGTCGTCGTCCATGACGGAAGCCGGGAAGTGCACGGCTACGCCGTCGGGGCAACGGACGGGAACATCGAGGTTGTCTGGGCGGTCGCCTCCGGGCGGCAGCGCAGGAGGGCTTTCCCCGCTGGAGACGTGTTCATACCGTCCCATGCACAGCAGTGGGCGGGAGTGCCGATCAGTGACGATGGGCTCCGCCTCGCAGCCCGCGCCGCCCAGACTCATGCTGGGCGGCCGGAGAAGCGCGCCCCGGGCCATTCGCCCTGGACAGCTCGCTCAGACCACGCAGCTTGAGTCCTTTGGCCGGGACAAGCACGTCGCCGGGCCCAAGGGAGGTCGCGATGGCTTCCCGGCCTGGCCTCCTGCGCCGGATCGCTGACGTCGCCGTGGCCTCTGATCCGGGGCTCGGGAGGCTCCAGCTCGGTCTGGCCGGGGCCGGCAATGTCGCGGTATGCATGGTGGTCGGCTACGGCCTCGCCCTGCTGCTCCACGCGGGTGCCCAGGGCACTGTCGTCTTCATGCTCCTCAGCAGCGTGGTGGCGATGATCGGCACCAACGCACTGGTCGACCACCGCATCAGGGCCAACGCGATCACGGCCGCGCACTTCCCCCTGGCCATGGGGGCGGGCATCACGGCGGGCACGCTGCTGGCACCGAACCACGTGGCCTCGCTCGTCGGCTTCGTCGTCGTCATGTTCCTGGCCGTGTGGATGCGCCGGTTCGGACTTGGCTACTTCTTCTACGGCTTCATGCTGTGGAACGGCTACTTCTTCGCGTCCTTCCTCAAGACCACGCTGCCTGCCCTCCCTGCGATGTTCGTCGCCATCATCGTGGCGACGGCGGTGGTGCTGCTGCTGAGCTGCACGGTGTTCCGCCGGCATCCGCACCGCACCCTCGCTGCAGTATTCCGGAGCATGAGCGCCAGACAACGCGGCCTCGCACGGGCATGCATCGCGCTGCTCGAGTCCGACCCAGGCAGCCCTGGGGCCGAACGGGCTTCTTTGGCGATCTTCCGCGCCCGGGCGCAGGTCACGGAGGCGGCGCTGATGAGCGACGGCTGGGCAGCCCACGCTCCGGCGCTCCCCGAAGGCTGGACTGCGTCCGCGCTGCGTGCACGCCTGCTCGAACTGCAGCTCGGTCTCGACCGCCTGACCATCGGAACCCGGCAACTCGCCGCCGCGGGCGCCGCGCCGGCGCTGCGGAGCGCCGCGGTGGAGGCCTTGAGCGCGCTCGCCACCGCGAACCCGGCCCGAGCCCGTGCAGCCGCCGCGGCCCTCCCCGAGCTGGCCTCGGCGGCGGCCCCCAAGGTGCAGGCAGCGGCTGCCGACCTGCACCGCGGCTTGAGCATCGTCACGTCGGTGCCCAACCGGCCGGCGCTGAGTCGGGCCGTGCAGGAGAACGAACCGGAGTTCGTGCCCGCAACCGGGCTCGTCCTGGGGCAGCTGCCCGGGATCCCCAGCGTGGCGTCCGACGTAGACCCCCGCGGGACGACGTGGAATCCGCTCGCCCGGCTGCAGTTCGCCACCCGGCAGGCAGTGCAGGTCGCCGTCGCCGGGACCCTGGCGATCCTCGTGGGGAGCCTCATCAGCGGGCAGCGCTACTACTGGGCGGTCATCGCCGCGTTCGTCTCCTTTGCAGGAACCGGCACCCGCTTCGACACGACCCGCAAATCGCTGCTGCGGGTGCTGGGCACCTTGGGCGGGCTCGTCGCCGGCGTCATCATCGCCCACCTCACCAACGGAAACCTCTTCGCGGCACTCGCCGTGATCGTGGCCAGCATCTTCTGCGGCAACTACCTGATGCGCGTCTCCTATGCGTACATGATCTTCTTCCTCACCATCATGCTCAGCGAGCTGTACGCCATCCTCGGCCAGTTCTCGGATGAGCTCCTGCTGCTGCGCCTCGAGGAGACTGCAGCCGGCGCGGCGGTCGGCATCGCCGTCGCCCTCCTCGTCACGCCGGTCAGCACCCGCGACACCATCAAGGTTGTGCAGGGCTCCGTCCTCACGGCGGTCGCCGACCTGCTCGGCACACTGCACGACCGCGCGCTCGACCCAGCCTCCGTCAGCGCCGACACCGTCGACGAGCGCGTCATCGCCGCAGACAACCAGCTGCGCCGGCTCATACTCGTCGGCGAGCCGCTCACCCGCTACCAGATCTGGGAGAACCGGCCCCGCGCCATCCGGCGCCGCCTCACTCTGATTGCGAGCATCGTCGCGACGGCGCGCTCCCTGAGCGATGCTGCGTGCAGGGTGCGCGATGCCGATGGCGAGCTGGCCGCCGAAATCGAGAAGGTGGCCGACCTGGCGCGGGCGGCGGCCGGCGTCGACCGCGTCGGGGCATCAGTGCCGGACGCGCCAGTGCTCGCGCGGGAGCCGCTCGACCCCAGCGCCCGGGCCATCACGCAGAACCTGCCCACTCGGGCCCACGCCGCGCTCGACCGCCTGCAGGCACTGCTCAGGGAGATCGCCTAGGACCCCGTGGCTAGGTGCTCGGCGATGGCCACTGTGGGGGAGTAGGGCCGTCTTCCTCTTGTCGGTGCGCTCGCCCTTGCCTCAACCTGAGGCGTGTTCACCGCAACCGCTCGGACGAGGAGGGCGAAGATGGAGGACGCATACGTAGCGCCCAGACCGGAATGGGGGAGCGGCACAGCCGCCGCTGGCGCGGAGGAGGCGGAACTGCTCTTCGGCAGGGCGCTGGAGCGGGTCCGGGCCTTCCGCTCCGTGCACGGGAGGCTCCCGGAGGCCGGAGGTCGGGACGAGCCGGACGAGCCCATCCTCGGCGCATGGCTGGAACACCAGCGGCACCGGCGCACCATGGATGACCTGCCGCCGTGGAAGGACAACGAGCTCTCCCGCGCTCTGGGATCAATGTGGTGGAACGGGCAGGACGGCGGGAGGCCGCCCCTGCCGTACCACTGAGGACGCACGGGCGGATCCGCCCCAGCTTCTTGTGTGACCGCAGCGTTGACGGGGAATCAACTACCCCACACAAGGGGGTGGGAGCGTGATCGACAGGCATTCGGCAGAGAAGCAGAGGGCACGCATCGAGGCAATGGCGGCCGAGCTCGGTCCGGACGAGCCGCTCTGGTTCGAGGTCCGGAGCGCCCGGCAAGCGCCGGGTTCGCGGTGGAAGGCGGCTGTCGGCAGACGCGGGCAGACCGGCGCGGCGTTCTCAGGGGAGGGCGGCGCGTGCGTCCTGTTCGAGTTGGACTACCCGAGCCAGCTGCCGGAGTGGCTCGAAGCCATTGGCATCAGACCTGAACAGCCTATTCCCCTCAATTGGCGCAACCTGGTGTCCTTCGACTGCCCTGTCGAGTGCACCCGTCGCCGCGGGCAAGCCGGCCTCGACTGAGGCTACGGTCGAGACCACCGTCTGGGTGGGCCTCCGGTCAGACGGACGCCGACTGGCGGCTCGGGACGGTGTGCCAGCGGCCGTCGATGCGCTGGGGGACTCCCCATGGATTGTTGTCGCGCAACGGTTCGGGCAGGAGACCCAGCGGGAAGGACTGATAGGAGACCGGGCGCAGGAATCGGCGGATGGCCGCCGTGCCGACCGACGTCGTGTTGGACGTCGTCGCCGGAAAGGGGCCGCCGTGGTGCTGCGCGTAGCTGACCGTGACGCCCGTGGGCCAGCCGTTCCACAGCACCCGGCCACTGATCCCCGCAAGGATGTCCACGAGGTCCGAGGGGGTTTCGCCCGGTGCCGTCTGGAGGGTGGTTGTGAGCTGGCCTTCCAGGAGCTGGGCGAGCGCGGGGAGCTGGCTCTCGTCGTCGTACTCGATGATGAGGCTCGCCGGGCCGAACATCTCGCGGCGCAGAAGCTCCGGGTCGGCCAGCACGCGGGAGCTGGTGGTGTGAAGGACCATGGGTGCCGGCTCCGGTGCAAAGGTTCCTTCCACCAGTACGTCGACGCCCGCGTGGCCGCGGACCTCGGTGACGGCCCGGCGGTAGCCCTCGAGAAGCGCGTCGCTCAGGAGCCTGGTCGGGGTGAACCCATCCAGTGACGCGAGAAGGACCCGCCTGATCTCCTCGCCGCCCGTGGCCGGAACGAACAGGAGTCCGGGCTTGGTGCAGAACTGGCCCATGCCCAGCGTGAACGACCCCACGTACTCCTTCAGAATGGCTTCTCGCCTCTGCTGCCAGGCCGCGGTGGTGACGAAGACGGCGTTGATGCCGCCGAGTTCGCCGTAGAACGGGATGGGCTCGGGCCGGCTCTGGGCGTGCTGGAGCAGTGCTCGGCCGCCTGCGGTGGAGCCGGTGAAGCCGATGGCCTTCACCAGTGGGTGGTCAACGAGGTGCTCCCCGGCGGAACGGCCGGCGACCAGGGAGAACAGCCCTGCGGGTGCTCCCGCAGACTCCAGAGCCGCGGCGACCGTCTGGGCTGTCTGTTCGGCGAGGTCCGGGTGCGCCTCGTGGGCCTTGTGCACCACGGAACAGCCCGCGGCCAGGGCAGAGGCGCTGTCACCGCCCATCACGCTGAAGGCGAAGGGGAAGTTGGAGGCGCCGAACACCCCGACCACCCCCAGGGGCTGGTTGACCCTGCGCAGGTCAGGCCGGGGCCCCATGCCCCAGGCCGGGTCGGAATGGTCGATGGTGGCGTCGAGGTGCTCGCCCTGGCGGACCTCGCTCGCGAACAGCTGCAGCTGGAAGATGCTCCGCCGGAGCTCGGACTCAAGCCGCGGTCGTCCCAGGGACGTCTCGCGGTCCGCTGTCGCCACGAGGGCCGGTCCGTCGTGGGCCAGCCCCTCGGCGATGGCCTCCAGCCAGGAGGCCCGGGTGGACAAGTCGACCTGCCGGCCGGCTCGGAACGCTTCGTGGGCTGCCCGGACTGCGGCGTCGAGGGCCTCGGGGCTCGTGTCCTTCATGGGTGTTGCCTCCGTCATCGTTGAAACTGGCGGCGCCGGCCTGTCCCGGCGCGGGGGTGGGTGTTGCGGCCTCAGGCCCAGCGCAGGATGAGCGGGTCCCTGCTCTCCGCGAGCCGGATCAGCTGGCGCCGGGTGTGGGGCGGCAGAGCGGGAAAGGGGGCCCTCGTTGTGTCGTGGGCGATGATGCCGCCCTCCTGCAGCAGCGCTTTCGTTGCGCGCAGGCCGCATTGGCGGTTCTCGAAATGGATGAGCGGGAGGACCGCCTCCCAGTCCTCCGCCGCCCCGTCGCGTTCACCCTTGTGGAAGCGGTGCACGATGGGGCCGAGCTTGTCCGGAACCATCGAGCTGCACATCGTTCCGCTGGCGCCCGCCTCCAGGTCCGGGATGAGGGTGATGCCTTCCTCCCCGTCGAAGGGGCCGGGAAGGTCATCCCCGGCGGCGGAGACGAGCGCCCGGAGTGTGTCGGCGCTCTGCGGTGTCTCGATCTTGACGTACTTCACCTGCGGAATCTCGCGGGCCAGCCGCGCCAGCAGGGCCACGGAGAGCCGGGTCGGGCAGACGGGAGCGTCCTGGATCATCACGTCGATCTGCAGCCCGTCCGTCACCCTCTTGAAGTACTCCAGGACCGATTCTTCATCGGCGGTGACCCCCGCCCCATAGAACGGAGGCATGAGCATGACGAGCGAGGCGCCCAGTTCCTGCGCCCGCAGCGCCCGAGCCCTGGCCACCCTGGCGCTGTAGTGGCTGGCGGCGACGCAGACCGGCAGGCGGCCACCCAGGTGCTCCAGCGTGCTGGCGGAGATCAGGTCCCGCTCGGCGTCGTCGAGGGAGAACTGCTCGGAATAGTTCGCCAGAATGCAGACGCCGTCCGAGCCGGCGTCCACGAGGTAGTCGAGCACGCGCAGCTGCCCGGCCAGATCGAGGGACTCGTCGTCGCGGAAGACGGTAGGGGCCACGGGGATGACCCCGCTCAGCACTGACACTCAAGCTCCTTTCGCTGTCTCAGACCCGGGCCACGGCGTTGGAGAGCACGCCGATGCCTTCGATGCCGATCGTCACGTTGTCCCCCTCGGACAGGATGAAGTCCAGGTCCGGGACGACGGAGGTCCCGGTCGAGAGCACAGCGCCCTCCGGGTAGTCCTCTGCGCGGATGAGGTAGTCGGCGAGCTCCGTGAACTTCCGCTTGAGCTTCGCCGTGGACGTGCTCCCCTTCCACACCACCTCGCCGCGCCGGGCGATGTCCATGGTGATCCCCGTGTTGTCCGGATCGGGCATGGCGCCTGCCAGCCGGATCCAGGGCCCGATGACGCAGCTGTGCCGGTACACCTTGGCCTGCGGCAGGTAGAGCGGGTTCTCGCCTTCGATGGACCGCGAGCTCATGTCGTTGCAGATCGTGTAGCCCATGACCTCGCCTCGGAAGTTCAGGACGAGGGCAAGTTCTGGTTCCGGGACGTTCAGTTCCGAGTCGGCTCGGATGCCCGCCGGTCCGCCGGGTCCGGAGACCCGCCAGCCGAGCCCCTTGAAGAACAGCTCCGGCCGCTCGGCGTCGTACACCCGGTCGTAGATGTCCGCCTCGCTGCTTTCCTCCATCCGGGCTTCCTTCGAGATCTGGTAGGTCACCCCTGCTGCCCAGACCTCGGTGTAGTCGTCTACCGGGGCGAGGAGCTGCGTCGGAGCCTCGGAGGCGAGGGGGGCTGCGTCGAGGGTGCGCAGGGCGTCGGAGACCTCGAGGGCGAGCAAGGACCCGAGTCGGGTTTCCGCGCCGAGGGCGCGCAGTCCATCCGGGCTCTGGTAGAACCAGCGGGCGGCTCCGGACTGGGTCCGGGCCTTCAGCAGAGTTCCGAGGGGTGCATCGTTGGGGTTGAGCGGCTGGTTCCTGGTCATCGGATCGGAGTCCCTTCAGGGGTGTTGGCGTGGAGGCTCACATGGCGTGGGGCGATTTTCGACGTCGCGTCGAGCCCGAGGAGTTGGAGGCCCCGGCGGTACTCGGAAAGCAGGATCTCCACCGCTCGTTCGACGCCGGCCTCGCCGCCCGCCATCAGCCCATAGAGGTAGGCCCGGCCGATCATCACGGCGTCTGCGCCGTTGGCCACGGCGGCGATGATGTCCTGTCCATGCCTGATTCCGCTGTCGAGCAGCACGGTGGCGTCTGGGCCGACCGCCTCCCGCACCGCCGGCAGGATGTCGAGGGTGGCCGGAGTCCGGTCGAGCTGGCGCCCGCCGTGGTTGGAGACCACCACGCCGTCGGCTCCGAGCTCCGTCACCCGGCGGGCGTCGTCGGGGTTCTGGATGCCTTTCACCAGGAGGTTGTGCGGCCACTTCTTCCGCAGCCAGACCAGGTCGTCATAGTCGAGCCCCGGATCAAACAAGAGGGCTGCGACGTCCGCGGAGGTCCCGGGGAAGTCGCGGACGGAGGCGAAATCGATGGGCTCGGTGGTGAGCTTGTTGATCCACCAGTACGGGAAGCGGGACATGTCCAGGAAGGTCTTCAGGGTCAGCGAGGGCGGAATCGTCAGGCCGTTGCGGACGTCCTTCAGGCGCCGGCCGCCTACTGCTGTATCGATGGTCAGCAGGACCGTGCGGCACCCGGCCTCGAGTGCGCGGTCCACCAGTTCGTTGTTCAGTCGCCGGTTGTTGGTGAGGTAGAGCTGGAACCAGTTCTTCCCCTCTGGTGCAGCCTCCCGCACATCTTCGATGGTGGTGGTTCCGACCGTCGAGAGGGCGTACGGCAGGTTGCGGCGCTGGGCGACGCGGGCCACCGCCGCTTCACCCTCGTGGTGCATCATCCGGGTGTACCCGGTGGGTGCGAAGACGAGCGGGAAAGCGATCCGTTCGCCGAGGAGCTCGGTGGAGAGGTCTGGATCGACCACCGGGTTGAGGTTCTCGGGAACGAAGACCGCGTCCCGGAAAGCCTGCAGGTTGCGGGATGCCGTCACCTCGGCGTCCGCCGCGCCGTCGACGTAGTCGAAGACGGCGCGCGGAGTGGTGCGGCGGCCTATGCGGCGCAGGTCCTCGATGGTGAGGGCGCTCTCCAGTCGGCGCCTGACCGGGTCCAGGACCGGCGCACGGAACTGCAGCAGTTCGCGCACCTCGGAGATCCGGGGCAGCCGTCGGCGCACCTGCACTCGGCCGTCCGGGGCCGGCTTCTCAGAGCGCTTGACGGTCTCGGTCTCGGTCATGCGAGTACCTCCGGGTTGACGATGTTGCGGGGCGTCTGGCCGGCAGCGACATCCATCACGTTCTCGGCCGTCCGGCGCTTGAGTTCTTCCTGCGATTCCTCGCTGTACCACGCGGCGTGCGGCGTGAGGACGACATTCTCGAGTCCGAGAAGCCTGCTGGCTGACGGAAGGGGCTCTTCCTCGAACACGTCCAGCCCGGCCCCTCGGATGCTTCCCGACTCCAGAGCCTCCACCAGCGCGTCCGTGTCCACCACGCCGCCGCGGCAGGTGTTGATGACCACGGCTCCCGGTTTCATCTTCGCCAGGACGTCGGCGTTGATCAGGTGGCGCGTGTGCCCGTTGAGCGGGACGTGGAGGGAGAGCACGTCAGCCCGCCTGACGAGCTCGTCGAACGTCACGACCGGTGTCCCGTCCGGGCTGACGGTGCCGGGGGAGTGGAGCGGGTCGAAGCCGATGGTGCTGTACCCGAGCCCTCTGGCCTTGCGGGCTGTCGCGGCCCCGATCAGGCCGAGGCCGGCGACCCCGAAGACGCGTCCGGAGAGGCGGTGCAGCGGCTGTGCCGGGGCGAGCGAGTAGTCGCCGCTGCGCATGGCGCGGTCCAGGGCGGCAACGCCGCGGGCGAGGGCCATGGTGAGCGCGATGGCGTGGTCGCTGACGTCCTCGGTGCCGTAGTCCGGGACGTTGCACACGGCAACGCCCAGAGAGGTGGCGGCGTCCACGTCCACGTTGTCGACGCCGACCCCGTAGCGTCCCACGGCCTTCAGCCCAGGCAGCGCCTCAAGGACGCGACGGGTCACCGGCGCGTACTGGACCAGAATGCCTCGGGCCCCCTCGGCCGCCCGGATGACGTCCTCCTCCGTGCGGCAGTCGGCCCGGACCAGCTCCATGCCCCTCGAGGCGGCGACTGCCTCCTCCTCGGCGAGCGAGTCCTGGTCCCAGTCGGTGACGACGATGCGCGGTGAAGAGCTCACAGGACCCCCTCCGTCGCGGTGACCTGCTCCTGCTCGACGTAGCCGTACACCTCGGGGAGGATGTACGTCGCGGCGAGGTAGCCGGTCAGGGACAGCAGGGCAACGAGGGCGGTGGCCAGCGGCACTCCGAGCGCGGTGAACATGATCGGGAAGAAGAAGATCGAGACGAACGACGCGAGCTTCACGAAGATGTAGCCGAACCCCGAAGCGGTCGCCCGGTAGCGCGAGGGGGCGACCATCGAGGCGATGGTCATGCCGTTGGACGCGTCCCAGTAGTGGCCGAACATCAGGCCGGCCGCCGCGAGCGGGACCAGGGGCTTCCAGTCCACCTGCAGGAAGATGGCGGCGAGGATCAGGGAGACGAACGCCAGCCCGTAGCCCACGCGGGCGACGCCCTTGTGGCCGATCTTGGGGGTGGCCAAGGGTGCGGTGAACCCGCCGATCGTGGCGATGACATAGATGCCTGCTGTGAGGAAGTTGGTCGCCGTGATGCCGGAGACGCCGGTGAGGATGAGGATGGTCGGCAGGTAGAACCCGAACGCGGCGAACTCCGCTCCCTGCATGGCGTTGGAGATCCAGGCGAAGATGGTGGCCCGCCGGCGCGTGGGGTCGGCCCAGATGCTGGTCAGGAAGTCCCGTGTGCGGGGCCGGTCGATCGCGTAGTCCTGGTCGGGCAGCATCTCGAGGTCGTCGTTGAACATCTCGCGGGAGACCTTCTTGGCCTGCGCGAACTTGCCCCGCTGGATGAGGGCGAGAGCGGTGTCCGGAACGTCCAGTCGCAGGGCCAGCAGGGCCAATGCCGGCACGGCCCCCAGCGCCAGTCCCAGCCTCCACAGCAGGGCGTGGTCCATGCCGGTCATGTAGAGCACGGTGATCACGACGATGGCGACGATCTCCCCGATGCCGAACATCATCTGCCACCGGTTGCCCATTACTTCGCGCTTGCCCTTGGGCATGCTCTCCATGATGTAGGCGTAGCCGGTCGAAATGTCGCTGCCGAGCGGGAAGCCGAGCAGGAACCGAATGATGACCAGCTGCCACATGTCGGTCGCGAAGCCCTGTGCGGCGGCCAAGACGATGAACGCGATCATCGTGGCCAGGAAGACTTTCCGCCTGCCGAGGCGGTCCGCGATCCAGCCCCCGAAGAAGGCACCCAGGAGCGCTCCCGCTTGGACCGCGCCGGACGCGAGTCCCAGCATCGCTGGGCTGGGATGGAGGTCCTTGCTCACGAAGATCAGGAGGAAGGAGATGGAGTAGAGGTCCCACGCCTCGATGAGGATGGTCGAGATCATCAGCCAGCCAGCACGGCGGCCGTCCCCCGTCCCCTCCTGGTTCAGCACGTGCTTTGCGGCCCGATCGCTCAGGGTCAACAGTTCTCTCTGGTCCACAGCGGCTCCTTTGCCGACCACCTGCGTTCCGCTTGACGGAACGGTATTCAGGGTGATGGAATCGTATAGGAAGTAGGCTATGGATCCTCCCGAGAGGTGTCAATTGCCGACGCCGTCTCGGCCGGAAGCTGCCGAGGAACGAGGGAGGGCAATGACGACGACGACGCACGGTTCCGCTGCCGGTGACGGGGCGGCCCCCAGGAAGCTGCTCAGACTGCTGGAAGCGCTGGGCAGTTCCGAGGGGAGGACGCAGCTGGCCTCCCTGGCGCGCGAGGCCGGCATGGCGAAGTCCACGGCGCACCGCCTGCTCGGCGTGCTGGTGTCCGAAGGGTGGGCGGCAGTCCACGACGGCGGTTCCTACGAACTCGGCCCCCGGGCACGGGCGCTGGCCGCCGCCGCCATGCGTGACCCGGTCAATGCCAGCGTGGACGGCGTCCTCCAAGACCTCTCCAGGACGGTCTCGCAGACCGTGCACTTGGGACTCGCTGCTGGCGACCACTTCATCTACACCCACAAGGTCGAAGGTCCGCAGGGCTTCGGCATCGCCTCCCACGTCGGGATGAGGCAGCTCCTGCACAGCACGGCGATCGGCAAGTGCATCCTGGCAGGAATGCAGGATACGGAGGTGGCAGAGCTGGTGGGCCGCACGGGCCTGGCTGCCCGGACCCCCCGCACCCACCAGACGCTCGAAGCGTTGCTCGACGACCTCTCCCGCATCAGGGCGCAGGGCTTCGCCCTCGACGAAGAGGAGAACGAGGCCAATATCCGCTGCCTCGCCGTGCCCGTGCAGACCGGAGGGCGGACCGTCGGCGCGGTCAGCATCTCGACGGTCACCCTCCTCACCGACCTCGACTCGGTGCGGGGGTTCGTGCCGGCTGCACGCGCCGCAGCCTCTCGGGTCCAGGAGCTGCTGGCCTGACGGCGGGCGTCGGCAGCGCTCACGAGTTCACTGACTGAAAGGATCGGTCCATCCCATGGTCGACAATTCCGAGTTCAGCAGCATCTTCGGCGGGGCGCCGCTCATGGCGATCCTCCGCGGCATCGGGGTGGAGAGGAGCCTCGCCGTTTCCACGACCGCCTGGGACCTCGGCATTGACGTCGTCGAGCTGCCCATCCAGACTCCCGACGACGTCGAGGCCCTGCGCGTTGTGGCCGCGGCCGGGCGCGAGCGGGGCAAGGTCGTGGGCGCGGGCACCGTGGTCTCGGCCGGGCACGTGCAGCAGGCTGTCGATGCCGGCGCCCACTTCACCGTGAGCCCGGGGCTCGACCTCGAGGTCGTCCGGGCCTCCTCCGACGCCGGGCTGCTGCCTCTGCCCGGGGTGGCGACGCCGAGCGAGGTCCAGATCGCGCTCAGGGAGGGCCTGACCTGGCTCAAGGCGTTCCCCGCCTCGGTGCTGGGCACCGAGTGGATCAAGGCGATGGAGGGCCCCTTCCCGGCGGCGAAGTTCGTCACGACGGGCGGCATGCATGCCGGGAACGCGGGGGAGTTCCTCGCCGCCGGCGCGAAGGTCGTCGCTGTCGGGTCTGCGCTCGAGGACCCGACTCAGCTCCCCAAGCTCGCGGAACTGATGGGCAGGCCGGGGGCGAGCGTTCAAGCGCAGTCACAGAACGCGGCCACGTAGATCCCCAGCCATCACAAGGCCGAACGAAGGGGCCTGGGGAGGACGAATTCGTCCTCCTCAGGCCCCTCTTGCCGGTCAGAGTGAGGTCAGGGCCTGCGGCCGCCCTCCGTCCCCTCGGTGTCGATGTGCTCCTTGGAGACTTCTTCGTTCACGGTCTCCTCGCTGGTGCGCGTCTCGGTTCCGAGGCGGACGCGCTCGACGGGTACCGTCTCCTTGTCCACCACGGGGCGCTCCTCGTGGAGGGTGACCTCGTGCTCGTCTTCGGTAAGGTCTGGGCCGCCCATAGCGGCGCCGCGGTTCTCATCCGTGATCGGCTCGCGTTCCACGCGGACTTCCTCACGCTGGACCGGGACGGTCTTGGTGACGTTCTCCGTGGTCACGTACTTGCGCAGCCGGGCCCGTCCGACCTCCTGCTTCTCGGTGCCGACGTTGAGCCGCTCCTCGGAGCGGGTCATCGCATCGTCCGTGCCCGTACCCGGCTCCGACCTGCGCTGCGTGCCCGAGACTTCGCTGGCCCTCTCGGTCTGCTCGGTGTCGGTGCCGGCCAGGCCCGCGGACTCCCCGGTGCCGCCGTAGGCGGAGCCGCCCTCGCCGTAGACCGAGCCCGTGTCGCCCCGAACGGGCTCCGACGCGACGTCCGCCTGCTCGCGGCCGGAGGTCCCACCGACGACGCCCCGGGCGGCCCCGTCGGAACGGCCGTAGTGCTTGTAGAGGCGGTCCTCCTCGCCGGGCTCGAGGTGCCCGTCGGGGTCGATGCGGGGTGCGTCCTTGACCTGGTCCTTGGTGTAGGGGACTACGAGGTCGTCACCCCGGAGGTCTGCGTCCTGGAGGGGAACGAAGGACTCCTTCATGCCGAACAGGCCGGTCTTGACGGTGACCCATGTGGGCTGGCTGGTGTCGTCGTCGACGTAGAGCTCGCCGATGCCGCCGATCTTCTCGCCGTCCTGTCCGACGACGGCTCCGCCGTTGCGTCCGAGCGTCTCGACCTTTTCACGTCCGATCATCGCTGCTTCTCCTCAGGTTCGTGGATCTGCGTGCTGCTGCCCCGCTCTTCTTGAGGGATGTGCATGTGGTGCCCGTCCGCTTTCGGGCCAAACATCCCCGCCGCCCGGAGCGCCTACCATCACAGCGCCTACCATCAAGAGGTGCTCATCGCCCTCGACGACCCCCAGGCCCCCGACGTGCTCGCCCTGCTCGAGGAGCACCTGCGGGAGATGCATGCGACCTCGCCGGCCGAGAGCGTGCACGCCCTGGACCCGGCTGCCCTGGCCCAGCCGGACATCACCTTCTGGTCGGCCCGCGCCGCCGGCACGGGCACGCTGCTCGGCGTCGGGGCTCTGAAGCAGCACGACGCGGCGATGGCCGAGGTCAAGTCGATGCGCACGAGTGCCGCTGCCCGCGGCCGCGGCGTCGCGAGCGAGCTGCTGACAGCGATCATCGGCGAGTGCAGGTCCAGGGGCATCCGCCGGCTCGCGCTCGAGACGGGCACGGAGGAGTACTTCCTGCCGGCCCGCGCGCTCTACGCGAAGCACGGATTCACTCCGTGCGCGCCGTTTGCCGACTACACCGAGGACCCGAACAGCGCGTACTACACGCTCGCGCTCTGAGCCTGCGCGGACCCGCCCGGTGGTGCGGGGCCCGTCAAGATCCCGTCAAGGCTTGCCCGGGCCGCGTCAACGTCCTGCAAAGAACGGCCCGCTGGCGCCCTTCGGGGTGCTCTCATTCAGAGAGGGCCCCGCCCCGAGGGCTCCGGGAAGGACAGAAACGATGTGCGCCATCCAGGGCGCCATGCCCCTCATCGTGGTCGACGACGACGGCGAGTTCCACCTCTACCGGACCGAAGCCGAGCTGCTCCGTTCCGACGAGCGGCCCGGGACCAGCCGGTGCGTCATCGACCGCTCCGGCCTGTACCGCCACCTCCTGGCGGGCCCGGACGGCCTCCTCGCCGTGAGCCGGTCCCTCGGCCCGGCGGACCACTACTCGCTCCGGCAGCAGTTCCTCCGCCAGCAGCACGCCCACCCCGAGGCCCACCGGCTCCTGCGCCGCTACCCCTCGACGCGCGAGGACGTCCTGAGCGCCATCTTCGAGGAGCTCGAGCTCGAAGACCCTGCCGACCGGCAGGAGTGGACCCTCCATGCGGGCCCGACGACGACGCGGTGTGCGGGGCTCCACGCGGTCGACGCGCAGACTGCGCATCGTGCCGGCGTGGTGGTCGTGGCGGACCCGTTCGGTCACCTCTACGTGCCGCACGCACCGACGAACCGTGGCCTCGCCAGGCGCCTCAGGGGCAACCCGCTCTACGTCGAGATCGGGCCGCAGGACCGCCCACAGGGAAGCGCCGTCACCGGGCAGCACATCGACTCGGCCGCCGCCGGCGCCTCTCAGCCGGCCTTCCTCCGGTAGACCGCGATCGCGGAGGCGTAGGCAGCGGCCAGGGTGCCGAGGAGCCACGCGAGGGCTGTCCAGATGTCGCTGCCCACGGGCTCCTGGGCGAGCAGGGCGCGGATCGTGTCCACGATCGAGGTCACCGGCTGATGCTCGGCGAACCACGCGACGGGGCCGGGCATCGTTCCGGTGGGCACGAACGCCGAGCTGATGAACGGGAGGAAGATCAGTGGGTAGCTGAACGCGCTCGCGCCGTCGACCGTCTTGGCCGAGAGCCCGGCGATCACCGCGAGCCACGTCAGCGCGAGGGTGACGAGGACCAGGAGGCCGGCGACCGCGAGCCAGGCGCCCACGGACGCCCCCGAGCGGAAGCCCATGAGGAGCGCGACGCCGATCACGACGGCGACCGAGGCCAGGTTCGCGGCCAGCGAGGTGAGCACATGGGCCCACAGCACGCTCGACCGCGCGATCGGCATGGACCGGAAGCGTTCGAAGATGCCGCCCTGCAGGTCCAGGAACAGCCGGTAGGCGGTGTAGGCGATGCCGGAGGCGATGGTGATGAGCAGGATGCCCGGGAGCATGTAGTCGATGTACGACGTTCCGGATCCGGTGCTGATCGCGCCGCCGAGCACGTAGACGAAGAGCAGCAGCAGGGCGATCGGCGTGACCGCGGTGGTCAGGATCGTGTCAGGGCTGCGGAGGATGTGGCGCAGCGAGCGGGCGGTGAGGACGCCCGTGTCGCCGAGGACATGGGTGGTCATCGGGTTTCCTTTCCCGCGGGGGCGGTGTCGCCGACGAGGGCGAGGAACACGTCCTCCAGCGAGGGCTGCTTCTGGACGTATTCGGCCTTCGCGGCCGGCAGCAGCTGCCTGAGTTCGGCCAAGGTGCCGTTCTGGATGATGCGTCCCTCGTGCAGGATCGCGATCCGGTCGGCGAGCTGTTCGGCCTCGTCGAGGTACTGCGTTGTCAGTAGCACGGTGGTGCCGCCGGCCGCGAGCTGCCAGATGGTCTGCCAGACTTCGAGGCGGGACTGCGGGTCGAGGCCGGTGGTGGGCTCGTCGAGGAAGACGATGGGCGGGCTGCCGATCAGGCTCATGGCGATGTCGAGCCGGCGCCGCATCCCGCCGGAGTACGACGACGCCCTCCGGCCGCCCGCGTCCGTGAGCGAGAAGCGGTCGAGCAGCTCGTCGGCCGTCGCGCCAGGATCCTCCAGGTGGCGGAGCCTGGCGACCAGCACGAGGTTCTCGCGGCCGGTGAGCATCCCGTCCACGGCGGCGAACTGGCCGGTCAGGCTGATCGACTCGCGCACGTCGCGTGGCCGCGCGGCGACGTCGAACCCGTTGACCGCGGCGGTACCCGCGTCCGCCCCGAGCAGCGTCGCCAGGATCCGCACGAGTGTGGTCTTGCCGGCGCCGTTGGAGCCGAGCAGCGCGAAGATGCTCCCGGGACTCACGTCGAAGTCGACGCCCCTGAGGACGTGGACGTCCTTGAAGGACTTCTCGAGGCCCCGCACCCGGAGGGCCGGGTCCGCGGTCATCACGGCTCCTTCGGTTCGTGGTTGTTGACGGCCTCTGCGACGGCCTCGGTGAGGCGGGCGCGCTCCTTGTCGATCCACCGCGCGCCGCCGTAGGCCTGGGCGAACGTCTCGGCGAACTCGACCGGGTCGCTGCCGACGATCGCGTCCACGGGGGTCGCGTCGATGGCGGCGCGTTCCCAGAGGTCGGCCGAATCGCCGAGCATCGTGACGAGGGTGTCGCCGTCGGTGATGCCCCCGTAGTACATGAGGTAGCGCTCGAGGGCCTTCGCGACCGTGCGGTAGGGCTCGGGCAGCCCCTCGAGGCGGGCCTTGTGCTGCCGGTACTGCTTCTTCTGCTCGAGCGAGCCGGTGAGGGTCTCGATCCACTTGGCTGCCATGGTCACTTTTCTCCTTCACGGAGCTGTCCGATGCGTTCTGCGAGGAAGCTCCAGGTCCTCCAGAACTCTTCGAGGTACTCGCGGCCCCGCCCGTTCAGGGAGTAGACCTTGCGCGGGGGCCCCTTCTCCGAGGGGACCTTCTCGACGTCGACGAGGCCGCGCTGCTCGATCCTGACCAGCAGTGCGTAGACGGTGCCCTCGACGATGTCGGAGAATCCCTGCTCGCGCAGCCGGGCTGTGATCTCGTAGCCGTACGCCGGCTGCGCGGCCAGGGTCGCGAGGACGATGCCCTCGAGCGTGCCCTTGAGCATCTCGGTCATCTGCTTGCCCATGGCCAGGCTCCTCTAGCTATTCGGTGTCACTGACTACCGGTACATAGTAGTCACGAGTACTGGTAGATAGCAATACTGAATACCAGCTGGAGTGTGGGGGGGAAGGTGCAGTGGCACGATGCGGCCGTGGCCGAGGGCGCCTCGGAGTGGCTCACTCCAAGAGGCGGCAGCCACGCCACTCCTCGGCACTAAGGTGCAGTCCATGATCGTTTGGCTCAATGGCACCCACGGAGCGGGGAAGACCACCACGAGCGTGCTGGTTCAGCAACTGCTGCCCGATGCGCGCGTTCTCGACGCCGAGAAGGTCGGCGAGGTCTTGATGGACATCAAGCCGGGGCTTCCGGCAACGGACAACTTCCAGCACTGGGAGCCCTGGCGGCCGCTCGTTGTAGAAACTGCTCGGCGCGTGCTCGAGTACGCCGGAGGCACGCTCGTGATGCCGATGACGGTCTTGGTCGAGAGCTACTGGCGGGAGATCAGCGGTGGTCTTGCCGGGCACGGCATACCGATCCGGCACTTCGTGCTCCACGCCGACCAGGGCACCCTCCGCGACCGCATACAGAACGACGAGGCCATGGGCCCCTCGAGCTTCCGCTTCGCGTACCTGGAGCCGTACGCCGAGGCCGCCCGTACCTGGCTGCATGACGAAGCAGAGGTCATCGACACCACATTCATCACAGCAGACCAAGCCGCGCAGCTCATCGCGGATTCAGTGCTTGGTCGCCGAGAGTGTGTACATCGGGCAGGCATGTGTCCGACAGACGACGTCTATTGACCCAGTGGACTCGGTGAGCCACGCGACGTCTCGTACTGGCCCGTATCGGAGACCGCTTCCTAGCATGGCTGCGGGCCGAGAACTGTGCCTGTGGGGAGCGCTGAACCGGAACAGCTCCTCTTTCGTGGAACCCCTTGAACGGACCGCCTGGCGTGTGCCGCACCCCGCACGCTCTGGCGACGGCCGCTGCCGCCCGTTCTGAGGAAAAAGTGTGAGGCGTGCGCCGTGGACAGCAATGAGAAGACGGCCGAGGCCCTACGGGTGTACCTCCTGGACGACCACGAGGTGATCAGGCGGGGCCTGAGAGAGGTACTCGAGGGCGAAGGCATGGTCGTCGTGGGCGAGAGCAGCACAGCAGCTGACGCTGCAGCGAGGATTCCGGCCCTGCGGCCGCACATCGCCGTGCTTGACGCCCGCTTGGCGGACGGCACGGGACCCGACGTCTGCCGGCGCGTCCGGTCGGTCGACCGAAGCATCAGGTGCCTGATACTGGCCGAGGACCACGACGAGCAGGGTTTCCGTGACGCCGTGCTCGCCGGGGCCTCCGGTTACCTCCTCAAGGAGCTCGCAGCCCAGGACGTCGTCGCTGCGGTCCGCCGGGCCGCCGCGGGCGAGGTCCTCATCGACCCCGAGGATGAGGACAGGATCCTCTCCGGCGCTATCGAGACGACTCCGCTGAGGCTGCCGGTCTACGACGGGCTGACCCCCAAGGAGTCCCGTCTGCTGGAGCTGCTCGGTCAGGGAATGACGAACCGCCAGATCGCCCACGAACTGGCCGTCGCCGAGAAGACCGCGAAGAACTACGTCTCCACCGTCCTGGCCAAGCTCGGACTCGAGAACAGGACCCAGGCGGCCCTGTACGTCGCCGAGGCCCAGAGGGAGAGGCAGGGCCGGTGACGCGTGAAAGGTCTCTGTGGTTGTGCCCAAGTCCTCTGGGGCGAATGGGCGCGCAGCCCTAACGTGAAGGTGGCCGGCCTGCCGCCTGATGGGATGGGAAGCCGGCACGCGGCGCCCCGCCTCGGCACCCCCCAGCCGGGCGGGGTGACCGCGGTCGAATCTTTCACATAACCGGAGTGCAGGATCCGGTCCGCTCAGGACTGCATCGCCCGGAGCTCGAAGCTGCTTGGCACCTGGACCCGAACGAGCCGGAGTCTGGGGTCTTCCCCGGTGGAGAAGAGAGCGTAGCTCGACCCATTGGCGACCAGGGCGAAGACAACCTTCTGGCCCCTTTCCGGCATCGGCTCCCAGAGTTCACGTCCGAAGTGCCGGATGGTGAAGTAACGGGGCTTTCCCATGACGTCGTCAGCCTCCAGCAACCATGTGGTGCCGGTGCGGTCCTCAGAGGACATCACGACGACGGCGGTGACCTCCCTCCAGCCAGGGCCGCGAGATGCTAGCTGACGCGCGCGCCGAAACGGCACGGCGGCCAGTCCCAGGTACGCGGCGGCGCTGGAACAGCAGGCGACGAGGGCGAAGCCGGCCACCCATGGAATCCTTACCTGGCTGAAGCCGGGGTCGACGACCGTGATGTCCTGCGGGTTGCCGGGGTCGATGGCGATCTGCCAGCGGGTGCCCAGTGCGGGGGCGGTGCGGCACTCGACGCCGTAGGTCGTAGACCCGATGCCCGCCGCCCTTCCAGCGTGAACTCCATCGTGAGGCGGCACAGCCTGCCGCTCTGGGAGGGGAGGGGCTGCAACGCGGTCAGGGTGCCGTCAGTGTGGGCGTGGGTCGGGGTGTACGGGGCGATTGCCGACCCGAGGGTGTAGGAGTAATGCATCACCACCGCGGTGAAGCCGAGGACGGTCACGGCGACCGCGAGCAAGAGCCTCCGGCGCAGCCACGACTTCCGCCAGGGCTGGGGCTCGTGGTGGAGGTAGGTGGCCGCCTTCAGCCAGACACCGTCCGGAAGCGCGACCGACTCCGTCCACATGACCGGAGTCTAGGGTCCCGGTTCGATTCCTGGCACCATCCAGAAGAAGCCCAGTTCGGAAATAGCCCTCGACCCGCCCATCCCATGGGCCGCCCGTCAGTCCCGCTCAAGGGTCTCATCTAGCTCGCGCCAGCGCTCCCACGCAGCCTGGCGGGTCACACCGAGGGAGCCCGCGATCTCAGTCCAGGAGAGCCCTGCCTTCCGGGCCTCCCGCACGGCCCCCAACTCGGTGTGGTCGCACTTCTGCCGGATCTCATTCACGCAGCGAAGCGTGAGCAGCAGCTCCTGCTGCCACGCCTGATCGGTCATATCCGGAAAGCGCGCTTGTGGCCCGGTGAGAGCGCGATGGGTAACTGGACCGCCGCTGTACCTCGCAATGCTGTCAGGGTCACCTTGCCCCCTCGGACTGTCAAGGTGTCTTGACGCAGCTGACGCCCCGTTCAGCCTTCGCAGTCCCGGCAGTACTCGACCCCGCCCAGGACCACCTTCTGCGTGCGGTGGCGGACCAGGAAGCAGGACTGGCACACGAACTCGTCGGCGCCCTGCGGGATCACCATGACGGTGAGCTCGTCGTTGACGATCTCGCCACCGGACAGGCCTTCCTCGGCGGAGTCGTCCCCGTCGAGCTCGAGCACCACGGACCGCGGATCGGGCTTGTTGGCCGACTTCACGGCCTCCAGCGACTCATGCTGGGATTCCTTCACATCAGAGCGAAGTTCGTCGTAATCGGCTGCCACTTGGCGCGCTGTTCCTTCCAGAGGGGTGATGAGCGACGCAAGACTACACCCGCGCGATGCACATGGCGTCACTTAGTGTCGAAGGTCACCGCACGGCGCAGAGCCGAGGCCAGGGCTGTCGCCCTACCCCGCGCGAAATAGCGCTGTGGGTTCCTCACTATTGCCGTCGAAAGTCATAGACGTACTGCGGTGGTGGCAGGCGCCTGTCACGACGACGGGGGTGTCGGCCGCAGGGGGATAACGGTGCGGTACTTGCCGCCGGTAGTCTGTTCCGGAGGTTCGGAGGCCAGCTCCACGGTCACGTGGGCCAGGCCCAGGTCATTGAGTGAGGCGGCGATCCCCTCCCGTACTGCCGCACGGACTCGTTCGGTGTCTGCGTCCGCGTTCGGGCGCACCCGCACCGACAGGCTCGTGGGGGCAGTCTGGACGATCTGGAACAGTTCCACCCCGGGGGTACGGTCGACGACGGTTCCCAGTGCCAGGGGCGTGACCGTCACCGCGCCGCGGTTGCCGGCGGCCGGGAAGACGAGCACGTCCGAGGCGCGTCCCTGCACCCGGATCGCTGGCGCCGGGTCCCCGCACGGACAAGGATCGGGCCTGACAACGATGCGGTCGCCGACGTCGTAGCGGATGATCGGCTGGACGCGGTTGGCCAGGTTCGTGATCAGCACTGTGTGTGAAACTGTTCCGGGCGGCACGGGACGTTGTTCGGCGTCGACCGGTTCCACGATCACCCAGTCCTCGAGCAGGTGCAGCCAGCCCTCGCCGCAGCCGTAGGCGCAGTAGCCGGACTCAGTGCAGCCGTAGACCTCCCTCACGACAGCCCCGAAGACGCGCTCCAGACGGCCGCGCTCTGCCGGCGGCATCCCCTCGGCGGTGCTGACCACGAGCACCGGGTGCACGTGCAGCCGCCCGGCTTGTTGCTCGGTGGCCAGCAGGCGCAGGACACTGGCGTAGCCACCCAGCAGGGCCGGGTCGAAGCTGTTGAGCTGGGCCACCAGCCGGAGCAGCGGGGAGTGAACGGAGAATATTCTCACGTTCCGGTGACGCCATGGTTTCTCCTGTTTTTCCCGGGTGCCAGCGGCCACGGACAGGAAGTGCCCTCCGGTGGCGATCACCTCGGCGGACCGCGCCCCGCGGCGCATGAGTCGCACCAAACCCCGCCAAGACAACCACTTTGCGGTGAGTAGAGCCATCAGGCCAGAGGTCACGGCCCAGTACCGGTCGTCGAGCACGAAGATGCCCCGGGTGCCTGTGGTGCCGGCGGTGGTGGCCACCAAGTACTTCCCGGCGAAGCGGTGCCCAATCCGGGCTGGATCCGCCACGAACTCCTGGACCCCCGCGAGGGTCAGCGTCGGATCCGTGGCGACCTCGTCGAAGTGGGCCATCAGCTCGCCCTTGTTTGTCACCGGCAACGCAGTGACATCCTCGACATGCTCGGGCAGCCCCTGGTACCGGTTCCGGTAATACGTCGAGTGCTGCCGGGCGTACGCGACCAACTCAGCCAAGCGCGCCCGCTGCCGGCTCCGGATGGCCGCCGGACCCTGTCTGTGGGCCCGGTAGGCGTCCCACCACACCCAGGCCGTGATGCCTTCCCGGCCACCGTGCGTCGACCTGCGTCGCGTCTTCATGGCACGACTCTAGAATTCATCGTCCCCCTAGGGCAGGGCCATTATGCGGGCGACGACGCGATGTTCGGACTGGTCCGGGGCTGAGAATGATGGCAGACTCGCGGGGCCGAATATGCCGATGGGAGGAGGCCAGGTGTCCACACCGCTCGATAGGGGCCCGTTCTTCCATGGCACCGTCGCTTATCTCAAGGTGGGCGACCTGCTGACGCCCGGCCGCCGATCGAACTATCGCCCTGACGTCGTGATGAACCACATCTACTTCACAGCACTCGCCGACGGAGCCGGTCTTGCGGCCGAGATCGCCGCGGAGCTCGCAGGGGGAGCTGCGACTCCACGGGTGTACACCGTCGAGCCCACGGGAGCGTTCGAGGACGACCCCAACGTGACCGACAAGAAGTTCCCGGGCAACCCCACCCGGTCGTACCGGAGCAGCGAACCGCTCCGTATCGTCGGCGAGGTCACCGAGTGGTCACGGCTGACACCGGAGCAGCTGCAGGCATGGCGGCAACGGCTGTCGGTGCTCCGCACCATTGAGCGAGGCGAAATCATCAACTGAGGACCGCCGCCAGACGGGCATCTGTCTAGCAGTTGATGTCCGCGAGGACGTCGTTGAACGCGGCCTGGACAGTGCTTGCGTCTTGGTTGAGAGAACCGAGTGCCTGGGCCAACACGTCATCGTTGGCAATGCCTTTCACGGCCGCATCAAGACGGGTCTCAGCGGCTTTGAGCGCGTCGAGGTGGGCTGGGGCGGCATCGCCGGGCGTTGCGTTCAGGGCGGTGAAGGCCTTGACCATCTGGTCACGGGCGGCGCGGACATCCTCTACCGCCGCACCGGCTTGGAGGTCGTCCTTGAAGCTGGCGAGGGCGTCGCCGAAGGCGCTGGCCGCGGTGCAGGCAGCGGTTGACGACGGGCTGGGCGTGGTGGTTGCCGACGGGCTCGAGGTGCTCGACGGCGGGCTGGGCGCCGTGGTCCCCGACGGGCTCGAGGTGCCTCCCGACGGGCTGGAGGTGGTGGTCGCCGACGGGCCGGGCGTGCTGCTGCACCCTGTCAGCAGCACGAGCGCCGCGCCGACCGCCGCCAGCCGCGCCCGGAGTCGATGGTTCCGCGCCATGGGAGGCCCCTTTCAGAGACTGCGGTCCCCCTCTGGCAATGATGAAGGCGCCGACAGGGTCCTGAGATGAGCCAAATGGCCTGAACCCGGCTCGGACTCCGGGCCGCGCGGCGCGCACGTGGTCAGGTGATCGGGCCGACGCCGTGACTGCTGAGCACCTTGATGACTTCATCGGGATTGTCGGGAGTGATGACCGGCTTGACGCGGTGGCCGGTATCGATCATCAGGCCCGTGTCCTTCTGCGGGCGTCGCACGTCGAGGTTGCGCCAGTGGATGAGGTCTCCGCTGCCCCAGATCCGTCCTTTCCCAGCTGCGCATCGCTGCACGGAGCGGATGTCCGAATACGGCACCCGCTTACTGGTCGCCATAGGGAAGTAGTACCGACGGATGATCAGCGCATCGTCCGTACAGGCCACGAGTCCGTCGTCGTACTCCATGAACAGACCATAGAGCGCCGCACAGCTGATGTCGTGGCGGTCGATCCTTCGTGGGCGCGCTCAACATAGAATGGCGGCGACTGGCAAGCAGCGGAAGGGGACCGTGTCATGCAGTATGTCGTCTTGCAGGTGATCCTCAAGGAGAAGCTCTGGGGGACCGGGTCGGGGAACCTGACCGAGCTCGAGAAGGTCATCAACAACCAGGCCGCGAAGGGGTACCGGCTCCACACCATCACGACCGCGAGCAGCGGCAGCAAGGGCTTCGGCGGCGGCGACCGCATTCAGGCGACGATGGTGTTCGAGAGCATCGCCTAGCCTGTCCTGTGCAAACCGCCGAGCGGCTGTCAGGGCAATGCATCGAGCACTTCCTCGTGCCCCCATTCCTCGGTCAGGAGGGCGTTCAGTCCGGGGTTGTCGCTGGAGAGGCAGTACGGCGTCTGGCTCGGGTCGCGCACTCCGAGGGTGACGGGGGCCCGCAGCAAGCCCCACGGCGTCAGTTCGTTCGCCAGGTAGCCGTGCAGGTGCAGCTGGGCGTATTCGGGCTTCCACCAGACCTCGAAGACGCGCTGCAATTCAGAGGGATCGACGGCGACCCACACCCCGAAGGTCACCGAGTAGCCTCCGGAGAGCCGTACCGGCAGAAGCGCACGGACGAATGCTCCGACCCCGTTGACCTGCATCATCACGGATTCGTTCGCCGTCGGCCCCGTCATCCACGCTTGAAAGTCGCCTTCCGGCCCCCGCTGTTGCAGCACAGGGTCTGGCCATTGGAAGCGGACGTGGCGATCATGCTCATCCACCGGCCGCCCGCACGATGCACATATCTGTGTCTCCACGCGACAAGGCTAAACGGTCGATCTGCACAAAGCAGTGCCCCGGACCATGGGGGTAGCCGGGGTACTGCGCTGGAGTGCCAAGGGCGGTTGCCTGAGCGTCAGCTCTATGCCTGGCCCAGGGCCAATGACGGTGGGTCTACCGTCTGCCTACCGGCATAGCCTCGTCGTACCCGAGGACCAGGTCGTCCTGTAGCGGTAGATCGTGGTTCCGTTCCGGGTGTGGCCGACCGGGCCGAGGTTCGTGCCGCTGTGGTGCCTCCCTGCGAGGTCGTTGTAGCTGTCGACCGTCGTGCGGTAATAGGCGCAGCCGCGAGTAAGGCTCCCTCGAGCGGTGTTCCACCCGTTGTGGTAGACCCAGCCTCCGCCTCGGTTGGACCAACCCCACCACTCGCGCTCCTCGATCTTCATGTAGTTCGCGCATCCGTAGGTGCCACGGCAGTCGTGGCTGAGGTAGGCCCAACCCTCGGCAGTGGTCGAGCTGACCTTATGCGGTGCATAGACCGAGTAAGTGAACGCCGCGGCCTCCGCCGGGGTGGCGGTAGCAACCTCTACTCCGGTAGCGACCAGGGCAATCAGCCCAAAGGTGATACCGATTTCCCGAAGGAGTCTGGAAAGCCGAGACGCTCGGGCTCTCGGCCGTCCGCGCCGCTCTGCCAAAGCGGGGTGCGCCCTCGTGTCCTGGGCGGATTGTTCGATCATGTTTGCCATGACAACCTCCTCAGTTGTTGTGGGCCAATGCGTTTGATCGATTCTGGATTGAGTACTCAAGGAGTCATGGGCTCCGGTATGCGAATCTCGAGGTCGTCCCGCACCACCTGCGAAGAAAGTGTCGTCGCAAGTAAGTGCCGTCGATGGGGAGATCATCGCTGGACTGCGAGCTGTTTCCATGAGGCATTCCAGATCCCTGCGCATCACCGTGGGCGGGTCGTGCGCATGAAATGACACCCTTTTGAGGGAAAGCTCCCGGGGAAGTTTTTGTGGGATACGCCGGAGATCTCGACTGGTACGTTAGGGCGAGAATAAAAAGTGAGGTGCGCGGGTCCGGCAGATATGATTGCACCACCGGGTTGCAGGCCCGGTCAAGGGCATAATGCCAGCCCTTATGGGTCCCCGGACAAGGTCGGAGTTTTCTTGTCGGTAAGGTGACGGGACCAAGCTGATTTACAAAGGGTGGCGTCTCGGTTCAGAGGGCTTTAGACCCTTGATTCACATATTCTTGAGTCTTCTGGATTGCACGCCCTCGATGACAGGGCCGGTGTCCGGGGACAAAGCAGTGCCCCGGACCATGGGGGGTGGCCGGGGCACTGCACTGGAGAGTCTAGGACGGTTGCCTGAGTGTCAGCTCCGAAGACGAGGTCCGCGGGCGGTCAGCAGTGGACATTGGAGTAGTTCGCAGAGCCCCGGGGGAGTGCCCCGTTCAGCCGCTGACCGAGGAGCCGCGTTCGGCGCGCCGGCCATCCACTGCCTCGGCGGACTCCTCCTTCTGGGCGCGCAGGTGGTGCGGGGTGGCGAAGAAGAGCGCGCACACTGCGGCGACCAGGACCACGGACGCGGGCAGGATCAGCGTCTGGCTCATGGCGTGGGTGAAGGCGTCGTGGAGGAACGCGGGTAGCACGGTGGAGTTCGAGCTGCCGAGCTGCCCGCCTCCGGCTTTGCTCCCCGGCGGGAGGACTGCCTTGATCTCGGCGGTGATGCGGCTGGTCATGAGTGCCGCGAGGGCTGCCGAGCCGATCACAGCGCCGACCTGCCGGGTCGTGTTGAACACGCCCGAGCCGGCGCCCGCGGCGCGCAGGGGCAGGTTCCGGTTCGCGGTGGTCGCCGTGGGGCCCCACATGAACGCGCTGCCGAGGCCCATCACGAAGGAGGGGATGAGCAGCAGGCCCCATGCAATGGTGGGGGAGAGCATCGCCGAGTAGAGCCACATCCCGGCACCGACCAGGGCCGCGCCGGGCACCACGAGGTAGCGGGGGTGCACCCGGTCGGTGAGGCGGCCGGCAATCGGGGCGAGCACCATCGTCATGACTGCCGATGGCGTCCCCATCAGCGCCGATTCGAGCGGCGTCATCCCGCGCACGGCCTGGAAGAAGTAGACGACCGGGATGAACATCGCCGTGATCGAGAAGCCCACGGCGGAGATCGCCGCGTTCGCCAGGGAGAAGTTCCTGTCCTTGAACAGCCCGAGCGGAAGCAGCGGCTCCTTCTTGTTCACGGCCTGCCAGACCACGAACAGGACGAGGAAGCCGACTCCGGCGGCGACGGAGGCCCACACCCAGCCGTTCCAGTCGTAGGTGTTCGACTCCTGCAGGCCGAAGACGAGGAAGAACATGCCGGCGGCCGAGAGGAGCATCCCGAGCCAGTCGAAGGTGTGGCTGTGCGTCTCGAGCCGGGGCACCAGGGCGGCCGCCATCACGAACGCCACGACCCCGACGGGGACATTGATGAAGAAGATCCACTCCCACCCGAGGGTGTCGACGAGCAGACCGCCCAGGACCGGGCCGACGAGGGTGGCGAAGCCCGCCGTCGCGCCCCACAGGGCCATGGCGCCCCCGCGCTTCTCCGGCGCGAAGGTGCGGGTGATGACGGCCATCGTCTGCGGGGTCATGAGCGCCGCGCCGAGGCCCTGCACCGCGCGGGCGACGATCAGGTTCGCGATGCCGCTGCCCGGCAGGAGGTCAGACAGGCCGCACCACAGTGAGGCCAGGGTGAAGACCACGAGGCCGATCAGGTAGATGTTCTTGGGCCCGAACCGGTCGCCGAGCCGCCCCGTCACGAGCAGCGGCACCGCGTAGGTGAGCAGGTAGGCGCTCGTGACCCAGATGACGTTGTCCGTGGTCGTCGAGAGCCCGGCCTGGATCGAGGGGTTGGCCACCGAGACGATGGTCGTGTCGATGAGGATCATGAAGAAGCCGATGACCAGCGCCCACAGGGCCGGCCAGGGCCGGACCTCCTTGGGGCGGGTCTCGTGAGCCGGAGTCATTCCGTGCGTCCTTCCGTGCGGACCGAAGTGGGGAGTTCTGGTCCCATCATCCCAAGCGCCGTGCATTACGCGCACTGCACCGCGCCCCCGGCAGACGGACTCCCGCCCCTTGTCGCCCCACGGGCCCGGTCGTAGCCTCTCCCCATGTCGCAGCCGGAACCAGACCCGGACAGCCTCGCACCGCCGTTGGGTAGGCCGTCCGAGCCGCCTCCCGAGCAGGTGCGCCGTGCGGAGGCGATCGCCCGCACTGCGGTCTTCCTGGTCCTGGCGGCCATCGTCCTGGTGCCCGTGCTGATCTTCCGTGCGTTCGTCCCGTCCGCCACTGCGGGGATCGAGGGCGCGGCCCGGGACTTCTTCACCCTCGCGATCAGCGTGGTGATCGAGTCGCTGCCGTTCGTCTTCCTGGGCATCCTGATCTCGATCATCGTGCAGGTCTGGCTCCCGCAGGGTCTGCTGCTTCGGCGGCTGCCGGCCCGGCCGGTCCTGCGGCGCCTGGCGCTGTCCTTCCTGGGGATCCTGATGCCGGTGTGCGAGTGCGGCAACGTCCCGCTCGCGAGGGGCCTGATCTCCAACGGGCTCACGGTTGCCGAGGCGATGACCTTCCTCTTCGCCGCCCCGATCCTGAACCCGATCACCATCATCACCACCCAGCAGGCCTTCGGCTGGGACAGCCCCGTCCTCGCCGCACGCGTGGCGGGCGGGTTCCTGATCGCCAATCTGGTCGGTTGGATCTACGCCCGCCATCCCCGGCCCGAGGAACTGCTCACCCCCGGATTCCAGGCGGTCTGCGCCGCAGACGGACATGGACACGGCCACGATCACGGCCACGGGGCGCAGGGCAGGGTCCGGCGCAGCCTGGAGCTCTTCGCCCATGAGACCAACGCCATGCTGCCGGCCCTGGTCATCGGCGCGGCCCTCGCCGGCCTCATCCAGGTCGTCGTCTCCCGCGACGCGCTCGTCGCCCTCGGCGGCGACGTGATCTGGTCGGTGCTGGCGCTGATGGCGCTGGCCTTCATCGTGGCCCTGTGCTCGAACGTGGATGCCTTCTTCATCCTCTCCTTCGGCAGCACGTTCCTGCCCGGCGCGATCGCCTCATTCCTGGTCTTCGGCCCGATGATCGATGTGAAGATGATCGCCCTGCTGCGGACCACCTTCACCGCGAAGACGCTGGCGGTCCTGACCCTCCTCATCGGCGCGTGCGCCGCCGTCCTCGGGTGGGCGGTCAACCTTGCGGCCTAGGAGCTCGGATGCTTAGGGGATTCGCCGGCAGGGCCGGCGTCATGCTCAGCCTCACCGCCGTCGCTGCCACCCTGTGGCTCTCGGCCACCGGGCGTCTGGGCCTGTATATCAACCCCGGCTACGCCCCGTTCGCCACCGTCATGGCCGTGCTCGGCGGCCTGCTGGCGGTGGCGGCCTTCGCGCTCGTGCCCGCAGCCGCGCCCCGGGCAGCGGGACGGGAGGGACGCGGGCGTCGCGAGGGGGCGCCGTCACCGGGCGCCGGGGAGGCGGTGGGGCGTCTCCGGGCCGCCGGCAGTCTCCTGGTGGTCGCGGCGGCCGTGGTCGGGCTGCTGATCCTGCCGCCGAGGACGCTGACCTCTGCCACCGCCAGCCAGCGCAGCCTGAACGTCTCCGGCACCCTCAGCCGCGCGCAGACCAGCACTCTGGAAGGCCAGGATCCCGCCGCGTACACGGTGCGGGACTGGGCCTCCCTGCTGCGCTACGACACGGACGGCCACCTCGTCGGCAAGAGTGCCACTCTGATCGGCTTCGTCACCCCGGACCGCACCGACCCCGCCAACGTCTTCTTCATCACCCGCTTCGTGATCACCTGCTGCGCCGTGGACGCGCAGCCGGTGGGCGTCCCCGTCTACCTGCCGGGCTGGCAGAAGCAGTACAGCGCCGACGCCTGGGTCACCGCCACCGGGACGTTCTACGAGAGCCCGCACCCGACCAAGGGCGCCTCCACGGTCATCACGGCCGACCAGATCACCAACACCGCCCAGCCCCCGCAGCCGTACCTGACGCGGTGACCGGACGGCCTGGCCCGTGGGGGAGAGGGGCCGCTAGGACTCCGGGCCCTCGCGCTCCCGCAGGGCCGCACGGGTCCGCGCGTTGCGCGCGAGCCCGAACGCCGAGGCGGAGGTGAGGACCAGCCCGAAGCCGAGGAGCAGGTACGGCCCCGCGGACGCCGGGCCGCCGTCGGACGGTGCCGCCGCACCGCCGCCGGCCCGCAGCGCCGCCACGGGGGACACCGCGGACTCGGGAGAGGCCGCGGTGCTCGGGCTCACGGACGGCGCGGACGACGACGGTGCTGCCGCCGGCGATGCCGGGGCGGCCGCCCCGGGCTGGGGCGGCCGATCTGACGGCCCGGGTGCGGGAGCCGCAGACGCGGGCCCACTGGGCGCGGGGGGCCCGGGGGCGGGGGCCGCGGGTGCTGCCGGCGCCGGCGCCGGCTGCGGGGGCACCGGGTTCGGGGCCGTCCCGCCGACAGGGGCCGTGCTCGGCGCCGGCGTCGGCCCGGTTGCGGGCTGAGGAGCGGTGGACGGGCTCGGCGACGGGGAGGGGCGGCTGGGCGGGCAGAAGAGGGTGAGCAGGCCCGGACAGCCGGCGGGCACGGCCATCTGCCTGCTCAGCGCACTCGGCGCCGGCGAGGCCACGGCGGCCGGCGCCGCCGGGAACACGCCGAGGACTGCTGCCATGGCTGCGAGCAGCACCGCTGCCGGTGCCCGGCCCCGCCCGCGTGAAGTGCCCACGGACAGCAGATCCTACCCAAGAAGCCCCTACTTCCCGAGCAGGCCCGGGAGCTGGTCCCGCACGGCGAGGGCCATGAGCGCGCCGCCGGCCTCATTGGCGTGCACGCCGTCGCTCGAGAGGCCCGGCAGCCACGTCCCGTCCGGGGCCGTGACGGCGCTCGTGACGTCGAGCCACGGCACCCCGTGCGCGGCGGCCCACGCGCGCAGGATCGCGTTCAGCTGCAGGGTCGAGGCGCCGTGGGCGGCGGAGGGCGGCACCGAGACCAGCATGGCCCGCACGTGCCGGGCCAGCACGTCCCGGACCAGGAGCTCCACCCCGGCCGCGGCCGCGGCGGGCGGGGCGCCGTCGCGCAGGATGTCGTTGGTGCCGGCCTGGACGAGCACCACGCCGCCGCGGGCGGTGGCCTCGCGGACCCACGGGCGCAGCTCCGCGGACGTCCGCCCGGCGTGGGAGGAGAGCACGCCGGGGGAGGCCCCGGGCACGAGGGAGTCGGCCACGGAGAGCCGGTACCAGGAGTAGGGGACGCCCGAGTGGGAGTCGCCCAGGACGCTCACCACGGTCTGCGCCGCGGGCACCGCCTGCGCCGCGTCCCCGCCGGGGGCCGCAGCCCCGGGGGAGGCGGCAGCGTGCGGCGAGGGGCCGGCGTCGTGCGTCCCCAGCGCCGAGCAGGCGGCGAGCAGCAGGAGGGCGGGCAGCGCCGCGAGGGACCGCGCGAGGGCGGGCCTCATTCGGGGCCTTCCACGCCCTCGTCGTCGATGCGGATCTGGCGTCCCTGGGAGTCGTAGAGGGGCTTGGCCGGGGGCTTGCGGCCGGTCTCGTGCTCCCAGACGCCGAGCTGGCGCGTGAGGGCCGCGGCGAGCTCGAACACCTGCTCCGGGGGGATGCGGATGCGGCTCACCACGCGGCCGGGGATCACCTCGGCGTGGTCGCCGTCCTCGGTCTCGCCCACCTGCGGGGGCTGGGTGAGGGCCACGAAGTCCAGCACGAACACGTTGGGCGTGTGCCAGAGGTTGGCGAAGTCGGCGAAGCGGCCCTCGATGTTCTCCTCGGGCAGGGAGATCTGGAAGACCTTGGGCATCTCGGGCATTTCCGGCTCTGGCTCGGTCATGCACCCCATCATTGCGCGACGAACGGGGCCCGCGAAGCGTTCGCGGACCCCGTTCGTCGCTGGCGTACCCCTGTTTCGAGGGGCGTGCCGGGCTTCAGGTCAGCTGTTCCAGTGGTAGTGGCCGTTGGCGTCGCGGCCCTTGCTGCCGCAGGTGTACCAGCGGCCGTTCGAGGCCAGGCCCTTCATCCAGACCTGGCTGTTCGCGCAGAAGGCGCCGGGGATGACGCGCCCGTTGACCACCACGGCGGTGCCGCCGCGGGTGGACCAGGTGATGTAGCCGTTCTGGAAGTTCTGCGCCCGGCCGCCCTGGTAGTTGTACTCGTCCGTGGTCGGGTAGCCGAGGTAGCCGAGCTCCCAGCCCTTCGAGGCGTAGGCGGCGCGGATGGCGCCCGCGTTCGGGTGCGCCCCGGTCCTCGAGGACCAGTAGATGGCGCCGCGGGCGTAGTCGCGGTGCGCGCCCGTGCTGGTGCGGACCTCGGGGCCCCGCGCGGCGCCGAGCAGGCGGGAGCCGCCCACGGCCTGGTACTTGGCGTCGATCGCGCTGTAGCCGCCGGCCGAGGCGGTCTGCGGCGCGATGCCGGTGGTGGTGAGTGCGAGCAGCAGGCCCAGCACGAGTGCGGCGATGCCGCCCTTGCCGAGGAGCCTGCTCCCCGTGGTCTGCCGAAGCGACGATGCTTCCATGGAGCCCCCAGTGTTCTACGAGTTCTTGAACGAAGTGGTGGCCCGGTCGGCCGGCCGGGTGCTTGACGCAGCGGACCGGGCTACCGTGATTTTACATGTCCAACGAGGTGCTCCTGCCGCCCTCGCCGAGGTGTCTCACCCTGCGGACGACGGCGCGGGGCGGCGCCGCGCTGCGACCTTGCCGGCGGCGGTGGCGAGGGTGTCGCGGAGCCAGGGGTGGCGCAGTTGGTTCGTGATGCGGTTCATGAGCCGGGAGCCGGCCACGGCGCGCTGGGAGGGGCGGCGGCGGGCGGCGTCGTACCGCGCGAGGCCATCGGCGACGGTGGGGGCGGCGACCAGGGCGTCGGCGAGGGCGAGCCCGTCCATGAGGGACTCGCCGCCGCCGCGGCCCAGGTGCGGGGCCATGGCGTGGGCGGCGTCCCCGACGAGGGCGAGGTTCCCGGCGACGTAGCTCTTGAGCGGGGCGAGGTCCTCGATGCGGCGCCGGTCCACCGCCTCGGGGGTGAGGGTGGCGAGCACCTCGTGCACGCGCGGGGTCCAGCCGCGGTAGAGGGCGCCGAGGAGCTCGAGCGGATCGTCCTCGCGGGTGCCGGCGAGGTCGGCGCGGACGCCGGCGTACCAGTTGGTCCCGCCGCCGGGGAACGGTGCCCGGCCGAAGATCAGCCCGGCGCCCCACGCCTCGAACCCGTCCACGGTCTCGAGTGGGGCCACGCCGCGGAAGGCCACCACGTGGGCGTCGCGGAGCCGGGCGGCCGGGAAGGCGCGGGCGCGCAGGGCCGAGTGGACGCCGTCGGCCGCGACCACCACGTCCGCGTCCGGCAGCCCGGCGGGGGAGGCGACGGCGGAGGACCAGCGGACGGTGCCCTTGGGCAGTCCGGCGAGGAGGGTCTCGAGCAGGTCCATCCGCCCCACCCCGCGGGTGGTTCCCGGGAGGGCCAGGCGGGCCAGGACGCGCCCGTCCGGGCGGAGGAGCTCGCCCGAGGCGATGCTCACGGTCTCCAGCGTGGCGGCGGCCCCGAGGCGCTCGAACGCGGCCCACGCCGCCGGCCACAGGCCCAGGAGCGTGCCGGCGGTGGAGAGCTGCGCGTGGCGCTCGTGGACCTCCACGTCCCAGCCGCCCGCGGTGAGCGCCCGGGCCGCGGCGAGTCCCGCGATCCCGGCCCCGACGATCACAGCGCTACCCCTCATGGGCCCAGCCTAGGACGGGACCGTGGTGGCTGGGCGGAGCCGAAACCCCGGTGGCGGAGCAAAGCCGAAACCCGCCGCACAGCCAGTGCCCAAAGTCCCGGAATTCCGCCAAAATCCCGCGAGATGACGGGCATTCCATCACCATGAAGCCGTTTGACTTGCACTCTTTGGAACTTCGTGCGTGCCTCTGCCATGGTGGTCGTGCACAGGGGCAGCCGCGGCTTTCCGTTGCCGCGCTCAGTGACGCGAGGGGGGCCACTCATGGGCTGGAAGAGCAAGTACCGCCGCCGGCAGTGGTGGCTGAGGAACGAGCGCCTCATCAGCAGGGCGCAGACCGCCCTCCTAGCGGTCGCCGCCGTGGCCACCGTGCTGTTCATTGCCCTGAACATCCACCGCTAGCTAGGAGCTTCCGGCTGTGCCGAAGCTCACCCCGCAGCGCACCCCGGCGTGCCGCCACAGACCCGCGCGGCAGCCGCTCTAGCCTTGAACCCACACGGCAAAGACGAGCAAGGAGTATGGGGGAGATGACGGCCAGGCATGTCATCGCTGCGGGCATCCGGCGCGGCGGCGGGGAGGGCCTGATGGCCTCGGTCGCGGAGGGCCTCTCCGCGCTCGGCGAGGAGCTCCTCGTGGTCGGCCCACCGGCCCGCAGCCCGCTCGTGGCCCGCGCGTCCGCGCTCGGCCTTCCCGTCCACACGCTGCCCTCCGCCGGTCCCGCGGAGTACGCGCGGGATCTGCTCCTGTGGCGCCGCGCGAACCCGGACGGCGTGCTGTGGTGCGAGGGGACCATGCCCGCCCTGGCGACCGCCGGGATGCGGCAGCGGATTGTCGCCTTCGACACGGCGGCCCCGGCCCCCGTGCAGCGACTCCGGTCCGCGGCACGCGCGCGGGCGCTAGCCACGATCGTCCCGTCCCCGTCCGATGCCGCTCAGCTGAAGGGCGCCCGGGCGCTCGCCCCGTCGGTCCCCGCCCTCGAGCTCGTCCGCAGCCCGCGCGGCGGCGGCCCGCTGCGGGTCGGCTTCATGGGCCCGGTCTCCGAGCGCGACGGCGTGCTCGTCCTCGCGGACGCCGTCGACGCGCTGCGGCGCTGGGCCCCCGGGCGGTACCGGCTCCGCATCACCGGCCCGACCCGCTACGCCGATGCGCGCGAGCGCGTCGTGGTCGAGGGCCGGCTCAGGTCACTGGGCGCGATGGTCCAGAGCGTCCACAACATGCCGGTGGACGAGTTCCTGGGGTCTGTGGACCTGCTGGTCTGCCCGGCCGTCTCTCCCCGGGGCTTCTGCTTCCCGGCGGCGACCGCGATGGCCTCGGGCGTCCCGGTGGTGGTGAGCGACGCCGGGTCGCTGTCCGAGGCGGTGGGCCCGGACCACCCGTGGGTGGCGCGCGCGGGCGATGCCGGCCACCTCGCCGAGGTGATCACGGCCGCCGCCGCGGCGCTCCCCGCGGACGACGCCGTGGCTGCCGCCCGCCTCCGCTGGCAGACCGCCTACTCGCCCGAGGCGGGGCGGAAGGCGCTCGGCGCGCTACTCGAGGACCTCGGCCTCCGGCCCGCGGGCAGCGGTGCCGGGGAGCCAATGACGGCCGCCGGAGCCTAGTAGGCGCCGGACTTGCCGAGCACAGCGCGGGCGGTGCGGAGCAGGATCACGAGGTCCTGGACGAGGGACCAGTTCTCCACGTAGGAGAGGTCGAGCCGGATGGCTTCCTCCCAGCTCAGGTCGCTGCGGCCGGACACCTGCCAGAGGCCGGTGACGCCAGGCTTGACGAGGAGGCGGCGGTGGGCGAAGTCGTCGTAGCCGGCCACCTCGGCGGGCAGCGGCGGCCGGGGGCCCACGAGGCTCATCTCGCCGCGGAGCACGTTGATGAGCTGCGGGAGCTCGTCGATGGAGAACCTGCGCAGGATGCGGCCGAGCCGAGTGACGCGCGGGTCCTGCTTCATCTTGAACAAGAGGCCGGCGCCCTCGTTGAGGCTGCGGAGCTCGGCGAGCCGCGCCTCGGCGTCGACCACCATGGAGCGGAACTTGAGCATCTTGAAGGAGATGCCGGCGCGGCCCACGCGCGTCTGCCGGAAGAGGGCCGGGCCGGGGCTGTCCAGCTTCACGGCGGCGGCGACGAGGAGCATGGGGATGCCGAGGATCGCGAGGAGTACGAGCGAGGCCACGATGTCCAGGCCGCGCTTGAGCGCGGCCTTGCCGCCCTCGAGCTTGGGGGTGGTGACGTGGATGAGGGGCAGGCCGCCCACGGGCTGCATGTGGATGCGCGGGCCGGCCACGTCGGTCAACGCGGGTGCGAGGATCATTCCCACGTTGCGCGCCGCGAGCTCCCAACCGAGCCGGCGCAGGTCCTCGGGGGCAAGCGCAGAGCCGGAGATCGCCACCGTGTCCACGCCGGCCTCGGTCACAGCAGCGAGGATCTCCCACACGTCGTCCTGATGTCCCAGGACGGGGATGCTGTGGCCCACGCCGGTGAGCACGACACCGGGGTAGCCGGGGAGGTAGGCTGCGGCGGCCCGGTAGCCCGCCCCCGGGTTGTCAGCGAGCTGCCTGGCGAGGTGGCGCGCACTGCTCGGCGCGCCGAGGACGAGGACGCGGCGGAGGTTGCGGCCGTCGCTGCGCGACTGGACCAGGACGCTGCGCAGGACCCAGCGGGAGATCAGCAGGGAGATGATGCCGAGGGGGAGCGCCACGGCCACGTAGCCGCGGGCGGTGTCGAGGCCGAAGACGTAGGAGAGGATGGCGATCGCGCCGAAGAGCCACAGCGAGGAGGTGAGCACCCGCTTGTACTCTTCGGGGCCGTGGCCAAGAATCGTGCTCTCCCGGGTTCCCCCCGCCCCGAGGATGAGCCACCAGGCTCCGATCACCACGACGGTGACCAGGGCATAGGGGGCGTGCCAGGTGTGGCTGACTTGGATGGAGGTGTCGTCGGATCCGAAGCGGAGCATCTGCGCACCGACGGTGGCCCAGATGATGCACACGAGATCGGACAGGCCGAGCAGGCCGAGGTGCTTAGTCGGGCGTGGAACGGCTGCGGAGGTAGCCATGGCGGCCGTCTCCCGGGCGGTCATTCCGCGAAGGCCTTGGCCAGATCGGCCGCAGGAACGAAGCGCTTGCCCAGGGCGGTGAAGTCCCACCCCGCGTCTTCCCACTCTGCCGGGTTGAGCACGTTGCGGCCGTCGATGATCTTGCGGCCTTCGGTGAGGGGCATGATGTCTGCTGGCTTGAGCTGGCGGAATTCGTTCCACTCGGTGAGGAGGAGTACGAGGTCAGCATCGGTCGCGGCTGCCTCGAGGGAGTCGACGTAGCCCAGACGCGGGAAGCGCTTGGCGGCGTTGGCGTTGCCCTCGGGGTCGTAGACGGCCACATCGGCTCCGCTGTTGAAGAGGCGCACGGCGATGTCGAGCGCGGGGGAGTCGCGGACGTCGTCGCTGTCCGGCTTGAAGGCGACGCCGAGTACGGCGACCTTCTTCCCCAGAAGCGGGCCGAGCATGGTTTCGGCAAGGTGGACCACCCGGTCGCGGCGCCGCAGATTGATCAGGTCCACCTCGGACAGGAACCGCATGGTCCTGTCGAGTCCAAGCTCGCTGGCCCTGGCCTGGAGCGCCCTGATGTCCTTGGGCAGGCAGCCCCCGCCGAAGCCCACGCCGGCGTTGAGGAAGCGTCGGCCGATCCGCGCGTCATAGCCGATCGCATCCGCGAGGGTGCGGATGTCGCCGCCCACGGTCTCGGTGATCTCGGAGAAGGCATTGATGAAGGAGATCTTGGTGGCGAGGAACGCATTGGCGGCCACCTTGACCAGTTCTGCGGTCTCGAAATCCGTCACGATGAGCGGAGTGTCGAGGGCCAGAGCGTCGGCGTACACGGCGCGCAGCAGGTCCTCGTCCTCCTGGCTCTCCACACCGAAGACCAGTCGGTCCGGGGAGAGCGTGTCCCGGACGGCGAAGCCTTCGCGCAGGAACTCGGGATTCCACGCGAGACCGACCCGCAGGCCCGCGTCGGCGTGTCGGTCGATGACTTCGCGCAGTCGCCGCGCCGTCCCCACCGGGACCGTCGACTTGCCGACGATCAGCGCGTCCTTGGTGATGTTCTCCGTGAGGGACCGTACGGCCGCATCGACGAAGGTGAGGTCCGCGGCGTGCTCGCCGGCGCGCTGCGGGGTGCCCACTCCGATGAAGTGGACGTCAGCCCAGGAGCCCGCCTCCTCGAACGAGGTGGTGAAGCGCAGCCGCCCGGAGGCCACGTGCTTGCGCAGGAGCTCAGGGAGCCCCGGCTCGTGGAACGGGAGCACCCCGTTCGCGAGTGCCTCGATCTTCGCCGGATCGATGTCCACGCCGAGCACCTCGAAGCCGAGCTCGGCCATGCACGCGGCATGCGTTGCCCCAAGGTAGCCCGTGCCGATGACGCTGATTCTCATATTTCCCCCCTGAATCAGACCTGCGGTGCGTGCCCGCCCTTACTTGCGGAAGTCGTCCTGGTGCTCGCGGAACCACTCGACGGTGCTCCGGATCCCCTCATCGAGGCCGATGCTCGCCTTCCACCCCAGGGCAGTGAGCTTGCTGACGTCCATGAGCTTGCGGGGCGTCCCGTCCGGCTTCGTCGTGTCCCACTCGATGGAGCCCGTGTAGCCGACGGCCTCTGCGACCGTTTGGGCGAGCTCCTTGATGGTGACGTCCGTTCCCACGCCCACGTTGACCTGCTCCGGGCAGTCGTAGTTCTCGAGGAGGTAGAGGCATGCCTCTGCCATGTCGTCGACGTGCAGGAACTCCCGCAGGGGTGATCCCGTGCCCCAGTTGGTGACGCTCTCCGCGCCGCTGAGGCGCGCTTCCTCGTACCGGCGGATCAGAGCCGGCAGCACGTGCGAACCCGTCGGCGAGAAGTTGTCGCCCGGGCCGTAGAGGTTGGTGGGCATCGCGGAGATCCACGGCAGCCCGTACTGTCGGCGGACTGCCTGGACCTGGAGGATGCCCGCGATCTTGGCGATCGCATAGGCGTCGTTCGTGGGTTCCAGGTGCCCGGTGAGGAGGTACTCCTCCTTCAGGGGCTGCGGCGCGAGCTTCGGGTAGATACAGGATGAACCGAGGAAGAGCAGGCGCTCCACGCCGTGCTCGAGGGCCGCGTCCATGACGTTGGTCTGGATGCGCAGGTTCTCGCTGAGGAAGTCGACTGGGTAGGTGTTGTTGGCGAGGATCCCGCCCACCTTGGCTGCGGCGAGGGCAACGTAGCGGGGCTTCTCGGCGGCAAAGAACTCGAAGACGGCCTTGCGGTCCTTCAGGTCGAGCTCGGACGACGTTCGCCCGACGAGGCTGCTGAAGCCTTCGTCCTCGAGCCGCCTCCAGATTGCCGATCCTACGAGGCCCCGGTGCCCGGCAACGTAGAACGTGGCCGAGCGGTCGAGGGCGCCGGGGGAGTAGGAGTTTTCAGGCATCAGACGAGAGCCTTCCAGCTGTCAAGGTCGACGCTGTCGATCCACTTGCCTCCGGCGTGTTTGAGGGCCTCGACGTCGGCGTCCACCATGAGGCGGGCAAGCTCCGGTGTCTTGACCGTGGGGGTCCAGCCGAGCTTCCGCTCGGCCTTGGAGTAGTCGCCGATGAGGGCGTCGACTTCGGTGGGGCGCAGGTAGCGCTCGTCGAAGCGGACGTGGTCCTCCCAGTTGAGGCCGGCATGCTCGAAGGCGTACTGCAGGAAATCCCGGACGGTGTAGCCGGCGCCGGTGGCGAGGACGAAGTCCTCGGGCTCATCCGCCTGCAGCATGCGCCACATGCCCTCGACGTACTCGGCGGCGTAGCCCCAGTCGCGGACGGCATCGAGGTTGCCCATGTAGAGATCCGACTGGACGCCGGCCTTGATCGCGGCCACCGCGCGGGTGATCTTGCGGGTGACGAAGGTCTCGCCGCGCCGCGGGGACTCGTGGTTGAAGAGGATGCCGTTGACGGCGTACATGCCGTAGGCCTCGCGGTAGTTCCGCGTCACCCAGTAGCTGTAGACCTTGGCCGCCCCGTAGGGGGAGCGGGGGTAGAACGGGGTCTCCTCGTCCTGCGGCGGCGGAGTCGCGCCGAACATCTCGGACGAGGATGCCTGGTAGAAGCGGGTCTGGATTCCGGCCATGCGCACGGCCTCAAGCAGCCGGATCGAGCCCATGCCCGTGGTGTCGCCGGTGTGCTCGGGCTCGTCGAAGGAGACGCGGACGTGCGACTGCGCGGCGAGGTTGTAGACCTCGTCGGGGCGGATGTCCGCCAGCAGCGTCACGAGCCGCGCGCCGTCGGAGAGGTCTCCGTAGTGGAGGAAGAGGCGGGCCTCGGGATCGTGGGGGTCGACGTAGAGGTGGTCCACGCGAGCGGTGTTGAACGTCGAGGCCCTGCGAATGAGCCCGTGGACTTCATAGCCCTTGGACAGGAGGAGTTCGGCGAGGTAGGAGCCGTCCTGTCCAGTGATGCCGGTGATAAGCGCCTTCTTAGGCATGTGTCCCCCCATGTGGTCCCCTATAGTGCAGCCGCGAACGGCCAAGCAGAGTTTAGCGTGTCGCGTCAGAGCCTGCAGTGGCAGGCGGGCCAAATGCGTCTTATGAGACGCGTTCTAGGCGTGCGAAAGGAGAACACGCTCATGTGCTGTGATCGCGGCCTCAGCCGAGAGCATGCGCAACGCGTACCTCTGGCCGTTCGCGCCGAGCGCCGTGGCGCGCTCTGGGTCGGCACCGAGCGCTTCGATGGCCCGGAGGAGTACAGAGGGCCGCTCCGGGTCGACTCGGACCCCGCCCTCAGAGAGGCGGATCTCGTCGGAGGTCGCGCTCTCCTCATGCGTCGCGGCCACGACCGGGAGCCCGGTGGCGAAGTATGACGTCAGCTTGCTGGGCACAGACATCTCTCTCACGTCTGCCAGCTCGTTCACCAGGAGCACATCAGCTGCGCGGAGCGCCGCCGAGTAGGCGGCGTCATCCATCGGGCGGACGAAGGTGAGGTTTGGGATGCCGGCACCTGCTTCTTCGAGGGCCGCCCGGCGATTGCCATCTCCTAGCAACACGAACTTCACCGGGCTCCCCAGCGCGCTCGCCAGTCTCGCCGCCTCGACCACGTTCTCGAGGCCTTGCTTCACCCCCATGTTGCCTGCATGGAGCGCGATGATCTCGCCCTCAGCCCAGTCGAGCTCGCGGCGCGCCAACCCTCGGTCGAACTGGGACGGCAGTTGGACGTGCGACCAGTTGCGGACAACGTGGACCTTGGACTTGGGGACGTTCAGGTCGTCCACCACATATGCCCGGAACCTGTCGTGGATAACGGTGACGCTCGCGCAGGAGGAGAGGATCGCGGATTCGACCCTGCGCATCGCCCGAGACACGATGCTCCGCCGGCCGGCTGTCTCCTCGAGGCCGCGGCTGTAGAGGTCTTGAACCCAGATCGCGACGCGCTTGCCGCGCAACCGGGCCTTCAGCACGGCAAGCCCGGAAGAGAAGAGAGCGGGGCTAACCACGAGAACGGTGTCCGGCTCGCCCCAGCGGACGAAGACCGCATGAAGGCCAAATGTGAACTCCATGAGCAGTCTCGAAAGCGTCCTTGGTGCGGCTGGAACCGTGTGGCGGACGCGCTGTACAGGGACGCTGTTCACCAGCTCTGTTCGCGACAGGCCGGTGTAGCCCTCCTGGACCCGCCACCAGGGGTAGTGGGGATAGCCCGTGAGCACTCGTACGTCGTGGCCCTGACCACGAAGCCCTTCCACCAACTTCGTGGTGTAGGGAGCGTTGCCGGTCGGCTCGGGCGCGTAGTTCAGAGCGACGACAAGCACCGTCGAGAGTGGTTCTGTCACCTGTGGGATACTACCCGAGGCCACAGTCTTGGTATCACGAGGAGCGGTGTGCAGTGGGGGAGAAGTCTTCGGGAATGCCAGCACGGGACCACGTACGGGTCATTGATCTTGCGGCGGCACCGGGAGAAGGGCAGGCATGGGGGCGGCCGGCTTGGGTAGTCTACATTTGGGGATTAGCAGAAGCGTGCTTGGTCACGAATCCGCTTCAGGTGTCGTCTAGGCTTCGGGTCGCCGTCCTGCGCCTCTTCGGTGCCAGCATCGGTGCTCAAGTGATCTTCAGACCTCGCACCAGGGTGAAATTTCCGTGGAAACTTCGAGTCGGCGATCGAAGCTGGATCGGTGAGGGTGTCTGGATACACAATCAGGACCACGTATCGATTGGCCAGGACGTGGTGATTTCGCAAGAGACATTCATCACGACGGGGAGTCACGCGCTCAGGGAGGACATGCGGCTGATCACAGCGCCTGTTGAAGTTTCGGATGGCGCATGGGTGACGACCAGATGCATGGTGCTTGGAGGGACCACAATAGGTACATCGGCAGTTCTGTCGCCTGGAACTGTGATTGGTCCGAATGAGGACGTGCCCGCAAACACGGTAGTAAAGACCACCGCTGATAGACGCACTTTCCCTCGCTTCGACGCGAAATCCTTGGGTAAGATTGACAGCTCGCCAATCGATGGCAACTCCGGTCGGACCGGCTAGTGCAATGAAAATACTCCAGCTAATCCAGACGGTTGATGTGAGTTACGGAGGACCGTCGCGGAACTCGTTCGAGCTCAACCTGACGCTGAACAAGATAGACGGCGTATCGGCACAGCTCATATATATGAAACGAACGCCCAATAGATCTGTTATCGATACGTATGGGGGAGCGCTCGGACCTCTGCCTGCCCGCAGACCGGCACAGCTGCGGCTTCTCGATGGACGGAACGCGATTGGCGTGCGTCGACTATATGCCTTGGTACGCGGCGCTGATGTCATCGTTGTCCACCAGTACTATCTCGGATGGATACTGCCACTCGCGATCCTCGCAAAGCTTCTGCGAACTCCCTTCGTCATTACCCCTCACGGTTCTCTGACGTTTCACCAGCAAACTGTCTCGGTTCTCAAAAAGCGCATCTTTGAGCTTCTTGTTGGGAGGTTTGTTCGCGACAGTGCAACAGGATGGGTTACGGGGTCTGAAATAGAAGCGGGTGAACTGCGCGCGAGTGTACCGGGGGCTCGGGTGTCGGTTGGCGGTGTGGGCACGCCCGTCCCCCAGCAGAGTCTGACGAACGGTTGGCACGAACCGCTCAGATTACTCGCCCTTTCCCGCATCGCCCCCAAGAAGCGCCACGACCTCATCCTCGGGGCTGTAGGGGTGCTGCGAGAACGCGACATAAACGTTCATCTCGACATCGTCGGTGACGGGCCAGACGAATTGAAGATGAAGCTCGAGAGGCAGTGCCAAGCTCTCGGTATCGAAAGCGTCGTCACTTTCCATGGTCAGAAAACAGGGCAAGACAAAGAGCGGTTCTACTTTGGTTCAGATATCTATGTTCTGCCGAGTGACGACGAAAACTTCGGAATAAGTCTGGCCGAGGCGCTTGCGCATGGCCTGCCATGCGTTTCCTCAGCGGCAGTGGCGGCTGCCCAGGACCTACCGCTCGCATGTGGGCGCGTCCTATCGTCTCCAACCCCCGAAAGTATCGCGGACGCAGTGGAAGACCTTCAGCGCGGCAGCCGGAGGGAATTCGCGCGAGCAGCACAGCGATACGCCCAGCAGAATTTTTCGTGGATGGCCGCCGGTCAACGATGGCATGAAGCGTTGGTCGGGATTATTGAGGAAGATGCCAGCGGGCGGTGAAGTCCTTAGGTAGTTCGTTTCTGGCGAGGCTGTTGTCATTTCCTTTGACCGCGCTTGCAACTTTTCTTTCGACGTCGCTGTTTATCCGAGTCGGAGGACCAGAAGTCTATGGCGGCGTCGCTCTCGTGGGTGGGGTATTTCTTCTCTTCCCGTTCTCAGACCTCGGCACCGGCGCTGCGGTCGTCAATGCTGTCGCAGGATCCATGCATGGACGACGGCATGCGCTACGGGTGATTCGGAGCGCATTTCGATGGGTGTTCGTTTCAGCGATCTGCTTCACGTTAATTGGGTGGGCAGGGGCGTCGATCTTTTCTTGGCGCAATATCTTGAGCCTCGGTCATTTTCCCGCGAGTGATGTGGACCATACTGTCGCGGTGTGTATGACATTATTTGCAGCAACGATACCCTTGTCGCTGGGGCAGCGTATCTTGCTTGGGTTGGGGAGAAACGATCTTGTCCTATACTCACTTTCAACTTCAAGCCTTTTCACGCTCGCAATAGCCTGGCTTCTTTCATCCGGGGGTACCTCAGGGATTGAGCTTGCTGTCTCCATACCCGCGGGTGTGCTGCTCTCCCAACTCATCTGCTTTGTCTTAGGCTTGCACACCTATGCCTTACCGCTGGGCTTAGCGATATTCGGGGAAACCGGCGAGCATCGAGAGATTATGCGCACAGCGGCGCCCATGCTTGTCCTCCTGATAGCCCTACCCGCAGCTATCCAAGGCCAACGACTTATAGTGTCTTGGAGCGACGTTCCTACGGCCTTGGCTGTGTACGGCCTTGCGATGCAAATCTATTCGCCAATCTGGTCCTTCATTGCAGCGACTTCTGGCGCCCTGTGGCCAATGTTCGCCAAAAACAGAAGCCACTCGGCGGGCAAGGCGCAAGTTGTCCGCCAGTCTCTCGCCATTTTCTTCGGTGTCGGCGCCTTTGCTGGGGCGGGGACTATTCTCTTTGGGGATGCTGTCGCGAGCCTGATCTCTCACGGAACGATTCATCTCAGCGTGAGCGTCGTCATATCGATGGGCTTCATGCTTTTCGTGCAGGCTGTTCAGCAGGTCCCTGGCATGTATCTCACCGATTCACGCGGGCTTGCCTTTCAGTCCCTTTGCGTCGTGGTTATGACTATCGCAAACCTAGCGCTCTCTGTCACCTATACCCCAATCTATGGACCATGGGTGCCGTTTGCTGCAACTGCACTAAGCGTGATGGCTTTCCAAGTTATACCCGGCGTAGCTCGTGTGAATACTGAGGTCGGGCTGCTCACGCCACGAAGAGGTCGTTTGCGAATCGGTCGTCACCATCGTTTAGAGATGAACAGGTCAGGAAAACCCTAAATTCAGGTGTGGTCCGCTATGCTTTCATAGATTCGGCCGAGATGTGCGGCTTGGCGCTCCATGTTGAAGTCCTCAAGTACGCGCCTCCGACCGTTGGTGCCCATTGAATGCGCCAGCAGATCCTCGGTTAAGACGGTCTGAAGGGCATGACTTAATTGCTTGATGTCGCCTTCGGGAACTAGGAGTCCGGTTTCACCGTGTGCCACGGCCTCCTGGACGCCACCCGAGGCGTACGCGACAACTGGTAACTCTTGCAGTGCCGCCTCAAGAAATACTGTTCCAAACCCTTCGCGGGTGCCGGCCGAGCTCGGGATGGAAGGTCCGCAGAACAGGCGGTGACGTGCTAAAAGTGTTGGGATTTCGGAAGAGCTGCGCAACCCGGCGAAACGAGCATGTAGTCCTAGATCTCTCGCCAGAGACTCAAGGGGAGCGCGTTCAGGGCCATCACCCACGATTGTGATTGGAGTGCTCCGTAGATGGGGAGGAAGCTCTGCTGCGGCTCTGAGGAGGTGGTGCACCCCCTTAATTTTTATGAGACGGCCGACGAATATGATGCCCTCCCGACTTTGGGCACTCGCTTTGTCCACGGGTGGCACCCCTGTGTAGAGGACCTCAGTCTTGCCCAGAGGGGCTCCCCCCTGCACCAGCTGATCTGCGAGGTAGCGAGAAGCAGCAAGAAGCAGTTTTCCTTCTTTGAAGAGCGACCTTAGACCCATCTGATAGCGGCGTTCGAGACCGGGTACGCTCGAGCCATAGATTCTAGTGTCAGCACCGTGGAAAGTCGTGATGAGAGGGAGTCCGGTTCGGCGGGCTAGAGGCAGACTGTTGACGCCTCCGCTTCCGAAGTGAGCATGGATTAGCTCACACCGGAAGGAACGAATCATCTCGACGTAAGTGTCCATGAAAGGTGCGGTGCCGAACGAAATCCGCGCAACTTTTCCGAGAAAATTACTCGGATAGGGTGCGAAGTCGGCCCTCTCTAGGCCAGCAGCGAGGCTGTTGAACCCAATCTTGAGCGGGCTCCAACCTGGAACTGCCCTGATCTGATTGCGTATAAACGTCTCCGAGCGAGGAAGCCAGCCATTTTTCCAAATAGCAACCGCCCGATCGTGGCTTCTCATCCGGTATAGCTCCCAAGGGTCGCGTTTGAATATTACGTCGGATAATGTATCATGCGATGTGGGCATGCGGGTCCGGTGCCGCCAAGCAGATGCTGTCTGCGAACTCACGTGGCTGGCGTTCGTAGACCCGCTTCTGACGGTTCGATGTGAGCCAATTCGGGTCAATTGGTGGATTTCACAGTTTAGCAAGGGGGAGCTTTGTGCTATTCAAAGATTTTTTTCTTGGGGGCTCATTATGGTCGGCAGTGACCTTGTGCGTATTCGATTCGTGATCCCCACTCTAGGCAAGAATCTCGCTTGGCTGAGTCAGTGTGTGGAGTCCGTACTCTCGCAGGATGTCCCAGTAGACCTTCTTCTAGTGGCTCCTCGGAATGAAGCGCTTTCACGACGAGCGCAGGAATGGGGGGTCCGTATAGTAGACGATCCCGGAACCGGGCTTTCCGATGCGCTGAACCGGGGCTTCGGAATGGACGGATACGACGTCCTTCCAAGCGGCGTGGAATATTTCGCTTGGCTGGGTGACGACGATATCTTAGCGCCTGGCTCGCTGGCGCAAATGGCCGAAATGATGGATGCGAAGCCTGAAACAACTCTGGCACTGGGACGGGTGCGTTACATCACGGGGGATGGATGTAGCAAGTGGGTAGTCAGAAGCGGCTCTTGGGCGTGCTGGTACTCGCGCATCGGTCGTAACTTCATGGGACAGCCGGGCTCTTTGATGCGTCGGCGTGCTTTCGAGGCGGTTGGTGGTCTTGATGGTTCATTGAAGAATGCGATGGATCAGGACCTGTTCATTCGACTGTCGATCCAAGGTCCGGTCGCATACGTCCCGATTGAGGTCGCCGCTTTCCGGGTTCATGACGGCAGCATTTCGTCGCGAAAGGGCGGCAACGATGAGCGAGCTCTAGTTAGTGCTCGATATCGTCCAAAAATGCCTTTCTTTTTCGATGTTATGGTGAGTTTTGCTGCTCGCATTGCTGATCGGGTTTTGCTGAGTGTCCATCCCAGGCTTCCTGATCCCCCCGCCCCGATGAGGTGTGGTTCTAGGTACTATGAAAACTCTGCCGGTTGACATTTTGTCCCCGGTCATGAGCGTGCGACGATTTGAGTCGCACTCTGATACGTGTGCGAGGGTGCGAATTGCTAAGTGTAGCGACTGACTCTGGTCCGAAGACGAACCGGATGGTTCTCTTCTTTGCTCTCGGGGCGTCTTCCGCAATCCCAATACCGATGGTGCCCGATGTCGTTGGGTTGCCCCTCTTCCTAGCGATTTTTTTCGGGGTCGGTCGTTGGCGGCGAAAGGGCAGCCTCCGCGGTGCTAAATGGCTTTTTCTAAGCGGAGTGGTGTCAGGTTTAGCGTACGTTTTTTTTACCTACGCTGATGGGGAGAGTCCGTTCCAGAGGGCCGGTGTTATTCTGGCTGCTAATGTCGTCGGACTGATCGCGTATTTAATCGTTGCCGAGGGCTCTCTAGACGCCGTAGCATTCATCATCGCTGGACATGCTCTTGCCTGGGTCCTGCATAGTGCTATGGCGCCGGTCGGCGATGCCGCGGGTTCCTTTGGGAACCTCTGGAAATATGCGATCGCTGTGCCTGTGACGATCCTTGTCCTATTTGTCGCGAATTCAAGCGAGCGGCGATCTCTTGTCTCGGGGGTGCTGCTATTCGTAATTGGGATAGTATCGATATTTTTGAACTTTCGCTCCCATGGTTTGGTGTGTGCAGTTGCTGGAGCGATCTTGATCGCTGTACATAATCAGGGTTTTGGGCAAAGCGGGCGTCGTTCCCGAGTTCGCAGTTCAATCGCTTTGGTTCTAGTGTTACTTCCTGTTCTTGCATTGCCTGCCCTAATCGAGTCTGGAATCTTCGGCGCAACAGTACAGGAGAAGGCTCTCAGCCAATCCGACGGCGGTCCCGTCTTGCTTGCGGGCCGGACTGAGCCAGCTATGTCGTATTTCATTATATCGGCACGACCGCTTACCGGTTGGGGCAGCGTGGCCAACGTGCCGGAGAGTTTAGTCCTAGAGGGACGTGATTTTCTTCAGTCCGTGGGTGTCGATAACACGGAAGCGATATACCGTCTCTGGCACCGATCGGGCTACGAGGTAACCCTTCATTCGATGTTGGCTCAATTATGGGTCGAGGGAGGGCTGCTGGCAGGAATCTTCCTCGTTGTTTTGATTGGGGCTGGAATGGTTGCGGCGTTCCGATGGAAGGGACCCTTCGGCGGTATGGTGGTGTATCTTGCACTGCAAATCGCGTGGGACACTCTTTTCTCGCCACACACGGCCTATACAGCAACTCTATGGGGGATGGCTGCTGCGCTTTTCGCGATCGGCTCGCGCAGAAATCGTGGCAGTTTGAGTGAAGCGCGTTTTGGCTGACTCCCCGTTCTCAGACTGCGGCGACGTCTGGCGCGTCGACGGCCGATGGTTTCCTGCTAGCGTGGCCCGTGCACGGCATACCGCTGCCCTACAGGGGACTACGGGCGGAATTAGTTGCAGCGCCCCAGGCCGCTTCCGCACCTCACCCGTGCTCGGAGGTGGCCTGGTGCAGTTCCGGCCACGGCCGCCCGTTCACGGTGGCGATCTGCACCGGCGTCCAATCGCCGAAGGCGAGGATGGACTGGGTGGCCGGCACGTCGCCGTCGCGCAGGGCCGCCCGCTCGGTGAAGAACCGGTGCAGGCGCTGGTGGGCCTGCGAGGTGATCCGGATCCCGGCGCCAGTGGTTCCGTCGGTGCCGCGCAGCTCGTGGTGCCAGTCGATCATGGTGTACTCGGCGGCGTCGCCGCGCCCCACGGGCCGGGAGAGGATCACCACGCTGCCGTCCGGCGAGACCGCGCGGACGTTGAACGGTTGGCGCCCCGTGTCGTGGAACGTCACCTTGTCGCCGAGGGCAAGGAGTCTGAAACCCATCGCCCCGCCTCCTGTCAGAGTGGTTCGCGTGCCTCAAGGCTAGGCCTTGACGGGCCTTCACCCACAGGGCATATCGGACTGACTGAAGTGTGACGCTTCCAGTCAGCGGCACTGACCGGCGGGGACGGAGATGCCCTGCCCGAGGGCCGCGGCGCACAGCCGCGCGCGGGCGTCAGCGGACAGGCGGCCCCACGCCACATTCACGGAGACGTCCACGATCCTCGGCGTCGCCGGGGCGGTCGGCGCGGACGGCGCGGGTGCCGGGGCCGCCGGTGCGGCGGGCGCAGCCGGGGCGGTCGCTGCCGGCGGGGGAGGAGCGGCGGGGACGGGGGCCGCCGGTGCCGGCGGCCGGGCCGGGGGCACGAGGGGGACGAGCGGCTCGTGCTGGGGAGCGCGGGGCGTGTTCCGGGCCTGCCGGGGCGGGGGAGTGGCGGCGTGCGGGCGGGGGCGGGTGCCGACGGCTGGCCGGTCTGCCGGCGGGGATGCGGGACCCGTGTGGGCGGTGACGGTGTCGGGCGTGCGGGCGGCGCCGCGCGATTCGACCGCCAGGGACACGGCGGAGCCGCCGAGTGCCACGAGGGCCACGGCGCCCGCGGCGGCGAGCGGCGCCGTCGTGCGCTTGGTCCCGGCGAGCACCGCGAGCGGTATCGCCGAGAGCAGGATGAGCCCGGCCACCGCGGCGGCGGCGGGCGCCAGCAGGAACAGCACCAGCAGGAGCGCGCCGACGCATGCAACGCCCAGCCAGAGCCAGGTGCGCCGCGCGGGCGGTGTGTCGACCTCGTCGAAGGCCAGGTCCATGCGTGCGCCTCCTCCCAGACGGACGGCCCACAGGGCTCCCACTGTAGCCGGGTGCCGGGGGCGGGCCGTGGAGGGCGGGTCATTCGTCCGCGTGTGCCGTTTCTCGGCTACCCTCAGCGAATGGAGCCAAACACCCAGGACGCCTACTGGGGCGCCCGGCCCACCGCCGCCGGCACCGACTTCGCCCTCGCCACCGCCCCGGAGGCCGAGCGGGTGGAGGTCTGCCTCGTGGACCACGAGACGTGGGAGCAGCGCTGCTTCGACCTCGCCAAGGTGGGCCCCACCGCCTCCGGGCAGGCCGTGCGCTGGGAGGGCACCGTGCCCTCCTGCGCCGCCGGGCAGCACTACGGCTACCGCGTCCACGGTCCCTGGGAGCCGGAACGCGGGCTGCGGTTCAACCCCTCCAAGCTGCTCCTGGACCCGCACGCCCTCGCCGTCTCCGGGCGCAACGAGTGGGGCCAGCAGATGCACGCCTACGTCTTCGGCGACCCCGCCACCATGGACACCTCCGACTCCCTCGGGCACAGCATGCTCTCCGTGGTGGTGGACCACGGCGAGTACGACTGGGAGGGCGACGCCCACCCGCGCAACCCCTACAACGAGACGGTCATCTACGAGACGCACCTCAAGGGCCTCACCCGGCTGCATCCCGAGGTCCCCGAAGCGCTCCGGGGGACGTACGCGGGAGCCGCCCACCCCGCCGTCGTGCGCCACCTCGCCGAGCTCGGCGTGACCGCGGTGGAGCTCATGCCGATCCACCAGTTCGTCAACGACTCCACCCTGCTGGACAAGGGCCTGTCCAACTACTGGGGCTACAACACCATCTGCTTCTTCGCCCCGCACTCCTTCTACTCCTCCTCCGGGGACCACGGGCAGCAGATCTACGAGTTCAAGGAGCTCGTCAAGGCCTACCACCGCGCCGGGATCGAGGTGATCCTCGACGTGGTCTACAACCACACGGCCGAGGGCAACCACCTGGGCCCCCAGCTGGGCTACCGCGGGATCGACAACGCCGCCTACTACCACCTCGTGCCCGGCAACGAGTTCTACTACATGGACTACACCGGCACCGGCAACTCCCTCAACGTGGGCCACTCGCTCACCCTCCAGCTGGTCCTGGACTCGCTGCGGTACTGGGTCAGCGAGATGCACGTGGACGGGTTCAGGTTCGACCTCGCCGCCACGCTGGCCCGCGAGGAGGGGGACGTGGACATGGTCTCGCCGTTCTTCGAGCTCATGGCCGCGGACCCGGTCCTGTCCCGCACCAAGCTCATCGCCGAGCCGTGGGACGTGGGCCCCGGCGGGTACCAGGTGGGCAACTTCCCGCCGCAGTGGACCGAGTGGAACGGCAAGTTCCGCGACTGCGTGCGCGACTTCTGGCGCGGCGAGCCCGGGAAGCTGCGCGAGCTGTCCATGCGCGTGGCCGGCTCCGCGGACCTCTACGAGGAGCAGGGGCGCCGGCCCAGCGCCTCGATCAACTTCGTCACCGCCCACGACGGCTTCACCCTGCGCGACCTGGTCTCCTACGACGGCAAGCACAACGAGGCCAACGGCGAGGGCGGCCGGGACGGCGCCGACGACAACCGTTCGTGGAACTGCGGCGTCGAGGGGCCCACCGACGACCCGGGCGTGCTCGAGCTGCGCGCGCGCCAGCAGCGCAACATGCTGCTCACCCTCGTCCTCTCCCAGGGCGTGCCCATGCTCTCCCACGGCGACGAGCTGGGCCGCACCCAGGGTGGGAACAACAACGCCTACTGCCAGGACAACGCGACCACGTGGATCGACTGGGAGCACGCCGACACCGAGCTGGCTGACTTCACCAAGCGCCTGCTGCGCCTGCGCGCCGACCACCCCGTGTTCCGCCGCCGCTACTTCTTCGACGGCTGCCCCGTGGACCCGGCCGAGGGCGATCCGCTGCCGGACATCGCCTGGATCGACGCCGACGGGAGCTCCATGGGCCAGGACGACTGGGACGAGGACTGGGCCAAGTCGCTCGCGTTCTTCCTCAATGGCAACGCCGTCCCTGCCGTGGGCCGGCACGGCGCCCCCGGCGACTCCGACTTCCTCGTGATCCTCAACGCCGCGGACAACGACGTGGACTACCACATCCCCGGCGGCCTCTTCCCGCCGAAGTGGACCACCGTGCTCACCACGTGCGCCGACCACCTCGTGGGGGAGACCGCCGCGGCCAACGAGGTCTACACCGTCCCCGCCCGCAGCGCCGTAGTGCTCGAGGCGGAGCCGGAGCGGGCTGACGCGGAGGACTGAGGCGGGGCGTGGAGGCCAGCTACGCGGGCACGTCGGCGAGGAAGGAGACCTTGGCGATCGCCTGCCGGTAGGCCTGGATCACGTCCTCGAGGGGCACGTTCCCCAGCGACAGGGACAGTTGCAGTCCCTCCAGCTCCCCGAGGCAGGCCTCGGCGGCGCTGACCTGGGAGGCGAGGTTCGCCGAGTTTGCCAGGTTGGTGGCCACGGCGGCGGCGAGCGAGAGCAGGACCGCGGCCAGGCAGAGGACGCGCCAGACGACCGAGTCGTCGGGAAGCGCGAACAGGTTCTTGACCGCCTCGGTGAACCTGGTTCCGCCGGCCGCAGGCCCGACCGTGACGGCCGCGGCCAGGGAACTGCCCAGGATGCTGATGTTGGTCAGGCGGGTCCTCCGCGGACGGGCGCGTCGGAGGAAGTCCCGGATCGTTCCGCGCCGCTCCTCGATCCGGGCAGACAGTTCCCTGCGGGCGCCGGCGTCCTCGTCCATGTCCAACCTCCGTGGTGAGTGGTTGCCGAGGATCGCTCCCAGTGTGTCAGCGCGGCAGGCGCCCTGTATACGGGACAGCGGCCCCCTCGCCCGGCCGGCGGGCGGAGAGCCGGCAGAGCCCGAAGGGACGGGCCTCGCGGGAACTTCGGCCCTAGGCGGAGGATCCCGGCCTCACAGGCGCACGACAGGTTCCGTCCGTACCGTCCTGGGGATGGGCGTACAACCGAAACCCGCCCCGGTCACGGGTGATGTGCCGAGCAGGCGACCCGGCACGAGACGGGCGCAAGCGGAGACCGTGGTCATTGTCGCCGCCTTCGCCCTCTACACGGCCTTCCTGCTGAAGCTGCTGATCTTCTCCCGTGCCCCAGGGTCGGAGAGGTCGATCAATCTCATCCCGTTCGCCAGCATCGCCGGCTATGCGTCCGGCCACTCTCTCGGGACGGGGAGAGTGGCGTTCGCCAACGTCGTCGGGAACATCCTGATCTTCACCCCGCTCGGCATCTACGCATCCTGGCTCCGGCGCCGGGCGCGCCCGTGGCTGACCCTGCTCGCGGTCGGCTCGCCCAGCGTCGCGGCGGAGATCATTCAGGGCGTGTTCGCGGTCGGGGCATCGGACATCGACGACGTGATCCTGAATTGCCTCGGAGGGCTCCTCGGGATGCTCGCCTTCTGGCTGCTCTCCGCGACCCTGCGCGAACGGTCCCGGGTGCGGACCGCGATCGCCGCGCTGTCACTGCTCTCGGTCCCCGTCTGGTGCTACTTCCTCTTCATCATCCGCCTGCACATGTGAGCCCAGCCGCTCGCCAGCCCCGGCCCGGGGGCAGGTCAGCTCGCGCTCGGCAGCCCCACGAGGGGTGCCGACTCCGCCCGCGGCAGCGGGTCCGCTGGGGACACGAGCTCGGCGGGCACGACGGCGGGAGGCACGACGGCGGGGGAGCTCGCCTCGTGCGCCTCGCGGCGCACCACGAGGAGGTCCATGACGATGCCGGCCAGGTCCCGCAGGGCTGCGGCGTGGACCCGGGAGAGGGCGCGCGGCACCCGGTCCAGCACGGAGAGGGTCCCGATGTTCGCCCCGGCCGGGGTCTTCAGCGGCACGGCGGCGTAGAACCGCACACCCAGGTCCCCGCACACCAGTGGGTTCCCGGCCGCGACGGGTTCGGCCGAGGCATCGGGGAGAACCCAGAGCTCGTCCTGCAGGACCGCGGTGGCGCACAGCCCCGGGTCCCGGGCCACGTGGTCCGCGTCGATGCCGTGGGTGGCGAGGAACCAGATCCTGTCCGCGTCCACGATGCTGACGGTCGCCATGGGGACCCCGAGGAGCCGGGAGGCCAGCCGGGTGATCCGGTCGAAGGAGCCGGCCTGCGCCGTGCCCGGGGCGGCGTAGCTGCGCACCTCCGCCAGGCGCAGCTCCTCCGCCGCCCCAGCGGGCTGCGGGAGCGGCCCGCCGAGCGTGCCGAGGGCCGCCATCCGGTACAGTGCGGCGGCCGCCTCCGCGGCGTTGGGCCGCGCGGCCGGGTCCATGGCCGTCATCCGGGTCAGGAGCTCACGCCACAGGGGATCGACGTCGTCCGGGATGGGCGGCGGGAGGGTGAGCCGCCGGATGGCGCTCTCCAGCGGGGGCCCGGGGAAGGCCAGGGTCCCGGTGAGGCACTGGAGCAGCACCAGGCCCAGCGAGTAGATGTCGCTGGCAGGGCCCACGGTCTCGCCGCGGACCTGCTCGGGGCTGAGGAAGGCGGGGGTGCCGGAGACGGCGTTCTCGAGCGTGAGCTCCGAGTCGACGGCCCAGGCGATGCCGAAGTCGGTGAGCTTCGCGTGGAACCTTGACGCGGCGTCCGGGTGGTCCAGCAGGAGGACGTTCGCCGGCTTGATGTCCCGGTGGACCACGCCGCGGTCGTGGATGTAGCCGAGGGCCTCGCAGAGGTCGTGGCCGATCTCGGCGACGGCCGAGGGGTCCAGCGGGCCCTGCCGGAGGTGCTCGCGCAGGTCCGCGCCTTCCACCAGCTCCATGACGAGGAACACGCGCGGGGAGCCTCCGGGGGACCGGTCGGTACCGGCGTCGAGCAGCGTGACGAGGCCGGGGTGGTTGAGCCGTGCCAGGACCTTGACCTCCATGTCGCTGCGGCGCAGCTCGGCCTCGTCCATGGCCCCGGACTGGGTCAGCTTGACGGCGACCTCGCGGTCCAGGAACTCGTCGAGCGCCCGGTGCACCACCGCCGTCGACCCCCGCCCGACCACTTCCAGCAGCCGGTATCGGCCCCCCACCAGGTCCTGCTCGCCGCTGTCGCGGTGCTGCTCGGCCATCCCACCTCGTTTCCCACGAACGGAGGGCGGACGGCAGCCTGAGCGGCGCCAGCAAGCCCGATTGCGCGAGGATTACCCCACTGTCGTCGAAACGAAACAGGACGCTCGGTACTAGTGGGCGCGGCGCCCTCCGAGACCGTAGCCTGTGACCTGCGGGCGCGAACTGCGACTCGTTCAGCACGTTTCGCGATCAGCCATGGAGCGACCGAGGAGGCCACCGATGACCCACCCTGAGAGCCCGCAGCAGTCTCCACCCGTGAACAGATGGCGTTCGGATCCGCCGCCCTACCCCTGGCTCGACGACCCCGGCCGGTGGCAGGGCCCCATGCCGCCCGGGCTGACGATCGGCATCGGGCTGGGGCTGGCGCTCGTTGGACTGTTCGCGGTGGTCCTGGGCCTCGTCGAGGACGACCAGGCCCGCGTGGCCCGGATCGCCAGCGGGGCGCCCATCGCGGCGATCGGCGCCTTCATCGTGCACATGGGCACGGCCCGCCGCGCGTGGAGGCGGCGCCACCCCGGCGCCGATCCCGCCGCGGTGGCCGCGGAAATGGGCGCCAACGTGGGCGACTGGCTCGGCAACGATTCGGTCGTGTCGCGGATCGCCCGGTGGGTGCTCGTCCTGGTGTGCGCCCTCTTCGCGTTCATCTGCGCTGTCGCGGTCGTCGAGGCCGTGACGGGCAGGTACTCGGGCGGAGTCGGGACCACCATCGTGACCGCGCTGCTGGGTCTCCTCGCGGCCTATGTCGGTGTGCTCACGCTCCGGCGGATCAGGCGCGGGCCGCGGAAGCGGTAGCGGGGTCCCAGGCGGCTGGTAGGGTCACGCCCATGGACGCGACGAACCTGACCGTCAAGCAGGGCTTCTACCTCGGGGCCGGCCTCTGGGACCGCATGCTCTGGCGGCCGGTCATCCTCACGGTCGCGCAGTCCCGGCTGCGGCTCACCGACAAGGCGGACCGGGTCCTCTTCGACGCCGCCGCCCCCGAGGTCTCGGCCCGCTTCAGCTTCTTCGGGATGATGCACCTCTTCCATGAGGGGCGCCGCTACATCCTCAACCGCGAGGGGGCCAGCTGGTCGTCCAGCTTCAGCCGACGCCAGCAGGACGAGCTCAAGGCGGCCGGCATGCCCGTGCCCAAGCTCGCCGGAGGATCCGGCGGCGGTGGCGGCGACGGCATCCTGGACGTGCTCGATGCCATCGCGGCCCTGGGCGACGCCGCCGATGCGGCGGAGCGGCTCGCGGACGGAGGCTCGCTCCGCCGCAACTGGACGCCGATCCTCACCGCGATCGGGTGCAGGGTCGAGGCGCGCGGGCGCTGAGGCGTGACGCCCGGGCCCTACGTGGGAGCTCATGGGGCCCCCGACAACGCATGGATGGTCTGGCGACCGGGCGAGGACAGCTTCGAGGATCTCCGCTGAATCCGGAGAGTGCACGAGCGGCGCCGAATCGATACCGAGCCCTCGGTAAGTAGTCGGCGCTGCCCTTGGCCGGCCCGTTGCGTACAGGCACCGTAGCCCGCCCGCAATCAGCCGCGTAGCCGTCCCTTCGGCGTCCAGTAACGCACCAGTAACGCCCCCCGAATATCGGGTGCTGGCTACTGGTGAATAGCTCCGATTCCGCAGCTTAGAGTCAAGGAACGGTTTCGAAGTCAAGAAGCGGCTTCGCCTCCGGGCATTTACCTCCGGACTTTCTGTCCACGCCTGGAGGGCCGTCGGTCCGCGTTCTAACGATCCGGGGGGATCCATGGCCTCGCTCTTTGACGAAGTTCTCACTGGTGTCGGAATTTTCCTTTTTGCCGCGGTGTCGTTTATCGGCTGGCGGATGCTCTCGTACTGGCGCAGCTTCATCTTCCACACGACAAAGTACCGCCGGGTCGAACCCGTCACGACCGAGGACCTCCGTTCCAAGCCGGTGCCCTTCATGAAGATCCAGATCACCACCCGCGGTTCCGCAGGAAGCTCGGCGGTGATTATGCGGGGCATCGAGAACGTCATCGAGCTCGCGAATGAGGACCCCGAGTTCTACGGCCGGCGCCTCTCCGTGGAGGTCGTCACGGAGTCCGAGCCCCAGCGCCAACTCCTGCTCCAGACCTTCTCCACCGCCCCCGTGGAAGTCGGCGTGCTCGTCGTCCCCTCCACCTACCGGACCCCAGCGGGCACGCAGATGAAGGCCCGCGGGCTCCACTACGCGGTCGAGCAGCGGCGCGCACACTGGAATAGGAAGCCGGGCAGGACCTTCGTTGTCCATTACGACGAGGAGAGCGTGATGGTCCCCGCTGAGCTGCGCAAACTCATGGGGTGCCTCGCCGAAACGCCCCGCAGGATTCTCGAGGGCCCCATTTTCTATCCCCTCGATTACCTGCAGGCCTCGCCGCTGTGCCGTTCCATGGAGGCCAACCGGCCGATCGGGTGCTACGAATGCCGCCATGTGATGGAGGCGGGCACTCCACTCCATCTCCACGGGTCCAATCTGGTGATTGAGGAATCACTGGAGAATGAAATCGGCTGGGATATCGGATGTCTTGACGGCGAGCCCTTCATCGCCGAGGACTACGTGTTCGGCATGAAGGCGTTCACCCTCTACGGAGGCGAAATCTTCGGGTGGCACGGCTGCGTGATGCTGGAACAGCCCCCGTTCTCTGTTCGCAGCGCCTTCAGGCAGCGGTACCGCTGGGTCTTCGGAGTGCTGCAGGGGCTCCTGGACCTCAGGCGCAGCAGCCGGTTCGGATCGCTCTCCGCCAGGACGAGGTTCGGCCTCCTGTGGGGTACCCGGTACCGGATCGCGAGCTTCGCGGCGGGGTCCATCGTCTCCGTCCTGTCCTTCGCCGTCCTTCCGGCCTTCCTCGCCAAGACGATCGCGTCGATCTACCTCAACCAGCAGGCGCCCCTGCCCGGTCCGGCCAGCGCGTGGCTCTCGCTGGTCGGCCTGATGTGGATCGGCTCGGTCTTCATCGGAGCGTGGCACAACCTCGCCGACTCCGGTCTGGACGGCCCCACGCGGAGGGCGGAGATCGCCAGAGCAGTCCTGGCCGCCCCCGTCGCGGGACTGATCGAGAGTTCCGCTGCGCTCTGGGCTGTTCTGGCCTGGGCGCACGGGGCCCGGCGTGTCAGCTGGGTCCCGACCCCCAAGACGATAGAGGCGGACGCCGCCCAGATCAGGAAAGGCTAGGCCATGAGTGCACCGGCCCTCGTCGATACCAGGCCCTCCACGGAGGCGGCCGCCACCGCCGTGGTCAGCACTGCCGCCGCCCGGACACGGTCCGTGCCCGGTGCGGAGGAGCTGCCCGCCCCGGCTGTCCGCGCCCGGCTCGCCGCCCTGATGGCCCGACTCCTCATGGTCATCGGGGCGCTCGCGGTCGTGACGGCGTACGTCCTCCTGCCGCTGGCCGCCGCCCTGCGCGCCGGTGCCGTCCTGGGCGGCGTGGCGCTGGGGCTCGCCGCGGTCATTGTCGTGGAGGCCGCTCTGGCGGTCGCCCTCACCGTTCTGAAGACCCAAGCGAGGCGTTAGCATGCCGCTGAGCCTGCCCGTGCGCCTCAAGCTGGCGATGGCGGCGCTCGCCCTGGTCGCCGGGGGCATCGCGACCGCTGCCCCCGGACTGAGCGCACCCGCGCCGGTGCCGAGCAGCCCCCAGACCTACTTCGGCGTCCAGCTGGACAGCACGCGAGACACGGTGGGCGGCTACGCCGCGCGGCTGGGCCAGGCTCCGGCGCTATACGGGTTCTACGTGGACTTCCCCTTCCAGCCGTCGGACAAGTCCTTCATGGACGCCCAGGCGCACGAGCTCGCCCAGCGCCGCTCGTCGCTGATGCTGACGCTCGAGCCGCGGGGTGGGCTCGGCGCGGTGACCCCGTCGGCCCTGAGGGAGCTCACCCAGTCCCTCCAGCTGTGGAACAGTCTCGGAGTGCCCGTCCTCGTCCGGTTCGGGCAGGAGATGAACGGCGCGTGGTACCCGTGGGGGCAGAAGCCGGCGGAGTACATCGAGACATTCCGGCGGGTTGCCGCCGCGGTCCACGAGTCGGCGGCTTCGGGGATGGTGTGGGCGCCCAACGAGGGCGGCGGCTATCCCTTTGAAGGCGGGGCCTACGAGGCGAAGCCCGGGAGCGCCGACTTCACCGCGCTGGACACGAACAAGGACGGGCGGCTCACCCAGGAGGACGATCCGTACAGGCCGTACTGGCCTGGAGACGATGCTGTGGACTGGGTAGGCCTTTCCGTCTACCACTTCGGTGCGGCCTATCCGTGGGGCAAGAACACGGTGCCCGAACCGGGGAAGCTCGTCGGCAAGATCACCGGTACCTTCCGGAGCGCCTCGGTCGACGAGACGGCGGTGCCCGACTTCTACGCCGACTATGCAGTGGGGCACAACAAGCCCTTTGCCATCTGCGAGACCGGTGCCTTCTACAACCCCTCGCGCTCGGACGGCGCCTCGGCGATGAGCATCAAGAAGGCCTGGTGGGACCAGCTCTTCGACCCGCAGCTGCGAGCGCGGTTCCCGCGGCTGAGGCTCGCGGTCTGGTTCGAGTGGGTCAAGCAGGAGAACCAGGTGGGCAATCCGACGGTGGACTGGGCGGCCAACACCGACGGCCCAGTCGGGGATGCCTTCCGCAGCGCCCTGCCGAGCAGCCTCGGCAGGGCGCCGCTGGGGTCCACCTCGAGCGCGGCCTTCGCCAGGCCGGGCCCCTAGGCTGCAGCCGGAACCTGAAGGCCGCCCGGCAGGTCAGCGCCGGTGACGGTCTCAGCGGGCGCTCCACCCGCCGTCGACCGTCAGCGAGGTTCCGGTCATCGACGCCGCCGTGGGGCTGCAGAGGAAGGCGGCCATCTCGGCGACCTCCTCGGGCTCCACGAGGCGCTTGAGCGCCGCGGAGGCCAGCATCACGCCGCCGAGGACCTCGTCCTCGGAGATGCCGTGGGCCTCGGCCTGCGCCGCGATCTGCTTGTCGACCAGCGGGGTGCGCACGTAGCCGGGGCTGACGCAGTTGGAGGTGACGCCGTGGGCGGCCGCCTCGAGCGCCACGACCTTGGAGAGGCCCTCGAGCCCGTGCTTGGCAGCCACGTAGGCGCCCTTGAACTCCGAGGCCCGCAGCCCGTGGACCGAGGTGATGTTGACGATCCGGCCCCAGCCGCGCTCGTACATGCCGGGCAGGGCGGCCTTGATGATGCGGAAGGGCGCCTCGAGCATGATCTTCAGGATCTGGGAGAACTTCTCCTCGGGGAACTCCGTGATGGGGGAGACGTGCTGGATGCCGGCGCAGTTGACCACCACGTCCGCGTCCAGGTCGAGGCGCGCGAGCGCGTCGAGGTCGGAGAGGTCCACCACGTGGCTGGTGCCGCCGGTGATCCCGGTGACCTCCTCGAGCGCCGCGGCGGAGATGTCCAGGGCCTTCACGTGGGCGCCGGCGCGGGCCAGGCGCAGGGCGATGGCGCGGCCGATGCCGCTGCCCGCGCCGGTGACCAGGGCCGTGCGGCCGGTGAGGTCGAGGCGGACGGTGTCCGTGGAGGGTGCGGGGGTCTGGGTGCTCATGGGGTCCTCGTTCTGGATGGTGTTCAGGGGCTGACCGGTGTTCACGCGGCCAGGTAGTCGTGCACGAGCTCGGCACGCGGCAGGGTGAGGTCGGTCAGGATGTGGCTCGCCGAGACGATCTCGCGCACCGGCAGGTCCGCGAGCGGCGCCATGGCGTGGGCGAAGAGCTCGAGCCGCGCCGGGCCGGTCCAGGCCCCGCGGATGGTCACGTCCTCGATCTGGGTCCGGACGAGCTCGGCGATGCGCGGCGTGCCGTCGTAGCCGGGCATGAGCTTGAGCATGAGGGTCGGGACCGCGATCTCGGCGCGGGCCTCCTCGGGGTCCATCGGGGCGTGCTTGAAGCCCATCGTGGCCGTGGCCACGCGCAGGCTGCCGTAGTCGAGGGTGCCCACGAGGGTGTCCGAGTCGGTGAACAGGCGGGGGCGGCCGAGCTTCTTGGGGTAGGCGCTGCCCTCGCGGCCGAGGGCGATGGCCGGGCCGTTGTCGAGGTACATGCTGTGGATGTAGTCCACGTCCCGGCCCTCGTGCCGCACGCGCAGGACCTGCCCCGACTCGGTGTAGTCGCCGAGACCCGAGCTGTCCGGCATGCGGATCACCTCGAAGCGGACCAGCGGGTCCGCGACCTCGAGCGGCTCGGGCACGATGGCCCGCAGGGCCTCCGGGTCCGTGCGGTAGGTGATGTTCAGGTACTCCCGGCTGACGAACCGGTAGGGGCCCTGGGGGTAGGCGGCGCCGCCGAGGGGAGTGGTGGTGGAGCGGAGCACATCGTTGCTGAGCACGGGGGCGTACGGCTTTCCGGCGTGCGTCCTCTGTGGGGTCCGGGGCGGCCCGCACGCCGTGATGCCCTCCGGTCCAATGCCGGATCGACGCTAGGCCTCTCGGACCGGCGAGTGAAATGCCGTTCCCGAAGGATTCATACAATTAGTGCATGGATCCTGGCCTGCGCGACCTGAGACTCTTCATGGCCTTGGCCGAGGAGCAGCACTTCACCCGGGCCGCCGCCCTCGAGGGCGTCAGCCAGCCGGCGCTCACCCGCGCCGTCGCCCGGCTCGAGCGCTCCCTCGGGGCCCGCCTCGTGGACCGGACCACCCGCAGCGTCACGCTCACGACGGCGGGGGAGCGGCTCCGCGGCGACCTCGCCGCGGTCCTGCCGCGCCTCGACGCGGCCCTGCGGGCGGTGAAGGAGGCGGACGTCCTCCGGCTCGGGTTCACGTGGCTGCTGCCCAGCGAGCTCGCCCGGCACCTGATCGACGGGCTCGCCGCGGCCACGGGCTCGCAGGTGCAGCTCGTGCGGCGCGACGACCGCTGGGGCGGGGTCGCGGACGGCAGCACGGACGCGGCCATCGTGTACGGGGGCACCGGGACCATCCCGTCGCTGCGCACGGTGGAGCTGGCTACGGAGGCCCGCGTGGTCGCCGTCGCCCGCGACCATCCGCTCGCCCGGCGGCGCCGGCTGCGGTGGGCGGAACTGGCCGCGTACCCGCTCGTGGTCAACGCCGTCAGCGGCACCGTGGGGCCGGAGATGTGGCCCGCCGGCGAGCGGCCCGCGGTGGCGGTCAGCAGCCGCAACTACGACGAGTGGATCGAGATGGTCGCGGCCGGGCGGGGCATCGGCGTGCTCCCCGCCGCGGCCCGCGAGCACCCGCACCCGGGCGTGCGGTACATCGCGGTGGCGGACTCGCCGGAGGTCTCCCTGGAGCTCGTGCTGCCCGCCCACGCCACGCACCCCCTCGCGCAGGCCATCGAGCGGTACGTGCGCGGGGCGGGGGACCTGGGCGGCCCGCGGGGGTGAGCCTCGCCGCCGTCGTCCGCGCACGGCGGCGACGCGTCAGCCTGCGGGGCAGCCCGCCTCGATGAGGCGCCAGGCGAGGTCCAGGGCCCGGCCGCCGTAGGCCGCGCCGTCGAGGACGGCGGCCGTCGCGTAGGCGCCGTTGAGGACGATCAGCAGGTCGTCGGCGAGCCGCTCCGGCTCGGCCGCTCCCGCCTCGGCCGCGAGGGAGCGGAACCACTCCCGCACCTGCTGCTTGTGCGCCACCGCGGCCAGGTGCGCCGGGTGGCCGCCGTCGGGGAACTCGGTGTTGGTGTTCAGCATCGGGCAGCCGCGGTAGCCCGCCCCGGCGGTGTCCTCGGCCAGGACCTCGAAGACCGCGAGCAGCTTGTGCCGCGCATCGGGGTGCTCGTCCGCCGCCTGCTCCATGCGCTCGAACCACGCGTCGGCGCGGCCCTGCACATAGGCGGTCGCGAGGGCGTCCTTGGTGGGGAACTGGCGGTAGACGGTGGCGTTGCCGACCCCGCACTCCTTCACCACCGCGTCCATGCCCACCGCGCGGATGCCCTGCCGGTAGAACAGGCGCGTCGCCACGTCCAGGACGTTGCGGCGGTTCTCCTCTGCCGTTCTGCGAGCCATCGCGGCCCACCTCGCTTCCTTCCGTTCCCGGATCCGACTGCTGGGTTCTGGGTTCCAGTTTGACAGACGGACCGATCCGTCACAATTATTGGAACGGAACGATCCGTCACATTCGAAGACCTTGGAGGTTGCCATGAGCACCCAGAACCTTGCCGGCCAGCACGTCGTCGTCATCGGCGGCACCTCGGGGATCGGCCGTGCCGTCGTCGGCCAGGCCCTCGCCGCCGGTGCCCGCGTCACCGCCGCCGCCCGCACCACCGAGGGCGTGAGCCTGCCCGCCGGCGCCGCGCTCGAGGGAGTCGACCTGACCTCGGGCGGCTCGGTCGAGTCCTTCTTCGGCCGGATCGGCGCGTTCGACCACCTCGTCCTCTCGGCGGGCCCCGGCGCGATGGGCACCGTCCGCGACCTGCCGGCCGAGGCGGCCCGGCCCTACATGGACACCAAGTTCTGGGGCTACTACGAGGCCGTGCGGGCCGCCGCCGGCCGCATCGCCCAGGAAGGCTCCATCACGCTGGTGGGGGGAGCGGCGAGCCGCAAGCACGCCCCGGGCCGGCCCATGATGGCGGCCATCAATGCGGCCCTCGAGGCGTTCGGCAAGGCGAACGCGGTGGACCTCGCCCCCATCCGCGTCAACGTGATCGCCCCCGGGCTCGTCGACACCCCCGCCTACGCCGGGATGCCCGAGGACATGCGCCAGGGCATGCTCGCCGGCTACGGCGCCAGCGTCCCCGCCGGGCGCGCGGGCCTGCCCGAGGACGTGGCCTCCGCGGCCCTGTTCCTGATGGCCAACACTTTCGTGACCGGCGCAGTCCTTGACGTCGACGGCGGCGCGCAGGTCAGCTAGAGACCAGACCCTTCCACAGCCCCACACACCTCCTCCGAAGGGACACCTCATGGACATCGCAGTTCTCGGCACCGGCATCGTGGGGCGCACGCTCGCCGCGCGCTTCGCCGAGCTCGGCCACACCGTCACGATCGGCACCCGCGACCCGCAGGCCACCCTCGCCCGCACCGGCGAGGGCGAGTTCGGCGACTGGTCGGCGCAGAACCACACCGTCAGCGTCGCGACCTTCGCCGACGCCGCCGCAGCCGCCGAGCTGGTCGTCAACGCCAGCAACGGGGCAGCCTCGCTCGACGTCCTCGAGCTCGCCGGCGCGCACCAGCTCGCGGGCAAGGTCCTCGTCGACGTCGCCAACCCCCTCGACTTCAGCCACGGCATGCCGCCCACCCTGTTCGTCAAGGACACCGACTCGCTCGGCGAGCAGATCCAGCGCGCCTACCCCAAGGCCCGGGTGGTGAAGACCCTCAACACCGTCAACGCCATGCTCATGGCCCACCCCGAGCAGCTCCCCGAGCCTGGCACCATCTTCGTCGCCGGGAACGATGGTGACGCGAAGGCCGCCGTCACGGGCCTCCTGGCCGAGCTGGGCCACCGGGACGTGATCGACCTCGGCGACATCACCGCCGCCCGCGGCACCGAGATGATGCTCCCGGTCTGGCTCCGGCTCTGGGGCGCCCTCGGCGGGCCGGCGTTCAACTTCAAGATCGTGCGCTGAGCGCGGCGGGGCGCCGCGCCCGCTGAGGCCGAGGAGGGGCCATGGTCAACCGGTCATCGTTGCGGATGTCCGCCACCCTGCTGCTCGCGGGCCAGGTGCTGTACATCCTGGTCACGCAGTTCCACACGGGCGGCGACGCCAACAACCACCCCGCGATCTTCGCCGCCTATGCGGCGAGCGGCCTGTGGAAGGCCGTCCACGTGGGCCAGTTCCTCTGCGCCGCGCTCCTGCTCGCCGGGCTCGTGGCCCTGCCTTTCGCCGCGGGCGGCGGGTCGGAGCGGCGGCGGTGGGCGGGCCGGTTCGGGGCCGTCGCCGCGGTGATCGCGCTCGCCCTGTATGCCGTCCTGCAGGCGGTGGACGGCATCGGCAACCAGGAGGTCGACGCCGCGTGGGCCGGTGCCGCGGGAGCGGACAAGGCGGCGCGCTTCGCGAGCGCCGAGACGATGCGCTGGCTCGAGTGGGGCGTCAGGAGCTACCTCGACTACGCGCTGGGCCTTGCCCTGCTCCTGGTCGCGGTTGCGCTCCTCGGGCGGGGCGGGGTGCCCCGGGTGATCGCGGTGCTCATGGGGCTGTCCGGGGTCGCGTACCTGGCGCAGGGCTGGGTGGTCGGTGCCGAGGGTTTCTCCGGCACGCATACGGTTCTGATCCTGGTGGCCTGGGTCTTCAGCGTGGTCTGGATGGCCTGGCTGGCCGCGGTGGCCTGGCGCCGGGAGCCGGTGCGGCTCCGGTAGGTTGGCGTCCATGAACGCCGTTGGCCAGCTTGCCTCGATCTCCCTCGACTGCCCCGGCCCCGCGATGGCTTGGCGGTCTTCTACAGCCGGCTGCTGGGGCTGGAGGAAGCGTTCGCCACTCCCGACCGGGGCGTCATCGCCTTGGCTGGGGCGGGGCCGATGCTGACGCTGATGCGCGTCCAGGAGCATGTCCGGCCGTCGTGGCCCGACGGTCCCCAGCGCCAGCAGCTGCACCTCGACATCGCGGTCGACGAGCTCGAGCCCGCCGGGCACCCTTTCTGCCTCACCGCGGTGCGCCCCGACTGACGGGTTCGGGCGCGAGCAGCGTCTCGTTTCGTTGGGCGGTGCGGCTCAGCCGAGGACGGCGTCCACCAAGGGGACCAGCTCGGCAGCCGAATCAGCCGTGACATCTGCACCGGTCTTGATGGCGGGGGCGCCGAGACTGCCCTTGACTCCCGTGACGGTCAGCGTGCTCTGCTTCTGCCCGGTGGGCAGCGTCTGGATGATCAGCGACCCCACCGATCGGTCCCTGCGGGTCGCTTCGGTGAGCCGACGGACCTCGGTGATGACGGTCTGGCCGCTGATGTCCATCCTGAAGGTCGAGCACTGGGCCAGAGCGTCCGCCGACTGCTTCGTCTGGCCGGCCAGCTGCGCGGGGTCCTTGGCGGACACGGCAGTGACGACGGTCACCGTGTGGTCCGTGGCGGAGACGCTCTGGCCGGCAGCGTAGGTCGCGCCGTCCGGGATCTGGGCATTGCTGTTGGCCAGCGCCGCGCAAGCAGGCGGCGCGATCACCGCGGCCTTGATCGCCTGCTTCGCGACGATCATGCCCTGGTTGATCTGCGCAGCGGGGATCACGGTCAGGGCGCGGCCCTGGCTATCCTTCAGCCCCTCGATGACCGTGGCGAGTTCCTCGTTCGTGTACGCCTTCGGAACGGGCGTCGGGGTTGGCGTGGGCGTCGGTGCTTCCGTTTGCGTCGGTGCTGCCGCCGCTGACGATACGGCCGTGCTTGCGGAGGTCGCAGTTGCCCCTCCGCATCCGGTCAGCGCAGCGGCAGCCGAAACCAGAATCGCGACGGGCGCGAGCATGCTTTTCATCTCTTCCCCCATTGCTGCACAAGAGCGATCGGTGATCACGAGACGGTGATCGTCCCGTTGACGTTGGTGATTTTCCCGCCCTGGAAGTTCTGGGCGGTGCCGTTGGGAATGGCGTAGACGTTGCTGGTCGGGTAGCCGAGGCGGCCGTTCTCGAAACCGAGCTGTGCGTAGCGGGCGCGGATCGGCCCGGTGGATTCGTGGGCGCCGGTGGCGGGGGACCAGACGATCGCTCCACCTTGGTACATCTGGTAGACGCCGCCGTCCTTGAGGCCTGCGGTCTCATCGGAGGTGGGGTAGCCCAGGACGCTGGTCTCGTAGCCGAGCTGTCCGTAGCGGGTCCGGATGGCGCCGGTGGAGGCGTGGGCTCCGGTGGCGGGGGACCAGACGATGGCCCCGCCCTGGTACATCTGGTAGACGCCGCCCTTGAGGCCGCCCGTCTCCTCGCCGGTGGGGTAGCCGAGGACGCCGTTCTCGTATCCGAGACGGCCCCATTCGGCGCGGATGCCCCCGAGGGACGCGTGGGCCCCGGTGCCGGACCAGACGATGGCCCCGCCCTGGTACAGCTGGTAGACGCCGCCGTCCTTGAGGCCTCCGGCCTCGTCGGTGGTGGGGTAGCCCAAGACACCGTTCTCGTAGCCGAGCTGGCTGTAGCGGGCGCGGATGGCGCCGGTGGAGGTGTGGGCGCCGGTGGCCGGGGACCAGACGATGGCCCCGCGGTCGTACAGCTGGTAGACGCCCCCGTCCTTCAGGCCCGCGACCTCGTCGGTGGTGGGGTACCCGAGCGGCCCGCTTCGGGGGAGGACGAGGCTTTTGAATACGCCAGCCTGCACCGGGATGACTGCAAGCCATTCGCTGCGGATCGCACCGCGGGAGACGTACAGGCGATCAGAGGACCCATAGACGACGGCGCCGCGCTGGTAAGTGCGGTACGGCCAGCCGTCCGAGAAGGTGCTCACGGGGCCCGTGGCGGCCCCGAGCCCCCAGGCGGCCGCCTTCGTGTCCATGGCCTGGGCGTCGTCACGCTGTACGACGGTGAAGGGCGCCTCCGCGTTGTGGTGGCTGCCCCACGCGGCCAGCCATGTCAGGCCGGCGGGAGTGCCTCCGGGCAGGGACGTGGTGTAGGTAAAGGTGCCGTCGGCGCGCGCAGTGGTCTGCCCCAGATCCCTGTACCCGCCTCCATACTCCGGGGTGTGCAGGGCGAGATCGATGGATTCACCGGCTTGGAAGTCCCAGCCCGTCAATGTGATGCTCGAGCCGAACCCTCCCGAGGTGGGCGAGGCGCTCAGCCCGGCGGTCACATACAGGAGGACGCTGCGCGTGAGGCTCCCGCTCGAGCTGACAGTTACCCAGCACGGTCCCTGGCCCCCGCCGGCTGGAACGGTGATGTCTACGGCGAACGTGCCGTCAGGACGGATGGTCGCCGATCCGACCGTGGTCGCACTGAAGGAGCTCGTGTTGAAGGCGATCGTCGCGGCTGCGCCCGGGGCGTAGCCGGTACCGGTCACGGTCAGGCTCCCACCGGCGGGGGCCCCGAGCGGAGAGGGCGGGGTGGAGAGGGTCAACCCGGGTGCCGGGGAGGCCGGGCACGATGCAGGGAGCGCGCCCTGATAGTCCGGCACGACTCCGGAGCCGGGGATGAGGTAGAAGGGGTCGGTGTAGCGGACGAAGCCGGCTGCATCCGTCAGGCCGGCATCGGGGTCGGTCAGCGTGCCATTGATGGACAGGCCGGACAACTGGCAGGAGTAGTCCAGGGTCCACTCGCCGTAGATGCCGGTGCGTTTCCCCGTCACACCGGTGACGAGATTGCCGGCCGAGTCATGGCATGACGACGATGTGCCGCTGTCCGTCGTTGTCGCCCATTGCGACAGGGGCGGCGACGTGTATGTCGAGGCCCCGATCGTCGTATTCACCACGCCCTTGGGGTGAAAGCTCAAGGAGATGGGGACGCAGCGCGGATCCGTGTAGGTGACGGTTACACCGACCCACACCCTGTAGTCGATCGTCCCGGTCCCATTGTTACGCACGGGCGAGATGCCGCCCGTGATGCCCCACCCATTGGGGTCGGCTGCCGAGGCCGGCGCAGCACCGGTGACCAGACCTACGCTCACGAGCGCGATTCCAGCGAGCACGGCAAAGAATGCGCGAATGCGCGCTGACATTGTTTTCAAAGATCCCCCAGACCCCCAAGCCGGTGCGATGCGATATGACCGGCTGGGTAAACGTTAGCGGCCCGGGGCCCAGCCGACAATGCCGCGAATTTTCAGCCCATGAGGTCCACACACATCGCGATGGAACGTTAGGCTGACGCTGATCAGATAGGGGGATCTGTGGCACACGCTCGCCGACGCAATCCGAGAGGGATTTCCCGATCCTTCGTGCAAGGGTCCTGATCACGGTGAAGGAGATGAGGCTTCGCTACGCCGGGAGGTGCAGGGTCTGCGGCACCTCAATTCCGGCTGGCACCAAAGCGGTCTACGAGAGCGAAACGAAGACCGTCCACTGCCTGGAGTGCCCCCCTGAGCCCGGAGAGCTCAACGCGTCACCCGATCTTGTACTGCCCCCAGAAGACGCCCCTTCCGGCGAAGCCTCGCCCACCGAACCGGGAGTAGCCGGCGCGTCGGCCCGGCGCGAGTACGAGCGCCGCAAGGCCAAGGACGAGCAGCGCCTACGGGAGAAGTGGGGGCGGCTCGGCGGCCTCGCCGTCGCCCTCTCCGAGGAGCGGCAGAGCACCAAGGCCTGGGAGACGGGCGCCGTCGGCGAGGAACGCCTCGGCGCCCGGCTCGACTCCCTCACTGGCCAGGGGATCGCCCTCCTCCACGACCGCCGCATCCCGGGCTCGAAGGCCAACATCGACCACATCGCCATCACCCCCAGCGGGATCTGGGTGATCGACGCCAAGCGGTACAGGGGCCGCCCCGAGCTCAAGGTCGAGGGCGGCCTCCTGCGGCCGCGCACCGAGACGCTCCTCGTCGGCCGGCGCGACTGCACGAAGCTCGTCGACGGAATGTTCAAGCAGATCGAGATCCTCCGCGCCCACGTCCCTGCCGTGGCCATCACGGGTGCGCTCTGCTTCATCGAGGCGGACTGGCCGCTGATCGGCGGCTTCTTCGCGACCCGCGGCGTCCATGTGGTCTCACCGAGGCGGCTGGCCACGCTGCTCGCCCGGGAGGCCGCGGGCGAGGTCGACGTCGCGAAGGTGCGCGACGCCGTCGCCTCGGTCTTCAAGCCCGCCTGACGCACCCACAGCCGGCCGGCGCCGAGCCCGGCGCCGTCAGGCCGCGGAGATATCGGCGAGGACCTCCTCGGGCGTGAGCTCGTGGTCGTGCGTGTTGCGGGCGTGCTCGCGGACGGCGGCCACGAGGTGGTCGATCTGGTCGGCGTCGGCGACGCGGAACTCGACTCCGCAGGGGCACCGCTCGACGTAGCCGGAGGCGGGCCCGCCGGTCGCGGCGAAGTCGATGATGGTGCACGGTTCGTCTCCGATGACCCAGGCATCGTGGCCGGGGGCGACGACGTGGGCGTCTCCTGGGCCGAAGTCGTATTCGCGGCCGTCGTCCATGCGGACGTGGAAGCGCCCGGAGACGACGTAGCCGGTGTGGGCGACCTGGCACGAGGTGGTGCCGACGGTGGGGGCGATGTCGCCGGACCAGGTCCATCCCGGCTGGAACACGGCCCGGGCGATGGTGGCTCCTTGGAGGTTCACGACGTCGAGCGTGCCGTGCTCCATGGTGTGCGTCTCGTCGGGCGTGTGGAGGCTCTTCGCTTCGAAGGCTGTCTGGATGCTCATCTCCGGGTCCTTTCTCGCTGATCTGCCGGTGGACGGTTTCAGAGTGCGCCCAGGGGACTGGTGCCGGCATCGGCAGGATCACGTAGCGGTGGCCACGGCTACGTGGTCCCCGGTGGCGTGTGCGGGCTGGTGGCCAGGCGGGCGACGAGCTCGGTGCGCGTCCGGGCGCCCGCCTTGCGCAGGAGCGATTCGACGTGCTTCTCGACCGTCCTGGGGGAGAGGCCCAGCCGCGTGGCGATGTCCTTGTTCGGCAGCCCCTGGGAGACGAGTCGGAGGACGTCCGCCTCGCGTGGGCTCACTCCGGCGTCCGCCCAGGGATTCGGTTCGCAGGTCCTGAGCAGTTCCCGGCAGCGGCGGCCCATTTCCGGGAGTCCGCGGGCTTCGAAGCGCTCGGGGGCGCCCCGGAGCCACCGGGCGGGGTCGCCCCAGCCGTCGGCGGCGGCGCCCGGTGCGGCGAGCAGCCTGGCCAGGTCGGCCCAGCCTTCGCAGTTGGTCCACTCCAGATCCGCCGCTGCTGCCAGGTCCCGTGCCCGGCGCGCCTCTCCCCGGCGGCCGGCCAGGACGGCCTCCGCGTAGCCGACGAGGGCGCGGTTGAGGCCGAAGGAGGCCACGCCGAGACGGCGGGCCTTCTGCACGGCCTCCAGTGCGCGGCGGTCTCCCTGGGCGGCGAGAGCGAGGGGCCAGAGCGCTCGCATCGAGGCTGGCTCGGCGTGGGGCACGCCCGCCAGTATCGTGATCCCGTGTTCCCAGGGGGCCAGGGCTTCCCGGTCCCGGCCGCTGAGGAGCAGGGCCATCCCGCGCGCACCCCAGACGAAGCCCTCCAGCATCGCCTCCTCGGGGGCGGCGGCCCTCGTCAGGGTCGCGTACCTCTCGGTGGCCTCGGCGTCGGCCCGCATGCTGGCGCTCCCGGCGAGCATGGCCAGCGCCTTGGCGCGCACCTGCACCAGCCCGAGGGCCTCGGCGACCGAGATCGCGGAGGCGGCGTGGCGGTCGCAGGCGTCGAGGTCCCAGCGGCAGGTGAAGGCGGCCGAGAGCTGGAGGTCCACGACCGCTGCGGTGCTGACCGCACCCAGGTCGTCGGCGGCGCGCCGGGCCTGGAGCAGCCGGTCGACGCCGGCATGGTCGAAGAGGTCGATCGTGCCGAGCTCGTGCAGGGCGCGCAGGCGCCACAGCGGAAGGTCGGCGGCCTCCGCGGTGAGCAGCGCGGCCTCGAATGCTGCGCGGGCCGCGGGCAGGTCCGTGGAGCGGCGGGCGCGGCCGAGGATCTCCTGGGCGTGGCAGCTGACGGCCGGCGCGACCCCTCCGGTAGCCAGGGCCGCCTCGGCCAGTCCGATCGCGGCCGCGTAGTCGCCCGACGCCATCGCGAGGTCGGCTTCGAGCACGGCCGCCCATGCTCCATGGCCAGGGGACTCCTCCGGGCCCGCGGAGTCGGCGGCGGCCAGGTCGAGGTGGTACCGGGCCATCCGCCAGCGGGAGGCAGAGACCCCGGCCTGGGCCAGCCGGAGGTGGGCCTCGACACGCAGACCTGATGACCGCGGGTCCGTCCCGAGGCGGGCGAGGAGGCGGCCGCCTGCCCGGGCGGCCTCGTCCACCCGCCCCGCGAGGGCCAGGGCCTCCACGAGGTCGAGCTCGGCACTGGTCCCCTCGGCGGACCCGTCGAGCAGGTCCACGGCGTGCCGCAGCGCTGCAGCAGCGGTGGACAGCGCTCCCCATGCCAGGGACTCCCGTCCAGAAGCTGCCAGCAGCGTCCCAGCCCTGTGCCGGTCTCCGGCGCGCAGCGCCAGCTCCGTGGCGAGCTCACGTCTGCCCGGCCTCGGGTCCTCCGCCCCGTCCAGGGCAGCCAAGGCTGCCCTGGCCAGGTCCCTCTGACGGGGAGGGATGACGCGGTCCAGAACGGCTTCCCTGGTGAGCGCGTGGCGGAATCCCATGGACTGGCCCTCCGCTGCCAAGAGCAGGCTGCCCACCCCGGCCTCGAGCGCTCGGGCGACCGCGGCCTGGGTCTGGCTGGTCATGGCCGGGAGCAGGTCCCAGTCGAAGTGGCGTCCGAGGACGGCGGCGGCCTCGACAACCTCCCGCTCCGCTGGGGCAAGGCCGCCGAGGCGGGCCTCGACTGTGGCGGCGAACCCGGCGGGCACGCCGGGCGAGGCGAGCAGGTCCTCGACCAGCAGCGGGATCCCCTCCGATGCCTCCTGCACCCTCGCAATCGTCTCGGGATCGGCATCGGGCAGGCAGGTGCGGGCCATCTGGGCGGCCTCCTCCCCGCTGAGCCGCTCCAACGCCACAGACACCGAGTCCGCGCTGCCGCGCAGCCTTCCAGCCAGATCCAGGGCGGCCGAGGGCGGGCTCTGCCTCATGGTCAGCACCAGCAGGAGCCGCTGGCCGGCGAGGTTGCCGGCCAGATACTCCACCGCCGCCACGGTCTCCGGATCTGCCCAGTGGAGGTCTTCCAGGACGAGGACCAGGCCTGGGACGCTGACCCGCTCCACGACCCTCAGCAGGGCCTCGGCGCGAAGATCTGGCGGCACGTCCATGCCCGGCGGCGGGGCGTCCGGAGGCGTCGGCAGGAGCGGCCGCAGGAGGACGAGCCAGGGCCGGAGGGAGGGATCGTCGGGCAGGGGCCGGGAGCGTGACAACTGCAGGAGGGCCTCGGCGAGCGGGCGGTAGGCGGACGAACCCGATCCCGGCAGGGCGCGTCCGGTGGCCGCGGGCGCCCCAAGATCCGCGGCCCAGCCCACTACTTCCTGGGCCAGCCGCGACTTGCCGATGCCCGGCTCGCCGCTCAGCACCGCACACCGTCCCTCGCCCCGCCGCGCTGCTTCCAGCGCCTCCCGGAGTGCGTCCAGCTCGGCCCGCCGGCCGATCACCACAGGGCACCGCGGCTGCCTCACTCCACCAGTGTCACCACGGGACTGGGGGCGGACAAGCGGCCAGAGGATGGGCCGCCGGGCCTCGGTCTCGGTGGCGTCCGGACCGCGGTTCATCCATGGACTTGACAATTCCCGCCGACGCGCTGTCATGCCTGTCCCGGAGAGCGGCCCCGCGGCGTCAAGACTGCCCAGCAATGACGGCAGATGCGCACCCGCAGGCCATGTGACAACGCCCATCCGGGCCGCTCCAAGCCCGCGCCGAGACCCTTGTCGGGGGCGTTTCGGCGGCGTTATCGTCCCGGTTATCGGGCACCGCCCGCCGCTTCCACGAGGGGAGCGCCGGCGCTGGTTCCGACCTCGAGTTCGGCTATTGGGGGTCGCATGTACAGGGATCTGCGGACGCGGTCCGCGCGGGACGTCACGGGCCTCTCGGCGCTGCGGCAGCAGCGCGACCAGGACTTCGCCATCGCCGTCAACGATTTGGCGGCCTTCCTCCGCGAGCGCGGCCGCGTGCCGGAGGTCACCGCCGCGCAGGATGCGGCGGAGGCGAGGCTCGGCTCGTGGCTGGACGGGCAGCGCGCGGCCGACCGGCGCGGGAGGCTGAGCGCCGAGCGTGCCGGCGCCCTCCAGGGCGTTCTGGGGCGGGGCTGGTCCTCGGAAGGTCGGGAAGGCTAAGCGGCCCGCTCCACGCCGCCGATGATGGCCAGCACGGTCCCGCAGGGCCACCGCTCGAGGCAGCCTCCGCAGGGGGATCCCACCTGTTCCCCGGTCGGGGCGTGGGCGGCCATCCGCGACGCGCAGACCTCGAGCGAGCAGGCGCTGTGCGACATGCCGCGCCTGCGGGCTTCGCGGAGCATCTCGAGCATTGTCGCGTGCAGCGGCCGGGCGGGCTCTGGGTGGGGCATGCCTCTGGACTTACCCGCGCGGGTGGACCAGGAAACCGAGAGCTGCCGGATCACTTGGCCGAACCGTCCGACTGCAGCACCTCGACGGTGCCGCGCTCGCCGTCGACGCGGAGGCGGTCGCCGTCGTGAATCAGCCTGGTCGCGTTGCCGGTGCCGACCACGGCCGGGATGCCGAGCTCGCGGGCCACGATCGAGGCGTGCGAGAGCGGCGCGCCGAGGTCGGTTACCACGGCGGCGGCGCGCGGGAACATCGGCGTCCAGCCCACGTTGGTCAGCGTGGTCACGAGGATCTCGCCGGCGTTCAGCCGCGCGCCGTCCTCCGGGCGCGCGATCACCCGGGCGGTGCCCTCCACCACGCCCGGCGCGCCGGGGAACCCGGTGATGCCCTCCTCCACGGGGACGGCGGCGCCGCGGGAGTCGTAGAGGTCGGTCCGCCGGTCCGGGCTCGCGGCCCACCGCACCGGGTCGAAACGGCCCACGATGAGCCTCGGGTAGGGCGGCAGCGCGGCGTACCGCTGGTAGGCGGCCCGGCGGGCGGGCACCCGCGCGAGCGCGGCCGGCTTCCCCTCGAGCACGTCGAGGAGCTCCTCGAGGTAGAGGTACCAGAGGTCGTCGGGCCGGCCGGTGAGCTCGCCGGCGCGCAGCACGAACTCGCGCACCACCCAGAACGTGCGCACCGACTCCGAGCGGGTGGCCTCGCGGTCGCGGACAATCCCGTTCCAGCGGCGCACCTGCTCCCGCATCGCGGGCACCCGGCGCGGGTAGCGCGCGGCGAAGCGCGCCCAGGCCTCGTCCCGGGCCTGCCGCTGGCGGGCGAGCAGCGCGTCCGTGCTGAACTGCAGGTCGTGGAGGCCGGCGAGCTGGGCGTCGATCCAGCCGGGGTCCTCGCCCGGCCGGGGCGCCGAGAGCTCGCACTCGTGCGGCCCGCGGTGGCCGTACTCGCGCGCGAACTCGTCCCGGCCGATCTCGCCGCGGGCCAGCCGGGTCAGGCCGACCAGCAGGCCGAGGCTCGCCAGCCCGCCGTCGGCATTGACCCCAGTGAGCATCGCCTCGGCGTCCGTGCTGCCCATGAGCTTGCGCAGCTTCTCCCGCGTGTAGAGCAGGGTCCCGCCGCCCTGCCGCCCCGCCGCCTCGAGCATCCGGGCGGCCGTGACGAAGAGCGGCCCGACCTCCTGCCGGTACAGCGCGGCCAGCTCCGCAGGCGATTCCGTGGCGGCGATGCGGGCGCGCAGCCCGGCGCAGCGGCCGCGGGACTCGGCCAGGAAGGGGCGCATCTGGGCCAGGTTGGCCCTGGCGCGGCGCCGCACCCGGATCGCACCCGGCACCATGCGCTTCAGCGTGGGCCAGTCGAGGACCTTCACGGTGGGCACGTCGAGGTCCTCCGGGATGCGGCCGAACACGTTGGCGACCGTGCTCGCCCAGCCCTTCACGTGGAGGGCCCGGACCATGGAGTAGATGGGGGTGAGGTTGAGGTAGAAGCGGCCGCCGATGTTGCCCACGAGGTCGAAGCCGGGGATGGCGGAGGCCGACATGGCCTCGTGGATGAACAGCTTCACGAACGACCACGTGATCGGCGTCATGACGTCCGGGATGGCCTCCCCGAGGTTCCCGCTGGTCCACAGGTACTCGCCCTTGGCCGTGTCGTTCCATTCGCCGAGCTCCGGCCCGAGCACGGTGACCGGGCGCGCCTGCACGATCGCGAACCGCCCCTGGCTCCGCACCCACTCGATGTCCATCGGCACCCCGAACAGGTCCCGCACCCGGGCCCCGAGCGCGGCCAGCTCGAGCGCCTCGGCGGGAGCGAGGACGGGCTCGCGCCGGCGCTCGTCGGGCACGGGCCGCTCGTCGGTCCCGTCCGCGGTGCGGACGGTCAGGACCGTCTTGTCGCCGATCGTCGTGCTCGCCACGGCGCCGGAGCGGACGACGACGGAGTCCGGGATGACATGCCCGCCGACCACCGACTCGCCCAGCCCCCACGAGGCGTTGATGACGGTCTCGTCCTCGCTGCCCGTCACCGGGTCGGCGGTGAACAGCACCCCGGACGCGTCCGCGTCGACGAGCTCCTGCACCACGACGGCGAGTGCCGCCGCATCGTGCGGCACGCCGTGCTGGTCGCGGTAGGCAACCGCGCGCGGGCTCCACAGCGACGCCCAGCACTTCTGCACCGCCCCGAGCAGCCCCTCGCCGCGGACGTTGAGGTAGGAGTCCTGCTGCCCGGCGAAGGACATGCCCGGCAGGTCCTCCGCGGTGGCCGAGGAGCGCACCGCGACCGGGACGCCCTCGCCCAGCCCGCCGTAGGCGGCCAGGATCTCCTCGGCGAGCCCGGCCGGCAGCGGGTGCTCGGCGAACAGCGCCGCGGTGCGGTCCGGGTCGCCGGGGTCGATCGCGCCGCCGAAGCCCGCGACGAACGCCCGGTACGCGGCCGTGGTGACGCAGAACCCGCCGGGCACCGGGAGCCCGGCCCGGACCATCCGTGCCAGCGAGGCGCCCTTGCCGCCCGCCGTCGCGAGGTCGGCGGCCGCGTCGCCGAGCGGCAGGACCAGGGCCACGGCTGCCCCTACGAGGGCTCGAAGCCGATCAGCCAGTGGAGCCCGAACCGGTCCACGACCTGCCCGTCCGAGGCGCCCCACGGCCGCTCCTGCAGCGGGTCGACCACCCGCCCGCCCTCGGCCAGGCCGTCGAACCAGGCCCGCAGCGTCGGCTCGTCGGCCGTGCCCAGGAGCGAGAGCATGAGCCCCTCGGTCCGCACCCCGGGGCTCCCGGAATCGGCGTCGGCGCCGCTGAGGTGGACGACGCCGGTCAGCTCGCCGTGGGCGATCGCGTCACCGGGCTCGTCGGTGCGGCCGAACTGCGCGCGCGTGTAGAGGGCGAGGTCGCCGCCGAAGACGCCGTGGTAGAAGCCGAGGGCCTCGCGGGCGTTGCCGGGGAACAGGACATAGGGCACAGGAGGTGCTGACATACGCCACAGGCTAGGCCCCCGGCGGCCGGCGGGACAGCCCCGGCGCGGCGAGGCGCCGCCGTCGTCCGCGCGAGCGGCGCCGAGTGCCGGCTGCTAGGTGTCCTGGAGCGCCGGGCGTGGGCCGATCGCCGGCTCGTCGCGGCGGCCCGGGCCGTGGAGGAGGCCTCCGGCGATGCGGCGTGCGAGTCCGAACTGCTGGGCCGGGCTGGGGTGCGGCAGGTAGGCGCGGGTGAGGGCGGTCGCGATGGCCGGCAGCGCCGCGGGGTCGGGGTAGGCCAAGTGCAGGGCTTCCCAGCGGGGGTGGAACCTGGCCTTGAAGGCGTGGAGCGTGCGGAAGCCGTAGGCAGGCTCGAGGAGGCTCCCCAGCCAGCGCAGGACGCCGTCCAAGGCGGAGCCCCGTGCCGGGCCGGGTCCGCTGCGGGCCAGCGGCGCGCCGGAGAGGCTGAGGGTGTGGAAGCCCTGGTCCTTCAGGTCCAGGGCCGCCGAGGCGATGAGGAACTCGATGGCGGCCCGGAACCCGGTGCTGCGGCGGCGCATGATGTCCAGGGTCCAACCGGTCACCGCGCCGTGTTCGTGGATGGGCAGCCAGGAGGAGACGGCGTGGACGGTGCCATGGGCGTCGACGGCGAGCAGGAGGCGTACCGCGGGGTCCTTCATCTCCTCGGTGCCGCCGAGGGTGAATCCCATCTCGGGCATGCCTTTGCCGGCGATCCATTCCTCGGAGATCGCCTCGATCTGCTCGCGCTCGCCGGGAGTGGCGCCGGCGTAGGTGGTCCAGTGCGAGCGGATGCCCTCGCGGCGGGCGCGGTTGAGGGCCGTGCGGGTGTTCTGGTGCCTCCGACCGGTGAAGTCGAGGGTGTCCAGGTCCAGCACAGCGTCCTCGGCGATCTGTACTGTCGCCCAGCCCAGGGCGGCCGCAGTGCTCCTGGTGCGTTCGGGGACGGCGTAGAGGCAGGGGGTCCAGCCGTTGGCTGCGGCATAGGAGGCGAAGGCTGCGAGTTCCGCCTGCTCCTTCGCGGCCGGGCACACCGGGGGTCCGAGGGCCAGGGCAACACCGGCTGAGGGGCGGTAGGCGATGTACCCGTCGCCGTCCGAGGTGAACCAGTACCGGTTCCCCGCCCAGGTGGTCATCCATGACAGGCTGCAGTTCCCGCCGGCCGCTTCCAGCAGGAGCGCGGCGCGTTCCCGGTCCCCGGCCAAGGCGCGGCCGGGGACCTTGAGGAAGGTGCCCAGGGCGAGTGTGGCGGCGGTGGCCCAGAAGAGGATTCCGACGCCCTCGTACAGCACGGTGGCCGGGAGGGTCTCGGGGACGAACGCCGGCGGCGTGTCCGTGAGGTAGCCCAGGGGCAGGAACCGGTCGGGCAGGTCTGCGAGCAGCTGCAGCGGCCGGGGCGGGTCCGAGAAGTGGTCGGCGAGGGTGAGCCCTGCGCCGTAGTAGAGCAGCGCCAGGGCCGCCCCGGTCCCGGCGAGCCGGGCAGCGAGGCGGGTGTAGGTGCCGCGGGGCGCGCGGACCGGGAACTGGGCACGCGTTGCCAGCAGGAGCCCGGCCAGGACGGCGGGGGTGAGCAGGGGAAGGACCAGAGCGAGCTTGTTGCGGAACGTCCCCACGTGCACGGCGCCCAGGCCCTGCGCGGCCGCGCTGCCCGGACCTGCAGGGGTGAAGGCGGCCACGATGTCCACGATGGCGATGCCGGCCAGCGCACACTCGAGTGCCACCGCGCCGGCCCAGGCCGCGTGCCGGCCGCGGCGGATCCCCTCGGCGAGGACGAGGAGAAGGACGGTGGGCAGCACTGCCATGAACACGGCCCCGCCACCGGCCCGCTGCTGCAGGAGGGCCGCGGCGCAGCGCCTGGCCGCGGAGGGATCCGAGCACAGGGCCTGGACCGTGTCGGGGTCCACCGGCTGCAGCCCGGTGAACACCAGGTGCAGGACCGCGAGCGGACCGGCCGCGTGCGGCTGCATTCCGGCGATGACGGGACCGACTGCGGCGGCAGCCACGGCGACGGCGATCAGCGTGCGCGACTCTCGGCGCGAGACCGCTGCGGGCCGCAGCCGGGGCCTGCGACCGTGCAGGGCCGGTCCGAGGGCCAGGCCCACGACGGCGGCCAGGAAGCGGACCAGGTCCGCGAGGGAGCCGCCGTAGAGCAGGAGCAGGGCCGTCAGCGCCAGCACTGCCACCCGGATCCTCCGCTGCCACAGTGGGCTCATGCCCGCGGTGGCTGCCATGAGCGCCCCCAGGGCCATCGCGCCGGGGCCTGCGAAGGAGTGCCTGAGCAGGTGGGAGGACCAGGCACCGCCCGCGGCCCGGAGGCCGTAGGCCAGGGCCGAGGCGGCGAGCACCGCCGCCACGTGGGCGCTGAGGGCGGCAGCCAGGAACCGCCGCGGCCCCAGACGCCGCTCGGCCACAGCGCCGGCCATGGGCAGCAGCACCGCACCGAGGAGGAAGACGGACGCGTTCTGCGTCCACAGGGCGCTGGACAGCACCGCCCACCACCGGTCCGGGAACGAGTGCGGCGTCACCGCCATCCCGCGCGCGCCGGCCCAGCCAAGCCGGACGGCGCCGGCTGCCAGGAAGGCCGCAGTGAGCAGCGTCGTCGCTGGGACGGCCGCCAGCGATGCCACAGCCCGCGGGAGCGAACGGTGCATGGCTGCCTTCCTTCCCGGGAGCTGCCGGCCGGCAGCCCAGGCACCGGGCACCTCTGGGCCGGGCACCTCTAGGGCCAAGTACCTCTAGGGGAGTACAGCGGGACGGCCGTTGCCCCGGCGTTACCGCCCTCGTCCGCGGGGAGCCCGGGCCGCCACAGGGGGTACGCCGCAGACCGTCGATAACGCCCGTGCAACGTGCTGTCGGATTCACTCGTGACCATCGACGGGCCCCGCGACGGAGGGACAGCCCATGAGACCGCTCATCGCGCTGGACCTCGTGGAGGGCCCCGTGCCGACGGCGGCTCTGTACCTCGCCATTCCGGCCGGCGTCTTCCTGCTGGCACGCAGGTGGCGCAGAGGGGCGCTGGTCCCCCTGCTGGCGGCCGTCCTCGCGGCCGTGATCGCCTGGGCCGCCGGGCAGTGGGCGACCGCCTCGGGCCTGAGCACCCATCCGCTGCCCGTCCCGGTCCTGGCCTGGATCGCCGCAGCGGCGTTCGCCCTCATCCTCGCGGGCGCCGGGCTCCGCGGCGGACCGTGGTTCCGCCGCATCCTGGCCCCCGTCGCGGCCGTCCTCGTCCTGGCTGCTGCCGCACTCCAAGTCAACGCCTACTTCGGCTTCTACCGCACGGTAGGAGACGTCACCGGGGCCAGCACCGCCGACATCGCCCCGCTGACCGATGCCCCCCAGGAAGGGCGCGCTGCTTCGAGCACGCCGCTGACCCAGTGGGAGCCCCCGCCCGACATGCCCGACCACGGCCGGATCAGGTCCGCGCACATCCCCGGCACGGTCTCCGGCTTCAGAGCACGCAGGGCCTACATCTACCTGCCCCCCGCGCACACGGTCCCACGGCATCCGCTGCTGCCCGTCCTCGTGCTCGTCCCCGGCCAGCCCGGCTCGCCCGCCGACTGGCTCACGGCCGGCCGCCTCCAGCCCGTGCTCGACGCCTTCGCTGCAACCCATCGGGGGCTCGCCCCCATCACGGTCGTCGTCGATGCCAACGGCTCGCTTACGGCCAACACGATGTGCATGGACTCGCGCATCGCCCGCGCCGACACCTACCTCGCGACCGACGTCCCTGCCTGGATCGCCTCGAACCTCGGCGCCTCCGCCGACCACAGCCACTGGGCCATCGGTGGCTTCTCCTTCGGGGGCACCTGCGCCATCCAGATGGCCACCCTCCACCCGAGGACCTATCCCAACGTCCTGGACTTCAGCGGCGAGGCCGAACCCTCCCTCGGCGCGAGCCGGGCGGGCACCATCGAGAGGTCGTTCGCCGGGGACGCCGCCGCCTTCGAGGCCCTGACGCCCCTCCATCAACTGAGGAACCGCCACTACCCGAAGACGTGGGCCTACTTCGCCGCGGGCGACGGTGACGCCGAGTTCACCGGGTGCATGCACGCCGTCGCCTCGGCGGCCACCCGTGCGGGCATGACCGTCGAGACCCAGGCCGTTCCCGCCTCGGGCCACTCCTGGTCGGTGCCCGCCACCGCCCTTGCGCCGGCCCTCGAGTGGCTCAGCCGCCGGCTCGCCCTCGCTCCCTGAGGTGCTCGGCCCTAGGACCCGACCGGTGCCCCGGCGTGCTCGAGCAGCAGCCGCGCCACCTCGTCGGCGTCCCGGTACATGAGTGAGTGCGGCGCGCCCTTGATCACCGCGGTGCGGGCCCGCGGGGCCGCCCGCTCGAGCTGGCGCGCCCACGCGGGCGGCGAGGTCGGATCCTTCTCGCCGGCGACGATCAGGAGGTCCGCCTCGACGTGGCTGATGCGCTCCTCGATGCGGTGGGCCATCATCTCGCCCAGGGTGAGGGACCACCACCGCGGGCCGCACAGGGCGTAGTCCCGGGCGAGGATGGCCTTGAGGCCCCACGGCTCGATGAGCCCGTCCTGCAGGAGGCGCAGCGCCTGGCGGGGCACGGTGCGCTCGCGCTCGTTGACGGTGGGGGCCAGGAGGGCGGCCTTGCGGATGCCGGGCCTCTGCAGCGCCATCTCCACGACCACCTGCGTGCCCATCGAGTGCCCCACGAGCATGGGGCTCTCGCCGCACACGCTGTCGAGGACCCTCCACGTGGCGCGTGCGAACTCGCCCATGGACAGGGGACGCTTGGGCTCGAGCTTCTTCCCGTGGCCGGGCAGCTCGATCACGTGGACGCGCCCGGCGGCGGAGAGCCGCTCGGCCAGCGGGCGGAAGTAGGCGGCGGAGGCGCCGATGCCGTGGACCAGGACGAACTCGCCGGGGCCCCTGCCCGCGCCGCGGATGCGGAAGGCGCCGGGGCCGGCGAATTCGAACAGCTCGCCGAACGGCTTGGGCACGGGCGCTCCTCCTCGGGTCAGGGCCCCGTCATGGTACAGGCCCCGGCTGGGGGCGATGCCCAGCCCGGGGCCGGGCGCGGATCAGTCCAGATGGGCGGCCTTGACCGTGGGCGGCGTGGCGCCCTGGAGGACCCAGCGGTTGCCGTCGGGGTCGGCGACGTGCGCGAACAGCACCCCGCCCAGGTCCTGGGCCTCGCTGACCTCCGCGCCGCGCCGGAGGAGCTCCTCGCGGACTTCTGGGAGGTCCTCCACCACGAGCTGCAGGCCCTCGAGGCTGCCCGGCGCCATGGCCGTCATGCCCGTGCCGATGACGATCGACGTGGCCGAGCCGGGCGGGGTCAGCTGCACGACCCGCATTCCCGGGATGTGCTCCACATCGTGGTCGAGGGCAAAGCCCAGCTTCTCCGTGTAGAAGGCCTTCGCCCGGTCGACGTCCGCCACCGGTACCTGCACGACTTCGAGGCGCATCTCCATGGAGCCAAGGTATCGTCACCGGTCCCCGGACGGGGCGGCACCCGCCTCGGGGGTCTCGAACCGGTACCCGCGCCCGGCCTCGGTGATGAGGTGGCGCGGGTGGGCGGGGTCGGTCTCGAGCTTGCGGCGCAGCTGGCCCATGTAGACCCGCAGGTACTGCGTCTCCTCCTTGTAGGCCGGCCCCCAGACGGTCTGGAGCAGCTGGCGCTGGGTCACGAGCCGGCCCCGGTTGGCCACGAGCATCTGCAGCACGCCCCACTCGCGCGGGGTCAGGTGCACGCGCTCGCCGGCCCGGGTGACGGTCGCCGCGCCGAGGTCCACCACGAGGTCGCCGGCGTCGACCACCCCGCCGGGGGAGGGGTGCGCCGAGCGGCGCTCGACGGCGCGCAGCCGGGCGAGCAGCTCGTCGAGCCCGAACGGCTTGGTGACGTAGTCGTCCGCCCCGGCGTCCAACGCCTCCACCTTGTCCGCGGACCCGTGCCGGGCCGAGAGGACCACGATCGGCATGTCCGACCACCCTCGGATCCCGCGGATCACCTCGGACCCGTCGATGTCCGGCAGACCCAGGTCCAGCACGAGCACGTCCGGCGGCCGCGAGGCGGCCAGGCGCAGGGCCTCGGTCCCGTTCGCGGCGACCGTCACGCTGTAGCCCTCGGCGCGCAGGTTGATCTGCAGCGCGCGCAGCAGCTGCGGCTCGTCGTCGACCACGAGCACCTTCTTCACATCAGTCCCCTTCCTCGTCCAGCGGGCCAGCGTAGAGCGGCATCCGGATCACCATCGTCAGGCCGCCGCCGGGGGTCGGCTCCGCGGCGAGCACCCCGCCCATCGCCTCGACGAAGCCCTTCGCGACCGCGAGCCCCAGGCCGATCCCCGGCCCCTTCCCCTCGTCGCCGAGCCGCTGGAACGGCTGGAACATGGCCACGACCCGCTCCGGCGGGACGCCCGTGCCGTGGTCCACCACGCGCAGCTCGCTCACCGGCCGGTCCCCGATGCCCGGGGCGAGCAGCCCGCCCGCCGTGGCGAGCACCACGATGTCGCTGCCCGGGGCGTACTTGAGGGCGTTCTGCACGATGTTCGCCAGCGCCCGCTCGAGGAGGCCGCGGTCGGCGTCGATCGCCGGGAGGTTCGGCGCGAGGTCCACCCGCACCGCCCCGGCCGGGAATTCCGCGAGCACCTCCGCGACAACCTCGCGCCAGGCCACGGGCTCGTGCAGCACGGACAGCGCGGCGCTGTCGATCCGGGACATGTCCAGCAGGTTCGCCACGAGGCTGTCCAGCCGGCCCGCGTAGGAGTCGATGGCCGCGAGCATCTCGGTGCGCTCCTCGGCGCTCATCGAGCCCGACTGCCGCTCCAGGGCCGTGACCGCGAGGCGGATGCCCGCCAGCGGGGTGCGCAGGTCGTGCGAGACGGCCCGCAGGATTGAGGTGCGGATCCGGTTCGCCTCGCCGAGCCGGACCGTCTCGCGCAGGCTCGTGGCGAGCTCCTGCCGCTCCAGCAGCGCGGCCAGGTGCGCCTCGAACGCGGCCAGCAGCCGCCGTTCGCCGCCGCTGAGCGGACGGCCACGCCACGCGAGGGTGAGCCCGGGGCCGATCCGGTCCGCCCCGTCGGCCCCGTCCGGGTCTGTCGGGGCGCCCGGGCCGGCCTCCGCGCGGACGGTCCACCCGCCGTCGTCCGCCGCCAGCAGGCTCGCCGAGGCGAGCTGGAACTCGTGCAGCAGCTGCTCGAGGAACTCCGCCGGGCCCTGGTCCCGCGCGAGCGAGCCGCGCGCGAGCTCGCTGAGCGTGCCCGCCTCCGCGCGCGCCACGGCCGCGTCCCGGGAGCGCCGCGAGGAGACGCCGACCACGAGCGAGAACGCGACCGCGACCGCGAGGAACACGGCCAGGGCGAAGAAGTTCTGCGGGTCGGCGATCGTGAGGTTCCCGACCGGCGGGGTGACGAAGTAGTTGAGCAGGAGCGAGTCGAAGACGGCGGCGACCACCGCCGGCCACAGCCCGCCGATGAACGCCACGAGCACCACCGCGCACAGGTGCGCGAGCGCCTGCGTGGTCAGGTTGATCTCCGGGAACGGCGCGAGCGCGGCGGTCATCGCGATCGGCACGGCGAAAGCGAGCACGTACCCGGCGACGGTGCGGGGACGCCCCAGCAGCGGGGTCAGCCGCCGCCGGGGCGCCCGCCCCGCGAGCGCGTGGGTCACCATGTGCACGTCGATCTCGCCGGAATCGCGCACGACGGCGGTCCCCACCCCTCCGCGGCCGAGCAGCTGCTGGAGCCGGGTGTGGCGGGAGACGCCCACCACGATCTGGGTCGCGTTGACGCTGCGGGCGAAGTCGAGCAGGCTCGCGGCGATGTCGTCCCCCGCGAGCTGCTGGTAGCTGCCGCCGAGGTCTCCGACGAGCGCCCGCTGCGCGGCGAGGTGCTGCTCGGACCCCTCGGCGAGCCCGTCCGGGGTGCGGACGTGGACGGCGAGGAGGTCGCCGCCGCTGACCCGGGACAGGATCCGGGCCGCACGCCGGATGAGCGCCTCGCCCTCCGGGCCCCCGGTCAGGGCGACGACGACCCGCTCCCGCGCAGGCCAGGTTTCCTCGATGTGGTGCCGCTCGCGGTAGGCCGCGAGGCCCTCCTCGACCCGGTCGGCGAGCCAGATGAGCGCGATCTCCCGCAGGGCCGAGAGGTTGCCGAGGCGGAAGTAGTTCGCCAGGGCGGCGTCGATCTTGTCCGGGGCGTAGACGAGGCCGGAGCCCAGCCGCTGGCGCAGCAGCTCGGGCGGGATGTCCACGAGCTCGATCTGGTCCGCGGCCCGCACGATCGCGTCCGGGATGACCTCCTGCTGCCGGGTGCCCGTGATCGACTCGACCACGTCGTTGAGCGAGGCGAGGTGCTGGACGTTGACGGTGGTGAGGACGTTGATCCCCGCCGCGAGGAGCTCGTCCACGTCCTCCCACCGCTTCGCGTGCCGGCTGCCGGGTGCGTTGGTGTGGGCGTACTCGTCCACGAGGACGGTGTGCGGGCTGCGGGCGAGGACGGCGTCCACGTCCATTTCCGGCAGGCTCGTGCCCCGGTACTCCACGAGCCGCAGCGGCACCAGCTCGAGCCCCTCGGTGAGCGCCGCGGTCTGGGCCCGGCCGTGGTCCATGACCACCCCCACCACCACGTCGGTGCCGGCGGCGGCGAGGCGGTGGGCCTCCTCGAGCATCGCGTACGTCTTCCCGACCCCGGGCGCCGCGCCGAGGAAGATGCGAAGGCTGCCGCGGTCCATGCTCCCGATTCTTCTATGTCAGCCGGCCACTCCGCCGCATCCGCCGGCTACTTGATCCGCGCGGCGAGTGCGAGGTTGAGCGTGGTGGTGTTCACGGCTGGCTGGCCGAGCAGCCCGAGGACCGGGCCCGTCGTCGCGTCCGCGACCAGCTGCTGCACCTCCGCCGTGCTGAGCCCGGTGGCGCGCACCACGCGGGGGAGCTGCAGCTGGGCGTAGGCCGGGGAGATGTCCGGGTCCAGCCCGCTCGCCGAGGCGGTGACGGCGTCGAGCGGGACGGCCGACGCCGGCACCCCCTCCCGCGCGGCCACGGCGGCGCGGGCCTGGGCTGCTGCCTTCGCCAGGGCGGGATCGGAGGGGCCGAGGTTCGAGGCGCCGGAGGACGTCGGGTCCCACGTGACGGCGGAGGGCCGGGGGAAGAAGAGCCTCGTCTCCTTCTCCGGCACCGTCTGGGCGAGGAGTGCCGAGGCCGCAGGCTGGCCGCCGAGCTGGGCGATCGAGCCGTTCGCCTGGGCCGGCGCGACGGCCTGGCCCACGCCGAACACCGCGAGCGGGTACAGGACGCCGAGCAGCACGGTGGCCACGGCCAGGAACCGGAAGGACGTGCCGAGCTGTCTCAGGTAGGCGTTCACCGTGGTCCTCCTAGTGGAGCCCCGGCACGACGGCCAGGAGCAGGTCGATGATCTTGATGCCGATGAACGGGGCGATGATCCCGCCGACCCCATAGATGAGCAGGTTCCGGCGCAGGGCCTGCTGGGCGCTCACCGCCCGGTAGCGCACCCCGCGGAGGGCCAGGGGCACGAGCAGCACGATGATGATCGCGTTGAAGACCACCGCGGCCAGGATGGCGCTCTTCGGGCTCGTCAGGCCCATGATGTTCAGCACGCCCAGGCCCGGGAAGACGGCCACGAACAGGGCGGGGATGATGGCGAAGTACTTCGCGACGTCGTTCGCCACCGAGAACGTGGTCAGCGAGCCGCGGGTGATGAGCAGCTGCTTGCCGATCGCCACGACGTCGATGAGCTTGGTGGGGTCCGAGTCGAGGTCCACCATGTTGGCGGCCTCCTTCGCGGCCTGGGTGCCGGAGTTCATCGCCACGCCCACGTCCGCGGCTGCGAGGGCCGGGGCGTCGTTGGTGCCGTCGCCGGTCATGGCCACGAGCTGGCCGGCCTTCTGCTCGGCCCGGATGCGGGTGAGCTTGTCCTCCGGCGTGGCCTCGGCCAGGTAGTCGTCCACGCCGGCCTCCTTGGCGATCGCGGCCGCGGTGAGCCGGTTGTCGCCGGTGATCATGACCGTGCGGATGCCCATCCGGCGCAGGGCGGCGAAGCGGTCGGCGATGCCGGGCTTGACCACGTCGGCGAGGTGGACGGTGCCCAGCACGCGCGGCCGTCCGCCGTCGTCCGTCGCCACCACCAGCGGGGTGCCGCCGCCGCCCGCGATCGCATCGACGTCGTCGCGTACCCCGGGCGGGACGTCGCCGCCGAGCTCGCGGACCCAGCGCGCCACGGCGGAGGCGGCGCCCTTGCGGTAGCGACGGCCGCCGTCGTCGAGGCCGCTCATGCGGGTCATCGCCGTGAACTCCACCGCCATCACCTGGCCGTCCCGCAGGCGGAACAGCTCGTCCAGGCCCGGACCGGCCGCGCCGCGCTCGCCGGCGAGGTCCACGATCGAGCGGCCCTCCGGGGTCTCGTCCGCGAGGGAGGACAGCCGGGCGGCCTCGATGAACTCGCCCTCGGGCACGCCGGGGGCGGGGAGGAAGTCCACGGCGCGGCGGTTGCCGAACGTGATGGTGCCGGTCTTGTCCAGCAGGAGCGTGGTGATGTCCCCGGCGGTCTCCACCGCGCGGCCGCTCGTGGCCAGGACGTTGTGGCGGACCAGGCGGTCCATCCCCGCGATGCCGATCGCCGGCACGAGCGCGCCGATCGTCGTGGGGATCAGGCACACGAGCAGGGCCACGAGCACCACGGGGGAGGGGACAGCGCCGGCGAGGGCCGCGAACGGCACGAGCACCACGGTCACGACGAGGAAGATGATGGTCAGGGCCACGAGGAGGACGTGCAGGGCGATCTCGTTCGGGGTCTTCTGCCGCTCCGCGCCCTCGACGAGCGCGATCATGCGGTCGATGAACGTCTGCCCGGGGTCCGCCGTGATCCGGACGACGATGCGGTCCGAGATGACCTTGGTCCCGCCCGTGACGGCCGAGCGGTCGCCGCCGGACTCGCGGATCACCGGCGCGGACTCGCCCGTGATCGCGGACTCGTCCACCATGGCCAGGCCCTCGACGATCTCGCCGTCCGAGGGGATCACGTCCCCCGCCTCGCAGACCACGAGGTCGCCCTTGCGCAGGTCCGGGGCGGGGATGCTCTCCTCGGTGGCCCCGCGGAGCCGGCGGGCCACGAGCCCCTGGCGGCCGGCGCGCAGGCTGTCCGCCTGGGCCTTGCCGCGGCCCTCGGCGAGGGCCTCGGAGAAGTTCGCGAACAGCACAGTCAGGAGCAGCCAGACGGTGATGACGACGCTGAACACGACGTCGGGGCTCGCCTGGACGATCTGCACGATGCACGCGACCGCGGAGACCGCGGTGCCCAGGAGGACGGTGAACATGACCGGCGAGTGGCGCATCTGGCGCGGGTCCAGCTTGGCGAAGGACTCGGGGACCGCGGCGAGGATGAGGCGCCGGTCGAAGGCCTTGCGGCGCTTGTAGGCGTGGCCGGACAGCTCCGTGACCCGTGGCGCGGGCGTGTGGACCGGGGTTCGGGTGGTGGTCATCGGATGGTTCCCTCTGCGATGGGCCCCAGCGCGAGCGCCGGGAAGTAGTTCAGGGCCGTGAACAGGACGGTGACGGTGCCGAGCAGGCCGGCGAAGAGCGGCCCGTAGGTGGCCAGGGTGCCGGGCGAGGGCGGGATCGGCTCCTGCACCGCGAAGCTCCCGGCGAGGGCGAGGACCAGGACCATGGGCAGCACGCGCCCCACCCACATGGCCACGACCAGGAGCGAGGACATGAGCGGGTCCGAGGACGTGATGCCGCCGAACGCCGAGCCGTTGTTGTTCGCGCCCGAGGTGAACGCGTACAGCAGCTCGCTGAACTGGTGCGGGCCCTGGGCCGGGGCGTCCGCCACCGCGGACGGGGCCACGACCGCGGCCCCGGTGAGCACGAGCACGAGGACCGGGGTCACGAGCAGGTACAGGGCCGCGAGCGTCATGTGCCGGGCCTGGACCTTCTTGCCCAGGTACTCCGGCGTCCGGCCGACCATGAGGCCGCCGAGGAACACCGCGACGACGGCGAGCACGAGCATGCCGTACAGGCCCGAGCCCACCCCGCCGGGGGCGACCTCGCCGAGCATCATGTCGAACATCGCCATGCCGCCGGCCAGGGGCGGCAGCGAGTCGTGCGCGGCGTCGACCGCTCCGGTCGAGGTCAGGGTCGTCGCCGTCGCGAAGATTCCGCTCGCGGCCGGCCCGAAGCGCTGCTCGAGGCCCTCGCCGAGGTTCGGCCAGGCCGCGACGGCCCAGGCCATGAGGCCGGTCGCGAGAAGCCAGAGGGAGCCCATGACCGCCAGGATCGTGTAGCCCTGCCTCCGGCTGCCGACCAGGCGTCCGAACGTGTACGGCAGGGAGAAGGGGATCGCGAGGAGGAGGAAGACCTCGAAGACGTTCGTGAAGGCGTTGGGGTTCTCGAACGGGTGGGCGGAGTTCGCGTTGAAGTAGCCGCCCCCGTTGGTGCCGAGCTCCTTGATGGCCTCCTGGCTCGCCACGGGCCCGGCGGGGATGGTCTGCGCCGCGCCCGTGAGCGTGTTGTGGACCTCGGTGGGCCAGAAGCCCTGCACCACGCCGGCCGCGACGAGGACCACGGCGGCGACAGCGGCGAGCGGGAGCAGGACCCGGAACGTGATCCGCGTCAGGTCCACCCAGAAGTTCCCCAGCGAGTCGGTGCCCTTGCGGACGAACCCGCGCACGAGGGCGAAGGCGACCGCGATCCCGACCGCCGCGGAGACGAAGTTCTGCACGGCGAGGAAGGCCATCTGCACCACGGACCCGAGCGTGGACTCCGGCACGTAGGCCTGCCAGTTGGTGTTGGTGATGAAGGAGACCGCCGTGTTCATCGCGACCCACGGGTCCACCCCGGGCAGCTGGCCGCCCGAGAGCAGCGGCTGGAGCCGCTGGGCCGTGTAGAGCAGGATCACGCCCGCCACGGAGAAGGCCACGACGCCGCGCGCATAGGCCTTCCAGGTCTGCTCGCTGTCCGGGGCCACCCCGGCGGCACGGTAGATCCACCGCTCGAAGCGGAGGTGGCGAGGGCCCTCAGCGACCGCGGCGAGGTAGGCGCCCAGGGGCCGGTGCACCGCGGCGAGGGCGACAGCCAGGATCGCCACCAGGGTGAGGAAGGTCAGGATGCTGAACTGCACGGCCTACCTCCCGCCGGGGCGGAAGAGCTGGTCCACGAGGTAGACGCACAGGCCCAGGGCCAGCAGGCCCAGCAGCGTCCACGAGATGAGGTCGCCGCTCATGTCCTGTCCACCAACTTCGCCAGCGCGGACACGGACCACACCACGAGGCCCGCGAGCACCAGAAAGATCGCCACGACGGCCAGATCGGCCATGACCATGCCCCTTCCGCGGGCCGCACCGTGCGGCCCTGCGGCACCAGTGAAACTCCGGGCCGTGGGCCGGGAAGGGGATCTTGACCCTTTCCTGACGGCTCCCGAGCGGTTCTTTGCGGGGCCTTTACAGCCCGGGGTGGGGCGCGGTCACGAAGCCTCGTCGGGCATCGTGCTCCAGATGACCCGCGTTCCCTGCCCCCGGCTGCTCTCGACGCTGCTGGTCCCGCCCAGGGAGATCGCCCTGCGGCGGATGTTGGCGAGCCCGCTGGTCCGTTCCGGGTTGTCGAATCCGTGCCCGTCGTCCTCGACCACGACCCTCACCCCGGCGTCGGCCACGGTGATGGCCACGGTGACGTGGCCCCCTCCGGAGTGCTTCGCGGCGTTGCTCACGGCCTCGGTCACCACGGCCAGGACCTGCCGGGCAATGGGGGAGGGGAGGCTGCTCATGCGGCCTTCGACGTTGACGGTCGGGACCATGGAGCTGTCCCGGAGGGGTTCGTGGACCGCCTTGAACAGTGCCTGGCCGAGATCCTCGGTGCCCGTGTGCTGGGCCTGGAGCGAGTAGATGGTGGAGCGGAGCTCGCGGATGCTGTCGTCGAGCTCCTCAGTCAGCCTGTTGATGCGGGCCTCGGCCGCCGGGCCCGTGGTGAAGTGGCGCAGGCTCTGCACGCTCAGGCCGGCGGCGAACAGGCGTTGGATGACCAGATCGTGCAGGTCCTGGGCGATCCGGTCGCGGTCGACTGAGAGCAGCGCCTCCTCGCGCTGGCGGTGGGCAACGTTCAGCTCGAGGGCCAACCCCACGTGGGAGCCGAAGGCCGCCCCGTAGTCGTGGTCCGCCTGGGAGAAGGCCCTGCCGCCCGCCTGGTGCGCCAGCAGGAGAAGCCGGTTGTCCTCGGTGGGGCGATGCCCCAGCGGGATCGCCAGGACCTGCCCGAGCTTCTCCGCGGCCCCGGGGCCGAAGACCTCCTCGGGATTGCGCAGGACGGCGGGACGCGACTGCTCGGACGCAGTGCGCAGGGTCTCGGAGAGGTGCAGGCTCTCACCGGCAGCCAGGGCCACGGCTCCGACTGCGGCCCGGACCTTGAGGGCTCCGTCCTGCGCGTGCGCGATGACCGCAAGGAGGCAGCCCGAGGCCGCAAGGGCGTGCTCGGCGACGAGGGCGAGGTCGTCCGTGGAGGTGGGGGAGTTCTCCATGATGAGGGTCTCGGAGGTCTCGATGCCGGCCTCGAGCCAGCGCTGGCTCCGGCGGCTCTCCTCGTAGAGGCGCGCGTTCTGGATGGCGACACCTGCCGCGGCCGCCAAGGTCGAGGCCAGTTCCTCGTCCTCGTCCGTGAACGGCTCGCCGTCCTCCTTCTCGATGAGGTACAGGTTCCCGAACACCGTCTCCCGCATGCGGATCGGGACGCCCAGGAAGTGCAGCGGCGGCTCGTCCTCGGCCGTGCCCTCCGCGAGCGGGTGCAGCTCCAGGTCCCGGAGCCGGTCCGGCTGCGAGTCCCCGACCGGTTCGTTCAGGGCACCGTGGCCGATCAGCCGGGCGGCGTCCTCGTCGGGGCCCACCGTGATGAACTCGCTGAGCAGGCCCTTGTCGTCGAGCACGCCGATGGCCGCCGAGCGGGTCCCCACCAGATCCGCGGCGGACTGCGCCACGCTCTCGAGCACGGAGGGCAGGCTGAGGTCCTCCGTCATCGACACGATCGCGCCCATGAGGTTGTTCATGTGGCCCTGGACCCGCAGCAGTTCCTGGGCTCGCTCGATGAAGTCGCTGAGCAGTTCTTGGGCCTTCCGAGGCCACCGGTGAGGCATGAGCGCATCCTCCTTGACACGGACATCTCGGTCAGGGCACGCTGCTCGACCCGCGCGGCCCTGACTACCGAATCCGGGCCCCGCCCTCTGATTCTGTTCGAGTCCTTGCGGAGAAGCAATCACCTGTCATGGTTATGGCGCCACGCCGCCGGGGGACGGCGTCAGGCGTGCTTGGCCGGCTCGATCTGGTCCACGGCGGCGCGGATGCCCTCGAGGAAGCCGATCACCGTCTCTGCCTCGTCCTCGCTGAGCGCGCCGGCGGCGGCGATCATCCGCTCGTGCATAGCGCCCAGGGTCTTGCGGACCTCCTCGTCCGAGCCCGGGGTGGGCCGGAGCACGAGGGCGCGGCGGTCGGTGGGGTGGGGCTCGCGGCGCACGTGGCCGCTGCGGACCAGTCGGTCGATCAGGCTCGTCATCGACGCGGAGGTGATGCCCAGGCGCACGGCGAGGTCCTTCGGGCTGAGCTGCTGACCGCGGGATTCCGCCTCGAGGAGATATCGCAGCGCGAGGAGGTCAGTCTCGCCCATGGACATGGAGTCCCGGGTGCGGCGCCGCATGGCCGATTCAGCGGCCTTGTAGTCGCGCAGCGCGTTGAGCACGCGGACGGCGCGCGTCTTCTGCGCGGTGTCCTGCTCGTACCAATAGCCAGCGGCGTGGCGCGTCTGCATGCCGACCTTCCCGAGATACCTAGTTCATCTAGTAATCAATCATAGCGTCACTATCTGTTTCCCCGTGCGCCTCGACTTCACTCCTAGCTTGATATATAACTAGCTAGCCTAGCTACTAATCAACGAGCCTAGCTACGAAGGAGACCAGCATGCTGCTCGATCCCATCGCCCCAGCCGAGGCCGCGGCCACCCCGTTCGGCGCCCCCGCCCACTGCCAGGAGCCCATGCGGCTCGCGCCCTCTGCCGGCGCCTCCGGTGCACAGGGGGAGGGGGCCCCGCTCGACTGGCGCTGCCGCTGCGGCTTCCGCCTCGACGCCGGCCTCGTGCCGCTTCCGTTCCCCGGTTCGTTCGGCTTCTCCGGTTCGTACGACGCCGGGCTGGTGGCCTCGTGATCGCGGCCCACCTCGCGCTCGAGCACCTCTCCGTGGCCGACGCCGTCGCGGCCCGCCATCGCTACCCGGGCCACGACCCCGAGGACCTGAAGCAGGTGGCCCGGATGGGGCTCGTCATGGCCGCCAACCGGTACGACGAGAGCCACGGCAACGGGTTCGCCGCCTACGCTGTGGCCACGATCACCGGGGTCATCAAGCACCACGTCCGGGACACTTCCTGGGCAGTGCGCCCTCCCCGCCAGATCCAGGAGCTGCGCCTCGAGGTCAACGCAGCCCGCCGCCGGCTCTCCCAGGAGCTCGGCCACGAGCCCACCGAGGAGGAGCTCGCCCGCGAGACCGGCGTGAGCGCCGAGCGGGTCGCCGAGGCCCAGACCGCCAACGCGGCCCTCGCCGCCGTGCCCATCCACCCGGTGGACCCGGACGACGGCCAGCCCGCCCACGCCTGGTCCGTGCTCTCCACCGTCGAGGAGGGCTACGAGCAGGTCGAGACGCGCGAGGTGCTGCTCAGCCTGCTCGCCGGCCTCAGCGCGGAGGAGCGGCGCCTCCTCGCGCTGCGCTTCGTGGACGAGATGAGCCAGAGCGAGATCGCCAAGGTGATCGGGGTCAGCCAGATGCAGGTCTCCCGGCTGCTGCGCCGGGTCCTCGACCGGGTTCGGCGCCGGGCGGCCGAGGAGACCTTCCGCGAGGCCATCGCCTGACGCCGCGGGGCCACCGCCCGAAGATGTGTCACACGCACCCCGCGTGGATAAAGGTCACCTAGACTTCGCGGGGGATGCCCCCACCCGGCCTGATTGGGCCGCACAGCAAGGAGCTTGCACCATGGAGAAGGACATCTGGCCGGGTACGGCCTACCCCCTCGGCGCCACGTTCGACGGCACCGGCACCAACTTCGCGATCTTCAGCGAAGCCGCCGAGAAGGTCGAGCTGTGCCTGTTCGACGAGGAGCGCAACGAGCAGCGCTTCACGCTGACCGAGGTGGACGGGTTCGTGTGGCACTGCTACCTGCCGCACGTCCAGCCCGGCCAGCTGTACGGCTACCGGGTCCACGGCGGCTACGACCCCGGCACGGGCCAGCGCTGCAACCCCAACAAGCTCCTGCTCGACCCCTACGCCAAGGCCGTGATGGGCCAGCCGGACTGGGCCCAGCCGCTCTTCTCCTACAACTTCGGCGACCCGAACAGCCGCAACGACGAGGACTCCGCGCCGCACATGATGCTCGGCGTGGTCACGAGCCCCTTCTTCGACTGGCAGGGCGACTCCCAGCTGCGCGTGCCGTACCACCGCACCGTGGTCTACGAGGCCCACGTCAAGGGGCTCACCGAGCAGCATCCCGAGGTTCCCGAGGAGCTGCGGGGAACGTACGCGGGCGTGGCCCACCCCGCCGTCGTCAATCACCTCACCAAGCTCGGGGTGACCGCCCTCGAGCTCATGCCCGTGCACCAGTTCGTGGACGACAGCACGCTGCAGGACAAGGGCCTGCACAACTACTGGGGCTACAACACCATCGGCTTCTTCGCCCCGCACGCCGGCTACGCCTCGAGCGGGGACACCGGCCAGCAGGTGCAGGAGTTCAAGGCCATGGTGCGCACCCTGCACCGCGCCGGCATCGAGGTGATCCTCGACGTGGTCTACAACCACACCGCAGAGGGCAACCACCTGGGCCCCACGCTGTCCTTCCGCGGCATCGACAACGGCGCCTACTACCGCCTCGTCGAGGACGACCTGCAGTACTACATGGACTACACGGGCACCGGCAACTCCCTCAACGTCCGCCACCCCCACTCGCTGCAGCTCATCATGGACTCGCTGCGGTACTGGGTCACGGAGATGCACGTGGACGGGTTCCGGTTCGACCTCGCCGCGACCCTGGCCCGCGAGTTCTACGACGTGGACAAGCTGTCCACGTTCTTCGAGCTCATCCAGCAGGACCCGGTGGTCTCCCAGGTCAAGCTCATCGCCGAGCCCTGGGACGTGGGTCCCGGCGGCTACCAGGTGGGCAACTTCCCGCCGCAGTGGACGGAGTGGAACGGCAAGTACCGCGACACGGTCCGGGACTTCTGGCGCGGCGAGCCCTCCACCTTGGGCGAGTTCGCCTCCCGCCTCACCGGTTCCGCGGACCTGTACGAGAACAGCGGCCGGCGCCCCGTGGCCTCGGTCAACTTCGTCACGGCGCACGACGGCTTCACCCTGCGCGACCTCGTCTCCTACAACGAGAAGCACAACGACGCCAACGGCGAGGACAACAACGACGGCGAGAGCCACAACCGCTCCTGGAACTGCGGCGCCGAGGGCCCCACGGACGATCCTGCGGTGCTCGAGATGCGCGCCCGCCAGCAGCGCAACTTCATCGCCACCCTCCTGCTCTCCCAGGGCGTGCCCATGCTCGCCCACGGCGACGAGCTGGGCCGCACCCAGCAGGGCAACAACAACGTCTACTGCCAGGACAACGAGCTCTCCTGGATCGACTGGGCCAGCGCGGACAACCCGCTCGTGGAGTTCACCGCCGCCGTGACCCGGCTGCGCGCCGAGCACCCGACCTTCCGCCGCAGCCGCTTCTTCGACGGCCGGCCGGTGCGCCGCGGCGAGGGGCAGCCCCTGCCGGATATCGAGTGGCTCGGCACCGAGGGCGCGCCCATGGTCCCCGAGGACTGGGACGAGGCCCTGGGCCGCAGCGTGGGCGTGTTCCTCAACGGGCACGGCATCCACGGCCAGGACATGTACGGCCAGTCGATCACGGACTCGCACTTCCTCCTGTACTTCAACGCGGACGACTCCGACGTGGACTTCTGCCTCCCCGGGCAGGAGTACGCCCCCGGCTGGGACGTGCTGCTGGACACCTCGGGCCAGTCCGCGGGGGAGAAGGAGATCAAGGCCGAGGCGATCCTCACGGTGCCCGCCAAGAGCCTCGCCGTGCTGCGGGCCCACGAGAACCACGAGGAGGAAGTGGACCACTCAGTGGCAGCGTCCCTGGCCGCCCAGGCCGGCTCCGCCACCACGAACCAGCCGTCCATCAGCACCGCCGGCCAGTAGCCCCAGGCCCAGCGAAGGAGCCCCGTGAAGACCCCCGCCTCGACCTACCGCCTCCAGATCCGCCCCGAGTTCACGCTGGACGACGCCGCGCGGCTCGTGCCGTACCTGTCCTCCCTCGGCGTGGACTGGCTCTACCTCTCCCCGCTGCTGGAGTCGGTGGGCGCCTCCGAGCACGGCTACGACGTCTCGGACCTCTCCCGGGTGGACCGGGAGCGGGGCGGGCGCGAGGCGCTCGAGCGGGTCGCCGCGGCCGCGCACGGGGCGGGCATGGGGATCCTCGTGGACATCGTGCCGAACCACCTCGGGGTGGAGGTCCCCGAGGAGACCCCCTGGTGGTGGGACCTGCTGCGCGAGGGCCGCGGCTCCCGCTACGCCGAGGCCTTCGACGTCGACTGGGACGCCGGGGACGGGAAGGTGCTCCTGCCCGTCCTCGGCTCCGCCGAGGACCTCGGCCTGCTCAAGGTCGAGGGCGAGAGGCTCTGGTACTACGAGCACTCCTACCCCCTCGCCCCCGGCACGTACGCCGACGGCGACTCGGCGGAGGCCGTGCACGAGCGCCAGCACTACCGGCTCGTCCCGTGGCGCGAGGCCGACGACCGCCTGAACTACCGCCGCTTCTTCGCCGTCAACACCCTCGCGGGCGTGCGGGTCGAGGTGCCGTGGGTGTTCGAGGAGAGCCACGCCGAGGTGCGCCGCTGGGTGGAGGCCGGGCTCGTGGACGGGCTCCGGATCGACCACCCGGACGGGCTCCGCGACCCGGCCGAGTACCTCGAGCGGCTCCGCGAGCTCTCGGGCGGCGCGTACACGCTCGTGGAGAAGATCCTCGAACCCGGCGAGGCGCTCCCCGCCGACTTCCCGTGCGAGGGCACCACGGGCTACGACGCCCTCGGGCTCGTGGACCGCGTCCTCGTCGACCCGGCGGGGGAGGAGCCACTCACGGCCCTGGACACCCGGCTGCGGGGCGAGGCCGCCGACTACGCGGACATGATCCACGGGACCAAGCGCTGGATGGCGGACGGGCTGCTGCACGCCGAGATCCTCCGCCTGGCCCGCCTCGCCGCCGCCCCGGCGGTTGAGCGAAGCGAAGGGGAGTCGCAACTCCTGGACGTCCTCGCCGACGCCCTCGCGGAGGTCGCCGCGCACTTCCCGGTGTACCGCACCTATTTCAGGGACATGACCCCTCAGCGCAGGGACGTGACCCCTCAACGCGGGGACATGACCCCTCAACCCGGGGACATGACCCCTCACGGGGGCGGGGGAGGGGAGCACGATTCCGCCGTCCTCGCCGAGGCGTGCCGCGCCGCAGCCGCCCAGCGCCCCGACCTCGCCGCGACCATCGAGGCCCTCGAGCCCCGCCTCGCGGACCCCGCCGAGGAGCTGTGCCGCAGGTTCCAGCAGACCACCGGCATGATCATGGCCAAGGCGGTCGAGGACACCGCCTTCTACCGCTACACCCGCCTCGGCACCCTCACCGAGGTCGGCGGCGACCCGACGGCATTCTCGCTGGCGCCCGGCGAGTTCCACGCCGAGCTCGCCGAGCGGGAGCGCCACCTCGCGCAATCGATGACCACGCTCACCACGCACGACACCAAGCGCAGCGAGGACACCCGCGCCCGCATCACCGTGCTCTCCGAGCTCGCCGACGAGTGGGCCGAGACGCTCCCGCGCCTGCTCGAGGCCGCACCGCTCGAGGACGGCCCGCTCGCCAACCTCCTGTGGCAGGCCATCGTCGGCGCCTGGCCGGCGGAGGAGGACCGCCTCGTCCAGTACGCGGAGAAGGCCGCCCGCGAAGCGGGGGTGCACACGCTCTGGACCGACCAGGACGAGGCGTTCGAGGACGCCGTCCGCCGCCTCGTGCACGCCGCCGTGGACCCCGGGAACCGGGCCCACACGATCATCTCCGCGTTCGCCGAGCGGGTCGCCCCCTTCGGGGCCTCTAACGCCCTCTCCGCCAAGCTGCTCCAGCTGGCCATGCCCGGCGTCCCGGACGTGTACCAGGGCACCGAGTTCTGGGACCGCTCCCTGTGCGACCCGGACAACCGGCGCGAGGTCGACTTCGCCGCGCGCGCCGACGCCCTCGCCGCGCTCGACTCGGGCATGCCCGTGCTCGGCCCGCTCGCCGAGGAGGCCAAGCTCCTCGTCGTCTCGCGCACCCTGCGGCTGCGCCGAGACCGGCCCGAGCTCTTCGCCGGCTATGCCCCGATCGAGGCGGACGGCCCCGCGGCCGAGCACCTGGTCGGCTTCCGGCGCGGGGAGCGCGGCGCGGCCGTGCTCGCCACGCGGCTCCCCGCCGGGCTCGAGCAGGCCGGCGGCTGGGGCACGACGACGGTCCGGCTCGCCCGGGCGGCCCGGGACGCGTTCACCGGCCGGTTCTTCGAGGCCGGCGACGTACTGGTGGGCGAGGTGCTCGGCACGCTGCCGGTGGCGCTCCTCGTCCCTGAGGAGGAGGACCACCATGCCTGAGCGGGACGCAGCAGCGGAGCCCACGGTGGTGGAGCGGAGCGGAGCGGAGTCGAAACCCGCCTCCGTCTGGGCCCCCATCCCGTCCCGGGTCGAGCTGGTCCTGGGCGGGGAGCGGCTGCCCCTGGAGGATGCAGGCGCCGGGTGGTGGGCGCCGTCGTCCGCCGACGCCGAGAGGGTGGCGTCCGCGCTCGCCGCGGGCGAGCGCTACGGCTACGTCCTCGACGGCGAGGGCCCCTTCCCGGACCCGCGCTCGCGCCGCCAGCCCGAGGGCGTGCACGAGCTCTCCGCCGGGTTCGACCCCTCCCGGCACGCCTGGTCCGATCGCGGCTGGACCGGGCGCGAGCTCGCCGGCTCCGTCGTGTACGAGCTGCACCTCGGCACGTTCACCCCCGAGGGGACGCTCGACGCCGCCGCGGCGCGCCTGCCCTACCTGGCCGAGCTGGGCGTCGGGTTCGTGGAGCCCCTGCCCGTCAACGCGTTCAACGGCCCGTACAACTGGGGCTACGACGGCGTGCTCTGGTACGCCGTCCAGGAGCAGTACGGCGGCCCCGAGGCCTACCAGCGCTTCGTCGATGCCGCACACGCCGCCGGGATCGGCGTGATCCAGGACGTGGTCTACAACCACCTCGGCCCCAGCGGCAACTACCTGCCCAAGTTCGGGCCCTACATGCTCTCCGGCGCCGCGACCGGCTGGGGCGACGCAGTCAACCTCGACGGCCCCGGCTCGGACGAGGTCCGCGCGTTCATCCTCGGCAACGCCCGCATGTGGCTGGACGACTACCGCGTGGACGGGCTCCGGCTCGACGCCGTGCACGCCTTCCAGGACCACCGCGCCCTGACCCTGCTCGAGGAGCTCGAGGACCTGGCCGAGTCCGTGGGCCGGGAGACGGGGCGCCGCAAGGTCCTCGTGGCCGAGTCCGACCTCAATGACCCGCGTCTGGTCAACCCGCGCCGCGCCGGCGGCTACGGGCTCGGCGGCCAGTGGGACGACGACGTGCACCACGCCCTCCACGTGGCCCTGACCGGCGAGGCTGACGGCTACTACGAGGACTTCGCCGACCCGGACGCCCTCGCCAAGGTGATCCTGGGCGGCTTCTACCACGACGGCAGCTACTCGAGCTTCCGCGGCCGGCACCACGGCCGGCCGCTCGACCCCGACATCGTGCACCCCTCCCAGCTCGTGGTCTGCACCCAGAACCACGACCAGGTGGGAAACCGCGCCGTGGGCGACCGGCCCACCGCCGCGCTCGGCTGGGACGCGAAGGCGGTCGAGGCCGTGCTCGCGCTCACCACCCCGTTCACCCCCATGCTCTTCATGGGCCAGGAGTACGGGGCCACCACTCCGTGGCAGTTCTTCACCTCCCACCCCGAGCCGGAGCTCGCCGAGGCCACCGCCAAGGGCCGGCTCTCCGAGTTCGAGCGCATGGGCTGGGACCCCGACCTCGTGCCCGACCCGCAGGACCCCGCGACCAGGGAGCGCTCCATGCTGGACTGGTCGGAGGCGCAGACGCACGACGGCGCCCGCCTCCTCGCGCTCTACCGGCGCCTCATCGAGGTGCGCGCCGAGCTGCCCGGGCTGTGGTCCGGGCGGCTGGACGAGACCGAGGTGCTCGCCGGCGGCGGGGACGGCCCCGGGGAGGGCGGGGCGCGGTGGATCTCGTGGCGGCGCCCCGGGGCCATCGTGTGCGTCGGCTTCGGCCTCGGTCCGGCCGAGGTGCCGCTGCCCGCGGGCTTCGCCGGCGCCGCGGCCGTGGCCACCGATCCCGCGTGCGCCGTGGTGGCCACCGGCTCCGGCGACGCCGTGCGCCTGCCGGGCCTCGCCGCCGTCGTCCTCTCTGCCTGAAAGCCGTTGCCCCGCCGCGCCAGTGGGTAAGTACCGGTGGACACAGTCCACTGACCTTCAGGAGGAACGGCCATGATCACACGCGAGGAGCTCGAGAGGCTCAGGCGCGGCAGCGGGGACGTCGTGGGGCAGGACGGGGAGAAGATCGGGCGGATCGGCGAGCTGTACGTCGACGACGAGACGGACGACCCCACGTGGGTCACGGTGAAGACCGGCCTCTTCGGCCTCAAGGAGTCCTTCGTTCCCATGCGGGGGGCGACCGTGCGCGGCGACGACCTCGTGGTCCCGTGCACCAAGGACCAGGTCAAGGAGGCGCCGCGCATCGACCCCGACGGGCACCTCGAGCCCGGCGAGGAGGACCGCCTCTACCGGCACTACGGCGCAGCGGGCTCCCGGGGCCCCGCCGCGGGCGCAGCGGGCTTGAGGGTCATGACCGCGGACGAGAACCTGGACCCGGTCAAGGGCGACACCGGCTCGGTGTTCGACGAGGGCGGCTCGGCCTACGGGGCCGGCAGCGAATCCGGAGGGCTCGCCGGCATGGACGACGAGCCGGCCGAGGGCGCCAGCGAGGTGTCCGCGGGCAGGGGCGCGCCCGGGGCCGAGCGGCAGGGCAACGTGGGCCCCAAGGAGACCAGCGACATCCCCGGGGTCCACGACAAGCGCCGGGCCTGAACGTCGGGCCTGGCCGCCGGCGCCGTGCATCAGGCGCTGGTGCAGCGGTGCCGTGCATTAGGCGCTGGCGTCAGGTCCCGTAGATGAAGGACTCCGCGTGCGCCACCGCCTTGTGGAAGGAGTCGTTGCGCAGGGCGGCGGCGTCCCGGCTCGCGACGGTGCCGTTGGCCACCGCCTCGATGTAGCTCGACAGGCCCGGGGGCCGCAGCACCCAGATGCCCCCGGCCGGCGGGAGGTAGAACACGGCGAACGAGCGCGCCGTCGGATCGTCCTCCCACACCGGCACCACGGCCACCGCCGCGCCCGTGTCCACGTTGATCCACTGGGCGCGCGGGCGCGGCTGGTCATTCTCGAACACGCTGGGATCCAGGAACGGGGCCGTCCCTTCGCCCCACTTCTCCTCGAACCTCTCGTGGAACACGGGGAACAGCGTGGTGTCGTAGCGGCGCCAGCCGCTGTGCTCTGGGCTCACGGCCCCTCCTTCACGGGCAACGGGCTTCACGGGCAACGGGTCAGAAGGCCCCGCCTCAGCGGAACCAGCGGAAGAGGAACCACAGGAGGTCCTCCTCCCTCAGCGGCTCGTCCATCGGCGTCCTCGGGGCGAGCCACACGGGGCGGCGCGGCGGCGGCTGCGCCCACAGGACGGTCTCGGCGCGCTCCAGCGCAGCGTCGTAGGCGGCCCGGCGGTCGTCGCGGCCGAGCACTGCGTACGCGTCCATCACCTCCTTGAGCCGTTCGCTGTCGTGCTCGGAGACCGGGCTGCGCCCTCCAGGGCCGCCGCCGTCGGGGTGCAGCTCGCGGACGAGCCGCCGGTAGGCTGCGCGGATCTCCTGCCGGCTCGCCGTCCGGTCAACCCCGAGCACCTCGTAGAAGTCCCTCGCACGCATGGCAGCCTCCGTACGGTGGAGGCCGGGTCCCCGGCCGGGCTGCGGCCCGGCCGGGGACGGACCCTCAGGCCGCGATCTCCTTCTTCGACGAGTTCGTGGAGACCGTGATCTTGCGCGGCTTCGCCTGCTCGGCCACGGGGATGCGCAGCGTCAGCACGCCGTCGGCGTAGCTCGCGGTGACCTTCCCGGTGTCCAGGGCGTCGCCGAGGATCAGCTCGCGGCCGAACGTGCCGGACGGGCGCTCCGCCGCCACGATCTCGGCCCCGTCCGGGCGGTGCGACGTCCGCTCCGCCCGCACTGCCAGGACGTTCCGCTCGACGTCGACGTCGATCGTCTCCGGGTCCACGCCCGGCAGGTCGAACTCGACCACGAACTCGCCGTCCTCGCGCCAGGCCTCCATCGGCATGGTCGTGGGCCTGGATGCGGTACCGAAGACCTGCTCCGTCAGGCGGTCGAGCTCACGGAATGGATCGGTTCGCATCAGCATCTCTGCCACCTCCAGATGTTCGATATCGGGTTGCCAAACAATTCCTCGGTAGGACGATCCCCCATGGATCTGTCTCTACAGACACAGATATAGTGGGTCGCAACGAAGAGATCAAGACCTTGGCGGAAGGAAGGTGGCATGGCACGCGAGCGGCGCTCCTCGGAGGGGGTCTACGCGATCTCGGTGGCCGCCGAGCTCTCCGGCATGGCCCTCTCGAGCCTGCGCCTGTACGAGCGCAAGGGCCTCCTGACGCCCTCCCGCACCGACGGCGGCACGCGCCGCTACAGCGAGGACGACGTCGAGCGGCTGGCCCGCATCGCCGGCCTCGTCGAGGCGGGGCTCACCATCGAGGGCATCCGGCTCGTGCTCGAGCTCGAGGACGAGAACGCACGGCTCCGGCGCGAGCTGGACAGCCTGCGCTCCGCCGGCCGCCGCGGCGGGGCCGGCCGCGCCTGAGCGGTCCGAGCGGGAGGCGAGGGGCCGGCGTCGAGCGCCCCCACAACGAAGCTGGGAGCCACCTCCTGACGGTCGATGTGTTCACAACGACCCGCAGAAGGTGACTCCCAGAAGGTGAGTACCAGAAGGTGAGTACCAGAAGGTGGGGCAGTCAGGCGCGGCGCTTGGCGAGTGCCCCCCAGATGAGCAGGACGATGAGCGACCCGACGATCGCGGTCACCCAGGTGCGGATCTCGAAGAAGCTGCCGAGCGTGTTTCCGCCGAAGATCAGCCCTCCGATCCATCCGCCGAGGATGGCGCCGACGACGCCGAGGAGGAGGGTCACGAGCCAGCCGCCGCCCTGCTTGCCCGGCAGGATGGCCTTGGCGATGGCCCCAGCGATGAGTCCGAGGATGAGGAACCCGAAAAATCCCATGTCAACTCCTTGTGTGGTGCGACCATGTTCGATTTCTTCGCTTGCGGTGGAAGCCAAGCTGAGTCTGTAGTAGCACGGCCGCCGCGCCGGGTCACGGCGCGCGGGCGCGCCGTTGCCGCATCTTTACCGGGGAACGGTTCGGTAACGTTGTCCGTCAGACAACGCAGAGGATGAAGGGGGCTTCCATGGAGGCGCTGATCGTGAATCCCGTCAAGCAGGGCGCGGAGGCGGTCGTGGAGTCCTTCCGTGCGCGCTGCTCCGCACACGGGGCGGAACCGCTCGTGCTCGAGACCACCGTCGAGGACCCGGGCGCCGGCATGGCGCGCGAGGCCCTCGAGAAGGGGGCCGAGCTCGTGGTGGTGGCCGGCGGGGACGGCACCGTCCGCGCCGCGGCCGGCGCGCTCGCCGGCACGGGCACCCCGCTCGGAGTGGTGCCGCTCGGCACCGGCAACCTCCTGGCCCGCAACCTCGGGCTGCCCATCGACGACGCCGAGCAGGCCCTCGACACCGCCCTGGGCGGCGCGGAGCGGCGCATCGACGTGGCCTGGGCCAGGATGGACGACGGCGACGAGCTCGCCTTCGTGGTCATGGCCGGACTCGGCCTCGACGCCACCGTCATGGCCAACACCGACGACGACCTCAAGGCCAAGGCCGGGTGGTTCGCCTACGTGGTCTCCGCGGCGCAGAACATCGTGGGGGAGTCCCATCGGATCCGGGTCGAGGTGGACGGCGACCTGGCCATGGACCGCCGGCAGCGCGGCGTCATGATCGGAAACTGCGGCCGCATCCAGGGCAACGTCGAGGTCTTCCCCGGCGCCAAGGTGGACGACGGCATCCTGAACGTCCTGGCCGTGGCCCCCAGCGGCGTCCGCGGCTGGTTCCGGGTGGTGGGAGCCCTGCTGAGCCGCTTCCGGCGCCACTCGCCGCCGGACCTCGGGCACTTCGAGGGCAAGCGCGTCCGGCTCGCCAGCGCCCACCCGCACGACATCCAGCTCGACGGGGACCACCTCGGCAAGGGCACTGTGTTCACCGCACGCGTCGACCAGGGTGCGCTCACGGTGCGGGCCCCGCAGGGGGCCTAGGGGCCGAGGTCATAGCCGAACCTTCACCGTGGGCTTGGTGCGGCGGTGTTCTTCGCGGTAGACAGTGGTGCGGGAGACGCTGAACAGTTCGGCGAGTTCGGCTTGGGTGAAGCGGTGGCTATCCACGAGCTCGTACAGGTGTGCCCGCTGGGTGCGGCTGAGCTTGGGCTGCTTGCCCTTGAGCTTGCCCTCGCGCGGGCCGCGGCCATGCCTTCCTTGGTGCGCATTCGGATCAGGTCTGTTTCGAATTCGGCGACCATGCCGAGGACGTTGAACAGCAGCTTTCCGACCGGGTCATTCGGGTTGTAGAGGCTGCCGCCCAGGCTGAGCACGACCCCTTTGCCGTGAGCTCGTCGGCGATGTCTCTCGCGTCCGCAGCGACCGGGCGAGCCGATCGAGCTTGGTGACGACGAATGTGTCGCCTGCCCTGACCGAGGCCAGGGCTTCCCGTAGCCCCGGTCGCGCCCGGTTGGTTCCGGTGAGGCCGTGGTCCACGAGGATGAGTTCCTCTGCAACGCCGAGCCGCACGAGGTCGTCGCGTTGGGCGGTGAGGTCCTGTTCTGCGGTCGAGACTCGCGCATAGCCGACCTTGATGCCATCCATCGTCTGCCTCCAAAGAGTCGTTGTCAGCGGTCTTCTTGACCGCAGGACGATCTTCTGCTGACGATCGATTGAGCCAAGCGGACCAGGCGGCAAGAAGGAGGGGCGCGGCTGCGGGATGGAAGGGACCTAGACGCAGGCACCAGACGCGCGCCCGTCACCTGGATCGCTCGTGGCGCCACGCACATGGGTTGCTGGGGAGCAACGACCAAACTCGCGACCTCCCGTGGTCAGACGCAGATCGGCTGCATCGGTCTGGTCGTCGTCAGCCTCGGCATCATAGGTTTCGGAATAGCGATCGCAATCCTGCCGATGGGCGCTGATGAGTTGCTCTACCGCGCCGACGGACTCGCCTCGGTGCGAGCGCTGGGCGTGGATCGCTCTATGGTTCTACCGGGTCTATTCGGACCATCCATCTGATCTCCGAGCTGCCATCGGGCAAAGACGACATCCACCAGGTCGTATCGTTGCCCTCGCCCTGCTCGGGCTGCTCCTGCCTGCGCGGGCATTCTTCCCGCCGCACCCGGCCGGCGTCCGCTTGTGGATCGGCTTGCGAACGCCGCGGAATGTCGTCGGCGCTCGAAAACTGGGCAGTAGCGGCGCTCGAAAAGTGAACACTCGACGATTGGAGAGTGATCACTTTGGAGGACTGGGCGTTGATC
>NZ_JAUSRH010000012.1 GCF_030811715.1 Sinomonas atrocyanea | reverse complement strand
CTTGAACGCCTTCGAGATCGCCTTCGATGGTCGGCTCTCCATCGGCCGCCGCTAGCCAACAAACAACCCAGTTACACCGAAAGATTTACAGACCCTAGCGCGGACGCCACGCGGGAGGTTTCGCCGCCGCCGTTTTGACCGCGGAGGCTCCGGTACGCCTACGTGCCTGCGGGGTCCTGGGGGAGCCGTTCGGGCTGGGCTACGGCATCGAGGGCTGCTGCACGGAGGGTGCAACGGTGTGCCGCCTCGACATCGCGGGCGGTGACGGCCGAGCCCGCGTCGTGGCTGCTGAAGCGGAGGATGACGCGGTTGTAGCGCCAGTCCAGATCAGGGTGGTGGTTGAGCTCCTCGGCCACCTCGCCCACCGCCGCGATGAGCGCGAGCGCCGCCGCGGCGGTCGGCAGCTTGTACACGGTGGCCAGCGACCCGCCCACATGGCGCCAGTCGGCGAGGCGTCCCAGCTCGTCCTTGATCTGTTCCTCGGTCAGCGGCTCGTGTGCCATGGAAGTCAGGGTAGGCCGGGCCGGCTCGCGGCGGAACTGCTCACAGGAACTGCTGAGAGGAACCGGCGCGTCAGAGGAACTGTGCCCGCCCCTCCATCGGGCTCGAGGCGAGGGCATGCTCGCGCTTGGGGATGCGGCCGGCCTTCGAGGCGAGGCGTCCGGCCGCCACGGCGTGGCGGAAGGCCATGGCCATGCGGACAGGATCCTGCGCCCGGGTGACCGCGGTGGCCAGGAGCACGGCGTCGCACCCGAGCTCCATGGCCAGCGCGGCGTCGGAGGCCGTGCCGATGCCCGCGTCCAGGACCACCGGGACCCCGGCGCGGGCCACGATGAGCTCGATGTTGTGCGGATTCAGGATGCCCAGGCCCGTCCCGATCGGCGCACCGAGGGGCATCACGGCGACGGCGCCCAGCTGCTCGAGCCGGCGCGCCAGCACTGGATCGTCGTTCGTGTAGGCGAACACCTTGAAGCCCCGGCCCACGAGCTGCTCGGTCGCATCGGCGAGCTCGATCGGGTCGGGAAGGAGCGTGGTCTCGTCCGCGATGACCTCGAGCTTGACCCAGTCTGTCTCGAGCGCCTCGCGGGCGAGCTCGGCCGTGAGCACGGCGTCGCGCGCGGTGAAGCACCCGGCGGTGTTCGGCAGGACGCGGATTCCCCGCTCGAGGAGGAGCTGGAAGAGGGACCCCTGCTCGGCGGGCGAGTAGCGGCGCATCGCCACCGTGGTGAGCTGCGTGCCGGACGCCTCGAGCGCTTCCCCGAGCCCGTCTAGGCTCGGCGCCCCGCCGGTGCCCATGATGAGCCGCGACCCGAGCGGCACGCCGTCCACCACGAACGGGTCGTCGGCGAGCACAGTGCTCTCGTCCTCGATGTGTGCCTGCGTCATCTCAGCCTCCCTGCATCGCTGTGACGAGCTCGACGGCGTCGCCCGCCGCGAGCGCGGTGGTCGCCCAGCTTCCGCGGGGCACCACCTCTGAATTGAGCGCGACGGCGACGCCGAGGCGCCCGCCGTCGGCCGGCCTGCCGTTGTCCGCGAGCGCGCGCCCCGTCGTCGCGGACACGAGGGCCAGCACGGTGGACGGCTGCGGGAGTTCCCGCTGCTCGCCGTTGACGGTGATGCGGTCGGTCGCCTGCATCAGCTGCCTCCTCTCTCTGCCGCCGAGGCGGCCGGGATCCTCGCGGGCTGCGAGGCGAATCTGTCGGGCCGGAAGGCGTCCCACCGGGGGTCGGCGCGCCCTTCGAGCAGCTGGCGGCACACCTCGGCCGCGGCGGGCGTCAGGAGCACGCCGTGGCGGAAGAACCCGGTGGCCACGATGAGTCCGGGCACGTTGCCGACCCGCCCGAGCAGGGGCGCGTTGTCCGGCGTCCCCGGGCGCGCGCGGGCGGTGATCTCGGTCAGCTCGAGCTCGGCGACGGCCGGCACGAGGGCCTGGGCGTCGCGCAGCAGCTCGTAGACCCCTCCGGCGGAGACGGCGTCGGAGCCGTCCTCGCGCTGGGTCGCGCCGACCACCACGGTCCCGTCCTCGCGCGGGACCACGTAGACGGGGCGTCCGCGCACCAGCCCGCGGACGGTCGACGTGACGAGCGGCCGGAGAACCTCGGGCACCCGCAGGCGCAGGATGTCCCCGTAGACGGGCCGCAGCGGCAGGGCCACCGGGAGACCGCCGAGGTCGCGGGCGCCCAGCCCGTTGGCCACGATCGTCTCGGCAGCGCGCAGCTCGCGCCCGTCCTCGAGCACGACGCCGGCCACCCGCCCGCCGTCCCACGCGAGCGACGCCGCGCAGGCCGGCACGAGCGCGTCGTCGCCGAGGCGTCCGAGCAGGGCCGCGACGAGACGGCGGGGATCGACCTGGTGGTCGGCCTCGATCGTGAAGGCTCCTGCGATGCCGGGAGCCAGGAGCGGCTCGGCCTTCCGTGCCTCGCGGACGGTGAGCGACTGGACGGCGAGGCCGTGCGCCTCCTGGGCGGCCCGGAGGTCGGCGAACGCCTGGCGGTCGGCGGCGTCGGCCGCGAGGCACAGGGTCGGGGTCGTCAGGTAGCCGCAGTCGGGGCCCGCGGACGCGGCGAACGCCGGCCACCGCCGGGCGGAGTCGAGGGTGAGGGCGAGGAGGTCTTCCTCCTGGTAGTGGTACTCGCTGACCGCGGCGAGCATGCCCGCGGCCGCGTAGCTCGCGCCGCTGCCCGGCGCGGGGTCCACGACGGCGACGCGCCGGCCCGAGCGCGCGGCCTCCAAGGCGATGCCCAAGCCGACGACCCCGGCCCCGACGACGATGACGTCGGCGACGTCGCCCGGGTTCCGCGCCGTCGCGGGCGCGTCCGTGCTCTCCATGGTTCCTTCCCTCCGCCGGCATGACCCGGATCAGGTGCAGCGGTCGGCTCTGGCCCTCTCAGCCCTGGCGCAGTTCACACTGGCGGGCTCCCGCAGTACTGGGCACTAGTCTAGTTGCATGCTCCTCGCCGACGCCCAGCTGTACGTGTGCACCGATGCCCGCAGGGACCGCGGGGACTTCGAGTCCTTCCTCGACGCTGCCTTCTCCGGGGGCGTGGACATCGTCCAGCTCCGCGACAAGCAGATCGAAGCGGCCGAGGAGCTCGAGCTCCTCGAGGTCCTGCGCGGCGTTGCCGAGCGGCACGGGAAGCTGTGGGCCGTGAACGACAGGGCGGACATCGCCCTGCTCTCCGGAGCGCCCGTGTTCCATGTCGGCCAGAAGGATCTCCCCCTCCCGGCGATCCGCCGCGTCGTGGACCAGTCCGTGCTCGTGGGCCTCTCGACCAACTCCCCCGAGCTCGTCGACGCCGCGATAGCGCACGCGCAGAGCCCCGAAGCATCCGCCGCGGCGCGCCTCGACTACTTCTGCACCGGCCCCCTCTGGGCCACGCCGACCAAGCCGGGCCGGGCCGCCGTCGGCCTCGGCATCGTGGAGCATGCGGCGCGGCGCGCCCGCGAGGCGCTCGAGGCGGGCCTCTCGCCACTGCCGTGGTTCGCCATCGGCGGGATCGACCACGCGAACGTGGCCCAGGTGGTCGAGGCCGGGGCGAGCCGAGTCGTCGTCGTCCGCGCCATCACCGACGCGGACGACCCCGCCGACGCCGCCGCCCGCCTCCGCGCCGAGCTCCCCCAGCCTGCTCCCGCCGCACCGCGCCCATGACGACGGTCGCGTACCAGGGCGAGCCCGGCGCCAACTCGCACATGGCCGCCCTCGAGGCCTACCCGGGTGCCGCGACCCTCGCGTGCGCGACGTTCGAGGACGCCTTCGCGGCCGTGACCGGCGGCGAGGCGGACCTCGCGATGATCCCGATCGACAACACGGTCGCCGGACGGGTCGCGGACATCCACCTGCTCCTGCCCGACACTCCCCTGCAGATCGTCGGCGAGCACTTCCTGCGCATCCGCTTCAGCCTCCTCGGCGTCCCCGGCGCCACGATCGAGGGAGCGCGGGAGGTGCACTCCCACGTCCACGCCCTGGCGCAGTGCCGCGGATTCATCCGGGCGCACGGCCTCACCCCCGTCGTGGCCGGGGACACGGCAGGCTCGGCGCGCGAGGTCGCCGAGTGGGGGGACCCGGCCAAGCTGTCCATTGCCCCGCCGCTCGCGGCCGAGCGCTACGGGCTCAGTGTCCTGGCGAGCGACATCGAGGACCAGCAGCACAACACGACCCGCTTCGTGGTCCTCGCACCGCCGCGCGACTATCCGCAGGCCGACGGCTCCCAGTACGTGACGAGCTTCGTGTTCCGGGTCCGCAACATCCCGGCGGCCCTCTACAAGGCGCTCGGCGGGTTCGCGACCAACGGCGTCAACATGACCCGGCTCGAGAGCTACATGGTGGAGGGCAGGTTCGCCGCGACCATGTTCATGGTCGACGTCGAGGGCCACCCCGACGAGCCGGCGCTCGCCCGCGCGCTCGAGGAGCTCGATTTCTTCTCGACGCAGCTGCGCATCCTGGGCGTCTTCCCCGCGCACCCGAGGCGCTTCGGGGTCCGTGAAGGGTAGTCGGGACTAGGCTGGCGGCCATGGCGCACTACTCGCTGACCCCGAAGCCAGCCAGTCCCTCAGCCGGGGAGAAGGCAGAGGCCAGCGGCACCGTGCTCGCGGCGGCCTTCGCGGCCCTGCGGGAGGAGTTCAAGCTCGCGGACGCGTACCCCGCCGAGGCCCTCGCCGACGCGGAGGCGGCCATCGCCGCCCTCACCCTGCCCGCCGAGGACGCGACCGGGATCGAGTTCGTCACGATCGACCCGCCCACCTCCACGGATCTCGACCAGGCCGTCCATATCGAGCGCGACGGCCGCGGATACCGGGTGCGCTACGCGATCGCAGACGTCCCCGCATTCGTCCGTCCGGAGGGCCCGCTCGATGCCGAAACCCGCCGCAGGGGCCAGACCATCTACGCGGCGGACGCCAAGGTGCCGCTCCACCCCCGCGACATCTCGGACGACGCCGGCAGCCTCCTCGCGGACGAGGTCCGCGGCGCGTTCGTGTGGGACTTCAGCCTCGACGCGGACGGCGAGGTGGCCGGCGTCGGCCTCACCCGCGCCACCGTGCGCAGCCGGGCGAAGCTCAGCTACGCCGAGGTGCAGGAGCAGATCGACGCCGGGACCGCGGCCGAGTCGCTCCTGCTCCTGCGCGAGGTGGGCCTGAAGCGGGTCGAGCTCGAGCGCCGACGCGGGGGCGCGAGCCTGAACCTGCCGGAGCAGGAGATCGTCCCTGCCGAGGACGGCGGGTACCGGATCGACACGCGCGGGCCACGGCCGGTCGAGGACTGGAACGCCCAGATCTCCCTCATGACCGGCATGGCCGCCGCGAGCCTCATGATCGAGGGCCGGGTCGGGATCCTGCGCACCATGCCGGGCCCGGACGAGAAGTCGCTGCGGCACTTCCGCCGGCAGACGCAGGCGCTCGGTGCGCCGTGGGACGGCTCCGTCCCCTACGGCGAGTACCTGCGCACGCTCGATGCCGCCCAGCCCCGCCACCTCGCGATCCTGCACGCCGCCGCGGCGCTCTTCCGCGGCGCGGCCTACACCCCGTTCGACGGCGACGTGCCCGCCGAGCACCTCCAGGCCGCCATCGCGGCGCCCTATGCGCACACGACCGCCCCGCTGCGCCGGCTCGTGGACCGGTTCGTGCTCGTGCTCTGCGAGGCGCTCGCGAACGGACGGGATGTGCCCGAGTGGGTGCGGGCTGCCCTTCCACGGCTCCCGTCCCTCATGGCTGCCTCGGACCAGCTCGCGGCCCGGGTCGAGCGCGCCTCCCTCGACCTCGTCGAGGCGGCCCTGCTCGTCACCGCGGTGGGGCGGGAGTTCGACGCTGTCGTGGTCTCGGGCTCCAAGCCCGCCGCCGGGAGCCCGGCCCCCACGCGGAACGGCCGGCCGGACCAGCCCCTCGACCGGATCGCGAGCTCCCAGAACGGCACGGCAGTCCCCAACAACGGGCCGGGCAACGGGGCGAAGACCAGGCCGCTGAACGGGCAGGGGCCCCAGCAGGCACGGCCGTTCGGCACGGTCCAGCTCGCCGATCCGCCCGTGACGGCGAGGTGCGAGGGCGAGATGGAATCCGGGAGCACTGTGCGCGTGCGGCTCGTCCTCGCGGACGTGACGACGCGGAAGGTCCTGTTCGAGCTGGCCTGAAGACTGGCCTGGGCACAGGGAAGGGGCGGTGCCGCCCACGCGGCACCGCCCCTCGCGGTGTTCCTGCGGACCCGAAGGTCCTAAAGGCCGGACAGGAGGCCGTTGAGGATGTTCAGCACGCCCTGGAGGCCCGTGCCGTTGTCCAGCAGGCCGGCGACGCTGCAGAGCAGGTTCCCGAGCAGGTTGCCGGGGCCGTTCTGCGCGGTGATGTTCAGGTTGACCTGGTTGAGGTCCACGACGAGGCCCAGCAGGTTAAGGTGCAGCGGCCCCAACGTCAGGCTGAGGACGTTGCACGTTCCGCCCGTGGCAGCGTTGGTCACGGGGGCCGTGGCCGTGGTGCTCACGGGCGTGGTCGCGCCAGTGGTGGCATTCGTCAGCGTGCCCGTGACCAGACCTTGGGCCGCCAGCTGCCCATTCTGGTTCACGAACTGCGTCGGGGTGAAGGTACCCGTCAGGGTGCCGACGACGTTGCCGGCCGCGTCGGTGACCGTCTGCGTGATGAAGGACGTCGACGGCGTCTGGGCAGCTGCCGGCCGAGCGGCCGGGGCGGCCGCCACGGTCTGCGGCTGGGGACCCGCGGCCGTCGCGGGGCCCGCGACGGAGACGAGGAGTCCTCCGGCCATCGCGGCCGTGACGAGCGGGGCGAGAAGGCGTGTTCTCATGTCTTACAGCTCCTAGAAATCGGTGGAGTGGGTTGACGGTTGAATCACAGAAGCGTGAGTCGTGTCACTTCGGCTCACGCTTGGCCCGGTACCCGTCCGCCGAGGGCTCAACCCGAAGGGGCGATATCCGGCCCCCGTCGGGCCCCAATTCACGGATGGAACCTCGGGCGCGGTATCCTTGGACAGTTATTGGATGCCCGATCGTCCTGATGCGATCCTCTTTTCACCCGCCGGCCGGTGCCGGCACCTTGATAGCCCGCGATCGGCTTCCGCTGGATGGCCGGCGCGCGCTCCTGCTCCAGATGCCCCACGCAGTCATGGCTGTGGCGCTCTGTTGAGCGAGACCCGCTCGGGCCCCGATGGAGAGGGACCCTTTCCTTATGAACGAAGTCCACACGCATGAACTCCTGACCGACGACTCGGGAACCGAGACGATCGAGACCGAGGAGACCATCACCAACGACGCCCCCGTCCGCCAGGAGAGCCAGAAGACGTTCTCCGACTACGGCGTGGCCCCCGAGATCGCCCAGTCCCTCGCGGACGCCGGCATCCTCAACCCGTTCCCGATCCAGTCGATGACCCTCGGGGTGGCCCTCGGTGGCCACGACATCATCGGCCAGGCCAAGACCGGCACCGGCAAGACGCTCGGCTTCGGCATCCCCGCGCTCCAGCGCACGCTCCCGGTCGAGCACCCGGACTACGCCAAGCTGCCGGTCCCGGGCGCGCCGCAGGCCCTCGTCGTCGTCCCGACGCGCGAGCTGGCCGTCCAGGTGAGCAAGGACCTCCAGACCGCCAGCAAGCGCACCACGCTGCGGGTCGAGGTCATTTACGGCGGCCGCGCCTACGAGCCGCAGATCGAGGCCCTCCAGCGGGGCGTCGAGGTCGTGGTCGGCACCCCCGGCCGCCTCATCGACCTGCACCGCCAGCGCCACCTCAACCTCAAGAACGTCCGGATGATCGTCCTCGACGAGGCCGACGAGATGCTTGACCTCGGCTTCCTTCCGGATGTCGAGACGCTCATGGGCGCCGTCCCGGCGGTGCGCCAGACCCTCCTGTTCTCGGCGACCATGCCCGGCCCGGTCGTGGCCATGGCGCGGCGCTACATGACGCAGCCGACCCACATCCGCGCCTCGGACCCCAACGACGACTCGGTGACCAAGAAGGACATCCGCCAGGTCATCTACCGCGCGCACCACCTGGACAAGGACGAGGTCGTGGCGCGCATCCTGCAGGCCGAGGGCCGCGGCCGGACCATCATCTTCACGAAGACCAAGCGCACCGCCGCGAAGCTCTCCGAGGAGCTCATCGACCGCGGCTTCGCGGCCGCAGCGATCCACGGCGACCTCGGCCAGGGCGCCCGCGAGCAGGCCCTGCGGGCCTTCCGCCACGGCAAGGTGGACGTCCTCGTAGCCACCGACGTCGCGGCGCGCGGCATCGACGTCGAGGACGTCACGCACGTGATCAACTTCCAGTGCCCCGAGGACGAGAAGGCCTACCTCCACCGCGTGGGCCGCACCGGCCGCGCGGGCCACAAGGGCACCGCGGTGACGTTCGTCGACTGGGATGACGTCCCGCGCTGGACGCTCATCAACAAGGCCCTCGGTCTCGATGTGCCGGAGCCGGTGGAGACGTACTCGTCCTCGCCGCACCTCTACTCGGACCTGGACATCCCGACGGGCACCAAGGGCCGGCTCCCGCGCAACAAGCGCGTCCTCGAGGGCCTCGCAGCCGAGAAGCTCGAGGACCTGGGCGAGCCCGGCGGGAAGAAGCGCTCCCGCGGCGGCAAGGACCGGCACGAGGACGCCGAGGGCCGCGGCCGTCGTGGCGGCAAGGGCCGCAGCGGCGAGAAGGCCGAGACGGCCGCCGAGACCCCCGCGAACGGCGAGGCGGCCAGCGAGGGAGGCCGCCGCCGTCGTCGTCGCGGTGTGGCCGAGGGCGCGTCCGAGGCCGCCGGTGCCCGGACCGAAGGCCGCACTGAAGGTCGTACTGAAGGCCGCTCCGAAGGTCGTACCGAGGGCAGGAACACCAAGGCGGCGGAGTCGGCGCGCCCCCGCCGCGAGTCGGCCGCCCTGGCGGTACACCTCGCGGACTCGGCGGAGGGCGCATCGGTCGACCGCGGCGTCGCGGCAGCGCGCCGCCGCCGCACCCGCCGCCGCAACGGCGAGGTGGTCGCCCGCACCGAGGCCGAGTAGGCCTCGTGGCGGCTGCCGCCCCTCACGGGTCGTCCGGGGCCATCTGGTCCCCGGACGGCCCCGACCTCGTGGTCCACGGCGACAACGCCGCAGTGCTCCCCAGCCTGCCCGAGGGCTCCTTCACGATGGTCTACATCGACCCGCCCTTCAACACCGGCCGCTCGCAGAAGCGGCAGGAGCTGAGCATGGTGCGCAGCGCGTCCGGGGACCGCATCGGGTTCTCCGGCCAGCGCTACGAGACCATCAAGGGCGCGCTGCACCGCTACGACGACGCGTTCAGCGACTACTGGGCGTTCCTCGAGCCGCGGCTCGTCGAGGCGTGGCGGCTCCTCGCGCAGGACGGCACGCTGTACCTGCACCTCGACTACCGCGAGGCGCACTACGCCAAGGTCATGCTGGACGCGATCTTCGGCCGGGACTGCTTCCTCAACGAGATCATCTGGGCCTACGACTACGGCGCCCGGACCAAGCGCCGGTGGCCCACGAAGCACGACAACGTGCTCGTCTACGTCAAGGACCCGGCCCGCTACCACTTCGACGCCGCCGAGGTGGACCGCGAGCCGTACATGGCTCCGGGCCTCGTCACGCCGGAGAAGCGCGAGCTCGGCAAGCTGCCCACCGACGTGTGGTGGCACACGATCGTCTCTCCGACCGGCCGCGAGAAGACCGGCTACCCGACGCAGAAGCCCGAGGGGCTCGTGCGGCGCATGGTGGCGGCCTCGAGCCGCCCCGGGGACTGGGTCCTCGACTTCTTCGCGGGCTCGGGCACGCTCGGGGCGGTCGCACAGCGCCTGGGCCGGCGGTTCGTGTGCGTCGACGCGAACCCGCAGGCCGTCGAGGTCATGGCCGGACGCCTTCCCTCCGCGCGGGTCGTCGCCGTTCCCTAGCGCACGACGGCGGCGCCGCGCCCCTGGCGCTCGATCTCGCCCAGCGCCTCGGGCGTCGTCGTGAACTCGCCGAGCCGGTTGGGCTTGCCCGTGCCGTGGTAGTCGGACGATCCGGTGACGAAGAGGCCGTTCTCGGCCGCCAGATCGAGCAGGAACGGGCGGCGGTCCTCCGGGTTGTCGCGGTGGTAGACCTCGAGCCCGGCCAGGCCGGCGTCGATCATCGCCCGGTAGACGGGCTCGCCGACCGTGCGGCCCCGCGCCGACGCCACGGGGTGCGCGAACACCGGCACTCCCCCGGCGGCGCGGATGAGGGAGACGGCCAGCGCGGGCTCGGGCGCGTAGTGCTGCACGAAGTACCGCGAGCGCGAGGACAGGATCGTGGCGAACGCCTCGGTGCGGTCGCCGACCAGGCCCGCCGCGACGAGGGCGTCGGCGATGTGCGGCCGGCCCACCGTGGCCCCGGGAGCCAGGTGGCGCGTGACGTCGTCCCACGAGAGCGGATAGTCCTCGGCAAGCAGCGAGACCATGTGCTCGGCGCGGGAGAGCCGCGCATCACGGGCCTTGGTGACCTCCTCGAGGAGCCCGGGGTGCGCGGGGTCGTGCAGGTAGCTCAGGACGTGGACGCTGATGCCCTCGGGGGTGCGGCACGAGACCTCCATGCCCGGCACGAGCGCCACCCCGAGGCGCCGGGCCGCCGCGCCCGCGTCCTCCCAGCCCGACGTGGAGTCGTGGTCGGTGATCGCGAGGACGTCGATGCCCGCCTCGGCGGCCGCTCCCACGAGCTCCGCGGGGGTCTCGGTGCCGTCGGACACCGTCGAGTGGGCGTGCAGATCGATCCTCACGCCCCCACGATAGCCCGGGGCGGCGGGTGGGGGCCTCTGGACAACGCGCACCCCAGTGGAAGAATGAAGAAGTGAGTGTTTCAGATCCCGCAGTTCCAGATCCCAACGGCCAGCCGCAGGCGCAGCCGATCGACGACCGGGTGAACAACCGGTCCCAGCGGCCCACTTCCGAGGCATTCAAGGCGTTCATGGCGTCCGGCTGGGCGCCGTCCGAGGGCTCCCTGCCCGGCAGGGACGCCGTCGCCGAGCATGCGGCCCGACGCCGTCGCGCCATCTCCGACCGGTTCCCCGGCGAGCGGCTCGTCATCCCGGCAGGCCCGCTCAAGGTCCGCTCGAACGACACCGACTACCGCTTCCGCCCCCACTCCGCCTTCGCGCACCTGACCGGCCTGGGCGTCGACCACGAGCCCGACGCCGTGCTCATCCTCGAACCAGTCGACGAGGGCACGGGCGACGACGGCGGTCACCACAGTGCCACGCTGTACTTCCGCCCGCTCGCCGGACGGGACACCGAGCAGTTCTATGCCGACGCCCGTTCCGGCGAGTTCTGGATCGGCGCGCGCCCCACGCTCGCCGAGCTCGAGGCCCGCCTGGGCATCGCCACCGCGCACCTCGACGGCCTCGAGGCCGCGCTCACCAAGGGCGTGGGCGCCCCGGAGATCGGGGGCATCTCGGTGCGCCTGGTCCGCAAGGTGCACGAGGACATCGACGCCCTCGTCGACACTGCGCGCTACAACACCGCCAAGGATCCCGAGTCGCTGGACCTGTCCGTGTTGGACGCCCTCGACGACCAGCTGACCGAGGCACTGTCCGAGCTGCGCCTGGCCAAGGACGAGTGGGAGGTGGCCCAGATGCGCGAGGCCGTGGCCGCGACCGCGGCCGGCTTCGAGGAGATCATCCGGGCCCTGCCCCGCGCGCTGGCCCACCGCCGCGGCGAGCGGGTGGTCGAGGGAGCGTTCTTCGCGAAGGCCCGCGAGGAGGGCAACGACCTCGGCTACGAGACGATCGCCGCGTCGGGCAACAACGCCACCGTGCTGCACTGGATCCGCAACAACGGCCCGGTGCGCGAGGGCGAGCTGCTCCTGGTCGATGCCGGCGTGGAGGCCGAGTCGCTCTACACCGCAGACGTGACCCGCACCCTGCCGGTGAGCGGGACATTCTCGGAGGTCCAGCGCCGGGTGTACCAGGCGGTCCTCGACGCCGCGGACGCCGCGTTCGCCGCCGCGCGTCCGGGGGTGAAGTTCCGCCAGATCCATGCCGCCGCGATGGAGGTCCTCGCCGCGCGCCTCGAAGAGTGGGGCATCCTCCCCGTCTCGGCACAGGAGGCGCTCTCGGACGCCGGGCAGCAGCACCGCCGGTGGATGCCGCACGGCACGAGCCACCACCTCGGCCTCGACGTGCACGACTGCGCACAGGCGCGCCGCGAGCTCTACCTCGACGGCGAGCTGGCTCCGGGCATGGTGTTCACGATCGAGCCGGGCCTCTACTTCAAGGCCGAGGACCTCGCGATCCCGGCCGAGTACCGCGGGATCGGCGTGCGCATCGAGGACGACGTCCTCATGACCGCCGGTGGCCCGGTGAACCTCAGCGAGGCCCTGCCGCGCACGCCAGATGACGTCGAAGCCTGGATGGCCTCGCTGCTCTGACCTGACCCGTGCATGCGCAGGGGCGCCGGCCGGTTCATCACCCGGCCGGCGCCCCTGTCGGTGCGCGGTGTGTGCGGCGAGCTACGCGCCCCGGTGGGAGTCGTCGTCGTGCCTCGGCTGGCCCTCGCCGCGATGCTCCGTGGCGGCATCCTCGCCCCGGGCCTCCTCGTGGACTTCCTGCTCACCGCGGGCTTCCTGCTGCCCCGCGTCGTTGGCGGGGACGCTGCCCTGGTGCTGCTGGGCGTGCTCCGGCTCGACGCGGATGCCGTACTGCGGCCGGCCATCGGGCAGGTCGTGGTAACCCGGACGGGGCTCGGGGGCCGGCTGCGGGGCCTGCTGGACCTCGGGCTGCCCCTGCTGGCCCTCGGTCTGGCCTGCGTGCACCCCGTACGGGTCGGTCCAGCCGGTGGGGCGCTTCGGCTCCTCCTGCTGCGGGGGCTGCCACTGCTGGCCGTACCCCTGGTCGCCGTGTCCCTGCTGGCCGTACCCCTGCTGGCCGTACCCCTGCTGGCCGTGGCCGCCCTGGCCCCAGTCCTGCCCATGCTGGCCGTAGCCGCCCTGGTTGTACCCGCCGCCCTGGCCGTACCCGCCGCCTTGGCCGTATCCGCCGGTCTGGCCCCAGCCGCCGTGGGCCATGCCCTGCCCCATGGGCAGCTGGGCGAGGAGCCGCCGCGCCTCGTGGGCAACCTCATGGCCCACCACGACGTCGTAGTTGCTCGCAATGACCTGGCTCGTGGACGTGAAGTCGCGCTTGCCGCGCTGCATCGCATAGGTCACGATCCCGAAGAGCATGAAGAACGCGGCGCCCATCAGCACGGACGTGATGATCGAGAAGTAGCTGCCGTTCGGGGTGAAGAAGGAGAGCAGCACCCCCACGAAGAGGCCGAACCACATGCCGCTGAGCGCGCCGTTGAGGGCGACCCGCGGGTAGGACAGGCGCCCCGTCACCCGCTCGACGAGCTTGAGCTCGTTGCCGACGATGGCGACGAGCTCGACCGGGAACTGCTGGTCGGCGAGGTAGTCCACCGCCTTCTGCGCATCCAGATAGGAGGTGTAGGAACCGACGGTTTCGCCCTGCGGGAGCGCGCGGGCCTCGTCAGTGGGCTTGGCGGAACCGAACATGTTGGACATGTCCCTATTCTTACCCGTCTTCCTCCACGCCGTGCCGCTTTCCGCTCAGAGTGAGCGGTGAGATTGCTCTGGAGTAGATTAGACAGGTGAGTTGGACCCCCACGCGTATCTTCGTCGCCAGGCTGCTCGGCCTCGACGTCTTCGACCCTGCAGGAGACAGGGTCGGGCGGCTGCGCGACGTCGTCGTCATCCCCCGCGGCGGGCGTCCCCCGCAGGCGGTGGGCATCGTCGTCGAGGTGCCGGGCAAGCGGCGGGTGTTCGTCCCGATGACCCGGGTGACGAGCATGGACCAGTCCCAGATCATCACGACCGGCCTCATCAACCTCCGCCGGTTCGAGCAGCGCGGAGCCGAGCAGCTCGTGCTGGGCGACATGTTCGACCGCCACGTGGTCCTCGTCGAGGACGGGAGCCAGGCGGCCATCGAGGACCTCGCGATGGACCAGCAGCGCAACGGCGACTGGCTCGTGAGCAAGCTCTTCGTCCGCCGCCTCATCTCCGGCCGCGGGCTCAGGAGCCTGCGGCGCGGCGAGACGATCCTCGTCGACTGGGAGGACACGCGCCACGCGGCCGGGCAGACTCGCGGCGCCACCCAGTTCCTGGCCACGCACGAGGACCTCAAGCCGGCGGACTTCGCCGATGCGATGCAGGAGATGAGCGACCAGCGCAGGTTCGAGGTCGTCTCGGAGCTCCAGGACGAGCGCCTCGCCGACGTGCTCCAGGAGCTCCCCGAGGACGACCAGGTGGAGATCCTCTCGGCCCTCGACGTCGAGCGCGCCGCCGACGTGCTCGAGGAGATGGACCCGGACGACGCCGCCGACCTCCTCGCCGACCTCCCCGCCGAGAAGGCCGAGGAGCTGCTCCAGCTGATGGAGCCGGAGGAGGCCGAGGATGTGCGCCGCCTCCTGCAGTACGACGAGGGCACCGCCGGCTCAGTCATGACCCCCGTCCCGGTCATCCTGCCGCCCGAGGCCACGGTCGCCGAGGCCTTGGCCCACGTGCGGCGCGAGGAGCTGAGCCCGGCCCTCGCCTCTGCCATCTTCATCTGCCGCCCTCCGCTCGAGACCCCCACGGGCCGCTACCTCGGCACGGTCCACATCCAGCAGCTCCTGCGCAGCGCTCCGCCGGAGCAGCTCGGGTCGATCGTGGACAAGGATCTCGAGCCGATGAAGGACCTCGACTCGATCAGCGATGTGGCGCGCACGATGGCCCAGTACAACCTCAATTCGATTGCCGTCGTCAACGCGGACGGCCGTCTCGTGGGAGCGGTGACCGTCGACGACCTCCTCGATCACCTCCTGCCCGACGACTGGCGCGTGCACGAGGACGGCGAGCCTGTGAAGAAGTTCGGAGGACGCTTTGGCTGAGCCCCGCAAGCTGCCCGGTCTGGACACCCCCCTCGAGCAGCGAAGCAGGCTCCTCCCCCGCCTCAGTCCCGACCCGGATGCATTCGGCCGCTTCGCCGAGAGCTTCGCCCGCTACATGGGCACGCCGCGCTTCCTCCTCTACATGACGCTGTTCTGTGTCGTGTGGCTGGGCTGGAACACCTTCGCCCCAGAGTCGATGCAGTTCGACCCGCGGTCGCTGAACTACACGCTGCTCACCCTCCTGCTCTCGCTGCAGGCCTCGTACGCCGCCCCGCTCATCCTCCTGGCCCAGAACCGGCAGGACGACCGGGACCGCGTCCAGATCGAGCAGGACCGCTCGCGCAACGAGCGCAGCCTCGCCGACACCGAGTACCTCACCCGAGAACTCGCCTCGCTGCGTCTGGCCCTGCGCGAGGTGGCGACCCGCGACTTCGTGCGCGGCGAGCTGCGCTCCCTCCTCGAGGACCTGTCCTCCGAGCAGGAGGAGCCAGACCCGGAGGAGCGGTCCGAGGCCAAGCCGCGCAGGGACCGCCGGCAGCGCAGCCTCCGCACGCAGCAGCTCCCCCGCGTCCGCGAGAGCGGGGTCGCCGAGTGAGCGCCGTGTCCGACGAGGCCGTCCGCGCGGCCCTGCACGGCGTCCTCGACCCCGAGCTGCGCCGGCCCATCGACGAGCTCGGCATGCTGCGGTCCGTGACGGTCGACGGCGGCCGGGTCACCGTGGGCGTGCTCCTCACCATCGCCGGCTGCCCGCTGCGGGACACGATCGAGAAGGACGTGGCGGCCGCGCTCCGCGGGGTCCCCGGCGTGGAGGAGGCCGTGGTCGAGCTCGACGTCATGACGCCCGAGCAGCGCCGGGAGCTCAAGGAGCGGCTCCGCCCCGGCCGGGGCATCCCCTTCAGCCGGCCCGACTCGCTGACCAAGGTCTTCGCGGTCGCCAGCGGCAAGGGCGGCGTCGGCAAGTCGTCGGTCACCGTGAACCTCGCGTGCGAGCTGGCCGCCCGCGGGCTGCGGGTCGGGATCGTCGACGCGGACGTGCACGGCTTCTCCGTGCCCGGCCTGCTGGGGGTCACCGGAAGGCCGACCCAGGTGGACGACATGATCCTGCCGCCGATCGCCCACGGGGTGAAGGTGATCTCCATCGGCATGTTCGTCGAGGGCAACCAGCCCGTCGCGTGGCGGGGCCCCATGCTGCACCGGGCACTCGAGCAGTTCCTCGGCGACGTCTACTTCGGGGACCTCGACGTCCTCTTCCTCGACCTGCCCCCCGGCACCGGAGACGTGGCCATCTCCGTCTCCCAGCTGCTGCCGAACGCCGAGCTGCTCGTCGTGACGACGCCGCAGGCCGCTGCCGCCGAAGTCGCCGAACGGGCGGGAACGGTGTCAGCGCAGACCGGGCAGAAGGTCGTGGGCGTGATCGAGAACATGTCCGGCCTCACGCTCCCGGACGGGACCGTGATGGACGTCTTCGGCTCGGGCGGGGGGCAGCGCGTCGCCGAGCGGCTCACTGCCGCGCTCGGTGCCTCGGTCGGCCTGCTGGGCCAGGTGCCCCTGGACGTCGGGCTGCGCGCGGGAGGCGATGCCGGCACGCCGATTGTGCTCGGCGATCCGGGATCCCCGGCGGCCGTGGCGCTGCGTGCCGTCGCGGACCGGCTCGCCGCCGTCCCCCGGAACCTGGCCGGGCGCCGTCTGGGCGTCACCCCCGCCGTCTGAGGGCTCCGATCAGGTCGCCTCGGAGTCGAACGGGGCGTTCTCCCCTGCCGCCAGGCGCTCGACGAGCGGTGCGGGAATGCTGGCGGCGGTGGCGGCAGCGGCCACGGCTGGGGCCTGCGCCGGCGGCGCGCTGGGAGCGTCATCGTCCAGCAGTGCGTCCCGGATGATCTTGCGGGGGTCGTACTGGCGGGGGTCGTACTTGCGCCAGTCCACCTCGCTGAGGTCGACCCCGGTCTCCTCCTTGAGCTGCTCCTTCGCCCCGGCAGCCATGCGGCGCAGCTCCTTGACGATATTCGCGAGCTTCTGGGTGTATTCGGGGAGCCGCTTGGGGCCGATCACGAGGACGCCGATGACCAGCAGGATGAGGAACTCCGGGCCGTTGATTCCGAACACGCGTGCAACACTACCTTCTGCCCGAGCGGGCCTGCGATTCCAGCGCGGAGCGCTCCATCAGGGGCGGCCCGAGGCACCGACGACCACCAGGAGCCCCCGCCCCAGCCGGTTGAGGGGGTCGTCCGAGTGGGCCGCGGTCTGGGCCGAAGTACCGGGTGCGGGGCGGACCGCCGGGCCGGTGCCGGGCGATGTCCGGACGAACGCCGCGGCCCCGTTGCCGGCCGTCCCCTGGGGGCCGGGGTCGCCCGCCACGGCGTAGGCCGTCACGGCGAGCGCCGCGGCGCAGGCAGCCGCGCCGGCCAGGGCTGTGAGGCCGAGCCGCACGGCGCAGCGGGCCCGGGACCGCGGAGGGGTCCTCTCAGCGAGCTCGGCCTGCGCGGCGAGGTACCGCGTCCGCTCGAGCAGGCGCTCCTGCAGTGCATCGCTCGCGCTCGGCACGCGCACCTGGCGCAGGGACGCCAGGTAGCGGCGCTCCGTCTCGAGCCGTCCCCGGCACTCCGGACAGCCCCGGATGTGGTCTCCGGACGCGGGGTGGTCATCGGGGAGCAGGCTGCTCCAGCGTGGCATGCCCATCCAGCCGCCTCAGCGCGTGCCGCGGGCCACGCGCGGAAGTGCGAGGCGCTTCTTGGCCGCACCCCGACGGGGGTCTCGGTGCGCCAGCTTCTCGCGCAGGAGGGTCCTGCCGCGGTGGATCCGGCTGCGGACGGTGCCGAGCTTCACGCCCAGGGCATCCGCCACCTCGTCGTACGAGAGGCCCTCGAGGTCGCAGAGCACCACGGCGGCGCGGAAGTCCGGCGGGAGCTCCTCGAGGGCGGCCTGGACGTCGAGGTCCAGATTGTTCATCTCGTAGCTGCGCTCGGGGCCGGGCTCACGTCCCGGCAGACGCGACTCGGCATCCTCGGCGAGGGCATCGAAGCGGATGCGGCCCTTGCGGCGGGCCTGGTCGAGGAAGAGGTTCGTGGTGATCCGGTGCAGCCAGCCGTCGAGTGTCCCCGGCTTGAAGTTCTCCAGGGAACGGAACACCCGCACGAAGACCTCCTGCGTGAGGTCCTCGGCGTCATGCTGGTTGCCGGTGAGGCGGTAGGCGAGCCGGTACACCTTCGCGGAGTGCTGGGAGACCACCTCTTCCCACGTCGGTGGGACCCAGGGCTGGCCGTCTGGGATCCGGCCGTCCGGGGACTGGCCGTCAGGCGCCTGGGGGGTCTGGGTGGCCGCAGCCGATCCAGCTGACACGTCCACACACCTGCCTTCGCTCCGTTGGTGATCGGAAACCCCATTGTTCCAGTGCAGGCTGGGAGTTCGCTCGGGGTTCCGCCGCCAGCGTACAGGCTCCCGGGGCGATAGGCTTGACCAGCTCCCCCACCCCCGCGGAACTCCCCGCGTGAAGCGAAACTGAGGCGAAAGCAGGCATGACCTCCGACAAGTCCACCAGCTGGTCCTACACCGAGGCGTTCGCGTCCGAGGACATCGTGATGGACCGGGCCCGGGAGCGCTCCTACGAACTGGGTGTGACGGCGGTGAGCGCCGGCGTCGGCGCGGTGCTGACGGTGCTCGCCGCATCGTCGAAGGCGCACGCCGCAGTGGAGGTCGGCTCGGGCGCCGGAGTCTCGGGGCTGTGCATCCTCCGGGGCCTGGCGTCCCATGCCGTGTTCACGACGATCGACAGGGATGTGGAGCATCTCAAGGCCGCCCGCGAGGCCTTCGCGGAGGCGGGCCTGCTCACGAGCCGGGTGCGCACCATTCCCGGCAGGGCCGCCGCGGTCCTCCCCCGGCTCACCGACGGGGCCTACGATCTCGTGTTCATCGACGCGGACAAGCCCAATGCGCTCCTCTACGCGGAGCAGGGGATCCGGCTCCTGCGCCCCGGCGGGCTTCTCGTCGTCAACGACGCCCTCGACCGCGACCGCGTCTCCAATCCAGCCCACCGAGAGCCGACCACGGTGCGGCTGCGCGAGCTGCACCGCGCCCTCCGCTCGGACGAGCGGCTGACCGCCGCAATCCTGCCCACGGGCGACGGGCTCATCGTGGCGGCGCGCCGGGCATGACAGAGGGCCGGGCATGACAAAGGGCCGGCCCCCTGGGACCGGCCCTTTGAACGCGCGTGGTAAGTCGGGCGGCGCTACTGGGTGACGCCGACGAGGCACTCCCGCAGCTCCGCGGCCTCATCGGCGTTGAGCTCGACGACCAGCCGACCGCCGCCCTCGAGGGGCACCCGCATGATCAGGCTCCGGCCCTCCTTGGTGACCTCCATCGGCCCGTCCCCGGTACGCGGTTTCATGGCTGCCATGTGCTCTTCCCCTCCAGTCGGTCATCCGCACGATGTGCTGCTGACAACATTACCAGCCGGCATACCTCGTGCCCGGGAGCAACCGGAACGGGCGTGCCGATCATGTGGCGTCCTAGGGCGCCCAGTCGCCCCCACTCGGGAGGGGGAACCACACCCACAGCCACACGACCCAGACGATCTGCAGCAGCACGAACATCACGAGTGTGGTCCAGCGGTAGGCGCGGGAGCGGGAGAGCCCGGCGGCCGCGAGGGCCAGTGGGACGAGCGGCAGCATCATCCGGAACGTGCTCGTCTGGGGGTACAGGAACGCCAGCAGGTAGGCGACGTAGGCGCCGCACCACAGCTGCATCTCGAGGCCGACCCGGCGCACGTGGGCGCTCGTGAGGTAGAGGGCCATCACCGCCACGAGGACGAACGGGGCGATGGGCCCCATCACCGGCCCGAACAGGTACTGGCCCGTGTCGAACCACGGCAGGAACGGCACTAGGGCCTGGTTCCGCCAGACCGCCTCGGTGCTCGTGTACGCATCGGGTACGCCCGTGACGGCCCACGCGATCGCCGGCCAGGCCGCCGCCGAAGCACCTCCGACGACCGTGAGGGCCGCCAGCCGCGCCAGCTCCCCCGGCGTCGTCCCCTCGGCACGGCGGCGCGCAGCCCGCACCACGAAGACGCCGGCGAGCATGAGCGCGAACGGCACGCCCACCGGCCTGGTGAGCGCCATGAGCGCGACAATGGGCATGGCGGCCAGGTAGCGGCGCTCGACGACCCAGAGCAGCGCCCAGGCGAGGAACAGCAGGCCGAGCGACTCCGCGTACGGAATCTGCAGGATGGCCGACACCGGGAAGAACGCCACAAAGGCGACGCCCCACATCGCGGTGTCGTGGCCGGCGCGGAGGCGGAACAGCCGGTAGAGGACCAGGGCAGCGCCGAATCCGGCGACGAGGGCGACGATCTGCGCCCAGGCCTGCCACGGCATGCCGAAGACGGCGCTGAGGGCGCGGACCACCAGGGGGTACACCGGGTAGAACGCCCACGCGTTCTCCTTCACGGCGCCGGTCGGCGTGTGCGGGAGCACGGACGGGTAGCCGTTCTGGACGATCCGGCCGTACCACTCCGAGTCCCAGATCTGCACGAAGTGCCAGTAGTCGGGCTGCGCCGGGAACCAGGGGTTGTGGCCCTGCTGGAGCGCGGCGGCCGAGATGATGCAGAAGCCCACGACCCGGCTCACCGCATACACGGACACCACCTGGACCCACCACGGCAGCGCCCGGAAGCGGGCCGCGCCGGCCCGCACGAACGAGGCCAGGGCGCGGTGCACGGCGCTCGTCCGGCCCGTGTCCCGGCTCTCCTCGACGCCCGTCATCGCCTCAGTCACCACCGCTGTGCTCCTTGGCGGACTTGAGCTGCTCGGTGAGCGCGTGGATGAGCGCCGCCTGCACGCCGATGCGGTCGCGCAGCCGGGCGAGCACCTCGTCGACCTGGTCCATGCGGTAGCCGCGGAAAGCGAGCGCGAACCGGACGGCATCGACGTCCTCGGGGTTGGGGTGCTCGGGCAGGTAGACCGGCGGCAGCCCGGTCGGAGGCTCTTCGAGCCCCCGGGGGGCCGGCGCAGGGGTGCCTGCCCGCCTGCCGGAGGCGGCGCGGCCGACGTCGACCGCGAACCACGCGAGGCCCCCGGCCAGGGCGATCGCGACGAAGACGAGGAAGAAGCTCACGCGCCCTCCGCGGTGCCCTCGATGTCCGGATCCTCGTCGTAGTCCGGATCCGCGTTGCCGAACATGCCGCCGCGCCGCTCCACGGCACCCAGGCCCTTGAGGACGTGGTCCACGGCGGCCTCGGGGTCATCCACCACCGCGATGAGGTCGAGGTCGGACTCGGAAATCATGCCCTCGCCCACGAGGGTGGCGCGGATCCAGTCGACGAGCGGGTTCCAGAAGTCCGAGCCGACCAGGACGATCGGGAACTGCGTGACCTTGCCGGTCTGGACGAGCACCATCGCCTCGAACAGCTCATCGAGGGTGCCGAGGCCGCCGGGCAGGACGATGAAGCCGTGGGCGTACTTCACGAACATCGTCTTGCGGGCGAAGAAGTAGCGGAAGTTCACCCCGAGGTCGACCCACGAGTTGAGCCCGGTCTCGAAGGGCAGCTCGATGCCGAGCCCCACGGACGTGCCCGATCCCTCGACCGCCCCGCGGTTCGCCGCCTCCATCGAGCCCGGGCCGCCTCCCGTGATCACGGCGACGCCGGATTCCGCGAGCAGGCGCCCGATGGCCACCCCGGTCTCGTAATAGGCCGTGCCCGGCTTCGTGCGGGCGGAGCCGAAGACGCTCACCGCGGGCCCGAGCTCCGCGAGCGCGCCGAATCCCTCGACGAACTCGCTCTGGATCCTCATCACACGCCAGGGATCGGTATGGACGAACCGTCCCGCTCCCTTGGTGTCGAGGAGATGCTGGTCTGCGGTGCCCTGCTGCGTCTGGCGCCTGCGCAGCTCGATCGGGCCCTTCCGCCGCCACGGGACGTGGGCTCCGTTGCGTGCCGGGGTCTGCGCGGCGTCCGGCTCGCTGCCCTGCTGGGATTCGGTGCTCATGCACCCAAGGCTAGTCTCGCTTCAATCACGATTCAGGCATGCCCCCACGGGCCGTCGCGCCGCATCGGGCATTCTCCGTTACATTTTCCCTATGACTACCGACACATCGGCGACCCCGCTCGTCTCTGTCAAGGGCGTGAACAAGCATTACGGCCAGCTCCATGTGCTCCAGGACATCAACCTGGATGTCAACAAGGGCGAGGTCGTTGTGGTCATCGGCCCCTCCGGCTCGGGCAAGTCGACGCTGTGCCGGGCGATCAACCGCCTCGAGACGATCGAGGCCGGTGAGATCTCCATCGACGGCAAGAAGCTCCCCGAGGAGGGGAAGGAGCTCGCGCGGCTGAGGGCCGACGTCGGCATGGTCTTCCAGTCCTTCAACCTCTTCGCCCACAAGACGATCCTCGAGAACGTCACCCTCGGCCCGATCAAGGTCAAGGGCGTGGACAAGGCCACCGCCGAGCGCGAGGCCATGGCCCTCCTCGAGCGGGTCGGCGTGGGGCACCAGGCCCCGAAGCTGCCGGCCCAGCTCTCCGGCGGGCAGCAGCAGCGCGTGGCAATCGCGCGTGCCCTGGCGATGAAGCCCAAGGTCATGCTGTTCGACGAGCCCACCTCGGCGCTTGACCCGGAGATGATCAATGAGGTGCTCGACGTCATGGTGCAGCTCGCGAAGGAGGGCATGACGATGATCGTCGTGACCCACGAGATGGGGTTTGCGCGCAAGGCCGCGGACCGCGTCGTCTTCATGGCGGACGGCCAGATCGTCGAGCAGGCCAAGCCCGAGGAGTTCTTCACGAACCCGCAGAGCAGCCGCGCGAAGGACTTCCTCTCCAAGCTGCTCACCCACTGACCCTCCATCACCTTCCGCTTTGCACCCGGGCCCGGACGGCCCGTGAAGAAAGGAACGCTCTACCATGGCACTCTTCCGCACCAAGAAGGCCGTGCTGACCGCCGCCGCTGCGGCCTTCGCACTCACCCTGTCCGCCTGCGGCGGTTCCGGCGGCTCCGGCGGATCGGGCGGGGGCTCCTCGGAGTCCGCCGCCCCGTACACCGTCGCCAACAACGTCTCCCTCACCGGCAGCCCGACGTTCGACAAGATCAAGTCGGCCGGCAAGGTGACGATCGGCGTCAAGCAGGACCAGCCCGGGCTCGGGTTCAAGGACGCGGCCACCGGTGAGTACAGCGGCTTCGACATCGAGATCGCCAAGTGGATGGCCGCCTCGCTCGGCTACGGCGCGGACAAGATCGAGTTCAAGCCGATCCCGTCCGCCAACCGCGAGTCCGCCATCCAGAACGGCGACATCAACTTCTACGTCGGCACATACTCCATCACCGACAAGCGCAAGAAGCAGGTCGACTTCGCCGGCCCGTACTTCATCACGGGCCAGGGCCTTCTCGTGAAGAAGGACAACACGACGATCAACAGCGAGAAGGACCTCGCCGGCAAGAACGTCTGCTCGGCGACCGGTTCGACCCCGATCCAGAACATCAAGGCGAACTTCCCGCAGACCAAGACCACCGAGTTCGACACGTACTCGCAGTGCGTCGAGGCCCTCAAGAACGGCCAGACGGACGCCGTCACGACCGACCAGGCAATCCTGCTCGGCTACGCCGCCCAGGAGCCGGACGCGCTCAAGGTGGTCGGCCAGCCGTTCACGACCGAGAAGTACGGCATCGGCCTGCCGAAGGGCGACACGGCTCTGCGCAAGTTCTTCAACGACACCCTGACCAAGGGCAAGGACACGTGGCAGAAGATCTATGACTCGACGCTCGGCAAGTCGGGCACGAAGGTCGAGCAGCCCGCCGTCGACAACTACTGACAGGCACGGTGGGCGGGGCGTTCGGCGCCCCGCCCACCGCCGTTTCGGCTAGAAAGCGAAGGCTGCCGTGAGCACCCTCCTCGACAATCTCGACCTCTTCACGACCGGGTTCAAGAACACGATCATCCTGTTCCTGGTCTCCGGGCTGTTCGCCCTGATCCTCGGCACGATCGTGGGCGCCATGCGCGTCTCCCCCGTGCCGGCCCTGCGGGCCTTCGGGACCCTCTACGTCAACATCGTCCGCAACACGCCGCTGACGCTCGTGCTGTTCTTCTTCGCGCTCGGGTACCCGAAGCTCGGCCTCCCCGAGATCGACTTCATGACCGCGGCGACGATCGGCCTGAGCCTGTACACCGCGACCTACGTGGCCGAGGTGCTCCGCTCCGGCATCAACACGGTTCCCGTCGGCCAGGCCGAGGCCGCACGCGCCATCGGCCTGCCGTTCGCACAGACCCTCACGCTCGTGATCCTCCCCCAGGCCTTCCGCTCGGTGCTGCCGCCGCTCTTCAGCGTGCTCATCGCGCTCCTGAAGAACACGACCGTCGCGGCCGGCTTCTCGGTCGCCGAGGCAGGCGCGATCCGGGCGAACCTCTCCGAGCGCGGCTACCCCGCCATGGAGGGCCTCCTCTGGGTGGCCCTGTTCTTCGTGATCCTCGTCCTGATCCTCGCCCAGATCCAGCGCTACTTCGAGCAGAAGTGGAAGGTGGCCCGATGAGCTCCGTCCTCTACGACGCCCCCGGCCCCAAGGCCCGCACCCGCCACCTCGTGCTCGGGATCGTGGGCACCCTCGTGATCCTCGCGATCCTCGGCTTCATCGTGTGGCGCTTCGCGCAGACCGGCCAGTTCAGCGCCGCGAAGTGGAAGATCTTCACGTTCCCGCTCGTCCAGCAGACCATCCTCAACGCCATCGGGGCGACCCTCTCGGCTTTCGCGGTGGCCGCCGTGGGCAGCCTCGTGCTCGGCATGGCCCTGGCCATCGGCCGGCTCTCCGACCGCCCGTGGGTGTCCCGTCCTTTCCACTGGTTCACGGAGCTGTTCCGCGCGATCCCCGTGCTGATCCTCATGATGATGATCTACTACGGGCTCCCGCCGCTCTTCGGTGTGAACTGGCCGCCGTTCGTCGCCGTGGCGATCGCGCTGATCCTCTACAACGGCTCGGTGCTCGCCGAGGTCTTCCGCGCGGGCATCGAGGCCCTCCCCAAGGGCCAACGGGAGGCCGGGTACGCCATCGGCCTGCGCAAGTCCCAGGTCATGCAGTCCATCCTGCTGCCGCAGGCCGTGCGCTCGATGCTGCCGGTGATCATCTCCCAGCTCGTCGTGACGCTCAAGGACACCGCCCTGGGCTTCATCGTCACCTACAACGAGATCCTGTTCCAGGCGAAGTACTTCGGCTCGCAGGCGCAGTACGGCTCACCGATCGTCCCCGCGGCGATCGTGGCCGGTGTGCTGTACGTGGGCATGTGCCTGATCCTCTCCGGCCTTGCGAAGTTCGCAGAGAGCCGCCTCCGCAGGAGCCAGCGCGTTTCCGGGGCCCGCAAGGGCACCGCCATGGCAGCGGCCCAGGACGCCGCCGCGCAGATCTGACACGCCCCTTCTGGGAGTCACCTTCTGGGAGTCACGTCCTGCGGGCCCATCCGCTGGAGATGACTCACAGGAGCTGACTCCCAGAGACGTTTAAGCGCGGAGCCAGGCCTCGAGGGACGTGAGGCACTCCCGGACGGCGGCCGCCTCGACCCGCTCGTCGTCCTTGTGGGCCAGGAGCGCATCGCCGGGTCCGAAGTTGACGGCCGGCACGCCGAGCTGGGAGAACCTCGCCACATCCGTCCACCCGTACTTGGGCAGCGGGTCCCGGCCCACGGCGGCGACGAACGCGGCCGCCGCGGGGTGGTTCAGCCCGGGCCGGGCTCCGGAGGCCCCGTCGGTGCGGACCACCTCGAAGCCCGCCAGGAGGGTCCGCACCACGGCCTCCGCCTCCTCGAGCCCCTTGTCCGGCGCGAAGCGGTAGTTGACGGTGACCGTGCAGCGGTCCGGGATGACGTTCCCGGCAGTCCCCCCGGAGATCCCCACCGCATTGAGGCCCTCCCGGAAGTCGAGGCCGTCCACGGTCACGGTCGCCGGAGAGTAGTCGGCGAGGCGGGCGAGGATGGGGGCGGCCGCGTGGATCGCGTTGCGGCCCATCCAGGCACGGGCCGAGTGTGCGGCCTCCCCGACGGTCGACACCTCGACGCGCAGCGTGCCGTTGCAGCCGCCCTCCACCGTGCCGTTGGTGGGCTCGAGGAGGATCGCGAAGTCGCCGGCCAGCAGGTCCGGGTGGTGCGCCGCGAGGCGTCCCAGCCCGCTCTTGGAGGCCTCGACCTCCTCGTGGTCGTAGAAGACGAAGGTGACGTCCCGGCTCGGGGACGCCGCAGCGGCCGGCGAGGCGCCGGCGTCGTGCGTCCCGGCGGCCGGGAACAGGCGGGCGGCGAGGGCGAGCTGGACAGCAACGCCGCCCTTCATATCGGTCGCGCCGCGGCCCCACAGCGTCCCCTCCCCCGGTTCGCCGTCCCACGACGACGGGACGGTGCCCCGCGCGCCGTCGACGGCAGGCAGCGGAACGGTGTCGATGTGGCCCGCGAGGATGACCCGCTCGCTCCGGCCGAGCCCGGAGCGCGCGACGATCGCATCGCCGTCGCGCGTGATCGACAGCGAGGTCTGGGCGCGCAGCGCGCGCTCGATCGCGTCTGCGAGGGCCGTCTCCTCGCCCGAGACGCTCCTGATGTCGAGGAGCGCGGCGGTGAGGAGGGCGACGTCCTGCGTCAGGTCAAGGTCCGCGGGGGCTGGTGAAGTCACCCGCCCAGCATAGTTCTGGCGGCCTGCGCGATGCCGAACGGCCGCACGGCCGCCGATAGACTGGGAACCATGACTGAGACCCCTGCCGCACCCCGCGCCGCCCACGGCTTCGGCCTCGCCACGATCCACGTGGCACCCTCTGCGACCGGAGCCGACGAGGCCACCGTGCTCGACGTGTGGTTCCCCGCCCCGGCACTCGGCGAGGCCGCCGAACACCTCGCGGACGACGCCGTTGTCGACGCCGCCCCGGCCGAGCTCGTGGAGGCCGCGGAGCACGGCGCCGACGCCGATCGGGGCACGCAGACCAAGGTGGTCTTCGTCCAGATCGACCTCGAACAGGCCCCTGCCGACACCGCGGACGCCTACCTGCGCCTCCACCTCCTCTCCCACAGGCTCGTGCGCCCGAACACGGTCAACCTCGACGGCGTGTTCGGCAAGCTGCCGAACGTCGTGTGGACCAACTTCGGCCCGTGCCACCCGGCAGGCTTCGAGGCCACGCGCGCCCGGCTGCGGCGCCGCGGCGCCGTCACGGTCTTCGGCGTGGACAAGTTCCCGCGCATGGTCGACTACGTCGTGCCCTCCGGGGTCCGCATCGCCGACGCCGACCGCGTGCGCCTCGGCGCCCACCTCGCCGAGGGGACCACCGTGATGCACGAGGGCTTCGTGAACTTCAACGCCGGCACTCTGGGCACCTCGATGGTCGAGGGCCGCATCTCCGCCGGCGTCGTGGTGGGCGACGGGACCGACGTGGGCGGCGGGGCGTCCATCATGGGCACGCTGTCCGGCGGCGGCCGCGAGCGGATCGCCCTCGGCGAGCGCGTGCTCCTCGGCGCGAACTCCGGCGTGGGCATCTCGATCGGCGACGATTCCGTGGTCGAGGCGGGCCTCTACGTCACCGCCGGGACGCGGGTGCGCATCGGCGGCTTCAAGGATGCCTTCGGCGAGAACGCGGAGAAGGTCGTCAAGGCCGTCGAACTCTCGGGCCAGTCGAACCTCCTGTTCCGCCGCAACTCCACGACCGGTCAGGTCGAGGCGCTCCCCCGCAACGGCCAGACGGTCGAGCTCAACGAGGCCCTGCACGCCAACTGACGCTCCCCGCGTCCCGGGGCGGCCCGCGCACGGCGCCGGCCGCCCCTGCCCCCCTCGTCAGAAGCAAGGAGTCCCCGGATGGCCAACGCCCGCAGAGTGCGGCGTGCCCTCACCGTCCTCGTGGCCCTCGCGCTGGCCGGCGTGGGGATCTACATCACCTCGCTCGTGCTGAACCGGAATGACAAGCCCATCGTCGAGGGCTGCACGGCCCCGCTCGGCGACTCCCAGCAGCAGCTCGCCACCGACCAGGCGGCCAATGCCTCGCTCATCGCGGCGATCTCGGTCCGGCGCGGCCTGCCCCCGCGGGCCGCCACGATCGCGATCGCGACGGCCCTGCAGGAGTCCAAGCTGCGCAACCTCAGCTACGGCGACAGGGCCGGCCCCGACTCCAGGGGGCTCTTCCAGCAGCGCCCCTCCCAGGGGTGGGGCACCGAGGCGCAGATCATGGACCCGGAGTACGCGACGAACGCGTTCTACGACGGGCTGGTCAAGATCCGCGGCTACCAGGACCTCTCGATCACGGAGGCCGCCCAGGAGGTCCAGCGCTCCGGCTTCCCCGAGGCCTACGCCCAGCACGAGGACACGGGCCGCGCCTTCGCCTCGGCCCTCACCGGCCAGTCAGAGGCGGCGCTGACCTGCACGCTGCGGAAGCCGGAGGCCGCCGGCGACCCGTCCGCCGTCAGGTCGCAGCTGACGGCAGCCTACGGCGCGCTGCCCGCGGCCGCCGGCGGCCGGACGGTCACGGTGCGGGCCCAGGGCGCCGAGGGCTGGTCGGTGGCCCAGTGGGCGGTGGCCAACGCCAAGCAGCTGGCGGTCACCCAGGTCGACTATGCCGGACACAGCTGGATCCGGGACGGGAACAAGGGCTGGACCGACTCCGCCGCGCCCGAAGGCACCGTGACCGTGACGGTGGCCGCGGCACCCTGACGCGCTCTCAGACGAGGATCTCGACGACCGGGGTGAGGTAGCTCCTGAACGCCTCGGGGTCCGCGAGAAGCCCCTGGCTCATGATGACCTTGTCCGCGTTGACGAGCCACGCCCGGTCCTCGGACAGGGGAAGCTCGATGATGGTCAGGGTGAAGTCCTTGGCCGACGGGCCGACCTCGAGCTGGCGCTCCTCGACGACCTCCCGCAGCACCGAAGTGGCACCGCTGGCCTCGCGCTCCTTCTCGAGCCGCTCGTACTCGGCCCGCCGCTCGCGCGCCCACGTGAGGGCCGCCCCGAAGTGGGCCTGGAGGGAGCGCTGCAGGGCGGGCGTCGCGCCGAAGGCGGGGAACCCCGGGGGCTCCACGGCGGGGGTCATCTCGGGGTGGCTCTCGATGAGGTGCTGCCACCATGCCTCCCACTCGCGCCGGAGGGCCGGAAGGCCGCCCACGTGCTGCATGAGCTGATGATGGTCTGCCTCGCGGACCCGCGGCTGCGCCGCGGCCACGGGTGGCATCCCGGCCCCGGTGAGCCCCGCATGGTCCTTGAGGTAGAGCGCGAGGAGCAGGGGGCCAGACGTGTCCATCGTGATCCGCCAGCCGGGTCCTCCGGTGTGGTGCATGGGTTATTCGCTTCCTTGCCGGTCTTCTCTCAGTGTATTCCCGCCGCGGCACACGGGGCCCCGGCGCCGGCGAGTCCGATGCTCGCGACCTGCGCCCGGAGGACGTCCGTGCACAGGTCCGCATCGAGCCACCTGCCGTGCAGCATGGCGTGCAGGCCGAGGCCCTCGACGGTGGCCAGGAGCCGCTCGGCTTCCCGCACGAGGTCCTCCTGGCCGAGCCCGGGACGCAGGCGCACCAGTGCGCGTCCGAGCGTCGCCGCGACGGCACGGTGGCTCCGCTCCGCCTCGGCACCCAGCTCGGGCCGCGTGCGGGCCGCGAGCTTGAACTCCGTCCACACGCACAGGTCCACGGCGCGGCCCTCATCGAGGGGCAGGAGCTGGCACAGCTGTGCCACGACGACCTCATCGGTCACAGCGGACGGCTCGGCCGCCGCTGCCTCGAGCCGGGCGAGGACGCCGTCCGTGACCGCCTCGAAGGCGTGCGCCGCGAGCTGGGCCGAGGTGGCGAAGTAGTGCCGCACCGACCCGACGACGAGGCCCGCCTCGGCCGCGACCTCCCGCAGCGAGACGCGCCCCAGGCCGTCGGCCACGACGATCCTCTTGACCGCCTCCACGATCTGCTGGCGGCGCAGGGCCGCGTCCACGTTTCTGGGCACCCCTTGTTCCTAGCACACTTGTGCGCCCTGGCGGCCGCGGGGCGCGGCGCAGCACCCCCGCCGCCGCTGCGGTGATCTCGATAGGATGGGGCCCATGCGCATCCTCGTCACCGGTGGCACCGGCTACATCGGCTCCCACACGGTCCTGACCCTCCTCGAAGCCGGGCACGACGTCGTCGCGGTCGACAACCTCTCCAACTCGAGCCCGGAGGCCCTCCGACGCGTCGCCGGACTGGCGGGGCGCGAGGCCGCGTTCGTCCAGGCGGACATCACGGACGAGGACGCCCTCGATGCGGTCTTCGCGGAGCACTCGCCCGAGGCCGTGATCCACTTCGCCGGCCTCAAGGCCGTGGGCGAGTCGGCGCAGATCCCGCTTGAGTACTACTTCAACAACGTCGCCGGCACGATCGCGCTCCTGCGGGTCATGGAGCGCCGCGGCGTGCGCACCATCGTCTTCTCCTCCTCGGCCACCGTCTACGGCGACCGCAATCCCATCCCCTACGTGGAGTCGATGGAGATCGGCGCCATGAACCCGTACGGGCGAACCAAGGAGCAGATCGAGGACATCCTCACCGACCTCGGCGCCTCCGACCCGGCCTGGCGCATAGCACTGCTGCGCTACTTCAACCCGGTCGGCGCGCACTCCTCCGGCCTCATCGGCGAGGACCCACAGGGCATCCCGAACAACCTCGTCCCGTTCATCGCGCAGGTCGCCGTGGGGCGGCGCGAGAAGCTCATGGTGTTCGGCGGCGACTACGACACCCCGGACGGCACCTGCCAGCGCGACTTCATCCACGTCGTCGACCTCGCCGAGGGCCACGCCGCCGCGCTGGACTACCTCCGCGACCACGACGGCGTGCACCGCTGGAACCTCGGCTCCGGCATGGGCACGAGCGTGCTCGAGATGCACCACGCCTTCGAGAAGGCCGTGGGCGAGCCCATCCCCTACGAGATCGCGCCCCGCCGCGCCGGCGACCTCCCGGCCTTCTGGGCCGACGCCTCCGCAGCCCACCGGGACCTCGGCTGGGCCACCACCCGCACTATCGAGCAGATGTGCGAGGACCACTGGCGCTGGCAGAAGAACAACCCCATGGGCTACCAGGCCTCCTGACCCCGGAGTACGACGACGGCCGGTGCCTTCCCAGCGGAAGGCACCGGCCGTCGTCGCACCCGAGACCCCGAGGGGTCAGCGGGCGGGGTAGTCCCGCTCCGCCTCGCCCACGTAGAGCTGGCGCGGGCGCCCGATCTTGGTCTGCGGGTCCTTGATCATCTCGCGCCACTGGGCGATCCAGCCCGGGAGGCGCCCGATCGCGAAGAGCACCGTGAACATCTTCTCCGGGAAGCCCATCGCCTTGTAGATGAGCCCCGTGTAGAAGTCGACGTTCGGGTAGAGCTTGCGCTGGATGAAGTAATCGTCCGCGAGGGCCTTCTCCTCGAGGCGCATGGCGATCTCCAGGAGCTGGTCGTTGCCGCCGAGCTTGCCGAGGATCTCGTGCGCGGTCGCCTTGATGATCTTGGCGCGCGGGTCGTAGTTCTTGTAGACACGGTGCCCGAAGCCCATGAGCCGGACGCCGTCCTCCTTGTTCTTGACCTTCTCCATGAAGTCCTCGGGCGCAATGCCGTCGGCCTGGATCCGGCGCAGCATGTTCAGGACGGCCTCGTTCGCGCCGCCGTGCAGCGGGCCGAAGAGCGCGTTGATGCCGGCCGAGACGGAGGCGAACATATTCGCGTTGGCCGATCCGACGAGGCGCACGGTCGAGGTCGAGCAGTTCTGCTCGTGGTCCGCATGCAGGATGAGGAGGGTGTCAAGGGCCTTGACCACGAGCGGGTCGAGCTCGTAGGGCTCGGCGGGCAGCCCGAAGGACAGGCGCAGGAAGTTCTCCACGAGGTTCATGGAATTGTCCGGGTACAGCAGCGGCTGCCCGACGGACTTCTTGTGCGCGTAGGCCGCGATGACCGGCAGCTTCGCCATGAGGCGGATGGTGGAGAGCTCCACCTGCTCCTCGTTGAACGGGTCCAGCGAATCCTGGTAGAACGTCGACAGCGCGGACACGGCGGAGGAGAGCACGGGCATCGGGTGCGCGTCCCGCGGGAACCCGGCGAAGAAGCTCTTGAGCTCCTCGTGCAGCAGGGTGTGCCTGCGGATGCGCTGGTCGAACGCGTCGAGCTCGGCCGGGGTCGGAAGGTTCCCGTAGATGAGGAGGTACGAGACCTCCAGGAAGCTCGAGTGCTGTGCCAGCTGCTCGATCGGGTAGCCACGGTAGCGGAGGATGCCCTCATCGCCGTCGATGAACGTGATCGCGGAAGTCGTGGCTGCGGTGTTCATGAAGCCGGGGTCGAAGGTGACGGCGCCCGTCTCCTTCAGCAGCTTCGAGACGTCATAGCCGTCGTTTCCCTCGACGGCGGCGATGCGGGGAAGCGGGAGCTCTCCCCCTTCGTGGCGCAGGACGGCGCCATTCATCTCAGTCATGGTTCCCCTTCATGGGTAGCTCGCAACCCTCTAAAGCTACTCCCAGATCGTTCTCGGGACTAATTGATACCGGCGGTCCTGTGGCCTACGGCCGGCCCCGGGGACCGCGCCGGGACCCGCGCCCGCTAGCGCTCTGTGAGCCTCTCCACGGCGGCGTCGATGCGCTCGTCGGTGCCCGTGAGGGCCACCCGCACGAACCCGTGGCCGGCCTCGCCGTAGAAGACGCCCGGGCCGACGACGATGCCGAGCCCCGCGAGCCGCCCCACGGTCGCCCACGTGTCCTCGCCCGCGGTGCACCACAGGTACAGGCCCGCCTCCGAGTGCGAGAGTGTGAGGCCGAACGCCTCGAGGGCGGGCAGGAGCCGCTCGCGCCGGGACCGGTAGAGGTCCTTCTGGGCGAGGACGTGGGCCTCGTCGCCGAGGGCCACGCGCATGGCCTCCTGCACGGGGTACGGCATGATCATGCCCGCGTGCTTGCGGCTGTTGACGAGGTTGGGCATGAGCTCCGGGGCGCCGGCGACGAACGCCGCGCGGTACCCGGCCAGGTTGGACTGCTTGCTCAGCGAGTACACGCTGAGGAGTCCGGTCATGTCGCCGCCACTCACCCGTGGGTCCAGCACGGACGGGACCGGCTCGCCGCCGCGCTGGGCGTCCCACGCCCCCCATCCGAGCTCGGCGTAGCACTCGTCCGAGGCCACCACGGCGCCGAGCTCCCGCGCACGGTCGACGACGGTGCGCAGCTCGGCGGCGTCCCGCACCGCGCCGGTGGGGTTGCCGGGCGAATTGACCCAGACGAGGCGGACCCTGGCCCGCGTGGCGTCGTCGAGCTCCTCTAGGCTGTCCGCGGCGACCGCGGTCGCGCCGGCGAGGCGCGCGCCGATGTCGTAGGTCGGGTAGGCGACGGTGGGCCGGACGACGACGTCGCCCTCGCCGAGCCCGAGCAGGAACGGCAGCCACGCCACGAGCTCCTTCGAGCCGACGGTGGGCATGACCGCCTGCTCGTCCAGCCCCGTCACCCCACGGCGGCGGGCGAACCACTCGACGACGGCCTCGCGCAGCGCGGTCGTCCCGTGCACGGTCGGGTAGCCGGGGGCGTCCGCGGCGGCGCGCAGGGCCTCCTGCACCACCTCCGGGGTGGGATCGACCGGCGTGCCGATCGAGAGGTTGACGACGCCGCCCGGGTGCTCGGCCGCCTTCGCCCGGTAGGGCGCCATGGCCTCCCACGGGTAGTCGGGCAGGTCGAGGCCGAACTGCCGGGTAGAGCTGGGTCCGTTCCGCACGCTCAGCTGTCGGCGCTCTGCGGCGGGAGGGCCGCCACGAGGGGATGGTCCTTGTGGGTGTTGCCGAGCTTCGCGGCACCGCCGGGCGAACCGAGGTCATCGAAGAACTCGACGTTGGCCTTGTAGTAGTCGCTCCACTCGTCCGGGACGTCGTCCTCGTAGTAGATGGCCTCGACCGGGCACACGGGCTCGCACGCGCCGCAGTCGACGCATTCGTCCGGGTGGATGTACAGGGACCGCTCGCCCTCGTAGATGCAGTCGACGGGACACTCCTCGACGCAGGCCTTGTCCTTCACATCCACGCACGGCTGTGCGATCACGTATGTCACGGTGCCACCCTCTCTTCCACCACTACTACCGGGCCGATTGAGCCTATTATCTATCGCCCGGCCGCCGCCACTCCAACGTCACACGGGGCCGCGGCGACGGTGCCTACGATGGAGCATGCCCTCCACCCCGGCGGACCTCCTCCGTTCCCTCCCGCTCGGCACGCGCGTGGTCGTGCGGTCGCGGGTGCCGGGCGGGTTCACCGACGCGCTCGGGGATCTGGTGGCGTGCGACGGCGAGACCGTCACCGTGCGCACGAGGCGCGGCACCGCCGTCGTGCGCCTCGGCGACGTTGCGGCGGCGAAGCCCGTGCCTCCCCCGCCGCAACGACGTGGCCGGCGGGGGTCTGAGGGCTAGGGCTGCACCATCCGCTGGTTGGTGTTGGTGTAGCTGATCGAATCCGCCGTGGCACCGACCAGGCCCATGGTGACCCGAAGGAGGCCTGGCGCGACGTCGTCGAGCGGCGGGGGCGTGTCGGTGCCGAGCGCCAGGCTGCGCCCGTTGGAGGTCGTGCCCGTGACCGATCCGAGGTAGACGCTGACATGCCCGCTGAGCACCATCTTGTCCGCAGAGGTCACGAGGCCGGGGCCGTGGGGCTGCCGCACGGTGAGGGTGAACCCCGTGATGGTGATCGAGTCGGCGGTGATCTTCAGGGCGCGCTGGCCGCTGCCGTCGGCGGTCGGCACCGTGACGATGCTGACCGAACTGAGGCCAGTGAAGGACAGGCCCTGGGAGCCCATGGAGGCCGGGGTCTTGGTGAACACCGGCGTCCCGCCGTCCCGGGGCGCCGGCACCGGCGCGCTGGAGGTGGGCTCGGGGGTCGCGGTGGGGGTAGGGCTCGCCGTCGACCCCGCGCCCGGAACCGCCGGCACGCTGGGGCTTGACCCGAGCCCGGGCAGCAGGGTGCCGGGGACGGAGGGAAGGGGCCCGGGAGCGGCCGGGGCCTGGGTGGGGGTGCCCGCCCCCGGCGCCGAGGGGCTCGGCGTCGAGGTGGGGCAGGAGACCAGGAGCGGCACGCAGAGCGCCGTCGGGACGCTGTCAGGGGCGCGCGCGGCTCCGAGGGTGAAGGGCAGCGCGAGGACCGAGCCGGTCAGGACGGCGGCCACGGCGCGGGTGCGGCGCAGGCTCACTCCGCCCTCTTTCCCCGCCTGGCCTCCGCCGGGCCCATCCACGCGACGACCAGCACTCCCCCGGCTCCCGAGAGGAGCATGCCGACGATGAAGCCGCCCATGTTCACGCCGACGAGGGAGTAGATCGCGACCACGAGGGTCAGGATGCCGTAGAAGACGTGGTGCGCCGGCATGGTCACCGACAGGACCCCCAGCAGCACCAGCGCGATCGGGATGACCGTGGCCTGGAGGCCCTCGATGCCGAGCTGGATGTGCAGGTGGCCGAGGTCGAGCTGCCCGGAGAAGAACATCTCCACCCCGCCGAGGGCGGCCAGCAGGCCGCCGATGAACGGACGGCCCCGGCGCCAGTGCCGGAATCCGCGGGCCCCGCCGCTTGCCGTCGCGCTGCGGGACAGCGCGGGGACGCCGTGGTCCGTGGTCATGGGTGCGGTCTCCCTCGTCATGGCTGCGCGAGACGTCAGAAGCATCCCTTGGACCCGTCCGTCAGCTGCATGCTCATCCCGGTCAGGGTGAACACCGAAGCCTGAGTGCTCCAGGCGGTCTGCTGCAGGTTGTTGATCGTGATGCTGCCGGAGTCCTGCGCGAAGTCGCCCACCGAGCCCTTCGCAGCGGTGTTGACGGTCGAGGCGTCGACACCGATGCGGATGTTGCCGAAGGCCGCATCGCCCTTCAGCCCGGTCATGCCGATCTGCAGATCGGACGCGGAGGCCGGGCTGTTCCCGCCGCCGGCCTTGATGAGCACGCCCACCTTGCCCAGCGGGGTCTCGGTGACCACCGCCTGGCACAGGTCGGAGAGGGTGGCGCTCTTGATGTTCGCGATCGCGACGGCGTGCTCCTTGCCCTCGGTGTCCTTGGCGACGCCGGCGTACTGGGAGAACCCGGTTCCGCTGAGCTTGGAGGCGCCGATCTGGAACTGGCTGCCGGATACGGCGAAGGAGACGGGCACCGCGCCCTCGGCGACGCCGCCCATCAGGAGCGAGGCGGCAAGGGCCGCGGGCACCGCGACGAGGATGATGCGGCCAGCGTGGGACGCGCGCATCCTGCGGACGCGCTGCGAGACGGGGAACTTCATTGATCCTCCTGGAACAGGGCCCGCCCGGGGCGGCGGGGAACTCGTCGAAGATACCGAGCCTGTTGACAGCTAGTCAATAGGGGTCCCAGGTACTGGCCCACCGATCAGTAGACTTTCTGCTGTGTCCGAACCGCACCGCGCCCGCCTCAGCCCCCAGGACCGGAGGGCGCAGCTCGTCGCGGTCGGAGTGAACTTCCTGACCGACCACACACTGGACGAGCTCACCATGGACGAGCTCGCCCGCCGGGCCGGCGTCTCGCGCCCGCTCGTGTTCCACTACTTCGAGACCCGTCAGGGCATGCACCTCGCAGTGGTCACGACGGCGAGGGACAGCCTGCTCGTCGCGAGCGCTCCCCGTCAGGAGCTCGCGCCGCGGGAGCGGATCCGGGACACGCTGCTGAGGATCACCCTCTTTGTGCAGGAGCACCGCGGCACCTTCTACTCGCTGGTCAGGGGCACCGCCAGCGGTGACCCGGCCGTGCGGAAGATCGTGGACGAGTCGCGGGAGCTGAACGCGGAGCGGCTGTCGGACTCCTTCATCGAGCTGGGGCTGCCGGACACCGAGCTGCTCCGCATCGCGCTGCGGTCCTGGGTGGCCTTCGCCGAGGAGACCCTGATCAGCCTGGCGATCGAGCGGGACACGGGTGCCGACGACGTGGTCCGGTTCCTGGAGGCGTCCCTGCACGGCATGGTCAACTCCCTCCGCGACCAGAGGCTCTGAGGGGCCGCGGCCAGCCCGCCCGCTACTCCTCGACCGCGTCGGGCAGGGTCCGGAGCCGGAAGAAGGGGCCGAGCGCGACGGGAAGGACCGCCAGGAGCTGTCCCGCGATGCCGACCCACAGGGTCGGGACGAGGCCCCACCGCTCCCCGAGCCAGCCGCCGAGCAGCGAGCCGATCGGCATGACCCCCCACACCACGCAGCGGATCGAGGCGTTCATGCGCCCGAGGAGCCGGGGCGGGCAGACGCGCTGGCGCATGCTGACCTGCATGACGTTGTAGACGATCACCCCGAAGCTCATGGCGAACTCCCCCACGCTGAGCAGGACGAGCGCCAGCGGGCCCGGCCCGGCGGCGAGGGCGAGCGGGAAGAGGACCACCGCGCAGCCGCCCACCATGAGCCCGAGCGGCAGGAGCGGGCCCTCGCCCGTGAGCGCGGCGAGCCGCGGCGTCGCCAAGGCGCCGAGGAGGCCGCCCACGGACCCGATCGAGAGCATGACGCCGAGCCCCGCCGGGCCGAGGCCCAGCTCCCGGAGGATCACGAGCGGCATCAGGACGTAGGCGAGCGAGGAGAAGAGGTTGCTGGTCGCGGTGCTGGCGACGATGCGCCGGATCAGGCGGTGGGTCGCCACGAAAGCCGCCCCCTCGCGGATCTCGGCCACCAGGCTGCTGCCCTCGCGGGGCGCGGCGGGCTCCTCGGTGTCGTGGACCCTCGTCAGGCACAGGGCGGAGGCGAGGTACCCGCCCGCCTCGGCGGCGAACAGCACGGGCGCGCTCACGAGGGTCAGCAGGAACCCACCGAGGGCCGGACCGCCCATGCGCGCGACCTGGGCGGTGGCCTCGAGCTTGCCGTTGGCCTCGGAGACCTGGGCACGGGGCACGAGGAGGGGGATGTAGCTCTGGTACGCCACATCGAAGAACACGGTGGCCACTCCCACGACGGCCGCGACGACGTACAGGTGCCACATCTGCAGCGCCCCCGCCCACCACAGCACCGGGACCGCGAGCATCGCGGCCATCCGGACGAGATCGGCCCGGATCATGGTGCGCCGCTTGAGCCAGCGGTCCACCCAGGCGCCGGCGGGCAGCCCCACCACGAGGAAAGCTGCCATCGCGGCGGCGTTGAGCACACCGAGGTCCATCTCGCCGGCTCCGAGCAGGCTCACGGCGAGCACAGGGAGCGCGAGCTGGCCCAGCTGGACGCCGAGCTGGCTGATCCCCTGTCCGGTCCAGAAAGCGAGGAATGAGCGGCTGCGGACGAGGGCGTTGGAAGCCAGGTCGCCGGAGGTGCGGGAGGCCATGCGGCCAGTGTGGGCCCAGTGATTGAGAACTGTCAATCACTCGCGGCTAGAGTGGTTCCATGACCCAGTCGGACGAGGCGGCCAAGGGCCGAGCGCTCAGCTCCCCGCTGCGGCTGCGCATCCTGCGCATGTGCCTCCACCACCCCCGCACCAACAAGGAGATCGCCGACCTCCTCGGCATCAATCCCGCCTCGTGCCTCCACCATGTGCGCACGCTAGTGGCCACTGGGTTCCTCGAGGCGCTCCCGGAGCGGCGCGGAAACCGCGGGGCCAAAGAGGTGCCGTACCTCGCGACCCGCAAGTCCTGGAGCCAGAAGGTCGACGACGTCTCCCCCGTCCTGATCGAGACGTTCGTGCAGGAGACCGCAGCCCTCTCCCCCGAGGACATCGAGGTCTGGCGGCTCGGGCTGAGGCTCAACGAGCAGCACCGGTCCGAGCTCATGGCCCGGCTGCGCGAGGTCGTCGACGAGTACGTAGCTATGCCGAGCGACCCCGACGGGGAGGCCACGTCCCTCATGATCGCCCACCACCGGGACCCCACGGCAGACTGACCCGGCGCCCCGCCGGCCATCCCCGCATCATCCCCCGCCCCGCCCCCTCTGCGTTTCGGGTACGCATCTCGTCGCGGTTTTCCCGTTTCGGGTACGCATCTCGTAGCGGTTTTCCCGTTCCGGGTACACGAACGACGCCGGCCGGCACCTTCCGCGTGGAAGGCGCCGGCCGGCGTCGTACCCGAAATGCCGAAAAGGCGACGGGATGCGTACCCGAAACGGGTGGAGGGTTAGGCGCGGGCGCGGCTGCGCGCGGCCTTGAGGCGCTCGTTGGCGTCGAGGATGACCTTGCGGATGCGGATCGCCTCCGGCGTGATCTCCACGCACTCGTCCTCGCGGGCGAACTCGAGGGACTCCTCGAGTGTGAGCGTCTTCGGCGGGGTCAGGCCCTCGAAGTTGTCCGCGGTGGAGGAGCGCATGTTGGTGAGCTTCTTCTCCTTGGTGATGTTGACGTCCATGTCGTCGGCGCGCGAGTTCTCGCCGACGATCATGCCCTCGTACACCTCGGCCGTGGGCTGGATGAAGAACGTGCCGCGCTCCTGGAGGTTGATCATGGCGAACGGGGTCGCCACCCCCGCGCGGTCCGCGATGAGCGAGCCGTTGGTGCGGTACTCGATCTCGCCCTGCCACGGCTCGTAGCCCTCCGCGATCGAGGAGGCGATGCCCGCGCCGCGGGTGTCCGTGAGGAACTTGGTGCGGAAGCCGATCAGGCCGCGGGAGGGGACCATGAACTCCATCCGGACCCAGCCGGTGCCGTGGTTGGCCATGTTGGTCATGCGGCCCTTGCGCGCGGCGAGCAGCTGGGTCACGGCGCCGAGGTACTCCTCGGGCACGTCGATCGTCATGTGCTCCATCGGCTCGAGCACCTTGCCGTCGACCTTCTTCGTCACGACCTGCGGCTTGCCGACCGTGAGCTCGAAGCCCTCGCGGCGCATCTGCTCGACCAGGATGGCCAGAGCCAGCTCACCGCGGCCCTGGACCTCCCAGGCGTCCGGGCGCTGCGTCGGCAGGACGCGGATCGAGACGTTGCCGATCAGCTCCTTGTCGAGGCGGTCCTTGACCTGGCGCGCGGTGACCTTGGCGCCCTTGACGCGGCCGGCCAGCGGCGAGGTGTTGATGCCCACCGTCATGGAGATGGCGGGGTCGTCGACGGTGATGAGCGGCAGCGGGCGCGGGTCGTCGACGTCGGTGAGCGTCTCGCCGATCGTGATGTCCTCGATGCCGGCGACGGCGACGATGTCGCCGGGGCCTGCGGACTCGGCCGGGACGCGCTCGAGCGCCTTGGTGGCGAGCAGCTCGGTGACCTTGACGGTCTTGAGCGTGCCGTCGTGGCGGGCCCACGCGACCTGCTGGCCCTTGCGCAGCGTGCCGTTGTAGATGCGCAGGAGGGCGAGGCGGCCGAGGAACGGCGAGGCGTCAAGGTTCGTCACGTGCGCCTGCAGGACGCCCTCGGGATCGTACGTCGGGGCAGGGATGTGCTCGAGGATCGTGGCGAAGAGCGGCTCGAGGTCGCTGTTGCCGGGCGCCTGCCCGTTCGCGGGCTGCTCGAGCGAGGCGGCGCCGACCTTGGCGGCGGCGTACACGACCGGCACGTCGAGGACCTTGTCCAGGTCGAGGTCGGGCACCTCGTCCGCGAGGTCGGAGGCGAGGCCGAGCAGGAGGTCCATGCTCTCGTGGACCACCTCGTCGATGCGGGCATCCGGGCGGTCGGTCTTGTTGACCACGAGGATCACCGGCTTGTGGGCCGCGAGGGCCTTGCGGAGAACGAAGCGGGTCTGCGGGAGCGGGCCCTCGGAGGCGTCGACGAGGAGCACCACGCCGTCCACCATCGACAGGCCGCGCTCGACCTCGCCGCCGAAGTCGGCGTGGCCCGGGGTGTCGATGACGTTGATGGTGATGCCCTCGGGCTCCCCGGCCTTCGCCGCGGACGGGCCAGCGTAGCGCACGGCCGTGTTCTTCGCGAGGATGGTGATGCCCTTCTCGCGCTCGAGGTCGCCGGAGTCCATCACGCGCTCCTCGACCTCGCCGTGGGAGGCGAAGGAGTTCGTCTGTCGCAGCATGGCGTCGACCAAGGTGGTCTTGCCGTGGTCGACGTGCGCGACGATGGCAACGTTGCGGAGGTCGGTGCGGGAAGCGGTGGACACAGTTTCAGTCATACGCGTGAGGCTCGATTCGGGTGGTTCGCGACTTTGTCCGGCGCCCGACGCGGGACCCGTCGGGTCGGGCCGGAGGCACAGCGGAACAGACCCCGTAGAGGGCCAGCACAGACAATTTTACTCTCTCGGCGGGACCTGCCCGTCCGCAGGGTCCTTGGGCATTGGTGCAATGTGGCTCGTGAGACGCATGATAGTGACGATCGACTCTCACAAAGGACAGGCATGGACCGAGCCCCACGTCGCGCGAACCGCTCGGCCGCGGCCGTGATCGTGGCGCTCCTGGCCGTCCTCCTCACAGGCTGCGAGGCCTCGCAGGTCCTCCCCGCCCCGTCCTCGGCGCCGCAGCTCCCGGCCCCCGCGCCGGCCCGGTATGCGGGCAACCCCGGGCCCGTCTTCTTCGGCAGCGCGCCGCTGGTCACCTCCCCGCGCACGACGACGGCGCGCCGGCTCACGCCCGCCCGGTACCTCCCACTCGGCTCGCTCTGGGTGGACCCGCTCACCCAGCGCGTCGAGCCGGTCCTCGGGGACCTCTCCCGCACGGCCGTGCTCATCGGCGACTCGCAGTCCGTCCCGCAGGACAGCTGGGTGCGCGGCGGCCTCCGGGGGGCGGGCTACTCGGTGTACTTCGCGGGCGCCGGCGGCACCGGGTACTCAGTGGGCAACCGGCGGACGCATGCCTACGTGGAGGCGCTGCGGCGCGGAGACTGGCGCCTGCCCGCGGGCACACCCCGCCTCGTGGTCGTCGAGGGCGGCGGCAACGACGCCTCCCGCGGGTCCGGCAACGCGGCGATCGCCTCCGGCGCCCGGACCCTCGTCGCCGAGCTGCGCCGCACCTATCCCGGCTCGCGGATCGTCATGGTGGGCACGCTCGCCCGCGCGGCTGCCGACGGCGGCGGGCGACGCAACCGCGTGGACACCCTGCTGCGGCGCACGGCGGACGGCCTGGGCGTCCCGTTCATCAGCTGCGGCGACTGGATCTCCCGCTACCACCTCAAGGACCAGCTCGCGGACCGCGTCCACCTCAAGCCGGCCGGCCGTGCCCGGCTCGCCCCGGTCCTCGCCGCAGCGCTGGAGAAGCAGGGCCTGGGCATCACCTAGCGGGAGGCGGCGCACGACGACGGAGGGGAACCTGCCGCTGGCAGGTTCCCCTCCGTCGTCGTCCCCGTCCCGCGCGGGACGGCCGCGTCAGTCGATGCCGCTCGTGGCGAGCAGCTCGCGCAGCTCGCGCCGCTCGCGCTGCTTCTCCGGATCGGGCAGCGGGACCGCCGCGAGCAGGCGCTGCGTGTACGCCTCCTGCGGGTTGCGGAGGATCGCATCGCGCGAGCCCTGCTCGACGATGCGGCCGCGCTGCATGACGCAGATGTAGTCGGCGAGCACGTCGATCACGGCGAGGTCATGGGTGACGAAGAGGCACGCGAACCCGAGCTCCTTCTGAAGCGCCTGGAACAGCTCGAGCACCTTGGCCTGCACGGACACGTCGAGGGCGGACGTGGGCTCGTCGGCCACCATGAGCTTGGGCTTGAGCGAGAGCGCACGGGCGATGCCCACGCGCTGCTTCTGGCCACCCGAGAGCTCGTGCGGGTACCGGTTGCGGTATCCGCGCGGGAGCTCGACCTGGTCCAGGAGCACCTCGACCTTCTTCTGCAGCTCGGCGCCCTTCGCCACACCGGCGAGGAGCATCGGCTCGCCGATGGACTCGCCGATCGGCAGGCGGGGGTTGAGCGACGACGACGGGTCCTGGAACACCATGCCCACCGAGCGCCGGATGCCGTGGAGCTCCTTCGAGTTCTTCTTCAGGTTCGAGATCTCGCGCCCGGTGACCTTGAGCGATCCCTCGGCGACGGGGAGCAGCCCGACGGCGGCGCGGCCGATGGTCGTCTTGCCCGAGCCCGACTCCCCCACGAGGCCGACGACCTGGCCGGGGTAGACGGTGAGGTTCGCGCCCTCCACAGCGCGGAACGCTGCGACCCGCCCCTGCTTGGGGTACTCGATCGCGACGTTCTCGAGGGACAGGACCGGTTCCCCGCGCCCCGCCGCCGCGGCCGCGTGGGCCGCCAGTGCGCGCTCGTTCTCCCGCTCGCGGGCGGCGAGCTCGGCCGCGTCCACCGCCTCGAGCTCCGCGCCGGTGGCCGCGGCGAGCGCGGCCGTGATGTCGACGTCGTCCGCAGTGCCCTCCCCGCCCTGCCCGAGGTGGGGCACCGCGGCGAGCAGCGCCTGGGTGTAGGGGTGCTGCGGGCGGTGGAAGATCTCCTCGGCCGAGCCCGTCTCGACGATCAGGCCGCGCCGCATCACGGCGATCCGGTCGGCGAGGTCTGCGACCACGCCCATGTCGTGCGTGATGAGGATCACGGCACTGTTGAGCTTGTCCTTGAGGTGGCGCATGAGGTCGAGGATCTCGGCCTGCACGGTCACGTCGAGGGCCGTGGTCGGCTCGTCGGCGATGAGCAGCTTCGGGTCGCAGGAGAGCGACTGGGCGATCATCGCGCGCTGGCGCTGGCCCCCCGAGAGCTGGTGCGGGTAGGACTTGAAGGCCTTCACCGGATCGGGCAGCTCGACGAGCTCGAGCATCTTGATCGCCTTGGCCTTGGCCTCGTCCGGCGAGACCGCGCTGTGGAGCCGGATGGTCTCCACGATCTGGTTGCCGATCGTGTACACGGGGTTGAGGGCGGTCATCGGCTCCTGGAAGATGACCGCGACGTCGTTGCCGCGCACGCTGCGCGTCGCGGCCGCGCGGTCCTTGCCCATGAGCTCCTTGCCCATGAGCTTGACGCTGCCCGAGACCCTGCTGTTGGAGGGCAGCAGGCCGAGGAGCGCCATGGAGCTGGCCGACTTGCCCGAGCCGGACTCTCCGACGATCGCGAGGACCTCGCCCGCCTTGACCTCGTAGTTGAGGCCGATCGCCGCGGGGACCCACTCCTTCTCGACCCCGAAGTCGACGCTCAGGTCGCTGACCTCGAGGACCTTCTGGCCCTTCACCAGGTCCGCCGCGACCTTCTCGCCCCGGTTCCTGGACCTGCGGGGCTCCCCCGCCGTGCCGAGGTTCTCAGCCATCGTTGTGCTTCCTTCCGTCCGCCGCCCCGCCCGAGCACCTCGGCTCGGGGAGCGGAATCCTGCATTCGATCCGACGTCCTGCATCATGGGGGGCATGAGCGCGATGCACCATGCCGGCCAGACCGACGTCTACCGGGCCCGCAGCAACAGGCTGCTGGCCCTCCTGCTGTGGGCGCTCGCCGCGCTGGGACTCGTGGTCACGGTCGCGCAGGCGGGGCTGCCCGGCCTGCGCTTCGTCGCCCCGCTCGCGCTCATGGCCTACGCGGGCTGGGCGCTGTTCTGGCGCCCGGCCGTCGTGGTGAGCGATGCCGGCGTCGAGCTCGTCAACCCCGCCCGCCGCATCGGCGTGCCGTGGGAGGCCCTGGCCTACGTCGACACGAAGTACGCCCTGACCCTCGGCACGGCCCGGGGACGCTTCGCCGCCTGGGCCGCGCCCGCGCCGGGCGCTCTCGGTGCCCGCCGCGCCCAGCCGGAGCACCTGACCGGTCTGCCCGAGAGCAGCTACGGCCCCGAGCACACGGTGCGCCCCGGCGACCTGGGCAACACCGTCTCCGGCCAGGCGGCCATCCTCGTGCGCCGCCGCTGGGCCGAACTCATGGAGCGCGGCGCGGTGGCCGCCGGCCGCGCCGACGAGACCCCGGTGTCGCACCGCGTGGAGTGGGGCATCCTGGCGCTCGGTGTGGTCCTCGCGGTGGCCTCCGCGGTGACCATCCTGGCCTGAGCCCGCTGGCGGGCGCCGGGAAGTCAGGGGGCGCACGTCACGCGTTCCTGCCGGTCGGGTCCTCGGTCCGGCGCTCGGGCGCGCCGCCGAAGGCCTCGCTGTCCGGGACGTAGCCGGACACGGAGCTCACACCCTCGCCGACGTCCAGCCCGGGGGCCGGGGCGACCTCAGTGCCCGCGCTCGCGTGGGTGCTGCGTGCCTTCGCCTTCTTCGCGTTGAACTTCTTCTGCCGCGGGTCGAACGCGTCGCGCAGGCCGTCGCCGATGAAGTTGATGCACAGGCAGATGAGCACGATGAACAGGCCCGGCCACCAGAAGAGCCACGGCCTCGTCGAGAAGGCCTCCTGGTTCTGGGAGATGAGCAGCCCGAGCGAGGTGTCCGGCGCCTTGACTCCGACGCCCAGGTAGGACAGCGCCGTCTCGAGGAGGATGGCGGAGGACATGATGAGCGTGCCGTTGACGATCACGACGCCCACGGCGTTGGGCAGGATGTGCTTGAAGATGATCCGCGCGTTCGAGGCGCCCGAGATGCGTGCGGCGTCGACGAACTCGCGCTCGCGCAGCGAGAGGAACTCGCCGCGCACGAGGCGGGCGAGGCCCACCCACACCACGAGGCCGAGGAAGATGCCGAGCACCACGACGCCGTTGTTCGCCGCGAACTGGGCGAACCAGGTGCCCGAGTCGCGGCGGCCGGCCGTCTGGGACATGACAGCCGCGAGGAGCAGCACGGGGATGATGATGATGACGTCGGTCAGGCGCATGAGGACCGCCTCGACCCAGCCTCGGAAGTAGCCGGCGAGGGCCCCGACGACGACGCCGATGATCCCGGCGACGAGGCCGATGATGATCATGATGATGATCGACTGCTGGGCGCCGCGCATCGTCATCGCGAACAGGTCGCGCCCGATCCGGTCCTGGCCGAACGGGTGCTCTCCGAAGCTGAACGGCGCGAGGGTCCACGTGGGGGTGCCGTCGTTGACGAGCGGGGTCACCTGGTCGTGCTGGAACTTCCACCAGCCGGGGATGGGGCCCCACCCCTCGGAGGAGAAGGCGAGGATGAAGATGACCGCGAAGACGACCAGGCCGATGAGCGCGCCCGTGTGCCCGAAGAAGCGCTTGCGGACGATCTGCCCGAGGCTGAGGCCCTTGGCCTCGATCACGGGCTCGACGCCCGCCGCCGGCTCGCTCTGCTGGACGGGGGCCGGGGTGCCGGCCACGGTCTCCTGCTGCTGAGACTGCTGGCTCATGTCACTTCACCCTAACGCGAGGATCGAGCGCGGAGTACACGAGGTCCGCGATGAGATTGAAGACGAGGGCGGTGATGGCCACGCACAGGAACACGCCCATGACCGGGTTCGGGTCCACGTGCGAGATGCCGTCGAGGAACATGAAGCCCATGCCCCGCACCGAGAAGACCGTCTCGGTGATCACGGCTCCGCCGATCAGCTGGCCGATGTCCAGCGCGACCACGGTGGCGATCGGGATGAGCGCGTTGCGGAACGCGTGGCGCATGACGACGCTGCGCTCGCTCACGCCCTTGGCGCGGGCCGTGCGGATGTAGTCCATGTTCATGACCTCGAGCATCGACGAGCGCGTGTAGCGCGTGTAGCTCGCGAGCGAGACCAGGATGAGGGCCACCGTGGGGAGGATGAGGTGGGTGAAGGAATCGATCCCCGAGGCCCAGAAGTCGCCCTGGAGGTTCGGCGTCGAGGCGCCGATCGTGGCGACCGGGCGGCCGCGGATCTTGCTGCTGTCGAAGTAGGCGGGCCACGACTGCATGAAGCGGTCGAGCATGATCAGGCCGGCGACGATGAAGGCGGTGATCGCCCCGACGCGCATCCCCTGGCCGCGGTCGTACCCGCCCCAGAAGTAGCCCGCGGCGAGGCCGACGGCCACGGTGATGACCGCGAGGATGATGATCATCAGCGGCGTGGCGAGGTCGAGCAGCGGCTGGATGGGGAAGTACAGGACGGCCCCGATGACCACCGTGGTCAGCCCCGCGTAGAGGGCGCGGCGGTTCTGCAGGCCGGCCGCGAGGACCGTCACGCCGAAGGCGATGCCCACGCCCGCGATGAGGATGACGCCGAGGCCCAGGCCCGGGAAGCGGAACCACTGGGTGAGGTCCGCGATCACGAGGACGATGGCGACGAACGCGAACACGATGGCCCCGACGATCGCCCTCCGCCGCGCCGTGCCGCCGGCCGCGATCGCGGTCACGAGACCGAAGACGAGCCCTATGCCGAGCGCTACCGGCAGCGGGATGTTGGGGTGCGCCAGGAAGTTGTTGAACCCGATGGCGCCGTACTCCTTGAGCAGGACGGCGACCCAGAAGATGGGCAGGGAGAAGAAGAGGAAGGCCATGAACGTCACGCCGTAGTCGAGCGCGCTGTACTGGCGCAGGGCGGTGATGATGCCAAGCGCGACGCCGATGAGGATGGCGAGGACCGTGGCGCCTGTGACGAGGGTCAGAGTCTGGACGAGGGCCTGGCCGAGCGCCTGGGTGACCGGCTGGCCTGCGAGGTTCTTGCCGAGGTCACACTGGCCGACGAGGCACCCGGCGGCACCGCCGAGCCACTTGAAGTATCGGATGGGTGCCGGCGTGTCCAGGTCGAGGAGCTGGGACCGCGCCTGCATGAGCTGGGGGGCATTGGGGGCTGAGCTGGCGCGGAACTCCTCGAGCGGATCCCCGGAGAGCGCGGTGAGGATGTACACCAGGAAGGACGCTCCGAGAAGGATCAGTGCTGCGGTGATGAGGCGCCGGACGACGTAAGTCACCATGTTTCGTTGTACCTCTAATGTGGTCCGCCCCGAAAGGATGGGGGGCGGCGCTGGGGGGCCGAGGGCTTCGCCACGCGTTCGGCGCGGCACCCGTCGGCAGGTGGCGGGATCTGCCGGGGGCGCTGCAAAGCGCCGGGACCTTCGAGCTCGGTCCCGGCGCTCCGCTGCGCATCAGAACTCCGAGGGGCTACTTGGTAGCCCACTCCCAGAAGTTCCACCAGACACCGGTCTGGTTCGGCATGTACTTCACGCCGGTGACCTTGTCGCTGTAGGCGTCCACCCCCACGGACTGGAACAGCGGCAGGCCGTACGAAGAGGCCCAGATCTTCTGGTCGATCTGCTTCTCGAGGTCAACCTGCTTGCTCTGGTCCGTGGTCTGGATCAGCTGGTCCATGAGCTTGTCGGCCTCGGGATCGGAGAACTGGTTGAAGTTCGAGCCGTTGCCGGTCTTGAAGATCTGCGGGACGCCGGAGACGCCCACGCCCGGGTTGATCCAGCCGAAGATCGTGGCATCGTAGCCGCCCTTGCCGAGCGCCTTGCCCCAGTCGGACTTGCCGAGGCCGCCGTCGACGATCTTGAACCCGGCCTTCGTCGCGTTGGCGGCGATGAGGGTGTACGCGTCCACGCGGTTCGGGTTGTCCTTGTTGTACATGATGCGGATCGTCGGGGTCTTGCCGGCAAGGAGCTGCTTGGCCTTGTCGATGTTGACCTGCTGGAAGTCAGCCGAGCCGTTGTTCTTCACGGTGTCCGCGTACGCCGCCTGCTGCGGGACGAAGATCTGCGAGTCGAGCGGCTTGGCGTTCGGATCGAGCTTCTTGATGATCTTGTCGACGATGTCCTGGCGCGGGACCGTCAGCATGAACGCGGTGCGCACATCCTTGTCGGCCAGCGGGCCCGAGTAGTTCAGGTCGAGGTGGTCGTAGGAGAGCTGGTTGCCCTGGTCGACCGTGACGCCCTGGATGGCCTTGAGCTGCTCGATCGTGTCGGCGGAGGCCTGCGGGGCGATGATGTCCGCCTCGCCGTTCTTGAGGGCCTGGACCTGGGCGGGCGAGGAGCCGATGTAGCGGACGACGATCGAGTCGACGTTCGGGGTCGGGCCCCAGTTGTAGTCCTTGTTGCGCACGAGGGTCATCGACTGGTCCGGAACGATGTCCTTGACGATGAACGGGCCGTTCGAGAGGAACAGGCTCGTGTCGCTCGGGAGCGTCTTGGTGTCGAAGCCGGTGTTGTAGAAGTCGGCGGCCTTCTTGAGCGTCTCATTCGCAGGCTGCGGCTTCGCCGGGTCGCCCTTCTTCAGGCCCTTCATGAGGTCATAGAGCCCCTTGCCGTCGGAGAGGCCGGCGTGCTTGGCCACGACGTTGGAGGGGATGTCCACGACCGAGCCGAGCGCGATCTCCCAGTCGGCGAACGGCTGGGTGTACTTGAGGGTCATCGACTTGCCGTCGGAGGACACCTCCGGGAACTCCGTGTTGTTCAGGCCCGTGGTGTCACCGGCCGTCGAGAAGTAGGAGGTTCCGGTCTTGGCCTTGGGGTTGGCGTCGTCGTACCAGCCCGAGGCTGCCGCCCACTGGAGCGCGACGTCATAGGCGGTGACGGGCGTGCCGTCGGACCACTTCACACCGTCGTTGATCGTGTACTTGACGGTGAGCGGGGAGTCCGAGACCTTCTCGAGCTTGCCGAACTTGTCGTTGTGGACGACGTTCAGCTTGTTGTCGATGTAGTAGAACCCCGAGTGCGTCGGGTAGCTGATCTTCGAGTTGATGTCGGTGTTGCCGTCAGCAGTGTTCGAGTTGAACGTGTTGAACGCGTTCACCTCGACGACCGTGACGGTACCCCCCTGCTTGGCGCCGGCCGATGCGGTGCTGGTGTTCGAACCGCCGCCCTGGGTCGCGCAGGCGCTGAGCGCGACCGCGGCAACCGCGGTGACGCCCACCGCCTTGGAAATACGCCCGAAACGCATTCCGCCTCCTCTAGTGCTTCTGTAGACGTGTGCCGGTACCCCGGCCGCAGGCGGGCCCGCCTTCCCCAGCGGATGGCGTGGCGCGCCTCACATGACCGACAGACTAGCCCGCCGCTGAGCGGGGTGGCTACGAAAGTTCCGTTTCAGATCAGCGTCGTTATCAAGATGCAACATATCTTTCATGTTCTGGAGGCGGGGGTCTCGATTGTGACCGCGATTGGCACTTCCCAATCGCTCCCGGCCTGCCGAGCGCGCGCTTACGCCGCGGTAGGTCGGGGCCGTCAATCACTCGAGCGGGGCCCCTCCCCCAGGGCCCAGTCGCGGATCGGCGCGGGGTCCTCGCCGAACTCGCGCGTGTGCGCCCGCGCCTGCGCGAGATCGTCCTGGTACCGCTGGCGCAGGCCCGCGCAGCGCTCCGCAAGGCCAGGGACGCGGTCGAGGACATCGATCGCCAGATGGAACCGGTCGATCCGGTTCAGCATCGCCATGTCGAACGGGGTCGTCGTCGTGCCCTCCTCGATGTAGCCGCGCACGTGGAGGTTGCGGTGGTTCGCACGCCGGTAGGTGAGGCGGTGGATGAGCCACGGGTAGCCGTGGTACGCGAAGACGACCGGCCGGTCGGTGGTGAACAGGGCGTCGAACTCCCGGTCCGGGAGCCCGTGCGGGTGCTCGCGCTCGTCCTGGAGGCGCATGAGGTCGACGGCGTTGACCACGCGCACCTTCAAGTCCGGGAGGTCCCGGCGCAGCATCTGCGCTGCGGCCACGGCCTCCAGTGTGGGGACGTCGCCCGCGCAGCCGAGCACCACGTCCGGTTCCTCGCCGGGGACCTCACTGCCCGCGAAGTCGAGGATCCCGATCCCCCGCGCACAGTGCAGCCGGGCCTCCTCCGGCCCGAACCACTGCAGGGCCGGGGCCTTCCCGGCAACGACCACGTTGACGTAGTCGCGGCTCCGCAGGCAGTGGTCCATCGTGGAGACGAGGGTGTTCGCGTCCACCGGGAGGTACACGCGCACCACCTCTGCCTTCTTGTTGACCACGTGGTCGATGAAGCCGGGGTCCTGGTGCGAGAAGCCGTTGTGGTCCTGCTGCCACACGTGGCTCGAGAGCAGGTAGGTCAGCGAGGCCACCGGCATGCGCCAGGCCAGCTCGCGGTGGACCTTGAGCCATTTGGCGTGCTGGTTGAACATCGAGTCCACGATGTGCACGAACGCCTCGTAGGAGGTGAAGACGCCGTGCCGGCCCGTGAGCAGGTAGCCCTCGAGCCAGCCCTGGCACAGGTGCTCGCTGAGGACCTCCATGACCCGGCCCGCCCGGGCCAGGTGCTCGTCCACGTCCTCGATCCGCTCCTGCCAGACCTTGTCCGTGGCCTCGTAGACGTCCTGCAGCCGGTTCGAGGCGGTCTCGTCCGGGCCGAACAGCCGGAAGTCCGTGGGGTTCGCGCGGATCACCTCGCGCAGCCAGCCTCCGAGGTTGGCCATCGCCCCCGCACGCACGACGCCGGGCGCCTCCACCGGGACCATGTGCGCCGTCGGCTCGGGGAGGCGCAGGTCGCGCAGCAGCCGGCCGCCGTTGGCGTAGGGCGTGGCGCTCATGCGGCGGTCACCGCGCGGGGCGAGCCTGGCCAGCTCGGGCGAGCGGGCGCCGTCGTGCGTGAAGAGCTCCTCCGGGCGGTAGGAGCACATCCACTCCTCGAGCTGGGCCAGGTGCTCGGGGTTCTCGTGGACGGCGCTGAGCGGAACCTGGTGGGCGCGCCACGTGCCCTCAACTGGCTTGCCGTCCACCGTGGCCGGGCCCGTCCAGCCCTTCGGGGAGCGGAAGACGATCATGGGCCAGGGCTCCGGCACCGAGTCTGCCGGGCGCTCCCCCGCGTCGCGGGCGCGGCGCTGGATCGCGGCGATCCCCTCGAGGCAGTCGTCGAGCGCAGCGGCGAAGTCCCGGTGCGCCTGGGCCTGCGCGGAGGGGTCGGTCACGGTGACGAAGCGCGGCGCGTACCCGAGCCCCTCGAAGTACTTGCGGACCTGCTCCTCGGGGCGCCGCGCGAGGACGGTGGGGTTGGCGATCTTGAACCCGTTCAGGTGCAGGATCGGCAGGACGGCCCCGTCCCGCGCCGGATCGAGGAAGGCGGTGGACTGCCAGCTCGTGGCCAGCGGCCCCGTCTCGGCCTCGCCGTCGCCGACCACGCACGCGACCACGAGGTCCGGATTGTCGAACGCCGCCCCGAAGGCGTGCGCGAGCGAGTAGCCCAGTTCCCCGCCCTCGCTGATGGAGCCCGGCGTCTCGGGTGCCGCGTGGCTCGGAATGCCCCCGGGATAGGAGAACTGCCGGAACAGCTCGCGCAGGGAGTCCTCGTCGTCGCCGAAGCGGGTGTAGATCTCCGAGTACGTGCCCTCGAGGTAGGCGTTGGCGACGTTGGCCGGACCGCCGTGACCCGGGCCGGTGACGAACAGCATCGCCTGGTCGCGCTCGATGATGGCCCGGTTGAGGTGGGCGTAGATGAAGTTCAGGCCGGCGGTGGTCCCCCAGTGGCCCAGCAGGCGCGCCTTGACGTGGGCGGACTCGAGCGGCCCGCGCAGGATCGGGTTGTCGCGGAGGTAGATCTGGCCGACCGAGAGGTAATTCGCGGCGCGCCACCAGCGGTGGAGGTCCTCGAGGCGCTCGTCTGTGAGTGTCGTTGCTGCGTCGGTGGCTGTCATGGCTCAGGCTCGCCTTCGGCATCGGCATCCGCGGGACGCCTGGCGCCCGCGGCCGGTCCCTGCCCAGCCTAGCGAGGTTGCCTCGATCGTGTCCGGGAGCATGACCGTTTGCCGGGCGCGTTCGGCGGCCACGTTTGCCGGGCCGGGCTTGTGGGAACGGTCACACCATGAGCGATGCTCCTGACTACCGCGCTGCCCTGTCCCTGCTCTGTCCGCTCTCCGACCCCGAGACCGGGACGCTGCTTCGGTTCGACGGGACGTTCTGGCCCACCGACGAGCCCACCTCGATGACCGCCCTCGGCCTCCTCCCGGATGCCGCGGTGCACCTGCTGCTGGAGGATTTCCCGCGCGCGGCGCGGCCAGCCCGGCACCACGTCGGCGCAGCGGTGGAGAGGCTCGCTGCCGCGGTCGAGGACCACCGGGGCGTCCGCGGCAGCGACTGGTCCGCGCTCCCGTCGGCCTGCGCCGCCTTGAAGGCAGACGTTGCCAACGCCCTCGCCTACCGGGAGGTGCTCGACGCGGTCAGCGGCACCGACGACGACCCCGGGCTGCGTGAGAGCACGTTGCCGGCCGCGCTCACCGCGTTCGAGACCGGCGAGTGGCCCGCGGATTCGCCGGAAGAAGGGACGGCGGCCCTCGTCACGACCGACTATCTGAGCGCGGAAAGGGACCTGCGGGAGCGCGCCGGCGCGTTCCTCATGGCCTTCGCGCTCGCTCCGGAATGCCCCGACGGCCCGGCGAGGCTGTCCAGCGCCGACGAGCCCGGCGACAGCGTGACCGCGTTCGCCCGCGGGCACCTCCACCAGCCTCACCTGTACGCCGACGCCGTCCGGGAGCGGCGCACTCTGGATCCGCAGGCCCTCTCCCCCGCGATCGCGCAGAGGACGCCCGTCCCGGCTGCCCTCCCGTGGGGCGCTTGACGGCGCCCTCCGGAACGGATCTGCCGAGAAGCGGTACGTTCGGGGCCGTGCCGTCTGGGTAAGGGCCAAGCGGCGGTGGCAGGCCGGACCGATGTCACAAGACACCGGGGCGCAGCCGGCGCTGCCACCGCCGCTTAGCTGGGCTGAAGGGCTTCCAGCCGGGCCGCGACTAGACGTTGAAGCGGAACTCCACCACGTCGCCGTCGGCCATCACGTAGTCCTTGCCCTCGATCCGGACCTTGCCGCGGGCCTTCGCCTCGCTCATCGACCCGGCGTCGACGAGGTCTTGGAAGTGCACGACCTCGGCCTTGATGAAGCCGCGCTGGAAGTCGGAGTGGATCACGCCGGCGGCCTGGGGCGCGGTGTCGCCCTGCCGGATGGTCCAGGCGCGGGCCTCCTTCGGGCCAGCCGTGAGGTAGGTCTGGAGGCCGAGGGTGTGGAAACCGACCCGGGCGAGCTGGTCCAGGCCGGACTCGTCCTGGCCGTTCATCTCGAGCATCTCGCGGGCCTCTTCCTCGGAGAGCTCGACGAGGTCGGCCTCGAGCTTGGCGTCGAGGAAGATGGCGTCGGCCGGGGCCACGAGGGTGCGCAGCTCCGCCTGCTTCTCCGGGCTGCCGAGGATGCCCTCGTCCGCGTTGAAGACGTAGATGAAGGGCTTGGCGGTGAGGAGGTTGAGCTCCTTGAGGTGCTCCATGTCGAGCTTGTCGGAGGCGATCGAGGAGAAGATCGTGTCGCCGCGCTCGAGGACCTTCTTCGCGGCCTCGATGGCGGCGAGCTCGGCGGCCTCGCGCTTCTTGATCTTGACTTCCTTCTCGACGCGCGGGAGGGCCTTCTCGATCGTCTGCAGGTCGGCGAGGATCAGCTCGGTATTGATGGTCTCCATGTCGGAGCGCGGGTCCACCTTGCCGTCCACGTGCACCACGTCGGGGTCGTCGAAGACACGGATGACCTGGGCGATCGCCTGGGCCTCGCGGATGTTGGCCAGGAACTGGTTGCCGAGGCCCTCGCCCTCGGAGGCGCCCTTGACGATGCCGGCGATGTCCACGAAGGAGACGGTCGCGGGGAGGATGCGGGCGCTGCCGAAAATCTGGGCGAGAGTGTCCAGGCGCGGGTCCGGGAGGCTCACCACGCCCACGTTCGGCTCGATCGTGGCGAACGGGTAGTTCGCCGCGAGAACCTGGTTGCGGGTGAGGGCGTTGAAGAGCGTCGACTTGCCGACGTTGGGGAGACCGACGATTCCGATAGTGAGAGCCACGGTCATCCATCATACCGGCGCGGGTGCCGGTCCCTCCGCCGGCGGCGCCCGCCGAGAATTGTCGGTGGCCCATGCAACAGTGGGGCCATGGACGGAACGCAGATTCTCGTGATGGTGCTCGTGGCGCTGCTCGCCTTCGTGCTCGGGGCGCTGGCCGGGGCCGCCCGGCAGCGGCGGCAGGCCGCGCACGACGGCGGCGACCTCCCCGCGCTGCAGTCCCGCCTTGCGTCGGCGGAGGCAGCGCTGGCCGCGGCCGGAGCGGAGCGGGACCTCCTGGCGCGGCAGAACGCCGCCCTGACCTCGATCGACGAGCAGGAGAACACCGTCCTCCATGCCCTTGCCCCGGTGGCCGAGAAGCTCAGCGCCGTCCAGCGCGCCGTCGCCGTGCTGGAGCGGGACCGGGTGGAGCAGTTCGGCCAGCTCGCCCAGCAGCTGCAGGATGCGCGGGCCTCGGACGCGGCGCTGCTGCAGTCGGCGCACGCCCTGACTGCGGCCCTCGCGAACAACTCCTCCCGCGGCACGTGGGGCGAGATCCAGCTCCGCCGCGTGGTGGAGGCTGCGGGGATGCTCGACCGCGTGGACTTCGCGGAACAGGTCTCGACCTCGGGCGACGGCGGGGCGGTCAGGCCCGACCTCGTGGTGCAGCTGCCGGGCGGCAAGCAGATCGTCGTCGACTCCAAGGTCCCGCTCGGGGCGTACCTCAAGGCCCAGGAGCATGCGCAGGACCAGAGCCCCGCGGGCATCGCGCAGCGGGACCGGCACCTCGCCGAGCACGCCAAGGCACTGCGGGCGCACGTTGACGCCCTGGGCAGCAAGAAGTACTGGGAGGCCGTCGGGTCCAGTCCAGAACTGGTTGTCTGCTTCCTTCCCGCAGAGTCCTTCCTCGCCGAGGCCCTCCGGGCCGACGCCGGCCTCCTCGACTACGCCTTCGGGCGCAACGTGGCGCTCGCGTCCCCCGCAACGCTCATGGCCCTCCTCAAGGGTGTCGCCTTCGGCTGGCGGCAGGAGCTGCTCACCGAGAACGCCCGCGAGCTGTTCGACCTCTCCCAGCAGCTCTACGGGCGGCTGAGCACGATGGGCGGCCACGTGGCCCGCCTCGGGTCCTCCCTCAAGGGATCCGTGGAACGGTACAACGCCTTCATCGGGGCGCTCGAGTCGCGGGTCCTCCCGACCGCGCGCCGGATCAGCGCCCTCGACCTCGGCTCCCCCGAGACTTTGCCGGAGCTGCCGCCCGTCGAGACCACACCCCGCGTCCTGAGTGCAAGCGAACTGCTCGACGAGCAGCTGTGGAAGGACAACGGGATCACCGCGCTGCCGGGAACGCTCGGAGGCGTCCCGGCGGGGAGCGGTGGCGGTGGGGACGCCGGGCGGGACCTCGAGGACGGCGAGGACGGCTCACGGATGCATTCGGCCTGACCTCGGCCCGCGAACTCAGCCGGGCGGGTTCGAGGCGCCCCGCCTGCCTCTGGCGGGTACCGAGGCGCCCGGCCGCGGGCTGGGCGCCCGGGTCGCCGGGGGCCTGAGCCTGACGTCAGGGGGACCATGCCGTCGACGTCACCCCTTGGGACCGCGACGTCACGCCGTGGGAACTCGACGTCGGGCCTTGGGACCGCGACGTCACCCCACGGGACCGCGACGTCGGGTGTTGGACGCCCCGACCGGGACGACGTCACAGGTCATCGGCCGCGGAAGTGCCGTTTTCGTCGGCAAGTGCCGCTTTCGGGCACTCCTGGTGGAAAGAGGCACTTCTCACGGGTCGGCGTCGCCAGCGGTGGGTGAGCCGGAACCCGCGGACCTACTCCCCCTGCCGCCCTTAGCGCCCCACGGGGTGACGTCGACGCCCCACGGGGTGACCTCGGCGCCCCACGGGGTGACCTCGGCGTCAGCTCTGGGGGCGTCGCCCTCGACCGCCGAGGCCGCGGCTCGCATCGCCGGCATCGCGCAGGGTGGCGCGGAGCTCCTTGGGGAGCGAGAACAGGATGTCCTCCTCCGCGGTGACGACCTCCTCGACGGTGCCGTAGCCGTACTCGGCGGCGAGCCGCAGGACGTCCTGCACGAGCACGTCCGGGACGGAAGCACCGGAGGTCAGGCCGATCGTCTCGACTCCCTCGAACCAGGACTCGTCCACCTCGTTGGCGAAGTCGACCCGGTAGGCCGCCTTCGCGCCGTACTCGAGGGCCACTTCCATGAGCCTGACCGAGTTCGACGAGTTGGCCGATCCGACCACGATCACGAGGTCAGCCTGCGGGGCAATCTTCTTGATCGCCGCCTGGCGGTTCGAGGTCGCATAGCAGATGTCGTCGCTGGGCGGGTCCTGGAGGTTGGGGAAACGCTCACGCAGCCGGCGCACGGTCTCCATCGTCTCGTCGACGGAGAGCGTGGTCTGCGAGAGCCAGATGAGCTTGTCCGGGTCCTTGACCTGGATGGTGTCGGCTTCCTCGGGCGAGTTCACCACCTGGGTGTTCTCCGGGGCCTCGCCGTACGTGCCCTCGACCTCCTCATGGCCCTCGTGGCCGATGAGCAGGATCTCGTAGTCGTCCCGGGCGAAGCGGACGGCCTCCCGGTGCACCTTGGTCACGAGCGGGCACGTCGCATCGATGGTCCGCAGCCCGCGCTCCTCGGCGGAGCGCACGACGGCGGGGCTCACCCCGTGCGCAGAGAAGACTACGAGGGCGCCCTCGGGGACCTCGTCGGTCTCCTCGACGAAGACGGCGCCGCGCTCCTCGAGGGTCTCGACGACGTGCCGGTTGTGGACGATCTGCTTGCGCACGTACACGGGCGCCCCGTAGTGCTCGAGCGCCTTCTCGACGGCGATCACGGCCCGGTCGACCCCTGCGCAGTACCCCCGCGGGGCGGCGAGCAGGACCTTCTTCTCGCCGGAGACGGGAACCGCGGCGGCCACGTCCTCAGGCGCGCGGCGCCGCCGCGGGACCGTGGGCATGGACAGGGGAACCGAGGTGACACTCATGGTTTCCATGCTACCGGCGGCCGCGGACCCCACGCCGCAGGACGCCGAGCGCGATCGCGAGCAGGAGGCAGGCGGCCCCCACGAGGGCCACGACCCCCGCCCACGGCAGGAACGAGTCGGCGAAGAGCTTCCCCGCCCGCGTCGCGAAGACGGTGGCGACGCTCCCCGACCCGCCCTGCGCCGAGGCCACGCCGGAGGCCAGGAAGGCCCCCGCTGCGAGGACGGCGGCGACCAGGAGCAGGCCCAGGCCCGACCAGCCGAGGGCGACCCCCCGGCGTCGTGCGAACAGGAGCCCGAGCGCGAAGGCGAGCACGGCGCCCACCGTGAGGGGCCAGGCGTACGAGGCCGCCTCCTGGGCGGCAGTGAGCCAGGAGCGCTGCTGCGCTGTGCCCACCGGAACCTGGATGCTCGGCGCCTGGCCCGCCTGCACGCCGAGGCTCGAGCCGAGCCTCTTGAGCAGCACATCGACGAAGGGACGCAGCTCGAGGGTGAACGCCGAGGTCGACGCCGCGGCCTGGGTGAAGTTCAGCCGGTGGCTCTCGCGCAGCGTCTCGTCCCAGGCCGCGGGGAAGCCCGGGTCCGTGGTCAGGCCGTTCGTGATCTCGTTCGCCAGCCGCGTCGCCGCCGGCTGGAAAGCCTGGGGGACGCCGGAGGCCGAAGCAACGGTGGTCCCGAGCGAGGTCGCGAGCGAGGACTGGAACGCGGAATCGCTCCGCAGCGGTTCGAGCAGGCGGACGAACCCGCCCTCGTCCACCACGTTGCGGTCGATCCACAGCGAGGGGACGGCGGCCGCAGTGAGCACGACGGCGAGCAGGATGGACAGGGCGGAGAAAACGGAGCGCATGGACTTCCCGGGGTCGGCAACGCCACCATCCTAGCGACGCCGATGCCACCTCCCGCGACGCCGGGCCGCCGCCGCTGCGGGCCGCTGAGGCCGCCGGAGTGTCGGAGGGGCGTGATAGTGGTGAACTATGGTGGCAGAGATGGAAGCATCCCCAGATTCCATGAGCCCAGACGCCATGAGCAGCACCGCCCGCCCGGACCCGGCGGGAGCAGCCGGCGACGAGGCCCGGGACGGGACAGGCGAGGGCCAGGCCTCAACCCTGCCCGCACGCGCCTCTGACACCAGCCCCGAGAATCCCTGGCCGCTCCATGTGCTCTCCCGCAAGCTGAAGGAGCACATCGAGCGTTCGCCCCACGTGTGGATCGAGGGGCAGGTCATCGAGATGACGCGCCGCGGCCAGACCGCCTACATGACGCTCCGCGATGTCGACGCCGAGATCTCCCTGCCAGCCTCCGCCTGGGGCACCGTCATGGCCCGGCTCCGCGAGCCGGTCCAGCGCGGCTCCCGCGTGGTGGCCCTCGTCAAGCCCGAGATGTGGCTGAAGACCGGCCGGCTGAGCATGGCCGTGCGGGACATGCGCCCGGTGGGGCTCGGTGACCTGCTGGCCCGCATCGAGAACCTGCGCCAGGCGCTCGGCGCCGAGGGGCTCTTCGCCGAGGAGCGAAAGAAGCGCCTGCCGCTCCTCCCCCACCGGATCGGCCTGATCACCGGCCGCGACTCCGACGCCAAGAAGGACGTCATGCGCAACGCGGCCCTGCGCTGGCCCGCCGTCGCCTTCGAGGTCCGCGAGGTCGCGGTCCAGGGCACGAACGCGGTGGCCGAGGTCCTCGCGGCGCTGAAGGAGCTCGATGCCCGACCGGAGGTCGACGTCATCGTGATCGCCCGCGGCGGCGGCTCGCTCGAGGACCTGCTCGCCTTCAGCAACGAGTCCCTCGTCAGGGCGGTGGCCGATGCCGCGACCCCTGTCGTCAGCGCCATCGGGCACGAGGCTGACCGGCCCATCCTCGACGACGTCGCCGACCTGCGCGCCTCGACCCCCACGGATGCGGCGAAGCGGATCGTGCCGGACGTGGCCGAGGAACTCCTGCGCGTGCGGCAGTGCCGCGACCGGATCGACCGGCAGGTGCGCTTGTTCGTCGAGCGGGAATCCGACCGGCTCGCCTCGATCCGGAGCCGGCCCGTGCTGGCCGCGCCGCAGACCATGGTGGACACCCGGCACGAGGAGCTCGAGCGCCTCAGGGTGCGCTCGCGGTCCGCTGTGGGCGGCGCCGTCGCCCGCGCGGCCGACGCCGTCGCCCACCTGCGCGCCCAGGTCCGCTCCCTCTCACCGCAGCAGACCCTAGACCGCGGCTACTCGGTCGTCCAGATCCTCGATGGGCCGGCCGCCGCCGTGGTGCGCGCCCCCGAGGACGCCCCCACGGGGACCGCGCTGCGGGTCAGGCTCGCCCGCGGGACCATCGCGGCCCGCAGCGAGGGCCAGTTGGCGGACATCACCCACCCCGCGCCCCACGGCGCAGCCCCCCAGACCGCAGCCCCGCAGGAAGGACCGACCGATGAGTGAGGACACCAAGGAGACGTTCGAGGACCTCTCCTATGAGCAGGCGCGCGAGCAGCTCGTCGCCGTCGTATCCCGGCTCGAGGCCGGCGGGGTGAGCCTGGAGGAGTCGCTCGCGCTCTGGGAGCGGGGCGAAGCTCTCGCGAACCGTTGCGAGGAATGGCTCGAGGGCGCACGACGCCGGCTGGACGCCGCGCGCGGCGAGGGCACCTCGGCGGGGGCTGCGGCCGAAGCCTAGGCCCCGGGACGCGGTCAGCTCTGCGCCAGCAGCTCCTTCTGCTCCTCGATGTCGAACGCCGGCGCCGGCCACTGCGGGTCCATCCGCTCGAGCGCGGCGACGAGGAGCTCCTGGACCACCATCCGCGCGTACCACTTGTTGTCCGCCGGGACGACGTACCAGGGGGCATAGGGCGTGCTCGTGCGCTCGATCGCGATCTGGTAGGCGTCCATGTAGGAGCCCCAGAGCTTGCGCTCGGAAAGGTCCGAGGGGTTGTACTTCCAGTACTTGGTGGGATCGTCGAGCCGTGCGGCGAGGCGGCGGCGCTGCTCCTCCCGGCTGATGTGGAGCATGACCTTGACGATCTCGGTGCCGGACGCGTGCAGGTGCGCCTCGAAGTCCTGGATGGCGGAGTAGCGCCGCTCGAGCTCGGTCGCGTCGGCCCAGTTGTGGACGCGGTGGATGAGGACGTCCTCGTAGTGGGACCGGTCGAAGCAGCCCAGCATCCCCGGGCCGGGCAGCTGCTTCTCGACGCGCCACAGGAAGTCGTGCTTCTTCTCCTCGTCCGTCGGCGCCCTGAACGCGGCGAGCTGGACGCCCTGGACGTCGACGGCACCGACCACGTGGCTGATCATTCCGCCCTTCCCGGCGGTGTCCATGGCCTGCAGGATGAGCAGGAGCGAGCGGGTCCCGCCGCCCTTGCCCTCCGCGAACAGGCGTTCCTGCAGGTCGGCGAGGTGCGGATCCCGCTGTGCGAGGATCGCCTCGCCGTCGGACTTGCCCCCCGTGAAGCCGGGGGTCGCGGCGGGGTCGATGCGGTCCAGCCGGAAGTCCGGGCCGACCACGAGGAAGTCCTCGGGTGCCTCGGTGAAGCCGTGCCCCGCCTTGCGCTTGCCCATGCGGCCCCCTCGCCGTCAGACCCGTCCGGGGTCAGTTGCCCCTGTACCTGCTCAGGAAGTCTGCCATACGGCTGATGGCCTCCTCGATGTCCGCCACGGCCGGCAGCGTGACCATGCGGAAGTGGTCCGGAGCGTGCCAGTTGAAGGCCCGGCCGTGGGAGAGGAGGATCTTCTGGTCGCGCAGCAGGTCGAGGACGAACTTCTCGTCGTCGCGGATCCGGTAGACCTCGGGGTCGAGCCGCGGGAACAGGTACAGGGCACCCCTGGCCTGCTTGGTCGAGACCCCGGGGATCGCGTTGAGCATCTCGTACGCCTTGTTGCGCTGCTCGAGCAGCCGGCCGCCGGGGAGGATGAGGTCCTTGATGCTCTGGTAGCCGCCGAGCGCGGTCTGGATCGCGTGCTGTGCCGGAACGTTGGCGCACAGGCGCATGTTCGCCAGCAGGTTGATGCCCTCGAGGTAGTCCGCTGCCTCCTTCTTGGGGCCGGAGATGGCCATCCACCCCGCGCGGTAGCCGCAGACCCGGTAGGCCTTCGACAGGCCGGAGAAGGTCAGGCAGAGCACGTCCTCGCCGGTAAACGCCGCGAGGTTGGTGTGCGTCGTGTCCTCGTAGAGGATCTTCTCGTAGATCTCGTCGGCGAAGATGATCAGGCCGTGCTTCTCGGCCAGCTCGACGATCCGGCGGAGCGTGGCGTCCGAGTAGACCGCCCCGGTGGGGTTGTTCGGGTTGATGACCACGATGCCCTTGGTGCGCGAGGTGATCTTCGACTCGAGGTCCTCGAGGTCGGGCTCCCAGTCGAGGTCCTCGTCGCACAGGTAGTGGACGGCGCGGCCGCCGGCCAGCGACACCGAGGCCGTCCACAGCGGGTAGTCGGGCATCGGGACGAGGATCTCGTCGCCCTGCTCGAGCAGCGCCATGAGGGACATCGTGATGAGCTCGGAGACGCCGTTGCCGAGGTAGATGTCGTCGACGTGGATGTTCTGGATGCCGCGTGTCTGGTAGTACTGCGAGACCGCCGTGCGGGCCGAGAAGATGCCGCGCGAGTCGCTGTAGCCCTGGGCGTGCGGGAGGTGGCGGATCATGTCCACGAGGATGGCGTCCGGCGCCTCGAAGCCGAACGGTGCCGGGTTGCCGATGTTCAGCTTGAGGATGCGGTGGCCCTCGGCCTCCATCTGCTGGGCAGCCTCCAGGATCGGGCCCCTGATGTCGTACAGGACGTTGTGGAGCTTGGAGGACTGCGTGAACTGGGCCATTCCCCCAATATGCCACAGGGCGTGGGCGGCACCTGTGCGATGCTGCTCACACCCTGTGGCGTGCCCCGGGAAGGGTCAGGAGGCGAGGCCCTTCTCCTTCAGCCACGCCTTCGCGGCGTCGGCCGGGGACTGCTTCTGGTTCCCGCTGACGGCCCGGTTGAGGTTCACGAGGTCGTCGGTGGTGAGCTGCTTGGAGACCGCGTTGAGCACGGACTTGGCCTTGTCCGTGACGGTGTCCGTCCGCACGAGCGGGACCACCTGCTGCGCGATGAAGTTGTTCTTCGGATCGTCGAGCACCACGAGATCGTTGTCGGCGATCGACGGGGTGGTCGTGAAGATGTCGGCGACCTGGATGTCGTTGGACAGGAGGGCCTTGAGCGTGACGGGGCCGCCGCCGTCGCTCATCGGCTGGAACTGCTTGGGGGCGCAGCCGTACTTGTCCTTGAGCCCGGGGAGGCCGTAGGCGCGCTTCTCGAAGGTCGCGGGCGCCCCGATCACGAGGTCGCCGCACACCTTGGCCATGTCCTCGAGGCTCTTGAGCTGGTACTTGGCCGCGGTGGCCTTGGTGACGACCATGGCGTCCTTGTCCTCGGCCTTGGCCGGGTCGAGGATCGCGAGGCCCTGCGGGAGCTTGCCGGGCAGCGCCCCGGCGATGTCGGCGGCCGAGACCTGGGTGGCCTTCTGGTCCACGTACAGCAGGAGGTTGCCGGTGTAGTCGGGGACCACATCGATGGAGCCGTCCTGCACGGCCTTGTAGTAGACCTCACGGGCTCCGATGTTGGGCTTCGTCGTGGCCTGCACGCCCGCGGCGTTGAGGGCGCCGGCGTACAGCTCGGCGATGATCTGGCTCTCGGTGAAGTCTGCCGAGCCGATGACCAGGGCCTTGCCGGCGCCGCCAGAGCTGGCGGGCGCCGCGCTGCCGGTGCTGAGGGGGTTCGAGGAGCCGCCGCAGGCGCTCAGGGCCAGGGTCAGGCCGAGGCCCGCCGCCGCGGCGGCCAGCGCCTTGCGGCGGGTGAGGGGGTGCTGGGTCATGGCATTCCTTCCGTAACGGCCGCGGCGGGGGCTGCTGCCTCCAGCGCGGAGGACGTGCGCGGTCCCAGGACGCGCAGGAGCGTGCCCAGGACCAGATCGGTCACGACGGCGAGGGCGGCCACGAGCACCGAGCCGCCGAGCATCTGGGGGTAGTCGGAGAGGGCCAGGCCGTCGAAGATGTACCGGCCGAGTCCGCCGAGGTTGGTGTAGGCCACGACGGTCGCCGTCGCGATCACCTGCAGGATCGCCGCGCGGGCGCCGCCGAAGATGACCGGGACCGCGTTGGGCAGCTCGACCTGCAGCAGCACCTGGTACTCGCGCATCCCCTGGGCCCGCGCGGCGTCGACCACCACGGGGTCCACTGCGGCGATGCCCGAGTAGGTCCCCGCGAGGAGCGGCGGGATGGTGAGGATGACGAGGGCCCAGATCGGGGGCATCAGGCCGATCCCGGCGAGCAGCACGAACAGCACCAGCAGCCCGAGCGTGGGAATTGCCCGCAGGGCGCCCGCAGCGGCGACCACGAGCACGCGTCCTCGGCCGGTGTGGCCCACGTAGGCCCCGATGGGCAGGGCGATGGCCGCGGCGATGGCGAGGGTGAGCACCGTGTAGAAGATGTGCTCGCCGAGCCGGCCCGGGATGCTGGAGTACCCGCTCCAGTTCATCGGGTCGGTGAGCCACGCCCAGGTCTGCGCGAGGAGGTTCATGAGCGTGCCGCCTTCCGCTGCCCCGCGCCGTCCACGAGGCGGGCCCACGGTGAGAGCAGCCGCCCCGCCAGCACGAGGGCGAGGTCCATCACGAGGGCCAGGACGAGGATCGCCACGAGTCCGACGACGATCTCCGTGATGAAGCCCCGCTGGAGGCCCTCCGTGAAGAGGACGCCGAGGTTGGGCATGCCCACGAGCGCGGCGACGCTCACGAGGGAGATGTTGCTCACCGACACCGCGCGCAGCCCTGCGACGAGCACCGGCAGCGAGAGCGGCAGGTCGACCCGGAAGTAGCGGGTCGCCGGGGTGTGGCCGAGCGCCTCGGCGGCGAGGCTCAGCTCGCCGTCCACCGAGTCGAGGGCATCGAGCGCGGACCGGACGAGGAGCGCGACGGCGTAGACGGTGAGCGCCACGATCACGTTGAGGGGATCGAGGATCCTCGTGCCGAGGACCACCGGGAGGATGATGAACAGTGCGAGCGAGGGAACGGTGTAGAGGACGGAGCTGAGGGTCAGCAGTCCGGTGCGCCAGGCGCGCCGGTGGCGGACGGCCTGCGCGAGCGGGAGGCTGATGACCAGCCCGAGGAGGAGCGGGACCAGGGCCAGGAGAAGGTGCTGGCCCGTGAGCGAGAGGATCCGGCCCAGGTTGGCGACCGCCCACTCCATCAGGCGCCGCCCTCCGGGACGGCGGCGGCGCGGGCACGCTGGGACTCGGTCCGGCGCCGGTCGGCGTGCGCGATCACCTCGGCGGCGCCGACGGTGCCGAGGAGGCGGCCGGTGTCGTCCACCACGACGCCGCGGCCCGACGGCGAGGACAGCGCCGCGTCGAGGGCGGAGCGCAGCGTGCTGCCGGCGCGGTGGAGGGAGCCGCCGCTGACGAGGGTGCCGGGGAACGCGGGCCCCGCCCAGCCCACCGGGCGCCCGTCGGCGCCCAGCGCCACGGCCCACTCGTCCGCCCGGCCCGACGGGACGTCCGCCGCGCGGATGGTCTCGGCGGGCTCGACGGCGAGCCCGGAGTCGTCGTAGAAGCCCAGGTGGCGGAAGCCTCGGTCGCGCCCCACGAAGCCGGAGACGAAGTCGTCCGCCGGCGCGCGCAGGAGCTCCTCGGGGGCGGCGACCTGTGCGAGCCGGCCCCCGACGGCGAACACCGCGATCCTGTCGCCCAGGAGCACGGCCTCGTCGATGTCATGGGTGACGAAGACGATGGTCTTGCCGAGGTCGCGCTGCAGTCGCACGAGCTCCTGCTGGAGCTCGTGGCGCACCACGGGGTCCACCGCGCTGAACGGCTCGTCCATGAGCAGCACGGGCGGGTCGGCGGCGAGCGCGCGGGCCACCCCGACCCGCTGCTGCTGGCCGCCGGAGAGCTGGGCGGGGTACCGGCCGCCGAGGTCCTGCGGAAGCCCGACGACGTCGAGCAGCTCGCGTGCGCGGGCCCGGGCGGCGGCGCGGGAGACCCCGTTGAGCCGCGGGACCGTGGCGATGTTGTCCACGACCGTGCGGTGGGGCATGAGCCCTGCCGCCTGCATGACGTAGCCCATGGACCGGCGCAGGAGCGGCGCGGGCTCGGCGGCGACGTCGCGGCCGTCCACGGTGATGGTCCCGGAGGAGGGCTCGACCATGCGGTTGACCATGCGCAGCGACGTCGTCTTTCCGCATCCGGAGGGCCCCACGAACACAGTGATCTGCCCCCGGGGCACGCTCAGGCTCAGGCGGTCGACGGCCTTGAGGCCGCCGTAGACCTTGCTCACCTCGTGGAACTCGATCATGGGATCGGACACGTACACCTCAATGGTCGCTGACGGTCTGTCTCGGCGTGCTGAGGGGAGCCTATCAGCGCAGCACGCCGCGGGCCCCGGCGTGCTGCGGAGTCCGCCGCCCCATGTCCGTCGGGCGGCCGTTCAGGCTCACGGCAGGGGTTCTCCCCCGTCCGCGCCGGCGGCGAGCTCGATCGTGCCGAAGATGGGGTCGCGGTCCAGCACGCGCACGTCGTCGATGCCCTGCTCGGCGAGCGCGGCTCGGAACCCCTCCTGCAGCCGCGGGACGTTCATCCCCAGCCCGCTGCCGAGGATCACGGGGCCGTCGATCCCGAGCTGGTTGGCAACCTGCGCGGCCATCCGCGCGAGGTCGTGGGCGGCCTGGTCGATCAGGAAGCGGGCGCCGGCGTGCCCGGCGTCGGCGGCCTGCGTCACCACACGTGACTGCTGCGCCCAGTAGCGCCTGCCCGTCTCGGGCGAGTGGAAGTGGGCGATGAGCTCCCCGGGCTCGGCGAGCCCGGTGGCCGTCAGCAGGCCGAGGGTGAGGGCATCCGGCTCGAGGCCGAGGTTCATGCGGTGGAGGCTGTAGCGGACGGCCTCGCGGCCGAGCCAGTACCCGCTGCCCTCGTCGCCGAGGAGATAGCCCCAGCCGCCGGCGCGGGCCTCCTCGCCGGCGGCGTTCGTCCCCCAGGCTGCCGAGCCGGTCCCCGCGATCACCGCCACCCCGGTCCGGGCGCCGCCGGCGGCGAGCAGGAGGCGCGAGTCGTGGACGACCTCGACCCTCGCGGCTGGCACGTGCGGGCGGATCAGCGAGGCGAGCGCCTCGGCGTCGGCCGCCGTGTCGATGCCGCCGGCCCCGGCGAAGACGAGGGCGGCGTCCGCGGCGTCGAGCCGCGCGAAGAGTTCGGCGAGGTTGGCTGCCGCGGTCTCGCGGCTCACGTTCTGGACGTTGGCGCTGCCGACCTCGAGATCGGCCACCACCTCCCCGTCGACGACCTTGATGCCGCGGGTCTTGGTGCCGCCGATGTCGAGGCCGATCATGGGGCCGGCCGAGGGGGTCTGGATGCTCACCTGCCCAGCCTACTGACCGCGTAGGGTGGGCGCATGGATGCGACGCTGCCGGTGGACCTGTTCGGAGGCGGCGTGGTCGCCGCACCCATGGCGGGAGGGCCGAGCCGGCCCGACCTGGTCCGGGCGGTCGGCGCCGCCGGCGGGTTGGGGTTCCTCGCGGGCGGCTACAAGACGCCCGAGGCGCTCGCCGCGGAGCTCGACGCGATGGACGGCGCCCGGCCGTTCGGCGTCAACCTCTTCGTGCCGGGTCCCGCCGAGGCGGACCGCGACGCCGTCCTCGCCTTCCGGGAACGGCTCCTGCCCGAGGCCGCCGCCGTGGGAGCGGACGTGCCGGAGCCACGCTGGACGGACGACGACGGGTACCCGGCCAAGCTCGATCTCCTCCTCGGGCGGGTCCCGGCTGCAGTCTCGTTCACGTTCGCGCTGCCGGCCCGGAGCGCCGTGACGGCCCTCCAGGCTGCGGGAGCACTCGTCCTCCAGACCGTCACGGGCCCCGAGGAGGCGGTCGCCGCCGCCGAGCTCGGCGCGGACGCCCTCGTCGTCCAGCACCCCGATGCCGGCGGCCACTCGGGGGCCTTCCTCGGCCTGCCGGCGTTCGCGGGCACCCTCCCCGAGCTCGTCGCCGCCGTCCGTGCCGCCCTCTCGGCGGCGGGTGCGCGGCTGCCGCTGGTGGCCGCCGGCGGGATCGGCACGCCCGAGGCGGCCGCGGCCGCCCGGGACGCCGGGGCGGCCGCGGTCCAGCTCGGCACCGCGTTCGTGCGCACGCCGGAGGCGGGGACGAACGCGGTGCACCGGGCAGCCCTCGCGGCCCCGGACTTCGCGCGGACGGCCACGACCCGCGCCTTCTCGGGCAAGTGGGCGCGCGGTCTCGAGAACGGGTTCATGCGCAGGTTCCCCGACGCGCCGGCAGCCTATCCAGTGCTCCACCACCTCACGGCCCCGATGAAGGCGGCCTCGGTGCGCGCCGGCAGCCCCGAGCGCACGAGCCTGTGGGCCGGGACCGGCTGGCGCGCGGCGCGGGACGAGCCGGCCGCGGACGTGGTGGCCCGCTTCGGGCGCTGACCCCGCACGCCGATCGGCCAGGTCCGCATCCGCCGCTGGAGTCATAGGCTGGGCCCATGGAAACGGCACCGCTCATCACGCTTCCGTCCGGACACCACATCCCGCAAATTGGCCTCGGGACCTGGCCCCTCGACGACGCCCAGGCCGCCGACGTCGTCGCGGCCGCGCTCGAGCTCGGCTACAGGCACGTCGACACCGCGGAGAACTACGGCAACGAGGCCGGCGTCGGCGAGGGCATCCGCCGTTCCGGCCTCGACCGCGGGGAGGTGTTCATCACCACGAAGTTCAACCGCGAGTGGCACAGCGCCGACGGCGTCCGCACCGCCTGGGAGAACGCAGTCCGCAGGCTGGGCGTGGAGTACCTGGACCTGTTCCTCATCCACTGGCCCAACCCCGACCAGGACACCTATGTGCAGGCCTGGGAGGGGCTGATCAGGCTTCGGGCGGAGGGCAAGGTCCGCTCGATCGGGACGTCCAACTTCTTCCCCGCGCACGCGCAGCGGCTCATCGACTCGACCGGGGTCGCGCCGGACGTCGACCAGCTCCAGATCAGCCCGTACTGGGTCAAGCACGAGGCCCGCGCGTTCAATCTGGGCCACGGCACCGTCACCGAGTCCTACACGCCGATCGGGCGCGGGCAGGAGCTGCTGGCCGAGCGGGCGGTGGTCGCTGCCGCGGAGGCGCACGGGGTGACGCCGGCCCAGGCCGTGCTGCGCTGGCACACGCAGCAGGGACTCGTGGCGATCCCGAAGTCGGCCCACCCCGAGCGGCTCGCGGCGAACCTCGACGTGTTCGGCTTCGACCTCACGCGCGAGGAGCTCGCCGCGCTGGACGCGCTGGACGGACACGGGCCCGAGGCCGCCGATCCGGAGACGTTCGGGCACTGAGCGCTCCGGCGCCGGCGTGGCCGGGCCCGCGCGAGGGCGGCCTAGCGGCCGAACGCGTCGGCGAGCAGGCCGGCGTCGAGCGCGAGCACGTGCTCGCGGAAGAGGCGCACCTGCGGCGGCTCGCCGACGATCCGCGGCCAGACGAGCCCGATCTCGCGGAACGCGCCCTCGTCCTCGAGGGCGAGCTCGGCCCAGCCGAGCGCCTCGCCGTGGCGCGTCGAGCCGTAGACGGCGCCGTGCCCCGCGCTCGAGGGCGGCACGAGCGCCACGCCCAGCCCCGCCGAGACGAGCCCGAGCAGCGTGCGGGAATCCTGGCCCGAGAACGCGATGTCCGGCCGGAAGCCGGCGTCGCGCCCGAGCCGGTCGAGGATGCTGCGCATGCCGAAGCCGCGCTCGAGCGCGACGAACGGCTCGTCCGCGACCTCGGCGAGCCGCACGGACGCCCTCCCGGCGAGCCGGTGCCCCGCCGGGACCGCGAGCCGCACGCCCTGGACGTGGAGGGTGGCGCTGTCCACGTCCCGCGTGGGTTCCGGGCGCGGGGAGACGATCGCGAGGTCCACCCGGCCGTCCGCGAGGGTGTCGAGGCAGTGCTGGCGGGAGCCCTGGATGAGCTCGAAGCGCACGTCAGGGTGGTCCGCCCGGAACCCGCTGACGAACACGGGCACGGCGGACTCGCCGAAGGTCATCTGGAAGCTGAGCCGCACGAGGCCGCGGGCCTGGTGCGCGCGCTCGTGGAGCGCATCGAGGCCGCGCTGGAGCTCCTCGAGGGCCGTCCGGACGGCGGGCAGGAGCTGTTCCGCCGCAGCCGTGAGCCTGATGCCGCGGCCCTCCTTCCGCACGAGCTCGGCGCCGACGACGCCGGCCGCCCGGGCGAGCGCCCGGCTCACCGTCGGCTGGGGCACGCCCAGGAGCTCGGCCGCCGCGGTGACGTGGCGGGTCTGGCCGACAGCGTCGAGGACGGGAAGGAGCGGCAGGAGCCTCGCGAGCTCGCCGTGGAGCGGGGCCGGCGGCCTGGCTGAGGTCATCGCACACCACCTATGCGTTCGCGCCATGCATTCTGTCGACAAGTGTATTGGACGCATGCATCGCGGCGTTCCTAGGGTGGAAGGCATGAGCGCAGGCCCCGGCACAGCACCAGCAGCGGCACGATGGCAGGGCCACCCGAAGGGCAGCCGCGGCTACCGGCGGCTCATCCTGGCGCTCGCGTTCGCCGGCGTGGCCACCTTCGCCCAGCTCTACTCGCCCCAGGCCCTCCTCCCCCGCCTCGCCGCCGAGCTCGGCATCGACCCGGCCCGCGCGGCCCTCACGGTCTCCCTCGCGACGATGGGCCTCGCCGTAGCGGTCCTGCCGTGGTCGTTCGTCGCCGACCGGATCGGCCGGGTCGGGGCCATGCGCTGGGGCATCCTCGCGGCGACCGTGCTCGGACTCGCCGGGCCGCTCGCCCCGAGCTTCGAGGCGCTCCTGGCCCTGCGCTTCCTCGAGGGCGTGGCCCTCGGCTCCGTCCCGGCGATCGCGATCGCGTACCTGAGCGAAGAGGTCAGCAGGGCCCACGCCGCCGTGGCCGCGGGCACCTACATCGCCGGCACCACCGTGGGCGGCCTCGCCGGGCGCCTCGTCGCCGGCCCGCTCGCGGACCTGATCGGGTGGCGCCTGGGGATCATCGCCGTCTCGGTGCTCGGGGCGGGGGCGGCCGTCGCCTTCATCATCCTCGCCCCGCGGGCCCGGGGCTTCTCCCCAGCCCCGCGCGCGCCGGGCGGGATCGGCGCCGCCGCGGCCTCGGTGGTGCGCAGGCTCGCCGCACAGCTGCGCAGCGTCCGCCTGCTCATGCTCTACGCGCAGGCATTCCTGCTCATGGGCTCCTTCGTGGCCGTCTACAACTACCTGGGCTTCCGCCTCGAGGCGGCGCCGTTCTGGCTCCCGGCGAGCCTGGCGAGCCTCGTGTTCGTCGCCTACCTCTCAGGGACCTTCAGCTCCGGCTTCGCCGCGCGGCTCAGCGAGCGCTGGGGCCGCCGCACCGTGCTCGTGGCGAGCACCGCCGCGATGGCGGCAGGCGCCGTCGCGATGGTCGCGGAATCGCTCCCGGCCGTCCTGGCCGGCCTGCTCGTGTTCACCGCGGGGTTCTTCGCCGCCCACGGGATCGCCTCGGGCTGGACCGGGGCCCTCGCCCCGGCGGGAAGGGCCCAGGCCGCCTCCCTGTACAACCTCGGCTACTACGGCGGCTCGAGCCTGCTCGGCTGGGCCGGGGGGCTCGTGTTCCACGCGGGGGGCTGGGCCGCGCTCGTGCTGGGCGTCGCAGGGGTGGCGCTCACGACGGCGGTCGCCTCCTGGGCGGTGCATCCCTCCGACCGCTGAGCTCCGCTCACATATCATGGGCAGGCCCCAACCGAGGAGGAAACCCGTGACCACGCCGAGCCCCGGCCGACCGCAGCCCGCCGCCGGGCACCATCCTCCGGGCGGCGAGCCCCTCGACGAGGTCGACCGCAGGATCCTCGCCGCCCTCGTCGAGGACGCCCGGATGACGAACAAGCAGCTTGCCGAGATGGTCGGCATCGCCCCCTCGACGGCGCTCATGCGCACGCGCTCGCTCTCCGAGCGCGGCATCATCACGGGGTACGAGGCCAAGGTGGACCTCTCGGCGGTGGGGCGCAGCGTGCAGGCGCTCATCTCGGTGCGCCTGCGCGCGCACGACCGCGACCAGATCGACGCCTTCACCTCCCGGGTGCCGCAGCTCCCGGGCGTGCTGGCCACGTTCCACACCTCCGGTGCGGTGGACTACCTGCTGCACATCGCCGTGGGCAGCACCGAGGAGCTGCGCGACTGGGTCCTGGACCACCTGACGACCGATCCGGTGGTGGGGCACACCGAGACGACGCTCGTCTTCGAGCAGATCCCCGGCAGGGGCCCGCTGCCCGACTGAGTCCTCCGCCCCACCGGCTCCTGCGGGCGTGGGTCTAGCGCAGCCAGTGGTGCAGGCCGAGCGGCTCGGCGAAGCGGGCGTCGGCGCGCCGGTCCTCCGCCTGCGCGAGGCGCTCGACGTCGATCCCGCCGCGGCGGGGGCGCTCCGCCCAGGCGACCAGGGCCTCGCCGAGCCGGAGCGCGAGCTCCTCGGCGGCGGTGCGATGGGCGGGACGGGCTGCTGGACGGGCGATGGCGGCGGTGCTCATGGCTTCTCCTGGGGGGTGTGCGGGGCCGCGGCGGCGGGCCTGCCGGCGGCGAGGGGGAAGGCGTTGATGTGGACCTGGACGGGGCGGACGCCCTCGGCGCCGTCCTGCCCGCGGTACGGGGCGAGGAGCTCCTCGGCGTAGGCCTCGAGCTTGGCCGAGACCTCGGCGAGCTGGGCGGCCGTGAGGCGGACATTGGAGGTGCTGACCAGCGCCGAATCCGACCAGTCGGACGGCTCCTCGAGCCAGCCGCGCTCCATGAAGTCCGCGAGGGCGGCCGCCCTGTGGTGCTCGAACTCCCGGCTCACGAGGTGGGCGGCCTCGCTCGTCGCGGGGTCGTCGGCGAGCTCGCGCGTGACGATCTGGAGGCTGCCCTTGGGGCGGTCCCACCACCGCTCGCGGGCCGAGCCCCGGCCCTCGACCTCCCGCAGGAAGTCATGCCGGGCGAGCTGGCGCAGGTGGTAGCTCGTGGCCCCCGTGGACTCGCCCAGGATCTCGGCCAGGGTCCCCGAGGTCTGGGGGCCGAGCCGCGAGATGGTGTCGAGGATCTGCACCCTCAGCGGATGGGCGAGGGCCTTGAGCGAGGCGACGTCGACGGTCCGCTTGGGGCCGGGGGTGCCGCTACCTGGGGTTGTCTCCACTCTTCGAGGATAGGTTCGCAAAGAGTCCTTTGCAAGCACTTCTTTGCAAGCACTTCTTTGCAGTCTTTCCTTTGCTGGCCTTCCGCTCCCCGCCTCCCCCGGCCCCCCTGGCGCGCCGGCGGACGGGGCCGGGTCAGCGCCCCCGCGCGGGGCGGGGCAGGGAGGTCGCAGCGAGCAGGGCCGCCGCCGCGGCGCAAGCGCACAGGAAGCCGACGGCCGCCGGCCCCAGGCCCACGGCCCCGACGATCGCGCCGAGTCCCACCACCGGAACGGCGCTTCCGAGGTAGGTCACGACATAGAGCAGGCTCACGGTGCGGGCGTGCTCCTCCGCCGGCACCGACCCCGCGACGGCGTCGAACCCCGCCCGGAACGCGGTGCCCTGCCCCGCGCCCGCCGCCACGCTCGCGACGACGAGGACGGCCGGGCTCCCCGTGGCGGTGCCCCACGCGAGGGCGGCGAGGGAGGCCGCGAGCAGCGCGAGGCCCAGCGGCCCATCCGCCGGGGCACGACGCCGGCCGGCCGGGGCGAGCACCTGGCTCACCGCCGAGGACGCGAGGGTCAGCCCGGCGAGCGCCCCGAGCAGGGGCGGGGACGCGAGGCCGAACGCGCGGGCGAAGACGCCCGGCGAGAGGGCGAGCTGGTAGCCGAACACGGCGAAGCTGAGGAAGCCGGTGGCCGCGGCGACCCAGAACGAGCGCCGTGCCGGCGGCGCTGGGAGGGCGCCGCGGAGGCTGCGCGGAGCGAGCACCCGGCCATGCCGGCCGCCCGCGGGAAGCTGCGGGGCGGGGCGGGCCCGCACGAGCACGAGGGGTACCAGCAGTGCCGCGAGGGCGGCGGTGTGGACGAGGAACGGCACGGCCGCGCCACCCGGGGCGAGGGCCAGGGCCCCGCCGAGGAGCGGCCCCAGCGCGACCCCGCCCGAGGAGGCGAGCAGCGTGAACCGCGAGGCCCACTCGGGCCGGTGCGGCAGCAGCTCGCGCAGGGCCGCCGCGCAGGCCCCGGTGGCCAGGCCTACGGCCATCCCCTGCAGTGCCCGGCCGGCGCAGAGCTGGACGAGCGAGCCCGCGGACGCGAACACGGCACTGCCCGCGATGCCGAGAAGGACGGCCAGGACCATGGCCGCGCGGCGCCCCAGGTGGTCGGACCAGTGGCCGGCGCTCACGAGGACCCCGACGAGGGCCACGACGTAGCTCGCGAACGCGACCGCGGTGCCGAAGCTGCCGTAGCCGAGGCGCTGCTGCAGGCCCGCGTACAAGGGGGTCGCGAGGTTCGCGCCGACGAGGAGCAGGAAGAGGACGGCTCCGGACAGCACGAGCCGCATGGTGCGCGTGGCGTCCCAGCCGGTCCGGGCCGCGGGCGCCCGCATGCGCAGCTCGGCAATCAGGGTCATGGCTTCACGTTCGGGCAGAATGGCCCTGAGGATCATCTGGTCCGGCCCCTGTTGACCACGATGATCAAAATCCGTTCCGCCGCTGACCCTGGAGTGATCAATGAGCGCACTGGACGCAACCGATCTCCGACTCGTCCTGGCCCTCGTCGAGGAGCCGCGGGCCCAGATCGCCGAGCTCGCGGCCCGGGTCGGCGTGGCCCGCAACACGGTGCAGAGCCGCCTGCGCCGGCTCGAGCGCGCCGAGGTGCTGCGCGGCAGCGGCCGGGACGTGGACCTCGAGGCCCTCGGCTACGACGTGGTCGCGTTCATCACCCTCGAGGTGGTGCACCGCGAGCTCGACTCGGTCGTCGCGGGGCTGCGCCGCATCCCCACCGTGCTCGAGGCCTACGAGATCTCCGGCCGCGGCGACATCTGGTGCCGCCTCGTCGCCGGGGACACCCACGAGCTCCAGTCCGCCCTGAGGCAGGTGCTGCGCATCAAAGGGGTCATCCGCTCGGAGACGGTCCTCGCCCTCCACGCCCACATCGCCTACCGCGCCGACTCGCTCCTGCGGCGCGCCGTGGACCGCACACGCCGCGCCGCGGAGGCCGCGGCAGCACCGGCGTCGGACGCAGGGCTGCCGATAATGGACCGGTGACCATCATCGACAACGCCGTCTACGTCGACGGCCGCAGGGCCGCCCACCCCGAATCGCTCGAGCAGACCTTCGAGACTCTCGAGGCGACCGGCGGCAGCATGGCGTGGATCGGCCTCTACCGCCCCTCCCCCGAGGAGATGGCCGAGGTCGCCCACGAGTTCCACCTCCATGACCTGGCCGTCGAGGACGCGATCAACGCGCACCAGCGGCCCAAGATGGAGCGCTACGACGAGATGCTCTTCACCGTGCTGCGCCCCGCGCGGTACGTCGACGAGACGGAGACGGTCGAGTTCGGCGAGCTGCACGTCTTCACGGGCCCGAACTACGTCGTCACGGTCCGGCATGCCGAGACAGCCGGCGTGAGCATGGTCAGGAAGCGCCTCGAGTCCGACCCCGGCCTGCTGCGGCACGGGCCCGAGGCGGTGCTGTACGCCCTGCTCGACAGGGTCGTGGACGACTACAAGCCGGTGGTCGCCGGCCTCGAGAACGACATCGACGAGATCGAGGACCAGCTCTTCGCCAACGACCCCGCCGTCTCGCGGCGCATCTACGAGCTCACGCGCGAGGTCATCCAGTTCCAGCGGGCCGTCCACCCGCTCAAGCGCATGGTCGAGGGCCTCGAGGGAGGCTTCGGGAAGTACAAGGTGGAGGTCGAGCTCCAGCGCAGCCTCCGCGACGTCCACGACCACCTCGAGCAGATCGTCTCCCGCGCCGACGCTTTCCGCGACCTCCTGCAGAACGCGCTCGTGCTCGACGGCACCCTCACGGCCAACCGGCAGAACGAGACGAGCCTGGCCCAGAATGAGCAGGTCAAGCGGATCTCCTCCTGGGCCGCGATCTTCTTCGCCCCGGCCCTCGTCACGGGCATCTACGGCATGAACTTCAAGACGATGCCCGAGCTCGAGTGGGACCTCGGCTACCCGTATGCGCTCGTGCTCATGGTGGTGGCCGGCTTCGCGCTGTGGCTGGTCTTTAAGTGGAAGCAGTGGCTGTGAGCCGAGGCGGCGCGGCTGCGGGGCGCCCGGGCTGGGACGCGGGCCGCGTGCTCGTGCCGGGCACCGAGGAGCAGCTCGGGTCCCTCGGCCTCTTCGTCCCGCCCGGGGACGGCACGGAGGTCCCCGTGCCCGGGGGCGTGCTCCACGCCCGCACCGCGGACACCGAGCTGCTGTGGCTCGCCTTCCCCGAGGTGTGCCGGGCGGGGGCCGTGGGCGTGCGCTGGGCGGAGCTTGCGCCGCGGCACGCCCTCTGGGTGGTCGACGGCGTGCCCCGCCTGGACGCCGCCGCCTCCGGGGACGTCTCGGCATTCCTCGACTTCGCCGATGCCCTCCACGCGGCCGACGTGCCGCTCGTGGTCCTCGCGGCCCGCGATCCCGGGCCGATGCGCCGTCCGCTCCCCGTCGACGAGGCGGCCGACGGCGGGCTCCCGCGGCTCGGCGGCGGCAGCTAGGCTGGCCGGATGACCGACCAGCAGCCTGTCACCGTCACTGTCACCGGAGCCGCAGGCCAGATCGGCTACGCGCTGCTCTTCCGCATCGCGAGCGGCGCCATGCTCGGGACGGACACCTCGATCCGGCTCAGGCTCCTCGAGGTCCCCGCCGCGGTGCGGGCCGCCGAGGGCACGGCCCTCGAGCTCGCCGACTGCGCGTTCGGTCCCCTCGTCTCGGTCGACGTCACCGACAGTCCGGCGGAGGCGTTCGACGGCGCCGACATCGCCCTGCTCGTGGGCTCGAGGCCCAGGACAGCGGGGATGGAGCGCTCGGACCTCCTCGAGGCGAACGCCGGCATCTTCGCGCCCCAGGGCCGGGCCATCAACGACCACGCGGCCAGCGGCGTGCGCGTCCTCGTGGTCGGCAATCCGGCGAACACCAACGCGCTCATCGCGGCGGCGAGCGCCCCGGACGTGCCCCGGGAGCGCTTCACCGCCATGACGCGGCTCGACCACAACAGGGCCGTCGCGCAGCTCGCGGCCAAGCTCGGCTGCCGCACCCCGGACGTGGACGGGGTGTCCATCTGGGGCAACCACTCCGCCACCCAGTACCCGGACGTCACCCACGCCACCGCGGGCGGCCAGCCCGTCCCCACGCTCGTGGACCAGGACTGGCTCGAGTCCGAGTTCATCCCGCGCGTCGCCCGGCGCGGGACCGAGATCATCGAGGCCCGCGGAGCCTCGTCCGCCGCGTCCGCGGCGAACGCCGCGATCGACCACGTCCGGGACTGGGTGCACGGGACGCCCGGGCGGTGGACCTCCTCCGGCGTGGTCTCCGACGGCTCCTACGGGGTGCCCGAGGGGCTGGTGAGCTCGTTCCCCGTCCGGAGCGAGGGCGGCCGGTTCTCGATCGTGCAGGGCCTCGACGTCCCGGCCTTCTCCCGCACGCGGATCGACGCGTCCGTCGCGGAGCTCGAGGCGGAGAGGGATGCCGTGCGCGGGCTGGGCCTCCTCGGCTGAGCGCTCAGGGCCTTCATACCCTTCTCCGCCGGTCCGCGCCGTTCCTAGCATGGTGGCATCGCCCACCATCCGGCGAAAGGAACGCCTCCCATGACCATCCAGCAGCCCCATTACGCGGCCGGCGGAGCAGTCCCCCCGCTCGAACTCCCCTACTACGGCGCTCCTCCGGTCGAAGCGGTCAAGCGCGTCTTCCAGAAGTACGCAGTCTTCACGGGGCGCGCAAGCCGCAGCGAATACTGGTGGTGGGCCCTCGCCTCGGCGATTGCTTCGGGGATCCTCAACTCCATCGGCCCCACCATGATCAACGGCCAGACGACCGGCACCAGCCCCCTCGGCGGCCTGTGGTTCTTCGCGACGGTGGTGCCCGGCCTCGCCGTCGCGGCGCGCCGGCTCCACGACGCCAATCTGAGCGCCTGGTTCCTGCTGCTCGCCCTCATTCCCGTGCTCGGCTGGATCGCGCTGATCGTGATGCTCGTGCAGCGGGAGAACCCCCAGGGGCAGCGCTTCGACAGGTACCCCGGGACCGGCTACCTCCGGCGGTCCGAGGCGCAGCAGACGCCCTATCGCCCGGATTATCGGCCGGAGCAGCAGCCGCAGTACCCGCCGCAGCAGTCGCCGTACACGTCCCAGCAGCAGCCCCAGTACCCGCCGCAGCAGAAGCCGCCCTACGGCTCCCAGCAGCAGCCACAGGACCCGGCCCAGCAGCCGCCCTACCCGCCGGCGCCGGGGAGCGGCCCGGAGGCCGACTCGGGGTCGGGCAGCGGGCGGCCCTAGCGCTGGCTGGAAGCTGGCTCGCCAGGAACGCAGACAGGGTCCCAGCCTGAACGGCTGGGACCCTGAAAGTGCCCTCTGACGAGAGACAATGTGGAGCCTAGGGGATTTGAACCCCTGACCTCTTCGATGCGAACGAAGCGCTCTACCAACTGAGCTAAGACCCCTCGGTGCGGGAACTACGTTACTGGTGCGGCCGCCAAAATCCAAATCGCAATGGCCTGTGTACCGGGCTCCAGCCGGTCCGCGGACGGGCTAGGCGCGGCGGCGCTGGAGGACCTCGTCGAGGTTCCCCAGAGCGCCCCCGCGGGCGGGCGCCTTGGCAGTACCCAGGGCCGGGACTCCGGGCACAGAGCCGGGTTCGGGGGCCTCTGCCGCAGGCTTGAGGGGACGCCCCTCGGGCTTGGGCTCGGCGGCGGTCTGGAGCGGCTCGGGGTCGGGCCGCTCGGCCTTTGCGGCGTCGAGGTAGGAGGGCCGGGGCACGTCCACGGGCGCCCACTCCGGGGCCTGCTCTCCGCTGGCCCGCGCCGCCTCCTCAGCGCTGGCCTGCGAGGCCTTCGCAACCTCGAGGGCGATCGACCTCAGCTCCTCCCGGCTCACCGTGCGCGGAGCGGCCGCGGGCTCCCGCCCGGCGTCGAACACCTCGCTCCGCACGGTCCGCGCGGGCGGAGCGGGGATCGGGTCCCGGGTGGCCATGGCCGCGCCGAACGCGGTCTCGAGCCGCCGCTTCCGGTCGCGCACGGCCAGGGAGCGGAGCACGGCGACGGAGCCCACGGCGGCAGCCAGGCTGGCCAGCGGGACCCAGGCAGGGACGCCCACGATCATGAGGACGAGGGTGACGACGGCTGCCAGGAGGGCGCAGAGCCCCGTCAGGGCCACGGCGAGGCGGCCCCACCGGATGCGCAGGCGCTGCTGCCCGGCGCCGCGGCCTGTCGGAGACGACGTGGCACCGGTGCGGGGCTCCCTGCCCGGGGAGGAGGGTGCAGAGTGCGCCACGTCGCGGCGGAGCGGGTCCACCGACTCCATGAGCAGGGTCGCCTCGCCAGCAGGCTGCTCGGCAGCGCGCCGGCGGAGGAAGTACGGGGCAACCCACAGCAGCCACACGAGCACGGCAGCGCCGAGCACCGTCGAGCTGCTGAGGGCGAAATCCATACTCAGAACCGTAGGAGGATCGCCGGGGCCGTGCCCGTATTAGCGCCGGTGTGTCGCGAGAACCTCAGCGGGAAGGCGCGGCGGCCGCCGACGGCGGGGACGCGCCGTCGTGCGCCGCTCACCGCCGGGAGGTGAGCCAGCGGCCCAGCAGTCCCTCCTCGGGGACCTCCTCGGCCGTGAGGGCGAAGGACTCGTGGTCCGCCCACGCCCCGTTGATGTGCAGGTAGCGGGGGCGCAGGCCCTCGTGGCGGAATCCGAGCTTCTCGACCACCCGCAGGCTCGGGGCGTTCTCCGGGCGGATGTTGATCTCCATCCGGTGCAGGCCCATCTCACGGAAGCAGTGGTCGGTCACGAGCGCGACCGCCGTCGGCGCGATCCCCCGGCCGGCATGCTCGCGGTCCACCCAGTAGCCGAGCGTGGCCATGAGCGCCGAGCCCCACACGATCGAGGACACCGTGAGCTGCCCGACAATGGGAGCCCTGCGCGCCCGGGGGTCGTCGAGGGTGATCACGAACGGCAGCGCCGACCCCTCCCGGGCCTGCCGGGTGAGCGAGCGCACCATGTCCCGGAACGTGGGCAGGGAGCCGCCGGGCTGGGGGTTGGAGGCCTCCCAGGGGGCGAGCCAGGACCTGTTCCGGGATCGCACGGCCATCCACTCCGCGCGGTCCCCCATCCGCAGCGGCCGGAGAGCGAGGTCCCCGGCGCGCAGGGTGACGGGCCAGAGGCCCGATGCCGACATGCTCCGCGTCAGCCGCGGGCCGACGCCGCGTCCGCGCCCTCGGCCACGAAGTCCGCGAGCCACGAGCGCAGGTCCGCGCCGAACTCGTCGCGGTCGCAGGCAAGGGTCACGACGGCCTTGAGGTAGGAGAGCTTGTCGCCGGTGTCGTAGCGGCGGCCGCGGAAGACCACGCCGTACACGCCGCCGCCCTCGCCCTCGCGCCGGGCGAGGGTCTGGAGGGCGTCGGTGAGCTGGATCTCGTCGCCGCGGCCGGGCTCGGTGCTGCGCAGCACGTCGAAGACGGCGGGGTGGAGCACGTAGCGGCCGATGATGGCGAGGTTCGAGGGTGCATCCTCGGGCGCGGGCTTCTCGACGAGCCCGTGGACCTGGACGTAGCTCTCGCCCTCGACCTCGGTGACGTCGGCGCAGCCGTACGAGGAGATCGTCTCGCGCGGGACCTCCATGAGCGCCACGACGGAGCCGCCGGTGGCCTGCTGGACCCGGATCATCTCGCCCAGGAGCTCGTCCCGCTCGTCGATGAGGTCGTCGCCGAGGAGCACGGCGAAGGGCTCGTTGCCCACGTGGCGCTCGGCGCACAGGACGGCGTGTCCGAGGCCCTTCGGGTCGCCCTGGCGGACGTAGTGGATGTCGCCGAGGTTGTTGGACTCCTGGATGGCGGCGAGCTTCTTGCGGTCGCCCTTGGCCTCGAGCGCGGACTCGAGCGAGGGGACGCGGTCGAAGTGGTCCTCGAGCGCGCGCTTGTTGCGGCCCGTGATCATCAGGATGTCCTCGAGGCCCACCGACACCGCTTCCTCAACCACGTACTGGATCGCGGGCTTGTCGACGACGGGGAGCATCTCCTTGGGCATGGCCTTGGTCACCGGCAGGAACCGAGTCCCGAGACCGGCGACAGGGATGACGGCTTTCCTGACAGCTCTGGAGGTAGACACGAGGCACACTCTATACGAGTACGGGACATGCACGGATAGAGTCGCGGCATGGACACCGCCGAGCTCAAGTCCTCCCTGCGGGCCCGGATCTGGTCGGCGCGGCGCGCGCTCGCGCCCGCCGACGTGGCCGCCGCGGCCCCCCTGATCGCCGGGCACGGCCTCGCGTGGGCGCGCCGGACCCTGCCCGCGGGGGCGGTGCTGACGGCGTATCTGGGGGTCGGCGTGGAGCCGCCGACTGCGGACCTCCTCGACAGCCTGCACGCCGACGGGTTCCGCCTGATGCTCCCGATCTGCCTGCCCGAGCGGCAGCTCGGGTGGGTCGAGTGGCGCCCGGGCATCGAGTTCGCGCGCAGCCGCTACGCCCCGGTCCAGGAGCCGGTGGGCGACGTGGTGGAGGCCGAGCAGGTCCTCGCCGGCGATCCCGGCCGCCCCGCGGTCTGCGGGATCCTGCTCCCCGCCACCGCCCTGGACACCGCCGGGCGCCGCCTCGGACAGGGCGGCGGGTACTACGACCGATTCCTCGCGCTCGCGGCGGCGCTCGGGGCCCGGCTCCCCACCGCGGCCGTGGTGTACGACCGCGAGGTGCTCGCCTCGGGCGAGGTCCCGGCCGATGCGCTGGACCGCCGCGTGGACGCAGCCGTCACGCCTGGCGGGATCGTGGACCTCGGCGGCGCGGGCCAGACCACGGAATAGGCGCCCACGGGGGCCTGTTAGAATTAGCACTCGAGGCCCGTGACTGCCAACCGGACCGACGCTCCCAGAGTTGGGGCGCCGTGCCGGTCGGTGCCGCGGCCTCTGCCCTGTCCAGAAGGAGTTCCTGTGCCTACTTACGCCTACGCCTGCAAAGACTGCGACCACGCCTTCGAGACGGTCCAGTCGTTCAGCGATGCCTCGCTCACGGTCTGCCCCGAGTGCGGCGGCACGCTGCGCAAGAAGTTCAACACCGTCGGCGTCGTCTTCAAGGGCTCTGGCTTCTACCGCACGGATTCCCGCGGAGGCAGCTCCAGCAGCACTCCGGCCGCCTCGACGGCCAAGGAGTCCACGCCGAAGGACACCAAGCCGGCCCCCGCGGCCGCCGCCCACTGACCTTCTTCTCCTCCACAGGCGGCGCGCTCCGCGCGTCGTCCACATAGGCACCCTCCCCAGGGCCCGGCCGGCGCTGCCACCCTAGCGTGGCAGCATGAGCCGCAGCCCCGCACCGAAGCGCCCGCCCGCATCAGCTCGGCCGTGGGCCTCCGTCCCGCGCAGCCCCCTGCGCCGCTTCCTCGACCGGCGCCGCCGCACGCTCGCCGCAGTGCTCCTGTGCCTGGCCGCGGGGGCCGCCGTGCACGAGCTCACGCCACCCTCGGCGGCCATGGCTCCCGTTGCCGTCGCCGCGCGGGACCTCGCCGGCGGGGCCACCGTGTCCGGAGGCGACCTGCGAGTTGCCCGTCTTCCCGCCGACGCCGTGCCGCAGGGCGCCTCTTCGGACCCCTCCAGACTCGTGGGGCAGCGCCTCGCGGGCCCCGTGCGCGGCGGCGAGGCCATCACCGACGCCGGGCTCGTGGGGCCGGGACTCCTCGCGGGGACCGCTCAGGGCACCGCCGCGGTCCCGGTCAGGGTCGCAGACCCGGCCTCGCTCCAGCTCCTGCGGCCGGGGCAGCTTGTCGACGTGATGCTGGCAGCGGACGCCGGCGGCCCCGGCACGGGCACGACGCTCGCGGCCCAGGTCCCCGTCCTCTGGGCCGGCGCCCCGGGCGGCGCGGGCTCGGCCGGGCCATGGCTCGGATCCCAGGACGCGGAGGGCCTGCTCGTCGTGGCGGCACGCCCGGACCAAGCACTCCGCGTCGCGGGCGCCTCGGCCCGCGGGAAGGTGTTCTTCACGCTCGTCGAGGCCGGGCCGCGCTGATGCGGGCCGTGGCCGCCGACGGCTCAGCCCCAGTGGGGAGGCCTCTGCTCCTTGAGCCACCTCTCGCGCGCACGTTCGGCGCTGCGGCGCGTCACGGGCTCGTAGGGCCGCTGGACGGCCGGCTGCTCCGGCTCGTCCGCCTCAGCGGGACCGGTGCCGGGAACCGTGACGCGCCGGGCCCCGCGCGGACGGCGGAGCTCTCCGGCATCCGAGTGCTCCCCGACGGCGGGCGCCGCGTCCGCGACGTCCTCCTCGCCGTGGGGGCCGGCGTCTTCACCCTCGGCCTCGGCACTGCGCACTCCGCCCGTCTCCGAGGCGCCTTCGTCGGGGTCCACAGTTTCCTCGCCGGGCCCACTGTCCGGATCGGTGGAGCCGCTGTCGGGGAACCACGAGCCGAGGGTGTCCGGACTCGTGTCCTCGAGGCCGGGCGTGTCCGGCCCGGAGCCGACCGGCTCCGCGAGCCCGTGGCCGCCGTCGGCACTCTCCGCGCGGCTCCCGCGGTCGGGGCCGTGCGCCCCGCGATGCTCCGCCATGGCGATGTTCCCCTCGCTCTCCCTCCGGCTGCGGATCCCGTCGTGCCCGCCGCCCCAGGCACCGTCGAGGAACCCCGCCGTGCCGGTCTCGTCCGCGTCCGTTGCGAGGCCGAGCTCACCGGCGATCATCTCCGCGCAGCCACTCGGGTCCGTGAAGACCTCGATGGTCCAGAGCGTGAAGTGCTTCCAGCCCAGGCTCCCGAGGAGCTCGGGGCGCTGGCGCGTGCGCTCGCGCACGCTCATGGAGCGGTACCGGGCCGTGCCGTCGGACTCGACGGCCACGGGAATGCTCGTCTCGTGGTCCTCGCGGCCGATCGTCAGCACCGGGTCGATCGCGGCCGCCATGTCCACCGCACCGTCGTAGTGGTGCCACACGCGGGCCCCGCGGGAACTCAGCCGGTCCCCCAGGTCCGTGACGAGCGGGTCTGCCCCCAGCGCCTCGGCGCTCGCCGCGGCGCGCGTGGCCGGAGTACCGAGCTCGGTGTTGCCCCCGAGCTCCCGGTCCAGCAGCTCGTAGAAGTCCGAGGCACCCTCGCTCAGGCGGGTCACGTCGAGCTCGGACGGCTGGAAGCAGCTCAGCACGTGCATGCTGTGCCGCGCCCGGCTCATGGCGAGGGCGAAGCGCCGCCGGCCGCCGGGCTCGCTCAGCGGACCGAAGTGGTGCATGGCGCGCCCGTGCGGGGTCCGGCCGAACCCCAGGGAAAAGATCACGTGGTCCCGGACGAGGCCGCCGGCCCGGTCGATGTGGACCACGCGGAAGGGCTCCGTGCCGCCGCTGAAGAAGGCCACGAGGTCGGGATGGTTCGCCATCTGGAGCCGGATCGCCTCCCCCACCCGGGCGGCGTGGTGGGCGCTGGCCGTCACGACGGCCAGGGACACGCCCGGGCGGTGCCGCGCGTGGTCGAAGACGAGGTCGACCACCCTGTTGACCTCCGCGGCGACCGACTCGACCCCGCCGTCCTCACCGCTGGGCAGCCCGGTGCCGTCCGGCAGGTACTCGAGGAGGAACGGCCGGTCCAGGCCAGTCACGCTCGGCCCGTCGGGCAGGCGCCGGAGGCGGCCGGAGTAGAAGCGGCGGCTCAGCTGCAGGTCCAGGTCCTCGTCCACCGACCTGTAGGTCGTGCGCAGGCGCACGGACGGCAGGACGCGGGAGAGCGCGGTCAGGGCGCTGTCCACCGAGGGGGCGAGCGGCTGACCTGCCTGCTGCTCGACCGAGACCGAGAAGGGGCGGGGGTTGGCCACCTGCGGGTCACCGAAGGCGATGATCTGGCGCCCACGGCCGATGCCCGGCAGGGCCGCCCGCAGGGGCATCGAGTCGGCGTCGAGCAGCAGGACGGCATCGAACCGGCGGTCCCGCGGCAGCGCCGCGGCGAGGGCGTAGGGGCTGCACATCCACACCGGCACGAGCGGGCGGATGAGCCGTGGCGACTGGCGCTCGAGCGCTGCGAGGCTGATCCGGCCGTCCTTGAGGATGGCCCGCAGCGACTCCGCCTCGCGGGGGTGGCGCTCGATGGCGTCGCCCCACTCCCGGGCGAGCCGCCAGCGCAGCCTCGAGGCGCCGCTGGCGATGTGCGCGCGGTCTGCGCGGGCGAACTCCGACTCGGCCCGGCGCAGCTGCTCGCCGTCGGACATCGCGAGGTAGTCGTCGCCGCTGATCATCGCCTCGAGGACGGACTGCCACCACGCGAGCTCGAGCTCGGCGGCGACGACGGCCGGCGCGGCCTCGCGCTCGGTCAGGTCTGCCAGGAGGTCCGTGAGCCCGTGCTCGCGCAGCTCGTCCTCGAGGAGCGTCCGCTCCGGGAGGGAACGCAGGATCGGAGAGTCCTCCGCCAGCTCGTCCAGTCGGGTCCGCAGCTCGGCGATGTCCGTCTCGAGCAGGCGCCCGCCGAGCCTGGTGGGCGCCACGATGGCCCCGAGGCGCCGCAGTCCGCGTTCCGCCGCCACGTAGGCCTCGCGGAGCTCGGCGAGGCCGGAGGGGACCGAGGGATGCCGCTGCGACACAGCGCAGGCGGACCAGGCCTCGCGCTGGGACTGGACGAGCACGAGGGAGCTGTGCAGGTCTGCCAGGTGCACACCGGGGCGCACGTATTCCTTGGCGACCCTGCGAAGGCGCGAGCGCTGCAGCGCCGTGACCTCGATGCCCCGCTCACGCCGCCACGCGGCGGGCGCCGTCGCGGCGATGAGGTCCATCACGGGGCGGTCGAAGATGTCGGGGGTGAACTTGTCCAGGCTCTCGCGGACGGCAACGAGGAGCTCGAGCTGGCGGCCCCATCCCCCCACGGTCCTCTCGAGCCGGATCGCGGCGTGCTCGGCCACGGCATTCATGCGCTCCTCGAGCGCGGGGACCTCGGTGGCGAGCCGGGCGGCCAGCTCGCGGGCCTCCTCCGTCTCGCGGCGCGTGACGAGCCGGGCCCCGTGCCAGGGGCTCTCGGCGGCGGCGCGGCTGAAGCTGCCGAGCTCGGCCGCCCGGCGGAGCCGTGCGCTGAGTCCCGCGCGGTCCTTGATGCTGTCCAGGACGCTGCGCTTGAGCCGCACGGTGGTGGCGGGGGCAGGGTGGAGCGAGGTGAGGGCGGCGAGGGACTGCATCGCCTCGTACGGGGAGCAACCCCAGCGCTCGCGCACGTTGTGGAGGGAGGCCACGTGGTCCATGAGCTGGTGGCGCCGCTCCCGCAGGACCCGGTAGACGCCCTGGAGGCGTGGCTCCTGCGACTTCTCGTTGCGGACGATCGAGCGCACGACCTGCTGGCGCAGCTGTCCCGGGGTGACTGTGGCGCCCAGCTGCAGCGCGAGGGAACCGAGCCCGAGCTCTTCGCAGCGGCGGTGCAGCTCGGCGAGGCTCGCGCGCCGCTCGGCGATGACCAGCACGGAGCGGCCGGCGTCGACGAGGGTCGCGAGCGCGTTCACAGCAGTCTGGGTCTGGCCGGTTCCCGGCGGGGCCTCGACCACGAGCGAGTCCCCGGCGCGCACGGCGTCGACGACGAGCTGCTGGTCCGCGTCGGCATCGAGGACGAGGAACTCCTCCTCGGGGTCGCGCTCGTCAAGGGGCTTGAAGCGCGAGTCGTCGAGCGGTTCGGGAGCAGGGTGCACCGATCCGGAGGTGGAGGCCAGGGCGGCGAGGACGGGGTGCGCGGCGCTGATGGAGGGGTCCTCGAGGGACTCCTCCAGGTCGGCGAACGTCGAGACGAGGAGCCGGGACTCCACCTGCGCGCCAGCGATGGGGGCGATGAGGGTGCGAACCCGGTCGAGCACCGGCTGGGGATCGAGCCGGGCGGTGCTGTAGGCGAGCTTCTCGATGGCGGACGCGTCGACGTCGATGCGGTGGATCGAGCGCAGGTGCCGCACGAGGGCCGGGTTGATCCGGGCCTGCTCTGTGAGCTTGAGCTCGAAGTCGTCCTGCTCGGGCCGGACGGTGAGGGCCACGGCGGCCAGCAGCACGGGCGCGCTCACGCGCCGGGGCTTGCCGCCGACAGCGGAGGTCCAGGTGGCGAGCCCGGCGGCGAGGTGGCCGGCGTCCACGCCGCGCTCGTTCGCGAGCTCGTGGGACTTCGCCCGCAGATTCCGTGCCGCGCGGGCGGCCCGGGTGTAGTCCTGCCGCTCGCGCAGGAGCGTCGAGAGGCGGGTGCGGCGGCCAGCGAGGAGCTGCGCGAGCCCGGAGGCGTGCGCCCGGGTGAGGTCGATGCTGCCGTCCGCCCCCGGGAAGTACCCGAGCATCGTGTCAGGTCCGGTGACGCCGGGCAGCGCGGAGAGCCACGCCTCAAGACGCGCCTCCTCCTCGGGGGACGTCGTCTCGGGCACGTCTTCGCTCTCTTCGCGCTCGTCGGCAGCAGCTGCAAGGGCGCTGGCTCGTTTGCCTGTGGACCATCTCGGCATAGCTTCGAGGTTAGCCTGTCAACCCGTCCTCCCATGGGTGCAACGCTGTCGGAGCCCAAATCGGCGCCGGCCGGCACCCCACAGGGGTACCGGCCGGCGCCGAACAGGAGGCAGCGCTCCTGCCTACTCCCACTCGATGGTGCCCGGCGGCTTGCTGGTGACGTCGAGGACCACGCGGTTGACTCCGTCGACCTCGTTGGTGATGCGGTTGGAGATCTTGGCGAGCAGATCGAACGGCAGGCGCGACCAGTCGGCCGTCATGGCGTCCTCGCTCGAGACCGGCCGCAGCACGATCGGGTGGCCGTAAGTGCGGCCGTCGCCCTGGACGCCGACGCTCCGCACGTCGGCGAGGAGCACCACGGGCATCTGCCACACCTCGTTGTCGAGGCCAGCGGCGGTCAGCTCGGCGCGGCCGATGGCGTCCGCCTTGCGCAGCAGCTCGAGGCGCTCAGCGGTGACCTCGCCGACGATGCGGATGCCGAGGCCGGGCCCGGGGAAGGGCTGGCGTCCGACGATCTCCTCGGGGAGCCCGAGCTGGCGGCCGACCGCGCGGACCTCGTCCTTGAAGAGGGTTCGCAGCGGCTCGACGAGCTCGAAGCGGAGATCCTCGGGGAGGCCGCCCACGTTGTGGTGGCTCTTGATGTTCGCCGCGCCCTCGCCGCCGCCGGACTCGACGACGTCCGGGTAGAGGGTGCCCTGGACGAGGAACTTGATCTGCTCCCCGGCCGCCTGCGCCTCCTTGATGATGGCCCGCTCGGCCTCCTCGAACGCGCGGATGAACTCGCGGCCGATGATCTTGCGCTTCTGCTCAGGGTCGGTGACCCCGGCGAGCGCGCTCAGGAACCGCTCCTGCTCGTTGGCGACGTAGAGCTTGACGCCGGTCGCGGCGACGAAGTCCCGCTCGACCTGCTCGGCCTCGCCCTCGCGGAGCAGGCCGTGGTCCACGAACACGCAGGTGAGCTGGTCGCCGACCGCGCGCTGGACGAGTGCGGCAGCGACGGCGGAGTCGACGCCACCGGAGAGGCCGCAGATGACGCGGGCGTCGCCGACCTGGGCGCGGATCCGCTCGACCTGCTCCTCGACGATATTGCCCGTGGTCCAGTTGGGCTCGAGCCCGGCGACCTCGAACAGGAAGTTCTCGAGGACCTTCTGGCCGAAGTCGGAGTGCTTGACCTCCGGATGCCACTGGACGCCGCCGAGGGCCTTCTCCGGGTTGACGAACGCAGCCACCGGGGCACCGGCCGTGGTCGCGAGCACCTCGAAGCCTTCGGGCGCGCTCTGGACGGAGTCACCGTGGCTCATCCACGTGTTCTGCGTCGCGGGAACGCCGCTCAGGAGGGAGTGCGGCTCGCCGACCGAGGTGGTCACCGTGGCCCCATACTCGCGCAGGCCAGTGCGGGCCACCACTCCGCCGAGGGCGTTGGCCATGGCCTGGAACCCGTAGCAGATGCCGAACGCCGGGACCCCGGCCTCGAACAGGTCTGCTCCGACGCTCGGCGCCCCCTCGGCGTACACGCTCGAGGGGCCGCCGGAGAGGATGATGGCGGCGGGGTTCTTGGCGAGGATCTGCTCGGTGGTGAAGGTGTGCGGCACGATCTCCGAGTACACGTTCGCCTCGCGGACGCGGCGCGCAATCAGCTGCGCGTACTGTGCGCCGTAGTCCACCACCAGGACCGGCCTGTGGGAGGTCTGGACGCCGTGCTCCTCCGCCGAGGTCTGGGAAGCTGTAGTCACCCATCAAGGGTACCGGACCAGGCGGCCCGTTCCCGGGCCTGTGTGGCCTCCGCCTCAGTCCCGGGCGCCGTCATTCCCGGGTGCCGCTCCCGGGTGCCGTCAGTAGCGCTGGCCGGCGTCGGGGTGCGACTCGAGGTCGCGCTCGGCCTCGGCGTGCATGCGGCGTTCGACGATGAAGCTCAGGAACGGCACCACACCGCCGAGGGCCATGAGGATGAACCGCGGGAAGGGCCACCGCATGAGCGACCACAGGCGGAAGTTCGAGATGAGGTAGATCACGTACATCCACCCGTGCACGATCAGGATGGTGATCGAGAGGTTCGCACCGCCCACGACGCCTGCGGGCTCGGCATCGGCGAAGCCGAACCCGAACGGCTTGCCCGTGAAGGCATCCGAGCCGCCGGCGTACAGGAACTGGCCGAAGGCGTACCGTGCGATCATCTCGGCGCAGAGCAGAAGGAGCATCGTGCCGGTGATGTACGCCGCGACCCGGTAGAGCTTCAGGGCAGAGCGGATCTGCGCAACGGTGCCTCCGAACCTCCGCTGCCCGGCAGCGCGGCCCAGAGCGGGCTTGGGGTCAATCACGGTTTCCTCCGGTCTCGGAGGGCGCCTTCGCGGCGCCCGGGGTGGACTTTTCATCGGTGGCGGTGTCGTCGCCGGTGGCAGTGTCGTCGCCGGCCGCGGCTCCGGCGGCTTCGGCGTCGGCGAGGGCGTCCTGGGTGCGCTCGTAGTCGTCCCGCACGAGCCTCCACCACAGGAAGATGGAGAAGCCGGCGAAGACGACCCACTCGACGGCGTAGAAGATGTTCAGCCAGTTCACGGGCTGCTCGATCGGCTGCGCCTCGATGCTCAGCGGTTGGAGCCCGGGGGCCGCCGCCGCCTCGGCGCCCGACGGCGTGACCTCCTTGGTGACGCCGACGAACCCCGTGTAGCTGGGCACGTCCCAGATGTTGATGAGCTGGGCGACCGAGAGGGTCGCGATCTGGCCTGCCGCCGCGTCCTGCGCCGCCTGGGGCGCCTCGGACGGCTCGAGGCGTCCGGTGAGGGTGAGCTGGCCGGGGGGAGGCGGGGCGGCGTCCTGCGGCGAGGCGATCCATCCCCGGGCCACCGGGATGACGGCGCCGTGCTCTCCGCCCACGGCAGGCGCGCCCTCGACCGCGAAGGCTGTGACCACCCACCAGCCCTTCTGCCCGTTCTGCAGCCGGTCCCGCACGAGCACCTGCCGGCGCGGGTCGTAGGCGCCGTGGAAGGTGACCATCTGGTCCGCGGCCGGAGCCGGGAAGACCTCGCCCGGGCGCAGGACGCCGGTGAGCGGCCTGACGTCCTCGATGGTGCGCGGCGCGGGCGGCGCCTCGGAGACGGAGCGGGAGAACTGCCACTGGCTCAGGAGCACGAACACCCAGGACACCACGAGCGCTCCCACGAGCGCCGCGATCCACTGGGGCTTGAGGGCAGTTCGGAGCACCCGTTAACGGTACTCCGACAAGTTGTAGAAAACGTAAACGCCGCCAGTCCCCGCCCGGCGGGCGGCACGAGGGGCGGCACGACGTCTCAGGGGTCGGCGAAGAGGAGCGCCGAGTTGACGAGCTCGGCGATGATGTCCGGATCGTTCGCGCGGCGGAGCGAGTCGCGGAAGCCCTCCTTGGACAGCGAGCGCGCCATCGTCGCGAGGACCTCGAGGTGCTCGGAGAAGGAGGCGGCCGGCGTCGCGATCAGCAGGACCACGTAGGCCGGGCCGTCCATCGCCCCGAAGTCGAGGGCGTGCCCGTACTTGGTGATGCCCACGGCGATCGAGGGCTGCCGGACGTGCTCGCTGCGCGCATGCGGCAGGCCGATCCCGCCGGGCAGGCCGGTGGCGAGCTGGTGCTCGCGGGCGGCCACGTCGGCGAGGAAGGCCTCGAGGTCGTCGATCCGGCCCTCGGCGGCGAGCCTGCCGGCGAGCTGGCGCGTGGCGTCGGCCCGGCTGTCGGCGACCATCTCCAGGATCACCAGGCCCGGGGTGGTCAGCTGGGCGTCGTAGCGGTCGAACGAACCGGGCAGGGGCATGGCCGCTACTTTACCGGGACGATGTCTTCCGCACCCATGCGCGCGGCCTCCGCGGACTCGTCGTCCGGCTGCTGCTGGCTCAGCCGCTCGGCCTCGACGCGGGCGAGGTAGTGCGCCACCTCGTTGTCCCGCTGGGTCTGGCTCCAGCCGAGGATCGGGGCCATGAGGTCCGCGACCACCGGCGCCGCGGAGACCCCGCGGTCCCACGCCTCGATCGAGATGCGGGTGCGGCGGGTCAGGACGTCCTCGACGTGCCGGGCACCCTCGTGGGTGGTGGCGTACACGGCCTCCGCGCGGAGGTAGTCGTCGGCTCCCGGCATGGGCTCGGCGAGCTCGGGGCGTTCCTTCACGAGCGCGAGGACCTCCTCCGTGAGCGAGCCGAAGCGGCGCAGGAGGTGCTCGACCCGGGCCACGTGCACGCCGGACCTGTCAGCGAGGCGGTGCCGCCGGTTCCAGACCGCCCGGTACCCCTCGGCCCCCACGAGCGGGACCCTGTCCGTGCACGAGGGGGCGATGCGCTCGTCCATCGCACGGGTCGCCTCGTCCACCGCGTCCTTGGCCATGACCCGGTAGGTCGTGTACTTGCCGCCCGCCACGACCACGAGGCCGGGCACCGGATGGGCGACGACGTGTTCCCGGCTCAGCTTGGTCGTGGACTCGCTCTCCCCCGCCAGCAGCGGCCGGAGCCCGGCGTAGACGCCCTCGACGTCCTCCCGCGTGAGGGGTCGCTTCAGGACCCGGTTGACGTGCTCGAGGATGTAGTCGATGTCGCGGCTGGACGCCGCGGGATGGGCCTTCTCGAGCTTCCAGTCGGTGTCCGTGGTGCCGATGATCCAGTGCCGGCCCCACGGGATGACGAACAGGACCGACTTCTCCGTGCGCAGGATCAGCCCCACGGTGGACTGGAACCGGTCCCGGGGCACCACGAGGTGGACGCCCTTGGACGCCCGCACCTTGAGCTGGCCCCGGTCGGTGACCATCCCCTGGGTCTCGTCGGTCCACACCCCGGTGGCGTTGATGACCTGCTTGGCCCGGACCTCGAACTCGGTGCCGGTCTCCTGGTCCCTCATGCGCGCCCCGACGACCCGCTCGCCCTCGCGCAGGAAGTCCACGACCGCCACCCGGTTGGCGGCATGCGCCCCGTACTGCGCCGCGGTCCGCACGAGTCCGGCGACCATGCGGGCATCGTCGACCTGGGCGTCGTAGTAGCGGACGGCGCCGATCATGGCGTCCTCGCGCAGACTCGGGGCCGCCCGGAGCGTGCCGCGCCGGAACAGGTGCTTGTGGATGGGCAGCCCCGTGCCGTGCCGCGTGAGCCCGAGTGTGTCGTAGAGGACCATGCCCGTGCCCACGTAGGGCCGCTCCCAGAAGCGCCGGGTGAGCGGGTACAGGAACGGGACGGGGTGCACGAGGTGCGGCGCGATCCGCTGGAGCAGGAGGCCCCGCTCCTGCAGGGCCTCCTGGACGAGGCGGAAGTCCAGCATCTCGAGGTACCGCAGGCCGCCGTGGATGAGCTTCGAGGAGCGGGAGGAGGTTCCGGAGGCCCAGTCCCGGGTCTCGACGATCCCGACCTCGAGCCCGCGCGTCGCCGCGTCGAGCGCCGAGCCGGTGCCGACCACGCCGCCGCCGACTACCAGGATGTCGAGCTCGCGCCCGGGCTGGACGGACTCCTTGAGCCGGGAGAGTGAGGCCTCCCGGTATTCCGGGCTGAGCTGTGCGGTCATCATCGTGCCCCTTCGCCTCGGCGAGGCCGCCCTGCCGCCAGGACGCCTCTGCGGAACCTGCCTGGTTCCGAGTCTAGGCGCGCCCGTCAAGGATCGTCAGGGGCCGAGCAGGCCGCTCCGGAGGCCCGCGCCGGGGCCCCCGGGCCTCAGCGCTGGGGCGCGACGACGACGTCGACGCGCTGGAATTCCTTCAGGTCCGAGTAGCCGGAGGTGGCCATGGAGCGGCGCAGCATGCCGACCAGGTTGCTCGTGCCGTCGGCGTGGTGGCCCGGGCCGAAGAGGACCTCCTCCATGGGCCCGACCGTGCCGACGTTGACCCGCTCGCCGCGCGGCGTCTCGGGGTGGTGGGCCTCGGCGCCCCAGTGCCAGCCGCGGCCGGGGGCCTCCTCGGCGCGGGCGAGGGCGGAGCCGAGCATGACCGCGTCCGCACCCATGGCGATGGCCTTGACGATGTCGCCCGAGGTGCCCATGCCGCCGTCGGCGATCACGTGCACGTAGCGGCCGCCGGACTCGTCCATGTAGTCGCGGCGGGCGGCGGCGACGTCGCTGATCGCCGAGGCCAGCGGGGAGTGGATGCCGAGCGCGCGGCGGGTGGTCGTCGTCGCCCCTCCCCCGAAGCCGACGAGGACGCCGGCCGCGCCGGTGCGCATGAGGTGCAGCGCGGGCGTGTAGCCGGCAGCGCCGCCCACGATCACCGGCACGTCCAGCTCGTAGATGAACTTCTTGAGGTTGAGCGGCTCCTGGTTCTTGGAGACGTGCTCGGCGGAGACCGTGGTGCCGCGGATCACGAAGAGGTCGACGCCCGCGGCGATGACCGTCTTGTAGTGCTCGAGCGTGCCCGAGGGGGTGAGCGATCCGGCCACGGTCACGCCGGACTCGCGGATCTGCGCGAGCCGGGCCGTGATCAGCTCGGGCTGGACCGGGACGGCGTAGAGCTCCTGGAGCCGGCGGGTGACGGCGGGGCTCGACGGCTCGCCCTCGAGGCCGGCGATCTCCTCCAGGACAGGCTGGGGGTCCTCGTAGCGGGTCCAGAGGCCCTCGAGGTCCAGGACGCCGAGGCCGCCGAGCTTGCCGAGCGTGATGGCCGAGGACGGGGACATCACCGAGTCCATCGGCGCGGCGATGACCGGCATCTCGAACTGGTAGGCGTCGATCTGCCACGAGACCGAGACGTCCTCGGGGTCACGGGTCCGGCGGTTCGCCACGATGGCGATGTCATCGAGGGAGTAGGCGCGGCGCCCGCGCTTGCCACGGCCGATTTCGATCTCGTAAGTCACGGCTCCAAGCCTACTGGACCGCGGCCGCCGGTCCCCCGGCCCCTACAGCGGGCCGAACGGCCAGCGCGGATCGGACCACTCGGCGGCCATCTGCTCGAGGCCCGCCCGCAGGTCGGGCCGGCGCGCGAGGAGGGCCCTGAAGTCCTCGCGGGCGTGCTCGTTGCGGTACGCGGGGATGAACAGGACCGCGGCGAGCACGGCGAGCGGGACGACGATCGCCGCGGCGAGGGCCGCCACTGACCCAGGGGTGGGCTCGAAGCCGGGCTGCCGCAGGACGGCCACGAGGGCGAGCACCGCGATCACCGCGCCCGCTCCGCCCCACAGGGCCCACGCCGCGGCCATGGTCTGCGGGGCCCTGGTCACGGCGGGGAGCTTGGTGCGCAGAGGATGGCGTGACCAGCGCGCGCGGAGCCCGGCGGCGAGCGCGCCGAGGGCGAGGCCGGCCACGAGGACCGCGGTGCCGCCCCCCGCGGCGCCCGCGATGAGGAGCACGGCGCCGCCGAGGACGCCCGCGACCGCGAGGACCCACAGGACCCCCACGGTGCCCTGCCGCTGGCCGTGGTTCGCGGCCATGATGCGCAGGGCGGTGGGCGACTCCGGGTTGGCGGACCCCAGCTGCGGGTCGAGCCAGTAGTCGAGCGGCTGGCGTCCGCGGTCCACGTAGCTCACGCGCCGAGGGCCGCGGCGAACTCGTCGAAGCACGCGGGGGCGGCGACGGTGCGCGCGGGCGGCTGGTCGCCGAGGCCGACGGCGAGCTCGAACGTGCCGTCCTCGGCGGCCTTGAGGTGCGCGGCGCGCGGCTCGGCGCCGGCCACATGGCGGGTGATGGACACTGCGGCGGGAAGCCCGTCCGGGGCCGTCTGGAGGTAGTCCCTGGCCACGGCGAGCGCGCCGCGGAGGAGGCCATCGCCCGGCTCGGCGGGGTAGAACCGCTGGGTCCCGCGCCGGTCCAGGTTCACCATGAGCGCCCCGCCGGGGGCGCCGACGCCGAACACGACGCTCTCGGCGGCCGGGGTCACGAGCGCGATCTCGAGCCATTCGTCGGCGGCGAGCAGGATGGCGCCGATGGTGGCGACGGGCTCCTTGAGCACCAGGTCCTCACCGTCGACCTCGGCCAGACCGCGCACCACGAGCGTGGTGGTGCCCGCCTGGGTCAGGAGCGCGTTGTCCTCGAAGGCCTCCAGCCGGAAGATCCTCCGGGACATGGCCGTGCCCGGCCCGTTCCCGAAGGAGAGGAGCGCAAGGATCTCGTGGTCCGTCAGCAGCACCGATGCGTCCTGCCCCGCCGTGCCGGATGCGGGCGCCTGGCCCGCGGTCGTCGTCTCGTTCATGATGCGTTCCCTTGCCTCGTCCCTGGTCCCCAGTGCAGCCTATCCGCCCCGCCCGTGCCGCCGCGGGCGCCTATCCGCCGAGCCATCCCCAGACCTTCTTCGCCCCGTCCGCGACGGCATCCACGGCCTTCGAGCCCGCGTCCACGACGCCCTCCACGGCGTCCTTGCCCGCGTTGTAGACCGCCTTGCCGGCGTCCGTGAACATCTCGGAGGTGCTCGAATAGCCCAGCGAGCTCGCGAGGAGGCCCGCGCCGCCCCACACGAGTCCGGCCGCGGCGAAGGCCGGTGCGGCGGGGCCGCCCACGAGGGCGCCGGTCGAGAGCACCGCGGTGATGCCGCCGTCGACCGCCTCGTAGGTGTTGTGGCTCGTGATGCCGTCGTAGAGCTGGGCCCCGCCGCCGATGATGCCGAGCACGCTCGCGCCCTGGCCCGCGAGGCGGACCCCGTTCACCGTCTGCATGCCCCTGATGTAGCCGACCTCGGCGAGCTGGCCGCCCTTGGAGGTGACGAGGCCGGCGTCGGCCATCCTCGAGACGAGCATGTCCCCGGCGAACCCGGCGCCCGAGACGGCAGTCGAGACCGCTCCGTACGGCGGCCAGGCCTGGGCCGCGGCGACGTCGGAGATCGCCCCGTCCACCCAGTTGCGCCCGTCGGGGCCGGCGCCCGGCCCGCTGCCGGGGGCGCCGGGGCCGGTGGGCAGGCCGGGCCCGGCGCCCTGGGCGTGCATCGACCCAGTGCCGGCCTCGCTCGTCGACTCCTGCGCGGCGGCGTTCTCGCGCAGCGTCCGCGCGGCCTCCTCGAGGAGCCGGCCCACGGCGGTGAGCTGCGGCCTGGTGCCGCGGTTCCACGCGGCCCGGAACTCCTCCGCGTCGCTGCCCTTCCAGGCCTCGGTCCGGGAGAGCCCCTGGACCGTATTCCCGATCCCGGCCAGCTGCTGGCCGGCCCTGCTGAAGCGCTGTGCCAGCGTGCGCAGCTGATCGGGGTTGGCCCCCTGTGTGATCGCCACCTGCGTTCCCCTCTCCCGCCGGCGGCCGCTCGGCCCCCGCCCGCCCCACACTAGCGCCGCTCGGCGCGGGTCTCGATGGGGACAACTCCCCCGCGCGCCCCGCGTCGCCGCGACGCACGACGGCGGCCCTCCCCACGGGTGGGGAGGGCCGCCGTCGTCGTCGGTCGGCCCGGGTGCCCGGTGGGGCTACCGGCGGTAGTTGGGCGCCTCGACGGTCATCATGATGTCGTGCGGGTGGCTCTCCTTGAGCCCGGCCGAGGTGATGCGGACGAACTTGCCCTTGGCCTTGAGCTCGTCGATGGTGTGGGCTCCGACGTAGAACATGGTCTGGCGCAGGCCGCCGATGAGCTGGTGGGCCACGGCCGAGAGCGGGCCGCGGTACGGGACCTGGCCCTCGATGCCCTCGGGGATGAGCTTCTCGTCGGTGGGGACGTCGGCCTGGAAGTAGCGGTCCTTGGAGTACGAGGTGTTCTTCCCGCGCGTCTGCATCGCGCCGAGCGAGCCCATGCCGCGGTACGCCTTGAACTGCTTGCCGTTCATGAACACGAGGTCCCCCGGGGCCTCGGCGGTGCCGGCGAGGAGGGAGCCGAGCATGACCGAGTCGGCGCCGGCGACGATGGCCTTGCCGATGTCGCCCGAGTGCTGGAGCCCGCCGTCGGCGATGAGCGGCACGCCGGCCGGCATCGCGGCCTTCGAGGACTCGTAGATCGCGGTGATCTGGGGGACGCCGACGCCGGCGACGACGCGGGTGGTGCAGATCGAGCCGGGGCCGACGCCGACCTTGATCGCGTCCGCGCCCGCGTCGACGAGCGCCTGGGCGCCCTCGCGGGTCGCGGCCTGGCCGCCGATCACGTCCACGTGGGCGGCGGCGGGGTCCTTCTTGAGCCGGGCGATCATGTCGAGCACGCCCTGCGAGTGGCCGTTGGCCGTGTCCACCACGAGGACGTCCACGCCGGCCTCGACGAGGGCCATGGCGCGCTCGTAGCCGTCCCCGAAGAAGCCGACGGCCGCGCCGACGCGGAGGCGGCCGGCGTCGTCCTTGGTGGCGTTCGGGTACTGGTCCGCCTTCTCGAAGTCCTTGACGGTGATGAGGCCCTGCAGGATGCCCATCTCGTCCACGAGCGGGAGCTTCTCGATGCGGTGCTTGCCGAGGAGGCCGATGACCTCGTCGCGGCCCACGCCGACCTTGGCGGTCACGAGCGGCATGGGGGTCATGACCTCGTGGACCTTGCGGGCCGCGAACTGGTCCTGCGGGATGAAGCGGGTGTCGCGGTTGGTGATGATGCCGAGCAGCTTGCGGTGCTCGTCGACCACGGGGAGGCCGGAGACGCGGTAGTGCGCGCAGAGGTCGTCGAGCTCGCGCAGGGTGGCCTCGGGGCCCACGGTGACGGGGCGGGTGATCATCCCGGATTCGCTGCGCTTGACCTGGTCAACCTGGTCCGCCTGGTCCTGGATCGAGAGGTTGCGGTGCAGGATGCCGATGCCGCCCTGGCGGGCGAGGCTGATGGCCATGCGCGACTCCGTGACCGTGTCCATGGCGGCGGAGAGGATGGGCATGCCGAGCCGGATGCGCCGGGTCAGGCGCGTCGAGGTGTCCGCCTCGGACGGGATGACGTCCGTCGGGCCGGGCAGGAGCAGGACGTCGTCATACGTGAGGCCGAGGAAGCCGAACGGATCGTGGGCTGGGGTGGGCGTGGTCATGAGTGCTCCTTGGCCGTGTGCCGGTTGGGCATTGCAGGGGTGCGCTGATGACCAGCCAGTGCTTACGGGACTGGTCTGCTGCGGTGGGTTCTATCGTAAACTTCCGCCGCGTCAGCGGGTATTCCGAGGGGCGCCCCGGGTGAGGAATCCCACACCCGGCCGCGCCGGTGGGGGCCCTAGGACCAGCCGGTCGCGCGGGAGATGCGCTGGTCCAGGATGGAGGACATCGAGGCCGAGTACGTCGCGCTGATGTGGTTGTCGTCCAGGTACACGTACACGTTCCCGATCACCCCCTCGCACTGGCCCTGCGGGCAGAGCATGTCCGTCATGTCGATCGGATGGAAGCCCTTGGTGAACGTCTTGGCGAGCGGGGCGAGCGGGTCCTCGGGCGCGAGGGCCTGCGAGATGGGCACGCTGCAGGAGCCCGGGTCGGAGCCGGCCACACAGTCCGCCATGTTGAACGTGAACCGCGGGTTGTCCCGCAGCGCGATGACGTCGACGTCCTGGGCCGCGAAGGTCTTCAGCAGGTCCGCCAGGCCCGGTGTGGTGGTCTCCTTGGGACTCGACGGCGCCGCGGCCGTACCGACGAGGACCACGGCGTCCGGCTTGTGCTGGGCGATCTGCTGGAGCACCGCGCCGTTGAACTGGTCGCACTCGTCCCCGTCGTCGCCGCGCGGCGGCTGGAACTGGCAGCCGCCCTTGAGGAGCTGGTACATGCGCCAGTTGCGCTGCTGGGCTATGGGCTTGAGGGCGCCGAGCCACTGCTGGGCGTGCGAGTTGCCCACGACGAGCACCGTCTTGGAGGCGCCGGAGCCGCCGATCTGGCTGCAGCCGTTGTCCCGGAGCGCATCGGAGAGCCCGAGGTCGTCGTCGCAGGGATCGGGCAGGCCGGCCCAGTCGGACGGGAGCTGGTCCGCCGCCGGGAGGATCTGCGCCTTCGGGTCCGGGTGGCCGTTGTAGCCGGGCACCAGCACGGCAGCGCCGGGGTTGTCCCGCGAGGCATTGGCGAGGGCACGGTGGTTCGCCGCGTCGAGGGAGATCTGCACGCTGCCCACGAGGACCGCGACGGCGGCCCCGCACGCGGCGAGCGAGAGCAGGCCCCGGCGCCGGTTCTTCTCCGGCCACGCCCAGGCCCGCCACGGACGGTCGATGAAACGGGTGGTCAGGTACGCCAGGACGAGCGAGCCGGCGATCGCAGCGCTGCCAGAGAGCCAGCCCATCCGCTCCTTGCCGGAGACGGCGAGGGCGATGACGAGGACCGGCCAGTGCCACAGGTACAGGCTGTAGGAGATGTCGCCGAGCTTGCGCAGCGGCGGGGTGTCCAGGAGCCGGTGGACGCCGGCCCGGCCGCCCGAGTCGGCGGCGAGGATCACGGCGGAGGCCGAAAGCGTGGGCCACAGGGCGGCGGCGCCGGGGAACATGCCGTCCACCCGCAGGATGAGCCCGCAGGTGACGATTCCGGCGAGGCCGATCCAGCCGGCGATCGCGGCCACGCGCGCCGGGAGGTCGACCCGCTGCGCTACGAGGGCCACGAGCGCGCCCAGGGCGAACTCCCACAGGCGGGCGAACGTGTCGAAGTACGCCTCCGACTGGGACACGGCCGTGAAGTAGACCGAATAGGCGAGCGAGCAGACGAAGATGACCCCGAACACCTTCAGCAGCACGCCCCAGTAGTCCAGCGCGCGGGCCCGGCACAGGCCCGAGACCACCACGAAGATCACCGGGAAGACGATGAAGACCTGGCCCTGGATCGAGAGCGACCAGAAGTGCTGGAACGGGCTCGCGAGGGCGTGGTCGCCGGCGTAGTAGTCCACCGCGTCCCGCTGCAGGACGAAGTTCTCCACATAGCCCAGGGACGCCCAGGCCTGCTCGAGCACAGGTCCGAGGCGCGTGGGCGGCAGGAACGCGAGCACGGCCACCACGGTGCCGATGATCGTGACCACCGCAGGGGGCAGCAGGCGGCGGAAGGTGTGGATCCAGCGCTTCACGAGCCCCACCCGCACGCCGCGCCGGTGCCGGTCGAGGAACTGCCCGGTCATGAGGAAGGCGGAGACGAGCAGGAACACGTCCACTCCCCCGGAGACACGTCCGAGCCACACGTGGTACGCGACGACGAGGCCGAGCGCGACGGCCCTCAGGCCCTGGATCTCGGGCCGGAACCCGCGCCGCGCCGAGCGCGCGGTCCCCGGGGACCCCTCCGGCTGACGGACCGGGTCCAGGGTGTCAGGGCGCGCGGGCGTCACGTCGAGGGCCTCCTCAGGGTTGGGCGGAAGCCCCCAGTCTAGACGAGGCCCTCAAATATCATGAAAGGGCCGCCGCTGAAAGACGCTGCCCGAGGATCGTGGCCATCGATGCGGAGTAGGTCCTCGTGACGTGGTTGTCGTCGAGGTAGACGTACGTGTTGCCGATGACTCCGGGGCACGCCCCGCGCGGACACAGCAGGTCGGTCATGTCGATCTGCACGAAGTGCTTGGGGTGCGCGGCCGCGAAGGCGGTGAGCGGATTCTTCGGCGCGAGCAGCGACGACTGCGGGAGGCTGCACTTCGGGGACGACGCGCCGTTGCGGGCCACGCAGTCGGCCATGTTGAACGTGAAGCGGGGGTTGTCACGGAGCGCGACCACGGTCGAGCCCTTCGCGGTCAGTGCCGCGACGACCGCATCGAGTCCCGGCGAGAGGACCTCCGCGGGCGACGACGCCGCCGCCACCGTGCCGACCATGAACACCGTTCCCGGCGGGTTCGCCGCGAGGTAGGCGGCCACGGAGGCGTTGAACGCGTCGCAGTCGGGGTTGCCCGACTTGGTGGTCGGAGCGTAGACGCAGCCGCCCTTGAGGAGGGAGACGACGCGTTCCCCGCGCTGCGCGGCGACCGGCTCGAGGGCGGCCATCCACTGCTCGGCGTGGGAGTCGCCGACCACCACGATGGTCTTGGCCTCGCTGGCCGCCACCGCGTTCATGCCGCAGATGGGCGCGAGGGAGTCGGGGACCTTGAGGTCGCTCGAGCACTTCTTGGGCAGCCCGTACCAGTCGGTGGGGACCTTCTGGGCCACCGGGATCAGGCTCGCGGTGGACGGGGCCTTGTCGTCGTAGTCGGGGTCGAGGGCCTCGGCCCCCGGGTTGTCCACGGCGGCGCGCGCCTCGACCTGGGCGGTGGTGGTCTGCACGGTGCCCTGCACCGCGGCGATGGGCGCGACGCCGACGAGCACGCATGCGGCCGCCCCGGCGAAGCCGTTGCGCAGCCGCAGCTCGGGCCAGCGCCACGCACGCCAGGGGGTGTCCACGAACCGGATCGTTGCCCACGCGAGCACCACCGAGACGAGGACGGCCAGGGTTCCGAGGAGCCAGCCGGCCTCCTCGCGCTGGCGCCACGTGAGGGCGATGACGAGCACGGGCCAGTGCCACAGGTACAGGCCGTAGGAGATGTCGCCGAGCTTGCGCAGCGGCTTCGAGGCGAGGACCTGGTGCACGCCGAAGCGGCCGCCGTGCTGGGCCGCGAGGATCACCGCTGCCGCGGAGAGCGTGGGCCACAGGGCAATCGCGCCGGGGAAGAGGCCCTGGACGTCGAGGACGAGCCCGCAGGCCACGATCGAGGCCACGCCGCCCCAGCCCATCACGAGCGCCGCGCGCCGCCCGACGCGCACCCTGTCGACCGCGAGGGCGAGGAGGCTGCCGAGCGCGAACTCCCAGATGCGGGCCGGCAGGGAGAAGTACGCCTGCACCTGGTCGGTCGCGGTGAACCAGACCGAGAACGCGAAGGAGGCGGCGAAGACCGCCGCGAAGCCCACGGTGAGGACCTTCTCGTAGGCGAGGCCCCGGCGTCGTGCGAGCGCGCCGAGCGCCACGAAGACGAGCGGGAAGAGGATGAAGATCTGGCCCTGGATGGAGAGGGACCAGAAGTGCTGGAAGGGGCTCGCGAGGGAGTGGTCCTGGGCATAGTAGTCCACGGCGTCGCTCTGCAGGAGCCAGTTCTCCACGTAGCCGAGGGACGCCGCGCCCTCCCGGAGCATGTCTCCCCACCGGGTCGCGGGAAGGAAGATGACGGCGGCGATGACGGTGCCGGCGATGGTCACGGCCGCCGCGGGCAGGAGGCGCCGGAACACGTGCAGCCAGTGCTTGAGCAGGTGGGTGCGCTCGCCGCGGCGGTGCCGGGCCACGAACTGGCCGGTCATGAGGAACGCGGAGACCATGAGGAACACGTCGACCCCGCCCGAGACGCGCCCGAGCCACACGTGGTAGAGCACCACGAGCGCCACGGCGACCGCCCTCAGGCCCTGGATCTCGGGTCGGAAGACACGCCCCCCACTTGCCTGCCTGTGTCCTTCGGCCACCACGCCAGCCCCACTCCTTCTCGTCAGCCGATTTTCCTGCCCCTCCATTGCGCCCCGCCGACCTGTGCGTTCCCTGTGAGCGGCGTTGCCGCTCCTTATGAAAGCGCCCGCCCGGGCGGGGCCTTTCCGGACGCACGACGGCGGCCGCGCCCCTCGTGCGGGAGGGGCGCGGCCGCCGTCGTGCTCGCCTGGGCGGGAGGTTCAGCCTCAGTGGCTGTGGCCCGCGTGGGCGTCCTCGTCCTCGGCCGGCTTGTCCGCCACGAGGGTCTCCGTGGTCAGGACGAGGGCCGCGATCGAGGCGGCGTTCCGCAGTGCGGAGCGGGTCACCTTGACCGGGTCGATGATGCCGGCCGCGAGGAGGTCCTCGTACTCGCCCGTCTTGGCGTTGAAGCCGTGGTTCACCTCGGCCTCGGCCACGCGCGCGGCGACGACGTAGCCGTCGTGCCCGGCGTTCTGGGCGATCCAGCGCAGCGGCTGGACGAGCGCGCGGCGCACGATCCCGACGCCCACCGCGGCGTCGCCCTCGAGGGCCTTGACGTCCGCGTCCTCGTCGAGCACGCGCACGGCGTGCACGAGCGCCGAGCCGCCGCCGGCCACGATGCCCTCCTCGAGGGCCGCGCGGGTCGAGGACACGGCGTCCTCGATGCGGTGCTTCTTCTCCTTGAGCTCGACCTCGGTGGCCGCGCCGACCTTGATCACGCCGATGCCGCCGGCGAGCTTGGCGAGGCGCTCCTGGAGCTTCTCGCGGTCCCAGTCGGAGTCCGTGCGGGCGAGCTCGGCGCGCAGCTGCGCGACGCGGGCCTGCACGTCCTCGGCCGTGCCGGCGCCGTCGACGAGGGTCGTGTTGTCCTTCGTGACGGTGATGCGGCGCGCGGTGCCGAGCTGCTCGAGGCCCACCTGGTCCAGGGACAGGCCGACCTCCGGGGAGACGACCTGCGCGCCCGTGAGGGTCGCGATGTCCTGGAGCATGGCCTTGCGGCGGTCGCCGAAGCCCGGTGCCTTGACGGCCACGACGCTCAGGGTGCCGCGGAGGCGGTTGACGATGAGCGTCGAGAGGGCCTCGCCGTCCACGTCCTCGGCGATGACGAACAGCGGCTTCGAGGCGGAGAGGACCTTCTCGAGCAGCGGCAGGAAGTCCTGCAGCGAGGAGATCTTGCCCTGGTGGATGAGGATGAGCGCGTCCTCGAGGACGGCCTCCTGGCGCTCCGCGTCCGTGACGAAGTACGGCGAGAGGTAGCCCTTGTCGAACTGCATGCCCTCGGTGAGCACGAGCTCGGTCTGGGTGGTGGAGGCTTCCTCGATGGTGATGACGCCGTCCTGGCCCACCTTGTCGAAGGCCTCGGCGAGCAGGTCGCCGATCTCCTCGGACTGGGCCGAGATCGCCGCGACGTTCGCGACGTGGCGGCCGGAGACCTCGCGGGCGTTCTCCTTCAGGCGGGCGGCGACGGCCTCGACGGCCACCTCGATGCCGCGCTTGACCTCGCCCGGGGCCGCGCCGGCGGCCACGTTGCGCAGGCCCTCCTTGACGAGGGCCTGGGCGAGGACGGTCGCCGTCGTCGTGCCGTCGCCGGCGACGTCGTTGGTCTTGGTGGCGACCTCCTTGGCGAGCTGGGCGCCGAGGTTCTCGTACGGGTCGTCGAGCTCGACCTCACGGGCGATCGTCACGCCGTCGTTCGTGATGGTGGGGGCGCCCCACTTCTTGTCGAGGACCACGTTGCGGCCGCGCGGGCCGAGGGTCACCTTGACGGTGTCGGCGAGCTTGTCGACGCCCGTCTCGAGGGCCTTGCGCGCGGCGTCGCTGAATGCGAGCTGCTTAGCCATTCGCTACTCCTGTGTGTCTGGATCAAGCACGACACCCCGGCCGCAGGGGGCGGCCGGGGCGCAGCGCGGGAGCGTTACTTGACGACGATCGCCAGGACGTCGCGGGCCGAGAGCACGAGGTACTCGGCACCGCCCGTCTTGACCTCGGTGCCGCCGTACTTGGAGTAGAGGACGACGTCGCCGACGGTGACGTCCACCGGCACGCGGTTGCCGTTGTCATCGACGCGGCCGGGGCCGACAGCGACGACCTCGCCCTCCTGCGGCTTCTCCTTCGCGGTGTCCGGAATCACGAGGCCGGACGCGGTGGTCTGCTCGGCCTCGAGCGGCTTGACGACAATGCGATCCTCGAGGGGCTTGATGGAGACCGACACGGATCTCTCCTTTACATCAACGGGTCACGGATGGTGAGCCGGGCAAGCAACCGTCGTCGCGGGTGCCGGGAGCGTGCCTGACAGGGTTAGCACTCGGCACCGCCGAGTGCTACTGGCGACTCTAGTGAGCGCGCTGGCACTCGGTCAAGGCGAGTGCCAACTGGTGTCGGGAGGGGCCGGAACCTACTCGCCCGCGAGCTCGTCGTAGCCGAGGTCGTCGCCCTCGTCGTCGGCGTCGAGGCCGCGCGTGGCGTACATGACGGCGATCGAGGCGATGAGCGCGAGGCCGCCCACGACGAGGCCGATGATCGCGCCGATCTTGACCCCGAGGAACTGGTCCCGCAGCGACTGCGCCTCGTCGGTGGCGTCGCTGATGTTCTTGCCGCCCACCGAGTAGACGGTGGCGTTGAAGGCGTCCAGACCCATCACCACGACGAGCAGCACCGCAGCGACCACCGTGATGACGATGCCCGCGATGAGCACGGGGCGCGCATAGGGCCTCAGCCGCGGGAGGAGGCCTGCCGGCTCCGGTCGAGCTGGAACGGGGTCGACGCTGGGGCTGGTCTCCATGCCCACCAGCCTAACCAATGAGGCCCCGGCACGCGGCGCACTACGCTGGATGGCATGCCCGACGACAGACACGCCCCGGACCAGCTGGCACCTCTGCTGACACCCGAGGGGTGGGCGCTGCTCAACTCGCTCGGCCCCTACCGCGAGGAGGACGCGCTGGCGATCAGCGGCCGGCTCCGCAAGTCGGGCCACTCCCCCGAGCTCGTCTCGGCCGTCCTCTCCCAGGCCCGGCTGCGGGCCCGGGCCGCCGCGAAGTTCGGCGAGTTCGCCTCGAGCATGCTCTTCACCCGGGCCGGGCTCGAGCAGGCCACCCGGCTCTCGGTCGCGGCCCGCCACGCCCGGCGGTTCGTCGATGCCGGCGTTCGGCGTGTCGCGGACCTCGGGTGCGGCCTCGGCGCGGACGCGATGGCGATGGCGTCCCTTGACCTCGAGGTCACAGCGGTGGAGCTCGACGAGACCACCGCCGCGTGCGCCACGATGAACCTCATGCCGTTCCCGCAGGCCCGGGTCGTGCACGCCGACGCCCAGTCCGTCGACCTCGCGGGGATCGACGGGGTCTGGCTCGACCCCGCCCGGCGGTCGACGTCGACCTCCGGCACCACCCGCCTGTGGGACCCGGAGGAGTTCTCGCCGCCGCTGAGCTTCGTCGAGGGGCTCGCCGGCCGCGGCCTGCCCGTGGGAGTCAAGCTGGGCCCTGGCCTGCCGCACGGGTCCGTGCCCGCCGGCTGCGAGGCCCAGTGGGTCTCGGTGCAGGGGGATGTCGCGGAGGTCGGCCTCTACTTCAACGCGCTCAAGCGGCCCAGTGTGCGCAGGGCCGCCCTCGTCCTGGGGGACGGCGGCGCGGCGGAGCTCGTCGCCGAGACGGACTTCGGCGCCGGGGCCGAGCCGCGGATCGGCCCGCTGGAAGGCTTCCTCTACGAGCCCGATGGTGCCGTGATCCGGGCGGGGCTCGTCGCCGAGCTCGCTGAGCGCCTCGGCGGGGCGCTCGTGGACCCGCACATCGCCTACATCTGCGCGCCGCAGCTCGTGCAGACGCCGTTCGCGAAGGCCTACCGGGTGCTCGAGGTCCGGCCCTACAACGTCAAGGCGCTGCGCGCCTGGGTGCGCGAGCAGGGCATCGGCGTCCTGGACATCAAGAAGCGCGGCGCGTCCGTCACGCCCGAGGAGCTGCGCCGGGTGCTCCTGACGGGCCAGCGCAAGGGGGCCACGGCCAAGGCCACGCTCGTGCTCACGCGCATCGGCGACGACCGCGTGGCAGCCGTCGTCGAGCCCGCCTGAGCCCCGTTGAGGGGTCATGTCCCAGCGTTGAGGGGTCATGTCCCAGCGTTGAGGGGTCATGTCCCATAGAGATATGACCCCTCAAGCTAGGGACATGACCCCTCAGCGCTACTGGGCGCGCATGAACTCCTCGGCCGCGCGCACCTGCTCGTCGGTCGGGCGCATGCCGGTGTAGAGCACGAACTGCTCGAGCGCCTGGATCGTCATGACCTCGGCCCCGGAGATGACGGTCTTCCCCGCGGCGCGGCCGGCCTTGATGAGCGGCGTCTCCGCTGGGAGGGCCACGACGTCGAAGACGACGCGCGCGGCGTCGACCGCCGCACCCGGGAAGGACAGCGCCTCGGCCTCGGGGCCACCCGCCATGCCGATCGGGGTGACGTTGACGAGGATGTCCGCGGTCCGGTCTCCCAGCTCCGGGACCCAGGTGAAGCCGTACAGATCGGCCAGCCCGCGGCCCGCCGCCTCGTTGCGGGCCACGATCGTCACGTCCGTGAAGCCGGCATCGCGGAACGCCGCGGCGGTCGCCTTGGCCATGCCGCCGGAGCCGCGCAGCAGGACGGACCAGGCCGGGTCCAGCCCGTTGCGCGCTATCAGCTGCGCGATCGCGGAGTAGTCCGTGTTGTAGGCCGTGAGCACGCCCGAGTCGTTGACGATCGTGTTGACCGAGTCGATCGCCGCGGCGGAGGGGTCCATCCGGTCCACGAGCGCGATCACGTCCTCCTTGTACGGCATCGAGACGGCACAGCCGCGGATGCCGAGCCCCCGCACGCCGGCGATCGCCTGGGCCAGGTCCGTCGGTGCGAACGCCTTGTAGATCCAGTTCAGCCCGAGCGCGTCGTAGAGGTAGTTGTGGAAGCGCGTCCCGTTGTTGCTCGGCCGGGCCGAGAGGGAGATGCACAGCGTCATGTCTTTGTTGAGGATCGGCACGGCACAAGGCTAGTGCCGTGCCGACCTCCCGCGCGCGGGCGGATCAGCCCTGGCGCGCCGTGAGCCGAGGGCTCCTCTTGTTGATGACGAACGTCCTGCCCCGGCGGCGCACCACCTGCGCCCCGGGGACCTTCTTCAGCGCACGCAGCGAGTTGCGGACCTTCATGATGCTCCTTCCAACCGTTTGATGAGAGTCGTTGTCAATAACGGACTCTGGCCCCCGCGCATTCCCCGGTGTGCAATGGGAGGATGCAGCACACCGACGGGGCCGCGGACGCCGCCAACCAGGCGCCCCCGCGGCTCGGGGTCGACGAGTTCTCCGCCAACGCCGCGCTGGTCGACGGCGTCCGCCGCTTCGGCGCTAGCTGGGCCTCGGGCGAGCTGGCCGCGGTGGGGCGGCTCGTCGGCTCCGAGCAGTTCGCCGAGAACGCGCGCCTGGCCAACGCGTGCCCGCCCGTCCTCCACGCCCTCGACCGGTACGGCGCGCGGCGGGACGAGGTCGAGTACCACCCGGCCTACCACCATGTCCTCGCCGACGCAGTGGCCCACGGAGCCCACACCGCGGCGTGGGCCGACCCACGCCCCGGCGCCCACGTGGCCCGGGCCGCGGTGTTCATGCTCTTCGCCCAGGTCGAGCCCGGCCACGCCTGCCCGGTCTCGATGACCCACGCCGCCGTTCCCGCCCTGGCGAGGGAGCCCGACGTCGCCCGCGTCTGGCTCCCCTGCCTCTACGGCGACGGCTACGAGCCGCGGCTCCTGCCGGCCGGCCGCAAGCCGGGAGCCCTCGTGGGGATGGCGATGACGGAGCGGCAGGGCGGCTCGGACGTGCGCGCCCTCACCACCTCCGCGCGCGACGCCGGCAACGGCACCGCGCTGCTGACCGGAGCCAAATGGTTCTGCTCGGCGCCCATGAGCGATGCGTTCCTCGTGCTCGCCCGCGAGCAGTCCCGGGAGCAGGAGGGGATCTCCTGCTTCCTCGTCCCGCGCGTGCTCGAGGACGGGGCACGCAACCCGTTCCGGCTCGTGCGCCTGAAGTCCAAGCTCGGCAACCGGGCCAATGCCTCCGCCGAGGTCGAGTTTGAGGACACGCTCGGCTGGCGGATCGGCGAGCCCGGGCGCGGGGTGCCCACCATCCTCGGCATGGTCCACGAGACGCGCCTCGACTGCATCCTGGGCACCGCCGCGGGCATGCGGCAGGCGGTCGCCGAGGCGCTCTGGCACGCGCGGCACCGCCGGGCATTCGGCCGCCGCCTCGTCGACCAGCCCGCGATGTCCGCCGTCCTCGCCGACCTCGCCCTCGAGTACGAGGCCGCGGTGGCGCTGGGGCTGCGGCTCGCGGCCGCGGACGACGCCGTGTGGTCGCCGCCGGCGCGATCGGCCGCCGCCGGTGGGGACGCGCCGTCGTCCGTCCCCAGCCCGGCAGCAACGGAAGGCGCGCGGCGCGAGCGGGCGTTCGCCCGGATCGCGACCGCGATCGGCAAGTACTGGGTGTGCCAGCGCGGGCCGGCCCACGCCGCCGAGGCCCTCGAGTGCCTCGGCGGCAACGGGTACACCGAGGACTTCCCGCTGGCCATGCGGTACCGGGAGCAGCCGGTCATGGCGATCTGGGAGGGGTCCGGCAACGTCGTGGCGCTCGACGTGCTGCGCGCCCTGGGGCGCGAGCCCGACTCGGCCGAGGCGCTCGCCGAGGAGCTCGAGCTCCACCGCGGCGCCCATCCCGCCCTCGACGCCCACCTCGAGCAGGCCCTCGCCCTCATGGCCGACGCCGCCCGCGAGCCCGCCGAGGCCCAGGCGTGGGCGCGACGGCTGGCCGAGACGCTCGCCCTCGCCCTGCAGGCGACCCTCCTGCTCGACGGCGAGCCGGCCGTGGCCGAGGCCTTCATCGCCTCCCGGCTCGGGCCCGGGCGCGGGCTCGGTTACGGCTGCCTGCCCGATGCAGCAAGGACGGACTCCATCCTCGCCCGGGCCTGACGACCCGTAGACTTGGACCACTTGTGCACAGCCAGCCGGCGCCGCCGGCCTCACCCCCGGGGGTCCCACACTGGAGATCGACTTCGCGCCGTCCGAGCAGTCCACCATCGGACTCGAATGGGAGATGGCCCTCGTGGACAAGCATGGCGGCGAGCTGGTCTCGCTCGCGCCCCAGATCCTCGAGCGGCTGACGGCCGAGCGCCCCGAGCTGTTCGGCGACACGCCCCGCATCCACCAGGAGCTGCTGCTCAACACGGTGGAGCTCGTGACCGGCGTGCACAGCACCGTCGGGGACGCCGTGGCGGACCTGGGCGAGTCCCTCGCGGCGGTGCGGAGCATCACCGACCGGGTCGGGGTCGAGCTGTTCTCCGCCGGGAGCCACCCGTTCAGCCAGCCGCGGCTCCAGCCGGTGACGGACAAGGAGCGCTACGCCAAGCTGATCGACCGCACGCAGTGGTGGGGGCGGCAGATGGTGATCTACGGGGTCCACGTGCACGTGGGCCTGGACCGGCGGGACAAGGCCATGCCCGTCCTCGACGCCCTCGTGAACTACTTCCCCCACTTCCAGGCGCTCTCCGCCTCGAGCCCCTTCTGGAGTGGGGAGGACACCGGGTACGCGTCGCAGCGCGCCCTCATGTTCCAGCAGCTGCCCACCGCGGGGCTGCCGTTCCAGTTCCCGGACTGGGCCGGTTTCGAGCACTACGTCGGCGACATGCTCAAGACCGGCGTGATCGACCTCATCAGCGAGATCCGGTGGGACATCCGCCCCGTCCCGCGGCTGGGCACGATCGAGATGCGCGTCTGCGACGGGCTCTCCACGCTCGAGGAGATCGGCGCCATCGGGGCGCTCACGCAGTGCCTCGTCGAGGAGGCCTCCCGGTCGCTGGACGCCGGGGAGCAGATCCCCACGATGCCGCCGTGGCACGTGCAGGAGAACAAGTGGCGTGCGGCCCGCTACGGCCTCGACGCGATCATCATCCTCGACGCCGAGGGCAACGAGCGGCTCGTCACGGAGCACCTGGCCGAGACGCTCGAGCGGCTCGCGCCCATCGCCGAGGACCTGGGCTGCACCAAGGAGCTGCGCGGGATCGAGGGCATCATCACGCGCGGGGCCGGGTACCAGCGCCAGCGGCGGGTCGCGGAGGCCCATGGCGGGGACCTGCGCGCGGTGGTGCTCGAGGAGGCCCGCCTCATGCGCGAGGGCTACGCGTGAGCGACCGCCCCCAGCGGCGCTCCCCCGCGCGGATCGTCTTCCTGCTCGTGATCGTGGTCGTGGTGCTCGCCGCGACCTCCCACGGGCAGGCGGCCCTGTGGGTCGCGGCCGCGGCGGCCGTGTATGCGCTCGTGGAGGGGCTGCTGGTCTGGCGCGCGCGCCGGTAGCGGGCATTTCGACACAACTCACGCGGCGAACGGCCCCATTCCGGCCCGCTTCCGGGCTGACTTGTGTCGATATGCCCGGGTCACGTCGGCCACGACAGCACCGACCCATGCCCTGTGCCCCATGATGTGCTCCCACGAGAACCGCAGGACGACCCGTCCGGCCCGCACCAGTTCGTTGTACCGCGTGCAGTCACGGTGCAGGTTCTCGCGGCCGCCGTGCCACTCGAAGCTGTCCGCCTCCGTGACCACGGGAGTGTCCTCGCTGCCGAGGTCCACCACGTAGGGCCCGCCCGCAGTCATGATCCTCATCTGCGGGCGGAGGACCACACCTGCCTCGAGGCAGGCCGCCCGGAGCCCGGATTCGAACGGGTTCGCGGCCCTGGCATCCATGTGCTCAAGGACCCGGCGCTGAGCCTGCCGGTTCCGCCCGGTCCACGTCGCGGCCGCGGCCTCCAGCCCCTCCGGGGTGACGAGCCCTCGCCGGAGCGCGGAGTCGGCGATGGCGAGGCCCTCGGCGAAGGGCAGGGCGGCCGCGCAGTCGAGCACCGTGCGGGTGGGGGACGTCGCGGACACCATGCCCACGTGCCAGAGGTCCTGGGGCGGCAGGAGGCGGGTGACGATCGCGGCACTTGGACGGGGCCGGACCTTGATGCCGCGCGCCACCGCGAGCTCCACAGGCCGCGGTCGGTGCAGCACCCCAATGCCAAGGGCGAGCGCCGCCGACCGGCCGTAGAGCACTGCTCCGCACTCGAGCGCGATCCGGTGGGAGGCCGCGACGAAGGCCAGAGCGTAGGCGCCGTGGCCGGCCCGGACGACTTCTCCGTCTTCGACGGCGCGTTCGAGCGCGCGCCGGCCGCAGCTGCGCCGCAGTTCCGCGAAGGACGCGCTGCCCCCGGCCGCTGCCAGTACCTCCAAAGGTCCGCTCATGGGCACAGCATGGCCCGGATCACGCGCGGGCCCGGGCTGCCGTCTCGGCTATGTGGACAGCGGGCCGCGGGCATTTCGACACAACTCACGCCTCCGATGGGGCCCCGGACGGCCGTTTCGGCGCCGAGTTGTGTCGATATGCCCGCCGGGACGCCCGGGGCGGCTACCGCGCGGTGACCGTGGTGACCGGCAGCGAGGACTCGGGCGCGACCTCGAGCCCGCTGGGCTCGCCGCCGTCCATGATCACCCGGGCCGCGAGCGCCGCGACCATGGCCCCGTTGTCCGTGCACAGCGAGAACCGGGGCACGGCCAGGGAGATCCCGGCCTCCTCGCACCGCTGCCGGGTGAGCTCGCGCAGGCGCGAGTTCGCGGCCACGCCTCCGCCCAGGAGCAGGTTCTGGATCCCCTGCTCGCGGCAGGCCAGGATGGCCTTGGATGTGATGACGTCCACCACGGCCTCCTGGAACGAGGCGGCGATGTCCGCGACCGGCACAGGCTCCCCGGCGGCTTGGAACTGCTCGACGCACCGCGCCACGGCCGTCTTGAGCCCGGAGAACGACCAGTCGTAGCGGTGCGGGCCCGGCGCCTCGGCCGTGCCCATGTACTTGGGCTGGGTGAGCCCGCGCGGGAAGCGGATGGCCTTGGGGTTGCCCTCGCGCGCGAGCCTGTCGATCACGGGGCCGCCTGGGTAGCCGAGGCCCAGCAGCCGTGCGACCTTGTCATAGGCCTCGCCGGCGGCATCGTCGATCGTCGAGCCCAGGAGCTCCACGTCGCCCGCGATGTTGCGCACCCGCAGCACCTCGGTGTGGCCGCCCGAGACGAGCAGGGCGCCGAGGTGCGGGGGCAGCTCGCCCTCGTAGACGCCGTCGTCGAGCAGCCCCACGCCCACATGGGCCACGAGGTGGTTCACGGCGTAGAGGGGCTTGCCGGTGGCGACCGCGAGCGCCTTCGCGCCGCACACGCCCACCATGAGGGCGCCGGCGAGGCCGGGGCCGGTGGTGACGGCGAGCGCGTCGATCTCCTCGAGGGTCACGCCAGCGGTGTCGAGGGCCTCGCGGAGCGTCGGGACCAGGGCGTCGAGGTGGGCGCGCGAGGCGATCTCGGGGATCACCCCACCGAAGCGGACGTGCTCGTCCATCGAGGAGGAGACGGTGTTGGCGAGCAGCGTGGTGCCGCGCACGATCCCCACCCCGGTCTCGTCGCACGAGGACTCGATGCCCAGGACGAGCGGCTCCTGGCGGTTCATTCCGTCTCCCCTCCCGCCGGTGCGGCCGGTTCGCCGGCCCGCAGCGGCAGCTGCATGATGAGCGCGTCGGCGCCGTCGCGGTAGTAGCGCCGGCGCACGTGGATCTGGGCGAAGCCGAAGCGGCGGTAGAGGGCCTGCGCGCGGGGGTTGTCGGCGCGGACCTCGAGCAGCACGTCGTGGGCGCCGCGGCGCCGGGCCTCGGCGATGAGCTCGGCGAGGACGGCGGAGCCGATGCCGCGGCCCTCCCGCTCGGGCACCACGGCGATGGTCTGGACGTCCGCGATCGGCTGGACGCACAGGAGCCCGGCGTACGCGACGATCCGGTTCCCCTCCGGCGCCGCCTCCTCGGCGACGTAGTAGCGGCGCGTCTCGGGCTGGCTGAGCTCGTCGCGGAACATCTGCTCGGGCCACGCGTCGACCGGGAACAGCGCCCGCTCGAGGGCGTGGACGGCGGGCACGTCGGCTTCGGTCATGTCGCGGAGCACGACGCCGGCCGGCAGCCGGGCGGGCATCTCGCCGCTCACAGGGCGCGCTTCCGGGGGCCCGGGACCTGGGCGTCGGACTCGCGCAGGTACAGCGGTGTGGTGTCCAGCAGGGGCGTGCCGGCGGCGAGGCGGGCGGCCGCGACGAGGCCGAGCGAGGCCGCGGTGGGCTGGGCCTGCGCGAAGGCGTCGTCGACGGCGGCTCCGGCGTCCTCGAGCTGCCACCGGTAGAGGCCGGCGCCGGCGCCGTACGCGGGGAGGCTGGGCAGCTGCTGGGGCGCGGTGACGTGGGGGCCGTCCACGAGGGCGCCGTCGGCGGCGTACTGGGCCCAGTAGAGCTCGCGCCGGCGGGCGTCGATCGCCACAGTGAACCCGTCCGCCGGGGCGCCGGCTTCGACGGCGTCCCAGGCCAGGGCGTCGAGGCTCATCACCCCGTCCAGAGGCACGTTCCAGGCGAAGGCGAGCGCGCGGGCCGTCGCGATCCCGGAGCGGAGGCCGGTGAAGGGGCCCGGGCCGACGCCCACGACGATCCGGGCGATGTCCGCCCCGGCGAGCTCCTGCTCGGCCAGGAGGGCCCGGATCCCGGGGGCGAGGACCTCGGCGTGGGAGCGGGTGTCCTCCGTTGCGAAGGAGGCCAGCACCGCGGAGCCGGCGGCCTCGGGGGCGAGCGGCTCGTGGCAGCGGATGAGCGCCGCCGAGGCGACCGCGGAGGTGTCGATGGCGAGGATGATCACCGGCCCTCCTCCATGGTGCCGGTCTCGGCTGTGTCGGCCGCGGCGCCTTCAGCCGCTGCGGCGTCGAGCGCTGCGGGATCAACGCGTTCGACGGCGGGCCACTGCACGTTGGGGTGCTGTGCCCAGCGGGGGCCATAGGCGCGGATCACGATGAGGCGGGGCTCGTCGTCGTCCTCCGTGTCGAAGTCGAGGGTGGGCGCGCCGCCCGTGGCGCCCGCAGCGGATGGCGCAGCGTGCGGCCGGCGCAGCTCGATGTCGAGGCGGCTGTCGGAGAGGTCCTCGACGAGCCCGCGGCCCCACTCGACGACGGTCACGGCGGAGTCGGCCCAGTTCTCGAGGTCCAGGTCGGTGACCTCGCCGTGTCCGCTGAGCCGGTAGGCGTCGACGTGGACGAGGTCGGGGCCGCCGGGGCGGGGGCCGTGGATCAGGTTCGGGTGGATCCGCACGAGGACGAAGGTCGGGGAGATGATGCCCGGCCGGACGCCGAGGCCCTCGCCGAGCCCCTGGGTGAAGGTCGTCTTCCCGGCGCCGAGCTCGCCGGTGAGGACCACGAGGTCGCCCGCGCCGAGCACGCCGCCGAGGGCCGCGCCGAGGGCCTGGGTCTCCTCCGCCGAGGCCGGCGCGAACGCGGCCTCCCACTCCGGGGCGCCGCTCTCCGGGGCGGCGCTCATGCGCCCTCCCCGACGTAGACGCGCGGGACGCGCTGGCTGATGCGCGTGACGATCTCGTAGTTGATGGTGCCGGTGGCGCGGGCCCAGTCGTCGGCGGTGGGGCCGCCGTCGGCGCCGGAGCCGAACAGGACGGCCTCCGCGCCGGCGAGCTCAGCCGGGTCGGCGGAGGCGCCGAGGTCCACGACGATCTGGTCCATGGCCACCCGGCCGGCCACGGGGTAGGTGCGCCCGGCGATCCGGACGGGGCCGCGGTCGGAGGTGCGGGGGACGCCGTCGGCGTAGCCGAGCGGGACCAGGCCGAGCGCGCCGGCAGACGCGGTGCGGTAGGTGAGCCCGTAGCTCACGCCCTGCTCGGCCGGGACGCGCTTGGCCTGGGAGAGGGTGGCGCGCAGGGTCATGGCCGGGCGCAGGCGCAGGTCCGCGGAGGTCTGGTCGGCGAACGGGGAGAGTCCGTAGATCGAGATGCCCGCGCGCACGAGGTCGAAGTGGGCGTCCGGGCGGGAGAAGATCGCGGGCGAGTTGGCGATGTGGCGGACGTCGAGGTCGCACCCGGCGTCCTCGGCGAGGGCCACGGCCTCGCGGAACGCGTCCAGCTGCGCGTCGGTCTCGGGGCGCTCGGGCTCGTCGGCCACGGCGAGGTGGCTGAAGACGCCGGCCACGCGCAGCAGGCCCTCGTCCTGGTAGTCGACAGCCTCGCCGACCACGGCCTCCCACCGGTCGGCGGTGACGCCGTTGCGGCCCAGGCCCGTGTCGATCTTGAGGTGCACGCGGGCGGGGCGCTCCTGCTCGCGGGCCGCGGCCACGATGGCCTCGAGCTCCCAGCCGGAGCAGCCCAGGTCGATCCCGGCGGCGACGGCGGCGGAGAAGTTGGAGTCCGGGGTGTGCAGCCAGGCCAGGATCGGCGCGTCGATGCCGGCCGCGCGGAGGGCGAGGGCCTCGCTGATGTGCGCGACGCCGAGCCACGAGGCTCCGGCCGCGAGCGCCGCCCGCGCCACGGGGACAGCCCCGTGCCCGTAGCCGTCGGCCTTCACCACGGCCATGACCCGGGCCGGCTCCGCGACCTTGCGGATGACCGCGACGTTGTGGCGGATCGCGTCGAGGTCGATCACGGCGGCGCGCTCCGGGAGGCGGGTGCTGGGCATGGCGGAAGGGGCGGTGGTGGGCTCGGAGGTCACCATTCGAGTCTACTCGGGGCGCACGACGCCGCCGGGCCGGCTCGGGCGTCCCGGCGCGGGCCACGTAGCCTAGGGGACGTGCAGCACCGTGACCGCGTGGCGATGATCTCCCTCCACACGTCCCCCCTGGAGCAGCCGGGCGCCGGGGACGCGGGCGGGATGAACGTCTACGTCGCCCAGCTCGCGCGCGCCCTGGCCGCCGGCGGCGTCGGGGTGGACATCTATACCCGGGCCACCGCCCCCGGGCAGCCGGCCGCGGTGGACCTCGTGCCGGGCGTGCGCGTGCACCACGTGCCCGCCGGGCCGCTGCGCCGCCTGGCCAAGGAGCAGATGCCGCCGCTCGTGGAGGAGTTCGCCGCCGCCGTGCTCGCGAGGATCACGGACGCGGCCGCCGCCGGGGGCCCCCTCCCGCGGATCGTGCACAGCCACTACTGGGTCTCGGGCCTCGCTGGGCTGGAGGTCTCGGGCGGCCTCGGCGTGCCGCTCGTGCACACGATGCACACCATGGCCCGGGTCAAGAACCAGCATCTGGCCGCCGGCGACGTGCCCGAGCCGAGCAACCGCGAGCGCGGGGAGCAGCGCCTGGCGGACGAGGCGGCGCGGTTCACGGCCAACACCCCGGCCGAGCGGGACGAGCTGGTCCGGCACTACGACGTGGACGACGACCGCATCGACGTAGTCTCCCCTGGGGTGGATCTGGGCGTGTTCCGCCCTGCCTTCCGCGGCCGGTCGAGGCGCGGCCGCGGGATCGGCGCCGGGGAGTTCCATGTGCTCTTCGCGGGCAGGATCCAGCGGCTCAAGGGCCCGCAGATCCTGGTCGCGGCGGCGGCGGAGCTCCGGCGCAGGCGCCCGGACATCCCCCTGCGCCTCACGATCATCGGCGCGCCGAGCGGCTCGGCGGGGCTCGACCTGGACCTCCTCGCGCGCAGCGAGGGGGTCGGAGGCGTGGTCCACCGCCTCCCGCCGGTGCCCGCGGACGAGCTCGCGGAGTGGTACCGGGCCGCCGACGCCGTGGCGATGCCGAGCTTCTCGGAGTCGTTCGGGCTCGTGGCGCTCGAGGCCCAGGCCTGCGGGACCCCGGTGGTCGCCGCGCGGGTCGGCGGCCTCACCCGCGCCGTGTGCGACGGCCGGACGGGCTTCCTCGTGGACGGCCACGAGCCGTCCGCGTGGGCCGCTGTCCTCGAGCAGCTGCACGACGACCCGGAGACCCGCGGCGACCTCGGCCGGGCGGCCTCGATCTACGCGGAGCGCTTCGGCTGGGAGCAGACCGCCGAGGGCACCCGCGCCGCCTACCGCACGGCCCTGCACGAGCTGGCGGCCCTCCGCCTCCCCTGACCGCCGAAGTCACCCCGCAGGCGCGCGAAGTCACCCCGTGGGGGCGCGAAGTCACCCCGTGCGGTGCGGTGTCCGGCGCGAGTGTGCGGACGGTGCGGGTTCTGCGGCCCGTCACCCGCGTTGTCTGCACACTCGGCTCGAGGAGAGCGCGGGTTGGCTCCGCGCACGACGGCGAGCGGTCGGCTTCCGCGTCTGGCTCGCCCGAGGCGACCACGCGACGTCGTGCGCCGGGGCGACCTCGCGCCCCCACCGGGTGACCTCGCCACCGCCACCCCACTAGGGGACCTCGCCACCCCACCAGGGGACCTCACGCACCCACCGGGTGACCTCGCCACCCCACGGGGTGACCTCGGCGCCCCACGGGGTGACCTCGCTGGGCTCCGCTCAAGGTCGGCGCCTGCGGGGTAGGGTGGCGCCATGACCGCTACGGCACCGTCGCCCAGCGCCAGCGCCAAGGGCCCCCTCGTCCGCTCCGACCTCGAGATCGCGCGGGCCGCGACGCTCAGGCCCATCGTCGAGATCGCCGCGGAGGCGGGCATCCCCGAGGAGGCGCTCGAGCTGTACGGGCGCCACAAGGCCAAGATCGACCTCTCCCGGCTGGGCGCCGAGGACCGGCGCGGACAGGTCGTCCTGGTCACGGCGATCTCCCCCACCCCGGCCGGCGAGGGCAAGTCGACGCTCACGGTCGGCCTCGCGGACGCCCTCGCCCGCGCGGGCAGGCGCACCATGATCGCGATCCGCGAGCCCAGCCTTGGCCCGATCCTCGGCATGAAGGGCGGAGCCACGGGCGGCGGTCTGTCCCAGGTGCTGCCGATGGAGGACATCAACCTCCACTTCACCGGCGACTTCCACGCCATCACGGCCGCGAACAACGCCCTGTGCGCCCTGATCGACAACCACATCTTCCAGGGCAACGCCCTGGACATCGACCCGCGCCGCGTCGCGTTCCGGCGCGTCATGGACATGAACGACCGCGCCCTGCGCGAGATCGTGATCGGCCTTGGCGGCCCGGCCCAGGGCGTCCCGCGCGAGGCCGGCTTCGACATCACCGTCGCCTCGGAGGTCATGGCCGTGTTCTGCCTCGCGTCCTCGGCGGCGGACCTCAAGGACCGCCTGGGCCGCATCACGTTCGGCTACACCTACGGGCGCAGGCCCCTCACGGTCGCGGACCTCGGCGCGGCCGGGGTCATGGCCATGCTCCTGAAGGACGCGATCAAGCCCAATCTCGTCCAGACCATCGCCGGCACCCCCGCGCTGGTCCACGGCGGCCCGTTCGCGAACATCGCCCACGGCTGCAACTCGGCCCTCGCGACGACGACGGCGCGCCGGCTCGCCGACGTGGTGGTCACCGAGGCCGGGTTCGGCGCGGACCTGGGGGCCGAGAAGTTCATGGACATCAAGGCCCGGTACGCGGACGTGGCGCCCTCCGCGGTCGTGGTGGTCGCGACCGTGCGGGCGCTCAAGATGCACGGCGGCGTGCCCAAGGACGCGCTCACCGCACCGGACGTCGAGGCCCTCGAGCGCGGGTTCGTGAACCTCGCCCGGCACGTGGAGAACGTGCGGAAGTTCGGTCTCGAGCCCGTGGTGGCCGTGAATCGGTTCGGGACGGACTCGCCCGAGGAGCTCGACGCCGTCGTGCGCCGGTGCCGCGAGGCGGGCGTCCGCGCCGCGGTGGCGGAGGTGTGGGGCCGGGGCGGCGGGGGCGACGGCGGCGACGACCTCGCGCGCGAGGTGCTCGCCGCGCTCGAGTCGCCGGGGACGCTCAGGCACCTCTACCCCCTCGAGATGGGCGTCGAAGAGAAGATCGCCACGGTGGTGCGCGAGGTCTACCGCGGCGCCGGCGTCGAGTTCTCGGACCAGGCCACGCGGACGCTGCGGCAGATCCACGACAACGGCTGGGACGGCCTGCCGGTGTGCATGGCGAAGACGCAGTACTCGTTCTCCGACGACCCGTCCCTCCTCGGCGCGCCCGAGGACTTCACCGTGCATGTGCGCGAGCTGTGGCCGCGCACGGGCGCCGGGTTCATCGTCGCCGTGACGGGCTCCCTCATGACCATGCCGGGGCTGCCGAAGGAGCCGGCCGCGCTGCGCATGGACCTCGACGACGAGGGCCGGGTCACCGGGCTGTTCTGACCGGCCCCGAAACACGCCCCCGAAACACGCGCCCCAAACCCAAGCCCCCAGCCACGGGCCCCGAAGAGCCGCTCAGCTCCGCGAGAACCACCGCGGGCCGAGGAGGTCCTCGAGCCGGGTGCGGCGCTCGTCGCAGAGCCGGCCGCCGTGGTCGGCGCGCCGCTGCGCCTCGATCCACAGGCCCAGTCGCGCCTCGTCCGGGTCCTTGGCGGCGCGCTGGGGGATGCGTCCGTGCTCCCCCACGAAGGCCTCGAGCCGGGCGACGAGCGCTGCGAACTCGTTGTCGTCCAGCTGCCTCGGCTCGTCGATCCCGGCGATCTGCCTCGAAAGGATCCGCCACATCGCGTTGTCCACTTCGCCCCCATGACGCTGTAGCTTCTCGTATGAGGTTATTTTACATGTAAAATGCGAGAGTTGGCCATGAGTTGTGCGGACCCGGGTCCGAGAGAGCGCCCCCCATGGTTGCCATGCAACGCTCCCTCGGCCCGCGGGCCTCAGTTATTCAAAATAGTGGGGTTATGTTCGGAGGCGCCACCTAGAGAGTGGTGGGGCACGCAGCTATCCAATCCGCTCTCCGCAGCGCCCCCAGGAAGGAGGCCCGATGAAGCTGGCCGAGCTCGCCGCGCGGACCGGGACCCCGGCCGCGACGATCAAGTTCTACCTCCGCGAGGGCCTCCTGCCCGCTGGCCGGACCGTGAACGCCACTCTGGCCGACTACGGCGACCCGCATGTGCGCAGGCTCGGCACCATCCGCGTGCTCCGCAAGGGCCTGGGCCTCAGCGTGGCGACGGTGCGGGCCATCGTGGACCTCATCGACGGCGGCGAGGACCGCATCGAGGTGATGAAGACCCTCCGCTCCGTGGTCCTGGGGCTGGGCACGCCGCAGCCCGGCCGGACCGAGGCAGGCACCCGCATCGTCCGCGAGCGCGGCTGGCCGGACCTGCCCACGGGGGCGCGCGCGGCCCTGGACGACCACCTCGAGGCCATGGAGCGCCTCGGCGCACCCGTGCCGGAGAGCGTGCTCAGCGCCTACGCCGAGGCCGCGGACCTCATCGCCGCCGCGGACGTGGCCGACGTGGACGGAGCCGGAGACCTCGAGGACCTCGTCTCCCGCGCGGCCGTCGGGATGCACATGAACCGCCAGCTCGTGCTGCGCCTCGTGGCGCTCGCGCAGGCGAGCCGCTCGATCCTGCACTACGGGCCGACCATGTCGGGGCCGAGCCGGCTCGCGCCGCCCGAACCGGGCCAGAGATAGAGGCGGGCGGACGACGCCGGGCGCGCACCCGCCGTCGTCTGCCCGCCTTTCGCGCCGGGCTCAGGCCGGAGTCGCCTCGGGCTCCGGCGCGGCCTGCCCGAGGAGCACTGGCTTGATGTTCTGGTTCACGCGGAAGAAGTTGTCCGGGTCGTACTTCGTCTTTACCTCGGCCAGGCGCCGATAGTTCGCGGCGTAGTTGACCTCGACCCGTGCCTGGTCATCGGCGTCCTGGAAGTTGATGTAGCCGGCGGGCTCGGTGAACTGGTGGAGTGCGGCCCAGTAGCTGCGGACCCAGGCGATGTTGGCCTCGTTGTCCGCAGGGCTCTCCCACTGGCCCGCGATCACGGGAGAGAAGCCCACCGAGCGATACGGGAACGCGGTCGCATCCGGCGCCACGCGCTGCACTGCGCCGTCGATCGGGTAGAAGTGGTTGGCGGTCGCGAGGCTCGGGACGGTGGCGCCGAACTCGTGGGCCACGCGCAGGATGTCGTCGGAGAGCTCGCGGGCGAAGTCCCCCTTCCAGTAGCCCTGGAGCCCGGGAGGGTTGCCCTCGTCGAACGCCCCGTTGAGGAACGGGTAGGGCATCCGCGCCACGAGCGAGCCGACCACCGGGCCGGCCTCGAGCACCGGACGCCACCGGGCGTCCCCCTCGGCAGGGTCGCCGGCCCACATGCCCACGATGAGGCAGACCTGGCGGCCGTGCCACTCCTCGGGGATGAACGGCACCGGAGGGGCCTGGTGGTAGGCGAAGAAGGCACCGAGCTCCTCGGGCTGGGTAGCGAGCCAGTCGCGGTAGAACTGGCCGACCTCGAACCCGGAGGCCGCCGGGAAGGCGACGATGCCCACGTGCACCGAGTCCAGCACGTGCAGCCCGAACTCGAACGAGGTCACCACGCCGAAGTTCCCGCCGCCTCCGCGCAGCGCCCAGAAGAGGTCCTCGTTCTCCTCGGCGCTGGCCCGGACGAAGGTCCCGTCGGCCAGCACCACGTCGGCGGAGACGAGGTTGTCGCAGGCGAGCCCGTACTTCCGCGAGAGGTACCCGATCCCACCGCCCAGGGTGAGCCCGGCGACCCCGGTCGAGCCGACGATCCCGCCGGTGCTGGCGAGTCCGAAGGCGTGCGTCGCGTGGTTGTAGTCGCCCCAGGTGGCCCCGGCCTCGGCGCGGGCGCGCTTGGCCCTGGGGTCCACCCAGACGCCGCGGCGGCCCGAGAAGTCGAGGACGAGGCCGTCGTCGACCGTACCGAAGCCCGGGGCACTGTGGCCGCCGCCCCTCAGCGCCAGCGGGAGGCCCGCCTCGCGGGCGAACCGCACGGCGGCGATGACGTCAGCCGTCTGGGAGACGCGGAGGACGGCGGCGGGCCGCCTGTCCGCCATCGCGTTGTAGACGCGCCGCGCCGACTCGTAGTCGGGGTCATCCGGCTCGATCACGCTCCCCCGCACGTTCTCGCGCAGGGCGTTGAAGGCTGTGGTGGACATGGATCTCTCCCTTGAGGGCGCCCGAGACCACCTTTGGCGCGCCCGCGCCCCCAGCCTCGCCGAGACGGGGTGCGCCACCGACCCCTCCGGTGTACGCCGGGCCACATCAGCCGTCAAGGCTCGCACGGAGCGCTGCGTCGGACACGCCGTGGAGACGCCGAAGGCGGGCGGACGACGCCGGGCACGCACCCGCCGTCGTCCGCCCGCCTCGGGGCGGGGGCCTAGCGCTCGAGCTCGCCGCGGATGAACGCCTCGACGTCGGCGCGGGCCATGTCGTCGGCCTTCTGCACCGGCGGGGACTTCATGAAGTAGGCGCTCGGGGAGGTGAGCGGGCCGCCGATGCCCCGGTCGAGGGCGATCTTCGCCGCGCGCACGGCGTCGATGATCACGCCAGCGGAGTTGGGCGAGTCCCACACCTCGAGCTTGTACTCGAGCGAGACGGGCGCGTCGCCGAAGTTGCGGCCTTCGAGGCGCACGAACGCCCACTTGCGGTCGTCGAGCCACTGGACGTAGTCGGACGGGCCGATGTGCACGTCGCGCTCGGCGAGCTCTGCCTCGACGTTGGAGGTCACGGCCTGGGTCTTGGAGATCTTCTTGGACTGGAGCCGCTCGCGCTCGAGCATGTTCTTGAAGTCCATGTTGCCGCCCACGTTGAGCTGGTAGGTGCGGTCCACGGTGACGCCGCGGTCCTCGAACAGCTTCGCGAGGACGCGGTGGGTGATGGTGGCGCCGATCTGGCTCTTGATGTCGTCGCCCACGATCGGCACGCCGGCCGCGCGGAACTTCTCGGCCCACTCGGGGGTGCCGGCGATGAAGACGGGCAGGGCGTTGACGAACGCCACGCCGGCGTCGATGGCGCACTGGGCGTAGAACTTCGCGGCCTTCTCGGAGCCCACCGGCAGGTAGCAGACCATGACGTCGACCTGGGCCTCGCGGAGGGCGGCGACCACGTCGACCGGCTCCTCGTGCGACTCCTCGATGGTCTCGAGGTAGTACTTGCCGAGGCCGTCGAGCGTGTGCCCGCGCTGGACGGTCACGCCGGTCGGCGGGACGTCGGCGATCTTGATGGTGTTGTTCTCGCTAGCGCCGATCGCGTCGGCGAGGTCGAACCCGACCTTCTTGCCGTCCACGTCGAACGCCGCGACGAACTCGAGGTCGCTGACGTGGTAGTCGCCGAACTCGACGTGCATGAGGCCGGGGACGGTGTCCGCGGGGTCGGCGTCGCGGTAGTACTGCACCCCCTGGACGAGGGAGGCTGCGCAGTTGCCCACGCCCACGATGGCTACTCGGATCTTCTTCTCTGGCACGGTACTCCTCATCGCGTAGAACGGCGGAGCCGGTCCACGGGCTCCGCTGCTCGGCTCATCCTATCCGCGTGGCACTCCCCCGCCCGCGGCCCGGTCCCTAGACTGGCGGAATGGGACGCAAGAAGAACAAGAAGAAGTGGTCAGAGCTCAGCGGCGGCCAGCGCTTCGGCGTGGTCCTGGGCGCCCTCGTGCAGTTCGCGCTCCAGGGCGCGGCGCTGCGGGACCTCGCGAAGCGGCCGAAGGACCAGGTCAACGGTCCGAAGGGGGCGTGGGTCGCGGCGAGCTTCATCAACACGATCGGCCCAATCGCGTACTTCCTGCTGGGCCGGAAGCACAATCCGGCGCCGGCGGCCAAGGGCTCCGGGACGAGCGCCTCCTCCTCGGGGCTGAAGACCTCCCTCGGGGTCTCGATCGGCAAGAAGGTCAGCTGAGGCCACTCCCCTAGGCCCGCGCACGACGCCGGGGCGCACCGCGCGCTCCCGGCGTCGCCTGCGCTCGGCGCGGCTGCCCGCGCCCGGGTCACCGGGACCGGATGGCCACCCGGTGGGAGTCCACGAGCGCCTGCAGGGAGGCCGGCGCGATCCGCGACCGGTCGAACGCGCAGAGGCCGGTGATGGGCCGGGACCGCATGAGCCGGTCCGCCCGGTCCTCCCAGTCGAGCCACGCCGCGAGCCGGTCGGGGCCCTGAGCCAGGCTCGTGTTGTCGCCCGCGACGCGCAGGCCCGTGTAGCCCAGGTGCAGAGCGTCGGCGAGGAGGGCCTCGAAGGCGGCGCCGAGGGAGACGGGGTCCACGATCCATGTGTGGCCGTAGGCTTCCTCGGTGCCCAGGACCATGAGGTCGCCGCTGCGCAGGAGGTCCCGCGGCCAGAGGGACGTGCGCGGGTCGTCGGTGATGACGATCTGGCGCTCCCCGCGAGCGTGCCCCTCGGCGAGGAAGGACGCCGCCCGCCCCTCGAACTCGGGGCGGTCGGCGTAGGCCCACACGAAGTGGCCCGAAGGCCACCTGGCGGCCCTGCGCAGGCGGGGTTTGTCCTGGTGCATCCGGCATTCTCTTCCGCGAATCAGTCCTGCCGCGAAGGATACGGCGCACCGCTCATTACGCCTAGCGCACCTGCTTCGTCTGAGAGCGGTGTTCAGGGACGTCGTCCCCGTTTCAATCGGAGCGGCCTGTCGTCGAGACAGGCGAGGCCCTCCATCGCCTGCGTCGGGGCCACAGTCTTGGTTTATCCACGACGGCAGGACCAGACTGGCGCCCTCCACTGCCCGCGCCTCACTCCTGCGGGACCGGATCTACGGGGTCTGCCGCATCGGCAGGGTCAGCGAGGAGCCTGTGCGCCGCTCTGAGCGCAAGCATCCGGCTTGCGCATCCATGTCAACGTCACCAAGATCGGCAATATCCCCAACGGCGACCGGAATCAGGACTGGGGCGAGGGCTCAATTCGGGAGCGGTGCGGCCGCTGGGCCAATGACTCGGATGTTGCGCTTGTCGTTCGTTCACCGCGCATCTCATCGCACGGGGTATACGCGCATCCGGCTCGCCCGAGCCTTGCGGCACCGCCAAAATCGGAAAGTAGTATGCCCTCGGTTAGCGAATTGAAGCGCACTGGATTTGATGGAGGCTCCTGACCTTGTGCAGAGCTGGGCCTGAGCACCGAACGGTGCAGCGGGTCGCGGCGCAGCCGGGCGATGGCGTCGGTGGCTCGACGGTGGCCGCGGTGCTGGCCCTGCGCCCGCGAGCGGCCTTCCAGGGTGACTCGCTGTCTTCCCCAATGGGGGCTTGTGCGCCCCGGCATGATGGAGCTGCTCTGGTTGGGAGGCGCCTGTACGCGGGTGCCGCGAGGGGGTATGGTCCTCAGGCCTGGGAACGTGGAAGCGTCGCCTTGAGGGCCGGTAGCGTCGGCTGCGACGGCGTGGCGAGGGCGTTGAGGAGCTGGAGCTTTTCGGTGCACTGATTGCCCCGATAGCGCGGGTCCCTTGCGCCGTCCTCGAAGAAGTCGGGGCGGGAGTGTGCCGTTGACCGGGCCTCTGCTGCCTCGTATCAGGCGGGGATCGCGTTGGCGGCTGCGGGGAACATCTCGGCGGCCTTGATGGCGGCGACGATGACCGCGAGGGCTGCGGTTGCGAGGACTGCCCAGATGGGGGCGAGGCCGAGTGGCCGGGCGACTTTGCGCACGACCAGTGACCGGCCGATGACGTACAGCGCCGGGGTGAGGAAGGCCCATGCCCAGGGGAAGGGCCTCACGACCCCCTCGGCTGTGAGCTTCTTCCAGTCGACGTACGCGGACCAGAGGCAGAGCATGTAGGCGACGAGGCCGGCGAGGAGCAGCAGGAAGTACACAGGCGTGAAGACCGAGCCCAGCTCGAGCATCCGGATGCTCCGGCCGCCGCTCACGACCGTGCGGTAGCTGAGCGTCGGCTTCCAGGCCAGCGCGAGCAGGACGCTGGCCAGGGGCAGGAGGGCGACCAGCCAGATCGCCCAGTTGTACACGGACGCCCCGGAACGCAGCAGCGGCCTTACTCCCGTCCTTGCCGGGAACGCCCGCGCCTGATGGGCATCTGCCCAGACGTGCCCGTCCCACCACCGCAGCTGCCCCGGGCGCCCCGGCGCGGGGTACCAGCCCGGAGGCAACGACGAATAGCTGCTCACAGGTGTGCCCTCCGGCGGCCACCCGCCGCTTGCTCCCACCACTGTCCCCCCAGAGTCCGACACGGGCCGCAGGTCCTCGCCTGCGGCCAGTACCGGCGATCGTAGACAACAGCAGCGCCCGAGTCACCGCTGGAATGCGAGGAATCGCCAAGGAATCGGCCGAAAGGGCTGTCCAGCGGGGCAACCGTCTGCGAGCATCGGTCCGGGCGGCCATCCCGCTCGAGCGTGAGCGGATCGGATCCTGCCGAGTTCCGCAGTTGATCGACCCTGGGGGGATTCAAGTGCATCCGGAGAAACTGACCACGCCTGCCGCGCCCGGCCCGATGGCTGGCACGCGGCCCTGTCGCCCTGCTGCCCCGTCTCCGGTTGCCGTGGGCCTGGGCATCGTGGACCGGCAGAGGGCAGTGGCCGCGGGCGAGCGGACGGGGGCCTAGCGGTGTTCGTTCCGGGGCCGGGGGACCAGTTCCGGGAGTACGACCTGCCGGTCCAGATCCGGGCACTGCGGATGCCGGCCTGGGCGGGAGCCTGCCTCGGGGCTGTCCTCCTTGCCGTCCCCGTCGCGGCGGTCGCGGTCTCGATCATGGTCAACCAGGCCGACAGCTCAGTCATCCCGGGCTGGGCCGAGTCCCTGCTCATCGCCGGGGCGGCGGCCTCGGCATTCGTGGGCACGCTCCTGCTCTGGCGCGCTGGCGAATGGGTCACCCTCGCCCCGGACGCGGCCACCGTGACCAAGGGGTTCATCGCCCAGGGGCGGGTGGACCGGGCACAGCTGGAGGACTTCCACCCCTACCTGCACCAGTACCCCGCTCGCGGGGGCGTCCAGTACCGGATGGTGCCGACCTTCACGGTCAGAGACGCGTACGGGCGGCTCCGGGACGTCCCGCTGCCGTTCCTGTCCTACTGGAACCCGGACGGGGGGACCCATGCCCCGCTGCCGTCCCGCCCGGCCTACATCGAGGCGTGGGCGCGGGCGGCCAGCAGCCCCTATTCCAGGAGCACGCACTGGGGCGCCGTGCCGGAAGACCTCCGGGCCCACCGGCAGTCCGTGGGCCAGGGCCTGCGCCGCCGCGCGGTCCTCATCGCGGTCCTGGTCCCCGTGGTCTCGATCGGGCTCGGGCTCGGCCTGGGGTTCGGCCTCGCCCCGGCCTCGAAGGCACTCGGGCTGGCCCGCAGCGCCGACGCCCAGACCGACCGCCCCGGCATCCGCGACCTGGACGACAGCCTCACCCCTGCCATGGCCGGATACCAATGGCGCGCGCTCGAGACCGCGCCCGGCACAAGGCACTTCACCTTCTACCCCACTCTCCGGCCGCTGCCCTCAGGGCCGTACACGGTCCGGTACTTCATCCGCGACCCCGCCCAGAACGGCCCCGCACTGAGCATCCCGCAGCAGAAGTACGGGAAGATCATCGCCCAAGGGACGGTCACCTCAACGAACCCCGCCATCGAGTTCACACTCGAGCACGACGAGACCGTCTTCGCCTTCGAGCTCTACGTCACCGACGACCACGGACACACAACCTACGACTCCGACATCTACAGGAGAATCGTCGCGGGCCCCACGCCCGCGCCTGCATCCTGACCGAAACGGGCCACCCCAGCCGGAGCGCCTCGTGGCATCGAAGCTGTCACTCGCCGTCCAACACGCGGACAAGCGCATCGGTGTCGGCAACGGCAAGCCGACGAATCGACCCGCCGACCAAGCCCAGCGTCCGCTCGGGGACCGGCAACTGCGGTTCCTTGACCCGGCTCTGATCGTCAGCGGCCATACTCTGATCACGGCCGTCTACTTCGAATGCATCACACGGACAAGCATGTCGAAGTCAGAGTTGTTTGACCTTGCCAGAAACATCGACGCCCACCGGGACTCGATGGCTCGGTCTCGCGAGCAGGCGATCGCCGGGGTGACGTCCGGGCTCATCTCATTGGGTCAGGAGGTCACATGGAGAGCTTGGCACTTCGGGCTTCCGCTTCAGATGACGAGCCGGATCACCCAGATGGAGCCGCCCGACTACTTCGTAGACGAGCAGGTCAAAGGCCCGCTCAAGCGGTTCCGGCATGTCCACGAGTTCCGCGAAGACCCAGCTGGGACGACGATGCTCGATCGGATCGAGTTCGTAGCACCGTTCGGCCCCATAGGGCGTCTTGCCGAGAAGCTGGTGCTAGCCCGTTACCTTCAGACGCTGATGGAGACGCGAAATCGGCACTTGGCCGGAGGCCGGGCCCGCTAAAGGATCACTGAGGGAATTCGATCGGAGAGGTCGGTCTGGCGGCTTGATCAACAGGAGAACCGGATTCGGCCTTCCGGTCAGGACCCCGGATGCGAAAGGATCAGCAGGTGCCCGAACTGAAGTTTGTACCTCCAGAGGAATGGGACACGCTTCCCGTCGAGCCCCCTGCTGGGGTGTGGTTCAGGCGCGTCCGACCGCTTGTCGTGTCTTTCATCGTCACCACAGCGATCATGGTGATCGTCGCGTTCGTCTTGGCGCCGCAGCATGCGATCGCCTGGCTGGTGTGGATTCCGTTCGCGGCTCTCGCAGCCCAAGGCGTCGCTTGCGTCGCTATGGCTCTTCTGGCCCTGAGGCCCTATGCCGCAAAACGCAGGCTCGGGTATACGAAATGGCCGACGCCGCGGAGCCCGCAAAAGGGCTGATCTCTCACAGAACCACGGCGTCGCGGCCGACGGACCTGAATGCGTGCTGAAAAGGATCGCGTTGCGCGCCGGTACTGCGCCGGACAGGAGAGCTAGCGTTTCCGAGATGGGCCAGGATCTTAAGTCTCAGACGCGCCGCACCTACGACACCGTGGCGGCAAGCTATGCGCGGATGGTGCCGGACACGTTGTACGAAGCCCCGCTGGACCTGGCGATGATCGATTACTTCGTCGCGCAGCTCTCCACAAACGCGAGCATTCTGGATGCCGGCTGCGGCGCGGGCAGGATGCTCGCCCATCTCACGGCTCTGAGCCCGTCGCTGCGGCTCCAAGGTGTCGACTTGTCGCCAGCTATGGTCGCCCAGGCGCGCACCACCCATCCGGGCCTCAAGATCGTCGTGGGCGAGCTGGCTGATCTGGATTACCCGGCCGCCGAGTTTGACGGGGTGCTTGCCTGGTACTCCGTCATTCACACGCCACCGCACGAGATCGAAGCCGTACTGAGCGAGCTCCGCAGGGTCCTCAGGCCGGGCGGCGTCCTGCTCGCCGGGTTCCAGTCGGGCACGGGGGAAAGATCGAGCACTCGCGCGTACGGACACGAGGTCGACCTGCGCGCTTTCCTCCACCGAGTTGAGGACGTCGCGGGCGCCGCCGAGGCCCTCGGGTTCCGGATCGTTGCACGCCTAGAACGAGCTCCACGCGAGAGCGAACGACACCCTCAGGGCTTCGTCCTTGCCGAGCGGTAGACGATCGACTTGCCAACGCCGAGGAATCTACCGCTTGCGTCGAGCGATCAGGAACACTACGACCAGGACCACGAACAGTGCTGTGAACACCGCGACTAAGGCTCCGGCACTGATTCCCATCTTTCCTCCTTGCGCATGCTCGCAAGACGACAGTATCGGAGATCATAGTTCGAACCTCCAGCCGCGCTGGGGGATGCGACGAGGACACGGCCGTTCAGCCCACAGGGTCGCTCCCTTGCGATGGCTTGCGCTGGCAGACCATGAGGGGGTTCCCGTCTGGGTCTTCGAACTGGACGAAGAAGACGCTCCCGATGTCCTCCACATCGGAGGTGACCACGGTCCCGAGGCGTCGCAGGTGCTCTAGCGTTGCCGCCATGTCCGCGGTCCAGAAGAAGAAGCGCGGCGGCCCTGACGGAATGAAGTCCGGCTGGGTGGCGTCAAGAGCGAGCCGGGTGCCACCGTCGGTGGGGATGTCGAAGATGGTGCCCCCGTGGCTGGGATCGCCTTGCTCGAAACCGAGCAGCCGGGCGTACCACTCTGCGGAGCGGCGCATGTCACGCACCGGGATGAAGACCTGTCCGACGACGCGGTCGATGGGGCTGTCCATGGTGTGCATGCTAGGCGACCAGCCCTGGATCCGCGGGGGTACGGCGGCCGTGTCCATCCTCCGCTCTGGGGCCGGCGGCCGGCACCCGGGCCGACGCTGCGAGAAACCTACTTCCACAGCCTCGCCCACGCCCGCAGCACAATTGGGAGCTCTGAACACGGAACCGACCTCGGGCAAGCCCCATTTCGGGGATCAGGTGCGGTCAGGGATCCCTCAACGAGCTGGGCTGAAGGCAGCGTCCACCCGATCGACCCCCGCCGGATGTACCTGTCGTCCGCCCAGCTCAAGCATGACCGGCCTGCGCTGCGTCCGCTGCCCCGATGTCTGGGGCCCAGCGTCGCGGGCGCATCTGTCGGGAAGCCCGACCGGGAATGCGTGTCAGGCGGCCATCTTGCGGCGCATGCGGTCCAGGAGCCTGCGCAGCAGGCGGGAGACCTGCATCTGGGACACGCCGAGCTCGGCGGCGATCTCGGACTGGCTCATCTCCTCCACGAACCGCAGCCTCACCAGGCGCAGGTCCTGCTCGCTCGCGCCCTCGAGCGCGCACGCGACCATCTGGCGCAGCTCGACCTGCTCGAACCCCGGGTCGGTGACCGGGACCAGGTGCGCGGTGCGCTCCCCGTCGGCCTCCCCCGAGGTGTCCAGCGGCTCGATCGCGGCCGCGGTCATCGCGGCCTCCACCGAGCGGGCCTCGGCGACCTGCTCGGCGCTGGCCCCGGTCGCCGAGGCCAGCTCGGCCAGGGACGGCTCCCGGCCCAGCTCCTGCACCAGCCGGCCGCGGGCCTCCTTGACCCCCAGCCGCAGCTCCTGCAGCGACCTCGGCGGCCGCACCACCCACGACTGGTCCCGCAGGTAGCGCTTGATCGTGCCCGAGATCGTGGGCACCGCGAACTGCACGAACCCGTGCCCGGCACCCTCCCGGTAACGCTGCGCCGCCATCACCAGGCCCATCCGCGCCACCTGCCGGATGTCCTCGAAATCATGCCCGGGCACCCGGTGCCGCCGCGCCAGGGCGTCCGCCAGCCCCAGATGCTCCACGACCAGCGCCCCCGCGTCCGCGGCACCGCCCGCAGCGGCACCGCTGCGGGCCGCGCCCTCGCGCACCGCGTCGGCGGGCTCTTCCGCCAGGCCGCCCGCCAGGACCGTCAACTGGCCCCTGGACTCCATCGCAGCCGACTCGGGCTCCATCACAGCTGACTCACTCACAGCGACCTACCCTCTCTGCACCGCCCTGCGGCGGCTGCCGGTGTTGATGCTGGCAACGTCTACGCTTCTCAACGAGACAGACCTGTCTGTTCCGTCAGAACGTTTATATAGGTAGACAGACCTGTCTGTCCAGAGGGCTATGCTGGGGCAATGACGGGCACAGAGGAGACACCGGCCTCAGGGGCCGCCGCGAGAAGGCCTGCCCGGGAGCGGATCCTTGAGGCCGCCTATGGGCTCTTCGCTAGGCGGGGGGTCAGGGACGTCGGCGTCGACGAGATCATCGCCCACTCCGGAGTCGCCAAGGCGACGTTCTACCGGCACTTCCCCTCGAAGGAAGCCCTCGTCCTGGCGTACATGGACCGCTGGCACCAAGTGCGCCACGACGCGATCGAGGAGGCCATCGCCCACGCGCACAACCCGGACGATGCGATCCTGGCCGCGTTCACGGTTCTGGACGAGTGGTTCGCGCGCGGCGCGGACGAGGTCAACACGTTCCTGCATGTGGTGATCGAGTTCGGTCCGGGCCACCCCCTCGGCCGGGCGGCCATGGCGCACCTCGCGGACATCCGGGACCGCCTCGCGGCCCTCGCGGAGGCGGCAGGGCTGGAGGACCCCGTCGGGTTCGCCTGGTCCTTCCACATCCTCACCAAGGGTGCCATGGTCGCCTCCATGGAAGGCGACCAGCGGGCCGCCGCCCGCGCCCGCAGCCTGGCGCGGGCCCTCATCGACCTCCACCGCCCCGGCACCCCGGCCGCCCCGAATCCGAGCGGGAGGAAGACCACAGGCCCGACGCCCTGAGCGCCGGGGGACACGGGTTCAGGCGCGGCGGTCGTCGGTCCCGTCCCGGGCCGGGCGGGCGGACCGCAGCCGGAGGAGGAGGCCACCTCGTCCGAGGGCCCGGGTGAGCGCGGCGGCGAGGGCGCGGCGCGCCCGGGACGCCTGCAGCGGCGCCGCGCTGCGGCGGAGGCGGTGCAGCGCCGGCGCCCATCGATCCCCCGCCGGGAGCCTAGGGGTCCGGCGGGGACTGCGCAGGCGCACCCGGGTCGCCCTGACGCCGGGGCCTGGGGGGTCGCCCCTCCGCGGCCGGATCCCGCGCGGGCGTCCGATGGCCCATGACGGGCCCCGGAGGTAGCGGCGGGCCTCCCCCGCCGCGGGGGGTGGCGCGTATGGTGCGGGGCCGGGGCGGGCGGCATCTGCCGGGTCCTGCGGTTCTGCCGGGACCTGTCCGCGGGGATCCAGCGCCGCGCGGGACAGGGCGTCGGCGACGCTGAGGTATTCGACCGGGCCGCGGCCGGCCGCTCCGATCCGGTTCGTCGGCTGCTGCGGGGCCTGGGGGCCCGGCGTGCTCCCGGGCGGGGGCTGGGGCGCTGGGGGGTGGGGGGATGCGGTGTCCACTGCGGCTGGCCTCCTTGACCGGAGCGAGCGGGGACGGGGCGCGAGGGGCTCCTGGCCCTCACGCCACGTCGGCGGCCCCTGCGGGGCCGCCTGTGCACTTCCGACGCTAGGAGCAGCTGCTGCCCCTGTCCAGCATGGATGGGGGAAGCGCACCACGGCCGGCCCCGCCGGGGCCGCCGGAACGCGTCTCGCCCCTGGGCAGGCCGTGCGGGGCTGGGGAGGTCCGGCCCCCCGCTACGGGTCCCGTGCCGGCAGCCCGTGCCGACAGCGGCGCGCGTCGGAGCCGCAGAGGGTTGGCTGGTGCGGTCAGCGCCGGGGCACGGTGGAGGTGACCCTGGTGCCCCCGCCCGGGACTCCTTCAGTGCTGGCCGTGCCGCCGAGGGCCGCTGCGTGCTCGACGAGGCGTGCTGCTCTGCGGTCCTGGTCGGCGGTGGCGGCTGTGCCGTCGTCCTCCACGGTCAGCGCGAGGACGCCGTCGATGGCGGTGAGGGTCACTGTGAGCTCTGCCGCGGAGCGGGCGATGGCGTCGCCGATGGCTTCCCGTCCGATGGCCAGGATCCCCCGCGCCAAGGCTGGGGGCAGTTCCCCGATAATGCCGTCCACGCTGACCCTGGGGACGAGGCCGGTGCCCCGGACGGCGTCGTGGACGGCGTCGACCAGGGCGTGCGCGAGGCCCTGGCCGCGGGGGCCCTGCCGGAGGGAGTAGACGGTGCTGCGCAGCTCCCTGATCGTCGCATCGAGTTCGCCGGTGAGCGTGGCGATCCCTGCCCGGATGGCCGGGTCGGGGGCGGCGCGGCCGAGGTTCTGCATGCTCATCCCGGCGGCGAACAGGCGCCGGATGACGAGGTCGTTCAGCCCGGCGGCGATCCGGTCGCGGTCGGTGGACAGGAGCGCGTCCTCGCGCCGGCGCTGGACCAGCCCCAGGTCCAGGGCCAGCCCGACGTGCGAGCCGTAGCCCGCCCCCGACGCCAGGTCCGCCTCGGTGAAGGGGCCGCTGCCGGCCGGGCGGGCGAGCAGCACCAGCCTCTCCCCGGCCCTCCCAGGCCCGAGCGGGAACGAGAGGACCTGACCCAGCTTCCGAGCGGCCGCGGAGCCGAACAGCTGTGCCGGGTCGTCCAGGACCGCCGGTTGCCCGCGCCCCTGGAGGGCCCGGAGTCCGCCTGGGGTGGGGACGCCCTCGGCCGGGGTCAACAGGAGCGCCCCGGCTGGAGCGAGGACCTGCAGCGTCCCCCCTGCCGGCGATGCGATCACGGCCAGGACGGCGACCGCGGCGCGCAGTGCGTGCTGGGCGACCACCTCCAGATCGCCCTCCGGGGAGGATGAGTCCTCGGCGAGCAGGGACGAACTGGCTGCCATCCCCTCCTCGAGCCAGCGGTGGCGTCGGCGGATCTCCTCGTACAGCGCCCCGGCCCCCGCGCCCTCCCCTCCTGCAGCCGCGGCCGCACCGGCGTGGGGTTCCTCCGCTGCGTCCTGGCCCCGGGCGGCGGGATCGGGGCAGCCGGCGCTGCCGGCGGCCTGGCCCGGAATGCTAGTGCTCGGCAAGGTCGTCCGCCACCCGGTGCAGGTCCTGGGTCCAGCCGGTGGAGCGGTTGGGCTGCGGGGCCCCGGACTCGAAGTTCCCCAGGGCTTCGGCGATGTCCTCCAGAGCGGCGGAGAGGTTCGCCTTCACCGCGGTGTACCCCTCGGCCGAGCGGGGGTCGGTCGAGGCGGCCATGAGCTGGTCCGCCCCTGCCCTGATGACCAGCGAGGCCTCGAGCTCGTTCATGCCCCGTCCTTCCCGGAGGAGTGCGCCGGCTGGACGCCGTCCGCAATGCCTGCGCCGTGCTCGAGGGCGTAGGCGAGGAACTCGTCATCGAAGGCCACGATGCCGGCGTCCACCGCCTCCAGCTTGGCCCGGACCAGTGCCGAGAGCGCACGCCAGCGCTGCCGGCCGCTCTCCTGCGCCGTCTTCGGGCCCGTGGGGTGCCCGTGCAGGGCGAACTCCGCCGCGCGCGGCAGGTCCAGGACCATCCGGTACCGGCGCGCCCCCCACGCGAAGGCGACCGCTGCCCTTCCGTCCTCGCAGGTGCAGCGGAAGCCGGTGGCGCCCGAGCCTGCGAGCATGGCTCCGATCTCGGCCTGCGACTCCAGGGCCGTGACCGAGGCGCCCCGGACGTAGTTGCTCGTCATCTGCGCCCCCGCCTCCCCGTGTCCGGCACACGCCCCGCCGCCCCGGGCGACGCGGACCGGAAGGCCATCCCGGTGATCAGGGACGCGCTGGGGCAGCCCCGGCGTGCGGGGCCCCCGGACGGTGGGGAGAGGCTGGGGATTCCAAGGATGAGCTGACCGTTCTATAGGCTGCCCGCGCCCTCCGGCGCAATCAGCTGCGGTGGAGCCAGAGGCACGCTTGCCGGTCGCCCTCCCTCACTCTACGCCGCCCGGCGCCCTGCGCCCATCCCCCCGATGGTCGCCGCCGCACGCACGGCGGGGACTGCTGCGGCACGCTCCTTCGACGACGCCGGAGCCGCTCTGCCCGGCCAGCGCCCGGCGCGGGCCGGGTCCGCGCACCGCAGCAGCGGCCGCCGCCTACCGGCGGGAGGCGACGGCGCGGCGGAGCGCCGAGCCCAGCCCGTCCCCCCGCAGCGCCTGGAGGACGTACCCGCGCGCGCCGGCCCGGAACGCCTCCGCCGCCGCCGCAGGGTCATCGCGCGTGGCCAGGATGATGCAGGGAATGTCCGGGGCGAGGCCGCAGACAGCCCGGCAGACGCCGATGCCGCCCCAGTCCCCGGGGCCCAGGCCGAGCACGCACGCATCCGGACGCAGGGCAACGATGGCCTCCACCGCCTCGGCCGGCCTCCCCGAGGCGCCCACCGCCTCGAACCCCTCCTCCTCCAGCAGGCCCACCAGGCCCTCCCGGGTCAGGTCATGGGCCTCGAACACGAACACCCTCGCCCGCGAAGCCTCCCCACCCCCGGCATCAGCCACCACCGGCCTCCCCTCACTGGAAGGAACATGGGCGTGTGCGCCCACTCCAAGGATGCAGCCCTCACCCCCGCCGCGGCAGTGGCGCAAGTCCCGACACCGGCCAGCCCGCCCGCCACCCATCCCGCGAGACGGAGAGCCGCGGCCGCCTACCGCACCCCGGGGACGCACAGCAGGGGGCGCGGGGCCGGACCGGGGCCGTCCGGACCGGTTGAAGGGAACCCGGGCGGGTATCGGAAGGGCAGAACCGATCAGAGGAGCACCCCATCCCACACGACCCACTAGAGCTGGCGTTCGCCTACTTCGAGGCTTCCCAGACCCAGAGGACGAGCTCCATCGAAACGGCCGGGCGCCTCGAACAGGCCCGCATCGCAGCACTGCTGAGCATCGCCGAAAGCCTCGCAGTCCTGGCCGCCGCCGCCATCGACGTTCCCACCGGCCAGAACCCCGCCACCGGCTGAGGCCGACACGCAGCCCGACAGCGCCCCGTGACCACAGCAGCTTGATTCAGGCCCACAGGGCCGGCTGAAGGTTCGGTCCACTCCTGACTCGAGAGGATTCGAGGTGCCGTGGCTGCACCAAGGGCGACGCGCCGCACAAGCAGATCGGGAGGGACTTCGGGTATCAGCGAGGCGACGCCGTTCGACTCGCTCAGTGCCGCCACCGGCATCGGCCCAATCAGCGCGGCCTCCATACCGTGAATGCAGCGACGGCGTAGACGAGGACCTGTCTCGCGCGCTTCCCCAGCGGGGCTCGAGGTTCGAACGATGATCTCCGATACTGTCGTCTTGCGAGACTTCGGAAGGAGGACGGATGGGAATCAGTGCCGGAGCCTTAGTCGCGGTCTTCACAGCACTGTTCGTGGTCCTGGTCGTTGTGTTCCTGGTCGCTCGGCGCAAGCGGTAGGTTCCGTGTCGGCGGCGCTTGAATCTTGGACGCTTTCGGCGCTTGAAAAGTGAACGGGTGCAGGCAGTTTAGCCGCTGGTTTCGTCGGTGGTGGTGCGGAT
>NZ_JAUSRH010000011.1 GCF_030811715.1 Sinomonas atrocyanea | reverse complement strand
GCCCGGCCTTGCCCCGGCCGGGGGCCGGGGCCGCCCCCCCCCCACCCCCCGGGGGGGCGCCCACTGTTGGGTGGGTTTTGGGGGGTTTTCGTTCCCCCCCCCCCCAAACACCCCCACACTCGTCGGTTTCGGCTCTGCGTCACCCCGCTCGCCCGGCGAGAGTTCTTCTTAGATCCAGTACCGCTCGTCCTCGGTGTCCCCCGGGTGCGGCCGGACCATGCCGGCGGCCAGGGTGTTTCCGTCCTGCGGGTCGATCACGAGGAACGCGCCCGTGCGGCGGTGGGCGGCGTACGGCTCGAGCGGCAGCGGCGCGGCCAGGCGGATCTGGACCTCGCCGATGTCGTTGAGCCCCAGCTCGGACGCCGGCGCCACCTCGAACGAGTCCAGGTCCAGCTTCCCGGTCACGGCCCGCACGAGCCCGCGCACCGTGGAGGTGCCGTGCTTGACGAGCACCTTCGCGCCCTCGCGCAGCGGCTTGGCGGACAGCCAGGCCAGCGAGCCGTACAGGTCGGCCGTGCTCTCGGGCAGCGTGCCGGCGGCGGCGATCGTGTCCCCGCGGGCCACGTCGAACTCGTCGGCGAGGCGAAGCGCGACGGACAGCGGCGCGGCGGCCTCTTCGAGCGCGCGGCCGGCGACGTCGATCCCCACCACGGTCGTCTCCCGGGCGCCCTGGCCCGGGGTCACGACGGAGACGCGGTCGCCCACGCGCACCACGCCCTCGGTGACCTGCCCGGCGTAGGCCCGGTAGTCCCGGAACTCGGCCTCGTCCAGCCCCGGTGCGAGAGCGCCCTGCGGCCGGATCACCGTCTGCACGGGGAAGCGGAAGGCCTCGGCCCGGTCGCCCAGCTCGTCCGTGCTCGGCAGGGACTCGAGCAGCTCGATCAGCGTGGGCCCCGCATACCAGGCCGTGCGGTCAGAGCGGTCCACGATGTTGTCCCCCTCTAGGGCGGAGACCGGGACGGCCACGGCGTCACGGAGGCCGAGCTCGGAAGCCAGCCGCGCGACGTCGTCCGCGATCGCCGTGAAGACCGGCTCGGAGAAGTCGACGAGGTCGATCTTGTTCACCGCCACCACCACGTGCGGCACCCGCAAGAGGGCGGCGACGGAGAGGTGCCGGCGGGTCTGCTCGAGCACGCCCTTGCGCGCGTCGATGAGCAGCACCACGGCGTCCGCGGTCGAGGCGCCCGTGACCGTGTTCTTCGTGTACTGCACGTGGCCGGGGCAGTCGGCGAGGATGAAGGTGCGCCGGTCGGTCGCGAAGTAGCGGTAGGCGACGTCGATCGTGATGCCCTGCTCGCGTTCGGCGCGCAGCCCGTCGGTGAGGAGCGCGAGGTCGAGCCCGCCCTTCTCGCCGCCGAAGCCGCGGGCCTCAGACGTGCGGGCCACGGCGTCGAGCTGGTCGGCGAGGATCGCCTTGGAGTCGTGCAGGAGGCGGCCCACGAGGGTGGACTTGCCGTCGTCGACGCTCCCGGCGGTGGCGAAGCGGAAGAGGGTGCCCTCGGCCAGCGTAGTGGTCTCGGCGGTCTCGGCCAGCGTGCTCATCAGAAGTACCCGTCCTTCTTGCGGTCTTCCATCGCCGCCTCGGAAATGCGATCGTCGGCGCGGGTGGCCCCGCGCTCGGTGAGGGTCGACGCCGCGACCTCGCGCACCACGTCCGCCACCGTGTAGGCGTCGGAGAGCACGGCGCCGGTGCAGGACATGTCCCCCACCGTGCGGTACCGCACGGTGCGCACGACGACGTCCTCCCCCTCGCGCGGCCGGCTCACCTCGCCCACGGCGCGCCACATGCCGTCGCGGACGAACACGTCGCGCTCGTGGGCGTAGTAGATGCTGGGCAGCTCGATCTGCTCGCGCTCGATGTAGCGCCAGATGTCTAGCTCGGTCCAGTTGCTGATGGGGAACGCCCGCACGTGCTGGCCGACCGTGTGGCGGCCGTTGTAGAGGTTCCACAGCTCGGGGCGCTGGTTGCGCGGGTCCCACTGGCCGAACTCGTCGCGCAGGGACAGGATCCGTTCCTTGGCGCGCGCCTTGTCCTCGTCGCGGCGGCCGCCGCCGAACACGGCGTCGAACCTGTTGCGCTCGATCGCGTCCAGGAGCGGGACGGTCTGGAGCGGGTTGCGGGTGCCGTCGGCGCGCTCGGCGAGCTCCCCGCGGTCGATGAACTCCTGCACGGAGCCGACCACGAGCTTCAGGCCGAGCCGCGCGACCGTGCGGTCGCGGAAGTCGAGGACCTCGGGGAAGTTGTGGCCCGTGTCCACGTGCAGGACCGGGAACGGGATCTTCCCCGGCCAGAACGCCTTGGCCGCCAGGTGCAGCATGACCACGGAGTCCTTGCCGCCGGAGAACAGCATCGCGGGGCGCTCGAACTCGGCGACGACCTCGCGGAGGATGTGGATCGACTCGGCCTCGAGGGCGTCGAGGAGGGGCAGGGCCGGGGCCACTCCCGGAGCAGCCGGCGCGGCTGTGGGGACCGGCGCGGCTGTGGGGATTTCTTCAACTCGGGTGCTCATACGTGGAGTCCGCATTCTGTCTTGTCGGTGCCGGACCAGCGGCCGGCTCGGGGGTCCTCTCCGGGGGCGACTGGGCGGGTGCAGGGCGCGCAGCCGATGGAGGGGTACCCCTGGGCAAGGAGGGGGTTGACGGGCAGAAGGTGGTCCTCGGAGTACTGCACGAGCTCGTCGAAGGACCACGGCGCCACGGGATTGACCTTGACGAGGCCGTTCTTCTCGTCCCACGTCACGAGCGGGGTGCCGGCGCGGGTGGGGGCCTCGTCGCGGCGCACGCCGGTGAACCACAGCTCGTATCCGGCGAGCGCGGCGTGCAGCGGCTCGACCTTGCGCAGGGCGCAGCAGCGGCCGGGGTCGCGGGAGAACAGGTCCTTGCCCTCCGCGGCGTCCTGCTCGGCGACGGTCTGCTTCGGGGTGACGTCGACGATCGTGACGCGCAGGTTCTCCGCGACCTCGTTGCGCGTCGCGTAGGTCTCGGGGAAGTGGTAGCCGGTGTCGAGGAAGAGGACGTCCACGCCCGGGAGCTGGTCGGCCACCAGGGCGGGCAGGACGGCGTCGGCCATTGAACAGGCGACGGCGGTGGCCTCCACCGCGAAGTTCCGCGCCACCCAGCCGATCACCTCCTGGGCGGAGGTGTCCCAGCCGAGCTCGGCGGCGCCGGCCTCGGCGAGGGCCTTGAGCTCGTCCGTGGGACGGAGGTCTCGGCTGCGCTCAACCACCGGGGGCGAAACCCGTTCGGTGCTCACTGGAGCGCCTCCTCGTCCGCGGCGTGGGCCCATTCGGCGAAGGTCTGCTCCTCGTCGGCGCGCTCGGCGAGGTAGCGGCGGGTGACGCGCTCGACGTAGTCGGGCAGGTCCTCGGCCGTCACCTTGAGCCCGCGGACGGTGCGGCCTGTGCCGGCCTCCTCGCGCGAGTCGGAGGCGAGGCCGCCGCCCAGGTGCACCTGGAAGCCCGGGGTCTGGCCGCCGTTGCCGTCGGGGAGGAGCTGGCCCTTGAGCCCGATGTCCGCGGTCTGGATGCGCGCGCACGAGTTGGGGCAGCCGTTCACGTGCAGGGTCAGGGGGCGCAGGAGGCGGTTCGCGGCGTCGTCGCCGTCCTCCGGCCCGAAGCGCTTCTCGAGCTCGGCGATGGCGTCGGTGGCGGTGTCCTTGGTGTCCACGATCGCGAGCTTGCAGAACTCGATGCCGGTGCAGGCGATGGTGGAGCGGCGCCAGGGGCTCGGGTTGGCGTAGAGGCCGAGCTCCTCGAGGCCGGCCACGAGCGAGTCGACGCGGTCCTGGTCGACGTCGAGCACCACGATCTTCTGGTGCGGGGTGGTGCGCAGGCGGGCGGAGCCGTGGGCCTCGATGAGGTCGGCGAGCGCGAGGAGGGTCTCGCCGGAGACGCGGCCCACGGTCGGGGTCGCGCCGATGTAGAAGCGGCCGTCCTTCTGGCGGTGCACGCCCACGTGGTCGCCGGGGGTGGAGGGCTTGACGGCGGCGGGGCCGTCGGGCAGGGGCGCCTCGAGGTACTCGGTCTCGAGGACGTGGCGGAACTTCTCGGCGCCCCAGTCCGCCACGAGGTACTTCAGGCGGGCGCGGTTGCGCAGGCGGCGGTAGCCGTAGTCGCGGAAGATGCCCGTGACGCCGGCCCACACCTCGGCGGCGCGGGAGGGCTCCACGAAGGTGCCGAGGCGGACGGCGAGGTGCGCCGAGGTGGAGAGCCCGCCGCCGACCCACAGGTCGTAGCCCGGGCCGAGCTCGGGGTGCACCACGCCGACGAGGGCGAAGTCGTTGATCTCGTGGACCACATCCTGGGACGGGTGGCCCGTGATGGCGGTCTTGTACTTGCGCGGCAGGTTCGCGAAGGACTCGTCACCGATGTACCGGTCCGCGATCTCGCGGATCTGCGGGGTGGGGTCGAGGATCTCGTCCGCGGCGATGCCGGCGACCGGGGAGCCGAGGATCACGCGCGGCACGTCGCCGCACGCCTCGGTGGTGTGCAGTCCGACGGCTTCGAGGCGGCGCCAGATCTCGGGCACGCTCTCGATCTCGACCCAGTGCAGTTGGATGTTCTGCCGGTCGGTGATGTCCGCGGTGCCGCGGGCGAAGTCGCGGGAGATGCCGCCGATCACGCGCAGCTGCTCCGTGGTGAGCGCGCCGCCGTCGATGCGCACGCGCATCATGAAGTAGCGGTCCTCGAGCTCGTGCGGCTCGAGGGTGGCGGTCTTGCCGCCGTCGATCCCGGGCTTGCGCTGGGTGTAGAGGCCCCACCAGCGGAAGCGGCCGTGCAGGTCGGTCGGGTCGATCGAGTCGAACCCGCCCGCGGCGTAGGTGGTCTCGATCCGCTCGCGGACGCTGAGGCCGCCGTCCTCCTGCTTCCAGGCCTCGTTCGCGTTCAGCGGGGCGGTGCCGTCCACCTTCCACTGCCCGTTCGGCTTGGCGGCACGCGGGCGTGCTGGGCGCGCTGAGTCGGTGCGCGGGTGCGTGGCGGTCTCTGTCATGCGTTCGAGGGTACGGAGCCCGCCCGCCCGGCCTCCACGGCGCTGCAATGCGGGGTCACCCGGGGACGCATTTCGTCGCACAGGGCCCGATCTCGGGGGTGACCCTTGACTCCTCCCCGCCTCCCGCCCCTCCGGTCCTCCCCCTCTCCCCCACCCCCCCCGTTTCGGGTACGCATCTCGTCGCCCTTTCCGCGTCTCGGGTACGCATCTCGTGGCGCCTTTCGGGTCTCGGGTACGCATCTCGTCGCACTTTCCGCGTCTCGGGTACGGCCGCCCCTGGACGCCCCGGGCAGCTGCGCACCCGATCTCCTGCCGGTGCGCACGACGCCGGCCGGGTCGCCGCACGCGGCCGGGGAGCCCGCCGTCGTGCGTACCAGAAAGCCGGAAAAGCCGACGAGATGCGTACCCGAAACGGCAGAGGTGCGACGAGATGCGTACCCGAAACCGGGGAGGGGCGGGGTCAGTGGGAGAACGACGTCCACGGGTGCGTGGCGCCGTACCGCCGCAGCCACAGCGCGAGCCCGGCACAGACCAGGTACCCGGCGCCGACGGCGAGCCACCCGACGTCGTACGAGCCGGTCACGTCGGCCAGGACGCCCATGATCAGCGGCCCGAGCGAGAACCCCGTGTACATGCCCGCGGCGAGCACGCCGGACGCCACCCCCACGCGCTCCGAGGGCACCACCACGAGCACGGCCGCGTTCATGATCACATTCGCGCCCAGCACCGTCGCCCCGTGCAGCGCGACCCCGGCCCACACGAGCCACGGCTGGTGCCACGCGCCGGCGCCGAGCAGGCACACGACGCCCACGATCGCGCCGAGGGCCAGGGCGAGCAGCAGCCCGGAGGGCCGGGCGCCGCTGGCCATCCTGCGCCCCCACACGATCCGCGAGGACACCCCGACGATGCCGGAGACGCCCGCCGCGGCCCCGGCCAGCACGAGCGGGAAGCCCAGCTCGCGCACGGCGTACAGCGGCAGGTACACGTTGGTGGCCTGCATCCCCAGACCCGAGAAGAACGCGAACCCGGCGAAGAGCCACACCGAGAACGGCAGCGACCCACCCTGCCCGCGCCGGGCGTGGGACCTCGGCTTCGCGGGCTCGGAGGGCACCTGCGTGAACCCGTACGCGAGCAGCCCGAGCGCAATCACCGCGGCCAGCCCGAACGCGCCCTGCCACCCGAGCCAGAGCGCCACCGCGGGGAAGAACAGCCCGGAGAAGAGCTGGCTCGCCTGCACCCCGGACTGCTTGATCCCGATCCACCCGGCGCGCTTGTGCGGGGGCACCGAGGTCACGACCACGCGGTTCGTGGTCGGGTTCGAGATCGACTGCGCAGGGCCGGCGAGGATGACCGCCGCGAGCAGCACCCAGAAGCTGTGCGCGAGGGCCGCGATGACGAGCGCCAGGACCGTCCCGCCGAAGATCAGCACGAGCTGCGTGCGCGTCCCGGCCCGGTCGCTCAGGCGCCCGAGGGAGAAGCTGCTCACGGCGGCCGAGGCGAACACGGCGCCGGCGAGGAGGCCGAACTGGGACTGGCTCATGCCCAGCGACGCCAGGATCAGCGGGCTCACCGCGCTGAGGCCGTAGTTCAGGATCGGGCCCACGCCCATCGCCGCGACGAGGACCACGAGGAGCCCGGCCGTCGCCTTCCGGGGCGCAGGCCCGGCCGCGGCGCTCACTCGGCCGGCTCGGCGGGAGCGGCCGGGGTGGCGAGCGCGGCGTCGTAGCGGTCCAGGGCGATCTGGGCGACGACGGGCGCGGGCAGCAGCGGCGCGGCGACGGCGTCGGCCCCCGCCTTCGCCAGCTGGTCGTGGAAGAAGCCCGGCGCGAGGAGGTAGGAGGCGACGACGACCCGCGCGGCGTCGCCCGTCCCGTCCGCCTCCTCGGCGCGCAGCTCGGCGACGGCCTCCGGCACGCTCGGGGAGGCGCTCGCGCCGTACCCGGGCAGGACGCGGTTCGGGACGCGGTGGCGGAGCATGTCGGCGAGGCGTTCGACGTCGGCCGCCGCCTGCGGGTTCGAGGATCCGGCGGCGGCGAGCACCACGGCGTCATCGGCGCGCAGCCCCGCCTCGGCGAGGCGCTGCGCGAGGAGGTCCGCGAGGCGCTCGTCGGGCCCGAGGGGGCCGGCGGCGAGCGTGCCGGGGCGCGACGCCACCGCCCGGGCGATGTCCACCTTCACGTGGTAGCCGACGCTGAGGAGGAGGGGCACGACGACGGCACTCGCCTCCGCGGGCAGCCCGGCGACGACGTCGGGCAGCTCGGGGCCGTGCACGTCCACGTAGGCGTCCACCACGGTCAGGCCCGGCCGGGCGGCCCGGATCTCCTCGACGACGGCCAGGATCGCGGCCCGGCCCTCGGCGTTGCTGGTTCCATGGGCGCATGCCACGAGGATGTCCTGGGTCATGTGCCGAGCGTACCGGCCGCCCGTTCACGCGGCGGAAACCCGGGGACGCCGCCCGACTAGGATGAAGCACATGAACGAGATGTTCCTGGAGAAGTTCCGCGCGCTTGTCCCGAAGTACCTCGAGGATCCTTGGAAGCCCGCAGACGGGATCTCGGAGAAGGAGCTCGACGAGGCCCTCGAGGAGCATGCGTTCACGATCCCGCAGGTGCTGCGCGAGTTCTACCTCGCGCTCGGCAACTCGGAGCTCATGGAGGCCTACCACTACTTCTGGGACCCCGAAGAGCTCGAGATCGACGACGAGGGCTTCCTCATGTTCCTCGAGGACGAGGAGGAGCAGTTCACGTGGGGCATCCGCGCGGGCGACCTCCGCGTCCCGGACCCCATCGTGTACCGCAAGAACAACGCCCGAGGCGAGTGGGTCTCCGAGGACGGAACGTTCTCAGAGTTCACCTTCGACATGTTCGAGTGGGTCTTCAGCGAGGATGACGAGGAAGACGAAGAGGGCTGACACCACAAGACTTCACAATGATTGACTAGTACCACTGGACTTTTTACAGATCTGTCATATGCTTGTCAGTGGGTTCACTTCTTAGCCTCCAGTGAATCCGGGTGCGAACGGAAAACGGTCCCGGGAATCGGCGCTAGCCGAGTCCCGGGACCACCCGTTTAACCCGTGAGGGGTCATGTCCCTGCGATGAGGGGTCACCTCCCTGCGATGAGGGGTCATGTCCCTGAGCCTGTGGAGGACAAACCGCGCCCCGTGATCCCGGGAGTCTGACCCGACCCTGTGGATAACTCAACGCATGATCCCCAGAACAGTGCCACGATTCCGGCATGACAACGCCCACCGCGCTCGAGATCATGCTTTCCTCGCCGTTCACGTCCGCCGAGGCCCAGCGTCATGGTCTGGACTATTTCGACCTCCTCCGCCAGAACGTCAGGCACGCCAGCCGCGAGCTCTACCTCCCGGGCGAGGGCGAGCCAGCCATCGCGGACCGGGTTCGGTCCCACCTCGCGCTGACGCCTGGGGCGTGGGCGTCCCACAGGACGTCGGCCGCCCTGCACGGACTGTGGCTCCCCGACCAGGCAGCCGACCACTCATGGCTCCACCTGAGCAAGCCCAGCCATCTGCCGCGGGTGAGGCGAGATGGGGTCGTGGGGCACCGCGTGCGCGTTCTGCCGGACGAAGTTGTGCAGCTCGAGCGGGGCATCCTCGCCAGTTCGCCGGCCCGCACCTGGCTTGATCTGGGCAACGAGCTGGGACCGGTCGCGCTCGTTGCACTCGGGGATCAGCTCATCCGCTCTCCCCGGCCCGTTTTCGATGGCCGGAGCCGGCCGCACACCACCAAGGACGCACTGGCGGAGATGCTCCGCGGCCACCCCAAGATGAAGGGGGTCGCGAAGTGCCGCGCCGCCCTCGCGGACATGCGGGTCGGCGCCGATTCGGTCCAGGAGACGCTGCTCCGGCTCTGCCTCCTCGCCTACGGCTTCCCGGAACCGGAGCTGCAGATCGTCCTCCGGCCCTCCGACCGCTTCTCCTTCAGCGCAGACATGGGCTACCGGAGCATCAAGGTCGCGATCCAGTACGACGGCGACCATCACCTCACCAACGAACAGCGCCGGCGCGACGCGCGCCGGGACGCGGCATTCCGCGCCGCCGGTTGGGTGGTCATCATCGTCACTGCGGAGGACCGCCAAGACGACTTTGCCCGCGTCCGCGCCGACCTGCGCTCCCTCTTCGCGGCCCGGGCGGCCTAGCGGGACCCCTAGGGACATGACCCCTCAACCCAGGGACATGACCTCTCAACGCAGGGACATGACCCCTCAACGCCGGGGCGGCGAGGTCAGGCCCGGCGCTCCACCACCGCGTCGGCGAACGCCGCGAGCGAGTCCTTCACGACGCCCTCGGGCAGCGGCCGGAGCGCGGCCTTGGCGGCATCGGCCCACTCGCGCGCGACGGCCCACGACTGCTCGGTCACGGGGTGCGACGCGATCGCGTCGACGGCCGCAGCGAGCGCGTCGTCGCCGGAGAGGTCTGCGTCCACGAAGCCGAGCACGCGCTGGGCGGAGGCATCGCCGTTGGCCGCGGCACGGCGCAGCAGCAGGACGGGCAGGGTCGGGACGCCCTCGCGCAGGTCCGTCCCGGCGATCTTGCCGGAGGTGACCTTGCCGCCGGTGACGTCGATGACGTCGTCGGCGAGCTGGAACGCGACGCCCACCTTCTCGCCGTAGTCCACGAGCACAGACTCGTACTCGGACGGGGCGCCGGAGAAGATCACGCCGAACTGGCCGGAGGCGGCGATGAGCGAGCCGGTCTTGTCGGCCAGCACGGAGATGTAGTGCTGCAGCGGGTCCTCGCCATCGCGCGGGCCCACGGTCTCGTGCAGCTGCCCGAGGCAGAGCCGCTCGAACGTGCGCGCCTGGATGGCCAGGGCGCGGCCGCCGAGGTCCGAGACGAGGATCGAGGCGCGGGCGAAGATGAGGTCCCCGGCGAGGATCGCCACGGTGTTGCCCCAGACCTCGTGGGCGGTGGGAGCGCCGCGGCGGTAGGGCGCGGAGTCCATGACGTCGTCGTGGTACAGCGTGGCGAGGTGGGTGAGCTCCACGACCGCGGCGGCCTGCAGCACCTCGGCGCGCTCCGAGTCGCCCAGGTGCGCGGCGAGGATGGTCAGCAGCGGCCGGATGCGCTTGCCGCCGGCCTCCATGAGGTGCTTGCTCGTCGCGTCGGCCAGGGGGTCGGAGTTGGAGATGGCCTCCCGCAGGACCCGCTCGACGCGCGCCATGCTCGTGGTGATCGCAGGGCCCAGCTCAGCGTCCTCGGCAATGGCGGCGAAGCCGGCAGGCAGCTGCATGCCGGCGGCGATCGCCGTGGTGGTGGGAGGCGGCTCGGAGGACTCGGGGCGGCCGTGCCCCGCGTGCGTCCAGCGGCCGTCTGCAGATTCAGTCACGGGGTCAAGCCTAGCTTTCGGGGCGCACTGCGCGCGCCGGGCGGGGTGGGACGGTGTTCGACGTCGCGGGCACGAGCGCCTCGAGCACCCGGATCGCCGCGTCCGGCAGGCTTGTGCCGGGCCGGTCGGTGAGGTTGGCGAGCAGCCGCACCACGAGGCGCATGAGCGGCGGGACGGGCATGCCGGTGGCGAGCGCCGCACGCATCACCGCGGGATGGCCGATCAGCGCCGCGAACGCGCGCCCGAGCGTGAAGTGGCTCCCCCACTCGCGCCGCACCCGGTCGGCGTAGGCGCCGAGGCGACGGTCGACGTCGGCCTCCGCCGGCCGCGCCCGGCCCGCCGCGCGCTGGGCTGCTGCGGCGTCGACGAGGTACTGGGCCGCGAACCGACCGGACTCCATGGCGTAGGAGATGCCCTCGCCGTTGAAGGGGCTCACCATGCCTCCGGCGTCCCCGAGGAGGGCCATGCCGGGGACCACGTGCGGGGTGCGGTTGAAGCCCATCGGCAGGGCGGCGCCGCGGATGGGCCCGACCTGGCGGTCCTCGGTGAAGCCCCACTCCCCCGGCATCCCGGCAGTCCACTCGCGCAGCACCTGGCGGTAGTCGAGCCTGCCGAACTCCTTGGAGGAGTTGAGGATGCCGAGTCCCACGTTGCACGTGCCGTCGCCCACGCCGAACACCCAGCCGTACCCGGGCAGGGGCTTGCCGTCCGCGCCGGGCAGCTCGAGCCAGCCCTCCATCCAGTCGTCCTCGTGGCGGGGGCTTTCGAAGTAGGTGCGGTAGGCGACGCCGAGCGGGCGGTCGTCGCGCTTGGCCAGGCCGCGGGAGACGGCGGCGCGGGTCGAGTTGCCGTCGGCGGCGAGGACCACGTCGGCGCGGAAGTCGCGCGTCTCGCCGGTCTTCCTGCCGGCCTCGTCGAGGAGGTGGGCGCGGGCACCCACCACGCGGCCGGCGTCGTCCGTCAGGATCTCGGCGACTGAGTGCCCCTCGAGGACCTGCGCCCCGGCGGAGCGGGCGTGGGCGGCGAGGGCCTCGTCGAAGCCGAGGCGGGTGCGGACCAGCCCGTAGTCCGGGAAGCCGTCGAGGTCGGGCCAGGGCAGCTCGAGGGTGCGGCCTCCGGCGATGAGGCGCAGGCCGCGGTTGCGGCGCCAGCCGTCTTCGGCGGCGTGCGGGAGCCCGAGCAGCTGGATCTCCCGCACGGCGCGGGGCGTGAGCCCGTCCCCGCAGACCTTCTCGCGCGGGAAGCGGGTCTTCTCGAGCACGGTGACGGGCACGCCGGAGCGTGCGAGGTAGTGGGCTGCGGTCGAGCCGGCCGGGCCCGCGCCGACGATCAGGACGTCCACGGTGGATCCGCCGCGCGTCAGCGGGACGCGGAGCGGCGCGCGCGCCGGACCTGGGCGGGCGGCGCCGCCGGCGCATCGGCGGCGGCCTCCGGCTTGTAGGCGCGGTGCACGGCGACGATCCCGCCGGAGAGGTTGCGGTACGTCACGTCCGTCCACCCGGCCTCGGACAGCCACGCGGCCAGGTTGTCCTGGTCCGGCCAGGCGCGGATCGACTCGGCGAGGTACACGTAGGCGTCCGGGTTGGAGGAGGCCCGGCGGGCGATCTCGGGCAGGGCGCGCATGAGGTACTCGACGTACATGGTGCGCCACAGGGGGTTGACCGGGGAGGAGAACTCGGCGATGACGAGCCGGCCGCCGGGCTTGGTCACCCGCAGCATCTCGGCGAGGGCCTTGCGGGGCTCCCTCACGTTGCGCAGGCCGAAGCTGATGGTGACGGCGTCGAAGGAGCCGTCCGCGAAGGGCAGGTTCGTCGCGTCGCCGGCGATGAAGTCGATGTCCGGGCGGCGGCGCTTGCCCACCCGCAGCATGCCGAGGGAGAAGTCGCAGGCGACCACGTCGACCCCCGCATCCGCGTAGGGCTCCGAGGAGGTGCCCGTCCCGGCGGCGAGGTCGAGGACCCGCTGGCCGGGGCCGGCGTCGACCGCATCGAGCACGATCTTCCGCCAGCGGCGCGTCTGGCCGAGGGAGAGGAGGTCGTTCATGACGTCGTACCGCGGTGCGACCTCATCGAACATGGTGGCGACCTCATCGGGCCGCTTCTCGAGGGATGCCCTGCTGCCTGCGCTGCTCACCCGCACCATTCTGCCAAACTTCAGAACCGCAGCAGGACCTTGGACGAGCCGGTGCCGCGGTCCCCCGCCACACGGAAGGCCTCGACGGCGTCCTCGGCGGCGAACTCGTGGGTGAGCAGGGGCTCGATGTCGAGTCCTTCGGCGAGGTACTGCAGCGCCGTGGAGATCTCGTCGACGAAGCGGAACGTCCCCCTGTAGTCCACCTCGCGGAACACGAGCGCGCCGAGGGAGACCGAGATGTCCCCGGCGGCCAGGTTGCCGACCTGGACCACGGTGCCGCCCCGCCGGACGGCGCGCAGGACGGCGCTGACCGCGGCGGGCGCGCCGGAGGCCTCGATGACGACGTCGGCCTCCGGCAGCGGGGCGCCCCCGGAGAGGTCGACCGTCTCGTGCGCGCCCATCCTCCGGGCCACGTCGAGCGAGGCGGGGGCGAGGTCCGCGGCGATCACGTGGGCCGCGCCGGCCCTGCGGGCTGCGGCGACGACGAGCGCGCCGATGGGCCCGGCGCCGTTGACCAGGACGGTGCGGCCGCGCACGTCGCCGGCCCGGTTGACGGCGTGGATCGCGACCCCGAGGGGCTCGGCAACGGCGGCCTGGCGCGTGCTCACGCCCTCGGGCACCGCGCGCAGCTGGTCCGCCGGGACCACGGCGCGTGCCGAGAAGGCGCCCTGGGTGTGCGGGCGGGACGCGGCGGAGCCCAGGTAGCGCACCGACTCGCACAGGTTCGGCCGGCCCTCCGCGCAGTGCCGGCAGCGCCCGCAGACCGCGGCCGGGTGGACGGCCACGCGCTGGCCAACGTCGAAGCCAGTCACGGCCTCGCCGAGGGCCTCGATGTGCCCGGCGACCTCGTGGCCGAGCACAAGCGGGTCGCGCAGGACGCTCAGGCCGGAGGCGCCGTGCCGGACGTAGGAGAGGTCGCTGCCGCAGATGCCCCCGTACGCGACCGCCACGACCGCGTCGTGAGGGCCGGGCTCCTGCTCCGGCACCGGATCGAGGCGCAGGTCCCCGGCGGCGTGGACCACGACGGCAATGCTCACGGGACCTCCTGTGCGGCGGGCGGACGGCGGTCAGGATAGCCGCGGGCGGCAGGCCCCGTCTACGGCACGGCCGACCGCGTAGGCTTGATCCATCATGAAGCACCCCTTGCGCGCCCTCACGGTCACTCTGGGCCCGGCCGCCCTCGGCGCCACCGACCTCGCCGCAGGCCTTACGGACGCACAGGTGCAGTGCTGGGTCCGCCGCGGCGAGGGCCAGATCGGGTTCGGCGAGGCGGCCCGCTTCACTGCCACGGGCGCCGACCGCTTCATCGACGCCGAGGCGTGGTGGAAGCAGCTCACGCTCGAGGCCGAGGTCGTGGACCGCGTGGGCCACCCCGGCACCGGCCTGCTCGCCTTCGGCAGCTTCGCCTTCTCGCGCACCTCCCACTTCCTCTCACGCCTCGTGGTCCCCGAGCTCGTGATCGGCATCCGCGACGGCGCCGCCTGGGCCACGCTGGTGACCAGCGACGGGACCGAGCCCACCGACGCGGCGCTGCGGGCCGCCGTCGTGCGCGTCCTCGACCCCGCCGACGGCTCGGGCGGCCAGCACGAGGAGGGGCGCACGACGCCGCGCGCGGGCTCGGGCGCGGACGGCGCCGCCCGCGGGCCGGTCACCCTCTCCCCCGGATCGCTGGGCGAGCAGCGCTGGATGGACGCCGTTGCCGCCGGAGTGGAGCGGATCGCGGCGGGCGAGCTCGAGAAGCTCGTGCTCGCCCGGGACATCGTGGTGCACCGCGGCAGCGGGATCGAGCGGCACGAGGTGCTGCGCCGGCTCGCGGCGTCCTACCAGGACACGTGGGTGTACGGCGTGGACGGGCTCGTGGGCGCCACCCCGGAGATGCTCATCCAGGTCGAGGGGCGCACCGCGCAGGCGCGGGTCCTCGCGGGCACGATCGACCGGCGGGACGCCAACGGGCAGGGCCTCGAGTACGCGGAGCGCGTGCTCGCCGGATCGCCCAAGCAGCGGCACGAGCACGAGATCGCCATCCAGTCGCTGACCACGGCCCTCGCGCCGTTCTCCGAGGCCATGAACGCCCACGACGAGCCGTTCATCCTCGAGCTGCCCAACGTGTACCACCTCGCCTCCGATGTGAAGGCCGAGCTCGTCGACGTCGAGGGGCACATCCCCACCTCGCTCGCGCTCGTCAACGCACTGCACCCGACGGCCGCGGTCTGCGGCACTCCCACGTCCGTGGCCGGGGCGCTCATCCGGGAGCTCGAGGCGCTGGACCGAGGGCCCTACGCGGGCCCGGTGGGGTGGCTCGACGCCGCCGGCAACGGCGAATGGGGCATCGCGCTGCGCGGCGGGGTCATCGAGACGCCGACCTCCATGCGCCTGTACGCCGGCTGCGGGATCGTGGAGGCCTCGCAGCCGACCGCCGAGCTCGCCGAGACGTGGGCCAAGTTCCGGCCGATGCTCGAGGCCTTGGGCGTCGAGCGCTAGGGGCGGTGCGGTGGCTCCTCAACGCCACGGAGGTGGCTCCTCGACGCCACGGACGTGGCTCCTCAACGCCACGGACGTGGCTCCACAACGCAGGGACATGACCCCTCACCGTGGGTAGCGGTGAGGGGTCATGTCCCTGCTGTCGGGCCTGCGGCTGGCGCTAGAGCACCTTGCCGAGGAAGGCCTGGGTGCGCTCGTGCCGCGGGTTGGCGATGACATCCCGCGGGTTGCCGGACTCCACCACGACGCCGCCGTCCATGAAGGTCAGGGTGTCGCCCACCTCGCGGGCGAAGCCGATCTCATGCGTGACCACGATCATGGTCATGCCCGAGGCGGCGAGGTCCTTCATGACGTTCAGGACGTCGCCGACGAGCTCCGGGTCCAGCGCAGACGTGGGCTCGTCGAACAGCATGAGCTCGGGCTCCATGGCCAGCGCCCTCGCGATGGCCACGCGCTGCTGCTGGCCGCCGGAGAGCTGGGCCGGGTAGTGGCCGGCCCGGTCGGAGAGGCCGACCTGGTCGAGGAGCTCGAGGGCGCGCTTCTTGGCCGTGGCCTTGTTCTGGCCCTTCACCTGCACCGGCGCCTCGATGACATTCTCGAGGGCGGTCTTGTGCCCGAAGAGGTTGAACCGCTGGAACACCATGCCGATGTTGCGGCGCTGGCGCGCGACGTCCTTGACCGTGAGCTCGTGCAGCTTGCCGCCGTGCTCGCGGTAGCCGATGAGCTCGCCGTTCACCCGGATCCGGCCGGCGCTGATGGTCTCGAGGTGGTTGATGCAGCGCAGGAGGGTGGACTTGCCCGAGCCCGAGGGCCCGATGAGCACGGCCACCTCGCCCTGCCTGACCGTCATGTCGATCCCACGGAGCACGTGGTGCTGGCCGAAGTACTTGTGCACCCCCTCGACGCGCACGATCTCCTGGGTCCCGGGGGCGACGCGGTGCGTGCCCTCGGCGGCTGCTGCGCTCATCGTCCGCTCTCCTCGATGTCCTTGCCGGCCACGGTGGGGCCGCCGGGCATGGTGTCCGACGCCGGTCCCAGGCCTGCCGCTGCGGCCTTCGCCGCCGCGGCATTGACCGGGGCGGGGACGAGGTTGTCCACGCCCTTGCCGTAGTACTTCTCGATGTAGTGCTGGCCGACCATGAGGATGCTCGTGACGAGCAGGTACCAGGTCGCCGCGACCATGAGCAGCGGGATCGGCAGGTAGGTGCGGTTGGCCAGGGTGTTCGTCACGAAGGTGAGGTCCAGCGTGAAGGGAACGGCCAGGACCAGCGAGGTGGTCTTGAGCATGCCGATCGTCTCGTTGCCCGTGGGCGGCACGATCACCCGCATGGCCTGGGGCAGCACGATGCGCCACATGATCTTGGTGCCGCGCATGCCGAGCGCCTCGGCGGCCTCCGTCTGGCCCCGGTCCACCGACTTCAGGCCCGCGCGGAAGATCTCCGCGAGGTAGGCCGACTCGTTCAGGCCGAGGCCCAGGACCGCGGCCCAGAAGGAGTTCAGGAGGTCCTGCGTGGTGAAGCTGAACAGCTCGGGCCCGAAGGGCACGCCCATGCTGATCTTCGGGTACAGGACCGCGACGAGGCCCCAGAAGATCAGCTGGGTGTACACCGGGGTCCCGCGGAAGAACCAGACCCAGAACCAGGACGACCACCGGAAGATCGGATTGTCCGACTGGCGCATGAACGCCAGCAGGACCGCGAGCACGATCGCCAGGACCATCGAGAGCACGGTGAGCAGGAGCGTCCACCCGACGCCCCGGACCACATTCACGTCGAGGATGTACAGGACGTAGGTGTCCCAGTGGAAGTTCTCGTTCGTCGCCAGGCTCTGGACGGCCATGGCAACGATCACGAGGATGACGGCGGCCCCCACCCACCGCCACGGGTGGCGCACCGGAACGGCCTTGATGAGCTCCGGTGCACCGCCCTTGGACGTCTGGACTGCCTCAGCCCGATGCGTGGTCATGTCAGTCACGAGGAGGGAGTCGGGTTGACTTCAGACTTGGTGACGGCGCCCTCGGAGTTGTTCCACGTGTCGAGGATCTTCTTGTAGGTGCCATCCGCCATGAGCTTGGTCATGACCTTCTGGACGAGATCGGCCAGGGCCGTGTCGTTCTTCGCGATCGCGATGCCCTGGGGGGCGGCGTCGTAGGTGTCGCCGAGCTTCTCGACGGCGCCCTTGGTCTGCTGGACCGCGTAGCCGATGATCGGCGAGTCTGCGGCCATGGCGTCGAGGCTGCCGTTCACCAGGCGGGTGTTGAGGTCCGTCTGGGCCTTGAGCGAGACGATGTTGATGGCCGGCTTGCCCGCGGCGGTGCACTTGGCGTTGCGGTCCTTGAGGTCCGGATCCTCCTGGACCGTCCCGGTCTGGACGCCGATGGTCTTGCCGCACACGTCGTCGAGGGAGAACTTCTTCGGGTTGCCCTTCTGGACGGCCCACGCGGTGCCGGCGTTGAAGTAGCTCACGAAGTTGACGGCGGCGAGGCGCTCCTTGTTGATGGTGAAGGAGCTGATCCCGAGGTCGTACTTGGGGCCGAGGGCGGGCAGGATGCCCGTGAACTCCGCGGTCTGCACATCGGTCTTCAGGCCCAGCGTGGCGCCGATGGCCTTCGCGAGGTCGACGTCGTAGCCCATCGGGGTGTGGTTGTCCGAGCCGCCGAGGAACTCCGCCGGGGCGTAGGAGGTGTCGGAGCCGACCACGAGGGTGCCCTTGGACTTGATCGACGCCGGCACCTGCGAGGCGAGGGAGTCGTCCTTGGCCACTGTGCTCGGGTCGAACGACGCCGACGCCGACCCCGAGGGCTGGCTCCCCCCGCCGGTCTCGGAGGCGTTGGTGCACGCCGTGAGGGCCAGGGCACCGACGGCGAGCACGGCTGCGCCCTTGGCCGCGAGCTTCGCGGAGAAAGTCATGTCTCTACCTTTACTTTTCAGGTACGTGTCGAGAGTGCTAATGCGACGTCCTATCCTACCCCCGCCTGGGACGGGGTGAGATGTGCATCACAGGCAACTAATGTTCATCATTGGACAATATTGCGGGCCCGCGCGCAACCCCGCTTGGGAAGCCGGGTTCCGGGATCCCAGACGGAGGTGGCCAGTATCACGACCGGACGCCGACTGCGTCCTCGACGGCGGCCCGGATCCTCGCGTGCAGCCCGCGCAGCCCGGCGCGGTCGAGGCGGGCCTCGATGATCTCGCGCCCCGCCCGCCGGGGAGCCGAGAGCGCGGCGGCGGCCTCCGCCGTCGTGCGCACGAGCGTGTGCCGCACCCCGTACGCGGCCGCGAGCGCGCGGAGGTCGGCGTGGTGCGGCGTGCCGAAGAGCCGCTCGACCGCCGCGGCGGCGCCCGGGCGGTCCTCGGGGTCGCCGCCCACGCGGCCGTGCTCGAGGACGCCGAAGATGGCGCCGCCGGCGTCGTTGAGCACGACGGCGCGCAGGTCCGGTTCCGCTTCCCCGTCGCCGATGAGCAGCCCGCCTGCGTCGTGCAGGAGCGTGAGGTCCCCGAGGAAGAGCGTCGTCTCGGTGCGGCGGCCGAGCCACAGGCCCGTGGCAGTCGAGAGGGCACCGTCGATCCCCGCGAGGCCGCGGTTGGCGAACACGCGGGCCAGCGGCTGGGTGGGCGGCGGCGCGGCGAGGTCCACGTCGCGGATGCCGTTGGAGGACCCGAGCATGAGCTGGCCGCGCGAGGTCTCCCACACGAGCTGGGCGAGGCGGGGGCCGGTGAGCACGGCGCCGGGGCCGGCGATGATCCGGTCCACGGCCTCCTGCGCCGCCGCACCTGCGAGCAGCCATGCGTCGAGCCAGCCCTCGGCGCCGCGGCCGGCGAACCCGGAGAGCACGTCGAGGTCGTCGATGAGCCGCTCCCGGCGCCGTCCCTCGCGGAACCATGCGGCGGGCCGTGCGTGGTACAGGGCGGTCTGGACGCCCTCGCGCGCGAGGAGCTGGGTGACCGGCCGGGAGAGCGTGGGCCGTCCGAACAGCACCACGCGCTCGATGAGCTCGCCGGGGCGGCCGTCGAGCAGGAGGCGGTACGGGCCCACCGCGTGGCCGCCGAAGCGGGCGTTGGACGTGGGCTCGGCGAGCAGCGGCAGGCCGTGCGCGGCCGCGAAGGCCTCGGCGAGCGGGCCCGCGCCGTGTCCGGCGAGGACCACAGTGCGCCGCGGGGGCAGGCCCCCGAGCGCCGCGACCGGCGGGCGGCGGTACGCGTACGGCTGCACGGGCGGGGCTTCCCACCCTCCGGAGGGGGGCTCCCAGCCCTCCTCGGGCACGAGCGGCTCGCGGAAGCACAGGTTCAGCTGCACCGGTCCCGCGGGAACGCCCTCGAGCGCTCCGATCGCCGCGGAGAGCGCAGTCCGGACCGGGGACGACGGCGAGGCACCCGCCTCCACCGTGGCGGCGAACCGCACGTGCTCGCCGAACAGGTCGAACTGCTCGGTGGTCTGGTTGGCGCCGGTGCCGTGCAGCTCCTCCGGGCGGTCCGCCGAGAGCACGATGAGCGGGACCTCGGCGTGGTTCGCCTCCATCACGGCGGGCACGAGGTTGCCCACGGCCGAGCCGCTCGTGGTGACGACCGCCGTCGGCCGCCCCGAGGAGAGGGCGGCGCCGAGCGCCGTGAAGCCGCCGTCCCGCTCGTCGATCCGGACCACGAGCTCGAGGTGTCCCCGCCCCTCGGCCTCGGCGAGCGCGTACGCGAGCGGCGCGCTGCGGGAGCCGGGGCAGACGACGATACAGCGGACGCCGCCCGCGAGCAGCGCCGAGACTGCCTCGCGGGCGGCGTCGAGGGAACTGAGGGGACTCACATTCCCATCGTAGGGTTTCGGCCGCGCTCGGCCACCGGGCTACTTGGCGTGGACCGCCGGGAGGACCTGGACCACCGAGGGGCGCGGCGTGCGGGCCTGGCCGCGGGCCGGGGCGGCACCCTCGCCGACGTAGTCCGGGAAGAGGGAGTGCGGGCCCTCGAACGTGCCCTCCTCGCCCGGGTGCTGGACCGAGACGTACACGTGGCGCTCCTCGTCGTGGACGATCGGGCCGCAGGTCTCCGCGTCGCGGGGCACGGAGAGGAACTGCTCGACCTTGCCGCGCTCCGGCCCCTCGAGGGTGACCCTGAAGAGCCCGTCGTTGTAGCCGATCGTGCTGGGGGCACCGTCGGTGGCGATCCAGAGGTGGCCCGAGGAGTCGAACGCGACGTTGTCCGGGCAGGAGATCGGCGAGACCTTGTCCTGGGGGTAGCCGGCGAAGTAGGTCGCCTGGTTCGCCGCGGGGTCGCCGCACACGAGGAGCAGGTTCCAGCCGAAGGTGGTGGCCGTCTGGTCGCCGCCGTCCTCGGTGATCTCGACGATGTGGCCGTCCCGGTTGAGGGCGCGCGGGTTGACCTCGGTGGGGCCCTCCTTGCCGGGCTTGCCGCGGTCGGTGTTGTTGGTGCAGACCACGTACACCTTGCCCGTGCCGGGGTGGGGCTGGACGTCCTCGCAGCGGTCCATCTTGGTGGCGCCGGCCTTGTCCGCGGCCAGGCGCGTGTGGACCAGCACCTCCTCGACGCCCATGCCCTCGATCGCGCTGCGGCCGTCGACGACGAGCGGGAGCCAGGCGCCGCGGCCGTCGAAAACCCCGTCGGCGGGGAGGGCACCCGTGCCGCCGATCTCGGCTGCCGGGGAATCCCCGGTGAACTTTGCCACGTAGAGGTTGCCCTCGGTCAGGAGGGTCTTGTTGTGGGCGCGGGCCGCGGCCGAGTTCCCCGGCCGGTAGGTGCCCTTGGAGACGAACTTGTACAGGTAGTCGAAGCGCTCGTCGTCGCCCGAGTACGCCACGGCCCTGCCGTTTGCGGCGATGTGCACGTTGGCGCCCTCGTGCTTGAAGCGGCCGAGCGCCGTGTGCTTCTTCGGCGTGGAGGTGGGGTCCAGGGGGTCGACCTCCACGACCCAGCCGAAGCGGTTCGGCTCGTTCTCGTAGCCGGGGGTGCGGGCGTCGAATCGGGGATCGTCCAGTTCCCAGCCGCGCACGGTGCCCTTGTCGGAGAGGCCGTAGCGCCTGTCGGCAGCCGAGGTGCCGGGGGTGCGGAAGTAGCCGTTGAAGTTCTCCTCGCCGGAGAGGACGGTGCCCCACGGCGTGGTCCCGCCCGCGCAGTTGCCGAGCGTGCCCCTGACGGTCCGGCCGTCCGGATCTGCGGACGTCCGCAGGAGCGCGGACCCGGCGGCGGGGCCGGTGAGCTCGTACTCGGTGTCGAGGAGGTAGCGCCGGTTGAGCGGGGCTCCCTGGACGTAGCGCCACGGCGCATTCTTGTTCTGGCGGGCGAGCTCGACGACGGAGAGGCCGTGCGCCGCACGCGCGACCGCACGGACGCGGGCGGCATCCCCGGCGAGCTGGGCCGCCGGGAACATGATGTTCTCGTTCGTGTACTCGTGGTTGGACACGAGGACCGCGCGCCGGCCGTTCGGGCCGTCGAGCCGGATGATGTCCGTGTAGTCGTTGTTGTAGCCGAACTGGCGTGCCTGCGCCTCGGCGGTCTGGTTCTCGATGTCGAACGCGGGGGCGTCGGCGAAGAGCGGGTCGCCCCAGCGGACGATGGGCTGCCAGGCGTAGCCCCGGGGCACGGTGAACTCGTCGGCAAGCCGGTCCACGGGCTTGATCGGGGTGAAGTCCAGCGGGCTGTTCGTCCCGTGGGCCGCGGGCGGGAGCCGGGTCGCGGCCGCCTCGGCCCTGCCGCCGGTGAAGGCGAGGGTGAGGGCGCCCGCGAGGCCCAGGCCCAGAGCCGAGCGGCGCGAGATGGCGCCGGCGGCGATGTCGCGGAAGTAGCTGTTGCCGGAGCCGTTGCAGACCTCGTTGAGGCAGGCGTTGTCGCACTTGAGCGCGCACGTGACGGCGCTGCGCTTGCCCCGGACGTGGGCCAGCATCGGCAGGAAGGTTCGGCGGGGATCAGACAAGGGTTCATCCTTCGGGTGCGGGGTCGGTGCCCACCCAGCCGATCACTCCCAGGAAAAACCCAGCCTATGTGGAGGTTAAATCAAGGTTAATGCGGGTCTCCCCCGTCGCACCCGGCGGCCGAGGCTCGCGCTAGTGCGCGGCTGCGAGGAGCGCGTGGCACCGGCGGAGGCGGTCGAGCCACCACTGCCGGCGCTCCTCGGGCGCGGCGTACCGCGTGAGCAGCTCGGGGTCGGGCACCGCGCGCTCGGCGAGGCGGTCCGCGGGCAGGAAGCCGACGTCCGGCACGAGGGCCGGGGACACGACGTCGTGCGCGAAGAGCGCCCCGGTGCCGAGCCCGCACGCGTGCGGCAGGGACGGCAGCGCGGCGGCGAGCGCCACCCCGGCCGCGAGCCCCACGGAGGTGTCCAGGGCCGAGCTGACCACCGCGGGCAGGCCGGCCTCGCGGACGATCTCGAGGGCCCGGCGCACCCCTCCGAGCGGCGCGGCCTTGACGATGATGAGGTCCGCGGCGCGGGCGCGGGCCACCCGCAGGGGATCCTCCGCTTTGCGCACGGCCTCGTCGGCGGCGATCGGCACGGGCGTGCCGCGCGCCTCGAGCAGGGCCCGCACCTCGGCGAGCCCGTTGATTCCGGGGACGGGCTGCTCGGCGTACTCGAGGCTGAACTCGCCGAGCCGCACGAGCGCCTCGACGGCCTCGGGCACGGTCCAGCCCGCGTTGGCGTCCACGCGCAGGTCCGCCTCGGGCAGGGCGTCGCGCACGGCGGCGACCCGGGCGATGTCGTCGGCGAGCGACTGCCCGCGCTCGGCGACCTTGACCTTGACCGCCTGCACCGGCCCGAACGCCGCGAGCACGTCGCGCACCTGCCCTGCCGGCACCGCGGGCACCGTCGCGTTGACCGGCACCCGGGCGCGCACCGGCTCGGGGAAGCCCTGCCACGCCGCCTCGATGCCGGAGGCGAGCCAGCGCGAGGCCTCCGCGTCCCCGTACTCGAGGAAGGGGGAGAACTCGCCCCAGCCGGCGGGCCCGCGGAGCAGGAGCGCCTCCCGCTCGGTCACGCCGCGGAACCTGACGCGCATCGGCAGGCGCACGACGGCGGCACCCGCCTCGAGCTCGGCAAGGTCCGGCGGGGCGGGGCGTGGGGCAGTGGTCACGTGCCCACTGTACGCACGGCTCCGTCGAGCAGGACCCAGGAGGCGAGGCCGGCGAGCACGATCACCGCGGCGAACGAGGCGAGCCACACGGCGGAGGGAACCCCGGTCTTGCGGGAGAGGATGTAGGCGTCGGAGCTGGCGAGCTCGCGGCGCCGCCGGGTGTGGACGGTGACCACGTTCCACCAGTCGCGGGCGGCACCGAGCACGAGGGCGAGGCCCACGGCGAGGGTGATGTGGACCTGGGTGTCCGGGGGCACGGCCACGACGATCACGGCGACGGCGAGGATCGCCCCGACGAGGATCAGCACGCCCTGGAGGTTGCGGATGAAGAGGAACACGAGCGCGAGCAGCACGACGGCCACCGACAGCGCGGCCCGGCCGAACCCGGCGGCCGAGGCCCACACGAGCACCGCCCCGACCACGGCCGGGGACGGGTAGCCCCAGAAGCCGAACCACACGGCCCTCCCCCGGCCCACGCCGTGGGTGGTGCCGCCCTGGTCCATGCGCAGCGTGATGCCGGTGACGCGCATCCCGGTGGCGAGCCCGGCGAAGGCGTGCCCGAGCTCGTGCACGATCGTGACGAACCGGCCGAAGATCCGCCACAGGAACGGCACGATGCACAGCGCTGCCGCGGCGGCGAGCAGCAGGGCCAGCTCCGAGGCCGGCACGGCGAGGGGCTGGGTGCGGGCGAAGCCGCCCACGAATCCGTCGACGAATGCCTGCCACCAGTCCTTGATCACGCCTCCCGAGGGTAGCCGAGCCCGCTGGGAGCATGCCGCGCCGGGCGGAAGCGGTCCGGTCGCGGAGACCGCACACGTGTCAGGTACACTGCGGCCATGACCCGCAAGGCCACAGCACTCGACGTCGCGCGCCGCGCAGGCGTGTCCCGCAGCGCCGTCTCGCTCGTGCTCAACGGGCGCGGCGACGGAAACGTGGCCAAGGACGCCCAGGAGCGCATCCTCGCCGCGGCCGCCGAGCTCAGCTACACGCCGAACGCGATCGCGCGCAGTCTCCGCGACCAGCGCTCCCGCGTGATCGGCCTCGTCTCCGACCAGGCGGTCACGAGCCCGTTCGACGGCGAGGTCATCGCCGGCGCCGACGCGCTCGCCCGCAGCCGCGGGTTCGTGACCCTCGCCACCGACACCGAGCAGGACGCGGTCCGCGACCTCGACGCGGTGCGCACGCTGCTCGACCGGCAGGTCGACGGCCTCATCTACGTCACGGTGGGCCTGCACGCCCTGCACGTTCCGGACGGGATGCTCAGCGTCCCCTCGGCGCTCGCCAACTGCTACGCCTCGGCGGACTCCCCGGCCGGCGCCGAGGGCCTGCCGTCCGTCCAGCCGGACGAGGTCGCGGGTGGCCGCGACGCCGCCGCGCACCTGATCGCCCTCGGCCACCGGCGCATCGCGTTCCTCGGCGGCGAGTACACCTCCCCCGCGGTCGCGCTCCGCGAGGCCGGCTTCCGGGCCGCCATGGCGGAGGCCGGGCTGCCCGTGCGCGAAGACTGGGTCCTCGAGGCCGGGTGGGACATCGCCCCCGGGCACCGGGCCGCCACCGCGCTCCTCTCGGCGTCCGCCTCCGAGCGCCCCACCGCCCTGCTCGCGGGCAACGACCGCGCCGCGGTGGGCATGGTGCTCGCGGCGGCGAGCCTCGGGCTCGAGGTCCCCCGCGACGTCTCGATCATGGGCTACGACGACGAGCGCCGCGTCGCCGAGGTCATGGTCCCGCCCCTGAGCACCGTCGCGCTGCCCCTGCGGAAGATCGGCGAGGAGGCCATGCGCGCCGTCCTCGGCGCACTCGCTGCCGAGGCCTCCTCCGCGCGCACGACGCCGGCCGCCTCCGCGGGCGCACCGGCCGCGGAGCCGCTGCTGGTCCCCTGCAGGCTCGTCGAGCGCGCGTCGACGGCCCCCGCGCCCGCCTGAGCCCGGGCCTGGGCGGCCGGCCCACCCGTGCGGCCGCCCGGTGGGACGCAGAGGCGGCCGCACACCGTTACGCCGAGGCCTCGGGAGCCTCCGGCACCGCGAGGCGCCAGGCGGCGACGGCGACCCCCGGGCCGGCCTCGAGCCGGTACCCGGTCCCGGGTCTCGGGTAGGCACGCAGCGTCGTCGGGACGCCGCCGGAGGGGTAGACCTCGATGACCGAGGCGTCGACGAGCACCCGCACCTCCCGGCCGGGGCCGTGCTCCCCCTCCCAGACGATCTCGTCGCCGAGGAGCAGCCGGACGCGGCCCTCGCCGGTGAGCACCGCCTCGGCCTGGTCGGGAAGCGCAAGCCGCGTGCCGCCGTCGTGCGCGGGACCGCCAGCGGTGATCTCCTCTGCGCGCAGCGCGGACAGCTCGGGGGCGGGCCGCAGCTCGATCGCGTCTCCGTCGACGCGCAGCTCCCGCGGGAAGGTCAGGAGTCCGGACCAGCCCGCGGCGTCGCAGTCCTCCTGGGTGCGCCCCGGCAGGCCCGCGGCGGCGACCTCCTTGGCCCATCCCCACACCAGGACGCGGCCGGGGCCGTCGCCGGCGGCCATCTGGAGGCCCTGCGGGGCGTAGAAGGAGCCGCCGAGGTCGGTCAGGCCCGCGGCGCGCGGCGCGAACACGGGACGCCCGGTGCCCGGGTCGAGCGCGAGGGACCCCACGAGGTGGCCGACTCCGCTGAGCCGGTGGTCCCGCCACAGCGAGAACACCGCGACCCAGTCGTCGCCGCAGCGCAGCAGCTGCGGGCACTCCCAGATGTTCGCCTCGGGCAGCGCTGCCGCGACGGGATCCTCGGAGGTGAGCCAGACGCCGTGGTACTCCCACGCGGCGAGGTCGTCGGCGCCGTAGAGGAGCACGGCCGCGTGGCCGCTGTCCAGGCCGGCGCCCTGGATCGCCCAGCGTCGCCCGGCGAACTCGAACAGGAACGGGTCGCGGACCGCGACCACGCGCGGGTCCTCCGGCATGCCGGCCGCCACGGCGCCGTCCTGCACCCACTCCCCCAGATCGGCGGAGCCTCGGGCGAGCACCACCTGGGACCGGCCGGACTGGTCGAGGACCCCGGAGTAGACCGCGGTCGGGGTGCCGGCGTCGACGGTCACCACGCCGGTCCAGCACCCGTACGCGTCCGGGCCGCCGTCCTGCGGGGTCAAGGCTGTGGGGTGGGCGTCCCAGCGGACGAGGTCCGGCGAGCTCATGTGCCCCCAGCGGATGCGGTGGTGCTGCGCCGAGTCGGGGTTGTACTGGAAGAAGACGTGCCACCGGCCGCCGGCGTACGCGATCCCGTTGGGGTCGTTGAGCCAGCCCCGCTCGGGCCGCGGGTGGAGGCGCGGGAAGGATCGGTCGGGGTGGGCCGCCGCGCCGGGGGGCGTGGCGGGGGCCGGGGCGGGGGCGGTCTGCGCGGAGGTCATGGAGGCTGCTTTCTACTTGCCTGCGCCGGCGGTGAGGCCGTCGCGGAGGGTCCGCTGGCCGATCAGGAAGACGATCAGCGCGGGGATCATGGACAGGACGACGCCGGCGAGGACCACGGAGATGCTTCCGGTGCCCATGTTCCCCTGGAGGGAGACGAGGCCCAGGGGCAGCGTGAAGTTCTGCTCGGAGATGGTCAGGATGAGGGGCCGGAAGAACTCGTTCCAGTGGAAGTTGAACGCGAGGATCCCCACGATCGCGAGGCCCGGCATGGCCAGGGGTGCGTAGACGGAGCGGAAGATGCGGAACGGGGACGCGCCGTCGATCGCCGCGGCCTCGGCGAGCTCGGCTGGCAGGCCGAGGAAGTACTGGCGCATCAGGAACGTGCCGAACGCGGTCGGGATGGCCGGCAGGATCAGCGCCAGGAGCGTGTCGGAGAGCCCCATGCCGCGGATCAGCATGAACACGGGCACGATCGTGACCTGGACCGGGACCATCATGGTCGCGAGCACGAGCGAGAAGAGCGCGCCCTTGCCGCGGAACCTGAGGAACGCGAAGGCGTAGCCGGCGAGCGCCGCGGAGACCATCTGGCCGAGGGCGATGAGCCCCGTGACGAGCGCGCTGTTGAGGACGAGCAGCGCCATGTCGACCTGCTTGAAGACCTGCGCGTAGGAGGAGAAGTCCGGGCTGAGCGGGAGGAAGGCCGGCGGCAGCCTGAGCGAGTCGGCCGGGGCGCGCAGCGAGGTCGAGAGGGTCCACAGGACCGGGCCGAGGGTGAGGGCCGCCGCTGCGGCGAGCACGGCGATCCGGCCGAGGACGGACCACGCGAACGGACGACGCCGGCGGCTCGCCGGGGCGTGGGGGCTGCGGTCCCGCCGGGCTCGGGCCACACCGGAACCCCGGTCGGAGGGGGCGGGGCGGTCGGGGGAGGCGGGGACGGGGGTCGCGGTGGTGGTCATGGGGGCCTCACTGGTAGAAGACGAAGCGCTTGCTGAGCCGGAACTGGAGGGCCGTCACGGCCATGATGACGAGCATGAGGACCACGCCGATCGCTGAGGCCTTGCCGAACTGGAGCTGCTGGAATGCGGTCTCGAAGATCACCATGACGGCGGTGCGGGTGGAGTCCCCGGGGCCGCCGCGGGTGAGGACGTAGGGCTGGTCGAAGACCTGGAGCGCGTTGATGATCGCCATGACGGACGCGACGAGGGTCGTGGGGCTGATGAGCGGGAGGGTCACGTGGCGGTGCCTGCGCCACCCGGTCGCCCCGTCGAGGGAGGCGGCCTCGTATGTCTCCTGCGGGATCGAGGACAGGGCTCCGAGGAACAGCAGGAACGAGAACCCGAAGTTCTGCCAGACGTACACGAGCACCACGACGCAGGCGGAGCCGAACGGCGTCGTGAGCCACGGTACGGCGGGGATGCCGACCGTGCCGAGCAGCCAGTTCACCACGCCGAACTGCTCGTTGAACAGGTACTTCATGAAGATCGAGACGCTGGCCGCGGAGAGGATGAGGGGGAAGAAGAACGCGGAGCGGAAGAAGACGCGCAGCCAGTTCGGCAGGCGTTCCTGGAGGAGGACGGCGAGCCCGAGGGCCACCCCGAGCTGGAGGACGACGGCGACGACCACGAAGGCGATCGTGTTGCCGAATGCGACGCGCACCGTGGGGTCCGCGGCCATCTCGGTGAAGTTGTCGAGCCCGGCGAACTGGGGGGCGCTGATGATGTCCCAGCGGAAGAATGCCAGGAGCACCGAGGCGACGATGGGGATGACGGTGAACACGCCCATGCCCACGATCGTGGGGGCCAGGAACAGCCACGCCATGAGGCGGGAGCCGCGCGAGGCGCTCGGCGCGGTAGTGGGGCCGCCGGGAGCCCCGGCCCGGATTGCGGCGCGGCCCGCACGGACTCCTGCACTGGGGCGGGCGGCGGTGGTGCTCATGCGGTCCTCCTGAGGGCCAGCTCGAGGTCGTTCTGGAGGGAGGCGAGGGCGCTCTTGAGCTGCTGCTCGTCCCCGCTCACGGCCAGAGAGACGTTCTTGATGAGGGCGGTCTCGACGGCCGCCTGCTGGGGCGGAGCCGGGATCGGGCCGGTCGTGGGGAACCGGTCGAGCGTGTCGTAGAAGACTTTCCAGTGGGCTGGCCCCTTGCCCGAGTACAGGGCCTCGTTGACCATGGAGCGGCGGGCCGGGGTGGTGGTCGGCGTGGAGAAGAGCAGCTCCATGGCCTCGCGCGAGGCGCTGAACTTGATCCACTCCCAGGCGGCGTCCTTGTCCTTGGCGGTCTTCATGATCGCGTAGCCGGCGGTGCCGAACTGGTGGCGCTGCGCCGCTGCTCCGGAGCCGGTGGCCCACCGGGGGAAGAACTGGACGTCGAAGTCGCCCGGGCCCATGCCCGCCTCGGCGAGGCCTTGCACCCAGTAGCCGCCGGCCGGCGTGGCCCCGATGCGGCCCGAGGCGAAGAGGCCGACGAGCGAGTTGCCCCCGCCCTCCTCGGGCCGGACGCCGAGGCCGTCCTTGACGAGGCCGCGGAGGAAGTCGAAGGTCTCGTAGACCCGCGGGTCGTCCGCGTTGGGGGCCTCCCACAGGTACCCGCCGGAGCGGGTGGCGCGCGAGCGGTCCGAGGCGTAGAAGCCGTCCCACAGCCAGTTCCCGCCGGTCGCGCGCCGCTCCGTGAGGACGGAGGTGCCGTTCGCGTAGAGCCACGGGACCACGCCGCCGAAGAGCCGGTTGGTCCAGTAGTACGGGGTGAAGCCGCTCGGGTTGGCACGGCGCATCGCGGCGAGCGCCGACCGGAAGTCGAGATGGGTCCAGTCGTCGGCCGGGCGCGAGAGCCCAGAGGCCGCGAAGACCTTGGTGTTGTAGTACATGTCCGCGGCGTTCCAGTCCATCGGGAGCTGGTAGAGGCTGCCGCGGTACATGAAGGCCTCGACGAGGCTCGGGTGCACGTCGGCGAAGTATTCGGCCATGACCGCGGCGTCCCGGCGGATGTAGTCGTCGAGGGGGTGCGCGAGCTTCTCGGCGAAGAGCTGGGCGCCCTCGGTGGCGACGTAGACGACGTCGGGCGGGTTGCCCGCCGCGACCATCGTGAGGATCTTGCTGAAGAAGTCCTTCCAGTCCACGGCTTGGATGCCCTGCACGCGGACCTTGATCTCGGGGTGGAGGCGCCGGAAGGCGTCGACCACCTTCTGGCGGGCCGCGGCGTCCGCCGCGGTGCCCAGGATGGCGATGCTGAGGCTGCCGTCGTTGCGGCCGGGGATGTCGGTGCCCGTCAGGCGCGGCCACGAGGCCGCGGTGGCTCCGAGGATTCCGACGCCGAGGGCCCCGAGGGCGGTGCGCCGCGAGATCTCCCGCAGCCCGAATGAGTCGCCCATGACTCTCCTTCTGAAGGGTGGTGTGCGGCACTGGACCGCTCCTAACACGTGTTAGGAATCGTAGATGTGACGTCTAACACGTGTCAAGTGAGGTTCGGGCCCTCTTCGGCGCCCGTCCCTGAGGCACGGCTGGTTTGGCCCGCGCACAGGCGGGTATGGGACTCTGGGTGTCATGCCAGCACCGATCCGAGCTCCCGAGATGACGCAGGCAGCGCGCCCCAAGACCGCCGAAGGGGACGCCGGCGCGGCACACGGCGGCCCCCGGTTCGCGCCCTTCCCGCTCGCCTCGCTCGCCGCGATCGCGGCCCTGCTGGCCACCTACCTGTTCTTCGTGCGGACCACCACGGGCCAGTACATCGACGAGTCGGCTCTCGTGGAGGCCACCGACCTGTACGGCCCGGCCAGCAAGGCGTCGCTGCGCTTCCTGGACTACCTCCCGCTCATCTCGGTGGGACTCGGCGCGGTGGGCCTCGGCTACGCCTGCCTCGTACGACGCCGATGGGCCGCCTCGCTCATGGCCCTCGCCGCGGCGGGTGGTGCCAACCTGGCGACGCAGCTCCTCAAGAATGACGTCCTCACCCGCCCGTACCGCGGGATCGAGACCTTCGCGGGGAACTCCCTGCCCTCGGGCCACACGACCCTCGCGGCCTCCGCGGCGGCCGCGGTGTTCCTCGTGGCCTCACCGCGCTGGCGCCCCCTCGTGGCGTTCGCGGGCGGGACGTACGCCGTGGGCACGGGGATTGCGACGCTCGTGAACCAGTGGCACCGGCCCGCTGACGTCGTGGCGGCGTTCCTCGTGGTGGCGGCCGTGATGTCCCCCGCCGCCTGGCTCGTGCTGCGCAGGGGCGGCAGCTGGAACACGTGGGAGGGGTTCGGCAGCCATCCCGGGTCCTGGCGGCTGTGGGTGGCGCTGCCGACGCTGATCGGCCTCGGCGCCGCGGCGGTGGCCATGGTGGCCCTGGTCCGGATCGCTCCGGGGTTCGGGAGCGAGGTCAGCACCACCAACTACTTCTGGGCCGGGTGCGCCTTCATCGTCATCAGCGGGTACCTGGTCGTGACCGCGGCCTCGTGGCTGCTCGCGGCCGCCTCGCGTGGACGCTGATCCGGCCGCGGCGTCCGGCTCCTGCCGCCGCGGCTAGAGGGTGCGCGCCGCGCCGCGCTGCGCGCGGGGCACGCTCCAGGCGAGGACCCCCGCCGCCGCGAGGCCGAGCGCCCCGGCGGCCGCCACCCCGGTCCCGAGGCTCGCGGCGGCCGTCACCGCGGAGAGGAGCACCGGGCCCAGCGTGCTGCCGGAGTCCGCCATGAGGCGCCACAGCCCCAAGAACTGGGCCCTGCCGTGCGCGGGCGAGAAGTCCGCCCCCAGGGTCATGATCATGCCCGAGCCGATCCCGTTCCCGAGGCCCAGGAGGCAGGAGACCGCGAGGAACGGCCAGAACGCGGTGCTCAGGGGCATCACCACGAGCGCCGCGCCCATGATGAGCATGGACGGAAGCGCGACGGCGAGACGCCCGCGCAGGTCCATGAGCCGGCCGCCGGGATAGAACAGCAGCAGGTCCACCCCGCCCGCGATGCCGTAGACGAGCGAGGCCGTCGGCGCGTCCATGCCGAGGTGCTCGGCCCAGAGCGGGATCACGGCCTGGCGCGACTGCCGGACGGCGGAGACGAACAGGACGCCGAGCCCCACGGTGGCCAGGACCCTCCAGTGGGCCGCCGCGACCCGCGCAAGGCGCGGCTGCACGGCGCGACCCGGCCCGCCGGCGTCGTCCTCGAGGTCCGGCATGAACCAGGCGACGATCGCCGCCCCCGCGTACACGGCGGCGCCCACCCAGTACGCCCCGCGCAGTCCCCAGACCTGCATCGCCGCAGCCCCGAGGAAGGGGCCGAGGAAGAGGCCCACGCGCAGGGTCCCGCCGAGGGTCGAGAGGGCGCGGGCCCGGAAGCCGGGCGGCACGGCCTCCGTGAGGTACTTCTGCCGGGCGAGGTTGGTCACGCTCGAGGCCATGCCGAGCGCGACGAGGGCCGGCATGAACTGCCACAGCTCGCGTGAGAGCGCCGCGACGACGAGGGCCACGGCGCCCGTGGCCTGCGCGCCGATGATCGCCCAGCGCTCGCCGAAGCGGATCGTCAGGAGGGAGGCCGGGAGGTTGAAGACGAGCGAGCCGAGGCCGATCAGCGTGACCGTGAGCGCGGCGACGGCCACCGACCCGCCGAGGTCCCGCGCCGAGAGCGCCACGACCGGCAGCACGGCCCCCTCGCCGAGTGAGAAGAGCACGGAGGGGCCGAACGCCGGCACGGCGATGGACAGCAGGGAGAACTGATCGTTGCCTTCTCGAACCACTCCCCCACTCTAGGTCCCGCGGCGGGCTCCGCCGTCGGGAAGGGGACGGCGGGCGGGCGCGGCCCCCTACCTCTGGTAGCCGGAGACGATCGCCGCGGCGATCTCGCGGTACGCCTGCCGGGTGGCGGGGCGTAGCCGGTCGAGGGCCACGAGGTCGCCGTCGGCCATCGAGCGGTCGTGCGGGACCGTGACGAGGGCGCGGCACATGCCCGAGAGGGCGGCCTCGATCGCCGCCCTGTCCACGCGCGCCGAGACCCCGTCCTTGTCCGTCACCACGACGATCGCGCTGCGGGCGAGGCGGTCGTAGCCGTGGGCCGACAGCCAGCGCAGCGTGTCCCGGGCGCGCTTGGCGCCGCTGACGGCGTACCCGGCGACCACGACGATGTTGTCCGCGTCCTCGAGGATCCCGCGCATCGCCGGCCGGCTCACACCCGTCCCGCAGTCCGTGAGCGTGACGGCGAAGTGCCGCGCCACGAGCGCGTGCACCCGCCGGTAGTCCTCGGCCGTGAGGGAGTCGGAGAGCTCGGGGTCCTGCTCGCCCGCCAGCAGGTGCAGGCTGCCGGCCTGGTGGAGGTAGCGCAGCAGGTCGGCGCGTGTGTGCACCGAGTCGAAGTCCCGCAGCAGGGCCGTGATCGAGCGCCGCCGCTCCGACTCGTAGGAGCCCTCCCCCAGGGCGCGCTCCACGAGGTCGCCGGCGTCCGGGTTGGCATCGATCGCGCACGGCGGCTCCGGGCGCAGTTCGGCAAGCGTGAGGCCCACGCCGACCGTCGTCGACGTCTTGCCGATCCCGCCCTTGAGCGAGAGGAACGCGGTGTTCCAGTTCCCCTCGAGCCGGCGGGCGATCTGCTTCTCGAGCAGCTCGGCCTGCCGGTCCTGCTCGGAGGGCCCGAGGTTGAGCGCGCCGCCGCTGATCCGGTAGAGGAGTCCGCGCAGGCCTCCCGACGGCGGCATGGGGGCCGAGCGGATGAACCCCGCCGGGGACTCCGCCGGCTCGGGTGCAGGGGCGGGCCGGGCTGGCGCGGGCCGGGCTGGCGCGGGCCGCCTGGTCGGGGCCGGCGGCCTGGATGGCCCAGGCTGGCGCTGCCCGGAGGCGCTCGGCGCGGGTCGGAGGGCGGGCGCCGCCGCGGTCGGGGCGGCCGCGGCCGCGGGGGCGCTGCGGCGGGCCGCCCGGGGCGGTGCCGCCGGGGTTCGAGGGGCGGCCTGCGTCTGCGCCGGAGGCGTCCGCGGCTTCGGTGGCGGCGCGGGGGCTGCGACCCGCCGGGCGCGCGCCCCCGCCGCGGACGACGGCGTCTCCCGGGCTTCGTCTGTCTCGCGGGCCGGCATCACGGGCTCCGCAGGTTCCGGCTCCGGGCGCCTCACAGGCACCGGGCGCTCGGCGGGCTCGCGGGGCTCCTGTGCGGCGGGCCCGGCCGGCACCGCAGGCTGGGCAGCGCGCCGCGCCTCCTCCGCCTCGCGGAGCCGCCGCGCCTCTCGCCGGCTCATGGGCGCAGCCGAGGACGGCTGCCCTCCCTCGGGCTCGGTCTCGGTCATGCTGGCCCCTTGCGTCTGGCGCGGTCTGGCGCTGGCTCGGTCCCGGCGGCGCTGGTCCGGGCCGCCCCCTCGGGCCGGTCAGCCCAGGCTTGCGGCCTTGAGGCGCCGGATGAACAGCCGGGACTGCTCCGGTCCGTAGGGGAGGATCGGAACGGCCTTGGTGGCGTCGTCCGGGGTCTCGCGCGTGGCCTGCAGCGCCGAGCGCACCGCCGTGGCCATCGTATCGGCCATGGTGCGCACAAGAGCGTCGCTGCACAGCCCGCCGTGGCCGGGCACGAGGCTCGTGTACCGGTTCCGCAGGGCGGAGATGTGGCGCAGGGCGTCCGCCCACTCCTCGGGGTAGGAGTCCCCGAACTCGGGGTAGGAGCCCTCCTCGACGAGGTCGCCCGAGAAGAGCGTGGACGGGGTCCCGACCAGCAGGTCCCCGTCCGTGTGCCCCCGGCCCAGGTAGAACAGCGTCACGGAGGCACCGCCCAAGTCCACGAGCACGGGCTGGTCGCGCACGATCGCGGCGGGCACCACGATCTGCGTGTTCTCGCCCTCGCCCGCGGCCATCTCCGGCTCCGACTCGGCCACGGCAGGGCGGTGGGCCTCGCCGTTCTCCGCAATCTCGGCCACTGCGTTCTCGTGGGCGTAGAACTCCACGGCGCCGCCGGCGGCGAAGACGGCATTGCCGAAGTAGTGGTCGTAGTGGGCGTGCGTGTTGACGACGACGAGCGGCAGCTCGGTCTTCTCGCGCACCTTGGCGAGGATCTCGGCGCCCTGGCGCGGCCCCTGCCCCGTGTCCACGACGAGCGCCCGGTCCTCGCCCACGACCAGGCCGACGTTGAGCCGCAGTGGCTCGGTGGCGAGGACGTAGGTGTTCGCTCCGAGATCTCGCCAGTCAGCCATGGGGGTGATGCCGTCCTTCCGTAGGGCGTTCGAGGATGTGCTCGATTCTGCCATGGCCGCTACAGGTCTGCGAGGATGCCGCCGGGCTGCTCGACCGCGTCGGCCACGAACCGCAGGAACCCGCCGGCCGTGCCCCCGTCGCAGACGCGGTGGTCGAACGTGAGCGTCAGCTGGACGACCTTGCGCACCGCGAGGGCGCCGTCCACCGCCCAGGGCCGGTCGATGATCCGGCCGACGCCGAGGATCGCCGCCTCGGGGTGGTTGATGATCGCGGCGCTGCCGTCCACGCCGAAGACGCCGTAGTTGTTCAGCGTGAACGTGCCTCCGGTGAGATCGGCGGGCGAGGCCTTGCCGTCCCGTGCGAGGGCCGTGAGGCGGCGGAACTCGCCGTCGAGCTGGCGGGCGCTCATCGCGTGGGCGCCGCGGATGGCCGGGACCACGAGCCCGCGGTCCGTCTGCGCCGCGAAGCCGAGGTTCACGCCGTCGAACCGGACGATCTCCTGGCCGCCGTCGCCGGTCCCCTCGATGCGGGTGTTGAGCTCTGGGTACTTGGCGAGGCCCGCGAGCACGAAGCGGGCGATGAACGCGAGCAGGCTCGGCGCCGACTCCGGGTCGCGGCGCTTGAGGTCTGCCCGCAGGCGCACGAGCTCCGTCGCGTCCACGTCGACCCAGACCGTGGCCTCGGGGATCTCGGTGCGGGAACGGACCATCGCCTGCGCGACGGCCTTGCGGACCCCTGCGACCGGGGTCCGGGCGGCGACGCCCAGCCCGGTGCGCGCGTCCACCTCCCCCGCCGAAGTCGCCCCCTGGGACGCCGACGTCACCCCCTGGGACGCCGACGTCACCCCCTGGGGCGCCGAGGTCACCCCCTGGGACACCGACGTCACCCCCTGGGACGCCGAGGTCACTCCCTGGGACACCGACGTCACCCCGGCCGACTCGACGTCGCGGCGCATGATGAGACCGTTGGGGCCTGTCCCCGACACGGCGGCGAGCGCCACGTTGAGGTCGCGGGCCAGCCGGCGCACGATCGGCGACACGACGCGCACGGCCTGCTCCGACGCCGTCGTGCGTGCGGGTGCCGCGGCAGCGGGAGCGGACGACGGCGCGGCCCCCTTGCGTCGCCGGGTGCGGCCGCCTGCCGTCCCGGCGGGCGTGCCGTAGCCGATGAGCACGTTCCCGGAGCCCGAGGCCTGGCTCGGCTGGCGCGCCCCGGCCCGCTCCTCGGTGCGGTACTCCTCGCCCGCCGACGCCCCGACCTCGGCCTCAGACGGGGTGACCTCGCGCGCAGACGGGGTGACCTCGGCGATGGTGATGAGGGGGGTGCCGACGTCGATCGTCGCCCCGGCCTCGCCGTGCAGCTGCGCGACGGTGCCGCCGTACGGCGTGGGCACCTCCACGATCGCCTTCGCGGTCTCGACCTCGGCCACAGGCTGGTCCACCGCGACGGTGTCCCCCACGGCCACGAGCCAGCGCACGAGCTCGGCCTCGGTCAGGCCCTCCCCGAGGTCCGGCAGCAGGAACGTCCTCTGGCCCGTCGCGTTCCGGGCAGTGCCGCCCTGGGCGGTCAGTGCGGTCGCCATGTCAGTCCTCCCACTGCAGGTCGTCGAGGGCGTCGAGGATGCGGTCGACGCTGGGCAGGTAGTAGTGCTCGAGCTTGGGCGGCGGGAAGGGGATGTCGAATCCGGTCACGCGGCGCACCGGGGCGGCGAGCGAGTGGAAGCAGCGCTCCTGGACGCGCGCGACGATCTCGGAGGCCACCGAGGCGAAGCCCGCGGCCTCCGCGACGACGACGGCGCGGCCGGTCTTGCGCACCGACGCGGCCACGGTCTCGTCGTCGAACGGCACGAGCGTGCGCACGTCGACGACCTCGACGGACCGGCCCTCGGCGGCCGCGGCCTCCGCGGCCGCGAGCGCGGTCGGCACCGAGGGGCCGTAGGTGATGATCGTCGCGTCGGTGCCGGGCCGGGCCACCACGGCGGCGCCGTCCACGCTGAGCCGCCGCCCGCCGTCGTGCGTCCCGGCGGCAGTGCCGTCCGGCGCGCCGTCGAACTCGGCCCGCAGCGCGGCGAGGTCCACGAGGTCCTTGGACCAGTAGAGCTTCTTGGGCTCCATGAAGACCACGGGGTCGTCGCTTGCGATGGCCTCGCGCAGCATCCGATAGGCGTCCTGGACCGTCGCCGGGGTGAAGACCTTCAGGCCCGGAGTGTGCGCGTAGTACGCCTCGGAGGAGTCGCAGTGGTGCTCGACGCCGCCGATCCCGCCGGCGTACGGGATGCGGATCACGAGCGGCAGGCGGACAGCCCCGCGCGTGCGGTTGTGCATCTTGGCGATGTGGCTCGCGATCTGCTCGAACGCGGGGTAGGCGAACGCGTCGAACTGCATCTCGATCACGGGGCGCAGTCCGTTCATCGCCATGCCGAGGGACATGCCGGCGATGCCCGACTCGGCCAGAGGCGTGTCGAAGCAGCGCTGGTCGCCGAACTCCTTCTGGAGCCCGTCGGTGATGCGGAAGACGCCGCCGAGGGCGCCGACGTCCTCGCCGAACACGACGACGTTCTCATCGGCGCGCATGGCGTCCGCCATGGCGGTGGTCAGGGCCTTGGCGAACGTGAGGGCCTCTGGCGCGGGGGTACCGGCGGCGCGGGCCGCGGCGGCTTCGGCGACCGTGCTCATGCTCGGCGCTCCTCTCCGGTGGTCTCGTCGGTGGACTGCTCGCGGGCCTGCTCCTCGGCGAGGAACGCGGCCTGCTCGCGCAGCTGCGGGGTGGGCTCGGTGAACACGAAGCGGAAGAGGTCCTGCGGGTCCGGCTGCGCCTCGGCGCCCAGGCCGTCGCGGAGCTGGCGCGCGATCTCCTCGGCGTCGGCAGCGAAGGCGGCCTCCGTCTCCTGGCCGAGCACGCCCTCCGCGCGCAGGTACTCGCGCATCCGCTTGAGCGGGTCCTTCTCGGCCCAGGCCGCGACCTCGGCGTCCTCGCGGTAGCGCGTGGCGTCGTCGGCGTTGGTGTGGGCCTGCATGCGGTAGGTGTAGGCCTCGACGAGGAGCGGGCCCGAACCTGCCCGGGCGAGGCGCACGGCGCGGTCGAGGACGGCGAGGAGGGCCACGGCGTCGTTCCCGTCCACCCGCTCTCCGGCCATCCCGTAGCCGACTGCCTTGTGCGCGATCGAGGGTGCGACCGTCTGGTGCGCGAGCGGGACCGAGATGGCGTACTGGTTGTTCTGCACGAAGAACACGACCGGGAGGTTGAAGACGGCCGCGAAGTTGAGCGCCTCGTGGAAGTCGCCCTCGCTCGTGGCACCGTCGCCGCACATCGCGAGGACCACGGTATCCTCGCCGCGCAGCTTGGCCGCGTGGGCCACGCCGACGGCGTGCAGCAGCTGGGTGGTCAGCGGGGTCGACTGGATGCCGACCTTGTGCTCGTGCGGGTCGTAGCCGCCGTGCCAGTCGCCGCGGAAGAGCGTCATCGTCTCGACGGGGTCGACGCCGCGGGTCATGACGGCGACCGCGTCGCGGTAGGTGGGGAACATCCAGTCGCCCGCGCCGAGGCACAGCGCGGCGGCGACCTGGCAGGCCTCCTGGCCGTGGCTCGAGGGGTACACCGCCATGCGGCCCTGGCGCACGAGCGCGGAATTCTGGTCGTTGACGCGCCGGCCGATCACGAGGCGGCGGTAGGCCTCGAGGAGGTCTTCGGTGGCGGGGATCGGGTACTCGTGGCCCGGGGCGGAACCGCGCTCGTCCTCGGGGCGGAGGCTGCCGGCCTCGTCGAGGATCTGGATCTGCGGCACGCGGCCGTGCACCGGGAGCATGTAGTCCTCGATGCTGATCCCGAAGCTGCGGATGGCCTCCTGTGCCTCGGCGGGAAGGGTCATGGCTCCTCCTTGGTACGGCGCTGGACTTTCCTCAAGTATCCGCTTCTGTAGGCATTCGTATGCCGCAGAGGCGCAGATCGTGGAATACTGGTGTCAGATCGGCGCTCATCGAAGACGAATCGTCGAGATGAGCTGCGTCACAGGAGGTTCCGATGGACGATCTGCATCCCGGCCGCGAGGCGCCGCGGCCGCCCGCCGAGCCGAGGGCGCTCGATGCCGTGGACCGCGCCATCCTCGACCAGCTCACCGAGGACGCGCGCCGGTCCGTGACCACGATCGCCGAGAACGTGCACATCTCCCGCGCACACGCCTACAACCGGCTCGCGCGGCTGCAGGCGGACGGGGTGATCACGAAGTACACCGCCCTGGTCGACCCGCTCAAGGCTGGGCTGCGCTCGAGCGCGTACGTGACCCTCAAGGTGCGGCAGCAGACGTGGCGGGACCTCCGCGAGCGGCTGCGCGCCATCCCCGAGGTGCACCACATCGCGCTCGTGGGCGGGGACTTCGACGTGATCATCCTCGTTCGCGCCGTGGACAACACGGACCTGCGCCGCGTCGTATTCGACCAGCTGCAGAGCATGCCCGGCGTCCTCGACACCCAGACGTTCCTCGTGTTCGAGGACCTGGACACGCGCTGACCCGGCCCCCTCTCCCCGCCCCCCCGTTTCGGGTACGCATCTCGTCGCCGATTCGAGCTTTCGGGTACGCATCTCGTCGCCGATTTGAGCTTTCGGGCACGCATCTCGTCGCGGTATTCGGCTCTCGGGTACAGGCCGGCGCGCACGACGGCGGGTGCCCGGCCCGGGCGGGCCGGCCACCCGGCGTCGTGCGTACCAGCAAAGGCCAAAGTGCGACGAGATGCGTACCCGAAACCCGGAAGACCCGACGAGATGCGTACCCGAAACGGCCAGCGGCGGGCGGGAGGGTCAGTGGTGGAAGGCGCTCCCGTGCTCGGGATCGGGGAACGGGGCGTCCACGGAGTCGAGGAACGCCACCGCGGTGCGCAGATCCTCGAGGAAGCTCGCCGCGAGGTCCCGGGTGAAGCCGTTGCGCACCACGATCCGCTGCACGGTCAGGTCGGCGAGCCCGTCCGGCATCGGGTACGCCGGCACGAGCCAGCCGTTCATCCGCAGCCGGTCGGAGAGGTGGTGCAGGTTCCAGTTCTTGGTGTGGCCCGGAGCCAGGCTCCACGCGAAGACCGGGATGTCGGAGCCGTCGTTCCACAGCTCGAACGCGTCCATGGCCCCGATCTCCCGGGCCAGGTACCCCGCGACGTCCCGGGACGCTGCATGCACGGCGCGGTACCCCTCGAACCCCAGCCGGAGGAACAGGTAGTACTGCAGGAGCACCTGCGCGCCGGGGCGGGAGAAGTTCAGCGCGAACGTGGGCATGTCCCCGCCGAGGTAGCTCACGTGGAACACCAGGTCCTCCGGCAGGGCGGCGGCATCCCGCCACACCACCCACCCGAGGCCGGGGTACACGAGCCCGTACTTGTGCCCGGACGTGTTGATCGAGGCGACCCGGGGCAGCCGGAAGTCCCACTCGAGCTCCGGGGCGAGGAACGGGGCGACCATCGCCCCTGAGGCCCCGTCCACGTGGATCGGCACATCGAGGCCCGTGGCGGCCTGGACCGCGTCCAGGGCCTGCGAGATCTCGGCGACGGGCTCGTACATGCCGGTGTAGGTGACGCCCATGATGGCCACGACGCCGATCGTGTTCTCGTCCACATATTCCGAGAGCGCGTGCCCGTCGAGGACGGGGTGCTCGTGCGAGATGGGCACGTAGCGGGCCTCGACGTCCCAGTAGTTGCAGAACTTCTCCCAGCACACCTGCACCGCCGAGCTCATCACGAGATTGGGCCGCTCGGCCGGCTTCCCGGCGGCGCGGCGGGCGTGCTGCCACCGTCGCTTGAGCGCGAGGCCGGCCAGCATGCACGCCTCGGAGGAGCCGATCGTCGAGGTGCCGACGGCGTGCTCGGGCTCGGGCGCGTGCCACAGGTCCGCGAGCATGCGCCAGCAGCGGTGCTCGATCTCGGCCGTCTTGGGGTACTCGTCCTTGTCGATCATGTTCTTGTCGACGGTCTCGGCGTAGAGCCGGGCGGCCTCCGGCTCCATCCATGTGCCCACGAAGGTCGCGAGATTGAGGCGGGCGTTGCCGTCGAGCATCGCGTCGTCGTGGACCACCTGGTACGCCGTGCCGGGCAGGCTCTCCCCCGCGGGCAGGGTGAACCGCGGGAATTCGGTGGCCTCGCCGGGCCGGCTGAAGAGCGGGTTCAGCTCGACGTTCGAGTCGGGCTCCTGCCGCCCGCGCCGTCCCCGCCCGTCGGAGGCGGGATGGAAGGTGGAACGGGAGGCAGGCACGGCGGGCACTCCTGGGGTCGCGTCGGGCCGCAGGACCGGCCGGGCCGGCGGACACCCCCACGCTACCGGCGCCCGCAGGGGGCGTCGAGGACCCTCCGGCGTGGGATGGTTGGAGGGAACGCTTCAGGAGGGGCCATGGCGAACGACGACGGCGGCACAGCCGGGCCCTCGTCGCGCCCTCCGTGGGTCGCCGTGCTCGTCGCGGCGTGCGTCGTGGTCGGCGTGGGAGTGGTGGTGGCCATCGCCGCGCTGTTCATGGGCCCGTCCCCCCAGCCACCCGCGCCGGGGCCGACGCCGGGAGCGCCGGGCGCGTCGGCGCCGTCGTCCGCCCCGGGCGAGGCGTACGCGCTCAGCGACCCGCTCCCCTTCACCGCCCAGCCCGTGTGGCACGCCGCGCCGAGTGCCGAGTACCGGCTCACCGCAGCCCCGGACGAGCTGCGCTACGTCTCCGACGCCGGCTGCCGGCTCTCCTTCCGCGCGGGGCCGCTGCAGGCGGGCGGCTCGCCGTCGCCCTCGGCGTCACGCACGACGCCGGCCTCCTCCTCCGCGTCCGCGTCGCCGACGCTGCTCTCGCCCGACCCCGAGACGGCGGCGACGCGCGGGGCGCTGGCCGACGCGATCGGGGCCGAGCGGAAGTCCTCTGCCTCCCTGGGCGTCACCGAGCAGGGCCTGGTGGTCGTGACAACCCTCGGCTCCCAGGGCGGCCCGCTGGTGGATATGGCAGGGGCCGCGCTGAAGGTCGGACACGCCGACGGCACGGTCACGTACGTGCGCGTCGCCGTGCGGGCGGTGCCGTCGGCTCACGCTGTCGTGGCGATCGTGGCCGAATGCCCGCAGCCGGAGCAGGCTGCCACCGCGATGAACCACGCGAGCGTGCACGCCTACCTCGCGGCGGAGTAGCTGAGCGTCTCAGCGGCCGGCGAAGACCGGCTTGCGCTTCTCCTGGAAGGCCTTGAACCCCTCGGCGTAGTCCTCGGAGCTGCAGAGTGCGGCCTGGGCCTTGTTCTCGGCGTCCATGGACTCCCACAGGCCGATCCGCCGGTCGCGCACCTGGGCGACGAGCTCCTTGGACGCGACGAACGCGCCCGTGGCCCCTGACGCCACGCGCGCCACGATGCCGCGCGTGCGCTCGAGCAGCTCGTCCGCGGGGAAGGACCGGGAGAACATGCCGGAGCGTACGGCGTCGGCGCCGCTCATGAGCTCGGCCGTGTACACGAGGTCCAGGGCGCGGTGCATGCCGAGGCGCTCGGTGAAGTACCAGTGGCCACCGGAGTCGAGCGTGGCGCCGAGGTTGGCGAACGGGGACCCGATCTTGGCGTTGTCCGCCACGTACACCACGTCGGTGGCCAGCAGGAGCCCGAGGCCCACGCCGAGGGTGGCGCCCTGCGCGGCGGCGAACGTCGGCGCGGGGAACGCGGCCATCTTCTGCATGAGCGGCGTGACGAGGCCGCCGAGGTAGCCGAGCACATCGTCGTCGGCCGGGTCCACAGCCGAGATGTCGCGTCCGGCGCAGAACGCCCGGCCCTCGCCGCGCAGGAGCAGCGCCCGGACCTCGCCGCGGAAGGCGGCGGCAGCGGCGTCGTCGTACGCATCGGAGAGCTCCCGGAGCGCGGCCTCGTCGAGGGCGTTGAGCTTGGCCGGCGCGTCGAGGACCACCTCGGCGACGCCGTCGGCAACAGTCAGGTCGATCATTCAGGCTCCTTGGTTTTCGGGACGGGGTTGCGACGCGGCTGCGCTCCGCGCAACCACTGTCACGCGTCGAAGTCGACCGAGACGCACTCCGAGGTCGGCCGCGACTGGCACGTCAGGACGTAGCCGCGCTCCACCTCGTCGGGCTCGAGCGCGTAGTTCTCGGCCATGTCCACGGTGCCGGAGACGAGCTTGGCCCGGCAGGTGCCGCAGACGCCGCCGGCGCAGGCGAAGGGCACGTCGGGGCGCACGCGGAGGGCGGCGTTGAGGATCGTCTCGTTCGCGGAGACGGGCGAGGTGACGGCGCCGGTGAGGCCGTCGAGCGTGAACTCGATCTCGACGTTCGCTCCCGAGGGATCCTCCACGACCGGGCGGCCGATGTTGCCCTCGAGGTTCGTCGGGGTGCCGGTGGTGAAGAGCTCGAAGCGGACCTTCTCCGGGTCCACCCCGCGCGCGGAGAGCGTGTCCCGAACCAGCTGGACGAGCTCGAACGGGCCGCACAGGAACCACTCGTCGACGTCGTCGGCGTGGATCACCGTGTTGAGCAGCGTGGTGAGCTTCTCGGAGTCCACCCGGCCCGAGAGCAGCGGGGAGATGCGCTGCTCGCGCGAGAGCACGTGGTGGAGCGCGAACCGGGAGGGGTAGCGGTCCTTGAGGTCGGCGAGCTCCTCGACGAACATGACGTCCATCGCGGCCTTGTTGGCGTAGACGAGGTCGAAGCGGACGTGCTCGTCGGCGGCCAGGACGGTGCGGGCGATCGCCATGATCGGCGTGATCCCGGAGCCCGCGGCCACGGCCACGAAGGTGTGCTCGCGCTCGGTGTCGATGCTGGACGGGTCGTTGAGGCCGGTCATCCGGTGCTTGGAGATGAACGCCCCGGCGGGGCTCATGACGTCCAGCGTCGCGCCGGCCTCGAGGCTCTCGTTGGCCCACGTGGAGAAGACGCCGCCGAGGTCCCGCTTGATGGCGACCTTGATCTCGCTCGAGCCGTCCTCGAAGCGGCGCGGCGCGGCGCAGATGGAGTAGGAGCGGCGCACCTCGCGCGGGGTGCCCGACTCGTCGGGGAACTGCGCTCGCAGGGCCACGTACTGGCCGGGGATGTAGTCGTACTCGTCGGCGAGCGCGGCGGGGACGGCGAACGTCACCTCGATGGAGTCGTTGGTGAGCCGGCGGACCCCGCTCACCTCGAGCGGGTGGAAGGACGCACGACGCCGGGCGGTACCCTCCGTCTGCTCGGTGGCGGCCTCAGCCGGCTCGGCCGCAGTTTCGTTCAGCTGGTCAGTCATCTAGAGCACCTTGAAGTAGTCGAAGGGTTCGTGGCAGTCCTGGCACACGTAGAGCGCCTTGCAGGACGTGGAGCCGAAGCGGGACATCTCGCGGGTGTTGAGCGAGTGGCACTGGGGGCACTTGACGGTCAGGCCGAGCCGGACGGGGCCGCCGTGGCCTGCCTTGCCGGTGGGCGGGGCGATCCCGTACTCCTCGAGCTTGGCCTTGCCCGCCTCGCTCATCCAGTCCGTGGTCCAGGCCGGGGAGAGCACGAGGTCCACCTGGACGCGTTGGTGCCCGGCCTTGGCGAACACCGTGGCGAGGTCCGCGCGGATCGTGTCCATCGCGGGGCATCCGGAGTAGGTCGGGGTGATCGTGAGGCGGACCGTGCCGTCCGCCTCGAGGTGCCCGTCCCGGAGGATGCCGAGGTCCTCGATGGTGAGCACGGGGATCTCCGGGTCGGTCACGGTGGCGGCGAGCGCGCGGACCTCGTCATCGGTGGTGATCATGGGTGTTCCTTCGTGGGCGTGTGCCGTCCCGGGGCCTACCAGGTGGCGCCGGGGTGCTTGCGGGCGAGCACCTGCATCTCGGCGAGGATGTAGCCGAGGTGCTCGGTGTGGTCGCCGCGGCGGCCGCCGCCGCTGGCGCGGGGGACGTCGGGAAGGGCCAGGGTGGCCTCGGCGAGGACCTCGGCGATGTGGGCGTCGAAGGTCTCGCGCAGGCCCGAGGGGCGCACCCCGGCGTCGCCGACGGCGTCGATGAGCGCGTCGTCGTCGAACAGCTCGTCCACGTATGGCCAGACCAGCTCGAGTGCGGCCTGCATGCGGGCGTGCGACTCTTCCGTCCCGTCGCCGAGGCGGATGGTCCACTGGATCGCGTGGTCGCGGTGGTAGTCGACCTCCTTGAGCGCCTTGGCGGCGATCGCGGCAAGGGTCGCGTCGGCGGAGTCCACGAGCTCCGAGTAGAGCAGGTACTGGTAGATCGACATGACGAGCTGGCGGGCGATCGTGGTGCCGAAATCGCCGTTGGGCTGCTCGACCATCCAGGCGCAGCGGAACTCCTCTTCCTCGCGCCAGTACGCGAGGTCGTCCTCGGTCTTGCCCCACGCGTGGCCCGCGTAGGTCAGGAACGAGCGCGCGTGGCCGAGGGTGTCGAGGGCGATGTTGCCGAGGGCGATGTCCTCTTCGAGCTCCGGGCCGCGCGAGATCCAGTGGCTCAGGCGCTGGGCGAGGATGAGGGCGTCGTCGCCGAGGCGGAGGGCGTACTGGGCGACGTCCTCGGCCGGCTTCTCCGGGGAGAGGGCGATGTCCTCGGGGCGCAGCGCATTGCCCGGGGTGACGCGGGTGGCCGACGCCGCGGCGTCGCCGAAGCTGTCGAGGGCGTGGTCGGTGTAGGCAGGGGTGGGAGCGTTCACAGGTGCTTCACGCCCTCGCTCTTGGTGTAGTACGTCGCGTGCCGGTAGTCCTTGCCCTGGGGCGACTCGAAGTACGCTCCCTTGGAATCCGGGTCGGAGGAGGCAATGGCCTCGGAGGGGACCACCCAGATGGACACGCCCTCGTTCCGGCGGGTGTAGAGGTCGCGCGCGTTGCGCAGCGCCATCGCAGCGTCCGGGGCATGCAGGGAGCCCGCGTGGACGTGGGAGAGGCCGCGGCTGGACCGCACGAAGACCTCCCAGAGGGGCCAGATGTTGCTCTGCTCGCTCACTTACGCTGCTCCGATCTCTTCTGCGGCACGCTTCGCGGCCTGCTTCTTCGCGTACGCGCGGGCCGCCTCGCGGACCCAGGTGCCGTTCTCGTGGGCCTCGCGGCGGCGGGCCATGCGCTGGGCGTTGCACGGGCCCCGGCCCGCGATGACGTCCTTGAATTCCTGCCAGTCGAGGTCCATGTGGATCCACCGGCCGGCTTCCTCGTCGTAGCGGAGCTCCGGGTCGGGCAGCGTGAGGCCGAGCACCTTGACCTGCTCGGCGATCATGCCGACGAACCGCTGGCGCAGCTCGTCGTTGGAGAACCGCTTGATGTTCCACGCCATGGACTGCTTCGAGTTGGGCGAGTCGTCGTCCGGCGGACCGAACATCATCAGCGCCGGGGCGTAGAAGCGGTTGACGGCGTCCTGCGCCATCTGCTTCTGCGCCGGGGTGCCGTTGGAGAGCTCGAGGAGGATCTCGAAGCCCTGGCGCTGGTGGAAGGACTCCTCCTTGCAGATGCGCACCATCGCGCGTCCGTAGGGGCCGTAGCTGGCCCGGCACAGCGGCACCTGGTTGGCGATCGCCGCCCCGTCCACGAGCCAGCCGATGGCGCCCATGTCGGCCCACGTGCGGGCCGGGTAGTTGAAGATCGAGGAGTACTTGGCCTTGCCGTCCAGAAGCTGCTGGTTGAGGACGTCGCGCGGGGTGCCGAGGGTCTCGGCGGCGGAGTACAGGTACAGCCCGTGCCCGGCCTCGTCCTGGACCTTGGCCATGAGGATCGCCTTGCGCTTCAGGCTCGGGGCGCGGGTGATCCAGTTCGCCTCGGGCTGCATGCCGATGATCTCGGAGTGCGCGTGCTGGGACACCTGGCGGACCAGCGTCTTGCGGTACGCCGCGGGCATCCAGTCGCGCGGCTCGATGCGCGAGTCCTCGGCGATGACGCGATCAAAGTACGCCTGTCCCGCGATGTCCTCAGCGGACGGGGCCTCGTCACCCTGTCCAGCCTGGGGCTGGGGCACGGACTGCAGATTGGCAGCTGCCATGTCTCCTCCTCAAGAAATAATTACCGACCGTTCGTTCAGAATATGGGGCGGCGGATACTGCCGTCAAGGTGCGCAGCCCCGGGCCACCCACAGGCAGCCGTCGCAGGGCGCCCGGTGCTAGCGTGATGCGGTGACCAGCGCCGCACCCCTGCGAATCCTGACCGTCTGCACCGGCAACGTCTGCCGGTCGCCGCTGGCGGAGCGCCTCCTCCAGGCCGGGTTCGACGAGATCTGCCCGGAGGCCGTGGAGGTCCGCAGCGCGGGAATCCACGCGCTCGTCGGGTCCGCCGCGGAGCCGGGGTCCCGGGCCATCGCCTCAGCCCTCGGCGCCTCGCTCGCGGGGTTCACGGCGCGCCAGCTCACGACGCCGATGCTCACCGGAGCCGACCTCATCCTGGCCTTGTCCACCGAGCACCGTTCGGTGATCCTCCAGCTCGCACCGTCCGCGTTCCGGAAGACCTTCACGCTGCGGGAGTTCGCGCGGGTCCTCTCCGGCGCGCCGCTCGAGAACGCGGGCACCGGCAGCACCGCAGCCGTCCGCCAGGCCTGGCTGGCGGCGATCTCCGAGGCGGCGAGCCTGCGCCAGGCAGGTCCCGCGGCCGACGATGACGTCACGGACCCCTTCCGTGAAGGCCCCGAGGTGTACCGGAAGATGGCGGAGGAGCTCGTGCCCGCGGTCGATGCGATCCTCACCGCAGCGGACTCCGTGCGCAGACGCAGGCACGCCGGGAGTCCCTGACTCCCGGCGTGCTGGCCGTACTGCTGTGCTGGTCGAACGCGGAGGCTGTCCTCAGAGCCCGCGGCGGCGGGCGCCGTAGGACTCGCGGACGCGCGCTGGAAGCCACACGCCGTCGTCGGCCTCTGGGCCGTCCGCGTCGGCGGACCGGTCAGCCGGATCCTCCGCGTAGCCTGACTGCGCCCATCCGGAGTGGTCGCGGGGAGATTCGGCCTGCGCGGGGAAGGGCGCCGCGAATCCATGGGGCCGCTGGCCGCCGCCCTCGCCCGGGCGGTCCCACTGCGGGGCCGCGGAGTCGTCCGGCAGCGAGTGCCGGGAGCCCAGCCAGTCGTCGGCCGGAGCCGCAGAACCGTGCCGGGTACCGGCCCCGTGCTGAGGCTCTGCCGCTTCCAGCGAACGGTCTTCTGTGGGCGGTTCGCCGTAGCCGTAGCGGCCGTAGTAGCCGCGGGCGCGGGCGTCTGCGCCCTTCGAGGGGATGCCGTTGAGGATGAGCCCGAGGACGCGGCCCTTGACGCGCTGGATGTTGCCCAGGGCGTGGGACAGCTCATCCACCTTCGTCCGGTTGGCCCGTACCAGCACAAGGGTGCCGTCGGCGATGCGGGAGAGGACGGCGGCGTCGGTGAACGGGAGCAGCGGGGGCGCGTCCACGAGCACGAGCGCGTCCTGTGCCAGCGTCGCCAGCAGGTTCCGCATGGCCTGGGAGCCAAGGAGTTCCGACGGGTTCGGCGGGATGTGCCCGGCTGCGAGCACGCGCACGAGGTCGTTGCCGGGCCACGTCTGCATCACGTCGTCGATCCGGGCGCGCCCGGAGAGGATGTCGGTGACTCCGACGTCCCCGACGACATCGAAGACGTTGTGGACGTTGGGTCGGCGCAGGTCCGCGTCGACGACGATCACGGGTTCCGCGTCGGCCGCCAGGGTGGAGGCCAGGTTGGCGATCACGGTCGACTTGCCCTCGGAGGGCAGCGAGCTCGTGACGAGCACGATCCGGGGCTGGTGGTCCACGTCGATGAAGCGCAGGTTGGTGCGGAGCTCGCGCAGCGCCTCGCTCATGAACTGGTGGCCGCCGGTACCCTCGAGGACGCTGGAGCCCTTCACCAGCATGTCGTCCAGCGGAAGCGTGCCGATGACGGGGTAGCCGAAGCGCTCGGCCTCCTCGGAGGTGCGGATGCGGCGGTCCACGCGGTCGCGGATGAACGCGTAGGCGAGGCCGAGGAGCAGGCCCCCGACCACGCCGACGCCCAGGGCAAGGGTGAGCTTGGGCGAGACCGGCTCGGTGGGGACCATCGCGGTCACGAGCGGGACGACCTTCACGGCAGGGTTGCCCTTGGTGTTCGCGTTGGCATCCCGCTCAAGGTCGCTGACCTGGGCGGCCAGGGCCTTCACCCAGTCGTTGGCCACCTTCTGCGCCTGGACCGGATCCCTGTCCCGCGCGTCGACGCGGATCTCGGTGCCGTCGGTGGGAACCGTGACCGCCACGTTCCCCAGGAGGTCCTGGGCGGTGGTGGGCAGGCTGAGGTCGCTGATCACGCGGTCCGCGACCGAGGCGGACTCGGCGACGGCCTTGTAGGACTTCGCCTTCGACTTCGCCAGGCTGTCGCCGGCGAGGGACCAGGAGAGGTTGTCGGCGCCGGAGCTGATCACCATGCCGCTCGCCTCGGCTGAATAGATGCGCGGCTGGATCAGGTACCAGCCGAACGCGGCCACGGTGGACACGAGGACGAGCGCCACGATGCCCTTCCAGAATCGCCGTGCGATCCGCAGATAATCCGTCAGTGACATCCCTTGATCGGCGCTGAGGCCAGTGCCCTGCTCCACCCGCGTGTACCTCCCCAATGGTCATGGCGCTGGCGTGCGCACAGTCACGGAAATGGTACCGCACGCGCGGACGACCCCGACGAGCGCTGTCGGCGGCGGCCGCTAGGGTGGGGCCATGACTGAAGCCACCGCTCCCGAGGCCCCTGTCGCGAAGAAGGTGCCCTCGACGCGTGAGCACCACGGCGACACCTTCGTGGACCCCTTCGAATGGCTGCGAGAGAAGGACAACCCGGAGGTCGTCGCGCACCTCACCGCGGAGAACGCCTACACCGACGCCGTGACCGCCGGCCAGCAGCCCCTCCGCGACGCCATCTTCGAGGAGATCAAGCGCCGCACCCAGGAGACGGACCTCTCCGTCCCGGCCCGCAAGGACGGCTGGTGGTACTACGCCCGCACCGTCGAGGGCCAGCAGTACCCGATCTACTGCCGCGTCAGGGCGGATGCTCCCGGCAGCGCGGACGGCGCCGGTGGCCTCCTCGACGCGTGGACGCCCCCCGCCGTGGAGCCGGGCACCCCGGTCCCCGGCGAGCAGGTGCTGCTGGACGGGAACGCGGAGGCCGAGGGGCACCCCTTCTTCGCGCTCGGCGGCGCCGCGGTCTCGCGCGACGGGACCCTGTACGCCTACTCGGTGGACACCGCCGGGGACGAGACCTTCACCCTGCGCATCAAGGACCTCCGGACCGGCGAGGCCCTTCCCGAGGTCATCGAGGGCGTGTTCTACGGCCTCGAGTTCGACCCTGACGGCTCGCGGCTGTTCTACATGGTCGCGGACGACTCGTGGCGCCCCTACCAGGTGCGTGTGCACGTGCTCGGCACGCCGCCGGAGCAGGACACGGTCCTGTACCAGGAGGACGACGTCGCGCAGTGGACCGGGATCGACCTCTCCTCGGACCGCCGCTGGCTGCTCGTGGGGATCGGCAACTCGGAGTACTCCGAGACCCGCATCCTCGACCTGGCCGACCCCGACGCCGGGCTCCGGCTCGTGCTGGGCCGCCAGGAGCGCATCCTCCACACGGCCGAGCCGTTCGAGCAAGGCGGCCGGACCCGGCTGCTGCTCCTTCACGACGGGCGCCCGCAGGGGCCGGAGGGCTCGGCGCCGAACAGCATGCTCTCCCTCCTCGACCTGTCCGAGACCTCCAAGCCGCTGCCGGACCAGCGCTGGGCGACGCTCGTGCCCCACGACGAGCAGGTCAAGGTCGAGGGCGCGGACGTCTCGGCGACGCACCTCATCGTCACGCTGCGCAGGGACACCGTCACGACCGTCCGCTTCGCTCCCCTCGCCGAGGCCGTCGAGGCCGCGGAGGGCGGCCGGACGCCGTCGTTCGTCGAGCCGCAGTTCGGCGAGGAGCTCTATACCGCAGGCGGGGGCGTCACCGAGCACGGCGCCCCGGTGGCGCGGCTGAGCTTCACCTCCTACGTCACTCCCCCCCGCGTCTACGACTACGTGCTGGCCACCGGCCAGCTGATCCTGCGGAAGGAGACCCCGGTGCTCGGCGGGTACAGCCCGGCCGATTACGTGGCGGAGCGGGCCTGGGCGACGGCCGACGACGGCACGCGGGTCCCGCTGTCCGTGGTGCGGCGGGCGTCGGTCCAGCGGGACGGGACCAACCCGGCGCTCGTCTACGGGTACGGCTCGTACGAGGTGAGCATGGACCCGGCGTTCGCGGTCGCCCGGCTCAGCCTCCTGGACCGGGGCATCGTGTTCGTCGTCGCGCACGTGCGCGGCGGCGGCGAGCTGGGGCGCCACTGGTACGAGGACGGCAAGAAGCTGCACAAGCGGAACACGTTCACCGACTTCGTCGCCGCCACGGACTGGGTCGCCTCCTCGGGGTGGGCCGACCCGGCCAGGATCGCCTGCATGGGCGGCTCCGCCGGCGGCCTGCTCATCGGCGCCGTGCTGAACCTGGCCCCGGAGAAGTACGCGGCCGCCGTAGCGCAGGTCCCGTTCGTGGACGCGCTCACCACCATCCTCGATCCCGAACTGCCGCTCTCGGCCCTCGAGTGGGAGGAATGGGGCAACCCGATCGAGGACGCCGAGGTGTACGCCTACATGAAGTCCTACACGCCGTACGAGAACGTGCGCCGCGCTGCCTATCCGAAGGTCGCCGCCGTCACCAGCTTCAACGACACGCGCGTGCTGTACGTCGAGCCGGCCAAGTGGGTCCAGGCGCTGCGGGAGGCCACCACGTCAGGGCAGCCGATCGTGCTCAAGACCGAGATGGATGCGGGCCACGGCGGCGCGTCGGGGCGCTACGAGGCGTGGAAGGAGCGGGCCTGGGACTACGCGTTCATCGCGGACGCCCTCGGCGCCCGGGAGCTCCTGCCCAGCTGAGCCTGGGAGCGCCTCAGGCGTTGGCGTCGACGCTCTTGGCCGCCGCGTCGCCGGGCGCGGCGGCCTCCTGGGCAGCCGCCGCCCGGGCCGCCTCACGACGCCGGACCAGCAGCCAGCCCAGCCACAGGAGCAGCGCGATCACCGGGACGCTGAGGATGGTGTAGAGGCCGATCGGGAAGACCTCCCCGGTGGCCTTGTCCGTCATGGTGTCGAACGCGATGAGCACGGTGATCGCGGCCAGAGCGGCCAGCCCGAGCCAGCTCGTCCACGGCGAGCCGGGCATCGGGAGGGAGGACGCGCCGTCGCCCTTCTTCTTCCGCAGCATGAGCTGGCACGCGAAGATCGAACCCCACGTGAAGATCACGCCGATCGAGGCGGTGTTGAGCGCAAGGTCGAACGCGTGCGTGCCGCCGGCCCAGATGTTCACGAGGATGCCCACGAAGTACACGGCTGCGATGGCGAGGATCGCCGCGTAGGGCACGTGCCGCTTGGACATGCGCGTGAGCCAATGGGGCGCGTGGCCGTTGGAGGCCATGGTGCGGAAGATGCGGCCGATCGAGTAGAGGCCGGTATTCGACGAGCTCAGCGCGGCGGTGATGACCACGAGGTTCATGACGTCGCCGATCCACCCGACCCCGAGCTGGTCGAAGACGGTGACGAACGGGCTCACCCCGGCCTTGTACTGGCCGGAGGGCAGCAGCATCGCCAGGAGCAGCACGGACCCCACGTAGAAGACCACGATGCGCAGCACCACAGCGCGGATGGCCCGGGGCACCTCCCGCTGCGGGTCCTCCATCTCGCCCGCGGTGATGCCGACGAGCTCGATCGCGTTGTACGCGAAGATCACGGCGTTGAGCACGAGGATCATCACGAATAAGCCGTGCGGGAACAGGCCCCCGTCGCCGGCGAGGAGGTTCGCCGGGGAAGCGTGGGTGGCGCCGATCTGGGTGTTGAGCACGACCATCACCGTCCCCGCGACGAGGAACAGCGTGATCGCGGTCACCTTGAGCACGGACGCCCAGAACTCGAACTCGCCGAAGGCCCTGACGCTGAGCAGGTTCACTGCCACGAGCAGGGCGAGCGCACAGAGCGCAGAGATCTCCACCGGCACGTTGGGGAAGAAGTACTGGAAGTACAGGCCGATCGCGAGGAGCTCGGCGATGCCGGTCATGGCCCAGTTCACGAAGTACATCCAGCCGGAGAGGTACGCGCCCTTGGGCCCGAACATCTCCCCCGCGTAGCTCACGAACGAGCCCGAGGTCTGCCGGTACATGACCAGCTCGCCGAGCGCCCGCATGAGCAGATAGGCGATGGCGCCAGCGATCGCGTACGAGAAGATCAGCGCCGGACCCGTCGAAGCGAGGCGCCCACCAGCCCCCATGAACAGGCCCACACCGATCGCACCGCCCATCGCAATCATCTGCACGTGGCGACGGGTGAGGGACTTCTGATATCCCTCGGCGGAGACGGCTGCGGGCGCGGACGCGTGATGGTGTGCTGACAAAAGGGGGCCCTTCGAGGTCGACTGTCGCGGCGTCGATGCCGGAACAACCGTCAAGTGTATGCCCGCGCCGGGGCGGCCCGGCCGTGCGTGTGGCCCAGCCCACGGGGTGACCTCGCGCACTCCCGGGGTGACCTCGCGCACTCCCGGGGTGACCTCGGCGGGCGGGCTAGCGGGGAACCGCGGCGCGGACGACGGCGGCCGTCGCCTCCGCGATCGCCCTCTCCTCGTCGGTGGGAACCACCAGGAGCGGGATGGCTGAATCGGGCGCCGAGATGGCGCGGGGCTCCTTCGAGCGGACGGCGTTGAGGTCGTCGTCGAGCACGACGCCGAGCGCGGCGAGGCGGGCCGCGACGCGTGCCCGGAACGGGGCGGAGTTCTCGCCGATGCCGGCGGTGAACACGATGGCCTTGGCCCCGCCGACGGCCACGTGGTAGCCGCCGATGTACTTCGCAAGGCGGTACGAGGCGACGTCGAGGGCCACCTGCGCGCGCCGGTCCCCGCCCTCGGCGGCCTCCACCACGGTGCGCATGTCGTTCGAGCCCGCGAGCGCCTTGAGCCCGGACTCGCGGTTGAGCAGGTCGTCGACCTCGTCCGGGCCGTGCCCCTGCCGGGCGAGGAACACGAGGATCGAGGGGTCGAGGTCGCCGGAGCGCGTGCCCATGACGAGGCCCTCGAGCGGCGTGAAGCCCATGGACGTGTCGATGCTCTCCCCGCCGCGCACCGCGGTGGCGGACACGCCGTTGCCGAGGTGGAGGACCACGCCGTCGAACTCCTCCGGGGCGATCCCCATCAGCTCGGCGGCGCGCGCGGCGACGTACTGGTGCGAGGTGCCGTGGAAGCCGTAGCGGCGGATCCCGTGGTGGGTGTACAGCCAGTCCGGGACGGCGTACCGCCAGGCGTGCTCGGGGATGGTGCGGTGGTAGGCGGTGTCGAAGACGGCCACCTGCGGCATGTCCGGCCACTTGGAGGCGATCTCCCTCAGGCCGAGGACGTTCGCGGGGTTGTGGAGCGGTGCGAGCGGGTTGAGCCGCTCGATCGCGCGGGTGATCTCGTTGTTCACGAGGACCGGCTCGGAGAACCGCTCGCCTCCGTGGACCACCCGGTGGCCCACGGCGTCGACGGCGCGCTCCCCGAGCACGCGGTGCAGCTCCGCATCGACCTGGCCGAGGGCCTCGGCGTGGTCCGCAGGGCCGCCGTCGAACCCGATCCGCTCGATCAGCCCCTCGGCGAGGACCGCGGGCTCCGGTTCCCGCCCGCCGTCGGCCTCCCCGACGTCGCGGAGCTGGTACTTCAGGGAGGACGAGCCGGAGTTGATGACGAGGACGAGCACGCGGGACTCCTTGGGCTGGGTCTGGACTGGCTGGGTCTGGACGGACTGGCCGGGTCTAGACGGACCGGCTGGCCTCTGCGGACTGGGCGGCGGGCTGGACCGCCCGGACGCTCTGGGCCTGGATGGCGGTGATGGCGACAGTGTTGACGATGTCCTCCACGGTGCAGCCGCGGGAGAGGTCGTTGACGGGCTTGCGCAGCCCCTGCAGGACGGGGCCGACGGCGACGGCCCCCGAGGATTGCTGGACCGCCTTGTAGGTGTTGTTGCCGGTGTTGAGGTCCGGGAAGATGAACACCGTCGCCTGCCCGGCGACGTCGGACCCGGGCAGCTTCGAGGCCGCGATCGAGGCGTCCACTGCGGCGTCGTACTGGATGGGGCCCTCGACGGCGAGGTCCGGGCGGTGGGCCCGGACGAGCTCGGTGGCGCGGCGGACCTTGTCCACGGCCTCCCCGGAGCCCGAGAGCCCGGTCGAGTAGGAGAGCATCGCCACCCGGGGCTCGACGCCGAACTGGGCCGCCGTCTCCGCCGAGGCCAGCGCGATGTCCGCGAGCTGTTCCTCGTTCGGCTCCGGGTTCACGGCGCAGTCCCCGTAGACGAGCACGCGGTCCGCCATGAGCATGAGGAACACCGAGGAGACGATCTTGACTCCCGGCTTGGTCTTGACGAACTCGAGCGCGGGCCGGATGGTGTGGGCGGTCGTGTGGGCGGCGCCCGAGACCATGCCGTCCACGATCCCGAGCTGGACCATCATGGTGCCGAAGTAGCTCACGTCGAGCATGACCTCGAGGGCCTTGGCGAGGTCGACGCCGCGGTGGGCGCGCAGCCTGGCGTACTCCTCGGCGAAGCGCTCGCGCAGTGGGGAGAGGGCCGGGTCCACGACGTCGATGCCCTCGAGCGGGACGCCGTTGGCGGCCGCGATCTCACGGACCTGGCTCTCGTTGCCCAGGAGCGTCAGGTCGCACACGTCGCGGCGGTGGAGGATGTCCGCGGCCCGCAGGATGCGCACGTCCGTGCCCTCGGGCAGCACGATCCGCGTGCGCTGGGAGCGTGCCCGGCCGATGAGCTCGTGCAGGAAGCGCAGGGGCGTCATGGTGTCCGGCCGGGGCAGGTTCAGCCGCTCGACGAGCTCGTCGTCGTCCACGTGCCTGGCCCACGCGCCCAGGGCCGAGGCGACCTTGCGGCGGTGTCCCGTCCAGATCTCGCTGCGGACCTCGGAGACGCCCCGGGCAGCGTGGTAGGTGTCGCCCTCGTAGGCGAAGACCGGGAACGGCGCCTGCGCGAGCAGCGGCAGGATGTGCGCATCGGGCGCGAGCCCGCCCGTGAGGATCATCGCCGCGGGCACCGGGAACTCGGGCGAGAACGTCGAGGCCAGGGCGCCGACCATGACGTCGGCCCGGTCGCCCGGGACGATCACGAGGTCGCCGTTCTCGAGCGCGCCGATGAAGTTGGCCACGCTCATGGCGGCGACCTTCACGCCGCTGACCTCACGCTCCATGTCGGCGCTCCCGGCGATCTGCCGCAGCGAGAGCGCGCCGGAGACCTCTCCCGTGGTGGGCCGGGAGATCTCCACGAGCTCGGGGAGGACGTAGACCGGCCGGTGGGACACGCCGGGCCGGATGGCGGCCCTGATCGCGTCCATCTGCTCGGGGTCGGCGCGGTTGACCATCATCACCAGGAGGCTGCAGCGGGCGGCGTAGAGCTCCTTGCGCGCCACGTCGACGGCGTCGGCGATCTCCTCCGCGGTGCGCTCCCGGCCGCTCACGACCGCGAGCATGGGGCAGCCGAGGTCGTTGGAGAGCCGGGCGTTGAGGGCGAACTCGACGGCGGAGTCCTGGCCGGTCAGGTCCGTGCCCTCCACGACGACGATGTCCACGCGCGCGGCGATCTCGGCGAAGACCTCGACGCAGCGCGCGTCGATCTCCTCGCGCTGCCCCTCGGCGAGGAGCCGGCGGACCTCCCGCGCCGAGAGGCCGCCCCGGCACACGGCGGGGTCGAGGTCGAACCGCGAGCGCATGAGCGCCACCATGGGGTCCTCGTTCGGCTCGTCCGCGAGCACCACCGGCTTGAAGAACCCGATGCTCCCGGTGCGTGCGTGGAGGGCCTCGGCCACCCCGAGGGCGATGAGCGACTTCCCCGATCCCGGGGTGGTGGCGCTGACGTAGATGCCTCGTGACATGTGGGCTCCTGTTCGGGTGCCGCCGGGCTGGTCAGGACCAGTCTTGCAGGTCGTCGGCGCCCGTGCCCGGCTCCCCGGGGCGGGTCCCCGGGCAGTGTGCTCCTTGACACGTCCGGGGTTCATGGGATTACCTAATGAACATTCGGTAAAGAATTGCGAGAAGGTGCCCCATGAGCGAAGCTGCTCCCGCCCACACGCTGGCCCACCCGATCCTCACGGACGACTACGCGACGGAATGGATGGGCCTGTCCGTCCTCGAACTCGGGGACGGCACGGCCACCGTGTCCACGACGCTGCGGCGGGAGATGCTCAACGGCTTCGGCATCGCCCACGGCGGGATGCTGTTCGCCATCGCCGACTCGGCCTTCGCCCTCGCGTGCAATCCGCACACGCCCGAGGAGGGCCACAGCACCATCACCGTCGCCGCCGGCGTCGACGTGAACTTCCTCGCCCCCGCCCACGAGGGCGAGCTCATCACCGCCGTCGCCGCCCGCCGCGCCCACGCGGGCCGCAGCGGCCTCTACGACATCCAGGTCTTCGCCTCCCCCGCGGACACCCCCCACACGGCGGAGGCCCCGGGCCGCCTCGTGGTCGAGTTCCGCGGCCGGTCCCGGACCATCCCCCAGCGCTAGCCGGGCCCCTCGGCCCGGCGGCAGAGCACGGCGGCGTGTGCCCGCCCGCTGTGAGCCGCGGACCCACCCCCGCACCGACCCCGCCCCTCCCCAGCCGACAACGAAGTGAGCACCGCAGTGACCCAGACCGCATCCGCCCCCGAGACCCCCACCGCCTCAGCCTTCGGCCCCGCCGTCCTCGACGCCGAGGAGACGATGAGCCGCGACCAGATCGAGGCCCTGCAGCTGACCCGCCTCAAGGAGACGGTCAAGTACGCCTACGAGCGCGTGCCGCACTACACGCGCAAGTTCGACGAGGCAGGGGTCCGCCCCGAGGACCTCCAGGAGCTCGACGACCTCGCGAAGTTCCCGTACACCACCAAGGAGGACCTCCGCGAGGAGTACCCCTTCGGCATGTTCGCGGTGCCCATGAACGAGGTCACCCGCATCCATGCCTCCTCCGGGACGACGGGCCGCCCCACCGTGGTCGGGTACACGAAGCAGGACCTCGACACCTGGGCCACGATCGTGGCGCGGTGCTTCCGCGCCGCGGGCGTGCGCCCCGGGATGAAGGTGCACAACGCCTACGGCTACGGCCTGTTCACCGGCGGCCTCGGCGCGCACTCGGGCATCGAGAAGCTCGGCGCGACCGTCATCCCCATGTCCGGCGGCCAGACCGAGAAGCAGATCCAGCTCATCGAGGACTTCGCCCCGGACGCCATCTGCTGCACGCCGACCTACCTGCTCACCATCGGCGACGCGATGCTGCACAAGGGCCTCGACCCCCGCAAGACCTCGCTCAAGTACGCCGTGCTCGGCGCCGAGCCGTGGACCAACGAGATGCGGGCCGAGCTCGAGGAGATGTTCGACATCAAGGCCTCGGACATCTACGGCCTCTCAGAGGTCATGGGCCCCGGCGTGGCGGGCGAGTCCGTGGAGACCCAGGACGGCTCGCACATCTGGGAGGACCACTTCCGCCCCGAGATCGTCGACCCGTTCGACCTGACCAAGACCAAGTCCGACGGCGAGACCGGCGAGCTCGTCTTCACCTCCCTGACCAAGCAGGCCCTGCCGATCATCCGGTACCGCACCAAGGACCTCTCGACCCTGCTGCCGGGCACCGCCCGCCCGGGCCACCGCCGCATGGGCCGCATCTCGGGCCGCACGGACGACATGATCATCCTGCGCGGCGTGAACCTGTTCCCCTCGCAGATCGAGGAGATCGCCCTGCGGATCCCCGAGCTCAGCCCGCACTTCCAGCTCGTCCTCACCCGCCCCGAGGGGCGCCGCATGGACGAGCTCACCGTCAAGATCGAGCCGCGCGAGGGCACCACGCCGGACCAGCGCGACGCCGCCGGCGCCTCGCTGCGCCAGCAGATCAAGATCCACATCGGCTCCTCGTGCCGGATCGACGTCGTGGAGCCCGGCTCGCTCGAGCGTTCCAACGGCAAGCTCCGCCGCATCTACGACCTGCGCGAGAAGCAGGCCTGACATCCCTTCCCGACGGGGCCGCCGGTGCAGCCGGCGGCCCCGTTCCCTTCCCTAGACTGGATCCCATGCCTTCAGCACCCATCACCGACTCCGGCGCCCCCTCGACCACGGGCCGCCGGGGCCGCCCCGGCTACGACCAGCAGACGGTGCTCAACGTCGCGGTGGAGGTCTTCAACCGGCACGGCTACGACGCGACGAGCATGGGCATCCTCGCCGAGAACCTGGGGATCTCGAAGTCCGCGATCTACCACCATGTGCCCTCGAAGGAGGACCTCCTCTCACTCGCGCTCGAGCAGGCCCTCGGCGGGCTCGAATCCGTGTGGGAGGCCCCGGAGTCGCAGACGGGCCGGGCCGAGGAGCGCCTCGAGTTCGTGGTCCGCTCGACCGTGCGCGTGCTCACGGAGCGGCTGCCCTTCGTCACGCTCCTGCTGCGCCTGCGCGGGAACACGGAGACCGAGCGGGCAGCCCTGGAGCGCCGCCGCAGCTTCGACCGCAAGGTCGCCGAGCTCATTGCCGAGGCCCGGGCCGAGGGCAGCATCCGGACGGACATCGACCCGCGCACGGCGTCCCGCCTGCTGTTCGGCACGATCAACTCGATCGTCGAGTGGTACCGCCCCGGCGGCTCGCTCACCCCCGCGAAGCTCGCCGACGACGTCGTGGCCGTCCTCTTCGACGGGCTGCACACGCGCAGCTGACGCGGTCCCTCCGCGCGGAGGGATGAACACTTGCTGAACTGATGGGGAAGCCCCGGCCAAACCGGGAACTTCTCGCGGACCGTGGCCCTAGGGTCGGTGCGGGGAACCACTCGCACCGTCCGGGGCCACCATCCACCGTGAGAAAGTCACAGCCCATGCCCAAGTTCAGCATCCGCGCCGCGGCCGCCACGAGCGCCGTGGCGCTCGCCGCCGCGGCGGCAGGAGGCGTCGCCGCCGCCGTGCCCGCCCAGGCCGCGTCCACGACCTCCACGCCCATCAAGCACGTCGTCGTCATCTTCGGCGAGAACGTCTCGTTCGACCACTACTTCGCGACGTACCCGAAGGCCGCCAACGCCCCCGGCGAGAAGGTCCAGGGAACCGGGGCCACGGCGTCGTCCTTCACCGCCGCGCCGAACACGCCGAAGAACGTCAACACCCTCGCCAGCGCCGGCCTGCTCGCGCCGCACAACCCGAACTCGGTGCAGCCTTTCCGCCTCGGCCCGGCCCAGGCCGGCACCTGCGACCAGGACCACGCCTACAAGCCCGAGCAGCAGGCGTACAACGGCGGCCTCATGGACAAGTTCGTCCAGTACACGAGCACGGACGCCTGCAGCGCGCCGCTGTACGGCCGGAACGGCCTCACGATGGGCTACTACGACGGCAACACGGTGACGGGCCTGTGGAACTACGCCCAGCACTTCGCGATGAGCGACAACAGCTACGACGACGAGTTCGGCCCCTCGACCCCGGGCGCGCTGAACCTGGTCTCGGGCCAGACGCACGGCGTGGTGAGCGTGGACCCGTTCACCGGCCAGCAGACGTCCGCCCCCGACGCGTACACCGTCAAGTCGCCGAACACGCAGGGCGTGGGGACGGTCACGGGCGATCCCGACCCTGCCTTCGACGACTGCTCCGACGGCAGCCACTCCAAGTCCAATGCCCTCGCCGCCATGCAGGGCACCAACGTGGGCGACCTCCTCAACTCTAAGGACGTCTCGTGGGGCTGGTTCCAGGGCGGCTTCCGCCCCCAGGGCACCGCGACGATCAAGGGCACGGACTACGCCCAGTGCACCACGAAGCACACGTCCGTGGCCGGGGTCTCCTCGATCGACTACAGCCCGCACCACGAGCCGTTCCAGTACTACGCCTCCACCGCGAACCCTCACCACGTCGCCCCCGCGAACGACGCCGAGATCGGCCACGGCGGCCCGGCGAACCACCAGTACGACATGACCGACTTCGACAAGGTCGTGAACACGGACAGCCTGCCCGCGGTCTCCTTCCTCAAGGCGCCGATGTACCAGGACGGGCACGCCGGCTACTCGGACCCGATCGACGAGCAGCAGTTCGTGGTGAACGAGATCAACGCGATCCAGAAGTCGAAGAACTGGGACTCGACCGCCGTGGTCCTCGCCTACGACGACTCCGACGGCTGGTACGACCACGTCGCGGCCCAGGTGAAGAACGCCTCCAACGACCCGGCGAACGACGCCGCCTGGTGCCAGAACGCCGCCGCGGCCGGCACGCCGATCCTCGGCGGCTACCAGGACCGCTGCGGGCCCGGCCAGCGCCTGCCGCTGCTCGTGGTCTCCCCCTACGCGAAGAGCAACTTCGTGGACCACGCCCAGACCCAGCAGTCCTCGATCCTGCGCTTCATCGAGGACAACTGGGGCCTCGGCCGGCTCGGCGACGGCTCCTTCGACGCCACGGCGGGGTCGCTGGCGGGCATGTTCAACTTCGACGCCCAGCCCCGCCGGGACGGCCTGATCCTCGATCCGTCGAGCGGATCGGTGGTCCCGGGCGCGTACTGCTCCGGCAACGAGGGCCGGCACCTCGGCCAGGGCGGCTCCTGCCGCTGAGCCAGGGCGCTGCCTGATCTGGACGGGGCCTTCGGCGCGCAGCGCGCCGGGGGCCCCGTTGCCATCCCCGGCGCCGCAGGCCACGCTTGCCCTATGGCCATCAGGATTTCCCGCGAGCTCAAGAGGCTCCTCCCCCAACTCCGCTACGAACCCACCCCCAAGCGGCTGCGGGCGCGCCTCGGCGACGTCCTCGTGCTCGACTCGCGGCGCGCCGTCGTGCTCTGGGAGCCGGGCCGGCACCTGCCGCTCCATGCGGTGCCGGCGGACGACGTCGTGGCGCACCTCGAGCCGCTCGGCGCGGCCCCCGTGGGGGTTCCGGAGGCGCCGGAGGCCTCCGGGCCGCCGAGCTCGCCGGCCCCGTTCTCGTCGCACACGGCCGACGGCGAGCCGATGGCCGTCGTCGTCGGCGGGATCAGGCTGCCGGGAGCGGCGTTCCGGCTCGCCGACCCCGATCTGGCGGGGTATGTCGCCTTCGACACGGACGCGTTCGCCTGGTTCGAGGAGGACGAGCCGGTGATCGGCCACGCGAGGGACCCGTTCAGCCGGATCGACATGCGGGCCAGCCGCGCCCACGCGCGCGTCCTGCTCGACGGCGTGGTCCTCGCCGAGTCGAGCGAGACCGTGCGCCTGTTCGAGGGGCAGCTGCCCCCGCGGACGTACTTCCGCCGCGAGGACGTCCACTGGGACCGGCTCGCCGAGGACCCCCTGCGGACAGTCTGCCCGTACAAGGGCGTCGCGGAGTACTGGACGGCCCCGGGCCTGGCCGAGGCGCGGCCGGTGGCCTGGAGCTACGGGGCCACGACGCCCAGCTTCCCGGAGATGGCCCAGATCCACGGCCTGGTGGCCTTCTTCGACGAGAGGGTCGACGTCGAGCTGGACGGCGCCGTGCCTGCACGGCCGCGCAGCGCGTGGTCCTGATAATCGGCAGACCTGATGCATCTTTTTCCCGGGAGAACTTGTGTGCGCCGTCCGGGCCTGCCTACACTCGAAAGCGTGACCTGCATCTCAATGGCGCGATGCAGGTTTTTCTCTGCCCTCCTCCATGAGCCCACCTTCGGGCGGGCGCGGGCACCGGAGGGCGCGCGGACATGCCGCTGAGTTCGCGCCGGGCCTTCCTGGCGCTCGCACTGGCGGGCACAGCGTCCGGCGCGGCCGCAGCGCTCGGCGCGTGCACGCCGTCGTCCACTGCCCCACCCTCCTCCTCGGCCCCGCCCTCCTCTGGCCCGCCGGCCCCAGGGCCCGCTCCCAGCCCGAGCGCCGCACCCGCGCTGCGCGTCACGGGAACGGTTGCCGGCGGGCTGGACACGCCGTGGTCGATCGCGTTCCTTCCCGGCGGCTCGGCGCTCGTGTCCGAGCGCGGCACGGGCCGCATCCTCCACGTGCCCGCGGGCGGCGGCGCGCCCCGCGAGGCCGGTCGCATCGCCGTCCGGACCGACACGAGCGAGGGCGGCCTCCTCGGCCTCGAGCTCTCGCCCACGTTCGCCGAGGACGCCACCGTCTTCGCGTACTGCACGGCGGGAAGCGGCAACCGGGTCGTGGCGCTGCGCTGGGACGGCACCGCGCTTGGGGGCGAGCGCGTGCTCGTGGACGGGATCCCCGCGGGGACGTTCCACAACGGCGGCCGGATCAAGGTGGGCCCGGACGGGCTGCTCTACATCGGCACCGGGGACGCGACCCGCCAGCCCAACTCCCAGGACCTCGGCAGCCTCGGCGGGAAGGTCCTGCGCGTGGCGCTCGACGGCTCGCCGGCGCCGGGGAACCCGTTCGGGACCCGCGTCTACACCTACGGCCACCGCAACGTGCAGGGCCTCGCGTGGGACTCGGGCGGGCGGCTCTGGGCCAGCGAGCTGGGGCCCGACCGCGACGACGAGCTGAACCTGCTCACCCCGGGTGCCCAGTACGGCTGGCCGGCTGTGACGGGGGCCAGGAGCGCCAACGGCAGCGTCCCCGCCGTCCATGTCTGGCCGAATACGGCGGACGCGTCGCCGAGCGCTCTCGCCATCGTGGACGACGCCGCGTACGTCGCCTGCCTGCGGGGCGAGCGCCTGTGGCGGCTCCCCCTCCCCGCCCCGGGCTCGCCCGTGCCAACCGGCGGGACGCTGCCCGGCGCGGCCGAATACTTCAGGGGCCAGTACGGGCGGCTCCGCGACGTGGTCCGGGCCCCGGGACGGCGGGAGCTGTGGATCGCGACGAACGAGGGCACGAGCTCGCGCATCCTCGCCGTCGCCATCCCGTGAGGGGTCATGTCCCTGTGTTGTGGGGTCATGTCCCAAGGTTGTGGGGTCATGTCCCCGCGAACCCCGCGGCAACGGCCTAGGGACATGACCCCTCAACGTGTGGACATGACCCCTCAACGTGTGGACATGACCCCTCAACGGGTGGGGGCAGGGCGCTCAGTCGGGCTGTGCGGCCCTGGCCTCCTTGACCCGCGCCGCGACCGCAGGGTGGAGCGGGTGGCCCGCGGCCAGGCCCGTGATCTCCTCGACGAGGACCTCGTCCGTGGACTCGCCGGCGAGCATGGCCTGGAGTCGCTGGGCCTCCTCGTCGTCGGCGGCGTCGAAGGCGAGGGCGGCGCCCATGGCCTCCAGGAGGGCGTCGGCCGGCATCCCGCGCTCGGCGAGCTCGGCGGCTGGGCCGACGAACCGCTCGTGCCGGGACAGCTTGCGCAGCGGCGCCCGGCCCACGCGCTCCACCGGGTCCGGCAGCTCCGGGTTGGCGAACCGGCCCAGGATCTTCTCCACGTATGCCTGCTGCTGCTCGGGCGCGAAGCCGTACTTGGCCACGAGCAGGGCCTTGGTCTCGGCGAGGACGGCTTCGACCTTGGCCCGGACCTCGGGCATGGCCAGGGCGTCCGAGATCTTCTCGGCCCCGGCGCGCCGTCCGAAGTACGCGGCGGAGGCGTGCCCGGTGTTGACGGTGAACAGCTTGCGCTCGATGTACGGCCCGAGCGAGTCCACCCATGTGACGCCCGGGATCTCGGGCACGGTGTCGCCGAAGGGCTCCTGCTCGATCGCCCACTCGAAGTACGGCTCGACGCGCACGTCGAGCCCGCCGGAGGGGTCCTGGGTCGGCACGATGCGGTCCACGGCCGTGTTGGCGAACACGGCGCGCGCATCCACCGCGGCGTCGTCGAGCCCCTCCCCCGCCGCGGCGGCACGGATCTCCGCCTCGAGGATGTCCGTGGCGTTGATCGCGTTCTCGCAGGCCATCACGGCGAGCGGGCCCGCGCCGGCCGGCCGCGCGGCGATGCCGCGGGCAATCGCCGGGGCGACGAACTTGAGGATGTTCGGGCCTACCGCCGTGGTGACGATCTCCGCCTCGGCGATCCGGTCGACGAGCTCGGCCTCGTTGGTAGCCGAGTTCACCGCCGCGTAGCCGTCCACCACGTGGTCGACGCCGCCCTCGCCCACCTCGTGCACGGTGTACGAGGGGGTGGCGTTGATCGCGTCGATGAGGGGTGCCGCGACGTCGGCGAACACGAGCCGGTAGCCGGCGTTGTGGAGCAGCAGCCCCACGAAGCCGCGGCCGATGTTCCCGGCACCGAAGTGGACCGCCGTCCCCCGGGCTCCTGTCGCTGCCTCGCTCACGCGTTCACCTTTCCGAAGATGTCCAGGACCTCGTCAGCCGTGGTCGCCGACTCGAGACGGGCCACCTGCTCCTTGTCGCCGAAGACCTTGGCGATCTTGGCGAGGATGCCGAGGTGCTCCTTGCCCTTGCCGGCGATCCCGACGACGAACTTCACGGGCTTGCCCTTCCAGTCGACCGGCTCGTCGTAGCGGACGAACGTCACGGCCGAGGCCTGGATGTGGTCCTTGGCCTCGTTCGTCCCGTGCGGGATGGCGAGGAAGTTGCCCATGTAGGTGGAGACCGAGGTCTCGCGCTCGTGCATCGAGGCGACGTAGGCGTCGTCGACGGCGCCCGCCTCCTTGAGGAGCCTGCCGGCCTCGTCGATGGCCCCGGCCATGTCCGCGACCGAGCCGGTGAGGACGATCGATTCTCGGCGCAGCACGTTCGGCGTCTCCGCGTGGCGGTGCGGCACCGGGACGTGGGAGGCCGCAGCTTCGGACTCCGAGGGCGGCTCGGTCTTGCCGGCGACGCCATCGAACGGCACGTCCTCGGTGGCGTCCTGCTCGTTGAGCAGGTCCACGATCTCGTCGTACTTCGGGCTGCCCATGAAGTTGTCGACCGTGACGATCTGCGCGCTCGGGGTCTTCTCCTCCGCCCTGAGGGCCAGATCCTGGTGGACCACAACCATGTCGTAGGTGTCGGTGAGGTTCGCGATCGCCTGGTTGACCACCGTGACGTCCTTGTGGCCCGCGGCCCGGATCTTGTTGCGCAGCACCGAGGCGCCCATGGCGGAGGAGCCCATGCCGGCGTCGCAGGCGAAGACGATCTTCTTGATCTCGGTCGCGGTCGCAACGCCGCCGCCGGCGCCGAGCAGGCTCGAGGCCATCGACTTCCGGCCCTTCATGCTCTCCATCTGGGACGTGGCGGCCGCCAGGTCGCCCTCGCCCCTGTCCTTCGACGCGCGCAGGATGACCGAGGCGATGACGAACGAGACGGCACACGCGAGGATCACCGACAGGATCACGCCGAAGTAGCTGTCCCTCGCGGTCTGCGCGAGCACGGCGATGATCGAGCCAGGGGCCGCTGGGGCGACGAGTCCCGAGTGCGTGACCGCGAGCGTGGCGATGCCGGTCATGCCGCCGCCGATCGTGGCGAGGATGAGGATCGGCTTCATGAGCACGTACGGGAAGTAGATCTCGTGGATGCCGCCGATGAAGTGGATGAGCGCCGCACCGGGGGCCGAGGCCTTGGCCGCGCCGCGGCCGAAGAACATGTACGCGAGCAGGACCCCGAGCCCGGGGCCGGGGTTCGCCTCGAGGAGGAACAGGATCGACTTGCCCTGCTCGAGGGACTGCTGGGTGCCGAGCGGGGTGAGTACGCCGTGGTTGATGGCGTTGTTGAGGAAGAGGACCTTCGCCGGCTCGATGAGGATCGAGGTGAGCGGCAGGATCCCATTGTTGACGAGGAACTGCACGACGTTGCCCGCGGCCGTGCTGAAGGCCTGGACCAGGGGCGCGATGCCGAAGAAGCCCAGGAGTGCCAGGAGGGCTCCCCAGATGCCGGCCGCGAAGTTGTTGACCAGCATCTCGAACCCGGGGCGGATCTTCCCGTCCCAGATCGCATCGATCTTCTTCATGGTCCAGCCGCCGAGGGGGCCCATGATCATGGCGCCGATGAACATCGGGATGCCGGCACCCACGATCACGCCCATGGTCCCGATGGCCCCGACCACGCCGCCGCGCACGTCGTAGACCATCTTGCCGCCGGTGTAGGCAATGAGGAGCGGAAGGAGGTAGGTGATCATCGGGCCCACGAGGCCCGTGTAGGGCTTGCCGTCCGGGCCGGCGCCGAAGCCGCCCAGCTCGGGGACCGGGATGAAGCCCTTCTCGATGAACAGGGCGGTGATGAGGCCCCAGGCGATGAAGGCGCCGATGTTGGGCATGATCATGCCCGAGAGGAACGTGCCGAACTTCTGCACCCCGGCCCGGGCCGTGTGCAGTCGCGACGGCGCTGCTGTGGTCGACATGGTGATCCTGCTTTCTGTTCAGGACGCAGCACGCGGCTGCTGGGATCGGGGTCAGCTCGTCCGGTCGGTCCGGGGCCCCGGCGGCGCGGCGGGCGCGCTCGAGAGCCGGTGGAGCCATTCGAGGAAGAGCTTCATCTCGGTGCCGGACAGCTGGTCCGGGTGCGAGGACTGGAGCGTGGCATTGAGGGCGATGGCTGCAGCCACATAGCTCGGCTGTCCGTCCTGGCCGGCCGGCGCTCCCGCGCGGGGGGTGTCAACGAGGGTGGGGTCCGTGAGCACCGAGCGCAGCACGGCGTCCCGGGTCTGCACGGACAGGGCGGACGTGGCGAGCGGCTCGGCGGCCGCCGGGGAGACGTCCCCGGCCCCTGCTCCGGCGTCCGCGATGAGCATGAGGGTCACCCCGATGTTGGAGGCGAGGACGGCGCGCGCCGCCTCGACGGGACGGACGGCGAGCTGCCCGGCGAGGGCGAGCCTCGTGAGCTCGGCCTCGAGGAGCCGTTCGGCCTCCACCACTACCCCTGGGCGGCGGCTTGGTCCGGCATTGCCGAACATGAGCAGGTACAGCTGGGCATGGGTCACCCCGAACTGCACGTGCACGTCCCAGAGCCGTTTGACGTCCTCGATGGGCGCATCCGTGCGCTCGATGCTGCCTTCGCTTCGGATGAACTCCTCGAAGCCGCGGGCGACCACCGCTTCCATGAGGCCGTCCTTGTCCCCGAAGTGGTGGTAGAGCGTGGGCGCGGTGACCCCCGCCCTCTCGGTGATCTGGCGCGTGGAGACGGTGTTCCCCTCGGAGGTGGCTACGAGCTCCATGGCCGCCCGGAGGATCCGCTCCCGGGGCGAGGGTATGGCGGCACGCTGCTGCAGCCCGTCCGCCGCAGCGTCTCCGGCCACCTCGACCGCCCCCTTGCGCATGGCCGCTACGGTAGCCGATATAGCAGCGCTATACAAGAGGTGCCTGTGATCCGCGCCATGCCCGCTTGCTACCGTGGTCGCCAGCGCGCAGCCCGCCCGCCGGAATCAGCCTCTGAATCAGGAGCAGGAGCCATGGCCCCCACGTTCGTCTTCCTCGCCTGCGCCGGCGGCGGCGCCGTCGACACGCTGTCCCTCGACCCGCTGACCGGCCAGCTCGAGCACGTCTCGCGCACGGAGGGACTGCCCAAGGTCACGGCCCTCACCCTCGACCCGGCGGGAACGCTCTACGCCGGGGTCAACGGGGAGCCGCGGCGCACGGTGGCCCTGACGCTGGATCCCGCGAGCGGCGCTGCCTCGCCGGAGGCAGTCCGCGAGGTCCCCGCCACGACGTGCTTCCTGTCGCTGCGGCCCGACCGCCGCGTGATCTTCAGCGCCTCCTACCACGAGGGGCTCATGGCGTCCTACGCGGTCCCGGGCCCCGGCGGCAGCCCGGGCCCGGACGGCAGCGCGGGCCCGATCACGGAGTACCGCTCGGGGCCCAACACCCACTCGGCCGTCCCGAGCCCGGACGGCCGCTTCGTCTACGCGGCCTCGCTCGGAGCGGACCGCATCTCGTGGTTCCCGATCGAGGCCGTCGCAGGAAACGCCGGGCCCGCCTCCGGCGGCGCGGTGGCCCGCCCGGCAGGCCACGTGGACGCCGCGCCGGGCTCGGGTCCCCGCTTCCTGCGCCACAGCGCGGACGGCCGCCGGGTGTACGTGAGCCACGAGCGCACCGGCACCGTGGACGTGTACGCCCGCGACGCCGGCACGGGCGCGCTCGAGCTGCTGCAGCGGATCTCCGCGGTGGAGGGCCTCGGCCTCGAGCCGGGCCCGATCCGCTCGCCGGAGACCCCTGACCCGGGCCCCGGAGTGGTGTGGTGCGCGGACATCCGCCTGACCCCGGACGAGCGCTTCGTCTACGCGACCGAGCGCTCCACGAGCACGATCGCCGCTTTCGCGGTGGGGCACGACGGCCGCCTGTCCTTCCTGCGGCGGACCGAGACGGAGGCCCAGCCGCGCGGGATCGGGCTCGACCCCTCCGGCGGGTGGCTCCTGGCCTGCGGAGAGAGGTCCGGCCACATCACGTCCTACGCCATCGGAGCGGACGGCCGGCTCGACCCCGCGGGCCGCGCACAGACCGCGGCGGGCCCGCTGTGGATCGAATGCTGGAGGCCCGCGCTCGCCGACTAGTGTTGGACCATGGGTGAGGGGACCACTGCCGGGCCGTCCGCGGGACGCATCCCCGCGCCCGTCCGGGGCCTGAGTGCCGAGGAGGTCGCCGAGCGGGTCGCGGCGGGCGCCACGAACGATGTCCCGCCGCGCCCGGGCCGCAGCACGTGGGAGATCGTCCGCGCGAACGTCCTCACCCGCATCAACGCGATCTTCGCGGTGCTTGCCGCGATCATCTTCACCACCGGCCACCTGCTGGACGGGCTGTTCGCCGGCCTCATCGTGGCCAACTCGATCGTGGGCATCGTCCAGGAGCTGCGCGCCAAGCGCACCCTGGACCGGCTCGCGATCGTCGGCCAGGCCCACCCCCACGTCCGCCGGGACGGCACCACCGTGCAGCTGCCGCCGCACGGGATCGTGCTCGATGACGTGATCGAGCTCGGGCCCGGCGACCAGGCGGTCGTGGACGGCGAGGTGCTCTGGGCGGACGGCCTCGAGCTCGACGAGTCCCTGCTCACCGGGGAGGCCGACCCGATCCCGAAGGCGCCGGGCAGCCCGGTCCTCTCGGGCTCCTACGTCTCCTCCGGCACCGGTGGGTACCGGGCCACGAAGGTGGGCCGGGAGGCGTACGCCGCCCAGCTCGAGGCCGAGGCGAGCAAGTTCACCCTCGTCGACTCCGAGCTGCGCAGCGGCATCAACACGATCCTCAAGGTCATCACGTGGCTGCTCGTGCCCGCGGGCCTCCTCTCGGTGTACAACCAGCTCACGGGCCAGCAGGCGCTGCCGGACGCGCTCCGCGGCATGGTCGCGGCCCTCGTGCCCATGGTCCCCGAGGGGCTCATCCTCATGACCACCATCGCGTTCGCCGTGGGCGTCGTGCGGCTCGGGCGCCGCAACTGCCTCGTCAACGAGCTGCCGGCCATCGAGGGGCTGGCCCGCGTCGACGTGGTCTGCGCGGACAAGACCGGCACACTGACGGAGAACGCGATGGAGCTCGCCGAGGTGCGCGGCCTCGCGGGGGCCTCGGCGGAGGCGCACGACGGCGGCCCGCACCTTCCGGAGCATCGGCTCGCCCTCGCGGCACTCGCCGCCGCAGACCCGCGCCCGAACGCGAGCATGCAGGCGATCCGGGACGCGTTCCCGGATTCCCCCGGCTGGGCAGCGGCCCAGACCCTGCCGTTCTCGTCCGCCCGGAAGTACGGCGGCGTCGCGTTCGAGGGCCACGGGGCATGGCTGCTCGGGGCCCCGGATGTCCTGCTCCCCGCCGCCTCGCCTGCGCGGGCCGAGGCCGAGGAGATCGGGGCGCGGGGGCTGCGGGTGCTCCTGCTGGCCCGCGCGGCGCGGCTCCCCGAGCCAGCGCAGCCCCTCGAGCCCGCGCGGCTCCCCGAGCCCGCGCAGCCCCTCGAGCCAGCCCAGCCCCCAGCGGCGGTTCCCCCGGCCGGAGGCGACGCCGCGGACGGAACCCGGCCGGACGACGTCGTCCGCGGGCTCGAGCCCGCGGCGCTCGTGGTGCTCGAGCAGAAGGTGCGCGAGGACGTGCGGCCCACCCTCGACTACTTCGGAGCCCAGCACGTCACGGTCAAGGTCATCTCCGGCGACAACGCCGCCTCGGTCGGGGCCGTGGCCGGCCAGCTCTCGCTGCCCGGCGCGGACGCGCCCGTCGACGCGCGCACCCTCCCCGAGGACGGGGACGCCCTCGCCGGCGCGCTCGAGGAGCGCACCGTGTTCGGCCGGGTCAGCCCGGCACAGAAGCGCGGCATGGTCCGGGCCCTCCAGTCCCGCGGGCACACCGTGGCCATGACCGGCGACGGCGTCAACGACGTGCTCGCGCTCAAGGATGCGGACATCGGCGTCGCGATGGGGGCGGGCAGCCCGGCGGCGCGGGCGGTCGCGCAGATCGTGCTCCTCGACAACAGGTTCGCGACGCTCCCCCACGTGGTCGGCGAGGGCCGGCGGGTGATCGGGAACATCGAGCGGGTCGCGAACCTGTTCCTGACCAAGACGGTCTACTCGGTCCTGCTCGCGCTCCTGGTGGGCGTGCCGGGGCTGGTCGGCCTCGAGGCCCTGCCCTACCCCTTCCTGCCCCGGCACGTGACCATCACCGGCTGGTTCACGATCGGGCTTCCGGCGTTCGTCCTCTCCCTTGCACCGAACCACGACCGCGCGCGCCCGGGGTTCGTGGGCAGGGTCATGCGGATGGCGATCCCTGCCGGCATGGTCATCGCGGGGGCCTCGTTCACGTGCTATCTGCTGGTCCGCCCCGCGGTGGCCAGCGGCGGCGCCACCCAGGTGCAGGCCAGCACGTCGGCTCTCATCACGCTCATCGCGATCGCGCTCTGGGTGCTCGCGATCGTCGCCCGGCCGTACGCGTGGTGGAAGGTGCTGCTCGTGGCGGTCATGATGGCCGCCTCGTTCGCGATGTTCGCCCTGCCGCTCACGCGCGCGCTGTTCGAGCTCGACCCGGGCAACGCAGGCCACACGTGGACCGCGCTGGCCTGCGCCGGGGTCGGGATCGTGCTCGTCGAGCTCGCGTGGTGGGTCGACGGCTGGCTGCGGCGGGCCCGCCCGGCCGCGGGCTGAGGGCGGTCAGGCCCACGCCAGCGGCGCCACCCCGTACTCCTGCGGCGGGTAGGGGTACTCCAGCTGCGCGCCCCCCAGGAGCAGCGGCGGCGCGACGAAGTCCAGGACGCCGTAGGTGGAGTCGCAGCGCAGGGCCTCCGCCGGCAGGTCCGCGGCCTGCGCCGACGCGGCCGGCCGCTGCGCCCGGAGCAGTTCCTCTGCTGTCGCCGCCAGGCTCAGCCGGGCGCTGCCGGCGATCCCCCGCCGGCGCGCCGCGAGCAGGGCGACGGCGGCGGCGGCCATGCCCATCCCGGTGGCGTGGTCGAGGGCCTGCACCGGGAGCGCGCCCGGCCGCCACGCGTCCTCATCCGGGCGCCCCTCGCGAGGGGACCCGCAGAGGTGCGCGATCCCGCACGCCGCCTGGACGATGCTGTCGAAGCCGCGGGCATCCGCCCAGGGGCTCCCCCAGCCCCACGCGTTCAGCGTCACCACGGCGAGGTGCGCGAAGGTGTCGCGGAGGGCCGCGGCGTCGAGCCCGAACCGTGCGAGGGCGGCCTGCCGGTAGCCGAGGAACACGACGTCCGCCGCGCCGGCCAGTTCCCGGACGCGGCCGAGCTGGAACGGGTCGCGCAGGTCCGCGACGGCGCTGCGCTTGGCGAAGCCGGTGTCGAGGTGCGCGTCGAGGAGCTCGGGGTGCTGCGGCGGGTCGACGCGCAGGACGTCGGCGCCGAGGGCGCCGAGGAGCCTGGTCGCACTGGGCCCGGCGATGACGCGGGTGAGGTCGAGGACCCGGACTCCCGCGAGCGGCAGGCCGCCCGGTCCGGCCGCGGGCACGCCCCGGACCGGGGCGTCCTCGAGCGACCACCGGATCCAGGGCTCGGCCCCCGCGGCCCGCCCCATCGGGGATTCCTGCCATTCCTGGCGTGTCCGCACCGCCGCGGCCACTCCCCCTGCGCCCCGCACCGCGTCCTCGACCTCGTGCGCCGTGCGCTCGAGCACCGCGCCGTCGAGCTGTTCGGGCCGGTCGAGCCCGAGCGCCTCCAGCAGCCGCCGGGCGTGGTGCGGATAGTTCGCGTGCAGCCGGACCCAGCCGTCGCGGGCGCGGCGGAATCCGGACATGGGCGCCCAGATGTCCGGGGGCGCGCCGCCCACGCGCAGGTGCCGGATCGAGTCGAAGGAGGCCGCGGCGAGCGCGGACGACGTCGTCACGCGCCGCGCGCTTCCGGCGTCGCCCCGGGCTTCGGCCCCCGCAGCGGCCAGGGCGTCGAGGGCCGCGATGAGGGCGCCGAGCGATCCGAGCGCGAGCCCCTCGACGTCGAACGGCCCGCCCCACCACCGGCGCGGCCCGGTCCACCAGTCGGCGGGTGCAGCGTGGGCAGTGCCCAGGACCGGGTCGAGATGACGGCGGAGTTCGAGGAGCCCGTGCTCTGTCTGCATAGGTCCAGACTGCTCACGGCCCGCGGCGGACGCAACGGGCGGCCGGCCGCGGACGCGACGGCGGGCCGGGTACGAGACCCGGCCCGCCGCCGTCGTGCGCTGCAGCAGCGCTACATGTTGTACTCGACCGTGCCGCCCTCGTGCAGGCAGAGGATGTTCCCATCCGGATCCGCGAACCAGCAGGCGCGCTCGCCGGCCATGGAGAAGATGTGGTGATCGTCCGTCTTGAGGTTGGGGAGGTCGTAGTCCTCGAAGTGCACGCCGTGCCCCTCGAGTTCCGCCATGGAGCCCTCGAGGTCGTCGACCTCGAACGTCAGGGCGGTGTGGCCGGTATGGAGGGCGTTGGCGTCCACCATCAGGCCCAGCGATGCGGATCCGTCCAGACCCAGGATCATCATCCCGGTCGGGTCCTTGCCGCGGACAGGGAGCCCCAGCGCTCCCTCGTAGAAGTCCTTCGCGCGGGCCTCGTCGGCCACGGTCAGGATTGTGGTTGCCGGTCTTGTTGCCAGCGTCATGGCACACCTCCACGAGGGGAACTGACGCGGCCAGTTTAAGCCCGGAGGGCGGGGTATGGACCCCGCCCTCTGCGACGGATCAGGCCTTCCTCGGCCACTCCTTCTCGACCAGGGTGAGCACGTCGTAGTTCGCGATCAGCTCGTCGTCCTGGTTGGTCAGGACGGCGTCCCAGCGCACCTCGCCGTACTCGTCGGTGACGCGCGGGGTGATCTGCTTGGCCGTGAGGGTCACGCGGATCGAGTCGCCCGCGGGGACGGGCTGGAGGAAGCGCAGGTTGTCCAGGCCGTAGTTCAGCAGCACCGGGCCGGGCTCGGGCGAGACGAACAGCCCGGCGGCCCAGCTGACGAGCAGGTAGCCGTGCGCCACGATGCCGGGGAACACGCCGGCCGCGCGGGCGGCCTCGTCGTCCATGTGGGCGTAGAACGTGTCGCCGGTCTCGGCGGCGAACTTGGCGATGTCCTCGAGGGTGATCTGCCGCAGCTCGGACCGCATGGCGTCGCCCACGCGGAGCTCGGCGAGGGACTTGCGGAACGGGTGGGTCGAGGGGTCCGCGGGGTCGGCGAGGTTGCGGTCCGCCCCGGTGTGCCACACGCCCGTGACGGCAGTGAGCATGTTGGGCGAGCCCTGGATCGCGGTGCGCTGCATGTGGTGCTTGACCGAGCGGATGCCGCCGAGCTCCTCGCCGCCGCCGGCGCGGCCGGGGCCGCCGTGGACGAGGTGCGGGACCGGGGAGCCGTGGCCGGTCGAGGTCCTGGCGTCCTCGCGGTTGAGCATGAGCACGCGGCCGTGGTGCGCGGCAATGCCGGTCACGAGCGTGCGGGCCGTCTCGGGATCGTTGGTGCAGACCGAGGCGACGAGAGAGCCGGCGCCGAGGGCGGCGAGGCGGATCGCCTCGTCGAGCGAGGAGTAGCCGACCACCGAGGAGACGGGGCCGAACGCCTCCGTGCCGTGCAGGGCCGGGGCCTCGACGTCGTCCCAGGTCAGGACCACCGGCGACATGAACGCACCGCCCTCGGCCACGGCCTTCTCGCCGCTCGCGGTGACGACCTCGGGGGCATCGAGCGAGCCGAACGCGATCCGGCCGCCGGCGGCGACGAGGGACTCGACCGCACCGCGGACGTCCTTGAGCTGCTCGACCGAGGCGAGGGCGCCCATCGTGACGCCCTCGGCCCGCGGGTCGCCGACCACGACGCGCTCCGTCACCCGCGCGCCGATGGCGGCGACGACGTCGTCCACGAGCTCCGCCGGGACGATGCTGCGGCGCACCGCCGTGCACTTCTGGCCTGCCTTGACGGTCATCTCGGTCACCACGGACTTGACGAAGGCGTCGAATTCCGGGGTGCCGGGCACGGCGTCGGGGCCGAGGATCGCGGCGTTGAGCGAGTCCGTCTCGGACGTGAAGCGCACGCCGCCGTGGACCACGTTCGGGTGGGACTTGAGGAGGTTCGCGGTGGCCGCCGAGCCGGTGAAGGAGACCATGTCGCGGTAGTCGAGCTCGTCCAGGAGCGTGCGGGCAGAGCCGGAGATGAGCTGGATCGAGCCGGCCGGGAGGATCCCGGAGTCGACCATGAGCCGGACCATCGCCTCGGTCACGTACCCGGTCGGGGTGGCGGGCTTGACGATCGTGGGCACGCCCGCGACGAACGCGGGGGCGAACTTCTCGAGCATGCCCCACACGGGGAAGTTGAACGCGTTGATCTGCACGGCCACGCCCGGGATGCGGGTGTAGATGTGCTCGCCGGCGAACGAGCCGTCCTTGGAGAGGACCTCCATGGGGCCGTCCACGATCACGTTGCTGTTGGGCAGCTCGCGCCGGCCCTTCGAGCCGAACGTGAAGAGCACGCCGATGCCGCCGTCGATGTCCACCATCGAGTCGATCTTCGTGGCGCCGGTCTTGTAGGAGAGCTCGTAGAGCTCGTCGCGGTGGCCGTTGAGGAACTGCGCGAGCTCCTTGAGCTTGAGGGCGCGCTCGTGGATGGTGAGCCGGCCGAGCTCGGCCTGGCCCACGGTCCGGCCGTGCTCCACCATCGCGCCGAGGTCGAGTCCGTCCGCGCTCACGACGGCGAGCAGCTCGCCGGTGCTGGCATCGCGCACCTCGGCGGCCCTGCCGGTCTCGTCTGGAGTCCACCAGCCGTCGCGGATGTAGCTGGGGACCACGGCGACGCGTGTCGAATCTGGGGCTGCGGTCTCGGTGGCAGTGGTCATCGTCGACGGGTCCTTCCGATGGGGGCCTGCGCGCCGGCAGAAATTACTGACCGGCCGTTCGGTAATGGGACCAGAATACACGGAAGGGCCCGGAGCGCACGAGGGTGCCGATGCAGGCGGCCGGGTCAGCGCCGGCCGAGGCGGAGCTCGAGCCCGTTGCGGACCATCGGCCACTCGGCGGCGATGACCGAATAGACCACGGTGTCCCGCAGCGACCCGTCGGGCATCAGCTGGTGGCTGCGGAGCACGCCGTCCTGCTTCGCCCCGAGCCGCTCGATCGCCGCGCGGGACTGCCGGTTCATCCAGTGCGTGCGGAACTCGACCGCGATGCAGCCGAGCGTCTCGAACGCGTGGCCCAGCAGCAGGAGCTTGGACTCCGCATTGGTGCCCGAACCGTGGGTGCTCGCCGCGTTCCAGGTCGAGCCGATCTCCACGCGGCGGTTCGCGGCATCGGCGTTCATGTACGTGGTCATCCCGATGATGCGGCCGTCGGAGGCGCGGCGGGCGGCGAACGGGAGCATCGAGCCGGCCTCGCGCAGCGCGAGCCGCCGCTCGATCTCGGCGCCCATTCCCTCGGGCCGCGGGACGGACGTGTACCAGAGGCGCCACAGCTCCCCGTCCCGGACCGCGTCCTCGAGCTCCTCGCGGTGGCCCTGGGAGAGCGGTTCCAGGGTCACGAGGCGGCCGCGCAGCGTCACGGGTTCGAGGAAGGGCATGCGCCGAGGATACCGGGGGCGCCGCCGGGGGTCGTGGTGGCCGCCTCAGGCGGCGGATTCTGCCAGCTTGGCCCTGACGGCGGCGAGCTCTGCGCGGGTGAGGCCGTGGTCGAGGAGGAAGCGCTCGACGTCGAGCTCCGCGGCGAACGCGGCGAGGGCCTCCTGCCGCTCGGCGAGCATGGGAGCCAGCTCGGCGTCGTCGTGCCAGCGCTCGTAGGGATGCTTCACCGGGCTGATCCGGTGCCATTCGTTGATGCCTCGGACGCTGGCCTCGTACTGCGTGGCGACGGCCTCTGGGGCCACGGCCGGGTCCGCGAGCTGCAGCAGCATGGTGACGATCAGGCCTGTGCGGTCGCGGCCGGCGGAGCAGTGCAGCACCACACCGGCAGGTGCCTCGGCGATCGCGCGGAACACGGCGGCGATCAGGTCCGGGAAGAGCCGCACCGTGCCCGGGTAGCCCTTGGGGTGGTTCAGGTAGGGGATGAGCTCGGCGGCGAACTGCGCGGCATGCTCGGGGTGGGCGGGGTCCTCGGTCGGGGTGTTCACGACTGTTATCCCCGCCATGGCCTCGGGCCGCACTTCGGGATCGGTGGGGCGGCGGCGCTGCTCGTCGGGGTTCCGCAGGTCGATGACGGTGCGGATGCCGTCGTCGTGCATCTGCCGCCAGCCGCGCTCGGTGAGCCACTCGCGCCGGCCCATCCGGTAGACAGCGCCGAGGACGCGCCGGGCGTTGACGGCGCCCTCCCAGGCGACGGCGCCGCTCACGCTGCCCTCCCGGCGCCGGTCCGCCGCAGGAGGGAGGTCGCGGCCCAACCGGTGATGGCGGCCATGGACAAGGCCATCGCCGCCGCCCCGAGCGCCCCGATCCCGAGCACGAGCGGCAGCGACTGCCCCTCGGTCCACAGCGGCGGGGCAATCGAGAAGAAGGCGGCAAGCCCTGCGCACCACGCCGCCGCGGTGGCGAGCACCCAGATCCAGCCGCCGCCGGTCAGGTGGCGGCGCAGCTCGAACGACTGGCCAACACCGATGCTTGCCAGGAGGGCCAGGCCCACCACGAGCCCGAGGACGGCCGTGAGCGCGACCGGCCACTCGATCCAGAGCCCGACGGTGACGACCGGGAGCATCCCGAAGGCCCAGGCGAGGGCCGCGGCGGCGGCGGTGAGGCCCGTGAAGCGTCCGCGGGCCAGACGCGGCAGTGCGCGGGACAGCCGCCAGCCTTGGACAGCGCCGAGGATCGCGCCCTCGCCCGCGCCGGCCACCACGAGCAGCCCCGCCCCGGGCAGGTCGCCCAGGCCGGACGCCACGATCAGGGCCTCAGCGGACATCGGCACGAGGAAGCCGGCGAACTCCCCGAGCGCGACCCATCCGAGCCAGGGCAGGAAGAACCGCAGACCGCCCGGTGCCGGGATGCCCGGGACGGCGGCTGGACCAGTGGGGGTCTCGGCGCTCACGGAACCATCCTCCCCCAGTCGCTGAGGAGTCACCTACGTTCCCTCAAGGAGCCATGTCCGTGCCCTCGAGGAGTCAGTCACGTCGCGTCGAGGAGTCGCCTCGACGGGTGTGGCTCCTCATGGCGACGGACGTGGCTCCTCAACCCGACGGACGTGGCTCCTCATGGCGACGGACGTGGCTCCTCAACCCGACGGACGTGGCTCCTCAATCCGACGAACGTGGCTCCTCAACGGGCTGGGGTCAGTTCCAGTCGTAGAAGCCCTTGCCGGTCTTGCGGCCGAGCTCGCCGGCGGCGACCTTGTCGCGCAGGATCTGCGGCGGGGCGAAGCGGTCGCCGAGGGTCTGGTGGAGGTATTCGGCGATGCCGAGGCGGACGTCCAGGCCCACGATGTCGGTGGTCTTCAGTGGCCCGGTGGGGTGCTTGTAGCCCAGGACCATGGCGTTGTCGATGTCCTCCGCGGACGCGACGCCCTCCTCGACCATGCGCATCGCCTCGAGCGCGATCGCGACGCCCAGGCGCGAGGACGCGAACCCGGGGGCGTCCTTGACCACCACGGCGGTCTTGCCGAGCCCGGTCACCCAGGCCCGGGCGGCGGCCTCGGCCTCCGGGGAGGTCTTCTCGGCGATGACGACCTCGATCAGGGTCGAGGCCGGGACCGGGTTGAAGAAGTGCAGGCCCAGGAACCGCTCGGGCCGGGCCAGGGACTCGGCCAGCTTCGTCACGGACAGCGAGGAGGTGTTGGTGGCCAGGAACGCGCCCGGGGCGAGCTCGGCCTCGACCGCGGTCAGCGCCTGGGTCTTCAGGGCCGGGTCCTCGGGCACGGCCTCGACCACGAGGTCCCGGCCGCCGAAGTCGGCGTAGTCCACGCTCGCAGTGAAGGACTCGAGGATCTCGTCCAGGTTCCCCTCGGCCGCGCCGCGCTCGATCGACTTCGCCACCGACGCCTCGACCCGTTCCCGGGCCCCCTGGGCGGCCTGCTCGTCGCGCTCGACGACGACCACGTCCGCCCCGCCCATGAGGAACGCGTGCGCGATCCCGGCGCCCATGCGCCCGCCGCCGAGGACCCCGACCTTGGCGGGGAGGCCGTCGGCCAGGTTGATCTTTCCCATCAGTGCTTCTTCTTTCGGTCGAGGAACGCCTGCATGCGGTCGAACTTGGCCTGGGACTCGAACAGCATCCCCTGGGCCAGGGTGTCGATGAGGGGATGGACCTCCCTCGGGCTGTGGAAGACGGCCTTGGAGATCCGCACGGCCAGCGGGTCCTGGGCGCCGATCCGGTCCGCCAGTGCGTGCGCGGCCGGGACCAGGTCCGCCGGCTCCACGAGTTCGGTGACCAGGCCAGCGGCGAGGCACTCGGCCCCGGTGAGGACCTTCCCGGCCAGCAGGATCTCCTTCGCCAGCGGCTCGCCGACGAGCTCGCGCAGCCGCCACGTCGCCCCGGCCGCGGCCATGATGCCGAGGCCGGTCTCCGGGTTGCCCACCCGCAGCGAGGGAGTGCCGATCCGGAAGTCGGCCGCGTAGGCCAGCTCCGCCCCGCCGCCGAGGGCGTACCCCTCCAGGGCTGCGATGACGGGCATGGGGAGCTTGGCGATCCGGTCGAAGACGCCCGAGTTGATCCCGGCCAGCGCGTCATCGCGGCGGCGCTGGCGCAGCTGGGCGATGTCCGCCCCCGAGGCGAACACCCCCTTCGCACCGGTCTGCGGGTCGGCGGGGGTGCCCGAGAGGATCAGCACCTTCGGGTTCTGCTCGAGGTGGGCGCAGACGGCGTGCAGCTCATCCACCATGGACTGGTCGATCGCGTTCCTGACCTCGGGCCGGTGCAGCCTGGCGTGCAGCCGGTCCGCGGCCTCCTCGACCCGTAGTGTCGTGAAGCCGGAGGCGTCCAGCCCCATCAGACCCCCTCGACCAGCAGGGCCGTGCCCTGGCCGACGCCCACGCACATGGTTGCCAGGCCGAGCTTCCGCCCGCCGCCCGCGCCGGCGAGCTCGCGCTCCATCCGGCCCAGCAGCGTCACCACGAGGCGGGAGCCGGAGGAGCCGAGCGGGTGGCCGAGGGCGATCGCGCCGCCGTCGGCGTTGACGATGTCCCCGTCCAGCTTCAGCTCGCGCATCACGGCCAGGGACTGCGAGGCGAAGGCCTCGTTCAGCTCCACCGCCCCCAGGTCCGCCACGGAAATCCCCTGCCGCTCGAGGACCTTGCGGGTGGCCGGGACCGGGCCGATGCCCATGATCTCCGGAGCCACCCCCGCCGAGGCGCCGTCGAGGATCCGCGCCCGCGGGGCGAGGCCGAACCGCTCCACCGCGGCCTCCGAGGCCACCACGATCGCCGACGCCCCGTCGTTCAGGCTCGACGCGTTGCCCGCGGTCACCACGGAGCCGCCCTTCACGACGGGCCGCAGCTTCGCGAGGACCTCCATCGAGGTGCCCGGGCGCGGGCCCTCGTCGGTGTCCACCACGGTCTGGGCGCCCTTGCGGCCCGTGACCGTCACCGGCACGATCTCATCGGCGAACCGGCCGGCCTCGATCGCGGCGATGGCCCGCTCGTGGGAGCGGACCGCGAACGCGTCGCAGTCCTCGCGCGAGGTGTCGAAGACGCGGGCCACCTCCTCGGCCGTCTCCGGCATCGAGTAGGTGGCCTTGCCGTCCCGGGAGAGCTCGCCGGAGAGGAACGCCGGGTTGGTGAAGCGCCAGCCGATCGAGGTGTCGAACACGGCCCCGGGCTTGGCGAACCCTGTCGCCGGCTTCTCCATCACCCACGGGGCCCGCGACATCGACTCGACCCCGCCGGCCACCACGAGGTCCGCCGCCCCGGCCTTGACCATGTGCGAGGCCATGATGATCGCGGACAGGCCCGAGGCGCACAGCCGGTTCACCGTGATGCCCGGAACGGCGTCCGGGAAGCCGGCCAGCAGCCACGCCATCCGGGCCACGTTCCGGTTCTCCTCGCCCGCCCCGTTCGCGTTGCCCAGGATCACCTCGTCCACGAGCGAGGGATCGATCCCGGCCCGCTCCACCGCGGCCCGCACGGTCAGCGCCGCCAGATCATCCGGACGCACCGCCGAAAGCGCACCCCCGTACCGCCCCACCGGGGTCCGCGCCCCACCGACCAGAAAAGCCTCAGCCATGTGCACTCCCTCATGCCTCGTTACGCGCAGGATCCGGCCGGGAGCCTTCCGTCCACGAAATAGTTACCGACCGTTCGTTCTATAAAGGTTCTCACCCGGCCACCCTCGGGTCAACCTACCTCCCGCCCGCCGTGCGGGTCCCCGCTGCGGCGCATGGAACCGTGCAGGGGTCGAGTTCGTTCTGAGAGTTGATGCTCCAATCGCCCTCCACGTCGCCCAGCAGGCCGCGGCGTTTCACCCGGTACACGCCCGCGGACGCGCTCGCCGTCGTGCTCTACCTCGGCCTGCCGTTCGCGCTCGTGTTCCTGCCGTTCAATCGCGTCGGCTGGCTCACACAGGACCCGCTGCTGGGCACCTACCTGCTGAACCTCGCGCTCTACGCGGCCGTCTTCGTCGCCGCCATGGCTGCTGCACGGCACTACGTGGTCCGCGACGCGCGGATCCTCGCAACCAGGCCGTGGTTCACGGTGGGGATCCTGCCGCTGCTGCTCGTGGCCATGCTCATCGTGACGGTGATCGTGGTCTCGCTCGCGGGCGGGGTCGAGGTGTCGGTGAACCAGACCGGGCTCGAGGACATGACGGCCCATGTCCCCTGGTACCTCACGGCTCCCCTGCTCGTGCTGATCGGCCCGTTCGTCGAGGAGTACATCTTCCGGCACCTGCTGATCGGGAAGCTGAGCCAGTACATCAACCGATGGCTCTGCTACACGGCATCGGTGGTACTGTTCGCAGCGCTGCACATCGCGGGCCGCGAGGCGATCACCTTCCAGGCCCTCGCGCCGTACCTCGGGCTGGGCCTCGTGCTCGTGTTCGCGTACGCGTGGACGGCCAACAACCTCATGTTCAGCTACTCCCTGCACGCCCTCAAGAACCTCCTGTCCGTGGTGCTCATGTACACCGTGGACATCAGTTCGCTCACCCGCTAGGACTATGGACAGACGCAGACTCCTGATCCCCCTCGTCATCGTCGTGGCCTTGATCGCCGCCGTGGTGATCGGCGGGCCGCTCGTGTACGCGGCGGTCGGGCCGAAGGCGGAGGACCCGTTCAGCGTCACCGCGGCGACCGGTTCCGCAGCGAGCACGACGCCGCGCCCGGCCTCCGCGGAGAACGGCACCTGGAGCGTGGCCTCGGGCTCGCAGGCCGGCTACACCGTCAACGAGGTCCTCAACGGCAAGGCGCTGGCGGTGGTGGGCCGCACCGACAAGGTGACCGGGTCGGCGTCGGTGGCGGGCGGGAAGCTCACGGCAGGGGCCGTCACCGTCGACGCCGGCAGCATCGCCACCGACAACACCGGCCGCGACAACTACTTCCGCTTCACTGTGATCTCGGCGGGCAAGTACCCGCAGGCCACGTTCACGCTGGGGGCGCCGGTCGCGCTCCCGGACCTCGGCGGCCGGCCCGTGGAGGTGACCGTGCCCGGCACGCTCTCCCTCGCGGGCGAGACGCGCAGCGTGAGCGCGGACGTGAAGGTGGTGCGCGACGGCGACCGCATCGCCGCCGCCGGCTCCATTCCGATCGCGGTGAGGGACTTCGGGATCGACCCGCCGAACCTCGGTTTCGTCAAGGTCGAGGACCACGCGCGGGTCGAGTTCCGGGTGAACCTGGCCCAGGCCGGCTGAGCGCCAGCCGCCTGCCCGCTCCCCCGGCGGCGCCATCCAGTCCCTCGAACCAGCGTGACAGCGCCCTGTCGTGGCTGGCGATCACGAGCGTGCCGCGGTATCTGGACAGGGCTTCCTCGAGCTCGTCCACGAGCAGCGGCGCGAGATGGTTGGTGGGCTCGTCGAGCAGCAGCAGCCTGGGCCGCCCGGCGAGGATCCGGGCGAGGGCCAGGCGCCGGTACTGGCCGGCCGAGAGCGATCCGACCGGCACGAAGAAGTCCTGCACGCGGAACAGCCCTGTGTGCATGAGCGCCTCGGCGTGGTCGTCCAGGTCCCCCGGGAGGGCCGACGCGTAGGCCGCGAGCAGCCGCGCGCCGGGATCTGCGGGCGGCGGGATCTCCTGCGGGAGCAGGGCGACGGCGGGTCCGGGCTCCGCCGTGCTCGCGATCAGGCCGAGCAGGGTCGTCTTCCCGGCGCCGTTGGGCCCCGCGACGAGGAGCCGCTCGCCGGCCGCGAGGTCAAGGTCCACCGGCGCGAGCCGACCCGGCACCGAGGCGCCGGCCAGCGTGACGGGGGTGCCGGCGTCGGCCTCGAAGGCGGCCGCGAGGTGCAGCGGCCGGGGCGGCGGAAGCACCGGCTCGGCCTCCAGGCGGCGCAGCCGTTCGCGGGCGGACCGGACCTGGCTCTCCACTGCCGCGGAGACGCGCTGGCCGAAGTAGTTGTAGCCTGACTTGTCGTTGTCGGTGCGGCGCCCGTAGGCGACCCTGTCCGCCACCGCGGCGGCCTTCTCGCGTTCGTGCTCCTTGGCGCCCACCCACGCCGCGTACGAGCGCTCCCATTCGCGCCGCTCGCGCGCCTTCTCCGCCCGGTATCCCGCGTAGCCGGCGCCGTAGCGGCGCACGGTGCGGGTGTCGGCGTCGACCTCGAGGACCACGCGGGCGAACCGCTGGAGGAAGTCGCGATCGTGGGAGACCGCGACGACGATCCCGGGTCGCGCCGCGATCTCGGCCTCTAGCCACGCGAGCGCCTCGGCGTCGAGATGGTTGGTGGGCTCGTCGAGGAGCAGGATCGGGGCCGGGTCGGCGAGCGCGAGGGCGAGGGCGATGCGCTCGGCTTCGCCGCCCGAGAGGCTCCCGAGCGTCCGGTCGCCTCCCTCCCGGGCGAGGTGCCCGACGCCGAGGCGCTCGAGCGCGATCGCGACCGCGACCTCGGCGCGCACGACGGCGCTCGCCGCCTCGTCCGGGTCGGCCTCCTCGCCGCCGTGGCCGGCTTGCGTCTCCGCCTCCGCGGCCCGCGCCGCGGCCTCGGCCATGAGGGCGCCGACGCGCGCGCCGGGATCCTGGGTCTGCCCGAGGCGGGCGGGGCGGCCGTGGACGGCGACAGTGCCGGACTCGGGCCGCTCCTGCCCGGCCAGCAGGCGGAGGAGCGTGGACTTGCCCGCACCGTTCTCCCCCACCACGGCGATCCGCTCCCCGTCCGTGATGGTGAGGTCCACGCGGTCGAGGAGGAGCCGGTCCCCGTAGCCGTGGCTCACGCCGCTGAGGGCGATATGGACTGTGGGGCGCCGGGCCGCGCCCGTGTGGGCACGCAGCTCTGGGCGGCTGTTCTGGAATCGGCTGAGGGGGGCATGCATCGGCTGTCTCGCTTCGCGGCTCGCGGGCGCTGGAGGCGGCCCGGGCGGACGGGGGTCGGGGCAAGGATCAGCGGAGCATGCCTCCAAGCGTCCCGGGCTCCGGCCGGGGTGTCAAGGGCGGCCGGTGTGAGCGCCGGCCGGGGGTGCTCCTGCGGGGCGGGAGGGCCTCCTCTAGAGGCCGGCCTTGCTGAACACCTGGTCGACGAGCGCCACCAGCGCCTCGGCCGCTGGCTGGACGTCCGCGTCCGTCGCGCGGATGTCGTTCGCCTCGACGGAGAGCGTTCCCCGCCGCGCGCCGACCGCCACGTGCCTCTCACCGGTGCCGTCCGGGATCTCGTAGGCCACCGCGTAGCCTGCATCCCCGCGGGGCACCGCCGCCAGCGGCCTGAGCGAGGACCAGGAGCGGGTCTGGGACAGCCCCATGACGTCTTCCGTGATGGACGGGCAGGTCCGAAGCGCCCGGGCACGCGTATCGAAGGGATAGGGCTGCGCAATGGAACCGGCCATGCTGACGGCGAGCAGGGTGATGAACGACTTCTTGGCCGGGCTCCCCGAGTACTGCGCCTGGGCCATCGAGGAACCGGCGAGGGCGCCGAGGTACGCGGCGTCGTCGTAGGTGCACGCCGCCTCGGTGGGGCGCGCGGAGGACGTGCCCGGTGCTGGGATGAGCTGGGCGTTGACCAGCGGTGCGCTCCCGTCAGGGCCGGGCACGCCCCGGAGCAGCGCGGCCAGCTGCTCCGGCGTCCGGGAGTTGGGCGCAGGCGTGCTCACGGTGGGCGGGTGGTTGGCGGCCTGGTCGATGATCTTCTGGGCGGTCCGGGCCAGGGCCGCCAGCGCGGGCTGGGCGTCGGCGTCCTGTGCGACGCTGAGCGAGAGGGAAATCGACAAGGTGCCGGCCAGCACGCGCAGAGTGGTCCCGCCCAGATCGCCCGGTCCACCGGGCACGGTCTTCTGGAGCATCGCGAACGCCCGCTCCCCCACCTTCGGAGCGGGCAGCATCCGGAGGCTGTAGGCCGAGGCGCTCGTCCCCTGGTTGATCCTCAGAGTGAACTGGCTGCAGCGGGAGGCCAGATCGTCCGTGTAGTTGAAGTCGGACGCGGCGAGCGCGTCCTTGCCCGCGCTCCTGGCGATGACGATCGCCGTCGTCGTCGGTCCTCCGGCGGCGGCCGAGGGCGCGGCCTGGGAGGGGGAGTCGCCGAACGCAGGCATTGCCCCCTGGGCGAAGGCGACGTTCGCGTCCCGGGCGATGTCGAAAGGGTTCCTGGCCGCGAAGGGCTGGCATTCGGCGGGCGCAGCCGTGGACGTGATCGCCGGCCACGAGTTGGCCGTTGCCCCGATCCGGAAGCTGCGCGAGTCGGAGGCCCCGAAGGGGCGCACCGTCACCGCGTTGACGATCGCCATGAGCTCGTCGTCCGTGAAGACCCGGGTCGGCTGGTCCGCGGGTGCGGACGTCGGTGACGAGTGGGCGGCCGACGCGGGCTGCGTGGCCGAGGGCGCGGAGGCGCTGGAAGAGCATCCTGCGGCGGCAAGTGCCACCATCGCGACGACGGCCACGCGGCTCAGGCGGTGTGCTCCATGCAGCCAGTGGGGAAGGATTCGCATCCCGCGTCGTCGTGACATCGTGGGCTCCTCACCGGCCGGGGGCTTCCAGCGTGACGGCGCCTCGCACCGCCGCCTAGAGGAATTCGCCCCGAGGGCCGCCGGGGGCGAGCGGACACGTCCTGTCCGCTTCGCTGTCCGCGCTCCTTCCGCTGCTGGACCGCGCTGCCTAGCGTGGGGCCATGGCGTATTCCTTCCAAGTGGTCATCGACAGCCGAGACCCGCATGCCCAGGCCGACTGGTGGGCCGAAACCCTCGGCTGGACCGTCGAACCGAGCGACGAGGACTTCATCCGGCGCATGGTCGCCGAGGGCTACGCGCGCGAGGAGGAGACGACGACGCACCGCGGTGTCCTCGTCTGGGCCTCCGCGCAGGCCATCTGCCCGCCCGACCAGGTCGGGGACAGGGGCCGGCAGCGGTTCCTCTTCCAAGCGGTGCCCGAGGGCAAGACCGTCAAGAACCGGGTGCACTGGGACGTCCGCCTCCGGGGCGATGACAAGGACGAGGTCCGGGCACGGCTCGAGGCCCGCGGGGCGACGTTCCTGTGGGAGGCCCATGAGGGCCCGCACGGGTGGTACACGATGGCCGATCCGGAGGGGAACGAGTTCTGCATCACGTGAGCGGCCCGGGCGCCCCGGAGCCCGGGCGGCCAATACCCGGGCGGCTAGTACCCGAGCGACTGGGCCGAGGCGCGCAGGGCCTCGGCCGAGCGCCCGAGCCGCGCCAGCTCGCCGTCGTCCATCGGAACCTCGAGGACGCGCCGAACCCCACCGACGCCGACCACGGAGGGCAGGCTGAGGGCGACGCTGTGGATGCCGTGCTGACCGGACAGCACCGAGGAGACCGGCAGCACGGCGTCCTCTCGGCCCAGGACTGCTTCGACGATGCGGGCGGCGGAGAGCCCGATCGCGTAGTTGGTGGCGCCCTTGCCCTCGATCACGCGGTAGGCAGCCGTGCGGACGTTGTGCGCGAGCGCCTCGAGGGACTCCGGCGTGAACGCCCGGGAGCCGTCGTCGGCCGTCCAGTCCCGCAGCGGGACGCCGCCGATCGTGGCGCAGGTCCAGAGCGGGAACTCGGTGTCGCCGTGCTCGCCCACGATGTAGGCGTGGACGGAGGAGCGGGACACCCCGACGCGCTCGCCGAGAAGCCAGCGTAGGCGGGAGGTGTCGAGGACGGTGCCCGAGGCGAACACGCGGGCCGCCGGGAGGCCGGAAATCCGCTGGGCGATGACCGTCAGCACGTCGCACGGGTTGGTGACGAGCACGTAGACCGCATCCGGGGCCCGCTCGACCAGCCGCGGCATGAGGGCCTCGAGGATGCGGGCGTTGGTCCCGGCGAGCTCGAGCCGGGTCTGGCCGGGCCGCTGCTTCGCTCCGGCGGTGATCACCACGATGTCGGCGTCCGCCGCGAGCGCCAGGTCCGTCCCGCCCGTGATGCTCGAGGCCCCGGTGAACTGGGTTCCGTGCGCGAGGTCGAGGACCTCGGCCTCGACCTTGGCCTGGTCGATGTCGTAGAGGACCACCTCGCGCGCCGAGCCGCGGATGAGGGCGGCGTAGGCCACCGAGCTACCTACAGCGCCGGCGCCGACCACCACGAGCTTGCCTGCCTGAGCCGCCATGGGTTCTTCCTATGCCACGCCGGCGCGAGAGTGCAAGCCTCTCCGCCCTCATCGACAGGGCGGAGAGGCGTGCGGGCCGCGTCAGGCTTCGAACCGCTCCGGCCTGAACGTCGCCAGCATCGGATGCGGGCGGCCGGTAATGACCTCATCGGCAACCAGTTCACCGGCAATGAGGGCCAGCGTGGCGCCAGAGTGGGTGAAGGCCGTGTAGCACCCCGGGACCTTCCGGAGTTCCCCGAACACGGGCTCGCCGTCGCCCGGAATCGGCTTGAGCCCCAGCTTCCACGAGCCCGCCTTCAGCTTCGGAGTTCCCGCCAGGAGCCGCGAGGCCTCCTCGAGCAGCTCGTCGACCACGGGCTCGGGAATGGAGTAATCCCCGGCTGCGTCGCGCACGATGTGCTCCTCGTACCAGTCGTGGTCGATCGCGATGGTGCCGCCCGGGTTGGGTCGGATCGCGGCCCGGGGCGTATTGAGGACGGCCCGGACATCATTGTCGAACGGCTCGGTCACGACCAGCATCGACACCGGCGAGCCATTGTCGATCCGCACTCCGAGCGGCGCCACGACGTCCGGCGTCTGCGCACCGCAGGCCACAATCACGGCGTCCGCCCGGACGGTGCCGAGGGCCGGGGCCGTCACACCGGCGGCGCGGCCCTCCTCGACGATGACCTCGGCGCGGCCGGCGTGGGCCCGGAGCACGCCGCCGCGGCGCGCGAACTCGGCCATGAGGTGATCGATGAGGTGCGGGAGGCTCACCCAGCCCTCGCCCGGGTTGTACACGGAGGTCTCGGCAAGGGCCTCGGCATTGAGCCCGGGGGTGATCCCGCCGATGGTGTCGGGGCTGACGAGGTGCGAGTCGTAGGCGTGGGAGCGCTCGTGCTCGTGGCGTGCCGTGGCTGAAGCCCCGTCGCCGTCGCTGTCCCAGTAGACTCCGCCGCCGAACTGGAGCCACTCGCGAGGGGGGTCCTGCGCGAAGAGGGTGCGGTAGCGGTCGATGCCCGCCATGCGCAGCGCGTGGTACTCGTCGCTCCTGGTCCCGGCCGAGTTGAGCCAGGAGAGCGAGCGGCCCGAGGCGCCGGAGGCGAGTCCTCCCTCGGTGATGAGGGTGACTTCTGCGCCGGAACGGAGCAGGTGGACGGCGGTGGAGACCCCGATGACGCCGCCGCCGATGACCGCGACGTGGCGGGGGTTCTGGTTCTCAGGCATGTGTTCTTCCTCTGGTCTCGTGTCTCAGATGTGGGCGAGCGAGCGGATGGGGGCGCCCGCGTGGAGCTCCCGGATGATCCGCAGGGTCTCGAGGGCTTCGGTCGGTTCGACCGGGAGGGGTGCGCCGCGGTGCAGGGCGTCGGCGAGCAGGCGGTAGAAGGCGGGGTAGTCGCCGGGGGCGAGGCCGACGTCGACAGTCGTGGCGCCGTCCGAGAGCCGGGCGGGCTCCCGTGACGGGACAGCTCCGTAGCCTGGCCTGGCTGGGTCGGCTCCCGCCGCGAGCGCGGCTTCCTGCCCGTCCAGACCCCACGAGGTGAACCCCGCCCGGGAGCCGAGGATGTGGAACCGCGGGCCCGTGGCCGGCGCGAGGCCATTCATCCAGAGGCGGGCCACAACGCCGGAGGCGTGCCTCAGTTCCACGAAGCTGTCCTCGTCGCCGCCGGCGCCGTCGGAGTGCCGCCTGAGGTACGCCCGCGCCGCGTCGACGGGACCGAAGAGCCGGACCGCCTGGTCGATGAGGTGGCTGCCGAGGTCTGCGAGCAGCCCTCCGCCGTCCTCCACCCCGGCAGTGTCGCGCCAGTTGCCGAAGCCTTCGGGACGCCACCACTCGAAGCGGGACTCGAAGGTATGGACCTCCCCGAGACGGCCTGAGCCGATGAGGTCGGCGACAGTCAGGAAGTCCCCGTCCCAGCGCCGGTTCTGGAACACCGTCAGGACCACGCCGGCGGCGGCTGCGGCGTCCACCATCGCTTGGGCGTCCTCGACCGACGGCGCGAACGGCTTGTCGACCACGACATGGAGGCCGCGGCCCGCGGCGGCGATCGCTTGGTCCCGATGGAGCGCGGGCGGCGTGCCGAGGACTACGAGGTCGAGCTCGAGGCTGCCGTCGTCAATCCTCCCGAGGAGGCCGGCGTAGTCGGACACGACCAGGGCCCGGGGGAAACGCTCGCGGGCCGACGCTGTCCTCGCCGGGTTTCCGGTCACGATTGCCTCCACGCTGAACAGCGGGTTGGCCGCGAGGAGGGGTCCGTGGAACACGCCTCCGGAGACGCCGAAGCCGACGATTGCCGTTCTGATCCGATTCGCCGGGGCGAGCTGGCCGATCACAGCACCTCCGAGAGGAAGCGCTGCAGGCGGGCTGAACGCGGGCGGTCGAAGATGTCCTCCGGGGAGCCGGTCTCGACGACCTGTCCCTCGTCCATGAAGACCACCTGGTTCGCGGCCCTGCGGGCGAACCCCATCTCGTGGGTGACGACGACCATCGTCATGCCGCGCCTGCTGAGGCTTGCCATGAGGTTGAGCACGCCGTTGACGAGTTCGGGGTCGAGCGCGGAAGTCGCCTCGTCGAAGAGCATCACCTGGGGTTCCATGGCGAGCGCCCGGGCGATGGCGACACGCTGCTGCTGGCCGCCCGAAAGGTCTCTGGGCTTGTGGTCGGCACGGTCCCGCAGCCCCACTTCGTCCAAGCGCGCCCGGGCGAGATCGACCGCCTCCCGCTTCGGAAGCCGCTTGACCTTCCACGGCGAGAGCGCCACGTTCTCGAGCGCGGTGTGGTCCGGGAAGAGGTTGAAATGCTGGAAGACCATGCCGATCTTCCGGCGCAGCTGGTCCGGGTGCTGGCCGAGGGTGGAGTTCCCGTCGAGGAGCACGTCCCCCGACTTCGGCTCGTGCAGGCGGTTGATGCCGCGCAGGAGCGTGGACTTCCCCGAGCCCGAGGGCCCGATCACGCAGGTCGTCGTCCCCGGTTCGACGCGGAGGCTGATGCTCCGGACCACGTCGATGTCGCCATAGGCGAGTGTCAGGTCCCGGAGGTCGAGCCCGGCGCCCCGATAGGCGGGGGGCGGGACGGCGGCGGTCTCGGTGGGCGATGGCGATGATTCAGTGTTCATGGTGATGTCCCTGGTCCGTGGGCGGATGGCCGCGGGGCTGGTCATGGTCGTGCGTCCTGTGCTGGCGCGCCGACGGTCTCGAGCTCGGCGACCTCTCGGAGCCCGGAGACGGGCGGGGCGGCTTTGCGCCGCCCGGTGCGGAAGCGCTGGTCGATGAAGTTCACGAGGTGGGTGAGCGGGACGGTGACGATGAGGTAGAAGAGGCCGGCGAGGACGAGCGGGGACAGGTTTCCGCTCAGGACCGCGGCGTCCTGGCCGACGCGGAAGAGCTCGCGCTCGGAGACGAGAAGCCCGAGGAAGTAGACGAGGCTGGAGTCCTTGACGATCGAGATGAACTGGTTCACGAGCGCGGGGAGGACGCGTCGGATGCCCTGGGGCACAACGACGAGTCGCATGGCCGCCCCGTAGCCCATCCCGAGGGCCCGGCAGGCCTCGAGCTGGCCCTTGTCGACGGCCTGGATGCCGGCGCGGAAGATCTCCCCGATGTAGGCGCTCGAAATCAGGCTCAGGGCGATGATGCCGAGGGGGTAGGGGCTGGGTCCGAAGACCTGCTGGCTCAGACGGGCGAAGCCCTGGCCGATGAGCAGGATAGTCAGGATGGCGGGGAGCCCGCGGAACAGGTCGGTGTAGACACGGGCCGGCCACCGCAGCCACGGTGAGGGCGAGATGCCGAGGAGGGCCACGAACATCCCGACGAAGCAGCCGATGACGGTGGCCGCGATCGAGATGACGAGGGTGTTGACGAGGCCGACCTGCAGCAGCTGTGGCAGGACATCGGCCATGGCCTGGACGTCGAAGAACGTCTTGGCGAGGTTGTCGAACAGATCCATGACGGTGCTTTCAGCTCGGCTACTGGTCTGACGCGGGCAGGTACTGCTTCGGCATGGGCGAGCCCGGGAACCACTTCTGGTAGAGGCGCTTCCATGTGCCGTCGGCCATGGCGGCCTTGAGCGCCTTGTTCAGAGCGTCCTTGAGGGCCGGCTTGTTCTTGGCGACGGCGAAGCCGGCCGGGGCGTCGAAGGACGGGATGTCCGCGGCGTCGACGAGGCCGAACTTCGAGACGTAGTCCTTGGCGGCCTCGTAGTCGAGGAAGTGGGCGTCGATCGTGCCCGAGTTGAGGGCGGAGACGGCAGCGTTGTTGTCCGGGAAGCGGACCAGGTTCGCATCAGGGAAGTTCTTCACGGCGTAGGTCTCCTGCAGGGTGCCCTGCACGACGCCGAGGCGCTTGCCCTTGACGCCGTCGGCCCCCGTGACTCCCGACGCCTTCGTCGTGAGCACCGTCAGGTAGCCGGCGAGGTAGCCGTCCGAGAAGTCGACCGTCTGCTTGCGCTTGTCGGTGATGCCGATGGCCGCGACGCCCACATCGAACTGCCCGTTGGCGACTGCGGGAAGGATCGCCGAGAAGTCCTGGCCCGTGAAGACGACGTTGTCGATCCCGGCCCGGTGGGCCACATCGGTGAAGAGCTCGACGTCGAAGCCGGTGAACTTTCCTGCCGAATCGGTGAAGGTGTAGGGCTTCGAGTCGCCGACGCTGGCGACCCGGAACTGCCCGGGCGTGATGAGTCCGTAGGGATTGTCTGCCGCCGTCGACGAGGCGCTGCTCGAGCCGCCGCAGGCTGACAGGGAGAGGGCGAGGGCGGCTGCTGCCGCGAGTGCCGCTGCCTTGATGCTCCGCATGGGATGACTTCCGTTCTGTCAGTGAGACCGGTCTCAATCGCTGGGGTTGAGACCGGTCTCAACTTCGGGGATGATGTGACTGTACTTACGCCACGGTGTGGCGTCAATCTCTTTTTTGGACGAGGGGGGCATATGACGAAGCGCGAGTCCGGAGGCCGCGAGGCGACGGTGGCAGACGTGGCGAAGGCCGCAGGAGTGTCGAAGGCCCAGGCCGCGCGGGCGCTCGGCGGCTACGGCTCCGTCAGCGAGCAGGTGCTCTCCCTCGTCCTCGCGGCGGCCGAGGAACTCGGCTACAGGCCGAACCAGCTCGCCAGGAGCATGACGACCGGCCGCTCCACCTCGGTCGGTGTGGTGGTCGGGGACATCGAGAACGCCCACTTCGGGCTGGCGCTCCGCGGCATTTCCGATGAGGTTCGCGACGCTGGGTACACCGTGGTCCTCGTCAACACCGACGAGGACCTCGGTGCCGAGGTGGGCGCGGTCCAGGAACTGCTGCAGCAGCGAGTGGCCGGCCTCATCATCGCGCCGTGCTCGAGCACCGAGACGGCTCACCTCGAGTCCGCCCACGACCACAACCGGGCTGTCGTCCTCTTCGACCGCGGCGTCCGTGGGTGGAGCCTCGACACCGTCCGAGTCGACTTCGCGGAAGCCGCCCTCCACGTGGGTCGGCTCCTCCTGGATGCCGGGCATCGGCGCGTCGGCTACGTCTCGAGCCTCCGCGCGGAGGGACCCTACGAGCTGGGCATGGACCTTGGCCTCTCCCCGGTCGCAGACCGGGTGGGCGGGATCGAGCGGGCCTTCGGCGAGGCCGGAGCGGAGTGGGACCGGAGCCTCGTGAAGCTCAACGCGGCGTCCGACGACGCGCTGGCCGCTGCGTGCGCTGACCTGCTCGACCGCCGTGACCCCGCAACTGCCATCGTCTGCTCGGACAGCCGCATTGCGCTCGGAGTGCTCGGCCAGATCAAGCGCCGGGGGCTTCGGATCCCCGAGGATGTCTCGGTCGTTGCCTACGACGATTTCCCCTGGACCGAGTTGGTCGATCCGCCTCTGACCGTCGTGTCGCAGCCGGTCTACGACATGGGGCGCGAGGCCGCACGGGCCCTGCTGCGCAGGCTCGGCCACAGGGTCCCTGCCGAGCAGTTGCCGCTCAAGGCCCACCTCGTCGAACGGGCCTCGGTAGGCTCAGGAGAGAGGACACCCACGGCTTAGGGCGCACGCCGCACGCAGGCTCAAGGGGCGCAGCCCGGCACCGTCACGCCCGGCTCCCCCTGCGCGCGCCGACGACTAGACTCTTTCCACGTGACCACCACTTCCGCGAATGAGCAGCCGGCCCTGCCTGAGAAGGTCTCCGACATCTTCGACCCCACGCGCTGGCGGGTGGTCGGAGGCTTCGATTTCGAGGATCTGACCTACCACCGGCAGGTCGAGCGGGACTCGAGCGGCGCCGTCGTCCGCGACCTGCCCACGGTGCGGATCGCCTTCAACCGGCCCGAGGTCCGCAACGCGTTCCGCCCCGGCACGGTCGACGAGCTCTACCGCGCGATGGACCACGCGCGGATGACGCCGGACGTTGCCACCGTGCTCCTCACCGGCAACGGCCCCTCCCCCAAGGACGGCGGCCATGCGTTCTGCTCCGGCGGCGACCAGCGCATCCGCGGGCGCGCGGGCTACCAGTACGCATCCGGCGAGACGGCCGAGACGATCGACCCCGCCCGCGCGGGCCGCCTCCACATCCTCGAGGTGCAGCGGCTCATGCGCACCATGCCGAAGGTGGTCATCGCCGTGGTCAACGGCTGGGCGGCCGGCGGCGGCCACTCCCTCCACGTGGTCTCCGACCTGACCATCGCCTCCCGCGAGCACGGGAAGTTCAAGCAGACCGACGCGACGGTCGGCTCGTTCGACGCCGGTTATGGCTCGGCGCTGCTGGCGCGCCAGATCGGGCAGAAGCGGGCGCGGGAGATCTTCTTCCTGGCCCGCGAGTACTCGGCGGAGGACATGGTGACGATGGGCGCGGTCAACGAGGCCGTGGAGCACGCGCGGCTCGAGGAGGTCGCGCTCGAGTACGCCGAGGACATCGCCCGCCAGTCCCCGCAGGCCGTCCGCATGCTCAAGTTCGCGTTCAACCTCGCCGACGACGGCCTCGCCGGCCAGCAGGTGTTCGCGGGCGAGGCCACCCGGCTGGCGTACATGACGGACGAGGCCGTGGAGGGCCGCGACGCCTTCCTGCAGAAGCGCGACCCGGACTGGTCAGCGTTCCCGTACTACTTCTGATTCCCCACCCCGACGGACCTGACTCCCCAACGAGAGGCGCACCCACATCGTGAACCTGGACCCCGTGCTCTCAGCCCTCGCCGCCGCACTGGCGGGCGAGGGTCCGGCCGTCGAGTTCGGGCCCGGCGGGAACGGGTCCGCGGACGGGCGCGCGCTGCCCGAGGGCACAGCGGTCGTGGTCCGCACCTCGGGCTCGACCGGGGCACCCAAGGCGACCGCCCTCACCGTCGACGCCCTCGCGGCGTCCTCGGCGGCCACGGCGATGAGGCTCAGGGGCGAGGGGCAGTGGCTGCTCGCGCTGCCCCTCGACTACGTCGCAGGGGTGCAGGTCCTGGTCCGCTCCCTGTTCGCAGGAACCCGGCCCTGGGCCATGGACCTCTCGGGCGGCTTCACGCCCGAGGCCTTCGCCGAGGCAGCGGAGGCCCTCACCGACCCGGTCCGCTTCACGTCCCTCGTGCCCACCCAGCTGCGCCGCCTGCTCGACGACGGCTCCCCCCGCGTGCTTGCGGCGCTCGCCCGCTTCAATGCCGTGCTGCTGGGCGGCGCCGCGATGCCCCAGGACCTCCTCGACCGAGCCCACGAGGCCGGAGTGCGCGTCATCACGACCTACGGCTCCGCCGAGACCTGCGGCGGCTGCGTGTACGACGGCGTGCCGCTGGACGGCGTCGAGGTCGAGCTCGTGGACGGCCGGGTGTGGCTCGGCGGAGACGTCGTGGCCGCCGGGTACGTCGGCGACCCGGAGCGCACCGCCGAGCACTTCCGCACCGACGGGGACGGCCGCCGGTGGTACCTCAGCTCCGACGTGGGCGAGTTCGAGCCGGACGGCCGTCTTCGCATCCTGGGGCGGGCGGACGACGTCGTCATCACCGGCGGCGTCAAGGCCTCCGCCGCCCGGGTGGCGGCAGCTGTCGAGGCCCTGCCGGGGGTGCGTGAGGCGTTCGTGGCCGGCGTCGACGACCCGGAGTGGGGGCAGGCGCTCGTCGCCGCCGTGGTCCTCGCGGCTCCGGAAGCACCGGCCGGGGGGCGAGGGGATACGGTGCCGGAGGACGTCAGGGCGGCGGCCGCCGAGCGGCTAGGCCGGCTCGCGCCCAAGTCCTGGCTGGCCCTCGAGTCGCTCCCGCTCCTGCCGAACGGCAAGCCGGACCGCCGGGCCCTCACGCAGCTCCTGGCCGCCAGGCACCGCAGGTCCTAGCGCGGCCGCCGCCTCAGCCTTCACCCACCCACCAGCTTCAGAGGAATCAGCCCGTGGCAACACCCGCCCAATGGATCTCCGGCTCCCGGCCGCGCACCCTGCCGATGGCCGTCGCGCCCGTGGTGATCGGCACCGCCGCCGCGTACGGCCTGGGGGCGTTCAAGCCGGTCAACGCGGTGCTGGCCGCGCTCGTTGCAGTCCTGCTCCAGATCGGCGTGAACTACGCGAACGACTACTCCGACGGGATCCGTGGCACCGACGATGACCGCGTGGGACCCTTCCGGCTCACGGGCTCCAAGGCCGCCGCGCCCGCCCAGGTCAAGCGCGCCGCCTTCATCGCGTTCGGCGCCGCGATGGTGTTCGGGCTCGTCCTCGTGGTGATCTCCCAGACGTGGTGGCTGCTGCTCGTCGGCGCCGGATGCGTCGCGGCGGCCTGGGGCTACACGGGCGGCAAGAACCCCTACGGCTATCTCGGGCTCGGCGACGTGTTCGTCTTCGTCTTCTTCGGCCTCGTGGCCACGCTCGGCACCACATACACCCAGGCGGGGACCCTCAGCGCAGCGTCCTGGATCGGGGCGATCGGCACGGGCCTCATCGCGGACGGGCTCCTCATGGCCAACAACGTCCGCGACATCCCGACCGACGAGACGGCGGGCAAGCGGACCCTCGCGGTGCGTCTTGGCGACTACCGGGCCCGCCGCGCCTACGTGTGGATGCTCGGGATCGCGGTCCTCGGCCCCCTCCTGCTGGCGCCGTGGAACCCCTGGATGCTCATCATGCTGCTGCTGGTTCCCGCGTGCCTCACCCCGTCGTGGCTCATGCTCGGCGGGAAGAAGGGGCCCCGCCTCATCCCGGTCCTCCAGCAGACCGGGTTCATCAACCTCGGCTACGCAGTGCTGTTCACGGTCGCGGTGGTGCTCAGGGCCTCGTTCTAGGCCGGGCATGCTGCAGGGCGTCGGGAGGCGGCGAGGAATGTCGACCGCCGCGTCCCGATCCCGAGCTGCTGGCGCTCATCGCTGACGACCTCGCGTCGGGCGCAGCAGCGGACCCGGCAACGGCGACCGCCGCCCGCGCGCACGGGGACCAGCGCACCGTCCCCGACGAGGGCCTCCCTTCCGCCGCGGCGATCATGGCCGACATTGGGGCCGAGGCCGCCCATCTCCTGATCGCCCGGCTGGAGCGCCTCGACCGCGACGAGGCCTCGCGCGCAGCCGAACGCATCGTCGCGCTGGCCTCGCTCGCGCGAGCGGTAGGCGGCTCCTCGGACGATCCGTTCCGGCGTCTCGGCGCGCCCTCCATCGCGGCCTCCGAGGTCTCGGCCGCCCTGAAGCTGTCCCCCCGCACCGCAAAGGCCATGGTCGCCGAGGCGCTCGAGCTGTCCCGGCCCGCCTGGCGTCCGCTCCTCGATGCCATGTATGCAGGGCTCCTCCCCCATCGCCGGGCGCGGACGATCTTGGACGCCGCGGCACCGGTGCCCCACGAACGGCTCGGGGCCTTTGTTGCCGAGGCAGTCTCCGTCGCCGCACCGGTCGGTCCTGAGGGCGGCCCGGACTCCGACCGGATCCCAAGCCCCGCGACGCTGGGACGCCGGCTCAGGCGCATGGCCGAGAAACATGCCGCCGAGCCCCTCGCGCTCCGCAAGGCGAAGGCCCGTGAGCACCGCCGCGTGGACATCGAGGCCGCCGGGGACGCGATGTGCTGGCTCACCGCCTACCTGCCCCTCGAGGACGCCGCGGCCATCGACACGCGCCTCGAGAGCATTGCCCATTCCCTTCAGGGCCCCTCCGAGGCCCGCACCCTCCCCCAGCTGCGGGCAGACGTCTTCACGGACCTCCTCGCCGGTTCAGGCCAGCCTGAAGGCTCCTCGGCGGGCCCGCGGGCCGAGATCATCGCCACCATCCCGGCGAGCACCCTCGACGGCTCGGGCGAGGGAGCGGGTGAGATCCTCGGCTACGGTCCCCTCGATCCGGAGGCGGCCCGGCTCTTGGCCGCGCGGGCCCCCAGCTGGACCCGGCTCTGGGTGGACGAGCGAACGGGCGCACCGCTGGCGCTGGGGCGCACACGCTACCGGCCGAGCGCCGCGATGCGCCGGCAGCTCGGCGCCCGGGACAGGGTGTGCCGCTTCCCCGGATGCGACCGCCCGGCCACAGCGACCGAAGCCGACCACACTACGGCATGGGCGAGCGGCGGCGAGACAAACCCAGAGAACCTCGCCCTCCTCTGCCGGGAGCACCATCGGCTCAAGAGCGAGGGCTACTGGAAGGCGCGGCAGATCGGGCGCCCGGCGGCCGGCCCAGACGAGGCGCACCGCTCCACTGCGGAACCACCGCCCGGGCCGCGCCCCACGGCCCCGCCCGGAACGATCGAATGGACCTCTCCAACCGGCAGGCGCCACGTCACCTACCCCGAAGGCGACCCACCGCCACCGTTCTAGCGCAGGAGCAGGAATTCCTGGCTACGAGGTCGTGCCCTCCTCGCGAGGCGCCTGCGCCTTCCGGTCCCGCGGCGTGCGGTCTTCGCGCTCAGGGTCGTCGGCAGCCTTCGCGCCGGAGACATCCTCGTCGGCGCGGCCGGGCCCGACGGCGCCGGCTCCGGCTGCCCCATCCTCGGCGTCCTCGAACTGGGCGTCCTCGTACTGGGCGTCCTCCTCGGCGCGCTGTGCGTCGTCGAGCGCGTCCTCCACCTCGGCGTCTGCGAGCTCGCGCTTGGAGCGCACCTGCTTGCGGCCGCCGAAGACGTCGCGGACCTCGCTGGCGGCGGCATTGCGCTGGCGGGTCAGGAAGAGGAAGTTGATCGCGAAGGCGATGAGCACGGCGTAGATGGCCGAGAGGACGACTCCGATGCGCAGCACCATGAACACCGCGAACGGCACAACGAACAGGACGGCGCGGAGCAGGAAGTACTTGAGGGAGGCCACTGGACGAGTTTACTAAAATGGTCCTATGATCCGCGTCCTGCCCTGGCTCATCGTTCTGGTCGCATGGCTGTACGGCATGGTCGACTGCGCGCTGAGCGACCGCCGCGCTGTCCGGGGCGGCTTCTCGAAGACGCTCTGGTTCCTCATCTCGGTCCTCCCCGCCGTGGGCACCGTCCTCTGGTTCGTGTTCGGACGCCCGCGCGGCACCACCCCGCCGCGCGGCAGGGACGGAAAGGGCCGCCGCCCGATGGCACCGGACGACGACCCTGACTTCCTCCGCGGACTCTGAGCGGACTCTGAGCGAGCTCTGAGCGCCGCGTCCGCTCCCCCGGCCGTCAGCCGGCGCTGACGCCGCCGTAGGAGTGCAGGCCGGAGAAGTAGATGTTCACGACGGTGAAGTTGAAGATCACGCACAGGTAGCCGACGATCGAGAGCCAGGCCGCACGGGCGCCGGTCCAGCCGCGGGTCGCCCGGGCGTGGAGGTAGGCCGCGTAGACGACCCAGATGACGAAGCTCCAGACCTCCTTGGTGTCCCAGCCCCAGAACCTGCCCCATGCCTTCTCGGCCCAGATCGAGCCGAACATCACGGTCAGCGTCCAGCCCACGAAGGCGATGGTGTTGATGCGGTAGGACAGGGCCTCGAGAGTCAGCGAGCTCGGCACGAGGCGCATGAAGGACCCGGTGTCGAGGCCGCCGGCGGCGATCTTGGCCTCGCGTCTGCTCTGCAGGAGCTGGAGGACGGCCATCGAGAACGTCAGCGTGAACAGCGCCGAGGAGAGCACTGCGATCGAGACGTGGATGACGAGCCAGTAGCTCTGCAGCGCGGGGACGAGGTGGCCCACCGGGATGTAGAACGCAACCGCCGCGGCGACCATCATGACCACCGCGAGGCCGAGCACGAACGTGCCGAGGAAGCGCAGGTCGCGGCGGATGAGCACCACGAGGAACACCGCGACGACCAGGAACGCACCCGTGGTGCAGAACTCGTACATGTTGCCCCACGGCACTCGGCCGGCCGCGATCCCGCGGCTCAGCACGCCCGCCGCGTGGATGGCCAGGCCGAGGATGCTCAGCGCGACGCCGACGCGGGCGCCCTTGCGGCGCGAGCGGTACTTGAGGTCGGCATCGGCCACCTCCACCGCGCCGGAACCCGCGCCCTTCGTCGGCGCAGCGCCGGCGCCGCCGCCCGCCGAGGCCCCGCCACCCGCTCCGGCGAGAACGGCCTGCTTCGCCTCGGACTTCGCGGCGGCCTGCGCCTTCTGGCCGGCCAGAAGGGCGGCGTCACGCTGGCCCACCTTGCCGCTCGTGGCCATGTCCCACGCGAAGGCGAGGAACGCGACGACGTACGTTCCGGCGGCAAGCAGCATGAACAGCTCGCTGTACGCACCGAGAGTGAAATTGATCTGCGGCATCAGGCGTCCTTCTGAGTACTGGCCGATGTTGTGGTGCTGGCCGATGTGGTGGTACTGGCCGATGTGGTGGTGCTGGCCGACGTATTCTTCGCGTTCCTAGTCTGCGCCGTCGGGCTCCCGGAGGAGGGGTCCTCTCCCGGCACGTCCCAGGCCTTGGCGAGCGCTGCGCGCACGGCCCGGCCCTCGGCGGCCAGCCCGCCGTGGTCCTCGCCGCGGGTGAGGAGGCCGTACTCGACCATCGTGCGCCCGTCCTCGTGCTGGCCCACGCGCACCCACAGACGCCGCCGGGTCAGGAAGAGGGAGCAGATGAGCCCGGCAAGGGAGAACAGGGCGAACCCGAGGGCCCATTCCTGTCCCGGGTTGTGGTGGATGTCGAGGGCCACGTAGCGCTTGAGGCCGTCGAAGCTGATCGAGCCCTGCCCGTTGGGCAGCTTGTAGGACTGGCCGGCGCCCAGCACGATGCCCCCGGCGGGCTTGTCGCGCCCGTTGACCTGGGTCAGCTTGGCGACATCGAGCGCGTAGACATTCTGGGGCTTGCCCTTGTCCAGCCCGAGGTCGCCCACGTAGGAGTTCAGGTTGAGCTGGACGTTGAGCGGATCGGGGTCGGCGCTGAAGGCGACGTTGTTGGCGCCCTTCTCGGCCGTGGGAAGGAAGAATCCCACGAAGCCGAGCTGGGTCGGCCTGGCGTCGGGGACCTTGATGACGACCGTCGAGGTGTAGACGGAGTCGGTCGGGATGGCCGGGACCGGGCCCTGGAAGGCCACCTTGCCGTCTCCGCCGCGGACCGTCACCACAGGCGCGTAGCCGTTGCCGACCAGGTAGACATCCGTGGCCCCGATCGAGATCGGGTCGTTGACCTTGAGGTCCTGCTGGCGCTCGGGGTCCTGGGGCGAGTCCCTCGTGGTCACGTGCGCGGTGAAGTCGAGCGGCTGGCCGAACTGCTTGACCGACTCGCGGTCGTAGCGGACGTCGAACTTGTCCAGGCGCAGCGAGTACGGCGCGAGCCAGCTCGACTGGAAGTCGGTGCCGGGGTTGAACGTGTCGTAGCCGACGAGGGTGTTCACGAAGGTCTCGCCCTCGATCAGGGTGCGCTGGCCGCTGTAGCCGAACAGGCCGCCGATCGCGACCGAGACGAGTACACCGACGAGGCCGGAGTGGAAGCAGAGGTTGCCGAGCTCCTTGAGGTAGCCCTTCTCGGCCCCCACGGAAGCGAAGGCTGACGCACGACGGCGGGCGGCGCCGTCGTGCGCGTCCGTCGCCTCTGTCTCGGGCGCGGCAGGGCGGAGGTCGACGCGGTAGCCGCGCTTCTTCAGGAGCGCTGCGGCCTGCTCGGCGGCGTCCGCGGCGGCGAGGCCCCGGTCGGCCGGCACCACGAGCGTGCCGTAGACCGGCAGGCGGGACAGCCGGGCGGGGGTGCGCGGAGGCTTCGAACGCCAAGACTTCCAGTGGGCAATGGCCCGCGGGACGACGCAGCCGATCAGCGAGATGAACAGCAGCAGGTAGACGGCGGAGAACCAGACGGACGAGTAGACGTCGAACATCTGGAGCTTGTCCAGGAGGGGGCCGTAGTCCGCGTGGTCCTTGAGGTACTGGGTCACGACCGCCGGGTTCGTGGGCCGCTGGGGGAACAGCGAGCCGGGAACGGCCGCGACGGCGAGGAGCAGGAGGAGGAAGAGCGCCGTCCGCATGCTCGTCAGCTGGGTCCAGGCCCAGCGGAGCATGCCGACCACCCCCAGGGCGGGCAGCGCGACGTCGGCGCGCGCCGCCTGCCGGCCCTTGCGGCCCTTGCCGGGCTTGGGCCTCTTCTGGTCCTGGGTCTCAGGCTTTGACTTCGTCTCACTCATCAGACGGGCAGCTCCACGGTTCCGATCCAGATCTGCAGCTGGCTGATCCAGTAGGTCCACACCCCGGAGACCATGAGGACTCCGACGAGGATCAGCAGGCCGCCGCCGGCCCCCTGCAGGGCGCGGCGGTGCTTCTTGAAGAACGCCATGGCCCCGAGGCCACGGCGCAGCCCCAGGGCAATGAGCAGGAACGGCACCCCGAGCCCGAGGCAGTAGACGAACGTCAGCAGGGCGCCCTTGTACGCGGTGGGGCCGTCCGAGAACGCGAGGACCTGCACGGCCGCGAGGGTCGGGCCGATGCAGGGCACCCAGCCGAGGCCGAACGTGATGCCGAGGAGCGGGGCGCCCCAGAGGCCGGCTGGGGGGCGGGCGTGGACGCGCGCCTCCCGCTGGAAGATGCCGAGGCCGCCCATGAACACGATCCCCATGAGCACGACGACGATTCCGAGCACCCGAGTGAGCCAGCCGGAGGAGATCGCGAGCCACGAGCCGAGCTGGCCGAACACCGCACCGGTCGCGACGAACACCACGGTGAAGCCGAGGACGAACAGCCCGATGCCGGCGACCATGCGGCCCCGGCGCTGCTTGGCCAGGTCCACGCCGGTCAGCCCGGTCACGTACCCGAGGTAGCCCGGCACGAGCGGCAGCACGCACGGCGAGAGGAACGAGACGAAGCCCGCGAGCAGGGCGACCGGCAGCGCGAGCAGGAGGGAGCCGTTGAGGACGGTGTCGCTGAAGATCCCGCCCACTACTCGGCCGCCGCGGACGTGATGAGGGCCTTGAGCGTGCTCTTGTCGAGCTGGCCGAGCACGCGCGAAGCCACGCGCCCCTGCTTGTCGAGCACGATCGTGGTGGGAACGGCCCCCGGCGGGACGGCGCCGGACATCGCCAGGAGCACCTGGCCGTCCTTGTCGTCGAAGCTCGGGTAGGTCAGCTTGAAGCTCTGCTCGAACGCCTGCGCAGTGCCCTGCTCGTCGCGGAGGTTGACGCCGTAGAACGCGACGCCCTGCGGCTTGAATTCGGCGTGCAGCGCCTCAAGCTCGGGGGCCTCGAGGCGGCACGGGGCGCACGCCGCGAACCAGAAGTTCAGCACCGTCACGCGGCCCGCGAAGTCCTTGGAGTTGACCTTCGTGCCGTCGTAGAGCGTGCCGCTGAAGGCCACCGGGGGCTTTCGGGAGTCCTTCGCGTACTCGGTCACCGAGCCGTCGCCGGCCACGTAGTTCTTGTTGTCTCCCGCGCGGGCCTGCTGGGCGAGCGGGTCGGACGCCGCGCAGCCCGAGAGCGCTGCGGCCAGCCCGAGGGCGGCCGCGGCGCCCGCCGCGGCGAGCAGCCGGCGGCGGGTCGGACGGAGGGGTGCGGCGGGGGCGGCTCCGCGGGGCAGCTCGGTACGGGACATCTGGTGCTCCTGGGGCATTCAGGCCCCCGGGGTCGTGGCCGCGCCCGGCAGGAGGCGGGCGGCGGGCTCGGTGTAGCGGACGGACGTGACCGCGCCCGTAAGGGTGTCGATCGTGAGAGACGTGAGCGAGGCGAGCGTGCACTCGCGCTTGCGCGGGTCGTGCGGCAGGGGCCTGCCCTCCGCCTTGAGGCGGGCGAGCCAGATCGGCAGCTGGTGCGCCACCAGGATGGCCTCCGCCCCGTCGCCGCCCAGCTCGGCGGCCCGGCGCGCGGCGTCCCGCGCGGCCTCGAGGACCCGGGCCGCCTGGGCTTCGTAGGGCTCGCCCCAGGAGGGACGGAGCGGATTCACGAGGTAGGGCCAGTGCTTGGGCTTGAGGAGTTCGCGCGGGGTGACCTTGAGCCCCTCGAAGTGGTTCTCCGCCTCGATGATGCGCGGCTCGGTCCGGACCACGAGGTTGAGGACCTTGGCGCTCGGCTCGGCCGTCTCCTGGGCCCGGGTCAGCGGCGAGGCCGCGAGCAGGACCACCCGCGCGCCGTCGAGCGCGCGCTGGGCGAAGTGCGAGGCGACCGTGTTGGCCATCTGGCGGCCGCGCTCGGACAGGTGGAAGTCCGGCAGCCGGCCGTAGAGCACGCCGGCGGGGTTGTAGACCTCGCCGTGGCGCAGCAGATGGACGGTCGAAGAGGGCATGGCTCCAGTTTCTCAAACGTGGTGGGCGGCCGTGAAATCGCAGGTGACGGCCCTGCCCGCGATTCTACAAAGGGTAGAACTATCACGCCCACCCTAGAGTTCCCTGTGTAACGTGCGCCACAGGGGGTTGCAGTCCATGCAGATGCATGTTTCCATTGATTCAGCGGTTAGTTGACGCTTCAATCAAAACCCCACTCAGGAGGAACCACAGTGACTCTCCCCCACGGCCTCACCCCCGGAACCTGGACCCTCGACGGCTCGCACAGCGAGATCGGCTTCACCGTCCGCCACGCCGGCATCTCCAAGGTGCGCGGGCGCTTCAACGAGGCCAGCGCCACTGTGTCCGTCGGCTCGACCGCCGCGGACACCACGGCCACCGCAGTCGTGAAGACCGCCTCTTTCGACTCGGGCGACGCCAACCGCGATGCCCACGTGAAGGGCCCGGACTTCTTCGACGTCGAGAAGTTCCCGGAGATGACCTTCGAGGCCACCTCCATCGAGGCGAAGGGCGACGAGTTCGACGTCACCGGCAACCTCACCATCAAGGGCGTCACCCGGCCCGTCACCCTCGAGACGGAGTTCAACGGCGTTGCCGTCGACCCGTTCGGCGCCACCCGCGCGGGCCTCTCCGGCGAGACGACCATCTCGCGCAAGGACTTCGGCCTGACCTGGAACGCGGTCCTCGAGGCCGGCGGCGTCCTCGTCTCGGACAAGGTCGTGATCTCCCTCGACCTCGCGTTCGTCGCCCCCCAGGCCTGACCCTCTGGCCTCGGGAACCGCTGGCCAGGCGGGATGCGCCCGGGGCAGTCAGGCCCGGGGGCCGCTGTCCACGACAGTGACCTCCAGCGGCATGCGGCGGCCCCTGCGGACGCGCCCGGACACAAGGCTGCGCAGTCCGCGGGCCACCAGCGTCGGCCCACGGAGGTCGCGGAACTCCGCGGCCTCCGTGGTGACGAGGCGGAGCAGGGGGCGCGCGGCGTCGTCGGCGGCCTGTCCCCACAGGCCGACGACGACCGGCAGCGCCCCCAGGCGCCGCTCGTAGCCCCGCTGGGAGGCGACGCGGCCCAGCAGGTCCGTCATGACGAGGCCTGGATTCAGCCCGTGGACCCGGACCCCAGTGCCCTTGGTCTCCAGCTGCAGCGTCTCGGTGAACTGTCGGACCCAGCGCTTGCTCGACGCGTACGCGTTCTGCAGCGCCACCGGCCCGCGGTCGCCCTGCCCGTAGAGGTTGACGAGGTCGCCGTGCCCCTGGGCGAGGAACACCGGCAGGGCGGTCCGGGCCCCGTGGAAGGTCCCGAGGATGTTGGTGCGGACCACGCGCTCGAAGTCCTCCGGCGGGGTGGAGGCCGTAGGCCCGTAGACGCCCGCGGTGCCGGCGTTGTTCACCCAGATGTCCAGCGTGCCGTGGGCGAGGGCCTCATCCCGCAGGGCCTCGACCTCTGCCATGGTGCCGGTGTCGCACCGGCAGCCGTACACGGCCAGGCCCTCCCTGTGGAGGAGCTCGACGGCGGCCCCGACGTGGGCGTCCGATCTGGACGAGAGCACCACGGTGGCGCCATGGCGGCCCAGCATCCGGGCCATCGCGAGTCCGAGGCCCCGGGTCGATCCCGTCACCACGGCCACGCGTCCCTGCAGGTCGGCCCGAGCGCCCACGCTTCCTCCATCCTCCCGCGCCGGGGAAGGATTCCCCCGGCTGCGGCCGCCGTGCCCGGCCCTGCGGCGTCCAGACCGCAGGCGGGCGGGCGGCCGCCCCGGGCTCCGATGTGCCCTCAGTGCGAGGGCATCGCCCGGTGGTGGGCCTCCATGGCCGGCCGGACTGCCGCCGCCGTCACGCCGGCGGCGATGATCCCGGCGATCCAGGACGTCCAGGCCGCACCGATGTGGTCGGAGTAGCCACCCATCCAGGGCGAGGCGAAGAGCAGCACGCCCACCGCACACTGCGCGTACTCGAGCCACGGGGTGCCGGGCATCGAGAGGTTCAGCACGGCCGCAGCCACCAGCAGGATGCCGAAGACCAGCATGAGGGTCCTCGACATGGACGTCTGCGCGGTCCATAGGACCGCCACCGCGGCGTAGAGGCCGCAGACGCCCGCGACGTAGTCTTCCCACCGCGTCCATCTGTTCATTGCTCTTCCTTTCCCTTCTTCCTTCCCGGGGCGGGGCCCCTCGGGATCTGCCCGCGGTTCTCGGGCAGATGCTCGTGGCTCACCAGACGGCGTCGCCGCGGAGGACGGCGTCGCTGCCGCCGTCGACGTAGACGATCTGACCGCACAGATGGGTGTTCTCCTCGCCGCCGAGCCACGCCAGCGCGCGGGCCACGACGACCGGCTCGGCGATGCCGTTCAGGGGCATCGGGATCCGCTCGAGCAGCGCCTGGCGCTGCTCGGCCGTGGAGATCATGCCGGCCGTCATGGGAGTGGCGATGATTCCGGGGGCAACGGCGTTGAGCGGGATCCCGGCACCGGCCCACTCTGCGGAGGCCGCCTGCCGGCGGACCCAGCGCGAGAGCGCGAGCTTGGTCGAGGAGTAGATCAGGCCGCCCGTGGTCTCAGGGGCCTTGGCGAGGACTTCTGCCCGCGCCAGTGCTGCCGGCTCGTCGCCGGCCGTGAGCAGCGAGACCAGTTCCGCGTCGCTCGGCAGGAGCGCTGCCATCGAGGAGACCAGCACGGCCCGCGGCGACGGCGAGCCGGCCAGCAGGGGGCGGAGTCCCTCGAGCGTGGCGAGGGCTCCGAAGAAGTTGACGGCGACGGTGGCCGGCGTGCGGGCCGCCAACCCGGCGACGGCGTACACGGCGTCGACCCGGCCGCCGCTGAGCCGGCGCACGCCCTCGACCAGCGCGGCGCGGCCTTCGGCTCCCGAGAGGTCTGCGACCACGTCGGCGTCATGGATGTCCACGCCTATCACGTTCTCGCCCCGCTGCCCGAGCAGCTCCTGGGTTGCCCCGCCGATGCCCGACGCCGACCCCGTCACCACTGCTGTCCGAGGCATGATCCGCTCCTTATGGCGCCGGGATCCCCCGGATCCCACTCTCGGGCCGGCTTCAGAGGCGGGCCAGAGGCGAAGGGCCCCATGGCCGCCCCGGCCGCAGCCGGCAGGCCTGCGTCCGAGGGGGTCTGCGCGCGAGTGGCCTGCGTCCGAGCGGGTCTGCGTCGGAGTGGCCTATGGCCCTATCTGGCGCGGCGGGGCGGACCTACCCTCGGTGGCATCAGGCCAGCGATCGAGGAGGCAGACGTGAGCGCTGAGGTCACGATCATCGGCAGCGGGCGGATGGCACGGGGGCTGGCGCAGATGGCGCTGCGGGGCGGCCGCGCGGTCCAGATCCTGGGCCGCGATGGCAGCCAGACCCGCGATCTCGTCGAGTCCCTCGGCGCGGGCGCGAGCGGCGGGATCGTCGGCGCGCCCGTCGAGGGCGGCATCGTCATCCTCGCTGTCCCGTACAGGGAAGTGGCGAACGTGGTGCGCGAGCTGGGCGACGGTGTGGACGGGCGAGTGGTGGTGGACATCGCGAACCCCGTGGACGTGTCGACCTTCGACCGCCTGCTCACGCCAGCCGGGACATCTTCGGCGGAAGAGGTCGCCGCGATGGTGCGGGGCCGGGCCGACGTGGTGAAGGCCTTCAACACGGTCTTCGCCGCGCCCTTGGAAGCCGGCTCGGTGGGAGGCCAGCACCTGGATGTCTTCGTCGCGGGCGACTCCGAGACGGCCAAAGAGAAAGTGAGTGCCTTGGTCGCCAAGTCCGGGATGCGTCCGATCGACGCAGGGCCGCTGCGCCGATCTCGTGAACTGGAGGCCTTCATGCTCCTGGTCTTCGGGCTCCAGGTCAGCCCGGCGCACGAGAACTTCAACTGGGACACCGCCCTGCGCATCTTCCCCTAGCCGGTCGCCTGCGGGGCGCCCCCTGATCCGGGCGGGCCTCCCGCATCTCGCTCGCTGCGCGAACGGTTGAGACTTGCGCCGGCGGGTAGGTGAGGTGGGTATCCCCGGGTGAGGAGCCCGGGGGGTTCACCGACGCAGATGAAGGGAACCTGACCATGGCACACGAGCCGCTCGAATTGGCCTTCGCCTTCTTCGAAGCGTCCCAGAGGGAGGGCACCAGTTCCGCCGAGATCGCAGGATGCCTCGAGCAGTCCCGCACTACGGCGCTGTTGAGCATCGCGGAAAGCCTTGCCGTCATCGCGGCGGCAACGGTGGACGAACCCGCCGGCTGAGGGCGGTCCCGGAGGGGGCGGCCGACGCAGTGCGGCCGCCGCGCGCGGCACGCCCACACTGAGGACAGGAGGGGTGCCGGGCCGGTGCCCTCTGGCGCTACAGTGGGGTCAACGCGGCGGGGGCGCGTGCCGCTCCCCCGTCGGGCCACCTTCAACGATTGGACCCGCATGAGCACGCCCCCTGTCCCGCCGAACGGCGCCGAGCAGCACCACGGGGATCAGGAGCCCGGGCCCGAGGGAGCCCGCCCCGGACAGGCGCGGCCCGAGCACGGATGGCCCGAGCAGCCGCCTGCCCAGCAGGAGTCGGGCCAGCAGGAGTCGGCCCAGCAGGAGCCGGGCCAGCAGAACCCAGATCAGCAGAACGCAGGTCAGACGCCCCCTGCGGGGCCAGGGAGCCACGGCGGTCCGGCCGGGCGGCCCGCCCCCCGGTATGGGCAGTATGCCCCCGGATACGGGGATGCTCAGCAGCAGCCTCCGCCCCACGGCCAGCAGCCCCCTGCCTACGGGCAGCCGTGGCAGCCGCCCGGCGCGCCCGGCTACGGTGCCCAGGGGTACGGCGCACCCGGCCAGCAGCAGCCCCCGGCCTATGGCCAGCAGCAGCCGCCCGCCTACGGGCAGGCGTGGCAGCAGCCCGGCACCCAGGGGTACGGCGCGCCCGGCTATGGCGCCCCGGGCTACGGTGCGCCCGGCTACGGCGCTCCCGGGCCCGAAGCGCAGCGCAAGGCGGTCCGCCGCGCGTCCCTGATGGTCTTCATCACGGCAGCCGCCGAGGTCGTCATCGGCTTCTTCGCCACGCTCGTCACGCTGAACACCCCCACGTCCGCCCTCCGGAGCCTCTTCAACGACGCCGGCGGGGCCTCGTCGGGCATCACCTTCGAGCAGTTCCGCCAGATCATCAGCACCTTCGTGTGGCTCGCCATGGCCGGGGTGGTGGTCAACGCCGTGGTGCTCGTGCTGTGCGGGGTCTTCCTCGTGCGGGGCCGGCGCTGGGCCCGCATCCTCGGCACCGTCTTCCTCTGCCTCACGCTCGGCGCCTTCCTCGCGGGCGGGGTGTTCTCCCTCATCACGATCGGGCTCGCGATCGCCTCGATCGTCCTCCTGTTCCGGCCCGAGGTGACAGCATTCCTGACCGCCCAGAACCAGTTCGCCAATCCCTACACCACCCCGAAGGGACCAACCTTCGGCAACCCCTACGGACAGTGACGCCATGAGCCAGCAGCCCTCGCCGCCCCCGTACCAGCCCGGGCCGCCGGCGTACCAGCCCGCGCCGGATCCCGGGGGCACGCCCGCCTACGGTCCTCCCCCGCCCCAGGGCTCGTACCAGGGGCCGTGGCCGAGCCAGCTGCCCAGCGGGTCCTTTCCCGGGATGCCCGCCGTCGGGATCGCACGCCCGCTCACCATCACGCTCGCGGCCTGGTTCCTCATCGCGAGCTCCATCGCGCCGCTGGCGGGGATCCCGGCGATCCTCGACTGGATGGGCACGTACATGCACACCAGCCTGTTGCAGGCCACCGCCCGGTCGAGCCGGGCCAGCGCGGCCAACGCGGCCGCCTTCGCCAGCCAGTTCACCGCCATCATGACCCCGGTGGTGTGGATCTCCGCGCTCATCGGCGTGGCTGTCACCGTTCTGCTCGCACTGGGGATCCGGGCGGGGATGAACTGGGTGCGCATCCTGCTCACAGTCTTCGCCGGCCTCTCCGTCATCGGCTACGTGAGCAACCTCGCGCTCGCCGCGGTGCTGCCCACAGCAGGCACGTTCCCGATGCCGGCCTTCGTCTACGTCCTGTCGTTCCTCTCCGGAGCGCTGTACATCGCCGCGGCCGTGCTCACGTGGCTGCGCCCCTCGAGCCAGTACATCGCCGCCCGGCGGGCAGCGAAGCTCGGCGGCGGCTACCTCCGCTGAGCTTCGGGGCCCGGAGGACCTCGGCGCACGACGCCGTCCCCCCGCCTCATGCGGTCCCACCTCAGGCGGGTCCCACCTCAGGCGGGCTGGCCGCCCGGGTGAGTGGCGTCGTCGTACGTCGTATCGGGGTCCGAAGAGGCACCCGTCTCCCCGCCGGCCTCCCCGCGCTGGGCGTGGTAGGCGAGGATCTGGAGCTCGGTGGCCATGTCCACCTTCCGCAGCGTCACCCCGGGCGGGACCTGAAGGATCGTGGGCGCGAAGCTGAGGATGCTGCGGACGCCGACGGCCACGACACGATCGCACACCGCCTGGGCCACCGACGCCGGAAGGGCGAGGACCGCCATGTTCGCGCGGGTGCGCTGGAAGACCGCCTCGAGGTTGGCTGCGTCGGAGATGCGCAGCCAGCCGATCTCGTTGCCGATGATCTGCGGGTCGGTGTCGAGCAGCGCGACGACGTCGAAGCCCCGCGTGCCGAAGCCGCCGTACCGGGCCAGGGCGCGGCCGAGGTTGCCGGCGCCCACGATCGCGACGCGCCAGTCGCGGGTCAGGCCGAGGGCCACGGAGAGGTGCTGGCGGAGGTTCTCGACCTCGTACCCCACGCCACGGGTCCCGTAGGAGCCGAGCTGGGAGAGGTCCTTGCGCAGCGTCGCGGAGCTGACGCCGGAGGCCTCGGCGAGCGCGTCGGAGGAGACCCGGTCGACGCCGTCCGCCAGGAACGAGTTGAGCGCGCGCAGGTAGACGGTCAGGCGGGAGACGACCGCGGGCGGAAGCTGCTTCCCGTCGGGCGCGGGCGCGGCGCCTCGGCTCCCCGACTGGGACCGTCCTGCCACTGCCACCTCATTCCCTTCGCGGGCCTTGCTCTTGCGCGCCGTGCGCTCGGAAGCCGCCGTCGCGGCGGCCCCATTCACTCTAGGACCGCGGCGGGGCGGCCGCCAAAAGGACCGCGGCCCCTCGCCCCGGCGCCGGGCTCAGCCCCGACGGGCCGCCTCGACAGTGCGGCGCAGGCGCGCCTCGTTGATCCGCCAGAAGTCGCGTTGGACCCCGTCGACGAGCACCACGGGCACCTCCTCGGCGAACCGGTCCTGCAGGGCGGCGTCGTCGTCGATGCTGCGCTCCTCCCAACCGAGGCCGGCCTCCGAGGCGACACGGTCGACCACGTCCCTCGCCGCCTCACAGAGGTGGCACTGGCTCTTCGTCACGAGGACGATCTCGGGGATGCGCATGCCTCCACGGTAGCGCGCGCCTGTGGCCGGGCTGTGAATCGCTAGACTCGGACCATGCCCGCAGAGAACAAGGCGCTGGATCCAGTGCGCCCAGCGCCCGTGGGGCGCCCGGGTGAGGCCGCCTTCTTCGACGTGGACAACACCCTCATGAAGGGCGCCAGCCTCTTCCACGTGGCGCGCAAGCTGTACGAGCGCGGCGCCTTCACCCTCCGGGACGCCGCCGGCTTCGCCTGGAAGCACGTGGCCTTCCTGTTCCGCGGGGAGAAGCTCGAGGACGTCCGTTCCATCGAGGCCTCCGCGCTCGCCCTCGGCGCCGGGATCCTCGCGGTCGACGTCGAGACCATCGGGCACGAGGTCTACGACGAGTTCATCGAGTCGCGCATCTGGCCCGGCACCAAGGCCCTCGCGGAGCAGCACCTGCGGGTGGGCCGGCGGGTGTGGCTCGTGACGGCGACGCCGATCGAGGTCGCCTCCGTCATCGCCGACAGGCTCGGCCTCACCGGGGCGCTCGGGACTGTGGGCGAGATCGAGGACGGCGCCTACACCGGCCGCCTCGTGGGCGAGATCCTGCACGGGAAGGCCAAGGCCACTGCTGCCTCCGAGCTCGCCGAGCGGGAGGGCCTCGACCTCGACCGCTGCTGGGCCTACTCGGATTCGCACAACGACATCCCGCTGCTGACCCTCGTGGGCCATCCCGTGGCGATCAACCCCGATGCGCGCCTACGCTCGCACGCGAATGCGCACAACTGGCCGATCTACGACTTCCGTGCCGGACGCCGGGCCGCGACGCTCGGGCTCAAGGCGGCCACCGTCGGCGGCGCGCTGTACGGGCTGTGGCGAGGCTACGCCCGCTTCCGCCGCTAGGCGCACCCGGCCAGCCCCTCTTCCCCGCCCGCCCACGTCACCCCAGAGGCGCGCGAGGTCACCCCGTGGGACCCCGACGTCACCCCAGAGGCGCGCGAGGTCACCCCAGGGGACCCCCGACGTCACCCCAGAGGCGCGCCACGTCACCCCCGTGCGGCGACAGCGGGAGGCTCCGGTCGCCGTCGTGCGCAGCCCCCAGGAAGAGTGCCGGCCTCCACGAGAAGTCCTCGTTCTCGGCGCTCCCCGTCGAGAGCGGCACTTCCCGGCAGCGGGCCCGACCCACGAGGTGACCTCGCGCCCCCACGGGGTGATCTCGCGCCGCCAAGGGGTGATCTCGCGCCGCCGCGGGGTGACCTCGGCGGAAGGAGGGTGCCCGGACGCACGTGAGGCCCGCTCCCACGCAGGGAACGGGCCTCACCCACCATCGCCCCTTCAGGGGCAGCGCGCCTACTTCTTGTTGCGGCGCTGGTGACGGGTCTTGCGAAGCAGCTTGCGGTGCTTCTTCTTGGCCATACGCTTGCGGCGCTTCTTGATAACCGAACCCATAGAAAGTTCCTTACCGGTAGTTGGTGCCCCGGGCTGCTGGCCGGGTCGCGCACAAGGGCGCCGTTCAACCAACTGCTGGTGACGTGACGTAAAACGTTCCTGAACAGGATACCGTACGCGTCAGGCCGACTCGGTCCTGCCGTCCACGACGGAGTTCTTCAGGTACTGCTCGACCGCGGCCTCGGGAACCCGGTAGGAGCGGCCGAAGCGCACGGCAGGCATCTCCCCCGAGTGCACCAGACGGTAGACCGTCATCTTCGACACCCGCATCATCTCGGCGACCTCTGCAACTGTGAGGAATCGCGAGGAGGAGAAATCCATCGCAGACATACAAAATACTCTAGTTGCTGAAGGGGCCCTTGGGAACGCGGCGGGCGCGCACGGCCCCGGCGAGCTGCCCGAGGACCTGCTCGGTGACCTCCCACTCCATGCACTTGTCCGTGACACTCTGCCCGTAGGCGAGCTGGGCGCGGCCAGCCGCGAACTCGGTCACGTCGAGCGGCTGGGCCCCGCCCACCAGGAAGCTCTCGAGCATGACGCCGGCCACGGCCCCGGCCGCTTCCCCGCCCGCGGCGAGCTCCGCGCCGATCTCGAGGGCCACCTCGGCCTGGCGGTGGTGGTCCTTGCCGCTGTTGGCGTGGCTCGCGTCCACGATGAGCCGCGGGTTGAGGCCCTTGCCGGCCATCCGCGCCGAGGCCGCGGCGACGTGCTCGGCGGCGTAGTTCGGCCCCGCGGATCCCCCGCGGAGGATGAGGTGCGTGTCCGGGTTGCCGGCGGTCTCCACGAGGGCGGCCCGGCCGGCGTCGTCGATCCCGAGGAAGGCCTGCGCAGCGGCCGCTGCCCCGCACGCGTCGACGGCGACCCCGAGCCCGCCGTCGGTGCCGTTCTTGAAGCCGACCGGCATCGAGAGGCCGGAGACGAGCTGGCGGTGGATCTGGCTCTCGGTGGTGCGGGCCCCGATGGCACCCCAGACGATCGCGTCCGCCGTGTACTGCGGGCTGATGGGCTCGAGGAACTCGGTGGCCGTGGGCAGCCCGAGCGCGAGGACGTCCAGGAGGAAGCGCCGCGCGGCCCGCAGCCCGGCGGGGATGTCGTGGCTGCCGTCCAGATGCGGATCGTTGATGAGCCCCTTCCACCCGACCGTGGTGCGGGGCTTCTCGAAGTAGGTGCGCATCACCACGAGCAGGTCCTCGCGATGGCCACGGGCGACGCCGGCCAGTCGCCGCGCGTAGTCGAGGCCCGCCTCGGGATCGTGGATGGAACAGGGGCCCACGATCACGAGGAGGCGGTCGTCCAGCCCGTCCATGATGGCGCGCACCTCGTCGCGGGCGCGGGCCACGGTCCGGGCGGCGCCGTCGGAGAGGGGCAGCTCGTCCAGGATCTCGCCGGGGGACGGGAGCGCGGTGAACTCGGCGACGCGGAGGTTGCCGGTGGCCGAGCTGGTCGTGGCCGTGCTGGCGGTCGGGACGGCGGGCTGGGGGTTCATGGGGTCCTGTCCTTCATCTGCAGGCCCCGCGGGGTCCAGAGCCTGCCGTTGGTATGGCAAAGGGCAAGGACCGTGAGGTCCCTGCCCTGTTGGCTCTGGAAGTCGGTACGCGAAACTCTACGCCTGGCCCTCCAGAGCCAACGCAAAATACGCATACCAACGCTTGAACATGCGGCCCACGGTATCGCCCGTCCGTCCGGAGCGCAAAAGGCCGCCCGCATGCTGGACAGGATCCGGTGCGTGCGGGCGGCTTCCTGCGAGGGGTCAGACGAGGCCCTGGGCGAGCATGGCCTCGGCGACCTTGACGAACCCGGCGATGTTGGCCCCCAGCACGTAGTTGCCCGGCTCGCCGTATTCCTCGGCCGTCTCGGCGCAGCGGTCGTGGATGCCCACCATGATCTCGGCGAGGCGCTGCTCCGTGTACTCGAAGGACCACGAGTCGCGGCTCGCGTTCTGCTGCATCTCGAGCGCGGACGTGGCCACGCCGCCGGCGTTGGCCGCCTTGCCGGGGGCGAAGAGGACGCCGGCCCTCTGGAACACGGCCACCGCCTCCGGGGTGCAGGGCATGTTGGCGCCCTCGGCGACCACCTTCACGCCGGCCGCGACGAGGCGCGCGGCGGCGGACTCGTCGAGCTCGTTCTGGGTGGCGCACGGCAGGGCGATCTCGGCGTCGACGTCCCACACGCTCCCGCCGTCGACATAGCGGACCCCGGGCCCGCGCCGCTCGGCGTACTCCTTGAGCCGGCCGCGCTCGACCTCCTTGATCTGCCGGACGAGCCCGACGTCGATCCCCGCCTCGTCCACGACGTAGCCGTTCGAGTCGGAACACGCCACCACGGCGGCACCGAGCTGCTGCGCCTTCGCCATGGCGTAGATCGCCACGTTGCCGGAGCCGGAGACCACGACGCGGCGCCCGTCGAATCCCCCGCCGCGGGTCTTGGCCATCTCGTTGGCGAACAGCACAGTGCCGAACCCGGTGGCCTCGGGGCGCACGAGCGAGCCGCCCCAGCCGAGGCCCTTGCCGGTGAGGACGCCGGACTCGTAGCGGTTGGTGATGCGCTTGTACTGGCCGAAGAGGTAGCCGATCTCGCGGCCGCCCACACCGATGTCCCCCGCGGGCACGTCGGTGTACTCCCCGATGTGGCGGTAGAGCTCGGTCATGAAGGACTGGCAGAAGCGCATGACCTCGGCGTCGGAGCGGCCGCGCGGATCGAAGTCGGCGCCTCCCTTGCCGCCGCCGATCGGCATGCCGGTCAGGGCGTTCTTGAAGATCTGCTCGAAGCCGAGGAACTTGACGATGCCGAGGTAGACCGAGGGGTGGAACCGGAGGCCGCCCTTGTAGGGGCCGAGGGCGGAGTTGTACTCGACCCGGAAGCCGCGGTTGATCTGGACCCGTCCGGCGTCGTCCGTCCAGGGCACGCGGAAGATGATCTGCCGTTCGGGCTCGCAGAGCCGCTCGAGGACAGCCGCCTCGACATACTCGGGATGGCGTTCCATCACGGGGCCGAGGCTCTCGAAGACCTCGTCGACGGCCTGGTGGAACTCGACCTCGCCGGGATTGCGGGCATAGACCTGGTCGCGGACGGCAAGCAGCTTTGAATGCATCAGGGCATTTCCTCACAGGGTTGGGGCACGGCCAGCCTTTCCCCACCGACCGCGGTGCCATTGTTGCACCGGCCGCCCCCGGCCGCGCGGCGAGGCGACAGGGCTGCTTCACACTCCGCGGCCTCCGCGGCCTCCGGGGCGTCCGGCGGCGTCCGGCGGCGTCCGGCGGCGGAGCATGATTTGACCGGTTCGCGGACTTTCGTCAAAGATGATCGACGGGGCGGCCTCGCGTGCGCCCTGTGCTCAGGAAAAGGGCCGACTTCAGTCCACGCGGCCGACGCTCCCTGCGGCGGCCGTGCCCCCGAAGGAGCCCACCGATGGCCGCCCGGCCTGAGCCATTTCCCGCCTCGCACGATCTGCTCCACCTGCTGCTGGCGCACTCCGGGCTCGATGCCTTCCTCCCCGCCCTGGCCGACCGCACCGCCCGCCGCCTCGCCCCGCTGGGACGGCCGGACACCGCACTGGCCCTCTACCGCCGCAACCGGCCGGTGCTGACGGCCGGGGGCTCGCCTTCGCTCGTCCGGCTCACCCAGGAGCGCCTCGCGGACGACGACGCGTACCTCGCCTCCGCGCTCGAGCACTCCCGGTCGGCGTCCGAGGAGCGGCTGCCCGAGGCCTGGGCGTCCGGGATCGCCTGGGGCGTCGACGCGGCCCTGCTCGTGGTGCCCGTCCCCGCCGGGCCGTCCGCCACGGCGGCGCTCGTCCTCGTGGGCACGGCGCCCGCGGAGCGGATGGAGCGGCGGGCCGCCCTCGCCCTGCTGGGCCGCGTGCGGAATCAGGCCTCGTGGGCTCTGCGGATGGCCGTGCGGCTCGCGGACGAGACCGACCTCGCCGAGCACCGGGCGCAGGCGATGCAGAACCGGACGGTGATCGACGTCGCCATCGGCGTGATCATGGCCCAGAGCCGCTGCTCGGCGGACGAGGCCTTCGACGTCCTGCGCAGGGCGTCGAACAACCGCAACGTCAAGCTGCACACCGTCGCGGCTGAGCTCGTCCAGCGCATCCATCCGGCGCTGCCGCAGACGGCCTTCGTGGACTGAGCGGCCCGGGCCCGGCCCGTCGGGCTCAGCCGCCCAGGCCGATCGGCACCGGTCCTGCCGCCCGCCTCAGCCCGCCCTGCGCATCCCGGAGGCGAGCAGGGCGTCGAGCGAGGTGAAGGCCTCATAGGCCACCCGGGTGCCCGCCGCGTGCGGGGCCGAGCCGACCTGTGCATCGCGCTCGAAGCGGCGCTGGGCAGCTCGGACGGTGGAGCGGGCCGCATCCGTGTCCCCCGGATGGCGCAGGAGGCTGACCACCACGCTCTGCAGCGGCCGCAGCGCCGCCTCGAGGGCCTTGGCCTCGCTTCCATTGCCCCGGTCCCGCGCGTGCCGGCGGCGGAGGTTGATCAGGTCCCACGCCTCGAGCGCGCCGAGGCACGCGGCCTCCGTGCGGGCGCGGTCGTCCGGGGCGCCCTCGAGGACCAGCAGGGTGCGGACGCTCTCCCAGCGGGCCAGGAGGCCCCGGCGGCCGCGCGGGGTCATGGGCGAGACCGTCATGGGCGCTTCCCTCCCTCCGCGTCCAGCCGGGCCGGTTCTTCGGCCTCCCTCTCCCAGATGCCGTCCTTCCAGTGGAGCGACTCGGAGGCGGCTGTGCCCGCCGTCGAGAGCACAGCTTCTGCGACGCGGCTTCCCTGGAGCTGGTTGACGATCAGCTGCGAGGCGAGGATGCGGGCGGACTCGGGCGACGCTGCCCGGAACTGGACGGGGTGCGACCTGCGGGACGCGGGATTGATGAACGTGAGCTCGTAGTGCGGCATCGTTGGCTCTCCTCGTGCACGTGCGGGCTTTTATCCAGCATCTCTGGCGGGCGTGGAAGGCCCACAGGGGAAAAGGTCCCAGCCGCTGCTCAACGCGCGCGAGGAGTCGTGCCGGGCTGGCCGTCCCCGTTCCGGGCGGCGACGTGGAGCGCGGCCTGGGTCCGGTGCTTGAGCCCGAGCTTGGTGAGGACCGAGGAGACGTAGTTCTTCGCCGTCTTCTCCGCAAGGTCGAGCTCGCGCGCGATCTGCCTGTTGGTGAGCCCTTCGGCGATGAGGTCCAGCACCCTGTGCTCCTGGGGGGTCAGCGAGTCGACCAGCGGATCTCTGGGCTCGGCGGACGTGAGCCGGGCCTTCGCCCGCGCCTCGGCTCCCGGTTCGAAGAGCGTCTCCCCCGCCGCCGCATGCCCGATCGCCTCCACGAGCGTGGCGGCCGGTGTGTCCTTCGGGAAGTAGCCGGCAGCACCTGCGAGCACCGCTTCGAGGACAGCCTGGTCGTCGTGGGCGTCGTTGAGGATGATGCACTGCACGGCCGGTGCCGCGGACCGGAGGCGGCGGCACACCTCGATGCCGCCCCCGTCCGTGAGCAGCGTCCCGAGGACCGCCACGTGCGGCTCCAGCCGCGGGACTTGGGCGAGGCTGTCGCGGACCGATCCCGCTTCCCCGACCACCGTCATCCCGGCGCCCTCGAGCAGGCCCCGCAGGCCGAGGCGGACCACCTCGTGTCGGTCCAGGATGAACACGCGGACAGGGCCGCCCGCCGGGCTGACGCCCTCGGTGTGGGACTCACGGCGCTCCATGCTGCCCCCCGTCTCGCCGCGGCCGCAACGTCCTTGCTGCAGCCGTGGACATGGTAGGTCTGTGCGCTCGAGGAGGGTCAGGGGAAAAGGTCACTGACGGCGGGGGCAGCTGCGCTGCCGGGGCGCACGGCGCGGCGGGGAGACGAGGACCTTTTGGCAAAACGAAGGACTTTTAGCAGGACCCGGGACTTTTGGCCCTCCAAGGATCCGGGGTCCTTCTTGGACTCTGGAAAGGAGCCGCAGCGATCCGGGTCCCCACAACATCGGGGCCGACGAGCCGCGGCCGCTGCACCACGTCCCGACCCAGCCCCTCCTCCCAGCACTGCTGGCGCGGGCTGGCCACCTGAGCGGAAAACGATGAAGAGAGCCCCAGCACTCGCACACTACCGCACCCGCACCGCAGAAGCGGCGCTGTACGCCCACCCCTCGAGCCACGTTCCCACGGTCCCGCCGCGCCCGGCGACCGAGGAGGAACTGGCCGGCCGGTGGAACCGTCTGCACGCCACCTTGGTCCGCGCCGGGCTCGATGAGGAGCAGGCCTGGACCGAGGTGGCGCGCATCGCCGCTGGAGAGCTCTGGTCCGAGGCCGCGGACCAGCTCCGCGAGCACCGTGCCGCGGCCCAGCGCGAGGACGCCCGGGCGTTCGCGCTCGCCCTCCAGTCCGTCCGCGGAGTCCTCCAGCCCCTGACCCTGCGGCCGGGCGACCTGCCGGCCGCGCGCAAGGCCGTCGCGAAGGCGCGCCTCCGCCTCCAGCACAACGGCGAGCTCCTCCAGCGCCTGCAGCGGCCCCACCCCGCATTCGAGCGGACCGGACAGGCCTTCGCGGCCCTCGAGGCCTTCCTCGCCCCCGGTTCGAGGCCTTCGGGCGCGAGCGCAGGCTCTTCCGATGGCGGTCTCCGCCCGCGCCCGCGCCACGGGCACGTCTCCCGGTCGGGGTCCCGCGGCTAGGGGTCGCCCGCCAGACCCCGCACGCGAGGTGGACGTCGCCGTCCCAGCGCCCGTCGCCGCCTGGTCCCGTCGCCGACCGGCCCGGATGTCGGAGGCCCCGGGCATGATCCAGCCATGAGTGAGCTGAACAAGATCGGCGAGCCCGAGCCGGACCCGGTCGTGGCACCTGTCGGAGACGCCCTCCGGGAGCGGGCGGTCCGCGCGCACAGTCCCCTTCCCGTGTGGGTGCGGCTGACGTTCGACGACGGGCGCCCGGACCGCACCGAGAAGGGCTTCGCGCTGGGCTGGAGCGAGCAGCAGGTGCTCGTGCAGGTGCTCTGGGGCATGTCCTACTACCGGGGCGCGCGCGAGTTCTGGGTCGGGGCCGACCAGGTGAGGCGTCGGCACCTCGAGCCGCAGTGGCTCGGCCGCTCCGCGTGAGTGAACGCTCCGCGTGAGTGAACGATCCGCGTGAGCGACGAAGGCCCTTTGCCCGTACCCCGGTCCGGGGACGGCCGCTAGCGTCGGGCGGTAGGGGCTCTCCGCCCCGGCGCGGATCCGCTGCGCCAGCCCGTCGAGGAGGTTCCACCATGAAGGCGCTCGTCTACCACGGCCCGGGCCAGAAGGCCTGGGAAGACGTCCCCGACCCCGTGCTCAAGGATCCGACGGATGCGATCGTCAAGGTGGAGACCACCACGATCTGCGGCACTGACCTGCACATCCTCAAGGGCGACGTCCCGGCAGTCACCGACGGGCGGATCCTCGGTCACGAGGGCGTCGGCGTCGTCACCGAAACCGGCCCGGAGTGCACCCGCGTCAAGGTGGGCGACCGCGTGATCATCTCCTGCATCAGCAAGTGCATGGAATGCGACTTCTGTTCCGCCGGCCTCACGTCGCACTGCCGCACCCTCGGTGGCATCGGGTGGATCTTCGGCCATCTCATCGACGGCACCCAGGCCGAGTACGTGCGGGTGCCCTTCGCGGACAACGGCCTCATCCCGCTCCCCGACGGCGTCACTGCCGAGCAGGGCGCGATGCTCAGCGACATCCTGCCCACCGGCTATGAGATCGGTGTTCTCTACGGCAAGGTGGGCCCGGGCGACGAGGTCGCGGTGGTCGGCTCTGGTCCGGTGGGCCTCGCGTCGATCATGACGGCGGGTCCCGCCGGCGCATCGAAGGTCATCGCCGTTGACGGCAACGAATACCGGCTCGAGCAGGCCAGGACGTTCGGCGCGACGGACACGCTGCGGGCAGGCGAGGGCGTCGACGTCGCCGGAGAGATCAAGCGGCTCAGCCGCGACGGGCTCGGCGTGGACGTCGCGATCGAGGCCGTGGGCATCCCGGCGACCTTCGCCGCGGCGCTCGACTCGATCCGCCCGGGAGGCAGGGTCGCGAACGTCGGCGTGCACGGCAAGCCGGTCGAGTTCCCCCTCGACCGCGACTGGATCAACAACATCACCGTCACCACGGGCCTCGTGAACGCGACGACAGCGCCGGAGCTGCTCGCCAAGATCACCTCCGGCGAGATCGACCCCGCGAAGTTCGTCACCCACCGGTTCGTGTTCAGCCAGATCATCCAGGCCTACGACACGTTCGCCAATGCCGCCTCGGAGCACGCCCTCAAGGTGGTCATCAGCGCAGAGTAACAGGCGGGCCCGTCCTCAGCGCAGGGATGCGAGACGTGCGAGGACGGTGTCGGGGTCGGCGGCGGCAGGGACCGCGGTGAGGAGGAGCTCCGCCTCGGGCGCCGGCGCACCGTCGGTCCAGAACCCGTCAGGCAGCCGTGCGGCCGTGCGGGCCTCCCCGGCCACGCCGACCCCCTCCTCGGTCATGTGGAGCACACCCCATCGGTAGTGCTCCGCGGCGTTGACCACCGGGCTGTAGGCTGCGAGGTCCTCGGCAGGCAGCACGCGCGAGCTGCCTTGGCCCTCCAACCCCTCATGGCGGCCGTCGAGGACCAGGCAGGTGATCGGCCTGTCCGCGTACCGCCGCAGCCAGTCCGAGACGTACATCGCTGCGGATTCCCCGTGGTCGGGGGTGACCGCCGAGAGGTCCGGGTTGCCGGCGGCTCTCTGGGCCATCGCGAGCCACACGAGCGGCGAGGGGGCCAGGAGCGCGAGCGGGGCGCGGCTCATGTGCGGAATCGCGGCCAGGGCCCGGCTCAACGCCTCGCCGACCGTGTCCGAGGCGAGCAGCGTGCGCAGGGCGTAGCCGGTCCGCGAGCGCGCGGCCATGTCCTCGACGAGCGAGGGGTGCTCCGCGAGGACGGCCTCGACCAGCGGCGCGACTGGCACGACGGTCGCGTCCGAGCCGAGCAGGGCCTGAGCCTTGCCGTAGTAGGCCGCGACCTCGGGGGCGTCAGTCCAGGGCAGGGGTGCCCGGAGGATCCGGCCTGCGCCGAACGCCGTGTGGTCGATGAAGATCGCGGGTGGGGCGGCGGCGCCGCGGGGCGCCAGCAGGTCGTCGAGGGCGGTGGACATGGCTCTCCTTGGGATGGACGACGCCGGGCGCGCACCGAGGCTGCGAGGCTCGCCCTGGGTTTCGGGGGTGTGGGGGCTGGGGGGTGGCCTGCGGGGCCGGCCGCTGGCGGCGCGACCCCGCAGGCGGGTGGAGTACGGCGTCCCGGCTAGGACTTGACCGGCTGGCGGTCGTTGTACTTCGTCTCGAGCTCGAGGATCCGCTGCTCGAGCTTGGAGATCTTCACTTCCCGGCGGTCCGGGATCATGATGATCGGCATCTCGTCGATTGTCTTCGTCACGCGCTCCGGGCCGTTCACGGTGAAGACGGTCGCGGTCAGCTCCTCCGTGTCGTCGCCCCAGGACCCGTAGTAGAGGAGGTCCGCGGGCGGCTCCTCGGTGACGAAGTCCTTGATGAACTCGGCGTACGGCTTGCCCTGCGCCAGCCGGCGCCCGCGCTGTGCCGCGCGGAGGCGCTCGGTGCCCTCGGCGTCGAGGCGGAAGTGCTCCTCGTCGTACGCCACGCAGAAGATGTCACGGGCGACCTTCGCCGAAACGCGGCCGAGTTCGGCGTCGCGCACCACGGACTCCGGGTCGCGCTCGAGGGGATCGCCGTAGCCGCCGCCGGCGCCTTGGCTGATCATGTAGAGCTCGCCGTCCTTGGCAACGTCGAACTGGAGGCCCATGTGCGCGGTCGTGTACTTCGCGCCCTCGAAGGGCTGCTCGTTCATGACCTTCTCCATCGAGAGGTCGAACGTCTTTGGGTCGCGGCGGAAGTGCTCGTAGGCGTTGACGCCCTTGACCATCGCCAGCGGGTACGTCCCGCAGCCGTATCCGCCGAACATGCCGTAGACCGAGCTGAACTTCGCGCCCGAGGTCACCGTCATGAAGCCCCAGTGCGGGGTGCCCTCCGAGGCCACGATCATCTCGTAGCCCATTCCACCGGTGAACTTGCCGAAGCCCATGTTGTCCTTGACGAGGCGCTTCGAGACGAGCTGCATGAACGGCACCTCCTCCTCCATGACCTCCTGCTCCGCGGTGTCCGCCATGGCGCAGAAGAGCGGGGACACCGAGTCCTCGCCGTCCTTGAACGGCTTGGCGCCGCCCGGCATGCCGTTGAGGTCGGCGCACAGGTTGCCCACCTGGTCCCCATGCTGCGTCTCGCCGCCCCAGAGGAACGTGTTGATCTGGTTGAACCAGTTGGCCACCACGTTGGAGTACTTGATGTGGTTGGAGAACTGCAGCTTCCCGAAAGATGCCTGGAGCGCCGAGAACCCGCGGAAGCTCGCCTGCAGCGACTGGCCCATCGGGGCGTCGTAGCCGGCGTCGGCCCAGGTCCCCTCGTCGGAGATGATCTCGATGCAGCTCATGGCCGAGGTGCATCGCGGGAGATCGGGCCACCAGAAGGCGAGGATGGCCTGCATCATCATCGACTTGACGGAACACAGCGGTGAGTTGATGGCGCGGTTGAAGATCTCCGGCCCGGTGCCGCGCAGGTCGATCGTCATGTGGTCGCCCTTGACGGTGATCTTGCAGGCCAGCTTGATGAGGATGTTCTCCTTCAGCGTGCTGTCCATGAACTGGTTGAAGCTCACCGTCCCGTCGGGGAGCTCGGAGATGCGGCGGCGCACCTCCACGTCGACATCCTCGACCGTCATGCGGAGGGCAGCCACGAACGTCTCGACCCCCACCTCGTCGATGAGCGTGTTGATGCGGTCCATGATGCGGTTGACGGCGCCCATCTTGACCTTGAGGTCGGCGAGCTGGAGCTTGGGGTCGCGGACCGAGTGCTGGAGGAACGTGAGGAGATCGCGGCGGAGGTGTCCCCCTTCGACGATCTTGAAGGGGCTCATGCGGAGGCCGTCGTCGAAGGCGGTCTCGGAGCCGGAGGGCATGCCGCCCGGCTCGCAGGCACCGTTCTCGCCCTCGTGGATCGTCGCGGCCACCCAAGCGATGATCTGGTCATCGCGGATGATGGGCATGATCATCGACTGATCGGTGTTGTGGACATTCCCGTAGCGGGCGTCGTTGTGGATGAACCCGTCGCCCGGGTTGACGCCCACGGTCGGCTCGTCCTTCCAGTACTTCATGATGTACCGGATCGGGTGGTGGAGGATCGCGCTGAAGGCGATGACACCGTGGCACGAGAGGTAGGAGACGTCGCCGGCAGCGGTGTAGATCGCCGTCGTGAGGTCGCCCCATTTCGCGCCCGGGGCCGCGCCCTGGGCCTCGCACATCTCGTAGCCCTCGTCGAGGGCACCCGCTATCCGCTTGCGGATGCGCTCGGCCTCGAGCCGGTCCACGCCCTGGGCGATGCACGCCTCCTCGTAGGGCGAGCGCTCCGCGATGCTGTGCGACCTCATGATCTCCGGGTCGGGGCCGAGGAAGAGGGTGGTGTCGTCCATGAACTTCTCGACCCACTCCTGCTCCTGCGGGGTGAGGGCGGCCTTGGTGGTGCTGACCGCGTCGGTGCGGTCGTCGTTGACGATGGTCATGATTGCTCTCCTGGTCGTACGTCAGTCAGTCCTGCAGGAACCAGACGGCACCCTGCGCGGTGGGTTCGAGCCGCCAGCCCGGCTCGACGAGGAAAGTGGTGGTCTCCGTGGTGACGATCGCGGGGCCCGGGATGACGGCTTCGCCAGTCAGTGCGGTCTGGTCGTAGACCGGGGTCTCGAGCGGCTGCGGCTCGTCGACGAAGTGGACGCGCCGGCTGCCCACCGCTGCAGGCACGGAGCGCTCGCCGCCGTGCTCGAGCGAGTCGAAGGCGACCTTGTCGCCCTCGACGTACGCGGCCACCCGTACGGTGCCGACCCGGATTCCCGCCTCGGGGGCGGCGCACGAGGCTCCGAAACGGTGGCTGTAGACGTCGCCGAACGTCTTGATCATGTGCAGGACGTCGCCGACACCGGTCATCCTCGTGATGTCGAGCGGGACCGCCTGGGTGAGGAGCTGGTTGCCGTAGCGCATGTCGAGCTCGAGCCGATACCGGACGTCCTGAGGGGCGAAGCCCTGGCGCACGAGGTCCTCGCGGCCGCGCGCCTCGAGTTCCTCGACGATGGCGTTGAACTCGTCATACTCGTCGAACAGTGCCCGGGTCGTCGCGTTGTACATGACGATGTGCGCGCCACGCTCGTGGAAGTGGAGCTGCTCCACGTTCCCCGCGCCGCAGGCCGAGAACACCGAGCTGAAGGGCGGGGCGAGGACCTTCCTGATGCCTGCATGCTTGGCGATGCCGCACGCATGCAGTGGGCCGTTGCCGCCGTAGGCGAGCATGGTGAAGTCCTCCGGCAGGTAGCCGCGGACGCGGAGCTCCTTGCCGATCCCGATCGCCATCTGCTCGTCGACGCTGCGCTTGATGATCTTGGCGATCTCGAGGACATTGAGGTCGAGTTCATCGCTGAGCGTCTCCTCGATCGCGAAGTAGGAGCGCTTTGGGTTGAGCTTGATGTAGCCGTTGGCGTAGTTCTCGGGGTCCAGGTAGCCCAGGAGGAGATCGGCGTCCGTCACCGTGGGGCGGAGGCCGCCCCGGTCGTAGCAGGCCGGACCCGGGTTGGAGCCGGCGGACTCGGGCCCGATCCGGACGCTGTGGTGGATCCGGTCGTAGCTTGCGATCGATCCGCCGCCGGCACCGAGGGTGTCGAGGTGGACCATGGGCACCGAGACGAGCCAGCGGTCGATGGTCGGCTGGAAGTCGTAGTGCTTGACGCCCCCGGCAGGAACGAGGCCGATGTCGAAGGACGTGCCCCCCATGTCGGTGGAGATCACGTTGCCGAGGCCGGTCGCGTCGGAGAGGTGCTGGGCCGCCCCCACTCCTGCGATCGGGCCCGAGTGGATGGTCTGCAGTGCGTCCGTCGAGTTCATCTGGGCCATGCCGCCCGAATTGTGGTTGACCAGCATGGGCTTGGTGTAGCCAGCGTCGCGCAGGTTGTTGGAGAGCTGGGAGAGTGCGTGGAACATCGTCGCGTGCAGGAACGCGTCGACGATCGTCGAGGTCGCCCGGACGTACTCGCCCTTGCGGCCGGACACCTGGTGTCCCAGGAGCACAGGGATCGCGCCGAGCTCGTGGGCGGGGTACTCGTCGAGGATGATCTCCTGGATCTGCAGCTCGTGCTCGGGGTTCTCGGTCGCATTGGTCAACGAGACGACAATCGCCTCGGCGCCGGCGTCCACGAGCTCGCGGACGACGCTGCGGACGTCGTCCTCCTGGAGCGCGGCCACGACCTTCCCGGCGGAGTTGACCCTCTCCTTGACGGACCGGATGAGGGCCCGCGGAACGAGTGGCACGGGGCGCTCCGCGGCAGGGAGGTTCTGCTGCATCTCGTAGCCGAGCCCCTCGCCGTAGCCGCGGCCGCGGGAGAGGGGGATTGTGTCCTCGAATCCGTGCGTGACGATGGCCGCGACCTTCGGGCCCTTGCGCTCAATGAGGGCATTCGTCCCGAGCGTGGTCGCATACCGGACGGAATCGACCTCGGAAAGCACGGTGTTCCTGTCGAGGCCAGCACGGGAACAGGCCAGGTCCAGGGCCTCATTGAAGCCGAGGGCAAGGTTGTGGTGGGTCGTCAGTGCCTTCGCCTCGACGTAGTTGTCTTCCCAGACGAAGAAGCAGTCGGTGAATGTGCCGCCGATGTCGACGGAAATGCGCTTCATGGTTCGGTGTCTCCTTTGACGTGTCGGGGGCTCTCAGCGGGCCTGGCGTGCGGCCTTGAGCTGCGCCGCGTACTTCTGGGCGTCCTCGCCCGGACCATAGGTGAAGGCCTCCTCCGGGTCGACGCCGCGCGCCGCCCACTGTTGGCGCAGGGCAGGGAGGTCCCACACCATGTCAGCTGTCGGCGGATGGCCCGGCGGCACGTACTCGGTCTCGAGCTGGGTCGCGCACCCGGGGCAGTAGAACTCGAGGATCCGGCAGTACGACGGATCGGGGCTGAAGGTGTACTCGTACCGCTCTGGGTCGATGATCGGCTGGTGGATCTCCCGCGGGTCGCGATCGTAGACGAGGCACCCCGGCTTGTAGTTGCCGTTGGCGTCGCCGAGATCGTGGCCGCACACGCGGCAGGTCCAGCGCTCGCTGTCGAGGTCGATCAGCAGGTACTCGGTCATGGGGACTCGCATCGTCGGGTGTCCTTTCGTCAGTGGTGGGTCAGCGGGGGTCGGTGAGGATGAGGTCGCCGTTGGACGTCACGTCCAGCTCCCATCCGGCCGAGACCCGCGCCGTGAAGAAGGGGCCCTCGACAATGGCCGGGCCCTCGGCGTGCGCACCATGCGGCTGGTCGTCGAGGACGTAGACAGGAAGCTCCGCACACAGGGTGGCGGACATCCGCACCGAGCGGCTGCCCGCGCTGATGGCGGCCTGGCGTACCGCTGCCGAGTGGTCTGCCAGCGGGGAATGCGGCAGGTTGGCGTTCACCTCGAGGCGCAGTGAGAGCTGCTCCCCCGAGACGGCCGGGGCCTCGCCCCGGGCGTAGGGTGCGTCGTCGACGGCCTCGCCGCGGGCGTCCTCGCCCACGAGCGTCCACTGGAGCGTGCACCCCTCAAGCGCGTAGCCCTCCTGGAACATGTCCCGCTCGGCACGCGATGCGAGCTGGTCGGCCAGGGACGCGAGCCCCGGGGCGCTACGATCCTCGACAGCCGCCTCGTACGTCTTGCCGATGTCCGAGAAGCTGATGCCGAATGCCGAGAAGACGGCTGCCATGCGGGGGACGAGGACGGTCTTCACGCCGGCCAGCTCCGCCGCCCCGCACGCGCTCATCGGGCCGGCTCCCCCGAAGGCCGCGAGCGTCGTGCGGTCCTCTGCGAGGTGCCCGACGGCACCGGCCATGGTCGCGTAGTAGGCCTGTTCCATCCGAACGAGGGCCTCCTCGAGGGAGATCCCGAGGGGCTCGGCGATCGTCGAGCGGATGACGGCCTCCGAGCGTGCGGCGTCGAGGCTCATCTGGCCACCGAGGTAGCTGGCGGGATCGAGGACTCCGAGCAGGAGGTTGACGTCGGTGATCGTAGCCTCCTTGCCCCCGAGGCCGAAGCATGCCGGACCCGGGGCCGCGCCGACGGAGCGTGGGCCGACGGTGATCGCTCCATCGCGCACGGCGATGATCGAGCTTCCCCCGACACCGGAGGAATGGACGTCGCTCATGGCGAATGAGGTCGGGGCGCCCTCGACGGCCCCACGGCGCGTGGTCCGGATGACGCCGTCCTCGACGAGGCCGACGTCGGTCGTGGTCCCCCCGACATCCATCATCAGCACGTGCTCGAGGCCATAGCTCTCGGCGAGGGCCCGCGTCCCCTCGAGGCCGCCGCGGGGACCGGACGAGTAGGTCTTGAGGGCCACGGCCTTCGCGACACGCGACGACGCCCCGTCGTTGCGGTACACGAGGAGCGGGTTGCTGACCTTGTGCTCCCGCAGCCGCGCCTGGGCCTGGAAGAGGAAGCCCTCCATGACCGGGTGGAGGAACGTGTTGATCACGGAGGACCAGCCACGGCGGGCGCGAAGCCGGTCGGGCACAAACTCCCAGCTGTACAGGAACGGCACGGATCCCAGCAGGTGGCGCGGGAACGTGCGCAGGAGGACGGTCCTGATGGCGGCCTCGGCCTCGGGGGTGTCGCCGATCACCACGATCCGTGCCGCCCCGTTCGTCGTGAGGGCGTTGACCTTCTGCACGAGCGACCTCTCGAGCGTGTCGGCCTCCAGCGACGTGTCGACCCTCTCCACGCGGGTGCCCACGAGGTCGTCGAAGAGGGCCCTCGCACTGTCGGAACCTGAGCGCATCTCGTCGACCACGCCCGGCTCCTCGACGATGAGGCCGATCACGGGGCCCTTCCGTTCGACGAGGGCGTTCGTGCCCTGGGTGGTCGAGTAGCGGATGTGGGCGGTGTGGTGGAGGAGGCGCTCGAGGTCTGTCTCGCCGTAGAGCGCCTTGGAAGCCTTGGAGATCCCGTCGAAGAGGCACTCCGACAGGTCGTAGGGCGTGGTCAGGGTCTTGGTGAACGAGAACGACGAGCCATCCCAGACACAGATGTCGGTCAGCGTCCCGCCATTGTCGATGTTGATGAGGTGCTCCATTGCTTTCCTTGCATCGAAGGGTGTGGGGGCGGCAGCTCTGCCCGCCTGGATCCATCATTCGAGTGATCCAGATCACGGCGCTGTCCCACTCTGGGACACCTGCGCGCGCTCCCCCGGCTCGCGTGGGACACGGCGCCGAGGTGTCCCAGATTGGGACATTCACCGGATCCCCGTCCTGAGACGGCGGTCACAGATGCGAAAATGGATGGATCGCAGCAGGCATGGATCACAAGGAGGTGGTGCATGGACCGCTTGGAGCGTCAGGTCCAGATTGCCGTGGCCCGCGAACAGCTGCTCCACAACACCCGTGCGGACACGAGCGCGGTCTCAGAGGTGGTCGCCGCGTCCTGGCGGCGGAGCGTCTCAGCCGGGGTCGACACCGGGGCGCTGTCCGTCAGCTTCCATGCGGACATCGACACCGCGTCGCGCCTCGCCCGCTGCGCCCAGCCCGTCATCGACCGGCTGCACGGGGAGACGTCGGACCTCGCGCTCGTCATCGCCCTGACCGACAACCGGGCCCGGATCCTCGCCCGCGTCGACACCTCGTCCCAGGCCGGGACCCTATTCGATGGCGTCCATCTGGCTCCCGGCTTCGAGTACGCGGAAGGGGTGCTCGGAACCAACGGCGTCGGCTCGACCCTCGAGTCGGGGCAGCCGGTGAGCGTCGTGGGAACCGAGCACTTCCACGAGCAGCTCCAACGTTTCGCCTGCACCGGGGCCCCCATCCTGGACCCCGTCTCGGGGCGCATCGAGGGGGTCTTGGACCTGAGCCTGCTCAGCCGCCACTGGAATCCGGTGCTGCACTCCCTCGTGCGGACGGCCGCGCACGACATCTCCCGGAACCTGCTGATCGACCGGAGCCAAAGCCAGCAGGCGCTCTTCGAGACCTACGTCAGGGCGGATGCGCGCACGCGCCACGCAGTGCTCGCGTTCGGCGCGTCCATCGAGATGGCCAACGCTGCCGCCCAGCTCGCCTTCACACCGCAGGAGCGCAGCGTCATCGGCGACCACGCGCGCTTCGTCTTCGCCAACCGGCACAAGGCCAGCGAGAACCTCGTCCTCGAGTCGGGCAAGGTCGTCAGGCTGCACGGCACCCGGATCGTCGTCGGGACCGACATCGCCGGCATTGTCGTCGTGGCCGAGGTCAAGGCCGGCACGGGCCTCGCGCCGACCCCGGAGATCACCGACCGGGTCCTGCCCTCCCCCTCGGCGCCCCTGGACTCGGGGGCGCACCGCACGGGGCTCGCCGCCCCGCCGTTCCGCGCGGGCCGCGCCCGCACGGCCGCCTGGTGCCGGGCGGCCGACGACGTCCGGTCGAGCGTGCGCGAACGGCACCCGGTGCTCGTCCAAGGTGAGACGGGCACGGGCAAGTTCACGCTCGTCCTGGAGCAGTTCCATGGAGTCCGCTGCACGGGACGGAGCCTGTCCTTCGATGCCGGCTCCTTCGACGCAAAGGCCTATGAGGACGCCGACCTCGATGTCCTCCTCGCCGCCGAGGAGACGCTCTGCGTCTTCCGCAACATCGACGAGTTGAGCACCGAGGGCGCCCAGCGTCTCGACGAGCTCCTGACGCGTCTGCGGGGGTCGGGCCGGAACGTGCAGATCGCCGCCACGCTCTCGGACGCCGCGGTAGGCAGCGGGCTCCCGTTCCGGCAGGTGCTGGCGCACTTCAAGGCCGCGGTGACGGTGCCGCCGATCCGCTTCCGTGCGGAGGACATCCCCGCGCTCGTGTCCGAGATCCTCCATGCCCTGGCCCCCGACCGCGAGCTCCGCGTGGATGCGGCAGCCATGGCGGTCATCAGGCGATACCCGTGGCCGCGCAACCTCGTCCAGCTGCGCGAGGCCCTCGCCCACGCTGTCGGCCGGCGGCCAGCCGGCACGATCACGCGGGAGGACCTCCCCGCCTACTGCTACAGCCATCCCCGGCGCCAGCTCACCACCATGGAGCAGGCCGAACGCGACACGATCGTGTCGGCACTCCAGACCACCGAGGGGAACCGGGTCAAGGCCGCCGAATTCCTTGGCATGTCGAGGTCCTCGCTCTACCGGAAGATCGAGCGGTTCGCCATCACGACCCTCTAGCCTCCGATGGCCCCTCTGCTCTCACCGGCAGAGATGAGCCCTCCCGGCCCCGCGGACGGGACCGGGAGGGCTCTCCCGATTCAGGGCTGGCTCAGACGGCCTCGAGCACGCTCACATAGTTGGCGATCGCGAGGCCGCCCATGTTGTGCACCGCGGCGCGGCGGGCGCCGGGCAGCTGCATCTCCCCTGCGGTCCCCGCCAGCTGCATGGCCGCGATGACGTGCTGCGAGACCCCGGTCGCGCCCACCGGGTGGCCCTTGGCCTTGAGGCCGCCCGAGAGGTTCACGGGCAGTCGGCCGCCGCGGAACACCGAGCCGTCCTCGATGGCCACGCTGCCCTTGCCGCGCTCGGCCAGGCCCATGACCTCGTACATGACGAGCTCGGCGATCGTGAAGCAGTCGTGGACCTCGGCGAGGTCCAGGTCCGCGAGCCCCACCCCGGCCATGCCGAGCGCCCGGGACCAGGCTGCGCGGCTGCCGGCGAACTCGAGCGGGTCCCGCTTGGCGGCCGGGAGGAAGTCGTTCGCGTGGCCGAAGCCGGCCAGGCGCACGGGTGCGGCCGCGGCGCCCGACGGCGCGTGGCTGGCCGAGAGCACGACGGCGGCGGCGCCATCGGACACCGGGGAGCAGTCGGTGCGGCGCAGCGGGGCGTCGACCATCGGGTTCTTCTCGGACACCGTCCTGCAGAAGTCGACGCCGAAGTCGCGGTGCATCTGGGCGTACGGGTTGGCCATGCCGTTGTGGTGGTTCTTGGCCGCGATCGAGCCGAGCACGTCGGACACCGCCCCGTAGCGGTCCTCGTAGGCACGGGCGACCTCGGCGAACAGGCCCGTGAAGCCGGTGCGCGAGGGGTGCCCGGCGGACTCGTAGCCGGCGGCGAGGAGCGCGGCGCCGACGGTGTCCGCCCCGGCGGCAGTCATCTTCTCGGCCCCGATGACGAGGACGTTGCGGGCCGTTCCGGCCAAGAGCGCCTTGACGCCCTGCTGGAACGCGGCGGAGCCGGAGGCGCACGCGTTCTCGACCCGAGTCGCGGGGACGTTCGCGAGCTCGTCGGAAACCTGGAGCGCGAGCGAGGACGTGAACGCGAGCGGCACCATGCCGGCGTTGTAGTTGCCCACGTAGATCTCGTCGATCTGGCCGGGCTCGAGGCCGGAGTTGCCGATGGCCTCGGAGGCCGCGGCCACGATGAGCGACTCGAGCGTCTGGTCCTCGAGCTTGCCGAAGCGCGTGTGGCCCCAGCCCGTCAGCAGGACGTCGGTGCCGAACTGGTCTTTGAGCGCCATCAGAGCACCGCCTCCGCGAGCTTCTCGTCCACCGAGTCCGCACGCGGCGCCTCGGGGGCCACGTCGAACTCCGCGCCCGTCTTCTGCCGCAGCTCCTCGACGCCGACGCCGGGGGCTCGCCGTACGAGCGTTAGCCGCCGGCCGCCGTCGGCCGCCTTCACCACGTCGAAGACGGCGAGGTCCGTCACGATCCGGTCCACGACCCCGACCCCGGTGAGCGGGAGCGTGCACTCGGCGACGATCTTGGGGGTCCCGTCCTTGGCCACGTGCTCGGTGAGGACGACGACGCGCGGCGTCCCCGCGACGAGGTCCATCGCCCCGCCCATGCCCTTGACCATCTTTCCGGGGATCTGCCAGTTCGCGAGGTCGCCGTTGCCCGCGACCTGCATGGCGCCGAGGATCGCGACCTTGACGTGGCCGCCGCGGATCATGCCGAAGCTCGTCGCCGAATCGAAGATCGAGCCGCCCGGCAGGACGGTGACCGTCTGCTTGCCGGCGTTGATGAGGTCGGCGTCCTCGTCGCCCTCATACGGGAACGGGCCCATGCCGAGCAGCCCGTTCTCGCTCTGCAGGTGCACGGTCACGCCGTCGGGGAGGTGGTTGGCCACGAGGGTCGGGATGCCGATCCCGAGGTTGACATAGTCGCCGTCGCTGAGCTCGGTGGCGGCGATGGCCGCCATCTCGTCGCGGGTCCAGGCCATGGGAGGCCCTCCTTCTGGAAGTCAGGTTCTGGGGGTGACGTTCTGAGTGGGGGTTTGGGGTCAGCCGGCGATCGCAGCCGGGCGGGGCCGGGTGGTGGCCTGCTCGATGTGCTTCACCCTGTCCGTCGCCTGGAGGAGCCGCTGGACGTACACCCCCGGGGTCACGATGTGGTTGGGATCGAGCGCTCCGGCGGGGACGATGTGCTCGGCCTCCGCGACGGTGATCCTGCCGGCCGTGGCGACGACCGGGTTGAAGTTCCGCGCCGTGTACCGGTAGACGAGGTTCCCGGCGGTGTCCGCGGTGTGGGCGTGCACGAGCGCGACGTCGGCCACGATCCCCCGCTCCTGGACGTACAGCTCGCCGTCGAACGTCTCGTGCGGCTTGCCCTCGGCGACGAGCGTCCCCACCCCGGTCTTCGTGTAGAACGCGGGGATGCCTGCGCCGCCGGCGCGGAGCCGCTCGGCGAGGGTGCCCTGCGGGGTGAACTCGACCTCGAGCCGGCCGGCGAGGTACTGCTCGGCGAAGAGCTTGTTCTCACCGACGTAGCTCGCGATCACCTTGGCGACCTGCCCCGCCTCGATGAGCACGCCGAGGCCCTTGCCGTCCACGCCCATGTTGTTCGAGACCACGGTCAGCCCCGTCACCCCGGAGTCGCGCACGGCGTCGATGAGGTCTGCGGGGATGCCGCTGAGGCCGAAGCCGCCGACCGCCAGGATCATGCCGTCGGCGAGCGACCCTGCGAGGGCCTCGGCGGCGTCGGTGTACATGGTGGGCATGGGCTCCTCCTCGAGCTGGCGGCGTCCCGCGGCCCCGTGGGCCACGTTGTGGACTGTTCTGGTCAGCGAGCCTAGGGACGTGTTGCCCGCGTCACAAGAGAACCCATCCCGTCCCGTTCACGTGGTGGCATGGGTCGCCTAGAATGTCCACATTGTGGCGTATTTCTGCTGAGGAGGCCATGTCCGGGATCCAGGGCACCCAGGTCGTGGGCCGTGTGGCCCTCGTCCTCCGGGTCATCGCGCGCACCGGCGGTGCCGGCCTGTCGCTCGCCGGGATCGTGCGCGCCTCCGGCCTCACACGTCCCACGGTCCACCGGCTGCTCAAGGCCCTCGCCGCTGACGGGCTCCTGGACTTCGACGAGGCCGCCGCGCGCTGGCACCTCGGCCCGGAGCTGTACGTCATGGGCGCGGTCGCGGCGGGCCGGTTCGCCGTCGAGCACCTCGCCCGCCCCGCCCTCCGCCGGCTTGCCGAGGCGACAGGCGAGTCCGCATTCCTCTCGATCCGCCGCGGCGACGAGACGGTGTGCCTCGCCCGCGAGGAGGGCAGCTTCCCGGTGCGCTCTTTCGTGCTCTACGAGGGCAAGCGGTTCCCGCTCGGCGTCGCCTCCGCCGGGATCGCGATCCTCGCCTTCCTCCCCGGCGACGAGGCCGGGCCGATCATCGCGGACGACGGCGAGCGCACCGCGGAGTACGGCCCCACCCACGCCGCCGGCCCCCTGCGGGAGCGGCTGGCGGAGACCCGCGAGCTGGGCTACTCGGTGAACCCGGGGCTCGTGGTCGAGGGGTCCTACGGGCTCGGCGCCGCGGTGTTCGACCCCTCCGGGCGGCCGGCATGGGCACTCTCGCTCACGGGCATCGAGCCGCGCTTCCGGCCGGGGCGGCGCGAGGAGCTCGGCCAGCAGCTCCTCGCCGAGGCCCACCGGCTCTCGACCGCGATCGCCTCGCCGCGGCCGTGACGCATTCCGCACGGTGGGCTCAGGCCGCCTCGCGGCCGAGGTGCCGCGCGAAGAACGCCACCGAGCTCGCGTCCTCGTGGTCGGGGACGTCCCCGTGGGCACCGGGGTTGGCGTGCAGCGTCTTGTCCTTCGAGCCGACCATGTCGAACAGACGCAGCGCGCTGAGGCGGGAGACGAGCGGGTCGTCCCACTGCATGACGAACTGGACGGGCACCCGGATCGCCGCGGCACTCTCGGCCACCGTCTCGCCGATCAGGCCCAGCACGGCGGCCCGGATGCGCGCTTCGGCGGCGACGAGCGGGAAGCCGATGGCCGCTCCGAGGGAGTAGCCCCAGTACCCCGCGCGGGCTGCGCCGGCCAGGCCTTCCGTCTCGAGGGCGTCCAGCAGCAGGCCCCATTCGGGTACCGCATCACGGGCCACCGCAGCGTTGAGGTCCGCCACGGCCGCGCCGAAGTCCGGACTGCCCTGGGCGTCCCGCATGCGCTCGATCCGCCGCTCGAGCTCCGCGGTCCTGGGGCGGCCGCCATGGCCCGGCGCGTCCAAGGCCGCCACCGCGTAGCCCTGGCGGACGAGGAGCTCGGCCCTTGCCCGTACCCCGGGCGCCTGGGTGCTCTGCCCTCCCCCGTGGCCCAGGAGCACGAGGGGCCGCGCCGCGCCGTCGTCCGTGCCCCAGAGCACCCCCGTGGTGCTGTCCCCGATCCGGAACGGACGCCTGCCCGCGGCGCCCGCCGGCGCCGAATCCATGTACTGCAGCATGTCGGTCTCCTCCTCGAACCCCCGCCGTGAAAGGTCCCGTGGGGGGCTTGCCGCCCCACATGGTGCGAGTAGCCTAGCCCCCATGGGGGACGATCTCACCGGTTGGCTCCTCGACGCCGATCCCGCCCTGCGCTGGCAGGTCGAACACGATCTCGCCGGGGCCGAGCCCGCGGTGTGGCAGGCCACCCGGGCCAGGGTGGCCACCGAGGGCCACGGCGCCCGCCTGCTCGCTCTCCAGGACCCCGACGGGCAGTGGGCCGGAGGAGCGTTCTTCCCCGCGGACTTCGACTTCCGCGGCCCCGAGGCGGCCCCGGACGCGGGCCAGCCCTGGACGGCGACGACGTGGACGCTCACGACCCTGCGCGAATGGGGCCTCGACGCCGCGGCCCTGGCCGGGACCGCCGAGAAGCTCGCGGCCAACAGCCGCTGGGAGTACGACGACCTGCCCTATTGGGGCGGCGAGGTCGATGCGTGCATCAACGCCGCAACGCTCGCCAACGGCGCGTGGCTCGGCGCCGACGTCGGAGCGCTCGCGCAGTGGTTCGTCGACCACCAGATGGCCGAGGGCGGCTGGAACTGCGAATGGGTCAACGGCTCGGTCCGCTCGTCCTTCGACTCGACCTTGAGCTCGCTGCGCGGCATCCTCGCCTACGAACAGTCCGATCAGGGCGTCTCGGCAGCCACGGAGGGGCTGCACGAGGCCCGCAAGGCCGGCGAGGAGTACCTCCTCGCGCGCCGCCTGCTCTACCGGGCGACCACCGGCGCACTGGTGCGGCCGGGGTTCCAGGTGCTCGCGTACCCCTTCCGCTGGCACTACACGGCGCTCCGTGCGCTGGACTACTTCCGCGCTGCCGCGCTCCACGACGGCACTGACCCGGACCCGCGGCTCGAGGAGGCCGTCGAGCTCGTCCGCGGCAGGCGACGGACCGACGGCACGTGGGTCCAGGAGCACCGGTACCCCGGGCGGACGTGGTTCGACGTCGATGTCCCTCCCGGGGAGCCCTCGAAGTGGCTCACGTTCTACGCCGCCCGGGTGCTCGTCTGGTGGGACGGCCGCGCCTGAGCGCCGCAGGCTACTTGCGGCGCCCGAACTTGGGCAGGTTGGCCATGAGCTCCGTGGCCCGCGCGGCAGCCCGCTCGACCGTGCGCTGGATCTGTGCCGGGCGGCTCCCCTCGGGCCTCGCCTCGAGCCGCTCGGCCGGTCCGGGCACGACGGCGGCCGGCACCAGCGCGGCCTCCTCGCCGGAGCGCGGGCTGGGCGCGGCGGGGAGGGCCGGAGGCGTCTCGTCCTGCACCGGGGCGGCCGCGGCGGCCGCCTGTTCCCCAGCGGCCGGCGGGGCAGCGGCGGGGGCCGGGGACGGCGCCGTCGTGCGCAGCCCGGCGAGCCAGCCGCCGACCTCGTCGAGCGGCTCGAGCCGGAGCGCGTAGAAGCGCTTCTGTCCCTGGGCGCGGGTGCTCACGAGTCCCGCGTCGCGGAGGACCTTGAGGTGCTTGGACACCGTCGGCTGGCTCGCGGCGAGGGCCTCGACGAGTTCGCCCACAGCCTTGTCACCGGTCCGCAGCGTATCGAGGATGTCCCTCCGCGTGCGGTCAGCGATGACGGCGAAGATGTCAGTCACCATGCTTCCAGCCTACCCATCCCTGCGAGGGCCGCGGACTCAGTCGAACCACGGGTCCAGGCCGTGCAGGGGGAAGATCTCCTTGCGCGTGGCCATGACGGCGCGGTCCACCGGATCGTTGGGGTTGAAGCCGATCTCCCACGAGCGCCACCAGGTGTCGGCGTCCTCCCCCATGAGCGCCGGGGCGTTCCTGCCGTACTTCTCGTGCACGTAGTCGCGCCACGGCTGGGGGGTCGGGGTGCGGAGGTTCACGGGGTGCCCCGCCGCGATCCCGACCAGGTGGGCCCACGCGCGCGGGACCACCTGGACGACCTCGTAGCCGCCCCCTCCCGTGGCGATCCAGCGGCCCCCGCAGAACCGGCGGGCGAGCGCCGAGATGGACAACGCGGCCTCGCGCTGGGCGTCCACGGTGACCTTGAGGTTGGTGAGCGGGTCGAGGTGGTGGGAGTCGCAGCCGTGCTGGCTCACGAGCACCTCGGGCCGGAACGCCTCGACGAGCTGCGGGACCACGGCGTGGAAGGCCCGGAGCCAGCCCGCGTCCCGGGTGCCGGCCGGCAGGGCGACGTTGACCGCGGCGCCCTCCGCGTGCGGGCCGCCCACCTCGTTCGGGAAGCCCGAGCCGGGGAAGAGTGTGAGACCGCTCTCGTGGAGCGAGATGGTCAGGACGCGCGGCTCGTCCCAGAAGATGCGCTCCGTGCCGTCGCCGTGGTGCGCGTCCGTGTCGATGTACGCCACACGCTCCACGCCCCGGTCCAGGAGCCGCCGGATCGCGGCCGCGGCATCGTTGTAGATGCAGAAGCCGCTGCCGCGGTCGGCAGCAGCGTGGTGCATGCCCCCGGCGAAGTTGACGGCGTGCAGCGCGGAGCCGTCGAGGACGGCGTCGGCCGCGGCGAGCGAACCGCCGACGATCCGGGCGCTCGCCTCGTGCATGCCTGCGAAGGCGGGATCGTCCTCGGTCCCCAGCCCGCGGCCCGGCTCGGGCTCGGCCGGGTTCTCGCTTACGCGGCGGACGGCGGCGATGTAGTCGCGGGTGTGGACGGTGGCGAGCTCGTCGTCGGTGGCCACATGCGGCTCGACGACATGCACGACGGGCAGCCCGAACAGCCCGAGGTCCTCGCACAGCCGCGCCGTCAGGTCCAGGCGCGCCGGGCTCATGGGGTGATGCGGGCCGAAGTCGTAGGCGAGGAGGTCCTCGCTCCAGGCGACGAGGGTGGGGTACTCGACCCGGCGGACGGCGCTGGCGGGGCCGCTGGCCTGCTGCGCTGCGCCGTCGGACATGCGCCTAGGCTACCGGACACCCCTTCGCGTGCGGCCCTCGGGGGCCGTTGGTGGTTTACTGTGACACGAAGCCGCCGCCCGGGCCCCGGGCGGCCAGGACGCACACAGGACACGCTCTCCATGGCCCAGACGAAGCCGACATGGCAGCCCATGCCGCAGCGCGAGGGCCTCGGTCCCCTCACGGGCCTGCGGGACTTCGTGGACCGCCTCGCCGCGTCGTCGCCCGCACGGCTCGCGATGCTCGCGTTCGCCGCGGTCATCATCGTCTTCACGCTCCTGCTCTCCCTGCCCGTCTCCTCCGCGGACGGCCACGCCACGCCCCTGCACGAGGCGCTCTTCACCGCAGCGTCCGCCGTGTGCGTGACCGGCCTGACCGTGGTCTCGACGGCCGCGCACTGGACGTTCTTCGGCCAGTTCGTGATCCTGCTCGGCATCTTCGTGGGAGGCCTCGGCACGCTCACGATCGCCTCGCTCCTGACGCTCATGGTGAGCCGGCGGCTCGGGCTGCGCAGCAAGCTGATTGCGCAGGAGGCGCTGAACAACTCGAGCCGGCTCGGGGAGGTCGGCGAGCTGCTGCGGATCGTCATCATGACCTCGATCGTGATCGAGGGCTCCCTGGCCGTGGTGCTCACCGGGCGCTTCCTGGCCCTCGGCGAGGGCTGGTGGACGGCGCTGTGGCACGGCATCTTCTACTCGATCTCGGCCTTCAACAACGCCGGATTCACGCCCCACTCGGACGGGATCGTGCCGTACGAGGAGGACCTGTGGATCCTCGTCCCGCTCGCCCTCGGCGCGTTCGTCGGCTCCCTCGGCTTCCCGGTGATCCTCGGACTGCGCCAGGCCGGCTTCCGCTGGCGGCGGTGGAGCCTGCACGTCAAGCTGACCATCCAGGTCTCGGCGATCCTCGTGGGAGTCGGCAGCGTCCTGTGGGGCTGGATGGAATGGGACAACCCCCGCACGATCGGCAGCATGGGGGTGGCCGAGAAGATCATCCACGCCGTCTTCGCCTCGATCATGACCCGCTCGTGCGGCTTCAACCTCGTGGACCAGAACCAGCTCGAGGGCACCACCCGGCTGCTCACGGACGCGCTCATGTTCGCCGGCGGCGGCTCCGCGTCCACGGCGGGCGGCATCAAGGTCACGACGATCGCCGTGCTGTTCCTCGCCATCGTCGCGGAGGGGCGCGGCGACAGCGACGTGAAGGTGTACGGGCGCACCATCCCCCAGAGCGCGCTGCGGGTGGCCATCTCGGTGATCGTCGCCGGGGCAACGCTCGTCCTCGTCGGCTCGTTCCTGATGTCCGCCATCACCCAGCAGTCCCTGGACCGCGTCCTGTTCGAGGTGATCTCCGCCTTCGCGACCTGCGGGCTGAGCTCCGGGCTGAGCGCGGAGTCTCCCCCGGCCGGCATGTACGTCCTGACTGCCCTGATGGTCGCCGGCCGCGTCGGCACGATCACGCTCGCCTCCGCCCTCGCGGTCCGCCAGCGCATCCAGCTGTACCACTACCCGGAAGAGAGGCCGATCATTGGCTAATCCCACGCCCAGCACCACGGGCACCAGCCGGCGGCCCAACCCCTCGGCTCCCGTCCTCGTCATCGGCCTCGGCCGCTTCGGCGCCGCCACCGCGGAGCAGCTCGTCAAGCAGGGCCGCGAGGTCCTCGCGATCGAGCGGGACATCACCCTCGTCCAGAAGTGGTCGGGGACCCTCACCCACGTCGTCCAGGCGGACGCGACGAACATCGATGCCCTCCGCCAGCTCGGCGCGCAGGAGTTCCAGTCCGCGGTGGTGGGCGTGGGCACCTCGATCGAGTCCTCGGTGCTCATCACCGCCAACCTCGTGGACCTCGGGATCGAGCACCTGTGGGTCAAGGCGATCACCCCTTCGCATGGCAAGATCCTCACCCGCATCGGCGCGAACCACGTGATCTACCCCGAGGCCGACGCCGGGGTGCGCGCCGCGCACCTCGTCAGCGGGCGCATGCTGGACTTCATCGAGTTCGACGACGACTTCGCGATCGTGAAGATGTACCCGCCCAAGGAGACCCAGGGGTTCACCCTCGCCGAGTCGGCGGTCCGCTCCAAGTACGGCGTCACCATCGTGGGGGTCAAGAGCCCCGGTGAGGACTTCACCTACGCCCAGCCGCACACCAAGGTCACGAGCCGGGACATGCTCATCGTCTCCGGCCACGTGGACCTGCTCGAGCGGTTCGCGGCGCGCCCCTAGATCTGAGTGCTCCGGCCGGGCGGCCCGCCCACATGGTGGGCCGCCCGTGTCGTCGGCGCTCGAAAACTGGGCAGTAGCGGCGCTCGAAAAGTGAACACTCGACGATTGGAGAGTGATCACTTTGGAGGACTGGGCGTTGATC
>NZ_JAUSRH010000010.1 GCF_030811715.1 Sinomonas atrocyanea | reverse complement strand
GCTCACACTGTCCCCGCCGCCCCTCGCGGGGGGGGGGCCCCGTGTTGGGGCCCCCCCTCATCGCCGGCCCCGGGGCGGCGGGGGGGTAAAACCCCCCCCCCCCCCCCCGGGGGGGGGGGGCCCCGCTGCGGTCCAGGGTGGAGATGGGGGGAATTGAACCCCCGTCCGGTGCGGTTTTGCCAGGTATTCTCCGGGCGCAGTGTGCGTCGGGATTTCTCGGCCCCAGCCATCATGCACACCAGTGGCTGACCCGGGCCCAGTCGCCTTGAAGTCCCGGCAGCTCCGACGACGAGAGCTGCCAGCAGTGGCTATCTAATCGACGCCAGGATCCGGGACGATAGCAATCCCGGGCTGACGGACTTGCTCGCTACTTAGGCAGCGAGGGCGAAGTCAGTGCGCTTAGAGTTGGCACTTATTGGTTTACAGAGAGCGTTGACGAGATGACTCTGCATCCTCGGCCCGCTTCCCCTGTCTCGACCTACACCGTCGAAACCGATCATCCCCGTATGTGGTTGTCAAACCGTCCCGGCCTGAACCGGGACCCCGTCGGCGAACCGTCGGAACAGCCAGTATAGCGCGCGGGGCGCCGGGATTATTCCCCAAGCCCACACGGAGGCGACCGTCGTCACCGCGGAAGGAGGCCGGCCCGGTCTTTCGCCCCGAGCACGGCCAGCGCGGCGGCGTCCACGGTGGAGGCGAAGGCAGGATCCGCCTTCGCACGGGCCACGATCCCGGCCCAGACCCGTGGGGCCAGCTGCTGGTCGGTGCACAGTGCCATCGTGCCGCCGGCGGCGAGGAAGTCCGCCCCGCGCTGCTCGGGCGCGATGCCGGAGAGCTGGACGGCGTCGCAGAGGTCGTCCGAGACGACGATCCCGGCGAAGCCGAGGTCGCCGCGCAGCATGCCGCCGATCACCGTGGGCGAGAAGACCGCATCGTGGCGGGGGTCGATCGCTGGATAGGAGGCGTTGGAGAGCATCATCCACGGCACCCCGGCCCGCACGGCGTCCGCGAAGGGGGCGACGAAGGGATCGTGCCGACCGGTCGTGGCGTCCGTGACGCCGGAGGCCGTGTCGGTGTTCGCCGTCACGCGTCCGAGGCCGGGGAAGTGCTTGGGCACCGCGATGAGGCCGGCGTCGGCCATCCCCTGGGCGAACGCGATGCCGTGGGCGGAGACCGCCGCCGGCGTGTAGCCGAACTCGCGCTGGAAGTGCCCGATGGGCGTGTTCTGCGGCGCGAACGCGGCAGAGGGAACGGTGTCCATGACCGGGGCGAAGTTCACGTCCACGCCCGCGGCCGCGAGCTCGCGGCCCCAGCCGGCGGCGGCCGCCCGCAGGGCCGCGGGGGCCATGCTGCCCTGCGCGAGGGCCGTGGGCATGTCGGAGAACCCGGGGCCGCGCAGGACCTGCACCTGGCCGCCCTCCTGGTCGGTGGCGACGAACTGCCCCACGCGCCTGGTCGCTGCGTCCGTGGCCTCGGCCCTGATGCTTTGCACCACGCCGGCGACGGCGCCGACGCCAGCGGTCGAGCGGCCCTTGAGGAAGACGTTGCCGATGTGGAGCCGACGCAGGGCGTCGAGGGCCGCGGCGTCCGGTCCGGCCGCCGGCGAGCTGACCATGATCACCTGGCCCACCCGCTGCTCGAGGCTCATCGACGCCAGGATCTGGGCCGCGCGGCTCGTCGCGGGAGCCGCAGTCGTGCTCGGTCGCGGGGCAGGTGCGGACGACGCCGGCGGCGCGCCGGCGGCGGTGCGGGTCGCGGTGGGCGTCGGCTGGCTGCTGGCGCCCGAGGGCGAGGCGGATGCCGGCCCGGTGGCCCCTGCGGAAGGGGTCGGCGCGGGCCCGGCGGTGGGGCCGGCGAGCAGGCGCGGCAGCACCAGGGCGCCGACGACCGCGAGCACGGCGACGAGGCCGACCGCGACTGCAGCCCAGGGCTTCCAGTTCCTGTGGGACATGGCCTGTCTCGTGTGCCCTTCCGTCAGCGGCGGTTGCGGGCCCGCATGGCGCGCAGGGCCTCGCGCTTGTCCTGCGCCTCGCGGAGGGCGTGGCGCTTGTCGTAGTCCTTCTTGCCCCGCGCGAGCGCGATCTCGACCTTGGCCCGGCCGTCGCTGAAGTAGACCTGGAGGGGCACCACGGTGAGCCCCGACTCATTGACCTTGTGCTCGATCTTCGCCAGCTCCTCCCGGTGCAGCAGGAGCTTGCGCTTGCGCTTGGAGGGGTGGTTGGTCCAGGACCCCTGGGTGTACTCGGGGATGTTGACCGCTTCGAGCCACAGCTCGCCGCGGTCGAAGTGGCAGAAGCCCTCGCCGAGGGAGATGTGGCCCTCGCGGAGGGACTTCACCTCGGTGCCCATGAGGACGAGCCCGGCCTCCCAGGTGTCCAGCACCTCGTAGTCGTGCCGGGCCTTGCGGTTGGTGGCCACGACCTTCCGGCCACTCTCTCTGGGCACGGCGGCGCTCCTTGGGATTCGGTGATCGGCCTGCGATCAGGGCGGACATTCACGGCCGCGCGCGGGCGCGGCGGGACCTACCAGTCTACAGCAGCCCCATGGGGTTCACGGGCTGGCCGTTGAGCCATGTCTCGAAGTGCGCGTGGCAGCCGGTCGAGTTGCCCGTGCTGCCCGAGTAGGCGATGACCTGCCCCTGGCTCACCTGCTGTCCCGGCGACACGACGACGTTCGTGTTGTGGTAGTAGACGGTGGTCAGGGAGTTCCCGTTCACGACGCCGTGGGAAATCATGACTGTCCACCCGCCGCCGCCCGTGGTCCATCCGCCGACGGTGACCGTGCCGGCCGCTGCAGCATGGACCGGAGTGCCGCAGGCGGCCCCGAAGTCGATGCCGGTGTGCATGTAGCCTCCGGTCCCGTAGAAGTCGATGGTGCCGGGCGGGGTCGCGCGCCAGCCGAAGCCGGAGGTGATCGGGATGCTCCCGTCGAAGGGGTGGATGAGCCCGAACGCGGACGGGGTCACGGCCGCGGCCTGCGCCTGGCGCGTCTCCTCCGCGGCCTGGTTGGCGGCGGCCTGGGCCGCTGCCTCCGCGGCGGCCCGGGCCTGGCCGGCACGGATGGCGGCCTGCCGCGCCGCCTCGGCACGCTGGGCGGCGATGCGGCGCTGCTCGGCCTCCCACGCCTCGCGCAGCCTGCGGTCCCGGTCCTGGATCTGGGCGGCGACCTGGTCCTGCTGGGCCTTGACGTCGGCGATCTGCTTCTGGATGGCGGGCTTCTGCGCCTCGAGCTCCTTGCTCAGCCGGCCGGTGTCGTCGACGAGCTTGTCGACGGCGGCCTTCTTCGACGCGGCGTCGTCGCGGGCGGCCTGCTCCTTCTTGAGGGCCTCGTCCGCCTTGCCCTTGAGGTCCTTGATCTCGGCCTCGACGGCAGCGAGCCGGGCCTGGGAGTTCACGTTCGCGGCGTTCTGCTGCGCGAGCTGGTCGAGGGCCGTGTTCTGGCTCTCCATGACGGTGTCCGCGAGGTCGAGCGAGCCGGTCAGGGAGTTCGTCTCGCCCGAGCCGAGCATCAGCCCGACGTTCGAGGGCACGCCGCCGGACATGTAGGACTCGCTCGCGATCTCGCCGATGAGCTTCTTGGTGCTGTCCATCTTGCCGCGGTCGGTCTCGAGCTGGGCGGTGATCTTGGCCTTGTTCTGCTGGGCGGCGTCGACCCGCACGGCCAGGGCGTCGACCTCGTTGCTCGCGGCCGCGACGCGGCCCTGGGCGTCGAGGAGCGCCTGCTGGGCTCCCGGGAGCCGGGCCTGGTAGGTCGCGAGGTCCGCGGCCGTCTGCTGGATCCGGCCGTCGAGGAACTCGAGCGACTCCTTGACCTCCTGGGCGCGCTGGTCCAGCTGGGCCTTCTGGTCGTCGAGATTGTCCGCCCTCGCGCCGGAGCCGGCCAGCGCGAGGGTGACCACGAGCATCGCCGCGGCCGTGAGCCCGGTGCCCCGGCGGAGAGCCGTGCGGCTTCCCCGGGGCTCGAAGCCACGTCGTGTGCTGACCGCCTGCATGCTTCTGCGCTCCTGTCCGCTAAACCTTGAGATACCGACGGAGCGTCAGCATCGATGAGACGCCCGCGAGGACCACGCCCGTGCCGACGAGCAGGGGTGCGAGCATGAGGGTCTGGGACGGCGAGATGAATGCCGTGCCCGGGTACTGGGACGTCAGGACGTCCCCGAGGAAGAACTTGGCCACCGCCCAGAGGGTGCCCGAGGCGAGCACGGCCCCGATCACGGCCGCGATGGTGCCCTCCAGCACGAACGGGAGCTGGATCATGAGCTTGGACGCTCCGACGAGCCGCATGATCCCGGTCTCCCGGCGCCGGCTGAAGGCCGAGAGCCTGATGGTCGTGGCGATGAGGAGGATCGCGCAGACGATCATGACCCCGGCGATCACGATCGCCACGAGGGAGGCGGCGTTCATCACGGAGAAGAGCCGTTCGAGGACCTCCCGCTGGTCGCTCACGAGCCGGACTCCCGGCCGCGAGGAGAAGGTCTCGGAGATGATCTGGTACTTCTGGGGGTCCTTGAGGTTGACCCTGAAGGAGGCCGGGAGCTGGTCCGGGGTCACGGAGTCCACGATCGGGGAGTTCGCGAACTGCTCCCGGTAGTGCTGGTAGGCCTCGTTCTGGGACTCGAAGTGGTAGTCGGAGACGTACTGGGCGACGGCCGGCGAGGACAGCAGGGCCTCGAGCGACTTGCGCTGGTCCTCCGTCACCGCGCCGGAGACGCAGCCGGGGGCCTTCGACGTGCCGTTGCACAGGAAGATGGCCACCTGCACGCGGTCGTACCAGTAGCCCTTCATCTGGTTGATCTGCAGCTGCAGCATGCCGGCGGCGCCGACGAACGTCAGCGACACGAAGGTCACGAGGACCACCGAGACCACCATGGTGAGGTTCCTGCGGAGCCCGCTCGCGATCTCGCCGAGGACGAAGGCGGCCCTCATGCGCGCTCTCCCCCGGCCGGGGCCACCGCGGGGATCATCGAGGTGTACAGGGCCTTGGCCTCATCGCGAATCACCCGGCCGTCCACGAGCTCGATCACGCGCTTGCGCATGGAGTTGACGATGTCGGTGTCATGGGTGGCCATCACCACGGTGGTGCCGTTCTGGTTGATGCGGTCGAGGACGGACATGATCCCCTGGCTCGTGGTCGGGTCCAGGTTGCCGGTCGGCTCGTCCGCGAGGAGGATCCCGGGGCGGTTCACGACGGCGCGCGCGATCGCCACGCGCTGCTGCTCGCCGCCGGAGAGCTCGTGCGGCATGCGGTGGCCCTTGCCCTCCAGCCCCACGGTCTTGAGCACCTCGGGCACGGCATCGCGGATGATCGCGCGGCTGCGCCCGATCACCTGCATGGCGAAGGCGACGTTGGCGAACACCGTCTTCTGCGGCAGGAGCCGGAAGTCCTGGAACACGACGCCGATGCCGCGCCTCAGGCGCGGCACACGCCAGCTCGGCAGCGAGGCCACGTTCTGCCCGGCTACCAGCACCGCGCCGCCCGTCGCCCGCTCCTCGCGCATGACGAGGCGGAGGAAGGTGGACTTCCCGGACCCGGAGGCACCGACGAGGAAGGCGAACTCGCCGCGCTCGATCTCGAGGCTGACGGAGTCGAGCGCCGGGCGGGCCTTCCGGTCGTAGACCTTCGTGACATTGTCGAAGCGGATCATTGCTCTCAAACCCGTCGGGACGCACGCGTCCTGAGCCCGGCGCTCGGGCGAGGCTCGGAGGCAGGGGGCGCCGGCTGCTCGACTATAAGCACAAGGGCAGGACGTCCCGGGGTTCTCACCCCGGCGTGTCGGAGTCCAGGGACGCGGCCGTCTCCGCGGCGAGCGGCTGCCTGGCCAGCACGGCCTGCGCGACGGCGGCGGCGCCGTCGGCCGTCATGACGATCGTGTAGTGGTTCGTGCCGGGCACGTCGAGCACCTCGATCGCCGGGTGCTCCCGCCGCACCCGGTCCATGACCTCGTCCGGGTAGAGGGGCGGGAGCTGGCCCAGGAGTCCGCGCTCGGCCCGCAGCAGCAGGGTGGGAACCCGCAGCCGGTCGAGGGCGCCCAGGAGCGATTCGCCCCCGTACAGGTCGGCGTTGTCGTCGGCGAGGGCCGCGAGGGCGGTCGCGGGGCGCAGGCGGGGCGCGGCGCCGTCGAGGTCGTAGCGGATGTACTCCTCGAACTCCGGCGTCCACGCCCCCGTGAACGCCGGGTGCGGACCCCAGTAGTCGAGGTACGACTCGGGGCTCGCGAACTCCATCCGCAGCCGCTCGGCAGCAGGGCCAAGGAGCGCCTGGAGCGCCTCTTCCGGGCTCATGCCGGGCGGCGGCGCGAGCGGGATGCCGCCGTCCACGAGCACGAGCCGCTCGACGAGCTCGGCGTGCCGATCCGCGAGGACGAGGGACGCGAACGCGCCCATCGAGTGGCCCACGACGACGGCGGGCCGGTCCGCATCCGCTCCCGCCGCGCGCAGCACGGCGGCGAGGTCGTCGGCGTGCTGCGCCATGCCGTAGGGCCCGGGCAGAGCATTGCTGCGTCCGCGGCCGCGCAGGTCCGGCGCGACGACCCGGGCGACGTCTGCAGCAGAACCCGGCCGGGCGGCGTCGTCCGCGGACCCTCCCAGCTCCCCGGCCGGCGGCGCGAGCAGCGCACGGGCCACGAACGGCCACGCGAGGTGGGAGGAGGTGACCCCGTGGACCGCGAGGACGGTCTGCCCGTCCTCGGCACCCCTCCGGGACCACTCTCCGGCGCGCAGCTCACCGCCGCGCACCGGAACGTCGAAGGTGCGGTAGTCCAGGGATTCACTCATGCGAGCCGTCCTCTCTCGGTCTGTCTGCTGGTGCCGGCGCGGGGGCCAGACCGCGCTGGATGATGTCCATGAGCTCGTCGAGCACACGGTCCGGGATCTCCACACGGGGTCCCCCGGGCCCGCGGTCCTCGGCCTCCCACAGGATGTAGCGCATCCCGAAGAGCTCGCCCATGCCCATGAGGGCCCAGGCAGCCACCTCTGGGTCCATGGGGCGGACCTCGCCCGCCTCCTGGGCCGCGGCGAGGCCGTGCACGTAGCTGCGCACGATGTTCTCGTAGTGGCGCCGCTGCGCCGCGGGCGAGACGAACTCGGCCTGCCGGATGATCCGGTACAGGGCCGGGTGCTCTGCCGTGAAGCGGAAGAACGCCCGGAAGCCGGCCCGTTCCGCCGCCAGGCGCGTCCCGGCGGTGCGGGCCGCCTCGGTCATCGCGTGCCGGACGCGGGCGTTGAGGTCGTCCACGACCTCGTCGAAGATCTCCTGCTTGCCCGCGAAGTAGAGGTAGAAGGTGCCGAGGCCGATCCCGGCCTGCTCGGTGATCTTCACGATCGAGGCGTCATGGTAGCCGGCGGAGGCGAAGACGTCCTCGGCGGCCGCGAGCAGCCTCGCCCTGGTCCTCGTGCCGCGGGCGGTGCGGGGCTGGGCGCTCATGCCCGCTCCCCCGCCACGGTACCCGCGCCGAGCTCGGCGCCGCGCGCCCTCAGCCTCGCGCGGGCGACCTTGTGCAGGCCCGTGCGGGGCACCTCGTCGACGAACTCGATGGTGCGGGGCACCTTGAAGTGCGCGAGGACGCCGCGGAGGTGCTCGGTGAGCTCCTGGGCGTCGGTGGCCGCCCCGTGGCGGACGACGACGAAGGCCGCCCCCGTCTCGCCCCAGCGGTCGTCCGGGGTCCCGACGACGGCGGCGTCCGCCACCGCGGGGTGCGCGAGCAGTGCCTGTTCGACCTCCGAGGGCGAGACGTTCTCCCCGCCCGAGATGTAGATGTCCTTGAGCCGGTCGACGACGCGCAGGAACCCCTCGCCGTCGCGCTCGACGACGTCTCCGGTCCGCAGCCAGCCGTCCACGAGGACCTCGGCCGTCGCGGCGGGGTCGTCGAGGTAGCCGGCGAACACCCCGGGACCGCGCACCCACAGCTCCCCGCGTCCCTCGCCGTCGAGCTCCTGGCCCGTGGCGGGGTCCGCGACGGCGATCTCGACGTGCGGGTACGGCGTCCCCGCGGAGCCGACGCGGCGCAGCGCCTCCTCAGGGGCCAGGCACAGCACGTTGGGGCCGGCCTCGGTCAGCCCGTACCCCTGGGTGAGCGCGACGCCTCGGGCGTGCCACGTGCGCAGCAGCGGAGCCGGCATGGGCGCCCCGCCGACCACCGCACGGTCCAGGCTCGTCAGGTCGGCGCGGGCGAAGCCCGGATGCTGGGACAGCATGAGGTAGTGGGCCGGGACGCCCATCATGGTGGTGACCCGGCGCTGGGCGATGAGCTGCAGGACGCGGCCGGCGTCGAAGCCCCGCTCGAGGACCACCGTGGCCCCGGTCCACCAGGCCAGGAGCGCGTGGATGTTCCAGCCGCCCACGTGGAACTGCGGCATGATGCACAGCACCACGTCGTCCCTTCCCACCTCGACAGTCCGGGAGAACGAGAGGTTCGTCCAGAAGCAGTTCGCGTGCGTGAGCACGGCGGCCTTGGGGCGCCCCCCGGACGTGCCGGATGTGAACACCGCCAGGAGCGGGTCGTCGTCGTCCACCCGGCGCCGGGGCAGCGGGTCGCCCGCCCGCGGCAGCCCGCGCTCGATCCCGTCGCGGCCCGGTGCGGCGGTCCGCGGCGGCTCGGGCAGGAGCGCGGTCGCCGCGGCCCCGAGCGCGGCGTGCTCGGGCTCGATCACCAGGAGCGCGGGGGCGCACACGGCGAGCTGCTCGGCGAGCTCGGCCGGGGCGAGCCGCCAGGAGAGCGGGACGAGCGTGAGCCCCGCCTTCGCGCAGGCGAAGAAGGCCACGATGTGGTCGGCGCTGTTCCCCGTGAGCGTCGCGATCCGCTGCCCGGCGGCGTATCCGGCCTCCGCGAGCGCGTCGGCGAGCGCGGCCGCGCGCTGCTCGAGCTCGCGGTACGTGAGCGTCACGCCACGGTCGTCGACCGCGATGCGCTCCGGGGTGCTGCGGGCACGGTCGGCCGTCCATCGTCCGAGGGTGTGCAGCCCGTCGGCGCCCTGTGCTCTCATGCGTCCTCCAGTACTCGTTCGAGCCGTTCCTCCGGCTCGGGCGCGCGTGCGGCGCCGCGGCGCCGCGGCCGCAGCCTCGCGGCAGCGCCGGCGAGGCCGCCCGGAAGGAACACCACCACGAGGATGAACAGCGTACCGAGGATGAACAGGGGTTCGGACAGCGGGATCCGCAGCACCGGCGGGAGCTCCTTGATGGCGGGCGAGGCCGCGAGCGCGGCGAGCCGCTGGTCGAGCAGCGTGTACAGCACGCCACCGACCACCGCGCCCCACCGCGACCCGACGCCGCCGAGCACCACCATGACCAGGAGCGTGATGGTGAAGTCCGAGGACACCGAGCTCGGCACGGCACCCGACTGGAGGAGCAGGAAGACCATCCCGGCCAGCGCGGCCAGCGCTCCGCCGACCGTGAACACCAGGAGCTTCGGCGCGAACGGTGCGAGCCCGAGCACCCGCGCCCTCAGCTCGTTCTCCCGCACGGCCTCGGCCACGTGGCCGGCCCGGCTGGACTGGATCCACAGCACGACCGCGTAGACCGCGACGAGCGCCGCGAGGGCCAGCCAGTAGAGGTTGCGGGTGTTGACCACGCCCACGAGGGCATCCGGCAGGTTCTCGGCGGACAGGCTCAGACCCTCGTCCCCGCCCGTTGCCCCGCCCGGGTTGCGGCGCACGAGCACCGAGCCGGCCTGGGCGAAGGCGAGCGTCACCATCGCGAACGGGATGCCGCCCACCCGCAGGCTGATGCTGCCGACCGCGAGGGCGAGGACGATGGCCAGCACGAGGGCCAGCAGCGCCGCGGGAACGAGGGGCAGCCCGAGGTGTCCGAGGATGACGGCGAGGCCGTACACCCCGGCACCGAAGGAGAGGGCATGGCCGAACGAAAGCAGGCCGGCCGCTCCCAGCAGGAGGTGATAGCTCAGCGCCGCCGCCGCCATCGCGAAGCACAGCGCGAGCAGCTGCAGCGAGCCCGGCGTGTAGGTCGGGCCCGGCAGGATGCCGGGGAGGTCGATCGCGAAGAGCGGCAGCAGGGCCAGGACCAGGACCGCGGCCCCGCCGCCGGCAACCCGTCCCCAGGGCGCGGCGCCACGGCGGACACGGGGCCTGAGCCCCTCCGGCGCGGTCACGCCGCCGCCCCGAGGAGGCCGCGGGGGCGGACGAGCAGCACCACGGCGAGGGCGAGGACGACCACGAAATCACCGATCCCGAAGTAGAAGTTGGCGAACTGCTGGAGCACCGCGACCCCGACGGAGGCGATCGCAGCTCCGGTGAGGGAGCCGAGGCCGCCGATCACGGTGACGATGAACGCGAAGATGAGCAGCGAGCCGCCCAGCAGGGGTGAGACGTAGCCGAAGTAGTGGCTCGCGAGCACGCCGCCCAGGCCGGCGGCGGCGCCGCCGATCGCGAAGACGAGCGTGAACGCCTTCCGGACGTCGATGCCGAGCGCCGTCACCATCGCCCGGTTCTCCACCCCCGCGCGGATGATGAGGCCGTACCGCGTGCGCCTGAGGAAGACCACGAGGCCCGCGAGGACGAGGCCGGCGCAGACGATGGCCACGAACCTGTCGTTGGGGACCTTGGCGCCGAGGACGTCGGTCGTGTCCTTGAACCAGGCCGGTCCGCCGATGTAGACGGCGTCGGTGCCCCAGATCCCGTCGAACAGCGCCACCGTGGCGAGCGAGAGCCCCACGGTGACGAGCACCTGCTCGATGTGCCGCAGGTACAGCGGGCGGATGAGCGCGAGCTCGGTGACCGCCGCGACGGCGGCCCCCGCGGCCGCGCCCACGACGAGCGAGAGCAGGAAGGACCACCAGGAGTCCGCGCCGAGCCGCCTGGCGGCCTCCCAGCCGAGGAAGGCCCCGAGCGTCAGGAACGAGCCGTGCGCGAAGTTCAGGACGCCCATGAGCCCGTAGATGAGCGACAGGCCGGAGGCCACGAGGAAGTAGAGGGCCCCCAGGCCCAGTCCCGTGACGAGGAGGAGGATGACGGTGCTCATCGGGCAGCCTCCTTGGCATCCCCGGTCTCCTCGGCGTCCCCGCCGACCCCGTCCCCGCCGATGGCATCCCCGCCGACCCCGAGCAGGCGGCGGGTGAGGGGCTCGTCGTCGAGCAGCTCGCGCGCGTCGTCCGCGCGGTGCACGACGCGCCCGCCCGAGAGCACGATTGCCCCGGCGGCGAGGCGGCGGACCACCGCGAGGTTCTGCTCCACGAGCAGGATCGGGACGGCCCGTGCGGCTGCCTCGAGCGCCACGGCCACCTCTTGGACGACCTTCGGGGCAAGGCCCTTGGTCGGCTCGTCCACGAGGAGGATCCGGTTCTCGTTCAGCAGGGCACGGGCGAGCGAGACCATCTGCTGCTGGCCGCCCGAGAGTGTCCCCGCCGCCTGATGGGCCCGGCGGACGAGGTCGGGGAACAGGTCGGCAACGAGGTCCCGGCGCTCCTTCGAGCCGCGCCCGCGGACAGAGAGCTGGAGGTTCTCCTGCACGGTGAGCTTGGAGAAGACCTCGCGGTCCTCGGGGACATAGCCCACGCCGCGCTGGACGATCCGGTGGGTCGGCAGCCCGTCGATCCGCTCGCCGGCCAGGGTGACCCGTCCGCGGCGGCCGATGAGGCCGAGGACCGCCTTCAGGGTGCTCGTCTTTCCCACGCCGTTGCGGCCGAGCAGGGCCGTCACGCCGCGGTCGGGCACGGCGAAGCCCACGGCCTCGACCACCTGCTGGCCGCCCACGTGGGCCGAGAGCCCCTCGATCTCGAGGACCGCGGTCATACGGGCTCCCCCAGATACGCGGCCTGCACGGTGTCGTCGGCCATGACGGCGTCCGGCGTGCCGATGGCCAGCAGCCGTCCGTGGTGCATGACCGCGACGCGGTCCACGAGTCCCAGGACCACGTCCATGTGGTGCTCGACCATGAGCACCGTGGTCCCGCGGTCCCGGTGGAGGTCCCGGATCACCTCGGTCAGCGCGCCCACGTCCCCCGAGCCGACACCCGCCATGGGCTCGTCGAGCAGGACCACGCTCGGGTCGGTCGCGAGCATCATCGCGATCTCCACCTTCCTCTTGTCTCCATGGGAGAGGTCCTGCGCCCGCAGCCCCTCCTTGTCGGCGAGCCCCACCTCGGCGAGCCTCTCCCGCGCGCGGCGCGTGGCGGCGTCGTGCGTCCGCGGGAAGGCGAGCACCGAGAGCGAGCCGCCGAGCCGCGCCTGGGCCGCGAGGCGGACGTTCTCGAGCACGCTCAGTGCCCCGAACAGGCTGGAGGTCTGGAATGTCCGCCCCAGCCCCGCCTTGGCGCGCCGGTGCACGGGGAGGCCGGTGACGTCCCGGCCGTCGAGGAGCACGCGGCCCGCGGTGGGCCGGGCGAGGCCCGAGAGGACGTTGAAGAGGGTCGTCTTGCCCGCACCGTTGGGGCCGATCACCCCGAGCATCTCCCCCTTGGCGACGGCGAAGCCGACCTCCGCGAGGATGCTCGCACCGCCGATCGCGAGCCCGAGGCCCTCCACCGCAAGGGCGGGACTCTGCGGACCCGCTGCCACGCCGGTCAGCTCTTCTTCTCGGCCGGGGCCACGGCGTCGGCCGGGACCGCCTTGACCAGCTGCGGCGTCCACGCGCCGTCCTTCTGGACGAGCTTGGCCTGGTACATCGGCTGGACGAGCACGTGGTCCGAGGCCCGGACGCTCTCCTTGCCCTTGGGTCCGTCGAACGAGTAGCCCTCGAGGCCCTTGACCATGTCGTCGACGTTGGCACCGGACTTGACCGCCTGGACGATCATCTGGCCGGCCACGAAGCCGTCGGGGGTGAAGAGGTCCGGCTTGGCCCCGGCGGCCTGGACGTCCTTGACCATCTCCTGCTCGACGGCGTTGTTGCCGCCGGCGCCCGGGAAGTAGTGGCTGAGGAAGCTGATCTTGCCGCTCGCGGCGCCGTAGGCCGAGAAGGTCGACGCGTCGCCGAGGCCCGTGACCACGGGGGCGGCGTCGAAGACGCCCTGCTGGGTGAGCGACTGCCACATGGCCCCGCTCGTGGCGCCGGCCCACGCGACGAACGTCATGGCGGGCTTGGCATCGATGATCTGGCGTGCGAAGGGGGTGAACTCGGTGGCGTCCTCGGGGACGAGGACCTGCTGCACGGTGGCACCCTTGGCGCCGAGGACGGCCTTGACGGCCGCGACGTTGCCCTGCCCGAAGGCGTTGTTCTGGGCGAAGACCACGATCTTCTTGCCCTGGAGGTTGTCCACGAAGGTGCCGGCGGTGGCCACGTCCTGGAGGGACTGCCGCCCCGAGCGGAAGGTGTACTTGTTGGCGCCCTGGAGCGCGTCGGTGGCGGCGGGGCCCGAGATGTAGAGGACCTTGTTCTGCTCGGCCTGCTGGGCCAGCTTGAGGGCGACGCCCGAGACGACGGTGCCGGCGAGGATCTTGTAGTCCTTGCCGATGAGGTCCTTGGCCTCGGCGACGGCCTTGTCCGGATCGCCCGCGTCGTCCTGGTAGGTCAGGTTCAGGGTGGCGTTGCCGACCTTGCCGGTACCGCCGGTCGCGTACTTGATCCCGGCCTGGAGGCCCTGGTAGTAGGCCGCACCGTAGGCCGCGAGCGGGCCGGTCTTGGAGTAGACGATGCCCACGTTGACCGTGCGCGCCGCGTCCGAGGCGCCGCCGGCGCCGGCGGCGCTGGAGGTGCTGGGGGCGCACCCCGTCGCGGCGAGGCCTGTGGCCAGGGAGGCGGTGAGGAGGAACTTCGTCGTTGCCTTCACGCGGATGCCTTTCGTGCGGGTGGTTCGGAAGAGGGTTCCGGCGGGCAGGCCGGAACCTGAAAGGTGATTCAGGTTACGGAAAACGTACGACGGCGAGGGGTCGCCGTCAAGGGGTCCCTCCCCTTCCGCCGAAGTCACCCCGCGGGAGCGCGACGTCACCCCGTAGGCGCGCGAGGTCACCCCGCGGGAGCGCGACGTCACCCCGTAGGCGCGCGAGGTCACCCCGTGGGAGCGCGAGGTCACCCCGTGGGAGCGCAAGGCGGCCAGTGTGGCGCACAGAAAGGGCCCGGAGCCTCCAACAGGAGGCTCCGGGCCCGGAGAGCTCGGGGTCCGCTCTAGCTCTCGGCGTGCTGGCGCTGCCCGGCGCGCCAGCGGATGCCTGCGTCGATGAAGTCGTCGATGTCTCCGTCGAGGACCGCGGCGGTGTTGCCGACCTCGTGGTCCGTGCGCAGGTCCTTGACCATCTGGTACGGATTGAGCACGTACGAGCGCATCTGATCGCCCCACGACGCTTTGACGTCGCCCGCGAGCGCCTTCTTCTCGGCGTCCTCCTGCTCCTTCTTCAGCAGCAGGAGCCGCGACTGCAGGACGCGCATGGCGGCGGCACGGTTCTGGATCTGGGACTTCTCGTTCTGCATCGAGACGACCAGACCCGTGGGGATGTGCGTGAGCCGCACGGCGGAGTCAGTCGTGTTGACGGACTGGCCGCCCGGGCCCGAGGACCTGAAGACGTCCACGCGGATCTCGTTGTCCGGGATGTCGATGTGGTCGGTCTGCTCGATGAGCGGGATGACCTCGACGGCCGCGAAGGACGTCTGGCGCCGGCCCTGGTTGTCGAAGGGGCTGATCCTCACGAGACGGTGCGTGCCGGCCTCGACGGAGAGCGTGCCGTAGGCGAAGGGAGCGTTGACCTCGAAGGTCGCGGACTTCAGGCCCGCCTCCTCCGCATAGGAGGTGTCCATGACCTTGGTCGAGTAGCCGCGCCGCTCCGCCCAGCGGAGGTACATGCGCATGAGCATCTCGGCGAAGTCGGCGGCGTCGACACCGCCCGCTCCGGCGCGGATCGTCACGACGGCCTCGCGCTCGTCGTACTCGCCATTGAGGAGCGTGACGACTTCGAGCTCCTCGAGGGCCTTGCTGATCGAGCCGAGTTCTTTCGACGCCTCGGCGAGCGCGTCGTCGTCGCCCTCTTCCTTGGCGAGCTCCACGAGGACCTCGAGGTCGTCGATCCGCTCCCCGAGCTTCTCGACCCGCTCGAGCTCGGACTGCCGGTGGGACAGCCGGGATGTGACCTGCTGGGCCTTCGAGGGGTCGTCCCACAGGTCCGGGGCGCCGGCGGCCTCGCTCAGCTCGGCGATCTCGGCCCGCAGCGAGGCGACGTCCGTGACCTGCTCGATGGAGGAGTGGGTGGCGCGGAGGGCGCGGATCTCTGCGGGAAAGTCGATGTCAGCCATATCCATCCAAGATTACGCCATGGCCGCGGCACGGCCGCGCGTCCGGTCAGTAGCCGGGGGCCGCAGCCATCAGGAAGTACTGCTCGAGGGTCGGCACGCCCCAGGAGCGCATCTGGGCGGCGGCGTTGGTTCCCACGTACCTCAGGTGCCAGGGCTCGAAGGTGTACCCGGTGATTCCCTGGAAGCCGTCGGGATAGCGCACGATGAACCCGTACCTCCAGGCGTTGGCCGCCGCGAACCTCCCCGCGGGGGTGTCACGGAAGCACGCCTGGAGGCCGCAGGGGGCGCCCGGGTTCCCGATGTCCATGGCGAGCCCGGTCTGGTGCTCGCTGAATCCGGGGCGGGCGGAGATGGTGTCGGCATAGGCCTGGCCGTACCGCGCCACGTAGGAACCGTAGAGCGCCGCCTGGTCGCTGTAGGAGCGGTACCCGCTCACGGTCGTGATCGGCACCCCTGCCGCGGCGGCGTCGCTGATCATCTTCCGGAGCGCGCCCGCCGCGTCCGCACGCATCTGCTGGGTGCCGACCCAGACCAGGGAAGGCGGTGCATACGTGAGGGGGCTCAGCGGCCGGCGCTTGTTCACTGCGACGAGCGGGTTCCAGTCCCAGAGGCTGTAGGACATCGGCGCGTTCGGGTTCCACGTGATCTGGCCGCCCCAGAAGCTCTGCGTGCACCTGGCTGCGCACACCTCGGCCGAGGTCGGATACCCGAAGGGCCCGTTCTCCCACCCGTACGACGCCCAGTACGCGCCGATCGCGCCCCACACCGGGTTCGTTCCGAGGGCCGGTGACCAGTACACCTTGCCGCCCTGGAAGTCCTGGTAGCAGCCGCCCCCGCGCAGGCCGCACCGCTCTCCCCCCACCGCGTAGCCGAGGTGTCCCGTCTCCCATCCCAGCCCGGCCCATCTGGCCTCGATGCCTCCCCACGTCGCATGGGCGCCGCTGGCGCGCGAGAAGTGGATGCTCCCACCCTGGTAGTGCCGGACGCAGCCGTCGTCCTTGAGCCCGCACCGTCCGGCGTCGATCGGGTTCCCCAGCCGTCCTGCGCTGCCACCGAGCCGCTGGTAGGCGGCGTTGATGGCACCGCCGTCGTCGAGTGCGCTGGCCGGCGAGGCACCCAGTGCGCCGGCGAGGAGGACCGCGGCAATGATTGCCGCCCATCTGCGGAGCAAGGTGGTCATGACGTCCCCTGATCTCGGTCCCGCTGCGGCGGTCCGCTCGCCATCTTCCCGCATCGTAGGGCTGCTCCCGTCGGCCTACAAGGGACCACCGGCCCGCCTGACGTCATCGCAGGAGCCTCGCCCTCGCGCTGGAGGTCGCCTGGATCGGCACCCCGTCGGGAAGGATGACGTTGACCACTGGGATGCGGGCGACGGCGGTCAGGGTCACGGTGGCCGTGCGGCCGTCGGGGCTCCCGGTCGCTGCCGCCACCGTCAGACCCTCGAACCGGGCCGCGGAGCCGTCGCGCGCGAGATAGGACGCCACGACGCCCCGCACCTTCTCCGGTGCGAGCACGGCGGCCGGCGGCCCGTCACCAGCTGCGGTCTCGACCAAGGTGAAGCTGTCAGCGGCGGCCACCGCGGCGCCGTCGGCCGCCGAGAGCAGCTTCTTGAACTCGATGTGCACCGCCGATACGGCCATCACCGTGGTGGCCACGAGGAGGCACAGCGCGGTGAACCCGATGATGAGCACCGTCAGCTGCCCGGATTCGTCCGCGTCGCGGCCGCGCCGCATGCGACGCACGACGGCGGCCGCCCACCCGGTCATCGGAACCTCCCCACGATCTGGGTGGCGGAGGCGTCGATCCGGCCGACGGTGAGTCCGAATGCCGAGGTCACCGGGCTGAGCGGCAAGGGCACGTCAACGTGCACCGAAGCGCGGACGGCGGTGCCGGCCTGGAGGCACGGGGAGCGGTCGCAGGCGACCTCGAGGCGGGCGGACTGCTCGGCGAGCCCGAAGTCGGACAGGGCCACCCGCACCGATGCCTCGGCCGCCGCGTGGGCCGACGCGTCATCCGCCGCCTGCGCGAAGGCCTTGGCTGCGTGGTCCGCCGCCCCGGCGGCGGCGAACGAGGCTCCCTGGAGTGCCGCGACGGTGAGGACGAAGTAGACCACGGGGACTAGCAGGAGCACGCCGAGGAAGACGAATTCGACGACGGCGCTCCCGTCCTCCCCGAGGGCGGCGGCCCGGGCCAGCCGGGGCCGGTCACTGCAGCGGCGCATGGCCCGCGACCTCCATCGTCCCAGCAGGTCCTATCAGGCCGACGACGGGGATCGGTGCCACCACGCGTACCTCGAGGGTCCGCACGCCCGAGCTTTCGGACTGGCCGACGGTGACGCGGGCCGCGTAGTCAGCTCCCACCGCCCCGGTGATGAGATCGGTGGCGCGCTGGCGCGCGTCGGCCGGCGTCCGGTCGCCGAGCGCGATCCTCGCAGCCGTCCAGCCCCTCGCACGCCCAACACTTCCGGGACAAGTCCCGGCCAACTAAGCCACCAGCTCCCCGCCGTCTCCTGCCTTGGGCGGGGAGCTGGTTATACAAGGAGTGGTCTCAGTGATCGCTACGACATGTCCTGCAACTTGATCGCCGCGCCATCCTTCTCGCATTTTTCGGCCACTGTCTGAGCCTGCATGAAGAAGGCCGTGCCTTGGTCCGAGTTCCCATTCGTCAGCCCCGGAGTGTAGGGAATCTCATCATGGAGCGCGACAGCGACATCGCCATGGGCTTTGTCGTAAGCATCCTTTGTGGCGCTAGCGAGGTCGCGAGCCGCGGACCGCGCTATGTCCGTGCCCAACTTGGCTCGGACTGTCCCCGCCAGCCCGTTGTAGGACGATTCGAACAACTTACAGGCAGTGTCGTTCTGCGAAGGAGCCGAGCAACCAGCTAGAAGGACCGCCCCCAATGCCGCCATAGCGGCCAGTCTCATATTCATGGCTTGAGTGTATGGGCAAGCGCACTAAGTGAGGGACAGTTGCCAGATCGTGTCGGGGCCGCGAAGACAACTCGGGACCAAAGGCCCTAATGGTCTGATGCCCCGTCTCCTGCCTTGGGGGATCCGGTTGAACCAGTTGTGCCTCAGGAGACCGCTACTCCACGTTCAGCCCTTGCTTTGGCTCCGCGACAACAGTTCGAAGAGCTTTTCTGCAATAGGTGAGGCGGTGGACTCCGAAGGAGAATCACCCTTCCCAAAATTCGGTTCTCCGAAAGCCCTCACTGCAAAGGATGTCCTAAGCGCGTCTCTTACAGACTCGGATCCGATCGGATCCATGTACGCCTCGAAGGTCTTGAGTTGCACTGCGAGTGCACCGGCCCAATTGCCGACAGACCTGTGGTGGTTAGCTTGCTTCGCCAAGTAGCCGGCCAGCGCGAAGATGGCACCGGTGACAACCAACCTCTGGACTAGATGGACATAGTCCGACCCTCCGACAGAAGGAGCGAAAACCAAAATCGCCGCAACCATCCCACCAAAGATCATGAGCGCAATAGTCGCGAACCTGAACTTGCCAGCCGTATCTTTCTCAGCCTCCGCCAGCTCGTCGAAGAACTTGGCCATTGCGTTCTGCCCAGTTGTCCCGGCAGCCTCGGAGACCTTCGTGGCTGTCTCTTCGATCTCTTCGCGCTTATCTCGGGAGGTAAGCACGTCGAAATCCTGTTGCAGCCTGTACATCAGGTTCAGTATGGCCTCAGGAGCATATGCGGATACTCCCGGCTCATATGAACCAAACTGCCGGAGGACGTAGTTAAGCAATGATAGTAGCTCGCGGGCGACTCCGTTTTCGTTGAGTATGCGATGGGAAATGGCACCCGTACGGACCTGCTCTGAGATTTTATCGATCCGTTCGAGCAGCTTAGGCGTGAGCCAGAAGCCTTCGCGCTGCTCAGCGTAAGTATTCTGAACAAAGGAGTTGGAGAGAAGCCTGGCCCATGAGGAGAGAACCCCGGAAAGCAGTGATGGTCTAACGTCTAGCGAATAGGAGGCATCGGACCCTTCATAAGAGAAACTGGCGGGCTCCAAAGCGTCGGCAAGTTCGCTGACTTTCTTCGCTACTCGTTTGATCTCGTGGAGCGCTTCGACATTGACCATGAACCACTAACCTCCGCTACCCACCCAATACCCTAGCCAGTCCTCAATCATGCCAGACCTCGGCTACATTGTTGTCACCACACCCCACGTGCAGGACCGTTTTCTGTGTCAAGGCTGGTCCGTCCTCATCCATGCGATCCGAAGCACCATGGATCTTCCACCTCCGAAGGGTTTGACAGTCTCCTGCCTACGATGCAGACATGACACCGAGCCCTTCCGAAGTGGCGGCAGCGACAGATGCCGCCATGTCCGCAACCGACTGGATCCAGCTCGCAGCCGTTCCTGTCCTGACGGGTCTCTTCGCTCTCCTCGGAGGCTGGCTGGGGTCCAAGATCGGCAAGGCCACGGAGCACCAGCAGTGGCTCCGCAACCAGAAGCACGAGGCCTACGTCTCCTTCCTGAACGAGGCGCGAGACTTCCTCACTAAGTACAGGTCGCTCAACTCGGAATCGTTCGATTGGAAGGAGTTCGTAACCCGGATCCGGCCTACTAACATCCTCATTCTGGCTCCCGAGCCCATCCGCGAGGCAGCGACATCCCTACACGGCGGGCTCCTCTTCCTCTGCCTGCACGCCACTGACGAGGAGCGACGAACGTGGCCGAGTGTGAAGAGGGGGATCGAGACCGCCGAAGATGATTACATGCGGCTGGAGGAGCTTTGCCGCAAGGAGCTAAGAGACCTGAAGGTCAACTAGACACTCATGCAAAGACCCCCGGCTGGCTGAGTCCCATGTGCAGCCGGGGGTCTTCTGTGTCCAGCCTAGCGAGGTATTCATATATCCCGCCTCAGCCCGGCACGTCGCCGCGCTCTCTGGGGCCCTGTGCGAGTCGCTGCGGCAGCGCGGCGACGAGCATGGAGAGTGCGATGCCGGTACGCATCAGTGCGGTCCTGCGGATGGTCGGTTTCAAGTCGGTTCCCTTTCCCCCGATCGGGTGGTGCGTGAGCGCGGTAGTCGATGGTCAGAAGCCAAGGGTGATGGCGGCGACGCCCGGATAGACCGCGAAGACCACGGTCAGAGGAAGGACGCCGAAGACAAGGGGCACCACGCAGGCTTACCTTTCGTATTACTGGCTCGCCCTCTCGCTCGCGGGCCCAGTACATCATCGAGGAGGCCGAGATGCAGGGGTGCAGCAATTCCGAAGAGCACCAGGCCGATGAGCTGGCTGACCCCGGCGCCGCTTACGGGCTGAGCGTCTTTGATGCCGGTCTGATCATCGAGATGGCCAGGGGTGGCGGGGTGCACGAGGTGGCCGAGGATAGCCCCGAGTGGCTGGTGCTCCTGGCCTACGAGGCTCTTCAACGGCCACACTGCACAGAATGACGCCTGAACGGCGCTACTCCGCACTGCTAGCTACAGACCCACACGCCCGCTTCTTAACCTCCCGGCCGACGTGGGTCGAACGGAGCGAAGCGGGCGTTGAGATGGTGGATGGCTGCCTGTCGTGCGCGCACTTCCTAGATTTGACCGAAAATGGACCAGGCGTGTGGCTTGAACGGGAAGACAGACTGCACCCGGACGGCACAGTCAGTCTCGGCACAACTCGGGCGTTCGTCGGGATGGACTTGTCCTGGCGGGTACGACGAGCCCGGCCGTCCTGCAGGAAGTCGCTGCGGCTCTTTCAGTTGCTGCAGACCTTATCGAAGGTGAAGCCTCGGGCTGAACTCGGGGCTTATGGCCGCCCGGCACTCCCCCACAACGGGCGGAGCGCCGGGCGGCACCTGACGCTCACCATGCTCCAGACGATCCCATCGCTCCCGCACCCGCATGGCCGCCGGGGCGCAGCCACAGCCCTCCGGGGAAGTTACGAAGGATCCGCTCAAGCAAGATCTCCAACAACAGAAGCCGAGGCCAAGACCGCCGCCGAAGAGTCGTCACGCAAAGAACGCTCAGCATAGGCCTGCAACTCAGCAAGTCGCTCTTTAGCCTCCCTCACCAACGCATACGCCTCCCTGAGCTTCTCCGACTTCTCATTTTGCTCCGCCATCTCAGGCAGGGGCGGAATCGGGAATTCCAACAATTGCTCGGCATTCTCCAAGCGGGTTCTATTGCTGGTGCCGGTAGTGAAGCCGAGGAGCATCTCCTTTGCGGCATCTGACCGGAGAAGGATCTGAATGTACTCGAGACTCGCACGTTCGCTGGCGCCTTCTCGGAGCCGGTAGGCGTACATCTCCTTGCTCATTACGAGACCATGGACGTCGTCACCCGCAACTGCAACGGCGCCGTTCACCAGATCGATACTGGATAGGACCAGGTCGCCCTTCTGCACGACCCAAAGGTCACTCGGACTGTAGTCAACCTTGGCCTGACCCTTTCTAACAACCTCGCCGGTTCGAGCCGCGAGTGCGAAATCGTACTCCCCATTACGTGATGCTTCGGGGCTAACTCGCGACACGACCTCAAGGATATCTCCCAGTGAGATTAGCGCCCCATACCTGATCGCCATTTCAGCGCGTCGCTGAGTGAATCGGGCATCATAAAAGTCCAGCCTGCCTCCGCCGACACCTTCATCTGCTCGTGAGAAGAAGGTCTCGCCATGCCCTGGCAGCGCTTGGGTGGCTGACAGCGCACCCGGGGCATCGAGGTAGCGATTCCGGTACGACCGCAGCACTGCAGACTGGAACGAGCGATAACTGTTGAGGACCTGCGGCAGGTCATCACCGACCCAGGTGCCTAATGCACTGTATCCAACCCGTTCCGCATGAGAGAAGAAGATCGGCTCTTTTTGAATGAGCTGGACGTCCGGCTTTTTGATCAGGTAAAGCACCGATGTTTTCGCATCGGTATGCGCCAGGTACTTGAAAGCGTCTCGCGAAAGAGAAACGACCGCCTTCACGAAGAAGTGCCTGCGTACAAATTCTCGGACGACTGAATATTCAGGAGTGTTCAAAACGGCTTCGTCTACGACGATGGCGGTGCGGCCACCCTGCCATTCGATACCGGCGTTCTGATCACGGTCTCCTCGCAGGTAGTTTGCGATCGCGCCCAGGAATAGGGCGCCACCCTTGAGGGACCGCCCACGGGGGACCTGCGTCACCTGACCAGAAGAGATGGCATGGCGCAGCTCGACAATCCTGGCCGCCGCCCGGTCTCGAGCACTAATTGTTCGGGTTAGCTTGCCACGAGGACGCTCCGCGGGTTCCATTGCCTCAAGCTCGGAGATGAGTGCTATGGAAGCTTCATGACGCTTCTGCTGTTCCGCGAGCTGGCGTTCTTCCACTGTCTCTAGGGGAACGACACCAAGTGACTGGTAGAAGGCGGCACTGTCGTCGGCTTCGCCCCCCAGAGCGATCCACGACTGAAGCGCAGCCGTGTAGTCGGTGTCGCCCAAAGGGGGGTTCGTGAGGACGATGTCCACACTGCCGTTCAGCCCAGTCTCGCGGCCCGGAAAGACCGAGCGGTCGGCCAGAGCCAGACCGTTCACCGTTGCAATACCGGATCTGCCGTCCCCGTGGATGAACATGTTCATCTTGGCGATAGTTGAGACCCAGTCATCAATATCAGCCCCGAGCAGCTGACGTTCCCTGATGGACTTCTCGACTTCTTGGAGTGGAGAAGTGGCGAGATGAGCCTTGCTGAGCATGTGTTCCATCGCCGCGATGAGGAATCGCCCAGTACCCACGGCCGGGTCCAAGGTCACGTCGGTCGCCCTCATCTCAACGAGGTCGGCGCCGAAAGATACCACCTGCGCAGGCGTGAAGAACTGTCCGACCCGCGTATCCTTTTCGCTCCTTCTAGCGAGTGTTTCGAAAACGGCACCAAGCACGTCGACTCGACCTGCGTGGAAGTCGTATCGGTCGAATGCAGGGAGAATGAGTTTTTCGACCAACTCGTCATTGATACGTGCGTGAAACGTCACCGGTACCCCGCCGACAGGCTGGAGTAACCCCGTCTCCCTGAGGCTCGGGTCCTCGCTTATCTCATGGAGAAGGGCCTCGACCATGCGGCCGCCGTAGCTACGGTGCCAAGCCGCCGGCACTCCTTCCCGCCAAGAACGAAATCCGTCGAGCGTGAAACGACTCTGTTGGCCGGTGTGCCTCTGGCGGCGTTCTTCATAAAGGCGAATAAACGCAAGGTAAACCAGAGTGATGTTCGCGTTGTTTCCAGTGATTCCGTGACTTCTAAAGTCATTTTCGACCTTCTGGAGGTCCTTCTTCAGCTGACGTTCGCGCTGCGCGTCGAACTCTTGCGACTCCTCCGCAAGCTCAGCCGCCAGCTCTAAGTCTTCAGGAAAAATGGTCTGCTGCACAAGTTCGCGGGCTCGTGCATCGTCGACCGCAGTGCTCCATCGGGCGAAAAAATCACCTAAACGGGACGAAGGATAAAGCTGTGGGTCCGCCGAGCTCAGCTTGTCGAGCATAAGCTGAGTGGCTTCAAAGTCGAGGCCCACCATGCGGCCCGGGGTGCCTTCGCGCTCCTGATTGCGATTGTACAGGTCCCGGAAGTTAGTGCTCATGCGAGCAGAAGTTGCAGGGGAGACGTACAACATGCCGTAGTCACGGTATCCCCCAGCGGCGATCGCCCTGCTGAGGTGGTCTTTTACCGCGAGAAACTCGCCGTCAGCAGCCGAGCCTCGTCGCTTGGTTACCTCTACGAGGATGAGGCGGCCGTTTGCAGGGTCCTGTACCTCGATGTCCGGCTTTCCGCCTGGTGAGTGGCGTCCACCCGAGTTCGTGCCGTGGTGAACCACGGTACAGCCGCGGGGTTCGAACGCCCTCCGAAGGTCGGCAGCCAACTGCTGCTCAAGTTGAGTGGACGCGTCAAGCTCGTCGTAGCGACTGGCCATACCTTGTTGGTCCCGTTTCCTTGTGGTCTCGATGATGGTCACAGACTGTCTACAGCCTACCTATGACAGTCGTGCCGGTTGCGCCAGCGACGCAGTCAGCGGCGGTTCTTGACCACTCACTCCTGCTCTCGCTCTGGACGAGCGACCCAGGAGCGGGTAGCCGAACGATGGCTGCTCCAGCTATGGAAATAGCTGGGCATCCTGCTGGTGGTTTTTGAGCCGGCAGGTCTCCATGTGAGTGGACAGCCCACTGTCGGCCGGACCTTCAACCCAAGTTACAGGGACGTCCCACGCGGACTCATGATTCGGCAGGTCCACCTGCTTCACATCCCCAGTGAAACGGATGCTGACAATGTCGTGGGGCACCTCCGCAGTACCCAGCGGTAGTCCCGCCGCTCCCGGGGTAGCGGCGCGAATTTTCGTCTCACAAGCGCTTCTGACCTCAGAAGCTGTCGCACGATCCACGGATGCAGCTGCTGCAGTCGTGACAGTGGGCACTTCCGCGCCGTTTGAAGCAATGCCGCAACCGGCCAAAAAAGCGAGAGACCCGAGCACCATTAGCGCAATGGCCCGGTAGGCGCCTTTCGCGGGCGCCAGCCCCTCCTTGTTCTCCAGTCCCCCGACCGCCGGCTCACTCATTATCGAGAGGCGGGGGACATTCTCCGCGAGTCACTGGACAGAACGACGGATCGAAAGGCTTCCTGGCTGCGTCAGTCGCCGACCAGCGCTTTGTAACTTGGTCGTCCTCGCGGAGATAGCGAGCGAGACACAGAACAGACGCCCCCATGGCCCCGGCGCGTCTGGCCTGGATCGCCACCGAGAGCGCGTTGCTACCGGAGACCCAAGAATCCTCCACGACCAACACGTGCTGGTCCTTGGGGTCGTGGGTGAAGCCGAAGTCGTCAGGACGAATGCCGTCTCCTCGCCCCTCACGTGGCTGCCCAACGAATGTAGCTTCGTTGTTGAGCAAATCCTTGGAGAAGTAGTGCGTCACAAACTCCTCGAGCGGGTGGGGCTTCCTTCCTCGACCAGATGGGACCGTTACCACTGATGTGACGGGCATTCGGGTGAAGCGCTGAATGCAACCCCAGTGTGCGACGGTGAAGTAGTACATCAGGATCGACAAGCGGCGGACTGCAGCTAGATTCGGCGGATCGCCTTTGTAACCATATACGTCACGGCGGGACTGAGGTGTTGCGCCTGCATAGGTCAGCGGCACTACGACTTCAGGCATAGCCCCTCTGTAGGATCTGCTCGCCTGATTGCACTGATAGCAGTGCGAATAGCCATAACTGATGGGCCGGACACATAGCCTGCAGTAATCAAGCTCGGGCAGTACAGCGCCGAAAGCGCCGGCCCCCGATTCGAGCGGCTGGCCCGGATTCCGCATGATTTGCGCCACCTCCGGAAGGTACTCAAGGCTAGGGCCCCCGCTCATCACCAAGATGCTGCCCTCATACCGATCCCCGGGAAGACGGCTCGCACGGGCTTCGCCTTGTCGAAGGCTACCTGGGCGGCTTCGTCAACTGAGGAGACCACGCTCACGTCGAGGCGATCAGGATCGCTGGCTAGTTTCCGGCCCCAGCTCGTTTCCTTCGCCACGGCGTCCCAGATGACGAGGGGTCGTCCATGTGTGATGGCACGAAAGGCCTGGTGTTTAGTCCCCGACTTCTCCGACGCCTCCACTATGACGGTTGCGGCGGAGAACGCCGACATCACTGCGTTGCGCATAGGAAAGTTGAAGCGGGTCGGCCCTGTACCGGGCCAGAACTGCGATAGAACGAGGCCTCCACCGCTCTCGATACGTCGCTGAAGATGCTCCGAGCTCTTCGGGTAGTACCGGTCGATACCGGTCCCGATAATCCCGACCGTCCTGCCATCCGCGCGAAGAGCCGCCGTATGGGCCGCGGCATCAATGCCAGCGGCAAGCCCTGAGACCACCGGGACGCCCTGCTGCGCGAGCCGTTCCGCGAGCAGCGAAGCCGAGGCCAGCGCGTCCGGCCCGGCGCTACGGGAGCCGACGATGCTGATACCGCGTTCGCGCTCGCCACGCGGCCATAGCCTTCCACGTCCGAACACGAACGGTGGAAGATCGTGGACTTCACGGAGTTGGCGCGGGTACTCGGGATCCAAGTAGGTCAGGAAGCGGGTGCCATCACTCTCCCACTGGTCGATGAGTCGTGCGGCGTGCTCCACCAAGTCGTCAACCGCTCCAAACGCGCCACCGCTCTGCCGCTTCTCTTCCAGAAGTACGCTCGGCGGCACATCGGTCTCGAGGAGAACATCCCGCAGGGGAGCCCATTTGAACTCCCCCGGGGGTCGTAGTAAGGCGACGAGTGACGCGCGCTCAAGGGCTAGATCCATGAGCTCCAGCCACCTCCCGTATCCCTCATATCACTCCTCTTGTAGGTTACCGTCTCGCGAGCGTGGGCCCTGCGGCAACGCGGCATTGTTGCACCCAGTCACCTGCCGTTGCCGGGATCCTTGGCGTCGGAGGGTGGTTCACCACACACTTTTTGGCGATCCCCCAGAGATATTCGCTAGGCACCGGGGGCGAGGTCGGCGAGGGTGGAGGGGGGATGGTGGGGTGGAGGCTACTGCCCCTCCCCCTTGGGTTGCGCCTGCACGTCGTTGCCTCGCCGGCACAGCCGCCCGGTGGGCTGACGGTCGCACTGGGTGTCGTCCTGCTGCACCTATCCGCGGGCAGGTCCCCACCGGCGCGAGACACGCAGGCCCACCACACGCCGCTCCCGGCGTTCGCCGGTGCGGTGAGACACGTTCGGGGCCGGCTGGGCCTGTCAGCCATCCCCGCCGCGCCCTCGGCCCGGTAACGCTCTGCCCACCGCCTGGCCGTGGTGACCGAGACATCGAAGCGCTCCGCGGCCCGGCGCAGTGGCCAGCCGTCCTCCACGATGCAGCGGGCAAGCCGCAGCCGGCCCGTCGGCGTCAGGGAAGCGTTAGCGTGGGACATGAAGACCTCCGGGTTGAGGAGCGGTTCCTAGACAGCTCCACACCTCACCCGGAGGTCTTCCTCATGTCACGCCGACATGCCGATCCCGCACCTAACGTCCCGGGTCAGTACATCTAGTCCGCCGCGCACGCCTCACGCTTTCTACGCCGCAGACTTCTTGGCTGCAGACTTCTTGACGCCGCGCCTTCGCCACCATCGCTTGATGCGGGCGGACTGGAAGTCAAGAGCTGCGGCGCTTCCCCAAATGACTCCGCCGATCAGTCCGACGGCAAACTGGCCCGGTTGAACGGGCTTATTATCGATAGCCGACGTGATAGCAGGCGCCATGAGGCCCAGGAAGAAGAACGCAGTTGGTCGCAACCAAGCTACGACCGTCGAGATCGCAGTGCCTATCCTGGAGGACAATAACTCGCCTTCGGCGTCCTGGATGTGCTCGGCCAGTACCATCTCTCGCTTGTCCGCAATCAGACGCGCCGTTGTCTCCAACTTATACGAGAAGGCGTTCACAGCCGTTTTGTGGGCAGCCGCAGCTTCATCAGATAATCTCGATAACGGCGTCAGGCTGGCAGCGCTTTCGGAAGGGTGAATGGCGCCTGCGATTGGAAGCTGCGCATCTTCTGTTTTCGGAGCAGCGCCATCATCGATCATGATCGGTCGGCTTCCCCTCGGAGGCTCCGCCAACATTGGAGTCCGTCGCCAAGTGCCGACGGCTGCGCCCCAAATCACCAGCCTCTAACTTCCGAATCACACGATTTAGCGTCTCAATTTTCTGCTCTTTATCGTGCAATTCCATAGTTAGCTCGTTCAGCATGCGCTCCGCTCTGCTTATGGTCGTTGCATACTCGGCGCGCCTCTCCCTAGTTCGCTTACGAGTCGCGTAGAGCGTACCCGCGGCTCCTGCCGTCAACGCGAACACGGTTACGGCAGATTGAACCAAGATCAATTGCTGGCCTATGCTATTGGGCGAGCTGGGCGAATAGTCTTGCGACAGTGAAAGAATGAGGATCGTCGCTGCGACGGCGACCGCCATAGCACCGAATAAGACAGCACCGAGCGCCCAGAACCGGGCCTTGGCTTCCGCCAGCCGTTCGCGCCTGTAGCGATCCAGTTCTGTCTGAAGGAGCAGCGCTGCGAAGTCGTCATCGGACGAAGAGGCATGGCCAGCAAATCCCCCTGAGTTCGTTAACCGGTACCTCTTGCTCGATCGTGCCACCATGTGGAGATTGTATGCGTCAACAAGACCGGCTGTGCTGATGATCCACTCCCAGTTCTGAAACTACGAGGGGTTGACGAGTGGCACCATCATGCCGATCTCCTTCTTCCCGGCGGCCTCCATGAGTTCCCGTTTGGCCAGGTCGCGGACATCCTGCGCCTGGGCGCGGAGGACGTCTGCCAGTGGCGTGCCCCGTTCGATCGCTACCACCAGGCCGTCGACGAAGCGCGAGATGGGGGCGACGTCGACGCGATCGCCCATGGCCTGCAGAGCCCGGACGAGTGGGGTGCCCGAGCGGGTGTCAGCCAGGACCGCCGTGAACTCGCGTGCCAGCTCGCCCTGGGAGACCCGGGCCGTGCGGTCCAGTGCCCCTGCCGCTGTCTCCCCTGCGCCGACGGCCAGGGCCATCATGTCGGCGACCGAGGGGAACTCGGCCAGGATGCGCTGCTTGCGCCTGCTGATGGCCAAGCCGAGCAGATAGTCGCGGGCCATGAACCCGGCGGCTGTGGCAGCCAGGACCATCAGGACTGCGAAGAGCGCGTTGAGCCTGCCGGAAAGTGCGGCGGCGGTCGAACCGAGCGCCGCCAGCACGAAGGCTGCGCCCGCCCAGAGGAGCTGCTCGGCCCTGAAGTCAACCGGGTTCTTGGGCGAGCCGGCCTGCGCAAGGCGCCGGGCGAGGGCCGCGTTCCCGAGGTTGAGCCGGCCGAGCGAGCCCACGGCGTCGCGCAGGAGGGGCCGAAGGATCTGTTCGAGGGGTCCGAACGGCGTGATGTTCGCTTCGGCGTCCTGCAGGAGGCGCGAACGGCGGTCCGCCGAGCGCAGCTGTGGCGCGACCCGTTCGGTGAAGGTGGTCCGCCGCATGACGGGCAGCCGCACGAAGGCGAGCCAGAGGCCGATTCCGCCGGTGGCGCCCGCGAGCATGGCCAGGGCCGTCGTGCCGCTCACCGGAGGACCCGCTCTTCCTCAGGCAGCGCCGCGATGCGGAGCATCAGCCGGTAGCACAGCACCGAGACCCCGAGCCCTACGAGGAGTACCGCGAGCCCGGTGGGCCGGGCATAGGCAGCCATGGCCTCTGGCCTCGTCGACATCAGCAGGAGCACGATCCACGGGGCCGAGACGGCGAGGCGGGCGGCGTTGACCGTCCACGACTGGCGCGCCTCGAGCTCGCTGCGGGTGCGGGCGCTCTCCCGGAGGAATTCAGACAGGGTGCCCAGCAGCCGGCCGAGGTCAGAACCGCCGACCTCGCGCGTGAGCCGGAGGGCCTCGATGATCCGATCCGCGACCGGGTCCGACAACCCGTCCTTGAGCCGGTCCAGCGCGAGGCCGAAGCTGCCGCCGGAGCGGTAGTCCGCGGCGAAGTCGAGGAAGACTCCGCGCAGGGGCTCCGGACCCTTGTAGCCGAGCTGCATGAGCGCTTCGGGAAGGGACAGGCCAGCACGGATCGCGGAGCGGAGGTGATCGACGACGTCGGGCCAGAGCTCGCGCAGGATCGCGGCACGGCGCTTGGCCTGCCAGCGCACGAGGCCCACGGGCAGCCCAGCCGCGAAGAGCCCGAAGCACAGCGCCACCGGGGCGGCCGCCGTCACCACGAAGAACGCCAGGGCCACGAAGCAGCCCAGACCCGCGCTCGAGAGGACGAGCGCCGTCGGTGAGACCCGCTGGAGCCCAGCCTGCGCGATGAGCCGCCGCAGCCTGCCCGGCGGCCGCGGCGCCGAGGAGCGCACCGGCAGTGGCCAGAAGGACCACCAGATGAGGAAGAGGCCGACCCCGCCGGCAAGCCCCATCGCCGCCGCCATCAGGCGGCCTCCAGGAGCCGGAGCACGTCGATGCCCGCGCGCTCGAACTTCTCGGTGGCTGGCATGCCGGTCGGCCGCGCCTGCAGGACACCGTCTGCGTCGAGGGCAAACACGGAGGACGTCTCGATGATGCCGTCCTCGACGCGTTGCCCCACCGCGAGGATCTCGGCGACCCGTCGCCGCCCGCTGGTCTGGCGGCTGCAGTGCACGACGAGGTCGATGCAGGCGGCCACAGTCGGCACGACGAACGACGAGGAGATGTTCGCTCCGGCGAGCAGCGGCAGGGTACACAGCTTCGTGACGGCGTCGGAGGCCGAGTTCGCGTGGATCGTGCACATGCCGGGGAGCCCCGACTGGCTCTGAAGCGCTATGCGCACCACTTGAATCCTCGCTTTTCGTCGCCCACAGAGAAGGCGCGACACGATTGTGGAGGACCAGCCCATACGGCGCCACCTCACATCCCCCACTTACAGTACCCGTGTGAGCGAAGAAGAATTTTCCGACGAAGACGGCCCCCACGTTAAAGCAGTTCATGCGTGGAATAGGCCAGAGCGGCACGGTCAGAGCTCTTTTGAGTCCGAGGACAGTCCCTCAGTAATGCTGAGATTCAAACCGAGGCATTACGACCTATCGCAATATACGCTGGTCTACCAAAATCTTCAAGCTCTGGTTGTGCTGATTTTTGCCGATGCCAGAATGGTCAATTCCATGCGGTGGAGCCGCTACCGTTCAGCTAGAACAGGCCAGTTTACAAATCGCTACCCAAGCCAAAGAGGGTCAGCTGCTCGCCGCTTGACTAGGGCAAAGGTGCTCTCGGGTATACGAGTGGAAAAGGTCTCTCTAAATAGCCCAATGGATTTGGTCCTATCGGTCGATCCTCACATCATCTCCTTTGGAACGGGCTTAGTCTTGGCACGCCTCGGCCTCATCAGTAAGATGATCGATATCTGGACTTCCATCCAGAATGCCCGAGTGCAGAAAGCCGACGCCGACGAGCACGTCGCCCGCCAGAAATTGAAACGAAACGTCTGGGAGCTTCTTTCGAAGGAACTGGATGGGTTCGACGGAGATTACGAATCTCTTCCAGAGAATGATCCTCTCTCACTCATGGTGGATAAAGCAGCCCGCACGGTGATGCTCCTCGAAGGCGCCAGCCCCATCGGATCGACGAAATTAAAGGAAGGTGACAAGCATAAGAAGAAATGAAACGTCCCACCCCCGTCCCCGCAATAGACCGCTCCCTTAAACTGGACCTTCGCCCCATGTACCCGATTCGAGTCGATGCCTGTCGCCGTCCAAGGGCTGTGGGCCCCTATCAGGACCCACTGTCTTGCGACTCGAATGTCCCAGGCCTTCCCGAGCGCATGGACGCTTTGGGGCCCAACTGACGGAGGTAGAAAGAAGGCACAGCATCAGCTCTGGATGCCCCGGGTATCGGCTTCGCTTGACTCTTCCGGACCGCCTACCGCAACGATGACGGAGCCCTGATGGGGCTCGCAAGGGCCTAAGCCTAAATCTTCACACTCGTCCAGCTGCGGCCATGTGGCTGGCTCTGGTGAAAACTGCGGCCGGCCCTGCCGCAAGCTCCACGCCCCACCGCTCTTCGGCATGTTGCACCCCTCTTCGCCGCGAAGGGCAGTCGTCAGTAGCCGGTGCACATCTCGGGAAGGGCCGGACACCGCTCACGCAGTCGATTTTGCCCCCTGTCCCATCTGGGTCTGGCTACTGTGTCAATCGGGCTACCCACAACTCTGGAGGCAGATTCGAAGGCCCTGACGTCTCGCCGCGTCGACTGGACTCCGACGTGCGCCGCAAGCAACAGCGGGACTGGCGGCCCGAAACGTATCTGACCAGACGCTTACAGGAGCCGCCTGACTCAACGAGGCGCGGCAGCTCGGCGGGGTTTTAGGACGGTTGCCGGATTAGATCATTTATCGACAGCTTTTACAGCTGATCGCTGCCTGTGAGTTCGCCGCCTGCCTCTTCACCAATCGCGTCCACGACGGATTCGCTAGCAAGCGGCTCTTCCGACAGAAGTCTGCAGAAGTCGACACGCGAGCGTTCCTCTCCGAGCCCGCGCAACAGTGCTAGGAATGCCGGGTCGCCCACGAGGCGTGGAAAGTAGTCCGGCAGGCGTTTCTCGAGCCGCGCCAGTGAGGTACTGAATGCATCGCCCTCTTCCGGCGACCTGGTCGGAGGCGCAACGCCATGCCGCCTAAAGAGCTTGCTGCTAAGCGACCACCACGCATCATTCGCCAGAGGAAGGTCCAGCGCGCGGACCTTCACCTCGGCATAGTCCAAGAAACTTCCAATCGGATCCTCTTCCGATTCGACTGTAAGTAGCCACTCGTAAAATGGGGGATAGAGATTCTGGAGAATCACTGCAACCATCAACTGATGGTATCCTCCGGTTAGCTGACCCCAGGTCGAGTTGAACTGCGTCTCGAGAATGAAACTGTTAATCAGCCTCTTGATTCGTCTCGGATTCCGCCCCGTGCGGTCGACCAAGACCGCAGCGACGTTGTCATCGATGATCTCCGATGTTTGGGATTGTTCTGCATAACCACGTATCAGAGCCTGCACCTGTACCCTAGAAATTGGCCGCAAGCGATATACGACCTGAACGATCTTCTCTAGGTATACCCGGGCATCCCCCCCGCGATCGGAAGACGAGACCCCTTGGGCAACGACCGACAGGTCACAACCGATGACAAATACCAGACCTGGGGAATCAAGATAGAGCTTTACCGCTTCACAAACATTTACGATAGCCTCGTTGGAACACCTGTCGAGATCATCTATGAAGACAAGTAGCGTCTTCGCGCGCCCGTGCGCAGACGGCTTGCTTGACCACTCCGTGAGAATCTCTGTGATCGATATCCTAAGTTGATCACGGTGCTTGGGGTCGAAGTCAAGTTGTTTCCACAGTTCATCTATGAGTCGCGCCCCTCCTATGAAGCGGAAAAGCATCATCGACAGAACCCGGACTAGACCGACGACATGCCGCTGCTTCGCTAATTTGGCTGTCCACCGTCTGAGAAAATTCGGATCCAGTTGAAGAAGAACAGATTTGATGAGACTCTCCAGCGCATTATCTCCCACAGCTGTCCACGCGTTAAAGCGAACTATGTGCGTGTCCTCGTCGGGAGAAATGGCCGATTCGATCAGACGAAGGACCGTACTCTTCCCTAGCCCCCATCCACCGTCTACGGCTATGACAAGAGGCGAAGACGAACGGGATCGGTCAAGTACGGACGCAAGTGCCTTGGCACTCTCCGCAGAGTCGAGCAAGTCGTCCTTCGGATCGCTCACCGGCCTGTCGCCCAAGAGCACGAATGAATTCGAGAGGGCAAGCGCATTGCCGTGAGGTAGCCGCGTATCCTCGCGGCCGTCCGCTAGAGCTCCAGCTAGTGCGCCCTCCATCGCCCCAGACGCCTGAGCAGCCGCCCTAACAACCTCTCGGACAGAGATCTCGATGATCTCCTCAAATTCGCCCTCCCGCCATCTTCGCTTCAGGCTCTCGAGTTCCAGCATCAATTTACTTTCGCGATCTCTAATACTGGCTGCACTTTCGAAATCTTGATTGTCAATTGCAGCCTCCTTTTCAATTCTCACCAAATTGATTTTGTCTTGAATTTCGCGAATGGGCAAAGGAGTTGCGCGGGCGGACCGGGTCTCAGCACCGGCACTATCGACTAGACTGAAGGCACTTTCAGGAAGCCTCCTCTGCCGCAAAAACCGATGCGCTAATTTCACCGCACTGTACAGTGCGTCGTCCGTAATCGTGACCCGGTGAAATGTTTCGAGATCATCGCGTTTACTCTTTAGGTACTCGACTGCCACATCCTCTGACATCTCTTCCACCGATATAGGCTCGAGAACGCGCTGCATTACTTGATTCTTGCGAAGAATAGACTCATACTCTTCCGGCCCTGTTCCCCCTATAAGAGAGAGATCTCCGCTCTTAAGAAAGGAAGTAATCGTTGAAACAAGTTCCCTTGTCTCGGCGGTAGGGCCATCCTTCAGGATCAAGTGCAATTCATCAATGTACAGTACTACACCTGCGCTACCGGCTTCCTTCAGGATTGTGTTCAAGTTCTGGTATATCGAATCGCTTGACACCGCGCCCAACTCGCCCAAGTCAACGACATAAAGATGGCGCTTCTTAAGTTGGCCCGGGGCGTCACCGCGCACTATAGATTGCGCAAGGCCTTCAATGACAGCGTTCTTGCCGACCCCGGGCTCACCCACGAGGAGTGGAATATTTCTTGTGCGAAGAGACAGGACACGCATAACGCGTTCCATCTCGTCGTCACGGCCTATTGTGGGGTCGAGCTTGTTTTCCCATGCGGCACGGGTGAGGTTCGTGCCGAACTTCTCTAACATGATTAGGCCGCTGGGCGGCCCCTCGTTCTGAGACCCTCCATTCTCCCCATATAGGGAATCCCCGTCGTTGAAAAGGGCCAGAAGTTCCAGTACCCGTTCGCGAAGGACGTCAAGGTCGGTGCCCACTTTTCGGAGCACCTTGATAGCGCGGCCTTCCCCCTCGCTCAGGAGCCCCAGAAGCATGTGTTCGGTACCGATGTAGTTGTGCCCGAGTGCGAGCGCCTCGCGGAGAGATAGCTCCAGCGTTTTCTTGGCCCGCGGGCTAAATGGGATATGTCCAGTCGTTGGCTCCCGCTCACCGAGCCCGACCAGGTCGACGACTTCCGATCGAATCTCGTCGATCGACACGCCCTCAGAATCAAGCGCCTTAAAGGCCACCCCCTCCCCTGACGACAGCAGGCCCAAAAGGAGGTGTTCGGTTCCGATGTAGCTGTGGTTCAAAGTACTGGCCTCGTCCTGCGCCACAGCAACCACTCGCCGGGCACGACCGGTGAATCTCTCGAACATGTTCAGATGCTAACCGTCGCTGCGGCGCTAGAGCAGGAGCCCCTGGCAACTGGGCACGACGAAACCCGGACTGGTGCTCAACCCGGCGCCGCAATTGCGTCACCCGATTTGCCGCCACGCCTCCCCCCGCCACAATGGCATGCCCACGAACTCAGTCAACAGGGTGAACCTGGCGCGCGAAGCGCACTCTGCGGGGGCGATAGTCTCGCTGCGGTTCTCGAGGGCCAACCACTCGCCTCGAGCTCAACACGGTCGATACCACCTCGGGGCTTCGGCCTACCCGAGGCCCCGGAGGCGGCCGAAGGTGGCCCAGCCTTACTGTCCAGAACCCCGCACCAACGCTATGCGAGCGATCCTGCGAGGAACGCGCCAATTCAACATCGGAGGTGCCATGATTGCTCTAGCAGCCCGGATGTACGTGTCCATCGACCAGCCATTCGGATGCCGACCATTACCGCATCCCTTGGGGATTACTTTGATTGGGGGAGCTCACCGTGAGCACGGAGAACCAACACCCAGGCTCGGACGAAGCCCGGGTTCGCAAGGCAACCCGGCCCTTCTGGAAGAAGAAGCGCTTCATCATCCCGGCAGCCATCGTTGCCCTGTTCGTCGTCGCCGGCATAGCTGGCGGCGGCAACAAGACCGAGACCCCGGCAGCGGTTAGGTCGGCCACCGCCGCGCCCGGGGTGACCACGGCCGATGCGTCGTCGCCGTCGCCGACGCCGGTACCGGTCAAGACGACGCAGGCCCCGCCGCCGGCACCGCCGAAGCCGGCCGTCCCGGCCGAGTACATCGCGGCGCTCGCAAGCGCCGAGTCCTACTCGGAGAACATGCACATGAGCAAGGCCCGGATCTACGACCAGCTCACCTCCCAGTACGGGGAGAAGTTCTCGGCCAAGGCCGGCCAGTACGCCGTGGACAACCTGAAGGCTGACTACAAAGCCAACGCCCTGGAGACGGCCAAGACCTACCAGCAGCAGATGAACATGTCCCCGGCCCGGATCTATGACCAGCTCACGAGCGCGTACGGCGAGAAGTTCACAGCCGCCGAAGCACAGTACGCCGTCGACAACTTGGGCAAGTAGCACATGCGGACCAAACGCGCCGCTCTCGCGGCGCTCCTCATCCTAACGGCCCTTTCCGGCTGCGCTCAGGCACAGCCCGCCGGCACCTCCACCTCCACCTCCAAGGACTGGAGTACCTCCACCACCAACACGGAGACCGCGCCGCCCCTGACCAAGATCCAGCAGGCCCTGGCGGCCTGCAAGCTCAGCATGGGAACGGACTCCATCGGCGACAGCGGGCACACCGTGACGCTGCGGTGGGGCAAGGAGACGACGTTGACCTACGGCCCCCGGGAGCTGGACACCTCGGACGTGAAGTGCGTCCTTGACGCCACCGGGATGCCCTCCGCGTACTGGCAGCAGATCGGGCAGACCCGCGCCCTGGACGGCATGCAGCACGCGTCTTGGGGGCCGTACAAGGCGACCTGGACCTTTCACCCCGACGACGGGGCCAACCTGATCCTCACGGACAACCTCTAAGGAATCCTATGGAAAACTTCCAGCCAAAGAACTCGCTGGGGATGATCGTCTCCGGCGTCATCATGGCGTACCTCGTCGCGCCAATCGTTCTTGCCATCAACATCCCGATGCTCGGGTCGTACTCGAGGGGCCAGGGGGCGATGGTCGGGCTATTCTTCGGAATAGGCGTGGCCGTCGTCGGCATGATCTTCCTGATCGTCGGCCTGGTCCGGGTGCTCCGGACGATCGACTTCCTAGGCCGTAGGGCCGCCGCCAGCCAAGGGTCCTGGGTATGAGTGAGGACCGGATCAAGGTCGGGTAGGTCTTCTCCCTGAAGCACGGATACATGTGGTCTAGCCAGAACGCCTTCTGGCTCTAGTTCCTCCCTATGGCGCCGTGCTAGCTTGTGCCCTGCGTCACAGGGCGCTACTCCCGAGGCCCTCCTCCTGCCCACTATCTTCGGGCTGGATGGGGGCCTCGAGGTTCCTAAATGGCGGAAGGGGAGAAACTGCAGCTGGTAGCTATAGTCGCTGGGCTGTTCCTTTGTACGGGGGTGCTCCTGCTCATCCGTGAAGCTGCGCGCCGGGAGAACGGCGGGCTCATGGGGTCCGGCATGGTGGCTGCGGCCATCGTCTGCATGGTCTGCATGGGCATGCGGGTGTGGCCGTTTGCGCCCCTGCTCATTGTGGGCATCCCGCTCGTGATGATGGACCCGGGCCGTCTCCAGGAAGTCTGGCGGGGCCGGGTGAAGCTACGCAGGCGTGCGCGTGTAGAACGCGCCCAGGAGCTGAAGTATCCCACGTACATCCGCCGCTGGACCCCTGAGCGCAGAGACGCCGAGACGAGGGCGCACGGGGCCTACGACGACCTTTTCAATGCGCTGCTAGAGCAAGCGGGCTAGACGCTCTCCCGTCTTCGCTACTATGCAATCTCTGCCACCCCAGAGGCTGACGCCAGGCTCTCGATCGCGTCTGCAGGCTCCGCACCCGACGCCTCCTCCAGCTGCAACGAAAGTTCATAAGCGCGCACTTCTTCGAGAAGCGGCCACGTCCGCCACTCCTCTTTGGCTAGTTCCTCAATTTCGACTAGACGCTTACCAAGATCGTATGCAGCTTTGGTGTCGTCGAGAAGTGCTAGACGAGCCATCTTAAAGCGCGGAGCAAGCGCCTCCACTTGCCAAGCCTCCACTTCCCTACGGATGCTTACAGCTCCCGAAATCCGCTTCTTCGCTAGCCAGGCATTCACGCGCAGGATGATACGGTCCTGCTCTGAAGAGCAGTCTGGATGAGCGGACTGGGCAATATGCAATGCCGCACTCCACCTAGCTTGCGATAACAGGTCGTAGACAGCCTTTGAAATCATCGCATCCGCCGCGCCGGACTGTTCGTCCTTCAACAGCGCCTTCATGGTCCGGAACTGCAGGAGGACGCCAGCGACGGTTAGGTGATCAATGGCCGACTGGAGGTATTCGTACTCGACCACCAGCCTGCTCCCCACCTTCGGCTTGGGGGCAAGTGTCTTCATCTTAGTCAAGTAGAGGTTGTTCACTATGCCGCCGTTGTGGACAACGAGATGTCGCCGCTGAAAAACCTCCCTGAGCTGAACCGTGTCGGCTGCGATGCTGTCTATTGAGACGCCGCGAACCCGCTTCTCGAAGAACCCCATCCAGTCATCGAAGCCCCCTCGCAGGAGCCCCTCGGCATACCGCTCCGCACAGTAGGCACGAAAATCATCCAGTGTCTCGTGGTCTTCGATATCGGCCAGAGAATATCGAGTCTCATCGCTTCGAATAGCCGCAGGCCGCAGCCGAAGGAACTCCCGGACGATTGCACTCACCAGAACCTCGAAATTACCGACTGCGGTCGTGAGTAGCGAATCGAAAAGCATAGAGGCACGTTTGGGGCGAGCGCTTGCATTGATGTACGCCATCACACAGTGAACAGGGGCGTTCTTATGGGGAATCACCTCCTGAATCTTCCGGGTGAGCTCTCTAAAAGAGCGCTCCAGCTCTTCTTGCTCGAGTGTCTCGCCAGAGCCACCATTTTTCGCTTCGTCGAGTGCTGTGAAATGTCGGACAACAGTTTCCGCCGCAAGTGAAGACATTTCGAAGCCATGATCAGGAAACTTATTTTGTATCTCTTTTCGAACACCAGCTATGAGGTCATCCAGCGCGTGGACATGTTCGTTCGCGAAGTCTGCAAGCTCGATTACTGCGTCCATGGAATGGCGAAAGCTTGTCGCCACCCCTTGGAAAGGTTTCCGGGGCTTCGGCTTATCTTCTTCTTCGTGCTTTTCAGAGCTGTCCACATCCGAACTCTACAGATCCTTGAGTGACCCAGCCACCCCCCCCGAATCCCACGCCTCGCGGCGCCCGGTGAGGCGACTCAGGATGCGCGCGGGCGTTGAACCGCCGTGAAAATGGCCAGCATCTCGACCACGAACAGCGGTCGCAGGAACGACTCGACCAACCCAGTGCTCACTTCAGCTAGCACCGGGCACTTCCGGACATGTGGCCGGGCCTCGCCGCGCCACGCGCGGGAGGTGCTCGGTTGAGGGGTATTTAGTTAGAAGGCTGCGAACTCAGCGGTGTCGGCCGTTGAAGCAAGACGTACGACAGCGGCGACGGGCTGGCGCCCTCTGCCGACCACGGGGACTCGGCATCAAGGCCCCATGGTTGGACCTCTTGAAACGAACTGGTCGGGCACCACGCTGGCGCGCATGCCCGACCAGTGACCCAGCTGCCCACCCCCCCTCTTGCCCTAACTCTCCTGCTAGCCGATCCGGCACTTGGCGCTTCAAGATCCCTGAATCCACGGGCGACCAGCGGGCGTGCCGGGCTCCGGTAGGATGGCGCTCCAGGAATTAGAGGGGACAAGATCGGGGGGACATGGGGAGGCCCAAAGCACGGTACCCGCGCTACTGCATGCAGTGCAGGAGCACGCATCCGCAGCGGCGGTCGGAGTGGAAGCTGCACAAGGCTCGAGGCTTGTGCGACACCCACTACCGGGCATGGAGGCGGACTCTGCCGAAGTGCAGGCACGAGGGGTGTCAGGTTCGGCTGGGGGTGAGGGCCAAGGACTCCCGTCAGGGCTACTGCCGTCGGCATGACCACCTCCTGCTGAAGGAGCCCCACCGGACACCGGATGCCATCGAGAAGACCCAGAACAAGTTCGTCGCCCAGATCGTGGGCGACGCCGTGAACGGCTGCTGGGTGTGGGCGGGCCGGGCCAACGGGAGGTATCCGCTCATCAACGTGGGCAACCATGAGTGGCTGGCCCACCGCTACAGCTATGGCGCCTTCATCGGGGGCCACGAGCCGGGCCTGACCCTCGATCACGTCTGCCGCAACCCGCTGTGCGTGCGGCCGGACCATCTCATGCCCATGACCCTGCTCAGCAACACCCGCAAGGAGCACGACGGCAAGGACTGGACGCGGGACGAGATTGCTAGCGCGCTGCTGCTGGTGCCTGAGATGTCACCTCAGGTGACCCTCTGGGCCATGATGAAGCGCTTGCCGATCGGACGCGCCCGGCCAGGGGAATCGTTCGAGTTCGGGCTGGACGGTCAGCCCGTCAAGCGCTACTTCGGCCCCCCTGCCTACCCTTCGGTCCAGGAGCTCGCCCGGGCTGGAGGCCCGAGCCGATCCTGACTCCGCCGGCCCAATCCTCTGGAACCCGTACGCCAATCAGCTTGCTATGACGACCGGGCGGGAACGTTCGCGCGCAAGGGGTACCTCCCCCTCCCCCTGAGGTGGCAGCTCTCTCCGCGAGCCTCTGGGTCCACGTTGCCCCCTCCCATCAAACGACCGTTTATCGGGAACCGCAGGGCGCCCTAGGGAGGGGCGCCCAAGCCGGTTTGAGCCTCTCTATTGACTCTCATTTGTCGTTCCCATAATCTAATTCCCATCAACTCTGAACTAGCACGTTTAGTGAGAATGTGGGGTAGGGCCGTGGCTCTCATTGGCTACATGCGCGTTTCCACCGAGGATCAGAAGACCGATGGCCAGAGGGACGCACTCGTGGCGGCGGGCGTCAGGGACGACGCCCAGCACCTGTTCACGGATCACGGCGTCAGCGGCAAGACCGCCAGCCGCCCTGGACTCGATGCGTGCCTAGCTGCTCTCCGGCATGGGGACACGCTCGTCATCGCCAAGCTGGACCGGCTCGGCCGGTCCCTTGGAAACCTCATCGGCTTGTTCGAGGAACTGGGGGCTCGGGGCGTGGGTGTCCGGGTGCTGGACAACCCCATGCTGAGTACGGACGGCAACGCCGCCCAGGCGAAGCTCATGCTGGGCATCTTCGGTGCACTGGCTGAGTATGAGCGCTCTCTGATCGTGGAGCGTACGAACGTCGGCCTTGCCGCCGCTCGAGCTCGCGGCAGGAACGGCGGGCGTCCTCGTGTGGTGGCTGACGATCCGCGCGTGGTCCGAGCGAAGGAGCTGCACGCGGCTGGACACCTCACGCCGACAGAGATCGCGAAGACGCTGGGGGTGGGCGTGAGCACGCTCTACCGCTGGCTGGCGAAGACCCCAGCCACGGACCAGTAGACCGACTGCTGCGAACTCCGCGGTGTTCCCTCACCGCTCGGGGTTCTCCACTGGCAATCGGCCGCGAGCAGCTGTATGGCCATGCGATTGCCCCTCAGAAGCCGCACGAGGCTCGCTGGCCGCCTTGGGGGGCGGGCGGGCCTCTTTATTTTGAGTCGTCATTCAAAGCCCTCAGAGAGGCGCACAAGGCGTTTAGTCCTTCCCTCTAGGGCGGCCCTTTCCAGCACTCGTCTCATCGAAATGATCCCGGAGAAGGGATGTCAGCTCGCCGGGTGCATGCGAGCCGATTTCGTAGCTCAATGCGTAGACCCCATCAGCCCTCCGTGCGAGGTTGAAGCCCATCACACTGACCAGCGTGGTGGAGTCATCCTCCTGCAACTCGGACAGTTGCTCATCTACAGGCCCGAGGAGCTGGAACAACTCCTCCAGGCCGTCGCCGCGCTCGTTGGCGAGCCTCACGTGGACGGTGCTCGGGTCGAACATACGCGAGGAGCCTCCCCGCGATGGTAGAAGCACGACGTCGAGACGGGCCCGCACAAAATCCCTGCGTTCGTCTATGCTCCAGCGGTTCCAAGCAGCGAGCGTGCGCTCAAGGGTCTCTCTCCGCAGCGAGTAGCGCCCCTCCTGCAGGCGTGAGCCCGCTTGCCGTTCAGCCTCGGCCATCCGGCGCTGCAGATCCTCGCGCTGCCCCGTGAGGGCGGCGTTCACTCTTGCTATCTGCTCGGGCAGGATCGCTCCAGAGGCGATCTGCTCGGCTATAGCGTTACTCCGAGCGTCGAGAGCCAAGGCTTCGGCCTCCAGCTCAAGGCCCTCAGCGGGATCCGCGGTGTCGACTCCGCCTGCGTCGATGAGGGAGAGAACCAGGAGCGCATACTGCTCGACGTGTGGGTCAACGTAGGCAATGCGCTTGCCGACGTGTCCTCCTCCCCGCGCAGGACACCGATACGTTGGCAGGAGCCTCCCCGAGCGGTCGCTGACTGTGCCTGATCGCACGGCCCGTCCGCAGTGGCAACGAGCGATCCCCGACAGCAGGTGCCTGGCCTTATTCGACTGGGAGCGCCTGCGTCTGGGATCAGTGAGAACTGCCACCACTGCGCGGTATTGGGCCTCAGAGACGAGAGCAGGCGCCTCCAGGCGACCAATCTCCTCATTGTGATAGGTGGCGATGCCGGCGTTGCGGGGCCGGAGGAGCATCTGCCGCAACTGTGCGTAGCCCCAGGGCTTGCCCGCAGTCGTGAGAATGCCGCGTTCGTTGAGGCTGGTGACGAGAGAGCCTAGCGACCGTCCCCGGATGACCGCTGCCGTCGCTTCGCGCACGACAGCGGCCTCATCGTCCTTGAGGATCAGCGCGCCGCCGTTGACTTCCCACCCGAAAGGGCGCGTACCACCCGTCCATTTCCCCGAGCGGGCCAGTTCTTCCATCTTGCGGCGCGCGCGTTCCGCCTTTCGCTCCGACTCGTGTCGGGCGACAGCCCCGCTGATCCGCGCCCTGAGCCTGCCGTCAGCCGTGTTCAGGTCAAGCTCGCCTGCCTGTACGGTGAGAGTCAAGACCCGCGCCCGAGCGTCGCCTCCTGTCGCTGAAATCCACTGCTCAAGCTCCACGGGGCTGCGATGCAAGCGATCCGTGTGCCAACAGATGACGGCCTCAACCTCGGAGAGCCTCGCCAGCATGGCCGCGTAGCCCGGCCGCGTCTTCGAGCTGTAGGCACTGACGTCGTTGTCCGTGAAGACCTCCACTACCTCGAAGCCACGTAGGGAAGCCAGAGCCTCGCAGTCCTGGCGTTGCCGGGCGACGCCCAGGCCCGCATGCTCGCGGTCCTGGGAAATCCGACAGTAGATGAAGGCCCTTGCTCCCATGCGAGCAGAGTAACCCGATCGCGCGTGAGCCGGCCAGCGGGAGCCCGGAATTGAGGGCGATCAGCATGTCGAGGCTCTCGGCCTCGCGGACCTCGCCGACGACGAGCCTGTCCGGCCGCATCCGCAGGGCCTCTTTGACGAGTCGGCGGAGCGGGATCTCACCCGTTCCCTCGAGGTTGGGCTGGCGACACTGGAGGCCGACGACGTCGCGCAGTGGGAACTGCAGCTCGAAGATCTCCTCGACCGTGACCACCCGTTCGCGCGAGCCGATCGCGGCGCCGAGGCAGTTGAGCATGGTCGTCTTGCCCGCCTGGGTGGCGCCCGAGACGAGGATGTTCAGGCCGCCTGCGACGGCGGCCTGGAGGAACCTGGAGGCCTGGTGGCTGAGCGAGCCGAGCTCGACGAGGTGTTCCAAGCGGCTCGCCTTCACGACGAACTTGCGGATGTTCACCGCCCAGTGGCGCCTGGTCACGTCCGGGATGACGACGTGCAGGCGTGAGCCGTCGGGCAGCGCCGCATCGACGAACGGGCTGGAGAGGTCGAGGCGCCGGCCCGAGGACTTGAGCATCCGTTCGACGAGATCGCGCACCTCCTGCTCGGTGAGGGTGACGCCCGTCAGCTCGGACTCCCCGTCCCGGGCCACGTAGACCTCGTGCGGGGCGTTGAGCCAGATCTCCTCGATGGTGGGGTCATCCAAGAATGGCTGCAGGGGGCCGAAGCCGGCGACCGCGTCGAAGAGCCTCCTCCTCGCGGCGTCGAGCGGGCCGAGCGGCGGTACGGCGCCGAGGAGTGCGCGCTCGTCGTAGTCCACCACGGCGGCGTCGACGAGTCGCCGGACTTCCCCTGCCTCCCGCAGCGGATCGAGGCCGCGGAGCCTGATGAGCTCCCTGACCTCGCCTTCGACCATGCGCAGAGCATCCACAGACTTCCCCCCCGGGTGCGCCCTTCGCGCCGGGCCCCTACCCGGCAGCAGCCTCAGCCTAACGGATCCTGTAAACCCCCGTCCGGGGAAGAGCGAGCCCTGTGGACAACTCCCCGGTCACCGGGCGTCGCCGTCGTCGCCCTCGGCCAGCGGGTGGGCGCGGAGGCGCTCGGTCCATGGGGAGGGCACGAAGCCGGTGGTCTGGATCTTGGCCAGGTCCAGGGTCGAGCGGAGGGGCCGCGGGGCGGCGGACCTGCCGGCGAAGTACTCGGCAGTGCTCACGCGCCCCACATGCGCGGGGTCGCGGCCGACGGCGGCGAAGACGTCCGCGGCGACGTCGGCCCAACTGGCGTCCTCGCCCGCACCGGTCAGGTTGTACGTCCCGTAGGGGACGTTCCCTTCGAGCAGGTGGCGGATTCCGGCCGCGATGTCCGCGGTGAACGTGGGGCGTCCGATCTGGTCGTCCACCACCGCGGGCTCCACTCCCCTGCGGGCGAGGTCCGCCATGGTGGCCACAAAGTTGCGGCCTTCACCGATGACCCACGAGGTCCGCACGATGTAGTGCCGTGGCACCACCGACACCACGGCGTCGCCGGCGGCCTTGGTCTGGCCGTAGACGCCGAGCGGGGAGAACGGCTCCTCCTCGGTGTGGACGGCTTCGGCGCCGTCGAAGACGTAGTCGCTGGAGACGTGGACGAGCGTGAGCCTGTGCTCGACCGCGATCCGGGCGAGCTGCGCGACAGCGGCGACGTTGACGGCCCACGCCGCGCGGCGCCCCTCGGGGGTCTCGGCGGCGTCGACCGCGGTGTAGGCGGCGGCGTTGATGACCGCCGCGTAGCCCTTCCAGTTGCGTGCGTCGAAGGAGGCAGGGTCGGCGAGGTCGAACTCGCGGCGGGAGGCGAACTCGACGTGCGCGGCGCCGTCGTACGCCGCGCGCAGCGCCCGTCCGAGCTGTCCGTCGGCGCCCAGGACGAGGATCTTCCGCGGCCGCATCGGGGTGACGTCGGCCAGGCGCGGATGTCCGCGGTCCTTCTCCGACAGCTCGGCCTGCTCCAGCGGGATCGGCCACGGGACCGCGGCGGTCTCGTCGGCGAGGTTGAGGAAGGTGTACTCCCCCTGCGCCGCGGCGGACCAGTGGTCGTTGACGAGGTAGGTGTACGCCGTGGAGTCCTCGAGCGTCTGGAAGGCGTTGCCGACCCCGCGCGGGATGAAGATCGCCGTGGACGGGTCGAGCTCGGCGGTGAAGACGGTCCCGAAGGAGGGCCCCTCGCGCAGGTCCACCCACGCGCCGAAGACCCGCCCGGCGGCCACCGAGACGAACTTGTCCCACGGCTCGGCGTGGATCCCGCGGGTGGTGCCGGCCTTGGCGTTGAAGGAGATGTTGTTCTGGACCGGGCCGAAGTCGGGAAGCCCGAGCGCCGCCATCTTCTCGCGCTGCCAGTTCTCCTTGAACCATCCGCGGTTGTCTCCGTGGACGGGGAGGTCGATGAGCAGGACCCCGGGGATGGGCGTCTCCCGGGCGGCGAGCGGACGGGAGAACTGGATACTGTGCTGGGCGTCGCTCACTGTCCCTGCTCCTGGTACCCGGCCTCGGTGGCCGCCTTCTGCGGCCGCCACCAGGCCTCGTGGTCGCGGTACCACTGGATCGTGGCCGCCAGGCCCGTCTCGAAGTCGCCGAAACGGGGCCTCCAGCCCAGCTCGGTGCGCAGCTTCGTCGAGTCGATGGCATAGCGCAGGTCGTGCCCGGGACGGTCGAGGACCTGGTCGTAGGCGTCCGGGGAGTGCCCCATCTCCTTCAGGATCAGCTCCACCACGCTCCTGTTGTCCTTCTCCCCGTCTGCCCCGATGAGGTAGGTCTGGCCGATCCGGCCCTTCTCGAGGATGGCCAGGACCGCGGAGGAGTGGTCGTCGGCGTGGATCCAGTCCCGCACGTTCCGGCCCTCGCCGTAGAGCTTGGGCCGCACGCCGTCGAGGACGTTGGTGATCTGGCGCGGGATGAACTTCTCGACATGCTGGTACGGGCCGTAGTTGTTCGAGCAGTTGCTGATCGTCGCCTGCAGCCCGAAGGAGCGCACCCACGCGCGCACGAGCAGGTCCGAGCTGGCCTTCGTGGAGGAGTACGGGCTCGAGGGGTTGTAGGGCGTCTGCTCGGTGAACCGCTCCGGATCGTCCAGCTCGAGGTCGCCGTACACCTCGTCAGTGGAGATGTGGTGGAACCGCGTGCCATGCCGCCGCGCCGCCTCGATCAGCGTATAGGTGCCGACGATGTTCGTCTCCAGGAACGGCCTGGGGTCGTGGAGCGAATTGTCATTGTGGCTCTCCGCCGCGTAATGGACGACGGCGTCGGCCGACTCGACGAGCCCGTCCACCAGGCGCGCATCCGCGATGTCGCCCTTGACGAAGCGGAACCGTGCACTCGGCAGGCCCCTGATGGAATCCAGGTTCCCCGCATACGTGAGCTTGTCCAACACCATCACGTCATGATCTGTGTGCTGCAGAACGTAGTGGACGAAGTTCGAGCCGATAAAACCGGCCCCCCCAGTGACGAGCAATCGCATGAAATGAATCTAACGGCTGGGAAACTTTCGCGGGAACCGACATGATGGCCAAATGAAGGGAATCATCCTGGCCGGGGGAACAGGGTCCAGACTCCACCCCATCACGCTCGGCGTCAGCAAGCAGCTTGTCCCCGTCTACGACAAGCCCATGGTCTACTACCCGCTCTCCACCCTCCTGCTGGCGGGGATCCGGGACATCCTCGTCATCACCACCCCGGACGACGCCGCGCACTTCCGCCGCCTCCTCGGCGACGGGGCCGACTTCGGGATCTCGATCAGCTACGTCCAGCAGCCCTCCCCCGACGGCCTCGCCCAGGCCTTCCTGCTCGGCGAGGACCACATCGGCAACGACACGGTCGCCCTCGTGCTCGGCGACAACATCTTCTACGGCCCCGGCATGGGCACCCAGCTGCGCCGCCACCAGGACATCGACGGCGCCGCGGTCTTCGGCTACTGGGTGAAGGACCCGGGCGCCTACGGCGTCGTGGAGTTCGACGAGGCCGGGCGCGCCGTCTCCCTCGAGGAGAAGCCGGCCAACCCCAAGAGCAACTATGCCGTGCCGGGACTGTACTTCTATGACAACGACGTCGTCGCCATCGCCAAGTCCCTCAAGCCCTCCGCCCGCGGCGAGCTCGAGATCACCGATGTGAACCGCACCTACCTCGAAGCCGGAACCCTGCAGGTCGAGGTCCTGCCCCGCGGTACCGCGTGGCTGGACACCGGGACGTTCGCCGACCTCAACGACGCCTCCAACTTCATCCGCACCATCGAGAACCGGCAGGGCCTCAAGATCGGCGCCCCCGAGGAGATCGCCTGGCGCCAGGGCTTCCTCACCGACGACGAACTCCGCGCCCGCGCCTCCAAGCTCGCGAAGAGCGGCTACGGCGCCTACCTCCTCGGCCTCCTGGACGGCTGACGCCGGACTGGAGCCGAGGCGACCGGGACCGGCCCACGAGCGCAGAATTATCTGCACTATCATTATTCACACTGGTCACGCAATTCACTTCAACCACATGTGTGTTAGGCTCGCCGAGCGCCCCGGAGTCTTGGGCTCCTGAAGCTCTTGGAGATACGTCATGCTGCACACGTTCTGGACCACCCGCCGGAACCGGGTCCTTCCCGCCACGGCCATCAGCGCAGTTCTCGCCGTCGGGTTCCTCCTCGGCCCGCTCCAGGCGGCCGGCGCCGACAACGCGCAGCCGACCTCGCCTGCCGCCCCCGGCCCGACGTCCACTGCGCCGGCCCCGGGTGCCAAGGCCCCGAGCGCGCCGACGCCCGGGCCGGCCGTGAACCCCTCGGCGCCGCCGTCGGTCATCCCCAGCCCGGCGTCGTCGTCCGCGCCGCCCACCAAGCCCGGTACCCGCGATCCCCACGATGCGGGCGAGGATCCCTCAGCCAGGGCCGCCATGCGCAGCCTTATCGGCCCCGGGGCCAAGATGGGCCAGGCGAACCCCCAGTCGAAGAACAAGGGCGGGAACGACGCCCGCGGCATGGCCGTCCCGGGCCTCCTCCCCGGAGCGTGGCAGCCCTCATGGGGCATCTCCGGCGTCGACGTGAGCGCCTACCAGACGAGCCTCGACTGGGGCAGCATGTACAGCCAGGGCGTCCGGTTCGCCTACGTGAAGGCGTCGGAGGGCAACTACTACACCAACAGCCTGTTCTCCTCGCAGTACTTCGGTTCCCAGAGCGCCGGCATGATCCGCGGCGCCTACCACTTCGCCATCCCGAACTGGTCCTCCGGCGCCGACCAGGCCAGGTACTTCGTCAGCAACGGCGGCGGGTGGACCCCGGACGGCATCACGCTGCCGCCGGTGCTCGACATCGAGTACAACCCCTACGCGGGGCAGACCATCAACGGCGTCTACATGGGCAACACGTGCTACAGCATGAGCCCCGCCCAGATGGTCGGATGGATCAACGACTTCTCGAACACCGTGCTCAGCCTCACCGGCCGCCGGCCCATGGTCTACTCCACGAGCGACTGGTGGGGCTCGTGCACGGGCAACTCAGGGGCGTTCTCGAACAACCCGCTCTGGATCGCGGCCTACAACACTTCCGGCCCGGGCGTGCTGCCCGCGAGCTGGGGCAACTTCAGCGTCTGGCAGTACAGCTCGGGCGGCCCGTTCCCGGGAGACTCCAACGTCTGGAACGGCGACTACTCGGGGCTCAAGCGGTTCGCGACCTACGGCGACGCGGATCCGAGCGCGTCGATGGGCGCGGCGGCCAGCGTCTACACGGGCCTGGGCGGCCAGACGTCCGGGATCGCGTGCGGGCTGAAGAACGGCGGCTGCTACCAGTTCTTCCAGAACGGGGCGCTCAACTGGAGCTCCGCCACCGGAGCACGCCCCACGTACTACGGAGCAATCCGCACGGCCTGGGCCAACAGCGGTTACGAGAACGGCGCCCTCGGCTATCCCACCACTGACCAGACCTGCGGGCAGCTCAACGGCGGCTGCTACCAGATGTTCCAGGGCGGAGCCGTCAGCTATAGTCCCGCCACCGGCGCCCAGCTGAGCCTCTATGGCCCGATCCGCGATGCCTGGGGGGCGAACGGGTTCGAGCGGGGCATCCTCGGATACCCCACCACCGGCAAGGTCTGCGGCCAGGTCAACGGCGGCTGCTACCAGATGTTCCAAGGCGGCGGCATCAACTGGACGTCCGCAACCGGGGCGCAGCTGAGTATCTACGGCCCGATCCGCGACGCCTGGGGCGCCAGCGGCTTCGAGAACGGAGCGCTCGGCTATCCCACCAGCGGCAAGATCTGCGGCCAGGTCAACGGCGGCTGCTACCAGATGTTCCAGGGCGGCGGCATCAACTACAGCCCCGCCACCGGAGCCCAGCTGAGCCTCTACGGCCCGATCCGCAATGCCTGGGGAGCCAACGGCTTCGAGAACGGCGTGCTCGGCTACCCCACGACCGGCAAGATCTGCGGCCAGGTCAACGGCGGCTGCTACCAGATGTTCCAGGGCGGCGGCATCAACTACAGCCCCGCCACCGGAGCCCAGCTGAGCACGTGGGGTGCGATCCGGAACGCGTGGGCCGCGAACGGCTTCCAGGACGGCCGCATGGGCTACCCCACCTCGAGCGGCGACACGTGCGGCCTCGTCAGGGGCGGCTGCTACCAGATGTTCCAGGGCGGCGGCATCGTCTGGAGCCCCGCCACCGGCGCCCAGTTGAGCACGTGGGGCGCGATCCGGAACGCGTGGGCGAACCTCGGCTTCGAGAACAGCCGGCTGGGGTACCCCACGACCTCCGAGATCTGCTCGTCGTCGAGCTCGTGCTACCAGAAGTACCAGGGCGGGACGATCACGTGGACGGCGACCGGAGGGACCGTCGTCGCGTACTCCTGAGCGGGTAGGCTGGTCGGTGCGCCGTTCGCGCACCGACCAGCCGATGTCCGTTCCGATCATGGGAGCACCGTGACCAGCCCAGCGCCCACGCCCCGAGTGAGCCTCGTCATCCCGCTGTACAACGGCGCCGCCGTGATCGGCCGGGCCCTCGACAGCGTCCGTGCGCAGACCTTCGGCGGCTGGGAGGCCGTGGTCGTCGACGACTGCTCCACGGACGACGGCGCACAGGCCGCCCGGGACTACATCGAGGCCACCGGCGATGCGCGCATCCGACTGATCTCGCTCGAGGCCAACTCGGGCCCGAGTGCGGCGCGCAACGCCGGTGTCGCGGCATCGTCGGGCGACTTCGTGGGCTTCCTCGACAGCGACGACGAATTGCTCCCGGTCGCCTTGGACCACCTTCTCGCGCTCGCCGCGGACTCCGAGGTCGACGTCGCCGCCGGAGCCCACGTGGCCAAGCTCGCCAGCGGGCGCGAGAGCGTGCGCCCCGACCGCGTGACCGGCACCCTCACCGGCCTCGAGGCGGTCGAGTCGCTCCTCCAGGAGCGCATCTGGAACTACAACCACGGCAAGATCTACCGCCGGCGCCTGTTCGATGCCGTGCAGCACCGCGAGGACATCCGGCGCTACGAGGACATCATCTTCAACGCGGCCGCCTACTCCTACAGCACCAAGGTCAGATTCAGTGCCACCCCGGTGTACGCCTACTACGTCGACGCGGCCTCGACCACGTGGTCGCAGAAGCTCACGGCGGACTTCGTCACTGACACCGAGACGTTCCTGCGCGAGGGCCTGAACCCGGAGGTCGCTCCCCTCGTCTCGCAGCGGTCCTGGCGCACCATGCGGACCACGCTCGCCGTGGTCGTGCTCTCCGGGGCCCTCGCCGGCGGGGCCGATGAGCAGACCGTCGCGGCGCTCTCCTCCGTGCTGCGGGACAAGGTCCGGCTGCGCGACCTGCCGGACGTGTTCGTCTGCGCGCCGGTCATCGCCGTCTCAGCCGTCGCCGCGCGGATCGCGCCGGCCCTCTACGCCTCGGCGTACCGGACCTACATCCGGCGGCAGTACGAGCTCGGGGCATGAGCCGAGAGTCCGGGGAGGCGGTGGCAGTCACGGCCGCGCCGGCCAGCCACCGGTTCCTGTACCTCCTGGCCGCCGTCGCCCAGGGCGCCGGCCCCCTGATCACCCAGCCGTTCGTGCAGCGGACCCTCGACCCGGAACAGTGGGGGCGGGTCTCGTTCTCGATCTCCCTCGTCTCCGTCGCCCTGATCGTCATCCTCGTGGGCCTGCCGCTCATCATCACCCGCGCCTACTTCGACGGACCCGACGGCCCGCGCAAGGCCGCGTCCCTCTCTGCCTTCGGCATCCTGCAGAGCGCTGGGCTCGGGCTCCTCGGAGTCGGCGCGGCCGTCGCGTTGGCCGCAGCCGCGGGGAGGCTCGCCGACGACCTCTCCACGGTGATCGCGCTCGCGGTGGTCGGGCTGCTGGGCGGAATCCAGATGTGCCTCTCCGTCCTGAGGGCCCAGCACCGGGCCCTGGCCTTCGTCGGCATCACCATCGGCGCCCAGACGCTCGGCCACCTCGCGGGCCTCGCCGCCGTCCTGCTCGTCTCGCGCACGGCGGCCGCGTACATGGGGGCCTTCGCGGTCGTCGTCGCCCTGACCTCGGCGGCCAGCCTCGTCGCCTCGAGGCCGGGCCGGCCGTTCGCCTTCCCCGGACTGGTGGGCTCGGCCCTGCGGACCTCGGCGCCGATGCTCCCCCACAGCGTCGCACTCGTGCTCATGCTCCAGGGCGAATCGTTCATCCTCACGGCCCTGCACGGGCCCGCCTTCTACGGCAGGTACGGTGCCATGCTGCCCATGGCCCTGGGCCCCCTCGCCGTGATCATGGCCCTCGCCAATGTGTGGGAGACGGCGATCCTCGCGCACCGCGGCGACGACGCGAAGGGCGCGGTGCGCCGCATCATGGTCGAGGGTGTCGCTGTCGGGGTGGCCCTCGCGGTCGCCGCGAGTGCGTCCGCCGTCCTCGCCGCGAACATCCTGGCCCACGACCCGACCATCGAACAGCTCCAGCTCGCCCGGATCATGCCTGCCATGGCCATGGGGTACATCGTCTTCCTGCTCGGCACCACCCAGCTCGTGGCCATCGGGCGCACGCGCCTCATGGCGCTCGTCACCCCGGTCGTCGCCGTCCTCGATCTGGGGGTCATGCTGATCCCGGCCTCCACGGGCAGCCTGTTCTGGGTGGGTGCCACGAAGGTGCTGGCCTTCGTGCTGCTGGGCGTGGCGTACATGGCGGCGGCACGGCGCCATGGCCGCCATCTGATGGACGCGAAGATCATGGTCGTCGGCCTGGTCGCAAGCGTCGCCGTCTGCGCCCTCATGCTCCTGCTGCCCACCGACTTCTGGTTCGGGGTCGGGACCTTCGCCGCCGCCCTGCTCGCCTTCGCTGCCGCCGCCCTCTGGCTGTGGCGGTCCGGGCGCCTGAAGGCCGTTATCGGCTGACGCGGAGGGTTCGGCTGCACCCGCAGCACAGACGCCGGCGGGGGGGGGGGGGCCGGGGGGGGGGGGGGGTGGGGGTTGGGGGGGGGGGGGGGGGGGGCGGGGCCCCCCCCCCCCCCCCCCGCGGGGGGGGCCCCCCGGGGGGCCCCGCCCCCGCCGGCGTCTGTCGCGCTGCGCGCGCTACGGGCGCAGCGCGTGGGCGGTGAGCTTCTTGAGCCCAGGCCACATGCGCTTCTGGACGACCTTGGGGGTCAGCGAGACGGCATTGAGCCGGGAGGTCAGGTGGACGCGCGCCGCGCGGGCCGCCCTCGTCCACCCCAGGCGGGCGAAGTCGGCGGCGCACTCGTCGAAGAAGGCCCGCTCCTCCGCGAAGCGGCGGCCGTCGAGGGCACGCACGGAGGAGTCCGACTCGCGGTGGCGCCGGTACTGGAAGCACACGGTGTCGGTGACGAGCATCTTCCCGCCATCCATGATGATGTCCATCGCGAGGGCGAGGTCCTGGACCACGTTGTACTGCTCGCGGAAGTCGTGCTTGAGGATCGCCTCGGCGCGCCAGGCCACGGACGGGAAGTAGAGCCAGTCGCCGGTGATGAGGCTCTCCGCGATCGCCTCGCCTTCGATGATGGCCTCCGACGAACCGCCGACGGCCAGACGCCGCAGGAAGCCCTTGACGCGGTCGCCGAGGGGCTCGTAGACGCTGCCGTTCTCGTCGATCACCTCGACGCCGGGCTGGACGATGGCCACATCCGGGTTCTGGAAGGCCTTGCGGACCGTGCCGATGTAGTTCGGCAGCATGATGTCGTCCGCGCCCATGACCACGACGACGTCGTGCTCGACGAGGGACAGGCACTTCTTGTAGTTGCCGTTGGCGCCGAGGTTCTTCTCGTTGCGGAAGTAGCGCACCCGCGGGTCGCCTTCGACGAGGTTGGCGAAGTACTCCGGGAGCGTCTCGTCCGGGAAGCCGTCGTCGACGATAGTCAGACGGAAGTCCTCGTCCTCCTGGCTGAGCACGGAGGCCACGGCGGCCTTCATCATGGCAACGTCCCCGTAGTAGGGGAACATCACGTCAATGGTCACTGTCAACCTCTTCTGATGCGATCGGGCGTGCAGGATGGTGCACTGCGGTCGGGTCTTGGGGGGCCTCGCCCGGCGCCGCGGCGGCCTTGCGGAGCACGTCGACGGACTGGCGCAGGATGGCCACCTCTTCGGCGAGGATCCGGGTCTCCTCTTCGAGGACCGTGAGCTCGCGCGAGACGTGGAGGCCCACGCCGACGAGGAGGACGATCGAGAGGGCGAAGAGGAGGTTGGCCGGCACCTTGATGCCGACGAGGGAGGCCGCCCAGTCCAGCAGGCTCGGGAAGATCCCGAGGATGATGGTCAGGCCGCCGACGACGAGCCACAGGACGGCGTACTTCTCGCGCAGCTTGCCGGAGCGGAGCATGGCCAGCACGGCCAGCACCATGCAGACCGCGATGACGAGGGAGAAGGCGACGCTCACGCGGAGGCCCCCGTCTCCCCTGCGATGTCGCCGGCAGCGGGTGCCGTGATCTCGGTGGGCATCTTGGTGCGGGGGCGTGCGAGCGCGAAGCAGAGCACAAGACCTGATCTGGCCAAGTAGATGGTTGCCTTCCAGGGGCTGTGGCTCGGCGTGCCGGCCTGCCGGGCCTTCATTTCGACGGGGACCTGGATGACCTTGCATCCGGACTTCACGGCCACGACGAGGGAGTCGATCGTGTCTCCCAGGTACTCGGCCGGGAAGTGCTCCATGTACTGGTGCAGCGCCTTGAGGTTCGCGGCCCGGAAGCCGGAGGTCACGTCGGTGAGGCGCGTTCCGGCGACCGCGGAGATCACCTTGGCGAGGACGACCATCGCCCAGCGGCGGGGCCCCTTGGCGTCGTAGGACCCGCGGCCCGCGAAGCGGGCTCCGATCGAGATGTCCGCGGTCTCGAGCCCTGCGAGCACCCGGTCGATGTCGTGGGGGTCGTGCTGACCGTCCGAGTCGACTTGGATGGCGCGGGTGTAGCCGTTCCGGAGGGCGTACTTGAATCCTGCCCGCATGGCCCCGCCGACGCCGAGGTTGAACGGCAGCTTCAGCACCGCGGCTCCGGCCTCGGCCGCAATGCGCGCCGTCGCGTCCTTCGAGCCGTCGTCCACAACCAGGATGTCGTGGTGCGGGACGATGGCCCTCACGTTCTGGATGGTGCCGCCGATGGCTTCCGCCTCGTTCCAGGCGGGCATGATGATGAGCGCGCCTGATCGCCTCGGTGTACCCATGATTGGCAACTATACCAAGAGCCATCGGCCCTTTCCCTGCACGTCGGACCCAGTACGACAGGGCATACTTAGGGGGTTGACCGACGCGAGGAGCCTCACCAGATGACCTGGATCCAGACCATCCCGACCTTCGCGGCAGCATTGGTGGTGATGTTCGGGCCCGGTCTGGCGGTGCTCGCGGCAGCCGGTGTCAGGCGGCTGAACCTCGCCGCGCTGGCCGCTCCGGTCTCCGCTTCCGTCGCCGGCTGCACGGCAGTGGTGGCCCCCTTCGTGCGGCTCCCGTTCAACCCGGTGGTCTACTTCGTGGTCTCGGCCGTCCTGACGCTTGCAGTGCTCGCGGTGCGCGTCCTCTGGCGCCGCCGCTCCCCTCGCGCCGGCGGCCGGGTGCTGGCCTCCAATGGTCCTCTCACGCACCTGGACCTCGGCCGGTGGATCGTCTGGGCCGGAGTGCCGCTCTCGGTGGCGTTCGCTGCCCTCATCATCGGCCGCCGGTACATCCTCGGCTTCGGCGCACCCGAGGACTTCTCGCAGACGTTCGACAACATCTACCACCTCAACGCGATCCGCTACATCGAGGACCACGCGAACGGCTCGTCGCTGACGCTGGGCAACCTCACGGATTCGTCCCACTCGTTCTACCCGGCCGCGATGCACGACTCCATGGCGCTCATCCTCCAACTGGCTGGCGGCCCCGTGCCGGTCGTCGTCAACGTCGCGACGATCGTCATCGGCGCCCTGGTCTGGCCCCTCTCGTGCCTGTTCCTCATCAGCCGCATCGTCGGGTACCGCCCGGTTCCGCTCATGGCCGCCGGCGCCCTCTCTGCGGGCTTCAGCGCCTTCCCCTACCTCATGGTGGCGTTCGGCGTCCTCTACCCCAACCACGCCGCGATCGCGCTCATGCCTGCGGTGCTCGGGCTCGCGATCGAGGCCCTCGGCATGGCGCGCAGCCAGCCGTCGTCGCCCCTTCCTCCGATCCTCGCCCTCGTGGGGACGTTCCCGGGACTCGCCCTGACCCACCCGTCGACGGCGATCGGCCTCCTCGGCTTCGCGCTTCCCGTGGTCTGGGCGCGCTTCTTCGTCACGTGGGGTGCGTGGCGGAAGCGGACGACGTCGCGCCGGGCCCTGCGTCTCTGGCTCGCCTTCGCGCTGGTCTACTCGGTCGGCGTGGCCGGCATCTGGTACCTCCTCCGGCCGAGCCTGAGCGCCGCCCCCTGGGCCCCCTTCCAGTCCAACGCCCGCGCCATCGGCGAGGTCCTCGCCAACGCCCCGATGGGCACGACGGTCGCCTGGATCCTCACCCCCTTGACCTTCATCGGCCTGTACGTGCTGGCCCGGCAGCTCCGGCGCCTCTGGTGGGTCCTGGCGATGTACGCGATCGGCGGGGCCCTCTACGTCGTCGTCTCGAGCTGGAACCCGGGTTCGCTGCGCACCTTCCTCACGGGAGTCTGGTACAACGACAGCTTCAGGCTCGCGGCCATCCTGCCCGTGGTGGCCCTCCCGGTCGCCATCCTCGGAGCAGAGTGGCTCCTCTGGCGCATGCGTGCCGGGCTGGAACTGGCGCGGGAGTGGGCAGCGGGCACTACGCGCCTGAGCAGGCTCGCGGACTCCGCGGCGCCGCGGTGGCAGGGCATCACGGCCATCGTGGTGTCCCTCGTGATCCTGGCGATGGGCGTCGGCTCGCAGGGAGGCACGCTCTCGAGCGTCCAGGACCGCATCCACCAGGTCTTCACCCTCGACAGCAACTCGATGCTCGTCGACTCCGACGAGCGCGCACTGCTCGACCAGGTCCCCGGCATCGTGCCCGCCGGCGACACGATCGTGGCCAACCCGCTCATGGGAGGCTCGCTCGTGTACGCCCTCGAGGACCGGCGCACGGTCGCGCCCCACGTGTTCGGCGATCGGAACCCCACCGAGGCGATGGTCCTCAACCATTGGGACGAGGCAGCCTACAACTCGCGCGTATGCCCGGCAGTGAAGGAACTGCGCGCCTACTGGGCGCTGGACTTCGGCGACAAGACCGTCATCCCGTCCGACGACCCGTTCGTCGGGCTCAACGATCTGGCGACCGACTCCGCACCGGGCGTCAAGCTCGTCGCCGAGGTCGGCCACGCGCGGCTCTTCAGGGTCAGTTGCCCCTAGCGGCTTCCTCGGCGGCTGCCGCACCGCGCCGCTCCCGTGCTGCTGGTGGGAAGACCCAGAGGCGCATGAGGGTGAACGTGCACACCGCCACGACCGCCGTGGCGGCGAGCTGGGCCGGGATCTGCGGCCAGCCGCAGCCCTCGACGAGCCAGTTGAGCAGGCCATAGTTGACCGTGTACCCCACGGCATTGGCGCCGAGGAATCTCAGGATGGTGGGCCAGAGCGGCCCTTCGTGCCCGAAGGTCCAGGCGCGGTTGCCCCAGAAGCTGACCGCCATCCCGACCGCATAGCTCACGGTCATCGCCTCGGTGTGCCCCACCCCGGCGAGGGACTGCACGACGAAGAGACCGTAGCCGACGGCGTTGTTCACGAGGCCGACCACCACGAAGCGGAAGGCCCTGGCGAGCGCCGCGGGGCGCGGGCGCCGGAGGTCCGCCGTCACGCGTCGCCGACGCGCGAGGCGCCGTTCGGGGCAGCCGCGGGCGGGCGCTCCTCCCCGTGCCGGTACACCGAGCGCACGGTGTACAGCGGCCGGGCCTGCACCTCGCGGTAGATGCGGCCGATGTACTGCCCGAGGATCCCGAGCATGCTGATCTGGATCCCGCCTACGAACAGCACGCTCATGACGATGAAGGTCCATCCCTCGACGACGTTCTGCGGCGCGAAGAGCTTCATCGCGAGCGCGTACAACGCACCGAGGACGGCAAGGCCCGAAGCGAGGAAGCCGATCCTGGAGATGACGGTGAGGGGGAACGTGGAGAAGCCGAGGATCCCGTCCGCGGCGAGCTTGAGCATCTTGGCCATCGGGTAGCCCGTCTCGCCGTGCAGCCGCTCGTCGCGGTCGAACGGCACCGCAACCTGCGTGAACCCGACGTGGCTCACCATCCCCCGCAGGTACCGGTCCACCTCGCGGTACTTCTTGAGCTCGTCGACGACCCGGCGGTCGATGAGCCGGAAGTCGCCGGTGTTGGCGGGGATGTCGATGTCGGAGAGCCTGCGCAGGAGGCGGTAGTACGCGGAGGCCGTGGTGCGCTTGAACCAGGAGTCCTTGCGGGTGCGCCGCTGCGCGTACGCGACGTCGGCGCCGCCCTGCCAGGCGGCCACGAGGTCGAACACGACCTCCGGCGGGTCCTGCAGGTCGGTGTCCATGATGACCACGGCGTCGCCCCGGGCCTCGTCGAGCCCCGCCGTCACGGCGATCTGGTGGCCGAAGTTCCGCGAGAAGTCGATCACGACCACGCGGGGATCCCGGCGCGCAAGGCCGCGGAGCACCGCAAGGGACTCATCTCTGCTGCCGTCGTTGACGTAGATGAACTCGGCGTCGTGGCCCAGCTGATCCACGATGGCGGCAAGGCGTCCGTGCAGAGGATGCACGTTGGCCGCCTCGTTGTGGACAGGGAGGACGAAACTCAACAGTCCGGCGGACGGTCGGTCGGCGTCCCCCATGTTCTCAAGCACGCTCATGATTCTACGAGACCGCGGCGGGGCCCGGGCCGCCCGGGCCGGGCGCAGGGCGCGCCTGCCGGCGACGGCGCACGAACGCGGCGCGGCCGTCCGCGACCGCCGCAGAGACGAGGACCGCGACCACCGGGACGTAGAGGTAGATGTAGCGGGCCCTGTTCTCGAAGAGGGCCAGGAAGACCAGCAGTGCCAGGAAGGCGAGCCGCGACGCAGTGCCGGCCCAGGCGTCCCTGCCGCCGCCCCTGACGAGTGCAGAGAGGGCCAGGACCGCGAGCACGGCGAACCACGCAGCCTGCCAGGCGCTGCGCAGGAGAGGCGCCCCGTCGCCGTCGAACGTGTAGAAGCGGCGGATCTGCTCGCTCAGCGGGTCGTGGGCGGGGAAGCTGTGGTTCTCCCGCGTGACCCCCTCGGCCCACGCGTAGAACGATCCGTCGCCGAGCGACCACCCCAGCTTGTCCAGGAGGAAGCCGGGATAGCCCGTGGGCCCCATGGCCTCGACCCGGCCGAGGTAGCCGTTCAGGCCGTTGGCGAACCGGTCTGCCGGCGGCGTGCTCAGGGTGTCCCGGATGTCGTCGGCGTTGAAGCCGCCCCTGCCCGTGGCGCCCATCTTGAGGAAGTGCGTGAACGGCACGGCCTGCGTGTTGGTGTCGAGGTTGAACTGGACCACGTGGGCGGCCTTGACGGCGGCGCTGCTGCCGAGGAACGCCGCGCCCGCGAAGGAGAGGGCCACGGCCGCCGCCACGGCGGTCCTGCCCCACTCCCGGGCTCCCCGCGAGGCGAGCATCGCCGTGAGGCCGACGGCCGCGAACGCGAAGACCACCGTCGGCTTGATCTGCATCCCGACCGCAGTGAGGACCCCGACCGCAGCCCAGAGGCCGAGCGAGCGCCAGCGGGGTGCCGTGCGCGCGATGTCCGCGAGCAGCAGGATGGCGACCGGGAACGGCATCGAGAGCGTGTCCGAGTAGGGCACGCCGCTCCACGGCCCGAGCGCCACGAAGGGGACTGTGACGAGCAGGGTGCCCACGCCGGCCGCGGGCCCCGCCACGCGCCGGGCGAGGCGGACGGCGAGGAGCGAGCTCACGGCCATGAAGACGGCGTGCAGCCAGATCGCCGCGGCCAGGGTATCGGTCACCCCGAACGCGCCGACGACCTTGAAGTAGCAGCCGAGGGCGAACGCGAGGAAGAGGTTGTTCGGGTACCAGGCGAAGTACTGCTCCGCGAAGTCGTAGTGCGTCCCCTGGGCGAAGGCGGTCGCAGTGTCGAGGACCGCGCCGGCGTCCCAGCCCGGCGGTACGCGGACGGCCAGTCCGATGACCGCGGGGACGAGCGTGAGGACCAGGAGTGCGGCGGCCGCGAGCGCCCACCGGCCGGGACGGGGCACCCGCTCGAGGACGCCGGCGGACCAGGCCGCGGCCCGGTGCAGCAGCGGGGCGAGGGCGACGAGCCCGGCGGCGGCGGCCACGACGAGCGCCGTGCTGTACGGCACGAGGGTCGGCGGCGGGTCCGCCACGACGTCGACGAGGACGAGCAGGACCAGCGTGGACAGGACCGCGGCCACGACGACGGCACCGCGGGGCCTGCGCTCGCCTTCCCGGGCGGTCGCCTCCTGCGGCTCAGCCGTGGACGGCAGCATCGAATCGCCGGCTGACGAGGGGCAGGAGGGACTTGGTGTAGGTGCGCGAGACGTGGTCGCGGTCGAAGTAGACGTGCGCGCCGCCGATGACCGCGTAGCACGTCGCCCCCGGGCAGAACTGGTCGGAGAGGTCCAGGACACCGAGCCGGCTGTCGTGGAGCGCCCTGACGCCCTCGGCCAGCGGGTCCGGCGGAAGCGCCGCCGACCGCGGGTTCGAGCACCTCTGCGGATCGTCCGGGTTCTGCGCGACGCAGTCCGGCGTCGAGCGGTCAAGCGTGAGCGGGGTGTCGCGGATCACGAGCACGCGGGACCCTGCGGCCGCCCAGGGAAGGAAGCGGCGACTCACTGCGGCGCGGTACTGGTCCAGCTGCGACCGGCCCGTGCCGTCGTCGATCGTCTCGCCGCTGGCGAAGGTGGACGCGATGACCAGATTGGGCCGTTCGGCGGTGATCCGCGCGGCGAGGTCGCGGCTCCAGGTCAGGCACTTCTGCTGCAGCGCCGGATTGTCCGAGGGGACGCCCATGAACGCCACGCGCTTGGCATCGACGAGGGGGCACCCTCCGACGAGGCTCTCGTAGAGGACCCAGTGCCGCTGCCTGGCGAGTTCGTGGATCGCGGCCTTCCACTGTTCGGCGTGGGAGTCCCCGACGAGCCAGACGGTCTCGGAGGCGGGCTTGCCCTGGGTGAAGTCACAGCGCAGGAGGGCCCTCTGCGGGCCAGCCATGACGGGGTTGGGGGCCGGGCTGCATTCCGGGGCGTTGAACCAGGGCGCCTCGTTCTCCCCCACGTTCGCGACCTCGGCGGGGCCGAAGGGATCGGTGCATCCCTTCGGGTCGGCAAGGCTCGCCGCACCGAAGCACGCCCCGCTCGCGAGCAGCGCAGCCCGATGCTCCTGGGTCGCCTGCTCGGCAGCGGCCGCACCGATGAGGGACAGCCCGGCGACCGCCACGGCACTCATCGCCGCAACGGTCGCGAGGAAGACCTTCCGCGGGGCGGAGCCGCGCAGCAGCCTGGTCCGGCCCGGGTCCTCGACGAAGCGCTTGGTGACGGCCGCGAGCACGAGCGAGAGGACGACGACCCCGATGCGGTCGGCCGTGCCGAGGTCCCTGGCGAGGGCCGACGGGGCGAGGATGATGAGCGGCCAGTGCCAGAGGTAGAGGGAGTAGGAGATGTCCCCCACGTACTGGACCGGCCTGTTCTCGAGGACCCGTACGGGCGACCATCCGGGGCGCTCCGGCCCGGCGGCGATGATGAGCGCCGTCCCTGCCACCGGCACGGCCGCGAGGTAGCCGGGGAAGGGCGTGGTCTCGTTGAACGCGAGCGCCGAGACGACGAGGAGGCCGAGGCCCACTGTCTGGAGGATCCCCCTGACGGGTCTGGGCAGCGACCGGGCGCCCCGTTCGCGGAGGCGGTGCCCTACGACCGCGATGAGGCCGCCGGCCGCGAACTCCCACGCGCGCCCCGGGGTCACGAAGTACGCGGGGCTGCGGTCCGCCACCGTGTACCAGATGCAGAAGGCGAAGGACGCGGCCCCCACGAGGGAGAACGCGAGGGTGACGCTGCGGTGGTGGCGGAAGCGGAACCTCGTGGCCACGGCCCACGCTGCGAGGAGGAGGAGCGGCCACAGGAGGTAGAACTGCTCCTCCACCGACAGCGACCAGTAGTGCTGGACGGTCGAGGCGCCTTCGCTGTGGGCCGAGTAGTCCACCGACTTGGCCGCCAGCACCCAGTTCTCGGCATAGAAGGCCGCCGCGATGGTCTCCTGGGCAATGACCGCCCAGCGGTTGAACGGCAGCCAGACGTATGCAGCTGCCAGGGCCACGAGGCCGACCAGGAGCGCGGCGGGGAGGAGCCTCTTGGCGCGCCGGGCGTAGAAGGACCCCAGCCGGACGGTCCCCGTCCGGCGGACCTCCGACAGGAGGTGGTTGCTGATGAGGTAGCCGGAGATGACGAAGAAGATGTCGACGCCGACGTAGCCCCCGGGGAGGTGCCGCGGCCACACGTGATTCACGACGACGGCGGCCACCGCGAGGGCGCGGAGGGCCTGGATGTCCTTGCGGACCGTCCGTGGCGCGGCGGGGGCCACGGCGTCCGGCTCCGTGGAGCGCATCTCCCCTGGCTCGGTCTGCGTCACGGCGGAGCTACTTGGCGGTGCGCGCGAGGTACGCGCAGCGGGCGAGTCCGGGCATGACCGTCTGGATGGCCCACTTGATGGAGGTGGGCGAGGCGGCGACGAGCGCGAGGAAGTCCTGGTCCGTGTTCAGCAGGAGGGTCGAGCCGCGCCGCTGGGCGGGGATGCCGGACAGCACCTTCCCCTCGGCGATGTCCTTGTGCTCGTCAGGGCGGACGCCGACGACGACGACGTCGGCCACGAGCTCGGCGGCCCGGTTGGCGTCGAGGTAGACGGTTTTGGGCCCGACGGTCTGCCCGTTCGGCTGGCCATCGGCGACGATCTTCGCGAGGGCGGGCGCGGGCTTGAGGCCGAAGTCGGCGAGCACGCGCATGGCATTGGAGTCCTGGGTATGGACCTCGAAGGAGGCCCCCGGCACGGAGCGCGCTTCCAGGCACAGCACGGTGGCCCCGGCGAGGTCCTTGTAGGCGGCCGCCGCATCACGGATGGCGCCCTCGGTGGAGGTCACGAGGGCCTTGCCGGCATCCTTGCGGCCCAGCGCCTGGGCGACCATCGTCGTCGTCGTCCGCCAGTCGGTGTCCTTCTGGCGGCCCGGCCACGCGACGGTGGGCGCGATCTTGGTCAGCTGGGTGTAGACGTCGGTCGTCTCCGCGGCGTCCTTCCCGAAGGCGGCGTTGACCGCGAGGATGAGATCGGGCTTGATGTCCTGCAGGTCGCCCCAGGGCACGCCTGCGTCGTCGTGGTAGTTGCGGGGCAGGAGGGCATCGAGCTGGCTCACGGCCTTCGAGAACCAGGGCGGCGTCCCGTAGCCGCGCAGCGCCTCCACCGGGTAGCCGGCCGGCAGCACGCCGAGTTCGACGCACACGTCCGCGCTCGACCACCCGAGGGTGGCGATGATGCGCGGCTCCTTGTCGATCGTGGTGGACCCGAGGGCGTGCCGGATGGTCGTGGGGAACGAGTTGTCCTCGACGGCGGTCCGGTCGGCGCTCTTTTTATCGAGGCACCCGGTCAGGAGGAAGGGCAGCGACACGCCGCCCGCCAAGAACGCCCGTCGGCTCCAAGAGCTGGTCGACGTCGTCGGGGGCTTCGGCATCCGCTTCCTCATCCTTCATTCCTCGAGCGCCGGAAGAGCCGGCGCACACCCAGTCAATGGTACCGGTCAGTACTTGACGAACTTGACGATCACGTGACCGGGGCCGCTCCAGCGCCCCTGCTCCGCGAAGCCGCGGCTGCGGAGGAACTCCTCCTCCTGGGGCTTCTCCACCGGCCGGATCGCGAAGACGACCTTCTGCCGGTCCACGAGCGCCGATCGGCTCTCGAGCGGGAACCTCTGATCGAAGATCAGGCCCCACTGTGCGGCGCTGATGCCGCGCGTGAGGTCCACGAGCCCCTCGAAGGGCCGGGGGTAGGCGGCGAGGAAGAGGTCCTCGCCGGCCGCGACCGCGAAGGATTCCCCCGGGCGGGCGTGGTCCCGGATCGTGTCCGCAACGAAGCGGAAGTCGTCGGATGGGCTTCGGGCGAACTGGGTCCGCTGCCCGGCGATGGCCAAGACTGCCCCGCCGGCGAGGGTGAGCGCGGCGGCCCCGGCAACCCAGCGGAAAGCCGAGCGCCGCGTCAGGGAGACGGCGCCGTTGGCGGCGAGCAGGCACAGCCCCGGCGCCGTGAACGTCAGGTAGCGCGGAAGATAGTACGAGCTGCCCATCAGGGCCGATCCCACCAGGAGAACGGCGAGCGGGACGACGATGAGCGCGAGGCCGAGCACCGTCGAGAACGAGCGCGGGCGGCGGACCGCGCCCCAGACCGCCAGCGCCAGCACGGCGACCGCGGTCATCACCATGCCGACGACGAGCGGGGCCGAGGCGGCAGGGACGATGCCGGCGTCCGTCCACATCGACGCGTGCGAGAAGTACTGCAGGAGAAGGATCTCGGGGGCCACATGCCAGTCCAGCGGCGGGATCCACGCGACTTGGAACGTCTGGCGTGAGGCGGCGGCGGCGACCCAGGCCGCCACGCCCGCGGCCGGGACGCTCGCGAGCGCCACCTTCCACCACTGCCGACGGAGGCGGCCGTCGGCGAGGACCGCGAGCACTGCGACCGGGGCGAGCAGGATGCAGTAGAACGAGAGCCCGGTGGACACCATGAGCGCGGCGCCGAACCCGAGGACGCCGCGCCACCGCCAGCTCTCCCTCAGGCCTGCCAGGGCGGCGATGCACAGGGAGCTGCCGAGGAGCGTGAGGGCGTAGGACCGCGCGTCCGTTGCCGCGAACTGGAACCGCGGCAGGAGGATGAGCACGACGGCGGCCGCGAGTCCGGCCCGCGGGCCGCCGAGCCGCCGCCCCGCCACCGCGAGGACCGCGGCCGCCGCGGCACCCGCGACGATGCTCGGTGCCCGCAGGCTCAGCTCGCTCACGCCCACCACGTCAGTCAGCGACTTCACGAGCATGTAGTAGAGGCCGTGGACGACGTCGACCTTGCCCAGCATGAAGAACAGCTCGGGCCACGAGCGGCGTACCGCGCTCGCGGTCGCCGCCTCGTCCGTCCACAGGCTCGGCACCCAGCAGGCCGGCACGAGGGTGACGAGCGCGAACGCGGCGGCCGCGAGGGGCAGAACCAGGCGCCCCCGCAGGGAGACAGGCACCTCCTGCACGGCGCCGACGTGGCTCACGCCTCCGTGCCCGCGGATTCCGCGCTGCGCCGGCGGAGCTCCTTCACCACCTCGTGCACCTCACCGTCCATGATCACCTTGCCGTGCTCGAGCAGGACCCCGCGCTCGCAGATGGTCGAGACGAGGTCGAGGTCGTGGCTGACCACGAACAGCGTCTTCCCCGCCGCGGCGAGCTCCTTGATCTTGGAGATGCACTTGCGCTGGAACGGCTCGTCGCCCACAGCCAGGATCTCGTCGATGAGGAAGACCTCGGGATCCGTGTGGACCGCGATGCTGAAGGCGAGGCGCAGGTACATGCCGGAGGAGTAGAACTTGACCTCGGTGTCGATGAATTCGCCGATCTCGGAGAACTCGACGATGGAGTCGAACATCGCGTCGATCTGCTGCTCCGACATGCCCAGGATCGCGCCGTTGAGGTAGACGTTGTCGCGCCCGCTGAGGTCGTGGTGGAACCCGGCGCCCACCTCGATGAGCCCGGCGACGCGGCCGCGGGTGCGCACCGACCCGGCGTCCGGCTGCAGCACCCCGGAGATGAGCTTCAGGAGGGTGGACTTGCCCGATCCGTTCAGGCCCATCAGGGCGACGGTCTCGCCCTCCTCCACGTGGAGGGAGACGTCCTTGAGCGCGTCGAACTTCTTGGAGATGTCCCCGCGGCGCCCGCGGAGGATCCACATGACCGCTTCCTTGAGGGAGCGGGTGTGCCGGAGCACGAACTCCTTGCGGACGCCCTGGACCGTGATGGCGGTCTGCATCGTGATGGTGTGGTCAGCCATTCACAGCTCCTGCGCGAACTTGACCGACAGGCGCGAGAACGTGAACTGCCCCACGAGGAGGATGGCCACGGTCACGACGCCCGCGAGGGGGAACCACAGCTCGAACAGCCCAGGCACGGTGGCCGCCGACGGCGCGGCGAGCTGCGCGTCGTCGAGGGTCGGGCGCCAGAACGCCCAGTGGAACACCTCGACGGCCACGGTCATGGGATTGAGCTGGTAGAGCGGGAAGAACGGCCCGAGCACCCGCTCGACCTGGCTCCACAGGTAGAGGACGGGCGAGGCCCACGTGACCATCATGATCAGCAGGTCCACGAGGTTCTCGGAATCGCGGAAGTAGACGTTGATCGCGCCGAAGAACAGCCCGAGGCCGATCGCGAGCACGGCCAGCATCACGAAGGCCGCGATCAGGGCGAGCACCGACCACAGGGTCGGGAGCCAGCCGAAGAACAGGCACACGACCAGGAGGATGAGGACCTGGGGCAGGAAGTGCGCCGCGGACACCCAGACGCTCGCGACCGGGAATAGCTCGCGGGGCAGGTAGATCTTGCGGATGAGGTCGCGGTTGTTCACGATCGACCGCGTTGCATTGCCCAGGGCCTCGGTGAAGAAGTTCACGAGGACGATGCCGGCGAAGAGGTAGATCGGGTAGTTCGGCGTCGATCCCTGGGCATTGAGGAAGAGCCCCAGGGCGATGTAGAACACCAGGAACTGCATGCCGGGCCGCATGTACGACCACACGATGCCGAGGACCGATCCGCGGTAGCGGACCTTGATCTCCTTGCGCACCAGGAGCTTGAGCAGGAAGCGGTTCCGGTAGACGTCCTTGAGGCCGCCGCTGCGCCCCGGCTGGGTCAGGCCCGCTTCGACGTCAGTGCTTGCCACGGTCCCTTCCTCCATCGCTGCGGGTGTGCTCGGCGAACGTGGCGCGCCAGGCGTCGAGGCTCGTCACGCGCGCCGCTGCCTCACGGTAGCGGGCGGCGAGGGCGTCCCAGTCGCGCCACAGGCCGGCATGCACCGCAGCCGACTTCGCGATCCTGGGCTTGAGCAGCTCGGGTCGCCGGCGGTACCAGGACGACGCCGTGCCCTCCGCGTTGGTGATCACGACGGAGTCGTAGTTCGCCAGACGCCACCACTTGTTGTCCTTGTGGGCCAGGTGAGCCTGCGGGTGCTCCGCTGCCTCGGGTGCCACCGCGCGGGTGAGCTGCCGGGCGAAGGCCTTCGCGGCCCACGGGATCAGCTCCTTCTTGGTGGGCGAACCCGCCGCATCGATGCCCCGGGGCGCCTCCGCGCTGTTCGGCACGGGGAACTCGTCGACGTCGTCGCGGAACTGCGCCTCGCTGTACTGGGAGCGGAGGGCGACGGCGTCCGGCAGCTTCACGGGCAGGTCGTCGTGGAGGACCTCGGGTCCGCGCTGGACGTCCGCGAGGGCGACGGACCTCAGCGCCTCCGCGTAGTACTGCATCGAGAAGAGGTGCTTGACGTCGACCTGGAACGACTCGCGCAGGACGCGGCCCCCGTGGGCAAAGGGGCTGTGCAGCAGCGCGGCGACGAGGCGGTTGCGGGCGTAGAAGTAGGCCTGCCAGCCGATGTCGTCCTGCTTGTCCTCCCATGAGACGTGCCATAGGCCCGCGCCGGGGAGGGAGACCGTGGGGAACCCGGCCTTCTTGGCCCGCAGGCCGTACTCGATGTCGTCCCACTTGATGAACAGCGGCAGCGAGAGGCCGACCTCGCGGATCACGGCGGTCGGGATGAGGCACATCCACCAGCCGTTGTAGTCCGCGTCCGCCCGCCGATGCAGCCACGGCGTCTGGCGGAGGTTCGAGTCGACGAAGTCGTGCCGCAGGCGCATGTCGATCCGGGGGATCTCCGGGGTGATGCGGTACGGGTCCACGACCTCGGCGTAGGCGTGCAGGATGGTGCGTGCGTGCAGGTCGAACATGTGCCCGCCGACCAGCGTGGGCTTCTTGCAGTGGTCGGCGAACGTCACGAGCCGCACGATGCTCTCGGGCTCCACGACCACGTCGTCGTCCAGCAGGAGGACATAGTCGTAGCCGCCCTCGACGGCCTCGAACATCCCGCGGGCGAACCCGCCGGAGCCTCCGAGGTTGGACTGTTCGATCACCCGCAGGCGGCCGCCGAGTGCCGCCTCGACGGCGGCGAACTCGGGGTGGTTGCGTACGTTGTCGGTGCCCTGGTCGACGATGAGGATCTCGCTGATCCGCTCGAGCACCTCGGGGTGCGCGGCGAACTGCTTCGCGTTCTCGATGCAGTAGCCGGGCTTGTTCAGGGTCGTGATCTCGACCATGACCGATCCGCGGCGTGCGGGTGTTCCGGTGTGGGCCTGCCCGGGACGCGCGTCCCAGTGCGCGCGGACGAGCTCGATCCCGTCGCGGCTCGCGTTCAGGTCGAACCAGTACCAGCCGCCGTCGCCGAACGGGGAGAGGTCAAGCTCGAATTCCGCCCGCTGGCGGCCGTCGACGGCGCGGGAGGCCACCCGCTGCAGGTGGCCCCTGGCGTTGGAGCGGTAGACGACGACGGTGCCGCGCCCCTCGGTCTCGACCACAAGCCGCACGCTGCGGACCGCAGTCCACCTGCGCCAGTAGCTCGCCGGGAACGCGTTGAAGTAGGTGCCGAAGGACACGTGCTGGCCGGGCCGCACCGCCATCGACTCCCGCGAGAGGAAGTCCTCGTAGTGCGCCTCGATGGGCTGGGACGAGACGAGGTTGAGCTTCTCGTCCGGCTTCCGCGGCTTCCGGTAGAGGGTGTCGTCCTCCACGAGCCGGACGCCGTGCGACGAGCCGGCGTCCACGTACAGGGGAACCACGTCCTCCTGCCCGGTGGCGGGCAGCACCACCCGCTGGATCTCCTGCCAGTCGGAAGCGGCGTCCGGCGAGCCGGCGGCGACAGCAGTCTCCGCCGTCGTCACTCGTCCACTCCCCCGCTCACGAGGGCCTGGCCGCCCTCGAAGTGCGGCTTGATCCTGTTCTCGTACATCGACAGCGCCGAGCCGATGGCCATGTGCATGTCAAGGTACTTGTAGGTCCCGAGCCGGCCGCCGAAGAGGACGTCCTTCTCGGCCTTGGCCAGGTCGCGGTAGGCGAGCAGCTTCGCGCGGTCGGCCTCGGTGTTGATCGGGTAGTAGGGCTCGTCGCCCTTCTCGGCGAAGCGGGAGAACTCGCGCATGATGACCGTCTTCTCGGTCTGGTAGTTGCGCTCGGGGTGGAAGTGGCGCGGCTCGATGATCCGGGTGTACGGCACGTCGGCGTCGTTGTAGTTCACCACGGACGTCCCCTGGAAGTCGCCGGTGGGGAGGACTTCCTCCTCGAAGTCGATCGTGCGCCAGGAGAGGTCGCCCTCGGCGTAGTCGAAGTAGCGGTCCACGGGGCCCGTGTAGACGACCGGGACCTTGCCGACCACATTGCCCTTGCTGATGGGCTGCGACTCGTCGAAGAAGTCCGTGCTGAGCCGGACGTCGATGTTGGGGTGGTCAGCCATCCGCTCGATCCACGCGGTGTAGCCCTGGGTCGGGAGCCCCTCGTAGGTGTCGTTGAAGTAGCGGTTGTCGTACGTGTAGCGCACGGGCAGGCGGGAGATGATCCCGGCGGGCAGGTCCTTCGGATCGGTCTGCCACTGCTTGCCGGTGTAGTGCTTGATGAAGGCCTCGTACAGCGGGCGGCCGATGAGCTGGATGCCCTTGTCGTTGAGGTTCTGCGGGTCGGTGCCCGCAAGCTCGCCGGCCTGCTCGGCGATGAGCGCGCGTGCCTCGGCCGGGGTGTAGTTGGCCCGGAAGAACTGGTTGATGGTGCCGAGGTTGATCGGCAGCGGGAAGACCTCGCCCTTGTGGACGCCGTACACGCGGTGCACGTAATTGGTGAAGGTCGTGAAGCGGTTGACGTACTCCCAGACCTTCTCGTTGGAGGTGTGGAAGAGGTGGGCGCCGTAGCGGTGCACCTCGATCCCGGTCTGCTCCTCGGTCTCGCTGTAGGCGTTGCCGCCGATGTGGTGGCGCCGGTCGATCACGGTGACCTTGAGGCCCAGCTCGCTGGCTGCCCTCTCGGCCACGGTGAGCCCGAAGAATCCGGATCCGACAACGACGAGGTCTGCAGTCAAGGTGTCTCCCTGTGAGAAAAGCCGAGCGCCGCCGCGCGTGGGGCAGCGACCCGAGATGTCCGGGGTTCAGATTACCCGAGCGGCTCCGGCTTCCCGGAATCGCCGGAGTCCGGGTTATCCACAACGGCCGGTTCGCCCGTGGCGGCGCGGGCACCGTGCTGCCTAGCGTGGTGGACAGCACAGGTGGTGGACAGCACAGGTGGACGGCACAGCCCGCGCCGACGGGGGAACCATGGAACTGCACTGCGCGCTCATCTCGCCGGGCGCCGGCAGCGCGCTGGCGGGCGCCATGCGCCGGGAACTGGTGGTCCACGCCGCCGAGGGCTCACCGGGCGCCGAGGTCGCCGCGGCCCTGCAGCGCGCCTACGGGACCGGGGACTGCACCGTCGATGGCCTTCCCCTCGCCGGCCTCGCGGTGGGCCGACCGCCGCTCGTCAGCGGCGCGGTCCTCCTCGGTCCCGGCGCCGGCCGCGGCGCCGACCGAGCAGTTCCTCCCCCGCTCTCGCTCGTGGTGCACACAGGCCCCGCGGCGGGCACCGTCGTGCCGGTCGGCCGGGGAACCCTCAGGCTCGGCCGCGCCCCGGGCGGTCGAGGCCGAGCCCTGACGCTGCCCGATCCCGAGCTCTCGCGCGAGCACGCCCTCATCGAGGTGACCGACACCGCAATTACCGTCAGCGACCTCGACAGCGCCAACGGCGTCTGGGTCGCCGGGCGGAAGGTCCAGCGCGCCGAGCTCTGCGCCAGCCAGGCCTTCCGGCTGGGGTCGTCCACGTGCACGTTCGTGTTCGAGGCCGAGGAGGTCATGCTCGACGCCTGCGCCGGATCCGGCCCGGGGGCTCCCCTGCGGGTGGTCCGCCACGCCCCGCCGTCCCGCCGGGCGGCGATGATCACGATGGCCGTGCTCCCGCTGGGCGTCGGGGTGGCGCTGGCGCTCGCCACCGGCATGTGGATGTTCCTGGCGTTCACGGCCGTCTCCGCGGTCTCGGTCGTCATCCCGCTCATCGAGGGGAGGTCGGCGCGCCGGGACTTCGGGCGGCGGCTCGCGGCTGCGGCCGACGACGACAGCGCCCGGCGGCGGGCGAGGGCACCCGACGTCGGGCTTCTCGCGAGGGCCTCCGGCGTCGCGCCGCGGCACACGGGCGGCGACGGGCCGCCCGGGGACGGCACTGGCAGGGGCGGCCCCGGCGGGAAGGGCGCTGGCGGGGAGGGCACTGCCGGGGACGCGGCAGTCCACGTGCGTCTGGGGACAGCGGACCAGCCCGCGGACGTCGTGGTGGAACCGGAAGGTTCCGGTGCAGAGCCGCCCCGGCTCGCTGCCGCCCCGCTGACGGTCCCGCTCCGAGGAGTCCTCGGGCTCGACGGCGGGGCCGACCACGTCCAGGGGCTCATGAGGTCGCTCCTCCTCCAGCTCGCCCTCCTGCCCGCCGCGGCCGACGTGGGCATCGCCGTGGTCGGGGGCCCGAGCGGGCTGCGGCTGCCGGCCCGGTTCCTCCCCCGGCTGAAGTTCCTTCCGGCGGGCACGACGAGCGCCTGCCCCGACGCAGTCCTGGCGACCCGCCCGCGCGGGCTCCTCGTGGTCCTCCCGGGCACGGAGTCGTGCGCCGCGGCCGTCCACGCGGCGCTCGCGCGCGGCTGGCCGGTGGTCGCGCCGGTCGGCTGCCTGCCCGTCTCCCCCGACGCGCTGGTCCGGCTCGGCGGCGGACATTCGGCCCTCGTCCGGGAGGGGACGACAACGCGCTTCGCCCCGGACCTCGTGCCGGCGGGTGCGTTCGAGGTCGCTGCGCGGCGGGCAGCGCGCTCGGAGACCGCGGCGGCGGCGCACGTCGGGGTCCCGCGCCGGTGCGGGCTCGACGAGATCGTGCCGCTCGATCCCGCGGGGATCGCAGCAGCATGGGCCAGGACCGGGCAGGAGTCCGGTGTCAGGATCCCCCTCGGACTCTCCGAAGCCGGCCCGGTCGTGCTCGACCTCGTGGCCCATGGGCCGCACCTGCTGGTGGCGGGGACCACGGGGTCGGGCAAATCGGAGTTCCTGCGCACCCTCGTCGCTGCCGCCGCCGCAACCCACTCTCCAGCCCGCCTCACCTTCCTCCTCGTGGACTTCAAGGGCGGCTCGGGCCTCGCGCCGCTCGCCGGGCTCCCCCACTGCGTGGGACTCGTCACCGATCTGACCGAGGGCGGCATCGACCGCACGCTCGCCTCGCTCCATGCCGAGCTCAAACGGCGCGAGCGCCTGCTGGGCGGCGCGCGCGCAGCGGACGTGGCCGACTACGCGCGCGTCGCCGGCGGCCTGCCCAGGCTGGTGCTGGTCGTGGACGAGTTCAGGATGCTCGTCGAGGAGGCGCCGGCCGCCCTGGCCGAGCTCATGCGCATCGCGACCGTGGGCCGTTCCCTCGGCATGCACCTCGTCATGGCCACGCAGCGGCCCCAGGGAGCCCTCTCGGCGGACATCCGGGCGAATGTGTCCACGAGCATCGCCCTGAGGATGCAGCACGACGCCGAGTCCTCGGATGTCCTGGGCTCCCCGCTCGCGGCCCGGATCCCCATCGCCAGCCCGGGCCGGGCCTACCTTGCCATCGGGGGTGAGGAACCCCTGGCCTTCCAGTCGGCCGCTCTCGGTCTTTCCACGGCGCGTCCCACCGCCGTGCGGATCGCTGATGCCAGCGGCTGGCCGGACGACGGACGCGGCGCCGACCGCGAGGCCCCGTCGACTCCGGCCGAGGCTGCGGGGCCCCTCGTGGAGGCGGCGGCCAGTGTCTGGGCCGCGGCCGGCGGCGCGCAGGTCAGGAAGCCGGTCGCGCCGCCTCTGCCTGCGGAGCTCTCCGTGGCCGAGGCCGCCGCCAGCTCCGCGCGCCTCTCGCCGGCCGGCCCGGACGCGGCGGCGCCGACGGACTGTGGGGGCCGTGCATCCCCGAACCTCGTCCACCTCGGCCTCGTCGATGTACCGCATGAGCAACGGGTCCTCCCCCTGACTTGGGAACCGGCACCCGGCGGCCATCTCGCGCTCGTCGGGCCACCGGCGGCGGGGGTCTCTGATGCCCTCCAAGCGGTCGTCGCGCAGCTCGCCGACGAAGGCGACGCCCGCCACCTGTATCTCCTCGACGGGGACGGATCGCTCGGCCGTTGGCGGGACCATCCCCGGGTGGGCGCACACGTGGGCCCCGGCGAGCTGCGGCGGGCAGCGCGCGTCATCGCGAGGCTGGACGAGGAGTGCGCGCAGCGTCTCCCAGCGCGTCCCGGCTCGCCGGCACCGATCCCGCTCGTCGTCGTCGTCTCCGCGTGGGGCGCCTGGGTCTCAGCCCTGCGGCAGAGTCCTCAGGCCTGGGCGGAAGACGGGCTCGGCGACCTCGTCAGGAACGGCCCCGCCGCCGGACTGACCGTCGTCGTGGCCGGTGAGCGTGAGCTCGTGGGGTCGCGGATCTTCGGCGGCCTGGCCGCGAGGCTGTTCTTTCCGAAGGGCGCCACCGACGAGGCGCGCCTGTCATGGCCGCGTCTTCCCCCCATGCCCGCGCTCGTCGGCCGGGCCGCAGCCGCCGGCACCCTCGTGGCCGGGAACGCCCCCTTGGCAGTGCAGTGCTGCACTGCCGGCACTGTACCGCCGGCCGCCGAGGGCGCCGGCAGCCGCGGAGGGAGGGGACCGCGCAGCGGCGGCGAGCCGGCCCCCTTCCGCGTCGATCCGCTGCCGGCATTCGCTCCCGCGGCCTTGGTCGCCGAGCTCGCTCGCACCGCCGCCGGCCCTGGCCCTGGGGCGGACGCCGCGGCGCCTGGGCGGCTGCGGCTCGTCGTGGGATTGGCCGGGGACGAGCCGGCGCCGTTGTCCCTCCGCCTCGCGGCCGGCGAGGTGCTCCTCGTGCTCGGCGCGCCGGAGTCCGGCAAGAGCACGCTCCTCTCGGCCCTGCCGACGATGAATCCCGCGGTGGACTTCGTCGACGCGGACCCGCAGTCCCGGGCCCGCGCCTGGCAGGCCGCCCTCGACCGACATGCGGGGACCGGCCGACGCACGGGAACAGCGCCACGCGTCGCCGACGCGGTATTGCTCGTCGACGACGCCGACCAGCTCGATCCGGCCGAGAACCAGCTGCTCTCGCGCCTGCTCGAGGCCGGGGCGCGGATCGTGGCCACGGCGGGCTACAGCGCGAACCTCTACGTCAGGTGCCCGCTGGCACTCACGGTGCGCTCATCGGGGACAGGCATCCTCATCGCACCGCGGACCTCGGCCGACGGCGACATCCTCGGGGTGCGGGTCGACGTCCCGGGACGTGTCCCGCCCGGACGCGGCGTGGCCCTCCTCAACGGCCGCCAGGCGGACGTGCAGCTCGGGGTGCACGACCGGCACTCGGACACCCGCCCGCCGTAGCCCGCGCGGCCGGATCCCCAGTCGCCCTTCTCAGTCTCTCTTCGTGCCGTCGCCGTCTGTGCCGTCGCCGTCCGTGCCGCCGGCGTCGGGCGTGTCGGCGCCCGGCCCGTCGGCGCCACCGGCCCGGCCCTCCCGGTCCCGGCTGCGGGTGCTCCCCTGCGTGGCGGCGAGGACGCGCTTCTCGAAGAGGAGGAAGAGGGCAACGAGGGCCGGCAGCACGATGGCAAACCCGAGGACGACGACGCCTCCGGTGAGCGTCGGCACACCGATGACGAGAGCGAACAGCTGCGCCACCAAGGCGGCCGACCGGGGCCAGCGGCGCCCCCGCCACAGGAATGCCCCGGCCGAGGCCAGCCAGGCGCCGAAGGCTGCAAGGAGCACCAGGGTGAACGCCGCTCCTCCAGGGGACGTCTCGGCGTTGCCGGCCAGGAGCTCCACGGCGTAGAAGACCGCGAAGCCGACCAGGACCGCCGCCTCGAGCAGCACGATGGCCACGAGGACGGCGAGGGTCCAAGGGCGCGGGGACGGCGGGAGGTCTGGCGTAGGCACATCCGCACGATACCCGACGGCACGCCCCGCGGGCTGAGCCGTATCGGCGGCGTTCCCCGGCGCCGGTCCGTGCCGTTCCTGGGTGTGACGCATCCCTCTCGTCCGGGGCCCGAATCCTGCCCCCGACCCCTTGTTTACACCCAGTTAACGTGACAACCTTAATGAAGTTGATCGCGGGGCCCCACAGGCCCCTTTGCTTTGGACGGCCTCGTGAATGTTTTCACAAGCCGCTCGTCCCCCAAGAACGGAGTTGCTCTACCACCATGGATTGGCGTGATCGCGCTGCCTGCCTCGACAAGGATCCGGAACTCTTCTTTCCTGTCGGGAACACCGGGCCGGCCCTCCTGCAGATCGAAGAAGCCAAGAGCGTCTGCCGCCGCTGCCCCGTCGTGGACACCTGCCTGCAGTGGGCCCTCGAGTCCGGTCAGGATGCCGGGGTCTGGGGCGGCATGAGCGAGGACGAGCGCCGGGCGCTCAAGCGCCGCGCGGCGCGCGCCCGCCGGGCCTCCTGAGAGAGCGCAGCCCCGGAGCTCGCACAGCCGCTTCCGCCGCCCGCCGCCGTCCTTCCCGAGAAGACAGCGGCGGGCGGCTTCTCTATGCCCTCCCGCGATCCGGGCACCGCCTCCGGTCGCCGCGGCCCTGAGCACGTGGGGCCCAAGCGGCTCGGCCCTGGCGGGTTCAGGCCTGGTCGAGTCTGAGGACGATCTTGACGACGGTTCCGCCGCCCTCGCGCTCGTGCCAGGCGATGGTCCCCGCGAGCTCGCTCGTGACGAGGGTCCGCACGATCTGCAGGCCGAGCCCCTCATGCCGGGCGTGGCCGGGCGGAAGCCCCACACCGTCGTCCTCCACCGTGACCTCGAGCTCCTCGGCCCCGGCCTCGTCCCGGCGGCGGTCGGCGGTGAGCCACACGGTGCCAGAACGGTCGGCGAGGCCGTGTTCCACCGCATTGGTCACGAGCTCGTTGATCACGAGGGCCAGCGGCGTCGCGAAGTCGCTCGGGAGATCGCCGAAATCGCCCTTCCGCTCCGTGGCCACGTGCTGTCCTTCGGTGGCGACCTCGGCGGAGAGGCGGAACTGGCGGCCGATCAGCTCATCGAAGTCGACGGTCTGGGTCAGCCCCTGCGACAGGGTCTCATGGACGAGCGCGATGGTCGCGACGCGCCGCATGGCCTGCTCCAGCCCCTGCTTGGCCTCCTCGCTCTTCATCCGGCGGGACTGCATGCGCAGGAGGGCCGCGACGGTCTGCAGATTGTTCTTCACCCGGTGGTGGATCTCGCGGATCGTGGCGTCCTTGGTCACGAGCTCCATCTCGCGGCGGCGCAGCTCCGAGACGTCGCGGCACAGGACGAGCGCCCCGAACCGCTCGTGCTCGTCGCGCAGCGGGATGGCGCGCAGGGACAGGCTCACGCCGCGCGACTCGATCTCGCTGCGCCAGGGCATGCGCCCGGTGACGACCAGCGGGAGCGTCTCGTCGACGAGCCGGCGGTCCTTGAGCAGCCCCGTGGTGACCTCGGCGAGGGAGCGCCCCTCAAGCGACTCGATGCCCCCGAGGCGCCTGAACGCGGAGACTCCGTTGGGGCTCGCGTACTGGACGATCCCGTCGGCGTCGAGGCGGATGAGGCCGTCACCCACCCGCGGGGCGCCGCGCCTCGACCCGGTCGGGGAGGCGAAGTCCGGCCAGAGTCCGAGGGTTCCCATGCGCAGCAGGTCGTAGGCGCACTGGCGGTACGTGAGCTCGAGCCGGCTCGGCATCCGCGAGCTCGAGAGGTCGAGGTGTGAGGTGACGACGGCGAGGGTGCGGCCGTTGCGCACGAACGGCACCGCCTCGACCCGCAGGGCCATCTCGGAGTTGAAGCTCGTCTCGTGGTGGCGCTCGATCGTCTGGCTGTTCCACGCCCGGTCGACCAGCGGCTTGAGGTCGGAGCGGATGCGCTCCCCCACGAAGTCGCTGTGGAAGACCGTGTGCGTGGTCGAGGGCCGCACATGGGCCAGGGCGATGTAGCCGTCCTCGGGATGGGGGAACCACAGGGCGAGGTCGGCGAAGGCGAGGTCGGCCACGAGCTGCCAGTCCCCGACCAGCAGGTGCAGCCACTCGGCGTCCCCCGGACCGAGGTCGGCGTGCTCCCTGATCGGATCCGTGAAGATGGCCACCTGCACTGCCTCGTTTCCCGCTTTCGTCAGCGCCCGGGACGCCCGCCTGCCGGGCTCCCGCTGGCCGCGGGGACGCGAGGGCCGCGAGGGCTGAGCCCTCGCGGCCTCCGGCGTCCGCGCCCTAGGAGCGCACGATCGACCGCAGCAGCCTCAATGCTACCGAGAGCGAGGCGATGTCGTCGCGCTCGAGGGAGTTGACCTCGGCGAACATCGCCGCGGCCCGGTTGAGCTGCTCGCGGTTCTCCCCCTCCCATACCGACAGCCGCTCCTCCGGCCCGAGCGTGTCCGGCGCGGCGTCCATGATCGAACGGGTGAAGTCTGCCACCGTGCTGTAGAGGTCGTCGCGCAGCGCGGCCCGGGCGAGCGCCTCCCAGCGGTCCCGGCGCGGCAGCGCCGTGATGCGCTCGAGCAGCCCGTCGACCTGGAAACGGTCGAAGACCGTGTAGTACACCCCGGCGACCTGCTCGATCGAGGCGCCGCTGGTCTGGGCGATGCGGGCCACATCGAGCAGGGCGTAGCTCTCGAACAGCTCCGCCCACCGGTGGGCGAGCCCTTCGGGCAGCCCCCACGAGCGGGCCCGGTCCAGCCATGCGGCGACGCGCTCGGCGTCCTGCCCACGCAGGTAGTCCAGCAGCCGCGCGCGCAGGGTCGCGAGGGGCGTGCCGTAGTCCTCGACGACCTGCGCGATGGGTGCCCCGGTGGCCCCCTGGTGGATCAGCCAGCGGACCGCGCGGTCCAGGAGCCGGCGGATGTCCAGGTGGATGGCCGTCCAGTGCTCAGTCGGGAACGAGGCCGGGAGCGCGTTGAGCGCCTCGGTCATCTCGTCGAGCCGGTACACCTCGCGCAGGGCGACGAACGCCTTGGCGACTGCCGCCGGCGTCGCGCTCGTCTCCTCGATGGTGCGGAACGCGAACGTGATGCCGCCGAGGTTGATCATGTCGTTCGCGACGACCGTCGCGATGATCTCGCGCCGCAGCGGGTGGCTGTCGAGGTCCGTGTCGAAGCGTTCGGCCAGCTCGACCGGGAAGTACTCGCGCAGCGTGCTGCGGAACCACGGGTCGTCGGCGAGGTCGCTGTCGCGCAGCGCCTCGGTCAGCTCGATCTTCGCGTAGGCCACGAGGACCGACAGCTCGGGGGCGGTGAGCCCCTGTCCCTGCTCGAGCCGCTTGTGCAGCTGCGCGGTGGTCGGCAGCGATTCGAGCGAACGGTTGAGGTCGGCCTCCTCCTCGAGCCAGTCCATGAGGCGCTCGAAGCTCGGGCTCCACTCGACGACGCGCGCGCGGTCGTTGACGAGCAGGATGTTCTGGTCGATGTTGTCGGCGAGGACGAGGCGCGCCACCTCGTCCGTCATCGTGGCGAGGAACGCCGCACGCTCCTCGGCGGCCAGCTTCCCGGCGGCGACCATGCGGTCGACGAAGATCTTGATGTTGACCTCGTGGTCGGACGTGTCGACGCCTGCCGAGTTGTCGATCGCGTCGGTGTTGATGATGACGCCCTGCAGCGCAGCCTCGATCCTGCCCTGCTGCGTGAAGCCCAGGTTGCCGCCCTCGCCGACCACCTTCACCCGGAGGTCGCGTCCGTCCACCCGGATCGCGTCGTTGGCCTTGTCGCCCACCTCGGCGTTCGTCTCGGCGCTGGACTTGACGTAGGTGCCGATCCCGCCGTTGTAGAAGAGGTCCACCGGGGCGAGCAGCACCGCGCGGAGCATCTCGGGGACGCTGAGCTGCGTGGTCCCCTCAGGCAGGCCGAGCGCCCGGCGCACCTCCTCGGAGACCGGGATCCACTTGGCGCTGCGGGGGTAGACCCCGCCGCCGGCGCTGATCAGCTCGCGGTCGTAGTCGTCCCAGGACGAGCGCGGAAGCTCGAAGAGGCGCCGCCGCTCCGCGAAGGAGGCCGCGGCGTCGGGCGTCGGGTCGAGGAAGATGTGCCGGTGGTCGAAGGCTGCCACGAGCCGGATGTGCTCGGAGAGGAGCATGCCGTTGCCGAAGACGTCGCCGGACATGTCGCCGACGCCGACCACGGTGAAGTCCTCCGCCTGGGTGTCGACGTCGATCTCGCTGAAGTGCCGCTTGACCGACTCCCACGCGCCCCTGGCCGTGATGCCCATGGCCTTGTGGTCGTAGCCCACGGAGCCACCGGAGGCGAAGGCGTCGCCGAGCCAGAAGCCGTACTCCTGGGAGAGGCCGTTGGCGATGTCGGAGAAGCTCGCGGTGCCCTTGTCCGCCGCCACGACCAGGTAGGAGTCGTCGTCGTCGTGGCGCACGACGCCGGCCGGCGGCACGACCTTCTCGGTCACCGCCGCTCCGTCCCCGGCCGCGCTCGGGGCCGCCTCGCTGACCCGGTTGTCGGTGATGTCGAGGAGGCCTCGGATGAAGGTCTTGTAGCTCTCCACGCCCTCGGCGAGCCACGCCGCCCTGTCCTGCGCCGGGTCCGGGAGCCGCTTCGCGTAGAAGCCGCCCTTGGCGCCCGTCGGCACGATCACGGCGTTCTTCACGACCTGGGCCTTGACGAGTCCCAGGATCTCCGTGCGGAAGTCCTCGCGCCGGTCCGACCAGCGCAGGCCCCCGCGGGCCACCTTGCCGAAGCGGAGGTGGACGCCCTCGACCCGCGGGGAGTACACCCAGATCTCGTAGGCGGGCTTGGGCGAGGGCAGCCCCTCGATCAGGCCCGGGCTGAACTTGAAGCTCAGGTACGGCCGGTTCAGGTAGTAGTTGGTGCGCAGCGTGGACTCGATGAGGTTGATGAACGCGCGCAGGAGGCGGTCGGCGTCCAGCGTCGGGACCTGCTCGAGGGCGGCCGCGAGCTCCTCCTTCACCTGCGCACTGCGTCGCGCGCGCTCCTCGTCAGCGAGCTCGGGGTCGAAGCGGGCCTCGAAGAGCCCCACGAGGCGCCGGGTGACCTCGGCGTTGCCCAGCAGCGTGTCCGCGATGAAGCCGAACGAGTTCGAGTTGCCGATCTGGCGCATGTACTTCGCGTAGGCGCGCAGCATCTGCGTCTGCCGGGAGCGGAGGCCCTCCCTCAGCACGAGGCGGTCGAGGCTGTCCGACTCGGTCTCGCCCGCGAGTGCCGGGCCGAACGACTCGGCCAGGAGGTCGCCGGTGGAGACCGGGTCGATCCCGGCGGGGTACTTCAGCCCGAGGTCGTAGAGGAAGAACTCCCTGCTGTCGCCGGTCTCGATCTCGAACGGGCGCTCGTCGAGGACCTCGAGGCCGAGGTTGTGGAAGTAGGGCAGGATCTGGCTGAGGCTCCTGGGCTCGAAGAGGTAGAGCTTGACCCGGGCATCCTCCTCGAGGGCCTCGCCGTTGCCCTGCGGAAGGTAGACGTGGACCGCCGGCCGCTCGCCCGTGCCGGCCTCGGCCGCAGCTTCCGCGGCGCCGGCGGCGCGGCCCGCGGCATAGTCCTCGAAGCGGGTGATGTCCTCGAGCGCGTCCTCGATGGTGAAGTCCACCCGGTAGGAGGCCGGGAACGCCTCGCCCCAGACCGCCGCGAGGTGCTCAGCCGCCTCGAGGGGCCGGTTCTCGTGCAGGACCTGGGCGATGCCCTCGCTCCAGGACCGCGTCGCAGTGACGAGGCGCTGCTCGAGCGCGTCCCGGTCGACCGCGCGCAGATCCGCCCCGCTGGCCTCCTTCGGCAGGCGGATGCGGAAGTACAGCCGCGCGAGCGCCGAGTCGCTCATGTGCGAGTCGTAGTCGATCGAGTCGGAGTGGAACTCTCTCCCGAGCTCCTGCTCGATGCGGCGGCGCACCGCCGTGTTGTACCGGTCCTTGGGCAGGTACACGACGGCGTTCATGAACCGTCCGTAGATGTCCGGGCGGAGGAACAGCCGGGTCTTGCGGCGCTCCTGCAGCCGGTGGATCCTCGTGACGGTGTCCAGCAGGGTCTGCGTGTCGATCTGCATGAGCTCGTCGCGCGGGTAGGTCTCGAGGATGGCGAGGAGGTCCTTGCCCGAGTGGGAGTCGGCGGGGAAGCCCGAGCTCCGCATGACCTTCTCGATCTTGTCCTTCACGATCGGGACGGTCCGCGCAGACTGGGTGTACGCGCTCGAGGCGAAGAGCCCGATGAACCGGCGCTCCCCGTCGACCTTGCCGGCCGTATCGAAGCGCTTGATGCCGATGTAGTCCAGGTACGCGCGACGGTGCACAGTGCTGCGGGAGTTGGCCTTGGTGATCACGAGGGCCCTGCGCTCGCGGGCGTGCTCCTGCCCCTCGGCCGTGAGGTGCTGGAGCGCGTGCCCGGCGTCGCCGCGGAGCAGGCCGAGCCCGCTGCCCTCGACCAGCTCGAGCACGTCCTCGCCGTCGACCGTCTTGAGGTCGTATTCGCGGTAGCCGAGGAAGGTGAAGTTCCCGGCGTCGAGCCAGCGCAGGAGCTCCTGGGTGGGGACCAGGTCGGGGATGTCCTCGGCACCGGCGACCGAGCCGAGTCCCTCGGCGATCTCGAGCGCCTTGGAGCGCATGGCCTGCCAGTCCTCGACTGCGGCACGGACGTCGCCGAGGACGCGGCGGACCCCGTCGACGAGCTCGGTCTTGGACGCGGCGGAGGCCCTGTTCGTCTCGATGGCGATCCACGACTCGATGTGGGTCGCGTTGTCGCCGTCGGCCACGAGAGCGCTCAGGAGGGGCATCGTGGCCGTGTCGCCGCTCGTCATGCCCCACTGCGCTGGCACGCGCTGGACGGCGACGAGGCCCCCGTCGCTCTTGCGTCGGGTCACCACGAACATCGGGTGCACGACGAGGTGGATGGGTGCGCCCTGACGCACGAGCTCCGCGCTGACGGAGTCGACCAGGAAGGGCATGTCGTCCGTGACGATGTAGACGACGCTGCGGCCACCCTCGTCGACGACGGCGATGTTCGCGGTGCCCGTCTCACGGCCCTCGGCAACCGCCCAGTGCTCGCGGGCCCGGTCCGCGAGGGCTTCGCCCGGGTAGGCCTGCCGGTCTTCCTCGGCCAGGTGCTCGTAGTATTCCGCGAGGAACTTCGTTTCCTGGTCCGCTGATGGGAACGGGGTCTGCTGGGCAGTACCTGTCGACACTCTGGCTCGCCTCCGGTGCATGTGGCTGCCACCTCGCAGCCCTCTGACCCGAGCCTAGCGCGGCACCGAGGAGTGGGCTTTGGCACGTCGGACAGCGAATTTCCGATTTCGCTGTCGAGGTGCACACACGAGCTCTGCGATACTGTGTCGCATCGCAGACTCGGGCGCGGCCTCCAGCAGCACCTGGCCCGCAAGCAGCGCCGCGTCCGCAGCCTCCGCGTCGTGCGGCACCATGGCCGCGATGGGCAGCCCGGGGCCGAAGCGCTCCCAGGCATCGCGCAGGGCCCGGTCCGGGGAACGCCCCACCGCGGAGGCCCGGAGCCTGTTGAAGACCACCGTGGGCGCCGCGCCCGGGACGGCCTGCTCGAGCTCGGCCAGCGCTCGCACCAGGCGCGGCATGCCGACGGCGTCCGCGGACCCGATGGCGAGGACGCGGTCGGCAAGCTCGAGCGCCCGCAGGGTCGTCCCGTTGCGGCGCGGCGCCATGGTGTCGAAGCTGAGCTCCTCATCGGCCTCGAGGCAGAATCCGGTGTCCACGACGACGAACTCGGCCACCTCCCGGCAGCGCTCGAGCACGGAGCCGAAGGCAGCCGCCCGCAGCTCGGGCCAGCGGTCAGCCCGGGTGAGCCCAGTGAGGACGCGCAGGAGGCCCGCACCGGCGACCACCGGGCTCGCGACACGATCGAGTGAGCCGCGCTCGAGCAGTCCTTGGTCCGCGAGCCTGCAGGCTTGGGCGAGGCCGGCCGAGTCGTCGAGGAGGCCGAGTGTGCCCGCCACCGAGGGTCCGTAGGTGTCTGCGTCGACGAGGATCACGCTGTGGCCCTCCGCGGCGAGCTCGGCCGCGCAGTTGACCGCAATCGTGGTCCGGCCCGGCGAGCCGATCGGTCCCCAGACCGCGATGACGCGGCCCAGCTCCCCCGGCTCGGGTCCCTCCTCCGGGGCGCCCGTCTCCGCCTCGACGGTGGGCCGCGCCCCCGTGAGGGCGAAGGAGGATGCGGGCCGGTCCGCCGACAGCGCCGCAGCTGCCTCGACCGCCTCGCCGATCAGCCGCGCGAGCTCCTGGGCCGGGACGGCCTCGGACGCCGCGAGCACCCCGAGCCCGGCGAGCCGGGCCCGCTCGGCATCGTCGTCGGTCAGGCCCACGAGGGCCACCCCGACCGTGGCCAGCCGGTCGACGAGGGTGGCCGTCACGTCCCGGGTTCCGCCGGCGACCACGGCCGCCCGGGCCAGACCCGTCTGGCAGGCGGCAACGAGCTCGGCCAGCTCGGAGCAGCGGCGCACCACGGTGACCGGCCCGTGCAGGCGCTCGAGGGATCCGACGAGTTCGGCCTGGCCGGTGCCGACGGTGACTACGGGGATGCTCATCGGGCGGCCCCAGCCGGGTTCCACACGAGCGAGACCTTCGCGCTGTTCGCCTGGGCGCCGAGGACCTGGGCGAGTTTCGCGTCCTCGACGAGCACCAGGACGGTCGTCTCGCGGCTTCCGCCGAGGGCCGAGGAGGCGCTCTCGATCTGGGCGATCTCGGCGCCGGTCACGAGGCGCTTGGGTTCAGAGAAGCCGTTCCTGCCGTCCGGCAGGGCGACCCACACGTCCACACGCGATCCGGCTGCGGCTTCCGCCGGCAGCGGCTGGGCCACGCTGATGGAGACGGGCTTGCGGTCGACGGCGTGCGGCTCGCCGAGGCTCGACGTCGGCACGAGATCGCCCTTGGGCACCCGCTGGAGCGCCACTTTGCCCTGCGGCAGGCGCTCGGCCGTGAGGTACCGCCCCTCGGTGTCCCCGAGGCGGACGTCGACGCGGACGAGCCTGCTCGGATCGACCGTCTGGCCGACCGCGATGTCCTCCTTCGCGGCGTAGGCTGCCACCGTGCTCTGGGCGGAATCGACGAGCGCCACCACCCCGGCGATCGAGGCCACGACGAGCAGGAGTCCAACCAGCAGCCGCGGGTCCTTCCATGACGGCTTCGTCAGGCGGGCGCCGGGCGCCCCCTCGGCAGCACGCATTGCTCTCCCCCTCCAGTTCGCAGGCCGCTCGCCGGCCCCCCGGGCGCCATTCTCGCCGGGAGCCGCCCCGGACCCAAGTCATGGTGCATCACATCGCACCAAACTGTGGATAACTGCCTCCATCCCGCGCCGGCGGGCCGTCGGGTGGCAGAATGGACCCATGCCCCGCTTCCTGACGCTCGCAGATGTCTGCGAGCAGCTCCAGATCAGCGCAGCCCAGGCGTATGCGCTCGTGCGCAGCGGTGAGCTCAAGGCCATCCAGGTCGGCGGCCGCGGGCAGTGGCGCGTCGAGGACGTCAAGCTCGAGGAGTACATCCAGGAGAGCTACGCGAAGGCGGAGAGGATGCTCGCCGAGAATCGGCGGGGCGGCAACCCCGGCGCCTGACCGCGGCCGTGTGCGGTGGGCCATCACCCGCTAGGCGCCCGAGCGGACCGCAATGAGCCGCGCGAACGGCACCACCCGCAGCGCGGGGAATCCTCCCCCGTCCGGCGCCCGGAGGGGCGCGACCTCGACGTAGTCGGCACCGACGGTGTCGAGCGTGCCGCCGACCGTGAGCGGCTCACCGGCCCCCGCGTCCACGAAGCAGGCCACAGGCGAGCGGTCCCGGGCAATCGCCCGCAGGCCCGAGGCGAGGGACAGCGCCCGCCGGACCGCGGAGCCCTCGGCGGCAGCGGCGCGGCCGAGCCCCTCGACGGTCACGATTCCATCGTGCGGCACGAGCACTGAGTACGGTCCGGAGTCCAGGGCGAGCCACGTGGAGGCGACCTGCGTCAGGCGCCCGCGGAACCGGAGTCCGCCTCTGAGCAGGAGCGCCAGAGGTGCCGCCCCGTGGCCCCGCAGCCGCTCGGCGAGGCCTAGCCCGGCAGCCTCAGCACGCGCCAGGTCGGCGACCTGCGCTTCCATCTCGAGCTGCCCAGCCGAGGCAAGCTGCGCCTCGAGGTCAGAAAACAGGTTCTCCCAGCGCATGGCGCCCACCCTACCGCCCCCTCCGCGGGCTGCATCCGCCCGGGCACCACTGGACAAATTGAACCAAAGCCGTTCAAACTTGCTGTAGACCTACAAACTGCATCAAACTGCATCAAAATGAATGTCGTCCACACAGACCGGGGGGTCTCATGGAGAACACACGAGGGCAGCAGGCTGCGGCGGACGGCCTCGTGGCCGGAACCGTACTGGCACTGGGCGCGGTGCTGGTCGCTGCGGGCAGCTCGCTCGCCCGGGATCTTGCGCCGGGCGCCTCGGGCGGCTGGCTCCGGATTGCACCCGCCGCCTTCGATGCCGTGCCCACGCTGGACGTCCTCCTCGGCCTCATCGCCAGCCTCACAGGCCTGGCCGTCGTGGCATGGTGGCTTCTGTCCATGGGCCTGGCCATCGTGTCGGCCCTGCTGGCCGCCGCGGGCGCACGGACGGCGTCACGCCGGGCCGGGAGCTTCGCCCCGGCGTTCATGCGGCGGCTGGCGCTGGCAATGCTGGGGCTGAGCCTCGTCGCGGTTCCCGCCGCGCAGGCCGACAGCCTCCCCGACCCGGCGTGGCACCCCGCCGCTCCCGGACCGGTGGCCGCGTCCACGCAGAGCCCAGCGCTGCCCACGCCCTTCGCGTCCGCGCACCCATCCGTCTCCGCGCCCTCGGTGGCCGCACCCCTTGGCGCCGCACCGTCGGCCGCTGCGTCGCCGAACGCCGCGTCGTCGGCCATCGCGCCGTCCGCCGCGCCGGCACCGGTCCCCGAAGCAGGCTGGGTCCCCGTGGCGCCGCCCACCGATCCGGGCCACCTCGTGCAGCAGCCGCTGCGGGAGCCCGTCCGCGCCGGGGAGGTGGAGGTCCGCCCGGGCGACAGCCTGTGGACCATCGTGGCGCGCCATCTGGGGCCCGGGGCGACCGACCTCGATATCGCGGCGGCCTGGCCCTCGTGGTACGAGGCGAACGCCGGAACCATCGGCGCCGATCCCGACCTGATCCGCCCCGGCCAGCTCCTCGTCCCTCCCCGCTGAGAACCGGTACCCCCAGCGGCGGCACAGCCTGCGCCGGACCGCGCCCCTGACGGAACGAGGCCGCCCTCCCTGCCGTGCGCCCAGCGCCGGCCCTGACCAAAGGACTTCACCTGCCATGGCTTCACGCACCCTGCCCCAGCTCGTCGAGACCGGGCCCCGCACCGCGGACGTCCTGCGCCTCCACCGCGCACACCCTGATTCCGAGGCCGCCAGGCCGAGGACCTCGGGCACCTCCGCGCTCGCCACCGAGCCGGTACCGCGCCCCGCCAGACGCCTGCACGCTGTCCCGGGTGCTCACGAGGGCGAGGAGGTGCGGAAGCTTGCCGCCGCCATCACGCGCGCCACCATGGAGGTCCTCGCCGGGACTCGGCCGGTCCAGCAGCTCGCACCCTGGCTGCATCGCGACCTCCTGGCCTCCGTGCAGCTGCGGGCCGATCTCAGCCGCGCGGCCCGGGCGGGGGCTTCGGGGTCCTCGGCGCGTGCGCACCGCGCCACCACGGTCAGGTCCTCGCACGCCCGCCTGGTCCAGCCGGGGCTCTACGAGGCGGCCGTCATCGTCGCCGATGCGGCGCGGTGCCGGGCCGTGGCACTGCGCATCGAGGCCGCCGGCCGCACGGGCTGGCAGGTGACTGCACTGGAGATCGGGTGAGGGAACTGCAGAAGTGAGAGGCCGGCGGCCCGGCCCACCAAGGGACGGGCCGCCGGCCTCTCGTTGACCTGTCGCCGGCGGATCAGCGCTTGGACCGGCGCCCCGGCGCGTTCTTGGACGAGGGCCGCGAGCCGCCCTTCTTCGGGGCGGGCTTCTGGCCAGCCCCGGAGCCGCCGCCATTCTCCGCCGCCCGTGAGCGCGCCTGCTCGACGTGCGTCTCGGTCGTGCCGTCCTCGGCGGGGGCCGTGTACTCGAGCCGGGCGGGCTGGGCGGGCGCCTCGGCCTGTTCGGTCTGCTCGATTTCGAGGTTGAACAGGAAGGCGACGGACTCCTCGCGGATGCCCTCCATCATCGTCTGGAACATGGCGAAGCCCTCGCGCTGGTACTCGACCAGCGGGTCGCGCTGTGCCATGGCCCGCAGCCCGATGCCCTCCTTGAGGTAGTCCATCTCGTAGAGGTGCTCCTGCCACTTCCGTCCGATCACGGACAGGACCACCCGGCGCTCGAGGTCGCGCATCGTGTCCGGGCCCAGCTGCGCCTCGCGCTCGGCATAGATGAGCTTCGCGTCCGAGATGATCTCGTCCTTGAGCATTTCCACCGTGACGCGGGGCTTGCCGCCTGCCTCGTCGATGACATCCTGGGGCGTGATCGAGATGGGGAAGATCGTGCGCAGGTTCGACCACAGGGCGTGGAAGTCCCAGTCGTCGCCGTTGCCCTCGGCAGTGGCCGACTCGATCATCGCCGTGAGCGTGTCCTCGAGGAAGAACTGCACCTTCTCGTGCAGGTCGTCTCCCTCGAGGATCCGGCGCCGGTCGCCGTAGATGGCCTCGCGCTGGCGGTTGAGCACGTCGTCGTACTTGAGCACGTTCTTGCGCTGCTCGGCGTTGCGCCCCTCGACCTGCGCCTGGGCGGACTGGATCGCCCGGGAGACCATCTTGGACTCGAGCGCCGTGTCATCCGGCAGGCTCGAGGCCATGAGCCTCTCGGCGCCGCCCGTGCCGAAGAGGCGCATGAGGTCGTCCGTGAGCGAGAGGTAGAACCGCGACTCGCCGGGGTCGCCCTGACGGCCGGAGCGGCCACGGAGCTGGTTGTCGATCCGGCGGGACTCGTGCCGCTCGGTGCCCAGCACGTAGAGCCCTCCGAGGGCGAGGACCTCCTCGTGCTCGGCCCTGACGGCCTCGTTGGCCGCCTCCAGTGCAGCGGGCCACGCGGCCTCGTACTCGGCGGAGTTCTCCTCGGGGTCGAGCCCCCGGGCGGCCAGATCGGCGACGGCCATGAACTCGGCATTGCCGCCGAGCATGATGTCGGTGCCGCGGCCGGCCATGTTGGTGGCGACCGTGACGGCGCCCTTGCGGCCGGCCTGTGCGACGATTGCAGCCTCTCGGGCGTGGTTCTTCGCGTTGAGGACCTCGTGGCGCACTCCGGCCTTCGCGAGCGACTTCGAGAGGTACTCGCTCTTCTCGACGCTCGTTGTGCCGACGAGGACGGGCTGGCCCTTCGCGTTCCTGCGCGAGATGTCCTTGACGACGGCGTCGAACTTGACGATCTCGTTCTTGTACACGAGGTCCGACTGGTCGATGCGCGCCATGGGCTTGTTCGTCGGGATCGGAACGACGCCGAGCTTGTACGTGCTCATGAACTCTGCGGCCTCGGTCTCGGCCGTGCCGGTCATGCCGGAGAGCTTCTCGTAGAGGCGGAAGTAGTTCTGGAGGGTGATGGTGGCGAGCGTCTGGTTCTCGGCCTTGATCTCCACCCCCTCCTTGGCCTCGATGGCCTGGTGCATGCCCTCGTTGTAGCGGCGCCCGGGCAGGATGCGGCCGGTGTGCTCGTCGACGATGAGGACCTCGCCGTCGAGGACCACATAGTCCTTGTCCCGCTTGAAGAGTTCCTTGGCCTTGATGGCGTTGTTGAGGAAGCCGATGAGCGGGGTGTTTGCCGACTCGTAGAGGTTGTGGATGCCGAGGTAGTCCTCGACCTTCTCGATGCCGGGCTCGAGGACGCCGACCGTGCGCTTCTTCTCGTCGACCTCGTAGTCGTCCTCGCCGAGCCGCAGGGCGAGCTTGGCGAACTCCGAATACCAGCGGTTCGCGTCCCCCTGCGCCGGGCCGGAGATGATGAGCGGGGTGCGGGCCTCGTCGATGAGAATGGAGTCAACCTCGTCCACGATCGCGAAGTGGTGGCCGCGCTGGACGAGTTCGCCCTGGTCCCAGGCCATGTTGTCGCGGAGGTAGTCGAAGCCGAACTCGTTGTTCGTGCCGTAGGTGATGCCGGCGTCGTACTGCTTCTTGCGCTCGGCGGGGTCCATGTTGGCCAGGATGCAGCCGCTCGAGATGCCGAGGAAGCGGTACACGCGCCCCATGAGCTCGGACTGGTATTCGGCGAGGTAGTCGTTCACGGTGACCACGTGGACGCCCTTGCCCGAGAGCGCGTTGAGGTAGGCGGGGGCGGTCGCCACGAGGGTCTTGCCCTCACCGGTCTTCATCTCCGCGATGTTCCCGAGGTGGAGCGCGGCCCCGCCCATGAGCTGGACGTCGAAGTGGCGCATGCCGAGGGTCCGTCCGGCGGCCTCGCGCACGGCGGCGAAGGCCTCCGGCAGCAGGTCGTCGAGCTTCTCGCCGTCGGTGTGGCGCTCGCGCAGCCGGTCCGTCTCCGCGCGCAGCTCGGCGTCGGTGAAGGCCTTGAACTCGTCCTCGAGCGCATTGATGGCGTCCGCGTAGACGCGCAGCTGCTTGAGCGTCCGGCGGTCGCCGGTGCGCAGGAGTTTCTCGAGAAGGTTTGCCACGTGGCGTTCGCTCCCTTGTCAATGGCGTGTGCAGCAGTGATCGTGCGCTGCGGCGGGATTCAGTCTACGGGAGACACGCGCGGAACCCCGTGCAGGTTCCGCGCTCCGCGGACGGGCCCGACGGCCCGGGCGAGGGCCGGGGCGAGACTGCCCCGGTCGGCCACGCGCACGTCGTCGAGACCAAGCCAGTCTGCCAGCAGCCGCAGTTCCTCCGCGAGCTCGGCGGCCGTGTCCGGTGGGGCTCCTGGCTCGGCGTGGGCGGCCTGGACGAGCAGGACCCCCTCGCTCCGGTCCGCCTTCAGGTCGACGCGGCCGGCCATGGCGTCGCGCAGGAGGAAGGGCAGCACGTAGTAGCCGTACTCGCGACGCTCGGCGGGAGTGTAGATCTCCAGACGGTAGCGGAAGCCGAACAGTCGCTCGAGGCGGCGCCGCTCGAACACGAGGGAGTCGAACGGGCTCAGGAGCGCCCTGCCGGTCGCGGCGCGGGGTATGGCGCGCCCCGCGGCGAGGAACATCCTGCCCTCCCATCCCTCGACGCGGACCTCGTCGATGCTCCCCTCTGCGGCCAGGACGCCGAGGGCCGTCTCCGTGGCGCGGACCGGGAGGCGGAAGTAGTCCGCGAAACAGCGCGCGGTGCCGATCCCGTGTGCCTGGACGGCACACCGGACGAGATCGAGGATCGCGGCGTCCCGGTCCAGGCCTTCCTCGCGGACCAGGCCTTTGGGCAGCACGTCCTCCGTCAGGGCGTACCGGCGCTCGAAGGAGCTCGACCGGCCCGCAGAGGCCACCGTGCCGAGTTCGAAGAGGTGGCTCACGACGCGTTGGACAGCGCTCCAGTTCCATCCCCACTGGTCGCGGCGGCGCTCTTCGACGTGACCCAGCCGGTCGGCGAGCTGCGCGGCGGTAAGCGGCCTGCTGGAGCCGAGGACGGCGAGGATGCGGGCAGCGAGGTCTTCGCGGGCCGCCGCGTCCATGTCGTGGGCGCCCACCCAGGCCCGACGCTGCCACAGACGCAGGGCGTCGAAGTGCTCAGGCCGGATGAAGCTCGCCTCGTGCGCCCAGTACTCGACCATGCGGCGCGGGCTTCGGGCGGCGAGGCGGTCCAGCGCGTCCCGGTCGTAGGGTCCCAGGCGCGAGAAGAACGGCAGGTAATGGCTCCGGACCAGGACGTTGACCGAGTCGATCTGCACCAGCTGGAGCGCCTCGAAGGCGCGGACGAGCGCCCGGGTGGACACCGGGCCGGACGGGCGCGGGCGGTGGAGTCCCTGGGCGGAGAGCGCGACCCGGCGGGCCTGCGCGAGGGTGAGCCGCGCCGTCATGCGTCGCGGCCGTGGAGGGGCTCTGCCCGGCACGCCGCAGCGGCGGCCCCGAGAGGGACCGCCGCTGCCGGGAATGCCGCGTCCAGGGCCGCGGCCATGGGCGCCGGATCAGGAGACAACTGCACCGGCGTCGTCAGAGCGGTACGCGAGGATCTTCTCCTCGACCTTGGCCGCCCCGGGCTCGCAGGCCTGGTCGAGGCTGATGACGCCATAGGTCCATCCACGGCGGCGGTAGACCACGGAGGGGGTGTTCGTGTCCGCGTCGATGAACAGGTAGAAGTCGTGGCCGACGAGTTCCATGTTGTCCACCGCGTCGTCGAGGGTGAGCGTCGCGGCGGGGAAGACCTTCCGGCGGATCAGGACGGGCGAATCGCCGGCCGGGATGTCGTTCTCGACCTCGTAGGGTGACGAGGCCTCGGCCTCCGAGGAGGGGACCTCGAGGGCGTGCTCGGCGTAGATCGGCGTACTGCCGCTCACCACCGGGAGGGCGGCGGTGGCGGCGTTCACGCCGACCGGGGTGTGCTTGCCGTGGTGGACCTTGCGGCGGTCCTTGGCCCGCCGGAGGCGTTCAAGGAGTTTTCCGTAGGCGAGGTCGAAGGCCGCGAACTTGTCCGGAGCGGTCGCCTCGGCCCGGATCACCGGTCCACGCCCGGTGACCGTGAGCTCGACCGTGAGCTGGTCTCCTCCGGTCTTCGCGCTGCTCTGCTTGGAGCACTTCGCGTCGACGCGCTGGACCTTGTCAGCCAGCGCACCGATCTTCTCGAGCTTCTCACCTGCGTACTCGCGGAAGCGATCCGACACAGTCAGGTTGCGACCGCTGATGTTGAACTCCATGGTGCCCTCCAGATACTTCTGAGTTCAGCCGCATACCGGCGTCCAGAGGCTCCGTCGTCAGACAGTCGAGCCCCTTTCCTGAGCCGCTATCGACAGGTCCTTCTGGCTAAAGGACCCATCACCGACGTTAGTGGATCGTCACGGTTTATTCATCCCTTGTTGGCATCCTGCCGCTGTGTGTCCGCTGGGAGCGTACCCGCCTCCCCACCCGGGCCGGCCTCGGGCAGCGGCACGTGCGCGAGGGTGACGAGGCCGACGACGACGGCGCCCGCGGCCTCGAGCGCGCGGGCCGCCTCCCGGGCGGTCGCGCCGGTCGTGAGGACATCGTCGACGACGAGGCAGCGGCGCCCGCGGAGGGACCGGACCGTGCGTCCGGCGGCCGGGATCAGGCCGCCCCGCCCGCGCACGCGGACCCGACGGCGGGCAGCGAGCGATCCGGAGACGCGGGCGCGGCGCTGCGAGCGGCCCAGCCCCTTCTGGGACCCTCCGCCGGCGGAGGCCGCAGCCCGCAGCGCCAGCGCAGCCCGCTCCCGGGCGCCGCGCCGACGCGGCGCGAGCGCCTCGACCCACAGGGTTCCGGAGGGGATGCGGCCCTCCCGCCGGACCCGGGCGAGCAGCACCTGCAGGGGGTCGAAGCCCCGGCGGAGGAAGGCTGCACCGCTCGTGGGGACAGGCACGAGGAGCACACCGCCGTCCGCCGCGGTTCCCGGCCCAGTCCCCGCCGCAGCAGCCAGTGCACGGCCGAGTGCGGCGGCCAGCTCGGTGGCGAGGACGGCGCTCCCGTGCCGCTTGAAGGCCAGGACCGCAAGCGAGAGCTCGTTGCGGTAGGGCCCCGCGGACACCGCCGGGAGCAGGACGCGGCCGCTCGCCTCGATGAGTGCCGGGGCATGGTCCTCGACCCGGGCCGGCCTGGCAGTGAGGCGGCGGACCTGCCGCGCACAGGCTGCGCAGAGTTCTCGGTCAGGGGCACCGCACCCGACGCAGTCCACGGGCACGAGGAGCCCGAGCAGGTCTTTCGCAGCCGCCGCCGAGCCCTCGAGCAGCCGCAGCGCGGGGTGCGCCGGGCGGCCCGCGTGCCGTCCCGCGGCGGCCGGTCCGGACCCCTGCCCGGGCGGCACTCCCCCGTCGCAGGGCCGCGGGCGGGCTGGATCGACGGGGCGCATGCTCCCAGCCTCCTGCCGCGGCGTGTCCGGGGCCACTCCCCCGGGCCCCATGTGGACGGCCGCCCCGCCTCTGGCCAGCTGGCCCGCGAGGGGCACGGTCCGGTTACCCGGCGAAGGAGAGGCCTTCTACGCCCTTGCCCAGCTCCGTCCACGTGGTCCGCACGAGCGCGAACACTCCCGCCGGCGTCTGGGCGTAGATCTCCTGGTCGCCGTTGCCGGCCGAGATCGCCTCGATCCCGGGCAGCTGCGGGAGCTGCCGCGGATCTCCGCCCCTGAGCGAGACGAGCTCCGGGGCCACCGGGTCGTTCGCAGAGACTCCCGAGACGAGGATCGTGGTGTCGTCGACCCAGACCGCCCGTTGCGGGCTCTTCTCGGTCGTCGAGAGGGTGATCGGCGCGGAGAGCTCACGCGGCGTGCCGTCCGCGGCCCGCTGCACCCCGGCCACCTGGAGCGCCGTCGAGCCGCCCTGAGTCGACAGGACGAGGGCGCGCGTGCCGTCCCGGGAGATCCGCAGCTCCTCGACCGTCCGGCCTGCGAGCCACGGGGCCGTCAGCGCCGCCTTGGGCACGGCCGCGCCCTCGGCGACGCCGACCGGCTTGTAGGCGACCGCCTCGGTCGCGCCGCTGCCCCCGGGCCCGGCGGTCCACACCCAGTCGAAGGGGTCGATCGAGGGCCGGCTGAAGCGGGTCCGCGAGTCGAGGAGACGGGGCGCCTGGTTCTGCACGACGGAGTAGAGGCCCTTGGCGCCGAGGAAGGCATAGACGTGCTGGGACGCCGAGGCGGCCGGATCGTGGGGCCCGAGCGGGGCCACGCTGCGCAGCCCGTCGATCCTCGTGGCCTGGCGGCTCGCGTACTGGACCAGCTCGCCGCCGGCGATGCCCACCTGCCAGACGGGAACCTTGGGGTCGACGATCGGCTCGGGCACCGACTTGCCCGTCGTCGGATCCTCGAGGGTCACATCTGCCTGGTTCGAGCGCAGCGTCACGTCCACGACGGAGCTGATCCCCAAGAACGTCCGCACGAGCTGGTAGCGCATGCGCTGCCGGTCCGTGAACGAGGCATCCCTGAGCTCCGGAGTCAGATCGACCTGGGCGGTGTTGTCCACGATCGGCACGGATTCGCGTTCGAGCCGGATGCCCTGCGGGAACGCGCTCGAGACGGCCGCGCGCAGGTACGGCGCCGGGCCCGCGATGAGCGCGCTCACGAGCGACTTCGCGACCCCCGAGTTGTCGATGAACCAGCGCACGTCGGGGACGAGGGTGGTGAAGGAGGGGTCGTAGAAGTACAGGGGGAAGGGCCGGTAGAGCGCCTTGAAGGTCTCCTCGGGGATGGCCGTGCCGTCCGGCAGGCTGGACAGGCGCCACTGGCCGTCCACCTGGGAGAGCGTGACGTCGATGTGCTCCTTGGTGCCCGGCGGGAACGGCGTCGTGATGCCCTGGGAGTCCACCGAGTACGCGAGGTCGAATTCGTAGCGGTACTGGTTCTCCTTCCCCGTCGCCACCACGGTCGCGCTGCCCCGGTAGACGAGGGTCCGGTCGCTCGGCTTCCAGGACACCGCCTGCGCCGGGGCGAGGAACTGCCGTGCGACCGTGAAGTCGTTCTGGTAGCCGCTGCCGGCGTTGAAGAAGCCGTCGATCATGGCCTGTGGGCTGGCCCCGTCTCGGGGCCCGGGCGGGATGATCTGGGGCGCGTTGCCCAAGGTCACGGCGCTGTCGCGGCTCTTGCCGACGGTGCCGGTCGTGGGGATCTGGGCACACCCCGCCAGCGTGGCGAGTGCGAGCAGCGCCGCGACGACTGCGGCCGGTACCGAACGGCGCATCACGCCTCCTCCCCTTCCGTGCCCGGTCCACCCGGCGGCGGCGCGGTGCCGGCGGCCGGCGAGGGGCCGGCGTCGTCCGCGGCCGGGCCGCCCGAAGCGTGGAACGAGCCGAGGACGACGCCGCGCGTCGACTGCTCCTCGACCAGCACCACGTCGCCGTCGGCCGGCTGGAGCGCGACGGGGGACTCGAGGATCTCCTGCCCCGCGCGCAGCGGCAGCGTGAGGCGGAAGCACGAGCCCTGTCCGGGCTTGCCCCACGCCTGCAGCCAGCCGTTGTGCAGCTTGACGTCCTCCGTGGCGATGGACAGGCCCAGGCCCGAGCCGCCGGTGGTGCGCGCACGGGCCGGGTCGGCTCGCCAGAAGCGGTCGAACACGCGGGCCGCCTCAGAGGTGGACATGCCGATGCCGTGGTCGCGCACGGATACGCCCACGGCGTCGGCGTTCGCGGCGACGAAGATCTCCACCGGGCGTCCCTCGCCGTGCTCGAGCGCGTTGAGCAGCAGGTTGCGCAGGACGCGCTCGATCCGCCGCCCGTCCATCTCGACGACGATGCTGGGCGAGCGGGTGAAGAGGCGCACCTCGGAGCCGCAGGCCGCGGCGATCGGCGCCGCGGTCTCGATGACGGTGCGGATCACCAGGACGAGGTCCTGCGGCTCGGCGTCGAGCATCGCCGCGCCGGCATCGAAGCGGGAGATCTCGAGCAGGTCGTTCAGGAGGGCCTGGAACCGCTCCACCTGGTTGTAGAGCAGCTCGGCGGAGCGCTTCGTGACGGGGTTGAACGTGTCCCGCGCGTCGTAGAGCACCTCGGCGGCCATCCGCACGGTGGTCAGCGGGGTGCGGAGCTCGTGGCTGACGTCCGAGACGAACCGCTGCTGCATGCGGGAGAGGTTCGCCAGTGCGGTGATCTGCTCCTGCAGGTTCGCGGCCATGTGGTTGAACGATGCGCCGAGGCGCGCCACCTCGTCCTCGCCCTCGACGGCCATGCGCTCCTCGAGCTGGCCGGAGGCGAGCTTCTCCGAGACGGCCGCGGCGTGGCTCACCGGCGACACGACGCCGCGGGTCACGATCCACGTGATCGCGCCGATGAGCAGGAGCAGGAAGATGCCGCCGAACCACAGCACATTCTGCATGTCGTCGAGGGTCTGCTGGGCGGTCTCGATGTCGTAGATGAGGTACAGCTCGTACACGGTCCCGCCGAAGCTGACCTTGTTGCCGACGGCGATGGCCGGGTGGATGCGGTTGTCCACCGTCAGCGGGATGGACTGCCAGTACTGCTCCTGCTGGGAGTGCTGGACGGCGTCCCGCAGGGTCTGCGGGATGTCGTTCTCCGTCCGCAGGTAGGAGGCGCGCGAGTCCACCCAGCGGTTGCGCGGCTGGTCCTGGTTCGGCACGGCCAGGAACACGTACTGCCGCGGCGTGCCGGATTCGCGGTTCTCGAGCTGGTTGAGGGTGTCGTTGACAAGCTTGAGGACGCCCTGCTGGTCGGTGACCTGCGCGCCGTCGAACGTCTCCTGGACCTGCTGGACCGACTGGCGGGTCTGCACCTCCGCCTGCGCGAGGCGCTCCTGGAAGAGGTTGTTCGCGATCTGGTTGGACAGGTAGGCCCCGACCGCCAGGAAGGAGACGAAGGTCAGCAGGAGCGTGACGAGCACCGTGCGGAACTGGAGGGACCGCCGCCACCGGCGCGCGAACCCGCCCCTCGCCGCGAGGATGGCCGGCCCGATGTTCCGCAGCCCGCGCACGCCGGCGCGGAACGCCCGGAAGCCGAGGACGCGGGCGCGCTTGGCCGCGATCCGTGCCCGGTCCCCCACCTTGCGCCGCGTCGCCCACCGGCGGGCGAGCCCCCAGGCCAGGCGCAGCCGCGATCCTGCCCGCGCCGAGCCGCCCTGGCCGGCTTCCGCGCCGGTCGCTCCGTCGCGGGGGGCCTCCTCGGCAACGCCGGCCTCGCCCGGGACACCGGCCCCGTTTGCTGCCGGGTTCTGCCCCGCGGGCGGGTTCTGCCCCGCGGGCGGGTTCTGGGCAGCCCGCTGCTCGGCGCCGGGCGCGGAGGGCGTCCCGGGCGGCGTGCGGTGGTCCTGCTCGATGTCCATGGGTCTCGATCTGGCGCGCGCGGCGCGTGCTGTGTGCTAGCTCCCGGCCTTGTACCCGACGCCGCGCACGGTGAGGATGACCTCGGGGGCTTCGGGATCGCGCTCGATCTTCGAGCGCAGGCGCTGGACGTGGACGTTGACGAGCCTCGTGTCGGCGGCGTGGCGGTAGCCCCACACCTGCTCGAGCAGCAGCTCGCGGGTGAAGACCTGCCAGGGCTTGCGGGCGAGCGCCACGAGGAGGTCGAACTCGAGCGGGGTGAGGGAGATGTACTCGTCGCCGCGCTTGACGGTGTGGCCGGCGACGTCGATCGTGACCTCGCCGATACGGAGCGTCTCGGGCGCCTTGGTCTCGCCGGGACGGAGCCGGGCGCGGACCCGGGCGACGAGCTCGGCCGGCTTGAACGGCTTGGGGACGTAGTCGTCCGCACCCGACTCGAGGCCCCGCACCACGTCCGAGGTGTCCGACTTCGCGGTGAGCATGACGATCGGAACGTCCGACTCCGACCGGATCTGCCGGCACACCTCGATGCCGTCGAGCCCGGGCAGCATGAGGTCGAGGAGGATGAGGTCCGGCTTCTGGGCCCGGAACACGTCGGGGGCCTGGGCGCCGTCGGCGCAGAAGACCGGGTCGAACCCGTCGTTGCGCAGGACGATGCCGATCATCTCGGCCAGGGCCTCGTCGTCGTCGACGACCAGAATGCGTGCCTTCATGCCTTCCACTCTCCCCCAACTGCGCGATGTCGCGTTCCATCCAGGCCCTTCCGGGCCCGGGCCTGCGTTTGGTCCATTCTAGGCGGCGCGCCGCCGCCCACGGTCGCCAGGGCCGGCCCCGGGCGTTTCCAGCGCCGTCCCAGCGAAGCGCACTAGGCTGCGCCCTGTGCCTCCCCTGACCACTGTGCTCGCCTCGTTCGCGCTCGATCCCGCGGCGGCCCTCCTGGCCATCGCGGCCGCGGCGCTGTACGGGGTGGGGATGGCCAGGGCGCGCCGCCGCGGAACGGCCTGGCCGCTGTGGCGGGCGCTGTGCTTCTACGTCCTCGGCCTCGTCCCGTACCTGGTGCTCGCGTGCGGGTTCACCGGCGCCTACGGGTCCTCGCTGCGGTGGGCGTTCACACTGAAGATCGCGCTCATGTTCTTCGTCGTCCCGCTCTTCGCCGGGCTGGGGCGGCCCGTGGGCCTCGCGCAGGCGGCGCTGGGCAACGTGGGCCGGGCGCGGCTCGGGAGGGTCATGCAGAGCCGCGCCGTGCGGATCCTCGGCAACGCCTTCGTGGCCCCGATCATCGGGCTGCTGCTCTTCGGCACCTTCCTCACCCCGCTGCTGGCCCTCTACCGATCGCAGCCCGTGGCGAGCGGGGCGCTGAGCATCCTCGTCCCCCTCGTCGGGCTCATCCTCGCACTGCCCCTGACGGAGGCCGAGTCCTTCGAGCGCTCGAGCGCCTTCCTCGTCCTGGAGTTCGTCTACGTGTTCATCGAGCTGCTCGCTGACGCGATCCCCGGGATCTTCCTCCGCCTCGCGCCCACGGTGCTCGACGGGGTCTCGGCGTGGCCGGCTGGCGCGCCGTCCTGGTTCCCGTCCCCGCTGCGGGACCAGCAGCTCGCCGGAGACCTCCTGTGGTTCATCGCCGAGGCCGTGGACATCCCCGTCATCATCCTCATGTTCGTGCGCTTCTCGCGCAGCGACCGTCGGGAAGCGCGGTCCTTCGACGAGCTGACCGACGAGGAGATGGACGCGCTCGCCGAGGAGCACCTGCGCCGCCGGAACGGCTGACCGGCGCGCGGGAGCTCGGCCGGTGGATGCTCTAGCCGAGGGCGATCTGGTTCACCGCATCTGCGACCTTGACCGTGGCGGTGAGGAGCGCGGTCGCCTCGGCCGGTGAGAGTGCGGCGAGGCCGCCCACCGGGGTGACGCGGACGACGTCGAGCGCGGAGAGCGGAAGGCCGAGCTGCCGCCACGGCCGCAGGACGCGCTCGGCGAGCTCACGGGTGCGCGGCCGGCCCGCGGCGTCGTGCGGGACCGCACCGAACCAGAGCCCGGCGCCCGCCTCGACGGCGCCGGCGAGCTGCTCCCACTGCGGCACCGTCAGGTCCGCGGCCGGCAGGGACACGGCGTCGGCGCCCGCGTCGAGCGCCCGTCCGATCGGCGCCTCCCACGCGGGGAGATTCACGACGACGGTCTCCGCACCTGCCGCGTGCAGCGCCTCGACGGCCCAGCCCCAGGCGAGCCCGGCTTCCTCCCCCGGCACTGACCGCAGTGTGCGGTAGCCGCTCGCGGTCGGCAGGAGCCCGGCCAGCACGCGGGCCGCGTCCGGCTCGTCCAGCTGCACGGTGAGGCGCGCCCCGGGCGCAGCCCGGCCGACGCGGGCCAGGAACGGTGCGAGTCCGGCGGCGAGCGACTGCGCCACGTCGCGCCGGGCGCCGTGGTCGGCGAGGATGCGCTCGCCGGAGGGCAGGTACAGGCCTGCCATGAGGCTGAGCGGGCCCAGCACGCGCACGTGGAGCGTGTCCGCGCTGCTCTCCTCGTCCCCCACCACGTCCGCGAGGACGTTGAGGTCCGTTGACAGGGCGGAGGCCGCGCGGGCCGCATCGAGACCGGGCTGCGGCACGAGGCGCCACCCGTGGGGCTGGACGTCCGCGTGCAGGTCGGCGAGGATCGACGCCGTCCGGCCGACCGGGTCGGAGCCGACGCCCCGGCCCGGCAGCTCGGCCAGGACGGGTAGGTGCGGCGCCCCGAGTTCGCCGCGGATGGCCCTGGCGGCCTCGAGCGGGTCGGTGCCCGGCCAGTCGCCGAGGGCCGTGGCGGTGACCTGGCCCGTCACGCGCCCGTGGGCGCCTGGCCCGGGGCGGCCTGCCCGTGGTCCTCGGCGATGGCCTGATGGTGCCGGATGACCTCGCTGATGATGAAGTTCAGGAACTTCTCTGCGAAGGCCGGATCGAGCTGCGCCTCTTCGGCCAGCCGACGGAGGCGGGCGATCTGGGCGGCCTCGCGGTCCGGGTCCGCGGGCGGAAGATGGTGCTGGGCCTTGAGGAACCCGACCCGCTGGGTGACCTTGAACCGCTCGGCCAGCAGGTAGACGAGGGTCGCGTCGAAGTTGTCGATGCTCGACCGGATCGAGAGGAGCTCGGCCATCACGGCGGGGTCGACGTGGCCCGTGAGCGAGCTGGCGCTCGGATCGTACTCGCGCTGTGTCGCTGTCGTCTCGACGTCGGTGTCAGGTCGCTGCTCGGTCATGCTGCCCAGTCTATGGGGCCGCGCCGACGCCCCGTTTCCGTGACGGGAGCGGCCCCCCACCCGTGTCCGGGTGGGGGGCCGCGTGCGAGGCGGGGGCCAGCCGGCCGCCCGCATCAGCTCCCGAGGAGGGCCCGGTGGGCCCGGCGCCGCTCGGCCTGCTCCACGGGGTCCGGGACCGGGAGCGAGGCGATGAGCCGCTTCGTGTAGTCGTGCTGGGGGGCACCCATGACCTGGCTGCCGATCCCCTGCTCGACCATGCGCCCCTTGTACAGCACGCCGACCCAGTGGCTGAGCTGGTCCACCACGGCGAGGTCGTGGCTGATGAACAGCGCAGCGAAGCCCAGTTCGCCCTGGATCTCGCGGAACAGCTCGAGCACCTTCGCCTGCACCGACACGTCGAGGGCCGAGGTGGGCTCGTCCGCGACCAGCAGCTTCGGCTCGAGCGCGAGCGCTCGGGCGAGGGAGGCCCGCTGGCGCTGGCCGCCGGAGAGCTCGTGCGGGTAGCGGGCCGCGTACGACGCCGGCAGCTGCACCGACTCGAGCAGCTCGCCCACGCGGCGCCTCACCTGCGCGGAATCGAGGTCCAGATGGACGATCAGCGGCTCTGCGATGCACTCGCCGATGGTGAGCTGGGGGTTGAACGACGCCGCGGGGTCCTGGAACACGAAGCCGATGTCCTTGCGGACCGGCTTGAACTGCCGCTCCTTGAACCCGACCATCTCGTGCCCCAGGACCCTCAGGCTGCCGCCGGTGGCCCGGTTGAGCCCGGCGATCGCCCGGCCGATCGTCGTCTTGCCCGAGCCGGACTCCCCGACGAGCCCGAACACCTCGCCGGCGCGCACGGTGAAGGACACATCCTGCACGGCGCGGAAAGGCGGCGTGCCGAGCCGACCCGGGTAGGTGATGTCGAGCCCCGTGGCCTCGACGAGGACCGGCCCGTCCTGCCGGAGGCGCTCGGTGGCGCCCTCGGAGGCCGATTCCCGCCCGAGGTGCGGCACGGCGTCGAGCAGGCGGCGCGTGTAGTCCTCGCGCGGGCTGGCGAAGAGCGTGCGCACCGGCGCCTCCTCGACCACCTCGCCTTGGTACATCACGACAACGCGGTCCGCGAGGTCTGCCACGACACCCATGTTGTGGGTGATGAGCACGATCGAGGTCCCGTACAGGTCCCGCAGGTCGCGCAGGAGCTCGAGGATCTCGGCCTGGACGGTGACGTCGAGCGCCGTCGTCGGCTCGTCGGCCACGATGAGCTCGGGATCGAGCGCGAGCGCGGCGGCGATGACCACGCGCTGCTTCTGGCCGCCCGAGAACTGGTGCGGGTAGTAGTCGACCCTCTTCTCGGGATCGGGGATGCCGACCTTGCGCAGGGCCTCGATGGCCCGCTCCTTGGCCTCCTTCTTCGAGACCTTCTTGCCGTCGCGGCCGTGGTGCGCGCGGATGCCCTCGGCGATCTGCCAGCCCACGGTGAAGACCGGGTTGAGCGCCGTGGAGGGCTCCTGGAACACCATCGCGACGTCCCGGCCCCGCAGCTCCCGGAGCTTCGATGCGCTGACGGTGACCACGTTGTGCCCGTTGATCACCACTGCGCCGGAGCGCGTCGCGGTCTCGGGGAGGAGGCCGAGGATGGTCTTGGCCGTGACGGTCTTGCCCGAACCGGACTCGCCGACGACGGCGACGACCTCGCCTGCGCGGACATCGAGGCTGACGCCGCGCACGGCGTTGACGGGGCCCGCGTCAGTGGCGAACGTCACCTCGAGGTGGTCGATGTCGAGGACCGTGGCCGCGGGTCCGGCCGCGGGCGCCACGTCGAGCTGCTCACTCATGCTGGGCTTCCTTCCGAGCCGGCGGCCATGGCGTTCTTGGCGCCCTTGGCCGCGCGCTTCTTCTTTCCTCGGGTGCGGATCCGCGCGTCAGCGAGGTCGTTCATGCTCTCGCCCACGAGGGTGAGGCCGAGCACCGTCAGGACGATGGCGAGACCCGGGAAGACTCCGGTCCACCAGATCCCCGCCGTCACGTCCGACGTCGCCTTGCTCAGGTCGTAGCCCCACTCGGCGGCGCTCGTGGGCTCGATGCCGAACCCGAGGAAGCCGAGCCCGGCGAGGGTCAGGATGGCCTCGGAGGCGTTGAGCGTGAAGATCAGCGGGATGCTGCGGGTCGCGTTGCGGAACACGTGCCGCGCCATGATCCTCCAGCTCGAGGCGCCGATCACCTTGGCGGACTCCACGAACGGCTCGGCCTTGAGGCGGATTGCCTCAGCCCGCACCACGCGGAAGTACTGCGGGATGAAGACGACGGTGATCGAGATCGCCGCGGCCATGATGCCGCCCCACAGGCTCGACTGCCCGTGGCTGATGACGATCGACATGACGATCGCGACGAGCAGGGAGGGGAACGCGTAGACGGCGTCCGCGACGACGACGAGGATCCTGTCGAGCCACCCGCCGACGTACCCGGACACGAGGCCGAGGGCGACGCCGAGGAAGATCGAGAGGATGACGGCGACGATGATCACCAGGATCGCGGTCTGGGTGCCCCAGACCACGCGCGAGAACACGTCGAAGCCGCCCACGGTGGTTCCCCAGAGGTGCTTGGCGCTCGGCGGATCCTGGGTGGGGAAGTTGCCGTCGGCATCGGCGAGCTGCGAGTAGCCGTAGGGGGCGATGAGCGGAGCGAACACGGCGGAGAGCAGGAAGATGCCCGTGAGGACGAGTCCCGCGATGAGCATGGTGCGCTGGACGCCCACGCTCATGCGGACCTGCGCGAGGACGGGGATCTTGGTCCAGAGCGGGTCCTTCCGCTCGATCTGCGGAACCGCTGCGGCGGTGGAACCAGCCGGGGTGGGAGCCGTCATCAGTACCTCACTCTCGGGTCGATGAGGGCGGCGATGACATCCACGATGAAGTTCGTCACCGCGACGATCACCGCCAGGAGCACGACGATGCCCTGGACCGCCACGAAGTCGCGGGCGGTCAGGTACTGCGCCAGCTGGAAGCCGAGGCCCTTCCACTCGAAGGTGGTCTCGGTGAGGACCGCGCCGCCGAGCAGGAGCGCGATCTGCAGGCCCATCACGGTGATGATCGGGATGAGCGCGGGCTTGTAGGCGTGCTTGGTGACGAGCCGGAACTCGCTCACCCCGCGGGAGCGGCCGGCCTCGACGTAGTCCTTGCCGAGCGTGCCGATGAGGTTGGTCCGCACGAGCCGCAGGAAGACGCCGGCCGTGAGGAGCCCGAGGGCGAGGCTCGGGAGGATCGCGTGCTGCTCGACGTCCCAGAAGGCGGCCATGTTGCCGCTGCGGAGCGCGTCGAGCCAGTAGATGCCCGTGGGCGCCGAGAGCTGGGTCAGCGCGAGCTCGGTCGTCGTCGTCGCCCGCCCTGCGATCGGCGTCCAGCCGAGCCAGACGCCGAAGACGAGCTTGAGCAGGAGCCCGGAGAAGAAGACCGGCGTGGCGTAGAACAGGATCGCGAGGACCCGGAGCACGGCGTCCGAACCCTTGTCCCGCCGGTGGGCGGCGACCATGCCGAGCGGGATGCCGACGATGAGCGCGACGACGACGGCGTTGACCGCGAGCTCGAGGGTCGCGGAGCCGAACGTCGCGAGCATGTCCGTCACGGCGCGGTTGTCGGAGATGGTCCGGCCGAAGTTGCCGGTGAAGATCTGGCCCAGGTACTCGAAGTACTGGACCATGATCGGCCGGTCGTAGCCGGCCTCGTGGATGCGCTCTTGGAGCTGGTCCGCCGGGAGGCGGCCGCCGAGCGCGGCGGTGATGGGGTCTCCGGTGATCCTCATGAGGAAGAAGACCATGGTCACGAGGATGAGGATGGTCGGGATGATCAGCAGGAAGCGGATCACGAGGTAGGTCAGGAGGCCGCCGCCCTTGGTTTTGGCGACGGGCTCTGGGACACCCGCGGCTTCTGGGGGTGCCTCGGTGAATGCAGTCATGGTGGGGGTTCCTCCGCACCGCAGCGGCGGGATGCCGGTTGTGCATCCCGCCGCCGCGTTGGTCTAGCTGTGGTCCGTGCCGGCTACTTGCTCAGGACGCCGAGGCGGAACTTGAACGACGGGTCGAGCGTCGAGTCGACGCCCTTGACGCTCGTCCCGGACACGGCAACCTGCGAGCCCTGCAGCAGCGGCAGGGTCGAGAGGTCCTTGGCGACGTCCTCCTGGATCTGCCCGAGCTGCTGGGAGCGGGAGCTCTTGTCCGGGTTGGTGGCCTCCTTGGAGATGAGGTCCTGGACGGCCGTGTTGCTGTAGTGGTTCTTCAGGAAGTTGTTCTCGGTGAAGAACGGCGTGAGGTAGTTGTCCGGATCGGAGAAGTCCGGGAACCACCCGAGCTGGTACATCGGGTACACGTCCTTGGTGCGGTCCTTGGAGTAGGTGACCCACTCGGTGGACTGGAGGTTGACCTTGAACAGGCCGCCGGCCTCGAGCTGCTGCTTGACGAGGGCGTACTCGTCGCCGGAGGACTTGCCGTAGTGGTCCGGGTTGTACTGCAGGTTCAGCGTCACCGGGCTCGTGATGCCGGCGTCGGTGAGGGCCTTCTTGGCCTTGTCCGCGCTGGGCTTGCCGTTGCCGTCGCCGTACATCGACTTCAGCGGGGTCGTGGCCCCGAGGAAGCCGTCCGGGACGTAGGAGTACAGCGGGCTGTAGGTGCCCTTGTAGACCTGGGACGCGATCGCGTCGCGGTCCACGAGGTCCGCCATGGCCTGGCGGACGGCCAGGGACTTGGCGGGGTCGGCCTGGGGAGTCTTGGCGCCGAAGGGCATCGTGTCGAAGTTGAACACGATGTAGCGCATCTCGCCGCCGGGGCCCTTGTGGATGGTGACCTTGTTGTCCTTCGCGAGGCTGTCGACGTCCGTGGCGGCGAGGGAGCGCCAGGCGACGTCGATGTTGCCCTGCTGGACGTCGAGCTTGAGGTTGTTCGAGTCCGAGTAGTACTTGAGGTTGACCGTGTCCGTGGCGGGCTTGCCGAGCAGACCCTTGTAGTCCGGGTTCGCCTTGAAGGACACGAGCTGGTTCTTCTGGTACGAGGAGATCGTGTACGGGCCGGCGAAGGCCTTCTTCGAGATGATGTCCTCGTCGTTCATGACCTTGTCCGCCGGGAAGACGTTGTGGTCGACGATCGGCCCGACCGGGCCCGTGAGCACCTGCGGGAAGGTCTGGTCGTTGCCCTTCTTGAGGTGGAACACGACCGTCGTGGCGTCCTTGGCGTCGACGCTCGCGAGGTTGTCGAGGAGCGAGGCGGGGCCGTTCGGGTCGTTGATCTTGACCTGCCGGTCGAAGGAGAACTTCACATCGGCGGAATCAAGCGTGTCGCCATTGGCCCACTTGAGCCCGCTCTTGAGCTTGACGGTGTACTCGGTCGGCGTGGTGAACGAGGCCGACTCCGCGATGTCCGGCTGCGGCTCGGCGCTGCCGGGCTTGGAGTTGAGCAGGAAGGGGTAGATCTGGTTCATGACCATGAACGACCCGTTGTCGTAGGAGCCCGCGGGGTCGAGGAAGGTGACCTTGTCGGTGGTGCCGACCGTGATGGGCCCGCTCGAGGCTGAGCTGTTCGAGGAGGATCCTCCGGAAGGCCCGGTGCACGCGGTCAGCGTGAGCAGGGTGACGCCGGCGAGCGCGATGGCGCTCCGCACAGCCAGTCTGGTCTGAGACATCAATGACCTTTTCTTGTCGAAAGTGGCGGTGCCCTCCCCCACCGGGCACGCGCGGGCGTGACCCAGGGCACAGTCCTGATGCCATCGATTCAATCACTGATTCAGTGAAATGAAGGACTTGTTTGAATCAATCGAGACCTAACGGTGACCTTTGCCCCGCTCGAGCCTCCCCCGGCGGCACCGCGGACGACGGCGGGACCCGCCGCGCGCCGTCGTCCGCGCGGTGCCGGGCTACTGCGTGAACGGAACGCGCCTGAAGCTGAGCACGGGCTCGCCCTTGCCGCCGGCGCCGTCCGCGGCGACGTCCACCTTGAGGTAGTCGGTCGCGTTCGAGGAGCCATCGACCGTGACGCGCGTCAGGTTGTCGGTCGCGCCCCTGACGCCGTAGCGCGCGAGCCACGTCGAGCCGGCCGCGAGCGGGCGGTCGGAGTTGTAGACGTGGCTGTCGCCGTTGAAGAGGTACACCTCGCCGTCGAAGGCCGAGGCCTCGTCCACGAGGGCCTGCACGAGCGGGGTGAAGGCGCTGATGTCCTCTGGAGTCGGCGTGTAGGTCGGGTCGAACATGTCCGCCTGCTGGGAGATCACCACGGTGCGGTCGTGGCGCTGCCTGGCCTGCGCGAAGGTCTGCCGGACCTCGGCGAGGTCGGCCGCCGTGCGGGAGCGCACCTCGGCGGCCTGCTCGGGGGTCTCGGCGGTCTTGCCGAGGCCGGCCCACGGCTGGGAGGCGTTGTTGCTGCCCGGGACATTGATCGCTGCGAATGCCACGCGGTTCCTGGTGAAGGACACGTTCTCGGGCACGCCGAGGCCAGCCTGGCTCGTCACCGGCATGGTCGCGCCGAGGGTCTTGCCGGGGGTGTTGAAGAAGACCTCACGGATCTTCGCGAGGCGCTCGAGCGGGTTGTAGGCCCCATTGTTGGCGCGGTGGCAGTCCGTCCACTCGTTGTCGCCGGGCGTGTACACGAGCGGATGGGTGAACGCGTCGAAGTCCGCCCGGATCTGGGCGAAGTACGCATCGGAGCACACCGTGGAGCCGTTCTTGATGTCGCCGACGTGGATCACGAAGTCGAGGGACGCGTCCGCATTGAGCTGGGCCACGTGGGAGGGGAAGTCTGCGGCCGCGGCCGCGCCGTAGGGGGTGTCGCCGATGACCGCGAAGCTGAAGGCAGGCTTGGTGCCGGAGGCGGGTGCGGTATCGGCGGCGGCCGTGGACTCGGCGGCCGGCGCTGCGAGGGCAGCCGAGGGCAGGCCGGCCGCGGCGCCGGAGGCCAGGGCGACGGCGGCGGCTGCCGCGGCGAGGCGGCCGCGCGGATGGCGGGCGCGCGGACGGTCGGCGCGCGAACGGTCAGTCTGGGCGGGCATGGAGCTTCTTCCTCTGCGGGGCTGGCTGGACAGCGGCAGGCTAGCCAGCCCAGGTGCTGCAGGGGCGTCGCGCAGGTGTACGGCGGGAGAACTCCGGCCGCCGGGCGTCAGCACCGGGGGCGTCAGCGCAGGGGGCGTCAGCGCAGGGGCGTCAGCCGACGCGGTCCAGCGCCCTCGCGGCGTCGATCGTGGCCTGGCCGAGGACGCGTGTGCCCTGGTACAGGACCACCGTCTGCCCGGGGGCAACCCCGCGGAGCGCCGTGCCGAGGGTGATGTGCAGGACCGGGCCCGGCACGCCGTCGGCCGACTCCCCCGCCCCGTCGCCGGGGCCGACGCCGGGCTCGAGCCGGGCGCGGGCCGGGACCGGGTCGCCGTGCGCCCGGACCTGGGCCTCGCACACGAACTCCTCGCCCGCCTCGGCGCCCGCCGGCGGCAGGCCTGCCCAGGAGAGGCGGATGCCGCGGATCCGGTCGACCGCGAGCAGCTTCTCGGGCCCCACCACGACCGTGGCGTCCTTGGGCCGGACCTCGAGGACGAACCGCGGCTTCCCGTCGGGCGCGGGACGGCCCAGGCGCAGGCCCCGGCGCTGCCCCACGGTGAAGGCGTTCGCCCCGGCGTGCTCGCCGACCTTGGCGCCGGTCTCGTCGACGATGTCGCCCGGCTCCATCTCGATCTGCTCCGCGAGCCAGCCGCGCGTGTCGCCGTCGGAGATGAAGCAGATGTCGTGGCTGTCCGGCTTCTTGGCGACGGAGAGGCCGCGCCGCTCCGCCTCCGCCCTGACCTCTGCCTTGCTCGGGGTGTCCGCGAGCGGGAAGAGGCAGTGCTCGAGCTGCTCGGCGGTGAGGACCCCGAGCACGTAGGACTGGTCCTTGGCCCAGTCCGCGGCGCGGTGCAGCTCCGGGCTGCCGTCCTCGGCCCGGATCACCTTGGCGTAGTGGCCCGTGCAGACGGCGTCGAACCCGAGGGCGAGGGCCTTCTCGAGGAGCGCGGCGAACTTGATGCGCTCGTTGCAGCGCATGCAGGGGTTCGGGGTGCGGCCCGCCGCATACTCGGCCACGAAGTCGTCCACGACGTCCGCCTTGAACCGCTCCGAGAAGTCCCACACGTAGAACGGGATGCCGAGCCTGTCGCAGGCCCGCCAGGCGTCGTTGGAGTCCTCGATCGTGCAGCATCCGCGGGAACCCGTGCGCAGGGTTCCGGGCATGCGGTTGAGGGCCAGATGGACCCCGACGACGTCGTGCCCCGCCTCGACGGCGCGGGCGGCGGCGACGGCGGAATCCACTCCCCCGCTCATGGCTGCCAGAACTCGCACCGGTCTATTCTAGCGTCGAGGGCGGCCGGGCCGCCCCGATCCTCGGCGGCAAGGAGGGCACATGGAGCATCCGATCGTCATCGCCGGCGGGGGCCTCGCGGCGGGGAGCGCGGCGAAGACGCTGCGCGACGAGGGCTACCGCGGGCCCGTGCGGATTGTGGCCGAGGAGCGGCGCGCCCCCTACCTGCGGCCACCGCTGTCCAAGGAGTTCCTCAAGGGCTCCGGCGCCGAGGCGGACCTCGACGTCAATCCGCGCCACTGGTACGACGCGAACGGCGTGGAGCTGCTGCTGGGCGAGCGGGCCGCCCAGATCATCCCTGACGCCCACATGCTCCGACTCGAGAGCGACGCCCTCCTGCCCTACTCGAAGCTGCTCATCGCCACCGGCGCCCAGCCGCGCCGGCTCGACGTCCCGGGGGCGGACCTCGAGGGGGTGCACAGCCTGCGCAGGTTCGAGGACTCGCTCGCGCTGCGCGGTGCGCTCTCGGGCGGGGGGCGGCACGTGGCGGTGGTGGGCACAGGGTGGATCGGCCTCGAGGTGGCCGCGGCGGCACGGGAGTATGGGAACGAGGTCACCGTGCTGGGGCGCCACACCACCGTGCTCCGGCAGCTCGAGCCCGCACTCGGCGACGTGTTCCGCCGGGCCCTGGAGGGCGACGGGGTGGCGTTCCGGCTCGGCTGCCATCCGGTCGAGTTCGTCCGCTCGCCCCACGGCGACGGCGTGGCCGCGGCGGTGCTGAACACCGGCGAGCGGATCGCCGCCGATCTCGTGGTCGTGGCCGTCGGGGTCGAGCCGTCTACGCATCTCGCCGAGGAGGCCAAGATCCCCGTGCGCAACGGCATCGTGACGGACGCGTCGCTGCGCACCCGGACCCCGGACGTCTACGCTGCCGGCGACGTGGCGAGCTCCCGCCAGCCCTTCACGGGCGAGCATGTCCGCAGCGAGCACTGGTCCAACGCGCTCAACGGCGGGAAGGTCGCGGCGCGGTCCATGCTGGGCCAGGACGCCCGCCTGGACCTCGCCCCGTACTTCTACACGGACCAGGCCGGGCTCAGCATGGAGTACTCCGGCTACTGGCAGCTCGTGCACGGCGCCCAGCTCGTGCTGCGGGGGTCGATCTCCACCGTCGAGGCCGCCAAGGAGGGCTTCGTGGCCCTGTGGCTGCGCGACGGCGCCCTCGTGGGCGGGATGAACGTCAACGTCCCGCGGCAGCAGAAGGCCATCAAGGCGCTCATCGCCTCACGCGCCCGCCTCGACCCGCACCGGCTCGCGGACCCGTCCGTCCCGCTCGCCGAGCTCGCCGGGGTCTAGCCGTGGCCTCCCGATCTGGGAGGCACCTTCTGAAGGTCACCTCCTGAAGGTCATCTCCTGAGAGTCAGCTCCTGCGGACAGACGAGTCCGACCGACTTTCTCTCACTCGATACGGCGTGTCGGCTCTCTGGACGGCGCGTCGGCCCGCACCGAGCCCGAAAGCAGGTCGGTTTCGCTCCGGCGCCGGCTCCGGCGGCCACCCGCCGGGACGGTGAGGAACGCGGCGACCCGCAGGAGGTGACTCCCAGCCGGGTCAGCGGCGTCCGCGGGTGCTCGCCGTCTCGATGCGGCTCTCGTGCCCGGCCATGCCCGCGGCCCGGGCATGCTCCACGGCCGGGCCGATGGCCCTCAGGAGGGCGTCGACGTCGGCGTCCGTGGAGTTCCAGCCGAGGCTGAACCGCTGCGATCCGCGGGCCTCCTCCTCCGAGCGGCCCATGGCGAGCAGCACGTGGGAGGGCCGGGGCACGCCGGCCGTGCACGCGGAGCCGGTGGACGTGGCGATCCCGGCCATGTCGAGCAGGAACAGCAGCGAGTCGCCCTCGCACCCGGGGAACGTCACGTGCGCGATCCCGGGGAGCCTCGTGGGGATGCCGTCGCTGTCCGCGACCCGGCCGTCAGGGGGGCCGCTCACGACGGCGCCGGGCACCTCGCGCTGGATCCCCGCCAGCAGCCTGTCGCGAAGCCCCGCGAGGCGCCGGGCCTCCTCGGGGAGGCGGTCGACGGCGTCGTGCGCTGCGACAGCGAAGGCGGCGGCGCCGGCCGCGTCGAGGGTGCCGGAGCGCAGGCCGCGCTGCTGGCCCCCGCCGTGCAGGAGGGGCGTGAGCGTGGCGTCGCGGCGGACTACAAGCGCACCGACCCCCACGGGGGCGCCGAGCTTGTGCCCGCTCACCGCGAGCGTTGCCAGCCCGGAGCCTGCGAAGTCCACGGGGAGGTGCCCGAACGCCTGGACCGCGTCGGAGTGGACGGGCACGCTGTGGTCCGCACAGAGGCGGACGGCCTCGTGGACGGGCTGGACTGTGCCGACCTCGTTGTTGGCCCACATGAGCGCGACCAGCGCGACGGAGCCCGGGTCCTTCTCGAGCTCGGCGCGGAGGGCGTCCATGCTCGTGACGCCTGCCCGGTCGCACGGCAGCCACACGGCCTCCGCGCCCTCATGCGCCTCGAGCCACTCGACGGTGTCCGCGACCGCGTGGTGCTCCACGCTCGAGCAGAGGATGCGCCTGCGCCGCGGGTCCTCGCCGCGCCGGGCCCAGTACAGGCCCTTGAGGGCGAGGTTGTCCGCCTCGGTTCCCCCCGAGGTGAAAACGATCTCGGTCGGGTGGGCCCGTAGGGACGCGGCGAGGGACTCGCGGGCGTCCTCGAGCACGCGGCGAGCGGCCTGCCCCGCGGCGTGGAGGGAGGACGGGTTGCCGCCGCGGGCGATCTGGCCCGTGTAGGCCGCGAGCGCGGCGGGGGTCACGGGCGTGGTGGCCGCGTGGTCGAGGTAGACAGGCACACCTCCACTGTAGGCGCCGCCTGGGCTGTGGCCGTCTTGAACCGGAGCCTCACGGTGAGCGCGGGACGATCCGGGCGCAGCACGCGTGGCCGCCCGTTCCCGGCTCCACCGGCTCGACTGAATGCTCGGCGTCCTGGCAGCCGGTGAGCGCCCCGGCGAGCAGCGCTCCGTTGAGGCTGCAGACCACGTCGCGGTGCCCGCGGGAGAGCCGGTGGAAGGGGCAGTTGCCCAGCTCGATGGAGCCCGCGGCGCCCGGGACGGGGGCGTAGCCCGTCGCCTCCAGGACGGCGCCGATGCTCCCGTGTTCGGCCCCGAGGGCCTCCCCCGCCTCCCGCCCCACGGCGGCGAGGGCCTCGACCATGGGCGTGTCGGCGGCCATCGACCTCTCGGCCGCCGCGGCGAGGAGGTCGCCGGCCAGCTCATAGGAGCGCTCGGGCACCGCCGCGACGATCTCGGTGAGGGCGGCCTCGTAGAACTTGGAGGGGCGCCCGGACCCGGGACCGCGCCGTTCGGATGGCTTGGCGAACGTGGCGGACAGCACGCCGTCGTCCACGAGCCGGTCGAGGTGCGCGGCCGCGGCGGCGCGGGAGACGCCCAGCGCGTCGGCGGCCTCGTCGCGGCCCACGGGGCGCCCGGCAGCGCGGACGTAGAGGTAGAGCGCACGACGCCGGTCCTCGCCGAGCGCGGCCAGCGCGCCGAGGCGCTGGCGCCAGGTGGGTCCAGCCATGCGCCCATGGTACATCCAAAACTCGAATCCATTGTTTTAGACGCCGCATGGATCTAAAATTTGAATCACCATTTATATCGAAGGGAGAAGGCCATGTCAGCCACCTCAGCCCCCCATCACGGACGGCTCCGCGGAGTCGGCCGCGCCGGCAGCCGTGCGCGCTCGCTCGCCCCCGCCGACCAGGCGTACCTCATGCTCCGCACCCTCTACATCGTGGCCCCGATCCTGTTCGGGCTCGACAAGTTCTTCAACGTCCTCACGTACTGGCCGGGCTACCTCGCCCCGGTCGCCACCGCGATCGTCCCCATCGGCGCCCAGACCTTCATGCACGTCGTGGGCGTGGTCGAGATCGTCGCGGGCCTCCTCGTGGCGTGGACCCCGCGGTGGGGCTCGCTCGTCGTGGCAGCGTGGCTGGCCGGCATCATCGTCAACCTGCTCGTGCTCGGGCACGGCTTCGATGTCGCGCTGCGGGACTTCGGCCTGCTCGTCGGAGCGCTGGCCCTCAGCCGGCTCGCCCGCCGGGCCTGACGGCCAGGTCCGCCGCCGGGGCCGCGAGGACAGCCAGCGCCCGGGGAACCACGCTGATGTCCACGGCCCCGGAGGCCACCCGCTCCCCGTCCGCGTAGACCACCAGTCCCGGCGCGCACAGCCGCACGGACCGCACCGTGCTGAGCTCGACCGCGGGGTGCCCCACCTGCGTTCCCCGGAACACCCTCGGGAAGACGGCGAGGAAGGCGGGGACGGACAGGGGACCGACCACGAGGAGGTCCAGCACGCCGTCGTCCGCCCGGGCCGCAGGCGCCACCCGCATCCCTCCGCCGAGGGAGGGCCCGTTCGCCACCGAGACGAGCATCGCCCGCCGGCTGCGGGCCGCGCCATCCACGGCGAGCTCGAACGGGATGGGCTTGAACGCGGCGAGCTCGCGCAGCACGGCGAGGACGTACTTGGCCCGGCCGCGCGGCCAGCGCCAGGCGTTGGCGCGCTCGTTGACCCGTGCGTCGAAGCCCGCGGAGGCGACCGCCACGTAGTGCCGCTGGCCGCCCGCCCACTCGATGCGCCCGAGGTCGAGGCGGCGCGGGCCTGCCTCGAGGGCGGCGAGGAGCACCTCGACGGCGCCCGGCACCGAGCCCAGCGGGACGCCCAGCAGGCGAGCGATGTCGTTCCCGGTCCCCGCCGGGACCACGCCGAGGGGCACGTCCGTGCCCGCGAGGACGTTGGCAACGAGGTTGACGACGCCGTCGCCGCCTACCGCGACCACCGCGTCGGAGTCCTGCAGCGCCCCCGCGACGGCGGCCGCGAGCTCCGGGGCGCTCCCCCGCCTCAGCTCGGTCACGGCCGCGCCGCGCGAGCGCAGGACCGCCGCCGCCTCGCTGCCGCGCCGGTCTCCGAGGCCGGCATGCGCGGCGGGGTTCACGGCGAGGGTGATCCTCGCGGGGGCGTCCTCGGGAAGGGGCATGTGCTGGATTATGGCAGCACTCCCCGAGCGGGCCGGGACGGCGTGCCCGTCCTGCGCCCCTACGATGGACCCATGCCCGCGCACGTCCCGTCCCACTACGAGGTGCTCGGCGTGCCGGTCACCGCGAGCGAGGCCGAGATCCGGCGCGCCTACCGCCGTGCGGCCCGGGCGCACCACCCCGACCACGGCGGCGACGTCATCGAGTTCCGCCGGGTGACCCTCGCCTTCGAGGTCCTCTCCGACCCGCGGGCCCGCGCGGCCTACGACCGCAGCTATTTCACCTCCTCCCCCCAGCGCGAGGCGGGCCGCGCCCCGGCCGGTTCCGACACGGCGTCGGCCGCCCCCGGCGCCCCTCGCGCGGGCGGCTTCACCGCCCGGGCCGCCCCGAGGACGCCGGGCCAGCGCAACCCGGCCGGCGAGCCCGCCGTCTACGTCCCGCCGTTCGAACCGGGCGCCGTGCCGCTCCTGCCGGCAGCGGTGGCCGCCCGGCCCGAGCACGGGGCGCCGCGCCGGCGCGGCCTGTTCGGGGCCGAGGCGAGGATCCAGCGCGAGGAGCGCACGGCCGCGCTCATCCGGCGCCGCATCCTGGGCACCATCCCCTCGGCACGGCTGCTCAACGGACTGCGCTCCCCCAGGGACGCCTCCCATGTGGCGCACGCAGTCCTCGCCGGCTACCGGCTCGCCCTCGTGGAGTCGATGCTCGTGCCCCGGGGAAACTACGCCTGGGACGGCGCACACCTGGTCCACGGCGCCCGGGCCGTCGCGCCGCCGCGGCTCGCCGAGCAGGTCCGCGACTTCCAGGACGTGTTCCCCGAGCTGAATGTGCAGGGCTATGTCCTCGTCCAGACGCCGGACGAGAACCCGCACGAACCCGTCATCGACATCCGCCGCGGCGCGGGCGGCCTCGTCGAGCCGCTCAACGCCTCCAAGTTCGTCCGCGAGCTCACGTTCTTCCTCTCCTCCGGGCCGCAGCCCAACGTGGTCCTCGTCCCGGCGCTCGCCCGGCTGCTCACCGGCCTGCACTGACCTACCGGCCTGCACTGACCGGGCGCGCGCCGCGCGCGGGCCGGGCTGTGCCCCGGGCGCGCCTAGGATGGAGTGCGTGTTCCGCATCCTCTTCTACACGCCCGAGATCCCGGGCAACACCGGCAACGCCATCCGGCTCTCCGCCGTGACCGGCTCGCACCTGCACCTCGTCGAGCCGCTCGGGTTCAACTTCGAGGACGCGAACCTGCGCCGTGCCGGCCTCGACTACCACGACCTCGCCCACGTCACCGTCCACAGGACGCTCGAGGACGCCTTCGCGGCGCTGCTGCCCGCGCGGGTCTTCGCGTTCACCTCGCACGGGGACACCCCGTTCGCGGACGTGGCCTACGCCCCGGGCGACGTGCTCTTCTTCGGCCCCGAATCCGTGGGGCTGCCGCAGGAGGTCCTCGACGACCCACGGGTCACGGCGCGCGTGCGCCTGCCGATGCTCCCCTCACGGCGCTCGCTCAACCTCGCGAACTCCGCCTCGATCGCCGTGTACGAGGCGTGGCGGCAGAACGGGTTCGCGGGCGCCCAGCTCTGAGCCTCAGAAGCCCGCGATCGTCTCCGGGTTGTTGACCGAGACCACGTGGAACTCCTCGGCGGACGCGCCCGGGGCGAGCCCAGCCTCGAGCGCCGACGCGCCCATGCGCGAGCGCACCGACTCCTCCATCGCCGCAACATCGGGATGCTGGCTGATGTGGATCTGGAGCGCGGCGATCTTCGTGTCGACGAAGCCGCTCACGTCCGTGTAGTGGTTGGTGCGCTCCTTGGGCCCCGCGTACAGCCACAGCCACGGGAGCCGGTAGGCGTCCAGTCCGGCCTCGGCGAGCTCGGGGTACGCATACGGGTTCTCGAGCGCCGGGTACACCGCCCGGGTGACCGCCTCGCCGCACGCGAGGTGGTCGGGGTGGGACTTCTGGATGCGGTCCCAGTTCCGTTCGGGGTGCATCGCGAGCACGACGTCGGGGCGCACCCGCCGCACGAGCTCGACCACGTCGCGCATCACCTCGTGGTTCGGCTCCAGGTAGCCGTCCCGGTAGCCGAGGAAGTGCACGTCGGCGACGCCGACGAGGGCGGCCGCGCCGCGCTGCTCCTCGTGGCGCATCGCCACGATGCCCGCGCGGTGCTCGGGCTCGAAGCCGCCGGCGTCGCCGTCGGTCATGATGCAGTAGTGCACCTCGACCCCGGCCGCGGCCCAGGCCGCGACGGTGCCCGAGACGCCGAAGTCGAGGTCGTCCGGGTGGGCGCCGAAGGCGACGACGCGGCGCACCCGGTGGCGCTCCGGGTCGAACGGGCCTGCTGCCCCCGAGGCGCCCCGCGAGGCGCCGGTGTGCTCGGCAGGGGCCATCAGCCGCGGCGCCTCTTGATCTCTGCGGTCGCCTGCGGCAGCACCTCGAACAGGTCGCCCACGACGCCGAAGTCGGCGATCTCGAAGACGGGCGACTCGGGGTCGGAGTTGACGGCGACGATGACCTTGGCGGTCTGCATGCCCGCCTTCTGCTGCACGGCCCCGGAGATGCCGGCGGAGATGTAGAGCTGCGGCGACACGGTCTTGCCGGTCTGGCCGACCTGGAGGTCGTGGCTGACCCAGCCGGCGTCGGCGGCGGCACGGGAGGCGCCGACCGCGCCGCCGAGTGCATCGGCAAGCTCCTCGACCGGGCCGAAGTCGCCGTCGGTCCCTCGGCCGCCGGCCACGACGACGCGTGCCTCGGTGAGGTCCGGGCGCCCGGAGCTGGCCTTCGTGGCCCGGCCCGTGATGCGCCCGGCGCGTGCGAGCGCGTCCGCGGGGACGGCCACCGGGATGACCGTGGCAGCGCCCGGTGCCGGCGTGCCGGGGGCCCCGAGGTCGAGGTTCGCCTTGAGCGTCAGGATGGAGACGGGGCTCGTGGCCCGTGCGCGGTCCTCGTAGGAGCCCGCGAGGACCGACTTGTGGGCCGTGCCGTCGGGCTCGAGCCCCACCACGTCGGTGATCACGCCGGCACCGAGCCGCACGCCCAGCCGGGCCGCGGTCTCCCTGCCGGCCGGCGAATTGTCGAGCAGCACCGTGCGCACCGGGCGCCCCTGCGCCTCCGAGGCGGAGACGACCTCGGCGAGCCACGCCGCGGTGGGCCCCACGAGGTACTCGGACAGGTCGGCGCCGTCGGGGACGTACGCGGCGGCCGCGCCGTTCTCGCGCAGCTGTGCGGCGAGGGCCTCCCCGACGGGCGCGGTCGCGGCCACGGACACCGTGCCGAGGAGGCGCCCCGCGGCGAGGAGTTCGAGCTGGGACTTCTTCAGGGACTCCCCGATGCCGTCGAGGACCACCAGGACATTCGCTTCAGTCATTGCCTTCTCCCTCAGATGAGCTTCTGCGCGGCCAGGAAGTCGACGAGCTTGACGCCCGCGTCGCCCTCGTCGGTGATGATCGTGCCGGCGGCGCGGGGCGGCCGGGGCTGCGCCGACTCGACGGCGGTGAGGGAGCCAGCGGTGCCGACCTGGCCGGCGTCGAGCCCGACCTCGGCGAGCGAGAGCGTGGCGATCTTCTTCTTCTTGGCCGCGAGGATGCCCTTGAAGTTGGGGTAGCGCGGCTCGTTGGCCTGATCGGTCACGGACACGAGGGCGGGGAGCCCGGCCTCGACGGTCTCGGTCACGCCGTCGCCGTCGCGCTGGATCGTCACAGTGCTGCCCGAAACCTCGAGCGAGGACGCGAAAGTCAGCTGGGGCAGGCCGAGGTGCTCGGCGAGCTGGGCGGGCACGAGGGAGGTCTCGCCGTCGGTCGAGGCCATCCCGGTGATGACGAGGTCCACGTCGCCGAGCGTGCGGATCGCGGCGGCGAGGGCGAGCGAGGTGGCCCACGCGTCCGATCCGGCGAGCGCCTCGTCGCTGAGGTGCACGCCCGAGCTCGCGCCGATCTGCAGGGCCTTCTTGAGCGCGTTGGCGGCGTCGGGGCCGCCCATGGTCAGCGCGATGACCTCGTTGCCGCCCTTGTCGCCGCCGCGTGCGTCCGTGAGCTGCAGCGCGGCCTCGAGGGCGTACTCGTCCAGCTCGGAGAGGATGCTCTCGGAGCGGTCGAGGGTGCGCTCAGGGCCGATGTGACGGTCGAATTGCGCATCAGGGACGTGCTTGACCAGCACGACGATCTTGAGGGTGTCTCCCACGGTCCAAGGCCTTCCATGCTCGCGTACGTGCCACGGGCGGGGACCGTCCGCGGCAGGTGCGCCCGGATCGCCCGCGGGCGCGACTGCGCCGCGCGCGGCGTGCATGCCGGGCACGCCCTAGCTAACCACACGCGCCGACGAATGCGCTGCCCCCGCCCGGGTCTGTGTCCCTCTGCGGCTCCCGCGGGGCGGAGGACGCCCTCGACGGACGACGGCGCGCCCCGGCTCAGTGCCGGGGCGCGCCATCGTGCGGGGTTCGGGAAGGAACGCTGGGGACGAGGGGGCTACTTGGCGGCGCCCACCGTGACGTCGAGGTCCTGGGACTGGCCGTTGCGCAGGACCGTCACCTTGGCCGTCGAGCCCGGCGCCTGCTCGTGCACCGCCGCCGTGAGCTCCGAGGCGTCACCGATGGGGCGGCCGGCGAACTTCGTGATCACATCGCCCTGGTGGATGCCCGCCTTGTCCGCCGCGGAGCCCGAGGTCACCGACACCACCTGGGCACCCGTGGAGAAGGCCGAGCTGGTGCCGCTGGCGGACTGGGACTGGACCGAGACGCCGAGCTGGCCGTGCGTGGCCTTGCCGTTGGCGATCAGCTCGTTGGCGATGCGGTGCGCGTAGTTCGCGGGGATGCTGAAGCCGACGCCGATGTTGCCCGACTCCGACCCCGTGCCGGAGCCCGATCCCGTCGAGGCGATCGCCACGTTGATGCCGATCAGCTGGCCCTGGCTGTTGACGAGCGCGCCGCCGGAGTTGCCCGGGTTGATGGCCGCGTCGGTCTGGATGACGTTCAGGCTCACGGTGCTCTGGGGCGACTGCCGCTGCGTCTGGCCGCCGCCGGGAGGCGCGAACTGGAAGCCCTGGCCGCCGTTGTCCTGCGAGTTGTCGCCGCCGTTGGGCGCCGCCGAGGACTGGACGGAGATCGTCCGGTTGAGGTTCGAGACGATGCCGTCGGTGACCGTGCTGTCCAGGCCGAGGGGGGCGCCGATGGCCACGGCGATGTCCCCGACGTTGAGCTTGCCCGAGTCGCCGAAGGTCACCGGGGTGAGGTTCGCGCCGTCGACCTTCACGACCGCGAGGTCGCTGAGCGGATCCGTCCCGACCACCGAGGCCTTGTAGACCGAGCCGTTGTTCGCGCGGACTTCGATCGTGGGGTTGGAGACCTGGCCGTCGAGGGTCACGACGTGCGTGTTCGTAAGGATGTGGCCCTGGTTGTCCAGCACGACCCCCGATCCGGTCCCCGAGGAGTTGCCCGAGGAGACGCCGATGGTCACGACGCTCGGGGATGCCTTCGCGGCGGCCGCGGTCACGGCGTTAACGCTGTCCTGGTTGTTCACGATCACCGGGCTCGAGTCCTGCGACTGGGACGCGGAGCTGGTGAGGTGCGGGGCCCAGAGGCCCGCAGTCCCTGCCGCGACGCCCCCGCCGACCAGGCCGGCCACGAGCATGCCGCCCACGAGCACTCCGGTTCCCCAGCGGGCCTTCTGCCCCTGACGCTGGTTCGCGGGACGGAAGAACGAGTTGCCGGAATTCCCCGGGTGGCCCTGCTGGCCGTACTGCGGCTGGCCGTAGGGGGCCGGTCCCTGCGGAGGCCCGTACAGCGGCGCGCGCTGGCCGTACTGGGGGGCCTGCTGGCCGTACTGCGGGCCCTGCTGCGGGCCCTGCTGGCCGTACTGCGGCGCACGCTGGCCGTACTGTGGACCCTGTTGGCCGTACTGCGGACCCTGCTGGCCCTGGCCGTGGCCCGGCTGGCCGTACGGGGGAATCGGCTGGGTCGGCTGGTCCCGGCCGGCCTGCGGCCGCTGCTGCGGCTGCGTCGGCTGCTGGGGGGCGGGGCCCTGCGCGTGCTGGGCGCCCTGCCCCGTCCCGGGGGCGCCGGCAGGGGGAACGGCCGGCTGCCCCGGGGCGTCGGCATGGTCGCGGGGGTCGGGGGCTCCCGAGCCGGACTGCGCCGGACGGGGATCGCTCTCGTTCATCACTGATGTCCTTTCCCTGAACTCCTTACCACTATGGTCCCCCAAGCTGTGCCGGACGCTTCTGTTCTCTGGAAGCTTGCTGGGAGTCTGCCGAAAGCGCTCCTGTTTCACTCCGGGCGCAGAGCCCCGCCGTGCGGGCTCCTCCGGCCGCCCCTAGAATCGAGGTACGTGAGACAGCCGCCGACGGCCTGATGCGCTGTGGGGGCTGCGCGGACCGGGGCCCATGCCCCCGAACGAGGCGAAGGATTAGCGCATGTGCTCGACGGCGAAGACCCTCCTTGCTGGCCTCGCGGCGGCGATCCTCCTGCTCGTGCCGGCCGTGGCGCCCGCATGGTCCGCCGACCCGGTGACGATTCCGTCCGGGACGAACATCGTGGATCCGCAGGGCGCGCTCGGCTCGCGGAAGGACGAGGTGCAGAAGGCTATCTCCGATCTCCTCTCCCAGCACCGTGTGAACCTCTACGTGGTCATCGTGGACTCCTTCACGAACCCAAGCGACCGGACGGCCTGGGCCCAGGCTGTGGCGAAGAACACCGGCATGGGCGGCTCCGACGTGCTCCTCGCCATCGCAACGTCCGGCCAGTACCAGCTGGTGGCGAACACCCAGAACGCCGCCATATACCCCAAAATCTCGACCATCGCCCAGAACGCCGTCACCCCGAATCTGGCCGGCGGCAAGAAGGACTACGCCCAGGCAGCCATCGATACCGCGAAGGCCACGGGCGACGCTGCCGCCGGAGGCAGTGGGAACGTCTCCTCGGGTTCGGGGGCGACGCCATGGCTCGTGGGCGGCGGGGTGGTACTCGTCGGGGCCGGTGCGGCGTACTTCATCTCCCGCAGGCGCAAGGGCGCGTGGAGCCAGCCACAGGGCCAGGCGGGGCCTGCCCAGGGCGAGCCGGACCCCCTCGCGTCGCTGAGCGTGGACGAGCTCGGCACGCGGGCGGCCGGCCTCCTGGTCCGCGCCGACGATGCAGTCCGCTCGAGCGAGCAGGAGCTCGGCTTCGCCGAGGCCTCCTACGGCTCGGACGCCGTGGGCAACTTCACCAGGGCCCTCGCCGAGGCCAAGGCCCACCTGGCGGAGTCCTTCAAGCTCCAGCAGCAGCTCGACGACCATGTCCCCGACACCGAGGCACAGCAGCGGCAGTGGCTCGGCGACATCATCCACCGCTCCGAGGCCGCCATCGCCTCGCTCGCAGAGCAGAAGGCGGACTTCGACGCCCTCCGCGAGCTTGAGCGGAACGCCCCGGCAGCCCTCGCCGAGGTGGCCAGGGGCGCCGCCGAGGCCGAGTCCCGCCTCGCCGAGCAGAAGGAGACCCTCGCGCGCCTGCAGGCCGCCTACGCGGAGTCCGCGGTCAAGCATGTGTCCGACAACGTCACGCAGGCCCAGGAGCGCCTCGCATTCGTCGAGAACGCGTCCGCGACGGCGCGGGAGAAGCTCGGCCAGTCGCAGACGAGCCCGGCGGCCATTGCCGTCCGGGCGGCGGAGGAGGCCCTCCATCAGGCCCGGGTCCTGCTCGAGGCGATCGGCAAGGCGGCCTCGGCGCTCGATGACGCCCGTTCCAAGGTCGACGCCGCGCTCGCGGACACCCGGAGCGACCTGGCCCAGGCCCGAGCCTTGACGGGAGAGGGACAGCACCCCGAACTCGCGGGCCCGATCGCGGCCGTCGAGGCAGCACTCGGTACCGCCGAGCGCGAGCGCGCTGCGGAGAAGCCCGACCCGATCGCCCTCCTGCAGCGCGTAGAGTCCGCCCACACGCAGCTGGACGCAGCGCTCACGGGGGTCCGCGACCGCCAGCAGCAGGCGCAGCGGGCCGCCGCTGCGCTCCAACAGGCGATCCAGTCCGCGCAGGCGCAGATCAGTGCCGCGGGCGACTACATCGCGGCGCGGCGCGGCGGAGTCGGCACGCAGGCCAGGACTCGGCTCGCCGAGGCACAGCGCAATCTCGACTACGCCCTCTCGATCGCTGCCGGTGACCCCGCGAGCGCCCTCGCGTATGCCCAGCAGGCCAACCTGCTGGCGGCGCAGGCGGCACAGATCGCCGAGCAGGACGTCGACCAGTTCGCCGGCTGGGGCGGCGGCCCCGGCCGCGGCGGAATGTTCGGTGGCGGCGGCCTCGGCGGCGCGGTGCTCGGCGGCATCATCATCGACTCGATCCTGCGCGGAGGCCACCATGACGGCGGCGGCTGGGGCGGCGGTGGCTTCGGCGGCGGCTGGGGCGGCGGGGGCGGAGGATTCGGCGGCGGAGGCGACTTCGGCGGCGACGGCGGCAGCTTCTAGGCCGCACCGGGGGAAACGCAGATGCTTTCCACCAGTGACCTTCAACGGAACGAAAGGGAGCACCATGGCAAAGCAGTCCATCTTCGGGCGCATCGCACAGCTGGCCAAGGCGAATATCAACGCGCTGCTGGACCAGGCGGAGGACCCGCAGAAGATGCTGGACCAGATGGTCCGGGACTACACGAACAACATCGCCGAGGCTGAGGCGGCGATCGCCCAGACCATCGGCAACCTCCGGATGCTCGAGGACGACCACGCCGAGGACGTCAAGGCGGCTCAGGACTGGGGCAACAAGGCCCTCGCGGCCTCCCGCAAGGCGGACGAATTCCGCGCCGCCGGGAACGCTGCCGACGCGCAGAAGTTCGACAACCTCGCGAAGGTGGCCATCCAGCGCCAGATGTCCTCGGAGAACGAGGCGAAGGCGGCCGAGCCGACGATCGCCACCCAGAACGAGGTGGTCGAGCGCCTCAAGACCGGGCTCGACCAGATGAAGGGCAAGCTCAACGAGCTCACGGCCAAGCGCAACGAGCTCGTGGCCAGGGCCAAGACCGCGCAGGCCCAGACCCAGGTGAGCGATGCGCTCAAGAGCATCGACATCATGGACCCGACGAGCGAGGTCGCACGCTTCGAGGAGAAGGTCCGGCGGGAGGAGGCGAGGGTACGCGGCCAGCAGGAGCTCGCCGCCTCGAGCCTCGACGCCCAGTTCAACCAGCTCGAGGACCTGGGCGAGCAGACGGAGATCGAAGCACGCCTCGCCGCCCTCAAGCAGGGCGCCTCCCCCACAGCACTGGGCACTGGGGCGGGCCAGGCCGCCGCTGCGCCCGCGGTCGAGGAATCCGACCTCGACAAGCTCTGATGCGTTCGGCGCGGTGCCGGGCTGCCGGCACCGCGGACATGAAGTGAGGCCCCGGACCTGATGGTCCGGGGCCTCACTTCGTCAGTTGCGGGGGCAGGATTTGAACCTACGACCTCTGGGTTATGAGCCCAGCGAGCTACCGAACTGCTCCACCCCGCGGCGTGCCTCCAACTCTAGCAGCGGGGTGGACGGACGGCCAAATCCGCCCCCGAGGGCCCGGCCCCGGGGGCTACTTGCTCGGCGTCGGAGTCGGTGCAGGGCTGGCCGTCGACGAGCCGGACGGGCTGCCGCCCGACCCTGCGATCTTGGCCTCGGCATCCATCGCCCGCTGGACGGCCGCGCTCAGCTTCTGCTGCGCGTCGCCGTAGGCCGCGAAGTTGCCCGCCGCGAGAGCGGCCTGCCCGTCCTTGATGGCCTGGCTCGCGTCCTGCAGGGCTGCCTGGAGGTCAGTCTGCGCGGTCTTGGACGTCCCGGTACCCGCGGAGGGCTGGGGGCTCGGGCTCGCGCCGGCCTGGCCGTTGTTGCCCGAATCGCCCGCCTTGGCCCCGGAGTTGCCGCCGAAGAGATCGTCGAGCGCCTTGTCCAGGGTCGGAGCGAAGCCGATCTTGTCCCCGAAGGCCACGAGCACCCGCTGGAGGGTCGGGTACGAGGTAGAGCCCGTGGACTTGACGTAGACGGGCTGGACGTAGAGCAGGCCGCCGCCCACCGGCAGGGTCAGGAGGTTGCCATTGAGCACCTCGGAGGCGCCCTGGCGCAGGAGGTTGAGCGCCTGCGAGACGTTCGTGTCCGAGTTGAAGGTGTTCTGCACCTGGCCGGGTCCGGGCACCGACGTGTCGGTCGGGAGCTTCAGCAGCGTCAGCTTCCCGTAGTCATTCCCCTTCACCCCGGACTTGCTCCCGGCATTCGAGTCCGCGGCGAGATAGCCGTACATGACTTCGCGCGAGGAGCCGCCTTCCACCGTCTGGGGGATGAAGCTCGAGGTCAGCTGGAAGGACGGCGTCTGCTGGCCCGGCATCTGCAGCGTCATGTAGTACGGGGGCTGCTTCACCCCGCCGGACTTCACGGTCGGATCGTTGGGCACGCTCCAGACGTCGTTGTTCTTGTAGAAGTCGCCGGGGTCCGTCACGTGGTACCGGGTGAGCAGCTCACGCTGGACCTTGAAGAGGTCCTCCGGGTAGCGCACGTGGCTGATGAGCCCCGCGGACATGTCGGAGATCGGCTTGACGGTGCTCGGGAACACCTTCTGCCAGGCCTTGAGCATCGGGTCCTGGTCGTCCCACGCGTACAGCGTCACCGAGCCGTCGTAGGCGTCCACGGTCGCCTTGACGGAGTTGCGGATGTAGTTCACCGTCGCCTGCGGCAGCTGGCTGGCGCGCCCGGCGGCCGTCTGGGAGTCGGCGGTGATCTGCTGGAGCTGCTGCTGCTGCGAGTACGGGTAGTACTGGCTCGTCGTGTAGCCGTCCACGATCCACTTCACGCGCCCGTCGATCACGGCCGGGTAGGCATTGCCGTCGATGGTCAGGTACGGGGCGACCTTCTGCACCCGGTCGCGCGGGTTCCTGTCGTACAGGATCTGGGAGTCCTGGTTCACGCCGTCCGAGAAGAGGAGGTCGGTGCTCTGGAACTTCATGGCGTACATGAGCTTGTTGAAGATGTTGCCGACGTTCGGGCCTCCGTTGCCCGAGAACGTGTACTGCGTGTCCCCCGCGCTGCCCTGGGGCTTGTCCTGCTCGCGGGGCTGGGTCCCGGCCGGGCCGCCGACGATCGAGTAGTCGGGCGAGTACTCGCCGAAGTAGATCCGCGGCTGGTACGTCGAGTCGTTCCCCAGCACCCCCGTCGAGGGGATGCTCGACTCCATGAACACCGGCTTGCCGTCCACCGTGGCCGTGTTGCCGTAGGCGGCCACGACGCCGTAGCCGTGCGTGTAGACAATGTGGTTGTTGTACCAGGACTGCTGGCTGGGCGAGAGGCCCTGCGAGTTGAGCTCGCGCACCGCGATCACGGTGTCCTGGGTCTTGCCGTTCACCGAGTAGCGGTCCACGTTGAGCGAGGGGGCGAACTGGTAGTACGGCCGGTACTGCTCGAGCTGCTGGAAGGTCGGGGACACGAGGGTCGGGTCGAGGAGCCGGATGCTGGCGGTGGTCTGGGCGTCCTGGCGCAGTGCGCCCTGGGTCGCGTCGGTCGTGGCCTTGTAGTCCTGCACCTGCACCTTGTCGAGGCCATAGGCGGAACGCGTCGAGTTGATGTTCCGCTCGAGGTAGGGAGCCTCGGCGCTCTGCTCCGACGGACGGACCTGGACCTGCTGGATGACCCAGGGGTACACGCCGCCGGCGAGGATGCCGGTGATCACGAGCATGGCGGTGCCGATGAGCGGCAGGCGCCAGCGCCCGATGACCGCGGCGACGATGAACAGGACCGCGACGATGGCCGCGGCCACCGCGAGGATGGCCTTGGTCGGGATGACGGCGTTGACATCGGTGAAGAGCGCACCGGAGACCCGGCCTGAGGAGTCGAACACCGCGCTGTAGCGGTCGAGCCAGAAGTTGACCGCGATGAGCAGCAGCAGCGCCGCCCCGGAGATGGCGAGGTGCAGCTGCGCAGCGCGGGCCATGTAGACCCCGCTCTCGCTGATGCGGATCGACCCGTAGAGGTAGTGCGTGAGCACGCCCGCGATCCCGGCGATCACGACGACGCCGAGGAGGAAGCCCACCACGGTGCCGAGGAAGGGCAGGGTCATCGTGTAGAAGCTGATGTCGAGGTGGAACTGGGGGTCCTGCACACCGAAGGCCACCTGGTTGAAGAAGAGCGCGGCCTTCTGCCACTGGCTTCCCGCCGCCGCCCCGGCGAAGAGGCCGAACACGATCGGCACTGCCGCCATGACGATGCGCCGGACCGGCTCGAGCTGCTCCTGGTAGCGGGCCATCGTGTCGTGGCTGGACGGATCCGGGGCGTACACGGGTCGCGCCCTGTACGCGGCGCGCATCACGCCGTAGACCGCTCCGGCCATCACGAGCCCGGCCACCAGGAAGACGGCGGCCCGGATGGCATTCTGCCGCAGGAAGACCTGCAGGTAGCCCAGCTGCTGGAACCACAGGACGTCGGTGTACACGCCGGAGAAGATCACGAACCCGACCGCGAGGACGACCACGATGACGATCGTCGGGATCAGGGCCCCCCGACGGCGGCGGAGTGCGGTCGGTCTGCCTTCGGGGCGGGATGTCACGGCGTACCTCGTTGCTCTGGGCTCGATTCGTCGGCGCTCGGCTCCGCGGACACGCATGCGGAGCACAGCGCTGCTCTTAGTCAAGCACGCGCGGCGCCGGACCACAGTTCCCCGTGCCGCGCGGATCAGCGATAACGATTCGGCCTCGGCCCGGCCGCCCCGGACTCCGTCAGCCGGCCGTGCACTGGGGCAGCGACGCGGGGTCCTTGCCCTGTGCGTAGGCCTCCACCGCCGAGCGGGCCTCGGCGAGGGTGGAGACCTTGACGACCGCCAGGCCGTCCGGGACGTGCCCGACCACCTCGCCGCAGTTGGCGGCGGGGGCGAGGAAGAGCGTGGCGCCTGCGGCGCGCGCGCCGAACAGCTTCTGGTCGATCCCGCCGATCGCCCCGACCGATCCGTCGGGGTCGATGGTTCCGGTGCCGGCGATGTTCCTGCCGCCGGTCAGGTCTCCGGGGGTCAGCTTGTCGATGATCCCGAGTGCGAACATCATGCCCGCGCTGGGGCCGCCGACCCTGTCCAGCTCGATCTGGACGTCGAAGGGGAAGCTGTAGGTGTAGCGGATGCCCACGCCCAGGATCCACTTGCCCTGGTTCTGGGCTGGCGTCACCGTGGCTGTCGCGGGCGAGCCGCCGCGGTTGACCGTGACCTCGACGGGCGCGCCCTTGCCCGCAGCGAGGGTCTGCTGCACGACAGCAAGGGAGGTGGCCTTCTGGCCGCCGACGCTGACGAGCCTGTCGCCCACCTTCAGCTTCCCGGAGGACGGTGAGCCGTCGGCGATCGAGGCGATGTTGAGCTGCTGCTCGTAGTGGATGCCCAGGGCGCCCAGCGCGGCGGCGACCGAGGTCTGCTCAGAGTCCTGCATGAGGGAGGCGTTCTCATCCGAGACCTGCTGGCGCGTGGTTCCGGGCGGGTACACGACACGCTGCGGCAGGATGCCCTGGGAGTGGTCGAACCACGAGCGCGCAAGGTCGATGAGACCCACGTCGCTGTTGGGCCCGCCGTTGACGTAGACGGTGGTGAGGTCGAGCGAACCGCCGGCCGGGTACGAGGGGTGCCCGCTGATCGAGATGACGTCCTTGCCCCCGGTCTGGCCCAGCGTGTTGTACGCAGGCCCGGGCGACTCCACGACGTAGGGAACCGGGACGGAGACCACCGTGGCCCCCAGCACGAGCGCCGCGAGCCCGGAGGTCACCGCGGCGAAGGTGCGGCCGCTGCCCGGCGCCTTCGGGGAGCGGGGCGCCCGGGGTGCGCCCGCGCCGTCGTCCGGCTGCCCGCCGTCCTCCTCGGGAACTGCGGGTGGATTGACCACGTCTCGCGCCGCCTTCCGGGTGCTCGCACCGCCTCGCGTCGCCGGGACCGGAGGACGCGGCCGCCGCGGTCCTCCGCGGCGGCACGCCCCAGCCTACGACGCCGCCGCTCGCGGGCGGTGCAGCGGCGGGTGTGCCGACAGCGAAAGGGAGCCACCGGCCGAAGACACGTCCGCGAGCGCCGCGGTACCGTGAGGATGTCCCCAACCACCAGCACTGATCGGCGGCACGATGACCACACCAGAGAAGCCCTCGGGCCACGACGACGAGCCCCAGGACCCGCTGGCCGAGCTCTTCGGAAGGCTCATGGGCGGTGCGGGCGCCGAGGGGTTCGACCCCACGGAGATCGCCAAGGCGGCCGGCCTCCCGAGCGATCCCAACCTCCTGCGCCAGATGTTCGAGCAGGTCCAGGCCATGATGTCGGCCTCCGCCGGCGAGGGCCCGGTCAACTGGCAGCTGGCCCACGACCACGCCCGCCGCACCGCCGCCTCGGCCTCCGACCCCTCGGTCTCCGCGGCCCAGAACCGCGACGTGGACGAGGCCCTGCGCCTGGCCGAGCTCTGGCTGGACAAGGCGACGGACCTTCCGGGCACGGGCCTCATCGGCCGCGGCTGGTCGAGGGCCGAGTGGATCGAGGCCACCATGGGCACGTGGCGACGGCTGACCGAGCCCGTGGCCAACAGCATCGCCACGGCCCTCTCGACCGCCCTGAACGAGCAGATGCCCGAGGAGATGAAGGGCATGCTCGGCGGCGCGTCCTCCATGCTCACCAACATGGGCGGGGCGATCTTCGGCATGCAGCTCGGCGCGGCCATCGGCGCGCTCTCGGGCGAGGTCGTGAGCTCTTCCGACATCGGCGTCCCGCTGGTCGACCTCGAGATGGCGCTCCTGCCGGCCAACGTGGCGAAGTTCGGCGAGGGGCTCGGCCTCCCCGAGGGCGACGTCCGGCTCTACCTCGCCGTCCGCGAGGCGGCCCACGCGCGCCTGTTCATGCACGTGCCGTGGCTGCGGGCCCATCTCCTCGGCGCCATCGAGGACTACGCCCGCGGGATCCACATCGACGTCTCCAAGATCGAGGAGCTCGCCCACGGGATCGATCCGAGCAACCCGGAGTCGATCCAGGAGGCCCTCCAGGGCGGCGTGTTCATGCCGCAGCGCACGCCGCAGCAGGATGCCGCCCTGGCCAAGCTCGAGACGGCGCTGGCCCTCGTCGAGGGGTGGGTCGACGAGCTCACGGCCACGGCGACCGAGGGCGTGCTGCCCTCCGCCGCGGCGCTCCGCGAGGCCGTGCGGCGTCGCCGCGCCACGGGCGGGCCGGCCGAGCACGCCTTCGCCTCGCTCGTTGGCCTCGAGCTGCGGCCCCGCCGGCTGCGCGACGCCGCCACGCTGTGGAAGTCGCTCGGCGACGAGCGCGGGATCGCCGGACGGGACGCGATCTGGAAGCACCCGGACCTGCTCCCCACCACCGAGGACCTCGACGACCCGCAGGGGTTCTCCGCTCGGCGCTCCCAGGCCGAGGCCCAGGGCTCGGAGGTCGACGAGGCCCTCGAGAAGCTCCTCGCCGGGGGCTTCGACGAGCCGGCGGAGCCCTCGGACGCCAGTGAGCAGGAAGACGAGGGCGGCGGTCACGAGGACGGCGGTCACGAGGACGGGACGGACGACGGCGGCACTCCCCCGGGTGCGCCCCGCGCCTAGCGCGCGGCGTCAGACGCGCGCCAGCCGCCTGTTCGGGGCAGGGACGCGCTGAGGGAGCCGGCCGCACCGCGGCCGGCTCCCTCTGCGTGTCAGTCGATGCCTTCGGTGATCTGGCCGAAGGGGACGGACTCGTCGAGGTGGGCCTGGAGCTCGTGCGGCTCGTTGAGGACCACATGGACTCCGCACACGGGGTCGGCGGCCGACTGGAGCAGCACCGGACGCACCGTGTCGATGAACTCGGCGCTGCGGCCCTCGAGATACTTGGCGTAGCTGGCTGGTAGCTGGCTCATGGCGAGATTCTAGGCGTCTTCTTCGTCGTCGATAAGGTCCCAGCCCCTGCCCTCGCCGTCCGAGGCGTCGCCGCGCACGGACCCGGCGAACGCCACCCCGGCGAGGAAGGCCTTGGCCTCGGCGAGCCTGGGGTACGCCTCGACGAGCTGCCAGAACTGGGGGCCGTGGCCCGAGACGAGCAGATGGGCGAGCTCGTGGACGATCACGTAGTCGACCACCCACTCCGGCATGCCCTGCAGTTCGTGGGAGAGGCGGACGGTCCGCTGGCTCGGCGTGCATGAGCCCCAGCGGCGGCGCTGGTTCGTGACCCAGCGGATGGATGCGGGCTCGGTCCGGCCGCCGAAGTACCTCTGCGACAGTACGGCGGCGCGCTCCGCGAGGGCCTCGTCCGAGTGCGCGCCGCGGCGTCGCGCGGTGTCCTGCTGGAGCCGGGCGACCATGCGCTCGACCCAGTGCGCCTCCTGGGCGCGGGTGAAGGCGGCGGGGATGGCCACGACGGCCGTGCTGCCCTCCCAGAACGCGGAGACGGTCTTCCTGCGACGGCCCGACCGGCGCACCTCGACCCGCGGCATGCCCTCGGCCGGCGGGAGAGGCTCCTGGCCCGCGGCGCGCCGGCCCTCACGCGCCACGGATCAGCTCCAGGATCGCCTCGCCGTAGCGCTCGAGCTTGGCCCGGCCGACTCCGGCCACCTGGGACAGCTCGTTCAGGCTCGCGGGCTTCGCCTCCGCGATGGCGGTCAGGGTCGCGTCGGTGAACACGACGAAGGCCGGGACGTCCGCCTCGCGGGCCTGCTCGAGGCGCCACGCCCGCAGCGCCTCGAACGTCGCCTCCTCGTAGGTGGGCGGGCAGTCGGAGCAGCGGCCGACCTTCCGTTCGGCCCCCGTCGAGAGGATCGTCCCGCACACGCGGCACGTGGTGGGCCCCTTGAGCTCGCGGCGCTTGCGGGGGCTGCGTTCGGCGTGCGAGGACGTCGAGCCCGCGGGCCGCAGGCCGTCGAGGAACCGCGACGGACGGCGGTGGGCGCGCCCACCGGGGGTCCGGGACAGGGACCAGGACAGGTGGAGGAACTCCCGGGCCCGGGTGATCCCGACGTAGAGCAGGCGGCGCTCCTCGTCCACGGTCACGGGCGTGTCGGCGAAGGAGATCGGCACGAGGCCCTCGCTCAGCCCCACGAGGAACACGGCGTCCCACTCGAGGCCCTTCGCGGCGTGCAGCGACGCGAGCGTCACGCCCTGGACGGCAGGAGCGTGCTGGGCCGTGGCCCGCTCCTGCAGCTCGGCCACGAACTCGGGCAGCCCGAACCCTTCCCCCCGTGCGGCCGAGAGCTCATCGGCGAGGGCCACGAGGGCGGCGAGCGACTCCCAGCGCTCGCGCGTGGCGCCGCCGCCCGTGGGCGCCTGCTCGGAGTAGCCCAGCGAGGACAGCACATCGCGCACCCGCTGCGCCATCGGCACGCCGTCGTCCGCCTGCGCGCGGGCGGCACCGCGGAGCTGCAGGAGCCCGTCGCGGACCTCGCGGCGGTTGAAGAACCGCTCGCCGCCGCGCAGCTGGTAGCCGATCCCGGCCGCCGCGAGGGCCTGCTCGAACGCCTCGGACTGGCCGTTGGTGCGGAACAGCACGGCGATGTCCTTGGGCTCGGTCCCCGCCTCGACGAGGGCGGCGATCCGGCGGGCGACGGCACTCGCCTCCGCTTCGTCGTCGGAGCACTCGGCGAATTCGGGCTCAGGCCCGCTGGGCCGCTGCGCGATGAGGTTCAGCGGCTTCGCCCACCGCGCGTCTGCCGCAGGGCCTGCTGGGCGGCGGGCCGCGAGCAGGTCGTTGGCCAGGCGGACGACCTGGGGCGTGGAGCGGTAGTCCCGCACGAGGCGGATCATGGCGGCGTCCGGGTGGCGCTTGCCGAACTCGAGGAGGTGCGTGCTGGTGGCTCCGGTGAAGGAGTAGATGGTCTGGCTCGCGTCGCCGACCACGCACAGTTCCTCGCGGCCGCCGAGCCACAGCTCGAGGAGGCGCTGCTGCAGCGGGGAGACGTCCTGGTACTCGTCGACGACGAAGTGGCGGTACTGCTCGCGCACGGTCGCGGCGACCTTCGGGTCCTCCTGCAGGATGCCGACCGTGATGAGCAGGACGTCCTCGAAGTCGATGAGGTTCCGGTCCACCTTGACGTCCTCGTAGGCCTCGAAGAGCCGCGCCACGGTGGCCGGCTGGAGGCCGCCGGGCTCGCCCCGGCCCGCGGCGCCCTCGAGATAGGTCGTGGGCGTGAGCATCGAGACCTTGGCCCACTCGATCTCCGAGGCGAGGTCGCGGATCGCGGCGCGGTCCACGGTGAGGCGCAGCCGGCGCGCTCCCTCGGCGATGGCCTGCGCCTTGTGCTCGAGGAGGCTCGGGAGCGATCCCCCCACGGCCTGCGGCCAGAAGTACTGCAGCTGCCGCAGGGCGGCGGCGTGGAACGTGCGGGCCTGCACGGCGCCCACCCCGAGGTCGCGCAGGCGGCTGCGCATCTCGGCGGCGGCCCGGGCGGTGAACGTGACGGCGAGGAGTCGCTGGGGCGAGTACACGCCCGAGTGGACGCCGTAGGCGATGCGGTGGGTGATCGCCCGCGTCTTGCCGGTGCCTGCGCCTGCGAGGACGCAGACCGGCCCGTGCAGGGTGGTCGCGACCTCGCGCTGCTCCTCGTCCAGGCCGCCGAGGAGCCGCTCCTCGAGCGTTCCGCCCACGGCCTGGGCGGTCTCGGGACCGCTCACTGGGCCGCCGCCTCCAGTTCGTTGATGTGGCCGCCGAACCACCTCTCGATGAGGGCCCGAGAGATCGACAGCCGGCTCGGCAGGTCGATCTCCCCGGACCCGGCCGCTGCAGCCAGCTCCTCGCGGGTGAACCAGCGGGCCCGGAGCACCTCGACGCCGTCCGGTTCGGCGACCTCGTCAGGCGTGCGGGCCGTGAAGCCGAGCATGAGGGACGCGGGGAAGGGCCAGGGCTGCGACCCGAGGTACTGGCACTCGGTCACGCGGACCCCGACCTCCTCGAGGACCTCCCGGGCCACGGCCTGCTCGAGGGACTCGCCTGGCTCGACGAACCCCGCGAGGGTCGAGAACATCGTGGAGCGCATGCGCGCCCCGGTGGCGAGGAGCACGCGGTCTCCCGGGCCGACCACGGTGACGATGATCGCAGGGTCCGTGCGGGGGAAGTGCTCCGAGCCGTCCTCGGGGCACTGCCGCACCCAGCCGCTCTGGATGACCTGCGTGCGCGCGCCGCAGCGGGGGCACCGGGGGTGGGAGGCATGCCAGTTCGCGATGGCCGTCGCCTCGAGCAGGATGCCCGCCTCCACGAGGTCCAGCCCCGGCCCCGATTCGCGGAACCCGGCCCAGTTCGTCTCCTCGGGCAGCAGCCCGGCGCCCTCCTGCGCGGGCTCGGACATGACGGCGGAGACCGGCTCGACCGGCTCGTCGAGGACCACGAGGACGATGTCGGAGCCCGGCGCAGCGTGAGCGGTGGTCCGCTCCTGCGGCAGCCGTCCGAGGTACACGACCAGGCCCTCGAGCCACTCAGCGGGCAGGGACCGTGCCGGCAGGAAGGCGAGGTGCCCGCCGTCGTGCGCCGCGCGGCGCTGCGAGTAGAGCACCGCGAGCGTGCCCGGCTGGCGGACGAGCTGGCCGAGGAAGCCAGGGTCGGCCCGTTCCGCGGACCGGCGGTCGAGCGCCTCCGCGGCCGCGGGGAGGAGCCGGTCGGCGAGCAGCCCGGCTTCTGGCCCCGCGCCGTCGAACGCCGCGAGCGCGGCGCCGGTAGCAGGGGGCTGGGGAGACGGGAACGAGCCGGAAGTCATAGCCACTACGGTACTGAGCCGCTCCGACACTCGCACAACCGGCGGGGCACCGGTTCGGCGTGGGTCCGTGCCCGCAGCGGCGCAGCGGGCTAGCGTGGAGAGGGTGAAACGCACTCCGCTCGAGCTGGCCGCCATCGCCACCGCCGCCGTCCCCGGACTGCAGCCGACCGCCGTGGCGGCGTCCCCCGATGACGCCACCGACTTCGACGCGGCGCTCCTGGAGACCGCGGACGGGCGCGCCTGGCGCATCCGCTGCCCGCGCGGCACGGAGGCCAGCGCACGGCTCGAGACCGAGATGACGGTGCTGCGGGCCTTCGACCCCGCCGTGCGCGCGGAGCTGCCGTTCCAGATGCCTGCGGTCGCCGGGACGGTGCGCATGGACGGGCTGACCACGTGCGTCTACACCAACCTCACCGGGACGGTCCGCGACCTCGACACGCTCGCCTCGGGCAGCGACCGGCTCGCGCGGGAGATCGGGACGACGCTCGCCGCCATCCACGGCCTGCCGCAGGAGCTCGTCGACAGCGCCGACCTGCCCTCCTACACGGCCAACGGCTTCCGGCAGCGGCGCCTCAACGAGCTCGACCAGGCGGCCACGACTGGCAAGATCCCCGCCGTGCTCCTGCGCCGGTGGGAGCAGGCTATGGAGGACGTGACCCTCTGGCGGTTCAATCCGACGGTGGTTCACGGCGACCTCCACGAGGACAACCTGCTCATCGACGATGACCGTGTCACGGCCGTGACGGGCTGGACGGACCTGCGGATCGGCGACCCGGCCGACGACATCGCCTGGCTCGTCGGATCGAACGAGCCGAAGTTCATCGATGCGGTGCTCGCGGCCTACCACGAGGCACGCAAGGAGCCGGTGGACCCGCAGCTCGCGCGGCGTGCGGCCCTGGCCGCCGAGTTCGCCCTCGCCCAGTACCTCGTGAAGGCACTCGCCCTCGGCGACCAGGAGGTCGCGCGGGACGCGGAGGCGATGCTCGCCGAGCTCGCCGCCGACATCGAGGCGAGCGAGGCGGCGGAGGCCGAGGCTGCAGTCACGTCCCGGGACGGTGTAGCCGGCGCGGGCACCGAGGCTCCGGCCTCGGAGGGCGGGCAGCCGGCGGCCGAGCGCCCGCGCACGGCAGACCCGGCCCCGGCGACCGACGCGATCCCCCTCATCACGGACGGCCGCAACGGCTGAGGCCACGCCTGTCTGATTCGGGCCCTCGGCACCCGCCGGGGCCAGGGGTCACTCCAGCGCGGAGGCGACGATCGCTTCCAGCTCCGCCTCGGTGGCGAGCGCTTCCGGTCGGACCACCGTGCCGTCAGCGAGGTAGCAGAACGCGGCCCTGATCTCCTCTACGGGCGTGTCCGTGAGGCGCGACCAGGCGAGGCGGTACACGGCCAGCTGCACGGACCGGGCCTTCGCCTCGGCACCCCTCGGAGCCTTCCCGGTCTTCCAGTCCACGAGGTCCCACCGGCCGTCGGCGTCGCGGAAGACGGCGTCGATGCGTCCGCGCACGACGACGGGCCCCACCTTGGTCTCGATCGGCACCTCGACGTGTGCTGGACTCCGGTTCGCCCATTCCGTGCGCTTGAACGCCTCGACGAGCGCCCCCAGCTCATAGGCCTCGTCGACATACTCGTCCGAGCTGTCGAAGCCCTCGAGGTCCAGCATGGCGCTCGTGCCGAAGTGCTCCTCGACCCAGGCGTGGAAGGCCGTCCCCCGGCGTGCGGCCATCCCGGGCCGGCGCGGGACGGGCCGGCGCAGCTGGCGGACGACGGCGTCGCGGTCCTCGCCGAGCGCCACGAGCGTGGACGCAGAGACGTGCTCGGGCAACCGCACGCCCGAGCCCTCGTGGGCGCGGGCCCGCTCGGCCAGGAGCAGCTCGGCCTCCCGCGCCCACTCCCCCTGTCGGCCTGTCGCCGGGTGCGGGAGGTGGGGACCGGCCCCGCCGTCATGGATCTCCATCAGGACGCGGCGCGCCCCCGCCTCGACCGCGTCGCGGCGGCCGGGCGAGAGGCTGCGGCGGGCCCCGGTGGCAGCGTCGACTGGCCCCTCGAGCGGGTCGTACGGCCACAGCGACCGCTGGGCCTGGGCCTGGAGCGGGTTCTCGTCGGGCAGGTCGGGGTCCTCCACCCAGGCGAGCACCTCGAAGCCGTGGGCATCCGCGCCGGCGCGCAGCTCCTCGAGGAACGGCGATGCCGGCAAGGGCTTGGAGCGGGTGCTGCTCCAGGCGAACCCCGTGGCCACGAGCAGTGATCGCGCGCGGGTGAAGGCGACGTAGGCCAGCCTCCGGTCCTCGCGCTCGGCGTGCTCCGAGGCGTCCTCGGCGAGCTGCTTCTCGGCGTCGACCCAGCCCTTCTGGTCGGCCTGGTCCGTGTCCCACGCGGGCAGGTCGGCCCGGTCGCCGCGCAGGGGCCACGGCAGGGCGGACTGCCCGGCCGTCCACCTGTCGTTGCCACCGGAGGGGAACATTCCGCGGTTGAGTCCTGTCACGGCCACCGCGTCCCACTCGAGCCCCTTGGAGGCGTGGACCGTGAGAAGCTGGATCGCGCCGGGCGAGGGCTCGCCGGGAGCCATGTCGAGCCCGGACTCCTCCTGCGCTGCGACTTCGAGCCACGCGAGGAACGCGAGCAGGCCGGGCTCGGAGGACTGCGCGAGGAATGACGCCGCCGCCTCGGCGAAGGCGTCGAGGTTGCGGCGGGCCCGGTGCACCGAGGAACCCGGCCTGGCGGCAAGCTCGATGTCCAGCAGGAGCGCGCGCTCGACGTGCGAGATGACGGTGCCGAGGTCGTCCCCGGAGACGGTGCGCAGCATCCGCAGCTCGTCGCGCAGCCGGGTCAGGCGGGAGAGCGCCTCGGGGCTGAGCTGCCTGCCTGCCCCCGACGTCCAGCCCGGCCGGGGCAGCCGGTCGATGGCCTCCACGAGGCTCGAGGCCTCGGCCAGGTCCCCCTCGACGAGGACCTCCTCCGCCGTGCCGGGCGCATCGAGGTCCTGTTCCTCCGGGCGGGCGGCGGCAGTGCGGAGGGCTGCGAGGTGGTGGGACCAGTCGGCGAGTGCCATGAGGTCGGCCGGCCCGATCCGCCAGCGCGCCCCGGCCAGGAGGCGCATCAGTGCATCGGATCGGCCAGGGTCCGCGATGACCCGCAGCGTCGAGACGATGTCGATGACCTCCGGGGTGTCGAGCAGGCCGCCGAGGCCGACCACCTCGAACGCCATGCCGCGGCGCTCGAACTCCCCACGGAGCGCCGCGAACTGCGAGCGCTTCCGGCACAGGACCGCCATCGTCGGGCCGGTACCCGGCGCCTGCTCGGTCGGGGCCCAGACCCGTGCGAAGGCCTGCAGCTCGTCGGCGACGGCCCGCGCCTCGCCGAGCTCGTCCACGAAGCGGCCGAGCCGGACGCGGCCGGGGCCGGCGCCAGGCCGGGGCTCGAGCGGCTGCACCTCGATGCCGGGTGCGCCGGCAAGGTAGGCCGGAGGCGAGGCGAGCGGGGCGGCTACCGTGTTGGCGGTCGCGAGCACCGTGGTCGAGTTGCGCCAGGCCGTGGTCAGGTGGCTGGTCCAGGCAGGGGCGAGGCCGGTTCCCTCCCGCCGGGGGAACACCCTCGGGAAGCTCTCGAGCTGGCCGGCCGAGGCGCCGCGGAAGCCGTAGATCGACTGGTTGGGGTCCCCGACGGCGGTGACCGAGTGGCCGTCCCCGAAGAGGGAGGAGAACAGCACGAGCTGGGCGTGGGAGGTGTCCTGGAATTCATCGAGGAGGACGGTGCGGTACTGGCTGCGCAGGAGCCTGCCGGCCTCTGGCACCGTGGCCGCGATGCGGGCGGCGAGCGCCACGAGGTCGCCGTAGTCGAGGACGCCCCGCTCGCGCTTCGCTGCGGCATAGCGCTCGGCGAGGCCCGCGACCATGGCGCGGGTGCGCAGGGTGGTCAGGAGTGCGGCGGCCCCGGCCGGCTGTCTGCCTCCGCGCCCGCCCGGGGGGAGCCCCTCCAGCCGCGCGGACTCCTCCTCGAGCCACGCCGCGACGTCTCCGGGCTCGCGCAGATGCTCGGCACAGTCGCCGGCCAAATGCAGCACCGCGGCGATCAGGCTGCTCTTGGCGGGGAAGCCGCCCCAGGTGCCGCCGTCGTACGCCTCGACCACGCGGGCGGCGAGCTGGAAGGACTGTGCAGGCCCGAGCAGCACCGCGTCGCGCTCGACCCCAAGCCGGAGGCCGTGATCCTGCACGACGGTGTTGGCGAACGAGTGATAGGTCGACACGGTCGGGTCGAGGGCCTCCTGCTCCCCCGCCTCCGGCACGACGCCGTCGGCGCCGCGCCGGGCCAGCCGCGCGAGGCGGGCGAGCTGGGCGCGGATCCGCGCCGAGAGCTCCCCGGCCGCCTTCCGGGTGAAGGTCACGCCGAGGACCTCGTCGGGGCGCACCCACCCGTTCGCGACGAGCCAGACCACGCGGTCGGCCATCGTCGCCGTCTTGCCGGACCCGGCCCCGGCCACGACGAGGCGCGGTGCGAGGGGCGAGGAGATGATCGCCGACTGCTGGGCCGTGGGGCGGTGCTGGCCCAGCAGGTCGGCGAGCTCCTCCGGGGTGAACCGCGGTTCCGGCAGCTCGGCGGCGGTCTGAGGGCGAGCCGCTTCGCTCACTCGGTCACCTGCCGTCCTCGCGCGCACAGCGGGCAGATATCCGGGAGCCGGCAGCCCCCGGTGAACCCGCCGCCGGGCTCATGCCGGGCCTCGAAGTGGTCTCCCGCCATCACCTGTGCGGCGTGCTCGACAAGCTGGACGGCCCACGCGGCGTCTTCGAGCGCCGCCTGCTGCTGGACGGTGAGCTTGACGGTCCCGTCCCCCAGCTGGACGAGTTCGGCCCCGCCGGGGACGGGCTCCCGCGGGAGGGCGCCTTCTGCGCCGAACGCGCCGGCGGCGACGGCGACCTGGTACGCGGCCAGCTGGGCATGCTGCTCGAGGTCCGCAGCCTTCGGCTTGCGGCGCCCCGTCTTGAGGTCGACGACGACCAGCCGGCCGGACTCGTCGAGCTCGAGCCGGTCCACCTGGCCGCGCAGCACGGTGCGGGCGGCGATCTCGGCCGTGCCCACGGTCCCGAGGGGCGCCTCGAAGTCGATCTCGACGCCGAGGAGCTCGCGCCCGTTCACGCGGACGTACTCGGCGAGCTTGCGGACCATCGCCTGTGCGCGCTCGAAGTCGAGCTCGCCCTCCCAGGTGTCGGCGAGGCCGAGGCTCGACCAGCGCCGCTTCAGCTCTGCGAGGTAGTCGGCCGAGGTCCCTTCCGGGAGGTCTTGGGCGATCGCATGCACGAGCGTGCCGAGGCTCCGGGCGAAGTCGGTGGCGGCTTCGCCCCCGGCCGCGGAGACGAACCAGTCCAGGGGGTTCTTGGTCGCGGTCTCGACCTTGGACGGGGAGACGTAGACGGTGCCGTCCACGGGCACCACGGGGCCGGTGCTGCTCAGGGGGGCGAGCCCGTACCACTGGCCGGGGTGGGCGCCCGGGGCGTCGGCGGCGGCCAGCGCGGCGAGCAGGGTGGCGGCGTAGGGCGCGTCGGGGTCGTCGGCCTCGACGGACTGCCGGAGCTCCGCGACCAATGGCCTGAGCCCCAGGGTGCGGGGCACCTCGGTGTAGGGGCGCATGGTGACGCCCTCGGGCAGCGGGTCGACGTAGTCCAGGAACGGGGACGGGATCTCGTCCTCCGTGGAGGCCGCCGTGCACACGAGCCGCTCGGACGCGCGCGAGATCGCGGCGGAGAAGGAGCGCAGCTCGTCGTAGCGGATGTCCTGGAGCCTGGAGCGGGTCGTCACGAGCAGGGCTGAGACCACCCCGAGGTCCAGGCAGTCCGCGAAGAGCGTGCTGCCGAGGAGCTCGCCCCGCAGGCGCGTGTTGGGCCAGACGCCGTCCTGGAGCCCTGCGACGAAGACGAGCCGCCACTCGCGGCCGGCAGCGCTCGCGGGGGTGAGGAGCTCGACGGCGTCCTCGGCCTGGGCGCGCGGCGCGAGGGTGTCCATGGGCAGCTCCTGCTCCGTCAGGTAGTCCAAGAACTGCCCGGGGGATGCTCCGGGGAGCCTGTCGACGTAGCGCTCGGCGGTGTGGAACAGGGCCATGAGGGCGTCGAGGTCCCTGTCCGCGCGCAGCCCGAGCGGGCCGCCCGAGACGGCCAGCGCGTACCACCGCTTCGAGAGGGCGGCCGAGTCCCAGAGTGCCCACAGGACCGTCTCGGCCGTCGCACCGGGTTCCTCGGCGGCCGCCCGGCCCCTCGCGATCATGCGGGCGATCCGGCGCGCCGCGCTGGCCTCGACACCGAGTGCGTCGAGGGTGCCCGGGACCTCGAGCGCCTCGACGAGGAGTGCGTCGCTGGCGCGCCCTCCGCCGGCGGCGAGCTCGATCTGGCGGAGGGACTGGCGCAGGCGCCGCAGCTCGAGCGCTGTCGCACCGCCGATGCGGGAGGTCAGCAGCTCGACCGCAGTCTCGGCGGTGAGCTCGTCGGGGCGCAGCGCGACGCGGAAGGCCGTGAGGAGCGGCCGCACCGCCGCCTCGTCGCGCACCGCGGTCTCGGCCACGGGGACCTTGACGGGAATCCCCTGGCCGGAGAGGAAGCGCTGGATCTGCTCGAGCCGGCCGCCCGACCTGACGATCACGGCCATCTGCCCGTACTCGACGCCGCCGAGCAGGCGGGCGTCCTGGATGCGGTGGGCGAGGTAGCGCAGCTCATGGAGCGCGGAGTGCAGGACGTGCGCCTCGGCGGCGGGCGGCGTCTGGTCCCCCGGCTGGCCGGTGGTCGGCGTCGGGACGAGCCTCCGGGCTGCCTGGCCCCCCGGCACCGCGGAGATCCGCTGCGCGACCCCGTGCCACGCGGCGGCGATCCCCGCCGGCAGCCGGTGGGAGGTGCTCAGGGACAGCTCGGTGACCGTGCCGAGGAGGGCGCGCAGGCTCGGCACGAGACCGGGCCGCGCTCCGCGGAAGCCCTGCACCACCACGTCGGGGGCGGCCGTCGCGATGAGGTCCCGGCCCTGGGAGAGGACGGCGAGGAGTTCGAGGACCGACGGGCTGGACTCCTGGACGTCGTCGACGCAGATCAGGCCGAGCCGGGCCCTTTCCTGTGCGAGCAGCTCGGGGTCCTCGAGCAGGATCATGCGGGCGGCCGTGATGATGCCCGCGGGGTCGAAGGCCTCGGGCATGCGCAGTTCGAGGACGTCGCGGTACTCGGTGTACAGCTGCGCGGCCGCGACCCACTCGGGGCGGCCGGCGCGCACGCCGAGCTCCGCCAGCTCGTCCGCCGTCGTGCCGTATTCGGTCACGCGGTCGAACAGCTCTCGCACCTCGTGGCGGAATCCCCGGGTGGGCAGGGCCGCCTCGAACCCCTTGGGCCAGGCCGGTCCGCGGCCTGAGGCTCGGTGCCCCTCGAGGAGCTCCTTGACGATGAGGTCCTGTTCCGCCCCGGACAGCAGGCGCGGAGGCCGGGTGAGCCAGTCGAGCCGGCCCTCAGCGCGCGCCCGTCGGATGAGGTCGAAGGCGTAGGACTGCCAGGTGCGCGCCGGCGGGGCGCTCAGGCTGCGGTCCAGGCGCGCGGTGAACGCGTCGCGCAGTCGGGCGGAGGCCGCCCGGGCGGGGGCGAGGAGAAGGACGCCCGCGGGGTCCAGGCCGTCGCGCTCCACGCGGGTCGCGGCGGCCTCCACGAGGACCCGGCTCTTGCCGGCGCCCGGAGCGCCCCACACGAGCACTGGCCCGCTTCCGCGGCGCAGGGCGAGCACGGCGTCCTGGTCCGGCGAGGGCGTGAAGGACTCTGCCGCCGCGCGGCCCTTCGGCGCGAGGAGTGTCAGCTGCGGGGCCGATCCAGCGGGGGCAGGCCGGGCAGCTGGGGCGGCGGCCGGGGTGGCGATCGCTGTCATGGTTCCATTCCACCGTCGGAGTCCGACAGTTCTGCCGCGCCGCCCCGGGACCGGTGCAGACTCCGCTCGAGCGCCTCGGCGATCGCCTCGACCGCGTCGAGCTCGTCGTCGGTGGGCACCCAGCGTGCCCGGGCGATGTCCACCCGCCACGGCCCCCGGTGCGGCTCGCCCCTCAGCGGCGTCCCTTCTTCGAGGTAGTGCCGCAGAGCGCGCTCCTCGTGGGCTTCGGGGGCTGCGCCGCTGGCCTTGAGGACGCGCCACCAGCCGACGTCGCCGCTGTAGCGCGCCATGACGGACCCGACCTGCCGCGGGCCGCCGGCGCCGAGAAGTTCGGCGACATCGCCATAGGCCAGCACCGATCCCGGGGGCACGAGCTCGACGACGGCCAGCACCGCCTCGACGAACTCCTCCCGCATGCTCCCACCCTAGCGGCCGCCGGGGCCTGCTTCCCGCTCCCCCGCTGGAGGCGCCCGGCGTGCCTGCGCGAGAAGTGTCGGACCTGCCGCCTAGCGTGGTGCGCATGACGTGGAGCACGCAGACCAGGGCAGCGTTCGATCTCGAGACGACCGGGCGCAACTCCCGGGCTGCCCGCATCGTCACCGCCAGCATCGTGGTGCTCGGGCCGGACGGGAGCATCGAGTCCGAGCACGAGTGGCTCGCGGACCCCGGCGTCGAGATCCCCGAGGAGGCCGCCGAGGTGCATGGGGTCACGACGGAGAGGGCCCGCGCGGAGGGTCGCCCCGCCCGGGAGGTCGTGGCCGAGGTAGCTGCGACGCTGCAGGCGCTCTTCGACCGTGGCGTTCCCGTCGTCGCCTTCAATGCCGCCTACGACTTCACCGTCATGGCCGCCGAGTGCGCGCGCCACGGCCTCCCGCAGCTCACCCGGTTCCCGGTCCTGGACCCCTACGTCATCAACAAGCAGGTGGAGAGGTACCGCAAGGGCAAGCGGACCCTCGGGGCGCTGTGCGAGCAGTACGGGGTCATCCTCACCGACGCGCACAGCTCGGCCGCGGACGCCCTCGCCGCGGCCCAGCTGCTCGATGCCATGGCGGGCCGCTTCCCGGAGCTCGACCGCCCCGCGACGCACCTCCACCGCAGCCAGGTGGACTGGTCCGCAGCGCAGGCTGCCGACTTCCAGGCGTACCTGCGCCGGACGAAGCCCACCGCTGTGGTCGAGGGCGACTGGCCCGTGCTCGCCCCCCACGATGCCGGGCAGGCCGGCTTCTAGCTTTCCCTGAGAGGGAAGTCACAGGTGCGCTGTTGATGCGGAGGGCCCGGCCCCGCCGTCCGTAATTCACACCAAGGCCTGCCGCGTGGCACTCGCAGGCTCCGCTACCACGCCACGCCGAACATTCTTCGATCGGCGGGCGAATATTTCGGAATGTGTTCTGGAGCGGAGGCCCCGGAGCCCTTAGTTCATAATGGAATGCAGCCCAGACGCCCTCGACGTGCCGACCGCACGTGGATGCTGCGCGTCCTGCGTTCACATCAGAAAGCGAAGGCTCCATGAAGCTCAAGGCACCCAAGTGGCTTGCCGCCGCCCCCGTCGCGGCCGTCCTCGCCCTCTCGCTCGCCGCGTGCGGCGGCGGCGGAAGCTCCGCCTCCGGTACGCCGACGGACGCCCTCAAGGGCAGCGACCAGCAGTCCACGGACAAGTACACGACGGCCTCGGTGACGCCGCTGGACAAGATCGACAAGACCAAGCTCGGGCTCATCACGCCTGGGACGATCAAGGTGGGCACGCTCTCCGATGCCCCGCCGAACATCTACATCGACAACAGCGGCAACTTCACCGGCTACGACAACGAGCTCCTCAAGGCGATGGCGGCGAAGCTGGGCCTGAAGGTCGAGTTCGTCTCCACGAAGTTCCAGAGCCTCCTGGCGCAGGTCAAGACGAAGCAGTTCGACATGGGCTCGTCCTCGATCTCGACCACCGACTCCCGCCGCGGGACCGTCGGCTTCACGAACGGGTACGACTTCGGCTACATGGCGATCGTGACGAAGAACGGCGCGAAGGTGAAGTCCTTCGACGACCTCAAGCAGGGCGTGCGCATCGGCGTCGTCCAGGGCACGGTCCAGGACGACTTCGTCACCAACACGCTCAAGCTCGATCCGGTCCGCTTCCCGGACTACAACACGGTCTACGCGAGCGTGAAGAGCGGGCAGGTCGACACGTGGGTCGCCCCGTCGCAGCAGGCGGAGGGCCAGGTCAAGCCCGGAGACGGCACCACGATCGCCCAGAAGAAGGTCAACACCCAGAACTTCACCGCGTACGCCGTGGCGAAGGACAACAAGCCTCTCACGGACGCGCTCAACTCGGCCCTCGACGCCGTGGTCGCGGACGGCACGTGGTCCAAGCTCACCGCCCAGTGGTACCCGGACCGCAAGACCCTCAAGGACCAGACGCCCGAAGGCTGGAAGCCGGGCAGCAAGGCCGTCCAGGTCGGCGCGGCCAAGTAACGCGAGCTAGCGCGCAGACAGGAGCCACATGGATTACCTGGCCAATCTCGGCGACACCTTCTTCAACTGGAAGGTCATCGGCGAGGTCCTGCCCGCCCTCTTCACGGTGGGCCTCCCGAACACGCTCGTGCTCGCCCTCTCCTCGGGGATCATCGGCACCGTTCTCGGGATGCTGCTTGCCCTGATGGGCATCGCCCGCAATCCTGTGGCGCGGTGGATCGCCCGGGTGTACACGGACGTGTTCCGTGGACTCCCGGCGATCCTCACCATCCTCGCGATCGGCCTCGGGTTCGGTCCTATCGTCCGGGAACTCACCGGCATCACGAGCCCGTACCCCATGGGCGTCGCGGCGCTGTCGCTCATCTCGGCGGCCTACATCGGCGAGATCTTCCGCTCCGGCATCCAGAGCGTCGAGAAGGGCCAGCTCGAGGCGGCCCGGGCGCTGGGCTTCGCCTACGGGCCGTCGATGCGCCTCATCGTCGTCCCGCAGGGCGTGCGCCGCGTCCTGCCGGCCCTCGTGAACCAGTTCATCGCGCTCATCAAGGACTCCTCGCTCGTGTTCACGCTCGGGCTGCTCTCCTCCGAGCGCGAGCTGTTCCAGATCGGCCAGGACGAGGCTGCCCGGACGGGCAACCTCTCGGGGTACGTCGCCGCCGGGATCTTCTACCTGGCCATGACCATCCCGCTCACGCACCTCGTGAACTGGATCGACGCGCGCCTGCGCACTGGCCGGGCAAAGAGCCGCGCCGAGCGCGCCGAACCGGACGAGGCCGCCGCCGTCGTCGGGAAGGGAGCCCAGGCATGAGCCAGTTCTCCTCAGGATCGCTCGAGGCGAAGGGCATCCACCTCGCCTTCGGCAGCAACAAGGTGCTCCGGGGCATCGACCTCGAGGTTCCGGCAGGCACGACCGCATCCGTGATCGGCCCCTCGGGGTCGGGCAAGTCGACGCTCCTGCGGGTCATGAACCGGCTCATCGAGCCGGACGCCGGGGACATCCTGCTGGACGGCAGGTCCGTCCTGAAGGACAACCCGGACGAGCTGCGCCGCCGCATCGGCATGGTCTTCCAGCAGTTCAACCTCTTCCCCCACAAGAGCGTCGGCGAGAACGTCGCCTTCGCCCTGCGGAAGCTGCGCGGGCTGCCCAAGGACCAGGCGCGCGAGGAGGCCCTGACGCAGCTCGACCTCGTCGGCCTCAAGCACAAGGCCGACGTCCGGCCCGCCACCCTCTCGGGCGGCCAGCAGCAGCGCGTCGCGATCGCCCGCGCGCTCGCGATGAAGCCGGAGGTCATGTTCTTCGACGAGGCGACCTCGGCGCTCGATCCCGAGCTCGTCAAGGGCATCCTCGCCCTCATGGCCGACCTCGCGAAGGGCGGCATGACCATGGTCGTCGTGACCCACGAGATGGGCTTCTCGCGCAACGTCTCGGACACGGTGATGTTCATGGACGGCGGCGTGGCCGTCGAAGCCGGCGCACCGGAGCGGATCTTCGACGATCCCCAGACCGACCGGCTCAAGCGCTTCCTCAGCGACGTGCTCTGACGGCAGGCCTCTCCAGCACCACGCACGACGGCGGGGTCCCCACTCGGGTGGGGACCCCGCCGTCGTCCGTGGCGGCAGCAGGAGCCAGTGGCGGCAGCCCTAGAGCGGCAGTCCCCCGGCGCCCTTGAGGTCGCGCATCACGATGGTGGAGGTGAGCTTCGCGACCCCGGGCAGGGCGGCGAGGTGCTCGTCGTAGAGGCGCTGGTAGGCGGGGAGGTCCTCGGCGACGCAGCGGAGCAGGAAGTCGGGATCGCCGAAGAGGCGGTAGCCCTCGATGATCTGCGGCTCGGCGACGACGGCGTCCTCGAAGGCCCGGATCGCCTCCCTCGAGGTCTCGCGCAGCGTCACGAACACCATGGCGCCGAATCCGAGCCCGACCTTGGCCGGGTCCACCTCCGCGCGGTAGCCGCGGATGACGCCCGACTGCTCGAGGTCCTTCAGCCGCCGGTGGCACGGGGCGACGGTCAGGCCGACCTCGGCGGCGAGCGCGGTGGCCGTCATGCGACCATCGCGCTGGAGGGTGCGCAAAATACTTCTGTCGAGTGCGTCGATCACCATCAGAATCTATCCCGGACCGCGCCTCCGAGGCGACAAAGCGGTGAGCACTTCGCGCGGCGATCTCCGTAGTCTTGCGGCATGGACATGAGCCCGCTCCTCGGCTTCGCCGGCATCTCCCTCACGTTGGCCCTCACGCCCGGCGCCGACTGGGCCTACACGATCGCGGCCGGCCTGCGGGCACGGTCGGCGGTGCCCTCGGTGGCAGGGCTCTGCGCGGGCTACGTCGTGCACACGGCCCTCGTCGCGACCGGCCTCGGCGTGCTGCTCGCCGCGCGGCCCGACCTCGTGGCGTGGCTTTCCGCGGCGGGCGCCGTGTACCTGCTCTGGCTCGGGGCGGCGACTGCGCGCGGGTGGCGCCGCGCCGGCTTCACCGCGGCGGCCGGGACCGTCCTGCCATCCGGGGAGCGGCTCGAGGAGGCCGTGCAGCCGGGGCGGCCCGCGCTCGACTTCCTCAAGGGACTGGGGACCAGCGGGATCAACCCCAAGGCGCTGCTGCTGTTCGCGGCGATCATGCCGCAGTTCGTCCGGACGGATTCGGCCCTGCCGGTGGTCGCGCAGACCACGGCGATGGGGCTGACCCACCTCGCGTTCACCGTGGTGGTCTACAGCCTCGTCGCCGTGGCGGCACGGCGGCTCCTCGCCGCCAAGCCGCGCCGCGCCCAGGCAGTGACGCTCGTCAGCGGGGTGCTCATGCTGGGCATCGGCGGCATCCTGCTGGCGGAGCAGGCCGCGGCGCTCCTGGGCCCCGCGCTCGCCTAGCGGCCGGGCGGCCGCTGACCCCCTACGCGCCGGGGAGCGCGGACGCCGCCGCTCTGGCCGCGGCCGGGAGGGCATCGTAGATGCGGTTCATCGCGGCGTCGTCGTGGGCGGCGGAGAGGAACCACGCCTCGAAGACGCTCGGCGGCAGGTACACCCCGGAGTCCAGCATGGAGTGGAAGAACGGCCCGTAGCGGAAGGCCTCCTGCGTCTGCGCGTCGGTGTAGTTGTGCACGCCCCGCTCGGACGTCCCGAACGCGACCGAGAACAGGCTGCCGGCCCGCTGGATCGAGTGGTCCACGCCCTCGGCGGACAGCGCCGAGGAGACGGCCGCGGACAGCTCGGCCGAGCAGGCGTCGACGTGGGCGTAGACGGCGTCGGTGGCCAGGGAGAGGGTGGCGACGCCCGCGGCCATCGCCACGGGGTTCCCGGACAGGGTACCGGCCTGGTAGACCGGCCCGAGCGGGGCGAGGTACTCCATGATCTCCGCGCGGCCGCCGAGGGCTGCGACGGGCATGCCGCCGCCGATCACCTTCCCGAAGGTGAAGAGGTCCGGCGCCCAGCCCTCGCGCTGCCCGGTGAGGCCCCAGTAGCCTGCAGGCCCGACGCGGAAGCCCGTGAGCACCTCGTCCACGATGAGCAGGGCGCCGTGCTCGGCGGTGATGCGGCGCAGGCCCTCGTTGAAGCCCTCCCCCGGCGTCACGACGCCCATGTTGGCGGGCGCCGACTCGGTGATGACGGCGGCGATCCGGGGCCCGTGCTCGGCGAACGCGGCCTCGACGGCGGCGAGGTCGTTGTACGGCAGGACGAGCGTCTCGGCCGCGGTCGCGGCGGTGACGCCGGCGGAGCCGGGCAGGGCGAGCGTCGCCAGTCCCGAACCTGCCGCAGCCAGCAGGGAGTCGACGTGGCCGTGGTAGCAGCCGGCGAACTTCACGATGAGGTCGCGGTGGGTGAAGCCCCGGGCGAGGCGGATCGCCGTCATCGTCGCCTCGGTGCCGGTGGAGACCATGCGCAGGCGCTCGACCGCCGGGACGCGCCCGATCACGAGCTCGGCCAGCGCGGCCTCGTCCGGCGTCGAGGCGCCGAAGGACAGCCCGCGGTCGACGGCGGCGTGCACCGCCTCGAGGACCTCGGGCACGGCGTGGCCGAGGAGAGCAGGGCCCCACGAGCACACGAGGTCCACATAGTCGCGGCCCTCGGCGTCGTGCACGTACGCACCCTTGGCGGAGACGAGGAACCGGGGCGTGCCGCCCACGGAGCCGAACGCGCGCACGGGCGAGTTCACCCCTCCCGGCATGAGCGAGCGGGCACGGGCGAAGAGGTCCTCGGAGGTGGTCATGCCCCTATTCTTCCATCCGCGGCTCCCCGGCCCGCCCGACGCCGGCCGCTCGCCGCGGTGGTGTGCGGCACCTAGGCCAGCATGTCGGCCACGAGCGGGGCGACCTTCGTGCCGTAGAGCTCAATGCTCTTCATCATGGCGCCGTGCGGCAGGGTGCCGTTGGAGTACTTGAGGTCGAACCGCTCGGTGCCGAGGGCGCGGTGGGTGTCGGCGATCTTGCGTGCCACGGTCTCGGGCGAGCCGACGTAGAGGGCGCCGGGCCGGGAGGCCTGGGCGTTGAACTCGGTGCGGCTGCCGGGGCCCCAGCCGCGCTCCTCGCCGAGCCGGTTGCGCATCGCGAGCCAGTGCGGGAAGAGCTCCTCGCGGGCCTGCTCGTCGGTGTCCGCGATGTGGCCCGGCGAGTGCGTGGCGAGCATGGTGTACGGCTTGCCGAACTTCTCGAGGGAGCGCTTGTAGAGCTCCACGTAGGGCGCGAACCGGGCCGGCTCGCCGCCGATGATCGCAAAGCTCACGGGGTAGCCGTAGTGAGCGGCGCGCACCACGGACTGCGGGGTCCCGCCCACGCCGACCCACACGGGCAGGAGGCCCTGCTCGAGGTGCGGGTACGCCGTGAGCCCACTGATGGGGCCGCGGTGCCGGCCCTCCCAGTGGACGGGCTTCTGCGAGCGGACGCGGTCGAAGAGCTCGAGCTTCTCTTCGAACAGCGTCTCGTAGTCCTCGAGGTCGAACCCGAAGAGGGGGAAGGACTCGATGAAGGAGCCGCGCCCGAGGATGACCTCGGCGCGGCCGGAGGAGACGGCGTCGAGCGTCGCGAAACGCTGGAAGACGCGGACCGGGTCGTCGGAGGAGAGCACGGTGACCGCGGAGCCGAGGCGCACCCGCTCGGTCTTCGCCGCGATCGCGGAGAGGACCACCTCGGGCGCGGAGACGGCGAAGTCCCTGCGGTGGTGCTCGCCGACGTCGAAGGAGTGCAGTCCGACCTGGTCGGCGAGCACGCCCTCCTCGACGACCTCCCGGATCACCTGGGCCTCGGGCTTAGGGGCACCGTCGGGCCCGAGGCCGACGTCGCCGAAGGTGTTCAGGCCGAGGAGGACGGGAGGCTTCTCACTGGTTCCATGCATATGCATTCAAACCGCTGCGGGCCCCTGTCCATTCCCGGCCTAGGACTCCTTGAGCCAGCCGGCGATCTCGGGGGCCCAGTAGGTGAGCACCATGTTCGCCCCGGCGCGGCGGATGCCGAGGACGGACTCGAGGATCGAGGCGCGCCGGTCGATCCAGCCGTTCGCGGCGGCCGCCTCGATCATCGAGTACTCCCCCGAGATCTGGTAGGCGGCGACGGGCACCGGGCTCATGGCGGCGACGTCGGCGAGGATGTCGAGGTAGCTCATCGCCGGCTTGACCATGAGCATGTCCGCGCCCTCCTCGAGGTCCAGCTCGACCTCGACGAGTGCCTCGCGGCGGTTCGCGGCGTCCATCTGGTAGGTGCGGCGGTCGCCCTTGAGCTGGGAGTCCACGGCCTCGCGGAAGGGCCCGTAGAACGGGGAGGCGTACTTGGCGGCGTAGGCGAGGATCGCCACGTCCTGCCGGCCCGCGGCGTCGAGCGCCTGGCGGATCACGCCGACCTGGCCGTCCATCATGCCGGAGGGGCCGAGCACGTGCGCGCCGGCCTCTGCCTGGGCCACGGCCATGCGGCCGTAGATCTCGAGCGTCGCGTCGTTGTCCACGCGGCCTTCGGCGTCGAGGACGCCGCAGTGGCCGTGGTCGGTGAACTCGTCGAGGCAGACGTCGCTCATCACCACGAGCGAGTCTCCCACCTCCTCGCGGACGGCGCGGATCCCGGCGTTGAGCACGCCCTCGGGGTCGAGGGACGCGGACCCCTCGGCGTCGCGCTCCTCGGGCACACCGAAGAGCATGATGCCGCCGAGGCCGAGCTCGGCGGCCTCGGCGGCGGCGCGGCGGAGGGAATCCATGGTGTGCTGGACGACGCCGGGCATGGCCTGGATCGGGGACGGCTCGGACAGGCCCTCGCGGACGAACGCCGGGAGGATGAGCTCGGCGGGGTGCAGGCGCGTCTCCGCGACGAGGCGGCGCAGCGCCGGGGTCTGGCGCAGTCGGCGCGGGCGGTGGGTCGGGAAGCCCATGGTGTCTCCTTCGTGGGGTCAGCGGTACAGCGAGCGCGCCACGGCCTCCGTGATCCCCTCCGGGGTCGGCGTCGCGGCGGTCGCGCCGACGGCGAGGCCGAGGGCGCGGAGTTCTGCGGCGGTCGGCTCGCCGATCGCGATGAGCTGGACCGCATCGAGCGGGCGCAGCGTCTCGTGGATCCTCCTGGCGGCGCTCGGCGAGGCGGCGACGACGGCGTCGATCCGGCCCGCGGCGAGCTCGCCGTTGGCTTCGTGGGGGGTGAGGACGACGCCGGGCGCCTCCTGGGCGTCCTGGCCGCCCTCGACCGCCGCGGCCGCCAGCGCCGCGGTGAGGCGCCGGTCGGGGTCGGCAGGGTAGTCCACGGTCCGGTAGGCGGTGACGGTCTCCACCGCCCAGCCCTTGGCCACGAGGCCCTCGGCGAGCGTGGGCGCGGCGAGGTTGCTCTGCGGGATGAGGACCCGGGCGATGCCCGCGCCATCGGCCCCGGCCGCGCCGTCGTCGAGCCAGGACCACAGCTCCACGAGCCCCTCGGCGGACTGCCTGCCGGTGGGCGCGAGGTCCACCCGGAGCCCCTCGGCCTCGAGGACCCGGCGCGAGCTGGGCCCGATCGTCGCGACCTGCACGCCCTCGGGGACGAGCTCGGCGAGCGTGGTGCCACGTGCGGCTGCGGCCTCCTTGAGCGCCCGCACCGTGGTGATGCTCGAGACAACGAGCCAGGCGTAGTCTCCGGCCGCGAGCCGGTCGAGGGCCGAGGCGAGGGCTGCAGGGTCCTCGGCGCGCTCGAAGTCGATGACGGGGAGCAGGAGCGGCTCGGCGCCGGCCCGGGCGAGCGCCCGCGCCATCGCCCCGGCCCGGTCGGGGCTGCGGGTCAGCAGCACCCGACGCCCCGCGAGCGCCGGCGCGCCCGCTCCCCCTGGCACCATCAGGCGCCCAGGTCCGCAAACTCCGCCGCGCCCTGCTCGAGCAGCTGTTCCGCGAGCTCCACGCCGAGCAGCGTCGCGCCGACCTCGGTGAGGCCGTCCGTGGCTCGGGCGAGCCGCAGGGACTTCGTGCCGTCCACCGCGCAGACGATCGCGTCGAGGTGCAGCATGCTGCCCTTGCGCCGCGCGAACGCGCCGACGGGTGCGGCGCATCCGGCCTCGAGGCGGGCCAGGAGCGCACGCTCGGCGGTCACCGCGAGGCGGGTGTCGGCGTCGTCGATCGCGGCGAGGGCGTGGGCGAGCACTCCCTCCGCGGTGGCGGCGCCGCCGTGTGCGGGACGCTCGGGCGCGTCCTCGAGCCGGCACTCCACCGCGAGGGCGCCCTGTCCGGGCGCGGGCAGCATCGTCTCGGGCTCGAAGTACTCCGCCACCACCTCGGTGCGGCCGAGGCGGGCGAGGCCGGCCGCGGCGAGGACGACGGCGTCGAGGTCACCCGGCGCTTCGGGAGCGTTCCCGGCCAGGCCCGGGACGCGGCCGAGCCGGGTGTCGACGTTGCCGCGGATGTCGAGGACCTCGAGGTCCGGGCGCAGCGCGCGCAGCTGGGCGGCACGCCGCGGGGACCCGGTGCCCACCTTGGCCCCGGCGGGAAGCCTGTCGAGGGTGAGGCCGTCGCGCGCGCACAGGACGTCGCGCGCATCGGCGCGGACGGGGATCGCCGCCACGGAGAGCCCGGGCTCGCCCGTGGTCGGGAGGTCCTTGAGCGAGTGGATCGCGACGTCGCAGCGGTCGGCCAGGAGCGCCTCGCGCAGGGCCGCCACGAACACGCCGGTGCCGCCGAGGGAGGCGAGCGAGCCGGTCTTGACGTCCCCCTCGGTGCGGATGCGCACGAGCTCGGTCTCGAAGCCGCCCACCGCGGCGAGCAGGTCCGCGGTCTGCTGCGACTGGGTCAGGGCCAGCGCGCTCCCGCGGGTTCCGATGCGGACTGACATGCTCAGCCCTCGCCGCCGTCCGGCTGGACAGCTGCCGATTCCGGCCGCGGGTCGTGGGCCGTGCCCAGCTGCACGCCCTCCTCGGCGATGACCGGCTTGTCCGCGCGGAAGTTCGCGCAGCAGCCGGGCCGGCACACGTCGTACCAGGGGCCGAGGTCGCTCACGTGCGGGCGGTCTGCCACGGTGCCCCGGGCCATCCGCTCGCGGAGGAGCTCCACGAGCCCCGCCACGAAGTCGCGGTGCACGCCCGGCGTCGGAACGCGGACGGCCTCGATGCCGAGCTCGGTGCAGGTCTCGAGGGCCTCGGTGTCGAGGTCCCACGCGACCTCCATGTGGTCGCTCACGAACCCGAGCGGGACGATCACGATGCCCCTGACGCCGGCGCCGCCGCCCTCGCCGCCGGCGATGGCGTTGATGTGGTCGTTGATGTCCGGCTCGAGCCACGGGATGTGCGGCGCGCCGGAGCGGGACTGGTACACGAGGTCCCACTTCACCTCGGGCGCGCCGACTGCGGCCATGACCGCGCGGGCATTGGCGAGGTGCTGTGCCACGTACGCCGAGCCGCCCTCGAACGTGCGCGGCTCGCCTTCGGACCGGCCGGCGGCCTCCGCGTCGCGGGTCGGGATGGAGTGCGTGGAGAACAGGACGCGGATCTCGGCATCGCGCGAGCCGTCGGCGGCTCCGAGGGCCTCGCGCACCTGCTTGAGCCCCGCCGCGGCGCCCTCGACGAACGGGGCCACGAAACCGGGGTGGTCGAAGTACTGGCGGATCTTGTCCACCCGGAGGCGGCCCGCGAGTCCGGTCTCCGTCAGCGCCACGCCGATGTCCTCGCGGTACTGCCGGCAGCTCGAGTAGCACGAGTAGACGCTCGTGGTGAGCATGAGGACCTTGCGGTGCCCGGCGTCGTAGATCGCCTGGAGCGTCTGCGGGATGTAGGGGTCCCAGTTGCGGTTGCCCCAGTACACCGGCACGTCGATGCCCTGGGCGGCGAGCTCGGCCTCGAGCGCCGCCTTGAGCTCGCGGTTCTGGGCGTTGATCGGGCTGATGCCGCCGAACGCGCGGTAATGGTGGCTGACCTCCTCGAGGCGCTCGTCGGGGATGCCCCGGCCGCGGGTGACGTTCCGCAGGAACGGGATGACGTCGTCCTGGCCCTCGGGGCCGCCGAACGAGGCCAGCAGGATGGCGTCGTACTCGGTCGGCGCGGCACGCCCGGCCTCCGTGACCGGGTTGACCGCGGTGCTGGCAGCGAGAGGCGCGGCGGCGCCGTCGACCATGATCTGCACCGTTCCGGTGGGATCCGTGCTCACGCGAGCACCTCGGCGATCTCGGCCGCGGAGATGCGGCGGCCCGTGTAGAACGGGACCTCCTCGCGGACGTGGTTGCGGGCGTCGGTGTAGCGCAGGTGGCGCATCATGTCGACGAGGTCCACCAGCTCGGGGGCCTCGAGCGCGAGGAGCCACTCCCAGTCTCCGAGCGCGAAGGCGGAGACGGTGTTGGACAGGACCTGCGGGAAGTCACGGCCGAGCATGCCGTGGTCGCGCAGCATGCGGGCGCGCTCCTCCGCGGGAAGCAGGTACCACTCATAGGAGCGGACGAACGGGTACACGGTCAGCCATGTGCTCGGCTCGACGCCGCGGGAGAACGCGGGGGTGTGGCCCTTGGCGAACTCGGCCTCGCGGTGCACGCCCATCGCGGACCATGCGATCTCGGTGCCGTCGAAGAGCTCGCTGCGGCGGATGTCCCGGACCCCCTGCTGGAGAGCCTCGGGCTGCGGCCCGTGGAGCCACACCATGATGTCGGCGTCGGCGCGCATCGCGGAGACGTCGTAGGTGCCGCGGACGGTCACGCCGGCGGACGCGAGGCGCGCCACGAGCGACTCGAACTCGGTCACGGCGCTTCCGGCGGGGGCGGCAGCGCCCGGGACGCGGCGGAACACGGTCCAGAGGGTGAAGAACTGCTGCTCTGCAGCGTCACCCTCGCCCGCGGCTTTGGTGACAGATTCGACGGATGTGTGGCTCATGGTGACCAGTGTGCTCCTTCGGGCGGGCCAAATCGAATTCAAATGTTCTACAGGGTGTAGAAGTGGTGAAAGTCACACTCGGGGTGCCTCACGCCGGTTCGGCGCCCCCGAGGGCGGCGGCCAGCGCCACGGCCTGGGCGCGTGCGTCGGGGACCACGGCGGCGAGGCCGTTGCCGGAGGCCCATCCGCCCACGACGGCGAGGCCGGGCTGCGCTGCGACGAGGCCGCGGATGGCGGCCACCCGGTCCCGGTGGCCCACCGTGGCGAACGGGAGCGCGCCCTCCCAGCGCACCACGTCCCAGCCGAGGACGTCGTCCGGGGAGATCCCCACTCCGAGCAGCGCCGACGCGTCCTGGACGGCCGCGGCGAACAGTTCGTCGTCGGTCTCGGGCTCGGCCCCCGCCCCGGCGATCCCGGCCGGCGGGTCCCCTGCGCGGCCGTAGGAGAGCCGGACCACGTGCGTCCCCTCCCCGGCCCGGGCCGCGAGCCAGTCCCACTTGGCCGTCGCGTGCGTCAGGGCCTTGGCACCGATGCCCGGCACCTGGGGCGCCACGAGCACGCCGGTGCCGCGCGGGCGCGCGTCGAGCGCCGGGCAGTCGAGGACGAGCGTGACGAGCTTGACCTCCGGCCCGGGCACCGGCTCCTGGCCTGCGAGCGCCGGGACGGCGTCGGAGAGGAGTTCGACGGCGGCCGGGCCACCGAGCGCCACCACGACGGCCTCGGCCTCGTAGAGCTCCTCGGGGCGTGCCGGCACGTCCTCTGGGCCGTCGCCGGCCGGGGCCACCGCGCCCACGCGCCACAGCGGCGCCCCGTCGTCGCCCGCAGAGCGGTCCAGCCGGTCCACGCGCTGGCCCAGCACGAGGCGGACGCCGTCTGCCTCGAGCCTGTGCACGAGCGCCTGAACGATCCGGTGGAGGCCGCCGCTGATGCCTGCCACGGCGGAGCCGGCCTTCTGCCCGCGGGACGCGCCGCGCTGGACGGCGACCGCGGCGGCCAGGGAACCCTTCTCGGCCATGAGGCGGCGAAGGCCCGGGGCGACCATGTCGGCGTCGAGCATCGCCGGATCCGCGGAGTGGACGCCCCCGACAACGGGCGCGACGAGGCGCTCGAGGACGCGCCGGCCCATCCGGGCGCGCACGAGGTCGGCCACGCTCGCCTGCCGGCTCAGCTCGCGCACGGGCAGCCACCGGTCCAGCGAGGCGCGCACGGAGCCGCGCACGCCCAGGGCCCTGCGGACCTCGGGGTCCCAGGGGTTGGCAGGGATGCCAAGGACGCCGGTCTTGGGCAGTTCGCGGGGCCCGTCGGGCAGCAGGACCCAGGCCCCGGCCGGGTGCGGCGCAACGATGTCCTCGCCGAGCCCCAGCTCCCGGACGAGGGTGCGGACCGCGTCGGTGCGAGTCGCGAAGGACTCGGCCCCGCTGTCCAGCGTCAGGCCCGCGACCTCATGCTCCCCGATGCAGCCGCCCCAGCGGCCGCTCGCCTCGAGCACGGTCACCTCGAGGCCCGCGCGCCGGAGCTCGAGGGCCGCGACGAGCCCGGAGATGCCGCCGCCGGCCACGAGGACGCGGGGCGCCACGCTGCCGGGCATCAGTAGGTGATCGAGTGGACGAGCTCGACCACGCGCGTCAGGACCTCCGGGTCCGTCTCCGGGGGCACGCCGTGGCCGAGGTTGACCACGTGGCCGGGGGCGGACGCGCCGCCCTTCACGACCTCGCGCACATGCGCCTCGAGGGTGTTCCACGGCGCCGCCAGCAGGGCGGGGTCGATGTTGCCCTGCAGCACCACGCGGCCGCCGAGGCGGCGGTTGGCCTCGTGCAGCGGCAGGCGGTAGTCGACGCCGACGACGTCGACGCCCACCTCGTACATCGCGCCCAGCAGCTCGGATGTCCCGGTGCCGAAGTGCACGAGCGGCGCGCCGAGGTCGCGCACGTGGTCGAGGGCCTGGGACGAGTAGGGAGCGACGAAGCGGCGGTAGTCCTCGAGCCCGAGCGAGCCGGCCCAGGAGTCGAACAGCTGCCCCGCCGAGGCGCCCGCCTCGATCTGGGCGCGGAGGAAACGACCGGAGGCGTCTGCGGTCCACGCCATGAGCGCGGCCCACGTGCCCGGATCGCCGTGCATCATGGTGCGGGGGCCGAGGTGGTCGCGCGACGGGCGCCCCTCGACCATGTACGCCGCAACGGTGAAGGGGGCGCCGGCGAAGCCGATCAGCGGCGTGGTGCCGAGCTCGTCCACTGTGAGGCGGACGGCCTCGCGGATCGGCTCGAGCGCCGCGTCGGTGAGGCGCGGGAGCGCAGCGACGTCCGCTTCGGTGCGGACGGGGTTCGCGAGGACGGGCCCCACCCCGGGCACGATGTCCACGTCGACGCCCGCGAGCTTGAGGGGGATGACGATGTCCGAGAAGAAGATCCCTGCGTCGACGTCGTGCCGGCGCACCGGCTGGAGGGTGATCTCTGCGGCGAGCTCGGGCCGCAGGCAGGCCTCGAGCATGCCCACGCCCTCGCGGGCCTTGCGGTACTCGGGCAGTGAGCGGCCGGCCTGGCGCATGAACCAGACGGGCTTCCGGCTCGGCCGGCCCCCGCGGTATGCCGTGATGAGCGGCGACTGCGCCGTCCGTCCGTCCTTGAGCGGGTGGTCTGGGCTGAGTGTCATGCGCCGATTGTCTCAAACGCCTCCAAGCCCCTTGGCGACACGGTGTCACAGGAGTGTGCTGCAGGCTACGTTTTCTACACCCGAGCGAAAAGCTATGATGGCAGGGCTGTGGTTGTTTTCTCCCTCACGGCGACTCACGCCGACACCGACCTTGAGACCGTTGCCCAATTGAGCACCGGCGCTACGTCCGTGGCCGCAGGCGCGACCTCCTCCCCCGCCCTTGAGGGCGCCGTGGTGCTCGCAACCTGCAACCGCTACGAGATCTACGCCGAGGCGGCGAGCCACGAGAACGTCGAGGCCGCGCGCTCGGCGATCATCTCGGAGATCAGCGCCCGCAGCGGCATCGCCGAGGACCGCGTGTCCCGGGCGTTCGCCCTGGCCCAGGGCCGTGATGTGACCCGCCACCTCTTCTCCGTCAGCTCTGGGCTCGATTCCGCGGTAGTCGGCGAGCGCGAGATTGCCGGACAGGTCCGCCGCGCCCTCATCTCCGCCCAGGAGCAGGGGACGGCAAGCCCCGCACTCGTGCGCCTGTTCCAGAACGCGTCCAAGACGGCCAAGGAGGTCGGAACGCAGACGGCGCTCGGCAGCCGCGGCCTGTCCATCGTCTCCGTCGCGCTCGATCTGGCCGAGGACCTGGCCGAGGAGCGCGCCTGGGACGGCAAGAAGGCAGTGCTCTTCGGCACCGGCGCCTATGCCGGGGCCACGATGGCCCTGCTGAAGGAACGCGGCGTCGCCCAGGTCTCCGTCTACTCCTCGTCGGGCCGCGCCCGCGAGTTCGCGGCCGCCCGCGGCGGCGTCGCCGTGAGCGTGAGCGGGCTGCCGCAGGCCATCGCGGAGGCGGATGTGCTCATCGGCTGCAGCGGCTCGGACAACCCCATGGAGGCCGTCGAGCTCGCAGCGATCCGCGACGACTCGCCGCAGCAGCTCATCGTGATCGACCTCGCCCTCACCCACGACTTCGACCCGGGCGTGGGCACGCTCGAGGGTGTGGAGCTGATCACGCTCGAATCCGTGCGACTCGCGGCGCCCGAAGAGCAGGCCGAGTCCCTGGCCCAGGCCAGCGCCATCGTCTCCGCCGCGGCCTCCGACTTCGAGGCCGAACGCCAGGCCCGCCAGGCCGACGCCGCGATCGTGGCCCTCCGGCGCCACACGATGGCGGTGCTCGATGCCGAGATCGAGAAGGTCCGCGCCCGCCACGGCTGCACGGCCGCCGCCGAGGAAGTGGAGTTCGCCATGCGCCGCATGGTCAAGCAGCTCCTCCACACCCCGACCGTCCGGGCCAAGCAGCTCGCGGCGGAGGGCCGCGAGAGCGAGTACCTCGCGGCGCTCGAGGCGCTCTACGGCATCAGCGTGGCGATCCCCGGCATGGTCGCCCCTGCCAACGGCGCCGGCCGGACCGAGGCCGGCGCGACCGCCGACGCAGACTGCCCGGTGGACCACTCCCGCGCCGTCTGAGCCCGGCCTGGCGGTCCCCCTCGACCGGCGCCCACCCTCAGTAGACCGGCTTCTCGGGCTCGATCTCCCGGACCCAGGCGAGCACTCCCCCATCGAGGTGTCGGACCTTGGAGAAGCCCGCGTCCACGGCGGCCGCGAGCACGCTCGCAGACCGCACCCCGCCCTTGCAGTGGAAGACGACCTCGCGGTCCCGCGGAAGCTCGCCCCAGGCCTCGCCGGAGAGAAGGCGCCCCTGCGGGATGAGCCTGGCGCCGGGGATGGAGACGATGGACGCCTCGCCCGGCTCGCGGACGTCGATGAGCTCGAAGTCCCTCAGCCCGGCCTCGCGCGCGGCCAGCATGGTGGCGAGCTGCCCGGCGGTCACGGTGCGCTCGGTTCCGGGATCGGCGGCGGGCGCGACCCCGCAGAACGCCTCGTAGTCCACCAGCTCGGTGACCGGGGCGGCGTCGGGGTCCTTCGCGACGCGGATCTCCCGCCACGTCGCCGTGAGCGCGTCGTAGAGCTGGACACGGCCGAGGAGCGTCGTGCCGACGCCGGTGATGAGCTTGACCGCTTCGGTGACCATCGAGGCGCCGATCGCGGCGCACAGCATGCCGAACACGCCGCCCTCGCCGCAGGAGGGCACGGAGCCGGCCGGCGGCGGCTCGGGGAAGACATCGCGGTAGGTGGGCCCGTGCTCGGCCCAGAACACGCTCACCTGCCCGTCGAAGCGGAAGATCGAGCCCCACACGTAGGGCTTGCCGAGGATCGCGGCGGCATCGTTCACGAGGTAGCGTGTTGCGAAGTTGTCGGTGCCGTCGAGGATGAGGTCGTAGTCGGCGAACACCTCGAGGGCGTTGGACGAGTCGAGGTGGACCTCGTGGAGGCGCACGTCCACGTGCGGGTTGAGCTCGAGGATCGCGTCCCGCGCCGATTCGGCCTTCGGGCGGCCCACGCCGGAAACGCCGTGGATGACCTGGCGCTGCAGGTTGGACAGCTCGACGGTGTCGTCGTCGACAATCCCGAGGGTCCCGACCCCCGCGGCCGCGAGGTAGAGGAGGGCGGGCGAGCCCAGTCCCCCGGCCCCCATCACGAGGACCTTGGCATTCTTGAGCCTGCGCTGCCCGACGTCGCCGATTTCCGGGATGATGACGTGGCGCGAGTAGCGCTGCACTTCCTCGGGGGTGAGCTCCGCGGCCGGCTCGACGAGCGGCGGAAGTATCGGTGACTGCGAGGTGGCCATGCCTCCAATCTAGGCCCGACCGTGGGCGTGCACCCAGCGGTGCCCGAGCGGTGGAACGCTCGCCGATTCGGCGTGGGGTCATGACCGCCGGGTAGAGTGGGACTACCGTTTGGGCCACGCTCCACAGGCCCGGACCCCCGGAAAGGCAGCTTCAGTGAGTACCGAACCGCGAGCCACGACCCCGCGCTCGCCCCGAATGCCACGCGACGAGCGGCGTGCCCAGCTCTTGGCAGCCGCCCTCGAGGTCTTCGCGGCCAACGGCTACCACGGCGCCGCCATGGACGAGATCGCAGAGACCGCCCAGGTCAGCAAGCCCGTCCTGTACCAGCACTTCCCGTCGAAGCGCGACCTGTACATTGCGCTCCTGGACAGCCACCTCGGCACGCTCACCGAGCTCATGCGGGGCGCGCTGGATTCCACCACGGACAACCGCGAGCGCGTCAACGCAGTGATCCGGGCCTACTTCGACTTCATCGCCGCGGACGACCAGGCGCACCGCCTCGTCTTCCAGTCGGACCTCGTCAACGACCCGGACGTTGCAGCGCGCCTGGAGACGTTCAACCGGGGATTCTCGGAGGCGATCGCCGAGGTCATTGCCTCGGACACCAAGCTTCCCCTGCTCGAGGCCCAGCTCCTCGGCCGCGGCCTCGCGGGCCTGGCCCAGGTGAGCGCGAGGTACTGGCTCGAGAAGTCGTCCTCCCTCGACATCGACGTGGCCGCGGACCTCGTGTCGCGGCTCGCGTGGAAGGGGATCTCGCGCTTCCCCAAAGAGGCCTAAGGTACTCATAGGGAACCGTCGCAGCGCCGCGCGCAGGCTCGGTTCCGTTCCAGCCTTCACCGACACAAGGAGTCACGTGGAAATCAAGATCGGCATCCAGAACATCGGCCGCGAGATCATCCTCGAGTCGAATAAGGACGCGGACGAGGTCGCGAAGCTCGTCGCCGAGGCGCTCGCCGACGGCAAGCAGCTGCGCCTCGAGGATGAGAAGGGCCGCCAGGTGATCGTGCCGTCCGCCGTGATCGGCTATGTGGAACTGGGCGCGCAGGAGCCGCGCCGCGTGGGCTTCGGCGCCCTCTGACACCGTGGAGACGGTCTGGTCGCTCGTCATCGTGATCCTCGTGGTGGCTGCCGCGGGCTTCATCGCCTGGGCCGCCGACCACCACCATGACGCCTACGGGATCATGTTCCCGGTGGGTGCCGCCGTGGCGTCGGCGTGCCTGGTGTGGATCGTCCTCGTCTTCGCGGGCACGGGCTACATCGCGGGCCTGACCTGGATGCCGTGGGTGCTTCCGATGGCGGTGGGGATCGCCGCCGCGGTCTGCGTGCCGCTCCTCGTGGGCCGGCGCCGCACGAGGCGCGACGTCGTGGCACTCACGGAGATCCTCCGGCGCGGCTGAGCCGGCCCTGGGGAGGGGGGGGCGGCGGGGGGGGGGGGGGGGCCCCCCCCCGCCCCCCCCCGCCCCCCCCCCCGGGGGGGGGGGCCCAGGCGCGCGCGCCGCCCCCCCGGGGGGGGCGGGGTGTGGGGGGGATAGTA
>NZ_JAUSRH010000009.1 GCF_030811715.1 Sinomonas atrocyanea | reverse complement strand
TGGGGGCCCGGCCCGGTGGGGGGGGGTGGGCGCCTGCGCCCCCCCCCCCCCCCCCCCCCCCCCCCCGCGGGGGGGGGGGGGGGGGGGGGGGGCCCCCCCCCCCGGCCGCCCCCGCGCCAGGCACAGCAACCGAAGCGCGGCACGCACGTTGGAGGCAGCTGCACCTCGAGGCGACGGTCGCCGCGCACTGCGGTGACGTTGTCCCCTTGCGGGACCGGCGAGGCGCTCGGGACGCTGGATGCATGAAGAAGGTGCTCGCCGCCTTCGGCGCGTCCACTGGGGGGGCGATCGCCGGCATCGCAGCCCTCCGCCCCGTGTTCCGGCACTGGGGCGCGACGCGCGACGAGGTCGCGGGCCCCTACCCCGGCGCGGACATCGTCCCCGACGGTGAACGCGGCGCGACGATGGCCGTGACGATCGATGCGCCGCCTGAGGCTGTCTGGCCCTGGCTCGTCCAGCTCGGTGGGGACCGCGGCGGCTGGTACTCGTGGGACCGCCTCGACAACGGCGGCCGGCCGAGCGCCAGCCGGATCCATCCTGAATGGCAGGACCTCAAGCTCGGCGACACCGTGAAGTACTGGACCAAGCGCTACGGAGCCGTTGACGCCTGGACCGTCGCCGCCCTCGAGCCGAACCGCTTCCTCGGGCTCCACGGGCTCAGCGACCTCGTGGGAAGGCCCCTCGACCCCGCGCAGCCTCGCCCCTCTGCCTACACAGAAGGCCTCTGGGGCTTCCAACTCAAGGAGCTGCCCGGCGGCAGGACGCGCCTCGTGATCGGCGGCTACGAGACCTTCAGACCGCGAGCGGTCGCCTGGCTGCTCTCGCTATGGATCTTCCCCTCGGTCGTGTGGGTCATGCAGTCCCGGATGCTCGCGATTCTCAAGCGCAATGCCGAGCGGGCCTGGAAGCGCGCCGGCTGACCGCCCCGTGGGGCGCTCATCGGCGTCGGCGTTGTGATCGGCGGTCCTGAGGCCCCGCGAGGTCTAGCGCTCGCAGGCGACCCCGTCGCGGTCACGGTCGAGGCCGATCCGGTAGCCGGGCTGGCCCGCGTACAGCGGGGCCGCGCCAGCGGCGCGGGCGGCGGTGCAGTTCGCGTAGTACACCGACGATGCCTGCTGCTGCTGAGCTGCCTGCTGGGCGGCCGTCTGCGCGTCAGCTGCGGCCTGCGCATCAGCAGCGGCTTTGGCATCAGCAGCGGCTTTGGCATCGGCGGCAGCCTTGGCGTCCGCAGCGGCCTTCGCATCGGCGGCAGCCTTGGCATCAGCCGCGGCCTTCTCCGCGGCGAGATCGGCAGCGAGCTTGTCGGCCTTGGACTTGGTCATCCACACGATCGAACCGTCGCGGTCCTTGGTGCAGGCCAAGTCGGCGCCCGCCAGTGTGTAGCGCTCCCCCACATTGGTGCAGGTGTCGCCGTCCGCATATAGCGCTGCCAGCACTGTTGCGGTTGAGGTCGGGCAACCCAATGGATCCTCGGCCTGAGCCGAAGGCGTCGAAGGCGCGACAGAGGAGTCGGTCGGTGCGGGCGTCGCCTTGACCGTGACCGTGGTGGTCGGCATCGGAGAGGGACATGTCGCCGTTGCAGTCGCGCTAGGAGTCGGGGATGCCGCGTTCGCGACCGAAGCGGTCGGGTGTGCCGAGCATCCCGTCAAAGCCAAGGCGCTCAGCGCGACTGCTACCAGAACGTTTTTCATACTGCCCCCTGCGATCGAACTTTCCGCATTCACTTCAGAAGGCCACTGGGGGCTTGTGGGAATGCATCCGGAGACAGGAGATCATATTCGTCTTTGACATGTAAAATTGCCACGCCACAGACGCCTCGGGAGAGGCCTACTCAAGGAGAGGCTCGGCTTTATCACGGATGAAGCGCGATGGGCTGCTCGCCGGGCCGGAACTGGGATCATATGCGGTTGACCCCAGCAGTGCCCTGGGTTCGGAAGACGCGGGCGACGGCGGCTAGGTCCAGATCTACGGCCATAAGCGCGGGGGCTACCCCGGAACTTCCCCTAGGACGGTGCCTTCAGGATCGGCCACGTGCTGCGGCCTTTGCCGGTGGGCCCGGCGCAGTTGACACTGACAATGAAGACTTGGCCGACGATCGCATTCGCCGGTCGTCTCGACGACATCGAGGCTGAGATGAGTGGTGGTTCCCCGCCCTTCAGCGGGGAACCACCATTCATCACGCGGTCACGAAGACGATCCAGGCACGCTCCGTCTACGCGCCCCTGAACCACCTCGTCGGCGGCCAGATGCGGTTCAGCAGGCCAAGCTTCCCGGCGGTGCCATCGGTCTCGCTGCGCCACCGTGCATCGTCACAGACGCGCAGGCCAATGACCTCCGCCGGACCGGCGAGGTCGCCGAGGAGCTCGACCACCCAGGGAGCGAAGCTCCACGCGTCCTCAAAGGCCTCGGCATCCAGGCTGAAGCCGACACCGATCTCGGGCATCTCGGAGTCAGGCGAGAAGCTGAACGTCTCAGCCCCAGCCTCCGTCAGCGGCCCCATGACGGCCATGACCCTCTCCACCGGGCTCGGCGAGGGATCGCCAGGAACGGGGAGGAGGCGGATGTCCGCCGAGATGTGCCACACGCTGTTCATGCTGGTGTCCTTTCACGGTAGGACCGCCGATCATCCGGGTGACTCCCGGACGAAGGGCGGTTGGCCACCTGCGACAGCAGCACCGGGGACACAGCTTGAACTTGTCGTCATGGGCTCATCAGAGCACGCCGCACCGACAGAAGTGGCGCGCGCGGACGACGGCGGGCGCGCACCCGCCGTCGTCCGCGTCGCGTCAGCCAAAGTAGAAGTGCCGGTGCGCGGCGCAGCGTTCGTTGAACAGGGCGCCGCAGCTCGGGCACGAGGTCGTCGCCAGGTAGTCCTCGATGGCGATCTCCCTCTTGCACACCCCGCACAGCACCGCCGGCTCCGCCCACTGGTCCGGCGGCCACGTCCGGCCCTCGTGGTCCGCGTCCTCGGCGTGGCAGAGGTGGCAGGGGTAGTACCGCCCGCAGCAGGCAAACTTCATGGCGACCACGTCCACCTCGGTGCGGTAGTGGACGCAGCGGGTCTCGTCGTCCACGGTCGCGCCGAAGACCCGCACGGCGTGCGCTCCCCCGCTCACTTCACTCGCCTCACTTCACGCGGCGGACGAGCACGTCCGGGAACGCCCGGTGCACGGCCACCGCGGCGACGGCGGCGACAGCGTCCTTGAGGAGGTCGCCCGGGTAGAAGACGAGGTCGGCGGCGAAGGCCGCCTGCCAGGAGAGCTTGAGGTTGAGCATCATGCCGAGCACGCCGGGCAGGTGCGAGGCGACCACGGTGACCACGGCCGCGGCGAGGAAGAACCACAGCGCCCGGCGCTTGGCCGAGACGCGCCGGATGATCTGCTCGGCGGCGACACCCACGAGGAAGGCGGCGAGGACGAACCCCACGATGTACCCGGCGGAGCCGCCGGCCATGACCTGCAGCCCAGCCCGGCCGCCCGAGAAGATCGGCAGCCCCGCGAACGCGACGACGAGGTAGAGCCCCACCGCGGCGGCGCCGCGGGCCCCGCCGAGGACGAGACCGGTGAGCATGATCGCGAACGTCTGCAGCGTGATCGGCACCCCGAAGCCGCCCACCGGGATGCCCGGGACGATGGCCGAGGCCGCGATGAGCGCGGCGAACACGGAGACGAGGGCCAGCGACTGCGAGTCCCACATCCGGCGGGTCCTGCGGGGGCAGGCCTCGGCCGAGCGGTGGGGCGCGGGAGCGGGCGTGGCGGGGTTGCTCATGGTTCCTCCAGAAGGTCCGGGAAGGCTGCTGGAAGAAGGCTATGCAGCGCCGCAAGCGACCGTTTTGTAGGGAACCCACCACGGGCGGCGGCGGTCTATGGGATGAGGGCTACAACGTGAAATGGCACATGGCGCCGAGGGCCCCACCGTGCGGCGCGTCATCAGTGGACGATGCCGGTGTGGCCCTCGCCGGCGCTCCCTGTTACAGGTCAACCGGGCAGGCACCCTGCACCGGAGGATGGAGCCAGTCCGCGATACTCGAGGCATGGTCTTCAACATCAGGATCATCGAACGGCAGACTGCCGACAGCGATGACCCGCTCGGGCGTGACTGGTATGGCTACGATCCTGACGCAACACCGCAAGAGCTCTGGGAGAACAATCGCGGCGACTGGAATGTGAACGAGGAGCGCGTCTCAGCCGAAAGCTGGGCGACCTTGAGCTACCAAGGCCGCATCATCTTGGTCGCAGAACTGCACCGCCCCAACTATGAGGTCCTCCCGGCCAACGCAAAAGGACAGCGAAAGAAGGCCCTTCTCGGCCACCCGCTACCGCCCGGACACCCCATCCATGAAGCCTTGATCGGGAGCCCTGTCGAACCGGCCAGGGGGTTCACCTACGAGCCCGACCCCGAGATCCCCGAGCCGGCAGACCCAGCAACCTCCGGCTTCTCGGAGGCCCTGGATGAACCCGGCACGCGAGGCCAAGGACTCCAAATGGACGCAGCAGTCCGCAGAGAGATCGAGGATGCCGCCCAAGACCGCCTGATGAACTACTACCGTGACGAAGGGTGGACCGTCACCGACACTCGGCAGAACCGTCCCTATGATGCCGTCGCTATGAGGGGAACGGAGAAGATCTTCCTCGAGGCGAAAGGCACGCAGAGCAGAGGCACTTCGGTGATCGTCACGCGCAACGAAGTTGATCACGCCCGCCAGCATCCAGGGCGGTGCAGGATCGGCGTGTGGTCGGGAATGCGCATGGTGGATGGGAAGGTGGACCTAGAAGCGGGCAGATTCGACATCATCGATTTCGACCCGCATGACCAGGAACTGCGCCCCCGAGACTTCGACTGGACCTTGCCTGGCACCCCTGCCTGACAGATCCTGGTCCACCGGCATCAGATGGGGCCACCGGGGGCCGAGATGCGTCACCAGCAAACGCCAGCGGACGACGGCGGGTGCGCGTCCGCCGTCGTCCGCTCCCCACAGCGTGACGCGAGCCGTCAGGCGAGCGAGCCAGCCCGCCGCCCGAACACGACCCCGGCCGCGAGGCCGGACCCGCCCGGGTAGTTGCCCGCGAACAGCCCGCCGAGCATCTCCCCGCACACGTACAGGCCCTCGATCGGCTTGCCGGCCGTGTCCAGGACCCGGCCGTGGGTGTCCGACTTCAGCCCGCCGAACGTGAACGTGATGCCGCACGTGACCGGGTAGGCGTAGAACGGGCCCGCGGTCAGCGGCGTGGCCCAGTTGCTCTTGGCCGGGGTGGTCCGGGCCAGGCGGCCGTCCTTGACGTTGGGGTCGAACGGGACGGCGAGGTCGATCGAGGTGTTGTAGTCGTTGACCGTCTTGGCCAGCACCTCCGGGTCCACGCCGATCTTCTCCGCGAGCGCCTCGAGGGTGGGGGCGGTCTCGACGGAGACGCCGGGCATGTCGTACTCCTCGGCGCGCAGCATGGGCCGCAGGGTGGCGTCGAAGATCTGGTACGCGACCGATCCGGGCTGCTCGAGCACCGCCCGGCCGAGCTTCGCGTAGGTGTAGTTGCGGAAGTCCTCCCCCTCGTCCACGAACCGCTCGCCCCGGGCGTTGACGATGATCCCCAGCGGGTAGCTCTGGCGCGTGAGCCGGTTGGTCAGCTCGCGGTTGGACTCGTTGTCGGGCGTGAACGCGTCCCACTGGGTGGAGTGGCACGTGCCCCAGTCCCCCGCCCGGCCCGCGCCGAGGGCGAGGGCGGCGGTGAGCATCTGGCCGGTGTTGAACGGGGTGCCGCGCACCTTCGCGTTCTCCCAGCCGGGGCCGAGGTGCTCGGCGCGCAGCTCCCGGCTGGCCTCGAAGCCGCCCGCGGCCAGGACCACCGAGTCGGCGCGCAGCTCCTCCTCGGTGCCGTCGGCCCGGCGGACGGTCACGCCCACCACGGCCCCGCCCTCGCTCACGAGCCCCACCACGTCCTGCCCGAACCGGACCTCGGTGCCGAGCCGCTGCGCGACCGCGAGGTGGTCCTGCATGAGGCCCTCGCCGCCGCCCACGTTGCCCACGTGCAGCCCGCCCCAGAACAGGTAGCTGCCGTCGGGCCGCTCGTAGGCCTGCCGCTCGTACATGAGCCGGTACTTCAGCCCGAGGGAGTGCAGCCAGCGCAGCCCGGGCGCGGCCTCGGCGGCGAGGACCTCGGTCAGGGCCGGGTCGTTGCGGCCGTCGGTGACCTTCTCCATGTCCGCGATGTAGTCGGCCGCGCTGTACGGGGGCACCTCGGTGACGGCGTGCCGCCCGTCCGGCTCGATGAAGTCCACCAGGTCGGGCAGGCCCGCGTGGGCGATCCGGGTGGCGCCGGCGGTGTAGTAGCTGTTGCCGCCGAAGAGCTCCCGGGGCGCCTTCTCAAGCAGGAGGACCGTGCGGCCCCGCACGGCCGCGGCGTGGGCCGCGGTGAAGGCGGCGTTGCCGCCTCCGACCACGATCACGTCCGCGGCCTTGGCCTGGGTGCGGGGCAGGTTCGACTCAGTCACAGAGATGTTCCGTTCTTTCCGGTGTGGGTGGGTCAGGTGGGCAGCGGGGACGGCACCTAGGCGGCAGAGGACTCCGTGCGGACGGCGGCCGCGGGGTGGCTGCGCCCCACGCCCTCCTCGGAGACCTCCTCGAGCGGCCGGCGGCCGGTGCGCGGGCCGAAGACGGCCACGGCCACCGCGACGATGAGCCAGCACGCGGCGATGTAGACGAACACCGCCTGGTAGCCGAAGGAGGAGAAGATCGCGGCGACGATCATCGGCCCGAAGATGTTCGCCAGGCGCCCGGTGCCGTACACGAGGCCGTGGCCGGCGTTGCGCAGCCCGGTGGGGAACAGCTCGGGACTGTAGGTGTAGAGCAGGGTCGCGAAGGTCTGGATGAGCAGGTTCACGCAGAAGCCGAACACCACGATGGCCACGGGGTTGAACGTCAGCCCGTAGGCGAGGCCGCTCGCCGCGGTGGCGAGGCTGACGACGACGATCGGCGCCTTCCGCCCGAACCGGTCCGTCACGGGCCACGCGAGCAGGGCCCCGGGCACGGCGCCGATGGTGGTCAGCGCGGAGAACCCGAGCGACTCGGCCACGCTGAAGCCGTGCTGGGCCAGCAGCGTGGGCACCCAGGCCACGAACCCGTAGAAGCCCAGGGTCTGGAAGATCCACACGACGGCGAGGAAGAGCGTGGTGCGGCCCGTCTTCCCGGTGAACAGCGCGCGGTAGCCGGTGGCACCCGCGGGACCGGCCGGCGTCGTCCGCTCCGGGACGGCGGCGAGCGGCGGGAGCTGCCCGGCGCCGGCCTCGAGCCGGGCGAGGGAGGCCTCGGCGGCGTCGAGCCGGTTGCGGTGCACGAGCCAGCGCGGGCTCTCGGGGAGGACGAGGAGCGCGGGGACGGCGAAGAGGGCCAGGCTGCCGAGGACGAAGACCCAGCGCCACGTGTCGTGGCCGAGGGGGACGATGGCGCGGGCGGAGAAGGACATGGCCGGGATGCCGGCGAGACCCACGGCCATGACGGCGGCCTGCATGCGGCCGCGGCGCGCCCCGGGCATCACCTCGGAGATGTAGGTGGTCGCGGCGACGACCATGGCGGAGAGGCCCACGCCGGTGAGGAAGCGGAAGAGGAAGAACGTGGGCACGTTGATCCCGGCGGCGTTGACCAGGGAGAAGACCGAGAACAGCAGCGTCGAGAAGAGGAGGGCGCGCTTGCGGCCGATCAGGTCCGAGACGCGGCCGCCGAAGATCGCCCCGATAGCCATGCCGAGGAAGGCCGCCGAGGTGACGGTGGCGACGTCCTGGACGGAGAACGCGAGGTGCTTGACGAGGGCCGGGGCCACGTAGGCGAACGTGTTCAGGTCCCCGAACTCGAAGAGGAACACGAAGGCCAGGGTGACGAGCGCGATCCTGTGCGCTCGGGTGATGGGCAGGCGGTCCACGCGGGCGGCCGCCGAAGATGCGGTGAGCAACTCTATCCTCCTTGATAGAAGCGTTCAGTTCGATGGAAGCAGCCCGGGATGGGCCGCGCCAGTGGTGGTGCTGGCCGGGCAGTGCCGGTCGCGAAGGCTGGTCAGGCCGGGACGGCCAGGGGCGCCGCGGCGGGGCGGTGCCGGGCTCCTTCCGCCGGGGCTTCCGGCTGGCCTGCTGCTGTCGGCACGTGCAGCACGGCCGTGGCGAGGCGGCGGGCGGCGCGGTGGAGCGAGACGGCCTCGACCGTCCCGTCCGGCGCGGTGGTCCACGAGGCCTCGACGACGCCGGACGCCGTGCCGATCCGCAGCGTGCGGCTGCCCGCCGGCAGGTACCGGCCGACCACCGTCCCGGGGGTCGCGGCGGCGACGGCCACCGCGACGGCGGAGGTGAGGCCGATCGCGGGGTGCGGGGCGTGCATGGAGAGCATGCGCACGGAGACGTCGTACTCCCCCGCCGCCACGGCCGTGCCGTCCGAGGCGGTGTAGTCGCGGGCCGGGCCCACGACGCCGGTCTTCGGCACCGCGTTCGGCGCCGGCTCCCCGCGGGCGATGATGCCGTGGAGCACGGCGCCCTCGGCGCGGAACGGGGTGAGCATCGGCACGCGGGCGGCGAGGTCCTCGAGGCCCTCTGCGCCGGTGAGGCCGAGGCCCGCGGCGTCGAGGAGGAGGGCGGGCGCGCCGGCGCTGACGATGGTCGCCTCGGCGGTGAGGCCGCCCGCCTGAACGGCCTCGCGGGCCCGGCCGGTGGGGAACGCGCGGTCCCGGGCGAACGGGCCCTCGAAGGTGAGGTCCACGGGGACGCCGGCGGAGGCGACGCCGGGCACGTGCGCCTCGCCCCGCTCGGGGGCGCGGCCGCCGGGGGTCGGGACGGAGGTGCTCAGGATGGCGCCGGTGTTGACGTTGCGGAGCCGGACGGTGGTCTGCTCGGCGCCGAGCGGGACGAGGCCCTCCTGGACCGCGTACAGGCCGACGGCGGTGGCGCAGTTGCCGCAGTTGCTGCCCCACTCCACCACACGGTCCGCGATGCCGACCTGGCCGAAGAGGTAGTCCACGTCCGCCCCGGCGTGCTCGGAGCAGCCGACGACCGCGATCTTGGACGTGGTCGACGTCGCGCCGCCCACGCCGTCGATCTGCCGCGCGTCCCCTGCGCCGAGCGCGTTCTCCAGCAGCGTCTCCAGGGCCAGCGGCGCGGCGTCGACGGCCTCGGCGGCGAAGATCCAGCACTTGCTGGTCCCGCCGCGCACCCACGCCGCCGCGACCTCGACGGTCCCGTTCAGTTCCTCCACCGGTGTACTCCTTCAGGCTCTCGGGCTGTTCCTCTCTTCATCGTGGGACCGCGGAAGGATCCGCACCAGCTAAAGTTCCTGAAAGCTCTTTAAGCGCTGCTGTAGGCTCCTGTCATGGCGATGGACATCCGGCGGATGCTGGTCCTGGTCGAGGTCGCGCGGGCCGGGTCACTCACGGCCGCCGCGGCCCGGCTCAACTACACGGTCTCCGCGGTCTCCCAGCAGATCGGCCAGCTCGAGGACGAGGCGGGCCAGCCGCTCGTGGAGCGCCGGCCCCGCGGCGTGACGCTCACCGAGTCCGGGCGAGCCGTGGTGCGGCACGCGGAGCAGATCGAGCGCGCGGTCCAGGCCGCACACGAGGAGCTCGAGGAGCTCGCCGGCCTGCGCACCGGGACCCTGCGCCTGGGCACGATCCCGACGGTCACGGAGTCCTTCCTGCCCGCGGCGATCGCCGCCTTCCGCGAGCGCCACCCCCGCGTGGACCTGCGAATCCACAGCGCCCAGCGCTCCGGGATCGGGCACCTGCTCGAGGCCCGCGAGATCGACCTCGCCATCACGTGGATGCGGGAGGAGCAGGACACCTCGGACACCGCGGGCACGAGCACCGAGCTGATCTTCCGCGAGCCCAACGTGCTCCTCGTGCCCGCCGGGCGCGAGCTCGCCCAGCGGCGCACGGTGAAGATGGAGGACCTCCGGCACGAGCCCTGGATCATCCGCACCTCCCCCAACGTCCTGGCCGTCCTGCAGGAGGCGTGCGAGGCCGCCGGCTTCGCCCCGCTCGTCTCCTTCGAGGCGCGCAGCTACCAGGAGGCGCAGGCCATGGTCGCCGTGGGCATGGGCATCGCGCTCGTCCCGCAGCTCTCCCTCTACAGCCTGCGCGAGGACATCGCGGTGATCACCGCCGTCTCGCCCCGGCCGCCGACCCGCCGGATCGTGCTCGCCCGCCGGCGCGGCGAGCGGCTCTCGCCCGCCGGGGCCGCGATGGGCCAGATCCTCGTCGACGCGGGGCGGGCGTGGAAGGCCGCGCAGGGCTGAGGCTGGCGCGGTCGTTGAGTGTCTGCGCCGAGAAATGTCAGAGGCGCGTGCCACCATCCTCGTATGACACCGACGTGCCCTTCACCTCTGGGGAGGCCCCTGCGCAATCGATGGGGCCTACGCGGAGCGCGTTCCGCGTAGCGGCAGCAGCCGCCAGTGAAAGGAAGTCCCCATGGCCAAGTCCAAGTCCACCTCGAAGTCCAAGCCTGCCAAGAACCCGGTGAGGCCGGTCCTCTCCTACGTCGATGCCGAGGGCATGGGCGACAAGCTCGTCGTGTGGCCGACCGTCGGCGATTACCCGGTCCTGCAGATCGACCCCGACCACGCCTGCATGTGCGAGACGAGCCGGGCCATCCACTTCCGCAGGGAGGACGCGCCGCAGCTCGCGGCGGCCATCCTCGCCGCCGGGATGATGGAGCCGCGCAAGCTGCGCAAGTAGCAGCGCGAAAGGCGGGCGGACGACGGCGGGGGCGCACCCGCCGTCGTCCGCCCGCCTCGGGTTGGGACGCGTCAGCCGCGCAGGCTCGCCTCCGGCTGGTGCCGCGGGCTGTCCGGGTTCATGAGCGAGTGCTTGCGCCCGTAGGTGAAGTAGATGACCAGCCCGATCGCGAGCCAGACCACGAAGCGCAGCCAGGTCTCCCAGTGCAGCTGGCAGATCAGGAACAGCGAGGCGAGGACGCCGAAGGCCGGGACCACGGGCATCCACGGCAGGCGGAAGGTGCGCGGGGCGTTGGGCTTGGTGCGGCGGAAGACGATCACGGAGACACAGACCACCACGAAGGCGGCGAGGATGCCGATGTTGGTCAGGTCCGCCACGGCGCGGATCGGGAACACGCCGGCCAGGAACGCCGAGCCGGCGCCGGCGATCCAGGTGACGCGCTGCGGGGTGCCGCCGCGGTCCACCTTGGAGAACCACTTGGGCAGGAGGCCGTCGCGGCTCATGGAGAACCACACGCGGGTCACGCCGAGGAGGAAGGTCAGCATGACGGTGAGGATGGAGAGCACCGCGAAGACGGAGATGATGCTCGCGATCACCGGCAGGCCCACCCCGGCGAAGGCGGAGGCGAAGCCGGCCTTGGGGTCGATGTCCTTGTAGTTCTGCATGCCGGTCAGCACGAGGGTCGCGGCGACGTAGAGGAGCATCGCGATGATGAGGGACAGGACGATCGCCTTGGGCATGTGCTTCTTGCCCTCGGTGGCCTCCTCGGCGGCGGTGCTCATCGCGTCGTAGCCGAAGACCGCGAAGAAGACCGTGGCGGCGCCGCTCATCACCGGGCCGAAGCCGCTGGGCATGAACGGGGTGTAGTTGTTGGTGTTGATGTAGAAGATGCCCAGGCCCACGATGAACAGGATCAGGACCACCTTGATCGCCACGACCGCGAGCTCGAACCGGCCGAACGCCTTGGTGCCGCGGCTGAGGATCAGGGTCACGACCAGGCAGATGAGGATGGCCGGCAGGTTGATGAGGCCGCCCTTGCCCTCGTCCACGGTGGAGGCCATCCACGCCGGCAGGTGCACGCCGAAGCCTCCCAGGAACGCGTCGAGGTAGCCGGAGATGCCGATGGCCACCACCGCCACGATCGCGATGTACTCGAGCAGGAGGTCCCAGCCGATGAACCAGCCGGTGATCTCCCCCAGCGCCACGTACCCGTACGTGTACGCCGACCCGGCGCGCGGAATCATGCCGGCGAACTCGGCGTAGGAGAGCGCCGCCGCGGCCGAGGCCAGGCCCGCGACGAGGAACGAGATCAGGACGGCCGGGCCCACCCCCGGGTTGTCGGCGTCGCCGTGCGCCACGAGCCCGGCGAGGGAGAAGATGCCGACGCCGATGATCCCGCCCACGCCGATGGCCGTGAGCTGCCAGAGCCCCAGGCTCCTGAACAGCCCGCTCTTGCCGGTCTCGTCTTCCATCTCCTCCAGCGGCTTGCGGCGCCACACTGATCGAGGATTCTGCCCACTCATCGACAACTCCCACTCCGTACTTCGGGCCCGCGGTTCGGGCCCTCTGGACTGTGCGGCCTTCGCGGACGGCGACTTCCCCATCGAACGTGACGCCGGCCACATCGGCCCCGAACAGTATCCGGAAGTCCATCCCATCAGGTAAAGCAACTGTTGCCGAACAATATTGGTCGGGTTTACTGATGGGTCCCACCGAGAGCGATCCGGGACTCCTTGACGCATGTGGCGCGCATCACCATACTGGGTGAATGAATCTTCATTCACTCTGAATGACCATTCACACGGAGGACTCCTGTGCAGACCAGCGATGCCGCGGTGGCGGCCCGCACCGCCCTCGTCGACACCCGGAGGAGGCAGCTGCTCAACGCGGCAGCCCGGCTCCTGGGCCGCGCCGGATCCCACTCGGTGTCGATGCAGAACGTCGCGGACGAGGCCGGCGTGAGCGTCGGGCTCATCTACCGCTACTTCGGCAACAAGCAGGAGCTCGTGCAGGCTGTCATCGAAGATGTGCTGAACGAGTTCAGCCTGCGCGTCGCCGAGCCCGTCCAGGAGGAGGCCGACCCGGTCCGCCGGCTCGCCGCGGCGTTCGCCGGCTACTGCTCCGTGGTGCAGGAGCTGCGGGATGCGGCCGTTCTCGCCTACCAGGAGTCCAAGACGCTCGAGCCCGAGGGCCGCGAGAGGATCAAGGCCCTGGAGGTCGAGAGCGCCGAACCGCTCATCGCCGCCGCCCGCGAAGCCATCGACGCGGGGCTCCTCGGCGACGTCGACCCGAGGGTCCTGGCCTATGGCCTCCTGACGACCGCCCACCTCTGGGCGCTCAAGCACTGGTACTTCAGCCGCTTCATGACGCACGAGCAGTACGTGGCCCAGCACACGGCCCTCGCCCTCTCCTCCGTGGTCCGGCCAGAGCACCGGGCCGCCTACTCCGACCTCCTCGGTTCCCTCGCCTGAAAGGACACCTCCATGACCGGCCAGACCACTGCCCCCAGCAGCACGACCGCCCCCGCGGTTCCCGCCTTCGAGGACATCCTCTACGAACGCCGCAATGCCGCCGCGATCATCACCATCAACCGGCCCGAGCGCTACAACGCGTTCCGCGGCAAGACGGTCGAGGAGCTCATCAAGGCCTTCCGCCTCGCGTGGGCCGACCACGGCGTCCAGGCCGTGATCCTCACCGGCACCGGTGAGAAGGCGTTCTGCACGGGCGGCGACGTCAAGCAGCGCGCCGAGACGGGGGACTATGGGCCCACGGAGTCCGGGATGTTCGAGATCGGGAACCTCCACAAGCTCATCCGCGACATCCCGAAGCCCGTCATCGCCGCCGTCAACGGCGTCGCGGTGGGAGGCGGCCACGTGCTGCACGTCCTGTGCGACCTGACGATCGCCTCCTCGACGGCCCGGTTCGGACAGGCTGGCCCGCGCGTCGGATCGTTCGACGCCGGGTTCGGCTCGGCATACCTCGCCCGCGTCGTCGGGGAGAAGCGGGCCCGCGAGATCTGGTACCTGTGCCGCCAGTACGACGCCGCCACCGCCGAACGCTGGGGCCTCGCCAACACGGTGGTCGAGCCGGAACGGCTCATGGACGAGGCGATGGCCTGGGCCGACGAGATCGCCGCGAAGAGCCCCACGGCGCTCCGCTTCCTCAAGCAGTCCTTCAACGCCGACACCGACCATCAGGCCGGGCTGAGCAACCTCGCGATGTCCGCCCTCGACCTGTTCGTCGCCTCGCCGGAGGGCGCCGAGGGCGCCGCCGCCTTCGCCGAGAAGCGCACGCCCGACTTCGCCAGCAAGGTCCAGTACCACTAGCAGGCCCCACCGCTTCCGCCCCACCTCAGCGTCGAGAGAAGAGCAGCGATCCATGGACTTCACGGTCACCGAATCCCAGCAGCAGTACATCAAGGAAGCCCGCGAGGTCGCCGGGCAGATCGCCCCCGGCTACCGGCAGCGCGAGACCGAGCGCCGCATCGAGCCGGAGGTGCGCCGCGAGATGGGCGCCCGGGGCCTCATCGCCCCCGAGCTGCCGGAAGAGCTGGGCGGACGCGGCGAGCAGCGCCTCACCTCGGGCCTCATCACGGAGGAGATCGCCCGCGGCGACTTCAACGTCGCCTACGTCCAGGTGGTCGGCTCCCTCGTGGGCCAGATCCTCGCAGCCAATGCGGCGCCCCAGGTCGCGGCGCACTGGGTCCCGCGGATCACGAGCGGCGAGGGGATCGTGGCGATCGGGCTCTCCGAGCCCAACGCGGGCTCCGATGCCGGCAGCCCCTCCCTCACCGCCCGGCGGGAACGGGGCGGCTGGGTGCTCAACGGGACGAAGTCGATGTCCTTCGCCCTCCAGGCGGACGCCGCGGTGGTCTTCGCGAAGACGAACCCCGAGCAGGGCCGCGGCCGGGGCATCAGCGCCTTCGTCACCGACCTCGACGCCGACGGCGTGGAGCTCGAGGCCGTCGACGACATGGGCACGAAGGCCGTGACCCGGGGGTACGCGCACTACACGGAGGCGTGGATCCCCGACGAGCACCTGCTCGGCGCCGAGGGCCACGGCTTCACCCAGGTCATGCAGGGCTTCGACTTCTCCCGGGCGCTCATCGGGCTGCAGTGCATCGGCACCGCCGCCGTCACCCTCGAGGAGACCTGGGAGTACGTCAAGGGCCGGGCCGCCTTCGACCGTCCACTGAGCACCTTCCAGGGGGTCGCCTTCCCGCTCGCCGAGAACGAGACCCTCCTGGCCGCGGCCCGGCTCCTGTGCCACCAGACGCTCTGGCTCAAGGACAACGGGCTGCCCCACACCGCCCAGGCGGCCATGTGCAAGTGGTGGGCACCGAAGACCGCCTACGACGTCATCAACGCGTGCCTCCTCCTCCACGGCCAGTTCGGCTACCGGACAGACAAGCCGATCGAGCAGCGCCTCCGGGACGTCCTGGGCCTGCAGATCGGCGACGGAACCGCCCAGATCATGAAGATGATCATCGCCAGGAACATCGCGGGCCGCGCCTACGCGCCCTGACCTGCCCGCCCCTCTTCAAAGGAGAACCATGGGAAAGCTCGAGAACAAGATCGCCATCGTCACCGGCGGAGCCTCCGGCATCGGCAAAGGCATCTCCACCAAACTCGCCGCCGAGGGCGCGACCGTGGTGGTGAGCGACCTCAACGAGCCTGCGGCGAAGGAGACCGCCGCCGCCCTCGGGAACCAGTCCATCGGTGTGCGGACCGACGTCACCTCCCGCGAGTCGGTGGACGAGATGGTCCGCGCCGTCCACGCGGAGTTCGGCCGGATCGACGTGCTGGTCAACAACGCCGGCTGGGACAAGGTCGGCCCGTTCGTGGACAGCGACGTCGCGGACTGGGACCGCGTCGTCGCCATCAACCTGTACGGCACCCTGCACTGCAGCCAGGCATTCCTGCGCGCGGTCGCGGACCAGGACCGCGCCGCGATCGTGAACATCGCCTCCGACGCCGGCCGGGTCGGGTCCTCGGGAGAAGCCGTCTACTCCGCGGCGAAGGGCGGCATCATCTCCTTCAGCAAGACGCTCGCCCGCGAGACCGCCCGCCAGGGGTTCACCGTGAACTGCGTGTCCCCGGGCCCCGCGGACACCCCCCTCTTCGCCGGGATCAGCGCCGACAATCCCAAGCTGCGCTCAGCACTCGAGAAGGCCATCCCGCTGCGCCGCCTGGCCCAGCCCGAGGACCTCGCCAACGCCGTCGCCTTCCTCGCGTCGGACGAGGCAGCGTACATCACCGGCCAGACCCTCTCGGTCTCCGGTGGACTCACGATGGCCTGAGCCGCATCCCCGCCTCCACTAGCCGAACGGACACCACCATGAGCTCGCCCTTCGAGATGCTCGCGCTGCCACAGGGCGCGGCGGACTTCCGCGCCAAGGGGTACTGGAAGAACCGTCTCCTCCTCGACTACTTCGACGACGCCGTCGCGGCAGACCCGGACAAGATCGCCGCGATCGACGCCGCCGGCCCCACCACGTACCAGGAGATGGCGGCCGAGGTCGAGGCCATCGCGGCGGGCCTGATCTCCTTGGGCGTCGAGGCCGGGGACACGGTCTCGATCCAGCTGCCCAACCGGCACGAGTGGATCGTCGCCCACCTCGCCGCAGAGCGGGTCGGTGCGGTGACCAACGCCCTCATCCCCATCTACCGGGACCGCGAGATCGAGTACATGGCGAGCAAGGCCCGATCCAAGGTCGTCTTCATCCCGGACACGTTCCGGAATTTCGACTACGTGGCGATGATCGCCCGGCTGCGCGGCTCGCTGCCCCAGCTGCGCCACGCCGTCGTCCTCGGAACGGGCCCCGCGGCGCCGGCCGCGGACGGCTTCCTCTCCTGGGCCGACCTGGCCGGGCGCGGCAGGGCCCGCGGCCTCACCGCCGCGGAGGCCGCCAGCCGCCGGCCCGACCCGGACGACCTGGCGCTGGTCATGTTCACCTCCGGGACCACGGGCCGGCCCAAGGGCGCCATGCACAGCCACAACACCGTGCTCTCCGGCGCCCTGCCCTGGCCGGACCGGCTCGGGATGGACAGCACCTCGGTGATCCACATGGCCTCGACGTTCGGCCACCTCACGGGCTACCTGTTTGGCGTCGCGCTCCCGATCATGCTCGGCGCCACGGGGGTCTTCCAGGAGGTCTGGCAGCCCGCGGAGTTCGTCGAGCTCGTCGAGGAGCACGGCATCCAGCACACCTCCGGCGCCACGCCGTTCCTCCAGGACATCCTCACCGCGCCCAACCTCGCCGACCACGACGTCTCGAGCCTCGCCCGGTTCTGCTGCATGGGAGCGCCGATTCCCCGCGCCGTGGTCCACGCCGCCAAGGAGAAGCTGCCGGGCCTGAACGTCTTCGGCGGATGGGGCCAGACCGAGTGCTGCCTCGTCACCATGGGCAGCCCAGAGGACCCGGTCGAGAAGGTCCTCGACTCCGACGGGCGCGTGCTCCCCGGCATGGAGCTGCGCATCGTCGACTACGCCGGCGAGCCCGTGCCCACGGGCTCCGAGGGCCGCATCCAGGTCCGCGGCTCCTTCCTCTTCCGCGGCTACCTCGAGCAGCTCGACACCACGCTCGGCGAGTTCGACGGCGAGTGGTTCGACACCGGCGACCTGGGCACCAAGGACGAAGACTCGTACGTCCGGCTCGCCGGCCGCACGAAGGACATCATCATGCGCGGCGGCGAGAACGTCCCCGTTGCCTACGTGGAGAACGTCCTCTACGAGCACCCGCGCGTCGCAGCCGTGGCCCTCGTCGCTGTCCCGCACCCGCGCCTCCAGGAGATCGGCGGCGCCGTGGTCCAGCTCAACGACTCCGATCCGTTCACGCTCGAGGACCTCAGGGCCTTCCTCGAGGCCAAGGGGCTCGCCAAGCCGTACTGGCCCGAGATCCTCAAGGTCGTCCCCGAGCTGCCCCGGACCCCGAGCGGCAAGATCCAGAAGTACAAGATCCGGCAGGAGCTGTCGGAAGAGTTCAGCCAGGAGGCCACGGCGTGACCACCATGACCACCCTCAGTTCCGTGTTCGGCCCCGCCGACCTCACCGGCCTCGACGGCCAGCTCAGCACCGAGGAGAAGGACGTCGCCCTCGCGGTGCGGTCGCTCGTCGACGAGCACATCCGCCCCAACATCGCCGGCTGGTACGAGCAGGCGGTCTTCCCCCGGGAGATCATCCCCGAGCTCGCCAGGCTCGGCCTCCTCGGCATGCACCTGACCGGCTACGGCTGCGCGGGGCGCTCCGCGGTGATGTACGGCCTCGCCGCCTCCGAGCTCGAGGCCGGCGACTCGGGGCTGCGCACGTTCGTCTCGGTCCAGGGCTCGCTCGCGATGTCGGCTATCCACAAGCACGGCTCCGAGGAGCAGAAGCAGCGCTGGCTGCCCGAGATGGCGGCGGGCCGCGCCGTGGGCTGCTTCGGGCTCACGGAGCCCACGGCCGGCTCGGACCCGGCCTCGATGCGCACCACGGCGGTCCAGCAGCCCGGCGGGGACTGGGTGCTCAACGGTGCCAAGCGGTGGATCGGGCTCGCCACGATCGCCGACGTCGCCGTCATCTGGGCGCAGACGGGCGAGCACGGCGACGCCCGCGGCGTGCGCGGGTTCGTGGTCCCCACCGGCACCCCGGGGTTCACGGCCACGGCGATCCAGCCCAAGCTGTCGATGCGCGCGTCCGTGCAGTGCGACATCACGCTCAAGGACGTGCGCCTCCCCGCGGAGGCGATCCTCCCCGCAGACAGCGCGATCGGGCTCAAGGGCCCCTTCTCGTGCCTGAACGAGGCCCGCTACGGGATCATCTGGGGCGTCATGGGCGCCGCGCGGGACAGCTTCGAGGAGGTGCTGCGGTACAGCTCGGAGCGCACCCAGTTCGGCCAGCCGCTCGCCGCCTTCCAGCTGACCCAGGCCAAGCTCGCGGACATGGCAGTCGAGATCACCAAGGGCTACCTGCTCGCGCTGCAGATCGGCCGCGCGAAGGACGCCGGGACCCTCTCCCCCACCATGATCTCGGTGGGCAAGCTCAACAACTGCCGCGAGGCCATCCAGATCGCCCGCGAGGCGCGCGAGATGCTCGGCGGCAACGGCATCACCCTCGACTACTCGCCGCTGCGGCACGCCAACAACCTCGAGTCGGTGCGCACCTACGAGGGCACCGACGAGGTCCACCAGCTCATCCTCGGCCGCGCGCTCACCGGCCTCGGCGCCTTCCAGGCAGCGGGGAGGTAGGCCCGTGGAAACGCTGGAGACAGTCACCGCCTCGCTCGACGGCGCCGTCGGCACCATCACGGTCAACCGGCCTGAGGTGCGCAACGCCCTCTCCAAGACCGTGCTCTCCGAGATTGGAGCCGTCCTGGACGCGTGGGAGGACGACGACACGGTCGGCGCGGTCGTGTTCACCGGCGCCGGTCAGAAGGCCTTCGTGGCGGGCGCGGACATCGGCCAGCTCGCCGGCTACGACCTCGCCTACGGGCTCGCCGCCCACATGCAGAAGCTCTTCGACCGCGTCGAGGAGTACCCCAAGCCGACCATCGCCGCGGTCAACGGCGTCGCGATGGGCGGGGGCCTCGAGCTCGCCATGAGCTGCGACATCCGCATCGCCGCCGACGGCGCGAAGATGGGGCTGCCCGAGGCCACCCTCGGAGTCCTCCCGGGGGCCGGCGGGACACAGCGCCTCACCCGGCTCGTCGGGACGGCCCGCGCCGTCGAGATGATCCTCACGAGCCGGGCACTGACGGCGGCCGAGGCCGAGCGGTACGGGCTCGTGACCGCCGTCGTGCCCCGCGAGGAGCTCGCGGCGACCGCCGCCGCGACCGCCGCCACCATCCTGTCCAAGGGCCCGCTCGCGGTGCGGCTCGGCAAGATGGTGATCCGCCAGGGCGCCGAGACGGACCAGAAGACCGGCCTGCTGCTCGAGCGGCTCGCGCAGACGCTGCTGTACACGACCGTGGACAAGGCCGAGGGCGCCGCGGCGTTCCTGGCCAAGCGCCGGCCGGAATTCGTGGGGCGGTGACCGCGGTGGACGTGCGGAAGGTCCTCGTGGTCGGCTCGGGGGCGATGGGGCGCCAGATCGGCATGGCTGCTGCCGTCGCGGGATTCACGACGGCGGTGCGGGACGTGAGCGCCTCGGCCACCGCGGCGGCCGAGGCGGACATGCGCCGCTGGCTCGACGGGCGGATCGCGAAGGGCCGGCTCACCGAGGCCGACGCCGCGGACGCGTGGGAGCGGCTCACGTTCACCACCGATCTTGCGGGCGCGGCCGCGGACGCGGACCTCGTGATCGAGGCGGCGACCGAGCGGCTCGACGTCAAGCGGTCCATCTTCGCCGAGCTCGACGCCCTCGCGCCGGCGCACGCGATCCTCGCGACCAACTCCTCGACGCTGGCCTCCTCGACGGTCGCCGACGCGACCGGACGCCCCGACAAGGTCTGCAACCTGCACTTCTTCAACCCGGCCCTGGTCATGAAGGCCGTGGAGATCGTGCGGAACCCGCAGACCTCGGACGAGACCGTCGCGACCGTCACCGAGGTGGCCCGGGCGATGGGCAAGTCCCCGGTGCTGCTCAACCGCGAGATCCCGGGCTTCGTCGCGAACCGGCTGATGGGGGCGGTTCGCGACGAGGCGCTCGCCCTGTACGCGGGCGGCGTCGCCTCCCTCGAGGACATCGACACGGCGGCCAGGGATGCGCTCGGCTACCCCATGGGGCCGTTCGAGCTCATGGACCTCGTGGGTCTCGACGTCACCTACCTGATCCGCCAGGCCGCCTACGCGCAGACCGGGGACGAGAAGGACCTCCCCCATCCGCTCGTGGCTGCCAAGTACGAGGCCGGCGAGTTCGGCCGCAAGACCGGGAAGGGCTGGTACACGTATGGATGAGCTGCTCGACGCCGGGCCGAGAGCCGGCTTCGCCGAGACGGACGAGTACCTCGCGGCGCTCCGCGAGCGCCTCACGGTCCCGCGGGACACGGACTACCTGCTCCTCGCCGACGGCCTGCCGGACGACGCCGCGGACGCCCGCGCCCGCATGCGCGCCTTCGTCGACGCGAAGGTGCTGCCCGTGATCAACGGCTATTGGGAGCGCGCCGAGTTCCCGTGGGAGCTCCTGCCCGACCTCGCCGCGACCGGCCTCGTGGGCGGGGTGATCCGCGGGCACGGCGCCGCCGGCCTCTCCCGGCTCGCCGCCGGACTCGCCACCGTGGAGCTCGCCCGCGGCGATGGGTCGATGAACACGTTCCTCGGCGTCCAGGCCAACCTCACCATGGGCACCATCAACCTGCTCGGGTCCGAGGAGCAGAAGGGGCGCTGGCTCCCCGGCATGGTCCGGCTCGAGAAGATCGGCGCCTTCGCGCTCACCGAGCCGCGCCACGGCTCCGACTCGGCGCAGCTCGAGACCACCGCCCGCCGCGACGGGGACTCCTGGGTCCTCAACGGGGCCAAGCGCTGGATCGGCAACGGCTCGATGGCCCACGTGACGGTCATCTGGGCCCGCGACGAGGCCGACGGCGAGGTCAAGGCCTTCGTCCTCGAGCGCGAGGACCCGCGGGATCCCGAGAGCCTGCCCGCGGGGTTCTCGGCCCGGACCATCGACGGCAAGATCGGCAAGCGCGCCATCCTCCAGGCGGACCTCGCCTTCGAGAACATGCGCGTGTCCGAGGCGAACCGGCTCCCCGGGGCGAACAGCTTCCGCGACACGTCGCGCGTGCTCGCCACCACCCGGGGCGGCGCGAGCTGGGAGGCCCTGGGCCACGCGGTCGCGTGCTTCGAGGCCGCCGTGGCGTACACCGAGGTCCGCGAGCAGTTCGGGCACCCCATCGGCAGCTACCAGCTCGTCCAGTCCACCCTGGCCTCGATGCTCTCCGAACTCACGGCCATGCAGCTGATCTGCTTCCGCATGGCCGAGCTCCAGGAGGCCGGAAAGTGGAGCGGAACCATGGCCTCGATCGCGAAGATGCACACCTCGAACAAGGCCCGCACCATCGCCCAGCAGGCCCGTGACCTCCTCGGCGGCAACGGCCTCCTCCTCGACTTCCACGTGGGCCGCCACCTCACGGACATGGAGGTCGTCCACACCTACGAGGGCACCGAGTTCATCCAGTCGCTCCTCATCGGCCGGAAGGTCACGGGGAGGTCCGCGTTCTGATGCCGCGCGAGGAGCCAGCCTTCGCCGACCGCCGGGTCCTGCTCGTGGGCACGGGCGGCATCGGTGCTGCGATCGCCGCGCGACTGGCCGGCGAGGGCGCCCGCATCTTCGGGACCTACCGCCGCGACCACGAGGGGGCGGCGGCCCTCGGCGCACGGCTCCCGGCTGGCGCGTGGGCCGGAACCGCGCCGCTTGACGCGGCGGATCCGGCATCCGTGGCCGACGTCGTCGGGCCGGGCGGGAGCGCGGCCGCCGCCCTGGGCGGCGTTGACACCCTCGTGGTCACCGCCGGGCACCGCCACCCGCTGGCACCCCTGACGGCGACGGACCCGGCGGTCCTCGAGGACATCGTCCGCACCGAGCTCGTGGGCCCGCTGCTCCTCGTCCGCGCGGTCCTGCCCGGAATGCTCGAGTCCGGGTTCGGCCGGATCGTGCTGGTGGGATCGGACAGCGGCAAGGCCGGCACCCTCGGCGACGCCGCGTCGTCGGCGGCGCGCGCTGGCCTCCACGGCCTCGCCCGGTCAGTGGCGCGCGAGACGGCCAGGACCGACGTCACCATCAACGTCGTCTCCCCCGGGCCCACCGACACCGGGCTCCTCGCGGGCATGCTCGCCGCAGACGGCCTCACCGGCAAGGTCATGGCCGGGACCGTCAGGGCCGTGCCCAAGGGCAGGGCCGCACGCGCGGAGGAGGTCGCCGCGGCCGTCGCCTACCTCGCCTCCCGGGATGCCGGGTTCACCACCGGCCAGGTGCTCTCCGTCTCGGGCGGCCTCACCATGTAGGCCCGGCAGGCGCGCAGACCACCCGAGGACACCAGCAGGAGGAGACCCATGGACCCGGCCCCGTTCGATCCAGACCACGTGGCGGTCTTCCGCAAGACCGTCACCGAGACGGACCTCGTGCTGTTCGCCGGGATCACCGGCGACTTCGCGAGCAACCACACCGACGAGGAGTACATGCGGGCCACGCCCTTCGGCACCCGGCAGATCCACGGCGCGCTCATCGTCGGATTCATGTCCGCCGTCGCGGCCCGTGCCCTCGAGGATGCGCGGCCCGAAGGGCTCACGCCTGTCTCCCTCGGCTACGACCGCATCCGCTTCATCCGGCCGGTGTTCCCGGGGCAGACCCTCTCCTTCCGCCACGAATGGGACAGCTACGACCCGGAGTCCCGCCGTGCCATCGCCGCCGTCCAGGCCCACAGGAAGGACGAGCTCGTGGCCGTCGCACGCCACGTGGTCACCTGGGTGCGCGGGGATTCCGACCGCACTCAACCGCCCGCGTGAGGTACGCGGTCTCCGCCGCGTTGCCCGGGAGGGCGATGGCCACCTCGTATTCCGCCCGGGCCTCCGCATCTCGGCCGAGCCGGCGCAGCAGGTCGGCGCGAGCCGCATGGTACGCCCGGTAGCCGGACAGCGGCTCCCCCAACGGCTCGATGAGGGCCAGCCCGGCCCCGGGGCCGTCGCGCTCCGCGACCGCGACGGCCCGATTGAGCGCGACCACGGGCGAGGGGTCGAGCCGGACGAGCTGGTCGTAGAGCGCCACGATCTGGCTCCAGTCCGTCTCCGCTGCGCTGCGGGCGGAGGTATGCACGGCATTGACCGCCGCGAGAAGCTGGTACCGGCCCGGCGCCTCCCCCGAGGCCAGGCGCTCGCGAACGAGCCGGTGCCCCTCGGCGATCAGCGCCGCGTCCCAGGCGGCGCGGTCCTGCTCGCCCAAGGGGACCAGCGCGCCGTCGTCCGAGATCCGGGCGGCGCGCCGGGCCTCGGTCATGAGCAGGAGCGCCAGCAGGCCGGCCGCCTCGCCGTCGTCCGGGAGGAGATCTCGGGCGAGGCGGGCGAGCCGGATCGCCTCCGCGGTCAGCGCCGGGCGCACGGGGTCGGCGTCGGGCCCGGTCGCGAGGTACCCCTCGTTGAAGATGAGGAACAGGACGGCGAGCACGCCGGAGATCCGGGCCGGGAGGTCGTCGGCGGAGGGCACCCGGTACGGGATGCGCGCGTCGGCGATCTTGGTCTTCGCGCGGGTGATGCGGCGCGCCATCGCACCCTCCTGCACGAGGAAGGCGCGGGCGATCTCGGGCACGGTCAGGCCGCCGACCAGTCGCAGGGTGAGCGCCACGCGGGCCTCCATCGCGAGCGCAGGGTGGCAGCAGGTGAAGATGAGCCGGAGCCTGTCGTCCCCGACCGCGCCGAGCGGCTCCGGCGGCCCGTCGTAGAGCAGGCGGCTTCGGCTCCGCTCCACCAGCGGGCGCTTCGTCTCCCTGCGGATCCGGTCGATCGCCTTGCGGTTCGCGGTGGTGGTCAGCCACGCGCCCGGGTTGGGCGGCACGCCGTCGGTCCTCCAGCGTTCGACGGCGGTCGCAAACGCTTCGGCCGCCGCGTCCTCGGCGAGGTCGAGGTCGCCGAAGCGCCGCGCCAGCGACGCGACCACCCGGGCCCACTCCTCGCGGTGGGCCCGGGTCAGCGCCTCCGCCGGGTCGGGGCCGCTGGCCGGGATCACAGGAACGGCCGGACCTCGATCCTGCGGTTGCAGGCCTTGGAGCCCTCGGCGGCGAGCTTGAGCGCTGCGTCCAGGTCCGGGGCCTCCATGATCCAGAAGCCCACGATCCACTCCTTGGTCTCCGCGAACGGCCCGTCGGTCATCACGGCCTCGCCGTTCCGGTTGTCGATGACGGTGGCGGAGGCGGGCGCGCTGAGGCCGCCGGCGAAGACCCAGTGGCCCTCGGCCTGCAGCTTGTCGTTGAAGGCGTCGATCGCGGCCGCCTCTTCGGAAGTGGCGAGGTCAGTGTTGTCATTGAGGACGGACACCAGGTACTGCATGCGGATCATCTCCTGTGGTTCGGTGGCGCCCGGCGCGGGCGGCCGCTCACCCCTGCAACGAACGGGCCTGCCCCTATCGGACACCGGCGGCGGTGCGGGTTCAAGCCGCCGCACGGCAGACGCTGCGCGCGGGACCTTGGACACTTCATGCCGGGCCCGGCCGGGCGCAGGATGAGGGCACACTCACCCCGAGGAGGAGCCGGCATGAGCAAGGTCCTGGTCGCCTACAGCACCCATGAAGGGCAGACGGCGAAGATCGCGGACTTCATCGCCAGCGTCCTGCGCACCCACGGCCTCGACGTCGACACCCGCGACGTCAAGGAGAGCGCCGACCCCGCGCTCATCGACTACGACGGCGTGATCGTCGGCGGGTCGGTGCACATGGGCAAGCACGACAAGCACGTGGTCGACTACGTCCGCGGGAACCGCCACGGGCTGACGGGCCTGCCCTCGGCGTTCTTCTCCGTCAGCATGAGCGCCATCCACGATGCGGAGGATGCCGAGAAGTACGTCCAGGAGTTCGAGGAGCAGACCGGCTGGCTACCGGGGAAGATCGCCCTGTTCGGCGGAGGGCTGCCGTACACCCACCTGAACTTCATCATGCGCCGAATCATCAGGAAGATCGCCGAGGACAAGCCCGGCAACCTGGGCACCGACACCTCGCGCGACTACGTGTACACGGAGTGGGACGGCGTGCGGCGCTTCGCCGAGGACTTCGCGGCAGAGCTGGAGGCGGCGCCCCAGTAGGGCGCCGCCTCCTGCGGCGGGTTTCGACTCCGCTGCGCTCCGCTCAACCGGCGTCAGTCGACGGTCAGGACCACCCGGAAGCGGGCCTTGCCGGACATCATGCGGTCGAACCCGTCGGCGGCCTTCTCGAGCGGGTACGTCTCGATGAGCGGGCGCACGCCGGTCAGGGCCGCGAACCTCAGGGTGTCCTCGGAGTCCTTCGCGGACCCGGACGCGTGCCCCGCCACCGACTGGCTGCCGCCGACGATCGCCCCGGCATGGACGGCGAGCGGCTCGTGCGGGACGCCGAGCACCACGAGCTTCCCGCGCGGTGCGAGTCCGCCGATCGTCGCGGTCATCGCCTCGGCGTCCGTCACCGTGGCGAGCACCACCGTGGCGCCGCCGAGCGCGGCGAGCGAGCCCGCGACGTCGTCCGCCGTGCTGTCGATGTAGTGGTGCGCCCCGAGCTCGCGGGCGAACTTCTCCTTCTCGGCCCCGCGCGCGATCGCGACCGTCTCGAAGCCCATGCGGGCCGCGAACTGCACGCCGAGGTGGCCGAGGCCGCCGAGGCCCAGGACCGCCACGACGTCGCCGGGGCGCGCGCCGCTCTCGCGCAGCCCGTTGAACGTGGTCACGCCGGCGCACATGAGCGGGGCGGCCTCGGCGTCGCTGAGCCCGTCCGGGACGGCGGCGAGCGCGTCGGCGGGGGCGACGACGTATTCGGCGTACCCGCCGTCGGAGGTCAGGCCGGTGACCTTGCCGACCCGGCAGGAGATGAAGTCGCCGTCGCGGCACGCGTCGCACACGAAGCACGCGCCGCCGAACCAGCCCACGCCCACGCGCTGGCCGGGCTTCCACTGCTCCACGCCCTCGCCGACGGTCTCGACCGTCCCGGCCACCTCGTGCCCGGGCACGCGCGGATAGGACGAGGCCATGCCGGCGCCGGGCATCGTGTCGCTGTGGCAGACGCCGCACGCGGCGACGCGCACGAGCACGTGGCCGCGCGGCACCTCGGGGACGTCCCGGTCCACGGCTTCGAGGGACTCGCCGGCGGCGGGGATCTGGATGGCTCGCATGGTGACACCTTTCGTCGAAGGGCTTGCTTGACCGCGGCCCAAGGTAGCAGCGGGGCCTTGGCGCCGGCTGGGGGCCGTTGCCGCGGATCCCGCGGCAGCGGCCCCCAGCCGTCAGTCGTCCTCGCTGGGCGCCACGACGCAGGCATCGCCCACGAAGGCCCCCGCGAACGAGGGGGCTCCGAGCGCCTTCGCCGCAGCCTCGGTGAGCGTCAGTCCGGCGGACGTGCCGGCGCAGGCGGGCACGCTCCCACCGATCGGCCGCGCGGCGACGAGGGCGAACAGGTCGACCCGTTCATGCAGTCGCTTCCCATTCAGCCGCGCCTTGGCGTCGAGAAGCCCAGTGTCCAGGTTGATGTCGAAGCGGGTCAGCTTCAGGTCCCCGCCGCCAACGGGTGTGAACTCGAGGCCGCCGGCATGCCCGATCACGTCGTCGTCCACGCTCGTGATGGGGAAGGAAAGCTGAGCCGTGCCGCCGGGAGCTGTGAGCCGCGCCGGCGCGATGGGCTTGACCTTGAGCGTGTTCACCAGCACTGGTGCCAGCTTGGGGTTGAGCACCACGGTGGTTTCGTGGTGGTGCCGGTGCGTCCATTCGTGCCCCGCATCGGCGTTGGCCGCGGGTGCAAGGAGGACGGTGGACGCCAGCGCGGCGGCCGACGCCGCAGCTGCAATGAATCGACGAGTGCGCATGATCTGCTCCAAACGGCAAGGGCCCTCAAGGGCCGGGAAGGCTGCTTGATATCTCCAGATCGCGGGAGATGTGCTGTAAAACGTGAATCTCGACTATCGAATAGCTCGACTGTCGAGATAAATTGTCGCTCTGCGCACGCGGGTCCGCAACCCCTTCCGGGGGGGGGGGGGGCTTGGCACACCCAGTCAGCAGACCCCTCTCGAGCAGGGCGGCCGCCCTGAGCCTCCGCCTCCGCGCACGACGCCGGTGACGCACCCCGCGCGGGCGCGTCACCGGCGTCGTAGGTTTCGGCTCCGCTCAACCACCGTAGGTGCGGAGGCGGCAGGTGAACTCCCACGGCCGCAGGTCGAGGGCGGGGCTGTCCGCGTAGTTGCCGAGCAGCACGTCGGCGGCGGCCCAGCCCGGGTCGCCGACGTCGACCGGCTGAGGCTCGCCGGAGAAGTTGCCGAGCACGAGCAGCTCGGTCCCGTCCAGGCGGCGGGTGAAGGCGTAGACGGCCTCGTGGTCGGGCAGGAGCATCGTGAAGTCACCGTCGGCGATGACCGGCAGCTCGTGGCGGAGCCGGATGAGCTCGCGGTAGAAGGCGAAGACCGAGTCGTCGCGGTCCACCTGCTCGGCCGCGTTGATCGCCGCCGCGTTCGGGTTGACCACGATCCACGGGGTGCCGGTGGTGAAGCCGGCGTTGGGGCCGGCGTCCCACTGGACGGGAGTGCGGGCGTTGTCCCGGTTGAGCGGGGCGATCGATTCGAAGACCTGGATCGGATCGAGGCCGAGGGCGCCGGTGGCCTCGCGGTAGTGGTTGAGGACCTCGATGTCCCGGTGCGCGTCGATCCCCGCGAAGGCCATGTTCGTCATGCCGAGCTCCTCGCCCTGGTAGACGTACGGGGTGCCCCGGTGCAGGTGCAGGACGCCGGCGAGCATCTTCGCCGAGAGCTCCCGGTGCTCCCCGTCGTCGCCGAAGCGGGAGACGACGCGCGGCTGGTCATGGTTGCCCCAGTAGAGGCTGTTCCAGCCCCGCTCCTCGAGCCCCTCCTGCCAGCGGTTGAACGAGGCCTTGAGGTCGGTGAGGCGGAGCGAGCCCGGCTGCCACTTGCTGCCGTTGCCGTGGTCCAGGTTCACGTGCTCGAACTGGAAGACCATGTCCAGCTCGGCACGGGCCGGGTCGGTGAACAGGATCGCGTCCTCGACGGTGACATTGGGCATCTCTCCGACCGTCAGCAGGCCGGGCCCCCGGCTGGCGAAGACCTCCCGGTGCATCTCCTGGAGGAACTCGTGGATGCGCGGGCCGCAGACGTAGCCGCTGCGGTCGTGGCTGTAGAGCTCGCCCTCGGCGAGGGGCTTGTCCGCGAGCGCGGGATCCTTGGAGATGAAGTTGATGACGTCCATGCGGAAGCCGTCGACGCCGCGGTCCAGCCACCAGTTCATCATCGCGTAGACGGCCCGCCGGACCTCGGGGTTCTCCCAGTTCAGGTCCGGCTGCTTCTTCGAGAAGAGGTGGAGGTAGTACTCGCCGGTGGCCTCGTCGAACGCCCAGGCGGGGCCCGAGAAGAAGGAGGCCCAGTTGTTCGGCTCGGCCCCCGGCGCGCCGGGCTCGTGGCCGGGACGGGCGGGGCGCCACCAATACCAGTCGCGCTTGGGCGAGTCCTTCGCGGCGCGGGACTCGGCGAACCACGGGTGCTCGTCCGAGGTGTGGTTGACCACGAGGTCCATGACCAGCTTCATCCCCCGGGCATGCAGGCCCTCGATCAGCTCGTCCAGGTCGGCGAGCGAGCCGAAGAGCGGGTCGATGTCGCGGTAGTCGCTGATGTCGTAGCCGTTGTCGTCCTGCGGCGAGCGGTACACGGGCGAGAGCCACACGACGTCGACGCCGAGGCGCTCGAGGTAGTCCAGCCTGCCGATGATCCCGCGGAGGTCACCCACCCCGTCGCCGTCCGAGTCCGCGAAGCTGCGCGGGTAGATCTGGTAGACCACGGCGCTGCGGAACCACGCCGGGTCTGCGGCGGAGTCGGCGTGGGGACTGGCGGTGCCTGGGGCGGTCATGGCTTCTCCTTGGCGGCGTCCGTTCAGAAACCGAACGCCTTTTATTTTTATGCTTGACGCATTTATATGCTCCCAAGCAGACTGTGGGGACCGCAACCCCTCCCAAAGGACTGATCGATGAAGAACCTGTCCCGGCGCTCCCTCCTGGCCTTCGGGGGCGCGGCCGCGCTCGCCTGCACGGCCGCTGTCGAAGCCCCTGCCCGCGCCGCGTCCGCGGACCTCCGAGTGCCTCCCGCCCCGGCGCCGCCGCTGCGGCTCGCCAGCCGCAACAGCGTCTTCACCCGGCGGGGCGCAGGCCCGCGGTACTGGAACATCTACGGCTACGCCTTCCCGCACAACGCCCCCATCCCCGAGGACGAGTGGAAGGCGAACATCGACTGGCTCGCCTCCGACCTCGCCCCCTACGGCTACGACATGGCCTGCACCGACGGATGGATCGAGGGCTCGAGCCGCACCACGCCCAACGGCTACATCGTCAGCTACAACGACTCCTGGAAGCACGACTGGGCCTATTGGTCCCACTATCTGGCCGAACGGGGCATGAAGCTCGGGGTCTACTACAACCCGCTCTGGGTCCACAAGGCCGCCGTCGAGGACCCCTCAAAGACCGTGGCGGGGCGGCCCGACATCAGGATCGCGGACATCGTTGCTCCGGACGACTTCTTCGCCAAGGACATCGGCGGCAACAGCCTCTACTGGCTGGACGTGACCCGTCCCGGCGCCAAGGAGTACCTGCAGGGCTACGTCGCGTACTTCAAGCGCCTCCGGGTCCCGTACCTGCGCATCGACTTCCTCTCCTGGTACGAGAACGGGATGGACGCCAACATCGGGCGGGTCAACGCCCCGCATGGGCGCGCCAACTACGAGACGGCCCTGGCCTGGATCAACGAGGCCGCGGGCGAGGACCTCGAAGTCTCGCTCGTGATGCCCCACCTGTTCGACGACGCCTCCGCCGAGCTCGCCAACGGAGACCTCGTCCGGATCGACGCCGACGCCGACCGCGGCGGCTGGGACCGGCTCAGCGGCGGCCGCCAGAGCTGGCAGGATGCCTGGCCCAACTGGTTCAACCCCTTCTCCGGTTTCACCGGCTGGTCGCACCGCAACGGGCGCGGGCAGCTGATCCTCGACGGCGACTTCATGCGCGCCAGCACCTTCGCGAGCGACGACGAGCGCCGGACCATGATGAACCTCATGGTCATCGCCGGCTCTCCGCTGGCCATCGCCGACACGTACCAGCAGATCGGTAACAACGCCTGGGTCTACACCAACAAGGACGTGCTCCGGCTGAACCAGGAGGGCCTGGTCGGCAAGCCGCTCTACCGCTCCGGCACCCCCTACTCGGTCGACCCCGGCTCGCGGGACAGCGAGCGCTGGGCCGGCCAGCTCCCCGACGGGTCCTGGGCCGTGGCGCTCTTCAACCGCTCGGACAGCGCCACCCAGACCAAGACCATCGACTTCGTCAAGGACCTCGGCCTCGCCGCCCCCGCGAACGTCCGCGACCTGTGGGCCCACAGGGACCTCGGCGTGCGGACCGAGGCCTCGGCGACGCTCGCCCCGCATGCCTCCGCCCTCTTCAGGGTCACCCCGCTCAAGGTCCGCGGCGCCACCCGCTACCCCGCCGCCTATGCGGCCTGGGGAGGCGGCGCCGGCTTCAACAATGACCACGCCGGCTTCGACGGCAGCGGCTTCGTCGACGGCCTCGCGGCCGCCGCCGGCAGCGCGGATCCCCTCGTGACCTTCGCCGTCCGGGCCACGCACCGCGGCGAATACACGATCCGGTACCGCTACGCGAACGCCACCGGCGCGACGAGCACCCTGACCGTCTCCGCGGAGAAGGCCGACCACTCGGTCGTCGACGGGCCGAAGCACGTCGACTTCCCCGCGCTGGCCAGCTGGGACACGTGGGGCGTGGCGACCGCTCGGATCACTCTCGACGCCGGCGACAACCTCATTACCCTCGGCCGCGGCCGCTCCGACGTGGGCGCCGTGAACCTGAACTGGATCGAGCTGGGCGTCTAGCAGCACCGTGCCCCCGCTCCCGCGGGCGGCCCCACCGGGAGCCGCCCGTGGGAGGGGCGGCTGCCCCTGCGGATAGAGTTGAGGCCATGGGTATGGAGGCAGGCGGCCGACTGGCCTTCCACCTTCCGGCGGTGAAGGATTCGCACCGCGCAGAGCTCTTCTCCCTGCTCCTCCGCAACGAGCCGCTCACCCGTGCCGACCTGGCCGCGCTCGCCTCGCTCGACCAGTCGACGGTCACCCGGACCCTGAAGCCGCTCATCGACAGCGGCTACGTCACCGAGTCCCCCGCAGCCCCAGCAGGTCGTGGGAGGCCGCGTCGCGTCCTCCGTGTGGCGGTCGAGAAGCTGTGCGCCGTGGGGATCAAGATCGGTCCGCGCGTCATCTCGGGGGTCCTGACCGACCTCGGCGCCAAGGTGGTCGCGCGCCGCGAACTCGAGCTCGACCATCCGGGCCCCGAGGAGGCGCTGGCTGCGGTCGCCGAGCTGGCCGACGGCCTCCTGGCCGAGGTCCCCGGGTCCCGCGAGCGCACGCTCGGCATCGGCGTCGGCGTCAGCGGGCACGTGGACCCGCCCTCGGGCACCTGCCGGTTCTCCCCCATCCTCGGCTGGCACGAGGTCGACATCGCGACCCCCCTCAGCCGGGCGAGCGGCCTCCCCGTGAGCGTGCACAACGACGTCAACACCCTCGCCGTGGCCGAGTACCTCTTCGGCGCGGGACGGGAGGCCGAGGACTTCGCAGTGGTCACCCTCGGACCCGGGGTCGGGCTCGGCCTCGTGATCGGCGGCCGCCTGTACGACGGCGCCGAGGGGCTCGCGGGCGAGTTCGGCCACATCCCACTCCTGCCGAACGGGCCCCAGTGCCACTGTGGACGCCGCGGCTGCCTCGAGGCGCTCGCGGGCGACGACGCGATCTCCCGGGCGGCCGGGGTGCCCGACGTCGGCACAGCGGCGGACCTCGCGCGCAACGGCGAGGGCGCAACGAAGCGGACCGCCCGACGCGCCTTCCACAGCGCCGGCGAGTGGATCGGCCGGGGCCTGGCCGTCCTCGACAACATCCTCGCCCCCGAGCTGATCCTCCTCTCAGGCGAGGGCATCGCCGCCCACGACCTGCTCTCCGAAGGCATCACCTCAAGCCTGCGCGACTGCGCCTTCGAGGGCGCCCGGGCGCTCGAGAGGCTGCGCGTCGACTCCGCCGATGTGAACCTCTGGGCGCGGGGGGCCGCCTGCCTCGCGATCCAGCAGTCTCTGGGCTGAGCGACCGGGCTCGGGCTGCGCCGCAAGCAGGCCCGAGATGACGGCGGGCTCGACGGGCCGGGAGAAGTAGTAGCCCTGCGCGAAGTCGCACCCCAGCGTCTTGAGCTCCGCCACGTGCTCGGACGTCTCGGCCCCCTCCGCGATGACCCGGATCTTCAGGTCCCGGGCCAGGTTCATGATGGTCCCCACGATCTGCCGGCCCTGGTCGCCCCGGTCGAGCTGCGCGACGAAGGACCTGTCGATCTTGAGCGTGTCCATCGGGAAGCTGTGCAGGTACGCGAGCGACGAGTAGCCGGTGCCGAAGTCGTCGATGCTCACGCACACCCCGAGGCGCTGGAGCTGGGTGAGGACCTCGACCGTGTACTCGGTGTCCATCATGGACACGCTCTCGGTGATCTCGAGCTTGACCGTGTCGGGGCGGATGCCGGTCTCGGCCAGGACCCGGCTCACCTGCTCGACGAAGTCGTGCTGGCCGAACTGCCGGGCGGAGACGTTGACGGCCACCGTGAGGGCCGGGTCGCGGGGGAACTCCTGCTGCCAGCGCACCATCGTCCGGCACGCCTCGCGCAGCACCCAGAGGCCGAGGAAGACGATGATCCCGGTCTCCTCCGCCACCGGGATGAACTGGTCCGGGTAGACCAGCTCAGACTCCGATTTGCGCCACCGGACGAGCGCCTCGACCCCGACCATCGCCCCGTCCTCCAAGGAGACGATCGGCTGGTAGTGCAGGACGAACTCCTCCTCGTGCAGAGCCTGGCGCAGCCTGGATTCGAGGGAGAGGCGGCCCACGGCCAGCTCGTGCATCACCGGGTCGTAGATCTCGTACCGGCTCTTGCCCAGCACCTTCGCGCGGTACATGGCCAGATCCGCGTGGCGGAGGATCTCGTCGGCCGAGTCGTACCCCATGGTGCTGGTGGCGATGCCGATGCTCGCGCTGATGAACAGCTGCTGCCCGCCGATGAGGACCGGCTCGGCCAGGGCCTCCATCATGCCGGCCGCGGTGCGCACGGCGTCATTGACGTCCTCGATCCCGTCCAGCAAAACGGTGAACTCATCGCCGCCGATCCGGGCCAGCGTGTCCCCGGGGCGCAGCGACTGGCCCCACCGGCGGGCGACCTCGGTGATGAGGGCGTCCCCGACGGGGTGGCCGAGGCTGTCGTTGACGAGCTTGAACCGGTCCAGGTCGGCGAAGAGGACGGCGAAGGAGGTCCCCTGGTCGCGTGCGGTGCGGGCCACGGCGTGGGCGAGCCGGTCCGCGAGCAGGGCGCGGTTGGGCAGCCCGGTGAGTGCGTCGTGGAGGGCATCGTGGAGGAGCCGGTCCCGGGCGCGCTCGCGCTCCGCAACCCGGCCCAGCTGCGCGCCGATCTTCGCCAGCAGGCGCAGGAGCGTCTCGTCGGGCTCGAGGGGGTGGGCGGCGAAGAACTCGAGGACCGCGGTGACCTCCGTTCCCAGCAGGATCGGGAACGCCACCGCTGAGCGGAGCCCGTCGCGCAGGGCCGCCTCGGCCCGGGGGAACTCGGTGTCGGCGGCGATGTCGGGGATCCAGGCCGGGGCGCCGCTGGCCAGGACCCGGCCCGGTAGGCCGCGCCCCAGCTCGAATCCGGTGGCCTCGGTGGCCCCGTAGAAGTCCGTGAATCGGCCGTCCTCGACACCATGCCAGACGGACGTGGGCTTCATGCTCAGGCCGCCCTCGTCGAGCAGGTAGGCGTGGCCGATCTGCCAGTCGGTGAACTCGCACACGGTCCGGACCCCGTACTGCAGGGCCTCGGCCACGGTGCTCGACTGGTTGGCCGCATCGGCGACGGCCTCGAGCAGGCCCAGCTGCTGCTGCCGGTCGTAGAGCTCCCGCAGCCCCCGCTCAGCAATCGCCTCCGCGGCGAGGCGGGTCCGCCGCTCGCGGTCGAGGCGACGCTGGAGGGCGACGATCTGCGCCTCGTGCGGCTCGGCCATCCCGCTCACACTGCCTCGGCGCGGCGGAAGGTGACCCGGCACAGGCACGCGCTGGCGCCCCGGTGCAGGCACTCGAGGTGCTCCACCTCCGCGGTCTCCCCGAAGTGCTCGGCCGCGCCGTCGATGAACCCGTGCGCGAGGGCGCAGAGGCGCCGCGGGGAGTCGTAGGTCATCAGCAGCGCCCCGGACGGTTCGGTGCGGAACCCGAAGGTGGGCACGTCAGCGCCGGGATAGACCTTGCGAACCTCCGGATGGATCATGCTGTTGACGCTGAGCAGGAAGGGCAGCGCGTTCGTGTGCGCCGCGAAGTAGGCCGGGTACCGTCCCGCCATCAGCGCCAGCGCCTGGCGGCCGAACCAGCGCAGCGTCTCGGCCGGGCTCCTGCCGTCGAGGGCGGCGGCGCCCTCGACGATCCGGTACACCTCGGTGTCGGGATAGCTGCCGAGCGAGGTGTAGACCCCGTCCAGGCCGAGGCCGTCGAGCAGGCCGTCCCACGCGTCGGCGCCGTGGCGCTCCACGATGGCTTCCTCGAGCAGATTGAAGATGATCCCCTTCATCCCCTCCCCTATCGGCAGGTCCGGCGCCGCCGTCAGCAACTCAGAGCAAGCACTCAGAAGAGCCGGCCGAGGAATAGAGCCGCGCCCCCGACCCGTTGCCGAGGGGGTGACCGCCCAGCAGCAGACCCCGCCCCAGACCTCCCTCCCCCGATCGCTCGGCCTGCGCCAGCTCATCGGCAACGGCCTCGTGTTCATCGGCCCGGCCGCCCCGGTGGGCATCTTCGGCACCATCTACGCCAAGAGCCAGGGCGCGAGCCTCACCGTGTACATCGTCGCGACCCTCGTCATGGCGCTCACCGCGGTCTCCTATGCCCAGATGTCCGCCGCGGTGCCCCGCGCCGGCTCGGTCTACTCCTACGCCTCGGCAGGCCTGAGCGCCCCAGCGGGCTTCATCGCCGGCTGGATGGTGCTGCTGGACTACCTCCTCATCCCCAGCGTGGCGTTCCTCTTCACCGGCTACGCGCTCCATTCGTTCCTGCCCGCCGTGCCGGCATGGGCCTTCACCGCCCTCGCGGTCCTCGTCACCACGGCGGTGAACCTCGCGGGCGGCAAGACGATCGCCCGGGCCGCGGCCGCCGTCGTCCTCGCCGAGGTCGCGGTCCTCGCCGTCGTGCTCGTGGGAGCGCTCGCGGTGCTCGCCACCTCGGGGGCACGGCAGAGCCTCGCCGCGCCCTTCGCCGGGGTGAGCGGGTTCTCAGCGACGGCGGTCATCGGCACGGTCTCGGTCGCGGCCATGGCGTACCTGGGCTTCGACGCGATCGCGACCTTCGCGGAGGAGACCGCCGGAGCGGCCAAGGTGGTGGGGAAGGCTATGCTCGCGTGCCTCGTGGCCGCCGGCATCCTCTTCTTCCTCCAGAGCTACGTGATCCAGCTCCTCACCACCGCGACGCCGGCCGACCTCGCCGTGGACCCGTCCGCCGAGGGCACCCTGTTCTACGACGTGGTCCGCTCCCAGGTCGCGCCGTGGCTCGCCACGCTGCTGGCGGTCGCCAAGGCGATCGGTGCGAGCTTCGCCGGCATGATGGGCCTGGCGGCCGGCTCCCGCGTGGTCATGACCATGGCGCGCGACGGCCGCTTCCCCCGCGCCTTCTCGCGCGTCGGCGCACGCACCGGCTCGCCCATCCTCGCCACGGCGCTCGTCACCGCGGTCACCCTCGTCCTCGCCGTGTGGGCCGCCTACGAGCCCGACGGACTCGACCTGCTCGCCTCGACCGTCTCGATCGGTGCGCTGAGCGCGTTCCTGCTCCTGCACGCCTCGGTCATCGGCTACTTCGCCGTGCGCCGCCGCAGCACCCGCCGGCTCGTGCACGTGGCCGTCCCCGCGCTCGCGATCGCCGTGCTGGCCGTGATCGTCGCGTTCGCGAACCAGAACGCGCTCCTCGTCGGCGCGGGCTGGCTCGTGGTCGGCGCGGCAGCCGCTGCGGTCCAGTACGCGCGCGGACGACGGCGTGGCCTCGCCCGCTGAGCTCCACTCGCCTTCTCACCCTCCCCGCCAACCGAAGGGAAACCCCATGGCCGACTCCTACACCGCCACCGCGACCCGCACCGGGACCGAGCAGTTCACCGTGTCCACGGGCAGCACGACCGTCGTCTCGGACCCGGGCCTGCGCCCGAGCGAGCTGCTGCTGGCCTCGCTGAGCTCGTGTGTCCTGTGGACGGTGGTGGACTACGCCGAGCGCAACGGGATCGACCTCCCGGGCGAGGTCAGCGTGAGAGTGTCCGGGACCATGGCCAACCGCCCGCGCCGGGTGGGTGAGATCCGCGCCGAGCTCGTGCTCCCGGAGGGCCTCAGCGAGAAGCACCGGGACGCGCTCCTGCGCGCGGGCCAGCACTGCCCCGTCCACGCGACCCTCACCCACTCCCCGGGGCTCACGGTCGCCCTCGGCTGAGCGGCTGCGGGGGCGGCCCTGGACACGGCCGGGGCCCGGGCGCGGGGTGACGGCCTCGCTCGGAAAAGGTAACCCGTCCAATGGCGCCCGATGGGTTGCCTTTCGGCAGGAAATCATCGATTCCCCGTGCCGCTTCGATTGCCTCGGGGCACCGCTGGGCAGGATGGAGGCATGAGTGATGAGACGGAGATGATCCAGCGCGGGATCGGTGTCCTCACGGCTGCCCTGTCCTGGGAGCCGGAAGACCCCGCGGCGACGGAGATGTTCAAGGAGTCCCTCAAGACCCTGGCCCGTGTGGACGACGCGGTCTCGGTGACCTTCAGCGGCGGCTCGCCCGAGCAGGCGGCGGCGCTCCGCGAAGTCCTGCCCCAGGTGATCCGCCAGATCATCGAGGCCCTCGCCCCCGACTACACGCGTCTGGTCCTCGGCATGGCCATCGGGTTCAAGTCCGTGGCCGAGGCCTACCGGCAGGACGCGCCGGACGCGGACGTCGCCGCAATCCTGCAGGCCGCGTCCCTGAACCTTGCCGAGGCCGAGGAGGACGACGAGGACGACGACGGGGACGACTAGCGCCGGGCGTCGAGCCGATCACGCGAGGCGGTGCTGCCGCCTCGGTGCCCGGCGCCGCGCCGGGGCCGACCGCGGCCGCCACTCGGCGCGCAGCAGGATCCCCATGCCCACGAGCATGACCGCCGCGTAGTAGGTCAGGAACCATGAGAAGAACACCCCGAGCCCCACGTGGAACGCGATCGCAGCCATGAGGCCTGCCCGGGTCGGCCAGCCGCCGGAGAGAATGAGGATGCCGGTCACGGCCTCGAACGCGATGAGCAGCCCGATCCAGAGCGTGTAGTCCCCGGGCACCACGGCGCGCCAGGCGTCCGTGACCCACGCGAACTTCGCGTCGTCGGCGAAGTCGGCGTAGGTGACGCCCCGGATCAGGAACGAGGCGTTCACGGCGGCCCCGCCGAGCAGCATGGTCAGGCCCGTCCCCACCCGGCCCACCCATCGGGCCCACGGGAACCAGGCCGCGAGGACGCTGCCGAGGAACGCGGGGACGGCGAAGACGTAGAACACGATCATCTGGACGAGCGGATTCATGGCGATCACTCCCGGACGCTGCGTGCAACCTGGTCTCAGGCTAGGCCGGGCACGGGCCGACGTTCAGAGCCCTTCGCCCCCAGCAGATCCGCGCCGCCGGCCCTAGCCTGAAGGGCATGACGGCGCCAGCACGGCCCGGCGCCCCCGCCTGGGCCTCCCTGTCGTGGACTCCCCTGTACCGGGTTGCGGGGATCGCGGCACTCCTGTTCGTCCTGTGCGATGTGGCCGCGCTGGCGCTCTACGCCGTGGACGCGCCCCCGGTCTCGGGCGGCGACGCGACGCTGCGCTTCATTGCCGGGCACAAGGCCTCCTACATCGCCCAGCAGCTGCTCTGGCTCGTCCCGTCGCTGTTCGGGCTCGTGGTGTTCGCCGCGCTCCTCGTCGCCCTGCTGCCCACGAACCCCAGTCTCGCGGTGCTGGGCTTCACGGTGGGCGCAGCGTCGTGGACGGCGCTGCTCGCAGTGCCCACCTCGAGCGTGGGGACCCTCTCGCTCCTCACCCTCAGCGATGCGTGGTCCGCCGCGGACGACGCCGCGCGGCCGGCTTTCGCTGCTGCTGCGGAGGCGCTCGTGGCGGAGAACAACACCGTCGCCCTCGCCGGCACGCTCACTCCGCTGGGTGTCCTCCTCATCAGCCTGCCCCTGGTCCGCGGCCCGCTCCCCCACTGGATCGGCTGGCTCGGGATCGCCACGGGGGCGCTCGGCGTGGCGAGCGAGGTGCTGCGGTTCGCCGTCACCGCCCTCTACGCGGTCTATGGGCCGCTCCTGTGGGTGTGGATCGCCGCCGTCGGAGTCGCCCTTCTGGGGCTGGCGGGACACAGGGCCCGAAAACCTGTAGAGTGATACAAACACCAGCTGTCAGAAAAGCGGTTGGTCACCGCCCCTCAGATCGAGGGCCCCTCAGACTTTCTTGCCGCAAGGCCTCCGGCCGCCGGGCCGCGGCCCCTCTGGGCCCCCCGCAGCGCGCACCTCGCCTCGCGCATCATTCCCCCACCACCACAGCTGTCCGTGCCGACGTCGTCGGCCGGCAACCGGCCCCTTGCACAGGGGTCACATCCACACAGAAGGAAAGCAACATGGCCACTGGCACCGTGAAATGGTTCAACTCCGAAAAGGGCTTCGGCTTCATCGCGCCTGAGGACGGCACCCCCGACGTCTTCGCCCACTACAGCGCCATCAACTCGAACGGCTACCGCTCCCTCGAAGAGGGCCAGCGCGTCGAGTTCGATTCCGAGCGTGGCCCCAAGGGCCCCCAGGCTGCGAACATCCGCGCCCTCTGATCTGAACGATGCCTGCGGGCGGGCCGCCGCCGGCGCCCGCCCGCAGGCATCGCTTCCACCCCCAGCACTCCCCCCACCTGAAAGTCCCCTGATAGCCACAGTTTCCAGCCCCGCAGTCCCCTCGACTCGTCAGCCCCATGCGGGAACCGAGACGTTCCCGCCGCTGACCAAGGCCTACCTCCACGTGGCGCAGGTGGTGCGCGAGAACGGGCTGCTGCGGCGCACACCGTGGTTCTATTCGCTGCTCGGCGGAGCACTCCTGGCCGTCCTCGGCGGCTTCCTCACGGGCTCCGTCCTCCTCGGCGAGAGCTGGTTCCAGCTCCTCATCGCCGCCGGGCTGGGCATCCTCTTCACCCAAGTCGCCTTCGTGGCCCACGAGGCCGCCCACCGGCAGATCCTCTCCACCGGCCCCGCCAACGACAGGCTCGCCCGCGCCCTCGCCGCCGTCGTCGGCATGAGCTACTCGTGGTGGGACTCGAAGCACTCCCGGCACCACGCCAACCCGAACCGGGTGGGCCGCGACCCGGATATCGAGGTGGACACGATCTCCTTCATCGAGGAGGACGCGTCCCAGGCCCGGGGCCTGCGCAGGCTCGTCACGCGTCACCAGGGCTGGCTGTTCTTCCCCCTGCTGACGCTCGAGGGCCTCAACCTGCACTTCCTGAGCTTCCGGCACCTGTTCTCCCGCGGCCCCGTCCGCGGCCGGTGGACCGAGCTCGGCCTCCTCGCACTGCGGTTCGGCCTCCTGCTGGTCCCCCTCTTCTGGCTGCTCCCCGTCGGCATGGCCTTCGCGTTCCTCGGCGTCCAGCTCGCCGTCTTCGGCGTCTACATGGGCGCCACCTTCGCCCCCAACCACAAGGGGATGCCGGTGATCGCGCGGGACGCGCGGCTCGACTTCTTCAGCAAGCAGGTCCGCACCTCCCGCAACATCTCCGGCGGCTGGTGGGCCACCTGGCTCATGGGCGGCCTGAACTACCAGGTCGAGCACCATCTCTTCCCCAGCATGCCGCGGCCCCATCTGGGCCGGGCGCGCAGGATCGTGCGCGAACAGTGCCGTGCCCTCGCGGTCCCCTACACGGAGACGACCCTCTGGCGCTCCTACGGGATCGTGATCGCCTACCTCAACCGGGTCGGGCTCGCCGCCCGCGACCCGTTCGAGTGCCCCATCACTGCCCAGTACCGGCGCGTGTGATGTCCAGCCCTGCCGTGCGCAGACCGCATTCCAGCGCGGTGCCGACAGTGCAGGCCGTGACATTGCCGCCCGGAACCTGGGCCGGCCCCCGGGAGCACTCCGAGCCATGAGAAGCAACTACATCCGCGGGGCCTCCGTCACCTGCTCGGCCTCGCAGGCTGAGATCCAGGGGATGCTCGCCGCCGCCGGGGCCACCGGGATCCGGTTCGCCTCCGAGCGCGGGAAGACCAGGATCACCTTCCGCTCGGGAGACCACCACTTCCTCCTGGCCCTCCCGGCCGCATCCTCTGATCTGCCCCACGCCCAGGAGGCCGCCAGGCGCGGCTGGCGACAGCTCTCCACGCTCATCCGGGCCAAGCTCGACGCGGTCGACGCAGGGATCACCACCTTCGACGAGGAGTTCCTCGCCTACTTGGTCATGCCCGGGGGCACCACGGTCTTCCGGGCAGTCGCCCCCGGGATCGCGGCGGCCTACGCGGCCGCCGGCCCCGTGCCTCCGGCCGAGCCCGGTGCGCTGCCCGCCGCATCCCCGTAGGCTGGGCGCATGGCCGGCCAGGACGCCCTCGAGGTGGAACGCAAGTACAGCGTCGACGCGCACACGCCCGTTCCCTCCCTCGCCGGCCTCCCCGGCGTCGAACGGGTCGGCGCGCCCCAGACGCGCCTGCTCGATGCCGTGTACTTCGACACCCAGGACTTCGCCCTCGCCCGGCACCGGATCACCCTGCGCCGCCGCACCGGCGGGCCGGACGCCGGCTGGCACCTCAAGCTCCCCGCGGCCTCGGGCGCCCGGCAGGAGCTCCACGAGCCCCTGCGCCTGGACACCGCGACGGTCCCGGACAGGCTCCGAGGGTTGGTGTCCGCCCACATCCGCGGCGCCGACCTCGTGCCGATCGCCCGCCTGTCCACCCGCCGCACCGCCACCGAGCTCTTCGATGCCGCTGACCGGGTCCTCGCCGAGTTCAGCGACGACCACGTCGAGTCGCAGGTCCCGCCCGGCATCGGCCCCGGGCAGCGGTGGCGCGAATGGGAGCTCGAGCTCGTCACGGGGCCGGAGGAGCTGCTCGACGCGGCCGACGAGCTGCTCGCCGCCGCCGGCGTCCACCCTGCCGCGCTCCCCTCCAAGCTCGTCCGCGCCCTCGGGCCCGCGCTCCAGCACCTGACCTCGCAGCCGGCGACGCCCGAGCGGAAGGGGAAGGCCGGCGTCGTGCTCGAGGCCTACCTGCGCCAGCACGCCGAGGCGCTCCTGGCCCACGACCCCGGCGTCCGCCTCGACGCGCCCGACGCCGTGCACCAGCTCCGCGTCAGCGCCCGGCGCATGCGCTCGGCCCTCGCCACGTTCCGGAAGTTCGTCGACGCGGCCGCCGCCAACCGGCTCCGGGACGAGCTCCAGTGGCTCGCCGGAACGGTCGGGCAGGCGCGCGACGTCGAGGTCATGCGCGCGCGCCTGACCGACCTGGCCGGCGGCCAGCCGGCCGCGCTGCTGCTCGGCCCGGTGGTGCGGCGGATCGAGGAGGAGTCAGACTTCCGCTACCGGCAGGCGCACGACGCCGGTCTGGTCGCCTTGGACAGCGAGCGCTACTTCCGCCTCCTGGAATCGCTCGAGAAGTTCCTCGATCAGCCGCCGCTCACCGACCGGGGCCGGAAGACGGCACAGAAGGCCGTGGCCCGGCGCCTCGCCAAGGACGTCGGGCGGCTGCGTGACGCCGTCCGGGCGGCCGAGGACCTCGAGGACGCCGGCTCGGAGGACCCTGCCGCCCTCGACGAGGCCCTCCACGAGGTGCGCAAGAGCGCCAAGCGGCTGCGGTACGCGGGCGAGGCGGCCGAGCCCGTGCTCGGCAAGCGGGCGCGGAGGCTCGCCAAGTCCGCCGAGCGGATCCAGGACACCCTCGGGGAGCTGCAGGACACCGTGGTGAGCCGGGCCCACCTGCTCGAGCTCGCCGCCGCGGCGCAGGCCGACGACGAGAGCGCGTTCAGCTTCGGGCGCCTGCACGCCCTCGAGGAGCAGCGCGCCGCCGAGGCGCGCGCCCGGTTCCGGCGCGACTGGGCCGACTTCCTCGACGACCACTCCTGAGGGAGCCGTCCGAAGGCCTCGGCGACGCCGCCAGCGGGGGCCGCTACGCGCCGTCGAACGCCACGACCTGGCGGATCACCGAGCCGGAGGCGAGCGCGTCCATGCCCTCGTTGATCTCCTCGAGGCCGATCCGGCGCGAGACCAGCCGCTCGAGCGGGAGCCGGCCCTCGCGCCAGAGCCGCTCGAACGCCGGCACGTCCCGCTTGGGCACCGCCGAGCCGAGGTAGCTGCCCACCACGGTCTCGGCCTTCGCGGTCAGCTGCAGCGGCTCGATCTCGGCGGTCGCGCCGGGGGCCGGCAGCCCGACGGTCACGAGCGTCGCGCCGAGGCCGAGCAGCCGGTACGCGGTCTCGAACGCCCTCGGGTGCCCCACGGCCTCGAGGACCACGTCGGCCTGCACGCCCCGCTCGATCGCCTGGGCCGGGGTGAGAGCCTCGGCGGCGCCCCACTCGCGGGCGGTGGCGAGCTTGGCCTCCTGCGCGTCCACCGCCACGACCCGGCACCCCGTGGCGAGCGCCGTGAGCAGCCCGGCCATGCCCACGCCCCCGAGGCCCACCACGGCAACGGTGGTCTCGGGCGTGATCCTGCCCGCGTTCAGCAGCGCCCCGCCACCGGTGAGCACGGCGCAGCCGAGCAGGGCCGAGACGTGCGGCGGGACGTCGTCGCCGACCGGGACCACGGACCGCTCGTCGACCACGGCGTGGGTCGCGAAGCCGGAGACCCCCAGATGGTGCTGGACCGTCTCCCCCGAGCGGCTCAGGCGCCGGGCACCCGTGAGGAGCGTCCCGGCCGTGTTCGCCGCGCTCCCCCGCTCGCACGGCAGCCGGCCCTCGGTGGCGCACGCGGCGCACTCGCCGCAGCGCGGCAGGAAGGTCATCACCACGCGCTGGCCCGGCCGCACGGACTCCACCCCGTCGCCCACCTCCTCCACGATCCCCGCGGCCTCGTGCCCCAGCAGCATGGGGAGGGGGCGGGGCCGGGAGCCGTTGACCACGGACAGGTCCGAGTGGCACAGCCCGGCGGCCTCGATGCGGACCAGCAGCTCGCCGGGGCCGGGGCCCTCCAGCTCGAGCTCGTCCACCGTGATGGGGCGGGAGTCCGCGTAGGGCGGCTCGGCGCCCAGGGTGTTGAGGACGGCGCCGCGGATGGTGCGGGTGGCGGGCATGCGGACTCCTTCGGCCGGGGGTGTGCTGGGGGCAGTCAAGCAGGCCCGGGCGATCAGCCGGCGGCGCCGCGCCCGAGGGCCTCGAGCACCTCGCGGGCCACGGACGCGCTCGACTGGGGGTTCTGCCCCGAGATGAGGTTCCCGTCCACGACCACGTGGTCGCTCCAGGCCGGCGCCGTCTCGACCTCGAGGCCCGCGTCGCGCAGCGCGGACTCGACCCACCAGGGGGTCTTCTCGCCGGTGCCGCCCGTGCGCTCCTCCTCGTTGGTGAAGGCCGTGACCCGGCGCCCGGCGAAGACGTTCGTGCCATCCTCGGCCTTGGCGGCCAGGAGCGCGGCCGGGCCGTGGCAGAAGGGCGCAATGACCGTGCCCGCCGAGTTCGCCGCGGCCAGCACCCGGCCGGTGGGGGCGTCGAAGGCGAGGTCGGTCATGGGGCCGTGGCCTCCGGGGACCACCACGGCGTCGAACTCGGAGACGTCCACCGAGGAGATGGGCACGGCGGCCTCGAGCTCGCCGGAGATCTCGCGGAGGTAGGCCGCGAGCTCGTCGGCCTTCTCCTGGGAGCCGACCTGCTCGGCGTCGAGGCTGACCGCATCGGGCGTGGGGGTCTCGCCCTCCGGCGTCGCGATGACGAGGTCGTGGCCCGCTCGGGTCAGCTCGCGGTGGGCGGTGGCGAGCTCCTCGGCCCAGAAGCCGGTGGGGTGCGGGGTGCCGTCGGCGAGGCGGAGCTCCGTGGCGGCGGTGACGATCATCAGGATCCTGCTCATACTTCCTCCAAGTGCCGATTGCTGGAATGCGGGTGGGTATTACCCAGACGGCGGCCCGGTGACCCACCGGCCCCACTGCCCCGCCGACCCAGAGAGGGACGCTCCCATGGCCCACCACCCGACCACCTTCCTCGGGCGCCTGTTCGCCGCCGGCTTCGGCGCCGTGAAGGCCCTCCGGCCGGACCGCCCCATCCATCCTCAGGGCGTGCTCATGAACGGGACCCTCGAGATCACCGGCGGCACCTCGGGCATCCCCTTCCTCGACACCCCCTCCTCGCGGACGGTGGCGGCGCGCCTGTCCCGCTCGCTCGGCCTGCCGGGGGGCTGGCCGGACATCCTCGGGCTCGCGCTGCGCTTCCCCACGGACGACGGCGCCGCGGACCTCCTGCTCGCCTCCACCGGATGGCGCGTGCCCGGCCGCTTCTTCCTGACCGCGCACCGCACGGCGGGGGCGGCCCGGCTGACCTCGCTCATGCCGTACCGGGGGTCGCGCGGCCCAGTGCTCGTCGGCGCGCGGACGCTCGGACCCGATCCCGGCGCGCCGGGCCGCGTCCGGGACAGCGCGACCTGGACCCTCGCGCTCTCCTGGGCCACGCCGCTGGGCCGGTGGCACCGCTGCGGCGCGCTGCACCTGACGCCCGCGCTCGGGCCCGACGGGGCCGTCCGGGACACCGCGCTCCGCTTCGACCCGCTGCTCAGCCCGCTGCCCACGGCGGGCACGTACGGGTGGACGCGCCGCCTGCGCGAGCACTCGTACCGCAGGGCGCGGTCCTGAGGCGGGGCGCCCTCCGGCGGCCGGGGGCGTGCCGCCCCGGCCGGACCCGTGCGGCCTACTGCTTGAACGCCTCCGCGACGGAGGCCATGTCCTCGTCCCCGTGCCCGGCGGCGATCCCGGCCTCGAAGCGGTCGCGCAGCGCGTCCATGAGCACCGGGCTCACCCCGGCGGCGCGCAGGGCGTCCGCGATGAGGCCGGCATCCTTCGCCGCGCCGGCGAGCGGGAACGCGGGCGGGAACTCGCCGGCGATCATGGCCTTGCCCTTGAGCTGCGCGTAGGGGCTGTCGGTCCCGCCGCCGGCGATCGAGTCGAGGAACAGCTGCGGGTCGATCCCGAGGCCGCGGGCCAGGCTGATCGCCTGCGCCGTCCCGCCCACGAGGGTGAGCACCCAGGAGTTCATCACGAGCTTGAGCCGCTGCCCGTCCCCGGGCTCGTCGCCGACCCACACCGTCTTCGCGCCGACCGCATCGAAGACGGGGGCGACGGCGTCCCGCAGCTCGGGCGCGCATCCCGCCATCACGGTGAGGGTTCCTTCCTCGGCCGGCTGCCGGGTGCCGACCACCGGCGCGTCCACGAAGGCAACGCGCGCGGACCGGGCCTGCTCCGCGAGCCGCTGCGCCCCTTCCACGCCGATCGTGGCGCTCTGCACCCACACGGCGGCGTCCTTCATGGCGGGCAGCGCCTCGGCCATGACGTCCCTGACGGCGTCCTCGTCGAAGAGCATGGTCACGACGATGTCCGCGTCCGCCACCGCTTCCCGGGGGCTCCCGGCGACCCGCGAGACGCTGTCCGCGAGCGCCGCTGCCTTGTCGTGGCTGCGGTTCCAGACCACGACGTCGAAGCCCGCCTTCGCGAGGTTCTTCGCCATGCCTGCGCCCATGATGCCCGTCCCGAGCACTGCTGCCGTGGTTGCCATGAATTCCTCCTGAGTCGCCTCGTCCAACGCTGGTTCTCGTACCCCGGAACCGTCGCGGCCACCCATTGTCCGGGCCCGGGCGGCTGAGCGGGGCCGAAACCTCAGCCCGCGAGCGTGAGGAGGGCGGCGCCGTCGTCCGTCCGGCGGAGGGAGACCTCGGTGAGGTCGGCGGCCCAGTAGGTCGGCGAGTACGACGCCGCGCGCTCGCCGACGCCGAGCACCCTCGCCCCCGCGGCGAGCCCCGCCATGATTCCCGCCTCGGAGTCCTCGAGGACGAGGCACTCCCCCGGGAGGGCGGCGAGCTTCGAGGCGGCGAGGAGGAAGCCCTCCGGGTCCGGCTTGCTCGCCGCGACCATCTCGGCGGTGACGGCCAGCTCCGGGAAGGGCAGGCCCGCGGCTGCCATGCGGCGGCGTGCGAGGTCGTCGTCGGCGGAAGTGACGAGGGCGTGCGGGATGCCGGCGAGCGCGGCGAGGAAGTCCGCGGCGCCCGGGACCGGGACGACCCCGGCCATGTCCTCGCGGGACGCGTCGAGCATGCGCGCCTCGTCGGCCAGGTTCTCGGCGTGCGGCCGGTCGGGCAGCAGCAGGGACATGGTCAGCCACCCCTGCCGGCCGTGGATGAGCGGCTCCACGGCGTCCCAGGCGAGGCCCTGCTCGGCGGCCCACTCCGCCCAGAGCCGCACGACCACGGCGTCGGAGTTCACGAGCGTTCCGTCCATGTCCAGCAGGACGGCGCGGGCGGCGATGGTCTCAAAGGTCATGAATCCTCCTCCTGTAGTGCCCACCGTACATGGCATAATGCGCCTAGTGGTCCTATCTGGATCGAACCACGAGCAGCGAACCACGAGCGAGGAGGCCCCCGTGCCAGCGACTGAGTCCGACGTGCGGGCCGCGGGCGGCGCCATCAACAACTCGAGCGTGCCCAAGCACGAGCAGCTGCGCTCGATCATCCTCAGACTCGCCAAGGAGGAGCTGGCCCCGGGCGACCGGCTGCCCAGCGAACGGGCCCTCATGGACGCCTACGGGGTCTCGCGCATCACCGTCCGCGCCGCGATCGGCCGGCTCGTCACCGAGGGCCACCTCGTGCGCGCGCCGGGCAAGGGCACCTTCGTGGCGGACTCCGCCATCCAGTCCACGCTCCACCTGGCCTCCTTCACCCAGGAGATGGAAGGCCGCGGGCTCACCGCCAGCACCGTGGTGCTCACCGCCGAGGAGGCGGCGGCGCCCGAGGACACCGCCGAGGCGCTCGGCCTCGCCCCGGGGACCGAGGCGATCCACCTCCGCCGCCTGCGCCTGGCCGACGGCCGCCCGGTGAGCGTCGACGACGCGTGGTACCACCCGGCGCACGCCGCCGGCCTGCTGGGCATCGACCTGACCGGCTCGGTGTACAAGGCGCTCGCGACCGAGTTCGGCCACCAGATCGACCGCGCCCGGCAGACCGTCCGCGCCGAGGGGGCGCCCTCGGACATCGGCGTGCTCCTGGGCACCGGGACCGGCGCCCCGATCCTGTTCTTCGACCGCGTCTCCTACTCGGGCGAGCTGCCGATCGAGCACGCCCGCTCGTGGTACCGCTCGGACCGGTACGCGCTCAGCATGGAGGTGCGGCTGTAGGGTCCGGGGCTTCGACTGCGCTCACCCGCCGGGACGGTGCTCAGCCGGCGCGGTGGCGCTCAGCCGGCGCCGTTGACCGAGAACAGCTCGGCCCCCGCCGTGACCTGGCCGGAGGCCAGCACGGTCGCGGTGTCAGGCTTCGTGTCGAGCACGACGACGGGGCTCACCATCGAGTAGCCGGCGGCCACCGCGGCGGCCGGGTCGACGCGCATGACTGGGGCGCCGGCGTCGACCGTGTCCCCTTTGGCGGCGAGCAGCTCGAAGCCCTCGCCCTTGAGCTTCACCGTGTCGATCCCGACGTGGGTGAGGACACCGCGGCCCGAGCCGTCCACCACCACGAACGCGTGGGGCAGGAGCTTGACGATCGTGCCGGCCACCGGGGAGACGACGTCGAATGACTCGCCCGCGGGCGGCTCGACCGCCGCGCCCGAGCCGACCATCTGGGCCGCGAACACGGGGTCGGGCACCTCGGCCAGGGGCATCGAGCGCCCGGCCAGCGGGGCCAGGACCACGAGCGCTCCGGCCATCAGAGGAGGTCCTCGATGTCCTCGGCGAGGGTGTCCGCCTCGGGACCCACGATGACCTGGACCGCGCTGCCGGCTGCGAGCACGCCGTGCGCGCCCGCCGCCTTGAGCGCGGCCTCGTTCACGAGCGAGGCGTCCTTGACCTCGGTGCGCAGGCGCGTGATGCAGGCCTCCACCTCGACGATGTTGGCGGCGCCGCCCAGGCCCGCGACGATCTTCTCTGCCTTCGACATGGCATGTCCTCTCTGACTGTGCTGCTTCGACCAGCGGTGGTGGCCAGTGTGGGCGGGAACGGTGGGCGGGGTCACCCCCTTGACACCCCGCGGTGGCCCGTCTCACACTGAACTGGTCATAACCAGACAGTACCGGCACAGGCCGGATGTCCACAAGACCCCAGACCCGAACCCGCAAAGGTGCATCCCATGTCGACTGACACCTCGGCCCAGGCGCCGGAAAAGAAGCCCAACGTGGTCTTCGCGACCCTGCAGCGCCTCGGCCGCACGCTCATGCTGCCCATCGCGGTCCTGCCCGCCGCGGGAATCCTCCTGCGCCTCGGCCAGGCCGACCTCCTCGGCGCGATCCCGGGCTTCGGCCAGGGCGCATCGGTCATCTCGGCCGCCGGCAACGCCGTCTTCCAGTGGCTCCCGCTCATCTTCGCCGTCGGCATCGCGATCGGCTGGGCGAAGAAGGCCGACGGCTCCACGGCGCTCGCCGCGGTGGTGGGCTACATGGTGATCGACGGCGTGTTCAAGGCCATGTCGCCGATCGTCCTCGCCGGTCAGATGGACCCGACCGGGAAGCCGGCGGTCATCAACTACGGCGTCCTGGCCGGCATCATCGTCGGCCTCTTCTCCGCGACCCTCTGGCAGAGGTTCTACCGGACCAAGCTGCCCGACTTCCTCGGCTTCTTCTCCGGACGCCGCCTCGTGCCCATCCTGACCTCCGTGACCAGCCTCGTGGCCGGTGTGGTGCTCTCCCTGCTCTACCCGATCTTCAACTCGGCCCTGGCGTGGGTGGGCCAGGCCGTTGCCTCGAACTCCGTGGTGGGCGGCGGCGTGTACGGGTTCGCCAACCGCATGCTCATCCCCGCCGGCCTGCACCACATCCTCAACTCCGTGGTGTGGTTCCTCATCGGCGACTACACCGACGCCTCCGGCCACCTCGTCCGCGGCGACCTCAACCGCTTCTTCGCCGGCGACCCCTCCGCGGGCGTATTCATGACCGGCTTCTTCCCGATCATGATGTTCGGCCTGCCGGCCGCGGCCCTGGCGATCTGGCGGCACGCGAAGCCGTCCCAGAAGAAGATCGTCGGCGGCATCATGCTCTCCACCGCGCTCACCGCGTTCCTCACGGGCATCACCGAGCCGCTCGAGTACTCGTTCATGTTCGTCGCGTTCCCTCTCTACATCGTCCACGCCTTCCTCACCGGGACCTCCCTGGCCCTCGTCAACGCGCTCGGCATCCACGACGGCTTCACGTTCTCCGCCGGCCTGATCGACTACATCCTCAACTTCGGCAAGGCCCAGAACGCGTGGCTGCTCATCCCGATCGGCATCGGCTACGGCCTCGTGTACTACTTCCTCTTCTCGTTCGTGATCAAGCGGTGGAACCTGCGCACGCCGGGCCGCGAGGACGACGAGGTCACGGTCGACACCGAGGCGGCCAAGTAGGCATGGAGATCATCGTCCTTCCCGACGCCGACGCCGTGGCGCGCACGGCCGCGGACATCATCGAGGAGCGGGTGCGCCGCGGCCCCTCGGTCCTGGGCCTCGCGACCGGGTCCACCCCGCTGGGCACGTACCGCGAGCTCATCGGACGGCACCGGGACGGCCTGAGCTTCGCGGAGGCCCAGGCGTTCCTGCTCGACGAGTACGTGGGCCTGCCCTCGGCACATCCCGAGTCGTACCGCTCGGTGATCCGGCGCGAGTTCGCCGGGCACGTGGACCTCGCGGCGGACGCCGTCCACGGGCTCGACGGCGAGGCCGCCGACCCGGCCGCCGAGGCCGCCCGCTACGAGGCCTCGATCTCCGCAGCGGGCGGGGTGGACGTCCAGCTGCTCGGCATCGGCACCGACGGGCACATCGGGTTCAACGAGCCCATGAGCTCGCTCGCCTCGCGCACCCGGATCAAGACCCTCACCGAGCAGACGCGGCGGGACAACGCGCGCTTCTTCGCCAGCCCGGACCAGGTCCCCGAGCACGTCCTGACCCAGGGGCTCGGCACCATCCTCGAGGCGCGCCACCTCCTGCTCCTCGGGCTCGGGGAGGCGAAGGCCGCGGCGGTCGCGGCCGCCGTCGAGGGTCCCGTCGCCGCCGTCTGCCCCGCCTCGGCGCTCCAGCTGCACCCCCACGTGACGGTGCTCGTTGACGCGGCCGCGGCCTCGCAGCTCGCACACACGGAGTACTACCAGTACACCTACGGCCGGAAGCCGGCGTGGCAGGGCTTCTGACCGCACCGGGCCTCGAGTTCGCCGTCGAGTCCGCCGCCGGGGCAAGGATCGCGGCCGCAGCGGGCGCCGTGCGCGTGGAGCTGTGCGCGGCGCTGGCCGCGACCGGCGGGATCACGCCCAGCCAGGCCACGATCGAGGCCGCGTGCGATGTGGGGCTGCCCGTGCACGTCCTCGTCCGCCCGCGCCCCGGCGGCTTCGCCTACTCGCCCGAGGAGACGCGGGCCATCGAGCGGGACTGCGTGCTCGCCCTCCGGGCCGGCGCCGCAGGGGTCGTCGTCGGGATGCTGGCGCCCGACGGCGGCCCCGACGCCGAGGCGCTCCGGCGGGTGGCCGGCGTCGTGCGTGGGCAGGGGCCCCGCGCGGAGGTGACGTTCCACCGCGCGTTCGACGCCGCGCTGGCCGCGGGGGCGGACCACGCCAGGGCCCTCGCCCGGCTCGCGGCGGCCGGCGCGGACCGCGTGCTGACCAGCGCCGGCGCCCCGGACTGCGGCCAGGGGCTCCACGGCCTGCGCGATCTCGTGGTGCTGGCGCGCGAGCATGCGCCGGGCCTGCAGATCATGGCGGGTGGCGGCGTGACCGCGGGCCTCGTGCCCGCACTCCTCGAGGCGGGCGTGCACGCGGTGCACGCCTCGGCGCGCGGGGCGCACGGGGCGATCGACCCGGCTGCTGCGGCGGCCATCGCCCGGGCGGTGGCTAACGGGCGGACGCCTCACGCTCCCACGCGTCCACCTCGGCCAGGAGCTCGCGGCGGCGGTCCTCGGGCGCGAAGCTTCCCGTGACGGAGTTGCGCGCCAGCCGGGCCAGATCCGCGGCGCCCAGGCCGAACTGCTCGGCCACGGCGGCGAGGTTCTCCCCCGCGTAGCCGCCGAAGTACGCCGGGTCGTCCGAGTTGACGGTCACGTGCAGGCCTGCGGCGAGCATCGCCGGCAGCGGGTGGTCCGCGAGCGTGTCCACGGCCCGCAGGCGCACGTTGGAGAACGGGCAGACGGTCAGCGGCACGTGGTCCTCGGCGAGGTGGCGCACCAGCTCGGGGTCCTCGAGGGACCGGATGCCGTGGTCGATCCGCTCGGCGCCGAGCTCCCGCAGCGCCTCCCAGACGTAGTCGGCGCCGCCCTCCTCCCCCGCGTGCGCCACCGCGTGCAGGCCGAGCCCGCGGGCCTCGCGGAAGATCGGCGCGAAGGGCCCCACGCGGTGGCCCACCTCGGCCGAGTCCAGGCCCACGCCGAGCAGCTCCTCCGGCCGCTGCTTCGCCTCGGCCCAGACCGCCTCAGCCTCGGCAACCGGCGCGTCGCGGAGGAAGCACAGGATGAGGCCGCCGGTCACGCCCTGGCGTGCGGCGTCGTCGAGCGCGTCCCGCAGCCCGGCCACGACGTCCGCATAGGCGACGCCGCGGGCGGTGTGCGCCTGGGCGTCGAAGAACAGCTCGGCGTGCCGCACGCCCTCGGCCGCGGCCCGGCGGAGGTAGGCGGCGGCGAGGTCGCGGAAGTCCTCCCGGGTGCGCAGCACGTCCATGCACGCGTAGTACAGGTCGAGGAAGGACTGCAGGTCCGCGAACCGGTACGCGGCCCGCAGCTCCTCGACCGAGCCGAACGGGAGCCGCACGCCGTTGCGGGCGGCGAGCTCGAAGGCGAGCTCGGGCTCGAGCGTGCCCTCGATGTGCAGGTGGAGCTCGGCCTTGGGGAGGGTCAGGGCAGGGGACGTCATGCGCACTACCTTCGCATACGCCAGCCGGGCCGGATTCCTTACGGAACCTTTGCGCTTCTGAACATTCACAAGATTGTGAAACCGGCACACACTGCTGCCATGGACACCGTGATCTCCACCGTCGAGCTCCACAAGCACTTCGGCCCCGTGCGCGCCCTCGACGGGCTCAACCTCGAGGTCGCGCGCGGGGAGATCCACGGCTTCCTCGGACCCAACGGCGCCGGGAAGTCGACCACGCTGCGCATCCTCCTCGGGCTCGCGCGCGCCACCTCGGGCACGGCCACGGTCCTCGGCAGGGACCCCTGGACGGACGCGGTCGAGCTGCACCGCAGCATCGCGAGCATCCCCGGGGACGTGAGCATCTGGCCCAACCTCTCCGGCGGCGAGGCGATCGACCTGATCTCCCGGCTCCGCGGCGGCACCGCGGACCACGCGAGGTACAGGGCGCGCAAGAAGGAGCTGTGCGAGACCTTCGACTTCGACCCCACCAAGAAGGGCCGCGCCTACTCCAAGGGCAACCGCCAGAAGGTGGCCCTCATCGCCGCCCTCGCGACCGACGCCGAGCTGTACCTCTTCGACGAGCCCACGAGCGGCCTGGACCCGCTCATGGAGGCCGTCTTCACCCGTGAGGTCCGCGCGCTCGCCCAGAACGGCGCCACCGTGCTCCTCTCGAGCCACATCCTCTCCGAGGTCGAGCGGCTCGCCGACAGGGTGAGCATCATCCGCTCCGGGAAGATCGTCGACGGCGGCACGCTCGAGGCGCTGCGCCACCTCACCCGCACCGAGATCTCCTTCTCCGCCGGATCTCCGGGCACGGCCAGCCACATCGACACCGCGGCGCTCGGGCTCCGCCCCGAGGTCCACGACCTCACCGTGGCAGACGGCCGGGTCAAGTTCGGCGCCGACTCCGACCACGTCGCCGAGGTCCTGCCACTCCTGGGCAGCCTGGGCGTGCAGAGCCTGCTCGTTTCGCCGGCCTCGCTCGAGGAGCTCTTCCTGCGGCACTACGGCGACACGGTCGCCCCGCAGGAGAACGGCAAGCACGACGGCGGCCGCCGCGCCCGGCGCCACCGCTCCACGACCGGCGCGGGGGCCTGAGATGCGCACCTTCCTCATGCTCTACCGGCAGCGGCTGCGCCGGGACCGCTGGCAGCTCGTGAGCTGGGCGATCGGCACCGGCGCCATGGCCGTCTTCGCCGTGGCCGCCGTCGCCAAGACCTACGGCAGCTTCACCGAACAGGAAGACATCCTCAAGGTGGCGCTCGCGACCCCGGTGATCCTCATCTTCCGCGGCCTGGCCCGCGGGCCAGGGCTCGGTGCGTTCACGTTCTTCGAGATCTACACCTTCCTCGCAATGCTCACCGGCTGGATGAGCACGTTCATGGCGGTCCGGCACTCCCGCGCCGAGGAGGAGGCCGGGCGCTCCGAGCTGGTCTCGGCGACGCCGGCCGGGCGGATGCTCCCCCTCGCCGCGACGGTGCTGCACGGCATCGTGGCGAACATCCTGGCCGCGGCCGCGATCGCCCTCGCCTTCGTCGCCGCGGGCCTCGACCCGGCGGGCTCGGTCCTCAGCGGGGCCGCCGCGGGCGCCGTGGGGATCTGCTTCCTCGGTGTCGGGCTGCTCGCCGGGGAGTTCATGAGCACCCCGCGCGGGGCGAACGCGGTCTCGGCCTCGCTCGTGCTCGTTGCCTACCTGCTGCGCGGGTTCGGCGACGCCGCCGGCACCCCCGGCGCCGACGGCATGTCGATGACGGCGGGCTGGCCGAGCTGGATCTCCCCCATCGGGTGGGGGCAGCAGACGTACGCGTTCACCGGAGACCGCTGGTGGCCGCTCGTGCTGCCGCTGGCGCTCGGGGCCGTGTGCATCGCGGCCACGGCGCTGATCATGGACCGACGCGACGTCGGCGCCGCGCTCCTAGCCGGGCGCAGCGGCCGGGCGGACGCGCGCGGAATCCTCAGCGGCTCCTTCGCACTGGCCGCGCGGCTGCAGATGGGATCCATCATCGGCTGGTGCATCGGGGGTCTCGCCACCGGGCTCCTGACCGGCGGCCTCGGCTCGGCCGTCAACTCGATCACCAGTGCGAACCCGGACACGACCACGGCGCTGCGCAAGATGCTCGAGGCCGAGGGCGCCTCGACCTCCCAGCTCCTGATCTCGGTCTTCTTCCTCCTCGCCGGCGTCCTCGCGGCGGCATGCGCCCTCCAGGCGGTGATCCGCGCCCGCCAGGAGGAGGCCGGCGGCACGGGGGCCTGGCTCGTGTCCCAGCCGCTCGGACGCATCCGGTGGTTCGCGGACTACCTCGCCCTCGGCACCCTCACGATCGTCGCCGTGCTGCTCCTGACAGCGCTCGGCGCGTGGGTCTCGCTCCTCGCCTCCGGGGACACTTCCTCGGCCGTGGGGGACGTGTGGATGACCGCGATCGACCAGATCCCGGCCGCGCTGGTCTTCCTGTCCCTGCCCGCGCTCGTGTTCGTGGTCTGGCCGCCGGCCACCATCCCGGCCGCCTGGACCCTCCTGGGCGCCGCCGTGCTGCTCGGCGTGTTCGGGGGCCTCATCGGGGTCGACAAGTCCCTCCAGGACCTCTCGCCGTTCGCGCACACCCCGGTGCCGGGCCCCGGGGGCACCGACTGGACCGGCGGGTTCTGGATGCTCGGCCTCTCCGTCGTGGCCGTGGCGGCGGCGCTCGCGCTCATGCGGCGGCGCGAGGTCGGGTCCGCGTGAGCGTCCAGCCGCAGCAGCGCCGCCTGCCCGACGCGGCCGAGGCCTCCGCGGCCGTCATGGCCGCCGCCGGCTTCCCCAAGATGCCCGCGCGGGCCCTGCTGGCCCTCGTGGCCTCCGAGGACGGCGCGCTGACCGCTGCGGAGCTCGCCCAGGCCCTCGGCGCGAGCGCGGCCGCGGTCTCCGGCGCCGTCCGCTACCTGCAGACGGTCGGGTTCGTCCACCGGGTCTCGCAGCCGGGCAGCCGCCGCGACCGGTACGCCCTCCCGGAGGACCCGTGGTACGTGGCCACGCTGCGGCAGAACCCCGTGTACGAGCGGCTCGCGGGGCTCGCGGCCGCGCTGGCGGACGAGCTCCCCGACGGCCCGGCCCGGGCCCGGGCGCAGGAGACGGCGGACTTCTACCGCTTCCTGACCCGCCGGATGCCCGGGCTCCTCGACGAGTGGGAGGCGGAGCGGCGGGCATAGGCGCCCGGGGCGGCTTCGGACACGGAAGTGGGAGGAAGGGCCCGGCCGTGGCAAGGTGGGACGTGGTCTTGAGCCCACCGGCAAGAAGGAGCAGCGCATGTCACGCATCGCCATCATCGGAGGCCACGGCAAGGTGGCCCTCCTCCTCGCACCCCTGCTCGTCCAGCGCGGGGACGAGGTCACCTCGATCGTCCGCAACCCCGAGCACGTGGCCGACGTCGAGGCGACGGGCGCCACGGCCGTCGTCGCGGACGTCGAGTCGCTCGACGAGAAGGGCCTGGCCGAGATCCTCGCCGGGCACAACGCCGTCGTGTGGTCCGCCGGCGCCGGCGGGGGCAGCCCCGAGCGCACCCGCGCCGTGGACCGCGACGCCGCGATCCGCTCCATGCGCGCCGCCTCGGCCGCGGACGTGCCGCGCTACATCATGGTCTCCTACCTCGGCGCCGGGCCCGACCACGGCGTCCCGGAGTCGAACCCGTTCTTCCACTACGCCGAGGCCAAGGCCGCGGCGGACGAGCACCTGCGCGGGACGTCGCTGGACTGGACCATCCTCGGCCCCTCGACGCTCACCTCCGATCCCGGCACCGGCAGGATCGAGCTCGCGGACCCCTCCGACTCGCGCAGCGTGAGCCGGGCCGACGTCGCCGCGGTCGCCGCCGCCGCGCTGCGCGAGCCGCGCACGGTGCGCCAGTTCGTCGGGTTCAACCAGGGACAGACCACCATCGAGGACGCCCTCGGCTCGCTCTGACCGGCAGAACGGGCCGCTTCGCGCGGCCCACGCACGGCGCCGGGTACGGTGGCCACATCAGGTCATCCTTGAGGAGGGGCACAACATGACTGGACCGATCGTGGTCGGCGTGGACGGCAGCGAGACCGCCGAGCGCGCCGCCGCGCAGGCCAAGCAGCTCGCCATCGCGCTGGGGGCGCGGCTGCACATCGTCTCCGCGTTCGACTCCGACCGCACCGAGGTCCTCGGCAGCGGCAGCGACACGTGGATCGTCTCGGACGCGGACACGACCGTGGCGATCGCGAAGGAGACGGCCCGCGCGCTCGAGGCGCCGGGCCTGACGGTCACGTACGCCGCGGCGCGCGGCAAGCCGGCCGAGGCGATCGTCGCCGAGGCGGAGCGGCTCGACGCGCAGATGATCGTGGTCGGCAACCGCGGGATGCAGGGCCTCGGACGCCTGCTGGGCAGCGTCGCCAACAAGGTGGCGCACACCGCCCCGTGCGACGTCTACATCGTCAAGACCGTCGGCAGCTAGCCTGCCGCGCACGACGGCGGGTGGCCGGGCCGCGCTGGCCGGCCACCCGCCGTCGTACGTGGGGTTTGCCCGTGCCGAGGCTCAGTCCACGGCGGGCTCGGCCTCGACCGCGACCGCCTCCGGGACGGCGGCGGCCGCCCCGGCGCGCGCGGGCCGCGCCGCCCAGTAGTACGCGGCCGCAGACAGGACCACCCCGATCGGCCACGAGAACGGCGCGACGTCCGCGAACGCCGGCACGAGGGCGAGGACCGCGGCAAGCGCCGCGGTCGGGACGAAGACCCCGATCGCCTTCGGGTTCACCCCGCGGCGGAAGAAGTGCTGTCCGTGCTCGTCGGCCCGGTAGAGCTCGCGGATGTCGACGTGTCCGCGCCGGATGAGGTAGTAGTCCGCGGCCATGATCCCGAACAGGGGACCGAGGAAGGCTCCGAGGCCGCCGAGGAAGTAGTTCACCACCACGGGGTTCGAGTAGAGGTTCCACGGCATCACGAGCAGTGCCAGGACGGCGCTGATCATGCCTCCGCGCTTGAACGTGATGTGCTTCGGCCAGACGTTCGCGAGGTCATAGGCCGGCGAAACGAAGTTCAGCACCACGTTGACGCCGATGGTGGCCACGATGAACATGACCGCGCCGACCACGAGGACTGCCGTGTCAGGCACCTTGGCGATGATGAGGGCGGGATCGGTGATGGCCTGGCCGAACACCACGACGGTGCCGATGGTCATGGTGATGCTGATGGCCGCGAAGGCTGCGAAGTTGACGGGGATTCCCCAGAAGTTGCCGCGGACCACGGCCTTGCGCGAGGTGGCGAAGCGGGTGAAGTCGCAGTAGTTCAGCAGCATCGTGGCGTAGGTGGCGACGAGGAGGAACGCCCCGGTGAAGACGCCTCGGAAGGCCTCCCCGCCCGGCAGGGGATGGATGGAGAGGTCCATCGGGATGTTCCAGCCGGCGAGGGCGAAGAGCCACAGCGCCATGGCGAGCATGACGAGCCAGATGATGGGGCCCGCCCAGTCCTGGAATCTCCGCACGGCGTCCATGCCCCGCGTGATGACGAGCAGCTGGAGCACCCAGAGGAGGAGGAAGCAGGCCCAGCCCAGCAGTGAGAGCCCGAGGAAGGACTGCTCCTGGTACTCCTGGAGGGCCGGGTCGATCCGCAGAAGGAGGACCACCACCGCCATCGAGGCGAGGTAGGTCTGGATTCCGTACCAGCAGATGGCGATCACGGCCCTGATGAGGGCGGGGAGGTTGGCTCCCCAGATGCCGAAGCTGATCCGTGCCATCACGGGGAAAGGCACGCCCGTCTGCTGGCCCATGCGGCCGGCCCAGTTCATCCCGACGAACAGGATCCCTGTGCCGATGAGGATCGAGGCCAGCACCTGCCAGCCGTTGAGTCCGAGCACGAAGAGGCCCGCGACGAAGGTGTAGGTGCCGATGTTGTGGATCGCCGACATCCACACGGCGAAGAAGTTGTAGGCCTTCCACTTCCGCTCGCTGGCGGGGGCAAGGTCTTCGTTGTACAGCCGCCCGGACGGGTCCAGCTGCTGCAGTGACGGCTCACCGCTCATGGTGACTCCTAGGTCAGAACTAGCAAGGGAGGCGCGCAACTGGGGACCGGGAGCAGACGGGTGGCCCGTTCCTGTGGGATCCCTTTTTGGGATACCTTTTTGGGATCCCAAGGAGATTTTGGATGTGATGCGCACCACTGTCAAGGTCTTCTGGGCGGTGTTACGCGCCGGGCTCCCGGTCCGTGAGGGTCCACGTGATAGTGGTTGAGGCATGCAGACGTGGGAGAACGACTATGAACGCGTGGTGGCCTCGCAGCCGGTGACCGAATCCGACCGCAACTCCGAAGTCCTGAGGATCCCGGGCAGCGCGCTCGCAGCGTTCCCGACCGCGCCCGCGGTCGTCACGGTCTCGGTCAACGGCGCCGAGCGCTCCGTCCTGTGGAGCCCGCGCAGCGACGAGCGGCGCTCGGGGACGCTCGCGGTGGGGCTCGACGTCATGTCCGTGCTCCCCGTGCGCGAGCCGGTGCGCATCGGGGTCCGCGGGGACGTTTTCGTCCTCTGCCCCGAGTCCGCGGCCGCCTGAGCCATAAAGATCCCGTAAAACACTGGGTCTGAGGGCCCTGGGACGGGGTACCTTTTCGGCTGTCGCACCAGCGGCACGATCAGGAAGGTACCCCGGTGACCACGTTGAGCCGCCCACCCGCCGAACCCCGATTCGGACGGGAGACCAAGGCCCATTCCTTCCGGGCCTGGCTGCTGCACGACCTGCAGCAGCCGCAGGCCATCCACCAGGGGCCGCACGCGATCCCCCAGGGCCATGAGAAGAAGCACCGGTGGTGGCAGGTCATGTGCCTCACCGGCGTGGACTACTTCTCCTCCCTCGGGTACGCGCCCGCCATCGCCGTGGTCGCGGCCGGGGTGCTGTCCCCGCTGGCAACAGTGGTGCTCGTGATCGTCACCCTCTTCGGCGCGCTGCCGGTCTACCGGAGGGTTTCGGTCGAGAGCCACAGCGGCTCCGGCTCCATCGCGATGCTCGAGCGCCTCCTCCCCCGCTGGGGCGGGAAGTTCTTCGTGCTGGCCCTGCTGGGCTTCGCGGCGACGGACTTCATGATCACCATGACGCTCTCCGCCGCGGACGCTGCCGCGCACCTGATCGCGAACCCGCTCGTGCCCGGGTGGCTGCAGGACCAGAACCTCGTGGTCACGCTCGTGCTGCTCGCGCTGCTCTCGGCCGTGTTCCTGCGCGGATTCAAGGAGGCGATCGGCGTCGCCGTCGTCCTCGTCGGGGTCTACCTCATCCTCAACGCCGTCCTCGTGGTCGTCACCTTCGGCCAGGCGCTCGCCCATCCCCTCCTAGTCGGCGACTGGTGGCACGCCCTCACCACCTCGCACGGGAGCCCGATCCTCATGGTGGGCGTCGCCCTCCTGGTCTTCCCCAAGCTCGCCCTCGGCATGTCCGGCTTCGAGACCGGCGTGGCCGTCATGCCCCAGATCCGCGGGGACGCGAGCGACACCGAGGAGAACCCGGCCGGGCGCATCCGCGGGACCAAGCGGCTCCTGACCACCGCGGCGCTCATCATGAGCACGTTCCTCATCACGAGCAGCTTCACGAGCGTGGTCCTGATCCCGCAGAAGGAGTTCGAGCCCGGCGGCGCCGCGGACGGCCGAGCCCTGGCCCTCCTCGCCCACGAGTACATGGGCGTGGGCTTCGGCAGCGTCTACGACATCAGCACCATCGCGATCCTCTGGTTCGCCGGCGCCTCGGCCATGGCGGGCCTGCTGAACCTCGTGCCGCGCTACCTGCCGCGCTACGGCATGGCGCCCCAGTGGACGCGCGCCACGCGGCCCCTCGTCCTGGTGTTCACGTTCGTCGCCTTCATGGTCACGCTCATCTTCCAGGCCAGCGTCGAGGCCCAGGGCGGCGCCTACGCCACCGGCGTCCTCGTCCTCATGACCTCCGCGGCCGTCGCCGTGACCCTCTCGGCGCGGCACCGCGGGCAGCGGAAGCTGACGATCGGCTTCGGGACCATCGCCGCCGTGTTCGTCTACACCACCGCCGCGAACATGATCGAGCGTCCCGAGGGCATCCAGATCGCCGCGATCTTCATCGCCGCGATCATCGTCGTCTCCTTCATCTCGAGGGCCCGGCGCTCCTTCGAGCTGCACGCGACCCAGATCCACTTCGACGAGAAGGCCATCGAGTTCATCGCCTCCGCAGAATCGGGGCCCATCCAGATCATCGCCCACGAGCCGCTCAGGCTCACGAGCCAGGCGTACCGCGACAAGCTCGCCTCCGCGAGCGAGGTCAGCCACCTCCCCCTCGACGAGAACGTCATCTTCCTCGAGGTCATCGTCGACGACTCCTCCGACTTCGAGACCGAGCTCGACGTCCACGGCGTCATGCGCCACGGCTACCGGGTCCTCGAGGTCCACGGACCCGTGGTCCCGAACACCATCGCCTCGGTGCTGCTGCACATCCGCGACGTCACCGGCCTCATGCCGCACATCTACTTCCGCTGGACCGAGGGCAACCCCGTGCGGAACCTGCTGCGGTTCATGTTCTTCGGCGAGGGCGAGATCGCCCCCGTGACCCGCGAGGTGCTCCGCCAGGCCGTCCCGGACGTCACCCAGCGGCCCTGGGTTCACGTGGGGTGAGGTCCGTGGGCTGAGGCCCGTGGGCTGAGCGGGCCCTTGCCGGGGCGCGCCGGCGGCACCGACAGTGGAGTCATGGGCCGGCTCCTGTACATGAACCTCACGTCGCTCGACGGCTACATCGCCGACCGCAGCGGCAGCTTCGATTGGGCCGAGCCTGACGAGGACGTCCACGCGGCGGTGAACGACATCCTCCGGCCCGTCGGCACCTACCTGTACGGCCGGCGGGTGTACGAGGTGATGCGCGCCTGGGCGGACCCGGTCATCGACGCCGGGCCGGCCGGCGTCGTCCGCGACTTCGCCCAGATCTGGCGGGCCGCGCAGAAGATCGTCTACTCCCGCACCCTGCCGGAGGTCACGACGGCGCGCACGCGCCTCGAGCGCAGCTTCGACCCAGCCGCGGTCCGCGCCCTCAAGGAGCACACCGACCTCGAGGTCGGCGGCGCGGGACTGGCCGCGGAGGCGTTCGGGGCGCGTCTCGTGGACGACGTGCGGCTGTTCATCGCCCCGGTCGCGGTGGGCGGCGGGACGCCCGCGCTGCCCGAGGCGAGGCTGGACCTCGACCTCGTCGACGAGCGCCGGATCGGCCGCTTCGTGTACGTGCACTACACCGTCCGCGCCTAGCCGCGAGGACCCCTCCGGAGCCCCCGGGAGGCCCCCGGATCCCGGGCGCGTCGTCCAGCAGAACATGATCTAATGCTCTGGGTGCCGTGGACGCGGCATGGATCTGAAGGCAGGGCAGTCAATGGTGGAAGCGGGCGTTCCCGAGGGTCAATACTGGTTCGTCGGGTCCTCAGGCGCCGACCAGGAGTCCCAGGACCAGGCCGAGCGGTTCATCTCGCAGGGCATCTGGGAGAACGGCTTCGAGGACCGCTACCTGGACACGGTGAAGTCGATGAAGGTCGGCGACAGGATCGCCCTCAAGTCCACCTACGTCCGCCGCACAGGCCTCCCGTTCGAGACCCACGGCCATGCCGCTGCCGTGCTGGCCGTCCGGGCCGTGGGCGTCATCACCGCCAACCCGGGCGACGGGCGCAAGATCGGCGTCGACTGGACCCGCGCCGCGCGCCCCCGCGAGTGGTACCTCTACACCGGCCGGCACACCATCTGGAAGGTCACCCCGGGCCACTGGATGCGCGAGGCGCTCCTGCGCTTCACCTTCCTCGGAGAGCCCCAGGACACCGACCGCTTCCGCAACGACCCCGCCTGGGCGAAGCGGTTCGGCGACGTCGACCCCACCCCGGAGCAGCGCTTCGAGTGGACCGCCTTCTACGAGGCGATGGCGACGGCGCTGCTCGGCTTCCGCCGCCGCCGCGGCGAACTGCTCGCCCACCTGCGGGCGATGCAGGAGCGGCACGAGGAGCTCGGCTTCCTGATGGACCGCGACTGGCGGGACAACCCCGTACCGCTGAAGGACATCTGCCCCTTCACCGTCATGGGCACGTTCAACCGGGGCGCGAGCCCGGCCAAGCGCACCGAGATCGCCGCCGACTGGGCGGCCTTCCTCCGAGTGGACGCCCCGGCGCCGACGGGCTTCGACGGCATCCCGCTGCTGAACAACCAGAACTCCTGGTTCTTCCCGCCCGCGGGCACCCGCCAGAAGGACGACATCGACAGCCTCTGGGACGTGTTCGAGGCAGCCCTGGCCGCGGCCGATTCGAGCGAGGACCACGAGCGCTTCCGCCTCGCCGCGGCCTACGACAGGGCCCGGGACATCTACCGCGTGGGCACCAAGCTCACCATGGGCCTGTTCTGGGTGCGCCCCTGGAACTACCTCCCGCTCGACGGCCGCTCCCGCCAGTACCTCAAGACCGAGCTCATGCTCGACCAGGACTTCTTCACGGCCGACGGCGCCGCGTACGTCACCCTGCTGGACACCTTGGCCTCCAAGTTCGAGGACCCGCAGTTCGCCGTCCACTCCTTCCCGGAGCTGTCCTGGACCGCCTACCTCGAGCGCTACGGCCACGGCGCGCACGCCGACTCTGGCACGGCCGGCGAGGCGCCCGAACCCGAGGACGACCCCACGCCCATGTCCCCGCAGGCGAGCTACACGGTGCGCGACATCGTGGCGGACGGCTGCTTCATCGACGAGTCCGACCTCAACGGCTACCTCGCCCGGTGGCGGTCCAAGAAGAACCTCATCCTCCAGGGCCCTCCGGGGACCGGCAAGACCTGGCTCGCCCGCCGCCTCGCGTACGCGCTCATCGGCACGCGGGACAACAAGTCCGCCCTGCGCGCCACCCAGTTCCACCCCAACTCGAGCTACGAGGACTTCGTGCGCGGCTGGCGCCCCGGCTCCGACGGGAAGCTCACCCTCGTGGACGGGCCGTTCCTGGAGATGGTCGAGCGGGCCAACGCGAACCCGGACGTCCCCCACGTGATGCTCATCGAGGAGATCAACCGCGGCAACCCCGTGCAGGTCTTCGGCGAGCTCCTGACGCTGATCGAGGCCGGCAAGCGCTCCCCGCGCGAGTCCCTCCAGCTCGCCTACCCCCGCTCGGGCACCGAGAGCGTGCACGTGCCAAGCAACCTCTACATCATCGGCACGATGAACCTCGCGGACCGGTCGCTGGCGATCATGGACCTCGCGTTCCGCCGCCGCTTCGCCTTCGTCTCGCTCGAGCCGAGCGTGAACGACGCGTGGCAGGCGTGGATGTCCGCCCGGCACGGCGTGGACTCCAAGGAGCTCGAGCTCGTGCGCTTCCGCTTCGAGGCGCTCAACGACCGCATCGCCGACGACCCGGCGCTCGGCTCCGAGTTCCGCCTCGGGCACTCGTTCGTCACTCCCCCCGCCGAGGAGCGCGTCACCTCCTTCGCGGACTGGTTCCGCGGCGTCGTCGACACCGAGATCGTGCCCACCCTCGAGGAGTACTGGTTCGACGACGCGGCGAAGGCCGAGTCGGCGTCGGCCGCGCTCCTCGAGGGCCTCGCGTGAGCCCTGCGGACCCGTCTGGTCCGGAGCGCACGACGGCGGCTGCCGACGGTTCCGTCGTCGTCGCCGGCGGGGTGCGCATCCCCGTCCGCAACGTCTGGCTCCTGCTGCTGTACGCCTCGGAGTTCTACCAGTCCGGGCCCGAGGCGTTCGACGGCATCGAGGAGTACCCCGAGAAGCTCCCCGAGCTCCTCGCCGAGCTGCTCGTCGCGAGCGCCGAGGACCGCCTGCGGAGGCCGCTCACGCCGTCGTTCAGGAAGACCTCGCGCGACCTCGCCCGGGTGCGCGGCGGCATCGACACGCTCCGCACCGAGTCCCACCAGCTGCTCTCGCGCGGGCTCGTCGCGTGCCGGTTCGAGGAGCTGACGGTGGACACGCCCCGCAACCGGCTCATCCGCACGGCGCTGGCCTCAATCGCGCGCCTGTGCGGCGACGAGGAGCTCGTGCGCCGCTGCCAGGGGCAGTCGCAGCGCCTCGCCCAGCTCGGGGTCGGCATCCTCGATGCCGGCGCGGGCCAGCGCGACCAGTCGGCGTCGGTCGCTGCGCGGCTGACCCGCAACGACCAGCAGGACCGCTCCGTGCTGCTCGCGGCCCGGCTCGCCCTGCAGCTCTCGCTGCCCTTCGGCCGCAGCAATCCCGGCCACGGGCGCGGCACCCTCGACGAGCGCCAGTTCCGCCACCTGTTCGAGCGTGCGGTGGGCGGGTTCTACGCCGTGCATGGGCGCAGCCGCGGGTGGTCCGTCCAGCGCGGGCGCAAGGTCGGATGGAAGGCCAGCGGGGCCACCCTGGGCATGGCGGCGGTCCTGCCGCACATGGTCACCGACGTGTGGATCGACGCGCCCGCCACGGGCCGCCGACTCATCGTCGACACACGGTTCACCGCGGCGATCCGGCCCGGACGTTTCGCGCGCGAGACCCTCGATTCCGGGCACCTCTATCAGCTCTACGCCTTTGTGCGGGAACAGGAGTCCGCCGCAGACCCGGCCTCCCTGGAGGCCGGCGGCCTGCTCCTGTACCCCTCCGCCGGCAGCCCGCTCGCCGAGTCGTTCCTCTCCTCGGGCCACCGCCTCGGCGCCGCGACCGTGGACCTCTCCGTCGCCTCGGTCCTCGTGCGGGAGCAGTTCATCGCGGCCGTGGCCCCCTACCTCTAGGCGCCAGGGGCTTGAGCGGATCTTGAGGCTTTCTTGTCCGCTGGCGGGCGGTGGCCTTGAAACCCGGACCGGAGAGTTGTCTCTGTCAGCCGATGGGGCTGGCGACGACAGCAGACCGGGCGCGCTGCCCGGCCCGATCAAGGGGGAGAACATGGGTCTCAGCCTCAAGTCCACGTCCGGCAAGCTTCTGGCCTCGGCCGCCCTCGTCGGCGCAGCCGCGAGCGTGGCCGGCCTCGGCACCTACGGTGCCTTCACGTCCACGACCTCCGCGAGCTCGAACGTCGCCTCAGGCACCGTCGCGGTGAACCTCGGTGCCACCGGGGCCGCGAACCGCCTGAGTGTGGGAGCCACGGGCCTCGTGCCCGGGGACAGCGTGCAGCGCGCCGTCACGCTCACGAACTCCGGGACGCAGAACCTCGCCGGCATCACCCTGGCCACCACTGCGGCGCCCTCGTCGAAGCTCGACACCGACGCCGTCAACGGCCTCCAGCTGGCGATCGATGCCTGCTCGGTCCCGTGGACCGAGGCCGGAACCTCCCCGGCCTACACCTACACGTGCTCCGGAACCGTCACCTCGGTCCTGGCCACCAAGGCCGTCATCGGGTCCAACGTTGCCCTGGCCAACGTCGGCGCCGTCACCGCAGGCCACACCGACAACCTGCGGGTCACCATGACGCTGCCCGCCGGCGCGGACAACACGTTCCAGGGCATCACCAGCACGGTGAACTTCGCCTTCACCGGCACGCAGCGCAGCGCCACCAACCAGTAGCTCCCGGCCAGCGGACACCCCAGGAAGACCTGTCATGAGCACCACCTTCCCCCCGCAGGACGCAGCAGCCGCGCTCCCGCGCCGCCGGCCCGAGCCCTCGACGGGCAGGTCCGGCGGCGGGGCGGCCGGCCCCTGGCGCAGGGCCGCACGCCGTGCGTCACGCTCCGTGCTCGCCCTCGTCTTCGCCGCGGCCGCAGCACTGTTCCTGTTCCTGGCGGTCGGGCCCCGGTTCCTCGGCTACCAGACCTCGACGATGCTGACCGGGTCCATGGCTCCGCTCATCAACCCCGGAGACGTCGTGGTGAGCGTGAAGATCCCGACCGCGCAGCTGGCGGTCGGGGACATCATCACCTACCGCATCCCCGTGGACGACCAGCGGGTTGAGACCCACCGCGTCGTCGAGGTCACCCGGAATCCCGGAGGCGCAACCGCCATCAGGACCAAAGGCGACGCCAACAACGGCGCAGACCCGTGGACGGCCGTCATCACCGACGACTCCGTCTACACCACCGCGGCCGTGATCCCGCATCTCGGCGACGCGATCCGCGCCCTGCGCTCCCCGGCCGCACGGACGGCGCTCATGGTCGGGGCCCCGGTCCTGCTCCTCGCCATCGGACTGTCCTCGATCTGGGGCCGCCCAGCGTCCACACCGCGGAACCCCGAGGCTGCGTCCCCGTCCACGAAGGGAGAGCGGAGCCATGGCACCCGATGAGCTGCCCATCCTCGAACAGACCCGCCTGCGGGACATCGCCGGCGACCTCGGCTCCGCCGCCGACGCCCTGACGTTCGCGGCGCTGTTCCTGGACCTGCTCCCCCGCAGGCTCAGGACCGTCGCCGCCGCCGTCGAAGCCGGACGCACCGACGACGCCCACGTGGCGCTGCTGAGCCTGGCGACGTCAGCCGAGATGGTCGGGGCCCTCCGGCTCGAGCAGGCCGCCCGCTGCACCGACCGGGCCGTCCGCGCCGTCGACCTCCCGTCGGCGCGGGCCTCGGTGACCGACCTGCGGCGCAGCGCGGACGCCGTCGCGCAGGCGCTCGAGGACCTCCTGGCTGGCGGCTGACCTGCCCGCAGGCGGCTCAGGCGACCGGAGGGACCATCCCGTAGCCGACCCCGCGCACGGTCCTGATGAAGCGGGAGTCCTTGCCCCGGTCGCCGAGCTTGCGGCGCAGGTTGCCGACGTGGACCTCGACGAGGTGCGCATCCGAGGCCCACTCGTCGCCCCACACCGACCGCAGCAGCATCTCCCGGGTCCACACCCTCCTCGGCGCCCCGACCAGGAGGGCGAGGAGATCGAATTCGGTCCGGGTCAGGGGCAGCTCCTCGCCGTCCAGCACGGCGAGCCGGGCGTCGACGTCGACCACCAACGCCCCGTGGGCCAGGCTCGTCCCGTCCAGGGTCCGGGCCGCGGCGGGGGCGGCCGCGGCGGCGGCCGCGTCCCGGGACGGCGCCCCGGCCGGGGCCTGCGCCGCCGTGCGGGGGCGTCGGAACATGGCCTCCACCCGGGCCTGGACGGTCCGCGGGCTGAACGGCTTGCTGATGTAGTCGTCGGCCCCGATCTGCAGCCCCATCAGCTCATCGATCTCGTCGGCCCTGCCGGTGATCATCATGACGTAGGCGTCCGAGACGGCCCGGATCCTGCGGCAGACCTCGGTGCCGTCCAGATCGGGCAGGTTCAGGTCCAGGGTGACCAGGTCGGGCGTGTGCTCGCCGACCAGACGGAGGCCCTCCGCCCCCGTCCCCGCCACCGCGACGTCGAAACCGTGCCGCTGGAGCGTCCGGGCCAGGAGGCTCTGCATGTCGGCGTCGTCCTCAATGACCACGGCGCGGCGTTCGGCGGAATCTGTCCCCATGCCACAGAGTCTCGCAGATGTTCGGGCCGCGACGGTGGCCCCTCGTTGAGCAAATCTTGAAGATGGCGGCGGGCCCGGCTTGAGGGCGTGCTGGGAGGATGGGGCCACGGCCCGAGGACTGGTAGAAGAGGGGAAGGAGACACCATGGCACTGAGGCGGATGCTGGCCGCGTTCCTCGGCGCCCTCCTCTTCCTGGCGCTGGCCCCCATGGCCGCCCTGGGCGCCTTCAACTCGACCGACTCGTCTGGCTTCACGGCGAGCACCTATCAGGTGGCCGCCCCGGCGAGTGTGGGCGCGGCCATCGCCTGCAACGGCTCCAATGGGAAGTCCGCGACGGCCACGGTGAGCGCCTACAGCGAGGTGCCGCGCGCCACCGGCTACCGCTTCGTGCTGACAGCGCCCGACGGCAGCACTGCGTCCTCGACGGTGGGACCGCCGAGCAGCGGGGCGGTCGTCCTGCCCGCACCGCTCACGCGCACCTCTACCTCGGCCGGGAACCGGATCTACACGCTGACGGTCCAAGGCCTCCTGGGCTCGTGGTCCGGGGCTGTCTGGACGCTCACGCACACCTGCTGACAGGGAGCGTCCCCCGGCCGCGGCCGCTCCTCAACGGGGCTCGCCCCGCAGCGGGAGCCGCACTGTGAAGGTGCTGCCTTCCCCCACCCTGCTCGCGCACTCGAGGGAGCCGCCGTGGCGTTCCACGACTTCCTTGGACAACGCGAGGCCGAGTCCCGCGCCCGGGATGTCCTCGCCGAGCACGCCGTCGCTGCGGCCGAAGCGGGTGAAGATGTGCACGAGGTCCTCCTCGGCGATGCCGATGCCGCGATCCTCGACCGTGACCACGGCCCACCGCCCGTCCCGCGCGGCGCGCAGCCGGACCTCGGTCCCGGCTCCGGAGTACTTGAGCGCGTTGGAGACGAGGTTGTCGACGACCCTCACCAGGCCCGTGCGGTCGGCGAGGACCATGAGCGCGCCGTCCGTCTCGGCGTGGAGCCGGATGCCCCGGACGCTCGCGCTGGCGGCGGACGACTCGGCGGCCTCACGAACGATCTCCGCGACGTCCAGCGGCAGCCGGACGGCGGCTCCGGCGCCGGTCACCGCCACCACGAGCAGCTCGTCGACCATGCTCGCCACGTGCTGGGCGTTGCGGGCGATGACCTGGATGTCCGCGCGGGAACCGTCCGAGAGATCCGGATCGTCCGCGACGAGTTCGGCGTAGCCGAGGATGTTCGCGAGCGGGGTGCGGAATTCGTGCGAGAGCGTCGAGAGGAACCTGTCCCTCGCGCGCACGGCGTGCACGACGTCGGTGACGTCCGAGGAGGCGAGCACCGTTCCCGCCAGCCCGCCGTCCGCATCGAGGAAGTCCCGGGCCGTGACCGAGACCGTGCGGGCGTCGCGGCCGCGACCGAGCCGGAAGATCTCGTGCTCCACCCGCTCGCCCGCCAGCGCGCGCTCGAGCGCCCACTGCTCGGGGGGCAGCGCCTCCTCGGAGCCGTCCCGGTAGATCATCATGCCGGTCTCCGGCCCCTCCTCCTCGGTGGGCACCGCCGCCGCGTACACCTCGACCTGCTTCGTGTTCGTGAACGTCCCGCGGCCCTCGGTGTCGATCACGACGACGCCGACGTCCACGGTCTCGAGCACCGCGTCCAGGAGCCGCTCCCGGTTCTCGGCCTGGGCCAGCAGCTCCTCCACACGCGCCTGCTGGGCCATTCCGCTCAGCGTCATCACCGAGGTGCCCACTCCCACGGCAAGGAGCATGAACGGCGCGAGGAGGTGTCCGGCCAGGACGCGCGGATCCGGGGTTCCCGCGAGGAAGAGCGGCGTCCAGACCATGGCGAGGGCTGCTGCGCCGCTGAGCGGCACCATGAGCCGGGGACGGTACCCCGAGCCCGCGACCCACATGATGGGGAACAGCGCGAGGAAGGCCAGCCCCGGGAGCCGGTCCGAGGCTGAGGCCTGCACCAGGCCGATGGGAATGAAGTCGAGGAACGGCACCACGAGGAAGGAGCCGTACGGGAGCCGCTCCCACGGCAGCGAACCGGAGAGCACGAGGAGCAGGACGGCGATCGCCTGGCCCGCGACGAAGGCGGGCTCGGTGAGCTTCTCGGGCGCCGCCGCGGCGACGACCACGAGGACGAGGAGCAGCGTGAGGTTGGCGGGCAGCTGGCTGAGCATGACCCGCCCCCGCATGCTCAGCTCGTGGAACCGGGCCCGCCCCAGCAGCAGCACATCCAGTAGCTTGACCACGTCCGCTCCCCCTTCCAGGACGCTCCCCTGCATCACCATAACGCGCGGGGCTGCGCGGTTGCCCCTGCGGTGCGGTGCGACCGCGCCGCCCCGCAGCGCCTTCTTCCGTTCCTCACCCTGAGGGGCGGACGATGGGGGCATGGGCGAGGTCACCGACTATCTCGCGGGCCTGGACGGGCCGGACGGCGCGGCGCTCAGGCACGTGTACGCCGTCGCGCTCGAGGTGTGCCCCGAGGCGGCCGAGGGGCGCAGCTACGGGATGCCTGCCCTCCTCGTCCACGGCAAGGGCTATGCGAGCGCCATGAGGGCCAAGGACCACCTCTCGGTCTTCCCCTTCAGCGGCCGCGTGCTGGGCGCCCTGTCCGACCGGCTGGAGGACTTCGACTGGGCCAAGGGGACCCTCCGCTTCACGGCGGCGCACCCGGTGCCGGACGAGGTCCTGCGTGCCATCTTCGCGGCGCGGGCGGCCGAGATCGAGGGCACCCTGAAGGCTCGAGGGAAGGGCATTTAGACCCGGCACTTTCGGGCCCCTCCCGGGTTAGCCTAAAACTTGTACAAATCAGGCATCTCGCGGGGGTGTGCGGATGGTCTTCGGAATGCGTACCGCCGGGGCCTTCCTGGCAGCGCTGGAGTCGCTGAGTTCCGGTGATGAACTGAGGAAGTACAAGCGTGCGTTCCCGCTCGCGCGGCGTGGGGGCGACAGGTTCCTCGGGGTCCCGATGGGAACCGTGTTCGAGCTCGCGCGCGCGTCCGCGGAGATGCCGCTCGACGAAGTCGAGGCCCTCCTCGACAGCCCATGGCACGAAGCCCGCGCGGGGGCGGTGAGCATCATGGACTTCCAGGCCCGCAGCCCGAGCACGCCGCCGCCGAGGCGGCGCGAGCTCTACGAGCTGTACCTGCGCCGCCACGACCGGATCGACTCCTGGGACCTCGTGGACCGTGCTGCGGTGCACGTGGTGGGCAGCTACCTCGCCGACAAGCCGCGGGACCCGCTGTACGGTCTCGCACGCTCGCCGCGGCCGAGCGAGCGGCGGACGGCGATCGTCGCGGCGACCTACTTCGTGGGGCTCGGCGATCCGCAGGATCTGTTCGAGATCGCCACCCTGCTCGCCGACGACCCGGACGAGTCGGTGCAGAAGGCCACAGGCTGGGCCCTGCGGGCCGTCGGGACGCCGGGGCTCGAGGCGTTCCTGGACCGGTGCGCGCCGCGGATGGCCCGGGTGGCCCTCAGGTACGCGGTCGAGAAGCTGCCCAGGGGCTCACGCGAGCGGTACCTCAAGGCCTCCTGAGCGTGCCCCTTCACCCGGCCGCGGTTCACTCGGCCGCGTTCACTCGGCCCGGCAGGCGCCGAGGAGCTCCGCGGCCTTGTCATGCTCCGCTTGGGTCATCCACAGCCCGTAGGCGGCCTTGACGTCGACGACGTTCACCGCGTACTCGCAGCGGAACGACCTGTTCGCGGGCAGCCAGGTCGCGAGGTCGCCGTCGCTCTTCTGCTGGTTCGCCGGGCCATCCACGGCGCGCAGGTTGGCCGGGTCGTTGGCGAAGCTGAGGCGCTTCTGGGCCGTCCACTGCTGGGCGCCCTTCTGCCAGGCGTCCGAGAGGGGCACGATGTGGTCGATCTGGACGTCCGCGGACCGCTCACCGCGCTGGAAGGCGATCGAAGCGCCGGTGTACGGGTCCTCGAGCCTGCCGGAGAGGACCACGCAGTCCCGCGTGCCGGCCTTGAACACCGGGGAGCGCAGGTCCCGCGCGAGGATGTCGTTGCGGGTGTCGCAGCCATTGTGGTCCGTGTCGGCCCATGCCTGGCCGAACTCGTTCCGGGTGTACCCGGTCTTCGGCGCACGCCCCTTCACGGGGATGGCAGCGAGCGAGGCCTTCGCGGCCGAGAGCTGCGCAGCAGGGACTCCGCCGATCTGCGACTGCGCCGTCAGCGGCGACTCGAGGCCGGGGACCTGGATGAGGCCGGCGAACCAGCCGAGCGCCGCGGCGACGAGTGCCCCGGCGGCCGCCACGCCCGCGGCCCTGCGAGGGCGCCCGCGTCGCGGAAGGCGCCGGGATGAACGCTGAAGCATGGACGGCCCCCCGCCGGTGGTTGACAAGACCGTTCCACCGTACGGGAGGCCGCCGACAATCCTGGCCTCGGGCGCCCCTATGTGGAGAGGCGCCCGCCGGGATCAGGAGTAGGCGATGTCCTTGGTGGTGTGGTCGTAGGCAATGGTGACCGGGCCGCCGTCGTGCGTCAGCTCGTGGTTGGGGCCGTCGAAGGCGCCGAACGCGCCGTAGTTCTCGTCCCAGGAGCGGTTGATCGCGATCTTGAACGCGTAGTGGCCCGCGGGGAGGTCCACGGTGCGGACCCAGCGGCGGGAGGCCGCGTCGAGGCCCATCTGCACGGCGTCCGCGCTCGGCTCCCAGTCGGCGGACGCACCCAGGTGGGATGCGAAGTCGCCGGCGATCGCCACAGACTGCGGCTGGTCGAGGTCGACGACGAGCGGCTCAGCCGCCGGGGCGGCCTGCTCGGCCGCGGGCGCCTTGGCAGCGGATGCCTTCTTGGCGGGCGCCTTGCGGGCCGCCTTCTTCTTCGCGGGTGCTGCCGTGGGGACCGGGGTGTCGGCGGGCACCGGCGTCCCGTCCGCGAGCGCGGCCGCGAGAGCCTGCCCCGTCGGGAAGGCGACCGTGGCGCGGAGGCCGTCCTCGGTGATCGCCCAGCCGCTGCGGCCCTTGACCATCCAGCCTGCCTTGACGAGCTTGGCCGTGGCAGCGGTGAGCGCCTTGTGGCCGCGCGGGATGCCGCCGGAGAGGAGCACCGCCTCGTGCTCGTCGAACGGCACGGCGGCGACCGCCGCGGTCAGGACTTCGCGGGCATCCGCCGTCTGATCAGTGAATGCCGCCTCCGCCAGCCCGTCCAGCACCGCCTTGAGACGGAGATCGAGCTTCTCTGCCGCGTTCGCGTTCCTCGCCATTGCTTCCCCTTGTTCCTTGCGTTTCCGGCGGAGCCCCATGCCGCACTCCATGTCCATGCTGGCCGGTTACTCCTGGGTCGCCTTGTCGGTGACCGAGTGTGACGCGCCGTACAGCAGCTGCGCCCCACCGTGGCATGTCCTGGTTTCGCCGGGGTTACGTCCACGCGTCCTGCGCGTGGCCGGCCCGCCCAGGTCTCCGCCGGTCCAAGTCTACCGGGGCGCTGCCCGCCCGCCGGACAGCGTGCGGGCGGGCAGCGCCTGCGGTCAGCGGGTGCTGCCGGAGCAGTAGGCGGACGCGTACGCCCCGGTGTCGCTCTTCTTCGACACGGTCTTGCCGTCGATGAGGATCTCGCACGTGACCTGGGCGGTGTCGGCGTTGCCGTCGGCCATCACCGACACGTTCGCGAGCACGAAACCGCTGTCCTTGAAGTCCTTGGTCCACGGGGCGGTGATGTCCTCGTCGCTGTTGCCTGCAGCATCCGAGTAGCTGACCTTGGCCTTGCCGTTGGTGGTGACCTTGTACTGCACCGTGTGCTCCGCGTTGGCGGCGGCGCTCGCCGAGGCGAGCGAGGACTGGAGCTCGCCGAGGCTCTTCCCGGACGTCTTCTCCACAGAGGACACGAAGGCCATCGCGACGATGAAGGTGATCAGGGCGATGATCGCCCCCACCGCGCCGAGGATGATGCCGGCGATCGAGAGGCCCTTGCCTCCGAGCTTCTTCACGAGCGCGATGATGCCGCACACGATCGCGCCCGCCGCCAGCGGCCACGCGATGACCGGAAGGAGGCCGAACAGGACGGCGAGGCCGCCCGCCACGATCGAGATGATCGCCAGCGTCTTGTTCGGTTGCGGGCCGAACGGACCGGTGGGCTGCCCCTGCGGCGGGTACGGCTGCCCCTGCGGCGGGTACGGCTGCCCCTGCGGCGGGTACGGCTGGCCCTGCGGCGGGTACGGCTGGCCCTGCTGCGGGTAGGGCTGGCCCTGCTGCCCGTACGGCTGGCCCTGCTGCGCGTTCGGCTGCGGGTAGGGCTGGCCCTCAGCGGTGGCCTGCCCCGGCTTGCCGAACGGTGCGGATCCGGTCTGCGGGTGCGGGCCCGGGGCCGACGGCTGCTCGGGCGACTGAGGATGAGTCATGGAATCCCCCCTGGATTCAGGCTGCGCTGTCCCAACCCCTCGCTAGGACATCAAAGCGCGCCGCGATGAGTATTCCATGCCGGCCGCGCAAGGCCCATGCGCCACGGCGCGCGGGATTCCTTTGCGCGCCGCCACGCCCTCTGCGATGGAGTGCGCCTAGGCGAAGAGTCCGGCTCCCACGTAGGGCTCGAGGCGGCGGCGCTGGTCATCCGTGAGCCGCATGAGGCGGCCGGTGGACTCCTCCACGAAGGCGATCTGCGTCGTCGCCCGCACGCATTCGTGGCCGTCGACGGGGTCGTGCACGAGGTAGTCGAGGGTCAGCGCGGCGGCCTTGAGGCCGCTCACCCACACGTCCACCTGGGCGGGGACGTTGCGGTAGTCGAGCGGGCGCACGTACCGGACCCGGTGCTCGACGACGAGCGCGAGCGTCCCGTCCGGGACCGCCGAGAACAGCGGCACGAGCGGCTCGATGCCTGCCGCTCCCGTGCCCCCGGGGGGCCCGAAGGCGGCCACGCGAGCCTCCTCGAGCATGCGGACGATCTGGACGTTGTTGATGTGCCCGTAGGCGTCCATGTCCCCCCAGCGCATGGGGACCATGACGCGAAGCCGCTCGCTGCTCACCTTTTCGTGTCTACCACACCGCCTCCGCCGTCGCGGCGGAAGTGTGTTCCTGCCGCGGGCGGCGTCCGGGGCGCTCCGTGCCCCGCCGACGCCGTCCCCGCGGCCTGGTTCAAGCCTAGGAAAGCGATCTTGCGCGAGGGTGACGCCTGCGTTTAATCGCGGTTACGGCGCTCGTCCCGGCTGGCGGAGTGCGTGGCTAGGATGGAGTCAGCTCCCGATGGATGCAGGGCCCCCCGTCCGACCGCTTTCGGGGAGGTGGCCCGCTCGATCAAGCGACGGTGTCCGGCCGGCCGGCCGGGGGAAGAGGGAACGCCATGCTGTTCGACCACCACGATGATGAGCCGATCCGCGTCCTGACGGATGCGGAGAGCTGGGAGCTCCTCGACAGTGCCCGCCATGGCCGCCTCGCCACGGCGGCCGCGGGCGAGCTGGACATCGTCCCGATCAACTTCAGGTCCTCGGGCGGCAAGCTGTACCTCAAGACGACTCCCGGCACCAAGCTCGCAGAGCTGACCATCCACCCCCAGGTCGCCTTCGAGGCGGACGGCATCATGCAGGACGAGGCGTGGAGCGTGGTCATCAAGGGCACTGCCCGCGTGCTCGAGCACTCCCACGAGATCGCAGAGGCCGAGGCCGTGAACATCGAGACGTGGCTTCCCACCTCCAAGAGCGTGTACGTGGAGATCGCGCCCACCTCGATCGAGGGCCGCCACTTCCAGCTCGGCGCAGAGCCCGAGGAGACCACCGCGCGGGACTACTGAGCGGGCGCCCGCGCTCTGGAGCACCATGGCCAACTCCGCGTCCGGTGACTCGATGGTCCACCGTCTGGTGCGCATCATCGCCGCCTTCGACGGCGAGCACCCGACGCTGAGTGCTGCCGAGCTCGCCCGCAGGGCGGGGTTGCCGAGCAGCACGGCGTACCGGATCGTCGATGAGCTGCTCGCCGAATCCCTGCTGGACCGGGACGGCCAACGGCTGCGCCTCGGGACGCGGCTGTGGGAGCTCGTTTCCCGCGGTTCCAAGGTCCTGGGCCTCCGGGAGGCTGCCCTGCCGTTCATGGAAGACGTCCAAGCCGTCGTGGGGCACCACACGACCCTCGGCGTGATCGACCAGCAGGATGTGCTCTACATCGAACGCCTCGGTTCGAACACCTCCACCATCAACATCACGCGCGTCGCAGGGCGCCTGCCGATCCACGCCACGTCCACGGGCCTCGTCCTCACGGCATTCGGTCCGGCTGAGGCGCAGGAGACGTTCCTCCGGCGCCGCCTGCCGAAGCTCACGAACACCACCGTCACGGACCCGGACGAGCTGCGGCGGATGCTCGCGGAGATCCGTCATTCCGGGTTCTGCGTCATGCCCGGGACCATCGTTCCCGAGTCGACGGGCGTCGCCGTGCCGGTCTTCGCCGCGGACGGGACGGCCATCGCCGGCCTGAGCGTCGTGATCCCCCGCGAGGGCGGTCCGGTGCAGGCGTCGATCACCGCGCTCCAGACGGCTGCGCGGGGCATCTCGCGCGCGCTCGGCTGGGACGGCACGCTCCGGGACGCCATCCGTCGCAGCCTCTGACGAACAGCACGGCTTCCCGATCATCGGGAAGGTGTGATGTGCAATACATCGTCCGCAGGGACTCTCGTGAGTAGCCAGTTCACCGGCTCGAAGGAGAGTCCCCATGAAGTACCTCACCGGCAGACCGCAGGCCGCGTACGACGTCGTCGTGCTCGGCTCGGGTGCGGGAGCGCTCACCGCAGCAGCCACGGCGGCGCGCGCGGGCAAGTCCGTCGTCGTCCTCGAGAAGGCTTCGCTGCTCGGCGGCACGAGCGCCGTCTCCGGCGGAATGCTCTGGATCGCCGCGAATCACCACGCCCGCGAGGCGGGCTTCGAAGACTCGACGGACACGGCGCTCGACTACGTCCGCGCCGTCTCCCGGGGCCGCGGCCGCGAGGAGCTCCTGGCCGCCGCCGTGACACACGGCGATACGATGCTCAGCTTCGTCGAGCGGGAGCTCGGCGTGAGGTTCCTCTACCTCGACAACTTCCCCGACTATCGGCAGGACCTCCCCGGCTCCGTCGACGGCGGCCGGACCATCGAGCCACAGCTGGCCAACATCGTCGAGCTCCTGGGCGACCTGGGCGAGCACGTCCGCTCCGACGGCCGGGCCCCGTTCACCATGCAGGAGTACGAGGACTGGGGCGCGTTCACCCGGTTCCCCTGGGACGAGCTCGGCGCCCGGGCCGAGTCCGGCCTCGTCGCCAAGGGCCGCGCCCTCGTGGCGATGCTCCTCGCCGCCGCGGTGCGTGAAGGTGCGCACGTGGCGGTCGAGGCCCGCGGTGAGCGCCTGCTCCGCGACGACGGTCCGGCGCACGACGCCGGCCGGGTCACCGGAGTGGTGCTGGCCACCGGGGAGGAGATCGCCGCCAGAGAGGCGGTGGTGATCGGCACCGGCGGCTTCGAGTGGGATCGGTCCCTGGCCGACTCGATGCTCGCCAGCCGCCTCTACACGATGTGCTCCCCACCCACCAACGAGGGCGACGGCCTGCGCATGGCCCAGCGCATCGGGGCCCAGACCCGGGGCACGCGCGAGGCGTGGTGGGCGCCCATGTCCATCACGGGCGACACCCGCGATGGGAAGCCGATCGGCACGCTCCTGCGCTTCGAGCGCCAGGGGCCCGGCTCGATCATGGTCAACCGCCACGGAAAGCGCTTCGCCAACGAGTCCCAGAACTACAACGACCTGGCCCGGTGCCTCCAGTCGTGGGACTCCCCCAACAACACCACCCTCAACACCCCCGCCTACGTGGTGTTCGACGAGGCCTACCTCGAGCGCTACGGGATCCTCTCCCACCGCGCCGGCGAACCCACCCCCCAGTACCTCGCCGAGGGCGCCACCCTGGCAGAGCTCGCGGGCACCATCGGGGTGCCGGCCGGAAACCTGGTCGCGACGGTCGAGCGGTTCAACGCGTTCGCCAGCAAGGGCGAGGACCCCGACTTCCACCGCGGCGAGACGGCGTACGACCGGTACTGGGGAGACGGCGGGAACACGTGGCCCAACCCGTCCCTCGCACCCCTCGAACGCGGCCCGTTCTACGCCATGGAGGTGGTCAACGGGGCGTTCGGCACCAACGGCGGCATCGCAACCGACGGCTCCGCGCGCGTCCTCGACGTCGACGGAGCCCCGATCCCGGGGCTGTACGCCGTGGGCAACGCCACCGAGAGCGCCTACGCCGCCGGGTACCCCGGCGCCGGAGCAACGCTCGGTCCGCTCATGACCATGGGCTACCTCGCGGGCCGCACGATCGCCGGGCAGCCGGCGGCCTACGAGGCCGCGCTGGCCGGGGCGGAGGCCGCCCGATGATCCGCCACGCCGTCCTCTTCAAATTCAAGCCCGGCTTTCCCACCGAGGAGCGCAACGCCTGGACCGCTGGCCTGGACCGCATGCGCGGCAAGATCCCGGGCCTGATCGCCCTCACCCACGGGCCCGACGTCATCCGCTCGGGGCGGGCCTTCGACTACGCGATCGTCGCGGACTTCGAGTCCGTCGCCGACATCGAGGTGTACAACACCCATCCCCTGCACGAACCGCTGAAGGAGTACTCCTTCCCGAACAGCGAGCAGATCATCTCCGTCGACTTCGAGATCACCAAGGACACCCCATGAGCACTGCCGCTCGCCCAGCCCACGCCGGCCACACGCCGTCGTCCGCGGCCTCCTCCCAGAGCCCGGGCGCCCACCGCAAGACGCCGAAGAAAGCGGCCCTCGCGTCGTTCCTCGGCTCCACTCTGGAGTACTACGACTTCTTCATCTACGGCACCGCCGCAGCGCTGGTGTTCCCGGCGCTCTTCTTCCCAGCGGACAATCCGACCGCGGGCCTCGTGGCCGCCTTCGCAACCTTCGGGGTCGCGTACGTCGCCCGCCCGCTGGGCGGGATGGTCATGGGCCACTTCGGCGACCGCCTCGGACGCCGGAACGTGCTCCTCATGACGCTCACGCTCATGGGGCTGGCCTCCTTGGGGATCGGCTTCCTCCCCACCTACTCCTCCGTCGGCCTGCTCGCACCCGTGCTGCTCACGCTCGGCCGGCTCCTGCAGGGCTTCTCGGCCGGCGCCGAATCAGCGGGCGCCTCGACCCTGACCCTCGAGCACTCGCCTGAGGGGAAGCGCGGCTTCTTCACCTCGTTCGTCATGGCGGGCTATGCGTCCGGCATGGTCCTCGCCACCGTCGTGTTCGTCCCGATCACGGCCCTGCCGAAGGAGGACCTCATGACCTGGGGCTGGCGGGTCCCCTTCTGGTGCTCCGCGGCCGTCCTCGCGATCGCCTACTGGGTGCGGACCCACCTCGAGGAGACACCGGTCTTCAAGGAGGCCCGCGCTGAGGGCGAGGTGCGCAAGCTCCCCCTCGGCCAGGTGCTCCGCTATCAGGCAGGGGACGTGGTCCGGGTCCTGTTCATGTCGATCTTCTCCGTCATGCAGACCATCTTCACCGTCTTCGGGCTCTCCTACGCGACCGCCCACGGCGGCCTCGACAAGGGCGCCATCCTCACCATCAACGCCGTGGCCATCGGCCTCTCGATGCTCGTGATGCCCCCCGTTGCCGCCCTCTCCGACCGGGTGGGCCGCAAGCCGCTGCTCCTCATCGCGATGATCGGCTGCTCGGGCGCGCTGTTCGCCTACTTCTGGGCCCTCGGCACGGGCAACCTCGTCGTCGTTGCCGCCGCCAGCTTCGTGTTCATGACGGTGCTCTACTCCGGGTTCAACGGCGTGTGGCCGGGCTTCTTCGCCGAGCTCTTCGCGGCACCCGTCCGCTACTCCGGCATGGCGCTGGGCAACCAGCTCGGCCTCCTCGTCGCCGGCTTCGGGCCCATGATCGGCGGCCTGCTCATGACCGCCGGACCCGCAGGGTGGGTGCCCGTGGCCGTGTTCGGGACGGCGTGCGCCCTCGCCGCGGTGATCGCCACCGCGAGCTCGCGCGAGACCGCGCACACCCCCGTCGACGAGCTCGGCGGGCCGTACCTCAAGGCCGTCTCGGGCCATCCGGCTCCCACGAAGTGATCAAGGAGATTCCGAACCGCATGGGACAGAAGACAGCAGCGTGCGACGTCCTCGTCGTCGGATCCGGCGCCGCCGGCATGGCGGCAGCGCTCAAGGCGGCCAGCCAGGGCCTGAGCGTGATCGTCGCCGAGAAGGAGAAGTACTTCGGAGGGACCACCGCCATTTCCGCCGGCTGGGCCTGGGTCCCCGGCAACCGCGCCGGCGCGGCCGCCGGGGACAGCCGCGAAGAGGTCGAGACCTACCTCCAGAACCTCGCCCCCAGCACCTACAATGCCGACGGCGTGGCCCAGTTCCTGGACACCGTTCCCGAGGCGCTGGACTTCTTCGAGCGCCAGACCGCGGTCGAGTTCGTCTACCCCGAGAAGGCCCCCGACTACCAGATGGACCTGCCGGGGGCGCGTCTCGGAGGCCGAGCGATCCTCCCGAAGGACACCGACGCGCGCATTCTCGGCGACAAGCGCCTGCTCATGCAGCCGTACATGTCCTCCTACACGGTGTTCGGGTACATGCCGCAGGTGGGTCCGGACATCAACGAGTTCTTCCACGTCAACCAGTCCGTGAAGTCCTTCGTCTACGTCGCCAAGAAGCTCCTGCGCACCTGGTTCGACGCCGCCCGCTACCGCCGGCCCGTGCTGCGCTCGAACGGCAACGCCCTCATGACCCTCATGGTCAAGAGCGCCTACGACGCCGGCGTGCGGATGTGGAAGTCCTCCCCCGTCGTCTCGCTCACCAGGGGCGACGACGGCGCCGTCACCGGAGCGGTGCTCGGCGGCGAGCACCCCGTGCACGTCGAGGCGAAGCTCGGCGTCATCCTGGCTGCGGGCGGCTTCTCGGGCAGCACCGAGCTGCGCAAGCGGTACTTCCCGCACGACCCGGCGGGCACCAACCACTTCACCCCGACCGTGGGCCACGGCGGCGACGCCGCTGCGATGGCACTCGCTGCCGGCGGCCACATCGATGACAGGGTCTCCTCGGTCGGCTCGTGGGCGCCGGTGACCGTCTTCCGGTTCCGCGACGGGCGCCAACGCCTCTTCCCGCACCTGCGGGCCATCGGGCTGCCCGGGCTCATCGCCGTGGACCGCCACGGGAAGCGATTCGGCAACGAGGCTCTGAGCTACCACGACTTCGGCGGGCAGATGATCGCCCACAGCGCCGGCGAGGAGCAGACGTTCGGCTACGTCATCGGCGACGCGACGTCCATGCACAAGTACGGGATCGGCTACGCCAAGCCGTGGCCCATGCCCCGCGGCTACTTCTACAGGATGGGGTACCTGGTCAAGGGACGGACGCTGGAGGAGCTCGCGGGCAAGCTCGGCGTCGACGCCGAGGGGCTGAAGCAGACGGTCGCCGAGTTCAACGCGGGCGCGCGGGCCGGCGAGGACCCGCAGTTCGGGCGAGGCTCCACCGAGTACAACCACTTCCGCGGGGACATGGAGCACAGGCCCAACCCGAACCTTGCACCCCTCGACAAGGGGCCGTACTACGCGGCCAAGATCCAGATGGGCGATCTGGGCACCTTCGCCGGCATCGCCGTCGACTCCGACAACGTGGTCATCACGGAGGAAGGGACGCCGATCCCCGGCCTCCTCGCCGTGGGCGCGGCCGCCCGCAGCGTGTTCGGCGGCGGCTACCCGGGCTACGGCTCGCACATCGGCGCGGCCCTCGTGTTCGGCTACCGGGCCGGACGTGACATCGCGGCCCTCGCCGCCGCACGCGGGATCGAGCGTGGGCTCATCGAGGGCGGCGTGCGATGACCCGCGGGTCGGACCGCGTCGCCGGGAAGGTCGCGCTGATCTCCGGCGGGGCGCGCGGGATGGGCGCCTCACATGCCCGCGCGCTCGCGGCCCACGGTGCGAGCGTCGTCGTCGCGGACCTGCTCGAGGAGGAGGGGCGCGCGCTCGTTGAGAAGGTCAACGCCGAAACCGGGACCGAGGTGGCGATGTTCGCCCCCCTCGACGTGACGGACTACGCGAGCTGGGAGCGGGCGGTGAGCGCCGCCGTCGAACGCTTCGGCAGACTGGACGTGCTCGTCAACAACGCCGGGATCTTCACCCGCGGGTCCGTCGAGGACGCCGACGTCGACGAGTGGCGCCGGACGATCGAGATCGACCTGACCGGCAACTTCCTGGGCATGAAGGCGGCCGTGCCGCACATGAAGGCCGCAGGCGGCTCCATCATCAACATTTCGTCGATCGCGGGTCTCGTCGGGTTCAGGAACCGGGCCGCGTACGCCGCCGCGAAGTGGGGCGTCCAAGGACTCACCAAGACGAGCGCCATGGACCTCGGCCCGTACGGCATCCGGGTCAACTCGGTTCACCCCGGCTCGGTCAAGACTCCCATGACGGCGGGCCTGGCCCGCGGGTTCGGCCAGATCCCGCTCGGCCGCGACGCCGAGACCGAGGAGATCTCGGACCTGGTCCTGTTCCTCGCCTCGGACGAGTCGAGCTTCATGACCGGGGCCTGCCTCGCGATCGACGGCGGGGAGACCGCGGGGAACAACCTCAGGCAGGACGCGTAGTGCAGTTCGACCAGCGGGTCGCGGTGGTGACCGGCGCGGCGTCGGGCATCGGGGAGGCTACGGCGCGCCTGCTCGCCTCCCGAGGGGCCGCCGTGGTGATCGGGGACGTCGCGGAGGGCGCGCACGACGTCGCGCGCGGCCTCCGCGACGAGGGCCACCGGGCGCTGTTCGTCCCCACGGACGTGACCGACGAGGACTCGGTGGCCGCGCTCATGGACCGCGCCGCGGCGGAGTTCGGCTCGCTCGACGTGCTCGTGGCCAACGCGGGCATCGCCGAGCCGAAGGCACCGCTGCACGAACTCGATGTCGCCGCATGGCGACGCGTGATCGAGATCGACCTGACCGGGGTGGCACTGTGCGGCAAGCATGCCCTGCGGCACATGGTGGCCGCCGGGCGGGGCGCGGTGGTGAACGTCTCCTCGATCCTCGGCACGGTCGGGCAGCCCAACAGCACCTCCTACTCCGCGGCGAAGGCCGCCGTGGCGAACCTGACACGGTCCACGGCCGCGACGTACGCCCCACGCGGGATCCGGGTCAATGCCGTTGCACCCGGCTACGCCGACACGCCCCTCGTCGCCGGCCTGCCGGAGGCCGTGCGCGCCTCGATGGCTGAGAGGCAGCCCATCGGCCGGCTCGCGAGGCCCGAGGAGATCGCGGAGGCCATCGCGTTCCTCGCCTCGGACGCGGCATCGTTCGTGGTCGGGGCCGTGCTCGCCGTCGACGGCGGCTACACCGCCGTCTAGGTCTGGAGAGGCCCTGAGCCTATAGGCCTTTTCGGGTACGCATCTCGTCGCCCACAACGCGTTCCGGGTACGCACGCTCGTACCCGGAAGGGCGAAAAGGCGACGAGATGCGTACCCGAAACGGGGGTGGGGCGGGGTGGGTGGGGGAGGTTAGTCAGGTGCGGGGGGTCGCACCGGCTGAGGCCGCCGCCTCCTCCGCCTCGACGTCGATCCCCCCGGCGAACTGGCTCATGTAGAGCCGGTGGTAGACGCCCCCGCGCTCGAGGAGTTCCTCGTGCCGGCCCTGCTCGACGATCTTTCCGTTCTCCATGACGAGGATCGTGTCGGCGTCCCGGATCGTCGAAAGCCGGTGCGCGATCACGAACGAGGTCCGGTCGGTCCGCAGCGCGGCCATCGCCTTCTGCACGAGCAGCTCGGTCCGGGTGTCCACGGAGGACGTGGCCTCGTCCAGGATGAGCAGCGAGGGGTTGGCCACGAACGCGCGGGCGATCGTGATGAGCTGCTTCTCGCCGGCAGCGATGTTGGTGCCCTCCTCGTCGATCACCGTGTTGTAGCCGTCGGGGAGGGACCGCACGAACCGGTCCACATACGTGGCCCTCGCCGCGGCCATGACCTGCTCCTCGGTGGCGTCGAGGTTTCCGTAGCGGATGTTGTCGTAGATCGTGCCGCCGAACAGCCACGCGTCCTGGAGCACCATGCCCACCTTGGAGCGCAGCTCGTCCCGGGAGAGATCGCGGATGTCCACGCCGTCGAAGAGGATCCGGCCGGAGGAGATCTCGTAGAACCGCATGACGAGGTTCACGAGCGTGGTCTTGCCGGCGCCCGTCGGGCCGACAATCGCCACCGTGTGGCCCGGCTCGGCGGTCAGGGACAGGTCCTCGATGAGCGGCTTGTCGGGCGAGTAAGAGAACGAGACGTGCTCGAAGTCCACGTGCCCGTCCGTGGCCGCCGGCAGATGCCGCGTGGCCGTCTCGGGCTCCTGCTCCTCCGCGTCGAGCAGCTCGAACACGCGCTCGGCCGAGGCCACGCCGGACTGCAGCATGTTGGCCATGCCGGCGATCTGCCCGAGCGGCTGCGTGAACTGCCGCGAGTACTGGATGAACGCCGTCGCGTCGCCGAGGGTCATCTGCCCGGCCGCCACCCGCAGGCCGCCGACCACGGCGATCCCCACGTACGCGAGGTAGCTGATCCAGTTCATGATCGGGAACATCATCCCCGAGACGAACTGGGCGCCGAAGGACGCCCGGTAGAGGTCCTCGTTCTTGCCGTCGAAGCCCTCGACCATCTCCTTCTCGCGGCCGAACAGGATGGCCAGCTCGTGGCCCGAGAAGGACTCCTCGATGTGCCCATTGAGAATGCCGGTGTCCCTCCACTGCGCCTTGAACAGCTTCTGGCTGCGCGTGCCGATCACGCCCGTCACGACCGCGGAGAGCGGCAGGGCGACAAGGGCGATGAGGGCCAGCTCCCACGAGACGATGAACATCATCACGATGATGCCCAGCACCTGGAGGATCGAGGAGAGCAGCTGCGAGAACGCCTGCTGGAGCGCCTGCTGGACGTTGTCGACGTCGTTCGTGACCCGGGAGAGCAGGTCCCCGCGCTGCCGGGTGTCGAAGTAGCCGAGCGGCAGCCTGTTGAGCTTGGCCTCCACGTCCCGGCGGAGGCGGTAGACGATCCGCATCACGACGCGGTTGAGGATGAACCCCTGCGCCCACATGAACAGGCTCGCCACGAAGTACATGATCAGGATGACCGCGATGAGGAGCGTCAGCTCGTTGAAGTCGATCCCCCGCCCCGGCACGAGGTTCATGGCCGAGAGCATGTCCGCGAAGTTGTTCTGCCCCTGGGCGCGCAAGCCCTGGATGACCTGGTCCTTCGTCACCCCGGCGGGCATCTGCTTGCCGATCACGCCCGCGAAGATGACGTCCATGGCCTTGCCGAGGATCTTCGGGGCGATCACGGACAGGACCACCGAGACGATGATGAAGACGACCACCACGGCCATCCAGCCCATCTCCGAGCGGATCAGGCCGATGAGCCGCTGGGCCGTCCCCCGGAAGTCCTTGGCCTTCTGGGTGGGCATCTGCTGCCCGAAGCCTCCGCCCCCGCGGCCGCCGGCGGGGGCCGCGGCCTCCTCGGCCTCGGCCTCCTCCGGATCGACGGCCGGCACCGCGGCGCCCTTGCTGTCCTGGCTCATGCCTGCTCCCCCGTGGCTCCCGCAACGCTCTGGACTTCTTCGGCGCTGATCTGCGACTGGACGATCTCCTGGTACGTCGGCGAGGTCTCCAGCAGCTCCTCGTGCGTGCCGCGGTCCACGATCTTCCCGCCGTCGAGGACGAGGATCTGGTCCGCGCCCATGATGGTGGAGACCCGCTGGGCGACGACGATCATGGTCGCCCCGTGCATGCGGTCCCTGAGCGCGCGCCGCAGCCGCGCCTCGGTGGCGACGTCGAGGGCCGAGAACGAGTCGTCGAAGAGGTACACCTTGGGCTGGGCCACGAGGGCGCGGGCGATGCAGAGCCGCTGCCGCTGGCCGCCGGAGACGTTCGTGCCGCCCTGCGAGATCGGCGACTCGAGCCCCTTCGCCTTGGCGCGGACGAACTCCTCGCCCTGTGCGACCTCGAGCGCCTCCCACAGCTCGTCGTCGGACGCAGTCTCCTTGCCGAAGCGCAGGTTGTGCGCGATGGTGCCGGAGAACAGGTAGGGCCGCTGCGGGACCATCGCCACGCGGGAGGTGATCTCGCGCCGCGGCATCCGGGCCAGCGGCACCCCGTCGAGCAGGACCTCGCCCTCGGCGGCGTCGTAGAGGCGCGGGATGAGGTTCAGCAGGGTCGTCTTGCCTGAGCCCGTCGATCCGATGACGGCCACGGTCTGCCCGGGGCGAGCCGTGAAGGAGATCCCGCTCAGCACGGCGGCCTCGGCGCCCGGGTAGGCGAACGAGACGTTGCGGAACTCGACGACGCCCTCGGCCTTCTCGGGCACGGCGGGCTCGGCGGGCTCGGCCATGGAGGGCTCGACGCCGAGGACCTCGCCGATGCGGTCGGCGCACACGGTGGCGCGGGGGATCATCATGGCCATGAAGGTGCCCATCATGACGGCCATGAGGATCTGCAGCAGGTACTGCATGAACGCGGTGAGGGAGCCGATCTGCATGTCCCCGGAGTCGACGCGGTGGCCGCCGAAGAACAGCACGGCCGCGGTGGCCGCCTGCAGCAGCAGCATGATGATCGGGAACATCAGCACGAAGATCTGCCCGACCTTGAGTGAGATGTCCGTCAGGGCCCGGTTGGCGTCCGCGAACCGCTCCTCCTCGAACCGCTCGCGCACGAACGCGCGGACCACGCGGATGCCGATGATCTGCTCGCGCAGCACGCCGTTGATCGAGTCGATCCGGGACTGCATCTTGCGGAAGAGCGGCATGAGCAGGTAGACGAGGAATCCGACGACGGCGAACAGCACGCCCACCGAGACCCACACGAGCCAGGAGAGGCCGGCGTCCTCGTTGAGCGCCATGATGATGCCGCCCACGCACATGATGGGGGCCGAGACCATGAAGTTCAGCCCCATGAGCATGACCATCTGGACCTGCTGGACGTCATTGGTGCCGCGCGTGATGAGCGTGGGCGCACCGAAGCGCTGGAGGTCCTGGGCGGAGTACGAGGTGACCCTGCGGAACACGCCCTGGCGCAGGTCGCGGCCGAACGCCATGGCGGTCCTGGAGCCGAAGTAGACGGCCGCGATGGCGGTGAGGACCTGGACGAACGCGATGCCCAGCATGAGGGCGCCCTGGCGCCAGATGTAGTCCGTGTCCCCCTTGGCGACGCCCTGGTCGATGATCTGGGCGTTGATGCTGGGCAGGTACAGGGTGGCCATCGTCGTCGCGAGCTGGAAGACCACCACGGCGGCGATCCAGGGCCAGTAGCGGGCGCCGTAGCGCCGGATCAGAGTGAGGAGCATCGAGGTCCTTGCGGTCGGGCCCTGCCGGTGCCGAGCGGGGCGTGTCCAGCGTAGGCCTCGCGCGCGCCCGCGGGCATCCACCCTGAGGACTAATCAGGCAGCCTGCGGACGTGCTCTGTCCGCAGGCTGCCTGAGTGGTTCCGGCGCCGGTCAGCTGGCGCTGTGGCGCCCCCGCGTGGCGAGGTACAGCGCCGCCTCCTTCTGCAGCTGCCGCTCGGCGGCGAGCTCCTGCTGGAGCTGGGCGAGCTGGGCCGCTGTGGCCCCCTGCGCCCTCGCGGTCTCGCCCTGCTCGGCGGCGAGCCGCTGCTGCTCGTCGAGCTGGTCGGCGAGTCGTTCCATGAGCGAGGCGAGCTGGGCCTGCTGGCGCGCCAGGATGCGTTGGGTCTCCTGCAGCGCCTCGAGCGTGCCTGCCGCGGCCGGTGCGGGGGCCTGCCCCGCGGCCGGGACGGCCTCGGCGAGCAGCAGCTGCAGCTCGGTGTCCAGGGCCGTGCCCTCCCCCTCGGCGCCGGCGAGGACCTCGCGGATCGCTGCCCGGCGCGCGGCCGAGGCGGACGGCCGGCCGGCCGGGGCGGGCTCCCCCTCGTCTGCGGCGGCCACGGACGACGGCGAGCCGGTCGCCTCGGGCGAGGCCGCGGCGTCGTGCGCTCCGATCGGGGCGACGGACGGGATCGCGGCGGTGGCCGGGTCCGCGCCGGGAGCGCCGCCGGCCTGGGCGGGCTTGACGATGTCCACGGTGCGGCGCAGCGGCACCTCCTTGATGAAGAGGATCGCGATGAACGCCACGATGCCGACGATCCCGGCGATGAGGAACGACCGCGCGGAGGCGTCGCCGAAGGCGCCGCGGACGATGTCCGCGATCGGTGCCGGCATGTCCGTCAGGTCCAGGCTCGCGCCGCCGCTGCCGGCCGGGGCGTGGATGCCCTTGGCCGCGAGGCCGTCGGTGATGAGCTCCTCGGAGCGGTTGTTGAGCACGGCGCCGAGGACCGAGACGCCGACCGCGCCGAAGACGGAGCGGAAGAACGCGACGGTGGCGCTCGCGGTGCCGATGTCCTTGGCCTGGACGGTGTTCTGGACGCCGAGGACGAGGTTCTGCATCGTCATGCCCAGGCCGAGGCCGAGGACGAACGTGTAGACGCCGGCGCGGGCGAGGTCCGTGCTGTGGTCGATCGTCCCGAGCAGCCCCATGCCGGCGACGATCAGCAGCGAGCCGAGGATCAGGAACCGCTTCCACTTGCCGAAGCGCGAGATGAGCTGGCCCGAGACCACGGAGCCGAGGAAGTTGCCGGCGATCATCGGCAGGGTCAGGAGCCCGGCCTCGGTCGGGGTGGCGCCGCGGGCCACCTGGTAGTACTGGCCGATGAACGAGGACGAGGCGAACATCGAGACGCCGATCGCGGCGGAGGCGATGATGCTGAGCGCGGTGGTGCGGTTGGCGACGATCTTGAGCGGGATGATCGGCATGGCCACGCGGGACTCCACGACGACCAGGAGGATCAGGCCGAGGGCGGAGCCGCCGACCATGACCGCCGTCTGCCAGCTCCACCAGTCGTAGTAGTCCGGCTGGCCCGCGAACGAGACCCAGATGAGCAGGGTGCTCACCGAGGCGGTCAGGAGCAGCGTGCCGAGCCAGTCGATCTTCGCGACGCGCTTGACGTGCTTGATCTTCAGCGTGGCCTGGATGAGGAACAGGGCGATGACGGCGAGCGGGACGCACACGAAGAACGTCCAGCGCCAGCCGAGCGAGGAGTCGACGATGAAGCCGCCGAGGAGCGGGCCGCCCGCGGTGCCGACGGCCATGACGGCGCCCATGTAGCCGTTGTACTTGCCGCGGTCGCGCGGCGGGATCATCGTGCCGATGATCGCCATGGCCATCGCGGTGAGGCCGCCCATGCCGATGCCCTGGATCACGCGGGCGGTGAGGAGCCAGGGGACGTTCTGGGAGAAGCCGGCCATGACCGACCCGGCCACGAAGACCACGATGTTCAGCTGCGTCAGGAGCTTCTTGTTGAACAGGTCCGCGAGCTTGCCCCAGATCGGGGTGGTGACGGCGTTGGCGAGCAGCGCTGCCGTGATGACCCAGGCGAAGTCGGTCTGCGTGCCCTTGAGGTCCGCCATGATGGTCGGCAGCGCGTTCGCCACGATCGTCGAGGAGAGGATTGCGGTGAAGAATGCTGCCAGGAGGCCGGTGAGGGCCTCGAGGATCTGCTTGTGGCTCATCTGCGGAGCCGCCGCGTCAGCGGGCTGCAAGGGCTTCCTCCTTGTCGGTCGATGTGGTGGTCGGGGCGGGGCGGTGGCCGGAGCCGGAGCGCAGGGCGTCGGAGAGCTGGCCGATCGCGGCGACGGCGGCCGCCGCGCGGCCCTCGTCCCAGTCGGCGAGGTAGCTCTGGAGGCGCTGGATGCGGTGCTCCTCGATCTCCTCGAGGACCCGGCAGCCGCGGTCGGTGAGCCCGACGAGCTGCGCGCGCCGGTCCTCCGGGTCGCGGTGGCGCTCCACGAGCCCCAGGCCCTCGAGCTCGGCGAGGTGCCGGCTGAGCACCGGGGCGCTCACGCCGAGCTTCCCGGCGAGGTCGACGGCGCGGCCTCCGTGCTCGCCGATCACCCGCAGGACGCCCTGCGATGCGACGCCGAGCTCTCCGTGCTTGAGCTCGGAGGTCGACAGGCAGCGGACCACCCGCTGCAGGTCGAAGACGCGATGGATGAGTTCCCGCGCCGTTCCGGGATCGACAGGCATGGCCGCCCCTCCTCAATTGATTGCTTGCAACAACTATACGCCTGATGGTTGCTTGTGCAAACTAATTCGGTAGGTGACCTTAGTAACACGGGGCGGGAGGCCGGCGTCGTGCGCCGGAGACGCCTCTGGGGGTCACGTTCCCAGAACGTGACCCCCAGTGAGGAAGGCGGGGAAGGGTGGTGTGGGCGGCGCTCCCCCTCAGCCGAGGTGGGTCGGGGCGAACATCTTCAGGAGCGTCTCGACCACGACGACGTTGGGCCCGTCCGCGGCGAGGCTCTCCTCGAGCGCCTGCCGCACGCCCTCGACCGGCACGCGCCGGGCGGGCACGCCGAAGGACTCGGCGAGGGCCACGAAGTCGGGGCGGGCGAGCTCGGTCGCGGTGGCCTTGCCGAACGCGTCGACCATGTACTCGCGCAGGATCCCGTAGCCGCCGTCGTCCACGATGAGCCAGGTGACGGGCACGTTGTGCTGGCGCGCGGTGGCGAGCTCGGCGATCGAGTACATCGCGGAGCCGTCGCCGGAGACCGCCAGCACCCGGGCCGGCCGCCCGAGCGTGGCCAGGCCCACGGCCCCGCCGATCGCCGCGGGGAAGCCGAAGCCGAGGCCGCCGGCGCCCTGGGCCGAGTGGAACTGCCCCTCGCGGGAGTCCCAGCAGCTCCAGGCCCAGTAGGCGGAGATCGTCATGTCCCAGAAGGTCTGCATGTCGTCCGGCACGGCGGCGCGGACGTCCGCCATGAAGGCCAGCTCCTTGGCCAGGTCCTGGGACTCAAGCCGCGCCCGGACCTTCCCGAGCGCCTCGGCCACGACCTCCTCCGGCGTCCTCCCGTGCCAGTCCGGGGCGGCGCCGGGGCCCGCGGAGGCGGCGGTGCCGGCGGGAGGCGCGGCAAGCGCGGTCTCGAGCGCGGCCAGCGCCTGCCCGGCGTCGGCGCGGATGCCCAGGCCGGGCCGGTTGGACTCGAGCACGCGCGGCTCGGCGTCGATCTGGATGATCCGGCCGCGGGGCTCGAACGTGAAGTAGTTGGAGGTGACCTCACCGAGGGAGGATCCGACCACCACGAGCACGTCCGCGTCCTCGAGGACCTCGGTCATGTGCCGGTCCTCGATCCACGACTGGAGCGAGAGCGGGTGCTCCCACGGGAAGGCGCCCTTGCCGCCGGGGGTGCAGATCACGGGGGCGCGCAGCTGCTCGGCGAGGCGGCGCAGGGACGCCTCGGCGTGCCCGCGCCGGGTCCCGCCGCCGGCGATGATCGCCGGGCGGCGAGCCCCGCGCAGCCAGTTGACCGCCTCGCGGACCAGCTCGACCCGCGGCGGGTTGTCCGCGGCCTCGGCGAGGGCATCCTCGACGGGCGGGACCATGACGGGATCGAGCAGCACGTTCTGCGGGATCTCGACCCACACGGGCCCCTGCGGGGAGGAGATCGCGTCCGTCCAGGCGTCCTGGATGGCCGAGGGGATGCCGGAGGCGTGCTGGATGAGGCGCTGGCTCTTCGTGACGTTCGCGGCCGAGGCCTTCTGGTCGTCGAGCTGGTGCAGCATGCCCTTGCGCCGCGCGCCGAGCCCCTCGAGGGGGATCTGGCTCGCGATGACGACCATCGGCACGCCGGTCGCGTAGGCCTCCTGCAGGCCCGCGAGGGAGGTCAGGGCGCCCGGGCCGGTCGAGAGGAACAGGACCCCCACCTCGCCGGTGGCGCGCGAGTAGCCGTCCGCCGCGAAGGCCGAGTTGTTCTCGACCCGGCTCGAGACGAAGGAGAGGCTCCCCCGGCCCATCGCGTCGAACAGGCCCAGCGCGTGCTGCCCGGGGATGCCGAACACGGTCTTCGCGCCGAGCGCCTCGAGCGTCTCGACCACGAGGTCGCCGCCGTTGCGGGGTCCGGCCCCGCGCACGACGCCGGCCTCCTCGCCCTCCGCCCCCGCCGCGCCGGCCGCCTGGCGCGCCTGCAGCTCCCGGGCCTGCAGCTCCCGGGCCCCGGCGGCCTGGAGCGCCTGGGCCTCGCCCGTCCAGGGCGACTCGACGGGGCTCACCGGGCGCTCCGCGGGGCGGCCGGGGCGGGGAGCTCGCTCATGAGGGTCACGAGGTCGTAGGCGACGTGGCTCGCTGCGACGGCGGTGATCTCGGCGTGGTCGTATGCGGGGGCGACCTCGACGACGTCGGCGCCGACGAGGTTGAGCCCGCGCAGGCCGCGCAGGATCTCGAGGAGCTCGCGGCTCGTGATCCCGCCGGCCTCGGGGGTGCCCGTGCCTGGGGCGTGGGCAGGGTCGAGGACGTCGATGTCCACGGAGACGTACAGCGGGCGGGTGCCGATGCGGTCCCGCAGCTTCGCGACGACCTCGCGCACGCCCTGGTAGTAGACGTCCGAGGAGGTGACGATGCCGAAGCCGAAGCGGCGGTCGTCCTCGAGGTCGCGCTTGCCGTACAGCGGGCCGCGGGTGCCGACGTGGGAGATGGCCTCCGTGTCGAGGATGCCCTCCTCGACCGCACGGCGGAAGGGGGTGCCATGCGTGTACTCGGCGCCGAAATAGGTGTCCCACGTGTCGAGGTGGGCATCGAAGTGCAGGAGCGCCACGGGCTCCCCCGCCCGCTCGGACGCGGCCCGCAGGAGCGGGAGGGCGATCGTGTGGTCACCGCCGAGCGTGAGGAGGCGCGCGCCGTCGGCCGTCAGATCGAGCGCGTCCTGCTGGATCGCCTCGATCGCCTCGTGGATGTTGAACGGGTTCACCGCCATGTCCCCGGCGTCGGCCACCTGGGCGTTGGCGAACGGCGAGGCGTCCAGCGCGGGGTTGTATGGGCGCAGGAGGCGGCTGGCCTCGCGGACGTGGTTGGCCCCGAAGCGGGCCCCCGGGCGGTAGGAGACGCCCGCGTCGAAGGGGACGCCCACGATCGCCACGTCCGCGCGGGCCACCTGGTCGAGGCGGGGCAGGCGGGCGAACGTCGCCGCGCCCGCGAAGCGGGGGATCCGGGACGAATCGATGGGACCGAGGTTGCCGTTCTCCTCGATGCGCAGCTCTTCCAAGGCAGGCCTTCCATAGTGTGGGAACCGTGGCCCCACCCTACCGCACAAGTTGCCCCATATGCACCCGATGTTTACATCGAACGATGTTTACATCGAACCACCCCGCGGGAACCGGTCCGCCGCCTCACGGGCGATTCCTAGATTGGCCTTCCAGCGCCCAGGGAAGGATCGGGGCATGACAGCGACCCGTCAGACCCTGGTGGACCGCGGCCCGGTGCGGCGCGGACCCGGACGGCACCTCGCGGTGGCGGCCATCATGCTCGTGCTCATGGTCGCGTGCTTCTACGCGGTGCAGACCCTCGCGCTGTTCGTGTCGCCGATGCTCTTCCTCGCGGCGATCTTCCTCGAGGTCGTCTTCCTCCTCGTCCTCGTCCTCGCCCTCCTCCGGGCGCTCGCCGCGCCCTCGACGATGCTCCGCTCCCTCGCCGCCTCGGCCTGGTCCGGGCTGCGCACCAACGAGCATGTGGTGCGGGCCCTGACGACGGACGCGCGCCCGATCCCCTGGCTGCGGGACAGGTTCCGCACCGACCGCCCCACTGGGCTCTGGCTCACTGGGACGGCCGTGGTCGCGGCGGTGCCCCTCCTTGCCTTCCTGCGGCTCGCCGTCACGGTCGCGGCCCACGGACAGCTCACCCAGGTCGATGCCCGGATCGCCCACCTCATGCCCGCCGTCCGCACCCCCGGCGAGACCGCCGTGTTCACCGCCGCGACCGCGCTCGGAAGCTTCCAGTCGGTCCTCGTGATGACCGTGCTCGCCGCCGCCATCCTGTGGTGGCGGCGCGAGCGGCTCCTGGCCGCGGCCGTGGTGGGCACCGTGGCGGCGCAGGAGCTCCTCTTCACCGCTGCAAAGGACATCGGGGGGCGGCCCCGCCCGGACTCCGCGCTCGCGCTCGTGGCCGAGACCTCCCCGAGCTTCCCGAGCGGCCACGCGGTGCGGGCCACGGTGGTGTTCGGGATCGTCGCCTACCTCGTCTTCAGGTCCGTCCGCTCGACGTGGGCGCGCGTGCTCACGGTGTCGGCGTACCTCCTCGCGGTCCTGCTGGTGACCATGAGCCGGGTATACCTCGGGGCGCACTACGTCTCCGATGTCTGGGGCGGCATGCTCCTGGGGACCGCCCTCCTCGCGGCCGTCATCGGCGCGCTCGAGATCGCCGACCGCTTCCCCCTCGGCGCCGTCCGGCGGCGCCCCGGCATCCCGAGCCGCGCCGTCGCCGTCGCGCCCGCGGCAGCGCTCGTCTTCGCCGTCGGGCTGGGGCCGGGCCTCGTCCATCCGCAGGAGCACACGGCACCGGCGGCCACCCAGGCGCTCCCGTCCCTGGACGCCGCGGAGTTCTCCCGGCTGCCGCTCTACAGCGAGACGCTCACGGGGAGCCGGATGGAGCCTGCCAGCTTCGTCTTCGTCGGAACCGAGGACCAGGTGGTGCGGGCCTTCACCCGTGCCGGGTGGCAGCAGGCCGATCCCTCGACGCTCGCCAACACGCTGCGGGCCCTCGCGGTGGGGCTGCAGGGCGGCCAGTACGCCTCGGCGCCCGTCACGCCGGCGTTCATGGACGCCCAGCCCGAGACCCTCGCGTTCCAGAAGGCCACCGCCGCGAACTCGCTGCGGCAGCGCCACCACACCCGCATCTGGCGGACCGGGTTCACCGCGCCGGACGGGCGGGACGTGTGGGAGGCGACGGCCAGCTTCGACGACGGCATCGAGCTCGCCGGCTCCGCGAAGCTGCCCACCCACCACATCGATCCCCAGGTCGACGCCGAGCGGGCGTACATCACGGGCTCCCTCGGGCTCCCCGGCGCCCTCTTCCAGCGCACCGACCCGCAGATGGGGCACAACGCGAGCGGCGACGAGTTCTTCACCGACGGCAGGGCCGAACTCGTGGTCCTGCCTGCCAGCTAGGACCTAGTACACCGTCAGGCTCATCAGGATCGCCTTCAGCCGCTGCCCGTCCTCCGAGCCGAGCCAGCCGAGCGCCTCGGCCGCGTCCCGGAAAGTCATGAGGTCGGCGCTCGCGTCGGCCCCGACCGAGTACCCCGCGGCGATCTGGACCGTGCTGTCGAACGGTCCGCCGTGCCGCTGGGCCGGCCCGTCCAGCGGGCGCCCCGGCGAGAGGGTCATCGAGTAGGTGACCACCGGGTCCCCGCCAGGGCCCACGGCGCCTGCCTCGGTCTCGGCATAGAAGGCGTAGTAGCCGGGGCGGACGGCCGCCGAGCCGAGGCCGGGCACGGGCTCGGCGTCGAGGACGGCGCGCGTGACCTCCGTGCCCACGTCCTGCGGCGCCCAGTTCACGAAGACGTCGAGGAGCCGGCGCCCGGCGCCGTCCAGGACGGTGGCCGTCTCCCGCACCTCCCCGCCCGGGCCGATCGGCCGGACCTCGGCCGCCACGGACCAGTCGGACGGGTACCGGAAGGAGAGCGGGTGGGAAGTGAAGCGGTGGATCGTCGGCGTCGCCTCCGAGGTCGCCCTGCTTGGCGACGCCCCGCTCGGTGACGCCGACGACGGCGCGGGGCCGGCCGGCGTCGTCCGCGGCAGAACGACGGGCGGTCCGGCGGAGCACCCGACGAGGACGCCGGCGGCGAGCAGCGCCACGACGGTGTGGGCCGCGGCAGGCCACCGGCGCCCCCGAAGAGGTGCGGAGTGCATCGATTCATCCCCCCGAGCGCGATGGATGCCGAGCGCTCGAGCCCCACTGTTCCACCACCCGAACCGTTTGACCAGAGCCCGGAGGCGCCGTTGCGGAAGCGATACACACGCCCCCTCTCCCCGCTTCGGGTACGCATCTCGTCGCCCTTTCGGCATTCCGGGTACGCATCTCGTCGTCCTTTCGGCGTTCCGGGTACGAGGCTCGGCGGGGTTCCGGCCCCGCGTACGACGCCGGGCGCCACCGGCGGCGCTCGGCGACCGGACGGCGTCGTCCGCCTCCCGCGGGCGAGGCGCTGCGGCGGGCGGCGGCGTGTGCCCGAAACGGGAAAACCGCGACGAGATGCGTACCCGAAACCCTCAGCTGAGGGGCGGAGGTCAGCGGGAGGCGGCCGGCACGAGGACCCAGAGGAGCCGGGCGGGCTCGTCGGAGGGGTTGACCCACGTGTGGGGCTCGCGGCCAGGGAACGTCAGGGTGTCCCCGGCGGCGAGGGAGTAGCGCTCGTTGGCCATGATGAGGTCGATCCGTCCGCGCACCACGTGGAGCACGTCCACGTCGCAGTCCACCGCGTACAGCTCCGACTCGCCGGCGCCGCGCGGCTCGATGTCCGCCTGGAGGACCTGCACGCGGCGCTCGGAGCGGGCCGTGAGCAGCCTCTCGACGATGCCCTCTCCCCCGAGCGAGATCCTCGGCGCCTCGGCGGCCCGCGTGAGGTGGGTCTCCGGCTGGGCGAAGAGGTCCCCGATCGAGAGCGAGAGCACCTGGCACAGCGTCACGAGCGAGGCGACCGAGGGCGAGGTCAGGTCCCGTTCCACGCGCGAGAGGAAGCCCTTGGTGAGGCCGGTCGCGTCGGCGACCTGCTCGATGGTCATGCGCTGGGACTGCCGGGCGGCGCGGATGCGGGAGCCGATCGCCACGGGGGCGTTGCTCGGCTCGACGGGCAGTGCTTTCATCGGTTCTCTCTCCTGCGCGGCAGGGCCCGGCGGCGACGGCGCGGGCTGCATCCGGTCCAGCATAGAGCAACTTCTGTTGCCCAGCAGGCACCCCCATCGCAAAGGGGCCGCGCACGACGCCGCCGCCGCACCACGCGCGGGCCGTCGCCCGGCGTCGGGCGCACCGCCTGATTGCGGTGCGCCGAACTCCCGGACTCCGGGCCACCGGCCGAAAACTCGAGCCGGAAAGGTCTACAGTGGCGGGGGCAACGGGGCCACGAGCATCCGTCCACGCAGGAGTACCCATGCACACCACCACCCCCCACGGGCCCGGCCACCGCCCGGAGCCCAGCCCGGCAGACATCCGCCGCTGGCGCCAGTACCTGGCCGACGAGAAGGCCGAGGCGGCCATCTACCGCTCCCTCGCGAGCCGGCGGACGGGCGAGGAGCGCGACATCCTCCTCGGCCTGGCCGAGGCCGAGCGCCGGCACGAGGCCCACTGGCTGGCCCTCCTCGGCGACAAGGTGGGCCGCCCCCGGCCGGCCTCGCTGCGCAGCCAGCTGATCGGATTCCTGGCCCGCCACTTCGGCAGCGTGTTCGTCCTCGCGATGGCCCAGCGCGCCGAGGGCCGCTCCCCGTACGCGACTGACCCCTCGGCGACCCCGGCGATGGCGGCGGACGAACGCATCCACGAGGAGGTGGTCCGCGGCCTCGCGGTCCGCGGCCGCCTGCGCCTCTCCGGCATGTTCCGCGCCGCGGTGTTCGGCGCCAACGACGGCCTCGTCAGCAACCTCTCCCTCGTGGCAGGCATGGCCGCTTCCGGGGTCGCGAGCCACGTCGTGCTGCTCTCCGGCGTGGCGGGCCTGCTCGCCGGCGCGCTCTCGATGGGCGCGGGCGAGTTCATCTCGGTGCGCTCCCAGCGCGAGCTCCTCTCCGCGTCGAGGCCCACCCAGGTCACGCTCGCGGCGGCGCCGGACCTCGACCTGACCGCCAACGAGCTCGTGCTCGTCTACAAGGCGCGCGGCATGAGCCAGGAGGCGGCCGAGCACCGCGCCGCCGAGCGCCTCGGCTACTACGCGTGCGACTGCGACCCGAGCCTGTCCCTGCACCCCGAGGCCGAGACCGCCGAGGACGAGCACGAGGCCATCGGCTCCGCGTGGGGCGCGGCGGGCGCGAGCTTCTGCTTCTTCGCCTCCGGCGCGGTCGTGCCGATCCTGCCGTTCCTCTTCGGCATGGTCGGGATCCCCGCCCTCGTGGTGGCCGCGGCCCTCGTGGGCCTCGCGCTCCTGGGCACCGGCGCCATCGTAGGGCTGCTCGCCGGCGCGTCCCCGCTCACCCGCGCCCTCCGCCAGCTCGCGATCGGCTTCGGCGCCGCCGCGGTCACGTACATGCTCGGGTTCCTCTTCGGCGTCGGCATCGGCTAGCGACGCGGGTAGCCGCGCACGACGACGCCCGGTCGCCGGAGGCGCCTGCCGGGTGCTTGGGTGACCACTCACCACAGGGATATGACCCCTCAACCGTGCAAGCGTTGAGGGGTCATGTCCCAAGCTTGAGGGGTCATGTCCCTACGCGATCGCCCGAGGGCTGACCCGGGGACGCGACGTCGCGGGCGGCTCCGAGGACGGCATCGACCCGGCGAGGGCGGCGCAGGCCCGGGGGGACGGCGGCGACCACCGCGTTGTGCGGCGTCGGGTCCGCGACGGGCACGAGCACCACGCCGCTGGCGCGGAACAGCTCCTCGACGCCCTCCCAGACATTCGTCACCGAGTAGCCGAGGCCGCTCGCGACGATCGCGCGGATCGTCTCCGACACGACGCTGCGCCACCGCACCCGCGGCGCCACGCCCGCGGACTCGAACATGGCCAGGACGCGCTCGGCGCTCGGGGGGACATCGAAGAGGACGGCGTCGTACTCGGCGAGGTCGGCGAACCGCAGCGACGGGCGGCCCGCGAGCGGGTGGCCCTCGGCCAGCTGGAAGTGCGGGCGGGACTCGGCGAGCGTCACGAAGTCCACGCCGGGCACTGCCTGGAGCGAGTACACGACCGCAGCGTCGAGCTCGCCGTCGGCGACCGCGCGCTGGAGCTCCTCCGCGGCGCCCTCGACGAACTCCACCTCGATCTCCGGCCACCGCCGCGCGGTCTCGGCCAGGAGGCGGGGCATGAGGCGCGGACTGATGGCGATCATGCACCCGAGCCGGACCCGCCCGCGCAGCTCCTCCCACCCGGCCCGGACGCTCGCGGGGATCTCGGCGGCCTCGTCGAGCACCCGCCGCGCGCGCAGGCCGAGCGCCGTCCCCGCTTCGGTGGGCACGAGCCGCTTGGACCGGGCGCGCACGAACAGGTCCACGCCGAGCGCGCGCTCGAGCTGGCCGATGGCCATGGACGCCGCCGCCTGGGAGATGCTGCTGCGCCGTGCCGCCTCGGTGACGGAGCCGGCGTCGAGCACCGCCACGAAGTACTCGAGCTGGCGGAGGGTGAACTCCGAAGACATAAGTGTTCCTGATCGTTCTGTACGGATTGATTGATTATACAAAAGCTGTGGCGCTGACCACACTGGATCCCAGACCGCCGTCCAGAGATTCCAGGAGTACCCATGGCCCCGAGCCTCGCGCCCCGCATCATCACCCTCGGCACCGCGGGCGGCCCCCGCTGGTGGGCCGCCGCCGACGCCGGCGAGCGCACCGGCATCGCCACAGCCGTGGTGGTCGGGGACGCGTTCTACCTCGTCGACGCCGGCCAGGGCGCGGGGCGCCGGCTCGCGCAGTCCGGGCTCGACCTGGCCGGGATGCGGGCCCTGTTCATCACGCACCTGCACTCGGACCACGTCTACGACCTCGCCGGGATCGGCATCTTCGGCCTCTACGCCCTCCAGCACCGGGCCGGCACGGATCCGGTGCGCATCATCGGCCCCGGCAACCGCGGCGAGCTGCCCCCGGTGTCCCCGCGCGCCGTCGTGCCTCCGGCCCCACTCGCCCCGCAGAACCCGACGCCGGGCACGCGAGAGATGTTCGAGGCGCTCATGGCCGCGCACGCGACGGACCTCAACGACCGCATCCTGGACTCGCTCAAGCCCAGCCCCCTCGAGGTGTTCCACCCGGAGGACATCGAGATCCCGGCGGGCATCGGCTACCACCCGAACACCAACGCGACCCCCGAGATGGCCCCGTTCGAGGTCTACCGCGACGAGCTCGTGACCGTCACCGCGATCCTCGTCGAGCACCCGCCCATCGCGCCGGCGTTCGCGTTCCGCTTCGACACCGCCGAGGGCTCCGTGACGATCTCCGGGGACACGTGCTTCACCCCCAACCTCGTCACCCTCGCGCAGGGCACCGACCTGCTCCTGCACGAGGCCATCGACTTCGACTGGGTCGAGTCCCTCTACGGGGACCGGACAGATGAGGCCTCCCGCGCCGCCCGGGACCACCACTACAAGTCCCACACGAGCGTGCGCGAGGCGGCCAAGGCCGCCGAGGCCGCCGACGCCGCGGCGCTCGCCCTGCACCACCTCGTCCCCGGCCACGCGCCCGAGAGCGTGTGGGCCGAGGCGTCCGAGCACTTCTCCGGCCGGTTCGTGCTCCCGAAGGACCTCGACGTCATCCCGTTCGGCCGTCAGCGCTGACGCCGCCCGCAGCCCATCATTGGAAGAGGACTCCCCTGTGACCACCGAAAGCACCACGATGGCCTCCCAGACCGCCGTGCCCGTCGCGACGCTCAACACGAAGGACATGCGCCGCATCCTGGCCTCGTCCTTCATCGGCAGCGCCATCGAGTACTACGACTTCATGCTCTACGCGACCGCCGCCTCCCTGGTCTTCGACAAGGTGTTCTTCGCGAACCTCGGACCCGGGTTCGCGCTGTTCGCCTCGTTCGTCACGCTCGCCGTCGGCTACGTGGCGCGCCCGCTCGGCGGCCTGGTCTTCGGCCACTTCGGCGACCTCGTGGGCCGCAAGAAGGTGCTCGTCCTCTCGATGGTCATCATGGGCGCGGGCACGGTGGCGATCGGCCTGCTGCCGCCGACCGCCCAGGTGGGCATGGCCGCGCCCGTCACGCTCGTGGTGCTCCGCCTCGTCCAGGGCGTCGCCGTGGGCGGCGAGTGGGGCGGCGCGGCCCTGATGGCCATCGAGCATGCACCGAAGAAGCACCGCGGCTTCGCGGCGTCCTTCGCCAACGCGGGCGGTCCCGCCGGCGCAATCCTGGGCACGCTCGGCCTCTCCCTCTTCGCCGCCCTCTCCGGCAGCCAGTTCCTCGTCTGGGGCTGGCGGGTGCCGTTCCTCCTCTCCGCCGTGCTGATCGGTGTGGGCCTCGTGATCCGCCTCAAGGTCTCGGAGACCCCCGTCTTCCAGCGCCTCGAGGCCGCCAGCGAGAAGCGCCGCGTGCCGATCGTCGAGGTGCTCCGCCATTCCAAGCGCGCCGTCCTGCTCGGGCTCGCCGCGACGACCGCCTTCTACGTCTGCCAGGCGATGACGACGGTGTGGGGCGTCTCCGTGGCCGTCGCAGCGGGCGCCGACAAGAACGGCGTGCTCAACATCAAGGCCGGTGCGGCGGTCCTGACCCTCGTGATGTGCTTCGTCTCGGCGCGCCTCTCCGACCGGCTCGGACGACGCCGCGTGCTCGCCTTCGGGGCGCTGCTCGGCATCGTCGCGGCGTACCCGACGGTCCTGCTGATGACCAACGGCACCCTGTGGGGCTTCGCCCTCGCGATCGTGATCGGCAACGGCCTGGTCCAGGGCGTCCTCTACGGCCCCATCGCCGCGTACGTGGCCGAGCAGTTCCCGACCCGGCACCGCTACACGGGCGCCTCGCTGGCCTACCACACGGCCTCGATGCTCGGCGCGGGCTTCACCCCGATGGTCATCACGGGCCTGATCCTCGCCGCCGGCGGCGCCCTGTGGCCGGTCGCGGCCTTCTGGGTCGCGATCCTGCTCGTCGCCTTCGTGGCCGTCCTGTCCACCCCGGAGGGCACCCGGCGCGAGCTGGACTGACCCCTCAACCTAGGGACATGACCCCTCAACCGGCCTCCTGGCTGTGGGGTCATGTCCCTGCGCTGTGGGGTCATGTCCCTGCGTTGTGGGGTCATGTCCCTGCGGCCGGCGGGGTCAGCGCAGGACGGCGACGGCCTCGTCGACCGAGTCGACCAGGTGCACGCGCCCCGCCATGCCGCGCCCCTCGGCCAGCCTCGAGAGCAGCGGCCAGGCGGGCAGCTCCTCGGTCCAGTGCCGCACCCCGACGAGGACCATCGGGGTGATGGTCCCGTCCGCGCCGTAGTAGTTCTCGCACGCGTCCTGGAAGACCTCCTGCACGGTCCCCGCCGCGCCCGGCAGGAAGACGACCCCGCCGGTGCACTTCTCGAGGAGCACGGCCTCGCGGACCGAATTCGCGAAGTACTTGGCGACGTGGGTCGCGAACATGTTGGGCGGCTCGTGGCCGTAGAACCACGTCGGCACCCCGAGGTTCTCGGCACCGCCGGGGAACCCGCCGAGGACGCCGAGCGCGGCCCGCGCCCACGCGCTCACGGACGGGCGGAAGAGGGGCACGACGGCGATCTGCCGCTGCGCCGCGTCGAGCGCCCGCTCCGGGAACGCCGAGAGGTAGGCGCCGAGGTTCGCGGCCTCCATCGCGCCCGGCCCTCCCCCGGTGGCGACCACGAGCCCGGCCGCAGCGAGCCCGCGCCCGAGGCGGGCGGCGTCGTCGTACGTGCGGCTCCCTCGGGGGGCGACATGGCCGCCCATGACGCCCACGATCCGGCGCCCGGCGAACTCGCCCTCGAGCGCGTCCTGGAGGGCCTCGCCGATGTGGTGGTCGTGGAGGGCGGCCGAGATCGCGGACTCGACGCCGGCGCGCCCCTGCCGCTTGGTCCACGCGTAGATGAGGGCGTCCGGGGTCTGCTCGTAGGGCCGGGCCGTGACGCCCTCGTACAGCTCGGGCCCGGTATAGAGGGTGGGCCGGTAGGGGTCGAACGGGACGCCGGGGAGGATCGGGAAGACGAGGGCTCCGCGGGCGCGCAGCGACTGCTCCATGCCCTCGGCCAGCCGGCAGCCCAGAAACATCGCCCCCGAGGGGTCGAGCGCCTTGAGCGGACCCGAGCGCTCCGTGAGGTCGACCGACTGGAGGTGCCACCCCGCCATCGCCGTCGCACCGCCCGCCACGAGCGCATCGAAGCGCTCGAGGGACTCGACCTCGAGCGTCCGGGGCATCGGGCTCAGCGCGGGCGTGGCATTCATGGGGCCAGACTATCCACCCGCGGTGTTCAGGCCCCGGCCCTCCCCGCGTTGCCTACCGTTAAGTAAGGGGCACCACGATGTCGCGGGTGACTTCCCCCTGCAAGGCCCACAGCGGCGACACCCCTGCCCTCCTCTCCACCTCGCGCCGGGGCTTCCTGGCAGCGGCCCTCGCCGGCGCCGCCGTGACCCTGACGCCCATGAGCTTCGCGGCCGCGGACAGCGGTGCCCAGAAGACCAAGACGATCACCGGCCATCTGGACCCCGGGGCGGCCGACTTCGTCTACCTGCCCGTCGAGGTCCCGGCCGGCGTGAACAGGATCAGCGTCTCCTACACGTACAGCAGGCCCGCGGTGGCCCCCGGCCTGCTCTCCAACTCGTGCGACATCGGCATCTTCGACGAGCGGGGCACGCGGCTCCAGGGCAAGGGCTTCCGCGGCTGGTCCGGCGGCTTCCGGACCGAGTTCTTCATCAGCGCCGCCGAGGCCACGCCCGGCTACCTCCCCGGCCCCATCGGCAAGGGCACCTGGAACATCGCCCTCGGCCCGTACCAGGTCGCCGAGGCCGGCCTCGACTACACGGTCACCGTCACCCTCGACTACGGCCCCGACGGCGCCCCCTACCAGCCGAAGTACCCGGCCCCGGCCGTGGCCGGCAAGGGCGCGGGCTGGTACCGCGGCGACGCCCACCTCCACACCGTCTACTCGGACGGCAAGCGGACCCCGGAGGAGGTGGCCGCGGGCGCCCGCGCCGCCCGCCTCGACTTCATGATCTCCACCGACCACAACACGCCCGCCTCGCACGGGGTGTGGGGCCCGCTCGCCGGCAACGACCTCCTCATCCTCACCGGCGAGGAGGTGACCACGCGCAACGGCCACTACCTCGCGCTCGGACTGCCGCCCGGGGACTGGATCGACTGGCGCTACCGCGCCCGGGACAAGGGCTTCGAGGACGCCGCGCAGCTCATCCACGCCCGCGGCGGCCTCGTGGTCCCCGCCCACCCGTACTGCCCCTACGTCGCGTGCCGCTGGAAGTTCGGCTACGACGACGCCGACGCTGTCGAGGTCTGGACGGGCCCGTGGACCCACGACGACGAGATGTCCATCAGCACCTGGGACTCGATGCTCGTCCACTCCGTCCGCACCAACGGCCGCTGGCTGCCGGCCATGGGCAACTCCGACGCGCACAGCTCCCCGCAGGTCATCGGCTGGCCGCACAACGTGGTCAACGCCGCGGCGCTCTCGCACGACGCGATCCTGGACGGCATCCGCAGCGGCCGGTCCTGGATCGCGCAGTCGGCGGACATCACCCTCGACCTCACCGTGAAGTCCGGCGGGAAGACCGCGGGCATCGGCGAGCGGCTCGACGTCGCCCCGGACGCCCCGGTCACGGTGACGGCGAACATCGGCGGGGTGCCGAACGGCGTGGTGCGCTTCATCACCGACGAGGGCCAGACGCAGCAGGTCACCCTGCCGGCCTCGGGCCAGGGCACGGTCACGTGGGTCACCACCCCGCAGCTGGCCGCCTACCTCCGCGTCGAGGTCCGCCACCCGAAGGGCGACGGCACCTCGGGCAGCGGCACCGAGATGGGCCCGGACCTCCCCCTCGGGCCGATGGCCGCCCTGACGAACCCGATCTTCCTCGGGTCCAAGTAGCGGCCGCAGAAGCACGACGTCGGCGGGTCGCCTCGCGGGAGGCGGCCCGCCGGCGTCGTGCTCCGGGCCGGACCGGCCCGGATCCGGCGGCGACAGGAGGCCGGGACAGGAGTACCCTGCGGAGCATCCGAGGATCGAGAGCCAACCACCAGGAGGCCGCGATGTCAGGCTCACGACAGTCCATACTCCGGCGCAAGCCAATCGGTGAGATCGAGGACGAGCCAGGCATCGGGCACCTGTCCCGGACCCTCGGGCTCTGGCAGCTCACTGCGATCGGCGTCGGCGGGATCATCGGCGCGGGCATCTTCTCGCTCGCCGGCGCCGTCGCCCACCAGACCGCGGGGCCGGCCGTGCTCATCTCCTTCCTCGTCGCCGGGGTCGCGAGCGCGGCCGCGGCCCTCTCCTACGCCGAGTTCGCGGGCATGATCCCCAAGGCCGGCTCGGCCTACACCTACGGGTACGCGGCCCTCGGCGAGGTGGTGGGCTGGTTCATCGGCTGGGACCTGCTGCTCGAGTACACGGCCATCGTCGCCGTGGTCGCCATCGGCATCTCCGGGTACTTCGGGTTCCTCGTGGGCCAGCTCGGCGTCGACCTGCCCGCGTGGATGCTCGGTGCGCCCGGCACGGGCCCCGGGCACGTGGTGGACGTCTTCGCGATCATCCTGTGCCTGCTCACGGCCTGGATCCTCACCCGCGGGATCCAGAGCACCGGCCGGTTCGAGCTGCTGATCGTGGCCCTGAAGGTGCTGCTCGTCGTGGTCATTGTGGTCCTGGGCGTGTTCCACATCAACAGCGCCAACTACCACCCGTACTTCCCCTTCGGCTTCGGCGGGGTGATGACCGGGGCAGCCACAGTGTTCTTCGCCGTCTTCGGCTACGACGCCATGAGCACCGCCGCCGAGGAGTCCCGCGACGCCACCCGGCACATGCCCAAGGCCATCATCTACTCGCTCGTGATCGCCATGGTCCTGTACGTCCTGGCGACCCTCGTCCTCACCGGGATGCAGAACTACACGCAGATCGACCCGAAGTCCGGCTTCGCGAGCGCGTTCGCCGCGGTGGGGCTCCCCGGGGTGGCGGACGTGATCGCCGTCGGCGCGATCGTCTCGATCCTGACGGTGATGCTCACCTTCATGCTCGGCGTGACGCGCGTGTGGTTCTCGATGAGCCGCGACGGGCTGCTGCCCAAGTGGTTCGCCCGGACCGACCCGAAGCGGCACGTCCCCACCCGGGTCACGTGGATCGTCGGAGTCGGCTCGGCCATCCTGGCCGGCATCCTGCCGATCAACACGGTCGCCGAGCTGACTAACATCGGCATCCTCTCCGCGTTCGTGGTGGTGTGCCTGGCCGTGATCGTGCTGCGCTACCGCAGCCCCGAGATCCCCCGGTCCTTCCGCACGCCGCTCATGCCGGTGATCCCCGCGATCGGGGTCCTGTTCTCCCTCTGGCTGATCATCTCCCTGCCGTGGGAGACGTGGGTCCGGTTCGCCGTGTGGCTCGTGATCGGTCTCGCGATCTACTTCGGCTACTCCCGCCGGCACTCGCTGCTCAACCCGGACAGCCCGCGCCACGCCCAGGCGGGCGCCTCCAGCGAGCGGTGAGGCTCCGCGCACGACGCCGGGTGGCCGGCGTCGTGCGCAGGCCGCCTCCCCTAGCCGCGTACCTTCTCCACGAACAGCCCGGCGCGCGCACCCAGGCCCTCGATCCGCTTCGCCACGACGAGCGACGGATCGGGGTTGATGGGGTCCGCCGGCGGCTCGACGCGCACGTTGGCGCTGCACTCGAAGTCGGCGCAGATGAGGGTGCCGACGGTGTTGCCGTTGCGGCCCGATGCCCCGGCACGGCGGGCGACCCACAGGAGGACATCGTTCGTGGCGTCCACCGAGCGGCACAGCTCGCACAGCACGGCGCGGTTCTTCCGGGCGCCGCCCTCGGGCGCGCGGAGCAGGGCGGAGACGATCCGCCCGTCGGCCTGCGGCACCACGAGGTAGCCGCGCAGGGGCATCTTCGGGTCGCGCCAGCCCAGGACGTCGAGGGCGTCCCAGTCGAGGTCGTCGAAGTCCTTCGGCGGGCTGAGCCGGGCGGCCTCGGACCGGCTGGCGTTGATGAAGGAGGAACGGATCTGGTTCAGGGTGGTCTTCTGCATGGCAGGGCTCGCTTTGCGGCATCGCTTCGGGCCCGCGCTCGTCTGAGCGGGGCATGGCAAGGGCGGTGTCTGCCGTCCGCGGTGCCTGCGGAGGCCCCGGCGCGGCGTCCGGCGCGGCGGCGCGGGCATGCCGGGGCCCAGGGTTCGGGAAGCCTGGTTCAGGCGGCGGGGGCAGACGGGCGCAGGGGTGCGCAGCAGGCCGGAACGGCCACCCCGCTCACTGCAGCGATCACGTCTGCTCCCCCTCGTGGCGCCTGCCGGCGCGTCCTGGATGCCCCGGCGCACTGCCGAGGGCGTGATGATGGGCCGGACAATCCGGCTGGGCCGATCCTCGCAGATCTCCGGCGCCCACGTCCAGCCGAGCGCTCCGCCGCCCCTACGAGGCCGGGCCCTTCGCCGCCTTGTGGGCCCTCGCGGCGGCCTTCTGCTCGCGCTTGAACTCTCGCACCCTGGTGAGTGACTCCGGGGAGACGATGTCCGCCACGCTGCGGTGGCAGCCCTCCTCGCCGTAGGGGGCGGAGGCCTCGCGCCAGCCAGCGCCGGCGTAGCCATACTGCTTGCCCAGGAGCGCGAGGAAGATCTTGGCCTTCTGCTCCCCGAACCCGGGGAGCTTCTTCAGGCGCCTGAGCACCTCGGAGCCATCTGGGGCACCCTCGGTCCACAGGGCCGCGGCGTCGCCGCCCCACTCCTGCTCGACGGCCGCGCACAGCGCCTGCACCCGGGCCGCCATCGAGCCCGGGAAGCGGTGCACCGCGGGGGTCTCCTTGAACAGCGCTGCGAACTCGTCCGGGTTCGTGTGGGCCAGCGCGGCGGCGTCGAGGGTGCCGGCCCGCTCGGCGATCTTCAGCGGCCCGGCGAAGGCGGTCTCCATCGGGACCTGCTGGTCCAGGAGCATGCCGATGAGCAGGGCGAGCGGATCCTCGGTGAGCAGGCGGTCGGCGGCGTCGTCGCCGGTGATGCGCAGGGTCATGGCGCCAGTCTCCCACCGGGCGCCCTTCGGCCGGGCATATCGAAACAACTCGGGCCGCGATCGGCCGTCTCGGGGCCGCTTTCTGCCGCGAGTTGTGTCGATCTGCCCGGCGGGACGATCCCTCGGGCCCGACCAGGGGCCTCAGCCGTTGTCTTGTCAAATAGGCGAGTCCACACTCCGGCCGTCCATGGGGGCCCTGTCCCGGTCCGGTGCCCGCTGCTACGATCGCAAATGAGGTTTTGTCCTATCAACCAAACATTCGGCTCGGGCCCGCGCCCCGCCGGACCCAAGGAGGGGCCATGGCAGCCACCCTCAACATTCCGATCGACAGGTCCTCCCCCGTCCCGCTGTACCACCAAGTGGTCCAGGGCATCGAGGCCATGATCCGCGGCGGCCAGCTCGAGCCGGGCTCCAAGCTCGAGAACGAGATCGAGCTCGCCGCCCGGCTCAACCTCTCCCGCCCCACGATGCGCAAGGCCATGGACGAGCTCGTCCGCGCAGGCCTCCTCGTGCGCAAGCGGGGCGTGGGCACCCAGGTCGTGGCCAGCCAGGTGCGCCGCCACCTCGAGCTCTCGAGCCTGTTCGACGATCTGGCCCGCGGCGGCAAGCGTCCGAGCACGCGCGTGCTCACGTTCAGCCACGGTCCCGCGGACGCCGAGGTCGCGGAGACGTTGCAGCTGCCCGCCGGCGTCGGCGTGTACCACTTCACGCGCCTGCGCTCGGTCGAGGGCAAGCCCCTCGCGCTCATGGAGAACTGGGTCCGCGACGACGTCGCGGAGCTGACCGAGGGGGGCCTGCGCGAGCAGGGCATGTACCAGATCCTGCGGGACGGGGGCGTGAACTTCCGCCTCGCCAATCAGCGCATCGGTGCCGCCGTCGCGGACGAGTACCAGGCCGGCCTGCTCGAGGTGGCGCCCGGCTCCGCGCTCGTCACCATGGAGCGCACCGCGGTCGACGACACGGGCCGCAGCGTCGAGACCGGCCGGCACGTCTACCGCGCCGACTCCTACAGCTTCGAGATGACGCTCGTCCAGCGGTAGGCCTGCACTCAGGGCACCCCCGGATCAGCACCCAACCCGAAAGGAACCAGATGGCGCAGTGGGTCTATCCCCTCGGTTCGGCGAAGGACGGCGACTGGCAGGTCTCGCTCGGCGCCCACGACTCCGCCGCAGCCGTGGACGGCTGGGAGCACACGGGCCTCAAGGTCGCCGAGCTCGCACACGGATCCTCGGTGGCCCTCGACGCCGCGGCCGAGGAACGGATCGTCGTCCCGCTCTCGGGCTCCTTCGAGGTGACGGTCGACGGCGACACCCACCTCCTGCGCGGCCGCGCCTCGGTCTTCGCGGGCCCGAGCGACGTGCTCTACACGGGGATCGGGAAGGACGTCACCATCGCGTCGACCGAGGGCGGCAGGGTCGCCGTCGCCCTCGCACCCGCCAACGCGGACTACCCCACCAGACTCGTCCGCGCCGAGGAGACTCCCGTGGAGCTGCGCGGAGCGGGGAACTGCTCGCGCCAGGTCCACAACTTCGGCACCCCGGCGGCCCTCGAGGCAGACCGCTTCATCGTGTGCGAGGTCATCACCCCCGCCGGCAACTGGTCCTCCTACCCTCCGCACAAGCACGATGAGGAGAAGGAGGGCGAGACCTCGCTCGAGGAGATCTACTACTTCGAGACGCGCCTCGCACCCGGCTCCCCCACCGCCGGCACGGAGGGGGCGGGCGAGGACCCCGTGGGCTACGCCCGCATCTACGCCTCGGACGAGCGCCCCATCGACGTGCAGGCAGAGGTCCGCACAGGCGACGTCGTCCTCGTCCCCTACGGCTGGCACGGGCCCGCCATGGCCGCGCCCGGGTATGACCTGTACTACCTCAACGTGATGGCAGGCCCGGGCCGCGTCCGCCACTGGCTCATCAGCGACGACCCGCACCACGGCTGGGTTCGTTCGACGTGGGAGAGCCAGCAGGTGGACCCGCGCCTGCCGTTCACGTCCTAGGCAGCGGCCGGCTACGAGGCAGACGGGCTCGCGCTCGACGACGGGCTCGACGACATGCCCGAGGTCTCCGAGCTGCTCGGCGAGCTGGAGGAGCTGGGGCTGCCGGACTCGGTGGCGCCGGAGGTCGACGACGGGCTCGTCATTCCCGAGGACGGGCTGGTGGTCGAGGACCCGGTGGCCTTGTGGAGCACGTCGTTCACGAGCCCCTCGAGCTCGTGCTGGTCGGTGTCGCCGAGGTTGCCGCCGCTCTTGGTCGCGACGACGAGGAGCCTGCCCTGGGCGCCGGAGACCTGCATGAGCATGTCCGAGCTGTTGTCGCCGCGGGTGCTGACCGTGCCGAAGGTCTCGGCGGCGTCGGTGCTGGCCTGGAGCTGCTTGCTCGCGACCGTGACCTTCTGCCCGAGGGCGGACACCGTGAACTTGGCGCAGGTGCCCATCTTGCCCTCGATATCCTTCAGGACCTGCTGCGCGTCGGGGCCGTCAGAGCCGGACTGCGCCGACACCGTCCGCGGCTTCTGGCTGTCCGAGATGGCCACCGCCACGGAGCCGTTGTCCACGCTGTTGACCAGGCCGGCGGTCGCGATGGACTTGCAGTCGCTCGGGTCCACGGTGGCCGTGCTGAGCAGCACCTTCCCGAGATCCTTGCCCGCGTTGACCTGGTCCTTGGAGTAGGGCTTGAGGTCGTTCCCGTCGGAGTCCTTCAGCCCGGAGACCAGGTTCTGGAGGTCCGATTCGCTGTAGACCTTGGCGCTCGGGCTCGCCGAGGCGCTCGGGCTCGCGCTCGGACTCGCGGACGTACCGCCGCCCCCCGTGCAGGCAGCCAGTGCCAGCGCTGCGACCCCCACGAGCCCCGTGCCCAGAGCCTTCTTCTTCATGCCGTTCATGGTCGTCCTCCGCTCGTTGCGCTTCGTCACAGCGCCGTTACCCGACCACCGGCCTGCCCCAAACCATGGAGGCGGACCGGCTCGTCGCGTGGAACGGGGTGGGGTCGAGGGCGAGCTTCACCGGTACAGCTCCGGCTTCTCGTTGAGCACGACGGCGACCCGCTCGCCGCTCTTCTGCGCCTCGACTCCCGCCTCGCAGCAGGCCGCGGTGGCGTAGCCGTCCCACGCTGAGGGACCGCCGACCCCGCCTCCGAGGGCGGCGTCGACCCACGCCTGGACCTCGACGTCGTAGGCCGCCCCGAACCGCTCGATGAAGCCCGGAGTGACCTCGCCGCCCCACCGGCCGGACCGCCGGACGTAGGGGCCGAAGTCGCCGCCGATGTCCACGATCCCGTCCTCGAACGCCGCCTCGGTGGCCACCTGGTAGCCGAACTGGGCGTTGACGTAGATCTCGACGTCGGCCAGGACGCCGGATGAGGTCTCGAGGAGGACGTGCTGCGGGTCGTGCTGGCCCGCGGGCGCCTTCGAGGTCGCCTTGCCGAGGCGCACCTGGACGGAGGTGATCTCCTCGCCGGTGAGGTAGCGGATGACGTCGAACTCATGGACGACCGAGTCGTTGATGAGCATCTCGTTGGTGAAGCCCGGCGGGGTGTCGGGGTTGCGGTGCCGGCAGTGGAGCATGAGCAGTTCGCCGAGATCGCCCGAGCGGACGAGGCCGCAGAGCTGGGCGTACTCCGTGTCGAAGCGGCGCATGAAGCCCACCTGGATGCGCTGGCGGCCCAGCTTCTGCTCGGCCTCGACGATCTTCCAGGCGGAGGTGGCGTTCGGGGTGAGCGGCTTCTCGCACAGGATGGGGATGTCCCGCTTGAGCGCCTCGAGGAGCGCCTGCTCGTGGAGGAACCCGGGGGTGGCGATGAGGACGGCGTCCACCTCGCCCGAGCTGTACGCCTCGGCCGCGGTGGCGAAGGCGCGGGCGCCGGGGATGTCTGCGATCGCGGCCTTGGCCCGCTCGAGGTCGATGTCGACGACGGCGACCACGTCGGCGCCGTGGATGCGCGTGTGCAGGCGCTGGATGTGGTCAGCGCCCATGCGGCCGGCGCCGATGACGGCGACACGCAGGTTCTCAGCCATGGGATGTGCCTTTCTTCGTCAGACGCGCGTGCGGGAGCCGCACGAGAGGAGGTAGTTGCGGGTGCGCTTGGCGATCGGGAGCGGGACGTCGAATGCGACGGGGTACATGTCCTGCTCGACGATGCCGAAGATCGGGCGCTCGAGCGCCTCGACCGCCTCGATGACCTCGCGCAGGTCGGGCAGGCCCGACGGCGGCTCGGCCATGACGCCGGCAGTGTTGGCGGCGGCCCACGTCATGTTCTCGGCCCGGACCCTCGCGAGGACGTCCGGGTCGATCTGCTTCAGGTGCAGGTAGCCGATGCGCTCGGGGTACCTGCGGATGAGGTCGATGCTGCTCGCGCCGCCGTACTCGGCGTGGCCCGTGTCGAGGCACAGGGTGAGCAGCTCGGGGTCGGTGTTCTCGAGCAGCCGCTCGATGTCCGCCTGGCCCTGGACGTGGGAGTCCGCGTGCGAGTGGAACTGCTGCTTGAGGCCGAACTGCTCGGCGAGGCGGCGGCCCAGCTCGTCGTGGCCCTTGAACAGGGAATCCCACTGCTCGGGGGCGAGGACCTCGTTCTCGACCGCCTCTCCGGTGACGTCGTCGCGCCACATGGCCGGGATGACGACGATGTGCTCGCCGCCCATCGCGGCCGTGAGCTCGGCGACCTGGCGGGCCGGCGCCCATGCCTCCTCGAATGCTGCGTCCCCTGGCCGCCCTCCGCGGTGGAACGCCGTGAAGACCGTCCCAGCGGAAACCTGCAGCTCGCGGGCCTTGAGCTCGTCCGCGAGCCGGGACGGGTCGGTGGGGAGGTAGCCGTACGGGCCGAGCTCGATCCAGCGGTAGCCGGCCTCGGCCACCTCGTCGAGGAAGCGCTCCCACGGGGTCTGCTTCGGGTCGTCGGCGAACCAGACGCCCCAGGAGTCGGGGGCGGTGCCGATGGTGAGCTTGTTCTCAGTCATGGGTGTGCTCCGTGCGGCTGCGCTCAGTTGGAGGGGAAGTTGTAGGAGGCGCCGGAGGCGTGGGTGGGCTCGGGCCAGCGCTGGGTGATGACCTTGGCGCGCGTGTAGAAGGCCACGCCCTCCTCGCCGTAGATGTGCTTGTCGCCGAAGAGGGAGTTCTTCCAGCCGCCGAACGAGTGGTAGGCCACGGGGACGGGGATCGGGACGTTGACGCCGATCATGCCCACGTGGACACCGCGGTGGAACTTGCGGGCGTTGGAGCCGGAGGAGGTGAAGATCGCGGTGCCGTTGCCATACGGGTTGGCGTTGACCAGCTCGATCGCCTCCTCGACGGTCTCGACCCGGACCACGGAGAGGACGGGGCCGAAGATCTCTTCGGTGTAGGCGTCCATGTCGGTGCCGACCTGGTCGATGACGGTGGGGCCGAACCAGTTCCCGCCCTCTTTGCCGGCCACCGTGAACTCCCGCCCGTCGACGACGAGCTGCGCGCCGGCGTCGGCCGCGGCGGTGACGATGGACTTCATCCGGTCCTTGGAGGCGGCGGTGATGATCGGGCCCATCTCGGCGTCCGGCTCGGTGCCCTCGGCGACCCTGACGGCCTCGGCCCGGTCCTTGACCTTCCCCACGAGCGCGTCGGCCGCGTCGCCGACCGCCACGGCCACGGAGATCGCCATGCACCGCTCGCCGGCGGAGCCGAACGCGGCGGCGGCGAGGTGGTCCGCGGCGTTGTCCATGTCCGCGTCGGGGAGGATGATCGCGTGGTTCTTCGCCCCGCCGAGGGCTTGGACGCGCTTGCCGTGGGCGGTGGCGGTCTCGTGGACGTACTTGGCGATCGGGGTCGAGCCGACGAAGGAGACCGCGTCGACGTCGGGGTGGGTCAGGAGCCCGTCCACGGTCTCCTTGCCGCCGTGGAGGACCTGGAAGACGCCGTCTGGCAGCCCCGCCTCGGTCCAGAGCCGCGCGAGAAGGAGCGAGGCGGAGGGGTCGCGCTCGCTCGGCTTGAGGATGAACGTGTTGCCGGTGGCGATCGCGACCGGGGCCATCCACAGCGGGACCATGACGGGGAAGTTGAACGGCGTGATACCGGCGACCACGCCGACGGGCTGGCGGTAGGAGAAGACATCGATGCCGGTGGAGGCCTGGTCGGAGTAGGCGCCCTTGAGCAGCTGCGGGATGCCGCAGGCGAACTCGATGACCTCCAGGCCGCGGCCGATCTCGCCCTTGGCGTCGGAGAGGACCTTGCCGTGCTCGGCGGTGACGAGGCGAGCCAGGTCGTCCACGTGGGCGGCGACGAGCTCGCGGAACCTGAACAGGATGGCGGTGCGCTTGGCCAGGGAGATGTCGCCCCAGGTCTCGGCGGCCTTGCGGGCGTGGGCGACGGCGGTCTCGAGGTCTGCCGCGTCGGCCAGGCGCAGCTCGCCCGTCTGCTCGCCGGTGGCCGGGTTGTAGACCGGCTGCGTCCGCTCGCCGACGCCGTTGGTCTCCTCGCCGTTGAGGAAGTGCGGAATGGTCTTGACAGTCATGACGGTGTACTCCTGATGTGACGTGAGCGGGTGGCGGGGTCAGCCGATGAGCGGTCGCTGGCGGGACTTGTGGTCGGTGTAGGTGGCGAAGGCGGCCTGGGTGGACTCGAGCTCGGAGGCGCCGGAGACGGGCACGTCCCACCAGGACTCGGAGCTCGGGGCGTCGATGAGCGGGTCGGACTCGATGTGGATCACGATCGGGCCGGTGCCCTCGGGTGTGGCCTTGGCCTTGCCGATCGCGGCCTCGAGGTCGGCGATCGCGTTCGGGCCGGGCTCGATCCGGTAGACGGTCACGCCGAGGCTCTCGGCATTGGCCGCGAGGTCGATCGGGAGCTTCTCGCCGTCGTCGAAGGTGTGGTGCTCCGGGTCCAGGGTGCGGTACCTGGTGCCGAAGCGCTGGGAGCCGAGCTGCTCGGACAGGGCGCCGATCGAGGCGTAGCCGTGGTTCTGGATGAGCACCGCGATGAGCTTGATGCCCTCGGCGACGGCGGTGACGAGCTCGGTGTGCATCATCAGGTAGGACCCGTCCCCGACCATGACGACGACGTCCCTGTTCTCCTCGCGGCCTCCTGCACTGGGGCGGGCCGCGGCGTCGAGGGCGGCACGCTTGACGCCGAGCCCGCCGGGAATCTCGTAGCCCATGCAGGAGAAGGCGTACTCGACGTGGTAGCCGAACGGGTCGCGGATCCGCCACATCTTGTGCAGGTCGCCCGGCAGGGAACCCGCTGCGCAGACGAGGACGTCCCGCGGGTCCATCGCGCGGTTGACCGCGCCGATGATCGCGTTCTGGGACACGAGCGGCTGGTGGCCCTCGGCGAACGCGGCGTCCACCGTGTCGTCCCAGCGGGCCTTCTCGTCGGCGACCACGCGCTCGAGCTCCGCCCCGACGCGGTAGCCGCCCAGCGCCGTCGTGAGCGCGGCGAGGGCCTTGCGCGCGTCTGCGACGATCGGCAGCGAGGAGCCGTGCTTGTAGGCGTCGATCGCGGCGACGTTGATGTTCACGAACTGCACGCCGGGGTGCTGGAACGCGGTGCGGGAGGCGGTCGTGAAGTCCTCGTAGCGGGTGCCGATGCCGATCACGAGGTCGGCGTCCCGCACGAGGGCGTTCGCCGCCGTCGTGCCGGTGGAGCCGACGGCGCCGAGGGCCTGCGGGTGGTCCCAGGCGAGGGAGCCGACGCCGGCCTGGGTCCAGCCGACGGGGATGCCGGTGGCCTCGGCGAACGCGCGCAGCTGGTCCGTGGCGAACGCGTAGAGCACGCCGCCGCCGGCGATGATGACGGGGCGCTCGGCGGCGCGGATGCGGCGGGCGGCCTCGGCGATGTCCTCGGCCTCGGGCTCGGGGCGGCGGATGCGCCACTCGCGCTCGGCGAGGAACTCCTCGGGCACGCCGAAGACCTCGGCCTGGACGTCCTGCGGCAGGGAAATCGTCACTGCGCCCGTCTCGGCCGGGTCGGTCAGCACGCGCAGGCCATGCAGGAGCGCGGAGAAGAGCTGCTCGGGCCGATTGACCCGGTCGAAGTACTTCGAGAGCGGCCGGAACGCGTCGTTGACCGTGATGTCGTGGCCGTGCGGCTGCTCGAGCTGCTGCAGGACCGGGTCCGCGGCGCGGGTCGCGAACGTGTCCGAGGGAAGGAGCAGGGCCGGGAGGCGGTTGGCCGTGGCCAGCGCCGCGCCCGTGAGCATGTTCGACGAGCCCGGGCCGATCGAGGTCGAGATGGCGAACGTCTGCCGGCGGCGCGTGTGGCGGGCGTAGCCGACCGCCTGGTGGACCTGGGCCTGCTCGTTGCGGCCCTGGTAGTACGGCATGAGGGCCGGGTCGGCGACCTGCCACTGCTTGAGGGCCTGGCCCACGCCGGCGACGTTGCCGTGGCCGAAGATGCCGAACATGCCGGGAACGAGCCGCTCCCGGTACGCCCCGCCGCCCGCGCCGCCCACCGAGTCGACGGTGTACTGGCGGCCGAGGAACTCCACGACCGCCTGCGCGACGGTCATCCTGCGGGTCGTGCTCACTGGGAGGCCTCCTTCGGCTTGATCTCTTCGGTGTGCAGCAGCGACGCCGCGGCCGCGACGGCCCCGGCCACGTCGCCGTCCGCCGGGTAGAGCAGGGTCCGCCCCACGGTCAGGCCCTGAACGCCGGGCAGAGCGAGCGCGCGGCCCCACGAGGCGAACACCTCGTCCTGGTGCCCTGCCGGGTCACCGCCCAGGAGCACCGTGGGCATGGTCGTCGCCGCCATGACGCGCTCCATGTCCGCCACGACGGGCAGCTTCATCCACGTATACGCGCTCGTGGAACCGAGGCCCTCGGCGATGGCGACCGACTTGATCACGGCCTCCGGGGAGAGGTCGTTGACGACCTTGCCGTCGACCCAGCCCGACAGGAAGGGCTCGACCATCGCGATCAGGCCGTGCGCCGCGAGCGAGTCGATCGCCCTCGCGGTGTTCTCGAGGATCGAGGCCGTCGCCGGGTCGCCGAGCGCGATCCGGGTCAGCATCTTGCCGCCGTCCGCGCCGAGCGCGGCGAGGGCCTCGGCGGTGTGGCCGGTGAAGCGGTCGTCGAGCTCGTTGACGAACCCCGTCAGACCGCCGCGGTTCATCGAGCCGAAGACGAGCTTGCCCTCGAGCGCGCCCAGGAGCAGGAGGTCGTCCATGATGTCCGGGCTCGCGAGCACGCCGTCGACCGCCGGGTTGGCCAGGGCGATCTGGAGCCGGTCCAGCAGCTCGCGCCGGTCGGCCATGGCCTCGGGCCGGCCCTGCGCGGCGAGGGCCCCGCGGGCGGGGTGGTCGGCGGCGACGATGAAGTTCTGCTTCCCGAGCACCGCGCCGGGGTGGCGGCGGCGGGCCCTGGCCGCCCGGGCGATCGCCTGCGGGTCCTCGAGCCGGACCTTGGTGAGGTGCTCGTAGCGGCGGGGGTCGTCGTCGTGCGCGTCCCGCAGGGGTGACGCGGCGTTCGTCTCGGTCGCGGCGCTCACTGGGCCACCGCCTCGGGGACGAGCCGGCCGCGTTCGGCCAGCAGCGAGGTGACCTCGGCCGGCGTCGGCATCGCGTCGGCGCACGAGAGGCGCGAGGCGACGATCGCGCCGGCGGCGTTCGCGTAGTCGAGGACCTGGGCCAGCGGCCACCCGGCCAGGAGTCCGTGGCAGAACGCCCCACCGAACGCGTCGCCGGCCCCGAGGCCGTTGAGCGTCTCGACGGGCACGGGGGCGGAGACCACTCGCTGGTCACGGGTCTTGGCCATGACGCCCTCCGGGCCGAGCTTGACCACGGCGATCTCCACGCCCGCGGCGAGGAGGCGGTCGGCCTGCTCGTCCGGGGTGCCGTGGCCGACGGCGACTGCGCACTCCTCCTCGTTGCCGATCGCGACTGTCACGTGCGGCAGGACCCTGGCGACCTGCTCGCGGGCGGCGTCCTCGGAATCCCAGAACATCGGGCGGTAGTCGAGGTCGAGGACCGTGGACTGGCCCTCCGCGAGCGCCGCGCGGGGGCGGGCCTCGTGGGCGGCGATGTGCGCCGAGCGGCTGGGCTCCTGGCACAGCCCGGTCACGGTGGACCAGAAGATCCTCGCCTCCCGGATCGCGTCGAGGTCGAGCTCCTCGGGGCTGATCTGCAGGTCCGGGGCCGTGGGGAAGCGGCCGTAGAAGTAGAGCGGGAACTCGTGCGTGGCCGGCATGATCGCGCAGAACGTCGCCGGGGTCTGCAGGCCGGCCACCGGGGTGACGAAGCGGTCATCCACGCCGAACTTGGCCAGCTCGCGGTGCAGGTACTCGCCGAAGGGGTCGTCGCCGGTGCGGGTCACGACGGCGGTGGCGCGGCCGTGGCGGGCGGCGGCGACGGCGACGTTCGACGGCGAGCCGCCCAGGTACTTGCCGAAGCTCGTCACGTCCGCCAGGCCGACGCCGATGTCATGGGGATAGATGTCGACGCTGATGCGCCCCATCGTGAGAACGTCGTAGGTCACTTCGCGGTGCCTTTCCTCCTGCGCCCGGACGGCGGGCCGGCTTCGCTGCCTGTGGCATCGGCCACAGGACCAACTCTGCTACACGCCAAATGTCCTGTCAAAAGTTTGTGCTGACAATTGTCGTGCTCCTTGACGATGGGTGAACTCCCCGGTTGGTGCGCCCCGGACGCCACTGCGGGGGCCAGGACCACGCCGTGAGAAGGTGGGAAGGCTCCCTCCCCTGCCGAAAGGACCACCCGTGACCCGCCGGATCAGCCGCACCGCGGCGCTGGCACTGATCGCCGTCGGCCTCATGTCCCTCAACTCCCGGGCCCCCGTCGTCGCCCTCGGCCCGGTGCTCGGCGACATCCAGCGCGACACGGGCCTCAGCTCCGCCGTCGTGGGTCTCCTCGCCTCGATCCCGGTGCTGTGCTTCGGGCTCGTGACCCCGGCCGCGGCCTGGCTCATGGGCAGGATCGGCATCAACCACGCGGTCCTGTACTTCTTCGGCGGCCTGGCGGCGGGCGTCGCGATCCGCTCGTTCGGCGGCGCACCCGGGGCGCTGGTCGGCACCGTGGTGATCGGCGTGGCGATGACGATCGTCAACGTGGCCACACCGCTGCTCGTGGGGCGGGACTTCCCCCTCCGCGCCGCACTCATGACCGGGGTCACGACCGCGGCCGTGAACGTCGGCACCACGCTCGCGTCCGCGCTCACCGCTCCCCTCGCCGCGGCGATCGGCTGGCAGGGCTCGCTCGTGTCCTGGCTCGGCCTCACGGCGATCGCGGCGGGCGCCTGGTTCTTCGTCTTCCCCCCGGGCAAGGACGGCCCCCGCTGGTCCGACTCCGACTTCCCCGGCCGCCTCGCCAAGGACGCCGTGCGGCGCCGAGCGGAGCTCAAGGCGGCCCAGGCACAGCCCGGAACCGAGACCGGCCCGCTGCCCATCGCCCCGACGCCCGGCATCAGCCCCGCCAACCGGCGCATGATGTGGCTGTTCACGGTCACCTTCGCCCTGCACAACGTGGGCTACTACGCCATGACCCTGTGGCTGCCCAGCTATCTCGTCCAGACCCAGGGGATGACCCCGTCCGCGGCCGGCCTCGGCGCGAGCCTCCTGCAGGTGTTCGCCATCGCGGGGCCCCTGCTCGTCCCGGCCCTGGCCCACCTGTTCGGGTGGGGACCGATGCGCCTGTTCGCCCTCGTGGCCGCCTGCTGGGTCGTGCTCCCCGCCGGGCTCCTCGTGGCGCCCGGCCTGTGGGTCCTGTGGGGAGTGCTGGGCGGGATCGCCCAGGGCGGGACGTTCACGGTCGTGTTCACCGTGGTCATCAACCGGGCCCGCTCCCTCGACGAGAACCGGCGGATGACGGCGCTCATCCAGTCGGTTGGCTACGCGGTCGCCTCGACCGGGCCCATCATCATGGGCGGCCTCCACGAGGCGGCGGGCAACTGGCAGGCGCCGCTCGCGCTCGTCCTGGGCGCGCTCGTGGTGATGGCGGCCTCGGGCTTCCTCGCGATCCGCACCCGGGGCACCTCGCCGCGGCGGGCCTGAACCGCGCACGACGCCGCCCCTCCCCTCCCGCGGATCCCGCGCCTAGCATCGTGGCTGGGGAGGGACCCTGCGCGGAAGGAGTCGGCCCATGCTGCCGGAATCAGTCCAGGCGTTCATCGACGCCGAGATCGCGGCGAGCACCGCCGACTTCTCGGACCTGCGCGCCGTCTACCTCAACGGCACGCTCAAGCGCAGCCCCGAGCAGAGCCACACCGACGGCCTCATCGCCGTGAGCAGGCACGTCCTCGAGGGCGTCGGCGCGCGGGTGGACGAGATCCGGGCGGTGGACCACGACATCCCGCCGGGCGTCTATCCGGACATGCGCGAGCACGGGTGGGAGACCGATGCGTTCCCGGACCTGTACCGCTCGCTCATCCAGCCGGCGGACATCGTGGTCCTCGCGACGCCGACGTGGCTCGGCGACCAGTCCTCGGTGACGCGGAAGGTGGTCGAGCGGCTCTACGGCTACTCGGGCGAGGCCAACGAGCGAGGCCAGTGGGCGTACTACGGGAAGGTCGGCGGCGTGATCGTCACCGGCAACGAGGACGGCGGGAAGCACTGCGCCGCGCAGCTGCTGTACGCGCTCAGCCACATCGGCTTCACCGTCCCGCCCCAGGCGGACGCCTACTGGAACGGCGAGGCTGGGCCCGGGCCGTCCTACCTCGACGACAACCGGGGCGCGCGCAACCACTGGACCACCCGCAATGCGGTCTTCGCCGCGTGGAACATGCTGCACACGGCTCGGCGGATCAAGGACGCCGGTGGGATCCCCGCGCACGGGAACGTGGTCGCGAACTGGGACCTCTCCAACCCCGACCACCCCAACCCCGAGTACCGCGGATAGCCGGGGACGCGGCCGCAGGCGCACACTGAGGGGGTGAGCGCTGCAGGCGGCCGGGACGTGCGCACGGTGGTCGTGTTCATCGCGGCCGTGGTCGTCACGGGCGGCAACGCGGTCGCGATCCGCTACAGCAACCGCGAGCTCGACCCGCTGTTCGGGGCGGCGGTCCGCTTCGCCGTCGCGGCCCTCGTCTTCGCCGCCGTCGCTGCCGTGGGCCGGAAGCCCTGGCCGCGCGGCAGGGCCCTGGCCGGGGCCCTCCTGTACGGACTGCTCAACTTCGGCCTGGCCTACGGCTTCATCTACGAGGCGCTCCGCGAGGTCCACGCGGGCCTCGCCCAGATCGTGCTCGCCTCGGTGCCCCTGGCCACGCTGCTGATCGCGGCCGGCGCCGGGGTCGAGGCCTTCAGCTGGCGCCGGTTCGCAGGCACCCTCGTGGCCGTCGCGGGCATCGGGGTGGTCAGCGGGGCGGGCACGACGGCGTTCTCCGCCTCCTCGCTCCTGGGCATCGCGGGCATGGCCGCAGCCGCGGTGTCCATCGGTGCAGGGGCCGTCGTCGTCAAGGTCTTCCCGCCGGTTCCCGGCGCCCCGCTCAACGCGGTGGGGATGGCGGTGGGAGCGGCGGCCCTGGCCGTCGCCTCGCCCCTGGCCGGCGAGCGCTGGGGCGTGCCCGCGCGCGGGGAGACGTTTGCGGCCTTCGGCTTCCTCGTCGTCTCGACCCTCATCCTCTTCGCCGCGTTCCTGTATGTGCTGCGGCGCTGGAGCGCCTCGGCGACCTCCTACCAGTTCCTGTTCGTCCCCATCCCGGCGGTCATCGTCTCCTCGCTGCTCGACGCGGAGCCGCTCACGCCAGCGCTCTTCTTCGGCGGCCTGCTGGTGCTCGCGGGCAGCTACCTGGGCCTGCGGAGGGGACGCACGGCAGAAGGCCACGTCCCGGGGGACGCCGTCGCCAGGACGGACGCCTCCGGGACGTGACCTTCGCCGGGTTCCGCGGCTACCGCAGCACCACCGTGCGGCTGCCGTTGAGGATCACGCGCCCCTCGCAGTGCCAGCGCACCGCGTTGGAGAGGGCCTTGCACTCGGCGTCGCGGCCCACCGCCACGAGGTCCTCGGGCGCGTGGGTGTGGTCCACCTCGATGACCTGCTGGGCGATGATCGGCCCCTCGTCCAGCTCTGCGTTGACGTAGTGGGCGGTGGCCCCCACGGTCTTGACCCCGCGCTCCCACGCCTGGTGGTAGGGCTTGGCGCCCTTGAACGAGGGCAGGAACGAGTGGTGGATGTTGATCACCCGTCCCGCCATCTTGGTGGCGAGCTGGTCCGAGAGGACCTGCATGTAGCGCGCGAGCACCACGAGCTCCACCGCGTACGCGTCCACGAGCGCCAGGAGCTTGGCCTCGGCCTCGGGCTTGGTCTCCTTGGTCACCGGGATGTGGTGGTAGGGGATGCCGTGCCATTCGACGAGCCCGCGGTGGTCCTCGTGGTTGGAGACGACCGCCACGATGTCGATCGGCAGCTCGCCGACCCGCGCCCTGAAGAGCAGGTCGTTGAGGCAGTGGCCGAACTTGGAGACCATGAGCAGCACGCGCGTCCGCTCGCCCGCCGGGCGCAGCCTCCATTCCATGCCGAACCGCGCCGCGACCGGGGCGAACTCCGCGCGGAGGCGGTCGCCGTCGTCGTCCGCGCCGTCGGTGCCGCTGCCGGCGGGCGCCTCGAAGTGCACCCGCATGAAGAAGTGGCCCCCGCGGCGGTCCCCGAACTGCTTGATGTCAACGATGTCGCACCCGCGCTCGGCGAGGAACCCGGAGACCGCGTAGACGATCCCGGGTCCCTCGGCGCAGTCGAGCGTCAGGACGTACTCGCGCGCCACGCCAGCCATCGGCTACCGCACCTCCGGCACGGTGTACTCGCGCATCGCGTCGATGAGCCAGCGCCCCACGTGGTCGGCGAAGGATGCGCGCGCCAGGACGCGGTACGCCTCCTCCCCCGTCTTCCACACGAGGACGGGCACGTGGTCCAGGACCGTCGCGACGGCCGTGCCGGCGGCGAAGTGCCGCGGGTGCAGGTCGAACGAGACGCCCTTCTCGAGGACCGCGCGGGCGCTCGGGCCGGTGAGCTCGAACGTGGTCCGGTTGGCGGAGAGGTCGACGACGGCGCCCGGGGTCCGCGCGCCGGCCCCGCCGAGGGCTGCGCCCACCCGGGCGGCCTCGGCGGGCCCGCGGTCCTCGTCCGCGGAGGTCGGGGTCTCGTCGGCCACCGCGAGGAACTCGTCCGGCCCGATCCACAGGACCGTGTACCCGGCGCCGGCGCTCGTGGCGCCGTGCCCAGCGGGCAGGGTGGTGCCGAGCGCGGACTCGAGGGCGGCGGCGCCCGCGGAGCCGGGCACCACGCGCAGGCCCAGCTGGGTCAGGAACGGGACCTCACGGACGGCCACGCCCCGGTCCCCGGCGACGGCCGCGGCGGCAAACGCGCCGGCGAGGCGGGCCGCGGGGCTGCGGCGCAGGGCCGGCGCTCCGGCGGTCTTGGCGGGGGCAGTCACTTCAGCAATCGTCTCAGCCATCACGGCGCTTCCCTTCGGGGTCAAAGAGGACGGTCTCACCGACCAGGACGTCAACGAGCCGGTCGCCGGCGACGGCGGTGAGCGTCTCGCCGATGCGGTTGCGGCCGTTCTTGATGAGGGCCAGGGCGAAGGAGCGCCCCAGCGCCGCCGAGTGGTAGCTCGACGTGACGTGGCCCTGCATCGGCACGGGCCCGTAGGCGGGATTGAGGGCGATCCCCTGCTCGACCACCTGGGTCCCCTCCGGGAGGCGGAAGGACGGGTCCACCGGCAGCAGGGACACGAGGTGCTTGCGGTCCGCGCGCGCCGTGTCGAGGCGCGAGTAGGAGCGCTTGCCGACGAAGTCCTTGGCCTTGGAGACGATCCACTCCATGCCGGCGTCCTGCGGGGTCACGGTGCCGTCCGTGTCCTGGCCGACGATCGGGTAGCCCTTCTCGGCGCGGAGCACGTGCATGGTCTCGGTGCCGTACGGGGTGATGTCGAACTCGGCGCCGGCCTCGGCGACGTCCTCCCACACCTGCAGCCCGTACCAGGCGGCGACGTTGATCTCGTAGGCGAGCTCGCCGGAGAACGAGATGCGGCACACGCGGGCGGGGATGCCGGAGGCGAGGACGGTGTCGCGCCAGGCCATGAAGCCGAAGGCGTCGTTGTCGACGTCGAGCTCCGGGGCCACCTTGGCGATGACCGCCCGGGACTTCGGGCCGACCACGGCGACCGTGGTCCACTGCTCGGTCACCGACGTGAAGTTCACGTCCAGCTCGGGCCACTCGGTCTGGTGCCACTCCTCGAGCCAGTCGAGGACCTTCGCGGCACCGCCGGTGGTGGTGGTCATGAAGTAGCGGTCCTGATCGAGGCGGAGGGTCACACCGTCGTCGAAGATCATGCCGTCGGGGCCGCACATGACGCCGTAGCGGCCCATCCCGGGGGCGAGCTTCTTGAACGCGTTCGTGTAGATGCGGTTGAGGAACTCGCCCGAATCGGCGCCCCAGATCTCGATCTTGCCCAGGGTGGTCGCGTCCATGAAGCCCACGGACTCGCGCACCGCGGCGCACTCGCGCAGCACGGCCTCGTCCATGGTCTCCTCGCCCTGCGGGAAGTACCACGGGCGCAGCCACTGGCCCACGAACTCGAACTTCGCGCCGTGCTCGACGTGCCACGGGTGGATCGAGGTGATCCGCTCGGGGTCGAACAGGTCCCCGCGCTTGCGGCCCGCCATCGCGGCGAACGCGACGGGGGCGTAGGGGGCCCGGAACGTCGTCGTGCCGATCTGGCCGATGCCGGGCGCGTCGCCGTCGCCCTTCAGCGCCGCCGCGATCACGCCGATCGCGTTCACGCCCGAGGTCTTGCCCTGGTCGTTGGCGGTGGAGATCGAGGTGTAGCGCTTGATGTGCTCGACCGAGCGCATGCCGGCGCCGGTCGCGCGGAGGACGTCGTGCACGGTCTGGTCGCGCTGGAAGTCGACGAAGTGGGTGTTCCAGTCCTCGGGGCTGCCCGTCTCGCCCGGCACGAGCCAGAGCTGGCGGGTCGGGGCCGAGGCGACGGCCGGGTGGGAGGAGACCGCGGTGGCGTGCTGGCCGGCCTCGGTGATGAAGCCGGCGTTGAAGGCCGCGACGGCGCCAGCGTGGGCACCCTCGGAGACCACGTCGGCCGTGGCGTAGGAGCCACGGGCAGAACCGACGACCTGCTGCGCCTCGACCGTGCCGGCAGGCACGAAGCCCGCGAGGTCCTCGTCCCAGCGCAGCTTGCCCTGCCGCTGGCTGAACAGGTGCACCACGGGGCTCCAGCCGCCCGAGACGGCCAGGAGGTCCGCCTCGATCCGCTCGCCCTCGCCGGTCAGCTCACCGTCCGCGGTGAGCCCGCGCACGACGACGGCGCCCAGCCGGGTGCCGCCACCCGCCTCGGTGCCGCTCACCGCGGAGCCTGCGATGACGCGGACGCCGGCGGCCTCGGCCGCGAGCGCGGCCTCGGTCTTCTCGGCGCGGGCGTCGACGACGGCGCCGACGGCCACTCCCGCCGCGGCGAGGTCGAGGGCCGTGGCGTAGGCGGAGTCGTTGGTCGTGAAGACCACCGCCGAGGAGCCGGGGCGCACGCCGTAGCGGTTGAGGTAGGTGCGGGCCGCCGAGGCGAGCATGATGCCCGGGCGGTCGTTGTCCGCGAACACGATCGGGCGCTCGTGGGCGCCGGTCGCGAGGATGACCTGGGCGGCGCGGATGTGCCACAGCCGCTGGCGCGAGACGCCCTGGGCGTCCAGCTCGCGGGCCCGGTCGGTGCCGAGGTGGTCGGTGCGGGACTCGAGGGCCACGATGTAGTTCGAGTCGTAGGAGCCGAACGCGTTCGTGCGGGTCAGGACGGTCACCTCGTCCGCGGCGGCGAGCTCGGCGGCAGCCGCCGCGACCCACTCCGGCGCGGGGACGGCGTCGACCGTCTCGGCGGGGGCGGAGAGCAGCGAGCCGCCCAGCTCCGGCTGATCGTCGACCAGGATCACGCGGGCGCCGGTCCGGGCCGCCTCGCGGGCCGCGGCGAGGCCGGAGGGGCCGCCGCCGACCACGAGGACGTCGGTGTGGACGTGCTTCTTGTCGTAGACGGCCTCGTCCTTGCGCGGGTCGAGCTGCCCGAGGCCCGCGAGGTACTGGGCGGCCAGGCCGTCGGTGAGCTCGACGATCGGTGCGGGGAGCATCGACTCGTCGACGCCGCCGGCGCCGCGCTGGAGGACCTTGAGCAGGGCGTTGGGCTCCTCGACGCCGGCGGCGAGGATGCCGCGCGGGCGGCCCAGGTACATGGACGGGGCGGTCTCGATGACGCCGTTGGCGAGCAGGGCGGAGGCGACCGTGTCGCCGGCGAAGCCCGTGTACTCGGTCCCGTCCACGCTGAACCGCAGGGCCTTCTCGCGGTCGATCCGCGCGCCCTGCGCCTTCTCGGCGGGGAGACGGTGGCTCTGGGATGCGGGGCTCACTTCTGGCCTCCATTCGTGGCTGCGGCGGTGGTCGCCGCTGGCGCGGCGCCGGTGTAGATGCTCTTGAATTCGTAGGTGACGGTGTCGCGGACCGCGTTGAACCACTTCCGGCACCCGGCGGTGTGCACCCAGCGCTCGGCGAAGGCGCCCTTCGGGTTCTCCCGGTAGAACAGGTACCGCGACCACTCGGCGTCGGTCAGCTCGGCGGGGTTCTCGGGGTAGGCCACGTGGGCCTGGCCGCCGTAGTGGAACTCGGTCTCGTCCCGCGGCCCGCAGTTCGGGCAGGTGATGAGCAGCATGCTCGTTGCTCCTTTCGGGTGCGTCAGTGGGCGACGGCTGCGGCGCCGTGCTCGTCGATGAGGGCGCCGGTCTCGAAGCGCTCGAGGGCGAAGGGCAGGTTGAGGGCGTGCGGCTCGCCGGTGGCGATGGTGTGGGCCATGGTCCAGCCGGCGCCGGGGGTGCCCTTGAAGCCGCCGGTGCCCCAGCCGCAGTTGACGTACATGTTCTCGACCGGGGCCTTGCCCACGATCGGGGACGCGTCGAGGGTGACGTCCACGATTCCGCCCCACGTGCGCAGCAGGTGCGCGCGGGCGAAGATCGGGAACAGCTCGACGGCCGCGGCCATCTGCTCCTCGATGACGTGGAACGCCCCGCGCTGGCCGTACCCGTTGTACGAGTCGATGCCGGCGCCCATGACGAGCTCGCCCTTGTGCGCCTGGGAGACGTAGACGTGGACGTGATTGGACATCACCACGGTGGGGTGGACCTTCTCGTGGAGCTCGGAGACGAGCGCCTGGAGCGGGTGGGACTGGATCGGCAGGTCGAAGCCGGCGAGCTTGGCCAGGACGCTCGAGTGGCCCGCGGCGCAGAGCGCGACCTTGCCGGTGTTGATGGTCCCGCGGTTCGTCTTCACGCCCACCACGCGGTTGCCGTCCTTGATGAAGCCGGTGACCTCGCAGTTCTGGATGATGTCGACGCCGAGCTCGTCCGCCTTGCGGGCGAAGGCCCAGGCGACGTGGTCGTGCTTGGCGATGCCCGCGCGCGGCTGGTAGGTCGCGCCGAGGACCGGGTAGCGGATGTCCTCGCTGACGTTGATGATCGGGCAGAGCTCCTTGACCTGGTCCGCGTCGAGCCACTCGGCGTCCACGCCGTTGAGCTTGTTCGCGCCGACGCGGCGGACCGACTCGCGCACGTCCTGGAGCGTGTGCGCGAGGTTCATGACGCCGCGCTGGCTGAACAGGAAGTCGTACTCGAGCTCCTCGGGCAGGGCCTCCCACAGCTTGAGGGAGTGCTCGTAGATCGCCGCGGACTCGTCCCACAGGTAGTTCGAGCGGATGATCGTGGTGTTGCGGGCCATGTTCCCGCCGGCGAGCCAGCCGCGCTCGAGGACCGCGATGTTGGTCATGCCGTGGTGGGCCGCGAGGTAGTACGCGGTGGCGAGGCCGTGGCCGCCGCCGCCGACAATCACGGCGTCGTACGAGGGCTTCGGGTCCGGGTTGCGCCAGAGGAAGTCCGGGTGTTCGGGCAGGAGGTCCGCCATCACTGGGCTCCGTTCTCGGTGGAGGCCCCGGACTCGGCCGGGGTCAGGTTCGGGTAGAGGGGGTGCTTGTCGGCGAGGACCGCCACGCGGGAGCGCAGCGAGGCGGCGAGCTCGTCGTCGAACTCGGGCGCGAGGGCTGCGGCGATGATGTCGGCGACCTCGGTGAACTCCGCGGCGCCGAAGCCGCGGGTCGCGAGCGCCGGGGTGCCGATCCGCAGCCCCGAGGACACCATCGGCGGGCGCGGGTCGAACGGGACGGCGTTGCGGTTGACCGTGATGCCGATCCGGTGGAGGCGGTCCTCGCCCTGCTGGCCGTCCAGCTCGGAGTGACGCAGGTCCACGAGGACCAGGTGCACGTCGGTGCCGCCGTTGACGACGCCGATGCCGGCCTTCGCGAGGTCGGGCTGGGTGAGCCGGTCGGCCAGGATGCGCGCGCCCTCGAGGGTGCGGCGCTGCCGGTCCGCGAACTCCTCGGTCGCGGCGAACTTGAAGGCCACGGCCTTGCCCGCGATCACGTGCTCGAGGGGCCCGCCCTGCTGGCCCGGGAACACCGCCGAGTTGACCTTCTTGGCGAGCGCGGGGTCGTTGGTGAGGATGATGCCGCCGCGCGGGCCGCCGAGGGTCTTGTGCGTCGTCGTCGTGGTGACGTGCGCGTGCGGGACCGGGTTCGGGTGCAGGCCGGTGGCCACGAGGCCAGCGAAATGGCTCATGTCCACGAGCAGGAACGCGCCCACCTTGTCGGCGATGCGGCGGAACTCGGCGAAGTCCAGCTGGCGGCTGTAGGCGGACCAGCCCGCGATCATGAGCTGCGGCCGGTGCTCCTCGGCAAGGCGCTCGACCTCGGCCATGTCGATCCGGTGGTCCTTCTCGGACACCTGGTAAGGGACCACCTTGTAGAGCTTGCCGGAGAAGTTGATCTTCATCCCGTGCGTGAGGTGGCCGCCGTGGGCGAGGTCGAGGCCCATGATCGTGTCACCGGGCTGGATGAGCGCGTGCATCGCGGCGGCGTTGGCCTGGGCGCCCGAGTGCGGCTGGACGTTGGCGAACTCGGCGCCGAACAGGGCCTTGGCCCGGTCGATCGCGAGCTGCTCGATGACGTCCACGTGCTCGCAGCCGCCGTAGTAGCGCTTGCCCGGGTAGCCCTCGGCGTACTTGTTCGTCAGCACGGAGCCCTGGGCCTCCATGACGGCCGTGGGCGCGAAGTTCTCGCTCGCGATCATCTCGAGCGTTCCCTGCTGCCGGCGGAGCTCGGCGGCGATGGCCTCGGCCACCTCGGGGTCTGCCTGGGCCAGTGGGAGATCGAGAAGGTTCTCCATCATGCCTCCTTCGGTCTGACATCGACGTTGATATCTGACTAATAATCAACTGATATATTAGTTCTGAGATCGATAGTATGGTTGAGATCACACAGAGTCAAGCAGTCCCGGAAGGAGGCGGAAGGTGACAGTCACAGCACTTCAGGATGCGGCGTCGGCGGTGTCGCTGGCGGAGCAGGCGTACCTGACTCTCCGCGACCGGCTGATCATGCTCGAGATCAAGCCCGGCGCACCCATCAACGACACGGCGCTCGCCGCGGAGCTCGGCGTGGGGCGCACCCCCGTGCGCGAGGCGCTCAAGCGGCTCGAGGTGGACCGCCTCGTGGTCTCCTATCCCAGGCGCGGAACCTTCGCGACCGCCGTGGACATCACCGAGCTCGCCGACGTCTCGGAGATCCGCGAGCAGCTGGAGCCGCTTGCGGCCAGGCGCGCGGCGCGGGACGCCTCGCCGGCGATGAGGACCAGGCTGCGCGAGACCGCGGACGCCATCGAGGCGCTGCGCGAGCCGATCGACCAGCGCGAGCTCATGCGGTACGACATCACGGTCCACCGGCTGATCTACGCCGCGGCCGGCAACCCGCACCTCACGGACGCGCTCATCCGCTACGACAACCTCGCCACCCGCATCTGGTGCCTGGTGCTGGACAAGGTCCCCTCAGTGGCCGGGCACATCCACGAGCACGCCGAGCTGCTGCGCGCGATCGCCGCCGGCGACGTCGAGGCCGCCGGGCGCATGGCGCTCGAGCACGTCACGAGCTTCGAGGCGACGATCCGAACGGTCCTCTGACCCCTGCCACTCCCCCGTTTCGGGTACGCATCTCGTCGCCGTTTCCGCGTTCCGGGTACGCATCTCGTCGCCGTTTCTGCGTTCCGGGTACGCCAGGGCCAGCTCAGCCCTCGGCAGCGCGCTTCGCTCCGTACCCCAGGCGGGCCGAGACCCCAGCCGCCGCCTCGATGACCGCGGCCACCAGCCGTTCCGCCACCTCTGGATCGATGCGCGAGCGCGGCGCGGAGGCCGTCACGCATCCGGCCATGCGGCCCCGGTAGTCCCACACGGGCGCCGAGACACCGAACTCCTCGGGCGTCGTCGCACCGTCATTGATGGCCACCCCTGCCTTCTCCACCGCGGCGAGCTCGGCGGCCGCCGCGGCATCACTGCCGTACGGGGCGCCCACGAGCACGGCACCGGAGCCGACAAGCTCGCGGGCAGCGCCGTCGGTGAGACCGGCGAGGAACACCCGCACTGACGACGAGGCGAACTTGTTGTACCGGGTACCGATGGACGCCGTGTGCTTGACCTGGTGCGGACTCGGAACCTGCTCGACGACAACAGCCTCCTGGCCGTTCCACACCGCGAGCGCGCTCGTCTCCCCCGTGTGCTCAGTGAGGTCCTCCAGGTAGGGAAGGGCCGCCCGCCGCACATCCAAGTCGGCCAGAAGCGGTCCGGAGAGGGCAAGCAGGCCGAGCCCGAGCCGATACCTGCCGGTGGCCTCGTCGCGCTGGACGTAGCCGGCCTCGGCAAGCCCGGTGAGGATGCGCGAGACGGTGCTCTTGTGCAGACCGACCTTCTGGGCGATCTCGGTCACCCCGAGCACGGGCTTCTCGATGGAGAACGCCTCGAGCACGCCGAGGCCGTTGAGAAGGGACGCCGCCGCCCCCTGGGGTGCGTCGTCACTGGTGCGCGGTCGTCCTGCCACGGTCCACTCCTCTTCCGGTCGGGTGCGTGGCTCTCATCTTAGAGTCCTGTGTCATCTCGGCTTGACCTCTTGTGCGGTGCTAAGCGAGCAACTACTTTGGGAGCACAGCAACATCATATGTGATTCAGCTCACGTGCGAAACGTCTTACCTGTTCGAAACCCACGTTGCTCACTGCCCAACTAGCTTGATGCGAAAGCAACAACATACCGGTTCCGCCAGCCCCAGGGCGGAGCGATCGAAAGGAAAGCCACATGAAGCGTATCGGCGTAGACGTCGGCGGCACATTCACCGACCTCTACTTCTCCGATGATGAAGCCGGAAGAGCCGTCATCGAGAAGGTCCCCTCCACCCCCGACGACCCGTCACGGGCAGTCATCGACGGCCTGAAGCGCCTCGTCGCCAAGGCGGGCACGAGCCTGGCCGAGGTCGACCAGCTGGTCCACGGCACCACAGTCGCCACGAACATCGCCTTGACGCACACCGGGGCCGAGGTGGGCATGATCACCACGGAGGGCTTCCGGGACATCCTGCACATCGCCCGCCACAAGAAGCCGCACAACTTCTCGCTGCAGCAGGACATGCCGTGGCAGACCAAGCCCCTCATCAAGCGCCGCCATCGCCTGACCGTCAAGGAGCGCATCACCGCCCCGAACGGGGAGGTCCTGATCCCTCTGGACGAAGACGAAGTCCGTGATCGCGTGCGGGAGCTGAAGGCTGCCGGCGTCGAGGCGATCGCGGTCTGCCTGCTGCACTCCTACCTGAATCCGGCCCACGAGCAACGGATCGGTCAGATCGTCACCGAAGAGTTCCCCGAGGCCTACCTGTCCCTGTCAAGCGACATCGTGCCGCTGTACCGGGAGTACGAGCGGTTCTCCACCACAGCCCTCAACGCGTATGTGGGACCCAAGGTTTCCAAGTATCTGGCTCGGCTCGCCTCCGAGGTCCGAGCGCTCGGCTACCAGCGTGAGGTCCTCCTCATGCAGTCCTCGGGCGGCATGGTGCCGATCAAGGAGGCCGCCAAGAGGCCGGTCACGCTGATGATGTCCGGGCCGGTCGGCGGCCTGATCGGCGGCATGTGGGCGGGCCGCCAGTCCGGCTTCGACAACGTCGTCACCTTGGACATCGGAGGAACCTCGGCGGACATCGGCGTCGCCTACCAGGGCGAGCTGCGCATGCGCCACCTGTTGGACACCAAGATCGGCGACCACCAGGCCATGGTGCCCATGGTGGACATCGACACGATCGGTGCAGGCGGCGGTTCCATCGCCTACGTCGACGCCGGCGGGGTCTTCCGCGTCGGGCCGCAGTCGGCCGGTGCCGTTCCCGGCCCGGTCTGCTACGGCCGCGGTGGGACGGAGCCGACGTCGACGGATGCCCAGCTCGTCCTCGGCCGCATGCGCGACCGTCGCACGCTGGCCGGCGCCGAGATGAAGCTCGACGTCGAGGGCTCGCGGACCGCGATGGCCAAGGTCGCAGACAAGCTCGGCATGAGCATCGAGCAGGCCGCGCTCGGCGCCCTGCAGATCCAGAAGTTCGGCATGACCCAGGCGATCGAGCAGAACTCCGTGCGCCGCGGCTACGACCCGCGCGACTTCACCTTGGTCGCCGCCGGCGGTGCCGGCGCACTGTTCGCCTGCGAGATCGCGGCCGAGCTCGAGGTCCCGAAGGTCCTGATCCCGGCCCACCCTGGCATCATCGCCGCGACCGGCCTGCTGGCCACCGACGAGAAGTACGAGTTCGTGGCCACGCGGCGGTTCACGTTCGCCCACGCCGACCCCGCCGCCATCCAGGCCTCCTACGAGGCGCTGGAGCGCGAGGCACACGCGCAGCTCGACTCTGAGGACGTCCCGGCCGAACGGCGCAAGCTCGTCTGGCTCGCGGACGCGCGCTACGAGGGCCAGGGCTACGAGATCCGCTTCGTCGCCCCCGAAGGGCCGGTCGACCAGGCCTGGCTCGAGAAGGCCGAGGCGGCCTTCCACGAAGCCCACTTCGAGGAGTACGGCCACCAGTTCAAGAACGGCACGGTTGAGGTCATCAACATCCGCGTCGACGCCAGCGCGGTGATGGATGAGCTGCCCACCCCGGAGGTGACATCGTCCGGTTCCCTCCATGATGCCCTCGTGGAGACCCGCGCGGTGACGTTCGAGCAGGACGGCAAGCCCGTCACGGTGGACACCCCCTTCTACGACCGGGAGAAGATGGGCGTGGGCACCGCTTTTGTCGGCCCTGCCATCATCGAGCAGTACGACTCCACCGTTGTCGTACCCCCGAGGTTCTCCGGAACGGTGGACCCGGCCGGCAACCTCGTCATCGACTGCCCGGTCGCAACCCAGACCGCTGAGAAGCTCGCCACCCCGATCTTGATGCGCGTGATCGGCGGCGCCCTGAACTCCGCGGCGAAGGAAATGGCCTCCGTGCTGTTCCGCATGGCCTACTCCTCGATCATCCGCGAGTCCGAGGACCTCGGCGCGGGCCTGTTCGACAAGGACGGCAACGTTCTGGCCGAGTCGGACTCCACGCCGATGTTCATGGGCTCCATGCCCAAGATCGTCAAGGGCGTCATCTCGGTCCTCGGCGAGGACCTCCATGAGGGGGATGTCATCCTGCACAATGACCCGTACCTCGGTGCCACCCACTCCCCCGACGTGGCGATCATCGAGCCGATCTTCCACGACGGGAAGCTCGTGGGCTTCGCGGGTGCCTCGGGCCAGCTCATCGACAACGGCGGTGCCTACTCCGGCCTGATGGTGGACATCCAGGACATCCAGTCCGAAGGCACCATCTTCCGCGCGGTGAAGATCTACGAGAAGGGCGTCCGGCAGGAATCGCTGATCCGGCACATCCTCAACAACACCCGGACGCCCACCTCCAACGAGGGCGACTTCCAGGCGATGATCGCCGCTTGCGAACTGGCCAAGGCCCGCTACCTTGCCCTCATCGAGCGCTACGGCTTCGACGCGGTGCGAGACGCCGGGCAGAGCTGGATCGACTACTCCGAGCGGATGTTGCGCCAGGAGATCGCCAAGATCCCAGACGGCGTCTACGAGACCGAGGTCGGCTACCTGGACGACGACGGCCGCAACTACGGCAAGAACCTGCCGATCGCGGTGAAGGTGATCGTGGAGGGCGACGAGATCACCTATGACCTCACCGGGTCCGCCGAACAGGTACCGACCGCCTACAACTGCGCCTTCGAGGGCACAACGGTCTCGGCGTTCACCTTCATCACGCGGATGATGTTCCTCGACGAGGTCGCGTTCCCGGTGTTCGTGCCGCAGAACGAGGGCATGCTCAAGCCGCTGAAGGTGATCGCCCCGGAGGGCACCATCTTCAACCCGAAGTACCCGGCTGCGACCTTCTCGCGGTTCTCCCAGGTGCAGCGCGCCGTCGACCTCGCCCTGCGCGCGCTCGCTCCGGTGATCCCCGACCGCGTCACCGCCGGCAACTCCGCCCACATCCACTTCATCTCCTACTCGGGATGGGATGAGAAGCAGGGCGAGTACTGGGTCTACCTCGAGGTCAATGAGGGATCCTACGGTGCCCGCGCCACGAGCGACGGTCCAGACTCTGTGGACAACCTCATCGCCAACACCCGCAACAACCCGATCGAGGAGCTCGAGTGGCGGTTCCCGATGCGCACCGACCGCTACGAGCTGCGGCCCGAGCCCGCGGCCGCCGGTGAATTCCGCGGGGGCATCGGCATCGTCCGGGAGAACACGTTCCTGACCGACACTGCGATCACGTGCGAGGGCGAACGCCATGAGTCCGACGCACCGTGGGGCGCCTTCGGTGGCCACGACGGCCTCAACGGCTCGCTGGTGAAGAACCCGGGCCGGGCGGGCGAAGAGTCCTGGCCGTCCAAGGTGACCGGTCGCCAGCTCCTTGCCGGGGACTCCCTCCAGATCACCGTGCCCAGCGGCGGCGGCTTCGGCGATCCGTTCCGGCGCGATCCAGAGAAGGTCCTCGAAGACGTCCTCGACGGTTTCACCACCCTCGAGGCCGCGGAGCGCGACTACGGCGTGGTGATCGACGCGACCACCATGACGGTCGACGCCGCGCTCACCTCGGAACGCCGGTCCCCGGCGACTGCCTACGCCACGCTCTAGTTCCGCAACACCCAGCAGTACCGCACTGAATCCACTCACTGAGGCGGCCGGGGGGACGCACAGCGTCCCTCCCGGCCGCCTCTTCCATGCCCATTCCCACCTCCCGGCCCCAGCCACCTCACCTCAGGAGTACTCATGGAACCGATGGAAAGCACCCTTGACCCGTCGCAGCCGAACGGCTCGCGCGGCACACGCACTACGGCGCCCCCTCCCGCCGCTCCCGAGCCCACCTCGGGCGGACTCACCCCGCGTGACGTGCGCATCGCGACGTGGATCTGCTTCTTCGCGTGGACGTTCGCCGTGTACGACTTCGTCCTGTTCGGGAACCTGCTGCCGGTCCTCGCCGCCGAGGTGGGCTGGGCGCCGGCGCAGTCCACGGCGGTCAACACGTGGGTCACGGCCGGCACGGCGCTCGTGGCGTTCGCCGTCGGCCCCCTGGTGGACCGGATCGGGCGCCGGAAGGGCATCCTCATCTCCGTCATCGGCGCGGCCATCGCCTCACTTTTGACCGCCGTCGCAGGCTGGGCCGTGGGCATCGTGGGGGGGATCGGCGTCGTCCTGCTCATCCTGGTGCGCTCGGCCGCCGGCCTCGGCTATGCCGAGCAGTCGGTCAACGCCGCCTACCTCAACGAGCTCTTCGCCCACGCCTACGCCGATCCGGCCAAGGCACGGCGCCGCGGCCTCATCTACTCCCTCGTCCAGTCCGGCTGGCCGATCGGCTCGGTGCTCGCGGCCGCCTCGATCTACCTGCTGTTCCCGGTGGGCGGGTGGGCGCTGTGCTTCATCGTCGCGGCCTTCCCGGCCGTCTTCATTGTCATCGCCGGGCGCTGGCTCAAGGAGAGCCCGCAGTTCGAGGCGCACAGGCATTCGAACACGGGCGGCTCCCCCCTCGCCGAGGCGTTCCGAGGAGAGTCGCTGCGTTCGACCGTGGTGATCGGCCTCTCGTTCCTGCTGAACTGGGTCGGCGTCCTCGTGTTCGCGATCCTCGGGACGTCCCTCCTGAGCGCCCCGGACGGCAAGGACATCCCGTTCACGAACGCCCTCGTGATCCTCGTGGTCTCCAACGCCACCGCATTCGCCGGCTACGTGTTCCACGGCTGGCTGGGCGACAGGATCGGCCGGCGCAACACGATCGCCATCGGCTGGATCCTGTGCGGCGTCTCCTTCACGGCCATGCTGCTCGCGCCGTCGGGGAACTTCGGAATCGTCGTCGCGCTCTACAGCGCCGGCCTGTTCTTCCTCATCGGCCCGTTCTCCGCGCTGCTGTTCTTCAACGGCGAGAGCTTCCCGGTACGGACGCGTGCCACCGGCGGCTCGATCATCAACGCCGGCGGGCAGGTCGGGGCGATCATCAGCAGCTTCCTCGTCACGCTCGCGCTGGGTGCCGGGTGGACGTGGAGCACGGCGGCCTTCTGGATCGGCTGCGTGCCCATTTTCGCCTCGGGGCTGCTCATCCTCGCGGCACGGAATGTCAACCCGCGCACCGTCCGCCAGGACTAGGCAGACGCCGGAACAGAAAATTCACCGAACCTCTTGCGCGTTGCTTCTTGAGCAAATAGATTGGTCATACAGCAACAGAAGAGAGCCGGATCACATGATTTCCTCTTGTTGCTAAGGCAGCAAACCATCCCCGCATAAAGCAAACTTCACCTTCCAAGGAGTGCACCATGAGCCAGGACACCGCAGTGAGCCAGGACATCGAAGCCCGTCTTGCAGCAGTGCTGGAGGAGGCGTTCGAAGCCGGCACAGACATCTACAACGAGCGCGGCTTCAAGCGCCGGGTCGGCTACGGCAACCGCCCCGCCGTCATCCACATCGACCTCGCCAACGCCTGGACCCGTCCGGGCCACCCGTTCAGCTGCCCGGGCATGGAGACGATCATCCCCAATGTCCAGCGGATCAACGAGGCTGCGCGTGCCAAGGGGGTCCCGGTCTTCTACACCACGAACGTGTACCGCAACCGCGACGCCTCCTCCGGCACGAACGACATGGGCCTGTGGTACTCGAAGATCCCCGTGGAGACCCTTCCGGCGGACTCCTACTGGGCCCAGATCGACGACCGCATTGCGCCCGCAGAGGGCGAGGTCGTGCTCGAGAAGAACCGCGCCTCGGCCTTTCCCGGGACGAACCTCGAGCTCTTCCTGACCTCCAACCGGATCGACACCCTGATCGTGACCGGTGCGACCGCGGCCGGCTGCGTGCGCCACACCGTCGAGGACGCGATCGCGAAGGGCTTCCGCCCGATCATCGCCAAGGAGACCATCGGCGACCGCGTCCCGGGCGTCGTGCAGTGGAACCTCTACGACATCGACAACAAGTTCGGTGACGTGGAGTCCACGGATTCGGTGGTCGAGTACCTGAACCGCCTCCCGCAGTTCGAGGACACGGTCCCGAAGACCCTCGCGGATCGCCAGCCCGAGGTCGCGGCCCCCGCAGATCCGGCCTGAGTCGTGCCGCACAGCGCCCGCCGTCTTCATCTGACGGCGGGCGCTGTGCATCATGGCGTCGAGGACCTCGGACGCCCCCGAACGATCCCCACCCTCCCCGGGAGCCCCCATGAACCCCGCAGAACCTTCCACCCCTGGCGGCCAGACCGCCCCCGTCCCCCAGTCGGTCCTCCGCAAGGTCACCGGCGCCGCAGCCGCCGGCACCGTCGTCGAATGGTTCGACTTCGCCGTGTACGGCTTCCTCGCGACCCAGCTCGCGCACGCCTTCTTCCCCGCAGGCGACAACGTCGTCGGCCTGCTCCAGACCTTCGCGGTCTTCGCCGTCGCCTTCGCGCTCCGGCCCATCGGCGGCGCCGTCTTCGGCGTCCTCGGCGACCGGATCGGCCGCAAGCGCGTGCTCGCGCTGACGGTCCTGCTCATGTCCGGCGCCACGATGGCCATCGGCCTCCTGCCGACCTTCGGTGCGGTCGGCGTCGTCGCGCCCCTCCTCCTGACGCTCGCCCGGAGCGTCCAGGGCCTCTCCGCCGGCGGCGAGTACGCGGGCGCCGTCGCGTACGTGATCGAGCATGCGCCTGCGGACCAGCGCTCGCGCTACTCCTCCTGGATGCCCGCCGCGACATTCGGCTCGTTCTCCGGCGCCGCCCTGCTGTGCTGGGGGCTCACGGCGGGACTCGGCAGCGCCGCCATGAACGAGTGGGGCTGGCGCATCCCGTTCCTCGTCGCCGCGCCCCTGGGGATCGTGGCGTTCTACATCCGGCGTCGGCTCGACGAGTCGCCGGTCTTCCAGGCCGCCCTCGAAGCCCAGCGGGGCAAGGAGCACGCTCCCCTCCGCCGGACGTTCGCCCTCCAGGGGCGCCCGATGCTCATCCTGGGCGGCTACATCGCCCTCACCGCCCTGAGCTTCTACACGTTCTCGACGTACATGACCACGTTCCTTCGGGAGGTCGTGAAGATGCCCGCCGACCTCGTGCTGTTCAGCAACGTCATCGCCCTCGCGTTCGCCGCGGCCCTCGCCCCGGTCCTGGGCCGCGTGTGCGACCGGATCGGGCGCAAGCCCACCATGGTTGCCTCGTCCCTGCTGCTCGGCGCGCTCGCGGTGCCGGCGTACCTGCTGGCCTCGGGCGGCTCGTTCGGCGCAGCCCTCGGCGGGCAGCTGCTGCTGGCGGTCGGCGCCGTGACCGCGAACGTGGTGACCGCCGTCCTGCTCTCGGAGGTCTTCCCCACCGAGGTGCGCTACACGGCGTCGGCCATCACGTACAACGTCAGCTACGCAGTGTTCGGGGGCACCGCGCCGTTCGTGGCGACGTGGCTCATCGCCACCACCGGCAACCCCATGGCGCCCGCGATCTACCTGACCGTCGTCGCCGCCGGGGCGCTCGTCGCGGCGTGGCTGCTCCCGGAGACGGCGCACCGGCCGCTCGACGGACGCACGACGGCGGCACCCGGCTCGATCTCGCAGCGCGCCTGAGCGCCGCGCGCCCCGCGAGACGCCCTGTTCCCGGGAGGACGCCCTGAAGGGTCCTTCCCGGCAACAGGGCGTCTCGGCGTGTCCGGGGAGAAGGGCCTGGCGGCTCAGCCCTCACTCGGAGCGCCAGTACGCGCTCCCATCGGCCTCCCTGCGCACGATCCCCTCGTCCACGAGCGCGCGCCGGCATCCGGCATCCGGCGTGCACCCATCCGACGTGCCGCAATGCCCGCGGTCCCTACGAGGCCGCGCGCGGCCTCGTACCCGGAACGGGAAAGTGGCTACGAGATGCGTACCCGAAATGGGGAAACAGCGACGAGATGCGTACCCGAAACGGAGAAGAGGAGGGGGTCAGGGGCGGGGGTCGTCGCGCAGCTGGGCGTTTCCCCGGACGAGCTTGACCGCGAAGGCGAGCGCGCCGAGCTTGCCACGGCCCCGGGGGTCGCCGCCGATCGCCGCGAAGATGCGGCGGAGCCGCTTGTGCAGCGACTGCCGCTCGAGGAAGAGGATGTCGGCCGCGTCGGTCGCATTGCACCCGGCGGTGATCCAGACGTCCAGGGTGCGCACCAGTTCGCCGCCCGTGCGCTGGTCGAGCCGGATGAGCTCGCCGAGCGACTCCTCGACGAGCGCGTCGACGGCGCTGCGCGACAGGGACCGCTCCGCCATGCGTTCGACCAGGAAGTCGGAGGCGTCGTAGATCGCGTCCGTCCACTTCGAGGAACGCCCGATCCGCCAGGTCGCCCGGGCTTCGGCGAGCGAGAAGGCCGCCTGCCGGATCGTGGCGGCCGTCGGGCCGAGGGCCCCCGTGAGCCCCTTGCCCTCCACGGAGCCCCTGAGCATCCCGAGGACCCGCTCGCGCTCCGCGTGCCCGGCCCGTGGCGGCAGGGCCATGAGGATGTCCACCCACGGTCCGTCCACGATCAGCAGCGCCGTGGGCAGCGCTGTGCGGGCCCGCTGCTCGAAGTCCGCGGATCCGTCCGCCGGGCGGCGGATCACGGCCATGGCGAGAGGCTGGTCGGGCGCGACCCCGGCCGCCTGGCTCAGCTCGATGAGGCGGTCCCCTCCTCCCCCGGCCCCGATGAGGCGGAGCAGCTCGTCCTCTGCGAGCCGGGCCAGGCTCGGCCGGTGCTGCTGGGCGAGGGCCAGCGCGACAATGCTCCTCACCCTGGCCAGGGCGGTCTCGAGCAGCTCGCCGTCCGCCTGGGGGCCGCCGACCAGCTCGAGCCGAGCCGCGCCGATGCCGCCCACCGTGAGCTCGGTGTCGGGCCCGTGCGCGTGCGGCCCCGGGTCTGGTCCGGCGGCGGCGAGCAGCGCCCCGCGGGTGTCCACGACGCGCGCGTGCACCCCGAGGGTCTCGGCGATGAGTCCCACGAGCGGCCCCAGCACCGCCCCGGAGCTCGCGATCCTCTCCGTGAGGGCCTGGGAGAGCCTGTCCGCCACTTGGAGCGCGTGGACCTGGCCCGAGACGATCCTGCGGTTCACGGCCTCGGCAACGTCGACGAAGGGCACCACCTGGCGCAGCTCGATGAGCGGCAGGCCGGCCTCGTCCGCGGCGGCCACGAGCTCTGGCGGAAGATGCCGCCCGCTGCCGGCGGTCTCGACGGCGAGCGCGGCGACGCGCCGGGACGCCAGGCTCCAGATGTACTCCGCCTGGGCGCCCGGCTTGAGCGCGAGGAGCGCCGCTCCTCCCGTCAGGAGGAGCTCGCCCCCGGAGAGGAGGGGCGCGATCTCGAGGACCTCGCTCGAGTGGACCCACCGGACCCGGGCGCCCTCGACCGCGCTCTGGCCGCCCACCACGACGGGCGCCCCGGTGGCCAGCACACCGCCGGCGAGGATCTCGATCAGGGGCAGCGACATGACGGTCTCACTCTCGGCTGGAACATCACAAGGGTAGACAGATTGTCGCCCGCACCCCTCATGTTGGGCGACACAACGTATCTAGGTGGTGACGCGCCGCACATCTACGCTTGAAGGCAGCCGGCTACTCGCTCCCCCAGCGAACACTACGAGAAAGTAGTCTCACATGAGCCTTCGCACTCAGAGCAAGACTGAGGACGCCACGCACGTCGTCGAAGACGTGCTGCAGCCCGTCCCCGAGTCTGCTCGCACCACCAAGGTCTCCGGGCAGTTCTGGATCTGGGCTGGGGCCAACGTTGCCCCCATCAACTGGATCCTCGGTGCCCTCGGCATCAACATGGGCCTCGGCCTCGCCGACACGATGACCGTGCTCGTCCTCGGCAACGTCATCGGCATGGTCGGCTTCGGCTTCTTCGTCCTGCTCGGACAGAAGACCGGCGCCACCGGCATGCTCCTGGCCCGCGGGGCGTTCGGCCGCCGCGGCGCCTACCTGCCCGCGGCGATCCAGGCCCTCGTCGCCGTCGGCTGGTCCGCCGTGAACACGTGGGTCATCCTCGACCTCGTCATGGCGCTCTTCGGCATGATCGGCTGGGTCGACCCGACGCAGCAGAACCTGGCCTGGAAGATCGGCATCGCCGCCGTGATCATGGGCATCCAGGTCACCATCTGCTACCGCGGGTACGGCGCGATCGCGAAGTTCGAGCGCATCACCATGCCGCCGACCCTCCTCGTCCTCGTCGCGATGTCCATCATCGCGTGGACCCAGCTGCCGATCGACTGGCACTACGCAGGGCCGGCGGGCGCGATCCTCACCGGCGGCGAGCGCATCGCCGCAATGTCCGGGATCATGACCGCGATCGGCATCGGCTGGGGCATCGGCTGGTTCACCTACGCCCCCGACTACTCCCGCTTCGTCTCCAAGAGCATCCCGAAGAAGAAGCTCTACTTCACCTCGGTCCTGGGCCAGTTCCTGCCGGTCGTGTGGCTGGGTCTGCTCGGCGCGAGCCTCGCGACGATGAACGGCACCGCGGACCCAGGCGAGCTGATCGTCAAGAGCTTCGGCGTCATGGCGATCCCGGTGATCCTGCTCGTGATCCACGGCCCGATCGCCACGAACATCATCAACCTCTACACGTTCGGCGTGGCCGCCCAGGCTCTCGACATCCGCATCGGCCGGCGCGCGCTGTCCGTCGTCGTGGGCTGCCTGTCCATGGTCGCGGTGGTCTTCTTCCTCTTCGCCGAGGACTTCGCGGCGCTCCTGGACAGCTGGCTCGGCGCCATCGTCGCCTGGGTCGCGACGTGGGGCGGCATCATGGCGGTCCACTACTTCGTCTTCGAGCGCCGCCACAAGAACTTCGGCTACCTCTTCCTGGACCCGAAGGACACGCGCCTCAAGGCCGTCAACCCGATCGCCCTGGTCTCCTTCCTCATCGGCCTCGTCATGACCTGGATGTTCATGTACGGCGGTGATCCGCTCCTCCAGGGCCCCGTCGCCACCGCCATGGGCGGCGTGGACCTCTCCTGGCTCGCCGGGACCCTGACCTCGGGCCTGCTCTACCTCGCCCTCGGCTATCCGCGCTTCAAGAGCCGCATCCACCACGGCGTCCCGCTCGGCATCCGGGCCGACGTGAGCGACGAGGAGTACCTCGCCTCCCACGGCGACGCCTCGGCGCACGACGGCGAGCAGCCGGCGTCGCCCGCCGGCTCGCCAGCCGCCGTGGCCCCGTAGCCCCTCTCGGGCACCCCATCACCGCCGGCGGCGGGCCCGCCCGCCGCCGGCGTCCCAGACACATCACCGACGTTCCCAGGAGGAGCCATGCCCAGCAGCGTCTTCATGGAGGAGATCGACGCCTTCACCTACCGCGAGGCCATCGCGGCGGGCGCGCCGATCATCATCCCCGTGGGCTCGATCGAGCAGCACGGCCCGCACCTGCCGCTCAACACGGACGTCGTCCTGTCGCGGGCCATGAGCGAGCGGCTGGCCGAGGCCGTGGGCGGCCTGGTCGCGGCCCCGATCGTCTACGGCTACAAGTCGCAGCAGCGCTCGGGCGGCGGCAACCACCTCAGCGGCACGACCAGCTTGGACGCGACCACGCTCATCTCGATCGCCCGCACCCTCACCTTCGAGTTCGCGCGGCACGGTGCCCGGCGGCTCGTCTTCCTCAACGGCCACTTCGAGAACTACCAGTTCCTCTACGAGGGCGTCGAGCAGGCCACCTCCGAGCTTGCCCTGCGGGGCGAGGACGTCTCGGCGCTCCTGCTCTCCTACTGGGACTTCGTGGACGAGGACGCGATCGAGGAGATCTACCGGGGCTCCTTCCCCGGCTGGGACGTGGAGCACGGCGGCGTCCTCGAGACCTCGCTCATGCTCCACCTGCATCCCGAGCGCGTGCAGCTGGACCGGGTCATGGACCTCCCCGCCGCGCGGCTGCCGAAGTACGACGTCCTGCCCGTGCGGGCTGAGCTCACCCCCGCCTCGGGGTGCCTCTCCTCGGCGGCGGCGGCGTCGGGCGAGGCCGGCGCGCTGCTCCTCGAGCGGACCTCCGCGGCCCTCGCGGCGGAGGTGGACGCCGAGCTGCGCGCCACCTCCCCTCTCGCCGTCATCTAGTGGCAGCCCGTCATCTGGTTGCAACTGCCGCAACATCGGTGCGAGTTCTTGACCGTGACCCAGACCACACGTAGTCTGGTGCAACCGAGTTGCGGTAAACGCAACCCCAAGCTTCTGGTGGTTTCCCATGAGCACTGAACACTCCCCCCGCCTGGCATCCCCGACCAGCGCTGGGCCCGAGGCAGACGTGCCGCTGAGCGGACAGCCCTCCCCGGCAGCGTCCGACGGCATCGGCAAAGACGCCCGCCGTCGGGTCCTGTGGGGCAGCTTCATCGGCAACTTCGTCGAGTGGTTCGACTACGCGGTCTACGGCTACCTCGCCTCCACGATCGCCGCAGCGTTCTTCCCGGACTCCGACAAGCAGACCGCGCTGCTGGCGACCTTCGCGGTCTTCGCGATCTCGTTCTTCGTCCGCCCCCTCGGCGGCTTCGTCTGGGGCCACATCGGCGACCGCCTCGGCCGCCGCACCGCCCTCTCCCTGTCCATCCTCATCATGAGCGGCGCGACGTTCTGCATCGCCCTCATCCCGCCGTACGCCATGATCGGCGTCGGGGCCCCGATCATCCTCCTCGTGATCCGCGTGATCCAGGGCTTCTCCGCCGCAGGCGAGTACGCCGGCGCCTCGGCCTTCCTCGTCGAGTACGCCCCCGCCCACCGCCGCGGCCTCTACGCCGCCGTCGTCCCGGCGTCCACCGCGGCGGGCCTCCTGCTCGGCTCGCTCCTCGCGGCCCTGCTCTCGATCGTCCTCAGCGACTCCGAGATGGCCGCCTGGGGCTGGCGCCTGCCGTTCCTGCTCGCGGCCCCCATGGGCCTGATCGGCCGGTACATCCGGACCAAGCTCGAGGACACGCCGGTCTTCCGCGAACTGGCCAAGGAGGACGAGGTCACCCATGCCCCCGTCAAGGACATGTTCGTCAAGCACTGGCGCTCGCTCATCCTGGCGGTCGGCGCGGTCCTGCTCAACGCCGTCGGCTTCTACGTGATCCTCTCCTACATGCCCACCTACCTCTCGACCGAGCTGGGCTTCGGCGCCACCGAGTCCTTCTTCGCGACGACGATCGCCCTGCTGACCTACATCGGCTTCATCTTCCTCACCGGGCTCGCCTCGGACCGGTTCGGCCGCAAGCGCGTGCTCCTGTCCGCCTCGATCCTGTTCATCCTGCTCACCGTCCCGGCCTTCATGCTCCTGGACTCCGGCAACTTCGCCGTGATCCTGCTCGTCGAGGTCTTCCTCGGCGCCATGCTCACCCTCAACGACGGGACGCTGCCGAGCTTCCTCGCCGAGCTGTTCCCGACCCGCATCCGGTACTCCGGCTTCGCGGTGAGCTTCAACCTCGCCAACGCCGTCTTCGGCGGCACGGCCCCCTTCATGGCGACCCTGCTGATCGGCGTCATGCACACCAAGCTCGCGCCTGCCTGGTACCTCGTCGCCGCTGCCATCGTCTCCCTCATCGCCGTCCTGTGCGCCAAGGAGACCTCCCGCCGGCCGCTGGCCCACTGACCTTCCCGACTTTCCTCACCTCCACGCACACACAACCCCTGAAAAGGAGACCCACCATGTCCGTCGACCTGACCTCCACGAACGTCACGAACGTCGCCGAGCTCGAGCGCCTCAAGGTGCTGCACAACGGCACGAAGGGCAAGCTCACGTTCTCAGACGCCGAGTTCGAACGCCGCCTCGCCGGCCTCCGCCAGATCATGGCCGCCAAGGACCTGGACGCGGTCATCCTGACCAGCTACCACGGCATCAAGTACTACTCCGACTTCCTCTACACCACGTTCGGCCGCAACTACGCGCTCGTCGTCACCGCCGACGACTCGGTCACGGTCACGGCGAACATCGACGCCGGCATGCCGTGGCGCACCTCCTACGGCGAGAACATCGTCTACACCGACTGGCGCCGCGACAACTTCTACTTCGGACTGCAGGAGGCCCTGCGCCAGCGCGGCGTCAAGGCCACCCGCCTCGGCGTCGAGGACGACGCCCTGCCCACCCTGACCCGTGAGAAGATCGCCGCCGCGTTCCCGGGCGCCCAGCTCCTCGATGTCTCCCAGGACGCCATGCGCCAGCGCATGATCAAGTCCGCGGAGGAGATCGAGGTCATCAAGCACGGCGCCCGCATCGGCGACCTCGGGGGCGAGGCCATCCGCAACGCCATCCGCGAGGGCATCACCGAGTACGAGGTGGCGCTCATCGGCACCGAGGCGATGGTCCACGAGATCGCCAAGACCTTCCCGGACCGCGAGGTCCGCGACACGTGGGTCTGGTTCCAGTCCGGCATCAACACCGACGGCGCCCACAACTGGGCCACCACCCGGAAGCTCCAGCGGGGCGACATCCTCTCCCTGAACTGCTTCCCGATGACCTCCGGCTACTACACGGCCCTTGAGCGCACCCTCTTCCTGGGCCAGCCGGACGAGCGCTCCCTCGAGCTGTGGAACATCAACGTGGAGGTCCACCGCCGCGGCCTCGAGCTCATCAAGCCCGGCGCCGTCTGCAAGGACATCGCCGCCGAGCTGAACGAGATCTACATCTCCCACGGCCTCCTCGCCAACCGCACGTTCGGCTACGGCCACTCGTTCGGCGTCCTCTCGCACTACTACGGCCGCGAGGCGGGCCTCGAGCTGCGCGAGGACATCGAGACGGTGCTCGAGCCGGGCATGGTCGTCTCGATGGAGCCCATGATCACGGTCGCCGACGGCCTCCCGGGCGCCGGCGGCTACCGCGAGCACGACATCCTGGTGATCGGCGAGGACACGGTGGAGAACATCACCAAGTTCCCGTTCGGCCCCGAGAAGAACATCATCGAGGCCTGACGGCCACGGTGAGCACGACGGCGCCGCACCCCGCCACGCGCGGGGTGCGGCGCCGCCGTCGTACGCCCGCAGCCGTGAAAGAAGGGGACACCACCATGACTGAGCACTCCGGCGGCGCCCGCCGCATAGGGTTGACCCATGAGTGAGAACGGCAACGGCGAGGCCGGCGAGGGCCGCGCGGCCTCCCCCATCTCGAACGCCGTGGCGGTGCTGCGCTGCTTCAGCGTCGACGAGCCACTGCTGGGCGTCACCGAGATCGCCGCCCAGGTGGGCCTGCACAAGAGCTCCGTCTCCCGCATCCTGAGCACCCTCGAGTCCGAGGGACTCGTGGAGCGCGACGAGCCGACGCGCAGGTTCCGGCTCGGGCTGGGCATCATCGCCGTGGCGGGCCCGCTCCTCGCGGACCTCGACGTTCGCCGGGTGGCCTACCCCGTGCTCCGCGAACTCGGCGAGAAGACCGGCGAGACCTCGGCGCTCCTGCTCTGGAACGGGCACGAGGCCGTCTCGGTCGAGCAGATCCCGAGCCGTCACCAGGTCAAGCACACCACGACCCTGGGCACCCGCTACGGGACGGCGCTGTCCTCCTCCGTGCAGGTCTTCCTCGCGACCGAACCGCCCGAGCGGGTCCGCGAGCTGCTGACCACCGGCGCGGTGCAGCTGCCGCACACCGACAGCCGGGCGCTCGATGCCTACGCGGTGCGCCTCGCCGAGGCCGCCGCGAAGGGCTATGCGGTCAACTACGGCGAGACCTCGCCCGACGAAGTGGGCGTGGCCTCCCCCGTGTACGACCACCGGGGCGACGTGGTGGCCGCCGTGCTGATCTCGGCCCCGCGGTTCCGGGTCTCCCCCGAGCGGCTCGCGGAGATCTGCGACGCGTGCGCCCGTGCCGCGGCGGATGTGACCCGGCGGCTCGGCGGGAACGCGGGCGGCCGCGCCGCCGCGGGCTAGCCGTCCTCGCGCCCTATTCGGCGATGTCCTCCGCCCACAGCTCGGCGTGCTCGCGCTGGAAGTCCGCCATCATCTGGACGCACCGCGGATCGTCGAGCACCTCGACCTCGACGCCGCGCGAGCGCAGCAGCTCGAGCTCGCCGCCGAACGTCCGCGCCTCCCCGACCACGACCTTCGGGATCTTGAACTGGATGATGGTGCCGGTGCACATCGCGCACGGAGCAAGCGTCGTGTACAGCACGGTGTCACGGTAGGTGCGCTGGCGCCCCGCCGAGCGCAGCGCGGCCATCTCGCCGTGGGCGATCGGATCGCCGCTCTGGACGCGCTCGTTGTGGCCTGCGGCGATCACCTGGCCGCCGCGGACCAGCGCGGCGCCGATGGGGATGCCGCCCTGGGCGAGGCCCTCCCGCGCGGCGGCCAGAGCCGCCTCGAACCCTTCGCTCACTGCTGGGCCCCGGCGGGAACGAGCATGACCTTCGTTGCGCGGCGCTCGTCCATCGCCCGGTACGCCTCGGGGGCATCCTCGAGGGCCATGACCGAGTCGAACACGAGGCCGGGGTTGATCGCGCCGGAGAGGACGTCCTCGAGCAGCTCGGGAAGGTATTCGCGGGTGGACGCGGCGCCGCCGCCCACCGAGATGTTCTTGGAGAACAGGGTGCCGATCGGCAGCTCCGCCCCGCCGGCGGGGACGCCCACGAACCCAAGGCTGCCGCCGGGCCGGGTGCAGGCGAAGGCCTGCTCCATGGACTCCTTGGTGCCGACGCATTCGAGCACCGAGTCCGCCAGGACGCCGCCGAGGATCGAGCGGACCTTCTCGGCGGCGTCCTTGCCTCGTTCGGCCACCACGTCGGTGGCGCCGAACTGCCGGGCGATCGCGGCCCTGTCCTCGTGCCGGGACATGGCGATGATGCGCTCCGCGCCGAGGCGCTTGGCGGCGAGGACCGCGCACAGGCCCACGGCGCCGTCGCCCACCACCACGACGCTCCGGCCGGGGCCCACCTGGGCGGCCACGGCGGCGTGGTGGCCCGTGCCCATGACGTCGGAGAGGGTGAGCAGGCTCTTGGTCAGGGCCTCGTCCGGGTCCGCCACGCCGGGGACCGGGACGAGCGTGCCGTTGGCGAGGGGCACACGGACCCGCTCCCCCTGGCCGCCGTCCACCGGAAGGCCCTGCTCGTCGGAGCCGCCCCACGCGGCGCGGTGCTCGCACGCGACCTGCACGCCGTTGCGGCACGGCGGGCACTCTCCGCAGGAGATCGCCCAGGGCGCCACCACGAAGTCGCCGACCTTGACCACGGTCACGTCGTCGCCGACGGCCTCGACGACCCCGACGAACTCGTGCCCGATCGGGTGCGGCTCCTCCGTGGCTCGGACGCCGCGGTAGGGCCACAGGTCGGAGCCGCACACGCAGGCCGCCGTCACGCGGACCACGGCGTCGCCGGGGAGGCGGACCTCCGGCTCGGGCCGGTCCTCGACGCGGATGTCGCGGGTTCCGTGGATCATGGTGGCGCGCATGGGAGCTCCTTGCGTTGCGTGGGCGGCATTCAGGTACAACCTACTCCGGTCTATCCTCGAAGCGTGGCCCCCGGTTCCACGGACCGGCTTCCAGCTTCTGCCCGGCCCCTCGACGACGGGCGCCGCCTGTATGGGGCCGGCGCCTGGAAGCGCGCGCTCGAGGCTTTCGAGCTCGCCGACTCGGTCGCGGCCCTTCCGGGCCCCGACCTCATGCTCGCCGGGTTCAGCGCGTACCTCCTTGGATTCGAGGAGCGCAGCATCGGCCTGTTCGGCCGCGCCTTCCGCCGCTTCCTCGACGCGCACGACGACGCCGCTGCCGCCCGCGCCGCGTTCTGGCTCGCCTTCGCCCACGACAGCCGCGGCGACCGGGGCCGGGCCGAGGCATGGGGCCGGCGCCTCGCCGCAGTCGTGCAGGAGGGCAGCCTCACGGCGGAGCGGGCTCTCCTCCTCTCCGGGCTGGGCCACCGGGCCCTCGCTTCGCCGGACCCGGCCGAGACGCACCGCGCCCTCGGCCTCTCCCGCGAGGCCATCCTGATCGCGCACGGGGCCCGGGACACGGACACCGAGGTCTTCTCCCGGCTCAGCGCGGGCTGGGCACTCCTGCGGCTCGGGGACGCGGCCGCCGGCCTCGGCGAGTTCGACGAGGCGATGGCCACGGTGACGGCGGGCGAGGTCACCATCCCGATCGTGAACGGGGTCGCGTACTGCTCGGTGATTTCGGCGTCGCTGCGGGCCAAGGACCTCTCCCGCGCCCGGGAATGGACCGCCGCGGCCACCGACTGGTGCGAGCGGAACCGGGAGCTCGTCCCCTTCCGCGGGCAGTGCCTCGTGCACCGCTCGGAGGTGAAGATGCTCGACGGCGACTGGGCCGGCGCGCTCGAGGAGGCTGCCCGCGCCGCGCAGCGGCTGCTGCCGGCCGACGCGGGCCTGGCCAGCTACCAGATGGGCGAACTCCACCGCCTCGGCGGCCGCTTCGCCGACGCCGAGGCCGCATACCGCCGCGCCAACGCGGCCGGCCGCCGGCCCGAGCCCGGCCTCATGCTGCTCCGCCTCGCCCAGGGGCGTGTCGACGCGGCCGCCGTCTCCGCCCGCCGGCTCGACGCGGAGCTCACGCGCCGCTCCGAACGGGAGGAGTTCCTGCCCGCCTACGTCGAGGTCATGGCGGCCGCGGACGATGCCGCGGCAGCCCTCGCCGGGGCCCGCGAGCTCGCCGAGCTGGCGGAGCGGGCGGAGCCGGAGGGGGCCGGCCGCGCCGGCGTCCTGCGGGCCCAGGCACTCGCGGCCGAGGGCACGGCGTGCTGCGCGGCCGGGGATGCGGCCCGGGCCGTCCGGCGGCTGCGGGACGCGTCCCTGGCCTGGCACGGCCTGGGCATGCCGTACCCCGAAGCGCGCACCCGCGCCACGCTCGGCCGGTGCTACGCCGCCCTGGGCGACCACGAGGCCGCCGCCCTCGAAGTCGAGGCTGCCCGCGCCGCATTCGAGCGGCTCGGCGCCGCGCCGGACCTCGCGGCCCTGCCGGCGGGCACCGCAGACCCCGCTGGGGCGCGCGCCGGCCACGCGGCGTCGTCCGCGGCGCGCCTCACCGACCGCGAGGCGGAGATCGTGCGCCTCGTGGCCGCGGGCCTCACCAACCGGGCCATCGCGAAGGAGCTCGTCCTCAGCGAGAAGACCGTGGCGCGCCACCTTGCGAACATCTATGCCAAGCTGCGCATCGCCTCCCGTGCCGCAGCGACCGCCTACGCCTACAACCACGGCCTCGTCTGACCCGCCCTGCCTGGGCCACCTCCTGCCCGGGGTGACGTCCCTGCACAGAAATACCCATGCCGCGCGAGCGGAGGATGCACGTTCCGCCCGACGCGGCGCTCCCACCGGCAGCCGTACCGTCGAGGCATGACCAGCTTCCAGCCCCAGACGCCCCTTCCCCCAGCCCCGGGCGGCGCACCGGTGCACCGTGTCGAGACCGTCATCGTCGGCGGCGGGCAGGCCGGGCTCGCTACGGCCCACTGGCTCGCCGACGCCGGCAGAGACTGCCTCGTGCTCGAGGAGCGCGACCGGATCGGCAGCCAGTGGCACGAACGCTATGACTCGCTCCGCCTCTTCACACCAGCCCGCGTGAACGGTCTCCCCGGCCTCCCCTTCCCGGGGCCACCCGACGTGTTCCCGACCGGCGGCGCGCTCGGCGACTACCTCGAGGAGTACGGCGGCACTCTCGGCGGACGCATCCGCACCGGCGTGCGCGTGCTCTGGGTCAACGCCCTCCCCGCGGGAGGGTTCGGGATCGTGACCGACGCGGGAGAGTACGCGGCGGAGAACGTCGTCGTCGCGACCGGCTCGGAGGCGGTGCCGAAGGTCCCCGACGTCGCCGCCGAGCTCGACCCGGGCATCCGGCAGCTCCACTCGAGCCAGTACCGCAACGCTGCCCAGCTCCTTCCCGGCCCCGTGCTCGTGGTCGGGGCCGGCACCTCGGGCGCCGACCTCGCCATCGAGGCCGTCGGCGCAGGGCACGAGACATGGCTCTCGGGCCGCCACCCGGGCGAGATCCCAGGCAACGAGCGGGTCCGCGCCCCGCTGTTCTGGTTCGTGGCCAACCACGTGCTGACCCTCAAGAACCCGCTCGGGCGGAGGGCCCGTGCGGCGATGAGGGCGGCCGGGCGGGCGCCGCTCGTGCGCACGCGGCGTGCTGACCTCGACGCCGCGGGCGTCCACCGGACCCAGGCGCGGACCGTCGGCGCCGTCGGCGGGAAGCCGGAGCTCGACGACGGGACCGTCCTGGACGTCGCGAACGTGCTGTGGTGCACGGGCTACCGGCGCGACTACTCGTTCGTGCCGACGGTCCGCCTGGACGCGGACGGCTACCCGATCGAGAACGGCGGCGCGGCGGCGGGCGTGCCCGGCCTCTTCTTCGTGGGCCTCTTCTTCCAGAGCGCGTTCAGCTCGCACCTCGTGGGCGGCGTGGGAAGGGACGCCAAGGCGGTCGCAGACCAGATCTGCGCCCGCTCGCGCCAACCCGTCTGAGGGTCGTCTCCGGGGGTCGTCGTCAGGACCTCCACTGCCAGAGGTGGACCTTCAGACGGCGGGTACGGAGCGGAGCACGACGGCGGCCGGCCGCCTCCCGTGGGGAAGGCGACCGGCCGCCGTCGTACTTCAGTGTCAGCTGCGCTCAACCGAGGGGCTGCGCGCGGCCGCCCTCAGTCAGAGGTTCGAGTCCGCCAGGTGCACCGGGTAGACCGAGCGGAGGAGGTGGGCGGTCTCGGACGGCGTCTTGCCGACCTTGACGCCGGCGGCCTCGAGGGCCTCCTTCTTCGCCTGCGCGGTGCCGGAGGAGCCGGAGACGATGGCGCCGGCGTGGCCCATGGTCTTGCCCTCGGGGGCGGTGAAGCCTGCCACGTAGCCGACGACCGGCTTGGTGACGTTGTTCTTGATGAACTCGGCCGCGCGCTCCTCGGCGTCGCCGCCGATCTCGCCGATCATGACGATCGCCTTCGTCTCCGGGTCCTTCTCGAACGCGGCGAGGGCGTCGATGTGGGTGGTGCCGATGACCGGGTCGCCGCCGATGCCGATGGCCGTGGAGAAGCCGAGGTCACGGAGCTCGTACATCATCTGGTAGGTCAGGGTGCCGGACTTGGACACGAGGCCCACGCCGCCCTTGCCGGTGATGTTGGCCGGGGTGATGCCCACGAGGGCCTCGCCCGGGGTGATGATGCCGGGGCAGTTCGGGCCGATGATGCGGGTGACCTGGTTGCCCTCGGCGTCCTTCTTGGACTGGGCCAGGGCCCAGAACTCGGCCGAGTCCTGCACCGGGACGCCCTCGGTGATGACCACGACGAGGCCGATCTCGGCCTCGATCGCCTCGACCACGGCATCCTTGGTGAACGCCGGCGGGACGAACACGATGGAGGTGTCCGCGCCGGTCTCGGCCATGGCCTCCTTGACGGAGGCGAAGACGGGGAGCTCGACGGCGTTGCCGTGCTGGTCCGTGTGGCTCACAGTCGTGCCGGCCTTGCGCGCGTTCACGCCGCCGACGATGTTGGTGCCGGCCGCGAGCATGCGGGCGGTGTGCTTGGAGCCCTCGCCGCCGGTGATGCCCTGGACGATGACCTTGTTGTCCTTGTTGAGGAAGATCGACATTTTCTCTCGTCCTTACTTCACTGCGTTCGAGGAGTTGGCCAGCTCGGCGGCCTTGTCGGCGCCCTGGTCCATGTTCTCGGCGAGGGTGACCAGCGGGTGGTTGGCCTCGTGGAGGATGCGGCGGCCCTCGTCGACGTTGTTGCCGTCGAGGCGCACGACGAGGGGCTTGTTCGCCGAGTCGCCGAGCTTGTTGAGCGCGCCCACGATGCCGTTGGCGACGGCGTCGCACGCGGTGATGCCGCCGAAGACGTTGACGAAGACGCTCTTGACCTGCTCGTCGCCGAGGATGATGCCGAGGCCGTTCGCCATGACCTCGGCCGAGGCGCCGCCGCCGATGTCGAGGAAGTTGGCCGGCTTGACGTTGCCGTGCTTCTCGCCGGCGTAGGCCACGACGTCGAGCGTGGACATCACGAGGCCCGCGCCGTTGCCGATGATGCCGACCTCGCCGTCGAGCTTGACGTAGTTCAGGTCCAGGGCCTTGGCCTTGGCCTCGAGCGGGTCCTCGGAGTCCTTGTCGACGAGGGCCTCGTGCTCGGTGTGGCGGAAGGCGGCGTTCTCGTCGAGGGAGACCTTGCCGTCCAGGGCGATGATGTCGCCGGCGCCCGTGCGGACGAGCGGGTTGACCTCGACCAGCGTGGCATCCTCGCCCTTGAAGACGTCCCACAGCTTGACGATGACGCCCGCGACCTTCTCGCGCAGCTCGGGGGCGAAGCCTGCGGCCTCGACGATCTCGGCGGCCTTGGCGGCGTCGATGCCCACGGCCGGGTCGACGGGGACCTTGGCGAGTGCCTCGGGGCGCTCGACGGCGAGCTGCTCGATCTCCATGCCGCCCTCGACTGAGCACATGGCCAGGTAGTTGCGGTTGGACCGGTCGAGCAGGACCGAGAAGTAGAACTCCTCCGCGATGTCCGCACCCGCGGCGATCATGACCCGCTTGACGGTGTGGCCCTTGATGTCCATGCCGAGGATGTTGGTGGCGTGCTCGAACGCCTCGTCGGCCGTCTTGGCGACCTTGACGCCGCCCGCCTTGCCGCGGCCGCCGACCTTCACCTGAGCCTTGACGACGGTGACCCCGCCGATCTTCTCGGCCGCGGCCTTGGCTTCCTCGGGGGTGTGCGCAACGATGCCGGCGAGCACGGGAACCCCGTGCGCCTCGAACAGATCGCGCGCCTGATATTCAAACAGGTCCACGGTTCAGGTCCTCTACGTCGAAAGTAGTTCTGACTCGGAGCACGCACGAGTGTGCCGTGGGGAGCTCCCCTCGGCGGGCCTGATGCTCCAAGGGGCAACTCTAATCCCTTGCGGAGGCGCGAGCTCCCCACGGGCTCCGTTCGTGACCAACCGCACAGCTCTACAATTCGTAGAAATAGGCGCGTGTGCGCTAGGCGCCGGCGCCCCGCGGGCCTTGGCTAGATCCGGGCCTCCGGCGCGCTTCCGGACGCCGGTTCGGCCGCCGCGGCCGCCGCGACAGACTCCGCGATCGAGGTGTCGTGGCGGGAGATCGCCCAGTGGACGGCCGCGGCGATCGCAGCACCGATGAACCAGGAGAAGGCGGCGAGGTAGTCGAACGCGGGGACGAGCGCGACCACGACGGCGGGCACGGCCGAGACGATGAACGAGGCCACGGCCTTCAGGTTCCAGCCGTTGCTGTACGTGTAGTAGCCGCGCTCCCGGAAGAGGTCCCCGACCGCCACGTGCTGCTTCCTGAGGACGTAGTAGTCCACCATGATGATGCCGAAGAGGGGCCCCAGCAGGGCACCGAGGCCGCCCAGGAAGAGGTTCACGACCACCGGGCTGTTGAACAGGTTCCACGGGGTGATCACGAGGGCGATCAGCGCGGCGATCAGGCCGCCCCGCTTGAACGTGATCTTCTCCGGCCACACGTTGGCCAGATCGTAGGCGGGCGAGACGAAGTTCGCGACGACGTTGATGCCCAGCGTCGCGACCGCGAACGTGACGGCGCCGAGCAGGAGCGCCCACACGCTGTCGATGCGGCCCACGATCTCGACCGGATCGTAGATGTGCGTCCCGTACACCTGGTACGTGCCGGCGGTGACCACCACGGACACGACCGAGAACGCGATGAAGTTCACGGGCAGGCCCCACAGGTTCGCCGACCACACCGACCGGCGGTCGGGTGCGAAGCGGGAGAAGTCGCAGAAGTTCAGCAGGAGCGTGGAGAAGTACGTGACGGTCAGCGCGATGGCCGCGGCGAACGCGTGCCCCACCCCCCACGTGGCCGTGCCGCCCTGGAGCTCGAGCGAGACCTTCCAGCCGGCCTTGAGCAGGATGTAGACCACGAGGAGCCCCATGACGACCCATACGGCGGGGCCCGCCCAGTCCTGGAAGCGGCGGATCGTGTCCATGCCGTTGCGCAGGAGGACGAGCTGGAGCGCCCACATGAGGAGGAATCCGAGCCAGCCGAGCGTCGACTCGCCGAGGAAGTTGTTCTCGGTCAGACCCTTCGCATCGGGCCAGATCTTCAGCGCGATGATGATCACGGCCCGCGACGCGAGCCAGGTCTGGATGCCGTACCACGCGATCGCGACCAGTGCCCGGATGAGCGCGGGGAGGTTCGCCCCGATCGTGCCGAAGGAGATCCTCGCCAGCACCGGATACGGCACGCCCGTCTTCTGGCCTGCGTACCCGGAGAGGTTCATGAGGAAGAAGACGAGGATGATCCCCACCACGAGCGCAAGGAAGACCTGCCACGCGCCGAGGCCGATCGCGAAGAGCCCGGCGGCGAACGTGTATCCGCCGAGCGAATGGATGTCCGACATCCACATCGCGAACAGGGAGTAGAAGCCCCATTTCCTGTGCTCGGCGGGCGCGAGGTCCTCGTTGTAGAGGCGGGGGCTGTACCCTGCGGGAATCGTCTCGGCCACCGTTCTGCCTCCTTGCCCACGGTTCCCCCGGCGGTGCCCCCACGCCTTTCGACGACAGGGTAGATCCGCCGGGCCGCGGGCTCAATGGGCGGCGGTGCTCAGCCCACCTTCGTCAGCGGCGCATAGCGCAGCAGGAGCCGCTTCTCGCCGACGTCGAAGCTCACCTTCGCGACGGTCTTGTCGCCGGCGCCCTCCACGCCGATCACGGTGCCGTTGCCGAAGGCGGTGTGGTTGACCTTGTCCCCCACCGCGACGGCGATGACCTCCTTCTGCGGCTGCACCCGCCCCTTCGCCGCTGCCGCAGAAGGCGCCGAGGCCGGGGAGATCGAGGAGAAGCTCGCGTTCCGGCTCGTCCCGGCACCCCACGAGGAGCCGCCGTAGCGGCCCGCGGACCGGTCCCACCGATCGTTGCCCACGGCCGGCGGCCGCTTGGATCCCTCGCGCTTCCAGTCGATGAGCTCGGCCGGGACCTCGCCCAGGAACTGGCTCGCGGGGTAGTACTCGCTCTGGCCCCACAGGCTGCGCACCTCGGAGCGGGTGAGGTACAGGCGCTTCCGGGCGCGGGTGAGGCCCACGTAGGCGAGCCGGCGCTCCTCGGCGAGTTCCTCGGGGTCCGTCGCGGAGCGCCGGTGCGGGAACACCCCGTGCTCCATGCCGGTGAGGAACACGACCGGGAACTCGAGGCCCTTGGCCGTGTGCAGGGTCATGAGGGTCACCACGCCCTGCCGCCTCGCCTCGGCGACCGCGGCGTCGACCTCGGCCTGGGAGGCGCCGTCCGGCGTGTCCGGGATCTGGTCCGCGTCGGCCACGAGCGAGACCTGCTCGAGGAATTCCTCGAGGCTCCCCTCGGGGTTGTCCCGCTCGTATTCGCGCACGACGGCGACGAGCTCGGCGAGGTTCTCGACGCGCGACTCGTCCTGGGGGTCCGTCGAGCTGCGCAGGCCCGCGAGGTATCCGGTCTGCTCGAGCACGGCCTCGAGCGCCTCCGCCGCGCCGGAGCCCTCCGCCACCGCGGCGAGGTCATCGAGGAGCTTGACGAAGCCCTTCACGGCGTTGAGCGAGCGCGTTGCCATGCCCGGGACCTCGTCGGCGCGCCGCGCGGCGGCCATGAAGGAGAGGCGCTCCCGCTCGGCGAAGGCGGCGATGGTGCCCTCGGCCCGCTCGCCGATGCCCCGCTTCGGTTCGTTGAGGACGCGGCGGAGGTTGACGTCGTCGTCCGGGTTGACCAGCACGCGCAGGTAGGCGAGCGCGTCCTTGATCTCCTTGCGCTCGTAGAAGCGGGTGCCGCCGACCACCTTGTAGGGCAGGCCCACGCGCATGAGGATCTCCTCGAGGCTGCGGGACTGGGCGTTGGTGCGGTAGAACACCGCCACGTCGCCGGGGCGGAACTCGCCGGTGTCGGTGAGCCGGTCGATCTCCTTGGCGATGAAGCGCGCTTCCTCGTGCTCGTTCTCGGCCGCGTAGCCGATGATCTTCTCGCCGTCCCCCTCGGAGGTCCACAGGCGCTTCTCCGGCCGGTTCGGGTTGCGCGAGATCACGGCGTTCGCGGCGGAGAGGATCGTCTGGGTCGAGCGGTAGTTCTGCTCGAGCTTGATGGTGCGGGCCTCGGGGTAGTCCTTCTCGAACTCCACGATGTTGCGGATGTCCGCCCCGCGGAAGGCGTAGATGGACTGGTCGGAGTCGCCGACCACGGTCAGCTCCGAGGCGTCCGGCCCCTCCCCGACGATCTCGCGCACGAGCGCATACTGCGCATGGTTTGTGTCCTGGTACTCGTCGACGAGGACGTGCCGGAACCGGCGGCGGTAGGTCTCGGCGAGCGCCGGGAAGGCCCGGAACATGTACACCGTCTCGGCGATGAGGTCGTCGAAGTCCATCGCGTTGGCCTGGCGCAGGCGCTGGGTGTAGCCCTTGAAGACCTCGGCGACGCCGGCCTCGAACGGGTCGTTCATGTTCGCGCGGCCGGCGAAGTCGTCGGCGTCGATGAGCTCGTTCTTGAGCGCGGAGATCTTGTGCTGGACCGCCTTCGGGGCCACCTTCTTGGGGTCCAGCTCGAGCCCCTTGTGCACGAGCGTGATGAGGCGGAGGGAGTCGGCGGAGTCGTAGATCGAGAAGTTCGAGTTCAGGCCCACGGACTTCGCCTCGCGGCGGAGGATGCGCACGCACGAGGAGTGGAACGTGGAGATCCACATCCGCTGCGCGCGCTCGCCCACGAGGGCCTCGATGCGCTCGCGCATCTCGGCGGCGGCCTTGTTGGTGAAGGTGATGGCGAGGATCTCGCCGTGGTGGGCCCGGCGGGTGGCGATGAGGTAGGCGATCCGGTGCGAGAGCACGCGGGTCTTGCCGGACCCGGCACCGGCGACGATGAGCAGGGGGCTTCCGGCGTGGGTGACGGCCTCGAGCTGCTGGGGGTTGAGCCCCTCGAGCAGGTGGGCGGCCTCGGCCTCGGCCTCCCGGCGGGCGTCCTCGGCCGGGTCGGAGGCGGGCAGCCAGCCTTCGGGCAGGTCCTCGGGGGCGCCGGCCTCCTCCTCGGGGGCAGGCGGGAGCTCCTCGGGGTCTGGTTCCTCCGCCCCGCCGGGCAGGCCGGACTTGGGCAGATGGGCGTAGGGATCGAAGAGCATATCCATGATCCCTCTATTTTAGGCCGCGCCGCTGACACTTCTCGGGGGCCGGGAGCGCGGGCGTGGCCGGGACGATGGACGCCCCGGCCACGCCCGGCCCTCAGGCGCCGCTCGGGCGGCGCACTCCGTAGCGGTGCCCCTCGCTGTCGGTCTCGATGTCGATCCCGTCGAGCTCGCGCGCCTCCTTGAGGTCCTCGGGGTTGTGGCCGTGCCGCTCGGGCTCGGTGGCGATCCGGCGGTTGGCCGGTCCGTACAGCCCGCGCAGGTGGCCCATGGCCCTCATGAAGGACTCGGGTTTGGTCTCGCGCGTGCCCGGCTCCTGCTGGCCCGGCTCGTGGTGGTTCATTTGCGCACCTCCCTCCCTGCGCCTCAGTCCGTCTTGGCCTGGACGGTCTCCGCGCTGGCGAAGACTTCCCGCATGAGCTCGAGGACGCGGTTGCGCGAGGCGAGCTGCTCGATGAGGCACTTCTCCAGCTGGTCGGCGAGGTGCGCGCTGATCCACTCCCGTGCGTAGACGGTGAGCGGCTCGTAGACGGCGATCGCGCTGTACAGGACCTCGAGGGCGAGCGGCAGGACCGCGAGGTCCTTGATGCCGTCGGCCGTCTTGCGCAGGATCGCATGCGCCTCCTTGTCGAGCCCGTCGGCCGCATGCCCCGGAGGGACGGCCACATTGCGCTCGAGCTCGGCGAAGCAGTCCTCGAGGACGGCCGCATGGAGCCTTGCCTCCTCGCTGAGATCGAGCATGAGGGCTGCGACCTCGCGCCGCTGCGACTCCTGCTCGAGGACCCCGAGCGTGACGATCGAGCGACGGCTCGTCCCGCGGGCGATTCCCAGGCGGTACACGAACAGCTCGTGGGCTTCGGAGAAGTACTCGAACATGGCAGGACCTCCCTCCCAGCGGGCCAGCGGCGGGCGCGAGGCTCTGGCGGATCCTTCGACGACGTCCGCCCCAGTCCTAGAGACCATTCTCCGCCGCGGCGCTGGCCGCGGCAACGGACGGTTTCGGGACCGGTGTCCTACGTGTCCAGGCCGCGGTGCTGCTCGGCGACGTCGGCGGGATCCGCCTCCGGGACGTCGGCCGGGCTGGGCTCGACCACGGCCTCCTCGGCGTCGATGAGGCCGTCCTCCTCGTCCCAGACCTTCTCGTCGGGCTCGACGGAGAAGTCCAGTGAGGGGTCCTCCTCCTCGCTGAGGCTGCGTGCCGGATCCTGGTTGTCGATGCTGGCCATGGTTCCCCTCCTCGCGCTCAGTCCAGCACAGCACCGGCCCGGTGGGAGGTCAAGGGTGCCCGGGCCTCGGGCAGAGGGTCCTCAGCCGAGCCGCGCGGAGGAGAGGGCCGCGACGATCTCGCGGACCGCCGTCGTCCCTCCGGCCGCGAACCACGTGAGCCCGTTGACCTCGACGGTGGCGGTGGCGCCTCCGGCGGCGGTGAGGATCGCCTTGCCGGGGAGCCAGTCCCACTGCGGGCACGAGTGCTGGAACCAGGCGCCGATCTCGCCCTGGGCCACGCGCGCGAGGTCGCAGGAGCCGGATCCGAGGATCCGGATCGAGGCGGACTGCACGGCCGCGGCGTGCCACGGCATCGCCGAGAGCGGCTGCTCGAGCCAGCGGGGCTGGATGGACGTCGCGACGCCGAGCATTCCCAGGCGCGCGTCGGCCGGCCCATCGAGGGGCTGGCCGTTGAGGGTGGCGGGGGTGCCCGCCCCGCCGATCCAGAGCTTGTCCTCCTGGGGCTGGAAGATGGCCCCGAGGAGCGCCTCCGGGTCGGTGTCCCCGTTCGAGGCGGCCCCGCGCAGGGCAAGGGCCGAGCACCAGTAGCTCGAGCCCGAGAAGAAGTTGTAGGTCCCGTCCACGGGGTCCACGACCCACGTCCGGCCGGAGGAGGACGGCACGTCCGTGCCCTCCTCGCCGAAGACGCCGTCCTCGGGCCGGCACCGGCGAAGCTGGGCGAGGATGTAGGCCTCGGCGGCCTTGTCCGCGGCCGTCACGATGTCCGAGACGGACGACTTGCGCTGGGCTTCGAGGCCCTCCCGCCGCATCTCGAGCGCGAGCATCCCCGCCGTGCGCACGAGCGCCTCGGCCAGTGCGGCGTCGGTCAGGCTCGGGTCGAGGTCGGGCAGGGTCCGGGTGCGGTCACTGGTCTCAGACACAAGGCCCAGCCTACCTGCGGGCCCCACCTGGGGCCCCGCGGGAGATCGGCGCCGCCGGTCGGCGCGGGTGGGCCGCCGTCGGCGCGGGTGGGCCGCCGTCGGCACGGGTGAGGCGGGACGGATAATGGACCCATGTCCAAGACCCCTGCCCAGCGGGCCCGCAAGCACGGCGAGCGCGCCGCCGTCGCCCCGAGCCCCCGCCCCGGCCAGCCCGTCAACCCCACCACGAGGCGCACGCCGGAGCAGGCGCAGGGCAACGCGCGGCTCATCATCATCGCCGCCCTCGTGGCCAGCGTGTTCATGTTCTGGTACTACCACCTGCTCACGCTCTCGCAGATGACCCAGCTCTCCGGGGGCCTGGCCATGCCGGACTCGCTCGTGGGCGGGTTCTCCCCGGACTACGCGCACCGGCTGCAGGGCGCGCTCGACGACGCCGCCCGCGGCCAGCTCAGCTACGTCCACAAGACCGCGGGGACCCTGTTCCCGCTCATCGCCGGCTTCACCTTCCTGCTCGTCTTCGGCACGTGGGTGAAGGCGAAGGTCCTGCGCCGGATCTCGTTCGCCGTGGTGGTCGTGTTCGCGATCGTGCGCCTGTGGGGCAACATCGCGGTGGACGGCGCCGTTGCCCCCGGCGCGGACGCCGGGGCCGCGGTGCTCGCCTCGGTCCTCGTGGTGGCAGGCTGGGTGCTGCTGTTCCTCATCCTCCTGGGCGCCGGGGCCGCGGTGCTCGCCGCGCGACGGGCGCGCACGACGGCGCGGGCCTCCTCGGGCGGCTGACCCGCCTCGTGCGCGGCGAGGGGCAGGGGGGCAGGACTCAGGCGCGCACGCGGCGCAGCGCCCGCGCCTGCCTGGCCGGGACGCCGAGACGGTAGGCGATGACGGCGCCCACGAGCGCGATGCCCGCGGTGATCGGGTAGCCCATGAACCGCTCGAGGGTCCCAGGCTCGGGCACATGGAGACGGACCGCGCCGCCCACCACCGTCGCGACGAACGAGGCGCCGCCGCACAGCAGCACGGGCCACGCAGCCGCGGAGCGGCCGATCCACAGCAGGCCGAGCACCACGAGGGCGGCCGAGCCGCCGAGGAAGTAGGCCCCCGCCGCGGCCAGGTGCAGGGCCTCGATGGAATCCTGCGGGACGAGCCCCACCACCGCGACCCCGGCGCCCGCGAGCCCGAGGAGGATCCGCACCGCGAGCGTCGCCGCCCAGGGCACGGCGACCGCCGGGTGGCCGGACCGGATCGCCGCGGCGAGGCTCACGCCGGCGGCGGGGGCCGGCGTCGTGCGCGGAAGGCCCGCGGTGCGTCCGGTGCCCGCCGCGCGCGCGGCGAGGGCGCGGGAGAGCCGTGCCTGGGCGCGGACGCCGCGGTCCTGGGCGGCGACGCGGAGCACGGCCGAGGTGATGAGCAGCGCCGCGATCACCATGCCGACGCCCTGGAGGACGAACGAGACGTTCATGAACGCATGCAGCGGCGAGCAGACCACGCGGGTCCCGTGGAGGCCGCAGCCGACCTGCCCGAGGTCGCTGATGAAGTTCAGCCGCCGGCTGTATGGGGCAGGCCCGTGCCAGGCCGCGATCGTGGCCGCCTCCGCGGCGAAGAACTGCAGGACGCTCACCGCCGACCACGCGCCCAGGTAGTGCCGGATCCGGTCGGTCGATGCCTCTGCCGCTGCCACGGCCCCAGCCTAGCCACGACCGCGGCGTGCGGCGCGGGCGCCCCGCCAGCCGGTATGCTTGTCAGCGTGCCCGGGGCGATCCGGGCGGGCCCCCGTAGCTCAGTAGGATAGAGCGGCCCTCTCCTAAAGGGCAGGCCATCGGTTCGATTCCGGTCGGGGGCACTTGTCATATCCGGTCCCTGATCTGCGCGCCTACCTCCTCGGGGCGTGGGCCGCGGAGCGCGAGCTCCTGGACCGGGCCTCGGGCGCCCGCGGCAGCTTCTCCGGCACCGTCGCCTTCGAGCCCACCGACGACGGCGGCCTCCGCCAGCGCGAGCAGGGCACCCTGCGCTGGGGCTCGCACGAGGGCCCCGCCGAGCGCGAGTACGTGTGGCGGCCCGGCGCCCGCGCGGGCACGATGGATGTCTTCTTCCCCGACGGTCGGCCGTTCCACGCCGTCGACCTGACCGGCTCTGCCGGCGACGGCGCCCACTGGTGCTCCCCCGACGACTACCGCGTCCACTACGAGGCCGTCGGCCCGGACGAGCTGCGCTATGCGTGGGACGTCACGGGGCCGGCCAAGGACCTGCTCCTGACGACCGTCCTGCGCCGGCTCGCCTGAGGGCTCTTCCCTGCGTTGAGGGGTCATCTCCCTGCGTTGAGGGGTCATGTCCCCGCGTTGAGGGGTCATGTCCCTGCGTTGAGGGGTCATGTCCCTAGGTTGAGGGGTCAGACGCCCTTGTTGTACACGTCGAGCCCGAAGCGATTCAGGCCCGGCGTACCCGCGTACCCGAGGTAGGACAGGCCGTTGAGGTCCTCGATGCTCGCGAGCAGGCTGTAGTGGTTGTACGGCGTCGTGGACCACGTCCCGCCGGCCGTGAACGGCGAGAGCACGAGTGCCCCGACCCTGCCGCCCCCGAGGCCCGTGATGCCCGGGAGCGCGGCGTTGGGCCCCGGCCCCTCGCCGCAGCACGCGCTCGCGTCCTGCTGGGGGCCGTCCGATTCGTCGAACGTGATGACGAGGACCCCGTCCTTCTTGAACGCGGGCGAGTCCGTGATGACGGGAACCCACTGCTTCAGCCATGCGTCGGCAGAGACGAGGCCGCCCGGCTGGCCGTCGACGCACGGGGAGTCGTGCCCGTCGTGGCACAGGTTGGGGGTGATGAAGGAGACGTCCGGGGTGGTCGACGCCGAGGCGAGGTCGCCGCTGAGGGCGGACAGGTCGACGTCCTTCGCCGCGCAGTCGGGCGAGCCGGTGATGCCGGCGAAGTAGACGAACGGGTTGTGGCGGGCGGCGTACTGGTCGCCGACCCTGGCCTTCTGGGTGTCGTCCACGGCACCGAGCTGGGGGTGGCGGCAGGGTGTGCCCATGTCCTCCATGTAGCCCTTCCAGCTCTTGCCCGCGGCGGTGAGCTGGTCCGCGACGGTCTTGACACCGGAGGGGTACACGCAGCCGCTTCCGACCGCCTGCGCCTGGTCCGCCGTGCCGGTCTGGACGAACGGTGAGTAGGTCTGGCAGTCCGCCTGGGTCTGGCTGTTCGGCCCCTGCCCCGAGACCTCGGAGACGTAGTTGTCGAGCGAGTTGTGGCCCGTGCCGTAGTAGCTGTTCAGGAGGACGCCCTGCGAGCGCAGCGTCTGCGAGAGGTAGGGGGCCGGGGAGGACGGGCCCCAGGTTTCGTCGTAGCCCTTGTTCTCGAGGTTGATGACGAACACGTGGGAGCTCGCGGGCAGGTACTGGGAGGTCGGCGCGGCGGCGTGGGCCGGCTGGCCCCCGCCTCCGCGCACGAGCGCCACGGCGGCGAGCACCAGCACGGCGAGGGCCGCGAGGACGACGGCGAGCGGCCGCCGTCGTGCGGCGACGGCAACGGCGCCCGGGGCGGGGTTTGCGCGGGTCATGAGAGCTTCCATCCTTCCGAGATGGCTCGGTCCTTGAGCGGCTTCCACTCGTCTTCCGGGTCGCCGCCGGGCAGGGGCGTGCAGGCCGCACCCGCGACGAACGGCGGAACGGTGTACGCCGGAGCGCTGAGGTCGGGGGCGGATGCGAAGTCGAGGACTTCGGCGATGTTGGCGGCGTTCGCGTCCCGCGGGGTGAGCGCCTGCAGGTTCCAGCGCCATTCGATGGCCTTCAGGACCGAGGTGTGGTCGTATGTGCCGGAGGCCACCGCACCGCGGCGGGCGAACGGCGAGACCACGAGGGCCGGCACCCGGAAGCCGCGCAGCGACGTCGTCGGGCTCACGTCCGGCGCGGTGGTCGGGGCGACATGGTCGTAGAAGCCGCCCCACTCGTCGAAGTTGACCACGAGCATGGTGCGGGACCACGCCGGAGACTTCGTGACGGCGTTGTAGACCTCGTTGAGGAAGAGCTCGCCGGACCGGACGTCCGCGTGGGGGTGGTCGTCACCCGAGGTCCCGGAGCTCTCGTCCGTGAACCGGGGATCCACGAAGCTCACCGACGGGAGGGTGCCGGCCGCGCAGTCGCTGAGGAACTCCGAGTACGGCGCGGAGATGGGCAGGTACTTGGTGCCCCACAGGGCGAGGAACGGCACGTCGGAGTAGTAGTACCTGCCGCTCACCCCGGCCGCTGCGAGGCGGTCCCAGATGGTGGGGATCGTCGCGTTGGCGGTCGAGTTGTGGATCCGGTCGGTCTGCGCCGCGTGCTGGTAGAAGCGGTTGGGGTAGGTCTCGGCCATGACTGCGGCGTAGTAGTTGTCGCACACCGTCCATCCGGGGGCGGCCTGGGCGAAGAACTTCAGGTCGGCGTCGGTGTAGTAGCCGACGGCGAAGTCGTCGTTCTCGCCGGCGCGCAGCCAGCCGTCGCACTTGCCGTCGTTGTACTCGATGAGCCCGCCCTCGTACGAGTGGTCCGGGTCGGGGTGACCGCACCCCTGGAAGTCTGTCAGGCGGTGGGTGCCGTGCGGGATGCCGTAGCGGTCGGTGTAGGTGAGGCCGCCCTGCTTCCCGTTGGCGCCGGGGAGCCAGCCGAGGAAGTGGTCGAACGAGCGGTTCTCCATCATCACGACGATGATTTGGTCGATCCCGGCGGTGCTCGGGTCGGCGGGCAGGGCTGCGGGGGCGACGCTCCGGGCGGTCGACGGCGCGGCGGCCCCGGTGAGGGCTGCCGCGCCGAGGGCCGCGAAGGACGCTGCCGAGAGGAAGCTGCGGCGGGAAGTGGTCACGGCCCACCAAGTTACCGGCCGGTACGGAGGTTCGGGGGCGGCTTTCCCCACTGTTCACCGTCGGTTCATGGATTTCCCACGCTGCTCCCAGCGAAGGCGGCGCCCGTCAGGGGCGCCGGGCGAGGAGCGGCAGGATGTGGTCGGTCAGGAGCGGGGCGAGGTCCACGTCGGGTTGGGCCGCGGGATCGATCCAGCGCAGTTCGGCGATCTCGGCGGCGGCGTGCACCGCGGCCGGATCGTACGTTCCCGGGGCCGCGAACACGGTGGCCTCGATGTCCCGCCCGGCCTCGTTCGCCGCCCGCGCGATCCAGGCGCCCAGAGGCTCGAGGGCCTCGGGGCCGACGACGATCCCCACCTCCTCCTCGAGCTCGCGGCTCGCCGCGTGGGCGGCGGACTCCCCGGGCTCGGGCTTCCCGCCGGGGTGCATGAAGCGGTCGGTGCCGCGCTTGCGGACGGTCAGGAGGCGCCCGTCAGGGGCGAAGATGCAGACGGCGGAGACGACGATGCGGGCTTCCACGGTGTCCGGGCTCCTAGGCGTAGTCGTCGGCCGTGGCGGCGGCCTCGGCGAACTGGGTGGTGTACAGCTCGGCGTACCGGCCGCCGGCCGCGAGGAGCTCGCCGTGGGTGCCCCGCTCCACGATCTGGCCGTCCTCGACCACGAGGATCTGGTCCGCGGCGCGGATCGTGGAGAGGCGGTGCGCGATCACGACGGCGGTGCGCCCCTCGAGCGCCTCCCCGAGGGCCGCTTGCACGGCCGCCTCGTTGGTCGAGTCGAGGGCGGCTGTGGCCTCGTCGAGGATCACCACCCGCGGGGCAGCCAGGAGCAGGCGCGCGATCGTGAGCCGCTGCCGCTCGCCGCCGGAGAGCCGGTACCCCCGCTCCCCCACGATCGTGGCGAGCCCGTCGGGGAGCGAGCGCACCATGTCCTCGAGCCGCGAGCGCCGCAGCACGTCCCAGAGCTCCTCCTCTGTGGCCTCGGGGCGGGCGAGGCGGAGGTTGGCGGCGATGCTCTCGTGGAACAGGTGGCCGTCCTGGGTGACCATGCCCACCGTGCCCCGCATGGAGGCGAAGGTCGTGTCCCGCACGTCGACCCCGCCGATCCGCACCGACCCCGAGTCCACGTCGTACAGGCGCGAGAGCAGCTGCGCGACCGTGGACTTGCCCGCCCCGGAGGAGCCCACGAGCGCGAGTGTCTGGCCGGGATCGACGCGGAAGGAGATGCCGTGGAGCACCTCTTCGCCGCCGCGCGTGTCGAGCACCGCGACCTCCTCGAGCGAGGCGAGCGAGACCTTGTCCGCACTCGGGTAGCCGAAGCGGACGTCGTCGAACTCGACGGCGACGGGGCCGGACGGGAGGGGCCGCGCGTCGGGCTTCTCGCGGATGAGCGGGGTCAGGTCGAGGACCTCGAAGACGCGCTCGAAGCTCACGAGCGCGCTCATGATCTCCACCCGCGCGTTGGAGAGGTTGGTGATCGGCGCGTAGAGGCGGGTGAGGAGCAGGGCGAGCACGACGACGTCGCCCGGCGCGAGCTGCCCCGCAATTGCGAGCCAGCCGCCCACGCCGTAGACGAGTGCGAGGGCGAGCGAGGAGACGAGGGTGAGCGCGGTGATGAAGGTGAAGGAGAGCATCGAGGAGCGGATCCCGATGTCCCGCACCCGCCGCGCGCGCAGCGCGAACTCGCGCGACTCCTCGTCGGGGCGTCCGAAGAGCTTGATGAGGGTCGCGCCGGGGGCCGAGAAGCGCTCGGTCATCTGCGTGCTCATGGTCGCGTTGTGCCCGGCCGCCTCGCGGCGCAGGTCCGCGACCCGCGCCCCCATCCGCCGGGCGGGGATGAGGAAGATCGGCAGGAGGATCAGCGCCAGGATGGTCACGAGCCAGGACTTCTGCGCCATCACGGCCACCGTGAGGACCAGCGCGACGGCGTTGCTCACCACGCCCGAGAGCGTGCCGGCGAAGGCGGCCTGCGCGCCGATCACGTCGTTGTTCAGGCGGCTCACGAGGGCGCCGGTGCGGGTCCGGGTGAAGAACGCGATCGGCATGGTCTGGACGTGGTCGAACACGGCGCGGCGCAGATCGAGGATGACGCCCTCGCCGATCGTCGCGGACAGCCAACGGGTCAGGAGTCCGAACCCCGCGTCCGCGAGCGCCACCGCGGCGATGAGCACCGCGAGCCAGACCACGGTGGAGACCGAGGAGTGGCCCACGATCGCGTCGACGACCTGGCCCGCGAGCACGGGAGTGGCGACGGCGGTCACGGCCGCGACGATGGACGTCAGGACGAAGGCGACGAGGCGGCCGCGGTGGGGGGCCGCGAACGTGAGCACCCGCCGCAGGGTATCCCTGCTGAACGGGTTCCTGCCCTCGGTGGCGCGGGAGATCTGGTGCAGCGAACTCCACGCCGCGCTCTGCATGCTCATGGGGATTCTCCTGGGAACGTGAAAGGCCCGCCGACTCGCGATTGGGGGGTGCGCGAGCCGGCGGGCTCACCTCAGGATAATCCAGCCCGCGCAGCACGTAAAATCGACACGCACAGGTGATGCGGGGGCGGGAGCCGCTCCGCCGCTCACCGCATGACAAGGGGGGTACATGCCGGTATCAGCGTTGGTGTTCCGGGACTGGCTGCAGGAGCTCGCGCCCGGCAATACCGCGGCGGACGTCTGCCGCCGGGCAGGCCTCAAGCGCAGCACCCTCGCCCAGCAGCTCGTGCGCGGCAAGGTCGCGGAGGCGACCGTGGTCGCCGTCGCCCGTGCCTACGGCGAGAACCCCGTGCTCGGCCTCGCCCGCTTCTCCCCCTACCGGGATCTGGCCTCGAGCACCGCCACGCCCACCGACGCCGAGCTCCTGAGCCAGGTCTCCACCGCGCGGCTGCTCGAGGAGCTGCTCGTGCGCGGCGGCGAACTCCCCGAGGTGCCCGCGGCCGCGGCACACCCCGCGCCCGCCCGGGCCGAGAGCGAGTGCTCCTCGTGCGAGCCCGATGTCCGGCAGTGGGTCGACGCGATCGACGACGGCGACCTGCGCCAGCGCGTGAGCGAGGCCGCCGGCATCGCGCCGCAGAACCTCTCGGCGCAGCTGCGCGCCAACCGCCTCAGCCCCGAGCTCGCCGTCAGCACCGCCCGCGAGGCCGGGGTGGGCCTGCGCAACGGGCTCGTCATCACCGGACTCGTCACGGCCACCGAGGCCGGGTGGCCGCTCGAAGCCTGGGAGCAGGCAGTCCGCCGCCTCCCCGACGCGGAGCTCGCCTTCATGGCGGCGGAGCGGCTCGCCGCCCTGGGCCGCGCCCTGCGCCGGAAGACCACGGACGCCCGGGCTGTGCGGCGGGTGTGGGAGCACCTCGGATGACGGCGCTCGCGTGGGTCACGTTCGCCCTTGCCCTCGTCCTCGCCCTCGTGCGCATCCCGTCGGCGCTGCGGGGCGAGAACCGCCTCATGATGGCCCTGTTCGCCCTCCTGGCGCTCGCCGTCCTGCTCAGCATCAGGGTCCCGTACCTCGCCGTCGACGCAGCCCTCGGCGGCATCAACCTCGCGAACCTGCTGCTCAGGTTCCTCATCTACGCCATCGCGCTCCTCCTCGCGGTGCGGATCGCGCGCGCGTTCTCGGCCCGGGGCGCGCAGCACGCGCTGCTCGGGCCCTGGGGCCTCTCGGCCCTGGCCGTGGTCGGGGTCGGGACCGTGGTGTCCTTCCTCCTCATGGGGCTCCTGCCCTCGAGCGTCGGGCTGCGGGCCGGCGACGACCAGACATGGTTCGACCTCTACGGCGAACTGGGCAGGGTCTACCCCGCCTTCACCGGAGTGGTCCTGCTCCCCAGCCTGCTCCGGGCGCTCCGCCGCTCCACCCTCACCACGCTCCGGGCCGCCGCCGGCCTGCTGGCCGCCGGGTACGTGGTGCTCGCGCTGACGATCCTCTTCCCCCTCATGCCGGACAGCTGGCTCCCCGTCCAGCAGGCCATGAACTACAGCTCGATCCTGTTCCTCCTCACGGGCCTCGCTACCATCTGGATCGCGGGCGGAATCGCCAGACGACGCGCCGACGCGTAAAAAATCCACTCAAAGGATGAACCCGGTTCACATTTTCATTAGTCCATGCCACAATGATGAATGTGTGAACACGACCTGTCAGGGGGACAGGGTTTGTTCGTCATTGGGGGGATGAGTGGCGGGGGGGGGCGGGGCGCCCCCCCCCCCCCCGCCCCCCCCCACCAACGCCCGGCGCCCGGCCAGGGGGGAGCACCGGATAGGACTCGACGACAACCGCAAAGAACACCCACGCCCCCCCCCGCA
>NZ_JAUSRH010000008.1 GCF_030811715.1 Sinomonas atrocyanea | reverse complement strand
GAGCGTCGTCCGTTCGGTGACCGTCCCCAGCGTGATGACCGTGGTCCGCGCCAGTTCGACCGTCAGGACCGTGGGGAGCGTCGTCCGTTCCAGCGCGACGACCGCGGCCCGAGCCGCTTCGACCGCCACGAGCGGCCCGAGGCACGCGAGGAGCGTCCCCGCCCGCACAACGCCGGCGACCTGCGCGTCTCGAACCGCCCGGACCGCGAGCGGTCGCCGGAGATCGACCCGGATGTGACCGGGCGCGAGCTCGACCGGGGGACCTTCGGCCAGCTCCGCACGCTCGAGGGCAACAACAGCGAGTGGGTCGCGAAGCACCTGGTCATGGCAGGTCGTCTGATCGACGACGACCCCGAGGCTGCGTTCCAGCATGCCCTCGCCGCCAGCCGGCGCGGAGGACGCATCGGCGCCGTCCGCGAGGCCGTCGGCATGACGGCCTACGCCGCGGGCCGCTACGACGACGCGCTCCGCGAGTTCCGCACGTTCCGCCGGATCACCGGCTCGAGCATCCACCTGGCCCACATGGCGGACTGCGAGCGTGGCCTCGGCCGTCCCGAGAAGGCCCTCGAGCTTGCCCACTCGGACGAGCGGAACATGCTCGACAACGCCAACAAGGCCGAGCTCGCCATCGTCGCCTCCGGGGCGCGCTCGGACATGGGCGACCACGCGGGCGCCGTCGCAGAGCTCGAGATCCCGCAGCTGGACATCAACCGGGCGTTCTCCTTCAGCCCGCGCCTCTTCGAGGCGTACGCCGACGCACTCTCCGCCGCGGGACGCGCGTCGGAGGCGTCCAAGTGGTACCGCCAGATCGGTGTCGCCGAGAAGGCGCTCGGCGTCGGCGAGTACGAGGAGCCCGAGATCGTCGACCTCGGCTGGGACGAGGAGGAGCAGCGCCGCGAAGACGAGGAGCGCCGCGCCAAGTCGGCCGCCGCCTCGCCGCGGGACGACCTCGCCGACGAGCACGAGGGCGAGACCGCGGACGACGCCGGCCGCGCGCCGTCGGACGAGGGCGGCAACGAGGAGACGGGCCTGGCGGAGGACGAGATCGGGATCCACGAGACCGACGCCGCAGCGGAGCCCACCAAGGACGCCGCCAGCGAGGCCGCAGTCGCGGACGAGCAGGTGCCGGGCAGCGAGGACGACCGGGCGTAGCATGGCCGAGCTCATCGAGGCCTTCGATGCGGTCCTGTCCGACCTCGACGGGGTCGTCTACGCCGGCCCGCACGCCATCCCGGGCGCCATCGAGGCGCTGCAGGCGCTCGCCCCACGTGGGGTCCGGCTGGGCTACGTGACGAACAACGCCTCCCGCTCCCCGGCCGAGGTGGCCGCCCACCTGCGCGAACTCGGCGCCCCCGCCGGGGACGACGACGTGGTGAGCTCGGCCCAGGCGGGTGCGTCGCTGCTCGCGCAGCAGGTGCCCGCCGGGGCCCGGGTCCTCGTGACGGGAAGCGCAGCCCTCGCCCGGGAGGTCGAGCGGCGCGGCCTGACGCCGGTGCGCTCGGCCGAGGAGGACCCGGCTGCCGTCATCCAGGGCTTCAGCCCCGACCTCGGCTGGCGGGACCTCGCCGAGGCCGCCTACGCCGTGGCCGCGGGTGCGGTGTGGATCGCGACCAACACCGACATGTCCATTCCGCAGGCACGCGGCATGGCGCCCGGCAACGGGACGCTCGTTGCCGCCGTGCGCGCGGCCACCGGCCGGGAGCCGCTCGTCGCCGGAAAGCCGGAGGCGCCCCTGTTCCTGGCGGCGGCGGAGCGGCTCGGCTCGCGCCGTCCCGTGGTGGTGGGCGATCGGCTCGACACCGACATCCTGGGCGGGAACCGTGCGGGCTTCGCGACGGCGGTGGTGCTCACCGGCGTCGACACCGAGCAGTCCATCCTCGGCGCACGCCACGCGGAGCGGCCCACCTACATCCTGCGCACGCTCGACGACCTGTTCAGGCCGTACCCCGAGCCCGTCGCGTCGGACGGGTCCTGGCACGTCGGCACCTCGTCGGCCCGCACCAACGGCGAAGTGGTCGAGGTCGCCGGCTCCCGTGAGGACCTCGACTCCTGGCGCGCGGCCTGCGCCGCATGGTGGGCGGCCCTGCCCGAGGCCGAGGAGAGGACGGCCCCCGAGCTGCGCTGGGCACACTGACGGCGCGGGGCCTGAGCCGAGCGGCCGCGGAGTCTCGCTAAGCTGGGACGCATGAGCGAGGATCCGCACATGGCCGCGACGGCGGCGCTGCCCGAGGCCCGTGCCGCCCTCGCGGCGCTGGAGGCCGCCGCCGGCCGCCCGCTCGCCGAGCAGGCAGACGCGTTCGACGCGTTCCACGCGGCACTGTCCGAGGTCCTCGACGCGGAGCCGGCGGAGTAGCGGTGGCCCGACTCGACCTCGAACTCGTGCACCGGGGCCTCGCCCGCTCGCGGACCCACGCGGCGAAGCTGATTGCCAGCGGCGCGGTGCGCGTCGCGGGCGCCGCAGCCGGCCGCCCCTCCCAGCCGGTCGACGAGCACGTGGACATCAGCGTCGCCGCGACCGAGCACGACCGCTATGTGAGCCGGGCGGGGCACAAGCTCGCCGGCGCCCTCGCCGCGTTCGGCGGCGTCGACCCGAGAGGCAGGCGCTGCCTCGACGCGGGTGCCTCGACGGGCGGCTTCACGGATGTGCTCCTGCAGGCTGGCGCGGCCGAGGTCGTGGCGGTCGACGTCGGCCACGGCCAGCTCGTCGACGCGCTCCGCCACGACGCGCGCGTCCGCGTCCACGAGGGACTCAATGTCCGCGACCTGGGGCCCGACCAGATCGGCGGCCCCGCAGCGCTCACCGTCGCAGACCTCTCCTTCATCTCCCTCACCCTCGTGGTCGCTGCCCTCGCGGCGTGCACCGAGGCCGGGGGCGACCTCGTGCTCATGGTCAAGCCCCAGTTCGAGGTGGGCCGGGAGCGGCTGGCCCGGACCGGCGTCGTCAGCTCCGACGGCGAACGACGCCGCGCGGTCGCCGCCGTCGCGGAGGCGGCGGCCCGCGAGGGGCTGGCCCTGCGTGGCCTCGCCCGGAGCCCGCTGCCGGGCCAGGACGGCAACCTCGAATACTTCCTGTGGCTCGCACGCCCCGCCGACCGCGCCGCGGGCACCGACGGCCACTCCGAACCGCCCGGGCAGGAGCCTGCAGAGTGGGTCGCCGCCCACTGGCCTGCCACCGACCCCCAGGAGGCGTCCGCGTGACCCGCCGTGTTCTGCTCCTTGCCCACTTGGGCCGCGAGGACTCGATGCTCGCCGCCCGCGAGGCCTCCGCCCAGCTGTACGGCTCGGGCCTGTCCCCGGTGATGCCCGCCGGGCAGCAGGCGCACCTCGAGGCCCGCTTCGACGGCCTCGACCACCCCACCGAGGTCCTCGGCGAGGAGGTCCAGCTCGAGGACGTCGAACTCGTCATGGTGCTCGGCGGCGACGGGACCATCCTGCGGGCGGCCGAGCTCGTGCGCCATGTCGACGTCCCGCTGCTCGGGGTCAACCTCGGGCACGTCGGATTTCTCGCCGAGAGCGAGCGGGCCGACCTGGCCCAGACCGTCCAGTGGATCGCCTCCAGGAGCTACTCCGTCGAGGAGCGCATGACGATCGACGTCACCGTGTGGCAGCACGGCACCAAGGTCGCGCACACGTGGGCGCTCAACGAGGCCGCGATCGAGAAGGCCAACCGGGAACGGATGATCGAGGTCGTCACCGAGGTCGACGGCAAGCCGCTCACCTCCTACGGCTGCGACGGGATCGTGCTCGCCACGCCGACCGGCAGCACCGCCTACGCCTTCTCGGCCGGCGGGCCGGTCGTCTGGCCCGAGGTGGAGGCCCTCCTCATCGCGCCGATCAGCGCCCACGCCCTCTTCGCCAAGCCGCTGGTCGTCTCCCCGCGCTCGACCCTCGCGGTCGAGATCCTGGGGCGCACCGACGCCGCCGCGGTGCTGTGGTGCGACGGGCGCCGCTCGGTCGACCTGCCGCCGGGCTCCCGGGTCGAGGTGACGAAGTCGCCCCTCCCGGTCCGGCTCGCGAGGATCAGCACGACGCCGTTCTCCGCGCGGCTCGTGCGCAAGTTCGAACTGCCCATCCACGGGTGGCGCGGGCCCGCGCCGGGCGCCCCGCTCGCCGAGCCCGGGCCGATGGTCCCGGAAGTCCCGCCCGTGGCCTGGGCCCAGCGCGCCGCCGGCGACGTCGGCGGCACCGATGCATCCAGCGAGGAGCACGCATGATCGAGGAACTGAGAATCCGCGACCTGGGTGTCATCACGGACGCCGCCCTGCCGCTCGGCCCGGGGCTGAGCGTCGTGACGGGCGAGACCGGCGCCGGCAAGACGATGGTGGTCACCGCGCTCGGGCTGCTGCTCGGCGGGCGTTCGGACGCCGGCGCCGTGCGCACCGGGGCGAAGTCCGCGGTCGCGGAGGCGACGGTGAAGCTCGAGCCCGGCCACGCCGCCGTCGTCCGCGCCGAAGAGGCGGGAGCGGAGGTCGAGGAGCACGACGGCGCCGCCGAACTCCTGCTGGCCCGCACCGTCGGCTCGGACGGCCGCAGCCGCGCCCACGTGGGCGGCCGGTCGGCCCCCGTGGGCACCCTCGCCGACGTCGGTTCCCAGCTCGTGGTCATCCACGGCCAGTCCGAGCAGCTGCGCCTGAAGGGACCCGCGGCCCAGCGCCGCGCGCTCGACACGTTCGCCGGCGCCCCGCTCGCGCAGACGCAGGCCGCCTACTCCGCGCTCTACGCCTCGTGGACCGCCGCCCGGCGAGAGCTCGAGGAGCTGACCTCCTCCTCGCGCGAACGGATCCGCGAGGCCGAGTCGCTGGGCGCGGCCCTCGCGGAGATCGCCGAGGTGGACCCCCAGCCGGGGGAGGACGCGGCCCTCAAGGCGGAGTCGGAACGCCTCTCCAACGCCGAGGCCCTGCGCCTGGCCGCGCAGGAGGCCCACGAGGCGATCGTCGCCGGGGACTTCAGCGAGGTGGCCGACGCGACCACCCTCGTCGACGGCGCCCGCCGCGCGCTCGAGCACGTCTCGGAGCACGACGCCGCGCTCGGCGCCTCCGCGCAGAGGCTCGCCGAGGTGGGGTATGCCCTGGCCGACATCGCCCAGGAGCTCGCCAGCTACGCGGCCTCCCTCGACGGCGAGGGGCCCGGCCGCCTCGCCGAGGTCGAGGAGCGCAGGGCCGCCCTCGGCGGCCTGACCCGCAAGTACGCCCCCACGCTCGAGGAGGTCATCGCGTGGGCCGAGGCGGGCCAGGCGCGCCTGTTCGAGCTCCAGGACGACGACGGGCGGATCGAGACCCTCACAGCCAAGATCGCCGACGACGAGGCCCGCCTGGGGGAGCTCGCCGCCGAGATGACGGCCCTCCGCCGGGCCGCGGCCGTCGAGCTCGCCGAGCGGGTCAGCGAGGAGCTCACAGCCCTCGCGATGCCGGACGCGTCCCTGCGGGTCGAGGTCGAGGAGACCGGAGAACTCGGACCGGACGGAGCGGACACGATCGCGATCCTCCTGCAGCCGCACGCCGGCGCCCCGGCGCGCGCGCTCGGGAAGGGCGCCTCGGGCGGCGAGCTCTCCCGCGTCATGCTCGCGATCGAGGTGGTCCTGGCGGCGGTGGACCCCGTCCCCACCTTCGTCTTCGACGAAGTCGACTCGGGAGTGGGCGGCCGCGCCGCGGTGGAGATCGGGCGCAGGCTCGCGATGCTCGCCCGCCACGTCCAGGTCATCGTGGTGACCCACCTGCCCCAGGTCGCGGCATTCGCGGACCGGCACATCACGGTCATCAAGACCTCGGTCGCCTCGGGCCGCTCGGCCGACGGCGTCGCGGGCGTCACCTCGAGCGACGTCCGGGTCCTCGACGACTCCGAGCGCGTCGTCGAGCTCGCGCGCATGCTCGCCGGGCAGGAGGACTCCGCCAGCGCCCGCGCGCACGCCCTCGAGCTCCTCGAGGACGCCCAGTCCTCGCGGGCGGCCGCGGCCGGCTGAGGCGTCCTGCCGCGGACGCGTCCGGGGACACGCCCGGGGGCGGGAGGCCCGCGCCGGAATCGGTGATAAGCTCGAATTCCGTGGTGCAGCGAACTCATTCCCGTTTTTCAGACTCCGCCAAGACGACCAAGCAGATCTTCGTCACCGGTGGCGTGGCCTCCTCGCTCGGGAAAGGCCTGACGGCATCCAGCCTCGGCCACCTGCTGCGCGGCCGCGGCCTCTCGGTCACGATGCAGAAGCTCGATCCCTACCTCAATGTGGACCCGGGCACGATGAACCCCTTCCAGCATGGAGAGGTCTTCGTCACCGAGGACGGCGCGGAGACCGACCTCGACATCGGCCACTACGAGCGCTTCCTCGACGAGTCCCTCGACGGCTCGGCCAACGTGACCACCGGCCAGGTGTACTCGACCGTGATCGCCAAGGAGCGCCGCGGCGAGTACCTCGGCGACACCGTCCAGGTCATCCCGCACATCACGGACGAGATCAAGCGGCGCATGCGGCTGCCCTCCGAGGGCGAGAACGCCCCGGACGTGATCATCACCGAGATCGGCGGCACGGTGGGCGACATCGAGTCCCAGCCGTTCCTCGAGGCGGCCCGTCAGGTCCGCCAGGACGTGGGCCGCACGAACGTCTTCTTCGTGCACGTCTCGCTCGTGCCCTACATCGGCCCGTCGCAGGAGCTCAAGACCAAGCCGACCCAGCACTCGGTCGCGGCCCTCCGCTCGATCGGCATCCAGCCGGAGGCCATCGTCATCCGCTCGGACCGCGCGATCCCCGACGCGATGCGGGACAAGATCGGCCGCATGTGCGACGTCGACACCGACGCCGTGATCAGCTGCCCCGATGCCCCGAGCATCTACGACATCCCGAAGGTGCTGCATGCCCAGGGCCTCGACTCGTACATCGTGCGCGCGCTGGACCTGCCCTTCAAGGACGTCGACTGGGCCAAGTGGGACCGACTGCTCGAGGTGGTCCACCACCCCGCGCACCAGGTCGAGATCGCACTCGTCGGCAAGTACATCGACCTCCCGGACGCCTACCTGTCCGTCACCGAGGCGCTGCGGGCCGGCGGCTTCGCGAACGATGCCAAGGTCAACATCCGCTGGGTCGCCTCCGACGAGTGCCAGACCCCGGCCGGCGCCAAGAAGGCGCTCGCCGGCGTGGACGCGATCCTCGTGCCCGGCGGATTCGGCATCCGCGGCCTCGAGGGCAAGCTGGGCGCGCTGACCCTCGCCCGCGAGAGCGGCCTGCCCACCCTGGGCCTGTGCCTCGGCCTGCAGTGCATGGTCATCGAGTACGCGCGCAACGTCGTGGGCCTCGAGGGCGCCTCCTCGAGCGAGTTCGAGCCCGACTCGAAGTACCCGGTCATCGCCACGATGGCCGAGCAGCTCGACATCGTCGAGGGCAAGGGCGATCTGGGCGGCACGATGCGCCTCGGCCTCTATGACGCGGTCCTCGACGAGGGCTCCGTCGTCGCGGAGACGTACGGGACCACCAAGGTCGCCGAGCGCCACCGCCACCGCTACGAGGTGAACAACGCCTACCGCGAGCAGATCGCCGCCAAGGGCCTCGTGTTCTCGGGGACCTCGCCGGACGGGAAGCTCGTCGAGTTCGCCGAGCTGCCCAAGGACGTGCACCCGTACTACGTGGCCACGCAGGCGCACCCCGAGCTCGGCTCGCGCCCCACGCGCCCGCACCCGCTCTTCGTGGGCCTCGTCAAGGCCGCACTCGAGCGCCAGGCCGGCACCGCTGCCCCGAAGGGCCGCAGCCAGGCCGCGGCCGCCGAGGCCCCCGCGGCCGCTGCGGGCAAGGGCAAGTAGCGCCATGGGCACGCACGCGCCGGGGGCACACGGCGACCCGACGTCCGGCCACCGCGCCTCGGGAGTCGAGGATGCGCTGAGCCCGCGGCGCGTGCTCTCCTCGGAGACCGTCTACCGGGGGCGCATCTGGGACGTCCGCAGCGACGCCTTCGAGCTCGCGGACGGCGCCGGCACGCTCCAGCGGGACTACATCGACCACCCCGGGGCGGTGGCCATCCTCCCCATGGACGAGGACGGCCGCATCCTGCTGCTGCGCCAGTACCGCCACCCGGTCGGGATGGACCTGTGGGAGATCCCGGCCGGCCTGCTCGACGTCGAGGGCGAGCACGCCCTCGACGCGGCCTCGCGCGAACTCGCCGAGGAAGCAGACCTGACGGCCTCCCAGTGGCACATCCTCGCCGAGTTCTTCACCTCTCCGGGGTCCTCGAGCGAGGCCATCCGGATCTTCCTCGCCCAGGGGCTGACGGAGATCCCGCACGCCGACCGGCATGAGCGGACCGACGAGGAGGCGGAGATCGAGTTCGTCTGGGTGGAGCTCGAGGACGCCGTGCAGGCCGTGCTCGCCGGCCGGCTCCACAACCCCAGCGCTGTCGTGGCAGTGCTCGCCGCGGACGCCGCGCGGCGCAGAGGATATGCCTCGCTGCGTCCCGGCGACACCCCGTGGCCGGCCCACCCGGCCCAGCGCTGACCGGCGCCGTGCAGGCTCCCGATCCCGCGCTGGCCTCACCGGCCGCCGCCCCCTCCCCGGCACCCGCGGCTGACGTCCCGCCGGCGCTCGGCCGCGCCGTCGAGGACTACCTCCGCCACCTCGCCGTCGAGCGCGGCCTCGCCGCGAACACCCTCGCCGCCTACCGGCGGGACCTCGCCCGCTACGGCGCCTACCTCGCGGGGCAGGGCGTGGGCTCGCCCCGCGGCGTCGAACGCCAGCACGTCGGGGGCTTCGCCCAGGCGCTGCGCGACGGGGCCGACGGCGGCAGCCCGCTGACCGCGCGGTCCGCGGCGAGGACCGTGGTCGCCGTGCGCGGACTGCACCGGTTCTGGGCGCTCGAGGGCACCACGGCGGACGACCCCGCGGCGGATGTCCACCCGCCGCTCGCCGGGCAGCGCCTGCCCAAGGCCATCACCGTCCACGAGGTCACCCGGATCCTCGAGGCGGCCTCGGCCGACACCCCCTCCGGCCTGCGCGACCGGGCCCTGCTCGAGTTCCTCTACGCCACCGGGGCGCGCATCAGCGAGGCCGTGGGCCTGGACGTGGACGACCTGCGGCTCGAGGCGGGCGACGGCGGTCCCGCCGTGGTGCGGCTCTTCGGCAAGGGTTCCAAGGAGCGCCTCGTGCCCATCGGCTCCTACGCCGCCCGCGCCCTCGACGCGTACATCGTCCGCGGCCGCCCGGCCCTCGTGGCGAAGGGGCGCGGCACCCCGGGCCTCTTCCTCAACGCCCGCGGGGGCCGGCTGAGCCGGCAGAGCGCGTGGACCATCCTCAAGGACGTCGCCCAGAAGGCACAGATCGACCGCGACGTCTCGCCGCACACCCTGCGGCACTCCTTCGCCACCCACCTCCTGGAGGGCGGCGCGGACGTCCGCGTCGTCCAGGAGCTGCTCGGGCACGCCTCGGTGACGACCACGCAGGTGTACACCCTCGTCACCGCGGACACGCTGCGCGAGGTCTACGCGGCAGCGCACCCGAGGGCGCGCGGATGAGCGCCGCCCGGGGGCACGGAGGCGCGGGCTGATGGGCGCGCCGGTCGCGCTGTGCTTCCTCCTGCGCGAGACGGCGGGAGGCCGGGAGGTCCTGCTCGGGCGCAAGAAGCGCGGCTTCGGCCGGGGCAAGATCGTCGGCCTCGGCGGGCATGTCGAACCGGGGGAGACCCCCGCGGAAGCCGCGGTCCGCGAGCTCGGGGAGGAGGCCGGCGTCGTGCTCGACCTCGCCGTGCTGGAGCCGGCCGGAACCGTCGACTTCCGCTTCCCCGCCCGTCCGGCCTGGGACATGGAGTGCACGATGTTCACCGCGGCCGTCTGGACCGGGGAGATCGCCGAGACCGAGGAGATCGAGCCCTCGTGGTACCCGGTGGAGGCTCTGCCGATCGAGGACATGTGGCAGGACGCCGACCACTGGCTCCCCCTGGTCCTGGGCGGCACCGTCGCCGACTTCTACGTGGAAATGGCCGAGGACAACGAGACGGTGTTCCGTTTCGCTGTCCTCGGCCCGTGATCCTGCGCGGAGGGGCTCCGCCGGGGCGGATCAGTCCAGGTGGCGCTCGTCCGGGCCGTTGTAGGCCGAGAGCGGGCGGATGAGCGAGTTGCTCTCGAGCTGCTCCATCACGTGGGCGGTCCAGCCCACGATCCGGCTGGCCACGAACAGCGGCGTGAACGTGGGGATGTCGAAGCCCATGAGGTGGTACGCAGGGCCCGTCGGGTAGTCGAGGTTGGGCTTGATGCCCTTGGCCTCGTCCATCGACTGCTCGAGGCCGTCGTAGAGGCCCAGGATCTCGGGGCGGCCGTAGAACGCGATGAGGTCGTCGAGCGCGGCCTTCATGGTCGGAACCCGCGAGTCGCCGTGCTTGTAGACGCGGTGGCCGAACCCCATGACCTTCTTCTTGGCGGCCAGGGCCTCGTCCATCCAGGCCTTGGCCCGGGTCTTGGCCTGCTCGTGCGTCTCGTCCGTCCGGATGCCGATCTCCTCGAACGTCTCCATGACGGCCTCGTTGGCCCCGCCGTGGAGCGGGCCCTTGAGGGCGCCGATGGCGGCCGTCACGGCCGAGTGGAGGTCGGAGAGCGTCGAGGTCACCACGCGCGCGGTGAAGGTCGAGGCGTTGAACGAGTGCTCGGCGTACAGGATCATCGAGACCTCGAAGGCCCGCACCACCTCGGCGGCCGCCTCCTCCCCGAAGGTCATCCACAGGAAGTTCGCGGCGTAGCCGAGGTCGTCCCGCGGCTCGACGAGGTCCTGCCCGCGGCGCCGCCGCTGGTCGTAGGCCACGACGGCCGGCATGGCGGCGAACAGCTCGACGGCCTTGGCCAGGTTCGCCGCGCGGGAGGAGTCGCCGGCCTTGGGGTCGCGGGCGCCCTGCACGCTCGCCGCGGTGCGGCACACGTCCATGGGATGGCACGTGGCCGGCAGGTCGTCGATGAGCCGCTTCAGGAGCGGGTCGAGCGCGCGGCCCGAACGCTCGTGCGCCTCGAACTCGGCCAGCTGCTCCGGCGTGGGCAGCTCGCCGTGCCACAGCAGGTAGGCGACCTCCTCGAAGCTGCACCGCGCAGCGAGCTCCTGTACCGGGTAGCCCCGGTAGAGGAGCGAGTTGGTCTCAGGGTTCACCTTCGAGATGGCGGTGTAGTCCACCACCACGCCGGCAAGGCCCTTCTTGATCTCTTCGGTGTTGGGCACCTGTGTCATCGCAGGACTCCTTCGTCAATGGCCCCGTGGCCTCAGTATCGGCCGGGAACCTGAAAGTTGAACACGCCGGTGTCGAAACGGTTGTACGCCTCGTAGTCAACCAGCTCGTAGAGGCGGGAGCGAGTCAGCATGTTCGCCACCTGGGCCTCCTGGGTGCCGTCCGCCCGGATGCTCTCCAGCGTACGTTCCGCGGCGCCCATGGCGCTGCGCAGCAGGGTCACCGGGTAGATCACGAGGTTGATCCCGACCCCGCCGAGCTCCTCCGCGGTGAACAGCCGGCTCTTGCCGAACTCGGTCATGTTCGCCAGCACCGGCACGTCCACGGCGTCTCGGATCGTCTGGAACTCCTCGAGGCTGGCCATGGCCTCGGGGAAGATCGCGTCGGCCCCCGCCTCGACGAGGGCCTTCGCGCGCTCGACGGCGGCCTCCAGGCCAGCTGCCCCCTCGCCCGTGGCCCGCACATCGGTCCGGGCCATGATGAGGAAGTTCGGATCGCGGCGCGCGTCCGCGGCGGCCCTGACGCGCTGGAGCGCGGTGTCGAGGTCCACGACCGCCTTGCCGTCGAGGTGGCCGCAGCGCTTCGGATTGACCTGGTCCTCGATGTGCATCCCGGCCAGGCCGGCGTTCTCGAGCTCCTGGACGGTGCGGGCCACGTTCATGGCCTCGCCGAATCCCGTGTCGGCGTCGACGATGGCGGGCAGGTTGGTCATCCGCGCGATCTGCCCGGCGCGGGTGGCGACCTCCGTCAGGGTCGTCAGCCCGATGTCCGGCAGGCCCAGGTCGTTGGCGAGGACCGCGCCGGAGATGTACACCCCCGGGAAGCCCTTCTCCTCGATGAGGCGCGCGGAGAGCGGGCTGAAGGCACCCGGGAACTGCTGCAGCGTGCCCGAACCGAGGATCTCGCGCAGCGTGGCGCGCTTCTGCTCGGGAGTGGTCGTCGAGTACAGCATCAGAAGAGTCCCTTCGGGGCGGAGGCGAGGTCGATCACGCCCTCCTTGGCGACGATGTTGAGCGCGTCGAGCTCGCCGGGGCCGAGTTCGGGGAGCCGCTGCACGGCGTCGAGGAAGCGCTCGATCTCCTCCGGGGCCACCGACTCGGCGGCCAGCGTCCTGAACTTGGCGATGTACTGCTCGCGGCGGAACGGGCGCGCGCCGAGCGGGTGGGCGTCCGCCACGGCGATCTCGTCCTCGATCACTGTCCCGTCGGCGAGCGTGATGACCACGGAGCCGCCGAAGGCCTTCTCCGCGATGTCGAGGGAGTGGTAGCGGCGCGTCCACTCCGGGTCCTCCTCCGTGGTGACCTTGTGCCACAGCGCCACGGTGTCGGGCCGGCCTGCGCGCTCGGGGGAGTAGGACTCCACGTGGTGCCACGTGCCGTCCTGGAGGGCCACCGCGAAGATGTAGGGGATGGAGTGGTCGAGCGTCTCGCGGGACGCCGTCGGATCGTACTTCTGGGGGTCGTTCGCGCCGGAGCCGATGACGTAGTGGGTGTGGTGGCTGGTCTTGATGAGGATGCTGGCCACGTTCTCGGGGTCGGTCACCTCGGGATGCTCGCGGTGCAGCTTGCGGGCCAGGTCGATCCACGCCTGCGCCTGGTACTCAGCGGAGTGCTCCTTGGTGTAGGTGTCGAGGATCGCCCGCTTGGCCTCGCCGCGCGCGGGGAGCGGGACCTCGTAGGCGGCGTCCGGACCGTCGAGCATCCACGCGATGACCCCGTCCTCGCCCTCGTAGATCGGCACGGGGGAGGTCTGCCCGCGCATGGCACGGTCCACGGCCTCGACCGCCATCTTGCCGGCGAACGCGGGGGCGTGCGCCTTCCAGGTGGAGATCTCGCCCTTGCGGGACTGCCGGGTCGCCGTGGTGGTGTGCAGCGCCTGGCCGACGGCCTGGAAGATGGTCTCGACGTCGAGGCCGAGCAGGGTGCCGATGCCGGCGGCCGCGGAGGGGCCGAGGTGGGCGACGTGGTCGATCTTGTGCTTGTGCAGGCTGATCGCCTTCACGAGGTCGACCTGGATCTCGTACCCGGTCGCGATGCCGCGGATCAGGTCTCGGCCGGTCGAGCCGACGTGCTGGGCGACGGCGAGGATCGGCGGGATGTTGTCTCCGGGGTGGGAGTACTCCGCCGCGAGGAACGTGTCGTGGTAGTCGAGCTCGCGCACGGCCACGCCGTTGGCCCAGGCGGCCCACTCGGGGGAGACGCGGTCGGTGATGCCGTAGAGGAGCGAGCCCTTCCCCCCGGACGACGGCGCGTGGGCCAGCGCCTGCGCGCGCGCGGCCACGATGGGGCCGCGGTTGAGCGAGGCGATCGCCACCGAGGCGTTGTCGATGATCCGGTTGACGATCATCTCGGCGACCTCGTCGGAGACCTCGACGGGGTCGGCGGCGACCGTGGCGATCTTGTGCGCGAGCTGGTCCTCGCGGGGGAGGTTCTCCTCGCTCTTGTAGACGCGGACCTTGTGCATCTCGACCATGGCTGACCTTTCGGTGGGGCTTAGGGAAGCGGGTGGGTGTTCTTGATGTGGTGCAGGCTGTTGCTGAGGTGGACGGCGGTGGCCGCCGCCGCGAGGTGGGCGTTGCCGTCGGCGATCGCCCCGGCGATGGCGGCGTGCTCGGAGGCTGCCTGCCTCAGGCGGGCGGCGTCGTCCTTCGCCAGGCGCCGCACCCGGGTGAGGTGGACGCGCAGGCCCTCGAGGGACTGCGCGAGGTAGGAGTTGGCGATGGAGTCGTCGATCGCCGCGTCGAGCTCGGCTGCGAGCGCGTAGTACTGGTGCCGCTGCGGGTCCTCGTCGTGCAGGAGGGCCGGGGCCGCGGCGAACCGGTCGCGGAGCCCGGCGAACCGCGCGTGGTCCCCCCGCAGCGCCGCGAGCGCGGCGGCCTTCGCCTCGAGCGCCTCGCGCAGCTCGAACAGCTCGTCGATGTGGGCCAGGGAGATGTCGCTGACGACGACGCCGCGCCCCCGCTGGGCCGAGGCGAGGCCCTCGGCGGTGAGGCGGGCCAGGGCCTCGCGCAGCGGTGTTCGCGAGACCCCGAGGCGTTCCGACTGCTCGACCTCGCCCAGGACGGTGCCGGGAGGCAGGCGCCATTCCACGATGTCCTCGCGCAGGGACGCATAGGCGCGGTCGCTGGCCTTCACGGCGCTCCTCCCCAGATTCGTCCAAGCCCACCTTCGATGTCTCTGTATACATTGGCAGGAAGGCATCGTGAAATCAAGGCCATTATGGGCATTAGAGAGGCTGAATGTATACACAACCCCTTGTCGTCGGTGGGGGCCTGCCCTACGCTGGCCTCATCACGAGGAAGTGAGGAGTGCTGCCATGACCCAGGCGACAGTGACACAGGGGCCGGGACCGTACGCCGAGGTGTACCGCCGGAGCCTGGAGGACCGCGAGTCCTTCTGGCTCGACGCGGCCAAGGCCATCGACTGGGTGGAGGAGCCCACGGCAGCCCTGGATGCCTCCGAGCCCCCGCTCTACCGCTGGTTCCCGGGCGGCATGCTCAACACCGCGTACAACGCGCTGGACCGCCACGTCGAGGGTGGGCGCGGAGACGCCGCCGCCCTCGTGTACGACTCGGCCGTGACCGGCGCGAAGGCCACGTTCACCTACGCACAGCTCACCGACCTCGTGGCCCGGTTCGCGGGAGCGCTGGCTGCCCGCGGCGTCGGGACCGGGGACCGCGTCGTCCTCTATATGCCCATGATCCCGGAGGCCGTCGTCGCGATGCTCGCGTGCGCGCGGCTGGGAGCCGTCCACTCGGTCGTGTTCGGCGGATTCGCTCCGCGCGAGCTCGCGGCGAGGATCAGGGATGCACGGCCCAGGCTCGTCGTGACGGCCAGCGGCGGCATCGAGCCCAACCGTCGCGTCGAATACCTCCCGGCCGTCGCAGAGGCCCTCGAGATCGCCGAGACGCCGGAGGTCCCCGTCCTCGTCAAGGTGCGCCCCGGCTTCGCGCACCAGCTCGCGGACTATCCGGGCTGGGAGGACTTCGACTCCGCCCTCCGGTCCGCCGAGCCCGCGGGATGCGTGCCCGTCGCCGCGTCCCATCCGCTCTACGTCCTCTACACCTCCGGGACCACCGGCACCCCGAAGGGCGTGCAGCGGGACAACGGCGGCCATGCTGTGGCGCTCGCCTGGACCCTGAAGAACCTGTACGGCGTGGGGCCCGGGGAGGTCATGTGGACGGCCTCGGACGTGGGCTGGGTCGTGGGCCACTCCTACATCGTCTACGGACCCCTCCTGGCCGGCGCCACGACGGTGCTGTACGAGGGCAAGCCCGTGGGCACCCCGGACGCCGGGGCGTTCTGGCGCGTGGTGGCGGACCACCGCGTCAAGGTCCTCTTCACGGCGCCCACAGCCCTGAGGGCCATCCGCCGCGCGGACCCCGAGGCCGCTCTCCTCGCCGGCTACGACCTCTCCACGCTCGAGCGGCTGTACGCCGCCGGGGAGCGCCTCGACCCCGAGACCTACCGCTGGGCCGGGGAGAAGCTGAAGGTCCCGGTGATCGACCACTGGTGGCAGACGGAGACCGGATGGGCCATCTGCGGAAGCCCGCGCGGCCTCGAGGACCTTCCGCTCAAGGCCGGGTCCCCGTCCGTGCCGATGCCCGGCTACGACCTGGACATCCTCGACGGCGCGGGGGAGCCCGTCGGAGTCGGCGAGGAGGGCAACATCGTCCTGCGCCTGCCCCTGCCGCCCGGCACCCTCACCACGCTCTGGCACAACGACGAGCGCTACATCTCCTCCTACCTCAGCGCCTTCCCCGGCAGCTACGCGACGGGCGATTCCGGCTACCGCGACGCGGACGGGTATGTGTTCGTCATGGGCCGCACCGACGACATCATCAACGTTGCGGGCCACCGTCTCTCCACGGGGGCGATCGAAGCAGTGCTCGCGGGCCATCCGGCCGTCGCCGAGTGCGCCGTGATCGGCCTGAAGGACACGCTCAAGGGCCAGCGCGCCGTGGGCTACGTGGTGCTCAAGGCGGGGGCGGAGGTGTCCGAGGAGGCGCTCGCCACCGAGCTCGTGGCCCTCGTGCGCTCGCAGATCGGCGCGGTGGCGGACTTCAAGCAGGCCCTCGTCGTCGACGCCCTGCCCAAGACGCGCTCAGGGAAGATCCTGCGCAAGACCATGCGGCAGATCGCCGATGGCGAGGAGTACACGGTGCCGTCCACGATCGAGGACCCGGAGGTGATCGAGCGCCTCGTCCCCGTCCTGCGCGGCGAGTGACCCCGCGCGGTTACCGACGGGTAACATGACGGCATGCACCTGCTCCTGCGCACCCTGATGCTCCTGGTCACCTCGCGCCGGCGGCCTCCGCTGAGCCTGTGGGGGACCTCGTCCCTGAAGCTGCGCGTCCTCCCCACGGACATCGACATCGCCCTGCACGTCAACAACGGCATGTACTTCTCGCTCATGGACCTCGGCAGGTTCGACCTCATGGTGCGCGCCGGAATGTGGGACCGCATGCGCGCTCGGGGCTGGAGCCCCGTGGTGAACCTCGAGACCATCACGTTCCGCAGGTCGCTCACGCTCTGGCAGGCCTACACCATCGAGACCAGGATCATCGGGTTCGACGAGAAGGCCATCTTCTTCGAGCAGCGCATGGTGGCCGGCGGCGAGATCTACGCGCGCGCCTACCTCGCCACCCGCCTGGTCTCGAAGTCCGGCCCGGTGGCGAACGAGGAGATCTTCGCCGAGACCGGCCGGCCGCCCGCAGACCTCGTGCTGCCCGAGTTCCTCCACCGCTGGCGCGAGGAGAACGCCCTGCCCAGCACGCGGCGCCCCGCACCGCACCTCTGGCAGCGCTAGCGTGGGGTGATGGACTTCACCACCCGGCCCGAGCTCGCCGGCACGTTCGGCATGGTCTCGGCAACCCACTGGACCGGCGCCCAGGCCGGCATGGCGATGCTCGAGCACGGGGGCAACGCGTTCGACGCCGCCGCTGCCGCCGGCTTCGCGCTCCAGGCCGCCGAGCCGCAGCAGAACGGCCCCGGCGGCGACATGACCCTCATCTTCGCCGAGCCGGGGCAGGCGCCGCGCGTCCTGAGCGCCCAGGGCCCGGCCCCCGCCTCGGCGACGCCCGCGGCGTTCCGGGCGCTCGGCCTCGGGCACGTGCCCGGCACCGGACTCCTCGCCGCGGCCATCCCTGGCTCGACCCTGGGCTGGCTCAGGCTCCTCGCCGACCACGGCACCCTCGCTCTGGCCGACGTCCTCGGGCCCGCGCTGGCGGTGGTCGAGGACGGGCTCCCCGTCTCGGCCAGGCTGGCGGCCGTCCTCGAGCGCATGGCGCCGCACTTCCGGCAGCACTGGCCCTCCTCGGCCGCGGTGTACGCCCCCGGCGGCCGGCCGCTGGCCGCCGGCAGCCTGCTGCGGAACCCCGCGCTCGCCCGCACCTGGCGCCGGCTCGTCGAGGCCGAGGTCCGGGCGGCAGCCGGCGGCGCGGGACGCGCGGAGGCGATCGACGCCGCCGTGCGCGAATGGACGACCGGGTTCGTCGCCGAGGCGATCGACGCGTTCTGCCGCACGCCGCAGCGCGACTCGAGCGGCACCGCCCACGCGGGCCTCATCACCGCCGCCGACCTGGCCGCATGGCGCCCGCACTACGAGCCGACGGTCTCCCTCGACTTCCGCGGCTGGACCGTGCACAAGTGCGGGTTCTTCAGCCAGGGGCCCGCCTTCCTGCAGCAGCTGGCGATCCTGGACGCAGTCCCCGGCTTCGGCGAGGGCACGCTCGCCCCCGGCACAGAGGGCTACCTCCACACCGTGCTCGAGGCGACCAAGCTTGCGCTCGCGGACCGGGACGCCTGGTATGGAGACGGGCCCGGCGTACCGGCAGAGGAGCTCCTCTCGCCCGGGTACGCGGCCGCCCGGGCGGCGCTCATCGGCGCGACGGCCACCCTCGAGCTCCTCCCCGGCTCCCCGGGCGGGAGGATGCCGCGCCTGCCCGACCTCGTGGTGCGGGGCGGCTTCGAGGCGGCCGGGGTGAACGGGCTGGGCGAGCCCAACGCGGTGCGCGCGCTGCAGGAGGCCACGGCCGCGGACGGCCTGCCCGCGGCCGACGGGAAGGCCCGGACCGACACCGTCCACGTCGACGTCGTGGACCGGTGGGGGAACATGGTGTCGGCGACGCCGAGCGGCGGCTGGCTCTCGAGCTCGCCGGTCATCCCCGAGCTGGGCTTCCCGCTCGGCACGCGGCTGCAGATGGCCTGGCTCGAGGAGGGACTGCCCAACACCCTGGCGCCGGGGCGCAGGCCGCGCACGACGCTTTCGCCGTCCCTCGCCACGCGCGGCGGCGAGGCGGTGCTCGCCTTCGGCTCGCCCGGCGGCGACCAGCAGGACCAGTGGCAGCCGCACTTCTTCCTCGACGTCGCCCTGCGGGGAGTCGGGCTGCAGGAGGCGATCGACGCGCCAGGGTTCCACTCCGTCCACTCGCCGTCGAGCTTCTACCCGCACGAGCACCAGCCCGGCGTTGCCCTGCTCGAGGGGCGGTTCGGTGCCGACGTCGTGGAGGGGCTGAGGCGCCGCGGCCATCGCGTGGGCGTGGCGGGGGACTGGGAGATCGGGCGGCTGTGCGCCGTGGCACGGGATCCGGCCACGGGAATCCTGCGCGCAGGGGCGAACCCGCGCGGCATGGCGGGCTACGCCGTCGGGCGCTGACTCAGGGCCCGGAGGGGGTCAGGCGGCCATCTCGCGGAAGGCCGCGGCGAGCTGGGGGTAGCGGAACTCGAATCCGGCGTCCTTGAGCACGCCGGGGACGGCCCGGACGCTGTCGAGGGCGAGATCGGGATTCGTGCGCAGGACGCCCGCTGCCGCCCGCAGCAGCCCGGCCGGGGCCGGAATGCCGACGGGGACTCCGACGAACTCCCGGATGTGCGCCATGAGCTCGCGGTTCTGGACCGGCTGCGGGGAGGTGGCGTTCACCACCCCGTCGGGCAGCTCGACCGGCGCCTCGCCCGCCGAGGGGACGAGGCCCAGGGCCGCGCGCGCGACCCGCAGCCAGTCGGCCGCGTGGATCCAGCTGAACCACTGCTCGCCCGTGCCGAGGTGGCCACCGGCGCCGAGCCGGGCGGGCCCGGTGAGCCGGGACAGCACCGCGGCGTCGCGGTCCAGCACCACGGCCGTGCGCAGCACCGTCGAACGGGCGGCGGCGGCAGGATCGAAGGCGGCCTCCCAGTCGCGCACCACGGCCGCGAGGCCCGGGGCCTCGGACGGGGGAGCGGCCCGCTCGTCCATCGGCTCCTGCGAGTCGCCGTAGATGCCGACGGCGCTGAGCTGAACCCAGCGCTCGACCGGGCGCGCCCAAGTCCGGCTCGCCTCGACGAGGGCGCGCGTGGGGGCGACCCGGCTGTCGCGGAGCAGCGCGAGGTTCGCCTCGGTGCCGGGCCTGTCGAGGCTCACGCCGCTGAGGTTGACGAGGGCGAGCCGCTCGACCGCGCCCAGCTCGGCGGCCCAGGGACCCTGGCTGCGCCCGTCCCAGAGGATCTGCCGGAAGGGGCCCGGCCGCTGGGACCGTGCGAGGAGGGCCACCTCGTGCCCCGAGCAGAGCAGGTCCGCCGCGAGCAGGGTGCCCAGATACCCGCTCCCGCCGGCGAGGACCGTGAGCGGGCGGCGCGCTGCGTCGTCGTCCGCACCGGCGGTGCCGCCGCCCGGAGCCGCGAGCCGGTACAGGCGCGCGCACTGGGCGGCGAAGCCGCGCACGAGGGGCTCCCCGGCCGTGAGGCCGAACTGCTGCGCGAGCGGGCCGTCGATCACGACGCGCTGGGTGAAGAGCGTGCCCCCGTCGCGTTCCGCGAGCGACCACTCGATCTCCTGTGCGCCGCCGGGCTGGGGCTGGCGGAGCACCAGCCGGCGGCCCGGATCGACCTGGGTGACGGTGAACCCGGGAGCGGTGCGCCGGTGGAGGGCGCCGAGGATCCGCTGGGCGGGCGCGTAGTGTCCCTGCGCCCCCTCCGCGAGGGCTGTGCCCAGCCCGGCCTCGCCGACCGCGGGGTTCCATTCCGGCCACCGCCGCACCTCGGAGAGCACCTCCCAGAGGGGGCCGGCAGGGAGTCGGAACCACTGGGATGCCGTGCGATGCCAGGTCATCCGTGCAGTCTACTGGCCGTGTCCCCGGGCACCGCGGCCGCGGCGGCCTCACGCTCGGCGGCCTCGATCGCCTCCGCGATCCGGTGGCATGCCTGCCCCAGCACGGCCTGCTGCTCGGCGGTGAGGGGGTCGAAGACGATGCGCCGGACGAAGCCGACGTGGCCCGGCGCGGCGTCCGTGATCGCCGCCCGCCCCGCCTCGGTGAGGGTCACATCCTGCCCGCGCGCGTCGTCCGCCGAACAGCTGCGGTGGATGAGCCCCTTGGCCTCCATGCGCCGCAGGATGTGGGAGAGCCGGCTGCGCTCCCAGCCGAGCTCCTGGGCGGCGGTCCCGGAGCGCAGCACCCCGTCGGGGCATTCCGAGAGGGTCGCGAGCACCGAGTACTCGGGCCCGGACAGCTGGGAGTCCCTCGTGAGCTGCCGGTCGACGGCGGGGGTCAGCCCCCACACGAGGCGGCGCAGGGCCAGCCAGACGTCCTTCTCGCGTTCGTCGAGCCAGTGCGGCTCGGCCGTGGTGTGGGTGCTCACAGCGTCTCCTCGGGTCCCCATGTTTGACACATCAATTATGCACGTGCCCGCGGCTCGTGGCGTGGACCAGGGCCCTCGACCCCGTGCGCGCAGGGGACGCCGCGACGCTCCGACGCGGACGGGGGTGGCGGCCCGGGCCGAACCGGACAAGGATGGTCGGCAGTGGCCACACGGGCCGCACGGGAAGGGGAGTCCATGGAGATCGTGCTCACCGGAGGAAGCGGGAAGCTGGGGCGGGTGGTCCTGGCGCACCTGCGGGAGGCGGGCCACCGCGTGTGGAGCCTCGATGTGGCGGGGGAGCGGGACCCAGGATTCATCCGCACCGACCTGACCGACTACGGCCAGGTGGTCGATGCGTTCCTCGGCGTCGACGACCGCCACGACGGGATCGACGCGGTTGTCCACCTCGGCGCCATCCCGGCCCCCGGGCTCGTGCCGGACGCCGCGACGTTCCGCAACAACATGCTGGCCACGTACAACGTCTTCCAGGCCGCCAGGCGGGCGGGCGTGAAGCGGATCGCCTATGCCTCGAGCGAGACCGTGCTCGGGCTGCCCTTCGACACCCCGCCGCCCTACATCCCCGTCGACGAGGAGTACGCGGCCCGACCCGAGAGCACATACTCGCTCGTGAAGCACCTCGAGGAGCAGATGGCCATCCAGCTGTGCCGCTGGGACCCGGAGCTGAGCATCAGCGCGTTCAGGTTCTCCAACGTCATGGTGCCCGAGGACTACGCCGCCTTCCCCTCGTTCGATGCCGACCCGTCTCGGCGCAAGTGGAACCTGTGGGGGTACATCGACGCGCGGGACGGCGCGCAGGCCGTCGAGCGCGCCCTCGAGTCGGCGCGGCCCGGATTCGAGGCGTACATCATCGCCGCGGCCGACACGGTCATGTCGCGCAGCTCCGCCTCGCTCGCCGCGGAGGTCTTCCCCGGGGTCCAGGTGCGGGAAGGTCTGGGCGAGCACGAGACGCTGCTCGGGATCGACAAGGCCCGCAGGCTGCTCGGATACGACCCGCGCCATTCCTGGCGCGACCACGTCTAGAGGATTCCAGCAGGGACCGGCCGCACCGGCCGGTCCCTGTCCCGAGACGCCGAGAGGGCCGGCAGCGAGTCGCTGCCGGCCCTCTCGGGCTCATTGCTCACAGGCGCTCCGCAGGGAGCGTCCGGGGATCAGAGCGGGCGGACCTTGGCGGCCTGCAGGCCCTTGGGTCCCTGCTGGGTCTCGAACTCGACCTTCTGGCCCTCGAGGAGCTCGCGGTAGCCGTTCGATTCGATGGCGCTGAAGTGAACGAACACGTCGGCCGAGTTGTCGTCGGGGGCGATGAAGCCGAAGCCCTTTTCGCTGTTGAACCACTTGACGGTGCCGGTTGTCATGACTGCCCTTCGGGGTCGGTGCAGGTCCCGACCATCGGGACCTGATATGCAGCGGTGTTCGTAAAACCGCTAGCACGCACCGCCCTGGCCATCCGGTGGAGGCAGGAGCCGTACAGGCACAACGTGAAACACAACGACTACACGTACAACGGTACAGGAGCGCGGCCCACGGAGCGAGCGCCGCGCAGCATCCATTTCAGCGCACCGTCTCCCGCCGGGCCTGTCAGTCGATGCCGAGCTCGACGTCGGGGTTCTCCTCCTCCTCGGAGTCGAGCTCGATCAGCCGGCGCGGATCGTGGAGCGGGTCGAGCTCGTCCATGGTCTCCGGATTGTCGCTCGACCCCTCCGGAGCCTGGCTGTCGCGGCCGTCGAGGGGCTCGGTGAGGTCGTCGTCCTCGGTGTTGCCGAAGTCGAGGCTGTGCGTCATCATCTGTCCTCTCGCTGTTCCTGCATCAAATCTAGGCCGCCCGCGCCGCTCGCGACAGGGCCCCAGCGGAGGCGCCTCAGCCGGTCCAGCGGTACTCGTTCTCGGGGCGTCCGGGCGCGCCGTAGCGGGCCGAGCGGGTGACCTCCTTCGTCTCGGCGAGGTGCTCGAGATACCGGCGCGCCGTCACCCGGGAGACGCCGACGGCCTCGGTGACCTCGGACGCGGAGACGGGCACGCCCTTGGCCCGGAGGAAGCCGCGGATCGCCTCGAGCGTCCCGGCGGAGAGCCCCTTGGGCAGGGGCCTGGCCACCGGGGCGCGGAGCGCCGCGAGAGCCTCGTCCACCGCAGCCTGCGACGCCGGGCCCGCGCCGTCCGCGAGCGCCTCACGATAGGAGCGGTAGTGCTCGAGGCGCTCGGCGAAGGCGGCGAACGTGAACGGCTTGATGAGGTACTGCACGACGCCGACCGAGATCGCCCGCCGCACGACCGGCAGCTCGCGGACCGCCGTGATGGCGATGATGTCCACCGGATGGCCCGCGGCCCGCATGCGCCGCCCGACGTCCAGCCCATGCAGGTCGGGCAGGTTCATGTCCAGCAGGACGAGGTCCACGGGCTCACCGGCGGCCGCGAGCTCGCCGGCCAGCCGCAGCGCCGACGCGCCGTCGTTGGCCGTCCCGGCATGGACGAACCCCGGGACGCGCTCCACGTACGCGGCGTGCGCGGCCGCAGCGATGGGCTCGTCCTCCACGACGAGCACCCGGATCCCGGGGGCCAGGCTGCGGCCCCTCGCCGCACTCACGGTGCGGGCTCCTTCCGCGGGATCTCGACCGTGAACACGGCCCCGGCCCCGCCCGTGATGGAGAGGGTGCCGCCGAGGCGTTCCACCGAGCGCTTGACGAGGGCCAGGCCGAGGCCGCGGCCCTGGCCGGCGTGGGGCTTGGTCGAGTAGCCGTAGCGCAGGATCTTCTCCGCTTCGCCGCCGGGTACGCCCGGCCCCGAGTCGGCGACCTCGATCACGAGGGAGGGCCCGTGCTCGGCGATCTCGAGGGAGACCCAGCGGGGGGCGTCCGCGGCCGCAGCGGCGTCGATCGCGTTGTCCACGAGGTTGCCGACGATGGTCACGAGGTCTGCCGCCGCGAGGCCCGAATCGGCGAGGGACGCGGTGGCCTCCGCATCGAGCCGGACACCGCGCTCGTTGGCCTGGGCCGCCTTGCCCATGATGAGGGCGGCGAGGACCGGCTCGTCGATCGAGACGACGAGCTCGTCCGCCAGGGACTGGCTCAGCTGCAGGTCCTCGGTCGCGAAGGCCAGGGCCCGGTCCGTCTGGCCGAGCTCGAGGAGGGAGACGATCGTGTGCAGCCGGTTGGCATGCTCGTGCGTCTGGCTCCTCAGCGCATCGGAAAGCGTGCGCATCGTCTCGAGCTCGTTGCCGAGGGCCTCGATCTCCGTCTGGTCCCGCAGGGTCGCCACCGAGCCGAGGACGCGGCTGCGCCGGCCCTCCTGCGAGACCGCGGGCTCCTGGTTCACCACGAGGACGCGCTCGTCGGTCACGTGGATCTCGTCGCGGGCCGTCCGCCCGCTCGCGAGCAGGTCGCGCAGGCTGCCGGGGATGCCGAGCCGGCTGAGGGCGGGCGGCGCGGGGAGGGCACGGCGCGCGGCGCGGGACCCGCGCGGGGTGCCGGGGCCGGCGTCGTCCACGTCCTCCTCCTCGGGCAGGCCGAGGAGCCGCGAGGCCTGGTCGTTCCGGATCACCACGCGCCCCTTGGCGTCCACGAGGATGACGCCTTCGCGCACCGAGTGCAGCACGGACTCGTAGTAGGCGAACAGCTGGCCGAGCTGCTCGGGGCCGTAGCCGCGCGTGACGCGCTTGAGGTACCGCCCGACGCCGAGCGAGCCGAGGGACCCGAGGGCGAGCATGACGGCGGCGATCGCCAGGAGCGCGGGCAGGCGGCCGGCGACGGCGACCTCGATGGCGCTCACCGTCACGCCGGCGGCGACCATGCCGATGACCTTCCCGCCGTCCCTGATCGGCACGATCGTGCGGACGGAGGGGCCCAGGGTCCCCTCGACCTCCTCGGTGAACGGGTGGCCGGCGAGCGCCTGGTCGATGCTGCCGATGTACTTGCCGCCGATCTGGGTGGGGTCCGGGTGCGTCCAGCGGGTCCGGTCCGGGGCCATGATCGTGATGAAGTCCAGCCCGGCGTCCGCCATGACCTTCATCGCGTACGGCTGGAGGGCGGCCGTGGGGTCCACGGCGGCGGCACGCCGGGCCGCGTCCACCACGAACGGGCTGTCGGCAAGGGCGGAGGCGACGGCGAGGGTGCGGCGTCCGGCCTGCTCGTGCGTCTGGTCCCTCGCATCGACGTACATCGCCGTCCCCATGAAGCCCGTGAGCACGATGACGGCGAGCACGAGCGTCCAGAGCATCCGGGCGGCGAGGCTCAGCGGGCGCATCGGGTCCTTCCTCCTCCCCAGTGACCAATATGACCGCAACGGTGAGGTCTGTCACAGCGTGACCCACAGTGGAGTGTGAACCGGCCCACCCCGGGCCAGAAGTCAAGGTATCAACGAAGGAGCTCCCCGTGGCAATGTCGCCTACGGCACCCGACGCGGCGCCGGCCAAGAAGAAGTCGGTCGACCGCACCCATTGGCTCTACATCGCCGTCGTCGTCGCCGTGGTCCTCGGCGTTGCAGTCGGCCTCATGTTCCCCGGCAAGGATGGGTTCGCCGCGAACCTCAAGCCGCTGGGCGACGGGTTCGTGGCCCTGATCAAGATGATGATCTCCCCGGTCATCTTCTGCACGATCGTCCTCGGCATCGGCTCGATCGCCAAGGCCAAGACGGTGGGCAAGGTCGGCGGCCTCGCCCTCCTCTACTTCATGATCATGAGCACGTTCGCGCTCGGCATCGGCCTCGTCGTGGGCAACCTCGTCCACCCGGGCCAGGGCCTCAACCTCAAGGACGCGACCTACAAGGCGACGCAGTCCGCGGACACCACCGACTTCCTCCTGGGCATCATCCCCAAGTCCCTGCTCTCCTCGCTCACCGCCGGCGACGTCCTCCAGACCCTCTTCGTGGCCCTCCTCGTGGGCTTCGCGCTCCAGCGCATGGGCAGGACCGGCAGGCTCCTCCTCGACTTCATCGCCCAGGCGCAGGCGCTCGTCTTCCGGATCCTCATCATGATCATGTGGGTCGCCCCCATCGGCGCGTTCGGCGCGATCGCCGCCGTGGTCGGCGCCACCGGCTGGAAGGCAGTCCTGAGCCTCGCGACGCTCATGATCGCGTTCTACATCACCTGCATCCTGTTCATCGTGGTGGTCCTCGGCACGATCCTGAAGGTCGTCTCCGGCGTGAACATCTTCAAGCTCATGAAGTACCTCGGCCGCGAGTACCTCATCATCGTCTCGACCTCCTCCTCCGAGGCCGCCCTGCCGCGCCTGATCGCGAAGATGGAGCACCTCGGGGTCTCCAAGCCGGTGGTCGGCGTGACCGTGCCCACGGGCTACTCCTTCAACCTCGACGGCACGGCGATCTACCTCACGATGGCCTCGCTGTTCATCGCGAGCGCGATGGGGCAGCCGCTCGCCCTCGGTGAGCAGATCGGGCTGCTCGTGTTCATGATCATCGCCTCCAAGGGCGCCGCGGGCGTCTCCGGCGCCGGCCTCGCCACCCTCGCCGGCGGCCTCCAGGCCCACGCCCCGCAGCTCGTGGGGGGCGTGTCCTTCATCGTCGGCATCGACCGGTTCATGTCCGAGGCCCGCGCCCTGACCAACTTCACCGGCAACGCCGTGGCGACGGTCCTCATGGGGACGTGGACCAAGGAGATCGACGCCTCCCAGGTGACCGAGGTGCTCTCCGGCCGCCTGCCGTTCGACGAGACCACGATGATCGCAGGGCACGGCCACGGCGACGGCGGCGAGGTCGAGGTCGGGGCCACCGGCGCCGGCGCCGAGGAGGCGCTCGCCCGGGCCTGACCCCACCCACTCCCGCGCAGGACGGCGGGCGGGCGCCTCTCGGAGGTGGCCCGCCCGCCGTCGTGCTCGCCGCCGTGGCGGCAAGGCGCAGGCCTCTGGGCGAGTGGCGGAGGCCCCGCAACCTTGAAGTTCCAGTTGAGGGTGAGGCGCGCCGGGGGCCGATTGTCAAGGTCCGCACAATGCATGTCGCCCGTGTGTAGGCTGGTGAGCCAAGGACGCCGTAGGCATGCGAATCGCCGCCAACGAATCGAAAGTGTGGATGGACACGTGAGCACAGAGCAGAGCGCAGCGACTCTGGACGGCATCTCCGGCTCCCTCGAGGGCACGGAGGGCACCGTGGAGCTCGGACCCACGGGCCGGCCCCTGCACACGTTCGAGGTCCCGGCGCCCCTGAGCTCGCACGGGCCGGCGCGGATCATCGCGATGGTCAACCAGAAGGGCGGGGTGGGCAAGACCACCTCGACCATCAACCTGGCCGCCGCGCTCGCCGAATACGGCCGGAAGGTCCTCCTCGTCGACTTCGACCCCCAGGGCGCCCTCTCCGCCGGGCTCGGCATCAACCCGCACGAGCTCGACACCACCGTGTACAACGTGATGATGGACCGCCACGTGGACGTCCGGCAGGCCATCCGCAGCACGGAGGAGCCCAATGTGGACCTCCTCCCGGCCAACATCGACCTCTCCGCCGCCGAGGTGCAGCTCGTCACCGAGGTGGCGCGCGAGCAGGTCCTCGCGAGCGCCCTGCGCAAGGTCGAGGACGAGTACGACGTCATCCTCATCGACTGCCAGCCCTCCCTCGGCCTCCTCACCGTCAACGCGCTCACGGCCGCGCACGGCGTGGTCATCCCGCTCATCTGCGAGTTCTTCGCGCTGCGCGCCGTGGCCCTGCTCGTGGAGACCATCGAGAAGGTCCAGGACCGGCTCAACCCGCGCCTCGTGGTGGACGGGGTGCTCGCCACGATGTACGACGCCCGCACGCTGCACAGCCGCGAGGTGCTGGCCCGTCTCGTCGAGGCCTTCGGCGACAAGGTCTTCGAGACCGTCATCAAGAGGACCATCAAGTTCGCCGACGCGACCGTGGCCGCCGAGCCGATCACCCGGTACGCGTCGAACCACCCGGGCGCCGAGGCGTACCGCAGCCTGGCGCGCGAGCTCGTGGCCCGCGGTGGAGCTCCCTGACACCGAGCCGGCCGACGCCGCGCCGGGCGCGGGCGGCTTCGAGGTCCGCCTCGAGAACTTCACCGGACCGTTCGACCTCCTGCTCGGGCTCATCGCCAAGCACCGCCTCGACATCACCGAGGTGGCCCTCGCGACCGTCACCGACGACTTCATCGCCTACACCCGCGCCCTCCAGGCCAAGGGAGAGGACTGGGCGCTCGACGAGGCCAGCGAGTTCCTCGTCATCGCCGCGACCCTGCTCGACCTCAAGGCGGCCAGGCTCCTACCCCAGGGCGAGGTCGACGACGAGGAGGACGTGGCCCGCCTCGAGGCCCGCGACCTCCTCTTCGCCCGGCTCCTGCAGTACCGCGCCTTCAAGGAGATCGCCGGGATCTTCGCCGCGACCCTCGACGCCGAGGCGCGCCGCTTCCCGCGCTCCGTGACGCTCGAGCCGGCCTTCGCCGCACTCCTGCCCGAGCTCGTGTGGCGGCACACGCCCGAGCAGTTCGCGGCGCTCGCCGCCAAGGCGTTCGCGCCCAAGGAGGCCCCGCCCAGCGAGGTCGGCACCGCCCACCTGCACGCGCCGCCGGTGAGCGTGCGCGAGCAGGCCGAGCTCATCGGCCTGCGGCTGCAGGGCTCGGGGCCGCTGAGCTTCCGGGCGCTCACGGCCGACGCCGAGACGCGGCTCGTCGTGGTCGCGCGCTTCCTGGCCCTGCTGGAGCTGTTCCGGGACCGGGCCGTGGCCTTCGAGCAGGCGGCGCCGCTCGCCGAGCTGAGCGTGCGCTGGACCGCCGGCGAGGATTGGAGCGCCGAGAGGGTGAGCGAGGAGTACGAGGATGCCGCAGACAGCGAGGGACAGCATGCAGCAGGCTGAGCCGACGGTCCGCGCGGCCCTCGAGGCCGTGCTCATGGTCGTGGACGAGCCGATCAGCGCGGCCGAGCTCGCGGCGACCCTCGAGGTGCCCCAGGCGGAGGCCGAGGAGGCGCTCGAGGAGCTCGCGGCCGAGTACACACGGCAGGGGAGGGGGTTCGAGCTGCGCGCCGTCGCGGGCGGGTGGCGGTTCTACTCGCGCCCCGAGTACGCGGACATCGTCTCCCGGTACGTGCTCGAGGGCCAGACGGCGCGGCTGACCCAGGCCGCGCTCGAGACGCTCGCCGTCATCGCCTACCGGCAGCCCGTGGGCCGCTCGCGCGTCGCCGCGATCCGAGGGGTCAACGTGGACTCCGTGGTGAAGACCCTCGTGACCCGGGGCCTCGTCGAGGAGGCCGGCACCGACCCGGAGTCGGGGGCGATCCTGTACCGGACGACGTCGTACTTCCTGGAGCGGCTCGGCATCGGCTCCGTCGCCGAGCTGCCCAAGCTCTCGCCGCACCTCCCGGGGCTCGACGAGCTGGGCGGGATCGACGCCCCGTTCTGAGGCCCCGGGCGGCCCGGGAGGGCAGATCCGGTATCCTTGACGGGGGCATTCGCCCTCTTTCTACCACCAACGCAGCCCCGGACGGGCTGCTTCATACTGCAGAGGCATTGGTTATGGCACAGGCGGGACGCCAGGGTTCACCACGCAACGGGGACAACCCCCGCAGGAACAGCGCGCGCGGCAGCGCAGCGCGCGGAGGCGCCAAGGGCGCCCCGAAGGGCGCGCAGCGCAAGCGCGGCGAGCGCCCCACCCCGAAGGGGACGGGCGCGGCGCCCTTCGCGAACGAGCGCTTCGGCAGGAGCCTCGGCCCGGTGGGCAAGGCGGGCCAGGGCACGGCCCGCAGGCAGCCGGCCCCCCTGCCTGCCCACGCGCCGCGCACCCGGGCCCAGATGGCCGAGGACGGGGTGCGCCTGCAGAAGGTCATGGCCAGCGCGGGCGTTGCCTCGCGCCGGGTGTGCGAGGAGCTCATCGCGGAGGGCCGCGTCGAGGTCAACGGGCAGATCGTCACCGAGCTCGGCACCCGGGTCAACCCCGAGACGGACGTCATCCATGTCGACGGGGTCCGTGTGCAGACCGACGAGCACCTCGTCTACATGGCGTTCAACAAGCCGCGCGGCGTGGTGTCCACGATGGACGACCCCGAGGGCCGCCCGTGCATCACGGACTACCTGCGCCCGGGTTCGCCGGAGCGCCTCTTCCACGTGGGCCGCCTCGACACGAACACCGAGGGCCTGCTGCTCCTGACGAACGACGGCGAGCTCGCCAACCGCCTCACGCATCCCTCGTACGAGGTCCCCAAGACCTACGTCGTGCAGGTCCGCGGGCCCATGCCCCAGGGCATCGGAGCCCAGCTGCGCCGCGGCGTCGAGCTCGAGGACGGCCTCGCGAAGGTCGACTCGTTCCGCCTCGTGGACTCCACGCCCGGCTTCGTGCTCGTCGAGGTGGTCCTGCACTCGGGCAAGAACCGGATCGTCCGCCGCATGTTCGACGCGGTGGGCTTCCCGGTCCAGCGGCTCGTGCGCGCCAAGATCGGTCCGATCGGGCTCGGCGACCAGAAGCAGGGCACGATCCGCCGGCTCGGCAAGCAGGAGATCGGGCACCTCATGGCCGCCGTCGGCCTGTAGGGGAGAGCATGTCAGCAACACACCTCCATGGACCGATCGTCGTCATCGGCACCGGGCTGCTCGGGACCAGCATCGGCCTCGGCCTCGAGCACCGCGGCGTGCCGGTCTTCCTCGAGGACACCTCGCCCACCAACCAGGCCGTCGCGGTCGACATCGGCGCGGGCCGGCCCATCGCCGAGTTCGAGGCCGACCGCGGAGCCCAGCCGGAGCTCGTCGTCGTGGCGACGCCTCCGGACGTGGCCGTCGGCGTCGCAGCGCGCGCCCTCGAGCGCTGGCCCCATGCCGTCGTCGTGGACATCGCCAGCGTCAAGGGCGCCATCGTGCAGGGGCTGCGCGAGCGCGGCGCGGACGTGGCCCGCTACGTCGGGACCCACCCCATGGCCGGCCGGGAGAAGTCCGGCCCGGTTGCCGCCCGCGGCGAGCTCTTCACCTCCATGCCCTGGGTCGTGTGCGCGGCCCCCGAGTCCGATCCCGGCGCTGTCCGCCTCGCCAAGGCCCTTGGCTCCGACCTCGGCGGCATCGTCGTCGAGTTCGACGCCGACGAGCACGACGAGGCGGTGGCGCTCGTGAGCCACCTGCCCCAGGTCATGTCCTCCCTGCTGGCCTCGCGCCTGCAGGGTACCGACCTGCGGCTGCTGGCCCTCGCGGGCAACGGCCTGCGCGACACGACGCGCATCGCCGCGAGCGACCCGGGCCTGTGGGTGCAGATCCTCGGGGCGAATGCGGGCAAGATCGTCGAGCACCTGTACGGTGTGCGCGAGGACGTCGAACGCCTCATCCGCACCCTCGAGGCGCCCACGGCGCCGGGGGCGCGGCTCGATCTGGCCCAGCTCATGACCGAGGGCAACGCGGGCCAGGCGCGGATCCCGGGCAAGCACGGCGGCCCGCCTCAGGCGTTCGCGTGGCTCACGGTCCTCGTCGACGACAGGCCGGGGCAGATCGCCAGGCTCCTGACGGAGATCGGCGAGATCGGGGTGAACCTCGAAGACCTGCGCCTCGACCACTCGTCGGGGCGGAATGTGGGCATGGTGGAGATCTCGGTGCTGCCGAGCAAGCACGACGCCCTGGTGGCGGAACTGGAGGAGCGCGGATGGCGGGTACTGCAATGAGCGAGCAGGAGACGGAGCAGGGCGTGGCGCAGTCCACGGAGCTCCATTCCCTCAGCACGGCGCAGGGCACGTCCGTGCGCTACACGCCCGCTCCCGGCGCGGAGCCCCTCCGGCTCGGCCGGCCGCTCGTCGTGGCGATCGATGGCCCGAGCGGATCGGGGAAGTCGAGCGTCTCGAAGGAGGTGGCACGCCGGCTCCGGCTCGCCTACCTCGACACCGGTGCCATGTACCGGGCGGTGGCCTGGGACTGCCTCGAGCGGGGCCTCGACCTCGCGGACGGCGCGCTCGTTGAGGCCGCGGCCCGGGGGCTCGACCTCGAGCTGAGCACGAGCCCCGCCACCGAGCGGGTCCTCGTGCGCGGCGCCGACGTCACCGCGGCCATCCGCGAGCCCCGCATTTCCGCCTCGGTGAGCGCCGTCGCGACGAACCTGGGCGTGCGGGACGAGCTCATCCGCCGCCAGCGCGCGATCATCGCGGCCCACGGCCGGCGCATGGTGGTCGAGGGCCGGGACATCACCACCGTGGTGGCGCGCGACGCCGAGGTGCGGCTCCTGCTCACCGCCTCCGAGGAGGCCCGCATGCGCCGCCGCGGAGCGCAGCTCGGCGGCACCCAGAACGCCGAGGAGCTGCACGAGCAGGTCGTCGCGCGGGACGCGAAGGACTCCGCCGTCGCCAGCTTCACGCAGGCCGCCGACGGCGTCTTCACCGTCGACTCCTCAGACCTCGACTTCGACCAGACCGTCGACGCCGTCCTCGGCGTCGTGCACGCGGCCGTGAGCCGCCCGGCCGGCGCGTGAGCCCGGCCCCCTGACACCCTTCAAGGAGACCCCCATGACCGATTCCCTGGATACCGGGACCGCCGGCTCCGCCGGGAACGACGAGTACGTGCCCGAGGGCGCCGACCAGGTCGCCGAGCACCTCGCGGCGATGGACGACGCCGAGGCGGACCAGCGCGCGGCGACCCTGCGCGCAGGCCTGGACGACTACGACCTGGACGAGGAGGACGCGCGCCTCCTCGCGGGCGGAGGCGAGGACTGGGACGCGGACACGCCGACCCGGATGGACCCCGTCCTGGCGATCATCGGCCGCCCCAACGTGGGCAAGTCCACCCTCGTCAACCGGATCCTGGGCCGCCGCGAGGCCGTGGTCGAGGACGTCCCCGGCGTCACGCGAGACCGCGTCTCCTACCCCGCCGAATGGACCGGACGGAAGTTCACGCTCGTGGACACCGGCGGCTGGGAGCGCGACGCCAAGGGCCTGCACGCGATGGTCGCCGAGCAGGCCGAGGTCGCGGTGAGCATGGCGGACGCCGTCCTGTTCGTCGTCGACGCCACCGTCGGGGCCACGGCCACCGACGAGGCCGTCATGCGCATGCTGCGCAAGTCCAAGAAGCCCGTGCTGCTCGTGGCGAACAAGGTCGACGACTTCGCCCAGGAGGCCGACGCCTCCCTGCTGTGGGGCCTCGGCTTCGGCCAGCCGTGGCCTGTCTCGGCCCTCCACGGACGCGGCGTGGCGGACCTGCTCGACGCAGCGCTCGAGGTCCTGCCCGAGTTCTCCGCGATCGCCGGCGTCGAGCGCTCGGGCGGCCCGCGTCGCGTGGCGCTCATCGGCCGGCCGAACGTGGGCAAGTCCTCGCTCCTGAACAAGCTCGCCGGCTCGGAGCGGTCCGTCGTGAACGAGCTAGCGGGCACCACGCGGGACCCGGTCGACGAGTACATCGAGCTCGGCGGCAGGACGTGGCGCTTCGTGGACACCGCGGGCATCCGCCGCCGCCAGCACATGGCCCAGGGCGCCGAGTACTACGCGTCCCTGCGGACGCAGGCCGCGCTCGAGAAGGCGGAGGTCGCCGTCGTGCTCCTGGCCGCGGACGAGGTACTCTCCGAGCAGGACGTGCGCATCCTCTCGCTCGCGATCGAGTCCGGGCGCGCCCTCGTCATCGCGTTCAACAAGTGGGACCTCATGGACGACGAGCGGCGCCGCTGGCTCGAGCGCGAGATCGAGAAGGACCTCGCCCATGTGGAGTGGGCTCCGCGGGTGAACCTCTCCGCCAAGACCGGCTGGCACCGGGACCGCCTCGTGCCCGCGCTGGACAAGGCCCTCGCCGGCTGGGACACCCGCATCCCGACCGGCCGGCTCAACGCGTTCCTCGGCGAGCTCGTCGCCGCACACCCGCACCCGGTGCGCGGGGGCAAGCAGCCGCGCATCCTCTTCGGCACCCAGGCCCAGAGCCGGCCGCCGAAGTTCGTCCTGTTCACCACCGGGTTCCTCGATCCGGGCTACCGCCGCTTCATCACGCGCCGCCTGCGCGAGACGTTCGGCTTCGAGGGCACTCCGATCGAGATCAGCATGCGCGTGCGCGAGCGCCGCTCGAAGAAGAAGTAGGCCCCGCACGACGCCGGTGAGTCACCCCAGGAGGGCGGCCCACCGGCGTCGTGCTTTCCCGCTCGTACCGTGTCCAGCAGTCGCCGCGGCGGAGGCTCGCCGGGCACTGCTCGATTCGCGCCGATCGCCCCGTTCGGATATGCTGGAGCGGTTGCTTCGCCGGGCGTGAGAGCGTCAGGCGCGGGCGATGTTCGGGCTGTAGCGCAGCTTGGTAGCGCACTTGACTGGGGGTCAAGGGGTCGCAGGTTCAAATCCTGTCAGCCCGACCAGCAGGGACCCGATCCGCGGACGCGGATCGGGTCCCTTTCTCGTTCTCGCCCAGCGGGTGGTGCTACGTTTCGGACCGTGGACAACGATCCGGTGGCAGTGGCGCACGTCCAGGTCAACCTCTTCTGCGACGATGTTCCATCCTGCCTCGCGTTCTACCGATCCCTGGGCCTTCCTGAAGTGTTCCGCTTCCCGGAGACCGGTGCCGTCCAGCACGCGGAGGTCGACGCGGCGGGCACACGGCTGGGGCTCACGTCCGCCGCGGCCGCCAACCGGATCGCCGGCCTCGGCGTGGGCACGGGCGGCGGCCGGTCAACCGAGGTCGTGCTCTGGTCGCCGGACGTCGACGGGCTGTTCGCGCGCGCCGTCTCTGCGGGGGCCGCCGCCGTCACGGGCCCCATGGACTCCCCGGACGGCCGGCTCCGGTACGCCTGGGTCCTGGACCCCGCCGGGCACCAGGTCAAGCTCGTCCAGGCGCGCTGATGCCAGCGGGCCGACGGCGAGGAATACGCATGCACATGCATGCAGTTGACGCCCGTGTGAAGGCCTTCGGATTCCTCTCGTTCGGACACTACGCGCCCCTGCGCGGCTCACAGACGGGCAGCGCGGCGGACATGATCCGCCAAGCCGTCGACCTGGGCGTCGGGGCGGACGAGCTCGGCGTCAATGGCGCGTACTTCCGCGTCCACCACTTTGCGCCGCAGCAGGCCGCTCCGGTGCCACTCCTGAGTGCGATCGCCGCGAGGACGCAGCGCATCGAGGTCGGCACGGGCGTGATCGACATGCGGTACGAGAACCCGCTCTACCTCGCCGAGGAGCTCGCCGCGCTCGATATCATCAGCGCCGGCCGGATCGCAATCGGCGTGAGCCGTGGCTCGCCTGAGCCGGCGCTGCGCGGGTACGAGGCGTTCGGCTATACCGGCGCCGAGGACCCCCGCGGCGCCGACCTCGCCCGGTCGCACTTCGAGACGTTCCTGCGGGCCATCGACGGCGAGGGCATCGCGCCCGCCGACCCGCGCCAGGCTCCGGCCGGAACGCTGCTGCCCGTCGAGCCGCACTCGCCGGGCCTGCGCGGACGGATCTGGTGGGGGAGTGGCACCCGCTCCACGGCCGAGTGGACCGGGCGGCTGGGCCTGAACCTCATGAGCTCGACCCTGCTGACGGAGGCCCCGGGCGTGCCGTTCCACGAGCTCCAGCGGGACCAGATCGATGCCTACCGGGCCGCGTACAAGGAAGCGGGGCACACGCGGCCGCCCCGGGTCTCGGTGAGCCGCAGCATCTTCCCGATCGTGAACTCCAAGGACGCGATGTACTTCGGCCGGCGCACGGACTCGGACCAGATCGGCGTGATCGACGGCTTCCAGTCCACGTTCGGCAAGACCTACGCGGCCGAGCCCGACGAACTCGTCGAGCAGCTCCGGGGCGACTCCGCGGTCATGGCTGCAGACACCGTGATGCTGACCATCCCGAACCAGCTCGGGGTCGAATACAACCTCCACATCCTCGAATCTTTCGCGAAGCTCGTCGCCCCGGAGCTCGGCTGGCGGCCCAACACGGACGGCCCCGTCGAGGGAGACCCGATCCCCTGACCCCGCCGCCGGGCCCGTCGCACGCGGCCACTGCTGGCCGTCCGGCCGCGCTCGGGCTAGCGTGTGCGGCATGGCAGACATCCTCCTGTTCCACCACGCGCTCGGCCTCACGCCCGGTGTCGCGTCCCTCGCGGAGACCCTGATCCGCAACGGCCACACCGTGACGACACCGGACCTGTTCGAGGGCAGGACCTTCGCGACGATCGACGAGGGGGTGGAGCACGCGCGCGAGATCGGCTTCGGCGAGATCATCGCCCGCGGCGAGCGCGCGGCGTCGGCCCTTCCGGAGAACCTCGTCTACATGGGCCTCTCGCTCGGCGTGCTGCCGGCGCAGAAGCTCGCCCAGACGCGCGCCGGAGCGCGCGGGGCCGTCTTCTTCTACTCATGTGTGCCCGCCGAGGAGTTCGGCGGCCCGTGGCCGGCCGGCGTCCCCCTCCAGGTCCACGGGGCGGAACAGGACCCGATCTTCATGGACGAGGGCGACGTCGACGCGGCCCGCGCGATCGTCGCCGGGGCGCAGGATGCCGAACTCTTCCTCTACCCGTCCTCCGCCCACTACTTCGCCGACTCGAGCCAGAAGGGCTTCGACGCGGCCTCGGCATCGCTGGCCGTGGACCGCGTCCTCGCCTTCCTCGACCGGATCTGATCCACCCCCGGCACGGTCCGTGCTCCGCCTACTTGAGGAACTTCGAGGTGCGGCGGTCGGCGAGCGGCTTCCCGCCCGTCTGGCATGAGGGGCAGTACTGCAGGGCGCTGTCCGCGAAGGAGACCTCGAGGATGGTGTCCCCGCACACGGGGCACGGCTCGCCCGCCCGGCGGTGGACGCGCATGATCCGGCGCTTCTCGTCCTTGAGCTCCTCCGGCGGGTGCCCGAGGTCCTCCTCGACCGCGTCGGTGAGGACGCGCCGCATCGATTCGTAGAGCCGGGCGGTGGAGACGTCGTCCAGCGTCGAGGCGATCGCGAAGGGGGAGATCTTCGCAGCGTGCAGGATCTCGTCGCTGTAGGCATTGCCGATCCCCGCGATGATCTTCTGGTCGCGGAGCAGGCCCTTGACCTGCTTGCGGTGGTTCAGGAGCTTCCGGAAGGCCTCGAGCGTGAAGTCCTCCGCGAGCGGCTCGGGGCCGAGGTCCGCGATGGCTGGAACGTCCTCGAGGCGGCGCACGATATGCACGGAGAGCCGCTTCCAGGTCCCCGCCTCGGTCAGGTCGATCCCGGTCTCCTCGCCGTCCCGCACGAACCCGAAACGCGCCGCCACGTAGCCCTTCCCCCGCGGCGGGGCCCCCTCCTGGATGCGGTCCGTCACCCGCACCCACCCGCCCAGGGCGAGATGTACGACGACGGCGAGCGGGCCGGCGTCGTCCGCCCCGCCCCCGCGGTCCCCGCCGTCCTCGGCAGGGACCGGCTCGGTGACCAGGACGAGGAACTTGCCGCGCCGGCCCACCGAGTCGACGCGGCGCCCCACGAGGGCGGTGTACGGAGGATCGGCGGTCTTGAGCGCGTTGATGGCCCCGATCCGGACCTGTTCGACGACCGCCCCGGCGAGGCGCCGGTCGAGGTACTCGGCCAGCGCTGTGACCTCCGGCAGCTCCGGCATGGACCCCTCCTGACGTGACGTGGACTGCTCGTGCTCCATCGTGGCAGGAAACGGCGCCCGGCGCAGCGGGGCGCGGCCGATCCGCGGGGCGTCCTTGTGCCTATACTTTCAGCGATACCGCACCCAGAGGCTGGCCGGGCATGCCCGACGCCTCGACGTCGACGAAAGGCGAGCCCCATGAGCAACGTCCCAGCGGAGCTGTCCTACACGGCAGAGCACGAGTGGGTCTCGACCGAGCCCGGCGACGGCGTGGTGCGCATCGGCATCACCGACTTCGCCCAGGACGCCCTCGGCGACGTGGTCTACGTCCAGATGCCCGAGGTCGGCACCGAGGTGAGCGCCAACGGCGTCGTCGGCGAGGTCGAGTCAACCAAGAGCGTCAGCGACATCTACGCCCCGGCCGGCGGGACCGTGGTCGCGCGGAACGAGGCTCTGGACACGGATCCGGCGCTCGTGAACTCCGATCCGTATGGCGAGGGCTGGCTGTTCGAGGTCAAGCTCGCGGACGACGCGCAGACGGAGGGCCTCCTCAGTGCCGCCGAGTACGAGCAGCAGGTAGGGTAGAAGTCTGATTCCGGGACTGTTCAGGAGGAACTGATGGTGAGCCACGAGCGCCGGGACGTCGGCGCCGACGAGGTGACGCAGCGTCAGGAATCGGCGTCCGAGACGACGTCGATCCACATGCCGCCGATCCATGCCGACACGACGATCGCCCCCGCGCTGAGCGCGGAGGAGGCCAAGGCGGTCGCCGCGCTGCCCTATGGGTCGGCGCTGCTCATCGCGCATGCCGGGCCCAATGCGGGCGCACGGTTCCTGCTCGACTCGGACGTCACGACCGCGGGCCGCCACCCGAACGCCGACATCTTTCTCGACGATGTGACCGTCTCCCGCCGCCACGCGCAGTTCCGCCGGGTGGGCCGGGGCTTCGAGGTGGTCGACGCCGGCAGCCTCAACGGCACGTACGTCAACCATGACCGGGTCGACCAGGTCGCCCTGCGCAACGGTTCGGAGGTGCAGATCGGCAAGTTCCGGCTCACCTTCTACCTCAGCCCCGCACAGAGCCCGGTGCGGCCCACCGCCTGAGAGGCGGATCCATGGCAGCTGCCCAGCCCGAGCGCAAGGGGGCCACGGCCCTGAACATCGGCGAGGTCCTGGCCACCCTGGCCGAGGACTTTCCCTCGATGACGGCCTCCAAGATCCGGTTCCTGGAGGACAAGGGCCTCATCGCGCCGCACCGCACGCCCTCGGGCTACCGGCAGTACAGCGACGGCGATGTCGAGCGTCTCCGGTTCATCCTCGCGCTGCAGCGCGACCAGTACCTGCCGTTGAAGGTCATCAAGGACTACCTCGACGCGGTCGACCGCGGCGAGCGGCCCGAGGGGCTCCCCGGCGGAGCGAGCATCGCCCCGCGCGCGGTGTCCGAGGAGCTCGGTGCCCAGCTGGGCGGCACGCGCCCGCGTTCGCTGGGCGAGGCCCAGCTCCGGGCGGAATCCGGGGCGAGCGCGGCGCTCGTGGAGGCCATGGCAACGTTCGGCCTCATCAGCGCCGAGGACGGCCGGTTCGACGAGCACGATCTCGCGGTGGCCCGTTCCTGCGTCGCCCTGGCGGACCACGGCCTCGAGCCCCGCCACCTGCGGCCCTTCCAGACCACGGCAGAGCGGGAAGTGGCACTGATCGAACGCGCCGTGGCGCCGAGCGCGTCGCGGCGGGACCCCGCCTCCCGTGAGCGGGCTGCCGAGGAGGCCCGCGAGCTCGGAGAGCTGTTCCTGACCCTGCACCGTGCACTGGTCCACGGGCTGATCTCGAGGATGGATGGCTGATGATCGAGGTAGAAGTCGTAGGTGTCCGCATCGAGCTGCCGTCCAACCAGCCCCTGGTGCTCCTGAAGGAGGCACACGGCGAGCGGCACCTGCCCATCTGGATCGGGACCGCGGAGGCCAGCGCCATCGCCCTGGCGCAGCAGCACGTGGTGCCGCCCCGGCCGCTCACCCACGACCTCCTCGTGAGCGTCGTGCACAGCCTCGGCCGGCAGATCGTGAGCGCGACCATCGTGGCGGTCGAGGACAGCGTCTTCTATGCCCAGCTCGGATTCGACGACGGAACGACCGTGGAGTCGAGGGCCTCCGACGCCCTCGCCGTGGCCCTGCGGGTCAACTGCCGGATCTGGTGCGCGGACGCGGTCCTCGAGGAGGCCGGGGTCCAGCTCGCCGAGGGCAGCGACGGCACGGAGGAGGGCGCGAACGCCGAGGAAGAGGAGACCGAGATGCGCCGGTTCCGCGAGTTCCTCGCGGACGTGGAGCCGGAGGACTTCGACGAGTGACGCGCCCCGCCGTCCGCCTCAGGTGCGCCGGCGCCCGACACGCCCCCGCCGCCGGACGCGATGTCTTTGATTTCGTTCCCCGACGGTTCTAACGTCGTTAGAGACAAGCTCCCATTGCTTCCCCGATGGCTTCAGGCGACACTGGAGGGTGGACCCGAGTGTAATTACACGAGGGGCACTTTCGAGGCTACCTGGCGGAGGACGCGATTCCCCCAGGGGAGCTGTGAAGGAGGGTTTAGTGAGTCCCAAGCGCGAGCACGGAGATCTCAAGCATATTTCCGGCGCGGGCACCGAGGCGCCGTCCGGCACCCAGGGCCTCCTCTTCGATGATGACCTCCCCGCTCTGGACGAGGAGGCGGGCTACCGCGGCCCCACCGCGTGCAAGGCCGCGGGAATCACCTACCGGCAGCTCGACTACTGGGCCCGCACGGGCCTTGTCGAACCCACCGTGCGCGGGGCCGCAGGCAGCGGCTCCCAGCGCCTCTACGGTTTCCGCGACATCCTCGTCCTGAAGGTGGTCAAGCGACTGCTCGACACCGGGGTCTCGCTCCAGCAGATCCGCAGCGCCGTCGGGCACCTCCGCGAGCGCGGCGTCGAGGACCTCGCACAGATCACGCTCATGAGCGACGGCGCCTCGGTGTACGAGTGCACGTCGGCCGATGAGGTCATCGACCTCGTCCAAGGAGGACAGGGCGTCTTCGGCATCGCCGTCGGACGCGTGTGGCGCGAGGTGGAGGGGAGCCTCGCCGAGCTGCCGAGCGAGCACGCCGCAGACCAGACGTTTCCCGGGGACGAGCTGAGCAAGCGCCGCGCGGCGCGCAGGACAGGCTGAGCCGCCGGGGCAGCAGGAGCAGCGCTCCGCCCGCGCACCGACGCAGAGGGGCCGCCACCTACGGGTGGCGGCCCCTCGACGTCTGTCGGAGCGTTCAGCGGAGCTAGCGCGCGACGCGGGGGCGGAGTTCCCGCCCCTGCTTCACGACCGAGCCGAGCAGCTCGTCGTACAGCGCGGCCGTGCCGCGGGCGGCCTCGCCGGGCCAGTGGTGCACCGCATGGGCGGCGCCCTGGATCTGCTGCCAGTTCGCCACCTCGGGAATCTGCGGGTCCAGCAGGAGCGGACCGAACATCTGCTTCATCTCCTCGAGCCGGTAGGCGTGCTCGGTGGAGGAGGGGCGGACTCGGTTGGCGACGATGCCGGCGGGGGAGAGCTTGGGGGCGTACTCCTGCCTGAAGAGCTGGATGGCGCGCAGCGTCCGCTCGGTGCCGGCCACCGAGAACAGGCCGGGCTCGGCGACGAGGAGCACGCGGTTGCTCGCGGCCCACGCCATGCGGGTGAGGCCGTTGAGCGAGGGCGGGCAGTCGATGAGGACCAGGCCATAGCCCTCCAGGCCGTGGAGGACCGTGGTGAGGCGGCGCAGGTCCCGCCGGCCCAGGTCGGGCCGGTCGTAGATGCCGCTCAGCGAACCGCCGTAGGCCACGTTGAGCACCCGGTTCTGCTGGCCGTTCAGCGCGGCGGCGCGCCGCACCCAGGGGCTCGCCACGACGTTGTCCTCGAGGAAGACCCGCTTGGGGGACTTGAGCAGCCGCCCCACCTCGAGCTCCCGGTCCGGGTTCACGCCGAGTGCGGTCGACGCGTCAGCATGCGGGTCGAGGTCGACCACGAGAGTGGGGATCCCGGCCGCGAGGGCGGCTGACGCAAGCCCCGTTGTCACCGAGGTCTTCCCGACCCCGCCCTTCAGGCTGCTGATGCTGACTACTTGCACGTGAGAATCCACTATCTATCCGCTGGCCGACCGTTCCATCCTAAAGGGAAGCAGGCGGCCGCCCGGGCCACGCCACGGCCCGGGGAACCGACTGCCCCCGCGCCGCGTCCACGTGGCGAGACGTTACATCCGTGATTCAAGACACAGCACATTGCCCTGCTACTTTGCTGGCATAGACACTAGGCACCACCTAGACAAGTCCTGCGTTGCGACAACAGGAGTCCCATGTTCTCCAAGATTCTGGTAGCGAACCGCGGTGAAATCGCCATCCGCGCGTTCCGGGCGGGCTACGAGCTCGGTGCCAAGACGGTTGCCGTGTTCCCCCACGAAGACCGCAACTCGATCCACCGGCAGAAGGCGGACGAGGCCTACCTCATTGGCGAGGAGGGCCATCCGGTCCGGGCCTATCTCGATGTGGACGAGATCGTCCGGGTCGCCAAGGAGGCCGGTGCGGATGCCATCTACCCCGGCTACGGCTTCCTCTCCGAGAACCCGGAGCTGGCGCGCGCGGCCGCAGCCGCCGGCATCACCTTCGTCGGCCCCCCGGCCGATGTCCTCGAACTGGCCGGCCACAAAGTCCACGCCCTGCAGGCGGCGCGCAAGGCAGGCATCCCCGTGCTCAAGTCCTCCGCGCCCAGCTCGGACGCGGACGAGCTCCTCGCGGCCGCGGATGAGATCGGCTTCCCGATCTTCGTCAAGGCCGTCGCCGGCGGCGGCGGCCGCGGCATGCGCCGCGTCGACACGCGCGAGGCCCTGCCGGAGTCGCTGAACGCCGCGATGCGCGAGGCCGACGCCGCGTTCGGTGACCCGACCGTGTTCCTCGAGCAGGCCGTGCTGCGCCCGCGCCACATCGAGGTCCAGGTCCTCGCGGACGGCGAGGGCAACGTCGTGCACCTGTTCGAGCGCGACTGCTCGCTGCAGCGCAGGCACCAGAAGGTCATCGAGATCGCCCCGGCCCCGCAGCTCGACGAGTCGATCCGCCAGGCCCTCTACGCGGACGCCATCAAGTTCGCCAAGGCCCTCGGCTACGTCAACGCCGGCACCGTGGAGTTCCTCGTCGACACGGTCGGCGAGCGCGCCGGCCAGCACGTCTTCATCGAGATGAACCCCCGCATCCAGGTCGAGCACACGGTCACCGAGGAGGTGACCGACGTCGACCTCGTCCAGGCGCAGCTGCGCATCGCCTCCGGCGAGACGCTCGAGGACCTCGGGCTCACCCAGGACCGGATCCACCTCAAGGGCGCGGCGCTCCAGTGCCGCATCACCACCGAGGACCCGGCCAACGGCTTCCGCCCGGACGTCGGCAAGATCACCGGCTACCGCTCCGCCGGCGGCGCGGGCGTGCGCCTCGACGGCGGCACGATCTACCAGGGCGCGGAGATCAGCCCGCACTTCGACTCGATGCTCGTCAAGCTCACGTGCCGCGGCCGCGACTACGCGACCGCGGTCAAGCGCGCCCGTCGCGCCCTGGCCGAGTTCCGCATCCGCGGCGTCTCCACGAACATCCCCTTCCTCCAGGCTGTCCTCGACGACGAGGACTTCGTCGCCGGCAACGTCGCTACCTCGTTCATCGACGAGCGCCCGGAGCTGCTGAAGGCACGCTCGTCCGCCGACCGGGGGACCAGGCTGCTCACCTGGCTCGCCGACGTGACCGTGAACAAGCCCAACGGCGAGCTCAAGGTCCACGCGGATCCGCAGGAGAAGCTCCCGAAGGTCGACCTGGCCGACGCGCCGGCCGGATCCCGCCAGAAGCTGCTCGAGCTCGGCCCGGAGGGCTTCGCGAAGGCCCTGCGCGAGCAGAACGCGGTCGCCGTGACGGACACGACCTTCCGCGACGCCCACCAGTCGCTGCTGGCGACGCGCGTGCGTACCCGGGACCTCGTCGCGGCCGGCCCCGCGGTCTCGGTGCTCACGCCCGAGCTGCTCTCGGTGGAGGCCTGGGGCGGGGCAACGTACGACGTCGCACTCCGCTTCCTCGGCGAGGACCCCTGGCAGCGGCTTGCCGCCCTGCGTGCGGCGATCCCGAACATCTGCCTCCAGATGCTCCTGCGCGGCCGGAACACGGTCGGGTACACGCCGTACCCCGAGGAGGTGACGGCCGCCTTCGTCAAGGAGGCCGCAGCCACCGGCATCGACATCTTCCGCATCTTCGACGCGCTCAACGACGTGAACCAGATGGCCCCCGCCATCAAGGCCGTCCGCGAGACCGGGACCGCGGTGGCCGAGGTGGTGCTGTGCTACACCGGTGACCTCCTCGACCCCGCGGAGGACCTGTACACGCTCGACTACTACCTCGGGCTCGCACAGAAGATCGTCGACGCCGGCGCCCACATCCTCGCGATCAAGGACATGGCGGGCCTCCTGCGCCCGGCCGCGGCCGCGAAGCTCGTGCGCGCCCTGCGGGAGCGCTTCGACCTTCCCGTCCACCTGCACACGCACGACACCGCGGGCGGCCAGCTCGCGACGCTGCTCGCGGCGGTCGAGGCCGGGGTCGACGCCGTCGACGTCGCCTCGGCGTCCCTGGCCGGCACCACCAGCCAGGTCCCGGCGTCGGCCCTCGTGGCCGCACTCGCCCACACCCCCCGCGACACGGGCCTGGCGCTGGAGAAGGTCAGCGCGCTCGAGCCCTACTGGGAGGCCGTGCGCCGCGTCTACGCCCCCTTCGAGTCGGGACTTCCGGGCCCGACCGGGCGCGTCTACCACCACGAGATCCCGGGCGGCCAGCTCTCCAACCTGCGCCAGCAGGCCATGGCCCTCGGCCTGGCCGAGCGGTTCGAGGCGATCGAGGACATGTACGCGGCTGCGGACCGGATCCTCGGCCGGCTGGTCAAGGTCACGCCGTCGTCCAAGGTGGTCGGCGACCTTGCGCTGCACCTCGTCGGGCTCGGCGCGGATCCCGAGGAGTTCCGGCAGAACCCGCAGAAGTTCGACATCCCCGAGTCGGTCATCGGCTTCCTCAGCGGCGAGCTCGGTGACCCGCCCGGCGGCTGGCCGGAGCCCTTCCGCACGAAGGCCCTGCAGGGCCGGACCGTCAAGGTGCGCGAGGAGAAGCTCTCGGCCGAGGACTCGGCGGGTTTGGCGGGCGACTCGGCCACGCGCCGGGCCACGCTCAACCGGCTGCTGTTCCCCGGCCCGACGAAGGACTACCTCGCGAACCGGGAAGCCTACGGCAACCTCTCGGTGCTCGACACGCGGGACTACCTCTACGGCCTCCAGCGCGGCCACGAGCACGTGATCGAGCTCGAGAAGGGCGTGCGGCTCATCGCGCAGCTCGAGGCCATCTCGGAGCCCGACGAGAAGGGCATGCGCACGGTCATCGCGACGCTGAACGGCCAGTCCCGGCCGGTCTCGGTCCGCGACCGGGCCGTGCAGAGCAACGTCAAGCAGGCGGAGAAGGCCGACGCGACCAACCCCGGCCACGTCGCCGCTCCGTTCGCCGGCGCGGTGACCGTCACGGCGAAGGAGGGCGACCTCGTCCAGGCCGGCGATTCGGTGGCGACCATCGAGGCCATGAAGATGGAGGCCGCCATTACCTCGCCGGTCGCCGGCAAGGTGGCCCGCGTGGTCGTCTCCGGCGTCGAGCAGGTCCAGGGCGGAGACCTCCTGCTCGTGGTCGGCGCCGAGTAGCCGCCGGCCCGCGTTCCGGGCATCCGGGCCGCCGCCCCGTCTCTGCCGCAGGGCGGAGCCGGGGCGGCGGCTAGACTGGGCGCGATCCAGGACGGCGGCGGTCCGCCGCCGCCGTCCGCACCCACCTACGAGGCGAACGGGAGCCATGAGCGACAGCACGCCCAAGCCCGCACCGCGGCGCGGTCCATCCCAGGACGAGCCGGATTCCACCCAGGGCGCCCCGGCGGCCGAGGACGGCGCGGGGGAGGAGGCGGCAGGCTCGGCGGCCCCCGAACCCGCCTCGGAGCCGGCCGCTGCCCGGGGGACGCTCGGGATCCTGTCCGTGCCGCTGGACCTCGGCTCGGTGCCGCCGGCCCCGTCCGCGCCTCCCGCGGGATGGCTCGCGGGCGCACCGGCGACCGCGTCCGTCCCGGTCGCCCCCGCCTCCGACGACCCCGCCGCGGTCCCCGTCCAGCCGGCCCCGTCGGCCGAGGTCGGCTACCAGCCCCGCGGCTCCGCACCGCTCGGCCCGGAGGCCGCACAGGCGGCTGCCGCCGGCGACGACGCGCCGGCGGTGAGCGAGCGCCGGTCGCGCGCCGAGGGACCCGAGTCGGCCACGTCCCTCACCTCGGACCGCCTCGTGTCCAAGAGCCCCGCGCCCCCCGTGGGCGGCTGGCGGCGCTGGCTCTACTTCGCGACCTTCGGCTACGTCAACGTCGGAGACTCGGACGCCGTCCGGATGCAGCGGGCACTCGAGCACCGGATCGCCGTGCGGCTGGGGGAGAAGACGCGGTACGTGCCCGTCCTGTCCCGCAAGGGCGGCGTCGGCAAGACGACGGTGACGACGCTGCTGGGCATGGCCCTCGCCGACCTGCGCGAGGACCGCGTCATCGCGATGGACGCGAATCCCGACCGGGGAACCCTCTCGGACCGGAACCCCGGGCGCGCGTCCCACACCGCCCGCCAGCTCGTCAAGGACCGCTTCGAGGTCAATTCCTTCGCCCAGCTGTCCAACTACACGGCCCGCGAGGGGTCGCGGCTCGACGTCCTCGCCTCGGACGCGGACCCGATGGTCGCCCACGCCTTCAACGACGCGGACTACCGGGCCGTCACGGACATCCTCGGCCGCTACTACTCGATCGTGCTCACCGATTCCGGCACGGGGATGGTCCACTCCGTCATGCAGGGGACGCTGGAGAAGGCCGACGCCGTCGTCCTCGTCTCGGGCGGAAGCGTCGACGAGGCGAGGCTCGCCTCCGAGACGCTCTCGTGGCTCGAGGCCCACGGGCGGGACGACCTGGTGCGCAGGGCGATCGTCGTGGTCAACGTCTCCGCCGGCAGCGGCACGCGGGTGAACGTGGACGAGATCGAGGACCACTTCCGCACCCGCGTGGGCCACGTGGTCCGCATCCCGCATGACCGGCACCTGGCCGAGGGCTCGCAGATCGAGTTCGCCAAGCTGGCCCCCGCGACGCGCGAGGCGGCGATCGAGCTCGCCGGACTCGTCGTGGACCAGCTCACCGGCGACTGACCGCAGCGAGGCGGCCCCGGCACATGCCGGGGCCGCCTCGCTCGGCGCTGGCGGGAGCGGCGGTCAGACGACGCTCGGCTTGGGGGCCGAGTAGATGTCCTCGACGTAGCTGCCGAAGTCGGCCATGACCTGGGCCCGCTTGACCTTGAGCGAGGGCGTGAGGTGGCCGGAGGACTCGGTGAAGTCGGTCGGCACCACCCGGAAGGACTTGATCGCCTCCGCCTTCGACACGCTCTCGTTGGCGCGGTCGATGATCGACTGCACGTGCGCGAGCACGCCCGGGTGGGACGTGGCGTCCTCGAGGGAGAGCCCGGCGGGGAGCCCCTGCCGCTCGAGCCAGCCCGGCAGGGCCTCCTCGTCGAGGGTCACGAGCGCCCCGATGAAGGGGCGGTTCTCGCCGACCACGACGACCTGGGACACGAGCGCGTCGGCGCGGATCTGGTCCTCGAGGTGGGCGGGGGCCACGTTCTTGCCGCCGGCCGTAACGATGATGTCCTTCTTGCGGCCGGTGATGCGCAGGTAGCCGTCGGCATCGAGCTCGCCGATGTCCCCGGTGTGGAACCACCCGTCCGTGAACGTCTCGGTCTGAAGCTCCGGGAGCCGGTAGTAGCCGCGCATGACGCTGATGCCCTTGGCGAGGATCTCGCCGTCGTCCGCGATCCGGACGGAGTTCCCGGGGATGGGCGCGCCGACGGTGCCGATCTTCACCAGCGAAGGGGTGTTGACGCAGATCGGCGCGGTGGTCTCGGTGAGGCCGTAGCCCTCGAGGACGCGGAGGCCGATGCCGTGGAAGAAGTGGCCGAGCCGCTCGCCGAGCGGGCCTCCCCCCGAGACGGCGTACTTGACGTGGCCGCCCATGGCCGCACGCAGCTTGCGGTAGACGAGCGCGTCGTAGAGCGCATGCTGCAGCCGCAGGCCGAGGGAGGGGCTCCCGCCGTCGGCGTGGGACTTCGACCAGGCGATCGCGATGTCGGCCGCGCGGTGGAAGATCTTGCCCTTGCCGCCGTCCTCCGCCTTGGTCAGCGCGGAGTTGTAGACCTTCTCGAACACGCGCGGGACCACGAGGATGAAGTTCGGCTCGAAGCCCTGCAGGTCGGCCAGCAGGTTCTTGATGTCCGGGGTGTGCGCCACCTGGCAGCCTGCGGCGACGGCGAGGACGGAGATGAAGCGGGCGAACACGTGGGCGAGCGGCAGGAACATGATGGTCTTGGCGCCCGGCACCACGACCTCTCCGAGCGCGGCCGTGGCGTTCTCCGACAGCGCCACGAAGTTCCCATGGGTCAGCTCGCACCCCTTCGGTCGGCCCAGGGTGCCCGAGGTGTAGATGATGGTGGCCAGCGACTCGAGGGTCGCGGCCGAGCGGCGCGCCTCGAGCTCCTCGTCGGAGACCCGCTCGCCGGCCGCGCCCAGGGCACCGAGGCCTGCAGGGGAGAGCTGCCAGACGTGGCGCATCGCGGTGAGGTCCTCGGAGTCGATGGCAGCGCGGATGGCGTCCTCGTGGTGGGCGGTCTCTCCGAAGGCGGCGACGGCGCCCGAGTTGCCGAGGTTCCACGCGATCTGGCTCGGGGACGAGGTTTCGTAGATGGGCACCGACACTGCGCCGGCGAACCAGATCGCGAAGTCGACGAGGCTCCACTCGTAGCAGGTGCGGGCCATGATGGCCACCCGGTCGCCGGGGGCCACCCCCTCCGCGATCAGGCCCTTGGCAATCCGCTCCACCTCGGCGCGGAACTCCTTGGCCGTCACGTCCTCCCACGCGCCCGTGGCACCGCGCCGGGCGAAGAGGGCGGGGTTCGAGGGCTTCTCGGCCTGCTCGATCACGAAGTCGGCGATGTTCCTGGCGACGGGGGTGGGGACGAGGGGCGGAACGGACTTTTCGCGCACGATATCTCCTTCGGTACCTCCCGGTGCGCGGGAGACGGCTTAACCATATCCAAGCGCACTGCACGGAGTGTGCCTTGGATCACGGCACGATGCTACTGGTCAGTAACAATAGCGGTCCGGGGTCCCGGGCCGCCAGTAGAATGGCCAGCGTGCGCAGACCCCGCTTGGCCCCGACCTTCCGGCCCCGCGACCCGCGGCTGAGGCGGAGGGGCCTGGCGATCGGCATCGACATCGGCGGCACGAAGGTCGCCGCGGGCGTGGTCGACGCGGACGGGCACGTCCTCCAGCGGGCCCGCCGGGCGACCCCGGGCACGCGGCCGCGCGAAGTCGAGCGTGTCATCGCCGAGCTCGTGGACGAGCTCAGCGTCGAGCACCGGATCGCCTCCGTGGGGATCGGCGCGGCAGGGTGGATGGACCTCGACGGCGGGACCGTCCTCTTCAGCCCCCACCTCGCTTGGCGCAACGAGCCGCTGCGGGCCAACCTCGAATCGCTCCTGCGCCGCCGCGTGCACCTCGCCAACGACGCCGATGCCGCTGCCTGGGCGGAGTGGCGCTTCGGGGCCGGACGCCAGGAGAGCCGGCTCGTGTGCATCACCCTCGGCACCGGCATCGGCGGGGCGATGGTGCTCTCCGGCCACCTCGAGCGCGGCCGCTATGGGGTCGCGGGGGAGTTCGGCCACCAGATCATCATGCCCGGCGGACACCGCTGCGAATGCGGCAACCGCGGCTGCTGGGAGCAGTACGCGTCCGGCAACGCGCTCGGACGCGAGGCGCGCGAGCTCGCCCGCGCCAACTCCCCCGTGGCGCAGGAGCTCCTCCGTGCCGTCGACGGCGACCCGGAGCAGATCACCGGCGCCATCGTCACCGAGCTGGCCCGGGCCGGGGACGCGGCCTCGCGCGAGCTCATCGAGGACGTCGGCGAATGGCTGGGGCTGGGGCTCGCCAACCTCGCCGCCGCGCTGGACCCGGGGACCTTCGCAGTCGGTGGCGGGCTCTGCGACGCGGGGGAGCTCCTGCTTGCCCCGGCCCGGAGGGCCTTCGCGCGGAACCTGACAGGCCGGGGGTTCCGCCCGCCGGCCAGGATCGTGCGGGCGGCCCTCGGGCCCGAGGCCGGCCTCATCGGCGCCGCCGACCTCTCGCGCGTCCACCTGCGCTCGCACGGGGCGGCGCGCTGAGCCCGCAGGTCAGAGGCGGGCGCCGTCGTCCCCGTCGTCATCCTTGCTGCGGGGCAGGCGCATGATGAGCGTCCCGACCCCCGCTATGAAGGCGGCAACGAGCAGCACGATCGCGTAGCCCGGCACGGTGCGCCACACGAGCGCGCACACCAGCAGGGCCACCGGGCCGCCGAGCGCGCCGCACCACGCGAGCACCGCCACGGGGTCGGCCCCGGCCAGGACCGGGGCGGGCTCGTCGGGGACGAAGTCGCCCGGGAGCCCCTCGGGCTCCTCGCCGGCCGGCCCGCGGCCGCGAGGGGCAGCGATGCCGAGGGGGTCGTACCGCGAGAAGCGGGCGGGGCCGGCGTCGTCCTCGACGCCTCCGGGGTCCGACGCGCCCGTGCCCGGGCCCGCGGGGCTGTCGTCGCGCGGCGGAGACTGGCGCGGCAGCGGGCTCGAGGATGAGGCGCGCTCGGCGGCGGAGGGCTCGGTCGGCGCGGGGCCGGCGGCGCGGTCTTCCGCGGAGCCGCCGAGGCGTGCCACGAGGTCGCGCCAGACGTCGTCGTCCGCCGCGGGGTCGTGGCGGTCGGGGTCAGGGCGCCCGTTCACGCCGCATCCCCGGCGCTGCTGATGCGGCCGGCGGGGGCCGACCGGGCGGCGTCGACCGCCTCGCGGATGAAGGCGACCGAGCCGCGGAAGATCGTCTCCGCGTCGTGGTCCAGAGTCGCCACGTGGTAGCTGTTGGCGAGCCGGACGATGCGGATGTCTGTGCCGCCGTAGCGGGCGGCGATCGCGCCGACGCTCCGCTCGCTCGTGACGACCCTGTCGACGGTCGAGCGGAACACCTGCAGCGGGGCGGTGGCCCGCGGCAGGGAGGCGACCGTGTCCCGGAACAGGAGCTTGAGCTGGTGCGCGGCGGCGACCGGCACCGCCTCGTAGGCGCCCTCGTCCTGGCCCGCGAGCTTGATGTCGTTGCGGATGCCGGGAACCGTCCGCATCACATGCCGCAGGACCCCGGAGAGGTACGAGCGCGGATCGTCGATCACGAGGCCGGGGTTGACCACGCTGACAGCGGCCACAGGGCGGTGCGCGGCAAGGCGCAGCGCGAGGGCGCCGCCCATCGACAGGCCCGCGGCGACCACAGCCGTGCACTCGCTCGCGAGCTCGAGGTAGGCGGCATCGTAGGCGTCGTACCACTCGTGCCACGACCTGCGGGCGAGGTCCTCGATGGAGGTCCCGTGGCCGGGGAGGAGGGGGGTGGCCACGCGGAACCCGGCGCCTCGGAGCGCATCAGCCCACGGCGCGATCCCGCCGAGCCCGCCCGTGAAACCGTGGCTCAGGGCGACACCGACGGTGGAAGGGTCCATGGCAAGCATTATGCACCGGCGGGAGCCTGTTGCGCCGAGTCCCCGGCGGGACACTACAGTGAAGCCTGAACGCGCTCGCACAGCGGAAGGACCTGCGTGGTCTACTGGATCCTCAAGCAGATCTTCATCGGCCCCCTCGTCAAAGTGCTGTACAGGCCGTGGACCAAGGGACTCGCGAACGTCCCGGCCCGTGGCGCGGCGATCCTCGCCTCGAACCACCTCTCGTTCTCCGACTCGATCTTCCTGCCCCTCATGGTCCGCAGGCCGGTGGTGTTCCTCGCGAAGCAGGAGTACTTCACCGGCCGCGGCCTCAAGGGGTGGCTGACGGCGGCGTTCTTCCGCTACACGAACCAGCTGCCGATGGACCGGTCCGGCGGCGAGGCGTCCGCTGCCTCCCTCGAGGCCGGGGCGCAGATCCTCGAGGGCGGGGGGCTGCTGGGCATCTACCCGGAGGGGACCCGGAGCCCCGACGGACGCCTGTACCGGGGCAAGGTCGGCGTGGCCCGGCTTGCGCTCGTCAAGCAGGTGCCGGTGCTCCCGGTGGCCATGATCGGCACGGAGAAGGTCCAGCCGATCGGCCAGCGCATCCCCTCGATCCGGCGGGTCGGCATCATCATCGGCCAGCCGATGGACTTCTCCGAGTTCTACGGCCGGGCCGACGACCGGGCCGTCCAGCGCGAGGTGACCACCCGGATCATGCGGCAGATCCAGCAGCTGTCCGCGCAGGAGTACGTCGACGCGTATGCCGCCGACGTCAAGGCCCGGCTGGCGCAGGAGGCGGCGCACGAGGCGGCGCAGAAGCGGGCGGGGAAGCCTCCGGCCGACGCATAAGCGCGGCACCGGGCTGGTGGCTTAGCCTTGGAGGCGTGACTGATCTCTCCGTATCGCCCGCGGCCCGATTCACGAGCACTGCACAGAGCGGTGCCGCCGACTACCCGGGCCTCGACAACTGGCGCTCCCTGCCGATCTCGCAGCAGCCTTCCTGGTCGGATCCGGACGTCTTCCGCGCGGCGATCGCGGAGCTGTCGATCCTCCCTCCCCTCGTCTTCGCCGGCGAGGTGGACCTCCTGCGCGAGCGCCTCGCGGCCGCGGCCCGCGGGGAGGCCTTCCTGCTTCAGGGCGGCGACTGCGCCGAGACCTTCGGGGCGGCGACGGCGGACCGGATCAGCGCGCGCGTGAAGACCATCCTGCAGATGGCGGTGGTGCTGACCTACGGCGCCCAGCTGCCCGTGATCAAGATGGGCCGCATGGCCGGCCAGTTCGCCAAGCCGCGCTCCTCCGATACCGAGACCCGGGACGGCGTGACCCTCCCGGCCTACCGCGGCGACATCGTCAACGGCTACGACTTCACGCCTGAGTCGCGCGCCCACGATGCCGACCGGATGCTCCGGGCCTACCACACGTCGGCGTCGACCCTGAACCTCATCCGCGCCTTCACGCAGGGCGGCTTCGCCGACCTGCGCCTCGTGCACACGTGGAACAAGGGGTTCACGGAGAACCCCGCCCACGCCCGCTACGAATCGCTCGCCCGCGAGATCGACCGCGCCATCAAGTTCATGGACTCGTGCGGGGCGGACTTCGAGGCGCTCAAGCGCGTCGAGTTCTTCGCGAGCCACGAGGCGCTGCTGCTGGACTACGAACGGGCGCTCACGCGCATCGACTCCCGCACGGGCCTGCCGTACGACACGTCCGCGCACTTCCTGTGGATCGGCGAGCGGACCCGGGAGCTCGACCACGCCCACGTGGACTACCTCTCCCGCGTGCGCAACCCGATCGGCGTCAAGCTCGGTCCGTCGACGACGGGCGACGACGCCCTGCGGCTCATCGACAGGCTCGACCCCGAGCGCGAGCCCGGCCGGCTGACGTTCATCACGAGGATGGGCGCGCAGAACATCCGCGAGAAGCTGCCTCCTGTGGTCGAGAAGGTCACGGCGTCCGGGGCCCAGGTCCTGTGGGTCACCGACCCGATGCACGGCAACACGGTCACGAGCCGCAATGGCTACAAGACCCGCCGCTTCGACGACGTCGTGGACGAGGTCCGCGGCTTCTTCGACGTCCACCAGGCGCTCGGGACCGTCCCGGGCGGCCTGCACATGGAGATGACGGGCGACGACGTCGCCGAGTGCCTCGGCGGCTCCGACCCGATCGACGAGGCGGCCTTCGAAGACCGGTACGAGTCGGTGTGCGACCCCCGGCTCAACCACATGCAGTCGCTCGAGATGGCCTTCCTCGTCGCCGGGGCGCTGTCCAAGCGGGCCTGATCGGCCTCTCCCGCCCGCGAGGGGCGTCGGCTGCGGCCGGCGCCCCTCGCGTCGTTCCGCCGCCCTACACGACGGTGAGGGTGACCACGCTGCCCTCGGGCACGTCCTTGTCCATCGGGTCCTGGGCGCGGACGGTGCCGAAGAACCCGCCGAGGATGTTCTCCACGTGCACGTCGAACCCGAGCTGCTTGAGCGCGTCCGTGGCCTCGCCCACCTGCTTGCCCACGAAGCTCGGGACGTGCACCATCTTCGGGCCCTTGGACATGGTCAGGGTGACCGCGCCGCCCTTGGTCAGGGTCGCGCCGGGCGAGGGATCCTGGGCTGCCACGGACCCCTTCGGGACCGTCTTGTCGTTGACCTCGTCGGAGGAGACCTGGGGGTCCAGTCCGGCGGCGCGGAGGGCGGCCAGGGCCTGGGACTGCGGCATGCCCACCACGCGGGGCACGGGGATGGGCTGGGGGCCCTTGGACACGGTCAGCGCCACGGTGGAGCCGTGGCGGAGGGGCGTCCCGGACCCCGGGTCCTGGGCCAGGACGATCCCCGCCGGCACGCTGTCGTCGTAGGCCTCCCTGACCGCGCCGACCGTGTTCTTCGCCGCGGTGATGGCCGCCTTCGCGTCGTCGAGGGACTTCCCCCGCAGGTCCTCGAGGGGGAAGAGCTGCGGGCCCTTCGAGACGAGCACGCTCACGCCCTGGAACTTCCGGATCTGGGTGCCCGGGGGCGGGGTGCTGTCGACGATGAGCCCGGACGTGACGGCGTCGTCGAAGACATCCTGGGTGGAGAAGGAGAGCCCCGCCCGGTCGAAGAGCGGCCGCGCCTGGTCCACCGTGAGGTCCTTGACCGGTGGGACCGTGGCGGCGGCGCCGGGGCCCACGCCGAAGAACCACCCGGCCAGCGCGGCGACGAGCGCGAGGACGACGATGACGGCGGCCCACACCGCTCCGCGGCGCCGCGACCGTCCGGGCCCCAGCGTCCTCGTCGGCGTCGCCGCCGCGGCCGCGGACCGGCGTGCGGCCTCGCGGTCGTGCCGGCGCTGCTCGCGCGCCGTCGGGGCCGGCGCTGCCGGGATGACGCTCGTGCGCTGGGGGGCAGAGGCGATCACCTCCGTGCGCCCGGCGGGGAGCATCTCGGTGTGTCCGGGTGCGGGGACGGGGATGTGCTGGGTCTGCGCCGCGTGCAGGTCCAGCTGGGCGTCGCTCAGATGGGTGCGGATGTGCCGGATCTCGCCGAGGAGCGCCTCGGCGTCCACGGGGCGGTCCTCCGGGTCCCGCGCGCAGGCCCACTGGACGAGCTCGTCGAGCTCGGGGGAGAGGCCGGGGACGAGGTCGGATGGGGGAGGGACGTCGCGGGTCGCGTGCTGCATCGCAACCTGCACCGGCAGGTCGCCCCGATAGGGCTGGTGACCGGTGAGCAGCTCGTAGAGCATGATCCCGACCGAGTAGAGGTCGCTGCGCGCGTCGCCCCCGCTGCGCTGGACGAGCTCTGGGGCGATGTACGCGACCGTGCCCATCGTGACACCGCTGGTCGTCGAGGTCGTGACGGCCCTGGCGAGCCCGAAGTCCGCGACCTTGATCTGCCCGGAGTCCCCGAGGAGCACGTTCTCGGGCTTGATGTCGCGGTGGACGAGGCCGGCCGCATGCGCGGCCGCGAGCCCGTCGACCACGGCGTCGATGAGCGCGAGGGCCTGGCGCGGCGCCAGCAGCCCGTGCTCGTCGAGCAGCTGGCGCAGGTTGCGGCCGGGCACGTACTCCATCACGAGGTAGAAGACGTCCCCGTCGTGGCCGCGGTCGAGGACCGAGACCACGTGGGGGTGCGAGAGCCGGGCCGCGGCCTTGGCCTCCTGCTCGAGGCGCTCGGCGAAGGACGGGTCCTGGCTCAGATGGGGATGGAGGACCTTGAGGGCGACGTCCCGGTCGAGGTTCGTGTCCGTGGCGAGGTAGACCGTGGCCATGCCGCCCATGGCGAGGCGCGCGGCAACGCGGTACCGGCCGCCCACGAGCGATCCGACGAGCCCATCGCTCAGCTTTCCGTTCACCCCACGATCCTAAGCGCTCGCCCGCGGCGGGCGCCCGAGGCGCCCCGGGCCCGGACGGGCCGCGGGGCACCGCGCTCAGCTGAAGGTCTTCTGGTGCGCCCTGATGGCCGCCACATACTGCTTGGTGTCCTTGTACATGCCGTGCTTGGCCACGGAGTACTGGCCCTGGTAGTAGCCGGCGATCGCGGTGTCCTCGTCCTTGCTGGTCCGCACGAGGGCACGGATGATCGCGATACCGGCGGTGGCGTTGTCGTAGGGATCCAGCAGGTTGAGCCTGCGGCCTACGAGGTCTGAGGCCCACTGCCCCGAGGTGGGCACGAGCTGCATCGTCCCGATGGCGTTGGCGGGGGAGACGGCACGCTGGCTGAACCCCGACTCCTGGTAGGCGATGGCAAGGGCGAGCGCGGGGTCGACGCCCATCCGCCGGGCTGTGTCGGCGACGATCTGCTTCATCTCCACCCTGCTCGGCACCGGCGCGGCGTTGAGGATGCGCTTGTTCTCGTTCGCGGAGGCGACCACGGCGTCGGGGTACTTGAAGCCGAGGAAGGTGTCGCCCACGAGCGGCTTGGGCGCGCCCGAGGACGCCTGCGTGATGGCGGCAGCGGGCTCGGCCTTCCCGGCCGGGAGCTTGAGGGTTCGCCCCGCGTAGATGATGCTCGTGAGGCTGAGCCCGTTGGCCGCCAGCAGGCTGCCGAGCGGCACCTTCAGGCGGGCGCTGATCCCGTAGAGCGTGTCGCCGGGACGGATGGTGTAGCTGCCGGCGCTCGCCGCCTGGGCGGGCTTCGCCGAAGCGGACGACGACGCGGGCGCGCCGTGCGATGCTGGGCCGCCGGTGAGCCTGAGCTGCTGGCCCGGATAGATGATCGTGGTGGGCGTGAGGTGGTTCAGGGACAGGACGTCGCCGACCTTGAGCCCGAACCGCCCGGCGATCGCCGTGACCGTGTCCCCGGCGCGCACCGTGTACCTCTGCGGCGGTGCCGCCTTCGCCGGGGCGAGCCGGCTGGGGACCATCGCGGGCACCTCGGCGGCGGGCACGACGGCGGCCTGCGCGGCGGCGCGGGGGACGGCACCCGGCAGGGCTCCGGACTGGGCGACGGACTCCGCGGCTGCAGCGGATGCGGGCGCGGCGAGCGCGAGCGAGGACAGGGCGACGGCGGGAAGGACCGCCGTCGTCGCCGCGACAAGGGGAAGGCTGTGCTTGGCGGCAGCGCTCCCGCTGGTTCCGGACGTGCTCATCGGTCGACCTCCTTGAGCCGGGGTGGTGTCACTGATGTGAGGGCGGCTGTAAATTCGGTGATGTTGCGTGAGTGATTGATTTGACTGGTGTTACTTAAGTGACCGATGTGAATCTCTCATGATTCGCCGGAAGGTACAAGGCGGCGTCCGGCCGGGCCTCGGCCGGCCGGCATGCCGCTGCCGACTAGGTGGAGCGGCCCGGAGCGTGGCACGCTGGTGCCGTGAGTGATATCGAGAACCTGGTGTCTGAATGGCTGCCCCTCCCGGACGTCGCGGAGCGGCTCGGGCTGCCGGTCACCAAGGTGCATGGCCTGATTGACGAGCGCGCTCTCGTCGCCGCGCGCGTGGGCGAACGGAAGATCCGCTCCGTCCCGGCGCTGTTCCTCGACGGGGACCACGTGGTGGACAGCCTCAAGGGCACGATTGCCGTCCTGGCAGATGCGGGCTTCAGCGATGAGGAGCTGATCGTCTGGCTCTTCACGCCCGACGAGTCCCTCCGCGGCCGCCCCATCGATGCGCTCCGCGAGGGCCGCAAGACCGAGATCCGGCGCCGCGCCCAGATTCTGGCCTGGTAGCCGGCCCCTCGGCGTCCTGTCTGGGTTCAGGCCCCGGTCCTCTCCGCGCGGGCGGAGCGGGCCCGGGGCCTGACGCGTCCCTCAGGAAGCCCGCTGCACCGCGGCCCGCCCGAGCGCCTCGAGGGCAGTGCGGACCACGGGATCCACGTCGAGCCGCGCGAGCGCACCGAACGCCGTCTCGGCCAGGGCGCCGATGAGCCGCTCCGTGGCCTCGAGGGCCCCGGCGGAACTGATGATGTCCCGCAGCCTGCCGACCTCGTCGAGGTCGAGGTCGCCCCGACCGAGGCCGCGTTCGAGCTCTGCCGCCGCGGCGCCGTCGGCCGCGTCGAGTGCGAGCGCCACGAGCATCGTCCGCTTTCCCTCGCGCAGGTCGTCCCCGGCGGGCTTGCCCGTGCTGCGCGGATCCCCGAACACCCCGAGCACGTCGTCGCGGAGCTGGAACGCCTCGCCGAGCGGGAGCGAGAAGGCGGAGTACGCCGCCAGCAGGGCATCGTCCGCTCCGGCGAGCGCGCCTCCGATGCCGAGCGGGTGCTCGGTGGAGTACTTCGCCGACTTGTACCTGATCACCGTGCCTGCCCTGGCCACGGCCTCTGTCCGCGGGCGCGAGGGGCCGGCTACCTCCTCGAGGATGTCCAGGTACTGCCCGGCCATGACCTCGGCCCTCATCGTGTTGAAGATGCGGCGGCCAGCGGTGCCGATCCCCGCGGCCGGCCCGACGGCGGTGAAGGCCTCCTCGCTGAAGGACAGGCACAGGTCGCCGGTGAGGATGGCGGCAGCATGGCCGAAGCGGGTCGCATCGAGCGCCCATCCGGACCTGGCGTGCAGCGCCGTGAACCGCTCGTGCACGCTCGGAGCACCGCGGCGGGTGGCCGAACGGTCGATGATGTCGTCGTGGATCAGAGCAGCAGCCTGGAAGAGCTCGAGGGCGGCGCCCGCCCGCACCGGCTCGCCGGCCAGCTCCGCCCCGCCGGCGCCGCGCCACCCCCAGTAGCCGAGCAGCGCCCGCAGGCGCTTGCCGCCCGAGACCAGGCCGGAGATCGCGTCCATGAGCGCATCGACGTCCGCGGAGACCCCGGCCATCACCGACCGCTGGCGGTCGAGGAAGGAGCGCAGCTCGGCCTCGAGGGCCTCCCGGTAGCGGGCCTGCTCCGCCTCGACTCCCGCGGCGGCACCCGCTCGCTGCTCGTTCACCGTGTCCCCTTCTCCGCTGCCTACTTCAGCGACGAGGGCGCCACGGAGACGCCCACGGTCGCGACCGCCTGCTTGTTCGCGGTGACGACGGTGACGGTGGCCGTCTCCGAGCCGTTCGAGCGCACGAAGTCGCGCACGAGGGTCCCCGCCGCCGCCATCGATGCTGAGGTGCTGGACGAGGCGCTGGCGGCCGGAACGGCGGTGAACCCCTCGCCGGTGAGGGTCTTCGTGTAATAGTCCAGCATCTCGGAGGCCGAGGACGTGCTGCTGCCCGCAACCAGGGAGGCGACGGCGGGTGACGCCGAGGCGTCGAAGCTCGTCGCGAGCGCCGTGGCGCCCGGCATGAGCGGAAGCGTCTGCGACGGGAAGCCCGGCGCGATGGCGCTCACCGTGGCGTTCGCCGCCGAGGCCGACGCGGACGCGCGCCCGCTCACCGTCGAGGACGGCGACGGCGAGGCAGTGGCGGCAGCTGAGCTCGCGGGAGCCGGGCTCTGCGCCGCGCTCCCTGTCTGGCCCCCGCAGCCGGCCACCGCGAATGCGGTGGCCATGAGCACGGTGGCCCCTGCGAGCCGTCGGATCCTCCCGGTGATGTTCGCCATGCGCCTGGTGTTGCCTTTCGTTCTTGCTGCAAGGTCCCGCCCAGTCTAGTGGGCCGGCGCGGTGCCCCTCCCGCCTACGATGGACGGGTGGGAACGGACGGTGATGCCCCCGGCGGGGAGACGCTGGGCCAGATGCGGCGCCGTGGCATCCTGCACGTCGACATGGACGCCTTCTTCGTCGCCGTCGAGCAGCGCGAACAGCCCGAACTGCGCGGGCGCCGCGTCATCGTCGGATTCCCGGCCGAGCGCTCCGTGGTCCTGTCCGCCAGCTACGAGGCGCGCGCCTTCGGCATCAGCAGTGCGATGCCGATGCTCATCGCGCTGCGGCGCTGCCCCGACGCCATCGTGGTCGAGCCGCGGCACCACCTCTACTACGAGGTGTCCAGGCAGCTCATGCGGCTCTTCGCCGACTTCACTGACCTCGTCGAACCGCTGAGCGTCGACGAGGCCTTCCTCGACGTCTCCGGAGCCGTGCGGCGCCTGGGGGCATCGCCCGAGCAGATCGCGGCCCAGATCAAGTCCCGCATCCGGTCCGAACTCGGCATCACGGCGTCGGTCGGGGTCGCCTCGACGAAGTTCGTGGCCAAGATCGCCTCCACCCGGTCCAAGCCGGACGGCCTGCTCGTGGTCCGCCCGGAGGACACGGTGCCGTTCCTGCACTCCTTGCCGGTGGGGGCCCTGTGGGGAATCGGCGGCAAGACGCAGGAGGTCCTCGGCCGTCTCGGGATCCACACCGTCGGCGACCTCGCGCAGACGCCCGACTCGACGCTGAGGCGCTCGCTGGGCGCCACCGGCCTGCACGCCAAGCGCCTGAGCTGGGGCATCGACGAACGGGTCGTGACGCCCACCCGTGAGGAGAAGAGCATCGGCGCGGAGGAGACCTTCGCCGTGGACGTCGCGGACGACGCCATGCTGCACGCCGAGCTCCTGCGGCTCGCCCACCGCGTCGCCGGACGCCTCAGGGGCCAGGGGGTCGCCGCCGGCACGGTGGCGCTCAAGCTCCGGTACTCGGACTTCTCGACGCTCGCGCGGTCGCACACCCTCACGGTGCCGACCGACAGCGCCCAGCACCTCTACAGCGCGGGGCGCCAGCTCCTGGCGGCCCTCGGGCCGCGCCCGCTGCCGGTCCGGCTCATCGGCCTGCGGGGAGAGCGGCTCTCGCGGTCGGCCGGCGCGCCGCGCCAGCTCAGCCTCGACCGCACCGAGGACAACTGGCGCACCGCCGAGGAGGCCCTCGACCGAGTCTCGGAACGGTTCGGCTCCGGCATGGTCCAGCCCGCACGCCTCCTCGGGGAGCGACGTCCGGGCCCCCAGCGGGACGGGCGGACGCCGCGCGAGTGAGCGGCACCCGCGACGCTCCGGGCGTCCCTTTTGGAACCTACCCGGACGTCATATCCTTAAGGAACCTCGAAATATTGGGTGCACTGAGTCGGCTGGGAAGTCCATCTGGGGTCGGGTCGCAGCGGCTCGTCGGTCAGGGGAACCCGCGGCTGGTTCAATGCGTTGGTGCAGATGATGGAGGCCGTCCATCATCTGCATGCGTGAAGGAGTCGCCATGCCTCTCTCGGAGCACGAACAGAAGATGCTGGAGCAGCTTGAGAAGCAGCTCCACGAAGAGGACCCCAAGTTCGCCGATTCCATGGGCGCCGATGCCCTCAAGACGTTCTCGACCAAGCACATTGTGCTCGGGGTCCTCGGCGTCATCGCGGGCATCCTCGTCCTCCTGGTCGGAGTGAGCATCCAGAACATCTTCGTGGGGGTCCTCGGCTTCCTCCTCATGGGCGCGAGCGTCTACTACGGCACGCTCAGGCGGCCCGGCCGGCGCCTCCGCTCAGGCGGCTCGAAGCGGACGAGCAGCGGGTTCCTCCGCAAGCTCGAAGCCCAGTGGGAAGAACGGCGCAGGGACGAAGGCTGATCCGTCCCGCCCGGCCCGCGCGCCGGGCCCCTCGCCGAGGCGCCTCAGCGACTCCAGCGCCACGCACCGCCTGACGGCCTGACTGTGCCCCGGAACCGTTTCGGTTCCGGGGCACAGTCGTGTCCTGGGGCGCCCGCACGCGCGCTTGCTCCGCTGACCTCCCGGTCCTCCACCTCGCTCCCCGTCCTCCACCCTGCTCCCCGTCCTCCACTTCTCTCCCCGTCCTCCACTTCCCTCCCCGTCGTGCCCACAAGCGCGGCCACGCCCGCACGGCGTAGGGCGAGCGTCCGCCGTCGTGCCCCCGCCTGCGCCCCAGGGCTCCACCGTCCCGCCCTTTCCCTCCACCTCGCCTCCACCGCGGAGATCCGCATGAATCCGGGGGAGTTCCTTGTACAGATGGTGCGACATGCGGGCCGTGTCGCATTGACGGGGGAGGACTGTGGAGTAAAGTGGGGGATGTTGGAGGGAAGTGGCGGATAGGGACGTTCAGCCTCGCACAGACAGGTGGTGGTGCCGGTGTTGCTCGGTACCTATTCGCCGCGTCTGGACGAGAAGGGGCGACTCATCCTCCCGGCGAAGTACCGAGACGAACTGGCCGAGGGGCTGGTTCTGACCCGGGGCCAGGAGCGCTGCATCTACGTCTTCAGCCAGAAGGAATTCGAGAGGGTCCACGAGCAGATGCGGGAAGCCCCTATCTCCTCGCGTCAGTCGCGTGACTATCTCCGGGTCTTTCTGTCTGGGGCCTCCGACGAGGTGCCCGACAAGCAGGGGCGCGTGACGATCCCCCAGAACCTGCGCAAGTACGCAGGCCTGGACCGGGACCTGGCCGTGATCGGCGTGGGGACCCGGGCGGAGATCTGGGACGCCCAGGCGTGGGAGGACTACCTGTCCGAGAAGGAATCCGCCTTCTCGGAGACTGACGACGACGCGATACCAGGGATCGTCTGATCCCGCTGGCTGGCCGAGATCTCCAGCCGCCCCGCAAGGTTTCCTGGCTCACCTTCCCCGGAGCCAGGCGACCGACCGGCGCGGAGGGGGATCTGGACCAGCCGGGCACCCCGGAGCATCCGCTCCACACCAGATGCATGCGCACGGGAGGAGTGGACCATGCCGAACGACGACCAGCAGGACCGGCCGACATCCGACCGCCACGTCCCCGTGCTGCTCGAGCGCTGCGTCAACCTGCTGTCCGGCGGTGTCGAGGCGGCCATCGCCGCGGGACGCACCCCCGTGGTGGTCGACGCGACCCTCGGCATGGGCGGCCACAGCGAGGCGATCCTGACCCGCTTCCCGACGGCGACGCTGGTGGGAATCGACCGGGACGAGCAGGCCCTCGCCCTCGCCGGCGCCCGCCTTGCCCCGTTCGGGGAGCGGGCCACGCTCGTGCACGCCGTCTACGACGAGATCCCCGAGGTGCTCGAAGAACTCGGCCTGCCCGGCGCCGACGGCGTGCTCATGGACCTCGGCGTCTCCTCGATGCAGCTCGACGAGCGCGAGCGCGGATTCGCCTACTCCTACGACGCCCCGCTCGATATGCGCATGGACACGAGCCGCGGCCTGACGGCGGCGGACGTGGTCAACACCTACAGCGTCGAGGACCTCACCCGGATCATCCGCGCGTGGGGCGAGGAGAAGTTCGCGGGCCGGATCGCGAAGAACATCGTCGCCGAGCGCCAGAAGCAGCCGTTCACCACCACCGGCCAGCTCGTCGAGGCCATCCGTGCGGTGGTCCCCGCGGCGGCCGCGCGGACCGGCGGCCACCCCGCCAAGCGCACATTCCAGGCGCTGCGGATCGAGGTCAACGAGGAGCTCGACGTGCTCGAGAGGGCCGTCCCGGCCGCCATCGGCACCCTTACCCTCGGCGGCCGGATCGTGGTCATGAGCTACCACTCGCTCGAGGACCGCATCGTCAAGGCCGCACTCCAGTCCCGGAGCCGGTCGACGGCGCCCCCCGGCTTCCCCGTGGAGCTCGAGGAGCACCGCCCCGAACTGAAGATCATCACCAAAGGAACAGAAGTGCCGACGGAAGCCGAGATCGCGGAGAACCCCCGCGCCGCCTCGGCTCGCCTCCGCGCGGCCGAACGCATCAGGGCAAGGAGTGGAGTATGAGCGCAGCAGCACAGCGGAAGGCGGCGGTGGCCGGGACGTCCGCCCTCACGACGGCGGCACCCCGGCGGGATGCCCCGTCCGCTGCTCCGCGCCGGGCACCGCTGTCGGTCGTCCGCACGGCGCCCGCGCGCCGTCGTGCTCCGTTCGCCATCTTCTGCCTCGGCGTCCTCGCCGCGGCGCTCCTCGCCGTGCTCGTGCTCAACGTGTCCGTCTCGACCGGGCAGTACCAGCTCGTGCAGCTGCGCAATGACCAGCTGGGCCTCCAGAAGCAGAACCAGGAACTGACACAGCAGGTCCAGAACTTCCAGGCTCCCCAGAATCTTGCTGCGCGGGCGGCACAATATGGAATGGTCGCCTCGACGTCCAACGGCCAGATCGACGTGAAGACGCTCGCGGTGACCGGCAACGCCAAGGCGGCGGAGAAGGGTGCCTCCCAGGGTGCCACGATCGCGACGCCCGCCGTTCCCGGCCAGCTCTCCGCCGCGCCGGCAGCGACGACCAAGGACGCACTCGCGCCCGGGGCCGCGGCCACCACGGCCTCGACCGCTCCGGCCGCCAAGCCAGCGGACAGGCCCGCCGCGAAGGCCGACCTCCACGGCGGGTCCATCCCGGCTCCCGCGCAGAAGACGCCGGGCCAGTAGCCCCCGCGGCCCACCGGCCTGACGCCAGCGCGGCGCGGTGCGGCCGAGCGCAGCAGCAGGGAGATCGGGAAGCGTAGGGACACACGTGGCAGCGAAGAGCACCGACACACAGGGCAGGCAGGCGCGAGGCGGCCCGCGCACACCGGACGAGGGCCCGCTCCGGCGCGCACGCCGGGCCACCAGCCGCCTCCGCCTCGGCCTCGCGGCCATGCTCGCCCTGCTCCTGCTCATCGGGGGCCGGCTCGTGCTCGTCCAGGGCATGGACGTGGGCGGCCTGGCGGAGGCGGCCCTGAGCAAGAGGCTCCAGAAGACGGTGCTCCCCGCCGAACGCGGCCAGATCGTCGACTCCAAGGGAACCGTCCTGGCCTCGAGCGTGGTCCGCTACAACATCACGGTCGACCAGCGCATCGCCTCCTCGAAGGACTTCACGGAGCTCGAGCAGCGCGTCGACGCGGGGGACGGCACCAAGAAGATCGTCACGATCACCCGGGACCAGGCGATCCAGCAGCTCGCAGACGCCGTGGGCAGGCCTGCCGCGGACGTGGCCGCCGCCATCACCGGGGACAAGCCCTTCAACTACGTCGCGCGCGACGTGACCCCGGACACCGAGGCGCGCGTGATGGCCATCGGCTTCCCCGGCATCCTGTCGGAGGGCGTGACCCAGCGCGTCTACCCGAACGGTGCCGTTGGGGGCAACCTCGTCGGATTCGTGGGCTCGGACGGCACCGCCCTCGCAGGCCTCGAGCAGACCCAGGACAGCGTGCTCAAGGGCCAGGACGGCTCCCGCGAGTACGAGATCGGGGCCGACGGCCTCCGGATCCCGGTCGCCACCGACAAGCTCACGCCGGCGCAGGACGGCAAGACGGTCAAGCTCACGATCGACTCGGACCTGCAGTACTTCACCCAGCAGGCCATCCAGACGCAGACGGACAAGTACAGCGCCGAGTGGGGCATCGCGATCGTCATGGACGCCAAGAGCGGCAACATCCTCGCCATGGCCGATTCGAACTCGGTCGACCCCAACGACCCGGGCAAGACCGCCGCGAAGGACCGCGGCGCGCGCGCCGTCACCGCCGCCTACGAGCCTGGGTCGGTCGAGAAGACGATCACCATGGCGGCCCTCATCCAGGAGGGCAAGGCCAATCCCCTCTCGCAGTACACGATCCCGCCCACCTACACCGTCGACGGCCAGACGTTCGCCGATGCCTTCACACACGGCACCGAGCAGCGCACGCTCGCGGGCATCCTCGGCTACTCGATGAACACGGGGACGGTCATGGCGGGCAAGGCGCTCTCGCCGCAACAGCGCTACGACTGGTTCACGAAGTTCGGCATCGGCCAGCCGGTGGATATCGGCCTTCCCGGGCAGGCGCTGGGGGTCCTGCACACCCCGCAGGAGTGGGACGGCCGCCAGCAGTACACGGTCCTCTTCGGACAGGGCGTGACCCAGTCCACGCTCCAGACCGTACGCGCGTACCAGGCGATCGCCAATGACGGCGTCATGGTCCAGCCGCGCCTCATCGACGCCTACGTCGACCAGAACGGGCACACGAGCTCGCCGCAGACGTCCCCGCCGACGCAGGTGGTCAGCAAGGCCACTGCCCAGCAGGTCCAGCAGATGCTCGAGAGCGACGTGACCGAGGGCGAGGTCAAGCCCGCGGCCATCGACGGCTACCGCGTCGGCGCCAAGACCGGTACCTCGGAGGCCCCCCGGGAGGACGGGGTCCCCGGGTACGACGGCGTGACGTCCTCGCTGATCGGCATGGCGCCGATGGAGGACCCGCGCTACATCGTCGCCGTCGTGATCCAGCGGCCCAAGGGCGACATCTTCGGCATCGGCAACGCGGACGTGTTCCGCTCCGTCATGAGCCAGACCCTCCACAAGTACGGCGTTCCGCCGTCCACCGGGACCCCCGCCAAGCTGCCCCAGTACGCCAAGTGAGCACGTGACGATGGCCCACTCCGGGCGCCCCCCACGGCGGCGCCCGGAACCGGCGTTATAGAGTTGGAACCCCGATCGATGAAGGTGAACGTGAGCGAGCAGCCCATGCCCACGGGCAGGAGTGCCTCCCCGGGGGGCACAGAGCAGGACAGGCAGCCGGCCATACGCCCGGCACACGTCGACCCGGTGCCGCTGGCCGAGATCGCGGCGCTCCTCGGCCTCCCGCAGGAGGGGCTCGAGGACGGCCCTGCCGTGACCGGGGTGACCCTCGACTCGCGAGCGGTGCTCCCCGGCGACCTCTACTTCGCGCTGCCCGGCGCCACGCGCCACGGGGCCGACTTCGCCCGCCAGGTGGTGGACGCCGGCGCGGTGGCCATCGTCACCGACCCCGACGGCGCGCAGCAGCTCGCGCTCTCGGAGACGTCGGTCGAGGTTCCCATCCTCGTCCTGGACGCCCCCCGCGCGGCCGTGGGCGCCGCGGCGGCGCTCGTCTACGGCACGGGCCGCGGTGCGGGCCTGACCCTGCTCGGCGTTACCGGCACCAACGGCAAGACGACCACGACGTACTTCGCCAACGCCCTGCTGCGCGCCCTCGGCCACCGCACCGGGCTCATCGGGACAATCGAGATCTCGGCCGGGGGAGAGCCGATCCCGAGCCGCCTCACGACGCCCGAGTCGCCGGAGGTCCACGCGATCCTGGCAGTCATGCGCGAGAAGGGCGTGAGCGCCGCCTCCATGGAGGTCTCCTCGCACGCGATCGAGTTCGGCCGCGTCGACGGGGTCCGCTACGACGCCGTCGGCTTCACCAACCTCACGCAGGACCACCTCGACCTCCACGGCACGATGGAGGACTACTACGCGGCGAAGGCACGGCTCTTCACCCCGGAGCGGGCCGCCCGCGCAGTCGTGACGGTCGACGACGTGTGGGGGCGCCGCCTCGCGGCCGAGGCGCCGATCCCGGTCACCACCCTGCGCACCGAGGCCGGCGGCGCGGACGGGTCCGACACCGCGGACTGGACCGTCGCGGATCCCCGGCGGTCCGGGGTGGGCACTGCGTTCGAGCTGCGCCACGCCGACGGCACGGCGCTGCGCGTTCGCTCGGGCCTTCCCGGCGGCTTCAACGTGGCCAACGCCGCGCTGGCCACGTTGCTCGTCCTCGCCGCGGGCGCCTCAGCCGAGGAGCTGCAGCGCGCCCTTGACACCGACCCCTTCACCGTGGAAGTGCCGGGGCGCATGCAGCTCATCGGCACCGCCCCCGCCGCCGTCGTGGACTTCGCGCACAATCCCGACGCCCTCGAGCGCGCCCTCGACGCGGTCCGCCCAGCGGGCGCAGGCCGCCTCATCGTCGTGTTCGGCGCCACCGGCCAGCGGGACCAGGGCAAGCGCCCCATCATGGGCGCGGTCGCCGCGCGCGGCGCCGAGGTCGTCGTCGTCACCGACGACGACCCGCACGACGAGGACGCCGCAGCCATCCGGGCCGACGTGCTCGCCGGGGCGCGCGCGGAGGACGCCGGGCACGGCCTCGGGCGCCGCATCGACGAGGTCGCCCCGCGCGCCGAGGCCATCCGCCATGCCGTCTCGCTGGCGGGGGAGGACGATGTGATCCTCGTCGCCGGGCGCGGGCACGAGGCCTACCAGGAGGTCAAGGGAGTGAACGTCGCCCTCGACGACCGGCTCGAGCTGCGCGCGGCACTCGCCGAGCACGGCCGCCCGGTGGCCCCGGCCGGCCCGGGATTCCCCTCTGCGGGCACCGACGCACTAGAGTCCGATGCGCAATGATTGAGTTCACAGCGGCGCAGATCGCCGAGATCACGGGCGGGCGCCTCCTCGCAGACCCTGCCATCGTCCCCACCACGGTCGTGACCGACTCCCGGGAGGCCGGCCCCGGCTCCCTCTACGTGGCCAAGCCCGGCGAGCACGCCGACGGGCATGCCTTCGTCGGCGCGGCCTTCCGCGCCGGCGCCACCCTGGCGCTGTGCGAGCGCGAGGTCGCCGACGACGCCGGGGCCCTCTACCCGTGCGTCGTCGTGCCCGACGCGGTGCTCGCCATGGGCGCCCTGGCCGCCGCAGCCGTGGCCCGGATCCGCGCCGTGCGCGCAGAGCGCGGCGAGGAGTTCACCGTCGTCGGGATCACCGGCTCGGCCGGCAAGACCACGACGAAGGACCTGCTCGCCGGGATCTTCCGTTCGACCGCCGCCGGCTCGGCGACGGCCGCCGCGACCGTGGCCCCGCAGGGCTCCTACAACGGCGAGGTGGGCGTGCCGCTCACCGTCTTCCGTGCCGACTTCACCACCCGCTACCTCGTGGTCGAGATGGGCGCCACCGGCATCGGCCACATCCGCTACCTCGCCCAGATGGTCCGCCCCGACATCGGGGTGGTGCTGATCGTCGGGACGGCCCACGCCGGAGAGTTCGGCGGCGTCGAGAACATCGCGAAGGCCAAGGGCGAGATGCTCGAGGCGCTCGCGCCCGAGGGCGCCGCCGTCATCAACCTCGACGATCCGCGCGTGCGGGCCATGGAATCCCGGACCCGGGCGAAGCCGGTCTTCTTCACCGCCCACCCCGAGGCTGCGGGCGCCTACGCCGAGCGCGGGACCGTGGTCGCCGCCCACGGCGCGTCGGTCGACGCCGGCGGCTCCCCGGTGTTCGAGCTCTCGGTGGGCGCCCAGGCGCCCGTCCACGTGGCCAGCCGCCTCATCGGCGCCCACCACACGGGGAACCTGCTCGCGGCCGCCGCGGCGGCCCACGCTGCCGGCGTCCCCCTCGCCCAGATCGCCGAGTCCCTCTCGGCGCAGGGTCCGGGGAGCCGCTGGCGCATGCAGCGCACCGAGCGCGCGGACGGCGTGACCGTCATCAACGATGCCTACAACGCCAACCCCGAGTCGATGCGCGCGGCGCTGCAGACGCTCGCCGATCTCGGCCGGGGCCGGCGCACGTGGGCCGTCCTGGGCGCCATGCTCGAACTGGGAGACGAGTCGATCGCCGCGCACACCGCCGTCGGCACCCTCGTCGTGCGCCTGAACATCGACAGGCTCGTCGTGGTCGGCCGCGAGGCCCGCCCGCTGTACGTCTCGGCCGTGAACGAGGGCTCGTGGGGCAACGAGACGAGCTTCGTCGAGGACGCCGACGCCGCCTACGCGCTGCTCGAGGAGGAGCTCGCCCCCGGCGACCTCGTCCTCGTGAAGTCCTCCAACGGCGTCGGCCTGGGCGCCCTGGGCGATCGGATAGCATTGCCGCAGCAGCAGGCCGCCGCGGACATCCAGGAACGGAGCTGACGTGATCGCACTGCTGATCGGCGGCGGCCTCGCCCTGCTCTTCGGGCTCGTGGGGACCCCGCTCTTCATCCGTCTGCTCGTGCGGCGGGGGTACGGCCAGTTCATCCGGGACGACGGCCCCACCACCCACCACACCAAGCGCGGCACCCCGACCATGGGCGGCGCGGTGTTCGTGCTCGCCTCGGTCGTGGCGTACTACCTCACCCACCTGATCACGTGGCTCATGAACCCGGCGGCCACGAGCCCCACGGTCTCGGCTGCGCTGCTGCTGTTCCTCATGGTCGGCATGGGCCTCGTCGGGTTCCTCGACGACTTCATCAAGATCACCAAGCAGCGCAGCCTCGGCCTCAGCGCCCGCGCCAAGCTCATCGGGCAGGGCCTCGTGGGCATCGCGTTCTCCCTGCTGGTCCTGCAGTTCCCGGACCACCGGGGCCTGACCCCGGGCTCGACGCACATCTCGTTCCTGCGGGACATCCCGTGGCTGGACCTGGCCTTCGGCGGCACCGTCCTGGGGGCGATCCTGTTCGTGATCTGGTCCAACCTGATCGTCACGGCCGCCAGCAACGGAGTGAACCTGACCGACGGCCTCGACGGGCTCGCCGCGGGTGCCTCGATCATGGTGTTCGGCGCCTACACGATCATCGGGATCTGGCAGAGCAACCAGGCCTGCGGCTCGGCCCGCGTGATCGGGTCTGTGTGCTACGAGACCCGGGACCCGCTCGACCTCGCGCTGCTGGCCGCCATCATGAGCGCGGCCCTCGTCGGATTCCTCTGGTGGAACACGTCGCCGGCCAAGATCTTCATGGGGGACACGGGATCGCTCGCGATCGGCGCGGCCGTCGCCGGCTTCGCGATCCTCTCCCGCACCGAGCTCCTGCTCATCATCATCGGCGGACTGTTCATGCTCATCACGCTCTCGGTCATCCTGCAGGTGGGCTACTTCAAGGCCACCAAGGGCAAGCGGCTGTTCAAGATGGCGCCGCTGCAGCACCACTTCGAGCTCAAGGGCTGGGCCGAGGTGACCGTGGTGGTGCGGTTCTGGATCCTCGCCGGGCTCTGCGTCGCAGGAGGCCTGGCCGTCTTCTACGCAGAGTGGGTGGCTGGACTGTGAAATCGTTCTCGGAATCGACCCCTGCCGCACAGCGGCTCGCATCCCTCACCTCGTGGGACGCCGACTGGTCGGGGCTGCGCGTCGTCGTGGCCGGCATCGGCGTCTCGGGCTTCGCCGCCGCGGACACCCTCATCGAGCTCGGGGCGCGCGTCGTCGTCGTCGACGCCTCCGTCACGGAGCGGGCGGAGGCCCAGGCGGACACGCTGCGGATCGTCGGTGCCGAGGACGTCCTCCTCGGGCCGGACGCGGTGGCACGCCTTCCGAAGGTCGACGGCGAGTGGCCCGAGCTCGTCGTGACGTCGCCGGGGTGGCGGCCTGACCAAGCGATGCTCGCCGAGGCCGAGCGCAGGGACATCCCCGTCTGGGGCGACGTCGAGCTCGCCTGGCGCGTGCGGACCCGGCGCGGCAAGAAGACGGCCGACTGGCTCGCGATCACCGGGACGAACGGCAAGACGACCACGGTCGGCATGACGGAGTCGATGCTGCGCGCGGCCGGGCTGACAGCCGTCGCCGTCGGCAACGTCGGCACGCCGATCCTGGACGCCCTCCGGGAGCCGGTCGAGTACGACGTCTTCGCCGTCGAGCTCTCGAGCTTCCAGCTGCACTGGGCGAGCTCCCTCTCTCCCGTGGCCTCGGTGGTCCTGAACGTAGCCGAGGACCACGTCGACTGGCACGGCTCCTACGAGGCCTACCTCGCCGACAAGGCGAAGGTCTACGAGAACACGCAGAAGGCCTGCATCTACAACGCGGAGCAGATCGAGACCGAGCGCATGGTCGAGGAGGCCGACGTCGTCGAGGGCTGCCGCGCGATCGGCTTCACGACGCGCACGCCCTCCGTGAGCATGCTCGGCGTCGTCGAGGGCCTCCTCGTCGACCGGGCCTTCATCGAGGACCGCCGCGACCACGCCGCCGAACTGGGCTCGCTCATGGACCTCGGGCCCGTCGCCCCCAGGCACATGGTGGCCAACGCGCTCGCCGCCGCGGCGCTCGTGCGCGCGTACGGCGTCGAGCCCGCCGCCGTGAAGGCGGGCCTGCAGGCCTACCTGCCCGGCGACCACCGGATCCAGCCCGTCGCGGACATCGGCGGCGTGGCCTGGATCAACGACTCCAAGGCCACCAATCCGCACGCGGCGGCGGCCTCGCTGTCCGCGTTCGAGCACGTCGTCTGGATCGCCGGCGGCCTGGCCAAGGGCGTGGCGTACGACCAGCTCGTCGCCGAGCAGGCGCCGCGGCTCCGCGCGGTCGTGCTGATTGGGCAGGACAGCTCAGAGCTCGCTGGGGCGCTCGCGCGACACGCACAGAATGTCCCCGTGTACCGCGTCGAACCGGGCCAGACTGGTGGGGACCAGTCCGCCGGAGCCGCCCCGACGGGGAGCGATGTGATGGCCTCGGCCGTCCGGCTCGCCGCCGAGCATTCGGAGCCGGGGGACACCGTCCTCATGGCGCCCGCCGCGGCATCCATGGACCAGTTCGACTCGTACGCCCATCGCGGGACGGCCTTCGTCGAGGCGGTGCACTTGCTCGCCCGGGAAGCGGCCGGATCCGGCAGGGACCGGGGAGAGACGACCGAGGAGTAGCAGATGGCGAGCCCAGCCCAGGAGCAGCGGACCCCCGCACGGTTCCTGCGAGCACCGCTCGCCCTCTGGCGGCGGATCGCGCGGCCGGACTCGGCCAGCAGCGGCACCAGCTACTTCCTCATCCTCGGCGCCACCCTCGCGCTGACGGCGATCGGCATCATGATGGTGCTCTCGGCCTCGAGCGTCGAGAGCATCGCCGCGGGGGAGAGCCCCTACACCGCGGCCCTGAAGCAGGCCCTGTTCGGCCTCGTGGGCCTCGTCGGGATGTTCGTCCTCTCGCGCATCAACGTGCGGTGGCTCAAACGGCTCGCCTGGCCGGGGATCGGCGCGACCATCGTGCTGCTCATGCTCGTCCAGCTCATCGGCCGGCGCGTCCTCGGAAACCGCAACTGGATCGACATCGCCGGCTTCAGCCTCCAGCCCTCGGAGTTCGCCAAGCTCCTGCTCGCCCTCTGGATGGCCACGATCCTGAACAAGAAGGCGGACCTGCTCGACCACTGGGGCCACGCCCTCGTCCCCGTCGCTCCCGTGGGCCTCGGCGTGGCCGGCCTCGTCATCTGGGGCCACGACCTCGGCACCACGCTGATCATCCTGCTCGTGGTGGTCGCCGCCCTGTTCTACGCCGGGGTGCCCACCAAGCTCTTCGTGGCGTCCGGCGTCCTGCTGGCGGTCGGCGCGATCGGCCTCGCCGTCACGAGCCCCAACCGCATGTGCCGCATCTACAACTGGGTCGGGCAGGAGCCCGACTTCTGCAAGGCGGACGGCGGCGACTTCGGCTACCAAGTGCAGAACGGCCTGCAGGGGCTCGCCTCGGGCGGCTGGCTCGGCGTCGGACTCGGACAGAGCCGGCAGAAGTACAGCTGGATCCCCGAGGCGCACAACGACTTCATCTTCGCGGTGCTCGGAGAGGAGCTCGGGCTCTTCGGCACGCTCCTCGTCCTCGCCCTCTTCGCCGTCCTGGCCGTCGCGGTCTTCCGCGTCGTCTCCCGGCAGAAGGAGCTGTTCCCACGGATCCTCGGCGGGACCATCATGGCCTGGATCCTCGGCCAGGCCGCCATCAACATGGCGATGGTCACGGGGATCGCCCCGGTGATCGGCGTGCCGCTGCCGTTCATCTCCTCCGGGGGGTCGGCCCTCGTGAGCTGTCTCTGCGCGATCGGCGTAGTGTTGTCCCTGGCCCGCGAGGACATGCGCCCCGTGCGGGTCCGGCGACCCCGCCGCACGGCCGCGCAAGGCGGCGGCCGCGCACCGGCGGCCTCCGCGGGCCGCCGCCCCGGCGTGAAGCCCGCCAAGGTCCCTGCCACGGCCGGCAGGGCCGCGGCGAAGCCGGCCGCCTCGCGCCCGGCAGCAGTGCCCACGCCGTCGCGCAGTACGGCGCAGCACCACACCCAGCGGAAGGCCAGCACCTAGTCATGCCCCATGAGGATCCCTCCGGGACCCCCGTTCCCGCACCGGGACCGTCCGTCGTGCTCGCGGGCGGCGGAACGGCCGGACACATCAGCCCGCTCCTGGCGATCGCGAGGGCGGTCCTCGAGGCCGCTCCCGGGGCGAAGGTCCTCGCCGTCGGGACGGCGGCCGGAATGGAGAGCCGCATCGTCCCGGAGGCGGGATTCGAGCTCGCCGTGATCGACCGGGTGCCGTTCCCGCGCCGGCCGAGCGCCGACCTCCTCCGCCTCCCCGGCCGGTTCGCCCGGGCCCTGCGCCAGTCCGAGGCCATCCTGCGCGGAGCCGGCGCCGACGTCCTCGTCGGCGTCGGCGGCTACGTGTGCACGCCCATGTACCTCGCGGCGCGCCGCCTCGGCGTGCCGATCGTCGTCCACGAGGCCAACACCCGCGCCGGGCTGGCCAACCGCGTCGGAGCCCTGCTCACCCACCGGGTCGGCAAGGCCTTCCCCGACACCCGCCTGCGCCACGCACGCACCGTGGGCATGCCGATGCGCAGGGAGGTCTCGGGGCTGGACCGCGCGGCCGCCCGGGCCGCCGCACGCGCCGATCTCGGCCTCGACCCCGCGAAGACCACGCTCGTGGTCACGGGCGGCTCGCTCGGCGCGGCGAGCCTCAACCGCACGGTCGCGGCCTCGCTCGAGGCACTGGACCGCGCCGGGGTGCAGACGCTCCACATCACCGGGCGCGGGAAGACGCTCACGGATGCCTCCGGTGCCCCGCTCAGCGCCCCGGGCTACCGCCAGATCGAGTTCATCGACGCCATGGAGGCCGCCTACGCCGCCGCGGACCTGATCCTGTGCCGGTCAGGCGCCGGCACCGTCTGCGAGGTCGCAGCCGTCGGGCTCCCGGCAGTCTTCGTCCCCCTGCCCATCGGCAACGGCGAACAGGCACTCAACGCCCGTGGCCTCGTCCAGGCCGGCGCCGCGCTCCTGGTCAAGGACGCCGACTTCACGCCCGAGTGGCTCGCGGACCAGGTCCTGCCCCTCCTCGCCGATCCCGCACGGCTCGCCGAGATGTCCCGCCGGGCAGCGCGGCTCGGCGTCCGGGACGCGGACAGGACGATGGCCGCCATGGTGGTCGAGGCCGCCGCCGCAGCACTGCAGGAAGGAACGCACGCATGAGCGCCGCGGAGCAGCACACACCGGAGCTCGGCTCTCTGGGCAAGGTCCACTTCGTGGGCATCGGCGGCGTCGGCATGTCCGCCGTCGCCCGCGTGATGGTCGGACGCGGGGTCGCGGTGAGCGGCTCGGATGCGAAGGACCTGCCCGTCATGCGCGACCTCGCCGCGCTCGGAGCGCGGATCGCCGTCGGCTACGATGCGGCCAACCTGCAGGACGCGGACACGGTGGTGCGTGGTTCGGCGATCCGGCCGGACAACCCCGAGCTCGCCGAGGCCGCGGCGCGGGGGCTGCGCGTCCTGCACCGCTCCGAGGCGCTCGCCGCGGCGATGGGCTCGGACCAGGTCATCGCCATCGCGGGCACCCACGGCAAGACCACCACCACGTCGATGGCCACCTGGATGCTCCGGGGCGCCGGGCTCGACCCCAGCTTCGCGATCGGCGCCAACGTCCCCGCGCTCGGCGTGAACGGCGCGGCGGGCCGGGATGCGGTCTTCGTCGCCGAGGCCGACGAGTCGGACGAGTCCTTCCTCAACTACCGGCCAGCGACCGAGATCATCACCAATGTCGAGGCCGACCACCTCGACCACTACGGCACGGCCGAGGCCGTGCATGCGGCCTTCGACGCCTTCGCCGCACTCGTGCCCGCGCACGGGCTCGTGCTGGCCTGCGCCGACGATCCCGGCGCACGCTCCGTCGCCGAGCGCCTGCGGTCCCGCGAGGGCGCGCCACGGGTGCTCCTCTACGGCACGGGGGAGGACGCCGACGTGCGGCTGTCCTTCGATCCGGCGGGCTCCGAGGTCCGCTGGGACGGACGGGTCCACCCGCTGCCCCTGCGCGTCCCCGGCCTGCACAACGCTCTCAACGCGACCGGGGCGTTCGCTGCCGCCGTCGACGCCGGCGCCGACCCCGCCCGCGCCTCTGCATCGCTGGCCGACTTCGCCGGCGCCGCCCGGCGTTTCGAACTCAAGGGGGAGGCCGGGGGAGTGCGGGTCTTCGACGACTACGCCCACCACCCCACCGAGGTGCGCGCGGCCCTCGCCGCGGCCCGGGCCGTCGCCGGCGGCCACCGGGTCCACGTGCTCTTCCAGCCGCACCTCTTCTCCCGCACCCGGGAGTTCGGGGCGCAGTTCGCCGAGGCGCTGTCCGCCGCGGATACGGTGCGGGTCATGGACATCTACCCTGCACGGGAGGACCCGATCCCCGGGGTGACGAGCGAGCTCGTCACCGCGCACCTCCCAGCGGGCGCGTACGGCCCGGACACCGCGGCAGCGGTCGACGAGCTCGCCGCGGCCGCCGCCCCCGGGGACATCGTGCTCACCGTGGGCGCGGGGGACGTCACGGCCCAGGGCGAGGCGCTCCTCGCGGCCCTCGCCGCGCGCGCCCGTCCCTCCGTGCCCGAGGCGAACCATGGCTCCTAGCGGACGGGTCCCGCGGATTCCGCGCGTGCCGGGACGGGATGACGCTGCGGCGGGGCGTCCGGGCCGGGACCGCGGGACGCCCCCGCGCGAGCGGGCGGCTCCGCCCGCCTCGTCCGGGACCGCGCACGACGCCGGCCACCCGCCGTCGTCGGCCAGGGTCACCGTTCGCAGCGGGCCCAAGGTCACCCTGCTCGGCTCGGCCAAGCCCGGCCCGGACGCCGGCGACCAGGTCCTCGGCGATGCGGGCGCGGACGTGACGCCGGAGGAGACCGGCGCGCCGGCGGAGGAGGCACCGACCGCCCGGAAACGGTCCCGGCCCAAGCTCTCCAACCTGGCCCCGCTCGCCGAGCTGCGCCGCACCAAGCGCGCGGAGGGGCCGCCGGACGAGTCCGCCGATGTCCTCGCCTTCCCCGAGCCGCCGCGCCGGCGCCGCAGGCGGCGCCTCCTGCTCGGCGCCGCCATCGCGGCAGCGCTCGTCGCGGGGCTGTTCGCCGTGCTGCTGTTCACCCCGCTCGTCGCCGTCCGATCGATCACCGTCCAGGGGACGCACCTGCTGACGGCGCGGCAGGTCGAGGACGCCCTCGGGCCGGTCCGCGGCAGGCCCCTCGCAACCGTGGGCACGGACGAGGTGGGCCGGCTGCTCGGCCAGTTCGTCCAGGTGAAGTCGGTCCGGGCCCGTGCCGTGCCCCCGGAGACCCTCGTGGTCGACGTCGTCGAACGGGCGCCCGTGGCGCTCGTCAAGCAGGGCCAGAAGCTCCTCGTCGTCGACGGCGACGGAGTGGTCCTCGGCGAGGCGCGCGACACCTCGCAGTACGCCGTGCCCGTCATCGACGGCTCGGCAATGCCCATGGGCCAGGCCGTCTTCAAGGCGGTGACGGCCGTGCTCGCCGCGCTGCCCGCCGACGTGCTGGCGCAGTTGGCCACAGCTTCGGCGCAGTCTCCGGACTCGGTCCAGCTCAAGCTCGCGGATGGCCGGAGCGTGGTGTGGGGCAACGCCGACGACCGGGAGCTCAAGGCGAAGGTGCTCGCCGCCCTCATGAAGGCCGGCCAGGCGCCGCAGAAGGGCCAGGCCCCGGTCCAGGTCTTCGACGTGAGCACCCCGCGCCATCCGGTGACACGATGACGGAACCGATGGCCGGGGGCCTGACGCACGTGTGGCACAGTGGAGTGGGTGAGATGGACCTGCGGTCCGCGAGGACGTGGCGCGACACGCCAAGGCGGTCGTTGCACGCCCTCAGGCCGCCCCCTACCGTCTTCCTAAGAGCTACTTGACATAACTATAACCTTCAACTTGAGGGTTAAGGTTTTGGACTCCGGGCTTCTTGCAGAACCAGCAGGCTTTCGAACAAGGGACACTCAACGTGGCAGCACCGCAGAACTACTTGGCCGTCATCAAGGTCGTCGGCATTGGCGGCGGTGGCGTGAACGCAGTCAACCGCATGATCGAAGTCGGTCTGCGAGGCGTGGAATTCATCGCCATCAACACGGACGCGCAGGCGCTGCTCATGAGTGACGCGGACGTCAAGCTGGACGTCGGCCGCGAGCTCACCCGCGGGCTCGGCGCCGGCGCCAACCCGGAGGTCGGCCGTCAGGCTGCCGAGGACCACGCCGACGAGATCGAGGAGGTCCTCCGCGGGGCCGACATGGTCTTCGTCACGGCGGGCGAGGGCGGCGGCACCGGCACCGGCGGCGCCCCCGTCGTGGCCCGGATCGCGCGCAGCCTGGGCGCGCTCACCATCGGCGTCGTCACCCGGCCGTTCACCTTCGAGGGCCGCCGCCGTGCCACGAGCGCGGAGAACGGCATCGAGGCCCTGCGCGACGAGGTCGACACCCTCATCGTCATCCCGAACGACCGCCTGCTCTCCATCAGCGACCGCAACGTCTCCGTCCTCGACGCGTTCCGCTCCGCGGACCAGGTCCTGCTCTCCGGCGTCCAGGGCATCACCGACCTCATCACGACCCCCGGCCTCATCAACCTCGACTTCGCCGACGTGAAGTCCGTCATGCAGGGCGCTGGTTCCGCCCTCATGGGCATCGGCTCCGCCCGCGGCGAGGACCGCGCCGTCAAGGCCGCCGAGCTCGCCATCGCCTCGCCCCTGCTCGAGGCGTCCATCGACGGCGCCCACGGCGTCCTGCTCTCGATCCAGGGCGGCAGCGACCTGGGCCTGTTCGAGATCAACGAGGCCGCCCGCCTCGTCCAGGAGGTCGCCCACCCCGAGGCGAACATCATCTTCGGCGCGGTGATCGACGACGCGCTCGGCGACGAGGCGCGCGTCACCGTCATCGCCGCCGGGTTCGACGACGTCCGCGCGACCTCTCCGTCGCTCGAGGACACCAAGGCGGCGGCGGCCGCACAGGCCCCTGCCGCTCCGTCGGCCCCGGCGGCGCCCGCCGGCCACGGCGCCGCGTCGCAGCCCCCGGTCCCGCCCCGTCCGAGCCAGCCCGCCCCCGCGCACGCCGGCCTGAGCCAGTGGAGCCAGAGCCGCCCGGGCATGTCGGCGGACGGCGGATTCGACGTCGAGCTCCCCGCCGTCGTCGAGCCGGACCTCTCGGGCAACCGCAACGACGACCTCGACGTGCCCGACTTCCTCAAGTGACCGGCGGCGCTGCTGCGGCCGCGCCGGCCGAAGGCCCCTTCTGGTGGCGCCGGGACGTCCGTCCCGGCGTCACCGTCGCGTTCACCGGCGCCGCGGCGGGGAACCTCGCGTTCCACGTCGGCGGCGACGACGACGGCGTTCGCCGCCATCGCGCGGCGCTCGCCGCCGCCGCAGGGGTCCCCTCCTTCCACTACATGAGCCAGGTCCACGGGCGGGAGACCGCGTGGGCGGGCGACGGTCCCGCGCCCACCGCGGACGCCCTCCTCTCGCACGGCGAGCCCCTCGCCGTGATGGTGGCCGACTGCGTCCCGGTGGTCCTCGTGGGCGAGTTCGACGACGGGCGTCCCGCCCTCGCCGCGGTCCATGCGGGCCGCCCGGGCCTCGTGGCCGAAGTGGTGCCCGCGGCGGTCACCCGGCTGCGGGAAGCCGGCGCGCACCGGCTCGAGGCCTGGCTCGGTCCCAGCATCTGCGGCCAGTGCTACGAGGTCCCCGCGCAGATGCGCGACGAGGTCGCAGCCGCGGTGCCCGGGACTGCGGCGACCACCGGCTGGGGGACGCCCGCCCTCGACCTGCCCGCCGGGGTGCGGGACCAGCTCGCCCGGGCTGGCGTGACCGCCCACCGCGACGCGGAGGCGTGCACGTACGAGCACGAGGAGTTCTTCTCCCACCGGCGCGCCCCCGGCGCCGGGCGGATTGCCGGCCTGGTCTGGTCCCATGCCTGAGGCCGGGGGACGGCGCGAGGAGCTCGCCACCCGGCTTGCCGGCGTCCGGGAGCGCATCCGCGCGGCCTGCGAGGCGGCCGGACGGGCGGACGAGCCGCAGCTCATCGTGGTGACCAAGTTCCACCCCGCCTCCGATGTGCGGCTCCTCGCGGCGCTCGGCGTGACTGACGTGGGGGAGAACAGGGACCAGGAGGCCTCCGCGAAGGCCGCCGAACTCGCCGACCTCGGCCTGCGCTGGCACTTCATCGGCCAGCTGCAGACCAACAAGGCCAAGAGCGTGGCCCACTACGCCGACGCGGTGCACTCCGTGGACCGCCCCCAGCTCGTCGCCGCACTCTCCAAGGCAGTTGCAGCCGCGGGGCGCGAGGACCAGCTGGCCTGCCTCATCCAGGTCAACCTTGACCCGGCGGCCTCGGGGCGCGGGGGAGCGCTTCCCGCCGACGTCCTGGAGCTCGCCGCGCGCATCGACGGCGCACCGGGGCTCCGCCTCGCCGGTGTCATGGCAGTGGCTCCGCTCGGGGCCGACCCCGCAGAGGCCTTCGCCGGACTCGCAGACATCGCGGCACGGGTGAGGGAGCGGTTCCCGGCAGCGACGATGGTCTCCGCGGGCATGAGCCAGGACCTCGAGGCGGCCGTCGCCGCGGGTGCGACACACCTGAGGATTGGCACCGATGTGCTCGGCCCCCGGCCAGCGGTGGGGTAGCTTCGTCACTGTCGGGTCCTTCTGGGCCGAGTGGCCCGGCTTTCGCGTTTGCACCCAGAGCGGCCCGAGGACAGGAGTCGAGCATGGCTGGCGCTCTGCGCAAGACGATGATCTACCTCGGCCTGGCGGACGGCGAAGAGCAGTTCGAGACCGAGGCCCATGACGCACGGACGGAAGAGGAACAGCCAGTGCACACTGAGCGCGAGGACCGCCGCACGGCGTTGGCCACCCGCGAGGCGACTCCGGCCGAGGTGGAGGAGTATCGTGCTCCCGTGACTCCCATCAAGCGTGCCGCCGCCGTGCGTGAAGACGGCGGACTCCGCCAGATCACCACCGTCCACCCGCGCTCGTACAACGACGCCAAGGTCATCGGCGAGAGCTTCCGCGAGGGCATCCCGGTCATCATGAACGTGACGGACATGGGCGAGGCCGACGCCAAGCGCCTCGTCGACTTCTCCGCCGGCCTCGTGTTCGGGCTCCACGGCAGCATCGAGCGCGTCACCAACAAGGTGTTCCTGCTCTCGCCCTCGACCATCGAGGTCCTCGGCGAGGACAAGAAGGTCGCCGACAACCAGGCCTCATTCTTCAACCAGAGCTGATCCACGCATCGCCATGGGCTTCCTGTTCGCCATCCTGTACCTCGTGCTCGAGCTCTTCTTCATCGCGCTCGTCGCCCGGCTCGTGTTCGACTGGGTGCAGTCGTTCGCGCGGTCCTGGCGGCCGCGGGGCGCGGCGCTCGTCGCTGCGAGCGCGGTGTACACGGTGACGGACCCGCCCATGAAGCTCTCGCGGCGGTGGTTCAGGCCGCTCCGCCTCGGGGCGATGAGCCTCGACCTGGCGTTCATCGTCCTCGTCATCGTTGTCGTCATCGCGATGTCGATCGTGGCAGGCCTGGCCTAGCGGCGCCCCTTCAGTCCCCAGCTCGTGCCCGCCCGCTGCCGCGGCGGCGGCGTGCCGAACATCCTCCAGCAAATTCAAGATACGGTAGTCGTGGTGGCGGATGCTGCCTGACCGATTAGACCAATGAGGTGAGCAGATGGCTCTGACGCCAGAAGACGTTGTCAACAAGCGGTTCCAGCCGACCAAGTTCCGCGAAGGCTACGATCAGGACGAAGTCGACGACTTCCTTGATGAGATCGTCATCGAGCTGCGCCGCCTCAACCAGGAGAACGACGAGCTCCGCAAGAAGGTGGCCGAGCTCTCCGGCAAGCAGGGTGCAGCGCCCCAGGCCGCCGAGAAGCCGGCACCTGCCGAGGTGCGCGAGGAGCCCAAGCCCGAGCCTGCCAAGGAGGTCGCCCCGGCTCCCGCCGCGCCGGCGCCTCAGGCCCAGGCCCCGTCCGGAGACGGCCGCGCCGCAGTCGCCGAGTCCGCTGCCGGCCTGCTCGCCATGGCGCAGCAGATGCACGACAAGCACGTGCAGGACGGCCTGGATCAGCGCGACAAGATCATCGCCGAGGCCCAGATCGAGGCGAGCAGCCTCGTCAACGACGCCCAGGAGAAGTCCCGCAAGACCCTCGGAGCCCTCGAGCAGCAGCGCTCTGTGCTCGAGCGCAAGGTCGAGCAGCTCCGTGGCTTCGAGCGCGACTACCGCTCCCGTCTCAAGGCCTACATCGAGGGCCAGCTGCGCGACCTCGAGTCGCGCGGATCGGTCGCCACGGCCGAGATCTCCGACAGCGCCGAGGTCTGATCCACCGCGTGAGCCATCGAGGCCGGCGGCCGCCTACGGCGGGCGCCGGCTTCGCGCTGCCATCGGAAAGAAGCATGGACACTACTGAAGACGTTCCCGCCGTCCCGCTCCGGCGGCGACGGCGCGCCGTCGTGCTCCTGGCCGTCATCGCGGCCGTCGCCTACACGGGGGACCAGCTCACCAAGCTGTGGGTGACCAGCACGATGGTCGAGGGCCAGCGCATCCCAGTCCTCCCGCCGCTCCTGCAGTGGTACTACATCCGCAACTCGGGGGCAGCCTTCTCGATCGGCGAGGGCGTCACGTGGGTGTTCACGATCATCATGACCGTGGTGGCCGTCGGGATCATCGTCTACACCCGCAGGGTCCGCTCGCTGTGGTGGGGCGCGGCCCTGGGCCTCGTCCTCGGAGGGGCCCTGGGCAACCTCACGGACCGCCTGTTCCGCGAGCCCTCCTTCGGCATGGGCCACGTGGTCGACTTCATCTCCCTGCCCCACTTCGCCATCTTCAACGTGGCGGACTCCGCCGTCGTCTGCGGCGTCGCGCTGGTCTGCCTGCTCACGCTCATGGGGCGCTCGCCCGACGGCACACGCCAGCGTCACAACAGCGGCCCCCAAGCGGGCGCAGAGGGCACGTCGGCCGGCGACGGCGCGGAGCCGGACCGTGGCTGAGCTGCACGTGGTCCCCGAGGAACTCGCGGGCGGCCGCGCCGACGCCGTGCTCGCCGCCCTCCTCGGCGTCTCCCGGTCCGTGGCGGCCGCGCTCCTGGCCGAAGGACACGTTTCCTCGGGTGGGAAGGCCGTGGCGAAGTCGGCGAAGCTGGGCGCGGGAGAGGAACTCCTCGTCGAACGGCCCAAGACCCGGGACCCTCTGGAAGTGGTGGTGGAGAAGGTGGACGGACTCGAGATCCTCATCGACGACGAGGACTTCGTGGTCGTGGACAAGCCGGTGGGCGTCGCGGCGCATCCCTCGCCCGGGTGGGTGGGCCCGACCGTCGTGGGAGGCCTCGCCGGCGCCGGCTTCAGGATCTCCACCTCCGGCGCGCCCGAGCGGGCCGGCATCGTGCACCGGCTCGACGTCGGCACCTCCGGGGCCATGGTGGTGGCCAAGACGGAGCTCGCGTACACCGCGCTCAAGCAGGCGTTCAAGGACCGGACCGTGGAAAAGGTCTACCACGCCGTGGTCCAGGGGATCCCCGACCCCCTGGAGGGCACGATCGACGCGCCCATCGGGCGCCATCCGGGCTACGACTGGCGCTTCGCGGTCATCGAGGACGGCCGCCCCTCCGTGACCCACTACGAGGTGATCGAGGCCTTCGGCCGGGCCAGCCTCGTCGAGGTCCACCTCGAGACCGGCCGCACCCACCAGATCCGCGTGCACTTCGCCGCGCTGCACCACCCGTGCGCCGGCGACCTGACGTACGGCGCCGACCCCCGGCTCGCCGCGGACCTCGGCCTGACCCGCCAGTGGCTGCACGCATACCGGCTCGCCTTCGCGCACCCGAGGACCGGCGAGCGCGTCGAGGCCGTGAGCCCGTACCCCGCGGACCTGCAGTACGCGATCGACGTCCTGCGCGAGGGCCGTATCTGAGCTGACGCGCGGCGCGCGCGGCTCGGGCGCGCCGGCGGGGGAGACCGCCGTCGTGCCTCCGCCGCGGCACCGGCGCCGACGCCTAGACTGGGTCGGTGACTTCCAGCGGTTCGTTCGTCCATCTCCACAACCACACCGAGTACTCGATGCTCGACGGCGCGGCGCGGCTCGGGGACCTGTTCAGCCACGCCGAGGAACTCGGCATGAACGCGCTGGCCACGACGGACCATGGGTTCGTGTTCGGCGCGTTCGACTTCTGGAAGAAGGCCACGGACGCCGGGATCAAGCCGGTCATCGGGGTCGAGGCGTACCTCACCCCGGGCACGGCCCGCCGGGACAAGACCCGCGTGCGCTGGGGCGAGGGCGGCCGGGACGACGTCTCCGGCGCCGGCGCGTACACCCACATGACGATGTGGGCCGAGGACACCCAGGGGATGCACAACCTCTTCCGCATGTCCTCGCTCGCCTCCCTCGAGGGCTACCTCTACAAGCCCCGCATGGACCGCGAGCTCCTGCAGACCTACGGCAAGGGCATCATCGCCACCACCGGGTGCCCCTCCGGCGAGGTCCAGACCAAGCTGCGCCTGGGCCTGTACCAGGAGGCCCGCGAGGCCGCGTCGGAGTTCCGCGACATCTTCGGCGCGGACAACTTCTTCTGCGAGGTCATGGACCACGGCCTCGACATCGAGCGCAACGTCCAGGCGGAGCTGTACCGGCTCGCCAAGGACCTCGGGCTGCCGCTCGTGGCCACGAACGACCTGCACTACACCCACGCAGAGGACGCCTCCAGCCACGCCGCGCTGCTCTGCGTCCAGTCGGGCTCGACGCTCGCGGACCCCAAGCGCTTCAAGTTCGACGCGGACGAGTTCTACCTCAAGTCCCCCGACGAGATGCGCGCGATCTTCGGCGACCACCCCGAGGCCTGCGACAACACGCTGCTCATCGCCGAGCGGTGCAACGTCGAGTTCAACACCAAGGCCAGCTACATGCCCCGCTTCCCCTGCCCCGAGGGGGAGAACGAGGAGTCGTGGTTCGTCAAGGAGGTCGAGCGCGGCCTCCACTACCGCTTCCCGGGCGGCATCCCGGACGCGGTGCGGAAGCAGGCCGAGTACGAGATCGGGATCATCACCCAGATGGGCTTCCCGGGCTACTTCCTCGTCGTCGCGGACTTCATCAACTGGGCCAAGGACAACGGGATCCGCGTCGGGCCCGGCCGCGGCTCCGGCGCGGGCTCGATGGCGGCCTACGCGATGCGCATCACCGACCTGAACCCGCTCGACCACGGCCTCATCTTCGAGCGCTTCCTCAACCCGGACCGCGTCTCGATGCCCGACTTCGACGTCGACTTCGACGACCGCCGCCGCTCGGAGGTCATCAAGTACGTGACCGAGAAGTACGGCGACGACCGCGTCGCGATGATCGTCACCTACGGCACGATCAAGGCCAAGCAGGCCCTCAAGGACTCCTCCCGCGTCCTCGGGTACCCGTTCTCGGTGGGGGAGCGGCTCACCAAGGCCATGCCGCCGGATGTGATGGGCAAGGGCATGCCGCTCGCGGACATCCACAACCCCGAGGCCAAGCGCTACGGCGAGGCCGAGGAGATGCGCGAGCTGCTGCGCACCGACCCGGATGCGCAGCGCGTCTTCGAGACGGCCACGGGCCTCGAGGGCCTCAAGCGCCAGTGGGGCGTCCACGCCGCCGGCGTCATCATGTCCTCGCACCCGCTGATCGACATCGTGCCGATCATGCGCCGCGAGCAGGACGGCCAGGTCATCACGCAGTTCGACTACCCGACCTGCGAGGGCCTGGGCCTGATCAAGATGGACTTCCTCGGCCTGAGGAACCTCACGATCATCACGGACGCCCTGGACAACATCAAGGCCAACCAAGGCGTCGACCTCGACCTCGAGCGCCTCGAGCTCGACGACGCCGCCTCCTACGAGCTCCTGGCCCGCGGCGACACGCTCGGGGTGTTCCAGCTCGACGGCGGTCCGATGCGCTCGCTCCTGAAGCTCATGCGCCCGGACAACTTCGAGGACATCTCCGCCGTCCTCGCGCTCTACCGCCCCGGCCCGATGGGCGCCAACGCGCACACCAACTACGCGCTGCGCAAGAACGGGCTGCAGGAGATCACGCCGATCCACCCCGAGCTCGAGGAGCCACTGCGGGAGATCCTGGACACGACCTTCGGCCTGATCGTCTATCAGGAGCAGGTCATGGCCATCGCGCAGAAGGTCGCCGGCTACTCGCTCGGCCAGGCCGATATCCTCCGCCGCGCCATGGGCAAGAAGAAGAAGTCCGAGCTGGACAAGCAGTTCGCGGGCTTCTCCGGGGGCATGCGGGAGCGCGGCTACTCCGACGCCGCGGTCAAGGCCCTCTGGGACATCCTGCTGCCGTTCTCGGACTACGCGTTCAACAAGGCCCACTCGGCCGCGTACGGCGTGGTGTCGTACTGGACGGCCTACCTCAAGGCGCACTACCCCGCGGAGTACATGGCGGCGCTGCTGACGAGCGTCGGCGACGACAAGGACAAGTGCGCCATGTACCTCAACGAGTGCCGCCACATGGGCATCACGGTGCTGCCGCCCGATGTGAACGAGTCCGCCCTGAACTTCACCCCGGTGGGCAAGGACATCCGCTTCGGCATGGGCGCGATCCGCAATGTCGGCGCGAACGTGGTCCACTCCATGGTCGCCGCGCGGGAGGAGAAGGGTGCCTTCACGGGCTTCTCCGACTTCCTGACCAAGGTCCCCGCGGTGGTGTGCAACAAGCGCACCATCGAATCCCTCATCAAGGCCGGGGCGTTCGACTCGCTCGGCCACCCCCGCCGCTCCCTCGCCATGATCCACGAGGAGGCGGTGGACGCCGTCATCACCCTCAAGCGCAACGAGGCGAACAACCAGTTCGACCTCTTCAGCGCCTTCGGCGACGCCGAGGGCGGCGGAGCGGCCGGCCTCGCCGTCGAGATCCCCGACCTCCCGGAATGGGAGAAGAAGGACAAGCTCGCGTTCGAGCGGGACATGCTCGGCCTCTACGTGTCCGACCACCCGCTCCAGGGCCTCGAGGGCGTGCTCGCCCAGCACGCCGAGACGGGGATCAGTGCCCTCATCGCGGACGAGGGCCCGGCCGACGGCTCGATCGTGACGATCGCCGGCATGATCACCTCCCTGTCCCGCCGCATCGCCAAGGCGAGCGGCAACGCCTATGCGCGCGCCGAGATCGAGGACCTGGGTGCGTCGATCGAGGTCATGTTCTTCGGCCAGGTGTACGGCCCGATCTCCTCGATCCTCGCCGAGGACCTCATCGTCGTGGTCAAGGGCAGGCTCCAGCGCCGCGATGACGGCAACGTGGCGCTCAACGCCATGGAGCTCACCGTCCCGGACCTCTCGGATGCCACCGGCGGTCCGGTGGTCATCAGCATGCCCACGCACAAGGCGACCGAACGGGTCGTGACGCAGCTCGGGGACGTCCTCAAGACGCATCCGGGCCACAACGAGGTCCAGCTCAGGCTCCAGGGGACGCGGAGCATCGAGGTGATGCGCCTCGGCGTGCACCTGCGCGTGAACCCGAACCCGGCCCTGTTCGGAGACCTCAAGGTCCTCCTCGGCCCGGCGTGCCTCGATGCCTGAGGCGCCCGGGATGAGTGAGGAGTCGGTCCGGCCCGAGGCGGCGGAGGGCCCGCAGCGCGCCGACCGGCGGGAGCGGGTCTCGCTCGTGCGCTGGTGCGTGTTCCCCCTGCTGGGCGGCCTGGTGCTGGGCACCGTCTGGGTGGTCGCGGCACCCGGCGGGCTCTTCTACGGCGCCGGGACCGACTACGAGACCTGGGACGAGCGGGACCTCCTGTTCGGCGCCCTGGGCCTCGCCGCGGGACTCGTGGTCACGGTCGCGCTTGCGGTGGGCCGCCGCCGGACGGGCCTGCCGAACCGGGGCCTGTCCGCCCTCGCGGGCAGCACGCTGGGCACACTCGCCGCCTGGGGGACCGGTGTGGGCCTCGGACACGTGCTCGGGTCGCGCGGCGTCAGCCCCTCGGTCGCCGAGTCCGCCTTCGGGCTGCAGGCCCTCAGCGCCCTCGCGGTCTGGCCCGCCGTCGTCGCCCTCGCGGTGCTCGCCTTCACCACCCTGTGGTGGGTCCCGCCCCGGGACTGACCCCGCCCGGGGGACAGGGCCCCGGAGGACGGGCCCGCAGGCCACCGGGCCGCCCGGTTGCCGCCGGTAGACTGGGGCGGTGACTTCCGCCGCCTCAACGCCCGCCGCGCCCGCCTTCCGCACCATCGACCTGCGGGGACACGCCCTCGGATCCGCGGAGCTGCGGGCCGCGGTCCCGCGCCTGGCGGCTGGGGACGGCACGGGCGTGGAGCAGGCGGTGCGCGGGATCATCGCCGACGTGCGGGCCCGGGGCTTCGCGGCCCTGACCGAGCTCGCGGCGAAGTTCGACGGCGTCGATCAGCGCCACCCGCGGGTGCCCGCCGAGGCTATCTCCGCCGCGCTCGCCGCGCTCGATCCCCGTGTGCGCGCCGCACTGGAGGAGTCGATCGCCCGCGCCCGGGCGTTCGCGGCCGCCCAGGTCCCCGCCGACGTCACCGTGCACCCGGCCGACGGCGCGTCGGTCACCCAGCGCTGGGTCCCCGTGCGCCGCGTGGGCCTGTACGTCCCCGGCGGCCTCGCCGTCTACCCCTCGAGCGTGGTCATGAACGTGGTGCCCGCCCAGGCCGCAGGCGTCGGCTCGATCGCGCTCGCCTCCCCGCCGCAGAAGGAGAACGGGGGCCTGCCCCACCCCACCATCCTCGCCGCGGCTGCCCTCCTGGGCATCGACGAGGTCTACGCGATCGGCGGCGCACAGGCGATCGTCTCGTTCGCCTACGGGATCCCCGAGGGCGCCGACGGCGCGCACGACGGCGGCGGACCACTTCCCGCGATCGAGCCGGCCGACGTCGTGACGGGGCCCGGCAACATCTTCGTGGCCACAGCCAAGCGGCTCGTCAAGGGCGTCGTGGGCATCGATGCCGAGGCGGGCCCCACCGAGATCGCGATCCTGGCCGACGCCGGCGCGCGCCCTGAGCTCGTGGCGGCAGACCTCATCAGCCAGGCAGAGCACGATCCCCGCGCGGGCAGCGTCCTCGTCACGGACTCGCCCCAGCTCGCGGAGCGCGTGCGCGAGCAGCTCGCCATCCTGGCCGAGCGTACCAAGCACCGCGACCGCGTCGTCGAAGCGCTCTCAGGCGAGCAGTCCGGCGTCGTGCTCGTCGACGGCCTCGAGGCCGGCATCGCCGTGTGTGACGCCTATGCGGCCGAGCACCTCGAGATCATGACCGCGGACGCGCCCGCCGTCGCCGCCCGGATCCGCAACGCCGGCGCGGTGTTCGTCGGCGACTACAGCCCCGTGAGCCTCGGGGACTACTGCGCCGGGTCGAACCACGTCCTGCCGACCTCCGGCACGGCGGCGTTCTCGTCCGGGCTGAACGTCACGACGTTCCTGCGGGCGATCCAGGTCGTCGACTACTCCGAGGCGGCGCTCAAGGGCGTCTCGGCGCACATCCGCAGCCTCTCGGACGCCGAGGACCTCCCCGCCCACGGGGACGCGGTCGATGCGAGGTTCGCCGGCGCCTGACGCCAGCGGGCCGCGCCTCTCCCGCACGGGCGGGCTCTGCACCCGGCCGCTTCATCTCCTGCCCCTACACGTAGTGTCCGTGACACTACATGTTGTGGTCATGCCTTGTGGGGGCGGTCCCCGGCTCAGTAGGATGGACTGCGTGTACTGCCCGTTCTGCCGCAACCCCGATTCCCGCGTCGTCGACAGCCGTCTCCAGGACGACGGCTCGGCCATCCGGCGCCGCCGGCAGTGCCCTGAGTGCGGCCGGCGGTTCACGACGCTCGAGACCACGAGCCTGACCGTGCTCAAGCGCTCCGGCGCCGGCGAGCCGTTCAGCCGGTCCAAGGTCATCAACGGCGTGCGCAAGGCATGCCAGGGGCGCCCGGTGACGGACGACGACCTCGCCCTCCTCGCCCAGGAGGTGGAGGAGACGATCCGGGCCGCGGGCTCGGCCGAGATCCGGGCCCACGAGATCGGCCTCGCGATCCTCGGCCCGCTCAAGCGGCTCGACCAGGTGGCCTACCTGCGCTTCGCGAGCGTCTACCAGGACTTCGAGTCGCTCGCCGACTTCGAGGCCGCCATCAGCGTGCTGCGCGCCGAGCGGGAGGGCACACCCGAGTCGGCCGCGAGCTGAGGCCCGCCGCCCGGCGGCGACCACGGCGAGGGGCCCCGGACGAACTGTCCGGGGCCCCTCGCCGTCGTCCGCAGCAGCGGGTCGGCCTACTTCGCGAGCTTGTGGTGGATCGCGACCTGGAGCGCCGCCCCCACGATGCCGGCCTCATTCTTGAGCTTGGCGGGGATGATCGGCGTCCGCAGCTTCAGCAGCGGCAGGTACTCGTCGGCGCGCTTGGAGATGCCGCCGCCCACGATGAACAGCTCGGGCGAGAAGAGGAACTCGACGTGCTCGAAGTAGCGCTGGAGCCGCACGGAGTAGTCCTCCCAGCTGAGCCCGTCCCGCTCCCGCGCCACCGCGGAGGCCCTCGTCTCCGCATCGTGGCCGTCGATCTCGAGGTGGCCGAGCTCGGCATTGGGGACGAGGCGCCCGTCGAACACGAACGCGGACCCGATCCCGGTGCCGAGGGTGATCACGAGGACCGTCCCATCGACGCCCTTGCCCGCGCCGAAGCGCACCTCGGCGAGCCCCGCGGCGTCCGCGTCGTTGACGACCTCGACGGGCCGGCCGAGCTTGTTCGTGAAGGCCTTGTCCACCTCGAAGTCGATCCACGACTTGTCCACGTTCGCGGCGGAGCGGGCCACACCGTGCTGGATGATGGCGGGGAAGGCGACGCCCACCGGGCTGTCGGCGTCGGGCGCACCCTCTCGGGCGCCGAGCTCGTCGACGATCTGGGCGACGACCGCGGCCACGGCCTCCGGGGTCGAGGGCTGCGGGGTGTCGACACGGATGCGGTCCCCGACGAGCTTGCCCTTGGCGAGGTCGACGATTCCCCCCTTGATGCCCGTGCCGCCGATGTCGATGCCGATCGCGGTTGCCCGGGACTTCTTCTTCTTCTCGCTCTTTGCCATGCGCGGCCTGCCTCTCGCGGGTCGTGTGGGGGAGGGGTGGTTCAGGGAACCGTGAGGACCTCGGCGCCGGAATCGGTGACGACGAGGGTGTGCTCGAACTGGGCGGTGCGCTTCCGGTCGCGGGTGACGACGGTCCAGTCGTCCTCCCACATGTCCCACTCGATGCCGCCGAGCGTCAGCATCGGCTCGATCGTGAACACCATCCCCGGCTCCATGATGGTGCCGTAGGCGGGGGCGGCGTCGTAGTGCGGGATGATGAGCCCGGAGTGGAAGGCCTCGCCCACGCCGTGGCCGGTGAAGTCCCGCACCACCCCGTAGCCGAAGCGCTTCGCATAGGCGCTGATGGCCCTGCCGATCACGTTGATCTCACGGCCCGGGGCGACGGCCTTGATGCCTCGGCGGAGGGACTCCTGCGTCCGCTCCACGAGCAGCCTCGACTCCTGGTCCACGTCCCCGACGAGGAACGTGAAGTTCGTGTCCCCGTGGACGCCGTCCTTGAAGGCGGTGATGTCGATGTTGATGATGTCCCCGTCGGCCAGGAGGGTCGAGTCGGGGATTCCGTGGCAGATGACCTCGTTGACCGACGTGCACAGCGACTTCGGGAAGCCGCGGTAGCCGAGGGTCGAGGGATAGGCGCCGTGGTCGAGGAGGAACTCGTGGCCCACGCGGTCGAGTTCGTCCGTGGTCACGCCGGGGCGGATGTGTGCGCCGACCTCCACGATGGCCTGGGCAGCGATCCTTCCGGCCGCCCGGACCTTCTCGATCTGCTCGGGCGTGAGCACGTTGGAGCCCGTGTACTTCTCGGGTGCCTTCTTCCACGCGTACTCCGGCCGCGGGATCGACGCCGGGACGGGACGGACGGGGCTCAGGGTGCCGCGGACAAGCGTGCCCAGAGGTGCCGTGGAGGGGGTAGAAGGCATAGGGTGAGTGTACTAGTCGAGCGCATCGTGGGGCTTCATCGACGGAGGCCCGGGAAGGGCCTGGAAATGGTCGAGTACTGGTACAACGTCCGCACGCACGAGGTAGAGGAAGACGCCCAGAGCGACTGGACGCAGCTCATCGGGCCCTACAAGACGCGCGCGGAGGCGGAGAAGGCCCTCGAGAAGGTCAAGGAGCGCAACCGCGCGTGGGACCCCTCGGACGCCGACGGCGACGGCTGGAGCGACAGGGACTGAGTCCTCAGAAGGAGTGCTCGGGACCCGGGAAGGAGCCCGAGCGCACGTCCTCGCGGTACGCCCGCGCTGCCTCCAGGAGCGTTCCCCGCAGGTCCGCATACTGCTTGACGAACTTGGCCACGCGCGTGCCCGGGCCCCCGCGCAGGCCCGCCATGTCCTGCCAGACGAGCACCTGGCCGGTCGTGGCGCTGCCGGCGCCGATGCCGATGGTCGGCACCGTGACGGCGGCGTCCACGGCGGCGGCCGCGTCCGCGGGGACCATCTCCATCAGGACGCAGAACGCCCCGGCCGCCTCGAGGGCCCTGGCGTCCTCGATGAGGCGCGCGGCGGCCTCGCCCCGGCCCTGCACCCGGTAGCCGCCGAGGGCGTGCTCGCTCTGGGGGGTGAACCCGATGTGCGCCATGACCGGAATCCCCGCCTGGACCATGGCCCGCACCGTGTCCGCGTAGTACGCGCCGCCCTCGAGCTTCACCGCGTGCGCGAGGCCCTCCTTGAGGAATCGGACGCCCGTCGCCACCGCCTGGGCGGGAGAGGCCTCGTAGCTGCCGAACGGGACGTCGGCAACGACGAGGGCGTGCGGGGCGGACACCGCGACCGCGCGGGCGAGCGGGATCAGCTCGTCCACCGTCACCGGGAGGGACGTCTCGTGGCCGTAGACGTTGTTCGCGGCGGAGTCGCCGACGAGCAGGACCTCGATGCCGGCCTCGTCGAAGATGCGGGCCGTGTACTGGTCGTAGGCGGTGAGCATCGCGAAGCGCTCTCCGCGCTCCTTGGCCTGCGCCAGATGGTGGATGCGCGTCCGTCCGGTCCTGGGCGCAGGGGCCGACCCGCTCCCGTAGGGCGCCGGCAGCTCGTCGTGACTCGGTGCGTCGGAACTCGTGGGGGCCATAGGCATGAGACTAGTCGATGCTTCAGTAGAGTGGAGGAAGCGTTGCAGGGCCCAACCGGTAAGGATGCGAAGATCCCATGAACCGTCAGCAGGAGTTCGTCCTCCGGACCATCGAGGAGCGCGACGTCCGCTTCGTCCGCCTCTGGTTCACCGACGTCGTCGGGTCCCTCAAGTCGGTGGCGCTCGCCCCCGCCGAGGTCGAGGGCGCCTTCGAGGAGGGCCTGGGGTTCGACGGCTCCTCGATCGAGGGGCTCGCGCGGGTCTCCGAGTCGGACATGCTGCTCCAGCCGGACCCGTCGACCTTCCAGATCCTCCCCTGGCGCGGCGAGACGGAGCCCACGTCCCGCATGTTCTGCGACATCCTCACCCCCGACGGTGAACCGTCCCCGGCGGACCCGCGCAACGTGCTCAAGCGGACGCTCGCGCGCGCCGCAGAGATGGGCTTCACGTGCTACACCCACCCGGAGATCGAGTTCTACCTCCTCGAGTCGGACCGGCTCGGGCCCGACGGCGCCCCGGTCCCCGTGGACCAGGGCGGCTACTTCGACCACGTGCCCGGCGGCGTGGCCCAAGACTTCCGCCGCACCGTGGTGAACATGCTCGAGTCGGTGGGCATCTCGGTCGAGTTCTCGCACCACGAGAACGGCCCGGGCCAGAACGAGATCGACCTGCGGTACGCGGACGCGCTCCAGACGGCGGACAACATCATGACGTTCCGCACCGTCGTGAAGGAGGTGGCCCTCCAGCAGAACAGCTACGCGACGTTCATGCCCAAGCCGTTCTCGGCGCACCCGGGGTCGGGCATGCACACCCACTTCTCCCTCTTCGAAGGCGACAGCAACGCGTTCCATGAGCCGGGGGCGGAGTTCCAGCTGTCGAAGACGGCCCGGCACTTCATCGCGGGCATCCTGAGGCACGCGAGCGAGTTCACCGCCGTGACGAACCAGTTCGTCAACTCGTACAAGCGGCTCTGGGGCGGGGGAGAGGCGCCCAGCTACCTCAGCTGGGGGCACAACAACCGCTCGGCCCTCGTGCGGGTGCCGCTCTACAAGCCCGGCAAGGCCCAGAGCGGCCGCATCGAGTACCGCGGCATCGATTCGGCCACGAACCCCTACCTCTCCTACGCAGTGCTGCTCGGTGCCGGCCTCAAGGGGATCGAGGAGGAGTATGAGCTTCCGCCAGCCGCCGAGGACGACATCTCGGCCCTGACGACCGCCGAGCGCCGCGCGCTGGGCCACTCGCCCCTGCCTGCGAGCCTCCATGACGCCGTCAACGCGATGGAGGACTCCGAGCTGATGGCGGAGATCCTCGGCGAGCAGGTCTTCGAGTACTTCCTGCGCAACAAGAGGCAGGACTGGAACGAGTACCGCCTCGAGGTGACGCCCTACGAACTGCACCGCAACCTCGGCATCCTCTAGGCGCACGCCGTGGCCCCGTCCCTGACGCGCCGCCTCATCGCCCTGGGGTCCGCCGACCCCGAGCGTGCCGAGCGCTTCCTCGCCGCCCGGGAGCTCGAGGGGATCGACCCCGCCGCGGTGCTGGAGGGACTGGCGCTGGCCGCGGACCCGGATGCCGCCCTCGTCGCCCTCGTCCGCCTGATCGAGCGACGGCCGGACGTGCGCCGCCTTGTGGAGGAGGGCCCGGCGCGCAGCGAGCCGATGTTCCGCCTGCTCGGTGCCTCCGAGGCGCTCGGCGAGTTCCTCATCCGGCGCCCCGAGCACCTCGACGTGCTCGAGCGCCCGCTGTCCGCGGAGCCCTCGGGCGCCGACCCCGCGGAGCTGCGCGCGGCCCTGCTGGCGGCCGTCGGAGCGGACCCGCGCTCCGCCCGCCCCGTGGCCGGGGCCACGGGGCCGGGAGCCTACGAGGCCCTGCGGGTCGCCTACCGGCGCCACCTGTGTGAGCTCGCGCTGCGGGACCTCGGCTCGGCGTCCCCGACCGACTTCATGCCCACCGCCGCGGCGGAGCTCTCCGACCTCGCCGGCGCCGCGCTCGAGGCAGGCCTCGCGGTGGCGCGGGCCGAGGCCGAGGCGAGCTTCGGGCGCGAGGACGTCGCCGCCGTCGCGCTCGCGGTGATCGGGATGGGCAAGTGCGGGGCGCGCGAGCTCAACTACATCTCCGACGTCGACGTCATCTACGTCATCGAGGCCGACGGTGAAGGGCCCGACGGCGCAGGGCCCGGCGGGGCGCCGGACAGCGCCCGCGCGGCCACGATCGGCACCGCGCTGGCCACGGGCATGGTCAAGGCCGTCTGGTCTTCCGGCCGCGAGCCGGCGCTGTGGCAGGTCGACGCGAACCTGCGGCCCGAGGGCCGCGACGGCCCGCTCGTGCGCACCCTCGACTCGCATCTGGCCTACTACGCCCGGTGGGCGGAGAGCTGGGAGTTCCAGGCCCTCCTCAAGGCACGGCACATCGCGGGGGACGCCGGCCTCGGTGCCCGCTACGAGGCGGCCGTGGCCCCGCTCGTGTGGTCCTCCGCGGAGCGTGACGGGTTCGTCGAGTCCGTCCAGGCGATGCGCCGCCGCGTGACGGAGAACATCCCGGCGGCCGAGGCCGAGCGGCAGATCAAGCTCGGCGCGGGCGGCCTGCGCGACGTCGAGTTCACCGTCCAGCTGCTCCAGCTCGTCCACGGGCGCACGGACGAGTCCCTGAGGGTGCGCGACACCACCTCGGCCATCGCGGCGCTCGCCGCGGGCGGCTACATCGGCCGCAGCGCCGCGACCGAGTTCGATTCCTCCTACCGCTATCTCCGCCTGCTCGAGCACCGCCTGCAGCTGGCCAAGCTCCGCCGCACGCACCTCATGCCCGTCTCCGAGGACGCCCTGCGCGCGCTCGCGCGCTCCACCCAGGGCGTTCTCGACCTCGGTCGCGCCTCCCCGGAGCAGCTCCTGGAGACGTGGCACCGCACCAAGCGCAGCGTCCGCGAACTCCACGAGCGGATCTTCTACCGCCCGCTGCTGAACACCGTGGCGCACATGAGCGCCGAGGAGGCACGCCTGACGCCGGAGGCGGCCCAGGCCCGCCTGGCAGCGCTCGGCTACCGGGACCCGCAGGGGGCCATGCGGCACATCGAGGCGCTCACGGCAGGCGTGAGCCGCCGGGCCGCCCTCCAGCGGCAGCTGCTGCCCGTCCTGCTGGGATGGATCGCCGAGGGCGTGGACCCCGACGGCGGGCTGCTGGCTTTCCGCCGTGTCAGTGAAGCCCTGGGCACCACCCACTGGTACCTGGGCCTCCTGCGCGACTCGGCGGCGGCGGCGGAGCGGCTCTCCCATGTGCTGGCCGATTCCCGGCTCATCGCCGACCTGCTCGAGGTCTCGCCCGAGTCCGTCAAGTGGCTGGGAGACGACTCGGACCTCGAGCCGCTTCCGCTCGAGGCGCAGTGGCAGGAGATCCAGTCCAAGCTCTCCCGGCACGCCGAGCCCCCCGCAGCCATGCGGCTCGTGCGGCTCATCCGGCGCCGCGAGATCCTGCGCGTGGCCCTCGCGGACCGCGCCGGGATCCTCGACACCGAGGCCGTGGGCCATGCCCTCTCCGACGCGGACCAGGCCGCGGTGCTCGGCGCGCTCCGGGTCGCCGAGGGGGCGGCGGAGGCGGCCGACGGCGGGCTGCTCACCCGGGTGCTCGTCGTCGCCATGGGGCGCCAGGGCGGCCGCGAGATCGGCTACGGCTCCGACGCCGACGTCATGTTCGTCCACCGGCCCGTCCCCGGCGCGGACCCCGATGCGGCGCAGCGCCAGGCCCTGGCGATCGTCGGGACCCTTTCCGCCCTCCTGACCCAGCCGCTCAAGCCGCCGGTCCTCGCCGAGCGCACGCTTGCGCTTGACGCCGACCTCCGGCCGGAGGGCAAGAACGGCCCCCTCGTGCGCTCGCTCGACTCGTTCGCCGAGTACTACCGCCGGTGGGCGCTCGTGTGGGAGGCCCAGGCGCTCCTGCGGGCGCGGCCGCTCGCGGGCGACGACGCCCTGGCTACCGACTTCATGGACCTCGTGGACTCCGTGCGCTACCCCGAGGAGCTCTCGGCCGCCGACGTCCGCGAGATCAGGCGCATCAAGGCCCGCGTCGAGGCCGAGAGGCTCCCCCGGGGCGCCGATCCGTCCCGGCACGTCAAGCTCGGCCGCGGCGGACTCAGCGACGTCGAGTGGCTCGTGCAGCTGCTCCAGCTCCAGCACGCGCGCCGCCATCCCCAGCTGCGCACCACGGGAACGATGGAGGCGCTCACGGCGGCCTCGGACCTCGGTCTCGTCCCGCCGGGGGAGGCGGCGCTCCTCGCGGAGGCGTGGCGCCTGGCCAGCCGGATCCGCAGCGCGAACGTCGCCTGGAGCGGCCGCGCCTCGGACCTGCTGCCCAGCTCGCGGCGAGACCTCGAAGCGGTGGCCCGGTGGTGCGGGTATCCGCCCGGGCAGGCCACCGCCCTCGAGCAGCACTACCTCAACGTCACCCGCCGGGCCCGGCAGGTGTTCGAGCGCCGGTTCTACGCCCCCGAACACTGAGGGCCGCCGCCCGCGCGCACCCGGCACGGAGAAAGGAAGAGACGATGCACACCCTGGTCGATATCGCCGCCGCCGCAGCCGAGGAGCTCGAGCGGGCCAGAACGAGCCCGCACGGGCGCAGCGCACGCGCCCTGCTCCACGACGGCACGCTGCGCCACACGCTCCTGGCCATCCTGGACGGGCAGGTCCTCGGCGACCATGCCAAGCCCGCCGCGGCCACGCTCCACGTCCTGTCCGGGACATTCGTGGTGCGCTCCGGCGACGCTGAGCTGCGCCTGAGCCCCGGCGAGCTCGCCGTCCTGCCCGGCCCGCGGCACGACGTGACCGCCGAGGGCGACGCCACCGGGCTCCTCACCACGGTCGCAGGCTGACGCGCGCCGCCGCACAGACGGCGGGACGCACGACGGCGCCCCCCGCCTCCCGCCGGCTGGCAGCGGGAGGCGAGGGGCGCCGTCGTGCGCGGTGGAACCCGCGGAAGGGGATCAGACCCCGAAGTAGAGCTCGAACTCGTACGGGTTCGGGCGCAGCGAGAGCGGCATGATCTCCTTCTCGCGCTTGTACGCGACCCAGGTGTCGATGAGGTCCTGGGTGAAGACCCCGCCGGCCTGGAGGAACTCGTTGTCCGCCTCGAGGGCCTCGAGGGCCTCCTCGAGCGAGCCCGGGGCCTTGGGGATGTCGCGGGCCTCCTCGACAGGGAGCTCGTAGAGGTCCTTGTCGATCGGGGCCGGCGGCTCGATCCGGTTGCGGATGCCGTCGATGCCCGCCATGAGCTGGGCCGCGAACGCGAGGTACGGGTTGGACGAGGGGTCCGGCGCGCGGAACTCGATGCGCTTGGCCTTCGGGTTCGAGCCCGTGATCGGGATGCGGATGCCGGCGGAACGGTTGCCCTGCGAGTACACCATGTTCACCGGGGCCTCGAAGCCCTTCACGAGGCGCTTGTAGGAGTTCACCGTCGGGTTCGTGAACGCGAGGACCGCGGAGGCGTGCTTGAGCAGGCCGCCGATGTACCAGCGGGCGAGGTCCGAGAGGTTGGCGTAGCCCTTCTCGTCGTAGAAGAGCGGCTCGCTGCCGTTCCACAGCGACTGGTGGCAGTGCATGCCCGAGCCGTTGTCGCCGAAGATGGGCTTCGGCATGAACGTGACGGCCTTGCCCCACTCGAGCGCGGTGTTCTTGATGATGTACTTGAACTTCTGCAGGTCGTCGGCCGCGCGGACGAGGGTGTTGAAGCGGTAGTTGATCTCCGCCTGGCCGGCAGCGCCGACCTCGTGGTGCGAGCGCTCGACCTCGAGGCCGGCGGCGTCGAGGGCGAGGCACATGGCGTCGCGCAGGTCGGCCTGGTGGTCGACCGGGGCCACCGGGAAGTAGCCGCTCTTGAACGGCGTCTTGTTCCCGAGGTTGCCGCCCTCCTCCTCGCGGCCCGAGTTCCACGGGGCCTCGATGGAGTCGACCTTGTAGAACGAGCCCTGCGGGGAGGACTCGAACTGGACGTTGTCGAAGACGAAGAACTCGGCCTCGGGCGCGAAGAAGGCGGTGTCGGCGATGCCCGTCGAGGCGAGGTAGGCCTCGGCGCGCTCGGCCACGCCGCGCGGGTCGCGGTGGTAGGGCTCGCCCGTGCGCGGGTTGACGATGGAGAAGTTCAGGGCGAGGGTCTTCTCGACGCGGAACGGGTCCACGAACGCGGTCGTCACATCCGGGATGAGCTGCATGTCCGACTCGGCGATGCCCTGGAAGCCGCGGATCGAGGAGCCGTCGAAGAGCTGGCCGTGCTCGAAGAAGTCGGCGTCGACCGTCTTGGCCGGGATGTTGAAGTGCTGCTGGACGCCGGGCAGGTCGGTGAAGCGGATATCGACGAACTTGACGTCTTCGTCCTTGATGAATGCGAGGACTTCGTCCGCAGACTTGAACATCTGTACTCCTTTGGCAGGGTGGGGGCAGTCGGGCCGGCGCGGACCGGCGCGCGCAGCAACTGCGCGTCCGCCGTGCGCCTCGTACGCAACTGGCACCCACAGTACGAACGGGGGATTTCCCGTCCGTGTCGGTATTGTTTCGGCGAGGTTACAGGGCCTTGTCCCGTGTAAACGCTAGCCGCAGCGGCGGCGCCGGGCCAGACCCCGCGCCGCCCCGGCCGTCAATGGGGCGTCCCCGCACCGGCCTAGAATGGACGGGTGATCGACCGCAGAGACCTCGGATCCTGGATCAGCGGGCCGCAGCTCGCCGAAGGCGACTTCCCCGGACGCCGCCTCGGAATGCCCCGCACCGGGCCCGGATCCGTGGGCCGCACCGGCCGCCGGGTGCTCGGACTGTGCATCGACTGGGCCGCGTCGTACGCGATCGCCGCGGCCTTCCTCGGCGGAAGCCAGCTCACCATCCTCGCCGTGTTCGCCGTGGAGCAGGTGCTCCTGGTCGGCCTGGTCGGCCACGGGCTCGGCCACCGCCTCGCGGGCCTGACGGTCCGCCGGCTCGACGGGAGCCCCGTGGGCATCCCGCGCGCGGCCCTGCGCACCCTCCTGCTGTGCCTGGTGATCCCGGCCGTGGTCTTCGACCCAGACCAGCGCGGCGTGCACGACAAGGCGGCCGGGACCGTCGTCGTCCGCCTCTGAACGCCCCGCGGCGCCTCCCGGCAGGGACAGGGGCCCAGGGAATACGGCGAAGGCCCCGGCAGCACTGCCGGGGCCTTCGCCGTATTCCGTTGCGGCTCAGCGGCCGCGCATCGCGCGCCGGTCAGGGCGCATGCGGGTGGGATCGATGCCCTTGGGGATGGGCAGGCGCGTGCCGAGCGAGGCGATGCGCTTGCTCACGGCCGCCACCTCGGTCTTGGTCAGCTGCGGCTTGAGCTTGTTCATCTTCGCCGCCACGTTGCGCAGCGGGGTCTGGCCCTCGTCGCGCCCGGTCTCGATGACGTGTACCGGCACGTTCGGCAGGATGCGCGCCAGCCGCTTGCGCTCGCCCTCGACGAGCTGGCGGACACGGACGCTCGGTCCCTCGGAGACGAGGACGATGCCGGGACGCCCGATGGCCCGGAACACCACATCCTGGGTGCGGGGGTTCACGGCGACGGGCTGCTCCTCGACGATCCAGCCGCGGCGGAGGGAGTTCAGTGCCGCGCCCGCGGCGCCGGGCTGGCCCTCGATCTGGGCGTAGGCGGCGCGCTCGGCCCGGCGGCTGAGGATGAACACGGCGCCGAGGACGCCGAGGAGGATGCCGATGATGAGCCCGGTGATCCAGTTGTCGAGCAGGAGGCCGATGAGCAGGCTCACGGCCGTCACCCCGAGGAACACGAGCAGCATGAGCCACACGGCATTCGGGTCGGCCTTCCGGGTCATCTGGAAGACCTGGAGGAACTGCTGGAAGCCGTTGGGCTTCTTCGCCTTCTTCGGAGCTCCTCCTTGGGGAGACTTGTCCGAGGGCGTGCTGGAGGTGTCGGTGCGCTTCGCCATAGTGACTCAATTCTAAGTCACCGCGCGCCGACATCACCGCCCCGCGGAGCGGCGCGCGGGGTCGGGGACGCAGAGGGGCGCCCACTGCCTCCAGTGGGCGCCCCGGGATGCTGCGCGGATCAGCCCTGCCGGGCTGCGATGAGCGTCGCGGCCTCCTGCCGGGTGGTGCCGGAGGACTCGATGTGGGCCAGGGCGGGCGGGATCTCGCGGCCCTTCTTGCGCATGGCGGTGGCCCAGAGGCGGCCGGCGCGATAGGAGGAGCGCACGAGCGGCCCGCTCATGACGCCGAGGAAGCCGATCTCCTCGGCCTCCTGGGACAGCTCGACGAATTCCTCGGGCTTGACCCAGCGCTCCACAGGGTGGTGGCGCTCGGACGGCCGCAGGTACTGGGTGATGGTGATCAGGTCGCAGCCGGCCTCGTGCAGGTCGGCCAGGGCCTGGGAGACCTCCTCGCGGGTCTCGCCCATGCCCAGGATCAGGTTGGACTTGGTGACCATGCCCTGGTTGCGGCCCTGGGTGATCACGTCGAGGGAGCGCTCGTAGCGGAAGGCCGGTCGGATGGCCTTGAACAGGCGCGGGACGGTCTCGACGTTGTGCGCGAACACCTCGGGCTGCGCCTCGCAGATCGCGGTGATGTGCTCGGGCTTGCCGGAGAAGTCCGGGATGAGGATCTCCACCCCGGTGCCGGGGTTCAGCTCGTGGATCTTGCGGATCGTCTCGGCGTAGAGCCAGGTGCCCTCGTCCTCGAGGTCGTCGCGTGCGACCCCGGTCACGGTGGCATAGCGCAGGCCCATGGACTGGACGGAGCGGGCGACCTTGGTCGGCTCGAACCGGTCCAGCGGGGAGGGCCTGCCGGTGTCGATCTGGCAGAAGTCGCAGCGGCGGGTGCACTCGGAGCCGCCGATGAGGAAGGTGGCCTCCTTGTCCTCCCAGCACTCGAAGATGTTCGGGCAGCCGGCCTCCTCGCAGACGGTGTGGAGGCCCTCCTTCTTCACCTGGTTCTTCAGCTGGACGAACTCGGGGCCCATCTGGACCTTGGCCTTGATCCAGTCGGGCTTGCGCTCGACCGGCACGGCCGCGTTGCGCTGCTCGATGCGCAGCATGCGCCGGCCCTCGGGGGCGATCGTCATGCCAGGGCTCCTTCCGTTGTCGCGGCGTCGACGGCGACGAACTCGCCGGCACGGCGGGAGAGCTCCTCGGTGATCCGGTCGACGATGTCCAGCGGGCCGACCTCGCGGCCGCACTCGGCCGAGATCGTGGTCGTGCCCGCGTCCGTGATGCCGCACGCGATGATCTGCTCGTACGGGTCGAGGCTGTTGCTGCAGTTGATCGCGAAGCCGTGGCCGGTCACGCCGTCATGCACGCTGATGCCGATGGCGGCGATCTTCCGGTCGCCGCCGCGCTCGTCCGCGCGGACCCACACACCCGAGCGCCCGTCGACGTGCTCGGCCTTGATGCCGTACTCCGAGATCACGGTGATCATCACGTCCTCGAGCAGTTCCACGTAGGCACGGATGCCGCGCGGTTCCGCGAGCCTGACGATCGGATAGCCCACAAGCTGGCCGGGGCCGTGCCACGTGAGCTTGCCGCCGCGGTCGACCGGCACGACGGGGGTTCCGTCGAGCGGCCGCTCGTGGTCCTCGGTGCGCTTCCCGGCCGTGTAGACCGGGGCGTGCTCGAGGAGGAGGACGGTGCTGGGGGCGGTACCCGCCGCCACGTCCTCGTGGAGCTTGCGCTGGGCGGCCAGTCCGTCGGTGTAGTCGACGTAGTCCGGCGCGAACCCCAGCCGGGTGAACGCAAGAGTCATGGAGTCCAGCTTAGCCCGCGGGGCGGCCCCGCCGATGGGCACTGTGACGAGGCTCGCACCTGCCGGCGCCTGTGGATAACTTCCGAGGCCCCGCCGCGATCTGCGGTAGACATGAGGCCATGGACGCACCCAGCTCCTCCGGGGCGGACCCCCAGTCCGCCGACCACGTCGTGCCAGAGCCGGCGACCGCCGAGCAGCCGCCGGCCCTGCCGGGCTACGATGCCGTGCGCCCGGTCGGCCGTGGGGCGGCCGGCACCGTCTGGCTCGTGCGCGAAGCCGACACCGGGCGCCTGTTCGCGGCGAAGATCCTCACCCCCACGCAGGCAGACCGCCTGCGCCCCGACGAGGTCCTCTCCCGGGCGCAGAAGGAGGCGAGGATCTCCCGGGCCCGGCCCCATGACCACGTCCTGGGGATCCACCGCGCGCTCCCCGCCGCGGACGGCGCGGTCGCGCTGCTGAGCGAGTACGCCCCAGGCGGCTCGCTGGGCCACCTCGTGCGGGTCCGCGGTCGCCTGCCGGTGGGGGAGTGCGTCACCGTCGTGGTGCCGCTCGCCCGGGCGCTGGCAGCGCTCCACGCCGACGGGACCGCGCACGGCGACGTCTCGCCCGGGAATGTCCTCTTCACGGCCGACGGCCGGCCGATGCTGGGAGACTTCGGGCTCGGGCGGATGGTCGGCGACGCCGGCCCGCGCCCGGCGGGCACCCCGGGGTTTGCCGACCCGTCCGTCGCCGAGGCCGCGGCGGCCGGGGCGGCCGACGGCGGTGAGCCGGCGGGTGGGCGCGGGCTGCGGCCCGCGGCGCTCGCCGCCGCGTCCGACGTCTTCGCCCTCGGGGCACTCGCCTGGTATGCCCTCACGGGCGAGCCGCCCGTGAGGACGGACCAGCGGCCGCCCCTGTCCCTCATGGTCGGCGGCGTCCCGGCCGAGCTGGCTGCCGCGATCGAGGCCGCGCTGCGGGACGATCCGCGCCAGCGCCCCTCGGCCGAGGAACTCGCCCGCTCGGTCATGCGCAGTGCGCGGGCGGAGCCCGTCGACCTCTCTCCCGCGGTCGACGCCGCCGTCCTCCCGGAGCTGCTCACCCGCCGCCAGGGGCCCCCGGCCCGTCGCCGCCCGGTCCTGCGCCTTCCTGGCTGCCGCGATTCCCGGGGCCGGCCCTCGCGCCCGCGTGCGCCCCGCTCCCGGGGCACCCATGCCGCCGCGGCCTCCCGCCTGGCCGGCCCGCGCCCGATGCGCCGCCCACGGGAGAGGGGGCGGCGCCCGGGCCGAGTGGTGGCCCTCTGGCTTGCCGCGGGGCTCGTCGCGGCGGCCGCCGCGGCGGGGTGGTGGAGCGGCGGCCATCCGACCCTGGACCGTAGCCCGGCGGCGGCGGACGCGTCCGAGGGCCGGCCCGCGGTCCAGGAGCCGGCCGCCGCAGGGCAGGGGTGGGACTCGCTGCCCGAGCAGCTCCGCCGCGGCGCCGCTGCCGAGGACCCGGTGCAGGCCGTGCAGGCCCTGTCCGAGATCCGGGCCAGGGCCATCGCGGGGCGCGACCGCGGCATGCTCTCCGCCGTCAACGCCCCCGGCTCCGAGGCGGCATCCGCGGACGGGGAGCTCCTCGACCGGCTCCTCGCCGACGGCCAGCGGCTCGAGGGCTTCAGCGCCCGCGTCCTCGCCGCGTCCCTGGACCCCGGCGGCGGGGACCCGGCCAGGGGCTCCTGGAGCGCCGTCGTGCGGGCCCACGTGGTCACGACCGGCTACACCGTGAAGGACCAGAACGGGGCGACGGTCGGGGAGAGGCCCACGGGCCGCGACGAGGTGCTGAAGGTCCTCGTGCAGCGGGACGGCCAGCGGTGGAAGGTCGCGCGGATCGGCCCCGCGTGATGCGGTGTGCGTCACACTCCTCTCCGCGGGTGTGGCCGGCCCGGGAGGGGCCGCGGCCGGTGAATATGATCGGAGGATGACTGGCTCCAGCTACTTCCGCTATCCCCACGTGCACGGGGACCTCGTGGCGTTCGTCGCCGAGGACGACGTCTGGCTCGCCCCTGTCGCCGGAGGGCGCGCGTGGCGCCTCTCCTCGCTCGGGCTGCCGGCACGCAATCCGCGCTTCGCCCCTGACGGCAGCAAGGTCGTGTGGACCGTCGTGCAGGGCAGCGCCCCCGAGGTCGTCTCGGCCGAGGTCGACGGCGGCGGCTTCCGACAGCTGAGCTGGTTCGGCCACGCCACCACGAGGGTCAGGGGCTTCGAGCCCGGCGGCCGGGTCATCGTCACGAGCGCGCACAACCAGCCCGACTCCCGCCACACCCACGCCTACACGATGCCGCTCGACGGCGGCTGGCTCGAGGAACTCCCCTACGGGCCCGTCGACTCGGTCGCGTTCGGCCCGCGAGTCGGCGACGACCGCCCCGTCGTCGTCGGAAGCGTCCTGACGCGCGAGCCCGCCCACTGGAAGCGGTACCGCGGCGGTGCCACCGGAAAGCTCTGGATCGATCCCGACGGCGGCGGGGAGTTCCGCCGACTCCTCGCCGACCTCGACGGCAACCTCGCGGACCCCCTGTGGGTGGGGGAGCGCATCGCGTTCGTCTCCGACCACGAGGGCGTGGGCAACCTGTACTCGGTCGACCGGGCCGGGGCGGACCTGCGCCGGCACACCGACTCCGACCGCTTCTACATCCGCCACGCGAGCACCGACGGCCGCAGGGTCGTCTTCGACAGCGCCGGCGAGCTGTGGATCCTCGACTCGCTCGACGCGGAGCCGCGCCGGCTCGAGATCGCCCTCGCCTCGGCCTCGACCTCCCGCCGGAGCCGGCCACTCGCCGTCGGACGCCACCTCGGGGAGGTGGTGCCGGCCCCCGACGGCCGTGCCAGCGTGGTCGAATCCCACGGCACCGTCCACTGGCTCACGCACCGCGACGGCCCCTCGCATGTCGTCGAGGCCACCCCCGGGGTGCGCGCCCGGCTCGCACGCCCGCTGGGCTCCGGCGCCGTCGTGTTCGTCGCCGACCACGAGGGCGAGGAGGGACTGTTCGTGCGCCGCCTCGGCGGACTGGGCACCGCGGCCGCTCCCGCCGAGGGCGGGGCCGCGCTCCTCGAGGACGCCGGAAGCGGCGACGACCGGGCGGCCGCCCCCGCCTCCGACGGGCTGCCGCGGCCGGTCTCCGCGCTCGCCGGTGGCCCGGACGGGGCAGGCGCCGGCGGCGCGGCCGCGACGGGGGCCTCGCGTTCCTCCGCGGGAGTCCGGATGCCGCGTTCCTATGCCGTTCCGGCCCGGGGCACGGCGGCGGGCGCGGAGGAGGACGGGGACTCCCTGCCGCGGCTGGTCCGCATCCCGCTGCCCTCGGGGCACCGGCCGGTAGAACTGGTGCCCAGCCCCGATGCGAAGTTCATCGCCGTCGGCACGGCGTTCGGCGATGTCCACCTCGTCGATGTCGCAGCAGGCACGGCGACGACGCTCAGCAGCGTGGGGGAGGGCATGGTCGAGCAGCTGGCGTGGAGCCCCGACTCGCGGTGGCTGGCCTGGATCGAGCCCGTGACCGCCTTCGGCTCGCGGTCGAAGGTCCGCCTCGCCGAGCGTGCCACGGCCCGCGTGGCGGACGTCACCGACGGCCGCTTCCAGGATGCGTCGCCGACGTTCACGCCGGACGGGAAGTACCTCGCGTTCCTCTCCGGGCGCAGCTTCGACCCCGTCTACGACGGCCATTCGTTCGACCTGTCCTTCCCGAGCCCCATCAAGCCGTACATCGTCCCGCTCTCGGCGGCCACGGCCAGCCCCTTCGGTCCCCGCGTGGCGGACTTCACGGACGACCCTGCCGGGGACGCGCACGACGGCGCCCCCTCGCCGTCGTCCGAGGACTCGCCCTCGGCGGCCGACGACGTGCGCGTCGACCTCGACGGCATCCGCCACCGCGTCACCGCGCTGCCCGTGCGCCAGGGCAACTACTCGCACCTCGCGGCCGCGCGGGACTCGCTGCTGTGGCTCTCCCACGACCTCGCGGGGGCCACCGGCGAGGGCAAGGCCAAACCGGAGGACAAGGATGCGCCGCCGACGCTGCAGCGCTTCGACCTCGTCACGGGGAACGAGACCACCCTCGTGGGCGCGCTGGAGTCGTACCGGCTCAGCGGCGACGGCTCGAGGATCGTCTACGTGCGCGACCGGACCGTCCACAGTGTGCCGAGCGACAAGCCGGCCGAGGACGGGCACGCCGAGCACGTCACCGTGGACCTCGAGCGCATCCGGGTGCGTCTCGACCCCGGCGCGGTCTGGTCTCAGGCGTTCGAGGAGGCGTGGCGGCTCCAGCGCGACTTCTTCTGGACTGAGGACATGGCCGGAGCTGACTGGGACGAGGTCCGGGACCGCTACCGGCCGATCGTGGACAGGCTCGGGTCGCACGATGACCTCGTCGACCTCATCTGGGAGCTCCACGGCGAGCTGGGCACGTCCCACGCCTATGTGACGCCGCCTGCGGTCAGTGAGCCCGGCGCCGGGGGCCAGGGCAGGCTCGGGGCGGAGTTCGACTTCGACGGCGGCTGGGTGGTCCGCCGCGTGCTCGCCAACGAGTCCTCTGACCCGCTGGCCGCCTCCCCGCTCGCAGCGCCCGGCGCGGGTGTGCGCCCCGGAGACCGGCTGCTCGAGGTCGACGGCGTCCGGCTCGGACCCGGCTTCGGCCCGGCGACCGCCCTGGCCGGCGCGGCCGGAAAGGTCGTCGAGCTGACGATGCTCAACGGCGCGGCCCATGGCGAGGCCTCGGGCCGGACCCGGCGGATCGCCGTCGTGCCCCTCCGCGACGAGGAGCGGCTGCGCTACCAGGACTGGGTGCAGGCGAACCGCAGGCTCGTCCGCGAGGCGTCCGAGGGCCGCTTCGGGTACCTCCACGTGCCGGACATGGGGGCGCGGGGCTGGGCCCAGCTCCATCGCGACCTCGACACCGAGACGGCGCTGGACGCGCTCGTGGTCGACGTGCGCCGCAACCGCGGCGGCCACACCTCCCAGCTCGTGGCCGAGCTGATCGGCCGGCGTGTCACCGGCTGGAGCGTCCCCCGCGGGGAGCAGCCCCGCACGTACCCGCGGCACGCGCCGCGGGGGCCGGTGGTGATCCTCGCGGACGAGTTCGCGGGCTCCGACGGCGACATCATCACGGCCGTGGGGAAGCTGCGCGGCATCGGCCCGGTGGTCGGGACGAGGACCTGGGGCGGTGTGATCGGCATCGACAACCGGTTCAAGCTCGCGGACGGGACCGCGGTGAGCCAGCCGCGCTACGCGACCTGGTTCGAGGGCGGCATCGGGTGGGGCGTCGAGAACTTCGGCGTGGAGCCGGACATCGAGGTCGCCTACCCGCCGCACGCGTACGCGGCCGGAATCGACCCCCAGCTCGAGCATGGCATCGGCGTGCTCAAGGAGATGCTCGTCGAGATCCCCACGCAGCGTCCCCCGGCGCGCGAAGGCTACCGCTCGGTGCGGCCGGCGCCGCTGCCCCCGCGCCCGCAGGACCGCGAGGCGGCGGCGTCGGTGCCAGCCTTCGAGGGCTGAGTGCGGGCAGCGCCACGGCGCACGAAGGGCCCCTCCCCGTGTCGGGGAGGGGCCCTTCGCTGTCCGGGGCGCGGGGCACTCCGCGCCCCGGACAGGCAGGAATCAGGACTCGAGGGTGGCCTTGAGCGTGATGGTGATCCCGGAGAGCGCCTGGCTCACGGGGCAGCCGACCTTGGCCTTCTCCGCGATCTGCTGGAACTGGTCCTCGGAGATGCCCGGGATCTTCGCGGTGACGGTGAGCTCGCTGCCCGTGACTCCCTTCCCGGGCTCGAAACCGACGGCGGAGGAGGTCTCGATGCGCTCGGCCTTGAACCCTGCGCCGTCGAGCTCGTTGCTGAAGGCCATGGAGTAGCAGGCCGAGTGGGCTGCCGCGAGGAGCTCCTCCGGGCTGGTCTTCCCGTTCGCGTCCTCGCTCCGGGCCTTCCACGTCACGTCGTACGTGCCGAGGCCCGAGGTGTCGAGGGTGGTCTGCCCCTTGCCCTCGAAGAGGTTGCCCTCCCAGACGGTGTGTGCGGTGCGGATCGTAGGCATGTGTGCTCCTTGCCATGGTCGGTGTGCCGCGGCGCAGCCGGTCGAGTGCGCCGTCCTCGCCCATCCTAGGCACAAGACGGCCCCGCCCCCGGATGTGACCGGGACGCGGGGCCGGCTGGGGCGGGGGCCGCCTACTGCCAGATCGTGGCGATGGCGATGTTGAGCAGGGCGAGGCCGCCGACGCCGTGGGCGAGTCCCGGGGCGACCTTCTCGCCGGCCTTGCGGCGGCGGTTGCCGACGAAGGCCAGGGCGCCGACGACCACGGCGATGACGAACTTCACCGTCAGCTTGATGTAGAGGTTCGTGTCGAGCGGCTGGACGCCGCTGTCGGCCTGCTTGGACAGGACCGTGATGAGGCCGACCAGGATGATGCCCGTCGCGAGCTGCGTCATCGCGCCGTCGAACTGCCGCGGTCCAACCGTGGGGTTCTTCATGTTGGCGATCCACGGGCCAACGATCATGGCTGCACCGACGACGTGCAGGAAGACGACAATGCTCAGGACGACAGTCATGAGCCGAGTCTAGTGGCGTGCTCGGCCCCGCCCCGACCTGCAGCGGCGGCGGCAGCGTCCCAAGTCGATAACAAAAGAGCGCGGCGGCCCCAACCCCGGGAAGGGTTGGGGCCGCCGCGCTCACCGGCGGTGCGTCAGAGGCCCAGGTCGGCCTCGAACGAGCCCTCCTCGAGCCGCGCGCGCAGCGTCTGGAGGAAGCGGCCCGCGTCCGCCCCGTCGACCAGGCGGTGGTCGTAGGTGAGCGAGAGGTACATCATCGACCGGATCGAGATCACGTCGTCGCCCTCGGCGTTCTGGGACACCCACGGACGCTTGACGATCGCTCCCGTGCCGAGGATGGCGACCTGCGGCTGGTTGATGATCGGCGTGTCGAACAGCGCACCCACGGAGCCGATGTTGGTGATGCTGAACGTGCCGCCCGAGAGCTCGTCCGGACCGATCTTGTTGTTGCGCGTGCGCGCGGCGACATCGGCGATCCGACCCGCGAGGCCCGCGAGGTTGAGGTCGCCGGCGTTGTTGATCACCGGGACGAGGAGGCCCTTGTCCGTGTCCACCGCGATCGCGAGGTGCTCCGCGTTGTGGTAGGTGATCTGCTGGGTCTCCTCGTTGTACTCCGCGTTGAGCTTGGGGTGCTGCTTGAGCGCCTCGGCAACAGCCTTCGCGATGAACGGGAGGAAGGTCAGCTTGACGCCGTTCTGGGCCTGGAACTGGGCCTTGGCACGGTCGCGGAGCTTCGCGATCTTCGTCATGTCGACCTCGTGCACCTGCGTGAGCTGGGTCGAGGTGTCGAGCGACTCGCGCATCCGGCGTGCGATGACCTGGCGGATCCGCGGAGCCTTCTCCGTGGTCCCGCGCAGGGACGAGACGGCGCCGTTCGCGGCGGCGCCCGTGGCTGCCGGAGCCGGTGCCGAGGCGGGGGCGGCGGCCGGCGCTGCAGCGGCCTTCTTGGCCTCGACCGCGGCGAGGACGTCCTGCTTGCGGATGCGGCCGCCCACGCCCGTGCCGGTCAGCGAGGTCACGTCGATCCCGTGCTGGTTCGCGAGCTTGCGCACGAGCGGGGTCACGTAGCCCGACTCGCCGCCCTGTGCCGGCGCAGCGGCCGCTGCGGGGGCGGGGGCTGCCGCGGGAGCCGGAGCTGCCGCGGGAGCCGGAGCTGCCGCGGGTGCCGGAGCTGCCGCGGGGGCGGGAGCTGCCGCGGGGGCGGGGGCTGCTGCGGGGGCGGGGGCCTCGGCTGCAGGAGCCTCGGGTGCCGGGGCTGCCGCGGGCTCGGGGGCGGCCGCCGGAGCAGGCGCGGCCTGGGCAGGGGCGCCGGAGCCGATGACCGCGAGCACCGCGCCGACCTCTGCGGTCTCGTCCTCGGAGACGCGGATCTCGAGCAGGGTGCCTGCGACGGGGGAGGGGACCTCGGTGTCGACCTTGTCGGTGGACACCTCGAGCAGCGGCTCGTCGACCTCGACGGTCTCGCCGACGGCCTTGAGCCAGCGGGTCACCGTGCCTTCGGTGACGCTCTCGCCGAGGGCGGGGAGCGTGACCTCGTGCCCCTCCGCCGCGGCACCGCCGGAGGCGCCCGCGGGCTCGGGGGCGGCGGCCGGCTCCGCCTGCGGTGCGGGGGCCTGCTCGGGCTCGGTCGCCGCGGCGGGGGCCTGCTCGGCCTCCTGGGCGGCCGGCGCGCCGGAGGCGTCCGGCGAGGACCCGCCGTCGCCGATCACCGCCAGCGGGGAGCCGACCTCGGCAGTCTCGTCCTCGGCGACGAGGATCTGCTCGAGGATGCCCGCGACCGGCGAAGGGATCTCGGTGTCGACCTTGTCGGTGGAGACCTCGACGAGGGGCTCGTCGATCTCGACGCGGTCGCCGACCTGCTTCAACCAGCGGGTGACGGTGCCTTCGGTGACGCTTTCACCGAGGGCTGGAAGGTTGACGGATTCAGACATGGGTCCCCGTGCTCCTTGATTCTTCTGCGTGCGAATGGTGTCGGGGTCGGCTCAGCCGTGCAGCGGCTTGCCGGCCAGGGCCAGGTGGGCCTCGCCGAGCGCCTCGTTCTGCGTCGGGTGGGCGTGGATGAACTGGGCCACATCCTCCGGGTAGGCCTCCCAGTTGACGATCAGCTGGGCCTCGCCGATCTGCTCGCCCATGCGGGCGCCGATCATATGGACGCCGACGATCGGGCCCTCCTTCTGGCGGACGACCTTGATGATGCCGGACGTGCCCAGGATCGAGCTCTTGCCGTTGCCCGCGAGGTTGTACTCCTGGGTCTGCACCTGGTCGTCGCCGAACTTCTCCTTGGCGGCCTTCTCCGTGTAGCCGACCGTGGCGATCTCGGGGTCGCAGTAGGTGACCTTCGGGATGTTCACGTCCTCGACGACGACCGGGTTGAGGCCGGCGATCTCCTCGGCGACGAAGATGCCCTGCTGGAAGCCGCGGTGGGCGAGCTGGACGCCCGGGACGATGTCGCCGACGGCGTAGACATTGCCGACGCCGGTGTGCAGCCGCTCGTTGGTGATGACGAAGCCGCGGTCGATGGTGATGCCCGCCTCTTCGAAGCCGAGGTTCGCCGTCGACGGCCCGCGGCCCACGGCGACGAGGAGCAGGTCCGCCTCGAAGGTCTTCCCGTCGACGAGCGTGACCTTGACGCCGTTCTCGTCCTGCTCGACGCCCTGGAAGAAGATCCCGGTGCTGAACTTGATGCCGCGCTTCTTGAAGGCGCGCTCAAGCTGCTTGACGATCGCGGCGTCCTCGTTCGGGACGAGCGAGGGCAGGCCCTCGACGATCGTGACGTCGACGCCGAAGGACTTCCAGACCGAGGCGAATTCGACGCCGATGACGCCGCCGCCGAGGACGATCACGCTGTTGGGCACGTAGTCGAGCTCGAGCGCCTGGTCGGAGGTGATGACCCGGCCGCCGATCTCGAGCCCGGGCAGGCTGCGGGAGTAGGAGCCCGTGGCGAGGATGATGTTCTTGCCCGTGTAGTCGGTGCCGCCCACGGTCACGGTGCTCGGACCGGTCAGGCGGCCCTCGCCCTCGATGACGGTGATGCCCTTGGACTTGATGAGGCCGGTGAGGCCCTTGAACTTGCCCGCGATGATGCCGCCCTTGTAGGCGTTCACGGCGTTCATGTCGATGCTGTCCAGCGTCACGTTCACGCCGTACTTGGCGGCGTCGCGGGCGTGGTCGGCGAGCTCGGCCGAGTGGAGGAGGGCCTTGGTCGGGATGCAGCCGTTGTGCAGGCACGTGCCGCCCAGCTTGCCCTTCTCGACGAGCCCGACCGAGAAGCCGAGCTCGGAGGCCCGGAGCGCCGCGGCGTAGCCGCCACTTCCGCCGCCGAGGATCAAGATGTCGAATTCGTGCGCAGTTGCCGCTTCGGCCACGTGGACGCTCCCTCGCCTTGTGGACGGCGTGTTCCGCCGTCGGATGTGACAGTTTGCCTGCGGCGGTCCGCGCAGGCCCGGTATCAGGGAAACCCTATATCCCCGACCGACTATGCTCCACCTTCGCGGAACGTTTGTCCCGGCCTTGTGTCAAGAGTCACGGGAACTCTAGCACTTTCGCTACATGGACTTTCAATTCCATAATGCGAAAACAGAGATGGCGGACGCCCGGAGCCGACGGCCGGCTCCGGGCGGCCGGACGGTCACGGGCGTGCGACCGACTCGAGGTAGCCGACGAGCGTGCGGACGGTGGACCCGGTGCCCTGCTTGGGGGTGTGCCCGTAGGCCGAACCGGTGTTGAAGGCCGGGCCCGCGATGTCGAGGTGTGCCCACGGCACGGTGCTGCCGTCCGGGCGCTTGCCCACGAACTCCTTCAGGAAGATGGCAGCGGTGAGCATCCCGCCGGGCCGCTCGCCGACGTTGGCGATGTCCGCCGTCGCGGAGTCCAGGCCCGCACGCAGCTCCTCCGGCAGGGGCATGGGCCAGGCAGCCTCGCCCGCCGCAGCCGCGGCGTCGAGCAGCGGGCGGGTCACGTCGTCGTCGCCCATCACCCCCGCGGTGCGCGTGCCGAGCGCCACGAGCGCCGCCCCGGTGAGCGTGGCCACGTCGATGACGGCGTCCGGGTTCTCCTCGCACGCCGCGACCAGGCCGTCCGCCATCACGAGCCGGCCCTCGGCGTCGGTGTTGAGCACCTCCACGGTGGTGCCGCCGCGGATCGTGATGACGTCGGAGGGCCGCTGCGCGCTGCCCGAGGGCATGTTCTCCGCCACGCACAGCCACGCCGTCACCTTCACGGGCAGGCCCAGGCGCGCCGCCGCGAGCGTCGCGTTCAGCACCGTGGCGGCCCCGGCCATGTCGCTCTTCATCTGGTCCATGTTGGCCGCAGGCTTGATCGAGATCCCGCCCGAGTCGAAGGTGATGCCCTTGCCCACGAGGTGGACCGCGCGCGCCCCGGACGGGCGGGACGGCGTGTACTCCACCTTGACCAGCCGCGGCGGCCGCGCAGACCCCTGGCCGACGGCCAGGATCCCGCCGAACCCGTCCTTCGCGAGCCGCTTCTCGTCGAAGACGGTGACCTTGACGGGAAGCCCCTTCGCGAGGTCCTTGGCCGCCTCGGCGAACGCCTCCGGGTAGAGCTGGCTCGGGGGCATGTTCACGAGCGTGCGGGTGGCGTTGACCGAGGCACCGAGCACGGCCGCGCGCGCGAGGGCGGCGTCCGCCTCGGCGGTTCCGGCGAGGGGGCTGTAGACGATCGCGGTGCGCACGTTGTCCTTGCTGCTGCCGGCAGGGGCGGACTTGTGCTCCGTGTACGAGTAGGCGCCGAGGGCGGCGCCCTCGGCGACCGCGGCGAGGTCGGCGGCAGTCGCTGCCGGCAGGGCCAGGACCACGGTCGCGTTCCCGGCCAGCTGGCGCACGGCCGAGCCGGCGGCCCGCCGCAGCTGCTCGGCGCTCGGGGCGGCGCCGGGCCCGAGCTTGCCCACACCGGCCAGGGCGAGCACATGCGCGCCGAGTTCGGGCAGCCCGGGCAGACGGTGGAGCTGGTCCGCGGCGCCCGTGACGCCGAGCGCGGCAAGCGTGGAGGACACCGCCTCGGCGTTGCGGGCGCTCAGGGGGTTCTCGAGGAGGATCGGCCCGTCCGGGCCCTGCGCGATCCCCACCACCAGGACGTCGCTGGGGGTCTTGCGCAGGTCCTTCGACACGGCCCGGAGGGCGACTTCGCTGTTGCTGAACACTTCTGGTGCCTCGATTCTGCACGGCTCACGCTGCCGCGTGTCTGCGCCGGCGGGTGTGGTGCGGTTGCTTCACGTGCTCCCGATCGTAGTAGGGCGGCTGGGGTCGGCGGCCCCGGCACGGCGCAGGGGAACCGGCGACGCTTCCGCCGGGGTGGAATGATGGAACGCCGCCGAGTGTTGGACGGATGAACGCCAAGGAAGGACTGCCACCGTGATCGACCCCGCGACCGGGCCCCTGCAGGATCCCGCCGGCCTGTACACCGCCGCCCTCGAGCTCAGCGGCGACGAGGGCATCCGCGGCCTGCCGCTCATCATGGGCTTCACCGGCTTCGCCGACGCCGGGCATGCCGTCCGGCAGATCATCGACGAGCTCATCAGCGTCCAGGGCGCCGGGGCGCTCGCCGCGTTCGACGTCGACCAGCTGCTCGACTACCGCTCCCGCCGCCCCCGCATCCGCTTCGTCGAGGACCACCTCGAGGACTACGACGCCCCGGCCCTCGCGCTCTACCGCCTGCAGGACGGCCTCGGGCGCCCCTACCTCCTCCTCGCCGGCCCCGAACCGGACCTGCAGTGGGAGCGGTTCGCGCGCGCCGTCGTCGGCCTCGTCGAGCGCCTCGAGGTGCGCCAGACCCTCTGGGTCCACGCCATCCCGATGCCCGTGCCGCACACCCGCCCACTCGGGGTCACGGTGCACGGCAACCGGCCGGAACTCGTCGAGGGCATCTCACGCTGGAAGCCCGTCGTCGAGTTCCCCGGCGCGGTCGGGCACCTCGTGGAGATCCGCCTCATCGAGGCGGGCCACGATGTCACCGGGTTCGTCGTCCACGTCCCGCACTACCTCGCCGAGGCCGAGTACCCCGCCGCTGCCGTCACGGGCCTCGAGCACCTCGGGGCGGCCGCCTCCCTCATGCTCCCGAGCGACCGGCTCCGCGAGGCGTCGCGCGAGGTCGAGCGGCAGGTGGCCGAGCAGGTCGCGGCCTCCGCGGAGATCCGCGAGCTGGTCGCGGGCCTCGAGGAGCGCTTCGACGACCACACGGCCGACGTCCCCCGCCGCTCCCTCCTCGCGGGACCGGCCGACGAGCTGCCGACCGCCGAGGACCTCGGCGCCGCAGTCGAGGCCTACCTCGCCGCCCACGGCGACGAGGACGCCGAGGGCGACAGCAATAGTGGGGGGACCGGCGCGGCGGACGACGGCGGGGCGCCGCCCGCCGCCGGCAGCTCGCCGCAGTCGGCGGATGACGTGCCGCGCGGGGAGGGGGAGGAACCCCCGCACTAGGATCATGGGGTGAACAGCTGGCGCGCCTACGTGGTCTGGGGAATCGGAGTCTTCGGCTACGGGGTGGCGGTGCTCCAGCGGACCTCGTTCGGGGTCGTCGGCCTTGAGGCCGCGGACCGGTTCCACGCCGGCGGTGCGGTGCTCTCGGCCTTCACCGTGCTCCAGCTCGTGGTGTACGCCTCGCTCCAGATCCCCGTCGGTCTGCTCGTGGACCGCTTCGGGAGCCGCATCATGGTCTCGGCCGGGGCGGTCTTCATGGCGCTGGGCCAGCTCCAGATCGCTGTCGCGGAGACGACGGTGACGGGGATCATCGGCCGCATGCTCGTCGGCATGGGCGATGCGATGACCTTCGTCTCCGTGCTCAGGCTCGTGCCGCTGTGGTTCGATGGGCGCCGCGCCCCGCTCATGAGCCAGCTCACGGGCGTGATCGGCCAGCTCGGCCAGCTCGTGAGCGTCATCCCCTTCCTCGCGCTCCTGCACGCCGCCGGCTGGTCCCGTGCGTTCATGACACTGGCGGGGCTGTCCGTCGTGGTGATCGTGCTCGTGCTCGCCCTCTTGCGCAATGCCCCGGCAGGGGCGGCCGCGGAGCACGCCCAGACGCCGGAGGGCACGCGCGCCCTGCTCGCCGCCGCGTGGCGCCAGCCGGGGACCCGGCTGGGGATGTGGAGCCACTTCACCGTCCAGTTCAGCGGAAACGTCTTCGCCCTCATGTGGGGCTTCCCCTTCATGGTCGCGGGCCAGGGGTTCGACTCCTCCGTCGCCGCCGGGCTCATGTCCTTCTTCGTCGCCGTCGCGATCCTCGCCGGCCCGCCCATGGGCCGGTTCGTCGCCCGGCACCCGCTGCGGAGGTCCACGCTCGTGCTCGGCATCTCCGCCCTGACGGCGGTGGTGTGGACCGCCGTGCTCGTGGTCCCGGGGCGCGCGCCGCTGTGGCTCATGGCCGTCCTCGTGGCGGTGCTGGCCCTCGGCGGGCCGGGGTCGATGATCGGATTCGACTTCGCCAGGACGTTCAATCCCTCGCACCGGCTCGGCACGGCGACCGGGATCGTGAACATCGGAGGCTTTGTCGCGGCGCTGCTGACGATGTTCCTCGTGGGCTACCTGCTCGACCTCCAGCACGCCCTCGGCCTCTCGCCCCACGGGGTGTACAGCCTCGACGCCTTCCGCGTCGCCCTCGCGGTCCAGCTTCTCGTGCTCGCTGGGGGTGCCACCGCCCTGATCCGGGTACGCCGGAAGGTGCGCCGGGACCTCGCTGCCCAGAACGTGCGCGTCCCGCTCCTGAGGGAGGTCTGGGCGGACTACAGGGCACGCAGGCGCCGCTGACTCCTCCTCCCCGGTGCGGCCGCGGGCACGTTGTCCACATACCGCAGGTGTGGGGTGCCGCCGGCGGGAGGCGCCCGAAGACACTGGCTGCATGGACGACACCCAGCACCCAATCGAGCAGCCCGCACCCCGCGATCGGGAAGGAAGCCCGGGCGTTCCTCGCGCGGCGGCCTCGGAGGACCCCATCACCATCCGCAGCGCCGAGGACATCCTCGCCTACGTCCCGCACGCGCTGGGCGAGTGGCCCGAGGAGAGCCTGGTCGCCGTGGGCCTCGCCGACGGCCGCCTCGGGCCGACCCTGCGCATCGACCTCCCGGCACGGCCGAAGGCGGTCCCGGTCCGGCCGGCCGCGCTGCGCCGCTTCTCGGACACGGTGGCGGACTACCTCACCCACGATGCCCCGGTCGGCGCCGTCCTCGCCCTCTACACGCGTTCGGCCTGGGCCGTCCCCCAGGCGCCGCCCCACCGTGACGTCCTCGATGCGGTCGCGGCGAGGCTCACGGAGGCAGGCGTGCCCGTGCTCGAGGCCTGGATCGTGGGGCCCGAGCACTGGCGCACGGTCAGCTGCCCCGATACCAGCTGCTGTCCGTGGCCCGGCGCAAGCGTCGAGGCGCTCAGGACCGGCAGGATCGGGGCCGAGATGGTGTACCGCGGCAGCTCCTACGGCCCCGCCGGCCTGCCCGAGGCGGCCTGCCCCCAACCCCCGCCGGCAGCCGTGGCGGCTGCCCTCGATGCCTATGTCGAGGACCCCGGCCGGTGGTGGGACCCCCTCGTGTTCACGGCAGCCCTCGCGGCCTGGGACGAGGTCCTGTCCGAACCACGCGTCGCGGCCCCGGCGCGCGTGCGGCTCCTCGCGGCCACGCTCATGCGGCCTGCCCTGAGGGACGCCGTCCTCGTCGCCTCCGCCACCGACGCGGGCACCGCCTGGCGCGGCACCGCCGCCACCCAGGGACTCCGGCCCGGCCCGGTGCAGGCAGCGCTGCCCGCCCTGCCTGGCGGCGTCCCGGCCGCCGAGGCCGCGGCGGCGCTGGACCTGTGGTCCGAGGGGCCGCGTGCGGGGGAGGGCGAGCCCGTCCCCTGTGCGGGCCGTGAAGGCAACGCGGGCACGCCTGGCATGCCTCCGGGCTCGTCCCGGGAGTTCGGGCTGATCCTCATGGGCAGCACCGGCGCTGCACCCGCCTGGGAACGGATCGCCCGGCTCGAGCGCATTGCCCTCGGCGTCGCACAGATGGAAGAGCCCGAGCTGCGTGCCCCCGCGCTCGCCGTCCTCGCCTGGGTGCAGTGGGCGAGGGGCCGCGGTGGCCGGTGCCTCGCCTTCCTCGAGCGGGCGCTGTCCACGGACCCGGGCTACCGCCTGGCGCTCCTGCTGCGCGGCCTCGTCGAGCAGGGGGAGCTCGCCGGCTGGGCCCGCAGCCGCGAGACCGCGTGGCACCGCGAGGCCGCCTAGACACCTGTGCTGCCGAGCGTGTGCCCCCGATCGCCGCCGGCCGATCACTGCCGGGGCGCGGACTGCCGGCCCCCGTCGGGCACCATGTGACCTTCGCCCGCGGACGTGTGACCTTCGGCCGTGTCGGCGAGGCAGCCTCTTCGTGAGAGAATGGACGCCAGACCCGGTTGGGTCCGAGCTCCGGAGCATTGTTTTCATCCCGCCGATGTGGGAACGAATCCAGTGGCGGAAGGGTTGTAATCACCAGACCCTTCGGATCGGAGCGGCAGCCTCGGCTGCTCTTCGGACTTGACAGGGTCATAGTGGTGTTGCCCTCCAGGCAATCACTGGCACTGCGGCAGGAAGGTAATCGTGACGCCCCCCACGGAGAATGAGACCGTCGAGACGGCCATCGCGGAGAACGGCTCGGCGAAGAGCGCCCCCGCGCGCCCGGCCAAGCGGTCTTCGGCCAAGGCCGCCGCGTCCAAGGCGAAGGCACCCGCCCGGAAGACTGCGGCCGCGCCCGCAGCCAAGGGCAAGGCCAGCGCGAAGGCCGCCGACGCCAAGGCCACCGAGGCCGTCGCCGAGGACGAGGCAGTCGAGGAAGACCTCGATTCCGCCGCTCCCGACGAAGGCGAGATCGTCGCCGAGAGCGAGGCCGCCGAGGCCGAGGAGAAGACGACCGGCACCGCCATCGTCATCTCCGACGCCGACGAGGACGACGCCCCGGTCCAGCAGGTCACGAGCGCCGGCGCCACCGCCGACCCCGTGAAGGACTACCTCAAGCAGATCGGCAAGGTGGCGCTCCTCAACGCCGAGCAGGAGGTCGATCTGGCCCTGCGCATCGAGGCCGGCCTCTTCGCCAAGCACAAGCTGGCGGAGCAGGGCACCGACTACGACGCCCAGTACCGCCACGACCTCGAGCGCATCGTGCACGACGGCGAGCGGGCCAAGAACCACCTGCTCGAGGCCAACCTCCGCCTTGTCGTGTCCCTCGCCAAGCGCTACACGGGCCGCGGCATGCTCTTCCTCGACCTGATCCAGGAAGGCAACCTGGGCCTCATCCGCGCCGTCGAGAAGTTCGACTACACCAAGGGCTTCAAGTTCTCGACCTACGCGACGTGGTGGATCCGCCAGGCCATCACCCGCGCCATGGCCGACCAGGCCCGCACCATCCGCATCCCGGTGCACATGGTCGAGGTCATCAACAAGCTCGCCCGCGTCCAGCGCCAGATGCTGCAGGACCTCGGTCGCGAGCCCACCCCCGAAGAGCTCGCGAAGGAGCTCGACATGACCCCTGAGAAGGTCGTCGAGGTCCAGAAGTACGGCCGCGAGCCCATCTCGCTCCACACCCCTCTGGGCGAGGACGGCGACTCGGAGTTCGGCGACCTCATCGAGGACTCGGAGGCCGTGGTGCCCGCGGACGCGGTGAGCTTCACGCTGCTCCAGGAGCAGCTGCACTCCGTGCTCGACACGCTCTCCGAGCGGGAGGCGGGCGTCGTCGCGATGCGCTTCGGCCTCACCGACGGCCAGCCCAAGACGCTCGATGAGATCGGGAAGGTCTACGGGGTCACCCGTGAGCGCATCCGGCAGATCGAGTCGAAGACGATGTCGAAGCTGCGGCACCCGTCCCGGTCGCAGGTGCTGCGCGACTACCTGGACTGAGGCGCGCTGCCCGACGTGGCGGCTCCGGGCGACCGGGGCCGCCACGGGCCGACGACGCACGAGGGCCCGGACACCGATCGGTGTCCGGGCCCTCTCTGCGCTTCGGCGTCCCGCCGCGGCGCGACGCTCAGTCTTCGGCCAGTGCGGCCTTGTCCGTCAGACGGTTGGTCTCGTCATGCCACACTGAGGCCAGCGGGCGCAGCGTGGGCTCCACGGCGCGCGCGTGGTGGGCGCAGAAGAGCAGCTCGCCGCCCGAGGTCTCCAGGACCACTCGCACATAGGCCTGGGCGCCGCAGCGGTCGCAGCGGTCGATGGCAGTCAGGGTGGGATCCGCAAGTGCTGCAGTCATCTCAGCCTCCTTAGCATTCACCGGGTGGTCTTACGCGGTCACTACATCTAACACCCCGGCTGCGCCGGATCATGCCAAGAATCCGCAACTTTCGCTCGGGGCGTATTGCGGTTCGGCAACGCCCGGGCCGCCGCGCGTACCTCTTCGGCCACGCCCGGAGCGTCTCGGCGGGGCTGCGGCGGCCGGACCGCTAATGTTGACTTGTGCCGTGCCTTTCGGCCCGGCACCACCGCATCACGGGCGCCGTCGGCACCAATCCCTGCGGCCCCACCGCCTTCCAGCACCACCGAAGGAGTCCCGCGCGCGTGACACCGAGTTCTGAATACACCGCCCGGCACCTGTCCGTCCTCGAGGGGCTCGAGGCCGTGCGCAAGCGCCCGGGCATGTACATCGGCTCCACCGACTCCCGCGGCCTCATGCACTGCCTCTGGGAGATCATCGACAACTCGGTCGACGAGGCCCTCGCAGGGTTCGGCCACGAGATCGCCGTCATCCTGCACGCGGACGGCTCCGTCGAGGTGCACGACGACGGCCGCGGCATCCCCGTGGACGTCGAGCCCAAGACGGGGCTGTCCGGCGTCGAGGTCGTCTTCACCAAGCTGCACGCCGGCGGCAAGTTCGGCGGCGGCTCCTACACGGCTTCCGGCGGCCTGCACGGCGTGGGCGCCTCGGTGGTGAACGCGCTCTCGTCCCGCCTCGACGTCCAGGTCGACCGCGGCGGCAAGACCTACCAGATGTCCTTCCGCCGCGGCGAGCCCGGGCGTTTCCGGGACAGCGGGAAGCCGGGCCCGGCGTCGCCGTTCGAGCCGTTCGTCGACGACTCGGTGCTCGACGTCGTGGGCAAGGCCAAGCGAGGCGTCACGGGCACGCGGATCCGCTACTGGGCGGACGCACAGATCTTCACGCCCGATGCCCGGTTCTCCTACGACGATCTGGCCAATCGCGCGCGGCAGACGTCCTTCCTCGTGCCGGGGCTGCGGATCACAGTGCGCGACGAGCGGCGGCTCGCGGGGACGCCCGGCGCCGACGGGCCGCACGAGGAGGTCTTCCACCATGACGGGGGAATCTCCGAGTTCGTCGACTACCTCGCGATCGACGCCCCGGTGACCGACGTGTGGCGGCTCCACGGGGCGGGCAGCTTCTCGGAGACCGTCCCCGTCCTCGACGAGCACGGCCACTCCCGGATTGCGGAGGTCGAGCGCTCGTGCGAGGTCGATGTGGCCCTGCGCTGGGGAGTCGGCTACGAGACGACGCTGCGGACGTTCGTCAACATCATCGCCACCCCGAAGGGCGGGACGCACCAGGCCGGATTCGAGGCAGCGCTCCTGAAGGTGCTGCGCAAGGCTGTGGAGGCGAACGCGCGCAAGCTCAAGGCCGGCAGCGACAAGCTCGAGAAGGACGATGTCCTCGCGGGCATGACCGCCGTCCTCACGGTGCGCCTCGCAGAGCCCCAGTTCGAAGGCCAGACGAAGGAGATCCTCGGCACCCCCGCGGTCCGCCAGATCGTCTCCAAGGTGGTCGAGAAGGAGCTCGGCGCCAAGCTGTCCTCGACGGCCCGGGGCGACAAGAACCAGAGCTCCGTGCTCCTGGAGAAGGTCGTCAACGAGATGAAGTCGCGCATCACCGCGCGCGTCCACAAGGAGACCCAGCGGCGCAAGACGGCGCTCGAGTCCTCGACCCTGCCCGCGAAGCTGATCGACTGCCGGACCGACGACACGGCCCGGTCCGAGCTCTTCATCGTCGAGGGCGACTCCGCGCTCGGCACGGCCAGGCATGCCCGGTCCTCTGAGTTCCAGGCACTGCTGCCCATCCGGGGCAAGATCCTCAACGTGCAGAAGGCCTCGGTGGGGGACATGCTCTCGAACGCCGAGTGCGCGGCCCTCATCCAGGTCATGGGCGCAGGCTCCGGCCGCAGCTTCGACATCTCGGCGGCCCGCTACGGCCGGGTGATCCTCATGACGGACGCCGACGTTGACGGCGCCCACATCCGCACCCTGCTGCTGACGCTGTTCTTCCGGTACATGCGTCCCATGGTCGAGGCCGGCCGCGTGTTCGCCGCCGTCCCGCCCCTGCACCGGGTCGAGGTCGTGAACCCGGGCTCGAAGGCCAACGAGATGGTGTACACCTACTCGGACGCGGAGCTGCACCGCGTCCTGGCCCGGCTCAACGCCGAGGGCCGCAAGTACAAGGAGCCGCCGCAGCGCTACAAGGGCCTCGGCGAGATGGACGCGGACCAGCTCGCGGAGACCACGATGGACCCCCGCCACCGCAGCCTGCGACGGGTCACCATCGAGAGCGCCCAGCGGGCCGAGGAGATCTTCGAGCTGCTCATGGGCTCGGACGTCGCCCCGCGCAAGGACTTCATCGTGGCCGGGAGCGCGCAGCTCGACCGCGAGCAGATCGACGCCTGAGCGGCGGCCTAGAACAGTCCGGGAACAATCAGCAGGACGGTCGGGACCGCGATCAGCAGCAGGCTGGCTGCGAGCACCAAGGCCGTGGCGCCCCGACCGAGGGGCGGCCGGGGGGTGAGCAGGCGGCTGAGGCGCCCGGCGATGTCCACGCCGTCCGTGTCGAAGGCGCCCGCCGCGGCCGAGGGCGCCGGCACCGAGCCGGGTGCGGCCCCGGCCCGGGCTCCGGGCGAGGGCTCGCCGCCGACGGCCACGAGGGCGATCGCCCGGACCAGGACGTCGTCGCGGGCGGTGCGCCGCGCGACGTCGTCCGCGAGCATCTCCACGAGCGAGTTGACGGCCTGCCGGGCGAGCCGGCTCGTGGGCAGCCACGGCAGCGCGGCGCGCCAGGCCTCGAAGGCCCACAGCAGGAGATGGTGGCGCTGGGTGAGGTGCGCCCTCTCGTGGCTCACGACGGCGTCGAGCTCCTCGGGCGCGAGGGTCTCCATGAGCCCGTCCGAGAGCACCGTGACGGAGCGCGACCCGCCGGGGAGGCAGTAGGCGACCGGCGCAGGGTGGCTGATGACCCAGGTGCGCTCGAGGGCGCCGGACGGGGAGCTCAGCAGCGCCAGGAGCTCACGGTGGCGGCGCCGCTGGCTCACGATCCGGGCGTAGGTGAGCAGGAGGGTGAACACGAGATGCACGCTCAGGAGCGCGGCGGCGCTCAGCGCGAACAGGTGCCAGAAGTGCAGCTCGTCGGGCGCCTCGTTGCCCAGCACGACGGTCAGGGCCCGGCGCACTGCGGCGACGAGGCTGTCGCCGAGGGGGGAGAGGCCGTAGACGAGCATCGCGCCGATCATCGACAGTCCGCCGGCGAGGGCGATCGCCTGCCACAGCATCATCGCGGCGAAGGGGGAGCGCGCGGGCCACTGGGCGCGCGAAAGCGCCACCGGCACGGGCCACGCGAGCAGCAGTGCCAGCAGCGCCAGGAGGTAAGCGGTCACGAGCACGCGCGCGCCCCGGCGGCGTGGATCAGCCGCTGGCCAGGAGCTTGCGCAGCGTGGCGGCCTCGGCCTCCGTCACCGACCCGATGAACCGCGCGAGCACGGCCTCGCGGTCGGTGGCGGTCCCGAGGGCCTCGTGCATGAGGCGGGCAGTGTGGTCCTCGCGGGTCGAGACCGCACGGTAGCGGTGGGGACGCGTCCCGCGCTCGCGCTCGACCAGGCCCTTCTTCTCCAGCCGGGACAGCACCGTCAGGACGGTGGTGACGGCAAGGTCCTTGCCCTGGCCCTCGCCTAGGGCCAGGCGGTCCCGCAGATCATTGGCGGTGGACGCCTCAGGGGCCGACCACAGCAGGTCCATCACCGAGCGTTCGAGCTCACCCAGGCTAGCCATCGTCTTCAAGTCCTCACATGCATCAGGCACGCCAACCCCTGGCGTGCTTCAACCATTCTACGCACGGTAGAACCCATCTGGTGAGATCCTGCACACGCGCGTTCGCTCACAGCAGGACGGCGGCATGCGGTCGCGATCGCCGCGCGCTCTGTTCTACACTTCGTAGAAGTCGAGTTTCTACAAACCGTAGAAATAGGGGACGAGCAACCGGGAGCATGCGTGGACGCCTTGGAAATAGCGCGCTGGCAGTTCGGAATCACCACGGTCTACCACTTCATGATGGTGCCGCTGACCATCGGGCTCGGCCTGGTCGTCGCCGTCCTGCAGACCGTCTGGTACCGCACCGGCAAGGATGAGTTCCTGCGGATGACGAAGTTCTGGGGCAAGCTGTTCCTGATCAACTTCATCATGGGCGTCGCCACCGGCATCGTCCAGGAGTTCCAGTTCGGCATGGCGTGGAGCGAGTACAGCCGGTTCGTCGGCGACGTGTTCGGGGCCCCGCTCGCGATGGAGGCGCTGCTGGCGTTCTTCGTCGAGTCCACCTTCCTCGGACTGTGGATCTTCGGCTGGAAGCAGCTCCGCCGCGGCCTGCACCTCGCGGCCCTCTGGTGCGCCGTCATCGGCTCGGCGGTCTCGGCCTACTTCATCATCGTGGCCAACAGCTGGATGCAGCACCCCGTCGGGGTCAAGGTGGTGGACGGCCACCCCGTCATGACGGACGCCTGGGCCGTCTTCACCAACAACACCGCCCTCGTCGCCGTGCCGCACACCCTCATGGGCGCCCTCGGGGTCGCCGGCGCGTTCCTCCTCGGCATCTCCTGGTACCACCTCTGGCAGCGGCGCCACGACGGCATAGACACCGTCGAGGTCGTGCAGGGGTCAGGACGCAGGCGCCGCGAGCGCGTCGTCGTCGGCGAGGCGCCGGGCGTCCCGGGGCGCGACCGCACGGACCACGCGGTATGGCTCAAGTCCCTGCGGATCGGCGCGGTGGTCGCGATGATCTCGTTCGCGGGCACCGCCGTCACCGGCGACCTCCAGGGCAAGCTCATGTTCGAGCAGCAGCCCATGAAGATGGCGGCGGCCGAGGCCGCCTGCCATGACGGCACCGGCTTCTCCGTCCTGTCCGTGGGCAACCTCGGCTCGCGGGACTGCAGCGACGTCGCCGCCGTGATCGAGGTGCCGGGGCTCCTCTCCTTCCTCGCCAAGGGCGACTTCACCACCGAGGTCAAGGGCGTCAACACCCTCATCCCGGAGTACGAGAAGGCCTACGGGACCAACCTGCCGGACAACCCCCTCTACGGCGACCGCGCCGGAGAGGCCATCCAGTACGTCCCCGTCATGGAGGTCACCTACTGGGGCTTCCGGGCCATGATCGGATTCGGTGCCCTCGCTGCCCTCGCCGCGCTCGCCGCGCTCATCGCCACCCGCAAGGGCACCGTGCCGCAGGCACGCTGGCTCATGCGCCTCGCCGTCGTCGGCATCCTCGCCCCGTTCGGCGCCAACGCCGCGGGCTGGATCTTCACCGAGATGGGGCGCCAGCCGTTCGTCGTCGCCCCCAACCCCTCGATGGCCGGGAGCGTCGACCAGGTGTTCATGTTCACCGCCGCGGCCGTCTCACCGGGGGTGAGTGCCGGCGAGATCCTCACCTCGCTCATCGTCCTGACCCTGCTCTACGCCGCGCTCATGGTCGTGGAGGTCCGGCTCCTGTGGACCTACACCCGCGGCGGGGTGGCCTCGGCCATGCCCGAGCTCGCCCACGCCGCCCAGCCGGAGCCGCCGGCGGACGACGACGGCGGGCCGGCCGGCGGCGGCACCAAGCCCGCGGACGACGTCCTGGCCTTCGCCTACTAGGAGCATCACCATGGATACCCTCCCCACCGTCTGGTTCTGCGCGGTCGCCGTCCTGTGGATCGGCTACCTCTTCCTCGAGGGCTTCGACCTCGGCGTCGGCATGCACATGAAGCTCTTCGCCCGCGGCGAGGGCGAGCGCCGCGTGCTGCTGAACACGATCGGCCCCGTGTGGGACGGCAACGAGGTGTGGCTGCTGACCGCAGGCGGGGCGACGTTCGCTGCGTTCCCCCGCTGGTACGCCTCGCTCTTCTCCGCCCTCTACCTCCCGCTCACGCTCGCCCTCGTCGCGCTCATCTTCCGGGCCGTCTCGATCGAGTACCGGGGGAAGGTCCACTCCGACCGCTGGCGGGCGGCCTGGGACTGGGCGCTGGCCCTCGGCTCCGCCGTCGCGGCGTTCTGCGTCGGCGCGATGCTCGCCCTGACCACCACCGGCCTGCCGCTGGACGCCAACGGCGACCGGGTCGGCGGACCGTTCGCCTGGCTGACCTGGTACGCCGTCCTCGGCGGCGTGGCGGTGGTCGCGTTCGCCCTCGTCCATGGCCTGGCCTTCGTCGCCCTCAAGACCGACGGCGGCATCCGCGCCCGCGCCCACCGCGCCTTCGTCCGCTGGCTCCCGCTGGCGATCCTCCCGCTCGTCGCCTGGGTCATCGCGGTCCAGCTCCGCACAGGGGCATGGTGGAGCTGGCTCCTCACCCTCGTCGCGGCCGCCGCCGCGCTCACGGCGTGGATGCTGGCCCGCCGCGGCTCCGAGGGCCGGGCCTTCATCGGCCTCGCCCTGACCCTGGCCGCGGGCGCCGCCGCCATCTTCTCCGCCGTCTACCCCGTAGTGCTGCCCTCGACGCTCGATCCGGCCAACAGCCTCACGGTGACCAGCGCGTCGTCGTCCGACTACACCCTCGGACTCATGACCGTCGTCGCGCTCATCGGGCTCCCGCTGGTCCTCGCCTACCAGACCTGGACCTACTGGGTCTTCCGCCGCCGCCTGAGCGTGGACAGCATCCCCACCGCGCACTCCGTGGTGCCGGCGACCGTGGTCCGCCTCGTCACCGGCAAGCAGGCCTAGGAGCAAGGAGCACCAAGCATGAAGCCGGACATCCCCCTGGGGCCGACCAGCCGCCGCGCCCTCGTCCTCCTCGCCGTCCTGGCGGCAGGGAAGGCCGCGGGCCTGGCCCTCGTCGCCCAGGGGGTCGCCTCCGGCCTGGCGGCGCTCGCCGCCGGGTCCGTGCGGCCCGAGGCGCTCTCCGCGGCAACGCTCGTCGCGGCCGCCGGCGTCCTCCTCCGCGCCGCCGCGGAGTGGGGCACCGCGGCCGTGGGACGCTGGGCTGCCGTCGGGGTCAAGGAGGAACTGCGGTCCCAGCTGCTCGAGGCCGGCCTGGCGGGCGGCCCGGGCGCCGCCTCGCCGGCGGATCCCCGGGATTCCCCGGACGACGGCGCTGCCCGGGTCGCGTCGTCGCCGGCGGCCACCGCCGTGCTCGCCGGCCGGGGGCTCGACGGGCTCGACGCGCTCTACACGCAGTACCTCCCCGCCCTGGTCCAGACCGCCGTGCTGCCCCTCCTCGTCGGCGCCCGCATCCTCGGGGCGGACTGGGTCAGCGCGCTCATCCTCGTCCTCACGCTCCCGCTCGTGCCGGTGTTCATGATCCTGATCGGGCGCCACACGCTCGACGCGGTCGCCGAGGCCCAGCAGTCGCTCCTGCGGCTCGGCTCGCACCTCGTCGAGCTCGCCCAGGGCCTGCCCGTGCTCGTCGGCCTCGGGCGCGCGGCGGAGCAGCGCAGGGCCCTCGGCGAGCTCTCCCGCGCCTACAGGGGGCGGACCATGGCCACGCTGAGGGTGGCCTTCCTCTCAGCGCTCGCGCTCGAGCTCATCTCGACCATCTCGGTGGCGGTCGTCGCGGTGTTCATCGGCATCCGCCTGGTCCACGGGGAGATGACGCTCGAGGCCGGGCTGCTCGCGCTCATCCTCGCCCCCGAGTGCTTCCAGCCCCTCCGCGACCTGGGCACCGCCCACCACGCGAGCGAGGACGGCGCGGAGGCGCTGCGGCGCGCGCGCGGCCGCGTCGCCGCCCCCCGGGGCACCGCGCTCCTGGCCGCGGGCCACTGCGGCGAGGAGGACGGCTCGCCGGGGGCGGCAGGGTCAGCCGCGCCGAGCGAGCTCCGCGTCGCGCGGCTCACGGTGCGGTACGACGGCACGGCTGAGCCTGCCGTCGGGCCACTCGACTTCACCGCGCCGGCCGGCCTGGTGACCGTCCTCGCGGGGCCGAGCGGGTCGGGCAAGACCACCGTCCTGGCTGCCGTCGCAGGCCTTGTCCGCGACGGTGCCGGCGCCACGGTGCGCGGCTCCGTCCAAGGGCCCGACCCCCGCCGGGTGGCCTGGGTCCCGCAGCACCCCCAGTTCACCGAGCGCACCGTCGCCTCGGAGCTCGCGCTCTACGCCGGGGCAGCGGGGGAGGGGACCGCCTCCGGGGAGCCCGGCGCACTCATCGCGGACCTCCTGGCCCGGCTCGGTCTCGGAGGGCTGGGCGCCGCGGACCCGGCGGAGCTGAGCCCCGGGCAGCAGCGCCGCGTCGCCGTCGCCCGCGGGCTCGCCCGCGTCGCCGACGGAGCCGATCTCCTGCTGCTCGACGAGCCGACGGCCCACCTCGACGACGCCTCGGCGGCGCTCGTGGAGCGGGCCATCGCCTCCCTCACAGGACGGGTCACGGTCCTGCTCGTCTCCCACGAGCCCCGCACGGCGGCACTGGCGGACCGGACCGTCCAGCTCGCGCCAGCCTCCTCGGCCGCATCGGCCCGCTTCCGCGCCGCGCTGCCGGACGCGCCCGGAGCCGGCCGCGGGCTGCCGGCTCCCGCCGCGGTGCGGCGCGGGGCCTGGCTGCGCACCCTGGCCTCTCTGCTCCGCCCGGATGCGGGCACGTACGCCCGGGCTGCGCTTGCCGGGCTGGGCGCGGCCGCGGCCGCCGTCGCCCTCTCGACCCTGTCAGGGTGGCTGATCGTGCGGGCGAGCGAGCAGCCCCCCATCCTCTACCTGCTCACCGCGATCACCGGCGTGCGGTTCTTCGGGATCGCCCGGGCCGTGCTGCGCTACCGCGAGCGGCTGGTGCTGCACTCGGCCGTCCTGTCAACGCTGACCGTGCTGCGCGAGAGGCTGTGGGCCCTCCTGTCCGTGCGGGGGCTCTCGGCGCGCCGGCTCCTCGTGCCCGGGGCCGCGCTCGAGGCGCTCGTGGGCGACGCAGAGGCGGTGCGGGACCAGCTGCCCCGCGTGCTGGCTCCGATCGCCACGGCGGTCCTCGTCGCGGCCGGCGCACTGGTGGCGGTGGGGATCCTCCTGCCAGCCCAGACGCCCGTGCTGGCCGCCGCCGCCGTCGTCGCGCTCGTGGGGGCGCCCGCGGTCGCGAGGGCGGCCGACCGGCGTGCCGCGGCCCGGCTCCAGGCCGGCCGCGCGGGCCTTCTCGCGCGGATGGGCCAGGCGCTCGCCGCCGGAACGGACCTGAGGGCGAACACCCGCGACGGAGCGGTGCTGCAGTCCATCCGCTCCGCAGACGCCGCGCTCACGCGCCTCGAGCGGCGGGGCGCCGCCGCCGAGGGGCTGGCACACGCGATCGTCGTGGCGGCGACCGGCACCGCCGCAGCCCTCACTCTCGGGGCAGCGCACGCCGCGGGTGCCCCCGCAGCGACCGCCGCCGCCGTCCTCCTGCTCCAGCTCGCCCTCGCCGAGCCGCTCGCCGCCGCGAGCACGGCGGTCCAGCAGCTCCCGGCCCTCCGCTCGGCTCTCGTCCGCGTCGCGGCGGAGGAGCAGGCTGTGCAGGACAGCATCGGGGAGCGCGCGGCGGTCCAGGACGCCCCCGGCCGGCGGACAGGCATCGACCTCCGCGGGGTCACCGTCGGCTGGGCCGGGGGCCCCGACGTCCTCGCGGACCTGGACCTCACGGCGCGGCCGGGGGACTGGGTCGTGGTCGCCGGCCCCTCGGGGAGCGGCAAGTCGACCCTGCTGGCGCTGCTGACCGGGTTCCTCGCCCCGCGGGCGGGCGAGGCCGCCGTCGCGGGTCCCGTCGCGTGGTGTCCTCAGGAGTCGCACCTCTTCGACTCCACCGTGCGGGGAAACCTCGCCGTCGCCCGCGACCGGGAGCACGCGCCGTCGGACGCCGAGCTCGAGGCAGTCCTCGCCCGGGTCGGGCTCCTCGAGCACGTGCGCTCGCTGCCGGGCGGCCTCGACGCGCGCATCGGCAGCCGCGGCGCGTTCCTCTCGGGAGGGCAGCGGCAGCGGCTCGCCGTCGCGCGGACCCTCCTAGCCGGCGCAGAGGTGGTGCTCCTCGACGAGCCGACCGCGCACCTGGATCCCGAATCGGGACTCGCGCTCGTAGCGGCCCTGCACGAGGCCCTCGCGGACAGGACCGTCGTCATGGTCACCCACCACGCCACCGAGCTGATGCCCGGCGACACCCTCGTGCGGCTCGGCGCGCGGGAGCGCGCTCCGCACGACGCCGCGCGGGCGGCTGCCCCGGTGGGCTGACCCCGTCGGCGAGTTGGCTCAGCGCGCCGGCAGGCCTTGGGCGCCGGGGCCGCCGGCGCGGGCAGCGAGGACCTGTTCGCGCAGGATGTCGGCGTGCCCGCAGTGCTGGGCGAGCTCGCGCAGCATGTGGAGGTACACCCAGCGCAGCGGCAGCGGCCCGCGGCGGTTGCCCGAGACCACGTCGTCGAGCCCGAGTGGCGCCGTGGCCCGCCGTGCGTCCCGGCACGCCGCGAGGTAGTCGGCGCGCACGGTGGAAATCGTGTCGGACGGAGCCAGGACGAAGGACTCGTCCGGGGTGGCGGGAATGCCGATCTCGGTCCGCGTCCGGCCGGTGACCGCCTCGTCGAACCAGACGCGCTCGATGAACGCGCCGTGCTTCACCAGCCCCAGGAGCGTCGTGCGCGAGGGCACGAGGGACGCCCGTGCCTCGGCCTCGGTCAGCCCGTCGAGGCTCGCCGCCAGGGCCGCCCGGTGCTCGTCGAGGAAGGCGTCGAACTGGGACTTCAGCGGCGCGGCGAACAGGGCCGGCTCCATCGTCTCCACGCCGTCAGCCCGCCACGTCGTGCAGGTGGTGCTCGACGTCGTGCAGGAAGTACCGGGCCAGGGTCACGACCGTGAACGCGCTGCCGTTGCTGCGCAGCCCCCGCCGGCTGAACGCGTCCTCCGGGACCGAGGCGAAGGCGTCTCGGGCCCGGGCCCCCTGCTCCGCGAGCTGGACCCGCACCGTCTCCGGGTCGGCCCGCGCGTAGTCCTTCTCGAGGGCCGTGGCGTCCTGGTCCCAGTCGTCGAAGCGCGCCCCGTCCTCGGCGAGCATGAGGCCCAGCCGCAGCCGGAAAAGCTCGAAGACGTCCCGCACGTGGCAGGCGTACTCGAGTGGCGACCAGGTGGACTCGTCGGGGCGCGCGCACACGTCGCCGCGGCCGAGGACTGCGTCCCAGCGGGGCAGCGCCGCGTCGACACGCTCCGCGACCCCGTGCGGGGTGAGGGAGTCCGCGTCGAACCCGCACTCGGGGCAGGGCCGTTCGAGGACCCAGGTCCAGTCCTTCAGGTCAGGGGTGATCGCCATGGGCGCAGTCTAGCGGCGCGCGACGGCGGCCCTGCGTACCCGGAACCGCGGAGGGGCGACGAGATGCGTACCCGGAACGGGAGAACCGCGACGAGATGCGTACCCGAAACGCAGTGAGGGAGGCTGCGGCAGCTAGGCGAAGCTGGGGCCGACCGCGTCCACCGACTGGGCGAGCGTGACCCCCGAACCGTCCCGGCGGCCGAACTCCGACGGCAGCGAGCGGGCCACCCCGGCCGAGGACGACGCGCGCGCCGGGCCCCGGCCGACCCAGGCGAGCACGAGCCTGTCCTCGCCCCTGAGGAAGCGGTGCGCGCGGACGCCGGCCGTCGCCCGGCCCTTGGCCGGGTACTCGCCGAACGGGGTCACCTTCGCACTGCCGGCGGAGGTCCCGGGCAGCGCATCGGAGCCCCCCGCGATCGTGACGACCACCGACTGCCCCTCGGCGTCGGCGGCGGCGACCACGCCGAAGAACACGGCCGCGTCGCCTGCGGCGAGCTTGATCCCGGCCATGCCGCCCGCGGTGCGGCCCTGCGGCCGCACGGCGGAGGCCTCGTAGCGCAGGAGCTGGGCCTGGCCGGTCACGAAGACCAGCACATCGCCGTCCGCCGCCGGGGCCGCCCCGATGACCGCGTCGCCGGGCTTGAGCGAGATCGCGTCCCAGTCCTCGCGGTTGAGCGGGTAGTCGGGCGAGACGCGCTTGACCACGCCCTGGGCGGTGCCGATCGCGACGACGGCATCCAGCGGCACGAGTGCCACGAGTGACTCGCCCTTGGCGAGCGTGAGGAAGTCCTTCGCGGCCACGCCGCCGGCCATGTTGGGAAGGCCCGACGCGGGCGGGAGCTGCGGGAGGTCCACGACCTGCAGGCGCAGCATCCGGCCGGCCGAGGTCAGCGCGCCGACCTCGCCGCGCGCCGTCGTGCGCACCACGGAGCGGAAGACATCGTGCCGCACCCGCGGGCCCGCCTCGGTGAGCGGCTCGGCGTGCGCGGTGCGGGCCACAAGCCCGGTCGCCGAGAGGATGGCCCAGCACGGCTCGTCAGCGATCTCGAGCTGCAGCGGGGCGGCCTTGCCCTTCGCAGCGCCGGACACCCCGGCCGCCGCGGCGGAGGCCTTGCTGCCCAGGGCGGGCGCGTCGTCGCGCTCGAGGAGGACCGTGCGGCGCGGCGATCCGTACTTCTCGGCCACCTCGCCGAGCTCGCCCGAGACGAGCTGGCGCAGGAGCGAGTCCGAGCCGAGAATGGCCTCGAGCTCGGCGATCTCGCGGCGCAGCTCGTCCTGCTCCTTCTCGAGCTCGATCCTGGAGTACTTGGTGAGCTGCCGCAGGCGCAGCTCGAGGATGTAGTTGGCCTGGATCTCGGTCAGGTCGTAGATCGACATGAGCCGCTCGCGGGCGGCGGCGGCCTCGTCCGAGGTCCGGATGATCTGGATGACCTCGTCGATGTCCATGATCGCGACCAGGAGGCCCTCGACGAGGTGCAGCCGGTCCTTGCGCTTGCCGAGGCGGAACGCGGTGCGCCGCCGCACGACGTCGAGCCGGTGGCCCACGTACACGCGCAGGAGCTCGAGCAGACCGAGGGTCTGCGGCTGCCCGTCCACGAGCGTGACGTTGTTGATGCCGAAGGAGTCCTCGAGCGGGGTGTACCGGTAGAGCTGCTGCAGGACGGCCTGGGGGTTGAAGCCGTTCTTGACCTCGATCACGAGCCGGAGCCCGTGCTGGCGGTCGGTGAGGTCGGTGACGTCGGAGATGCCGGCGAGCTTCTTCGCGTTGACGGCGTCCTTGATCTTCTCGATGACCTTCTCGGGGCCCACCATGTAGGGCAGCTCGGTCACCACGATGCCCGTCCGCCGCGCCGAGATCTGCTCGACCGAGACCTTCGCGCGGGTCTTGAACGAGCCGCGCCCCGTGCGGTACGCGTCGCGGATCCCCTCGAGCCCCACGATCCGCCCGCCGGAGGGCAGGTCCGGGCCCGGCACGAGCTCCATGACGTCCTCGAGCGTGGCCTCGGGGTTGGCGATGACGAGCTGCGCCGCCGCGATGACCTCCACGAGGTTGTGCGGGGCCATGTTCGTGGCCATGCCCACAGCGATGCCGGTGGTGCCGTTGACCAGCAGGTTGGGGAACGCGGCCGGGAGCACCTCGGGCTGGGTGAGCTGGCCGTCGTAGTTGGGGATGAAGTCGACGACGTCCTCATCCAGATCGCCGGTGAGCGCGAGGGAGGCGGCCGCCATGCGGGCCTCCGTGTACCGGGCGGCGGCCGGGCCGTCGTCGAGCGAGCCGAAGTTGCCGTGCCCGTCGATGAGCGGCAGACGCAGCGCGAACCCCTGCGCCATGCGCACCATCGCGTCGTAGATGGCCGCGTCGCCGTGCGGGTGCAGCTTGCCCATCACCTCGCCCACCACGCGGGCGCTCTTGACGTGGGCTCGGTCCGGCCGCAGGCCCATGTCGCTCATCATGTACAGGATGCGGCGCTGGACGGGCTTGAGGCCGTCGCGGGCGTCCGGGAGCGCGCGCGAGTAGATGACCGAGTAGGCGTACTCGAGGAAGGAGGTCTCCATCTCCTCGGACACGTCGATGTCGGTGATGTTCTCCGCGAAGTCGTCGGTGCCCGGGAGGGTGTCCGCCCCCGAGGAGGAGCGCGGGTTCTGTCGACGTGCCAAGAGAGCGTGGGTCCTTCGTGTCGTGGCGGTGGGGCTGAACTAGGCTAACCCTATGGCGGAATCGGCCTCGGACGGCGCATCCTCGACCCGCGCATCGACCACTGGCGCGTCCTACCCGCACCACTGGGAGGCCGACGTCGTCCTCCGGGACGGCGGCACGGCCCACCTGCGCCCCATCCGCCCCGAGGACGCCCAGGCGCTCCAGGACTTCCACACGCACCAGTCCGAGGGGTCCATCTACCTGCGGTTCTTCAGCTACAAGGCCCGCCTCACCCCGGGGGAACTCAAGCGCTTCACCGAGGTGGACCACCACGACCGGGTCGCACTCGTCATCACCATGGGCGACGAGATCATCGGGGTGGGCCGCTACGACCGTCTCACGGACCCGGCGGAGGCCGAGGTCGCCTTCAACATCGCCGACCGGCACCAGGGACGGGGCATCGGCTCGATCCTGCTCGAGCACCTCGCCGCCGCGGCCCGCGAGAACCACATCCGCAGGTTCACCGCCGAGGTCCTGCCCGAGAACCGCAAGATGCTCACGGTCTTCGCCGAGGCCGGGTACGCCGTCGCCCGGCACTTCGACGACGGGGTCGTCTCCGTCGCGTTCGAGATCGACCCGACGGAGAAGTCGCGGGCCGTCATGGAGTCGCGCGAGCACCGCGCGGAGGCGCGGAGCATCATGGGGCTCCTCGCCCCTTCCTCGGTGGCCGTCATCGGCGCCAGCCGCACGTGGGGGACCCTCGGCTACCAGCTGCTCGAGCACATCGTCGAGGGCGGCTTCGCGGGCAGCGTCTACGCCGTCAACCCCGAGGCGCTCGAGCTCGGCGGCATGATGGCCTACGGGCAGATCGGCGAGGTCCCCGAACCGGTCGACCTCGCCGTCGTGGCAGTGCCGTACGCCGAGGTCCAGGGCGTCGTCGCCGACTGCGCGGCGGCCGGCGTCAAGGGCGTGGTCATCGCCTCCGGCGGCTTCGCCGAGCGCGGCGAGGAGGGCCTGGCGCTCCAGCGGCAGATCGTGCGCCACGCCCGCGCCCACGGCATGCGCGTGGTCGGGCCCGAGTCCCTCGGCATCGCCAACACGGACCCTGACATCCGGCTCAACGCCTCCCTCGCCCCGGGGCTGCCGCGGCAGGGCAGCCTCGGCCTGTTCAGCCAGTCGGCCTCGATCGGCGTGGCACTCTATGCCGCCGCCGAGCGCCGCTACCTGGGCTTCTCCTCCGTGCTCTCGGCGGGCAACCGCGCCGACGTCTCCGGCAACGACCTCATGCAGTACTGGGAGGACGACGTCGCCACGAACGCCGTGGGCCTGTACTTCGAATCGTTCGGCAACCCGCGCAAGTTCTCCCGCATCGCCCGCCGCCTCGCCCGCAGCAAGCCGGTCATCGTCGCCAAGAGCGACGTCACCGGGCTGCGGCTCCCGCCGGGCCACTCCGTGCGCACGACCCAGGCCCCGCAGGGCGCGCTCGACGCCGTGCTGCGCCAGTCCGGCGTCATCCGCGTCGGGACGGTCGAGCAGCTCGTCGACGTCGCCCAGATCGCCGTCGGCACGCTGCCCGCGGGCCCGAGGGTCGCCGTCCTGAGCAACTCCCTCGCCCTCGCCCGCGTCGTGGCGGACAGCGCGGAGGGAGAGGGGCTGACCGTGACCGTGTCGGAGGGCGACCTCGACCTCGCCCAGGGGCAGTCGCTCGCGCTCCCGGAGCTGGCCAGGCGCCTGCGGGAGGCGGCCGCCCGCGGCGACGTGGACGCCGTCGTCGTCGCCCTCCTGCCCTCGGCCGGGGTGCGGGTGCCCGCACTCGCGCGGACGCTCGCGGAGACCGCCGAGCCGCTCGGCAAGGCCGTCATCGCGGCCTTCCCGGGTGTGCTGGACCGGCAGACGGACACCGAGGGCCTCCTTCCCGCCCCCCGGGCCGGCGAGCAGGCGGAGGAGTGGCCGGCCGGCGTCCCGTGCTACGCGAGCGCGGGCGACGCCGTGGCGGCCCTCGCCGCCGTCACGCGGTACAGCGAGTGGCTCGCCCGGGACCAGGGCCCCCTGTTCGAGGCCGAGGTGGACGACGGCGCCGCGGCGGCCCTGATCGGCGCCCGGCTCGCCGGCGTGCAGGGCACGGAGCTCGTGCAGCTCGCGGGGGACGACGCCGCGCGGCTGCTCGGCTGCTACGGCATCCCGGTCCTGGCCTCGCGGTCGGCCGCGACCGCGGACGAGGCCGTCGCGGCCGCCGACGCGCTCGGCTGGCCCGTGGCGATCAAGGCCGCCGCGGACAACCTCCGCTCCCGGCTCGACCTCGGCGCCGTGCGCCTGGACATCCGGGACGCGGCGGACCTCCGCGCGGAGTTCGAGCAGATGGGGCGCGCCCTCGCGCCCTACGGCGGCGGCCACGTCGAGGTGCAGCGCATGGCCCCGCTCGGCCAGGCCTGCGTGGTCCGGGCGATCGAGGACCCCCTCCTCGGGCCGGTCCTCTCCTTCGGGCTCGCGGGCGACGCCGTGTCCCTCCTCGATGACTGGGCGCACCGCATCACCCCGCTCACCACGGGCGACGTGCACGACATCGTCCGCTCGCCGCGCACGTCGGTGAAGCTGTTCGGGCACGAGGGCCTGCCTGCCCTGGACGTGCCCGCCCTCGAGGACCTCATCGGGCGGGTCTCGCTGCTGAAGGACCGCCACCCGGAGGTATCGCTGCTCGAGCTGAAGCCGGTGGTCGTGAGCTCCACGGGCCTGACCGTGCTCTCCGCCCAGGTCTGGATCGGCAACGCCGCCCAGCGCATGGACAGCGCCCGCCGGGCCCTCATCGCCCAGTGAGGGCGGCGTCCCGGTTTTGGGGCGCCGGGCGCGGGTCTGGGAGAATGGTGCCCATGAGCCACAACGCGTCCGGGGCACCTGCAGGCGAGCACCGCGTCCCAGGCCCGGGGGAGCCCCTGACGGCGGCGCTCGAGCGGACGGGCTTCTACCCGCTGCTCGTGGGCGACGTCGTGGCCGACGCCCTCGACGGCCGCACGGCGATCGCGCACCTGACGCACCTGGAGACCCACTTCGAGCGGGCCGAGGTCCGCCGGCACGTGACCGTGCTCGTCCTGACCGAGGACATGCTGGTCATCACGCACGTGGACGAGTCACCGCTCGACGACAGCGGAAGCCAGATGGGGGCCCAGGTCTCCACCGAGTCCGTGCCCGTGGACCAGATCGCCACGGTCGTCCTCTCCTACGTCTACGCCCAGCCCGCGGACTACGCCCCCGGCGACCCCGTCCGCGAGGTCACGCTCGCCATCTCGTGGAGCGGCGGCCAGCGGCTGGACATCGTGCCGGCCGGGTGCGGCGACCCGCAGTGCGAGGCCGACCACGGCTACACGGGCACGATGGCGCAGGAGGACATCGTCCTGAGGATCAGCGCCGATGCCGACGGCCCCCGCGCCGTCGACGCCGCCAAGCAGTTCGCGCGGCTCCTGCGCGCGGTGAACACCGGATCGAGGCCCTTCCAGGCCACGCAGCGCCCCCGCCTCTCGGCGTTCTCGTCGCGGACGCTCCGCGGCCACGGCAGCCGGTAGATGGCGGCCGTCCCCGGCGCCGCGACCGGCGCACCGCCCCTTCCGCCCCCGCCTGCGTTCGGATCCCGCTCAGTGGCCGACGTCCTGCCCTCCTGCGCCGCGGCGCTGGGGGCCGAGGGATTCGAGAACACGCTCGGGCTCCCCGAGTCCGTGCGCATCTGCCTCGTCATGGTCGACGGCCTGGGCCGGACCCTGCTGTCCAAGCGCACCGCGCACACGCCGTTCCTGCGCGAGAAGCTCGCCGAAGGCCAGGGGGCGGTCCCGGCGATGCTCGACGCCGCGTTCCCCAGCACCACGGCCGCCTCGCTCGCGAGCCTCGGCACCGGCGTGCCGCCGGGGCAGCACGGCATGGTCGGCTACGACGTCTACGCCCCGCACCTGGACCGGGTGGTCAACCAGCTCAACGGCTGGGACCCCGACGTCGACCCGCAGCGGTGGCAGCCGTGCCCGACCGTCTTCGAGCGCATCCATCCGGCGATCCCGGTGGCGACCGTGAGCCTTCCCCAGTTCGAGGGGTCCGCGATGACCCGGGCCGCGCTGCGGGGTGGCGAGTTCATCGGTGCCGTCAGCCTGCACGCGCGCACCACCGCTGCGGCCGAGGCCATGGCCGCCCATCCGCGCATGCTCGCCTACTTCTACCTCAACGAGCTCGACAAGGCCGGCCACCAGTTCGGCTGCGCGTCCGCCGAGTGGGAGGAGGCGCTCGAGGAGGTCGACGCGTGCCTCCGCCGCCTCGACGGCCAGCTCCCGCCGGGGACGCTCGTCGTCGTCATCGGGGACCACGGGATGGTCGACGTCCCGCCCGGCCGCCGGATCGACATCTCGGCGGACCCCCAGCTGACGGAGGGAGTGCGGCACACTGCGGGCGAGCCGCGCATGGTCCACCTCCACCTCGAGTGCCCCGACGGCGCCCCGGCCCCCGCCCCGGCCGCCGTGGCGGCTGTCGCCGCGCGCTGGCGCGAGCGCTTCGGGAACCAGGCCTGGATCCTCACACGGGCCGAGGCGATCGGGCACGGCCTGTTCGGCCCAGTGGTCTCCGAGGCGGTCCACCCCAGGATCGGCGACCTCATCGTCGCGGTCCACGGCGACCTGGCGCTCTACGACGGGCGCCGGGCCAGGCCGCAGGCGTTCGAGATGGTGGGCCAGCACGGTTCGTGGACCAAGGCCGAGCGGCAGGTCCCCCTCGTGGCCTTCAGCGCGCGCGGCCGCGTCCGCGGGAAGCGGCAGCGCCGTGGCTGAGCTCGTCTTCTTCACCGGCACGATGGACAGCGGCAAGTCCACGCTCGCGCTGCAGATGGACTACAACCACCGCGCGGGCGGCCGGAAGGGGCTCCTCTTCACGAGCCACGACAGGTCGGGGCGTGCCGTCATCACGAGCCGCCTGGGCCTGAGCACCCCCGCGATCGAGGTCACGGCCGAGTCGAGCTTCTGGAACGAGGTCGTGGCCCGGCGGACCCGTGCCGAGGAGGTCGACTACCTCATCTGCGACGAGGCACAGTTCTACCGCCACGAGCAGGTGGACGAGCTCGCCCGGGTCGTCGACGAGCTCGACGTCGACGTCTACGCGTTCGGGATCGGCACGGACTTCCGCGCGCGCCTCTTCGAGGGCTCCCGCCGCCTCGTGGAGCTCGCCGACCGGATCGAGACGCTCCAGGTCCCGACGCTGTGCTGGTGCGGACGCCGCGCGACGCACAACGCGCGCACCGTGGGCGGCGAGATGGTCCTGACGGGGGAGCAGGTGGTCGTCGCGGACGTCGCCGGGCGCGGCACACCCGACGAGGAGGGCTCCTGGACCGAGGTGGAGTACGAGACCCTGTGCAGGCGCCACTACATGGCAGGGAAGACCGCCGCGTCCGTGCCGGTGATGGGGGAGGGGGAGCAGCTGCTCCCCTTCGGCGACTAGGGGCCCCGGGCACCGCAGTCCGGGTCAGTCGCCCTTGGTGCCGAAGACGATCTCGTCCCAGCTGGGGACCGAGGAACGCTTGGGCCGCGAGGACCTGCGGGTGGGTTCGCCCTGGCCCGCCGTCTCCGCACGCGCGGCCTCGCGGTCCTCGGGCGTTCCCTCCCGGGCCTGGCGCTCCGGTTCCTGCGGCGCTCCGGACTCCTCGGGCGTCTCCGGACGCTCCGGCGCCTCCTCGCGGCGTGGGGCGTCCGGCTCTGCGGGGGCATGCCCCGCACCGTCGCCGTCCGGGCGGCCCTGCGGCCGGCGGCCGTGGCCGCCGGCATCGCCTCCGGAATCGCCTCCGGCAGGCCGCGCCGACGGCACGACCGTCATCTCGGTGGTGGCAGTGCTGACGCCGGGCCTGAGGTCGAGCCGGGAATCGGCGTCCTGGGCGGAGCGGACGTTGAGGCGGGTCAGCAGCGAGGTGATGCCGCCGCGCGGTGCCGGCCGTCCGTCGTCGTCCGCAGTCTCGTCGTCCAGATCCTGGTCCCGGTCGCGGTCCGGGGCGTGCGCGCCGTGGCGCTCCGCGTCGCGGTCCGCGCGGCCGCGCGGCCGGGTGCCCTCCCATGCGCTGCGCTCCCACTCGTCGGAGGCAGCCTCGGGATCCGCCTCGTCAGCTTCGGACGAGCGCGGATGGGCCGCGGGGATTCCGTGGGTCAGGAGCAGCGCAAGGGCGTCGTCGCCGTCCTCGTCGACGCCCAGCCGCTGGCCGCGGCGCGCGCGCAGCATATCCAGGAGCTCGCCCTCGCGGTCCAGTTCGCCGCCGGGGTGCTCCTCGGCGGCCTCGACGTCGAACGGGCGGTCCGAGACGGCCGCGAGCCGGCGGCGCGGAGCGGGGCCATCGAGCGGCTCGAGCTCGCTGAGCTGCTGGGCCCACCGGTTGGCGTTGGCTACCGTCCGATGGCCGGGGTGGAAGGTCCACATCGCGGGCGGCTCCTCGCCGATGGACGACGGCGCGCCCTCCGGGAGGGCAAAGCGCGCCACGACGGTCCACTGGCCGTCGGGCCGCCGCCACGAGTCCCATTCGACGGCGTCGGCCGCCACGCCGTGCAGCGACAGCCGGTACGCGGCCATCTCGCCGAGCGTCACCGGGCGGTCCGCGGCCGGGCCGCGCAGCGACTCCTGGGTGGGCAGCCTCCCCGGGACCTCGACGGCCTGGGCACGCCGCGCCATGTGCTCGCGCTCGGCCAGGACGGGGCCCTCGAAGCGCTGCACCCTGGCCAGCGGGACGCCAGAGGACTCGGCCACCTCCTCCGCAGTGGCGCCCGCACGGATCTCGGCCTGGATCTGGCGCGGGGTCATGCCTGGGCCGTCCGAGCCGGACGGCGCAGGACGCTGGGGCGCCGGCCGCGACACCGCGCGGCGCAGCGCCTCGTCCAGCGGCAGCCGGAACATGTCCCCGTTCGCGGCGCTCACGATGAGGTGTGCACCGTCCTCGTGGACCCCGACGAGGCGCAGCTCTTCCGCCTGATCGTGCGCTCGCTCCCGCATGGACGCCCTCCAGCTTGCTCTAGGTCTGAGTAGAACTGTGCCATCCGGGGGCGCCGAAGGCCCGCAGGCCGCCGGTGTGCCGCGAAAATGGCGCCCCGCCGGAACCCCGCCCCGCGCCGCCGCAGACGCGGGAGACGGCTCATGTCGGGAATGTTCCGGAGCCGAATGGCGTTTTGGCTGCTCATCGGGAACAATCTCCCCGTCACTGGGCACAAAATGGGGGCCGAGTGCGTTGGAGTGGACTACGTGGGATGCCACGTGACATGGCTAGCTACCGGAGCGTGAACGAAGAACTATGGCGACCGATTACGATGCGCCGCGCAAGAACGAGGAAGAGCTCAACGAGGATTCGATCGAGGAGCTGAAGACTCGCCGTACCGACAAGCAGTCTGCCTCGGTGGACGAGGACGAGGCGGAGGCCGCGGACAGCTACGAGCTCCCGGGCGCCGACCTGTCCGGCGAGGAGCTCCTGGTGCGGGTGCTGCCCGCCCAGGCAGACGAATTCACGTGCGCCTCGTGCTTCCTCGTCCGTCACCGCTCCCAGATTGCCCGGGAGAAGAACGGCCTGCTCTACTGCAAGGAGTGCGAAGGCTGACGCCTCCGGTTTCAGGCGGCCCACGCAGACGGCGGCCCCGACGCGAGGAGCGTCGGGGCCGCCGTCGTCTCATCGGCGGGGCGCCTCGCTGAGGGCGGCCACGAGGCGGTCCGGGTGGCGGCTCGAGACGAGCCAGTACGGCGTGCGGTCCTCCGGATCCGTGAGCTCGACGCGGACCACTGGGCGGATCCAGCCTCGGATGCACAGGTAGGCCAGCCCGTTCAGGCGCGGGCCGCGCTCGGCGGTGGCCTCGTCGCCGTCGAACGCCTCGACAGTGCCCGTGAAGGTCCGCGGGAGGACGGCGCGGCCGGCGCGGAACGAAGTCCTCGTCACCACGACGGCGGGCGTCGAGGCCACGAGGATCCCGACGAGGATGACGAGAAGGACAGCGGCGCCGGTGTACCCGGCGGCCATGCTGATCGGGGCGAAGACGAGGATGCCCGCGCCGGAGACGCCCAGGACCACGATCCACACCCACCAGGCCGGCCAGAGCTTCTCGGAGTAGACGATCGGGTCGGCGGTGCTCGGCCCGGAGGCGGGCGTCGTGGCGTCAGGCATAGGCCAAGCTTTCCACCCCGGCGCCCGCGAGGACAAAAGCGCGGCCCCCCGCAGGCGCAGGGAGTCGCCGCCGGCCCGCTAGAGTTGATGGGTGAGCGCGCAGCAGACAGCATCCGACCATGCGGCCCCGGACCAGCCCACGGCCTGGGCACCGACCCTCGACGTCCAGCTCAAGATGCTCGACGACGGCCTCGAGCCGCCCGCGTACGCCCACCCCGGGGACGCCGGCGCGGACCTGCGGGCGCGCCTGGACGTGACGCTCGGCCCCGGCGAGCGCGCGCTCGTGCCCACGGGGGTGAGCATCGCGCTCCCGTTCGGCTTCGTCGCCCTCATCCATCCGCGCTCAGGCCTCGCCACGAGGCACGGGCTCACGGTCGTCAACGCGCCCGGCACCGTCGACGCGGGCTACCGCGGCGAGATCGCGGTGACCCTGCTCAACACCGACGCGTCCGAACCGATTGCCCTCCGCCGCGGCGATAGAATCGCCCAGATGGTGATCCAGCGCGTGGAACATGCGCGCTTCGTGCCCGTCGCGGACCTCTCCGACTCCGTTCGGGGCTCGGGGGGCTTCGGCTCGACGGGCGGGTTCACCGCCCCCTAGCGCCCCGCCCGACCGGGCGTTCGGCGGAAGCGGGCTGCCGGAATGGCCGGCAAGACAAAGGAGTGTGTGTGGCACTGTTCGGACGCGGCAAGAACGCCAAGCTGACGTCCGAGGACCCCTCGGTCCTCGGGCAGTCGACCAAGAAGCGTCCCGAGCCCGACAAGAGCGGCTACGGGCGCGCCCAGAAGGGTCCGTTCGACGCGAGCGAGGCCAGCACCGAGACCGGCTACGTCGACCTCGGCTCGATCCTGGTCCGGCCCACCGAGGGCCTGCAGCTCCGCCTCGAGCTCGAGGAGGCCACCCAGCGTGTCGTGGCCGTGACCATGGACCTCGCCGGATCCAGCCTGCAGCTCCAGGCCTTCGCCGCGCCCCGCTCCGAGGGGCTGTGGGGCGAGATCCGCGCCCAGATCGCCCAGTCGGTCGCGAGCCAGGGCGGCACGGTGGAGGAGATCGAGGGCAGTTTCGGCCCGGAGCTGCTCGCGCGCCTGCCCGCCGACGCCTCAGGCGAGCGCCGCAGCTACCGCGCCGCCCGCTTCATGGGCGTCGACGGTCCGCGCTGGTTCCTGCGCGGGGTCATCGGCGGCCAGGCCGCCGAGAGCCATGAGGCCTCCGCCGCCCTCGAGGACCTCTTCCGCCACGTGGTCGTGGACCGCGGCGAGTCCCCGCTGCCGCCCCGGGAGCTCCTCCCGCTGCGCATCCCCGTCGAGGCTGCGCCGCACGAGAACGGCGCAGGCCATGGACCGCACGCCCCGCACGCGCCCGCACGCGGACCGGAGACCACGCATCTTGGCTGAACCCACGGCGCCCGTCCGGCTCGAGGGCTTCGGCGGGCTCCCCGAACGCGGCCTCGTCTCCGGCGAGGGCCTCGTGAGGTCCCTCACCTTCGTCCCCGTCGACGAGGCGCCGCGGCTCACAGCGGTCATCGAGGACGAGCGCGAACGGCCCGGAAGCGGGCCGACGCTCTGCCTCGTCTGGCTCGGGCGCCGGCGGATCAGCGGCGTCAACGCGGGGACGCGCCTGCGCTTCTCCGGCATGCTGGCCCACTTCCACGGGGTCCCCACCATCTACAACCCGCGCTACGAGATCCTGGCCCAGGAGGACTGACGTGAGCTCCGCCCCCGGCCCCGCCGGCCCCCGCGACGAACAGGACCCCGGCCCCCGCGCCGGCCGCCTGCCCACCGGCGCCGACCTCGCCGGCGCCTACGCCGCGCGCGCCGGCCTCCGCCGCCACGACGACGGGCGGATCGACGTGCTCCGCAGCGCCGGCGGCGTCCGCGGGCTCCTCGAGAGCATCCTTCCCGGCCTCGTCTTCCTCGTCTGCTTCACCCTCGTGCAGGACCTCATCCTCGCCGCGGTGCTGTCCCTCGCGGTGGCGGCCGTGTTCGTCGTGGTGCGCCTCGTGGGACGCACGCCGCCCACCCAGGCGTTCGCGGGGATCATCGGGGTGGCCGTCTCGGCCGCGCTCGCCGTGTTCTCCGGCCGCGCCGAGAACTTCTACCTCTCCGGCTTCCTCACGAACGCCGGCTACATCGTGGCGCTCGTGGCCTCGATCCTCGTGAAGTGGCCGCTCATGGGGGTGATCTTCGGCTTCCTCCGCAACGAGGGCGTGCACTGGCGCAAGGAACCCGGGAGGGCGCGGCAGTACCGGCTCGGCACGTGGGTCATGGTCGCTGTGCTCGGCCTGCGGCTGGTCGTCCAGGTCCCCCTCTACCTCATGGGCGACGGCGGGCTCGTCGCCCTGGGTGCCACCCGCCTGCTCATGGGCGTGCCGCTGTACGCCCTCGGCCTGTGGATCGCCTGGCTCATCACCCGCCCCGTGGCCGGTCAGCCGGCCGCGGACACCGAGGTGCAGGACACAAGCCTCTAGGGCACGCCCGCACGCCGGCGTAGCTTCGGAGCGTGGAGAACAAGGCCCTGCGCATCGTCTTCCCCGTCTTCCTGGGCGTGCTGCTGGCACTGTTGATCGGGTTCGGCCTCCAGGCCGTCTACCCGCAGCCAGAGTCCCCCTCGCCCGGCTACGAGGCGCCGTATGAGACGTACATCGCCTCGCTCCAGGCCTATGAGCGCGTCGCGGCGGCCATCCTGTCCGGGCTCGCCGCGGTGCTGCTCGTGGCCGGGTCGCTTCTGCCCGCACGCGCCTCTGCGCTGGCCGACGGCGCCCTGCTGGGCGGAGCGTTCACGCTCCTCTACGCCGCGGCGCGGGGCTCGGGAGCCGGGCCGGGCCTGGCTGCCGCGCCGGCCTTCGGCGCCGTGGGGGCAGGCCTCGTCCTCGCGCTCCTCGCCCTCCTCCTGCGCCAGTCCGGGCGGCTGCCCGGAAGCGGCCCCGCGAGCGAGCGCCGCGGGAACGCGGACGAGACCGCCCTCGCCGTCGTCTTCCCGCTCGCGGCGGCACCCCTCGCGGCCACCGTGGTCTCGCTCGGCCTCCAGGCGTTCTACCCGCCTCCGGTCCTGTCGGGCTACAGCGGCCCCGGCTACCCGGACGTCCTGGCCGCCTATGAGAGGGACCCCGGGCTGATCGGCACTGCCGCGGCCGCAGCGCTGGTCGCCGCGGGCTTCGCGCTGCTGCGCAGGGCGTCCATCCCGGCCGACGCCCTGCTCCTCGGCGGCATCGTCACCCTGGTCGTCGCCTCGGCCGGCGCGATCAGCCCCAAGGCCTCGGGGATCAGCGTCGCGGCCGGCATCGCGGGGCTCCTCGGCTCCCTCGTGCTGGGCCACGTCCGTGCGCGCGGAGCGGCGGCGGCCCCGCGCGTGGGCGAGAAGGTGTTCGCGGTGCTGCACCCCATCGCCTGCGGAGCGCTCAGCGTCGTGGTCTTCTTCCTGGGAGTCTTCGCGGTCTACCCCCCACCGGAGAACGCCGAGCCGTCCCAGGACTGGTTCCGCACCGTGAGCCTGACCGCTACGGCGGTCGCAGTCGTGTTCCTCCTGGCGAGCCTCGTGCTCGAACACCGCGCGCCGGCAGTGGGCAACGCCTCGGTGGTGAGCGGGCTCCTCACCCTCGTCGCGGGGGTGGCCCCGGCCGCGGTCGCGGGGGAGCAGGGCGTCGTGTTCGTCGCGCTTGCGGTGGCGGTCGCCGTCGTCCTCTTCGTCGGGTACCGGCGCTTCGTGCGGGGCGGCCCGAGGGCGCCGAGGGGCACGAGGCCCCCGGGGACGCCGCCGGCGGTTCCTCCCGTCCCGCCGGCACCGGCCGGTTAGGGCGCGGCGCGCGTGCCCAAACCGGCCGGCGTCAGCCGTCGAACGCGTCGTCCTCGTCCTCGCCGGCCTGCGCGGGCCGCACCTGGCCTTCGCCGCCCGACTCCGTCTGCGGCGCGAGCAGGCGGCGCAGCTCGTCCTCCGCGGCGATCGTCGAGATGAAGAACAGCTCGTCCCGGTGGTCCACCACGTCGTCGCGGCTCGGGGCCAGCGGCTTCTGGTCCCGCAGGATCGCCACGAGCGTGCAGTCTTCGGGCCAGTCGATCTGCCCCACCGTCCTGCCCACCACGTGGGAGTCGGCGGGCACCGTGAACTCCACGAGGGAGGAGACCCCGGTCTGGAGAGTCAGGAGGCGGACGACGTCGCCGATCTCCACGGCCTCCTCGACCAGTGCCGTCATGAGGCGCGGCGTGTTGACCGCCACGTCGACGCCCCAGGAGCCGTCGAACATCCAGTCGTTCTTCGGATTGTTCACGCGCCCGACGGTCCGGCCCACGCCGAACTCCGTCTTGGCGAGCAGGGAGACGACGAGGTTGACCTTGTCGTCACCTGTGGCCGAGACGACCACGTCGGCCTCGTCGACCCGGGCCTCCTTGAGCGTCGAGAGCTCGCACGCGTCGCCGATGAGCCACTTCGCCCCGCGCAGGCCGCTGCGGCCGATCACCTCGGGCTTGGGGTCGACGAGGAGGACCTCGTGGCGGTGCGCGAGCAGTTCGCGGGCGATCGAGCTGCCCACGCTCCCGGCCCCGGCGATGATGACCTTCACTCGGACTCCTTCGCAGGGGGAGCGGACAGGATGCGGGAGACCTCAGCGGCGTCGGTGAGGTCCATCATGGCGTGCACGGTGTCGCCCTCCTGGTACGCCGTGGCCGGCGTGGGCAGGACGCCCTCGCCGAAGCGGGTGATGTAGGCCACCCGGACTCCCGCGGCGCGCTCGATCGCGCCCAGCGGGCGCCCGAGCCACGAGGGGTCCAGGGTGATCTCCGAGAGCACGAGCCGGCCCGACGGCTCGCGGTAGTCTCCCGCGACGCCCGACTCGGGCAGGATCCGGCGGAGTACCTGGTCCGCGCTCCAGCGGACGGCCGCGACGGTCGGGATGCCCAGACGCTGGTAGATCTCGGCGCGGCCCGGATCGTAGATGCGCGCGACGACGTGCTGGACGTGGAACGTCTCCCTCGCGACGCGGGTGGCGAGGATGTTCGAGTTGTCTCCGCTCGAGACGGCGGCGAAGGCGTAGGCCTCCTCGATCCCGGCCTGCTTCATGGTGTCCCGGTCGAAGCCGATGCCCGTGACCTTGCGTCCGGAGAACGTCCGGCGGAGGCGCCGGAAGGCGCGGTCGTCCTGGTCGATGATCGCGACCGAGTGGCCCGAGTCCTCGAGGGTGTGGGCCAGGGTCACGCCGACACGGCCGCAGCCCATGATCACGTAGTGCGCCATGGCCCCCAATCTACCGCGCGATGACACCGGCTGCGGTTGTCGCATAACGTGTCAGGGTGCTGACGATTCTCAATGCGGTCAAGCGCGTGATTGTGGGCCGCGCTCTGCGCAATGATCGGCTCACGCACACGCTGCTGCCCAAGCGCATCGCGCTTCCGATCTTCGCCTCGGACGCGCTCTCGTCCGTCGCCTACGCCCCGGACGAGATCCTCCTGACCCTCGCGCTTGCCGGCGTCTCGGCGGTGTCCCTGTCGCCCTGGGTCGGAATCGCCGTCATGCTCGTGCTCGTCACGGTGGTGGCCTCGTACCGGCAGAACGTCCACGCGTACCCCTCGGGCGGCGGCGACTACGAGATCGCCACCGAGAACCTCGGCCGCTTCGCCGGGCTCACCGTCGCCAGCGCCCTCCTCGTCGACTACGTCCTCACCGTCGCCGTGTCCATCTCCTCCGCCGCGTCCTACCTGACCACCGCCGTGCCCTCGCTCCACGGGACGCAGGCCGTCATCGCGGTCGCCGCCGTCGTGGTGCTCGCCCTCGTGAACCTGAGGGGCATCCGCGAGGCCGGGACCGTGTTCGCCGTGCCGACCTACCTCTTCATGCTCTCCATCCTCGGGATGACCGCCGTGGGAGTCGTGCAGTGGCTCACCGGCACGCTGCGCCCCTCGCAGAGCGCGGACTTCACCATCGTCGCCTCGCCGGAGTTCGACCAGGGGCTCGTGGGGATCGCGGGCGCCTTCCTGCTCCTGAGGGCCTTCTCCTCGGGCGCCGCCGCCCTCACCGGCGTCGAGGCGATCAGCAACGGCGTGCCGAACTTCCGCGCGCCCAAGAGCAAGAATGCCGCCACCACGCTCCTCCTGCTCGGCGCCGTCGCCGCGTCGATGCTCGCCGGGATCATCTTCCTGGCCAACGCGACCCACGTGCACCTCGTCCAGGACCCCGCGAGCGAGCTCCTCCTCGACGGCAAGCCGCTCTCCGGCGACTACATCCAGACCCCGGTCATCGGCCAGATCGCCGACTCTGTGTTCGGCGGCGGCAGCATCCCCTTCTATATCGTCGTGGCCGCCACCGGCGTGATCCTCGTCTTCGCCTCCAACACGGCCTTCAACGGCTTCCCGGTGCTCGGCTCGATCCTGGCCCAGGACGGCTACCTGCCCCGCCAGCTGCGCACCCGCGGCGACCGCCTCGCGTTCAGCAACGGGGTCCTCGCCCTCGCCGCGGGCGCGATCGTCCTCATCGTCGCGTTCGACGCCGACGTCACCCGGCTCATCCAGCTGTACATCGTCGGCGTGTTCGTGTCGTTCACCCTGAGCCAGCTGGGCATGATCCGGCACTGGACGCGCGAGCTCAAGCGGGTCAAGGACCGCGGCGTGCGGGTGCGCATGCAGCGCTCGCGGATCATCAACGGCATCGGGTTCGCGATGACCGCCACCGTGCTCGTCATCGTCCTCATCACCAAGTTCGAGCACGGCGCCTGGATCGCGCTCCTGGCGATGTTCGTGATCTTCCTCATCATGTGGAGCATCCACGCCCACTACACCAACGTGGCGCGCGAGCTCGCGGTGGGCGACGACGCCTCGGCCCGCGCGCTGCCCAGCAGGGTGCACGCCGTCCTGCTCGTCTCCCACATCCGCAAGCCCGTGCTGCGGGCGCTCGCCTACGCGCGCGCCTCGAGGCCGTCGAGGCTCGACGCCGTCACCGTGGACATCAGCCCCGAGGAGACCGCCCAGACCGTCGCCGACTGGGAGAAGCTCGAGATCCCCGTGCCCCTCACGGTGCTCGCGAGCCCCTACCGGGAGACGATCACCCCGCTCATGGACTACATCCGCGGCATGCGCCGGGACTCCCCGCGCGACCTGATCGTCGTGTACATCCCCGAGTACGTGGTGGGCAAGTGGTGGGAGCAGCTAGTGCACAACCAGACCGCCCTGAGGATCAAGGCCCGGCTCCACTTCGAGCCGGGCGTCATGGTGGCATCGGTCCCGTGGCAGCTGAAGTCGAGTGAGGAAGCCAGGAGGCTGCAGGAGCTGTGAGCACGTCACCCGGAACTGCTCAGGAGAACGCCGCCGGCCGCACGCTCGAGCTGCGCCTCGGGCCGGTGGCCCACGGCGGCCACATGGTGGCCCGGCACGAGGGCCGGGTGGTGTTCGTCCGCCACGGCCTGCCCGGCGAGCTCGTGCTCGCGGAGCTCACCGATGCCGCACCCGAGGCGACGTTCTGGCGCGCGGACGTCGTCGACGTCCTCGAGCCCTCCCCGCACCGGCGCGACCACGTGTGGGACCTGGCCGACTCGCTCCTGGCCCACCGCGCCGGCCGGCCCCCGGTGGGCGGTGCCGAGTTCGGCCACATCGCCCTCGACGAGCAGCGGCGGCTCAAGGCCGCGGTGGTCCGGGAGCAGCTCGAGCGCCTCGCGGGCCTCGAGCAGGACGTCGAGGTCGAGCCGGTCGCGCTCCGCGAGGATTCCGACGACGACGCGGGCGGCCTCGCGTGGCGCACGCGCTGCAGCTTCTCCGTCACCCCCGAGGGCCGGCTCGCGATGCACGCGCACCGGTCCGAGACGCTCATCCCGGTCGGCCCCATGCCGCTCGCGACCGAGGAGGTCAACCGGCTGCGCCTGTGGGAGCTGGATCTGGACGGGGTCGAGCGCCTCGAGGTCGCGGCCCCCGCCTGCGGCTCCGCGCCGCTGGTCGTCTTCACCCTGGCCGAAGGGGTGGCCCCCTCGCGGCTCACGGACGTCCTGGCCCGGCTGGCGCCGGAGGTCTCGGCCAGCGCGGTGGGTCCGGACGCCGGCAGGGCGCCCCTCACCGTCCGGGGCCGCGGCTCGGTGTCCGAGCGGGTCCTCGGTCGGCACTACACGGTGACGGGGGAAGGCTTCTGGCAGATCCACCGGCGCGCCCCCGAGACCCTTGTGACAGCGGCGCTCGAGGCGCTCGACGGCGCGCTCGCCCCGGGCGGCCAGGTCGCCGACCTCTACGCAGGGGCCGGCCTCTTCACGGCGCCCCTTGCCGACGCCGTCGGGCCCTCGGGCCACGTCCTCTCGGTCGAGGGGGCCCCCGGCACGAGCCGCGACGCCCGGCGGACCTTCAAGCGCCAGCCGGAGGTCGCCGTCGTGCAGGGGCGCGTCGAGCGGGTGCTGCGCCGGCACGGGGGCGAGGGCGCGTTCGACGCCGTCGTCCTCGACCCGCCCAGGGCCGGGGCCGGGCGCGAGACGGTGCGCCAGCTCGTCGACGCAGCGCCGCGGGCCATCGCGTACGTGGCGTGCGACCCGGCGTCGTTCGCTCGCGACCTCGGCTGGTTCCGGAAGGCGGGGTGGCGGCTCGAGGGCCTCCGCGCCTTCGACCTGTACCCGATGACGCACCACGTCGAGACGGTCGCCCGGCTCACGCCGCCCCGCGCGTAGGGAAGCCGGCTGGCGCCGCTTCGGCGGAGACCGTCGCCCGGCGGGCCCGCGCGAACTAGGATGGGCGGCGATGGCCCCGGCATGTGGAGGGCCCCGCAGTTAGGCATGCCTAACTAGCACCGCCCGCGAGGCCGGGACAAAGATGGCAGTGTTGCGAGAGGAGTCCTGCATTGAGCACTGTGGACAGCTTCGGAGCCAAAGGCGTCCTGAACGTCGGCGGAACCGAGTACGAAATTTTCCGGCTGAATTCTGTGGAAGGCGCCGAAAGCCTCCCGTTCAGCCTCAAGGTCCTCCTGGAGAACCTGCTCCGCACCGAAGACGGTGCGAACATCACGGCGGACCACATCCGCGCCCTGGCCGGCTGGGACGAGAACGCCCAGCCGAGCACCGAGATCCAGTTCACCCCCGCCCGCGTCATCATGCAGGACTTCACGGGCGTGCCCTGCGTCGTCGACCTCGCCACGATGCGCGAGGCCGTCAAGGAGCTCGGCGGAGACCCCACGCGGGTCAACCCGCTGGCCCCGGCTGAGCTCGTGATCGACCACTCGGTCCAGATCGACGTGTTCGGCAACGCCGGCGCGATCGAGCGCAACATGGAGATCGAGTACCAGCGCAACGGCGAGCGGTACCAGTTCCTGCGCTGGGGCCAGAGCGCGTTCGAGGACTTCAAGGTCGTCCCCCCGGGCATGGGCATCGTGCACCAGGTCAACATCGAGTACCTGGCCCGCACCGTCATGACCCGCGAGGTCGAGGGCAAGCTGCGCGCCTACCCCGACACCCTCGTCGGCACCGACTCCCACACGACGATGGTCAACGGCCTCGGCGTCCTCGGCTGGGGCGTCGGCGGCATCGAGGCCGAGGCCGCGATGCTCGGCCAGCCGGTCTCCATGCTCATCCCGCGTGTGGTCGGCTTCAAGCTCTCCGGCGAGATCCCCGCCGGCGCGACCGCGACCGACGTCGTGCTCACCATCACCGAGATGCTGCGCAAGCACGGCGTGGTCGGCAAGTTCGTCGAGTTCTACGGCGAGGGTGTCGCTGCGGTGCCGCTGGCCAACCGCGCGACCATCGGCAACATGAGCCCGGAGTTCGGCTCCACGGCGGCGATCTTCCCGATCGACGGCGTCACGCTCGACTACCTCCGCCTCACCGGGCGCTCCGAGGAGAACGTGGCCCTCGTCGAGGCCTACGCCAAGGAGCAGGGCCTCTGGCACGACGCCTCCCGCGAGCCGCGCTTCTCCGAGTACCTCGAGCTCGACCTCTCCACCGTGGTCCCCTCGATCTCCGGCCCGAAGCGCCCGCAGGACCGCATCGAGCTCTCCGACGCGAAGGAGCAGTTCCGCAAGGACCTGCACAACTACGTCGAGGTCGGCAACGGCCACCCGGAGGACGGCAGCGTCGACGAGACCATCGACGAGTCCTTCCCCGCCTCGGACGCCCCGTCGACCACGCAGGCCGACAGCCACGTCCACGACACGGCGCGCCTGGCCAACCCGGTCGAGTCCGCCGCGTCCAACGCGTTCGGGCGCCCGTCCACCCCGACCCACGTGAAGATGGCCGACGGCCGCGAGTTCGAGCTCGACCACGGCGCGGTCTCGATCGCCTCGATCACGTCCTGCACGAACACGTCCAACCCCTCGGTCATGCTCGCGGCCGCCGTGCTCGCGCGCAACGCCGTGAACAAGGGCCTGGTGTCCAAGCCCTGGGTCAAGACCTCCGTCGCCCCGGGCTCGAAGGTCGTCACGGACTACTACGAGAAGTCCGGGCTCGTCCCGTACCTCGAGAAGCTCGGCTTCTTCACCGTCGGCTACGGCTGCACCACGTGCATCGGCAACTCCGGCCCGCTCGAGGCCGAGATCTCCGAGGCCGTCCAGGCCAACGACCTCTCGGTGACGGCGGTCCTCTCCGGCAACCGCAACTTCGAGGGCCGCATCAACCCGGACGTGAAGATGAACTACCTCGCGTCCCCGCCGCTCGTGATCGCCTACGCGCTGGCCGGCACGATGGACTTCGACTTCGACGCCGAGCCGCTGGGCCAGGACCAGGACGGCAACGACGTCTACCTCAAGGACATCTGGCCGAACCCGAACGAGGTCCAGGAAGTCATGGACGCCTCGATCGACCAGGACATGTTCACCAAGTCCTACGCGACGATCTTCGACGGCGACGAGCGCTGGCAGTCCCTGCCCACGCCCACCGGCGACACCTTCGAGTGGGCGGAGGACTCCACCTACGTCCGCAAGCCCCCGTACTTCGAGGGCATGAAGGCGCAGCCGGAGCCGGTCGCGGACATCGACGGCGCCCGGGTGCTGCTCAAGCTCGGCGACTCCGTCACGACCGACCACATCTCCCCGGCTGGCTCGTTCAAGTCGGACACCCCCGCGGGCCAGTACCTCCTGGCCCACGGCGTGGAGCGCAAGGACTTCAACTCCTACGGCTCCCGGCGTGGCAACCACGAGGTCATGATCCGCGGCACCTTCGCGAACATCCGCATCAAGAACCAGCTCCTCGACGGCGTCGAGGGCGGCTTCACGAAGGACTTCACGCAGGACGGCGCCCCGCAGGCCTACGTCTACGACGCCGCCATGAACTACCAGAAGGCCGGCACCCCGCTCGTGGTCATCGCGGGCAAGGAGTACGGCTCCGGCTCCTCGCGCGACTGGGCCGCGAAGGGCACCGCCCTGCTGGGCGTCAAGGCCGTCATCGCGGAGAGCTACGAGCGCATCCACCGCTCGAACCTCATCGGCATGGGCGTCCTGCCGCTGCAGTTCCCCGAGGGCGAGTCCGCCGCGACCGTCGGCCTGACCGGCAACGAGGTGTTCTCGATCCAGGGCATCACGGCGCTCAACGAGGGCTCGACCCCGTCCACCGTGAAGGTGACCGCCACGTCGGAGGACGGTTCCGAGAAGTCGTTCGACGCCGTCGTGCGCATCGACACCCCCGGCGAGGCGGACTACTACCGCAACGGCGGCATCCTGCAGTACGTGCTGCGCCAGATCTCGGCGCGCTGACGCCCCACGGCGACAGCGTCGGCGCAGGCCGGCAGCAAGGAGGGCCCCACCATCCGGTGGGGCCCTCCGCCGTGTCCGGCATGGCTGCATCCGGCCTACGCGCGGGTAGCAGGGGAAACACCGCGGGGGCCGGAGGCGTTACAGTGGTTCGTGCACGTTTCGAGCAAGGAGTCGCCCTTGGGCATCTTGGATTCCATCGAGGGGCCGAAGGACCTCGCCCGCCTCGGCTCCGCCGAGCTCGAGGACCTCGCGGGGGAGATCCGGCAGTTCCTGATCCGCAATGTCGCCCAGACCGGCGGCCACCTCGGGCCGAACCTCGGCGTCGTGGAGCTGACGCTGGCGATCCACCGCATCTTCGAGTCCCCGCGCGACAGCATCATCTTCGACACCGGGCACCAGTCCTACGTCCACAAGCTGCTGACCGGCCGCAGGGACTTCTCCACCCTCCGGCAGGAGGGCGGCCTCTCGGGCTACCCCTCCCGCGCCGAGAGCGAGCACGACATCGTCGAGTCCTCGCACGCCTCCTCCTCGCTGTCCTGGGCCGACGGGATCTCCCGCGCCCGCAGGCTCACGGGCGAGGGCGACCGCTACACCGTGGTCGTGGTGGGCGACGGCGCCCTCACGGGCGGCATGGCCTGGGAGGCGCTGAACAACATCGCCTCGGACAAGGACCGCCGCGTCGTGATCGTGGTCAACGACAACGGCCGCTCCTACGCCCCGACCGTCGGCGGCCTCGCCGACTACCTCGCGTCCCTGCGCACCGCGATCGACAAGGTCCGCACCGCCCCGGCCTACGAGGGCATGCTCGAGGTCGCGAAGAGGCGCCTGCAGAACGGCGGCCCCGTGGGCCAGTTCGTGTACAAGGGCCTGCACGCCACCAAGAAGGGCATCAAGGACTGGTGGGCCCCCCAGGGCATGTTCGAGGACCTCGGGCTCAAGTACGTCGGCCCGGTGGACGGCCATGACCAGCGCGCCCTCGAGGAGGCGCTCGCGACGGCCAGGAACTTCGCCGGCCCCGTGATCGTCCACGCGATCACCGAGAAGGGCCATGGGTACGCCCCGGCCCGCAACCACGAGGCCGACCAGTTCCACGCGGTCGGCGTGATCGACCCCGAGACGGGGCAGCCCACCGGACCCGGGTCGGGGCCCTCGTGGACCTCGGTCTTCGCGGAGGAGATCGCGGCGATCGCCGACGAGCGCGAGGACGTCGTCGGCATCACCGGCGCCATGCTCATCCCGGTCGGCCTGGCCACCTTCGCGCAGCGCCATCCGGACCGCGTCATCGACGTCGGCATCGCCGAGCAGCACGCCGTCACGAGCGCCGCGGGCCTCGCCTTCGGCGGGCTGCACCCCGTCGTCGCGGTGTATGCGACCTTCCTGAACCGGGCCTACGACCAGCTCCTGATGGATGTGGCCCTGCACAAGGCCGGCGTGACCCTCGTGCTGGACCGCGCCGGGGTCACCGGCCCCGACGGCGCGAGCCACCACGGCCAGTGGGACATGGCGCTCGTGCAGAGCGTGCCCGGGCTGCACCTCGCCGCCCCGCGGGACGCGACCCGGCTGCGCGAGGAGCTCCGCGAGGCGATCGCGGTCGACGACGCCCCGACCGTCGTACGCTTCTCCAAGGGGACCGTCGGGGCCGAGACGGAGGCGCTCGAGCGCCTCGACGACGGCGTCGACGTGCTCGCCCGAACCGGCGAGGACACCGAGGACGACGGCGAGACCGGGCCCGACGTGCTGCTCGTGGCCGTGGGCGCCATGAGCGACCTCGCGCTCGAGGTCGCCCAGCGGTTGGACCACCAGGGGATCAGCTCCACGGTCGTGGACCCGCGCTGGGTCCTGCCCGTGCCGCGGAGCATCATCCGCCTCGCGGCGCGGCACCGCATCGTGGTGTGCCTCGAGGACGGCGTCCGTGCCGGCGGGGTCGGCTCGAGGATCCGCCAGGAGATGCGCGCCGCCGGCGTGGACACGGCCCTGAACGAGGTCGGCCTCCCGGTGGAGTTCCTCGACCACGGCTCGCGGTCGCAGGTCCTCGCCCGGGTCGGCCTGACCGCCCAGCAGGTCGCGCACGACATCGTGGCCCAGGTCCTGGGGACCAAGGTCCCGTTCGCGCGGCCGCTGCCGGGCCAGGCTGCCCCCACCACGGGCACGCTCCCCAAGCTGTGAGCGGGCGCGCCCCCGGTTCGGCCCCAGGGGCGTGGCCGATCCAGCCGCCCCCGCCGGCCGACGCCCCGCGCCCCGGAGAGCTCGTCGTCGCCCGGAACCGCAAATGGGACGGGACCGGCCACTGGGTCGTCCCCGGCTTCGGGCTGGGCGAGGACGAGCACGGCTGGTGGATCTACCAGGGGCGCGGCGAGTTCATCTCTCGGCCCGGTGCCGCGCTCCACACGCGCTCCGACGCGGTCCTGCTCATCCCGCGCGCGGGCGGCTACGCGGCGACGTTCTACGACGACACCAACCCCGGCGACTTCCGCGTGTACGTGGACCTCGCGTGGGACCTCTCCTGGCACCGCATCGGCGTGCCGGCGGGGGAGGGCCATCCCGGCGTCGTCGAGTTCCACATGGTCGACATGGACCTGGACGTGATCCGCTCGGCGCACCACGGCGTCTTCGTCGACGACGAGGACGAGTTCACCGAGCACGCGGCCACGATGGCCTACCCGGACGGCCTGGTCGCAGCCGTCCGGTCCGAGTGCGCGCGGCTGCACCGGGCAGTGCTCGCGGGCACCGGCCCCTTTGACGGCATCTCCGACGCCTGGATGGCGTTGGGACGGAAGGAGAACCCATGAGCTACGCGCGCGTCTACCGGCGCCGGGACGACGGCACGCTCGAGTTCCGGGAGGCGTGGCACGACGAGGAGGGCGGCCAGTTCGTGGTGAACCACGGCGTGGTCGGCCACCAGTCCGCGACGGAGGCCACGCACGACGTCGACGCTGCCGCCGCCGAGGGGCTCATGGCGGCCTTCGCTGCCCAGTGCGAGCAGGACGGCTACGCCCCGGTCGGCGACGAAGACCTGTGGCGGGTCGTGGCGCAGTTCGCGCTCAAGACGGCCGATGGCACCGACCGGGACCGGGCCCTCGAGCGCCAGGCCGTCCAGGCCCTCTCGGCCCACCTCGCCTGGCGCGGGCTCGGGTCGGTCGAGGGCAGCGCCATCGGCAACGGCCGGCTCAACGTGTTCGCGACGTGCGTCGACCCGGCCAAGGCCGTCGCGGCGGTCAAGACGTGCCTGCGCGAGGCCACGAGCGACTACACGAAGCTCTCGGTCGCCGTCGCCCCGCTCGCCGATCCGGACGCCTTCAAGCTCAAGCACGCCCCCGCCGGGGTCCGCGGCTTCTCACTGTGAGGACCGTGGGCGCCGCCCCGTGGGGCCCGCTGCCGGCGGGGCGTCGCTGCCCCGGGCCGCACGGGTAGTCTGGCCCCATGACTGACTACCGCCGCCTCGGCCACTCCGGCCTGACCGTCTCGACCGTCGGCCTCGGCTGCAACAACCTCGGCCGCGCCAACACCCCGACCGAGACGCAGGAGGGCACCGACGCGGTCGTCCACGCCGCGATCGACGCGGGGATCACCCTCTTCGACGTCGCCGACGTGTACGGCCGCACCCCGGGACTGAGCGAGGAGATGCTCGGGAAGGCGCTCAAGGGCCGCCGCGACGACGTCGTGGTCGCCACGAAGTTCGGCATGGACATGCACGGCGCGAACGGTAAGGACTTCGGCGCGCGCGGCTCGCGGCGCTACATCCGCACCGCCGTCGAGGCCTCCCTCCGCCGCCTCGGCACGGACTGGATCGACCTGTACCAGTACCACACCCCGGACACCGAGACCCCGATCGAGGAGACCCTCTCGGCGCTCGACGACCTCGTGCGCGAGGGGAAGGTGCGCTACATCGGGCACTCGAACCGCACGGGCTGGCAGATCGCCGAGGCGGAGTTCACCGCGCGGACGGGCGGGTTCACCCCGTTCATCTCGAGCCAGAACCACTACAACCTCCTCGACCGGCGCGCCGAGCTCGAGGTCACGGAGGCCGCCGAGGCGTACGGACTCGGGGTCCTGCCCTACTTCCCGCTCGCGAACGGGCTCCTGACGGGCAAGTACTCCCGCGGCAGCGCCCCGGAGGGCTCGCGGCTCTCCCACACCCGCACCAACCTCGTCCACGACGCCGACTGGGACCAGCTCGACCGATTCTCGGCGTTCGCCGAGGAGCGGGGGCTGACCGAGCTGGAGGTCGCGTTCTCGTGGCTCGCCGCCCAGCCCTCGGTCGCGAGCGTCATCGCGGGAGCCACCAAGCCCGAGCAGATCCGCCAGAACGCCGAGGCGGCCTCGTGGGAGCCGAGCGCCGAGGACCTCGCCGAGCTCGACGAGATCTTCCCGAAGACGCCGCGCGTCGCGCTCTTCTAGGGACCGCGCACCCGTGCACGAGAACTCCCGGCCGGTGCACCACGAGCCGGGCCGTCCGCCGAGGGCCGTCCTGCTCGACTGCGACACGGGGATCGACGACGCCCTCGCGCTGCTGTACCTGTGCAGCCAGCCGCAGGTGGAGCTCGTCGCCGTGACGAGCACCCCGGGCAACGTCGACGCCGACCAGGTCGCGGCGAACAACCTCGCCCTCCTCGAACTGTGCGGGCGGCCCGACGTGCCCGTGGCGATCGGCGCGAGGAAGCCCCTCGAGGTCCCGCTCGTCACGACCACCGAGACGCACGGGCCCCAGGGGATCGGCTACGCGGAGCTGCCCGCGGCGCGCCGGGCACCCGAGGCGCGCGACGCCGTCGACCTCTGGGTCGAGGCTGCCCGCGCCCGCCCGGGGGAGCTCACGGCGCTCATCACGGCCCCGCTGACCAACTTCGCCCTCGCCCTGCGAGCCGAGCCGCGCCTCCCCGAGCTGCTCGCAGGAGTGGTGATCATGGGGGGCGCCTACTACTACCAGGGCAACACGACGCCCACGGCCGAGTGGAACACGCACGTGGACCCGCACGCGGCCGCCGAGGTCTTCGCTGCCTTCTCCGGCCAGCCCGAGGGCCGGCTGCCGACCGTGTGCGCGCTCGAGACCACCGAGCGGATCGAGATGCACCCGCGGCACCTCGCCGCCCTCGCCGAGGCCGCCGGCTGCAGCGAGCCGGAGCTCGTGCTCCCGGACCAGCCCCAGGGGCAGCGCTCCGCCGCCTCGAACCGGCTCGTCCGGCACGTGAGCGACATGCTGCGCTTCTACTTCGAGTTCCACCGGCACTACGACCAGGGCTACGTGGCGCACATCCACGACTACTTCGCCGCGAGCGTGGCCGCGGGGACAGCGCGCTACGCCACGCGGGCGGCGGCCGTGCACGTGGAGACCAGGGCGCCCCGCCTGATGGGCACCACGGTCGCCGACTACCGCGGCCTGTGGGACGAGCCCCCGTCGGCGCGCATCGTGAGCGCCAACCATCCCGAGGAGGCGTTCGCGGAGCTCGTCGCCTCGCTCGGCGCCCTCGCGCGCCGGGTGGGCTAGAATTTCTGTGCCCCGGCCCGGCCGGGGGACGACCGCCGAGGTGACATAGGCGGGAGGCAACCACTTTCCGCAACCGCTGCATCCGTGAAGGACGTGCCCTGGCCATGTCGCACCCCCTGACAGAAGACGCCCCGCGCCGCTCCCCGCTCAGGACGGTCCTCATCGTCCTCGGCGCCGCCGCCATCGTCGCGACGTTCGTCTACCTCGCGGCCACCTCTCCCGCCGAGCCCGTGGACACGCCCTCGGCCTCCGCCGCCCTCGTGGCGCTCACGGGCTACGGGATCGCCACGGTCCTCCTCTTCGCCGGCATCCTGCCCACCCTGCCGACCACGACGCTCGCGCTCATCCCCGTGGCCCTCGTGCTGAACATCGTGCTCGGCCAGTTCGTCGGCACGACGCTCGTGCCGATCTACCTCGACTCGATCGGCACCGTCCTCGTCGGCTTCCTCGCCGGTCCTGCGGCCGGCGCGGCGACGGGGCTGCTGAGCACGATCGTGTGGTCCTTCTTCAACCCGACCCTCATCCCGTTCGCCGCCGGGGCGGCCGCCATCGGCGCCCTCGCCGGGCTCACCGCGCGGATCGGTGCGGTGCGGCGGTGCTGGTGGGTCCCCGTCGCCGGGCTCGTCACCGGCGCGGTCGCGGCGGTCATCGGCTCGACCGTCGCAGTGGCGGTCTTCGGCGGGACCTCCACCGGCGCGACGGGGGCGGTCATCGCCGTGTTCCGCGCCGCGGGGGACAGCCTCGTCGACTCGGTCGTGAAGGGCTCGATCGCGTCCGACCTGACCGACAAGCTCGTCACGTTCGTCGTCGCGGCCGCCCTGGCCTACGCCCTCCCGCGGCGGGCGACGGCGCGCTTCGAGTTCGTCCGGGCGCACCGCGTGCTCGCCCGGCGCCGCGGCGCCGAGGCGGCCCCCGCTGCCTGAGCAACCCGCGGCGGCCGCCGCCGGCCGCCGCCTCAATCCGCTCACGGGGCTCGCGCTGGCCGCGACGGGCGCCGTCGCGTGCTTCGCGGCGGCCCACTGGGCGGTGTGGGCGGGGGCGCTGTTCGCGGCGGGTGCCCTGTCCGCCCGCGCGGGCACGCTGCGGCGGCTGGGCGCCGCGGCGGGCCTCGTCGTCGCGCCGTTCGCGCTGTGGGCGTTCCTGATCCACGGGCTCTTCTTCCCCGAAGGTGCCACGGTGCTCGCCGCGTGGGGGCCCGCCCGCGTCACGGTCGAGGGACTCGCCTACGCCGGGGCGTTCGTGCTGCGCACCGCCGCCCTGGTGGGCACCATGCTCGCATTCTCGGTCTGGGCGGACGTGGCCGTCCTCCGGGCGGCCCTCGTCCGGCGCGGCGTCCCGGCGCCGCTCGGCTACGTCCTCGCCTCGGCCCTGGGCCTCGCCGCCACCGTCTCCGACCGCATGCGCCGCATCCGCGAGGCGCAGGAGGCGCGCGGCCTCGTCGTCCGGCCCGGGCCCGGCGGCCGCGTCCTCGCGGCCCGGCTCCAGGCCGTCCCGCTCGTGCTCGCCCTCGTGGACGAGGCCGGCGAGCGCGCCCTCGCCCTCGACGCGCGCGGACAGGCACTCCCCGGCCCCCGCACGGCGTACGTGGACGAGCCGGACTCCGCGGCCCAGCGCGTCCTGCGGTGGGCGCTCGTCGCCGCCTCGGCGGGCCTGGTGGCGGCGGCCCTCGTCCCCGGGGTGGCCCACGCGGCTGCCGCGACGGGCGGCGGGGGATGAGCGCGGGTACCGAACCGGTGCTCGCGGCGCACGTCGAGCGCTTCGCGTACGACGCCGGGCCGCCGGCCCTGCGGGACGTCCGCCTCACGCTCGGGCCGGGCTCCCTCACCGCGGTGCTCGGTGCCTCGGGCAGCGGCACGTCGACGCTCGCCAAGGTCCTCGCCGGCTGGGCCATCGCCGGCGGCCAGAACACCCTTGCCGGCTGTCTCGAGCTCGGCTCCGGCGTGGGCCGCGCGGCCCCGGGGGACCACGCCGCCGTCCCCGCCGGTCCCGGCAGCCTGCACGGAGCGCCCGCCCGGCTCGTGTTCCGCGGACTGCCCAGCGACCCGCGGCTGCGGCTCGGGGCATGGGGGCAGCATGTCGCCTACGTCCCGCAGCGGCCCGCGGACCTGCTCACCGGCGCGTCCGCCTCGGTCGGCGAGGAGATCGCGTTCGCCCTCGAGCAGCGTGCCGTGCCGCGCGGCCCGATGCGCGAGCGCACCGCGCGCGCGGCGGAGGCGCTCGGCCTGGGGCCCCTGCTCGAGAGGGACCCGGCCCAGCTTTCCGGCGGCGAGCAGCGCCGCCTCGCCCTCGCCTGTGCGATCATCGCCGAACCGGCGGTCCTCATCCTCGATGACCCCACAGCCTCGCTCGACGCGGCCGGCAGCGCGGCCCTCTGGCGCCTCATCGCAGCCCAGCGGGCCAGGGGCGCCGCCGTGGTGGTCGCCGGCGCCTGCGCCGACTCGATCGCCCGCCGCGCCGACCACTGGATCCTCCTCCGCGCCGGGTCGGCCGCGGCCACCGGGAGCCCGGCCGAGGTGCTAGCCTCCGCGGCCTTCGCCGGCTCCGGCGTGCTCGCGCGCGAGCCTGGGGACGAGCTCCCCGCCGCGCACGGGCCCGCCGGCCGCGGCGCTGACTCCGGTGCGTCCGCGGGCTCCCTGGAGCCGACCCCCCTCGCGGCGCTCGAGCGGGTCAGCTTCGCCTACCGCGGCGCGGGGCGTCCCGTCCTCGACGGGGCAGACCTGGCGGTCGCCCCCGGCGAGGTCGTCGCCCTCACCGGGCCCAACGGCGCAGGGAAGTCCACCGCGCTGAGGCACCTCGCAGGCCTCCTGCGCCCCCAGACCGGGCGCGTCAGCGTCGTCGGTGCCGACATCGCGGGGATCCCGGCAGGTCGGGTCGCGGACCACGTGGGCACCCTGTTCCAGGAGCCCCGCGACCAGCTGTTCGAGCGCACGGCCCTGCGTGAAGTGTCCTTCGGGCTGCGCCTGCGGGCGCCGGGCCGACGCCGCCTTGGCGCGGACGCCGCCCGCCGCCGCGCGCTCGAGGCGCTCGAGGAGGTGGGCCTCGCGGCCGATGCCGAGGCACACCCGTACGACCTGCCTGCCTCCGCACAGCGCCTGCTCGCGCTCGCGACGGTCCTCGCGCGGCGGCCGAAGGTCCTCCTGCTCGACGAGCCGACGGTAGGCCTGGACGGGACCTCGCTCGGCCGCCTCGAAGCGGTCGTGGGACGGGCCGCGGAGGCGGGGGCCGGCGTCGTGCTCTCGACCCATGCCCTGGCGTGGGCGAGGCGCCACGCCCACCGCGTCCTCGCCCTCGAGGACGGGCGCTTCGTGCCCGCCTGAGCGTCGACCCCCGGGAGCCGCCGCCCGGGGTCCGGTAGTGTCGATTCCGGGCCGCTCGGCGGCGGCCCCGGAGCAGGAGGAGGACGCGTGGGCGCAGCGTGGGAGCGCTGGGAGGGCTTCTGGGTGGCCGGTGTGCACCGCGGCGCGGTCTTCCGGACGTTCGACGGCGAGCTGCTCGCCACGCGGGTGGCGTTCGAGGACGGCGCCGGGACCCTGTTCGCCTCCGAGTCCCTCCTGCGGCTGGCCCCGTCCGGGGAGACGTGGCACGCCTTCCGGTACCGCCAGGAGCCGGGCGGGCTCGAGGAGGGCGCGCGCCGCGACGAGGCCGAGCTCGGCGCCGACACGCTTCCGGCGAGCGGGGAGTACCTGCTCGTCGCCCAGCTGGCCGCTTCCGACCGCGCCGGCGCCGCATACCGGCGGGTCGAGGAGGCGGCGCCGGACGGGCTCCCCGCGCCCGCGGAGATCCGCCGGCATCCGGCCGAGCCCATCGACCTCCCCGACGGCCGCTCGGTGGCCGCAGAACGCTTCGACGTCACGGCCGGCGGCCAGCGCGTCGCGTCCTACTGGACGCACGGCGGCGCAGTGGTCCGCAGCGCGTGGGCAGGTGCCCTCTGCTTCGCAGCGGGCTCGGCCGCGGACGCGCTCGTGGGCACCGACGAGCGGCTGGGAGCCTTCCTGACCGAGGGCTTCCCCCCGCCCTGACCGCACCACCACGCCGGAGACCCCGCAGCACCACGGTGTTGCGGGGTCTCTGGCGGACGGCTGTGAGGCCCTTGGCGGATCAGGATTCGCGGTGGAACGGCTTCCCGTTGACCCGCTCGGAGGCGCCCACGCGGTCCAGGTACGGCGTGATGCCGCCGAGGTGCATCGGCCACCCCGCGCCCAGGATCATGCACAGGTCCACGTCCTCGGGACCGGCGACCACGCCCTCGGCGAGCATGAGCCCGATCTCCTCTGCGAGGGCGTCCTGGCAGCGCGCGAGGACCTGCTCGGACGTGGACGGGACGTCCCCGAAGGAGAGCACCGTGAGGGCCTCGGGCCGGATCTCGCGGCGGCCATCCGGCCCCGTCGCCCAGAGGCCCTTCACCCCGGCGTCGATGAGCGCCTGCTGGTTGGCCGAGACATGGAACCTGTCGCCGAACGCGGCGTGGAGGGACTCTGCGACGTGCTGGGCGACCGGCAGGCCCACCATCTCGGCGAGCACGAACGGCGGCATCGGCAGTCCCATGGGAGCGAGCGCGTTGTCGGCGACCTCGGCCGGCGTGCCCTCGTCGAAGGCCGCCGTGACCTCGCCCATGAGCCGCAGGAGCACGCGGTTCACCACGAAGGCCGCGGCGTCCTTGACGAGCACCGCCGTCTTCTTCAGCGCCTTCGCGAGGACGAAGGCGGTCGCGAGCACCGCGTCGTCCGTGGCGGGGGCCCGGACGATCTCGATGAGCGGCATGACGGCGACGGGGTTGAAGAAGTGGAAGCCGACCACGCGTTCGGGATGCGCGAGGTCCTCCGCCATGGCCGTGACGGACAGCGACGAGGTATTGGTCGCGAGGATGCACTCCGGCTTGACCACGGCCTCCACCTCGGCGAGGACCTGCTTCTTGACCGAGAGCTCCTCGAACACGGCCTCGATCACGAAGTCGGCATCGGCGAACTCGGCCTTCGAGACGGAGCCGCTCACGAGGGCCTTGGTGCGGTTCGCTGCGTCGCGCGAGATCCTGCCCTTGGCCAGGAGCTTGTCCACCTCGCCGTGCACGTGGCCCACGCCTTTGTCCACGCGGGCCTGGTCCACGTCGGTCATGACCACCGGGACCTTGAGCTGGCGCGCGAACACGAGGGCGAGCTGGCTGGCCATGAGTCCTGCCCCCACCACGCCGACCTTCGTGACCGGGCGGGCCAGCTTCGCGTCGGGCGCGCCGGCGGGCCGCTTGGCGCGCTTCTGGACGAGGTCCAGGAAGGCGTAGACGGTGTCGCGGAACTGTGGTGTCTGCATCAGCCCGGTGAGGGCCGCGACCTCGAGCTCCGCCGACTCCTGCTGGGTCGCGGTGGCGCCGGCCTCGAACACGTCGAGGACCTTGCCCGGTGCAGGGGCGGCGTTGGAGGTCCTCGCGGCGACGAACGCCCGGCCTGCCTCCGCTGCCGCCGCCCAGCGCTCGGCCGCGGCGCGGTCGGTGCGGGGTTCGACCGCGTTCGGCCGCTCGACGGCTGTCTGGCCCGCGAGGACGGACGCTGCCCAGGCGAGGGAGCGCTCGAGGAAGTCGGCGGGCTCGAAGAGCGCGTCCGCGATGCCGAGCCGGTAGGCCTCCTGGCCGCCGATGGTGCGGTTGTTGCTCAGGGGATTCTCGATCATGACCTTCAGCGCGGCCTCCGGGCCGGTGAGGCGGGGGAGCCGCCACACGCCGCCCCAGCCGGGGACGAGGCCGATGAAGGCCTCGGGCAGGCCGATGCCCTGGGCGCCCCCCGAGACGGTGCGGTAGGTGCAGGCGAGGGCGATCTCGAGGCCGCCGCCGAGGGCCACGCCGTTGATGAACGCGAACGTGGGGACGCCGAGGTCGGCGAGCAGGTCGTAGGCGGCGTGGCCGAGACGGGCCATCTGCTCGCCGGCGGCGGGATCGCGCAGCGTCTTGACGGTCGTGAGGTCGGCGCCGGCCACGAGGAAGTACGGCTTGCCCGTGACCGCGACGGCCTCGATCTCGCCGGCGGCGGCCCGGTCGCGGAGGCGCTCGAGCGTGCGGCCGAGCTCGATGAGCGTCCGCGGGCCGAGGGTGGTCGGCTTGGTGTGGTCGAGGCCGTTGTCGAGGGTGATGAGGGCGATGCGGAAGGACCGGCCGCCTGCGGGGACCTCGACCTCGTTGACGAGGGAGCGCGTGACGATCTCGTCGGGCACCTGGGCGGCGAGCGCCTCGAACGCGTCGAAGGTGGACTGGGCAGTCATGGCGGTGTTCACTCGCCCTTTCCGTAGTCGGCGTGGTGGGGGTTCTCCCAGATGACCGTGCCCCCCATGCCGAGGCCGATGCACATGGTGGTGATGCCGTAGCGGACTCCGGGGTCCTCGGCGAACTGGCGCGCGAGCTGGGTCATGAGGCGCACGCCCGAGGACGCGAGCGGGTGCCCGACGGCGATGGCGCCGCCGTAGCGGTTGACGCGGGGATCGTCGTCGGCGATGCCGAAGTGGTCGAGGAAGCTCAGGACCTGGACGGCGAACGCTTCGTTGACCTCGAACAGGCCGATGTCATCGATGGTGAGGCCGGCCTTCGCGAGGGCCTTCTCGGTGGACGGCACGGGGCCGATGCCCATGACCTCCGGCTCAACGCCGGCGAACGCGTAGGAGACGAGGCGCATCTTCGGCGCGAGGCCGAGTTCCTCGGCGGTCTCGGCGGAGGTGAGGAGGCACGCGGTCGCGCCGTCGTTGAGCCCGGCGGCGTTGCCGGCCGTCACGCGCCCATGCGGCCGGAAGGGGGTGCGCAGCGTCGCGAGGTCCTGGACGGTCGTGCCGGGGCGCGGCGGCTCGTCTGCGGTCGCGAGGCCGAACCCTTCGCCGGGGCGATGGGTGGCGACGGGCACGAGGTCGGGCTGGATCCTGCCGTCTGCGTAGGCGGCGGCGAGCTTGGCCTGGGAGGCGGCGGCGTAGGCGTCGGCGCGCTCCTTGGTGATGGCGGGGAAGCGGTCGTGCAGGTTCTCCGCGGTGTTGCCCATGTTCAGGGCCGCAGGGTCGACGAGGCGCTCCGACATGAAGCGCGGATTGGGGTCGGCGCCCTGTCCCATGGGGTGGTTGCCCATGTGCTCGACGCCGCCGGCGATCACGACGTCGTAGGCGCCGACGCCGATTCCGCTGGCCGTCGCGGTCACGGCGGTCATCGCGCCGGCGCACATGCGGTCCACCGCGAAGCCGGGGACAGAGCGGGGCAGGCCGGCGAGGAGCGCGGCGGTGCGCCCGATCGTGAGGCCCTGGTCGCCGGTCTGGGTGGTCGCGGCGATGGAGACCTCGTCCACGCGCTCGGCGGGGAGGGACGGATTGCGGCGCAGCAGCTCGCGGATCGTCTTCACGACGAGGTCGTCGGCGCGGGTGCCGTGGTAGATCCCCTTTTCTCCGGCCTTGCCGAAGGGGGTGCGGACGCCGTCGACGAAGACGACGTCCCGGATGTGCCTGCTGGACATGGGCAGCTCCTTGGATGTCTGGCGGGCGGTGACCGCCCTCACAGCCATGTTACTGAGCAGTAACTTGGTCTGCAACGGCGACGCCCCGCCGGCCCCGAGGAGGCCGTGTCAGCCCTGCCCCGAGGCTGCGGCCTCTGCCCCCGCGGAGGCCTTGAGGGGGCGCGGGTGCTGGAACGCGTCCACGAGCAGCGGCACCGTCTCGGTGATCTGCCATGGCCGTGCTCCCAGACCCCGCAGCGCGTCGGCGAGCGTGTCGGGCGTGAGGGGCTCGGGCGGCCGCCACGCGACGCGTCGCAGGTGGTCCGGCGTGAGGAGGTTCTCCGTGGGCATGGCGAGCTCCCCGGCGCGTGCGGCGATCCGCGGCCGGGCCGCCTTGAGCCGGGCCGCGGCTTCTGGGTCGCGGTCGTCCCACACGCGGGGCGGGGGCGGACCGGAGCTCGGCAGGTGCAGCGGCGGCAGCTCGCTCGCATCGAGGTGCTGGGCCGTGGCGACGGCGCGGAGCCAGCGCGGCGCCTCGCGCTGGGCCGCGCGGCCGTGGAAGCCCTTGGTGGCCAGCAGCTGGGGGACGGTGGCGGGCATCGCCCGTGCCACGGCGACGAGGGCCGAGTCCGGGATCAGCTTGCCGGGCGCGATGTCCCGCTTCTGGGCCAGCGCGTCGCGCTCGAGCCAGAGCTCGCGCACCGCGGCGAGCTGGCGGCGGTCGCGGATCTGGTGCAGCCCCGAGGTGCGCCGCCACGGATCGGCCTTCGGCTCGGCTACGCCGGCGGCGAGGATCGCCGCGAATTCCTCCGCCGCGAACCCGAGCTTGCCCTGGGACTCGAGCAGGTCGGCGAGCTCGTCCCGCAGCTCGACGAGGACCTCGACGTCGAGCGCCGCGTAGCGAAGCCAGGGCTCGGGAAGGGGCCGGGTCGACCAGTCGGCCGCCGAGTGCTCTTTGGCGAGGCTGAAGCCGAGGAGCTGCTCGACGACGGCGGCGAGCCCCACGCGGGGGAGGCCTGCGAGCCGGGCGGCGAGCTCGGTGTCGAAGAGACGGTCGGGCCACATGCCGAGCTCGGAGAGGCAGGGGAGGTCCTGCGTGGAGGCGTGGATGATCCATTCGACCCCGGCCAGGGCGTCGTTGAGGATGGCGAGGTCTCCGAACGGCTCGGGGTCGATGAGCCACGTCCCGGATCCCTCGCGGCGGATCTGGACCAGGAAGGCGCGCTGCCCGTACCGGAACCCCGAGGCGCGCTCGGCGTCCACCCCGGCGGGCCCGGTGCCCCGGGCGAGGGAGGCGGCGGCCCGTTCGAGGCCTTCCTGCGTGGAGATCACGAGGGGGACGCCGTCGCGCGGCTCGTCGAGCTGGATGACCGCGGGGACCGGGACCCCGAAGCCTTCCACCAGGATGTTCTCTGGCGTCGTCGTGGCGGGCGGGGGGACCTGGGTCGCTTCCGGGCCCTGATCGGGTCCGCTGCCCGATCCCGTCCCTGTGGCGTCGTGGGGCTGTGCGGTCATGATGGCGCCAGTCTATCGCCGCCGTCTCCCGCGGCCCGCCTCGAGGGGCATCGGCCCAGTGGACACCGGCCCAGTGGACACCGGCTCAGTGGGGATCGGCCCTGCGCCGGCGCCGCGGCAGCACGGCCACTCCCTCGGGCAGCGGCGGGATCCCGGCGAAGGTCGAGACCATGTCGCACCACGCCTCGAGATGGTCCCGGAGGTCCGGGCCGTCCGGGGTCCACGAGGCCCGCAGCTCGATGTCGATCGTGTCATGGCGGTCGGCGAGCGTCCCGTAGCTCTCCGAGAGGACGCGGGTGGCCGTGCCGCCGGCGGCGGTGTAGCGGGCATGGTGCTTCTCGAGGGCCTCGACGAGCCACGTCCACGCCACGGATCCGAGGAGGGCGTCGTTGCCCATCTCGGGCTCGAGCTGGGCTCTGATGTAGGTCACCACGCGGAAGGTGCCCTCCCAGACGGCGGGGGGCTCCGGGTCGTGCAGCAGGATGAAGCGGCCGGTGGCGAGCTCTTCGTCGCCGTCGCGGACGTCGGCCTCGAGGGCTACGGCGTACGGGGCGAGCCTCGCGGGCGCCGGGATCTCCTCGAGGCGGAAGTCTCCCTGGCGGAGCATGCCCGTGGCACTCCGCATCGAGCGGAGGGCTGTCAAGAAGTCCGCAGGCAGGTGTGCTAGTGCGGTCACGGTCCCAGAGTACGCTGACGCTGTTTTTCCGGGCGGGAACGGCACGCCGGGACGGCCGGAACGGGGCGGCCCGCGCCGGGCCGCCCCCCCGGCTCACGCCTCTGTCGCGGCCAGCTCGACCTTGATCCAGCCGGGCTTGCGCAGGTCGAACGCCTCGTACGCGCCGATCGCCGACTCCAGCGGCTCATGCTCGGTGATGAGCGCGGTCGGGTCGAACTGGCCGGCGGCCACCATGTCGATCAGCGGCGGGGTGACTGAATGGTGGTCGCAGTTGCCCATCCGGATCGTCAGGTTCTTGTTCATCGCCTGCCCGATCGGATACTGCCCGACCTGCGGCGGGTACACGCCGATGATGCCGATCCGGCCGCACTTCGCGACCGCATCCACCGCCCACCGCGCCGCCTGCGACGGGCCGTCGCCGGGCTTGAACTGATCGCCCCGCGGTGCGGCGTCCGGGGCGATCTGCCGCACCTCGTCGTCGAACGCCCCCGCCTGCTCCGCCGACGCCGCCGCGGGTCCCCGCTTGGGACGCTCGGCGTCGACGCCCACGGCGTCGATCACCGCGTCCGCGCCGATCCCGTTCGTGAGCTCCCGGATGGCCTCGACGGGATCCTCCGCGTTGAAGTCCACGATCTCGCAGTGCTGGGCGAGGGCGGCGGCGAGGCGGGTCTCCTCGCCGTCGACCATGATCACCCGCCCCGCGCCCTGCTTGAAGGCGGAGGCGGCGGCGAACTGGCCGACGATGCCTGCCCCGAAGACCGCCACGACATCGCCGCGGCGCACTCCGGCGAGCTCGGCGCCGAACCAGCCCGTGGGGAAGATGTCCGAGAGCAGGATCGCCTGCTCGTCGGAGACGGTGTCCGGCAGCGGGTGCATCGTGTTCTGCGCCCACGGGATCCGCGCGTACTCGGCCTGCAGGCCGTCCACCGGCCCGGTCATCCCCGGGCCGCCGAAGAAGCTCGTTCCCGCCTGGGGGCCGTTCGGGTTCGCGACGTCGCACTGGGCCGTCCGCCCCATCCGGCAGTACCGGCACGCCCCGCACGAGATGGTCGAGTTGACCAGCACGCGGTCACCGGGGCTGAAGCCCCGCACGGCGTCGCCCACGCTGCTGACCACCCCCACGGCCTCGTGCCCGAGGATCGTGCCCTCCTGCATCCCGGGCATCGTGCCGCGGACCATGTGGAGGTCCGTGCCGCAGATCGCCGAGCGGGTGATCCGCACGATCGCGTCGTGCGGGTCCCTCAGGGTGGGCTCGGGAACGTCGTCGAGTCGGATATCGCCAATGCCATGCCAGACCACTGCCTTCATGCTCCGGCTACTACCCACGCCCCGGACCGGCCCAAACCGATCGCGGGCCGGGCCCTCGCCGCGGGCGCGCGGCGGCTAGCGCGCGAGCTCCTCCCGGAGGGCCTCGGCGAAGCGGTCGACGTCGTCCTCCGTCGTGTCGAAGGAGCACATCCAGCGCACCTCGCGCCGGGCGGCGTCCCAGTCGTAGAAGCGGAACCGCTCGCGCAGGCGGTCGGCCACACCCTCGGGCAGGATCGCGAACACGCCGTTCGACTCGGTCGCCTGCGTGATCTCGACGCCGTCGAGCCCCTCCACCGCCGCGCGGAGGCGGGCGGCCATCGCATTGGCGTGCGCGGCCGAGCGCAGCCACAGGCCGTCCTCGAGCAGGGCGAGGAACTGGGCGGAGACGAAGCGCATCTTCGAGGCGAGCTGCATGTCCATCTTGCGCAGGTAGGTCAGGCCCTGGGCCGCCTCGGGGTCGAGCGCCACGACGCACTCGCCGAAGAGCATGCCGTTCTTCGTCCCGCCGAAGGAGAGGATGTCGATCCCGGCGTCGGAGGTGAACTCCCGCACCGGGACGCCGAGGCCGGCCGCGGCGTTCGCGAGCCGTGCCCCGTCCATGTGGACCTTCATCCCGCGGGAGTGGGCGTGCTCGGCGATGGCCCGGAGCTCGCCGACCGAGTACCGCGTGCCCAGCTCGGTGGTCTGGGTGAGCGAGACGGCCAGCGGCTGGGCACGGTGCTCGTCGCCCCAGCCCCACGCCTCCCGGTCGATCAGCTCGGGCGTGAGCTTGCCGTCGGAGGTCGGGACACCGAGGAGCTTGAGGCCGCCGACCCGTTCGGGCGCGCCGTTCTCGTCCACGTTGATGTGGGCCGTCGTCGCGCAGACCACGGCCCCCCAGCGGGGCACGAGCGACTGCAGCGAGACGACGTTGGCCCCGGTGCCGTTGAACACGGGGTACGCCTCGACGCCCTCGCCGAACAGCGACTCCATCTGGGCCTGCAGCCGGGCGGTGTACTCGTCCTGCCCGTACGAGACCTGGTGGCCGCCGTTGGCCGCGGCCAGCGCGGCCAGGACCTCCGGGTGCGCGCCGGAGTAGTTGTCGGAGGCGAAGCCCCGCACGGCGGCGTCGTGGAGCGGCCAGCCCGCGGGCACGGCGGGGGACTGCACGGAAGAGGAAGGGAAAGTCACACTCACAGTATTGCGCACTCGTTTCGGGTCTTCGGTTGCTCAGCTGGTCAGGTCGAGGCGGGCGCCGTTGAGCCGCGCCGCGTCCTCGGAGAAGAGCGCCACCGCGCGCGCGGCGAGGACGTCGACGTGCGTGTAGCCGGGGAACTTCCGTTCCGGCGCGGCGGCGCGCATCGTGTCGTCGAGGAGGGCCTTCACGGCGAGGACGACGGCGGCACTCGTCTGGGGCGTGGGGTCCTCCTTGCGCTGGGACTGGCCCAGTGCGAGGCCCTGTGCCATGGAACGGGTCCAGGCCTCGGCGGCGGCCTTGGCGGCCTGGTAGTTGGCGTTGGCTGCGCTCGGGCGGGCGAGAGTCGTCGTGGAGACCATCGCGAACCGGCCCCGCGGGGAGGCGGCGATGTCGTCGAAGAACGCCCTCGAGGTGTTGCGCAGGGTAGTGATCGCCCCCCGTGCCAGGAAGTCCCAGTCCGCGTCGCTCTGCTCGGTGAAGGGGCCGCCTCCACGCCAGCCGCCCACGAGGTGGATCACGCCGTCCACCCGTCCGAACTGGGCCCGCAGCCCTTCCGCGAGCCGCTCGGTGGCGGCGAAGTCGGCGAGGTCGCACGCGTGCTGGGGGACGGCGGCGTCGTGCGCACCCGGTGCGCCGAAGGCCTCGGCGAGGCGGCCGGCGTCGGAACCGACGGCGATCGGGGTGGCGCCCGCGGCGCGCAGGGCCCGGACCGCGGCCCGCCCGGAGGCCGAGGTGGCCCCCGCGACGACCACGGCCGCGCCCTGCGCGCCGGATTCCGGCGGGACGGTCACGCGGCGGCCTCCGGGCCGGCCGGCAGGGCGGTCTCGCCGGTGATGCCGGCGGTGGAGTCGATGACAGCGCGCATCTTCTTCTCCAGGGCCTCGTAGAACATGGACAGCGGGAACTCGTCGTCGAGGACCTGGTCGGTGATCTCGCGCGGCGTGCCGGTCAGGGGCAGGGCGTCGGGGCCCTTGGCCCACACTGAGGCCGGATGCGGGGTCACGGTCCCGGCGACAAGCTCGTACGCTGCGAGCCAGTGCGCCACCTTGGGGCGGTCGATGGAGCGCCAGTACAGTTCGTCGATCGCGTCGCCGAGGGCGCTGACCACCTCGGGCACCTGGTCCCAGTCGATGGCCAGCTTGGTGTCCGTCCAGTGGAGGACATGGTGCTGGTGCATCCAGGCGAAGAGGAGCTGGCCCCCGAGCCCGTCGTAGTTGCGCACGCGCCCGCCGGTGATCGCGAACCGGAAGATGCGGTCGAAGATCACGGCGTACTGGACGAGCTTCGCGTGCCGCCGAGCCTCGGGCGCCGCCTTCTCGTCCCGCTCGATCTTCACCGACTCGCGGAAGGCCGTGAGGTCACAGCGGAGCTCCTCGAGCGAGTAGAGGAAGAACGGCATGCGCTGCTTGATCATGAAGGGGTCGAACGGCAGATCGCCGCGCATGTGGGTGCGGTCGTGGATGAGGTCCCACATCACGAACGTCTCCTGGGCGAGCTTCTGGTCCGTGACGAGCTCGGCGGCGTCCGCGGGCAGCTCGAGGTTGGTCACCTTGGCCGCGGCGTCGAGCACCCGGCGGAAGCGGGCCGCCTCGCGGTCGGCGAAGATGGCGCCCCACGTGAAGGTCGGGACCTCGCGCATGGCGACGGTCTCGGGGAAGAGCACCGCGGAGTTGGTCGCGTAGCCCGGCGTGAAGTCCAGGAAGCGGATCGGCACGAAGAGGGCGTTGCTGTACGCGCCGGCCTCGAGCTCGGCGACGAACTCGGGCCAGACGACCTCGACGAGGACGGCCTCGACGTACCGGTTGCGGCTGCCGTTCTGGGTGTACATGGGGAAGACGACCAGGTGCGCCAGCCCGTCCACGCGGTGCTGCTGCGGCTGGAACGCGGTCAGCGAGTCCAGGAAATCGGGCACCGCGAAGCCTGCTGAGGCCCAGGCGCGGAAGTCTGCGCCGAGCAGGCGGAGGTAGTCGGCGTCGTGCGGGAAGCGCGGGGCGAGCGCCTCGACGGCGGCCGTGATCGTCTCGACGAGGGCGGCCGCCCGCTCATGGTCCGCTGCGTCCGGCACCGAGCCGTCCTGCGCCTGCAGCCCCTGGAGCTCGACGGCCGCGGCCTTCAGGGCGTGCCACGCCGGGTCGTCCTGGACGGGCAGGTTCGGGGTGGACGCGACGGCGGTCGCGGCGGCGGTGACGGACATCTCACTCTCGCTCTCTCTCGGGGCCGGGGTGTGATCCGAGCGTAGCGAGGAACAGCTGTGCAGGAGTCTGGAAGCGGTCTTGCATCAGAAACTCTGGTGCTCAGTGGGCTTGCGCAAGGTACGAGGCGGGCCGCCCGCTGGTCCTCGCCAGCGGCCGGCCCGCCCTCGGCCCTCCGGACGCCTCACTCCGCGTCGGGAACCAGGGTCAGGGAGATGGAGTTGATGCAGAAGCGCTGGTCGGTCGGGGTGCCGTACCCCTCGCCCTCGAACACGTGGCCGAGGTGGGAGTTGCAGGTGGCGCACCGGACCTCGATGCGGTCCATCCCCAGGGTGCGGTCGTGCAGGTACACCACGGCGTCCTCGGCGAGAGGGGCCCAGAAGGAGGGCCAGCCGCAGTGCGAGTCGAACTTCGTCCTGCTCGTGAAGAGTTCGGCGCCGCAGGCCCGGCACCGGTACGACCCCTGGGTGTGGGTATCCCAGTATTCGCCCGTGTAGGCCCGCTCGGTGCCCGCCTGCCTCAGGACGCGGTACTCCTCGGGGGTGAGCCGGGCGCGCCACTCGTCCTCGGTGAGGGCAGCCGGCGGCCGGCCCGGATCAGGTGTGGGGGTGTGGGTGGTGTCCATGACCACTCCAACGCTCAGGAGTCCCCGATGAATCCCGTTCCGGCGTACAGGTGCAGCACAGGTATGCCGAGCTTGCGCTGGGCGAGGTTGGCCCAGTCGGTGTGGAACGTGTCCTCGATCGCATGCGGGAGGGTCACGACGACGGCCTGCTCGGCGCCCGCCGCGGCGGCCCGCTCGGCGAGGGCCTGCACGGGGTCCCCGTCGATGATGCTTCCCGTGAGCTCGGCCCCGAGCCCTTCGAGCGCGGCGAGCGAGGTGTCGAGCGCGGTCTGCGCGGCGGACCTTTCGGCGGCGGGGTCGGCGGGCTGGTCGGAGAGCCCCTCGACGGCCTTGCTGAACTCGAGCATGGACAGGTGGTCGAGGAAGTCGACCACGAGGCGGCGCTTGCGCCCCGCGGGGACGAGGACTTCGATCCTCGCGGCCTCGCCGCTCAGGAGGCCCTCGATGGCCTTCCGCTCGCTCGGGCCCAAGGCGACTTCGGTCAGGATGAGGATCGGCGCGCTCATGGACCCAGACTAGGGCAGCGTCCGCCGCGAACGGGAGAGGCTCGGGGCGCGCCGGTGCCGGGCCGGGAGGGGGCCGCAGCGCGTGCCGGGCTGCCCCGGGCCTGCCTCACAGGTTCTTCCAGACCCCTTTGCCACAATGGGGGCATGCCCGCCCGAGCCGCCCACGCGCCGTCGTCCGAGTCCGAACCGCTGCCCCGCGCGGTGTGGGCTCTCGCCGGGGCCGGCGCGGTGCTCGGGCTCGCCTCGGCCGCCGCGGCCTCGAGCTCGGCGCTCGCGACGTACTTCGCCCGGCGCATCGTCACTCCGGAACGGGTCAAGACCGAGGACCAGGAGGTCCTCGCTGTCCAGGGCGAGGGCTCCGCCCGCAGGGTCATCCTGCGGGCGACCCCCGAGACGAGGGCGGACGGGGAGTACAGCCTCTTCTTCGACGGCGGTGCCGGGCATGTGCGCCTCGGAGCCCCGATCGACTATGCGCCCGAGGAGCCGACCGTGACGCGGCCCGTCCTGGCCGAATACTCCGGGGACCTCACCACGGCGGTCCGGGCTCGCTGGAGCGGGTACGTCTACGGCTCTCCCGCCGACCTCGGCCTCGCCTACGAGGACGTGGTGCTGCCGCTCGATGTCGGCCCCGGCCCCGCGTGGTACGTGCCGGCGCCCGGGGCGACCTGGGCCATCATGGTCCACGGCCGGGGTGCGACCCGAGGCGAAGGGCTGCGCGCGCTCCCGACGGCGCAGGCCCTGGGCATGCCCTCGTTGCTGGTCTCCTATCGCAACGACGGGGAAGCCTCGGCCACCCCGGACGGGCGCTACGGCCTCGGCATGACCGAATGGCGGGACGTCGAGATTGCCATCCAGTACGCCCTCGACGCCGGGGCGCGGGACGTCGTCCTCTTCGGCTGGTCGATGGGCGGGGCGATCAGCCTGCTCACCGCCGACTCGTCGCTCCTTCGCGAGCATGTGCGCGCGCTCGTGCTCGACGCTCCCGTCGTCGACTGGGTCGACGTGCTCGCCTACCAGGCCCGACTCAACCGTATCCCCTCCCGGGTCGGGCGGCTGGGCCAGCTGCTGCTCGGACGCTCCTGGGGGCGACGCCTCACCGGCCTCGCCGCACCGCTGGACTTCAAGGCAATGGACTGGGTCACCCGTGCCGTCGAGCTGCGCACACCGACCCTGATCCTGCACAGCGTGGACGACGACTTCGTCCCGGTGGGGCCCTCGCTCGAGCTCGCGAAGCGCAACCCGGAGATGGTCACGCTCGAGACCTTCCGGCACGCCCGCCACACGAAGGAATGGAATGTGGACCCCGAGCGGTGGGAGTCCGTGGTGCGCTCCTGGCTCTCCGATGTGCTCGCACCGCGCCGGGCGCCCGGTGGGGCCGCCTGACGCCGCACGCCCCGCTGCGGGCCCTCGGCGGGGGCAGCTCAGTCCGCGGTCCGCAGGCGGGTGACCACTGCGCCGGTGAGGCGGACCAGATCCGCGGGGGAGAGCTCGACGTCGAAGCCCCGCCGGCCGCCCGAGACGAGGACGGTCGGGTGGGCGAGCGCGGAGTCGTCCACCGCCGTGGGGGAGGGCTGCCGCTGGCCGAGGGGCGAGATGCCGCCGCGGACGTAGCCCGTCCGCCGCTCCGCCGCGGCCGGATCCGCCATCGCGGCCTTCTTGGCTCCGAAGGCCGCGGCAGCCGCCTTGAGGTCGAGGCTCCCCGTCACGGGCACGACGGCCACGCAGAGGGCGCTTCCGCTGCCGGTCGCGACGTCCACCATCAGGGTCTTGAACACGCGGCCGGGATCGACGCCCAGGGCCTCCGCGGCCTCCGCCCCGTAGCTCGACGCCGCCGGGTCGTGGCTGTACGCGCGCGCCGTGTACGGCACTCCGGCCGCCTCGAGGGCCTTGGTGGCGGGTGTGCCGGGGCCGTCCTTCGCCTTCTTCGCCACGTCAGGCGCCCAGCGGGCACTCCCCGCGGACCTTGCGCTTGATGCGCCCGAGCATCGCCGCCATCCCGCGCATCCGCAGCGGGCTCACGAGGCGTGTGAGGCCCAGCTCCTCGGGCATGTCATCCGGCACCGCGAGGATCTCGGCGGCGGTCAGGCCGTCCAGGCCCTCGTGGAGCACCGAGGCAAAGCCGCGCGTGGTGGGTGCCTCGGCCGGAGCCGAGAAGAACAGCCGGACCACCGGGCCCGCCGAGGGCGGCGTGCCCTCCGGAGCCTGCTCGGTCTCGATCGAGATGAACAGCGGCGACTGGCACTCGACGACCTGCTCCAGCATCTCGGGGTGGTCGTGGTACCGCTCCGGCAGCTCGGGCAGCGACTGGGAGAACTCCAGCAGCAGCTGGAGCCGCTCGCGCTCCTCGACGGCCTGGAAGTCTTCGACGATCTCCGCCAGCGCGGCGGGCAAGGTGTTCGTGCTCATCCCCTCCAGCGTAAGCCCAAGGCCCCGCCGGGCGGCGCGCGTTCGCCGTCGGCGGGGCCTTGTGTGACACCGGGTTGCGTCAGCTCAGCGGCAGGTGCTGTCCGTCCGCCGCCCTGACTGGGCGGCCGGGCCGCCGCGCCTCAGCTCAGCGGCCAGGTACCGCGGTCCTCGCCCTTCACAATCGGCACCCGCACCGCATTGCCCCACTCCGTCCACGAGCCGTCGTAGTTGCGCACGCTGTCGAAGCCGAGCAGGTACTTCAGGGCGAACCAGGTGTGGCTCGAGCGCTCGCCGATGCGGCAGTACGCCACGACCTCATCGCCCGCGGTGAGCCCCGCCTCCCCGAGGTACAGCGCCTCGAGCTCCTGCCGGGACCGGTACGTGCCATCCTCGGCGGCTGCGCGGGCCCACGGGATGGAGGCCGCGGTCGGGATGTGCCCGCCGCGCAGTGCGCCCTCCTCCGGGTAGGCCGGCATGTGGGTGCGCTTCCCGGAGTACTCCTCGGGGGAGCGGACGTCGATGAGGGGCTTGCCGAGGTGGGCGAGCACGTCCTCCTTGAAGGCGCGGATCGGCGCGTCGTTGCGCTCGACGACGGGGTACTCGGCCCGCGCGGGGACCGGGGCCTCGGTGGTCAGCTCACGGCCTTCCGCGATCCACTTGTCGCGGCCGCCGTCCAGGAGCCGCACATCCTCGTGGCCGAACAGGGTGAAGACCCAGAGCGCGTAGGCGGCCCACCAGTTCGACTTGTCGCCGTAGATGACGACCGTGGTGTCGCGGGCGATCCCCTTCGAGGCAAGGAGCTCGGCGAACCCTGCACCGTCCACGTAGTCCCGCGTGACCTCGTCGTTGAGGTCCGTATGCCAGTCGATCTTCACGGCGCCCGGGATGTGCCCGGTCTCGTAGAGCAGCACGTCCTCGTCCGACTCGACGACGGCGAGCCTGCCGGTCCCGACCGCACCGGCGGCCAGCTGCTCGGCGAGCCACTCGGTGGACACGAGGCGCTCGGGGTGGGCGTATGCGGCGAACTTGTCGCTGCTGTCGGCGGGGTAGCTCATGGTGTGCCTTTCGCTCGGCTGAGCCAGGGCGCGCGGGCGGTCCGCGTAACGGCGGCCGCCGCGCTCCTGAGTGGTCCCCACCAGCGTAGCCACGCCCGCGGGGGAGCGTGCGGGCCTCTGCGTGTGCAGGTCACGTGGAGCAACATGGTCCCGGGCGGCCCTCGCTGTGCGGTTGGGCACATGTGGCCCCCTGCGGCAGCCTCCGGCGGTAAGCTGGCCGGTGGCCCACCGACCCCTTGACCACGGACGGAACCCTTGGCGACTGTCGAACACCTGACCACCCGCACGCCCAGAGTGTCCGTGGAGGAACTCCTGACCGGCCTGCGGCCGTCCGCACGGTTCGGAGAGGTGTCCTTCTCGAGCTACCGTCCGGATCCCTCGCAGCCCACCCAGGCCGCGGCCGTGAAGGAGCTCGAGGCGTTCGGCGACGGGATCGGCGCCTCCGCCGGCGGCCTGCTCTCCCGGCTCTTCGGCTCCAAGCCGGCCACCCGCGCCGGCATCTACCTCGACGGCGGCTTCGGCGTCGGCAAGACCCACCTGCTCGCCTCGCTCTGGCATGCGGCCCCCGGCCCCAAGGCCTTCGGGACGTTCGTCGAGTACACGAACCTCGTCGGCGCGCTGTCGTTCCGCAAGACGGTCGACGCCCTGAGCTCGTACAAGCTCGTCTGCATCGACGAGTTCGAGCTCGACGATCCCGGCGACACCGTGCTCATGTCCCGGCTCATGCGTGAGCTCGCCGACGCCGGCGTGAAGCTCGCCGCCACCTCGAACACCCTCCCGGGTTCCCTCGGCGAGGGCAGATTCGCCGCGGTCGACTTCCAGCGCGAGATCCAGGTGCTGGCCGACCAGTTCGACGTGGTGCGGATCGACGGGGAGGACTATCGCCACCGTGGGCTTCCCGCCGCCCCGGCACCGCTGGAGAACCATGAGCTCGACGCCCGGATGAACGCGGAGTTCGACGGCGGTCTGGTCGCCGTCGACGATTTCGGTGCCCTCCTGAAGCATCTCGCCGGGGTCCACCCCAGCCGGTACCGCCAGCTCATCGACGGGATCGACGGAGTCGTGTGGAAGGACGTCCACACGATCGAGTCGCAGGCGACCGCGCTGCGCTTCGTGGTCCTCGCTGACCGGCTCTACGACAGGGACGTGCCCATCCTGGCCTCCGGCGTCCCGTTCGACAGGCTCTTCACCGAGGAGATGATGGGGGGCGGCTACATGAAGAAGTACTTCCGTGCCGTCTCGCGCCTGACGGCTCTCGCCCGCGAGGGCCAGACGCACGAGCCGTCCTGACCCACAGACGCCAAGTGCCGGTCCCGCCTCGCGGCGGTACCGGCACCCAGTGACGATGATCGGGCTGATGAGGCTCAGGCCCTCAGCCGTAGGCCGATTGCTCGACCGGTGGAGCAGCTGTGGTGCGGGACGCGGTCCCGACCAGGCCGTTCACAGGATCGAGGCGGCCTACTGGACTCCCGAGACGTGGTCGGCGAGCCTGTCGCCGCTCCTGTCATTGGTGGGATCCTCAGCCTTGCCCTTCATGTCGTCGAGAAGAAACACGGCCACCTCCTTTCCTGCCTCCGGGGCCAGATCGCCCCTGCTGTGCTCGATCGTAGCCACGCGGGAGGGGCTTTCCAACCGGTTGCCGGCGAAAGGCGTTGCGCTCTCAGCGGACGTCGAGGGCGGTCCGGTGCCCGACAGCAGGATGGAGGGGATACGCGAAAGGCGCCCCGCGGGGGAGCGCCGGTGGTGGGCGATACTGGGATCGAACCAGTGACCTCTTCCGTGTCAGGGAAGCGCGCTACCGCTGCGCCAATCGCCCGGGGGGCTGTTCACTTGTGTTCCCCCAGGGGGGAAGAGAGCGGACGACGAGACTCGAACTCGCGACATCCACCTTGGCAAGGTGGTGCTCTACCAACTGAGCTACGTCCGCGTGGGGGAGCTGCTGCTCC
>NZ_JAUSRH010000007.1 GCF_030811715.1 Sinomonas atrocyanea | reverse complement strand
CACCCGCCAGGGTGTGGGAGAGTAGGACACCGCCGGACAACACCACACGGTCGAGCCCCCCAACCCACCAGGGTCGGGGGGCTCCCGCACTTAAAGACACCACCCACCCACCACACCACCACAGCGCCCTTCGGCCCTACACGCCCCCACCAGCCGCCCCGATACTGGCGGCATGCGCACTGAGGTGCCGGTCGTCCTGGACGGCCTGACCAAGTGGTTCCACAGGACACCGGCGCTCGATGCGGTGAGCCTCGAGATCGAGCAGGGGGAGGTCTTCGGATACCTGGGGCCGAACGGGGCCGGGAAGACCACCACGATGAGGATGCTCGTGGGCATGCTGCGCCCCACGGCCGGCTCGGCGCGCGTCTACGGCCTCGACACGTGGCGGGAGGCGGTGTCCGTCTAACGCGTGGTCGGGTACGTGCCCGGGGAGCCGGCGCTCTATCCGCGGCTCACGGGGCTCGAGCACGTCGATTACCTCGGCCGCCTCAGGGGCCGGGCCGACCGCCCGAGCGCCCGCGCCGTTGCCGAGAGGCTCGGGCTCGACTGGCCGAGCGTGGGCGTCGCGGCGGCGACGTCGGCGGTGCCGCTCGCGGCCGCCGTGGCGGGGTTCCGGCGCCGCGACACCGCGGCCTAGAGTCGCGATCGCCCGCGCGGTGGCCTACCAGCCCGAGGTGCTGCTCATGGACAGCGCGTCATCATCCTCTCCTCCTCGCCCACCGTGGTGCAGGAGGACCTCGTGATCGACCTGCCGGCCGAGCGGGACCAGCTCGAGACGCGCGCCCTCCCGCGCTTCACCGAGCTGCGCCACCACGTGTACGAGCAGATCCAGCTCGCCAAGCAGGGGCACCGCCCGGCCGCGGTCTGAGCGCCGGTCAGGCGAACCAGTCGACGACGCGGGCGAGCATGCGCCGCCCCTCCTCCTCGAACGCGGCGTCGCCGACCTCACGGGACCAGACGATGGTCCCGAGCGCCTGCAGGATGTTGTCCAGCCGCCACGAGTCCGGTTCCTCGGCGGGGTCGCGGCCGTAGCCTGCGTAGAACGCCGCCCGCAGCCCGCCGCCGTCGTGCCCGCCGGAGCGGGGCGCCGGGTCCGTGGTCGGCTGGAACCACTGGTGCTCCAGGCGGACGAGGTCGGTGACCCAGGGGCGGTAGCCCGCCCGGCCCCAGTCGATGACGCGCAGGAGGGCGCCGGAGGAGGGAGCGCCGTCGAGCACCCAGTTCCGCGGGCTGTAGTCGCCGTGGGTCGCGGACAGCCAGCGGGGCCCGGAGCGGTGTGCGGCGGCGAGGCGCTCGGCCGCCCGCAGGTGCTCCGGCGGGGCGAGGCCGGCCGCGCGGGCGAGGAAGTCGCCGACCTTGTTCAGCACCGCAGGGTCGTAGCCGGCGGTCCGCTCCCTGGGCACGTGCACGCGCGCCAGGAGCTCGCCGGCCTGCCGGAACACCTCGGGCGAGCGCTCGTGCCCGCTGCCCTCGACGAGGCTCCCGGGGAGCCACGAGGCAGCGACCACGCCTGCCCGCGTGTCCGCGTGGAGCAGGCGCGCTGCGCGGGGCGGGTCCAGGGCCAGGAGCGGGCCGGTCATCTGCCGGTGGGCGCGGGCCTCACGGACGAGGTGGTGCCTCGTCTCGGACGCCTTGATGACCACCGGGCCCGCCGCCGTCGCGAGGCGGAGCACCGCGATGCCCTGCAGCCCCCACGAGAGGTCCTCCTCGAGGTCCCAGCCCGGGAACCACGCGTCGACGAGGGCCCGCTGGGGCGGGGTCAGGGGAGTCGCGTCCGGCACGACTCCACGCTACCGGCCGGCGAAATGATGAGTACAGCACGGTGCAGGCGCTCCGCTCTGTGCTCTCCCCAGCATTTCCGGGCGAGGCGGGCCGCCGGGGCAGCAAGTGGGACGATCACTCCCGGATTGGGGCCGGAGGAACCCCCTCGGGCCCGAAAACCGGCCAAAATCCCCGGAAACACGCGGGAATCTGCTGGCCCTGCCCGCGTTAACTGGTAAGTTGCCGTAACAGCAGCCCCCGGCGAACAGGCTGAGGGCTGACGTGGATAACCCAAACGTCCAGGAGGACACATGGCTAAGAACCGTAGCGAGCTGGTTGCAGAGGTCGCCGGCAAGACCAGCCTCAGCCAGGCTGCAGTCAACGGTGTGCTCGACGCACTGTTCGAGGTCTTCGAGACCTCCGTTTCCAAGGGTGAGAAGGTCAGCATCCCCGGCTGGCTCGCCGTCGAGCGCACCGAGCGTGCCGCCCGCACCGGCCGCAACCCGCAGACCGGCGCCGCGATCGAGATCCCGGCTGGCCACAGCGTCAAGCTGACCGCCGGCTCCAAGCTGAAGGCCGCTGCCTCCGGCAAGTAGGCACTTCGCCCCAAGACCACCCCGGGAGGGGGCAGCGGCATCCCGCCGCTGCCCCCTCCCGGCGTCTGCCCACCTCCCGGCATGTGCCCAGCGCGGTGGGGGACAATGGTGGGGTGCCACGTTCTGCCCCACCTGCCCGTCCGCCCGCCGTCACCCCCGCACCCACGGGTCTCGCGGGCCTCGGAAGGGGGTGGTCCATCGCGGCGCTCGCCGTTGCCGTCGCCGCAGCCGTGGCCGGCCTGATGTTCTCCGGGGCGGCCGCGGCGCGCCAGGTCCTCGACCCCGGCGCGCTCGTGCGGTGGGGACTCCCCGTCGCCACGACGGTGCTCAACCTCTCCCTCGCCCTGACAATCGGCGGCATCACGTTCGCCGTCGGGATCCTCCCGCACACCGCGCGGCCGCGGCGCTCCCACGGGGGGACGGACGACGCCGGCCCCACCGGCCGCGCGGCAGGCCCACCGGATGCTCCCGGCGTCGACGAGCACCCCGCATTCTCCCGCGCCCTGCGCGCGGCCACGGGCGGTGCCGTGGCCTGGACCCTGAGCGCCATCGCCGTCCTGATCCTGACCCACTCCGACCTCGTCGGGCAGCCCCTCTCCGGCAGCTCGGACTACACGAATCAGCTCGTGTACTTCATGACCAACCTCGACGTGGGCAGGGCGTGGCTGGTCACCGTGATCATCGCCGCGGTGGTCGCGACCCTCCTGTTCGCCGTCCGCTCGCTGACCGGGCTCGCCCTCACGGGCATCCTCGCTGTGATCGGCCTGGTCCCCATGGCGCTGATCGGCCACTCCGCGAGCTCGAGCGACCATGAGGGCGCCGTCAACTCGCTGTTCCTGCACCTGGTGGGCGCCTCGCTGTGGGTCGGCGGCATCGCTGTGCTGGCCGTGCTGGGCCGCACCCTCGCCGGAGGGCCCGACGGCGGGGACCGCGCCGGTGCCGCCGACGGCGGGGGCCGGGGACGCGGCGTCGTGCGTGCGGCCGACGCGACCGAGGCGACCCTGAGGCGCTTCTCCGCGCTCGCGCTCTTCGCCTTCCTGCTCGTGGTGGCCTCCGGCGTGATCAACGCGCTCATCCGGCTGCCCCATCTCGGCGACCTGTTCACGTCCGCCTACGGCCAGCTCATCCTCGCCAAGACCACCCTTGCGGTGGTGCTCGGCGGCATCGGGTTCATGCACCGCCAGTGGGTGATCCCGCAGCTGGGGCGCGGCGCCTCCGCCCGGCGCGTGCTGTGGCAGCTGATCGGGGTCGAGGCCGTGGTCATGGGCGTGGTCTCCGGCCTGGCCGTCGCGCTCTCGCGCTCTGCCCCGCCGGAGCCGACCACCTACGCCCCGGATGCCTCGCCCGCGTTCCTCCTCACCGGCTACGAGCTCCCGCCCGAGCTCACGGCCTCGCGGTGGCTGACCGAGTGGCGCGCGGACTGGCTCTGGGTCGCCGTGGCCGTGTTCGGGGCGGTCACGTACGCGCTCGGGATGCTCAAGGTGGCCCGGCGCGGGGACTCCTGGCACTGGGGGCGGGCGGTGTCCTGGTTCGCCGGGCTGATCGTCCTCACGTACATCACGAGCGGCCCGCCCGCCGTGTACGGGCGCGTGCTGTTCTCCGCACACATGGTGGACCACATGATGCTCATGATGGTCGCGCCGATCTTCCTCGTGCTCGGCTCGCCCGTGACCCTCGCGCTCAAGGCCCTGACGCCGCGGCGCGACGGCAGCCGCGGGCTGCGCGAGTGGCTGCTCGTGTTCGTGCACTCGAAGTGGTCCCAGCTCGTCACGCACCCGCTGTTCGCGGCCGCCAACTTCGCCGGCTCGATCATCCTGTTCTACTACTCGGACCTGTTCGGGTACGCGATGCGAGACCACGTGGGCCACGAGCTCATGAACCTGCACTTCACGCTCACCGGGTACATCTTCGTGCTGACCATGATCGGCTCCGACCCCCTGCCGCGGCGCTTCCCGTACCCGATGCGGCTCGTGCTGCTGCTCGCCACCATGGCGTTCCACGCGTTCTTCGGCGTGACCCTCATGGGCTCCAACGTGCTGCTGGAGCCGGGCTTCTTCGGCAACCTCGGCCGCCCGTGGGGCGCGTCCGCGATCGTCGACCAGCAGACCGGCGGCGGCGTCGCGTGGGGGATCGGGGAGATCCCGACCCTGGTCGTGGCGATCGGCGTGGCCGTCATGTGGTCCAAGTCCGACGCCCGCGAGACCCGCCGCCGCGACCGTGCCGCCGACCGCAACCACGACGCCGACCTCGACGCCTACAACGCCATGTTCACCCGCCTCCAGGAGCGCGACGAGGCCCAGGGCCACTAGCCCCGGCCCCCGCGGCCGGTGACCTGCGCCGGGAAGGCGCGCGGGCGCCGTCGTGCGCGGTGTCGCAGGGGCGGGGACACACGGCGTCATGCGCGGAAGAATGCCCGGGATAATGGGGTTGAACCCCAAGGGCGCGCATCACGCCGCTGCGCCCAGACGATGTGCCGCAAGAAGGAGTGCCAGTGACCGCAGAATCCACCGAGGAACAGCGCAGCGCGGACGCCCTGCGGACCTCCCGCCGGGTCCGGGCGAGCGAGCTCGGCGGCCGCGCCTGGCTCAACACCGGGGGCAAGGACCTGGACCTGGCCGCCCTTCGCGGCAAGATCGTGCTGCTCGACTTCTGGACGTTCTGCTGCATCAACTGCCTGCACGTCCTCGATGAGCTCCGCCCGCTCGAGGAGAAGTACAAAGACGTCCTCGTCACGGTGGGCGTCCATTCGCCCAAGTTCGAGCACGAGGCCGACCCGGTGGCCCTCGCCGCCGCCGTGGAGCGCTACGACATCCACCACCCGGTCCTCGACGACCCCGACCTGCTCACGTGGCAGGCCTACACCGCCCGCGCGTGGCCCACGCTCGTGGTGGTCGACCCCGAGGGCTACATCGTCGCCCACCTCTCCGGCGAGGGGCACGCCGGCGGCCTGGGCGTGCTCATCGAGGAGCTCGTCGCCGAGCACGAGGCCAAGGGCACGCTGCACCGCGGCGACGGCCCCTACGTGGCCCCCGAGCCGACCGCGGGCACCCTCCGCTTCCCCGGCCAGACCGTGCCGCTCGAGAACGGCAACTACCTCGTGGTCGACACCGGCCACCACCGCCTCGTCGAGCTCCGCCCCGACCTCGAGACGGTGGAGCGCGTGATCGGCTCCGGCACGAAGGGCTTCCTGGACGGGCAGGCCGAGGTCGCGCAGTTCAACGAGCCCCAGGGCGTGGCCGTCCTGCCGGCCTCGATCGCGTGGCAGACCGGCTACGAGGCCGTCGTCGCCGACACCGTCAACCACCGCCTGCGCGGCGTGACCCTCAGCTCCGGCCACGTGCAGACCCTCGCCGGCAACGGGGTCCAGCGCCTCCTGGACGCCGGGCCCGCCCGGGTCAACGGCGACGGCGCCGGCACATGGGCCAAGGCCGGCCCGGACGCTGGCGCGGCCCCCGCCGCGACGGCGGGCGAGGGGGCGGCGGACGGCGCGCCCCACGACGTCTACGCCGGTGACATCGAGGACATCGGCTACCTCGGCCACGGCACGAACGTCTCGCTCTCCTCCCCGTGGGACGTGGTGTGGAGCGAGAAGCTGCAGAAGGTCGTCGTCGCGATGGCCGGCACGCACCAGATCTTCACCTTCGATCCGCTCACGGGCGTCGTGGCGATCCTCGCCGGCTCCGGCCTCGAGGGCCTGCTCGACGGCGCCGCCCCGCAGGCCTGGTTCGCCCAGCCCTCGGGCCTCGCGGTGGACCCATCGGGGGACCTGTGGGTCGCCGACTCGGAGACCTCCGCGCTGCGCCGCGTGCGCCTCGGCGACGTGGACGCGAGCGGCCAGCCCGCGGTCACGGTCGAGACCGCCGTGGGCCGCGGCCTGTTCGACTTCGGCTTCCGGGACGGCGCCGCGGACACGGCACGCCTCCAGCACCCGCTCGGCGTCGCCGTCCTCCCCGACGGCTCCGTGGCCGTGGCCGACACGTACAACGGGGCCGTGCGCCGCTACAACCCCTCCGGCAGGAGCGGGGAGGGCGCCGACGGTACCGCGGCCGTGACGACCCTCGCGCGCGGGCTGGCCGAGCCGGCCGACGTGGTGGTGGTGACCCCCGCCGACGGCGAGCCGCTGCTGCTGGTCACCGAGACGAACCGGCACGAGCTGGTCCTCCTGCCCATCCCGAAGGACGCCCAGCAGGTCGACGAGGGCGAGCGCCAGACGCAGCGCCCCAAGACCCCCGTGGCCGCCGGGCCGCTCGCGCTCACCGTGCGCTTCGCGGCCCCCACCGGCCAGAAGCTCGACGACCGCTGGGGCGACCCCACCCAGCTCAAGGTCTCCTCCACCCCGGCCGAGCTGCTCCTCGGCGGCGGCGGCACCGCCCAGGGGCTCGCGCGCACGCTCGAGCTCAACCCCGAGGTGGCCGAGGGCGTCCTGCACATCACCGCCCGCGCCGCCGCGTGCGACGGCGCCCCCGGCGAGGAGATCCCGGACCACGCCGCCTGCCACCTGTACCAGCAGGACTGGGGGATTCCCGTGGTGCTGCGGGACGGCGCCGACTCGGATCTGGTCCTGGACCTCCGCGGCCTCGACTGAGGTCTCCCCGCGCACGACGGCGGGCCGGTCGCCTCGGGTGACCGGCCCGCCGTCGTGCGTCTGGGCGCCCGGGCGAGCCGCCCCGGCGTGCGCGGCGAATCCGACCGGCTTTCCTAGCTGAGCAGGGCTAAGGGGCGGCGTGTCGAGGCCGACACGCCCGTTCGGGCCTGAAAAGCCGGTCGGGTCCGGGACGGCGCACGACCCGCCCAGCTGCCCCTCAGAGGGCCGGTTGTCCACATGGAGGGCGCGGGGGCTGCGGGGTGCGTTCCGGCCGCCCGAGCATGAGGGGATGGACCCACACCTCGCCCGGCGGTTCGGGCAGTTCCACGGCGTGGCGCGCCTGAAGGAGCTCCGCAGCGGCGGCATCCGCGAGGCCGCTCTGCGCCGGGCGGTCGAGGCGGGGGAGGTCGAACGCCACCGGCACGGGCTCTACGCCCTGCCGACGGCTGATCCGCGGTTCGTGCACGCCCGCAGCACCCGATCACTGCTGACCTGCGTGAGCGCCGCAGACGTGTACGGGCTCTGGGTCCTCGTGCCGCCCGGGCCCGACGCACGCCCGCACCTGCTGCGGGCCACCGGGGCGGACCGCCCCGGCGCCGTGATCCATCGCGAGCGAAGGGTCCCGCCGCATCCCACCGCCCCGGTCGCGGGCCTCGCGGACGTGGTGCTCCACGCGCTGCGCTGCCTGCCAGAGCTCGAGGCGCTCGTGATCGCCGAGTGCGCCGTCACCCAGAAGGGGGTCCCGCTCGGTTTCCTCCGCGGCCTGCTGACCGGGCCGCGCAACGGGCGGGCGCGCGCCGTCCTCGATCTCGTGGACGGAGGGGCGGACTCGCTGCTCGAGACGATAGCCAGGACGCTGCTCAGGAGGGCCGGCTTCCACGTCGAGGCCCAGGTCTGGATCGAGGGGATCGGTCGGGTCGACCTGCTCGTGGAAGGCTGGATCATCGTTGAACTCGACGGAAGGACCCACGAGGAGCGCGTCCAGCGGGGCAAGGACCGGGTGCGCGACCGGCAGGCGCAGCTGCGGGGGCTCGTGACGCTGCGCTACGGGTATGCCGACGTGGTGCACCGGTCCTGGGTGCTGGTCGAGGAGGTCTCCCGGATCCTGGGCGGACGTCCGCTGCCGCCCGGGCCGAATCCGACCGGCTTTGGGCTCCGGGGTGCCGGGGCTGCCGGCGCGTCGGAGGGGGACACGCCCTCCGACGCGCGATAGCCGGTCGGATTCGGCGCCAGCGTCGCTGCCGACCGCGCCGGGTCACCGATGTGACCGGGCGTGCGATGTGACCGGGCGCGCTTATTTGAGCTGGGGGGTCACCGTGATCGCGCTGTCGGAGACGTCGAGGCGCGCCCCGAAGTCGAAGTCGACATCTGCGGACAGCGGAGAGGCCGCCCCGGTGAACAGGTCGATCGCCGTGGCCTTCAGGTGGGCCCTGCCCTTGAGCGGGGCGAGGGCCCAGCGTCCCTGGTAGGGCTCGACCGAGACCTTGGGATAGGAGGACACCGACCACGCGATCGTGCCGTCCTGGATGCGCGTGTTGGTCGCGAGGGAGAAGGGGCAGTCGGGCTGGAGCCGCTGCTGCTGGCTGGCGGCCTTGGCGCAGTCGTCGAGGTAGCCGTGGATCTTGGCGTCGATGGCCGAGACGAGCTGGGGGGTCGCCTTGGTGGCGAGGTTGAGCGGCGTGGTGGTGCCGGCGGAGGTCACGACGACGGAGCGCGGGTCGGCCTCGAACTGCTGGCCGGAGAGGGATCCGACGTAGGAGCCCGGGAAGAACACCGGGAACGTGTTGTGCCCTCCCGGCATGTTGACGGTGGCACCGTTGAGGGTGGCCCGGGTGGAGTTCACCACCGTGGCATCGATGGTGGGCAGCGTGCCGGGGGCGATGGACCAGCGTGGGAAGAAGAGCCAGTCGGTGCCGGTGCGCTCGATCGAGAACTTGGTCTCGTGCGCCTGCCCCTCGACGCTGTAGTGGACCGTGACGGCCGCATGGTCGCCGCCGGCCGAGGTCGTCTCGTAGGCGATGTCCTTGACCCGGCTCATGGAGTCCTTGAGCGGGCCGCCGTTGAGCACGGCCGCGCTCCCGGAGGGGACCTTCGCGTGCAGGAGCCCGAGGGCAGAGCCGCCGTCGCCGTCCTTGAGGGCATCGATGTAGGCGCGCACCGGCTCGGCGGGGCCGGCCGCAGTGTTCTTGACGAGGGTGACCGCCACGACCGAGGCGACGATGGCCAGCACGAGGGCCAGCAGCCAGGCGGCGGCGGTCCGGAGGAGAGCGGGGCTGGTCTGCACCGCTATACCCTACCAATGGCCTCCGCGCCGGCGGTCGTGGCTGGTCAGCGGCGGCGCCGGGGTGCGGTGCCGAAGACGCTGCGCATGAGGTCGCGCCCGAGCTGCGTGCCGGCCGAGCGGATCATCGAGCGCAGGCCGCTGCCGAGCGCACCGCCCAGGGCGCCCATCACCTCGTCGGCGACCCCGCCGCCGTCGTCCCTCCGGGACGGTGCGGGCGGCTCGAGGCGCGGGGAGGGGAGCGGCGGGGGCGGCTGGGCGGGCCCGGGCGCGGGCGCGGTGGCCTCCTCCTGCTGGAGCCTCTCGTAGGCGGAGACGCCGTCGACGGCGGTGCCGTACCTGGGCAGGAGCGGCGAGGCCTGGACCGTGGCGGCGACGAGGGCGGGGTCGGCCGGTCCCATCGCGGAGCCGGGGGCGCGCATGCGGGTGAGCGCCACTGGGGTGGGGGCACCGTTCTCGTTCATGACGGTGACCACGGCCTCCCCGATGCCCGCGGACGTCAGGACCTCCTCGAGGTCGTAGTCGCTCACGGGGAAGGTGGAGACGGTGGCCTTGAGGGCCTTCGCGTCGTCAGGCGTGAAGGCGCGCAGGGCGTGCTGGACGCGGTTGGCGAGCTGCCCGAGGACGTCCGCCGGCACGTCTTTGGGCGTCTGCGTGACGAAGAAGATGCCTACGCCCTTGGACCGGATGAGCCGCACGGTCTGGGTGATCGCGTCGAGGAACGCCTTCGTGGCGCCGTTGAAGAGCAGGTGTGCCTCGTCGAGGAAGAACACGAGCTTGGGCTTGTCCACATCTCCCATCTCAGGCAGGTCATGGAAGAGGTCCGCGAGCAGCCACATGAGGAACGTCGAGAACAGGACCGGCCTGCCCTGCAGGCTCGGCAGCTCGAGGCAGGTGATGACGCCGCGGCCGTCCGCGGCGGTGCGGAGGAGCTCGGAGGTGTCGAACTCGGGCTCGCCGAAGAACTTCTCCATGCCGGCAGCCTCGAGCCCCACGAGCTCCCGCAGGATCACACCGGCAGTTGCTTTGGAGAGACCGCCGAGCTTCTCGAGTTCGTCCTTGCCCTCCTCCGAGGTGAGGAACTGGATGACGGCGCGGAGGTCCTTGAGGTCCACCAGCTCGAGCTGGTGCTGGTCCGCGAAATGGAAGATGAGCGTGAGGCTCGACTCCTGCGTCTCGTTCAGCTCCATGACGCGCGAGAGCAGGATCGGCCCGAACGAGGTCACGGTGGCGCGCACCGGCACCCCCGCGCCGTCGCCGCCCAGGGCGAGGTACTCGACGGGGAACGAGGCCGCGGCCCAGTCCTGCCCGATGCCCCGGGTCCGGGCGAGCAGCTTCTCGCCGCCGGCGCCCGGAGCCGCGAGGCCCGAGAGGTCGCCCTTGATGTCCGCGAGGAACACGGGCACCCCCGCCGAGGAGAGCTGCTCCGCCATCATGTGCAGGGTCACGGTCTTGCCCGTGCCGGTGGCGCCGGCCACGAGCCCGTGGCGGTTCATCATGCCCAGAGGCAGCGCGACCTGCGCCTCGGACCGCACCTCGCCGTCCACGATGGCGGCACCGAGGGCGATCGTCGCGCCCTCGAACGTGTAGCCCTTCTGGAGGGCGGCCACCTTCTCCTCGGTGCTCTTCGCTGCGCCGGCCTTCGCCCCACTCGTCTCAGCCATGGGTGAAGCCTAGACGCTCCCCCGTCAGGAGAGGAGGGCCGCCATGACGGCCATGGCCGGGACGGCGACGACGGTGGTGATGAGCACGGTGTCCTTGGCCACGACGATGCCGTGCCGGTACCGCTGGGCCGCGATGTAGACGTTCTGTGCCGTCGGCAGGGCCGCGGTCACCACCGCGGCGAACAGCTCGTGGCCGCCCAGGCCGAGGGCGAAGCGGGCGAACGCGAAGGCGATGAAGGGGTGCACCACGACCTTGAGCACCGAGGCGAGGGCCGTGTCGAGGCGGCGGCCCTCGTCGGCCCGCAGCGGCCGCGACCCGTGCAGCGAGATGCCGAACGCCATGAGCATGGCGGGGATCGCGGCACCGCCGATGAGGTGGATCGGCTGCATGATGAGCTCGGGCGGAGTCCAGTGGGTCGCGGCCAGCACGAGCCCGATCATGGACCCGATGATGTTCGGGTTCGTCACGATGGGAAGCACGAACTGGGCAGCGCGGGCCAGCCCCGGCTTCGCTGTCGCGGTCGTCCCGTCGAGGACGAGGAGGTACGAGGGCGTGAACAGGGCCAGCTGGAAGATCAGCAGGGGCGCCACGAAGCTCGCGTCGCCGAGGACGAACACCGAGATCGGGATGCCCAGGTTGCCCGAGTTCGCCACGGAGGCGCTCATGGAGGCGATGAGCGCCTCGGGCGTGCTGCGTCCGCGGAGCCACCTGAAGACGATGAGGGAGACGACCCCGATCGCGGTCGAGCTGACGGCGATGACGAGCAGGTGCGTGGAGAAGACGGCCCGCAGGTCGGAGTGCGCGAGCGTCTCGAGGAGCAGCGCCGGGCTCGCGACGAAGAAGGACAGGCGGCTCAGGACCGCCTGGGCGCCGTCCCCCAGGATCCCGCGGCGGGCGCAGAACCAGCCGACGCCGATGATCGCCCAGACCACGGCGAACCCCTCGAGGACGCCTAGCACGGGCGGCCGCCGTGGCACAGGGATGGCAAACGGTTTCCAAGGGGCACGGGCCCCAGCCTAGCGCCCGCCCCTGAGAGCGCCCGCGAACTAGTTCAGGTGTGCCTGGATCGCGAACGGCGGGCGCAGCATGCCCGGGCCGTGGCCCTCGGCGGGGTCGGTGCCGAGCTCCACGATGCGGTTGTCCGCGTCGACGTGCACCACCGTGGGCACGAACTCGCGCGCCTCGGCGTCGCTCATCGAGGCATAGGTGATGAGGATGACCAGATCGCCCTCGTGGATCAGGTGCGCGGCCGCGCCGTTGATCCCGATGACCCCGGAGCCGCGCTCGCCCGCAATGGTGTAGGTCTCGAGGCGCGCACCATTGGTGATGTCGACGATGGACACGAGCTCGCCCGGCAGGATGTCCGCCGCCTCGAGCAGGTCAAGGTCGATCGTCACCGAGCCCACATAGTGGAGGTCAGCGTGCGTGACCGTGGCGCGGTGGATCTTGGACTTGAACATTGTGCGGTTCATCGCCCTCGATTCTACTCCGTGCGTCCCGGACGCACTGTGGGGTGGGTCACTGCATCCATGTGGTGCAGTAGCGGAGGTTGTCCAGGACCGTTGCGGCTGCGGTCTCCTCGTCCCGCGCGGCGATCGCGCGCACGAGGTCCTCGTGGCCCGCCTCGCGGCACGCATCGAACCCGTCCCGGAGCCTCTGCTTCATCTTGACGCCGTGGAAGACGTCGCCGAAGGTGCCGTACAGCTCGTGCAGGAGCGGGTTGCCCGAGGCCTCGGCGACCTTGAGGTGGAATTCCCAGTCGGCGGCGATCCAGCCTTCGGCGTCTCCCGCCGCCCAGGCCGCCCGGCGGCGGGCGAGGAGCGCGCGGAGGGCGGCGAGGTCGTCGTCGTCCGCGGCCCGGGCGGCCAGGCGCGCGGCCTGCGCGTCCAGGGCGAAGCGGACCTCGAAGACCTTCTCCTCGCCGTACTCGCGGTAGGCGCGCCGGGCCGTGCCGGCCATCTCGCTCGTCGAGCGGACATAGGTGCCGTCGCCGCGGCGGACCTCGAGCAGGCCGGCGTGGGCGAGCGCCTTGACCGCCTCGCGGAGCGTGCCGCGCGAGACGCCCAGCCGTCCGATGAGCTGCGGCTCGGGCGGGATCCGGGTCCCCACCGGCCAGCGGCCCGAGGCGATCTCCTGCCGGAGCTCCTCGGTGACCTCCTGGGCCAGCGGCAGCCGCCTGGGGGGCCCGGCGCTCATGCGGCACCGGCAGCCCGGGCCGGCTGCGGCCTCCGCGGGGCGCCCGGCTCCGCGCCGAGCCGGTAGGAGAGCACGAGCTGGACGACGGCGATCCCCACCATGGCACACAGCGGCACCGTCCAGTCGCCGAGAGCGTCGTGGAGGAGGCCGATGCCGAAGGGGCCCACGGCCGCGAGGAGGTAGCCGAGCGACTGCGCCAGGGTCGAGAGGGCGGTGGTCTCCGAGGCGCTGCTGCCGCTGCGGCTGATGACCACCATGACCAGGGGGAAGACGCCGAAGCCGAGCCCCATGAGCGCCACCGGGACGAGGATGTTCCACTGCGGGAACGCCACGAGCGTGACGGCGCCGAGCAGGGCGGCCGACGCCGTGAGCAGGAACGCGGGGCGCAGCAGCCCCGGCCGGGCCGCCATGGCGAGCAGCCCGGCGACGGCGCCCATGCTCACGAGCTGCAGGAGCCCGAGCATGAGGCCGCCCATGGCCGGGTCCATGCCGCGGGAGACGAGGATCGAGGGCAGCCAGCCCATGATCGTGTAGACAAGGAGGGCCTGCACGCCGAACAGCGCCGTGACGAGCAGGCCCCTCGGCGTGCGCAGGAGGGACCACGGCGAGACGTGGTGGGCTGGATCCGCGACGGCCCGGCGGCGCGAGCGCAGGGCGAGCGGGGCGAACGCCGCGAGGGCGACGGCGGCCAGCGCCGCCCACACGCCGAGGCCGAGCGTGGGGGAGCCGAGCGAGTCCGCGACGGGCACCGCCACCGCGGACGCGGTCGTGGCGCCGAGGGACATCGTCACCGTGTAGGCCGCCGTCATGCCGGACGTGCGGTGCGCGTAGTGCTCGCGGATGAAGGAGGGCATCGCGACGTTGCAGACCGCGAGCCCGCTCATGCTCACCACCGTGCCGGCCAGCAGCATGCCCTCGGCGGGAACCGACCGCACGGCGAGGCCCGCGGTGAGGAGCACGAGGGCGAGCCCGATGGCGCGCTCGAGCCCGAGGCGCGCGGTGAGCCACGCCGTGGCACCGCCCGCGACGGCGAAGCAGGCGACCGGGATGGCGGGCAGCGCCGCCGCGACGAGCGGGCCGTAGCCGAGGAACAGCTTCAGATCGTGGTACAGCGAGGACGCGCTCGCGATCCCGGCCCGCAGGTTCAGGCCGATGAGCACCACTGCCGCGACGGCGAGGACGGCGGCGCGGCGGCGGCCGGGGCCGGAGGGTGCCTCCGCCGGGACGTGAGCGTCGAGCTCGGGGGCGAGCGATTCGTCGAGGACGTCGTGGGTGCGGGCAGGCGTGAGGGTCTCGGTCTCGGGCGGCATGCTCAAAGGGTAGACGTCTGATGTTTGTCGCCGCCAGTTGGCGCGTCGGCCGTGAAGCTCAGCTGCGGCTCAGGACGCGGCCCAGGATCGCGTCCGTGAGCGCGTCGGCCGCGGCGGAGTTGGCGAGCGGATTGCGGATGAGGGTGAAGTCGACGTCCCCGACCGGGGGCAGGTCGAAGCGGTGGGTGATCACCGCGAGGTCGTCGGGCACGAGCGTGGTGGGCATGACGCCGACGCCCAGCCCGGCCCGGATGGCGGCCAGCACGCCGGCGATCTGCTTGGTGCTGCAGGTGACCTTCCACGTCCGCCCGCTGGCCTCGAGCGCCTGGATCGCCAGGCTGCGGGACAGGCTCGGGGCCGGGTACACCACGAGCGGCACCGGGTCGGCGGGATCCAGCGCGGTCTGCTCGACGCCCACCCAGGAGAACGAGTCGTGCCGCACCACCGTGCCGTCCTGGGCCCCGGCCACCCACTTGATGAACACGAGGTCCAGCTGTCCTGCCTTGAGGCGGCGGTAGAGGTCGTCGCTCTGGCTCACCGTGAGCTCGAGGTTGAGCTGCGGATAGGCGCGGCGGAACTCGCGCAGGATCTTGGGCAGGCCCGTGATCGCGAGGTCGTCCGCCGTGCCGAAGCGCAGGCGCCCGCGCATCGCCTCGCCGCGGAAGTAGCGCGCCGCGTCGTCGTGGGCCGCGAGGATGGCGCGGGCGAAGCCGGCCATCGCGTCGCCGTTGTCGGTGAGCCGCACGCCGTGCGTGTCGCGGACGAGGAGCATCCGGCCCGCGGCCTTCTCGAGCTTGGCCACGTGCTGGCTGACGGTGGGCTGGGCGAGCCCGAGCCGCTCGGCCGCGAGCGTGAAGCTCAGGTGCTCGGCCACGGCGAGGAAGCTGCGCAGGTGGGCGGGATCGAAGGTGGGGGCGGCCATGGGGCCATCCTCCGTGAGCGCATTGCACAACGCAATAGCAGTTAGAGGGGAAATAGCCTTCCACAATCCTTTTCCGCGAGCCTACGGTGGAGGAAGTCGATCGACACCGGCCCTCCCGAACGAAACCAGGACTCTTCCGTGACCTCGCCCAGCCCAGCCCTGCCGTCAGCCAGCTCGGAACCCCAGCCCTCGCTCCCCGGCTTCTCCCAGCCCTCCCGCCCTGCGTTCCCGCCCACCGGGCCCCTCGCCGTGGCCGCGGAGCGCCTGCCGTGGCGGCACACCTTCATCTCCCTCAGCGTCCCCAACTTCCGCCTGTTCGCGGCCGCCCACTTCGTGGCCGTCGTGGCGCTGTGGATGCAGCGCATCGCCCAGGACTGGCTCGTCCTCCAGCTCTCCGGCTCGGTCACCGCCGTGGGCGTCACCGTCGCGCTGCAGTTCGCGCCCGTGCTCCTGCTCGGCCCCTGGGGCGGCCTCGTCGCCGACCGGTTCTCCAAGCGCCGGCTCCTGCAGATCTGCGCCCTGGGCGCCGGCGCGTGCGCAGCGGCGCTGGGCACGCTCGCGCTCACCGGCGCGCTCGCCGTGTGGCACGTCTACGGCATCGCCCTCGTGCTCGGCCTCGTGACCGTGCTCGACCAGCCCGCCCGGCAGGTGTTCGTCAACGAGCTCGTCGGCCCCAGGTACCTCCGCAACGCCATCAGCGTGAACTCGACGAACTTCCAGCTCGGCGCGCTCATCGGCCCGGCCGTGGCTGGCTGGCTCCTCACGGCCGTGGGCGGGGGCTGGGCGTTCGTGGTCAACGCGTTCGCGTGCTGCGTCACCGCCGTCATGCTCTCGCTCCTGCGCAAGGACCAGCTCGTGGTCGCCCCGCCCACCCCGGCCGCGCGCGGCATGCTCCGCGAGGCCGTGGCCTACGCCTGGCGCAAGCCCACCATCCGCTGGCCGTGGGTCATGGCCGGCGTCGTGTCCCTCTTCGCGATGAGCCTGCCGGTCCTCCTCGCCGCCTACGCCGACCACGTCTTCGGCATCGGCGCGAGCGGGTACGGACTGCTCAACACCATGGTCGCCGTCGGGGCGCTCACCGGCGCGATCGCCTCGGCCCGGCGCCTGCAGCTGCGCCTGCGCACCGTGGTGGGCGGGGCCGGGCTGTACGGCGCGATGCTCGCCGTGGCGGCCTTCGCGCCCTCGCTGCCGCTGTTCTGCGCGCTCGTCGCGGTCTCCGGGTTCTGCGCCCTGACGTTCCTGACCTCGGCCAACCAGATGGTGCAGACGAGCGCCAACGTGGGCATCCGCGGCCGGGTCATGAGCCTGTACACGATGGTGCTCATCGGCGGCCAGGCCCTCGGCGGCCCCATGCTCGGCGGCCTCGCCGAGTACCTCGGCGCGCACCTGGCCATGCTCGTCTCGGGCGCGGTGCCGGCCCTGGCCGCGCTCGGCCTCGCGCTCTGGCTCCGGAGGCGCCCGGCGGGGTGAGCCGGGCCGCCCGAGGCAGCAGGCCGGCGTCGTGCGTCCCCCCACGCACGACGCCGGCCTGCCGCCTTCTGCGCGGAGCCCGCCCGCCGCGGGGCGGGAGGCCGGCACGGAAAAGCCCCCGGTCCAGTGAACCGGGGGCGGAAGAGAGCGGCCGACGGGAATCGAACCCGCGTATCTGGCTTGGGAAGCGAGCGCTCTGCCATTGAGCTACGGCCGCGTTGCCCCGAAGGGCTTCACCCAGCTTACAACACGCGCGCGGGTGGTCCGCGCACCGCTGCCCGGAGGCGTCAGCCCCTGGCCGGGCCGGACGCGTCAGGCGGCGCCGCGGCGTCGTGCGTCCCGGCGCTGCGCCTCGCGGTAGGCGGAGGGCGACATCCCCACGATCCGCGCGAAGTGCGCGCGCAGGTTCGCCGCGGAGCCGACCCCGGCGCGCTCCGCGACCCGCTCGACGGGCAAGTCGGTCTCCTCCAGGAGCCGACGCGCCGAGTCGATGCGCCGCTCGAGCAGCCACTGCGACGGCGACGTGCCCGCGGCCGCCTCGAACCGCCGGTAGAGGGTGCGGCGGCTCATCCGCGCCCGGCGCGCCATCGCGTCCGGGCCGATCGGGGCGTGCAGGTTCTTCTCGGCCCAGTCCATCGCGTGCCGGAGCGGGTCGGGGGCGAGCGGCCGCGCCACCGACTCGAGGTACTCGGACTGGGCCGCGCCGCGCCGCTCCGCCACGACCATGCGCCGCGCCACGCTCGCAGCGACGGCCTCGCCGAAGTCCTCCCGCACGAGCTGCAGGCACAGCTCGATCCCGGCCGCCGTGCCAGCACTCGTGTAGACGCCGGCGTCCGAGGTGAGGAGGACGTCCCGCCGTAGCCGGACCCGCGGGAAGGACGCCTCGAAGTCCTCCCAGTTCATCCAGTGGGTCGTGGCGTCCCGCCCGTCGAGGAGCCCGGCCTGGGCCAGCAGGTACGCGCCCGAGCACAGCGACGCGATCCGCGCCCCGCGCCCGGCCGCGGCGCGGAGCTCGGCAAGGAGCGGGGCATGCGTGGCGCCCTCCACCTGGAGGCTGCGCTCGCACGCGGGGACCACGATGGTGTCCATCTCCCGCAGCGCCGCGAGCGGAGCGGCGGACGACGGCGCGAGGCCGCCGGCCGTCGCGATCTCGCCGGGCTCGCCGCGCACCATCGTGAGCTCGTACCACGGGTCGTGGAGGTCCGGGCGGGCGATGCCGAACACCTCGCACGGAACCGCGAGCTCGAAGATCGGCAGGTTGTCCGTCAGGACGAGGCCCACGCGGTGGGCGGCGGGCGACGCTGAGATCGGTGCCATGGCACAAATCTAGCGCTCCGCGGCACGGAACGCACTCGTGAACCGGGGCGCGGATTCCTAGCGTGGGGGCATGAGCGCTGACACCGCAGTCCGCACCGCCGGAGCCGGGACCCTCGGCCGGGTCCGGGGCCTCGCCTACTACCTTGGGGCGGTCCTCGGCACCGGGGTGATCGCCCTCCCCGCGCTGTCCTACCGCGCCGCCGGGCCGGCGAGCCTGCTCGCGTGGGCAGGACTCGTGCTGGCCTCGGTGCCCATCGCCTGGACCTTCGCGTCGCTCGGGCGGAGGCTGCCGGACGCCGGGGGAGTGTCGACGTACGTGCGCCGCGCCTTCGGGGACTATTGGGCGACCGCGTCCGGCTGGTGGTTCTACCTCACGATCCCGTTCGGGATCCCCGCCTCCGCCCTGTTCGCGGGCCAGTACGCGGCGCACGCCCTCGGGGCTCCGCGCTGGGCGGCCCTGGCCGTGGCCGGCGGCATCACCGTCGCGGTGCTCGGGGCCGTCTGGGCGGGCGTGCGGACATCGTCGGCGCTCCAGCTGGTCCTGGCTGGCACGATCCTCGCGGTGATGGTCGTGGCGATCGCGGCCGGCCTGACGCGGGCCGACCCGGGCCGGCTCGAGCCGTTCGCGACGCACGGCTGGGGAGCGGTCCCGTCCTCGGCGGCGTTGATCGTGTGGGCCTTCGCCGGCTGGGAGGCGATGAGCTACCTCGGCGGCCAGTTCCGGAATCCCGAGCGCGACCTCGGCGTCGTGACGGCGCTCGCCCTGGCCCTGGTCGGTTCCCTGTACCTCGCCCTCGCGGCCGTGTCCGTGCTCGCGCTCGGGAGCGGGGCCGGCGGCGACGCCCCGCTGGCGGCCCTGCTCGGGTACGCCCTCGGACCGGTGGGCGAGGCGCTCACGGCCGCGCTCGCCGTCGTGCTCACGCTCGGCACGCTGACGAGCTACGCGACCGGCGCCGCGGAGCTGGGACGGTCCCTCGGGCAGACGGGGTCGCTGCCGGGCTGGTTCGGGCGGGGGCGGAACGCACTTCTGGCTGTGACGGCGCTGAGCACGGCGGGGCTCGTGGTCCTCGGGGGCGGAACGGACACGACCGAGGTGCTCGTCCGGCTCGTGACGGCCGCGATCGTCTCGGTGTACGTCGCCGGGCTTGCTGCGGCGCTGCGGCTCCTGCCCGGTCGCGGCCAGCGGGCCGTCGCGGCCGCGGGGCTCGCCGCCGTCACGGCCATCGCCGCGACCTGCGGGTGGTACCTCGCGTGGCCCGCGGCGCTCGGAGCCGGCGCGGCCCTGTGGGCCCGGGGGCGGCGGGCGGCCGCGCGTGCGGGGTGACGTCGGGGTTCCACGGGGTGACGTCGGGGAATCAGCCGAAGGGACGACCCCGGGCCCAGCCGCCGCACAGTCCGCGGCGCTAGCGTTGATGCCATGCCTGAACTGCGCATCCTCGGCGTCGACATCGACAGGACCTTCGGCGGCCGCCACGGCCACTTCATCGTGGACCGGCACGAGCTCGAGCACCCCAAGACCCAGCGGGCGTTCCAATGGGTCTACTGGATCCTGCTCGCCGAGGTCGCCGTCGGGCTCGCCGCGGTGGCCATCGCCGTCGTGCTCCAGACGGGCGGCACGGACGTCGGGTTCGCGGCCTGGTTCCGCGGCGTGGTCGTGCTCCTGATGACCCTGACGCTGTTCTTCTTCGCCTGGCGCGCCCGCCACGGCTACTACTGGGGCTACCAGCGCCTGCGCCTCTTCAGCCAGATCTTTCCCGTCGTCTCGCTCGTCGTCGCCACCATCCCGGGCCTGTACCCGTACTGGATGGTGGTGGAGCAGATCGTCTTCGCGGTGCTCATGATCGGGGTCGCGGACGTGCTGACCAACGACCACATGCGCGCCGCGTTCATGTCCCCCAGGCGCCGCGCGGAGCTGCGCGAGGAGCTCGGCGGCGGCGCCTCGGACACCGCGCCGGGCTCCCAGCCGAATCCCAGCTCACCGGCCTAGCGTTCGCCCATGGCAGCGGCCGAATACTCCGTCCTGGTCCGGCGCACCCCCGAGGATGTGTACGCCTTCCTGGCCGACGGCCTCAACAACACGGTGTGGCGCCCGGGCGTCCGTTCCGTCACCCACGCGTCGGGGCCTGCAGGCCGCGAGGGCGCGGTGTATGCGCAGCGGATCGCGGGTCCCGGGGGCCACGAGATCGACGGGGACTACGAGATCACCGAGGGGCGCCCCGGCGAGGTGCTCCGCTTCCAGGTCATCGCCGGGCCCGCCCGGCCGCACGGGGTGTTCCTCCTGATGCCGGAACCGGGCGGGACCAAGGTCTCCTTCGCCCTCTCCCTCGAGCCGACCGGGCTCCTCAAGCTCATGGGCGCCATGGTGCAGAAGACGATGGACCACGAGGTCGCCCAGCTCGAGAACCTCAAGGCCGCGCTCGAACGGTAGCCCGCGCCGTGCGTCAGCCCAGGCGCAGGCCGGACCAGCCGGTGGCGAGCACGCGCGGGGCGCCGAACTTGCCGCTGGCGACGGGCCAGTAGGCGAGCGAGCCGTCCGTGCGCAGGGCTGCGATCCCCACGCTCCCGGCGCCGTCGAGGTCGCGCAGCACCCGGATCGGGCCGGTGGTGCCCGCGGCGGTGGCGACCACGGGGCGCGCCTCGTTCACGAGCTGCTCCTGCCCGAGCGAGCGGTACAGCACGAGCGCGCCGTCCGAGCGCTGCACCACGAGGTCCTCGAGGCCGTCGCCGCTCGCGTCGAGGATCGCGAGGCGCCCGGCGGGCACCCCGGTGGCGAGCAGGGCCCGCTCGTGGACGTCCCCGGTCCCGCGGTTCGGGTAGAGGTACAGGTTGCCCGAGGGGTCCAGGGCCAGGAGCTGGGGGAGCCGGTTGGCGGCGCACCACAGCCCCGTCGCGAGCGTCATGGTGTTCCAGCCGGACTGGCCGAGGGTCGTGGGCGCGCCGTACGAGCCGCCCGCGAGGCCCGGGTAGAGGACCAGGCGCCCGTCGCCCCACTGCACGAGGAGGTCCAGGATGCCGTCGCGGTCCCAGTCCACGCTCTGCACGGACGTGGCGCCGCCGAACCCTGTGCCGAGGGTGGTCGGCGCGGTGCCCAGCTTCCCTGCCGTGGCCGGGTAGGCGACGATCGACCCGCCCGAGTTCAGCGCCACGACGTCCGCCGCGCTGTGGAGCGAGGCGCGGGAGGTGTCCTGCGTGGTGGGCTGGAAGCGGCCGGGGGGGGCACACAGCTCAGCGCCGCCGGGCGTCACCGACCCGCCGGGCGGCGGGTTGACCGGAACGGGCGCCGGCGTCGTGGGGCTGGGGGTCGGCGTAGGCGTTGGTGTCGGGGTGGGCGTCGGGGTCCCCCCGGTCGAGCCGCCCGGCGCCGCCGTGGTCCCGGCCGGCAGCGTCGTGTAGCCGAAGAAGTCCACCACGCCCCACATCGCGTACCGGTTCGGCGTGGCCGGGTACGTGCCGTTCGTGAAGGTGATGCCGATGCCCACCACGCTCATCCGTGGGTCGAGCAGGATCGCGTTGTGCGCCGGCGAGTTCTTCCACCACTCCACGAGCTGCGCGGCGTCCCGGTCCCAGCGCACCGCGATGACCTCGCCCGCGCCGTTGTCCGGGTTGAGGGCCCGCGGGTCCGTCCAGAAGCTCGCCCGGTGCTCGATCACCTCGCGGCTCGCGATGCTGTCGCTCCACTCCTGGGCGAGCCCCTGGATGCTCAGGTGGTAGCGGACGGGCTTGAGGCCGTTCTGGGCGCGCCATGCGTTGATCGCGTTGAAGACGGCGAGGACCTGGGACGAGTTGCTGTCGCGGACCAGGTTGGACGTGTCGCCCATGGGCGCCGCGAGCGGGTTCACCGAGGTCACGGACGGGTCGAGCGCGGCCGGGCCGGTGGCGGGGCCGATGGAGGCGACCGGCGGCGGGGCGGCCTGGGGCCGGGCGGCCGGCTTCGCGAGGCGCACGTCGAGGCTGTCGGACGTGACGGTCCCGGGCGAGGGGGAAGCGGTGGGTGGGGGGCCGGCGTCGTGCGTCGCGGCGACGGGCGACGGCGGTGCGGCAGCGGGTGCGAGCACGGCGGCGGCCGCGGCGGCCAGCACGGCGACGGCCATGACGAAGCGTCGCATGAGTTGTTCCTCCCCGTGGCGGGCGCAGAATCCCACCAACCCCGAGGGTCACCCTAGTCTCACCTGTCTCAGCCCGGCAATGGCTGCGGCAGCGGGATGGGGCGGCCGCTGCGGTACTTTTGGAGGCGTGCTCCTTTCAGACCGCGACATCCGTGCCGAAATCGACGCCGAGCGCATCCGGCTCGACCCCTACGAGCCCGTGATGGTGCAGCCCTCGAGCGTCGACGTGCGGATCGACCGGTTCTTCCGGCTCTTCGACAACCACAAGTACGCGCACATCGACCCGTCCCAGGAGCAGCCCGAGCTCACGCGCCTCGTCGAGGTGGACTCCGACGAGGCGTTCATCCTCCACCCGGGCGAGTTCGTGCTCGGCTCGACCTACGAGACGGTGACGCTGCCCGAGGACATCGCCGCCCGGCTCGAGGGGAAGTCCTCGCTCGGGCGGCTCGGGCTCCTCACGCACTCGACCGCCGGGTTCATCGACCCCGGGTTCTCCGGGCACGTGACGCTCGAGCTCTCCAATGTCGCGACCCTGCCGATCAAGCTCTGGCCCGGGATGAAGATCGGCCAGCTGTGCTTCTTCCGGCTCTCCTCGGCGGCCGAGCACCCCTACGGCTCCGGCGACTACGGCAACCGGTACCAGGGCCAGCGCGGGCCCACCGCCTCGCGCAGCTACCTGAACTTCCACCGCACCCGGATCTAGCGCCGTCCTCGGCGGGCGCCGGGGCCGCCGCGACCTCGCGCTGCGGTCTGTGCAGAAGTGCACTTCTCGCCCAGGAGTTCCCCGAACGGGCGCTTGTCGGCGAGAAGTGCACTTCCTGCCGCCGCTGGCCGCGGGCGCCGTCCCCGAGAGCGGCGTCAGGGCCCGGTCCGCCTCAGAGGGCCTGGGCGTAGAACCACTCGATGTGCTCGCGCACGAGCCGGGCCGAGCGCTCGCCGTCGCGCGCCTCGACGGCCTCGAAGATCCCCCGGTGCTGCTCGCGGAGGGTATCCACGGCCTCGTCCCAGCCGCCGCGGCGCTCCACGGCGTCGTCGATGTAGCCGCGGATGGCCTCCCGCATGGACTCCATCATGGTGCTCACCACGACGTTCCCGGCGAGGGCGCTCAGGGCCACGTGGAACTGGGAGTCGAGGAGGGTGAAGACCTGGGACGGCAGCGCGTCGTCGTCCATCGCCTCGAGGAGGCGCCGGGCGTCGTCGAGCTGCTCGCGGCTCCACGGGGCGGAGGCCGCGTGCTCGAGCGACCAGGTCTCCATCATGATGCGCGCCTCGACCACGTCCTTGACCGGCAGGTGGTGGCTCGCCACGTGCATGCGCAGCGCCACCCCGAGCGCGGAGGACGGGTCCGAGACCACGATCGTGCCCGAATTGGGTCCGGAGCCGGTGGCGGAGCGGACTACGCCCATGACCTCGAGGGAGCGGATCGCATCCCGCACGGACGCCCGCGAGATGCCGAACTGCTCCGCCAGGGCGCGCTCTCCGGGCAGCCGGTCGCCGAGCTTGAGCTCGCCCGAGCGGAGGCTGTCCTCGATGTGGCGCAGCACGGCGTCGTGCGCCCGGCCGGTGGCGGATTCAGGCATGGGTCCATCTTGCCGCACGCGGGCGCCGCGGACGGACGACGCCGGCCCCCGCCCGCGGCGCGCCGGGCGCCGGAGCGGGGCCCCGCCGCTGTGGCCACCGCCCGTCCCTACCGGCATATCCTCGAGCTCCTCGCGGAGGGGACGAGGCCCTGAGGCCGCCCGCGCCCGGAGTACGCGCAGGCAGGGGCCTTCCGGGACATCACCTTCCCGTTCCGCCGGGGCATGGTGTGACCGCGCACACCTTGCTAGAGTATGGTCAGACCACATGGCCGGGCGATTCCCCGGCCTGGAGAGGACGCCCATGAGAATCGCGCTGTTCGCGACCTGCATCGTCGACGCGATGTACCCCCGGGTCGCCCAGGCCACCGTGGAGGTCCTGGAGCGGCTGGGCCACGAGGTCGTGTTCCCCGCCGGCCAGGCCTGCTGCGGCCAGATGCACGTCAACTCGGGCTACTTCCCCGAGGCGCTGCCCGTCGTCGCCAACCACGTCCGCACGTTCGAGGCCGGCTTCGACGCCGGGGAGTACGAGGTGGCGGTGGCGCCGTCCGGCTCGTGCGTCGCCTCGGTGAAGCACCAGCACTCCCTGGTGGCGGACTGGGCGGTCGAGCACGGGCTCAAGGGCGCGGACAGCACCCTCGCCGGCCGGGCCGATGCCGTCGGCGCCCGGACCTACGAGCTCGCGCAGCTCCTCACGGATGTGCTCGGCGTGACCGATGCCGCTGCCCAGCTCGGCTCCTACCTGCCGGGCACCATCACCTACCACCCCTCGTGCCACGGCATGCGCCTGCTCCACCTCGGCGACCGCCAGCGTTCGCTGCTCGCCTCGGTCGAGGGGCTCGAGGTGGTGGACCTGCCCGAGGCCGAGCAGTGCTGCGGCTTCGGCGGGACCTTCTCGATCAAGAACGCAGACGTCTCCTCGGCGATGCTCGCCGACAAGGTCGCGAACATCTGCGGTACCGGCGCCGGCGCGTGCGCGGGCGGCGATGCCTCCTGCCTCATGCACATCGGCGGCGGCCTCCACCGCGAGAAGCGCACGACGCCGTCCGGCCGCCCCGTGCGGACCGTCCACCTCGCGGAGGTGCTCGCCTCCACCCGCGAGAAGCCGCTCACCATCGACGGCGAACTGGCCCTCGCCGGGACCCCCGGCGGTGCGCGATGAGCGCGGTGTCCCTCGGCATGCCCGCACTGCCGCCCCGCGGTTTCGGGAACATCTCCGAGACCGAGCCGTTCCCGAGCTACGCCCGCCGCGAGCTGCAGAACGGCCAGCTGCGCGCGAACCTGCGCCACGCGACCCACACCATCCGGGACAAGCGGCTCAAGGTCGTCTCCGAACTGCCGGACTGGGAGGAGCTGCGCGAGGCGGGGTCGGCCATCAAGGCCGAGGCGATGGACCGCCTGCCCGAGCTGCTGGTCCAGTTCGAGGAGCAGTTCACCGCGCGCGGCGGCACGGTCCACTGGGCGCGCGACGCGGCCGAGGCCAACCGGGTCGTCGAGGGCCTGGTGCGCGCCGCCGGCGCAGACGGGGAGAGCATCGGCGAGGTGGTCAAGGTCAAGTCCATGGCCACGCAGGAGATCGGCCTCAACGAGTACCTCGAGGAGCGCGGCATCTCGGCGTTCGAGACCGACCTGGCCGAGCTCATCGTCCAGCTCGGCCACGACAAGCCCTCGCACATCCTGGTGCCGGCGATCCACCGCAACCGCACCGAGATCCGCGACATCTTCCTGCGCGAGATGCCCGGCGTCGACCCCGCGCTGACCGACGAGCCCCGCCGGCTCGCCATGGCCGCCCGCGCGCACCTGCGCCGCAAGTTCCTCTCGGCCAAGGTGGCGATCTCCGGGGCCAACTTCGGCATCGCCGAGACCGGCACCCTCGGAGTGGTCGAGTCCGAGGGCAATGGGCGCATGTGCCTGACCCTGCCCGAGACCCTCATCACCGTCATGGGGATCGAGAAGGTCCTCCCGCGCGCCGAGGACCTGGGCGTGTTCATGCAGCTGCTCCCGCGTTCCTCGACGGGGGAGCGGATGAACCCGTACACGTCGCTGTGGACCGGCGCGTCGGCGGGCGACGGACCGAAGGACGTGCACGTGGTGCTGCTGGACAACGGCCGCACCCGGGCGCTCGCCGATCGCCACGGCCGCTCCGCGCTGCACTGCATCCGCTGCTCGGCGTGCATGAACGTGTGCCCGGTCTACGAGCGGGCCGGCGGCCACGCGTACGGGTCCACGTACCCGGGCCCCATCGGGGCGATCCTCTCGCCGCTGCTCACGGGGGTCGAGGCCGAGGAGAACAACTCCCTGCCGTACGCGTCCTCGCTGTGCGGGGCGTGCTACGACGCGTGCCCGGTCAAGATCAACATCCCCGAGATCCTCGTGCACCTGCGCGGCGAGGACGTCGAGTCGCGCCGCTCCAGGCCGGGCGCGCGGCGGCTCCCCTCCCAGTTCGACCTCGCCATGTCCGGCGCGTCCTGGGCGATGTCCGACGGCGCGCGCATGGGCCTGCTGGAGCGCGGGCTCCCGCTCGGGAAGGCCGCCGCGGGGCGCGACGGCGTGATCTCGAGGCTGCCCGGCCTCGGCGCCGGCTGGACGCAGAGCCGGGACATCCCAGCCCCGCCCGCCGAGTCGTTCCGGGCCCAGTGGGCCAAGCGCGAGAAGGCCCAGAGGAACACCGACCAGAAGCACACCGACGAGGAGCACGCCGACGAGGAGCAGCAGTGAGCGCACGCGAAGACATCCTGGCGAGGATCCGCGCCGCCCTCGGCACCGCCCCCGCCGAGGTCACCCCGAGTGAGCGCGAAGTCACCCCGAGTGAGCGCGAAGTCACCCCGGGGGTGCGCGAGGTCACCCCGGGGGTGCGTGAGGTCGGGGCTTCGGTCCCGATGTCGGGCTACCGAACGACGTCGGGCCTCACCGAACGCGAGCTCGTCGACCTTCTCGTCGACCGACTCGAGGACTACAAGGCCCGGGTCGAGGTCGTGGGCCCTGCCGATCTGCCTGAGGCCATCCGCACTCGGCTCGAGGGCAAGACGTTCGTGGCCCCCGCTGGGCTGCCGGCTGACTGGCTGCACCCGAGCCTCGCCGAGCGCAGGGCCACCGACTCGCCCGAGGAGCCGCTCGGCGTCGACCGTCTCGATGCAATCGACGCGGTGGTGACGGGGTCGGCGGTGAGCATCGCCGAGACCGGAACGATCGTGCTGGACGGTTCCGCGGACCAGGGTCGGCGCGCGATCTCGCTCGTCCCCGACCATCACGTGTGCGTGGTGCCCGTCGAGACGATCGTGGGGATCGTGCCGGAAGGCTTCGCGCGGCTCGACATCACCCGGCCGCTCACGCTCATCTCTGGCCCGAGCGCCACGAGCGACATCGAGCTCGAGCGCGTCGAGGGCGTCCACGGGCCGCGGACGCTGGATGTGCTGATCGTCCGCTAGGCCCGACCTCGCGCGTCCACGGGGTGACGTCGGGCTCCTGGGGGGTGACGTCGGGCTCCTGGGGGGTGACCTCAGCGGTCAGGAGGCGGCGCGCTGGCGTTCCACGACCTCGGCCAGCTCGGCGAGCCGGGCCGCCCGTGCCTCCTCCGCCGGCGTGAACGGCACGCCAGGGCGGATGAGCACGAGCGGCGCGTCCCACGGCGTGGGCACCTTGAGCACGGTCCTGGCGGCATGCCATGCGTCGGGCAGGGCCTTCTCGGCCGCGACGCGCTGCGCCCCGAGGAGCTCCGCGGCCGCGTACGGCAGCTCGGCGGGCGCGGCCGCGACCCGTGCGGCGAGCGAGAGCGCCCGCGTGGGCGCGTCGGCCAGGGCGAGCGGGGTGGTGGGCCAGACCCGCGGTCCCGCCCCGCCCCCGTCCGCGAGCGCGTCGAGCAGATCGGCCTCGGTCAGGCCGCCGGGGGCCGAGAGGACCAGCTCGTCGACCACCCCGCCGCGCACGGGCTGGGCCTGGATCGAGAGGATGTTCACCCCGAGCCCGGCCAGCGCGTGCGTGAGGTGCTCGAGCGCCCCCGGCATGTCCGCCAGAGTCGCCCGGGCGCGCCACAGCGCGGGTGCGACGTCGAGCTCGCGCCGCCGCCGCAGCGCCGGGGCGTGCAGCCACGAGCGGAGCAGCCGCCGCGCGCCGGGCTCCGCGACCCAGATGACCAGGGCCGTCGAGACCACCGCCAGCAGCACCACCTGCACGGCGAGCGGCCAGTGCGTGCCGACCAAGAGCGCGTTGGCCGCGAGCTCGATCGGGAGCGTCGCCGCGACATTGGCCAGGAGCAGCCTCAGCTTGGGCGGCTCGGGGTACCGGCCGCACACGTCGCAGGCCAGCTCGGACGGAGGGGGCGTGTGCGTGAAGATGCTCATGCACCCATCCAAACCGGGCGGTGTTTCGCCCCGGTTGCGGGGGCGTTTAAGTCCGACGCCGCGTGGTCGCCACGGGTGGGCGGCCCCGCCCGGGCGAGTGGCCGGCGTCGTGCGCCGTGCCGCCGGGCACGCTCAGGAGGACGCCTCCGCGGCGGCCTTGCGGGCGCGGGGACGGCGGACCGCCTTGACGACCGGCTCGACGAAGCGGGCCGCGAGGGGTCCGAGGACCGCCATGAGCAGCACGTAGGCGGTCGCGAGGGCCGCGAGCTCGCTGTTGACCGCACCCGCGGTGACGGCGAGGCCCGCGATGACGATCGAGAACTCGCCGCGGGCGATGAGTGCCGCCCCAGCGCGCGCCCGCCCCGGCACCGCCACCCCGGCCCGGGCCGCGGCCCACCAACCGGTCGCGAGCTTCGTCGCCGCGGTGGCCAGCGCAAGCAGCAGCGCCCAGCCGAGCACCGGCGGGATGGTGGCCGGGTCGGTGTTGAGGCCGAACGCGACGAAGAAGATCGCGGCGAACAGGTCGCGCAGGGGCTCGAGGAGGCGGGAGGCGAGGTGCGCCGTGGTGCCCGAGATCGCGATGCCGAGCATGAACGCGCCCACGGCCGCGGAGACCTGCATCGCCGACGCCAGGCCTGCCACGAGGAGTGCGAGGCCGAGGACGTTGAGGAGGAAGACCTCCGAGTTCTCGCTGTGGACGGCCTTGGAGACGTGGTGCCCGTGCCGCAGCGCGACCATGAGGACCACGGTCACGACCACGAGGGAGATGCCCACCGTCTGCAGCCCCCCGAGGAAGCTGACCCCGGCGAGGGTCGCGGTGAGGACCGGCAGGTAGATGGCCATGGCGAGGTCCTCGAACACGAGGATCGCGAGGATGGTGGGCGTCTCGCGGTTGCCGAGCCGGCCGAGGTCGGTGATGACTTTGGCTGCGATCCCCGAGGACGAGATGTAGGTGACCCCGCCCATGACGAGGGCTCCGACGCCGCCCCACCCGAGGAGCAGGGCGACCGCCGCCCCGGGCAGCGAGTTCAGCACGAGGTCCATCACGCCAGCCTGCCACGACGTCTTCAGGCCGGTGACGAGCTCCTGCGCCGTGTACTCCAGCCCGAGCATGAGCAGGAGCAGGATGACGCCGATCTCCCCGGACAGGTGCGCGAACTCCCGCACGCCGCCCAGGTCGATGAGGCCGCCGGCGCCGAACACCAGGCCGCCCACGAGGTAGAAGGGGATCGGGGACATGCCGATCCGGCCGGCCAGGCGCGCCAGCAGCCCCAAGGCGAAGACGACCGCCCCCAGTTCGATCAGCGTCAGTGCGATGGGGTCCATCGCGGCTCAGCCGTTGCGGAGGATCTGGGCTGCCCGGTCGAGGCCTTCCTCGGTGCCGACGGCCACGATCAGGTCGCCGGTCCGGAGCACGACGTCGGGCCCCGGCGCCGCGAGCACCTCGCCCTCGCGCATGATCGCCACGATCGAGACGTTGGTGCGGGTGCGGACCGCGGCCTTTCCCATGGGCAGGTCCCGGTAGGGGGACTCGGCCGCGACGTGGAACTGGCGGGTGGAGATGCCCGGGACCTCGCGGTGCTCCTCGGTGAGCTGCATGACGATCCTCTGGCCGCCGAGCAGGTTGCCGAGGGTGGTGGCCTCGTCGGCCGTGAGGGGGATGCTCGCCTGGCACGTGTCCGGGTCGTCCCACGCGGAGACGATGAGCTCCGTGCCTCCGTCGCGGTGCGTGACAACTCCGAGCCGGCGGCCCGACTGGGTCATGAAGTCCTTGCGGACCCCGAACCCTGGGAGGTCGGTCTCGTCAACGTTCATGGGTCAACTCTAGTGGCCGGGCGGTTCCGGTTGTCTGGGGAACCGTGCTGTTCGTGGGTGGGGGCGGGGGTGTGCGGGGCTGCGGATCCATGGGCGATCGCGGGCAGGAGTGCCGGTCCCGTCGAGAAGTGCGTGTTCCGGGCACTTCTGGGCGAGAGGCGGACTGCTCCCCGGAAGGCCGAGCTGCGGAAGTGCACCTTTCGCCCTGCCGTGCGCGTCGGGTGGACTTCACGGCGAGAAGTGCACTTCTGCACCGACGTCCTGGGCGGAGGGTGCCAACCAGGGCGACCGGCCGGCGTCGTGCGCGGTGTGACGGAGGCGCGTCCACGGGGTGACCTCGGGCGCCGACGGCCCGATCTCGCGCGCCCACGGGGTGACCTCGCGCTCCTACGGCCCGATCTCGCGCTCCCACGGGGTGACCTCGGGCGCCCACGGGGTGACCTCGGCGGGAGGCGGGAGGGGGACGGGAACACGAGGCGGGAGGGGCGGGCGGGGAGGCGTCAGGCCTCCGGGACCACCGCGGTGGCCACGCGCGCCGGCGGTCGGACGGGCAGGAGCACGAGCAGCCCCGCGAGGAGGACCACCATGATGCCCGCGATGCCCCAGCGCTGGGCCTGTCCGGCGGGGACGAGGGGAGTGGCGATCGTGATGCACAGGCTGAACAGCGTGGGCGCGAGGAAGCTCACGGCCCGGCCGGTCGTGGCGTACAGGCCGAACAGCTCGCCGGCCTCCCCGTCGGGCGCCAGGCGCGCGAGGTAGGCGCGCGCGGACGCCTGCGCCGGCCCGACGAACAGGCACAGGAACAGCCCGAAGATCCAGAAGGTCAGCGGCCCGGTCCAGGTGAACCCGCCCACCGGATAGGCCCCGTTGCCGAGCACGAGGATGGCGGCGGCCGCGACGAGCAGGCCCCCGAGCGAGCCCGTGATCACGCGCTTGGGCCCCACGACGTCGTCGAGCACCCCGCCGAGCAGCGCCCCCGCCGCGGCCACCACGTTGCCGAAGATCGCGAAGAAGATGACCTGGGAGAGGGAGAACCCGAACGTCCCGGCGGCGATGACCCCGCCGAACGTGAACACCGCGGCGAGCCCGTCGCGGAACACCGCGGAGGCGGCCAGGAAGTAGATCGTGTGCGGGCTCGTGGCCCAGATCGCCCGGATCCGCCGCCACAGCAGCCCGTAGGAGGCGAAGAACCCGAGCCGCGCGGCCGGGCGCTGCGGGACCTCCGGGACGGCGAACATCACCGGCAGCGAGAACGCGATGATCCACAGCATCGAGAAGACCGCCACGAGGCGGATGTTGAGCGAGCCCTCGGTGGAGGCGCCGAACCAGTCGAATGCGGGCTGGACGAACAGGGCGAGCACGGCCAGGAGTGCGACGATCCCGCCGAAGTACCCGGCGGACCAGCCGATGCCCGAGACCCGGCCGATCGTCGCGGGGCTGGCGATCTGCTCGAGCATCGCGTTGTAGTTCACCCCGGCGAGCTCGCTGAACACGTGGCCGGCCGCGATGAGGGCCGCCCCGTACAGGAGGAAGTCGGGGCTCGGGAACGCGAAGAAGCACAGGCCGGTCAGGAGCGCGACCACGCCCGTGTGGACCCCGAGCCAGAGCTTGCGGCGCCCGCCGGCGTCGGAGCGCTGCCCGGAGACGGGGGCGAGCAGGGCGATCCCGAGTCCCGCGGCGCCGAGGCACGCGCCCAGCACCGCCGAGCCGTGGTCCTCGCCGCCGAAGGCCTTGGACGTGAGGTAGACGGTGAAGACGAAGGTGGTCATGACGGCGTTGAAGGCCGCGGACCCCCAGTCCCACGCGGCCCACGCGAGCACCTGCCGCCGCCGCACGGGCGTGGTGTGCCGTTCGAGTTCGGAGACGCCGGACGCCTGCATACCTGAACTCTAGCGGCCGGGCTCGGCGCGATTGATAGACTGGCCGCTCCGAACCCAACTGATCTGCCGCCACACCCAACGTTTGACAATTGAACCTTCAACCGAGCGGAGTCCCTGTGCTGCCAGTCCTCGCCCTGCACTTCACAGTGGCGGCTGGCGCGCCGTGGATCTTCCGGCGCATGGGGCGGGCGGCCTTCTTCCTCCTCGCCGCCATCCCGGCCGGCTCGCTCGTGTGGCTGGCCCTCCAGGGGCCCTCGGCGTACGACGCCGGCCCGGTCGCCGCAGCCGCGCACGGCGCCTCCGCTCCGTCCCCGGCGCCCGGCATCCTCGAGTCCTGGGACTTCATCCCCACCCTCGGCGTCCAGATGGCCTTCCGGCTCGATCCGCTCGCGTGGGTGCTGTGCCTGCTCGTGCTCGGGGTCGGCGCGCTCGTCCTGCTCTACTGCGCCCGGTACTTCAAGCGGGACGACGCGGGCCTGGGCGGCTTCGGCGGCCAGATGCTCGCGTTCGCCGGCGCCATGTTCGGCCTCGTCACCGCGGACGACCTCATCGCCCTGTTCATCTTCTGGGAGCTGACCACCGTCCTCTCCTACCTCCTCATCGGCTACGCGAACGTCCGCCTCTCCGCCCGCCGCTCGGCCCTGCAGGCCCTCGTGGTCACGACCGCCGGGGGCCTGGCCATGCTCGTGGGCCTCATCCTCCTGGGCGACGCGGCCGGGACCTACCGCATCTCGGCGCTGCTCGAGAAGGCACCGGCCCTCGTGGCCGACCCGACCACGGCCGTCCCCGTCGCCGTGGGCGCGGTGCTCACGCTCGTGGGGGCGCTGAGCAAGTCCGCGCTCGTGCCGTTCCACTTCTGGCTTCCCGCCGCGATGGCGGCCCCGACCCCCGTCTCGGCGTACCTGCACGCCGCCGCGATGGTCAAGGCCGGCGTGTACCTCGTGGCCCGGCTCGCCCCGGCGTTGGCCGCGACCGCCTACTGGCAGCCGGTGGTCCTCGGCTTCGGGCTCGCGACCATGCTGCTGGGCGGGTACCGCTCGCTGCGCCAGCACGACATCAAGCTCATCCTCGCGTTCGGCACCGTGAGCCAGCTCGGGTTCATGATCGCGGTCGTGGGCCTCGGCACCCCCGAGGCCGCGCTGGCCGGGCTCGCGATGGTCGTGGCCCACGCGCTGTTCAAGGCCGCCCTGTTCCTCGTGGTCGGGATCATCGACCACCAGACCGGCACCCGCGACCTGCGCCGCCTCTCGGGCGTGTTCCGCCGGTCCCGCGCGCTCGCCGTGGCCGGGACGCTCGCCGCGGCGTCGATGGCGGGGCTGCCGCTCTTCGGCGGCTTCGTGGCCAAGGAGGCCATCTTCGAGGCCTTCGCCCACACCCCGCTGCCGGCCGCGTGGGAGGCCGTCCTGCTGGTCGGCTTCGCCGTCGGCTCGGCGCTGACGGTGGCCTACAGCGCCCGGTTCGTGTGGGGGGCGTTCGCCCGCAAGCCCGGCGTCGCGGACACCCCCTTCACCCCGATCACGCCGCTGTTCGTCCTCTCCCCGGCGCTCCTCGCGCTCGCCGGCCTCGTGTACGGCCTGTGGCCCGCCCCGGTGGACGCGTGGGCCGGGCCGTACGCGGCGTCGGTCGCCGCCGGTGCCGCCGCCGCGCACGACGCCGGCCCCTCGCCCGCGCAGCTGCCTCACCTCGCGGCGTGGCACGGCCTCGGCCTGCCCCTGGCCCTCTCGGCGGCGGGGTGGATCCTCGGCGCGGCCCTCTTCGCGGGGCGCGGCGCCGTAGGCCGAGTCCAGGCGCGCGTGGGCGCGCCCGTGGACGCGGAGCGCGGCTACCGGGCGCTCATCGGCGGGATCGACCAGGCGGCCATCTGGGTCACGGGCCGGACCCAGCGCGGCTCCCTGTTCTTCTACCTGGCCGTGATCCTCGCGGTGGCCGCGGTCGTGCCGCTCTCGGTGCTCCTGGCCGGCGGCGTGCCCCTGCCGCCGCCCGAGCGCGTCACGCTCGTGGACCCCGGCTCGCCGCTCATCCCCGTGATCGCGGCCGCCATCGCCGTCGGCGCCCTCGCGGCGGTGCGGGCCAACAAGCGCTTCCTCGCGGTCCTCATGGTCTCGATCACCGGATACGGGATCGCGCTCATCTTCGCGCTCCAGGGCGCCCCGGACCTGGCGGTCACGCAGATGCTCGTCGAGACGATCGTGCTCGTCGCGTTCGTCCTCGGCCTGCGCAGCCTGCCCCCGCAGCTGCGGGACCGCACGGGCGGCAGGTACCGCGCGGCGCGCATCGTGATCGCCGCGGCGTTCGGCACGGCCATGGTGCTCGTGGGCCTCGCGGCCATGGGCGCCCGCGTCGCCGAACCCATCTCGCTGCAGTTCCCGGACCTGGCCTACAGCGGCGGGGGCGGGCTCAACGTCGTCAACGTGACCCTCGTGGACCTGCGGGCCTGGGACACGTTCGGCGAGATCTCCGTGCTCGCCCTCGCCGCGACCGGGATCGCGAGCCTGATCTTCATCCGGCACCGCGGGCGCGCCCTCACGGCCACCGCGGACGTGCCCACGGGCAGCATCGGCCGCGTGCGCGGCATCGAGGCGCGTTCCCGCGGGGCGGCCGAGCTCGCCGTGGCCCGCACGTTCGCCACCGTGGAGCGGGACCCCTGGCTCGTGGCCGGACGCACCCTCGCCCCCGAGCGCCGCTCGATCATCTTCGAGGTCGTCACCCGGCTCCTCTTCCACTCGATGATCGTGTTCTCCGTCTACCTGCTCCTGGCCGGGCACAACTTCCCGGGCGGCGGGTTCGCCGGCGGCCTCGTCGCCGGTCTCGCCCTCACCGTCCGGTACCTCGCGGGAGGACGCTTCGAACTGCACGAGGCCGCGCCCGCGAGCCCGGGAGCGGTGCTCGGGATCGGCCTCGCCACCGCGGCGCTCTCCGCGGCCGTGCCGCTCGCGGCCGGGGCAGAGGTCTTCCAGAGCGCCATCCTCCAGATCTGGCTCCCGGTCTTCGGCGACGTGAAGTTCGTGACCTCGACCATCTTCGACGTCGGCGTGTACCTCGTGGTCGTGGGGCTCGTGATCGATGTGCTGCGCAGCCTCGGCTCGGGCATCGACGTGCAGATCGAGGCCGCCGGGAAGGCCGAGGCGCGCCGGGCCCGGGCCGAGCATGAGGAGGCGGCGCGATGACCGTCAACCTGACCCTGGCCGTCCTCGCGGGCCTGCTCTTCGCGACCGGCATCTACCTCCTGCTCGAGCGCTCCCTCACCCGCGTGCTCCTGGGCCTCATGCTGCTGACCAACGGCGCCAATGTCCTGCTGCTGGCCACCGCCGGCGGCGCCGGCCTCGCCCCGCTCATCACCAAGGGCACCGACGCGGCCTCCTACAGCGACCCGCTCCCGCAGGCCCTCATCCTCACCTCGATCGTCATCTCGTTCGCCGTGACCGCGTTCCTGCTCGCCCTCGTCTACCGGACGTGGCAGCTGGGCCGCGCGGACGTCATCGCGGACGACATCGAGGACCGCCGCGTCGCCTCCCAGCCCAGCTGGGACGCCGAGGACGACGCCGACGTCCCCGACGATCTGTCCGAGTTCCCCAGCCCCGAGGCCGCGGCCGCCGCCGACCAGGCCGCGCTCGCCGCGCCCGATCCCCGCTCCCATGCCGCGCAACGGAAGGAGGCGGAGCGAGAGTGAACATCGCCAGCCTGGCGCCGCTCGCCGTCGTCCTCCCCATCTTCGGGGCCGCCCTCGCCTTCGTGCTCCTGCGCCAGGAGCGCGCCCAGCGCACCGCGACGATCTCCGTCCTCGCGCTCACCCTCGCGCTCGAGTGCGTGCTCCTCGCCTCCGTGTGGGACGGGGGCACCACCGCGGTGACGATCGGCGGGTGGGCGCCCCCGTTCGGCATCACGATGGTGGTCGACCAGTTCTCCTCGCTCATGCTCGTCATCTCGACCACGGTGAGCCTCGCGGTGCTCGTGTACGCGACCGGGCAGGGCATGGCGGACGGGGACAAGGACGGCCCCATCTCGGTCTTCCACCCCAGCTACATGATCCTCGTCGCCGGGGTCTCCAACGCGTTCCTCGCCGGCGACCTGTTCAACCTCTACGTCGGCTTCGAGATCCTCCTGACCGCCAGCTACGTGCTCATGACCCTCGGCGGCACCGGGCCCCGCATCCGCGCCGGCGTCACCTACGTGGTGGTCAGCGTCGTGTCCTCGCTGCTGTTCCTCATCGCGATCGCGATGGTCTACGCCGCCACGGGCACGGTGAACATGGCCGACCTCGCGGTCAAGCTCGGCCAGCTCGAGCCGGGCACCCAGACGCTCCTGCACGCAATGCTGCTCGTGGCCTTCGGGATCAAGGCGGCCGTGTTCCCGCTGTCGTTCTGGCTGCCGGACTCCTACCCGACCGCGCCGGCGCCCGTGACGGCGGTGTTCGCGGGCCTGCTGACGAAGGTCGGCGTGTACGCGATCATCCGCACCGAGACGCTGCTGTTCCCGGGGGACACGCTCAACGTCCCGCTCATGGTCGTCGCCCTGGCCACCATGGTGGTCGGCATCCTCGGCGCGATCGCCCAGACGGACATCAAGAGGCTGCTGTCCTTCACCCTCGTCAGCCACATTGGCTACATGGTCTTCGGCGCGGCCCTCAGCTCGGTCCTGGGGCTCGCCGCCGCCGTCTACTACGTGGTGCACCACATCACCGTGCAGACCTCGCTGTTCCTCGTGGCCGGGCTCGTGGAGCGCCGGGCCGGCTCATCCTCGATCGACCGGCTCGGCGGCCTCGCCAAGCTCTCGCCCCTGCTGGCCCTGCTGTACTTCCTGCCGGCCATGAACCTCTCCGGGATCCCGCCCCTGTCCGGGTTCCTCGGGAAGCTGGGGCTCCTGCAGGCCGGCGTGGCACAGGGCACGCCGCTCGCGCTCGTCCTCGTGGCGGCCGGCGTGGTGGTGAGCCTGCTGACCCTGCTCGCGATGGCGCGCGTGTGGAGCCGCGCCTTCTGGCGCAGACCCGAGGACGCCGAGGCGCCCGACCGGGCACTCCTCGCCCCCGCCGCGGCCAACGCCCTGCCCAAGTCGATGGTCGGCGCGACGGCGGGGCTCGTCGCCGTCGGCCTCGCCCTGACCGTCTTCGCCGGCCCGCTGTTCCGGCTCAGCGCGCAGTCCGCGCAGGAGATGCTGGACCGCACCGGCTACATCTCGGCTGTCCTCGGCACCGATGCCGCCGCGGCCGCCCACGCCCAGCCCACTCCGGGGGGCCGCCGATGAGCCGGTCCAGGACCTCGCTGCGCACCGAACTGCCCCTGCTCGCGTGGCTCGTGATCGTGTGGGGCGCCCTCTGGCAGGACTTCTCGCCGGGGAACGTGCTGTTCGGCGTCATCGTGGCGCTCGTTGTCACGCGCCTGTTCTACCTGCCGCCGGTCGAGCTGAGCGGCCGGTTCAGCGTGCTGCATGCCGTGCGGTACGCCTTCGTGTTTGTGTGGCAGGTCATCGTGGCCAGCGCGCAGCTGCTCTGGCTCGCCGTCGCGAAGGGGCCCCGCGTGCGCAGCGCCGTCGTCGCCGTCCCGCTGCGCAGCCATGCCGACCTCATGGTCACTGCCACGGGCCACGTCATCTCGCTCGTGCCCGGCTCGCTCGTGGTCGACGTCGACCGCGCCAACGCCACCCTCTACGTGCACTACGTGAACGTCGAGGACGAGGCCGGCGCCGAGCGCGTACGCCGCGAGGTGCTGGCCGCCGAGGCCGAGCTCATCCGCATCATGGGCACCAAGGAGGAACTCGCACTCGTGAACGAGGAGGCGCACCTGGACCGCATGCTCTCCGCCGAGAAGGGCGAGGGGGGCCTGGGATGACCGGGGCCGCCGCGCAGATCATGCCCGCGGTGCTCGCCGTCTGCAGCGTGCTGCTGTCCCTCGCGGGCTTCGGCGCGATCCTGCGGATGATCAAGGGCCCCGCGCTCCTGGACCGCGTCCTCGCGGCGGACGTGCTCCTCGTCGTCGTGGCCAGCGCGCTCCTGCTCGACATGGCCGCCAACCGGCACACGAACCACCTCGCCCTGGTCGCGGGCATCACCCTGATCGGCTTCATCGGCTCCGTCACGGTGGCCCGCTTCGTGCAGGAGAGGAGGCGCCCGTGAGCCCGGAAACCCTCGACACCGTCCTCACCTGGGTCGCCGCCGTGCTCATGGTCCTCGGCTCGGCCCTGTCCCTCGGCGCGGCGATCGGGCTCCTGCGCTTCCCCGACCTGCTCACCCGCATGCACGCCGCCACCAAGCCGCAGGTGCTCGGGTCCCTCCTGCTGCTCACGGCCGTGGGGCTGCAGTGGCGGGCCTGGGCGCTCGTGCCGCTGCTCGCCGTCGCGTGGATCTTCCAGCTGCTCACCGCGCCGGTCTCGGCCCACATGGTCGGCCGCGCCGGCTACCGGACCAAGCACTACGACCGGTCGAAACTCTCCGTCGACGAGCTCGACGACGTCGTGGCCCGCGTCGAGCGGGAGCACGGCACCGACGGCGACGCCCCCTAGCCCGGCCCGACTGGTGGTCACGTTCTGGGGGTCACGTCCAGTTGGCCACCTTCTGTGGGCCGGATCCTGTGGGTCGGCCGGTTGGTGTGCGCGCAGGTCTCCCCAGAGCCGACGCCTCTGCGCGGGCGACGCGCCGACCGCTCCCCATGACTCGCCGTGGAGCGGGATACGGCTCTGGGGAATCCTGCTCATCGGCGGCCAGCGGGCCGGAGGGGAAGACCCGGTCGCGGCGGGAGGCGGCCCGGACGCACGACGGCGAGTGCCCGGCGTCGTGCGCGTCCCTCACCGCCGCGGGCTCGCCGCAGCGACCGAAGTCGACCGGCTTTCCCCCGGCGCACACGGGGACACGCCGCCTTTCCGGGGGACCCGCGGGAGGGCGGCAGGCAAAGCCGGTCGGACTCACACGCGCAAGAAGGGACCCCACAAGGTGGCCCCCAGTAGCTGGCCCCCAGAAGGGGGCGGCGCTCAGGTGAGCTCGGGGGTCTTCTTGAAGTTGGCGATGGCGCGCTGCGTGTAGCGCTGGGTGAGGGTCTGGATCACGGCGCCCACCCCGGCGGAGACGAGGGCGAACACGAGCGTGTCCCGCAGGCTCTCCTCGAGGTTGGTCGCGTCCTTGGGCGGCGCGTTCCCGGTGCTCTTCTCCCAGACGAAATCGACCAGCTTCGTCGCCACGATGCCGGCGCCGATGCTGATGGCGGTCCCGAGGAGCTTGATGAGGATGCTCATGGTGGCCAGCCTAACGTGCGCTGGCCGCGGCGCCCCGGGTTTGGGCCGCCGCGGCGGGCGCAGGGTGCCCCGGACCGCGTAGACTGGGCGCACAAACGACAGGGGAGCGTCGCCCCCGCACCGGCACGGCTGCCGGGCGGGAGCACAGGGCGCTGAGAGTGCGGGACACCGCAGACCCTCGAACCTGCTCCGGCTAGTACCGGCGAAGGGAGTCGAGTTCTCAAGGCAGCCGCGGCTGCCCTCCCCTCCTGAAGCACAGGAGGACAACCAATGTCTGGAACCACCCGCAACGCACCCGCCAAGGCCGCCTACAGCTGGCGGGTCGTCGACATCGTCGTGGCCGCGGTCGTCTCCGTGGCCTGCGGCGTCATCTTCTGGCTCTGGGACCAGGGCTACGTGGGCGTGCAGGCCGCCACGGCCGCCTTCGCGCCGCTCGGCGGGATCTACGCGGGCGGCTGGGTGATCGCCGGCGTGCTCGGCGGCCTGATCATCCGCAAGCCCGGAGCGGCGCTGTTCTGCGAGATCCTCGCAGCCGTGGTCGAGGCGCTGCTGGGCTCGCAGTTCGGCCTCGCGGTGCTGCTCTCCGGCCTGGTGCAGGGCGCCGGCGCCGAGGTCGCCTTCGCGGCCTTCCGCTACCGCCGCTGGAACCTCGGGGTCGCGCTGCTGGCCGGAGCGCTCTCGGGCCTCGCACTGGGCGTGTCCGAGGTGATCATCTACTTCCCCGAGTGGGAGTTCGGCTGGCAGGCCGTGTACACAGCCCTCGCCGTCCTCTCCGGCGCGGTCATCGCTGGCCTGCTCAGCTGGCTCGCCGTGCGCGGGCTGGCCCGGACGGGGGCGCTCTCGGCGTTCGCGGCGGGCCGCGCGGCGGACGTCTGAGCATGACGCAGGGAGGCGCGCGGCGAGGGCCCGCGGGCGTCAGCGCCCGCGGCTGGGGCTGGCGGCACGCGGGCCGGAAGGCGTTCGCCGTCAAGGACCTGGACCTGACGATCGCACCTGGGGAGCGGGTCCTGCTCCTCGGCGCGTCCGGGGCCGGCAAGTCCACCCTCCTCCACGCGCTCGCCGGCGTGCTCGGCGCGGCGGAGGAGGGCGAGGAACTCGGCGCCCTCACGGTAGACGGCGTTCCCGCGCCCCTCGCGCGCGGCCGCGCCGGGCTGGTGCTCCAGGACCCGGACGGGCAGATCGCCATGGCCAGGGTCGGCGACGAGGTCGCGTTCGGCTGTGAGAACCTCGCCGTGCCCCGGGAGGAGATCTGGCCCCGGGTGCACCGCGCGCTCGACGACGTGGGCCTCGCCGTCCCCCTCGACCACCCCACCTCCTCCCTCTCCGGCGGCCAGAAGCAGCGCCTCGCCCTCGCGGGCATCCTCGCGATGGAGCCCGGCCTCGTGCTCCTCGACGAGCCCACGGCCAACCTGGACCCGGCCGGGGTCGAGGAGGTCCGCGAGGCCGTGCGCCGCAGCCTCGACCGCACCGGCGCGACGCTCGTGGTGGTCGAGCACCGGGTCGCCGTCTGGGCCGGCCTCGTGGACCGCGTCGTGGTGCTCGACGCCGCCGGGGGGCTCCTCGCCGACGGCCCACCCGACGCCGTGCTCGCCGACACGGACGCACGACGCCGGCTGGCCGCCGCAGGCGTGTGGGTCCCGGGCTGGCACCCGCTCACCGGAGACACGCCGGTGAGGCCGCTGCGCCCCCAGCCCGGGCCGGGCGGCGCGCCCGGTGAGCTGCTGCTCGCAGGCGAGGGGCTCGCCGTCGGGCGCGCGAGGAAGGCCCCGCCCGTGGTGACCGGGATCGACCTGGCCCTCCGCGCGGGCCAGTCGGTGAGCGTGACCGGCCCCAACGGCGCCGGGAAGTCCACGCTCGCGCTGACCCTCGCGGGCCTGCTCCCCGCGGCCGGAGGCCGGCTCGAGGCGCTCCCGGCACTCGCCGGCGGCGCTGGCCCCAGCCCGGCGCGGTGGCGCTCGAGCGAGCTCGTCACCCGGATCGGCAGCGTCTTCCAGGAGCCCGAGCACCAGTTCCTCACCCCGCGCGTTCTCGACGAGCTCGAGTTCGGACCCCGCCGCGTGGCCCGGCTGGGCGAGGCCGAGGTGCGGGCCGCCGTCGACCCCCTCCTCGAGCGGCTCCGGCTCACCAGGCTCGCGGGCGCCAACCCCTTCACGCTCTCGGGCGGGGAGAAGCGGCGCCTCTCCGTCGCGACGATGCTCGCCACCTCCCCGCGCATCCTCATGCTCGACGAGCCCACCTTCGGCCAGGACGCCCTCACGTGGGCCGAGCTCGTGCGGCTGCTCGCCGAGCTCCTCGACCAGGGCACGTCCCTGCTTGCCGTCACCCACGACGAGGACTTCACTGCCGCACTCTCCGACTCGGTGCACCGGGTGGACGGCGGCCGGGCGGCTCCGGTGGGGGCGGCGGCATGAGCGCGGACATCCTCACCCCCGAGGTCGCCAACTCGGTCCTGGCCCGCGCCAACCCCGTCGCGAAGCTCGCCGCCGGGCTGTGCATCACCGTGGCGCTCCTGTTCAGCGTGGACCCGGTCTCGGCCTCGGTGGCGCTCGCGTGCGAGCTCGCCCTCGTGCCCCTCCTCGGCGTCCGACCGGCGACCCTCGCCAAGCGCACCTGGCCGCTGGCCGTCGCCGCGGCTCTCGCGGCCTACTCGACGGCCCTCCTCGGCGCCAAGACCGGACCGGTCTGGGTCCACCTCGGGCCCGTGGTGATGACCGAGCACTCGGTGCTGGCCGGCGCCGCGATCGGGCTGCGCGGACTCGCGATCGCCCTCCCAGGGGTGTTCCTCCTCTTCTCCACCGACCCCACCGACCTCGCCGACGGCCTCGCCCAGAAGCTGCGCCTCCCGAGCCGGTTCGTCCTCGGGGCCCTGGCCGGGATGCGGCTCGTGGGCCTGCTCGTGGACGAGTGGCGCACCCTGGGGCTCGCGCGGCGCGCCCGCGGGGTCGGCAGCGGGCACAGCCCCGTGGCCCGGGCCCGGGCCTTCCTCGGCCAGGCCTTCGCCCTCCTCGTCCAGGCGATCCGGCGGGCCACCCGGCTCGCGGTCGCGATGGAGGCCCGGGGTTTCGGCGGCAGCGTGGACGGCCGCCCCGCCCCCCGCACCTGGGCCCGCGAGTCCAGCTTCTCCCGCCTGGACGCGTGGGTGCTGGCCGCCGGAGTGGGCATCGCCGCGCTCGCTGTGACGGCCGCCGTCGTGCTGGGCACGTGGAACGTGGTCTGGGGCTAGCGCGACCTCTGGCGCGCCGCGGGCCGGACGTGCGATCGTGGCCGGGGGAGGAGCCGGCACCACCTCCAAGGAGCCCACCATGTTCCAGCCCACCGCCTCGTTCTCGAGCTTCAGCGTCGACGACGTCGAGAAGGCCCGCGCCTTCTACGGCGGCACCCTCGGCTTCGACGTGGCCGACACGATGGGCGGCCTGCTCGTCACCGTCCCCGGCGGCCAGACCGTGTTCGCCTACCCCAAGCCCGACCACACGCCCGCCACGTTCACCGTGCTCAACTTCGAGGTCGGCGATCTGGAGGCCGCGATCGCCGAGATCGAGGGGCTCGGCGTGCACCTCAAGCACTACCCGAGCACCCCCGAGATGCCCGTGGACGAGCGGGGCGTGCTGCGCGATCCCGAAAGCGGCATGGGAATTGCTTGGTTCACCGACCCGGCGGGTAACGTGCTCTCGGTCCTCTCGCGAGGGGGCGCCGCAGCCGCGCGCCCATGATCGCGCGACGGACCGCGCGACACGCCGTTATCTCACCGGACGAGGATCAGGGCCGGTCTAGACCTCCAAAACGCCCGGGCGGGGCATCGATTTGCCCTCCCGTATAGCACCTGTGATATTTTCGACCGCATGGCACAACAGACTGCTGAAACCGTCGGCGTCCTCCTGCGCGAGGTCCGCTCCCACCGGGGCTGGACCCAGGGACAGCTCGCCTCCGAACTGGGAACCAGCCAGAGCGCCGTCGCGCGTATGGAGCAGGGCAAGCAGAACCTCAGCCTGAAGATGATCCAGCGGATCGAGGACATCCTCGGCCAGCGGATCGTCAACATCGGCGCCCCCAAGATGACCCACCTGCGGGTCGAGGGCGGGCACCGGCTCTCCGGCGCCGTGGACGTCAACACGTCCAAGAACGCGGGCGTGGCCCTCCTGTGCGCCTCGCTCATCAACCGCGGCACCACGACCTTGCGCAACCTCGCCCGGATCGAGGAGGTCAACCGGATCGTCGAGGTCCTGACCTCGATCGGCGTCGAGTGCGCCTGGCTCCCCAGCGAGGACGGCGAGCAGGCCCGGGACCTCCTGATCCGCCGCCCCGCCACCCTCAACCTGGACGGGATGGACGTCGAGGCCGCCCGGCGCACCCGGAGCGTCATCATGCTCCTCGGGCCCCTCCTCGACGAGCGCAGCGAGTACCGGCTGCCGTACGCGGGCGGCTGCGACCTCGGCACCCGCACGGTCGAGCCGCACATGCAGGCCCTGCGCGAGTTCGGGCTCGCCGTCGAGGCCACCGCCGGCTTCTACACCGTCCGCGCCCCCGAGGCAGACCGCGCCGACCGCACGTTCGTGCTCACCGAGCGCGGCGACACCGTCACCGAGAACGCGATCATGGCCGCCGCGCACCGCGAGGGCGTGACCGTGATCCGCAACGCCAGCCCGAACTACATGGTCCAGGACCTGTGCTTCTACCTGCAGGCGCTCGGGGTCGCGATCGACGGCGTCGGCACCACGACCCTGCGGATCCGCGGCAAGGCGCGCATCGATGCGGACATCGACTACTGGCCCAGTGAGGACCCGATCGAGGCGATGAGCCTCATCACCGCAGCGATCGTGACCAACTCCGAGGTCACGGTGCGCCGCGTCCCGATCGAGTTCATGGAGATCGAGCTCGCGACCCTCGCCTCGATGGGCCAGAAGCTCGCGGTCTCCGGCGAGTACATGGCCCGCAACGGCCACACCCGCCTCGTGGACGTGACCGTGCTGCCGTCCACCCTCCACGCGCCGACGGACAAGATCCACCCCATGCCGTTCCCGGGCCTGAACATCGACAACCTGCCATTCTTCGCGGTCATCGCCGCGAACGCGACCGGCCAGACGATGATCCACGACTGGGTCTACGAGAACCGGGCCATCTACCTGACGGAGCTCAACCGGCTCGGCGCCCACGTCCAGCTGCTGGACCCGCACCGCATCTACGTCAACGGCCCGACCAAGTGGCGCGCGGCCGAGGTCGGGTGCCCGCCGGCGCTGCGTCCGGCGGCCTGCATCCTGCTGGCCATGCTCGCCGCGCGGGGCACGAGCGAGCTGCGCAACATCTACGTGATCGAGCGGGGCTACCAGGACCTCGCCGAGCGGCTCAACTCGATCGGTGCCAAGATCGAGTACTTCCAGGACTGACACCCACTCCCGCTGAGGGGTCATGTCCCTAGGTTGAGGAGTCATGTCCCTGCGGTCGGCATCGCCCGGCCGCAGGGACATGACCCCACAACGCTGGGAGATGACCCCACAACGGAGGGAGATGACCCCACAACGCTGGGAGATGACCCCACAACGCTGGGGAGGGCAGGATGGGCCCATGGCTGAGAACGACAGCAAGACCTACACCGCGGTCCAGTACAACGCGACCGGCCCCTCCTCCGTCCTGACCCTGCGCGAGCGCGACCTCACCGAGCCCGGCGCCGGCCAGGTGCGCGTCCGCATCGCGGTCGCGGGCGTGAACCCCACGGACTGGAAGGCCCGCGCCGGCGGCACATACCCCGGCGCCCTCGACGGCTGGCACGTTCCTGGCCAGGACGCGGCGGGGACGGTCGACGCCGTCGGGCCGGGTGCCGCGGGCCTCGAACCGGGGCAGCGGGTCTGGCTGTGGGACGTCGCCTACGGCGGGGCCGAGGGCACCGCCCAGGAGTACGTCATCGTCCCGGCCGCGCACGCCCAGCCGCTGCCGGACGCAGAGTCCTTCGAGACGGGCGCCTCCCTCGGCATCCCGGCCCTCACGGCCCACCGTGCGCTCACGGCGAGCGAGCAGGGCCCGTCACGGCTCGCCCCCGGCGCCCTGGCCGGCAGGACTGTCCTCGTCACCGGGGGCGCGGGTGCGGTCGGGCACGCCGCGATCCAGCTCGCCCGCTGGGCCGGGGCGCAGGTCGTCGCGACGGTGAGCAGCGACGCAAAGGCGGCGCTCGCCCGCGCGGCGGGGGCCGGCGTCGTCGTCAACTACCGCGAGCAGGACGTCGCCGCCGAGCTGCGGCGCGTGGCCCCGGGCGGCGCGGACGTGATCGTGGACGTCAACGCCGCCGCGAACATCGCCGCCGACCTCGACGCCCTCGCCCCCGGCGGCACCGTCGCGATCTACGCCGGCACCGGCGACGAGGCCGTCTCGGTCCCCGTCCGCGGCGCCATGGGCAAGAACGCGCGCCTGCAGTTCATCCTCACCTACACCGTCTCGGACCAGCAGAAGCACGACGCCGTCGCCGCCGTCGGCGCGGCCCTCGCCGACGGCGCGCTGCGGGTCGGCGAGGAGCACGGGCTGCCGCTGACGCGGTTCCCGCTCGCTGAGACCGCCGCCGCGCACGACGCCGTCGAGGCCGGCACCGTGGGCAAGGTCCTCCTCGACGTCGGCTAGGCACGCCTGTCCTCGAGCCGAGGTTGCCGTCGTCGCGGCGCGACCCGAGACTTGAGGGCATGCTGAGGTGTCGGCGACGAGGGAGGCCCCGTGCCTGACGTGCTGGTCTGGACGGCCTTCGCGGCGGGCGTCTGTCTGGTAGTCGGGACTTCGATGAGCATCGTCGGGGCCCTCGTGGTTCCCCGACGCGTCGATTCGCGGCTGACCGGGGTGATCGAGGCCCTGCTCGATCGGGCCTTCCTGCTCGCCCTCGGCGGCGTTCGGTCCTATGGCCAGCGCGACCGAGCCCTCGGCTGGCAGTCACCGCTGACGCTCGTGGCCCGCCTGGCCGCCTGGATGGCGATGCTCGTGCTCGGCTTCGCGCTCGTGATGCTGCCGGACACCGATGACCTCGGCGCGGCACTCGAGGATGCGGGGTCATCCGTGTTCACACTGGGCTTCGCCGTCCCACACGGGGGCGGCGGCCAGTTCGCCGCCTACCTCGCGGGATTCGCCGGCATCGCCGTCATCGGGCTTCAGGTCGGGTACCTGCCGACCGTGTACGCCGCGTTCAACCGTCGCGAGACGGAGGTCACCCTCCTCGTTGCCCGGGCCGGAGCCCCCGCGTGGGGCCCGGAGATCCTGGTGCGCACGCACTGGGGCACCGGCGGAGGCGACTCTGGCCCCGTCCTCGGCGACCTCTTTGTGCGGTGGGAGCGTTGGACGGCCGAGGTTGCCGAGTCCCACACCACGTACACGTCGCTGCTCCGCCTGAGGTCGCCGAGGACCAACTCCCACTGGCTCACGTCCCTGATCGCGGTGATGGATGCCGCAGCCCTCCATCTCGCCCTCGCCCCCGGTTCCGACCCCAAGATCACCGCACGGCTCATGCTCCGCATGGGCTTCGAGACGCTCGCCGGCATGGCGAAGGCCATGAAGCTGCAGGTGCCCGACCTTGCCGACATCTCCGTGGACCCGATGCCGATCTCGGTCCCGTTCGACGACTTCGCCCGCGCGGCGGAATCGCTCCGCGCCGTCGGCTATCCCGTCACCGAGACTGATGAAGACGCGTGGCCGCACTTCGTGGGATGGCGGCAGAACTACGACCGAACGGCGCTGGCGCTGTGCCGCGAGCTCGACGCGCCGCCTGCCCTGTGGACCGGGCCCCGGAGGTGGCCGTCGCAGCCTACGCCCCCTCAGAGGCCCAAGCTCGGGCAGTCGAGGCCGCCGCAGTGATGTGCTCAGTCAGGCCGCGGCGAGCGCATCCTCGATGAGGGCCACGATCGCCGGGTCGTCCGGCCGGGTCTGCGGGCGGAAACGGTGCACCGCGCCGTCGGGCAGCACGAGGAACTTCTCGAAGTTCCACTGCACGCGGCCGGCGCGGCCTGCGGCGTCCGGGGCCTTGGTCAGCTCGCGGTAGAGCGGGTGCTGGCCGCGGCCGTTCACCCACGCCTTGGCCAGCATCGGGAAGGTCACGCCCCATGTGCCGGAGCAGTACGCGGCGATCTTGTCCGCGTCCCGGTACTCCTGCAGGAACTGGTTGCTGGGGACGCCGAGCACCGTGAAGCCGCGCCCGGCGTACCGCCGCTGGAGCTCCTCGAGCTGCTCGTACTGCGGGGCGAGCCCGCACCGGCTCGCCACGTTGACCACGAGCCGGACCCTGCCCGCCCACTCGCCGAACGTCGTGGTGCGCCCGTCCAGCATGGTGACCTCGATGCCGTCGAGTCCCATTCTCGTCCTCCCTCTCCCACGGGGGACAACGAACATCGGCGCCGGCGGGTTCACGCGGGCCGGCGGCGGACGACGAGCGCGAGGAGCCCGGCCGCCGTGACGGTTCCGAAGCCGACGATCGTCGCCGCGATGCCGAACGCGTCCGCTCCCCAGCCCAGCAGCGTGGCACCGATCGGGGTACTGCCGGCCATGAGCAGCACGAACAGGCTCATGACCCGCCCGCGCAGCCGGTCGGGCACCTCGCGCTGCAGCGTGCTGTTCGCGGTGGTCGTGTAGACGGTGCCGCTGATCCCCGCGAGGACCATGAGCGCCAGGCTCACCGGGTACGAACGGGAGACCCCCAGGGCCACGAGCACGACGGCGAGGACGGCCGCCGCGGCGACCATGCGGCGTCGTCCGCCCACCCCCAGGACGATCAGCCCGGCTCCGGCCAGCAGCGAGCCGGCCCCGAACGCGCCCATGAGCGCGCCGAAGCCGTCCGCGCCCACCCCGAGGAGATCCTGGGCGATGAGCGGGCCGGCCACGGGCCAGTTGAACCCGAAGGTGCCCACCACGGCCAGCGACGCGAGGACGAACAGCACCGCCGGGGTGCGGAACGTGTAGGCGAGCCCCTCCCGCAGGGCCCGGCGGCCGGGACGCTCTCCCGCCGGCGGATGCAGCGCGGAGCCGCGCAGGAGCAGGAGCGCGGAGAGGGAGGCCAGGAAGCTCGCGGCGTTGAGGAGGAACACTGCGGCGGCCGAGGACTGCGCGAGCACGAGGCCGCCCAGAGCGGACCCGACCATGCGGGTGCCGTTGAACTGGATGCTGTTCATCGTGACCGCGTCGGGCAGCAGGGAGCGGCCCACGAGCTCGGGCAGGAACGCCTGCTGGGTCGGGTTGTTGAACGCGTTGGAGAGCCCGAGGACGAACGCCATCACCGCAAGCACCCCCACCTGCGGCGTCCCGACCAGTGTCAGGGCGCCCAGCACCACCGCCTGCAGCGCCGCGAGGCCCTGCGTTGCCAGGAGCAGGCGGCGTTTCGGCACCCTGTCGGCCAGGACGCCGGCCGGGAGCGTGAAGAGCATCATCGGCAGGAACTGCAGCATGGTCACGGTGCCGAGGATGCCGGGGGAGTGGCTGATCTGCAGCACGAGCCAGGCCATGGCCACCGTCTGCATCCATGTCCCGGTGCCCGAGACGAGCTGCCCGGTCCAGAACAGCGCGAAGTTCGGCACGCCCAGCACGCGCACCATGTCCTTGGGCCGACGGTGCGCGGGCGGCGGGGCCTGCCAGCCGTTCGTCTCGGGCCCGCTCACGCTCGCATCCTACGGCCGGGCGCCGCTGAGCGGCGCCCGGCACCGCGAGGGCGGTCAGGCCGGCTCGTGCTCCCCGAGCACTTCGATCGACTCGGCCGCGTCCCACGCGAAGCTCGCGAGCCAGTGGGTGGACATGAAGTCCCCGCTGTCCAGCCCCCTGAGCCCGGCGGCGAAGAGGGGCTGCACGGCTGCTGCGAGCACCGGCTCGGGCGAGCCTGCCGCGGACGGCGAGCCGGCGGCGTCGTGCGCGGTGCGGAGGGCCGCGACGATGCGGGCGAGCTGCCCCGCGCGGCTGAGGTTCAGGCCGTGCAGGTGGACCATGTAGCCGTCGGTCTCGTCGGCGACGCCGACGGGCGCGAGCATGCGCGAGCCCGTGGCGAGGTCCGGGAGGAACCAGCCCAGCCAGGCGGCGAACTCCTCGGGGGCCAGGACGCGGGCCATGAGGTCCGCCTCGGACAGCCCGGCGGAGAGGAAGTCCTGGCCGGACAGCTCCCACTCGGTGGCCCAGCCGGCGTCGTCGGCGAACCAGCGGCGGGCGGCCGCCTCGCAGGCCCGGGCCGCGCCGGTGCGGCCCAGGGCCCGGAACGCGTCGACCATCCAGGCCAGCCCGAACGCGGAGTTGGTGTGGAGGCCGTGCCGGACGGGGTACTCGGCGGTGCCGAGCCAGGCGGTGGCCAGGCCCGCGACCGTGTCGACGCAGCCGGCGAGGTTCTCGCCCCAGGCGCGCAGGCCGGCGTCGTCCGAGCCGGAGCAGGCCGCGGCGAGGCGCACGAGCCAGGCCCACCCGTACGGCCGCTCCCACGAGGGGTTGGCGGCCAGGTAGGCGGCCTCGACGGCGAGCTTCTCCGCGGTGAGGTTCTCGCCGAGGGCCGCGCGGAGCTCGGCGGCGGCCTCCTCCGGCAGGGCGCCGGAGTCCAGCACGCTGACCCCGAGCCAGTGCATGTGCACGCACGAGTGCCAGTCGAAGGACGTGCCGAACGCGGGGTGCAGCTCGTGCGGCATGGCCGTGTCCTCGGCGGAGCGCCGCACATGGTGCGCCGCATACGGGTAGGGGCGGCCGAGGTTGTCCAGGACGATCTCGGCGCACCGCCGTGCGGCGTCGGGGAACGGGGCTGCGGGGAAGGGCTCGTGGTCCATGGGGTCCTTTCTTGGTGCGCCTAGAACGCGAGGAAGTACATGAGGGCGGTGTTGACCACGAGCAGCGGGATCGCGGTCCCGACCTGAGCGGTGATCACGCCGTACTTGTTCTTCATCTCGAGCAGCGCGGACGGGACGAGGTTGAAGTTCGCGGCCATCGGGGTGCACAGGGTTCCGCAGAAGCCCGCGAGCATGCCGATCGCGAACACGATGGCCGGGTTGCCGTGGAACTGCTGGACGAGGACCGGCCAGCCGATCGCAGCCGTCATGATCGGGAACGCCGCGAAGCCGTTGCCCATGAGGATGGTGAAGATGAACATGCCCAGGCAGTAGACGATCACGCCGGCGATGAGCGAGCCCTTGGGCATCACGGCCGTGGTGAGCGTGCCGACGGCGGTGCCGACGCCGGCCTTCGTGAAGAGGATGCCGAGGGTGGAGAGCATCTGCGGCAGGAGCGCGGCCCAGCCGATCGACTCGAGGATGCGGCGGCTCTCGATGATCGGGTTCAGCTTGTTCTTCGGCTTCAGGAGCACGACGGCGAGGACGGCCGCCACGATCGCGCCGATGGCCAGGGCCACGAGGGTCGTGTTCTTGGGATCCAGGATGGGGGTCTTGCCGATGGTCAGGACGGGCGCCAGGAGGACGAGGACCACGGTCACGACCGGGATGGCGAGGGCCGGGACGAAGAGCCGGTTGCCGAACTTCGCGGCGTACTGCACCCTCTCCTCCGGGGTGGAGGTCCTGGTCTGGCCGTGCTTGAGGCGGCCGGTGGCGGCGAGGGCCACGAGGACCAGGACCGCGACGCCGAGGACCCACGCGGGGGCGGTCCCGGCGGACACCCAGGTGCCGTAGAAGAAGCAGAGGCCGAGAAGGCCCCAGAAGGAGGACGCGCCCACGCGGTGCGGGTGGTTCTCGTCGCGGGCGATCAGCGAGGCCCAGGCGATGAAGAGGGCCCCGATGAGCCAGTAGACGGCTTCGACGTTGATCACTTGGCATCTCCCAGCTCGGTGGTGGCGTCGACGGCCGCGGTGCTGTCCGCGTCGTCGCGGGTGGCGCCGGCGTACTCGCGGTCGAGCGCCCGGTCGAGGCGCAGCAGCCGGAAGCCGTGGATGAGGAAGGCCGCGATCGCCGTCGGGATGGCCCAGAGGGCGAGCTGGAGCGGCTCGAGGTGCAGGTGGTAGGTGGTGTCCACGAAGGTGGTGATGAGGAGGATCGAGCCGACGGCCACGAAGACGTCCTCGCCGAAGAACACGCCCACGTTGTCCGCGGCGGCCGAGTGGCCCTTGATCTTCTCCTTGACCTTCTCCGGCACATGCCCGTAGCGGCGCATCGCCGCGCCCTCGGCCATGGGGAACACGAGCGGGCGGACGGTCTGCGCGTGGCCGCCCACGGTGGTCAGGCCCACCGCGGCGGTGAGCTGGCGGATCGCGAGGTAGGCGAGGAGCACGCGGCCCGCGGTGAGCTTGGCGAGCTTGCCGATGAGATTCTTGGCCTGCTCCTGGAGGCCGGAGTACTCGATGATGCCGATCACGGGCAGCACTGCCGCGAAGATCGTCACCGAGCGGCTGCTGGCGAATCCGGAGCCGAAGGCCTCGAGGATCTGGAGGGGGTTGAGGCCGCCGAGCAGCGCCGTGACGATGCCCGACACGGTGACGACGACGAGGGGGTTCAGTCGGATGGCAAAGCCAACGATGACCAGGAGTACCCCGATGAGTACAAGCATGGTGGTCCGTTCCGGTGGGGGTGCACGAGCCCTGCGACAGGGCCCCGATGAGTGCGCGCCGACGGCGCTGTGAGCTAGAGCATATCGGGTTGTTCAACAATCAAGCAAGGGGTTTGTTGAACAATCTGTGGGTGATCCCCTCCGGCGGGGAGACGGCGGCCGTGCGGGCTCCGTCAGCCGCCGACCGCGTCGAGGAGCTGGTGCTCCGCACGGTCGAGGTAGCGGGCCATGGCCTCGGCCGCCTCCGCGTTCCGGCCCGCCTCGAGGAGGGCGAGGATCCTGGCGTTCTCCTCGACGTACGGCTCGTGGAAGCGCGGGTCGGCGCCCATCGTGGCGAACACGAGGCGCATCTCGGCGAGGACCTGCTCCATGAGCGCGCTGAGCCGCTCGCTGCCGGCCCTGGCGACGATGCCGCGGTGGAACTCCTGGTTCGCGCCCGCCATCGCGGCCACGTCGCCGGCCGCCGCCGCGGCCCGGGCGGCGCGGACGACGCCGGCCAGCCCGTCCGTGGGCTGCGCCGGAGACCACAGCAGCGCCCCCGGCTCGACGAGCCGCCGCACCCGGTAGATCTCGCGGATGTCCTCCGCCGTGGGATGCGAGACGAAGACGCCCCGGTTCGGGATGCGCGTCACGACCCGCTCGGTGGTCAGCGTCGCGAACGCCTCGCGCAGGGTGTTGCGGGAGACCCCGAGGGCCTCCCGCAGCTCCTCCTCGGCGAGCTTGGCGCCGGGGGCGAGGCGGCCATCGGCGATCGCCTGCCGCAGCTGCGCGGCGACCCACGAGCTCGTCTCGGCGTGCTTCGTGTTCCCCGCGGCGCGGCGCAGGCTCGTCAGGACCCCCTCGGACGTCATGCTGCCAGCCTATCGGCGCCCGAGGGGGCGTTGCGCTCAGCCGGCGATCGTGGTCAGCACGGTCCCGGGCACGACGGCGTCGCCCGCCGCCGCGGCCCGCTCGCCGACGGTCCCGGCCCGGTGGGCCTGCACGGTGGTCTCCATCTTCATGGCCTCGAGCACCACGACGCCGTCCCCGGCCTCGACCTCGGTGCCGGGCTCGACGAGCCACTTGACCACGGTGCCGCCCATCGCGGCGGTGAGGTCCGCCGCGGAGGGGGCGGCGGCGTCGTCCGCGGAGTCCCGGGTTTGGTGGGCGCCGGGAGCGCCGGCGCCGGCCGCGAGCCCGGCGAGCAGGGACTCGGGCAGCCCGAGGGTCATGCGGCGGCCGTCGAGGTCGATCGCGAAGGTGCGGCGGCCGGAGTCGTGCGCGGTCGGGGCGGTGAACTCGGGGCTGGCCGCGAGCTCCTCGGCGAACTCGGACTCGATCCACGTCGTGTAGACGCCGAACGCGCCGTCCTCGGCGGCGAAGGCGGGGGAGTCCACGACGGCGCGGTCGAAGGGCAGGACCGTGGGCAGGCCGCGGATCTCGAACTCGCGCAGCGCGCGGCGGGCCCGGCGCAGCGCCTGCTGCCGGTCTGCCCCGGTGACCACGAGCTTGGCCAGGAGGGAGTCGAACTGGCCGGGGACGGTGATGCCGTCCCGCACGCCCGCGTCCACGCGGATGCCCGGACCGGCGGGCGGGGCGAAGCGCTCGATGGTGCCGGGGGCGGGGAGGAAGCCCCGGCCCGGGTCCTCGGCGTTGATGCGGAACTCGATCGAGTGGCCGCGCGGCTCCGGGTCCTCGAGGGTGGGCAGCACGTGGCCGTCGGCAACCGCGAGCTGCGCCGCGACAAGGTCGATCCCCGAGGTCTCTTCGGTGATGGGGTGCTCGACCTGCAGGCGCGTGTTGACCTCGAGGAAGCTGATGGTGCCCTGGCTGTCGAGGAGGTACTCGACCGTGCCCGCCCCGACGTACCCGGCCTCGCGGCAGATCGCCTTCGCCGAGGAGTGGATGCGCTCGCGCTGCTCGGGGGTGAGGAACGGCGCGGGGGCCTCCTCCACGAGCTTCTGGTGGCGGCGCTGGAGGGAGCAGTCGCGGGTGCCGACCACGATCACGTTGCCGTGCGTGTCCGCGAGGACCTGGGCCTCGACGTGCCGGGGCCGGTCGAGGAACTTCTCGACGAAGCACTCCTCGCGCCCGAAGGCCGCGCGGGACTCGCGGACCGCCGAGTCGAAGGCCTCCTCGATCTCCTCCATCGCGCGGGCGACCTTGAGGCCGCGGCCGCCGCCGCCGAACGCGGCCTTGATCGCCACCGGGAGTCCGTGCTCCACCGCGAAGGCGCGCACCTCCTCGGCGCTCGCGACGGGGCCGTCGCTGCCCGGGGCCAGCGGCGCACCGGCGCGCACGGCGACCTCGCGGGCGCTGACCTTGTCCCCCAGGAGCCGGATGGTGGCGGGGGACGGGCCGATCCAGGTCAGGCCGGCGTCGAGGACGGCCTGGGCGAAGCCGGCGTTCTCGGAGAGGAACCCGTAGCCGGGGTGCACGGCGTCGGCGCCGGAGCGCTCCGCGACGGCGAGGAGCTTCTCGATGTCGAGGTACGTCTCGGCGGGTGCGGTGCCGCCGAGCGCGTACGCCTCGGTGCACGCCTCGACGTGCAGGGCGTCCGCGTCCTGGTCGGCGTAGACGGCGACGCTGGCCAGCCCGGCGTCGTCGCACGCGCGGGCGATCCGGACGGCGATCTCGCCGCGGTTGGCGATGAGGACCTTAAGCATGGGCATTTCCTTCTGGGGTCGTGGGGGCGCCGGGCTGGCGGACGAAGCGCACCATTGCGCCGGGGGGAAGCTGGGCCGCGAGGTCGAGGTCGGCGCTGACGACGACGCCGATCACCGGGTACCCGCCGGTCACCGGGGCGTCGGCCAGGAACAGGACGGGCAGGCCGCTCGCGGGGACCTGGATGGCGCCGCGCGCGGTGCCCTCGCTCGTGAGCTCGCCGTCGCGGGCGCGCTCGAGCGGGGCGCCGTCGAGCCGGACGCCCACGCGGTTCGACTGCGCCGTGACCGTCCATTCCTGCTCGAAGAAGGCCCGCACTGACGCGTCGGTGAACCAGTCCTGCCGGGGCCCGGGGAGCACGCGCAGCTCGGTGGGCGTGGCGGGGTCCGGGAGCCGCGGGGGGACCTCGGGCAGCCCCACGACGTGCGCGCCGCGGGGCGGGGCCACGGCGAGGGCGTCCCCGGCCGCGAGCGGGGCGGGGCCGATCCCGGAGAGCGTGTCGGTGGAGGCGCTGCCGAGCACGCGCTCGGCCTCGAGGCCGCCGCGTACGGCGACGTAGGTGCGCAGCCCGCGGGTCGGCGCGCCGACGGCGAGGGTCTCCCCGGCCAGGAGGGCGAACGGGGCATCCAGCGGCGCCTCCCTCCCTCGTGAGGGGTCATGTCCCTGCGTTGAGGGGTCATGTCCCTGTGCGCCATCGGGCGGGATGATGCGCAGCGGGACGCGGGCGCCGGTCACGGCGAGCACCTGGTCCCGCTCGGCGCGCAGCTCGAGCCCGCCGAGGAGCACCTCGAGCCCGGCCGCATCCGGGGTGTTGCCGGCCATGCGGTTGGCACGCCGCAGCGCACCGCGGTCCAGCGCCCCAGCGGGGCTCACGCCGAGCGCCGCGCGGCCGGGGCGCCCCGCGTCCTGCACCGTGGTCTGCAGGCCAGGGCGCACGACGACGAGCCCTGCCTCCGCGCGCGCCCTCGCCTCCGGTGCGTTCCCGCCGGCGGCGGACGAGGGTGAGGCGAGGGCGGCGGACGCCCGGACCGGCACGAACTGCACGCGGTCGCCGGGCGCCACGAGCGCGGGGTCCTCGCGGGAGAGGTCCCACATCACGGCGTCGGTGCGCCCGATCAGCTGCCACCCGCCCGGCGACTCCCCGGGGTACACGGCCGAGTACGTGCCCGCGAGGGCCACGGATCCTGCGGGGACCACGGTGCGCGGCGAGGAGCGCCGCGGGACGGACGGGGCGCCGTCGTGCGTCAGGTAGGCGAACCCGGGCGCGAAGCCGCCGAACGCCGCGTCCCACACGGCCCCGCTGTGCGCGGCCACGAGCGCCTCCGGCGAGAGCCCGGTGAGGCGCGCGGCCTCCTCCAGGTCGGCGCCGTCGTAGACCGTCTCGATCTGCACGAGCCGGCCGGGCGCGCGCTCGGCGTCCTCGAGGTGGAGGGCCCGCACGTAGGCGGCCGCCCGGGCCACGGCGTCGGGGGAGGCGGCGACGATGAGCACCGTGGTCGCGGCGGCGACCACGTCGACGACCTCGAGGTCCCCCGCGTGCTGGGCGGCGGCGAGCTTGGAGGTCAGCGCCAGGACGGCGCCGAGGGTGCGCAGCTCGACGAGGACGGCGCGGTCGCCGGCGGGGCGGAGGCCGAGGACGGGGTTCTGGACCGCGGCCGCGTGGGCGGTCATGCGAAGCTCGCGATCCCGACGCCGGCCTCGGCCACCGCCGCCCGGACGCGGGCGGCCATGGCGACGGCGCCCGGGGTGTCCCCGTGGACGCAGATGCTGTCCGCCGCGATGCGGACGATCGAGCCGTCGATGGCCTGGACCTTGCCGTCGAGGATGCGCAGCACGTGGTCCACGATTCCGTCGAGGTCGTGCAGCACCGAGCCCGGCTCGCGCCGCGAGACGAGGGTGCCCTCGGGGGTGTAGGCGCGGTCGGCGAACGCCTCGGTGACGGTGCGCAGGCCCGCGGCCTCGGCGGCGCGCTGGATCTCGGAGTTCGGCAGGACGAGCAGCGGCAGGCCCGGGGCCGCCTCGGCCACGGCCTTCGCGACCGCCTTCGCCTGGGCCTCGTGGTGCACGATCGTGTTGTAGAGCGCGCCGTGCGGCTTGACGTAGCGGACCTCGGTGCCGGCCGAGCGGGCCAGGGCCTCGAGGGCGCCGATCTGGTAGATGACGTCGTCGATGAGCTCCTTCGGCGCCACGTCCATGAAGCGCCGGCCGAACCCCGCGAGGTCGCGGTACGCGGGGTGCGCGCCGATCACGACGCCGGCCGCGGCCGCCGCCTCGCACGTGGCCCGGATGCCGCTCGGGTCGCCGGCGTGGAAGCCGCAGGCGACGTTGGCGCTCGAGACGCTCTCGAAGATCGCGGCGTCGTCTCCGAAGGTCCAGTTGCCGTAGGACTCGCCGACGTCGCTGTTGAGGTCGATGCTTGCCATGGTGATCTCCGTCTCACGAGGTGGTGATCCAAGCATGCATCATGACAGCAGATTGTTCAACAATCTTTCCCAGCTCGTTCCGACTCCCCCGCCGCTCGAGCGTGAGCTGGGTCACGAAAACCTCTGGACAGATTGTTGAACAAACCTCTACTGTGGTGGGTACCTCGGGCGATGACGCAGTGGCGCCGCCCGGCACAGTCTCCGGGCGTCCGCCCCTCAAAAATCGTGAGGTTGCCATGTCAGATGTCGAGAACCAGGTCAGCGACGACACTGGGCGCTTCGCCTGGTACCGCACCCTCGGGGAGCGCGGCCGGAAGGCGTGGATCGGCGCCTTCGGCGGATACGCCCTCGACTCCTACGACTTCCAGGTACTGCCCCTCTCGCTCGTCGCGATCGGCGCCTACTTCCACCTCTCGACCGGCCAGGCCGGCCTCCTGACGACCGTCACGTTGGTCGTGTCGGCCATCGGCGGCGCGCTGGCTGGGGTGCTGGTCGACCGCATCGGGCGCACCAAGACGCTCATGATCACGGTGGGCACCTTCGCGTTGTTCACAGTCCTGTGCGGCTTCGCCAGCAGCTTCGAGCAGCTGCTGGCCTTCCGCACCCTCCAGGGACTCGGCTTCGGCGGCGAGTGGGCCACGGGAGCGATCCTCGTGGCCGAGTACGCCAAGCCGAAGTACCGCGGCCGCGCGGTGGCGTTCATCCAGAGCTCGTGGGCGGTCGGCTGGGCCCTCTCGGTCCTCGTCTACACCCTGGTGTTCAGCTTCGTTCCTGCGGCCACGGCCTGGCGCGTGCTCTTCTGGACCGGTGCGCTCCCGGCCGTGCTGCTCCTGTTCCTCCGCCGCAATGTCACGGACGCCGACGCGGCGACGGAGCGGAGGCTCTCGAGCGAGAAGCGGGGCAGCTTCCGGGACATCTTCACCGGCCCGTTGGGCCGCACCACGCTCTTCGCCTCACTCCTGGCAACCGGGGTCCAGGGCGGCTACTACACCCTGGCCTCGTGGATCCCGACCTATCTGAAGGTCGATCGGGGCCTCAGCGTGGTGGGAACGGGCGGCTACCTGACATTCCTCATCTCCGGGGCCTTCATCGGGTACGTCTCCGGCGGGTACCTCACCGACCGTCTTGGACGGAAGAAGACGTTCCTGCTCTTCTCGGTCCTGTCGGCCCTGATCATCTTCGCCTACGTCAACATCCCCGCCGGCGCCAGCACGCTGGTCCTCATCCTGGGCTTCCCCCTGGGCTTCTTCACGTCAGCGATCTTCAGCGGGTTCGGCTCGTTCCTCTCGGAGCTCTACCCGGCTCACCTCCGCGGCACCGGCCAGGGGTTCACGTACAACTTCGGCCGGGCCGTCGGGGCGTTCTTCCCCACGCTCGTGGGATTCCTCGCCACGACGCTGGGCGTGGGAGGGGCCATGATCTTCGGCGCCGCGGGCTATGGCATCGCCGTCCTGGCGCTGCTGGGCCTGCCGGAGACCAAGAACCGCGAACTCGCCTGATCGCCCGAAGAATCGCCCGAAGAGGAGACCCACCTTGACGACCATGAACGCAGTCCCCCAGTCCGCGCACCCGCGCCAGGCCCGGACGGAATTCCGCGGCGGCCTGGCGGTGCCCACCTCGGGCTGGTCCGCCGGCTACACCCAGCTGAACATGATCTCAGTCCCCGCCGACTGGGCCTACGACGTGCTGCTGTTCTGCCAGCGGAACCCGAAGCCCTGTCCCGTGCTGGATGTGACAGACCCGGGAGCGACGACGACGGCGCTCGCCTCCGACGCGGACCTGCGCACCGACATTCCGCGCTACCGTGTGTGGCGCGACGGCCACCTCGACGAGGAGCCGGCCGAGGTGGTCGACGTGTGGCGCGACGACCTCGTGACCTTCCTGATCGGCTGCAGCTTCACGTTCGAGTCGCCGCTGGTCGAGGCCGGCATTCCCCTCAGGCATGTCGATCAGGGCAGGAACGTCTCCATGTATCGGACGGCGATCGAATGCCGCCCTGCGGGCCGGATGCACGGGCCGATGGTCGTCTCGATGCGGTATGTCCCGGAGGACCTCGTCGACACTGCGGTCCGGCTCAGTGCCCGGATGCCCGCGGTCCACGGAGCCCCGGTCCATGTGGGCGATCCGGCGGCCCTCGGCATCGCCGATCTGGCAGCCCCCGACTACGGGGACGCGGTCGCGCCCGCGCCCGGCGACGTCCCGGTGTTCTGGGCGTGCGGCGTCACCCCGCAGGCCGCACTGCTGGCCTCCAAGCCACCCTTCGCGATCACCCACGCCCCCGGATACATGTTCATCAGTGATGTGCCCGACTCGGAGTACCTGATCCCGTGATCCTCTGGGGCCGCCGGCCGCCTCAGCGGAGTGCTCCGGCGTTCAGCCCTCGAGCACCACATCCGCCGCGGCCTTGTCCGGCCGCCAGCCCCGCCACACGGGATGCCGGAGCCGGCCGCCGCTCGTGAGCTCCCCGTACCGGACCTCGGCCACGAGCTTCGGGGTGACCCAGTGCGCGTCCCGCGTGTCCTCCCGGGGCACATCCTCCAGGGGCGGCGTCTTGCGCTCGAGGGGGCGCAGCCGGGAGGAGACCTCGGCGAGCATGCGGTCCGTGAAGCCCGAGCCGACCCGGCCCGCGTACCGCAGCACGCCGTCGTCGTCCGGGATGCCGAGCAGGAGCGAGCCGACGGTCCCCGCTCGGCCGCCCTTGCCCTCGCGCCAGCCCGCCACCACGACCTCCTGGGTCTTCTCGTGCTTGATCTTCACCCACGCCCCGGAGCGCCGGCCGGCCTCGTAGCGCGCTGAGGGGCGCTTGGCGATGACGCCCTCGAGGCCGTGCTCGTCGGAGGCCTCCAGGACGTCGTCGATGCTGCCGTCGAAGACGGGGGACAGCTGCGCGCTCGCCGGCAGGCCGCCCTCGGCGAGGAGCTCCAGGGCGGCGCGCCGCTCGCGGAAGGGAAGGCCTGTGAGGTCGCGCCCCTCGTACTCGAGCAGGTCGAACAGCACGATCCGCACGGGCACCGCGCGCCGGGCCCGCTCGACGTCGGCCGGCCGGCTGAGGTTCATGCGCTGCTGCAGGAGCCCGAAGTCCGGGCGGCCGCTCGGGGCCTGGGCGATGATCTCGCCGTCGAGCACCGCGGGTCCGAGCTCGGCGAGGTCGGCGAGCTCGGGATACGTGAGGGTCTGGTCGATCCCGTTGCGGCTGATCAGGCGGGCGGAGCCGGAGCGGGTGTCCACGATCGCGCGGATCCCGTCCCACTTCATCTCGAACATCCAGTCGCCCTCCCGCACGAGGCCCGCCGTGCCGGACTGGGCGAGCATCGGGGAGGGAGGCGGGCCGCCGCGCGCGTCCGGGGGCCTGACCTCGGCGTCCGGGGGCCCGACCTCGGTGTCCGGGGGCCCGATCTCGGCGTGGGTGCCGCGCCGCCAGTGGCCCTTGGCCTGGTCCTTCATGAGGTGCGCGAGCCAGTTCTCCTTGCCGCTCGACCCGCCGGATCCGGTCGCGGAGCCCTTCTCCGTCCGGATGAGCGCGAGCCGCACGCCCTCGCCCGCCGGGCCGCCGTCCTCCGCCTGGCCCAGGCCCTCGGCCACAGCCTCGAGGCCGCCGCCCTCGCGCCCGTGGAGGATCACGATGATCTCGTCCTCGCGCCACTTCTCGGCCTCGTAGGTGCCGGTGTCCCAGACAGACATGTCGCCGGCGCCGTATTCGCCCTGCGGGATGCTGCCGGCGAAGGTGAGGTACTCGAGCGGGTGGTCCTCGGTGTGCACGGCGAGGTGGTTCTTCCCGGTGCTGGTCGGGATGCCCTTGGGGATCGCGAACGAGGCCAGCACCCCCTCGTGCTCGAGCCGCAGGTCCCAGTGCAGCCGCCGCGCATGGTGCTCGTGGATCACGAACGCGTCCCCCGAGCCGGGGGTCGGCGCCTCGAGCGGGACGGGCTCGGGGGTCTTGGCGGCGTCCCGCTTGGCCCGGTAGGCCGTGAGCGGGTCGGCCTCTGCGGTGACCCCAGAGACGGGGGCGGACGACGGCGCGGGGCGGCCGCCGTCGTCGTCCTCACCGGAGGAGCGGGAGCCGGAGCGGGCGCCGGAGCGTGCACCGGCCCCGGCGCGGGCGCGTGGGCGGGACGAGCGGCCGGCGTCGTGCGTCCCGGCCAGCGCCGGCGGATGCAGGGGCGCGAACAGGTCCCCGTACGTCTCGAGTCGCTCGGCCATCTCGCTGTAGCGCACGTGTGCCAGATCGGGGGAGTGGATCTCCTCCCAGGTCCGCGGGGCGGCGACCATGGGCTGGACGCGGCCGCGCAGCGAGTAGGGGGCGATCGTGGTCTTCTGCCCGCTGTTCTGGCTCCAGTCCACGAGCACGCGGCCGTGCCGCAGCGTCTTCTTCTGGTCGGCGACCACGAGGGCCGGGTGGTCCGCCTCGAGGGACTTCGCGAGCTCGCGGGCCACGGCGGAGACGGCCTCCCACTCCTGGCTGCCGTCGAGCTTCGCGTAGAGGTGGATGCCCTTGGACCCCGACGTGACGGGGACGGACAGCAGGCCCATGTCGTCGAAGATGGGCTTGACCAGGTGCGCGACCTCGACGCACTCGGGCAGCCCCGCGCCGGGGCCCGGGTCGAGGTCGATCACGAGCCGGTCCGGGTTGATCATCGTGTCCTCTTCGACCGCGCGCCACTGCGGAACGTGGATCTCGAGCGCCGCGATCTGGGCGAGCCAGATGAGGGTGGGCAGGTCGTTGACGAGGGGGTAGGTGTTGGTCGAGCGGCGGTGGTGGAGGGTGACCCGCTGGACCCACTCGGGAGTGGACCGGTCGTCCAGGTTCTTCTGGAAGAACAGCTCACCCGGGTCGTCCGCGGTGCCGACCCCGTGGACCCACCGCTTCCTGGTGGCGGGCCTGTCCCGGATGGCCGGGATCATGACGGGGCCGACCATGCGGTAGTACTCGATGACGTCGCCCTTGGTGGTGCCGGACTCGGGGTACATGACCTTGTCCAGATTGGACAGGCTGATCCTGCGGCCCTCGATCTCGACGGTCTCGCGCTGCGCTGCCATGCGGCTAACCTCCCATGCGCCCCGGTCCAGGGGAAGATGTCCCCTTGGATCTACCCGTCGGGCCACCGGTCGAACCGATGCTCGCGCTCGCCACGGTCCAGCGCGGCGCGCCCGCTCAGGCTGTCCCTGACGCCGGGGCCCTCAGGGCTGCACGGTGGGGTGCGGTGAGGAACCAGGCCAGGACTGCCAGCGCTCCTGCGCTGATGACCAGGTGGACGACCACAACCGAGCCCTCTGTCCGGATGCCCCCGGAGAGGTTGTCGACGACCGCCGCGACAGCGAAGACCACTCCGCCGAGCGCGGAGACCAGCAGCAGCCCTGGAGCCACCGTGTAGCCGAAGGGGAGTCTGGCCCACAGCAGGACCCCACCCGTGATGAGCGCCGGGGTGCCCAGGATCCAGTCGGCGGCCCAGTGCCCGCGCCAGGCCGCCTCGGTCGCGCCGTTGCCGAAGGCACCGATCGCGGTGGAGAGGAGCCCGGCATAGGCGAGCACCCCGATGACCGCCAAGATTGCCCCCACCGCCCTGGCCGGCGCCACGGCGAAGTGCTCGCGCAGCGCCGTCCCGTCGATCCCGGTCGCCAAGGACGCCAAGGCGTAGGCGGCGGCGAGGAACGCCACGACATGGGCGAAGAGCAGAGGCGTGAACGGCGCCCCGATGAGGTACGGGAGGCAGGCGTAGGCCACGTAGAACAGCGCACCGGGCCACAGCAGGAGCGCCGCCAGCGAGCTGCGCCGCGCCAGCCACGGGGCAGCCGCCACCAAGAGCACGGCGATCAGGTTCGCCGCGTCAGCGCCCCGGGAGACCAAGACCGACTGCGACAGGGCATACCGGGCCGGCCCGGCCGCAAGCCCGGCGCCAGAGGCCAGCAGGAGGGCCGCGGCGGCTGTCAGGGAGGCCACGGTCCCGTGCCCCAGCCCGTGCCGCACCGGGAGGCCCTCCCGCATCTCCCTCACCTCGTTCGCCCCTCACCTCGTTCCCGCGCACGTCTGGGACGCAGCCGCCATATCCGAGCGGGTCCGGAGCGGGTCTCGATCGGCACCAGCCCCCGAGCGGCGCCGGCCCTGGCCTCCGGCGCCGGCCCAGACCTACCCGGCCCGCAGCTCCTCGGCGATGCCGTGCGCCCAGGCCTCGACCTCGTCCCAGTCGCGGAAATCGCCGGCGGGCAGCGCCTCGCGGGGATGCCCGGGCAGGTGGTCCATGACCTTCTCCATGAGCCCCACGGGCTCGGAGTCCGGGTCCCACTTGCCGAAGAAGACATGGTCGCCGCGGACGCCCAGCAGGTCGGCGAACTTCTCGAACTCCCGGGGCTCGCTGTGCTCTCGGACGTCCCGGCCCTGCTTGTCCACCTTCTCCTCGCCGAGGGGGCCGCTCGCGAAGAGCCAGACGGGCCGCTGGGCCAGGGACGTGTGGTGCCGCCTGGCGAAGGCGTTGGCCTCGTGCATCCAGTGGGACGCGTACGCGGCGCTGCCGAGGACGACCGCGTCGAAGTGGCTGACGTCGTCGACGTCCGCGACGGCTCTGACGGTGGCGGCGAAGCCCTCCGCGGTGAGCGTCGAGCCGATCCGCTCGGCGATCTCCTCGGTGGCCCCGTGCTTGCTCGCATAGGCGATGAGGACGTTCACGGCTGCTCCTTCGGTGGACGGTGTCGGCAGGTGTGAAGCTGCTCCCACGGTGCGGCGCCGCTGGCCGGGGCGCCAAGGGGACAAGGGCCCGTTGTCCGCGCCGCGCGGGGGCCGAGGACCTATCCATCGTGTGGAATGTGCGGTTCACTGGGCTCATGCGGTCTATCTGGAAGGGCGCCATCAGCTTCGGCCTGGTCAGCGTGCCCGTGAAGGTCTACAGCGCCACCGAGGACCACGACCTCAAGCTGCACCAGGTCCACGACAAGGACCGGGGGCGCATCCGCTACCAGCGCCGCTGCGAGGTGTGCGGCGAGGTCGTCGAGTACGCGGACATCGACAAGGCGTACGAGGAGGGCGGCCACACGGTGGTCCTCACCGATGAGGACCTGAAGTCCCTGCCGGTGGAGCGCAGCCGGGAGATTGAGGTGGTCGAGTTCGTGCCCGATACGCAGATCGACCCCATGTACTTCGAGAAGAGCTACTACCTCGAGCCCGAGAAGGTCGGTGTGAAGCCGTACCAGCTCCTGCGGCGCACCCTCGAGCAGACCGAGCTGACCGCCGTCGTGAAGTTCGCCCTGCGGCAGAAGTCCCGCCTGGGAGCGCTCCGAGTGCGCGGGGACGTCATGGTCCTGCAGGCGCTGCTGTGGCCCGACGAGGTGCGCGAGGCCGCGTTCCCCGTGCTCGAGGACACCGAGGTGAAGATCTCGGACAAGGAGCTCAAGATGTCCTCCTCCCTCGTGGAGAGCCTCTCCTCCGACTTCGAGCCCGAGCAGTTCACCGACGAGTACCAGGCCCAGCTGACCCAGCTGGTCGAGGCGAAGCTCGCCAAGGGGGACGCCGTGGACACCGAGGAGACGTTCGGCGCCCCGGCCGAGGAGGGCGAGGGCGCGGAGGTCCTGGACCTCATGGAGGCCCTCCGCCGCAGCGTCGAGAGCCGCCGCAAGGCCGCCGGCGGCGCGAAGGAGTCCGCGGGCGCCAAGGCGTCCGCGGCCACCCGGAGCCGCGCGAAGAAGGCGGTGAAGGACGACGCCGAGGGGTCGCCTCAGGAGGAGAAGGCGCCCCCCAAGCGGCGCACCCGCAAGACCGGCTGAGCGCCGGGAGGCCCTACTTCTTGGCGCGGACCTGCACGCGGCCGTCCCGGACGCGGGTCTCGTAGCTCGGCTGCGGCGCGCTCGCGGGGCCGAGCACGGGGGCGCCGTCGGCGAGGCGGAACTGGCTGCCGTGCCACGGGCAGGTGACGCAGCCGCCCTCGAACGTCCCCTCGTTCAGGGGGCCGCCCGCATGCGTGCAGATGTTGTCGAGCGCGACGATGCGCCCGCCGTCGCGCATCACGAGCAGCGGGATCTCGCCGAGCTGGACCACCTTCGGCGCCCCTCCCTCGAGCTCGTCCTCGCCGAGGAGGTCCTCCCAGTCGAGCGGGCCCTCGTGGTAGGCGGTGTGGCTGACCTTGACGCCCTTGGAGTAGGTGAGGTGGCCGCCGAGGTACCCGCCCACTGTCAGCACCCCGAGCCCGGCGAGGCCGAGCGCGCGGCCGGCGGGGCGGCGTCCTGCGCGGCGGGCGGCGAGGGAGGCGGCGTAGAGCCCGAGTGCGGCGGTGTTCGCCGCGGCGTGGACCAGGCCCACGCGCTCGGTGGGACCGTAGGTGTCCGACCAGTCGTTGAGGCCCGCGGCGGCGGTCGGCACGGCGGCTGCGAGGCCGGCCGCGACGAGCAGGTCGGCGGCGGCCTCGGTGCCGCGGCCGCCCGGCCCCTCGAGGAGGGCCTTCACATCGAGCAGGGCCGCCATGCTCCAGGCTCCGATCGGAACGTCGGTGAGGACGGCGTGCAGGGGGTGGCCGGTGGGGATGCCGCTGAGCGCGTTGCGGACCGCACGAGGCTTGACGAGGGCGTGGGCCGCCTTCCGCACGGGCTCGGCCACCCGGTCGAGGAACTCCCAGCGCTCGAGCCGGCTGACGGCGTCGTCCAACAGGTTCATCGGTGTTCTCCTTGGCGGCGGGGCAGGGTCAAGGTCAGTCCTACCCGCGTGCGCGCGGCTGACGCAGGCCAGATTGACGGCCTCCGCCGCCGGGTACAGGTGCGGCATGACTGAGAACCCAGACATCGACCAGACCGCGAACCTCCACGAGAACGACTACAAGACCGGGAACCCGGATCTCGAGCCCCGCGACTCGGGCGACCAGGCCAATGACATCCGCTTCAGCGAGGAGGAGCAGCTCATCCGCGAGCAGGCGCAGGGGATCCGGGCCCAGAAGGACAATGTGCCGCGCGACAACTCCGATGTCGACAAGGCCATGGCGGGCTTCGACGTCCCGGACGCGGACCTCAACAGCGACGCGAGCGACGATCCGCCCTTCCACGGCCAGGAGGACTAGGAGCCTTCCTCACTCCCGGCGCTGGCTGTACCGGTGCTCGGGGCGTCCGGTGCTGCCGTAGCGCAGGCCCATCTCCACAGCGCCCTCGTCCACGAGCGCCGAGAGGTGCCGCTGCGCGGTGGCTCGGGAGATGCCCACCGCGGCGGCGACGTCCACCGCCGTCAGGGGCGCGGGCGCCGAGCCGAGCGCGTCGAGCACCGCGCCCTCCGTCACGGTCCGGGACTTGGTGAGCTGGACCGCCGCCGGCAGGAGGTGCCGGCGGGCCCGGTCCACAGTGTCCTGCGTGAGGTCCGGGGTGGACTCGAGGACACGGCGGTAGCGCGAGTAGCCGCGCAGGCGCTCGGTGAGCTGCTTCTGGGTGAACGGCTTGATGAGGTAGCCGAGGGCACCGCGCCGGAAGGCCCGGGCGATCGAGGCCGCATCCGAGGCGGCGCTCAGCACGAACGCGTCCACGTCGAGCTCGGGGAGGATATCGATCCCGCTCGCGTCGGGCAGGTACACGTCCACGAGCACGAGGTCCGGCCCGAATGCGCGGGCCGCCTCGACCGCGGCGGTCCCCGTGCCCACCGGGTCCAGCGCCGTGAAGCCGGGGGCCGAGCCGACATACTCGGCGTGCAGCCTGGCCACGCGGAAGTCGTCGTCGACGATCAGGACGCGCAGGTCCTCGCTCATGCGCCCTCCTCGGTCCCGGATCCGGTCCCCGCGCCGGCCGAAGCGTCCGCGCCGGCGTCCAGGACCCCGGGCAGCCGGGCGCAGAACACCGCCCCCGGCCCCCCTGCGTCGCCGGGGGAGAGGACCCACAGGTCACCCCCCAGGCTCCGGGCGATCTGCCGCGAGAGGGAGAGGCCGAAGCCCTCGCCCCTCCCGGCCTGGTCGCGGGCACCGGCTGCGGTCGAGTAGCCCTCCGCGAAGAGCTCCTCGGCGTCTGCCCCGGCGAGCCCGTCCCCGGAGTCGGAGACCGTCACGTACAGGGTGGCCGCGTCGCTGAGCAGCTCGACCTCAGCCCACCGCTCCCCGGCCATTCCCCGGACGGCGGCGGTGACGGCGTTGTCCACGAGGTTGCCGAGCACGGTCGTCACGTCCTGCGGGTCCGAGACCCTGCCCTCGATGAGCGTCGCCCCGCCGAGCCGCAGCGGCACGCCCATCTCCGCCGAGCGCATGGCCTTCGCGCCCAGGAACGCCTGCAGGAACGGGTCCTCGAGCGTGCCCGCGAAGTCCACAGGGTACTTCAGCGGCCCTGACCTGAGCGCCTCGTCGAGGTACTCGGTGGCCTCGGCGTGCCGTCCGATCCGCAGGAAGCCGGAGATCGCGTGCAGCCGATTGGCGAACTCGTGCCGCTGCGCCCGCAGGGCCGTCGAGAGCGCACCCACCGCGTCGAGCTGGCGGCTGAGCGCCTCGACGTCGGTGCGGTCCCGGACCACCACCACCCAGCCGAGCTTGCGGCCGCCGCGCGTGACCCGCTTCGCCGTGACGATGAGCACCGACCCGCCGGCCACGACCTGCACACCCGGGCGCGCGGCGTCGTCCGCGGCATCCAGGAGAGCGAGGACGCGCGGCGGGAGGCCGAGGTCCGCGAGGGTGCGGCCCGCCGGATCGGTGAGTCCGAGCAGGCGGCGGGCGCGGTCGTTGCAGATGGTGACCCGGCCGTCCTCGCCGACCCCGATCACGCCCTCGCTCACCCCGTAGAGCACCACGGCCTGGTCCTGGACGAGCTCGCCGACCTCGGCGGGCTCGAGGCCGAGGGTGTCGGAGCGCAGCCGCCGGCTCAGCAGCGCGGTGCCGGTCCCGCCGGTGACGACGGCGAGCGCCGCCACGGCGAGGATCGGCGGGAGCGCGCCGGCGAGGGCCTCGGCGACGTCGTCGGTGGAGAATCCGACGCTGACCTCACCCACCACGGTGCGGCCGTCCGGGGCCCACACGGGGACCTTCGCCCGCACCGACGGCCCGAGCGTGCCGGTCTCGAGCGTGGTCACCTCGCGGCCGGCGAGGGCCTCCTCGGGGCTCGTGGACACGGTCTCGCCGAGCCTGGTCGGGTCGGGGTGGGACCAGCGCTTCCCGCGCCGGTCGGTGATGACCACGAACAGGGAGTCAGTGCGGTCCCGGAGGGCCTCGGCGAGCCGCTGCACGGCCCCGTCCCGCAGGGCCGCGTTCGCCGGCGTGGTCCCGGCCGTCGCTGCCGCGGCGAGCGAGTCCTGCACGGCGTCCTCAACCGCGACGCTCTGCGCCACGGCGAGCGCCTTCGAACCGATCTCGGCGACGAGCCGCTGGTAGGACAGCCACCCGTAGATGCCCGCAGTGAGCACCACGACGAGCACGACGACGCCAAGCTGGAGCGCCATCATGCGGGTCGAGAAGGCGATCCCGCGGCGTCTGGGGACCCGGCGGTCGCCGGGAACGGGGACCACCGTGTCCGTTGTCTGCACACCGGCCACAGTAGGGACTCGGGAGGGCGCGTGCCACCGGCCGGTGAGCACAATGCGCAGAAGGGGAAGAACGGGTTCTTCGCTGCCAATGCGGCAAAGCGAGACGCGACCTCTCAGCCCTTCGTAGCGTCTGTGGCACACACCACGTGACCGGCGGCACAGCGTCGCCGGCACGGCAGCGCAGAGACGAAGGAGTCCCCATGACTGCCCCCGCGGCGCCCCTCATCGAATTGAGGGCCGCCACCAAGAGGTTCCCCAAGAACGGCGGCGGGATCCACACCGCCATCCGGGACGTGACCCTCTCCATCGCACCCGGCGAGTTCGTCGCCGTCGTCGGCCCGACCGGGTGCGGGAAGTCCACGACCCTCTCCCTCATCTCAGGCCTCGCCCCTGCCTCTGAGGGCGAGACCTACGTCCGCGGCGAGCGCGTCACGGGCATTCCGAAGGGCATCGGGTACATGTTCCAGGCGGACGCGACCCTGCCGTGGAAGACCGTCCTGGACAACGTCGCCTCCGGGCCCGAGTACCGCGGCGCGCCCAAGGCAGCGGCCCGGAGCCAGGCCCGCGAATGGGTCGAGCGCGTGGGCCTGGGCCGGTTCGAGTCCTACTACCCGCACCAGCTCTCCGGCGGCATGCGCAAGCGTGTGGCCCTGGCCCAGACCCTCGTCAACGAGCCCGAGATCATGCTCATGGACGAGCCCTTCAGCGCACTGGACGTGCAGACCCGCCAGCTCATGCAGCAGGAACTCCTGCGCCTGTGGGGCGAGAGCGACGCCGCGGTCGTGTTCGTCACCCACGACCTCGAGGAGGCCATCGCGCTCGCCGACCGCGTGGTCGTCATGACCGCGAGCCCCGCCACCATCAAGGCCGACTTCCGCGTCGACCTGCCCCGCCCCCGCAACGTCGAGGAGGTCCGCCTCACCGAGGACTTCCTCGACCTGTACCGCCGCGTGTGGGAGAGCCTGCGCGAAGAGGTGGAGCTGGCGCGTGCCGCCGCCGGCAACCCGGTCCCGGCCCGAGGAGAGAAGTGAGCACCATGACCACCCCGCCCACGACCCAGCCGGGTGCCCGCGCGGCCGGAATGCTGAGCGCCGAGAAGGAGGCGGCGCTCCTCGCCACGGCCCGGAAGGCCCAGCGCGCCGACGCGCTGCGCGTGTGGGGCCTGCGCGCCCTCATCGTGGCGCTCTGGCTCGGATCCTGGGAGCTCACCGCGACGTTCCTCATCGACGAGTTCTTCTACTCCAAGCCCTCGCTCATCTGGGACCGGCTCGTCCAGTGGTTCACCTCCGGGACGCAGTTCGGCAGCGTCTGGGAGAACATCGGGTACACCGTGCTCGAGGCCACGGTCGGGTTCGCGATCGGCACCGTCGCCGGCATCGTGCTCGGCGTCCTGCTCGGGCGCAGCCGCTACATGGCCCGGGTCTTCTCGCCGTTCATCAAGGCCGCGAACGCTGTCCCGCGCATCGTCCTGGCCGCACTGTTCATCATCTGGTTCGGGTTCGGGATCAGCTCCAAGGTGGCGACGGTGGTGGTCCTCGTGTTCTTCGCGGTGTTCTTCAACGCCTTCACCGGCGCCCGCGAGGTGGACGGCAACGTGGTCAACAACGCCCGCATCCTCGGGGCGAGCAAGCGCAAGATCCTCACCTCGATCGTGCTCCCCAGCGCGACCACCTGGATCCTCTCCTCGCTGCACACCGCCTTCGGGTTCGCGCTCATCGGCGCGATCGTCGGCGAGTACGCCGGCGCCAAGCACGGCATGGGCATGCTCATCGCCAACGCCCAGGGCACCTTCGATTCCGCGGGCATCTACGCCGGCATGATCATCGTCACCGTCGTGGCGCTCCTCGCCGAGTCCCTCATCACCGCGCTCGAGAACAAGCTCCTCACCTGGCGGCCCTCCCAGGCCCAGGCCCACACGGAAGGAATCTGACGACATGAAGACCACCACCAAGCGCCGGATGGCCCAGGCGGGGGCGGCGCTGCTCGCTCTCGGGCTCGCCGCCGGCCTCAGCGGCTGCCGCGACTCGCGCTCCGCCGCCGTCGACTCCCAGGAGGCACCCGAGGTCAACATCATCGTGGGCGGCCTCGAGAAGGTCATCTATCTCCCGGCCAAGCTCACCGAGGGTCTGGGCTACTTCGAGAAGGAAGGCGTGAAGGTCAACCTGCTTGGCGAGCAGTCAGGTGCCACCGCCGAGAACTCGCTCCTCACGGGCAACGCCCAGGCCGTGGTCGGCTTCTACGACCACACGATCGACCTCGCGGCCAAGAACCAGTGCATCACCTCCGTGGTGCAGCTGGCGAACATCCCCGGCGAGGCCGAGGTCGTCGCGTCCTCGAAGGCGGGCGCGATCAAGAGCCCGAAGGACTTCGAGGGCAGGAACCTCGGCATCACCTCGCTCGGGTCCTCGACCGACTTCCTGACCCAGGCGCTCGCGGGCCAGGCGGGCGTCAAGGCCTACACCCCGGCCAAGGTCGGCGCCGGGCAGACGTTCATCGCTGCGATGGACAACGGCGGCATCGACGCCGGCATGACCACGGACCCGACCATCGCCCAGCTCGTCACGACCGGCAAGGGCAAAGTCATGGTGGACATGCGCACCGAGGAGGGCACGAAGGCTGCGCTCGGGGGGCTCTACCCGGCCGCGTCCGTATACATGTCCTGCGACTTCGTGCAGAAGAACCCCAAGACCGTCCAGAAGGTCGCCAACGCGTTCGTCGGGGCCCTGCGCTTCATCAATGGCCACAGCGCCGCCGAGATCGCTGCGAAGATGCCCAAGGAGTACGCGAACGCGGGGGCAGACCTGTACGAGAAGTCGATCGCGGACACCAAGGCGATGTTCACCAAGGACGGCATCATGGATGCCGACGGCGCCAAGAACGTGCTCCGGATCCTGGACAGCTACTCGAGCAACGTCAAGGGCAAGGGCGGCTCCATCGATCTGTCCAAGACCTACACGACAGACTTCGTGAGCAAGGTCCCGTCCTCGTAGCCCCGACGGGCGCAGGCATGGCCGCGTCAGCACCGTGCAACCGCGCACCGGGCTGGCGCGGCCACAGCCGTAGGTCCACATGATGAGACATCATGCTCGCATGGTGGACCGACGGGCTATCGTGCACGACATGACCAGCCCCTCAGCCCGGGACCTGCCCCCGTTCGTCGACGCGGCGTGGCTGGCTGCGCACAGAGGGGGCGTCGTCGTCGCGGACGCCCGCTGGTACCTCGACGGCACGTCCGGCCGCGCGGCCTACGATGCCGGGCACCTTCCCGGCGCGGTGTTCGTGGACCTCGATGCGTGGCTGTCGGGGGAGTCCGGGCCGCACGGGCTGAACCCCCTTCCCGACCCGGAGGTGTTCGCGCGGGGGATGTCTTCGCTTGGTATCGGCGACGGCACGACGGTCGTGGCCTATGACGATGCCGGGGGAGTGATCGCCGCCCGTCTCGTGTGGATGCTGCGTGCGCTCGGGGGCAGGGCGGCCCTCCTGGACGGAGGACTCGCCGCCTGGGCTGGGCCGCTCGAGACGGCGCCCGTGGAGCCCGCCCCGGCAACCTTCACGCCCTGCCCGTGGCCCAACGCCCTGCTCGCCCAGCTCGATGAGGTCGCGGCCGGGACGGGCACCGTCGTGGATGCGCGCAACCGCGACCGTTTTGACGGCAGCCTGCAGCTGCCCACTGATCCACGGGCCGGGCACATCCCCGGGGCTCTGAACGTCCCCTGCCGTGCGAACCTCACGCCTGCCGGGCGGCTGCGCCCCGTCGACGAGGTCCGGGCGGCGTTCGCGGCGGCGGGGGTCGAGGACGGGGCAGCAGTGGTGTCCTATTGCGGCTCCGGCATCACCGCGTGCCACAACCTTCTGGCCCTCGAGCACGCGGGGTTCGGCCGCGGGCGTCTCTACGTGGGCGGCTGGTCTGAGTACGCCGCAGACCCCCGGCGCCCCGCCGAAGTGGGGTGACGCCCAGACGCGGTCAGCAGCCCTCGTAGTCGCTGAGCACTTGGACCTTGGCGGCGGAGGCCGAGGACGGGTCGAACGTGTACCCGATCCACTCCTTGGCGAGGCGCCGCGCGAGCTCGAGCCCCACGACCCGCTGGCCCATCGTGAGGACCTGGCAGTTGTTGGACAGGATCGAGCGCTCCACGGAAAACGAGTCGTGCGCGGTCGCGGCCCGGATCCCGGGGACCTTGTTCGCGGCGATGGCCACGCCGAGCCCGGTCCCGCAGAACAGGAGCGCCCGGTCCGCCTTGCCCTCGCTGATCAGCTGCCCGGCCGCGATCCCCACATAGGGGTAGGGGCGGGCGAAGTCCTCGTCCTCACGGTGCACGCCGATGTCGATCACCTCGGCCACCCGCCCGTCCGCCTCGAGGTCCTTGCGCAGGGCCTCCTTGTAGTCCACCCCGGCCTCGTCCGAGCCGAGGACGATGCGCAGGCCGTCCGCTGCGGATCCCGTAGTCTGGCCGCTCATGCGGACACCTCCTGAGGGGTAGCTGAAACGATGGCCGGCCCCAGCGCGGCGAATACGGCGGCGAGGGACGTCGCGCCGGGATCCGGGGTCCCCACGCTCTTCTCGGCGAGCGGACGAGCGCGGCCCTTGAGCGGCCGGAGCCCGGCGGTCGCCGCGGCGGCGGACTCCGCCGCCCGGCACGCACCGTCCCATGCCTCCGCGAGGCTCTCCCCGCGCACGACGGCGCCGCGCAGCTCCTCCTCGAAGGGCACCAAGGCGTCGACGAGCGTCTTGTCGCCGGGCTGGGCCCCGCCGAGGGCCGCGATCCGAGCGGCGAAGGCTGAGATCCCGGACGCCACACCCCCGGCGCGGGGTGCGTCGAGGTCTCCGGTCGACTCGCCCCAGGCACGGAGCCCCGCGCCCCACAGGACTCCGGAGGTCCCGCCGGCGCGGTCGGCCCAAGCGTCCCCGGCCGCGGCCAGCACGGACCCGGCCCCGCGTCCGGCTTGGAGCGCCTCGCGCGCCGCGGCCACGGCGGCCCCGGCGCCGCGGACCATGCCGCGGCCGTGGTCGCCGTCGCCCGCGACCGCGTCCATCGCCCCCAAATCCGCCTCGAGCTCCGCGAGCCGGCTGGAGGCGGCGTCGAGCGCCGCGACGACCGCGGCAGCGTACTCGCGCGAGGCCTCGGACGACGGCGGTGCCTCGGCGGCGGCGGCCGGCCCGCCGTCGTCGTGCGCGGACTCCACGGCGGAGGTGGCGGCGACGGACCCGCGCCGGAACGCGGGCGTCTCCGCGGGGGCCAGCCAGAGCTCCTCGAGCTCCTCGTCGAGCCACGTCAGGGTCAGCGAGACGCCGGCCATGTCCAGGCTCGTGACGAGCTCGCCGACCTCGGGGGCCACGATCTCGTACCCGGCCTCGCGCAGCAGGGGCGCGACGGTGCCCCACAGCACGAAGAGCTCCTCGTGCTTGGTTGAGCCGAGCCCGTTGAGGATGACGGCGATGCGCGCCCCACCGCCACCGGAGATGGCGACCTCGGAGACGTCCGCCGGGGCCTCTGCGAGGACGCCCTCGACGAGGGCGCGGCCGAGTTCCGCGGCCGAGGGCAGCGGGACGTCCCGCAGGCCGGGCTCGCCGTGGATGCCGAGCCCGAGGCCCATGTGTCCCTCGGGGAGGCTGAACAGGGGAGCGTCGGCGCCGGGGAAGGTGCACCCGGAGAAGGCGGTGCCGAGGGTGCGGGTACGCTCGTTGGCCTTGCGGCCGATCCGCACCACCTCGTCGAGTCCCAGGCCGGCCTCGGCGGCCGCGCCCATGGCCTTGAAGACCACGAAGTCCCCGGCGATCCCGCGGCGGCGCTCGGCCTCGGCGGGCGGGGCGGACGCGACGTCGTCCGTCACGAGCACGTTCTCGGCCCTGATGCCCTCGGCGGCGAGGCGCTCGGAGGCCAGCCCGAAGTTCATCACGTCCCCGGCATAGTTGCCGTAGGTGAAGACGACGCCGGCGCCGGACTCGGCCGCGCGGGCCACGGTGCAGGCCTGCTGGGCCGATGGCGAGGTGAAGATGTTGCCCACCACGGCGCCGTCGGCGAAGCCCGCGCCGGTCAGCCCGGCGAAGGCGGGGTAGTGGCCCGAGCCGCCGCCCACGAGCACGGCGACCTTGGGCTGGGCGGGGCGGCGCCGGCGGACCGCCCCGCCGGGCACCTGGCGGACCAGGCCCGCGTGCACGTCGCAGAAGCCTGCGAGGGCCTCGTCGGCGAAGTCCGCGGGATCGTTGGAGATGCGCGTCATGGAATCTTCCTGATGGGCGTTGGTTGAGCGGAGTCGGGACCCGGTGGTGGTTGAGCGGAGTCGAAACCCCGCTCGACCTGACCGCCCGGGGTCAGTGGATGTGGCTGCCGCCGTTGATGTCCACCGTGGTGCCCGTGAGGTAGGAGGCGCCGTCGGAGGAGAGCCACGTGATGACGGAGGCGATCTCCTCGGTCGTGGCGGTGCGGCCGAGCGGGATGTCGCGGGCGATCGCGGCCTCCTGCTCCTCGGTGCTGCCCACGCGGATGTTGGTGTCCACGGCGCCGGGGGTGATGGCGTTGACGGTGATGCCGCTCGGGGCGATCTCGCGGGCCAGGGCCTTGGTGAAGCCGAGGATGGCGGCCTTGGCGGCGGAGTAGGGGACCTTTCCGAACACGCCGCCGCCGCGCTGGGCGGAGACGGAGGACATGTTCACGATCCGGCCCCAGCCGGCCTCGATCATGGCAGGCAGGAACGCCTTGGTGACGAGGTAGGTGCCGGTGGCATTGACCGCCATGACCTTGTTCCACAGGGCGAGGTCCGTCTCGAGGAACGGCACGGGCGAGGTGATGCCGGCGATGTTGGCGAGTGCCCCGACCACGGGCAGGCGGCCGGCGGCGACCTCGGCGGCCACGGCGCCGGCCGCGGCGGCGACCGAGGCCTCGTCCGCGACGTCGATCTGGTGGCCGAACGCGGGGACATTGAACTCGTTCGCGATGTCCTGGGCGGTCTTCGCGGACTTCTCGCCGTCGAGGTCCAGGATGACCACGCCCCAGCCCTCGCGGGCATAGCGGCGGGCGGTGGCGAGGCCGATGCCCTTCTCGGAGGTGGCGCCGGTGAGGACGGCGGTGCGCTGGATGCTGCTCATGGTGGTTCCTTCTGTTCTGCTCAGTGAGGTCGTGGCGGGGTCTAGATGAGGTCGGAGATGAAGCTCGCGGCCTTGGCCGCGGCCGCAGGCCGCTCCTCGTGCGTGAGGTCGTGGGCCTCGAGCTCGAGCGAGAAGTGCCCGTGGAAGCCGGCCCCGCGCAGTGCGGCGAGGGCGCCGGCGAAGTCCACGGAGCCATTGCCGATGCTGAGGTTGATGTTCCCGGGCACCGCGTCGCGGAGGTGGACGTGGGCGATCCGGCCGGCGAGGGCGCCTATGGCCTGCTCGGGCCGGCTGCCCGAGGCGACAACGTGGGAGAGGTCGACGACGTGCCGCACCCGGGTGCCCGCGAGCCGGTCCGCGAGGGCTAGGGCGCGGTCGAGGGTCCCGCACAGGCGGTAGTAGTGCAGGGACTCGGTCCAGAGCCCGACGCCGAACGCAGCCGCGCGCTCGCCGGCCACCGCGAGCTGCTGGGCCACGAGGTCGATGTCCTCGCCGAGGCTCTGGACCGGCTGCGGGTCCAGGGCACCGCAGGGGAGCACGAGCGCCTCCGCCCCGACCGCGCGGGTCAGGGTGAGCAGGCGGTCGAGATGTGCGGCCCGCGCGGCCAGCCGTGCGCCGTCGAGCGTCGCATTGAGGTCGCCGATGTCCCCGTTGACCGAGCGGACGCGCAGGCCCGAGTCCGCCACGCGGGCCGCAACCTCCGCGATGTCCGCATCGGTGATCTCGAACCGGACGTGGTCGCACACGCCGGGCAGCGCGCCGAGGTCGATCTCCTCGAAGCCGAGCCCGGCCATGGTGGCCAGGGCCTCGGTGAGCGGCAGGTGCCGGAAGCTGATCGACGAGCAGCCGAGTCGGTCGTGGAACATCGATGTCCCTCCAGGGGATGGAGCTGTGGTGTGACGTCAACCACGGTAGGGGGAATCGTTGTCGACAGTCAACCTCGAGCGTCGACTGTTGACAGTGCGAGGTGACGCGAAGCACACTGGCATATCATGTCGACTGTCAACAGGGACGGCGGCAGTCAGAGAACCCACTCCGGAAGGAACGCAATGAGCAACGAGGCTCTGGCCATGCGCGGCCCGGTCCACGGCACGAAGGACGCCAAGCGCGTCGCCGTCGGCTCTGCCGTCGGGGCCGTCATCGAGACCTACGACTTCATCGGCTTCGGCACCGCGGCAGCCCTCTACTTCAACCACGCCTTCTTCCCCGGCGCCGATCCGGTCACGGGAACGCTGGCCTCGTTCGCCACGCTCGGCGTCGGCTTCGCCGCCCGCCCGCTCGGCGGCATCATCGGCGGCCACCTCGGTGACCGCCTGGGCCGCAAGCCCGTCCTGGTGACCTCGCTCATCATCATGGGCCTCGCGACGTTCGCGATCGGGCTGCTGCCCACCTACGCCGCGGTGGGCATCCTCGCCCCCGTGCTGCTCGTTGCCGTCCGGATCATCCAGGGCCTCGCGTTCGGTGCCGAGTGGGGCGGCGCGATCCTCATGAGCTACGAGCACGCCCCCTGGCGGCGCAAGGGCGCCGTGACCGGCATCGTGCAGGCCGGCTTCCCCGTGGGGCTGCTGCTGGCCAACCTCGTGTTCCTCTTCAGCGTCCACCTCGGCGACGAGTGGGCCTGGCGCATCCCGTTCCTCGCGAGCCTCGCGCTCGTCATCGTGGGCCTCATCATCCGGTCCAAGGTCCCCGAGTCGCCCGTGTTCGAGGACGTCAGGGACCGCGGCGAGATCGCCAAGTCCCCCATCAGCCAGGTGATCCGCGAGGACTGGCGCAACATCGTGCGCGGCATCGGCCTGCGCATCGCGGAGACGGCCGGCTACGCCGTGTCGATCACGTACATGATCTCCTACATCAACTCGTCCAAGCTCGCGGACAAGAACCAGACGCTCATCGCCCTGTGCATCGCCTCCGCCGTCGGCATCATCGCCACCTGGAAGTGGGGCGCCCTGACGGACAAGGTGGGCCGCCGCCCGGTGTACGTGTGGTCCTGCGCCTTCGCCGTGCTGTTCGGCGTGCCGATGTTCCTGCTGGTCAACACCGGTATGTTCCTGTTCATCGTGGCCACGATCGTGATCGCCTACGCCATCTGCCAGAACTCCCTCGCGGGCGCCCAGGGCGCCTGGTTCCCCGAGCTGTTCCAGGCCAAGACCCGCTCCTCGGGCGCCTCGCTCGCGTACCAGATCTCCGCCATGGTTTCCGGCTTCACGCCGTTCATCACCACCCTGCTGTTCGTCAGCTTCGGCTGGCTCGGGCCTGCCCTGCTCTTCAGCGCCTACGGCGCGATCGGCCTCTGGGCCGCGCTCGTGACCCGCGAGACCTGGGGCCGCCGCGAGCGTGAGGCCGCCGAGCTGGCCTCGTCCCAGACGCCCGCCCCGGCGCACAACCACTGAAGGAACCGAGGAAGACTCCACCGATGACCTCATCGACACTCGAGACCCGCACCCCCGCAGGCATGGCCGAGCGCCGCGCCGCCGTCGAGGCCGCCGCGCACAGGATCCGCCGCCACGCCCTCTTCATGGGCGAGGTCCAGGGCCAGGGCTACGTGGGCCAGGCCCTCGGCGCCGCAGACATCCTGGCCACCGTGTACACGGACCAGCTCCGCTTCCGCCCCGAGGACCCCGCATGGGAGGACCGCGACCGGTTCCTCCTCTCCACCGGCCACTACGCGATCGGGCTCTACGCGGCGCTCGCCGAGGCCGGGACCATCCCGGTCGAGGAGCTCGAGACCTACGGCTCGGACGGCTCGCGCCTGCCGATGTCCGGCATGTCCACCTACACCCCGGGCATGGAGATCTCGGGCGGCTCGCTCGGGCACGGTCTCACGGTCGCGGTCGGGCTCGCGCTCGGGCTTCGCTACCGCGGCAACGCCGCCCGGGTGATCAACTTCCTCTCCGACGGCGAGCTCGACGAGGGGTCCACGTGGGAGGCCGCCATGGGCGCCGCGCACCACCGCCTCGGCCGGCTCACCGCCGTCGTGGACATCAACGCACTCCAGGCCGACGGCGCGACCGCGGGCGTGCTGCGCACCGAGCCGGTCGCGGACAAGTGGGCCGCGTGCGGGTGGCGCGTGTTCCGCGTGGACGGCAACGACGTCGGCGCCCTCCTCGAGGCGTTCGACGCCGCCGGGCAGGGTTCCGCGGTGACGGACGACGGCGAGGGCGCACCCGCCGTCGTGCTCTGCGACACGAAGGTGGGGCGCGGCGTGCCGCTGCTCGAGCAGCGCGAGAAGGCGCACTTCATGCGCATCGAGGAGCACGAGTGGGCAATCTGCAACGAGCAGCTCGAGGCGGGCTGGGCCGCCCGGCAGGAAGCGGCCGGCCAGGAAGCGGCCGGCCAGCGCGGCAGCCAGGAGGAGAAGGCATGAGCACGGCAGCAGTGGCAACGGGCGCAGCACCGAAGCTGAAGACCTCGGCGATGATCGCCTCCTTCGCGGACCCGGGCCAGAAGACGGCCCCGGCGCCGTTCGGGCACGCGCTCGCCGCGGCCGCCGAGGCCGACCCGCGGATCGTAGGCCTCACTGCGGACCTGGGCAAGTACACGGACATGCACATCTTCGCCGAGGCCCACCCGGAGAAGTTCTTCCAGATGGGCATGGCGGAGCAGCTGCTCTTCGGGGCGGCCGCGGGCATGGCGGAGGCCGGCCTCGTGCCGTTCGCCTCGACCTACTCGGTCTTCGCGGCCCGGCGCGCGTACGACTTCATCTGCCTCGACATCGCCGAGCCGAACCTGAACGTCAACATCGTCGGCGGACTGCCGGGCCTGACCACCGGGTACGGGCCCTCGCACCAGGCCACGGAGGACATGGCGATCTTCCGCGGCATGCCCAACCTGACCATCGTGGACCCCTGCGACTCGGTGGACATCGCCGCCGCCGTCCCGCAGCTCGCGGCCTCGGACGGGCCCACCTACCTGCGCCTCCTGCGGGGCAAGGTGCCCACCGTCCTGGACGAGTACGACTACGAGTTCGAGCTCGGCAAGGCCAAGGTCCTGCGCGGGGGCAACGACGTCGTGTTCGTCTCCTCGGGGCTCATGACCATGCGGGCGCTCCAGGCGGCGGCCGAGCTCGAGAAGCACAAGGTGGACGTCGCCGTCGTCCACACCCCGACGATCAAGCCCTTCGACGAGGCCACCGTCCTCGCCGAGCTGGCGGGGGACCGGCTCGCGCTCACGCTCGAGAACCACACGGTGGTGGGCGGCCTGTTCGAGACCGTCGCCTCCGCGCTGGTCCGTGCCGGCCGGACGCGCCGCGTGGTCCCGGTCGGCCTCCCGGACGAGTTCCTCGACGCCGGGGCCCTGCCCACGCTGCACACCAAGTACGGGCTCAGCGTGGACCGGATCGTCGCGAAGGTGCTGGCCGAGCTCGGCTGAGACGGGCGCCCGAATCACCCGGCGGGCGGGGGTCCTCGGGCCCTCGCCCGCCCTATCATGAGTGTCAACGGCTGTCGGGTGACAGTCGACACACCAGGGGAGGAACCCATGGCTGTTGCAGCATCCCTGCTGGGCCTCGAGAAGCGGAGCCTGCGCGAGCAGGCGCTCGCCGCGCTCCGCCGCGCCATCACGTCGGGGGAGCTCGCGCAGGGCCAGCACCTCGTGGAAACCGAGCTCTCCGAGATGCTCGGCATCAGCCGGGGGACGCTCCGCGAGGCCCTGAGGCAGCTCGAGCAGGAGGGCCTGGCCTCGGCGGGCCCGCGCGGCCGGCTGAGCGTGCGGCACCTCGACGCGAAGGAGATCCGGGACATCTTCGCGGTACGCGGGGCCCTCGAGTCCCTTGCCGCGCGCACTCTCATCGAGCAGCCGCGCCGGGCCAAGGCCGTGGGCGAGCTCCGGGACGCGCTCGAGCGCATGGACGAGGCCGCGGGGCGGTCCCTCGAGGACAGGATCGAGGCAGACCTGGACTTCCACCGGCTCCTGTGCCGGCTCTCCGGGAACGAGACCCTCCTCCACCAATGGCAGTCACTCGAGGGGTCCATCCGCATGTCGATCATGTTCGCCGGGCTCGAGCGGGCCACGAGCAACATGAGCGTGGACCGGCACCGGGCCATCGTGGACGCGGTCGAGTCCGGAGATGCCGCCACGGCGCGCGAGACGATCCTGGCCCACATGGACTCCGCGTCGGACAACCTCGTCAGCGACGTAGCCCCCGCACTCTAGGCGCCTTTCGGCTGAGAATTCCTGCCCGCACGGCCCGGCGTCCTTCCTTGGCGCCGGGCCCTTCTGTGGCACCACCTACTCGGCCCGCAGGGCCCCCAACTCTTCTGGGCGCCGGCACGGCGCGGCCTAAGAGCCGCCCTTCCGCGCACCTACCGGTGCGTAGGAATCCAAGTACCGCTTTCGAGGCGCCCTCGAAAAGAACAGGTACAACTACGTGTTCTCACGCTCCTGATGGGCTGAAAAAGTCTTCGCATCGGGCTTGAAAGATCATCCGATCCGGGTCCGCGAAGTGTCTGAACAGTGGGGGTCTTCGGCTTTCGCCGCTCGTATCGCGCTGTTCCTCCCATCACGAAGGAGCATTCCCATGAGCAAGCTGTCTCTCAAGCGCAAGGCGGCGATCGCTGTCGCTACCGTCGGCCTGGTCGGCATCGGCGGCACAGCCGCCATCGCATACTGGACCACCACCGGTACCGGTACCGGTAACGCCGCGGCGTCGGCCGGCGGCCAAACGGTCGTCCTGCACGCCTCGTACGCCGCTGGCCTCACGCCGGGCCAGAACACCGCCGTGACGTACACCGCGGACAACGCCAACGATTCGAGCACTGTCGTGGGCGCTCTCACCGCCACCGTCGCAACGAGCGACGCCAAGTGCCTGCCGGCGTGGTTCACGGTCACGGCGGATACGTCCAACACGAACGTCGCCGCGAAGTCCACGGGCACCCGGGTCGGCACCGGCACGCTGACGTTCCTTGACGACGCCGCCAACCAGGATGCGTGCAAGGGCGCGACCATCACGGTCAACGTGACCAGCAACTAGCAGTTCGTGCCCCGGATGGGACGGGCCTGATCCCGTCCGATCCGGGGCCGCTTCGGTCGTGGACGACAGCCGGCATCGCCGGCCAGAGGGGACGTAAGCGTGCGGGGTCTGGGGAAGCTCGTGGCGGGTTTGCCGCGGGGTGTCAGGAGAGCAATCGTCATCGCGGTGATCAGCCTGCTCGGTGTGGTGCTGCCAGCCGGCGCGCTGCTGGCCGCAGGGCAGGCGGCCAAACCGGCGTTCACCATCCAGGTGTCGCCGGCCAGCCAATCGGTGGTCCGCGGGTCCGCGGCGTCATACACCATCACCGTCTCGTCGCAGAACGGCTTTGCCGGTCCCGTGGCGCTCACGGCAGGCTCGCTGCCGGCCGCAGCGACCGCCGGCTTCGCGCCGTCGAGCATCGCCCTCACGTCCGGTTCGACGACGACCTCGACCCTCACCGTGACGACCACCTCGTCCACCCCGGCAGGCGCGAACGACCTCCAGATCGTCGGTACGTCGGGGAAGACCACCTCGTCCGCCACGGCGGGGCTGACCGTGAACACCCCGCTCTCCGGATCCCTCGCGCTTGCCAGTACGCCTGCTTCGCTCTCACTCGCGGCAGGGTCGAGCGGCGTCTACGATCTCGGCCTCACGCGGACCAACCTCACGGGCCCGGTCGGCTTCACCGTCGCGGGGCTGCCGCCCGGCGTCACCGCGGTGTTCGCCCCGGCCAGCACCTCCGGCTCCACCTCGTCGCTCCAGCTCAGCGTCGACCCTTCAGCGAAGGCGACGACGGCGACACTCGCCATCGGCGCCTCTGGCCAGGATGCCACCGGGGCCACGAGGTCCGCGTCCGCGAGCGTTCAGCTCGCGATCCTCAGCAGCCCCAAGGCCTTCACCCTCGCGGGCACCATCACCCCGGGGATAGCGCCCGGGGTGACGCAGCCGGTGGGCCTGAGCATCAGCAATCCGAACAACCAGGCCCTCTCGGTCACCAATCTCTCCGTGACCCTCACCGGCGTCACGAGGACCGCGACCGCTGTCGCCAAGAACCTGCCGTGCACGGTGGCGGACTTCGCCGTCGCCCAGTACAGCGGCCCCTACCCCCAGACGGTCGCGGCGGGCGGAACTGCCTCCCTCGCTTCCTTGGGGGTGCCAACGAGCCAGTGGCCGAAGATCACCATGCTCGATACCGCCGCCAACCAGGACGGGTGCAAGGGTGCAACCCTCCAGCTGGCATATTCCGGATCCGGGGGGAACTGAGATGGGAACAATCTCGCAGCTCACACGCCGGCCGGCCGCCGTCGCGGCAGCCGCCACTGCACTCGTCCTTGCCGGCGGCGCAGCGGCCTCGGCGTACTGGGCCACCTCCGGTTCCGGATCTGGGTTGCAGACCGCGGGCCAGCTCCAGGTCCTCAGCACGCAGGCCCTCGCGCAGCCCGCCGCCGGACAGCAGCCGATCTCCCCGGGCGGCAGTGCGGACGCCGCCGTCCGCGTCGCCAACCCCAACCCGTACGCGGTACAGCTCTACCGCGTGTCTTCGGCCGGCGCCGCCACCGCGGACGCCGCGCACCCCCAGTGCGTGGCCACGGGCATCACGTTCCAAGACCCGGCCGCACCGCTGACGCCAACCGTCACGGTCCCCGCCAACGGGAGCCTCACCGTGGTCCTCCCGGGCGCGATCGCGATGAGCCTCGCTTCAGACCCCGGGTGCCAAGGCGCCTCGTTCCGCATCCCGCTGACCCTTGAGGTGCGCAAGTGACCGTCACCCAGCCCCGCCCCGCCCGCGGGCTCCGCCAGGCCCGGGCCACCCGCCTCCGGCACGCCCTCCGGCACGCCCTGCGGCGCGGCTGGGCGGCGTTCGCGGCCCTCCTCCTCGTGGTCACCGGCGGCGCCGCGGCCTTCGCCTACTGGCAGGCCAGCTCCACCGCGCCGGACGGACTCGCCGTCGCGGACACGCTCCAGCAGGGCTCCACGCCGTCCGCCCGCGCCACGCAGGCGAGCGTCGCCCTCGCGTGGACGGCAAGCACGACGGCGGGCGGCCGCGCCGTGTCTGGCTACACCGTGCGCCGGTACGGCGCCGCGACCGGGGGCGCGCCCGTCCAGGCAACCGGCGGCTGCGCCGGGGTCGTGACCACCGGCTCATGCACCGAGTCCGCCGTCCCCAACGGGACTTGGTACTACGCAGTCACCCCGCTGCTCGGGAATTGGTCCGGGGCCGAGAGCGCTCGGAGCGGAGCCGCGCTCGCGGACGCCTCGGCTCCGACCGTATCGGCCTCGGTCTCGCCCACGCCCAACGCGGCCGGCTACAACAGCACGACCCCGGTGGTCGTCACGCTCGCGGCGCAGGACAATGCCGGCGGCAGCGGCGTCGCGTCCCTCACCTACTCGCTCGACGCCGGCCAGCCAGCCACGGTCGCGGGCACGAGCGCCTCGGTCCCGGTGGCCGGTGACGGCGGCCACAAGCTCACCTACTCCGCGACCGATGTGGCAGGGAACGCCTCGGTCAGCCAGTCGCTCACGATCAGGATCGACACCCAGGCGCCGGGCACCCCGAGCCTCGTGGTGCCCACCTACATCAACGCGGCCAGCGCGGGCGGCACCGTGTCCGTGTCCGGGACCGCCGAGGCCGGCAGCACCGTGACGCTCGCGGCGTCCGACGGCGCGGGGCACACCATGGCCCCGGCCACGGCCACCGCCCAGTCGAACGGGTCCTGGACCGTGACCAACCTCAACCTCTCCGGCCTGGCCGACGGAACGGTCACGTTCACCGCGACCGCCCAGGACGCCGCGGGCAACGTGAGCCCGGCGGCGACGGCGACGTCGACCAAGGACACCAAGGCCCCGACGGGGACCACGATCACGCAGCCCTCCACTGTGACGTCGGCGAACGTCGCCTCAATGTCAGTCGGCGGCACGGCAGAGCCGGGCGCAGCGATTTCGCTCAGCGTCTCCGATGCCGGCGCCGTCCACACGGTCCCGGGGACAGCAACGGCGGACGCCTCCGGTGCATGGTCGGTCACCGCCCTCAATCTGGCATCGCTCAGTGACGGTCCGCTGACCTACACGGCCGGGGCAATTGACCGGGCCGGGAATTCCGGAGCTGCGGTGACCGCGGCCGGGACGAAGAAGGCGACCACCACGACGCCCTCCTTCACTGCGGGAACGGGGCAGATTCCGAGCAGCAAGACATCGTCCTGGACGATTTCCGGCACCGCGGAGGCAGGGGTTTCGCTCGTCATCATGGTGACCGATTCCGCCAACAAGACCGTCACCATCAACACTTCGAGTCCGGCGGGCATTTGGACTGCCCAGGCCAATCTCAGCGCATTGGCGTCCGGGGCGTTGACCCTCTCGGCGAAGGCAACGGATGCCTACGGGAACTCGTCGATCGGCACGGCCCCCGGGAGGATCCTTCCTGGCGTCACGTCCGTGCAGCTCACGAATGGGGGCGGCAACCCCGGCAGCGGCAAGGCGGCGCAGGGTGACAAGGTGACGATCACCTTCAGTGGCCCCATGAACCCCAGCTCCCTCTGCGGGCTGACGCAGACCGGATCCCTGTGGAGCGCGAACGTCACGGCCAGGATCTCCACGACCGTCGCGTCCCCGAACCCGCTCGACACGCTCGACATCACGTCAGGCTGCGGTTCGCCCTTCGGGACGGTCCCGCTCGGGGCGAACTACGCGAAGAGCAATGGCTCTGGAGCGGGCCCCCTCGTCTTCGCTGCGACGCTGCAGCTCAACGCGACGGAGACCACCCTGACGATCACCCTCGGAACGCTGAATTCCGGGCAGGCGAACAACAACGTCAGCGCCGGGAAGCCTGGGTTCATCCCCGATTCGACGACCCCGCCGAGGGATGTGGACGGGTACGGCGTCGCCGAGCAGTTCACAGACGGGGCGGCCACCGGCTTCTGAGCCGCGCTAGCGGAACAGCGCGGGCAACACGACCAGGGCGGCCACGCAGAGGCCGGCGCCGATGAGGATCCACGCGCCGATGGCAATCAGCAGGCCGGCGCCGAAGCGCATCGTCGCCGGCCGCACGGTGAGGACGATCGCCCCGGCCACATACCCGAGGAACAGCAGGAAGCCGAGGTAGCCCGGCACCCAGCGGATGCTGCCCAGAGCCACCGAGAGGCCGAAGAGGAGGGCGAGGGCGCCGATCCCCGCGAAGAGCCCGCCCACGATGGAGCCGCCCCCTCTCCGGGGCGGGGGATAGGGCGGCGGCTGCGGCGGCCAGCCGGGCTGCTGGGGCGGCGGGTAGGAAGGCGGGCCCCAGCCGGGCGGTCGGTTGCTCACAGGAGTCCCCCTCGGGTCAGCAGCGAGTAGATGCCCCACAGCCCGGCGGCGGTGAGCGCCGCAAGGTAGGCGAGCACGAGCCTCGTGTCGCGCAGGTAGCACTTTGACCTGGTCAGGCCGGCCCGCCGCGCCCTCCAGTAGCCGAGGAACCCCACGGCGGCGAACACCACGAGCGCCACGGGGCCGGCGAGCCAGCCGAGCAGGGCAATCGTCGCGAAGATGCACAGCCGCAACGGGTCGAACGCGGCCTCCCCCTCGCCGTCGCCGCCGCCCTCCCGGGGCGAGTGGCCGGACGACGCCGGCCGCGCGCCGTCGTGCGCAGCCGCATCTGCCGCGCCGCCCACCAGCTTGGAGGGGAGCGGCCCGGAGGCGATGCGCCGTGCGTCCTCCTCGCCGCTCACAGCACCTCCAGCGGCAGAGGCTCCCGGGGGAGGGCCCGCGGCAGGGGGACCCCCGTGGCGCTGCTCATCCGCTGCCGTGCGAGCTGCGGCCACGCCTGCACGGCGCAGAACGGGGCGCACTGGTGGGCGCCGTCATCGCTCTTGGTGCCCACGTGGACGCAGCACTGCATGAGCCGTTCCTCGATCATGGTCGAGATGTCCATGAACGGCTTGACCGTGATGCGGGTGACCCGCTCGGCCAAGAGCTTCCTCAGCCGCTGGTGCTGGCCCGGGAGCGAGCCGGCCGCGAGCGTGGTGAGGGTGCCGATGCCGAGGTCGCACTGGGTGCAGATGTTCTTCCACAGCTCGGCCGTGCTCGGGTGCGAGAGGGAGGACTGCTCGCTGAGCAGGTCCAGCAGCGAGGACTTCATGATGGAGCGCATGCCGAGCGGCAGCGAGCTGTCGGCGATCCGGTTGGCAAGCGAGTCCGGGTCGAGCTCGAGCCATGACAGCAGCCGGTCGTGGCCGACGAGCTGGGTGAGCGACCGCCAGACCCCCGAATCGTCCTTGAGCATGTAGCCGACGGACGCGCAGTGCGGGTGCGAGCACGGCAGTGCGGTGAGGTCATGCCATGAGACCACTCCGCCGGTCTGCTCCTCGAGGCGCGCCAGGACGCCGCCGTGGGTGAGGCGGTCCGCGGGGTCGATGCCGTGGCCGCGGCCCGAGCCGAAGACCGGCTGGAGGGCCACGCCGCCCATGAACGGTGTCTCGAGCGCGCGCATCACCACATCGCCGATCTCTCCGTCGTTGACGCCGAGCGCGGCGGTCATGGTGAGGGTCGTGAACACCCCGGCCGTCGAGAGGCGCGAGATCGCGGCGTCCTTGATGCGGGTGAGGTCGCCGCCGCGGTGGTGGACAGAGGTCTCCCTCGACGGCCCGTCGTACTGCAGGTAGACCTCCACGCGCTCGCGGTGCCGCTCCAGGATCGAGAGCAGGGCGTCGTCCTGGGCGATCAGCACCCCGTTGCTGTTGACCATGATCCGCACGATCGGGCGCGCCACGAGCTCCTCGAGCAGCTCCGCCAGCTGGGGGTACAGGGTGGGCTCGCCGCCCGAGAGCATGAGCACGTCGAGCCGCCCGTTCTCCCGGGCCAGACGCGTGTCCACGTTCGCGAGGACCTCCTCGAGCGGGGCGACGCCCTGCAGCTGGGGTCCGGACGCCGTGAAGCAGGTGGGGCAGCGCAGGTTGCAGTGTTCGATCACGTCCTGGAGCAGGATGCACGTGTGCTGCGTCTGCATGGCGGGCAGCCCGAAGGCGTAGGCCTCGGGCACGGGCCGGAAGTTGGGCGCCATATCCGGGACGTGCTGCTTGGTCGGCGCCTGCCACTTCTCCAGGTAGGCGAGGATCTCGGGGGATTCGTCATAGAGGGTCCGCACGAGTCCGTGGTCGGGGCAGCCGCGCTCGAGCCACACCCGGTCGTCGCGGACCATGAGGGCTCCGGCGAGCCGGCGGACCTGCGCGAGCGGCGGGTTCTCCTCATGGCACTCGGGGCAGAAGGCCGTGACGTACCGGTGGATCCGGTCGCCGCGCAGCGGCTGGCCGGGGCCCAGCGGAGCGCGGCGCGGTGGAGAGGGGCTCATCTCGGTGCTCCTGTCGGGTGGATGCTCTGGGTGCGCGGGCTGCCGGCGAAGAGCTTCCACACCCGCCACGCGAGCAGGGGCAGCATCGCGAGGAGGAACCACTGCGGCCGGCTCATGCCGAGCCAGAGGTCCTCGTTGCCGCGCACGAACTCGACGGCGAAGCGGAAGAGGGCGTACGCCGAGACATAGAGGACAAAGAGGTCCCCGGAGCGCCGCACGCGCCCCCGGTACCGGATCATGAGGGCGAAGGCAGCCGCGTGGAACACGATCTCGTACGCAAAGGAAGGATGGAGCCCGACCCGGGCCGGCGCGCCGAACATCGCCGCCTGCTGCGGGGTGAGGGCGATGCCCCAGCCGCCGCCCGTGGGCGTGCCGGGGAGCTCGGTGAGCAGGCACCCGATCCGGCCGATGGCCATGGCGAGCGCCACGGCCGGGGCGAACAGGTCCCCGGTGGACTCCCGGTAGCCCAGGAGCCGCTTGCCGAGGTGCACGCCCACCCAGGCCCCCACGAGGCCGGCGAGCACGCTGCGGTCTCCCTCGGTCCACCAGTCGACCGGGGAGATCGAGCGGGTCGGGTCCCACGTGATGCGCGAGCCGATCGCGCCGAAGGCCACCGCAAACCCTGCGAGGGCCCACAGGCGCGGATCGTCCAGGCTGCGGCGGCGCTTCTCCAAGGCGTAGAACACCAGCGCCGCGCCGATGCCCAAGCCCATGAGCACGCCGTGGACCACACCGTTCCCCGCATACGGCAACCCCCAGGTCATGGCCCCACCCTAGGCGGGAAAGCGCTGCACGGTGCGGCGACGCACGCCTATGTGGACAACTGTCCTCGCGCTCAGCGGGTCTTCTGCGGCACCCGCCCCACGAAGTGGTCCATACCCCGGTTGATCCCGAAGAAGTCGGCCAGCCGATCGAACGCCCGTGTGGGCAGTGCCCGCATGAGCGGCACGAGCCGGGCGAACGGCGGCAGCACGATCTGCTCCCGCCCGGACTCGATCCCGTCGATGACCTTCAGCGCCACCTCCTGCTCCTCGAGGATCGGCAGCAGCAGCGGGAAGCGGGTCTCGACGCCGGCGAACATGCCCGTGTTGATGTAGTAAGGGCAGACCACGAGCGTCCCGACCCCGTGCCCCTCGGCGCGGAGCTCGGCGCGCAGCGACTCGGTGAAGCCCAGCGCGGCGAACTTGGAGGCCGAGTAGTCCGTCTGGCGGGCGACGCCGATCAGGCCCGCCGCGCTCGCGATGGTCGCCACGGTGCCGCGCCGGCGCGCCACCATGCCCGGCAGGAACGCGCGCGTCACCCAGTAGAGCGCCAGCGTGTTGACCTCGAAGGTGCGCCGGATGGAGTCCTCGGTCGCCTCGAGCAGGGGCTTTCCGGCCACGACGCCCGCGTTGTTGACAAGCACGTCGACGTCCCCCGTCTCGCGGGCCGCTGCGGTGACCCGGGCGGCGTCCGTGACGTCGACGGCGTACGAGCTGGCGAGGCCCCCGGCGGCGACGATCTCCGCGGCAACCGCCGCGCCGCCGTCGTCCGAGAGGTCCCAGACCACCACCTCGGCGCCCCGCCGGGCTGCCTCGAGGGCCATGAGCCGGCCGATTCCGGATGCTCCTCCAGTGATCAGAATGCGTGCGCCGCGCAGGCGGGTTCCTCGGTACATGTGACCTAGGTTACCAACGAGTAGCTTTCTGGGGACCCCTGCCGGCACAGGGTTTCAGGCGATGCCGCCGCTCTGGGCAAGCATGGAGAGCCAGATTTCGCCGCCGAGGAACAGCCACACCCCCAGGCCGACGAGGAGGCCCGCCCCGAGGATTCGGTACGGACCCTTGCGGATGGCGAGCACGAGCGCCCCGGCGAGGTAGAGGGACGCCGGCAGGAAGGCGAGCGTGCCGATGCCGCCACGCGTGCCGACGGCGGCGAGGATCGCCCCGTAGACAATGAAGAGGACGGCGGCGCCCGCGACGATTCCCGCGCCGAAGCCGCTGCCGGTGAACCCGGGCCGCGGGCCCGGTGCGGGACCGCGGCCGTACCCAGGAGACCTCTGCCCCATGAACGGTGACCCTACTGCCGGCCGGCCATTGCGCAAAAGGTGGAGGGGCGGGGTCTGCACGCGGTCGGAGCGGTCAGGCCCAGACCGAGTATCCGCCCCACTTGTCGTAGAGCTTGCGGCGCTGGACTCCCCACGGCGCGAGCCAGAGGACCGAGTCGTCCGCCGTTGCCTGCTCGACCTCGCCCGTGGCCACGAGCTGGCCCTCGAGCCAGACCTCCACGGTGCGGCCGATGAGGCGGGACCAGTCTTCGCGCTGGCCCCGCCCGTTGTGCGTCTTGAGTGCACTGGTCCGCTTCATCGCAGGCCACCACCCTGTCGAATCCCTCGTATGCATCTGATATATCAACACCCTAGATTCCCGGGTTGGCGCCGTCAACGCCCTACTCGCGAGTACGCGCGTTTCGCCTGCGCGCCATCTTTCTGACCTTTCAAAAAACTCTTGACGGCGGTCTGTGGCGTCGCTCACTGTTGTGCATATCGAAACCAGTTGCATCAAACGCAATTGATTCGCCGCAGTTCCGCTCATGTCAGGAGCATGATGAAGACTCTCGCCGTCGTAGGCTCGTCCCTCGCAGGACTCTCCGCCGCCCGCGCAGCGCGAGCTGAGGGATTCGACGGTCGGCTCATCCTGATCGGCGAGGAGCGGCACCGTCCCTATGATCGCCCGCCGCTGAGCAAGGACTTCCTCAGCGGGAAGGTCGGGCTCGAGGCGCTGCGCCTCGAGAGCGATGATGGGGACCTCGCCGCCGAGTGGGTCCTCGGGCAGCGTGCAGCGTCCCTCAACCCAAGGGGCGGAGCCGTGGTGCTCGAGGACGGGAAGAGGGTCGCCCAACCTCCCCCCCCCCAGGGATCACGGTGGACGGCCACGTCTGAGGAGGCGCGAGGAGAATGGAACTGCGCCACCTCGTCGAGCCAGAGCGAGTCGAGATGAGCCCCTCACTGCCGCACATGGTCTTCCGGAAGCGACGCCTCCGACTCGGGGACATGAACGTCATGGGCGAGGCGGATGCCTGCGGCGAGGAGCCGGTCGCCTCAGAGGTCGGCGGCACCACCCTGACGTCAGCCAGTCGGAGAGCGGGCCGCCGGATATATAAAACACATCCTTCTGAATACGACTGATATACCTGACCAGCGTACAAGCGATATCCGACGGCGGTCAATGGGTCATCCAGGCCGGTGTTTCCGGCCGGTGACATTCTTCTGACCCCTCTCGAAAATGCTTGACACTCCCTTCGCCTGTGGCCCACTGTTGTGCCACCCGAAGCCTGTTGCACCTTATGCAATTCCCTCGAGGCCCCCGCCTCTCCCCCTGAAATCCCCGAGTCTTTGCACCGCCTATCCCCCGAGGAGAAGACATGACGACGACTGCACCGCAGAGAGCCGAAGCAGCGAAGGATGGGGTCACGGAACGGCGCGCGTCGTGACGGCCGCGACGTACGACTACGTGATCGTCGGCGGCGGAAGCGCCGGGTCCGTCCTCGCTGACAGGCTCAGCGCCGACGGTGACCGTACGGTGCTCGTGCTCGAGGCCGGCCGCAGCGACTACCCCTGGGACCTCTTCATCCAGATGCCCGCCGCCCTCACCTTCCCGAGCGGCAACCCGTTCTACGACTGGCGCTACGAGTCCGATCCGGAGCCGTTCATGGGCGGGCGCAGGGTCGCGCACGCCCGCGGCAAGGTCCTGGGCGGCTCGAGCTCGATCAACGGGATGATCTTCCAGCGCGGGAACCCGCTGGACTATGAGCGCTGGGGTGCGGATCCCGGCATGGAGAGCTGGGACTTCGCCCACTGCCTCCCCTACTTCAAGCGCATGGAGAACGCCCTCGCCGCATCCCCAGAGGACCCCTTCCGGGGCCATGAGGGCCCGCTCATCCTCGAGCGCGGGCCGGCCACCAACCCGCTGTTCCAGGCGTTCTTCGACGCCGCCGTCCAAGCCGGCTACCCGCGCACCGAGGACGTCAACGGCTACCGCCAGGAAGGCTTCGGCCCGTTCGACCGCAACGTCCACAAGGGTGAGCGCTACTCGGCGTCGCGCGGCTACCTTCGCCCCGCCCGGAAGCGGCCCAACGTCACGGTGAAGACGCTCGCGACCGTGACCGGGATCGAGTTCCAGGGAACGCGCGCCACGGGGGTCAGCTACCGCCGCGGCGGCCAGAGCCACACGGTGAGCGCGGGAGAGGTCATCCTCTGCGGCGGCGCCTTCAACACCCCGCAGCTGCTCCAGCTCGCCGGCATCGGCGATCCGGACCACCTCCGGTCGGTCGGCATCGCCCCGCGCGTCGCCCTCGCCGGCGTCGGTGAGAACCTCCAGGACCACCTCGAGGTCTACATCCAGCACGCCTGCCTGCAGCCCGTCTCCCAGCAGCCTTCGCTCGACCTCTGGCGGATGCCCTTCATCGGACTCGAGTGGCTGCTGGGGCGCAAGGGCCCAGCGGCGACGAACCACTTCGAGGGCGGCGGGTTCGTGCGCTCGAACGACGACGTCGCGTACCCGAACCTCATGTACCACTTCCTCCCCGTAGCAGTGCGCTACGACGGGAAGAAGGCCGAGGTCGAGCATGGCTTCCAGGTGCACGTCGGGCCCATGTACTCGGATGTGCGCGGTCACCTCAGGATCCGCTCGGCGGATCCGTCGGCGCGCCCCTCGATCCTGTTCAACTACCTCTCGACGGAGAACGATCGCCGCGAATGGATCGAGGCCGTCAACGTCTCCCGCGAGATCCTCCGGCAGCCGGCCATGGCACCGTTCAACGGCGGCGAGATCTCTCCGGGCCCGTCGGTCACGACCGACCAGGAGATCCTCGACTGGGTCGCCCGGGACGCCGAGACGGCCCTGCACCCCTCGTGCACGGCGAAGATGGGCCCAGCCTCGGACCCGATGGCCGTCGTGGACCCCCACACCATGAAGGTCCACGGCACCGAGGGGCTGCGCGTCGCGGACGCCTCCGCCATGCCGTATGTGACCAACGGCAACATCTTCGCTCCCGTGATGATGCTCGCGGAGAAGGCCTCGGACCTCATCCTCGGCCGGGAGCTGCCGGCCGAACGCGAACCCTTCTACCGCCACACCCCGCTCAGCCAACTCGAGGAGGCATCATGAGCGCCCCGACCCTGGACCCCGAAACTGCCCGCCGCGCGGCACGCCGCGCGGACTCCACCGAGCCGGCCCTGAAGGTCGAGGGCCTGTGGAAGATCTTCGGTGCGAAGGCCGACAAGATCATCGGCACGCCCGACGAGCACCTGACTCGGAAAGAGCTGCAGAGCAAGACCGGCTGCCTTGCCGCAGTCAAGGACGTCTCCTTCGAGGTCGCCCCGGGCGAGGTCTTCGTGGTCATGGGGCTCTCGGGCTCCGGGAAGTCGACCCTCGTGCGGCTGCTGACGCGGCTCATCGAGCCCACCGCGGGAAGCGTGAGGATCGACGGCGAGGACGTCACCTGTGCGAGCAAGGCCAAGCTGCGCGCCCTGCGGCGCAACCACATGGCCATGGTGTTCCAGCAGTTCGGCCTCCTCCCGCACCGGAAGGTGCTCGACAACGTCGCCTACGGCCTCGAAGTCCGCGGCGAGGGCAAGGCCGCCCGGCTCGCCCGGGCCCAGGAGATGGTCGACCTCGTGGGCCTGGCCGGCTACGAGAACTCGTTCCCCGACCAGCTCTCGGGCGGCATGCAGCAGCGTGTGGGCCTGGCCCGGGCACTGGCGGTGGATCCGCAGGTGCTGCTCTTCGACGAGCCATTCTCGGCGCTGGACCCGCTCATCCGCCGGGACATGCAGAACGAGGTGTGCCGCCTGCACGAGGAGGTGGGGAAGACGATGGTCTTCATCACCCACGACCTGCAGGAGGCGCTCAAGCTCGGCGACCGCATCCTCATCATGCGCGACGGCGAGATCGTCCAGATCGGCACGCCGGCCGAGGTCGTGGCGCACCCCGCGGACGACTACGTGCGCGACTTCGTCTCCGACGTCCCCCGCTCCCACGTGCTCACCCTGCGCTACGTCGTCCGTCCCCCGCGGTCCGAGGAATCGCTCGAGGGACCCGTGATGCAGGCGGACTGCGTGGTGCGCGACGCCGCCAGGCAGGTGCTGCAGTCCTCGCTGCCCGTCCGGGTCTACGACGGAGAGCGCTTCCTCGGCGTGGTCGACGACGACGACATCCTGCGCGTGGTCGTGGCCGAGGAGGATTCCGCTGCGGCCGGCCAGGGCGGTGCAGCATGAGTACCGTCGCGACCGACCGCGCCAAGACCGCCGCCGCACCCCCCGCGGGCGCGCGCGAGCGGGGCGCGGAGCCGGCGACCCGGCCGCCGACATCCGCAGCAGCCCTCGTCCGCCGCCACTGGCGTCCGGTGCTGCTGGCCGGCGTCGCGGTGGCCTGGCTCGTGCTGTGGGGCCTCTTCCGGGGGACCCAGACCCTTGAGCTCGGCGGGGCGGACAAGACCGACGTCCACCTGTGGCTCAACGGCCTCCGCGACGGCTTCGACGCCGCCCGCAGCCAGTCGCCCTTCTTCACCTCGGTGCTGCAGCCCATCACCGACGGCCTCAACGGCGCCGTGGCCTTCCTGCAGCACCTCCTGAGCCAGCCCTCCGCCCTGCGCCCGGTGCCCGAGGTCGGCTGGCTCGGGGTCGTTGCCCTGCTCACCTGGCTGGCGTTCGTGCTCGCGGGCGTCCGCTCGATGATCCTCGTGGCCGCCTGCGTGCTGCTGTTCGGGTTCTTCGGCTACTGGCAGCAGAGCATCGACACGCTCATCGTGACCTTCGTCGCCGTCGGCCTGTGCGCCGTGGTCGGGCCCCCGCTGGGGATCTGGATGGCGCGCAGCCACCGCGTCTCCGCGGTCCTCTCTCCGCTGCTGGACCTGGCGCAGACGCTGCCCTCGTTCGCCTACCTTGCCCCGTTGGCCCTCGTCTTCGGGATCGGTCCTGCCTCGGCGATCGTCACGACGATCATCTACTCGCTCCCGCCGCTGGTGCGCATCACCGAGCACGGCATCCGCAACGTCTCGCCCACCACGCTCGAGGCCGTCACGTCGATGGGCGGGACGGCGTGGCAGACGCTGACTAAGGTGCAGCTGCCCATGGCGCGGCGCACCATCGTCGTCGGCATCAACCAGTGCACGATGGCAGCCCTGTCCATGGCAACCATCGCCGCCCTCATCAACGGTCCCGGCCTCGGGCAGCCAGTGCTGCAGTCGCTGCAGTCGCTCGACGTCGGCTCCGCCTTCGTCTCGGGCCTCGCGATCGTCCTCATGGCGATCATGCTCGACCGCACGACGACGGCCGCCTCCGAGCGCTCCGGGATCGAGGCCCGCGTCCAGCGCGGCTCCCGCAGCGGGGGGCTCCGCGGGCCCAAGGGACGACGTGCCGCCGCCATCGTCGGTGCCGCCGTCGCGGCCGCGGCCATCTGGCTCTCGCACAACTACCTCGCGCTCGCGAAGTTCCCCTCCTCGCCGGACCTCGGCGGACCGCTCGCCCAGGCCGTCTCCGCGGCCACCGACTGGACCGTCCACACGTTCTCCGGATTCACGGAGTGGCTCAAGGAGGCCGTCACCGCCCTCCTGGTCAACCCGCTCGAATCCCTCCTGGCGCAGTCGCCCTGGTGGGCCATGGCCCTCGTGCTGCTCGGCATCGCCTTCGCCCTGGGCGGCCGGCGCGCCTGCGCAGCGACGCTCGTGTGCGAGGCGGTCATCCTCGGCACCGGGCTCTGGAACGAGAGCATGAAGACCCTCGCGACCACGCTCGTGGCGACCTTCCTCGTGGTCATCGCCGCCGTCATCGTGGGCGTGCTGATGGGGCGCAGCAGGATGGTCGACTCGATCGTGCGGCCGGTGCTGGACGCGTTCCAGACCATCCCGTCCTTCGTGTACCTCGTCCCTGCCCTGGCCCTGTTCGGGCCCACCCGGTTCACTGCGATCGTTGCCGCGGTCGCCTACGGGGTGCCGATCGCCACCAAGCTCGTCGCCGACGGCATCCGCGGAGTCTCGCCGGTAACGGTCGAGGCCTCGGAATCGATGGGGACCACTTCCTGGCAGATGGTCGCCAAGGTCCAGCTGCCCATGTCCCGGGCAGCCGTGGTCCTCGCCGCCAACCAGGGCCTGCTGTATGTCCTGTCCATGGTCGTGGTCGGCGGACTGGTCGGAGGCGGGGGCCTCGGCTACCTCGTGGTCTCCGGCTTCTCCCAGAGCCAGCTCTTCGGCAAGGGCCTCGCAGCCGGCATCGCCATCACCGCACTCGGAGTCATGCTCGACCGCATCACCCAGCATGCCGCTGCCCGCCTGGGCAAGGCCTGACCAAGGAAGTGCCATGAAGAAAACCCGCATTGCACCGGCGCTGAAGAAGAAAGCCTGCGGCGCCGCCCTGCTCACCGCCCTCCTCGGGCTCACTGCCTGCGGCGGCGACATCTCCGCCGCCTCGTCCACCGCGAGCGGGGGCGCCAAGTGCGGCGCCTTCAACGTCGCCGTCAACCCCTGGGTCGGCTACGAGGCGGACGCCTACGTCGTCGGCACCCTGGCCAAGGAGAAGCTCGGCTGCACCGTCAACTACAAGACCCTCAAGGAAGAGGTCGCGTGGCAGGGCTTCGGCAGCGGCGAGGTGGACGCCGTCCTCGAGAACTGGGGACACCCCGACCTCACCGACAAGTACATCAAGCAGCAGAAGACCGCGGTCGATGCAGGCTCCACCGGCAACACCGGGGTGATCGGCTGGTACGTGCCGCCATGGATGGCGAAGCAGTACCCGGACATCACCGACTCCAAGAACCTCAACAAGTACGCCGACTTGTTCAAGACCTCCGAGTCGGGAGGCCAGGGCCAGCTGCTCGACGGCGACCCCTCCTACGTCACCAATGACGAGGCGCTCGTGAAGAACCTCGGCCTGAACTTCAAGGTCGTCTACGCAGGCTCCGAGCCGGCGCTCATCCAGGCATTCCGCCAGGCTGAGCAGAACCACACCCCCCTCATCGGCTACTTCTACGAACCCCAATGGTTCATGGCCGAGGTGCCGCTCGTGAAGGTCAACCTCCCTGCCTACACCAACGGCTGCGACGCCGACGCGGCGAAGGTCGCGTGCGACTACCCGAAGTACGACCTCAACAAGGTCGTCTCCACCAAGTTCGCCAACTCCGGCAGCCCGGCGTACAACCTCGTGAAGAACTTCCACTGGACCAACCAGGACCAGAACGTGGTCGCCGGCTACATCGCGAAGGACGGAATGAGCCCCGACGCGGCTGCCAAGAAGTGGATCGACGCCAACCCCGACAAGGTGGCGGCATGGCTCAAGTAGCAACCCTGTCCGGGGCCATGGAGCAGACGCGCCCCGAGCCGGTGAAGGGGCTCTACATCGACGGCGCCTGGGAGCAGGCGTCGGATGGAGCCACGGCCACGGTCCGCTGCCCGGCGGACGGGCGCGAGGTGGCCGTCGTCGCCTCGTGCGCTGCGCAGGACGCAGAGCGGGCCATCGCGAGCGCCCGCGCGGCGTTCGACGGCGGTCCGTGGAGGCGCATGACGGAGATCGAGCGGGGAGCCGTGATGCTCCGCGTCGCGGACCTCCTCGAGCGGGACAAGGCCCGCTACGCCCGCGCCGAGGCGCTCGACACGGGCAAGCGCCTCGTCGAGGCGGAGTACGACATGGACGACATCGCGGCGTGCTTCCGCTACTACGGCAAGGTGGCGGGCCTCGACGTCGGCCGGGTGATCGACACCGGACGCCGCGATGCGATCAGCCGCGTGGTCTACGAGCCGCTCGGGGTCTGCGCCCTGATCGCTCCGTGGAACTACCCGCTCCTGCAGGCAGCGTGGAAGGTCGCACCCGCGCTCGTGGCCGGCAACTCGTTCATTCTCAAGCCGAGCGAGCTGACGCCGTCGACCTCTATCCTGCTGATGGAGACGCTCGCAGAGGCCGGCGTCCCGGCCGGTGTCGCGAATCTCGTCACCGGCAGGGGATCCTCCGTGGGGGGCCCGCTGAGTGCCGATCCGCGGGTCGACCTCGTCTCGCTCACCGGGGGGCTCTCCACCGGGCAGACGATCATGGAGGCTGCCGCGAAGACGGTCAAGCGCGTGGCCTTCGAGCTCGGCGGGAAGAACCCGAATGTCGTCTTCGCCGATGCAGACTGGGATGCCGCGGTCGACAATGCCCTGACAGCCGTCTTCCTGCACTCCGGCCAGGTCTGCTCCGCCGGGGCCCGGCTCGTCATCGAGGAGTCGGTGGCGGAGCGCTTCGTGGCCGTGGTCGTCGAGCGGGCCAGGGCAATCCGGATGGGCGGCCCCTTCGATCCCCAGGCCGAGACCGGACCGCTCATCTCAGCCAAGCACAGGGAACAGGTGCATGCGTACGTCCAGGCGGGCATCGCCGAGGGCGCCGAGCTCCTGTGCGGCGGCTACATCCCGGATGAGGGACCGCTCGCGGAGGGCTTCTTCTACCCGCCGACCGTGCTCGGCGCCTGCCGTGCAGGCATGAGCGTGGTCCGGGAGGAATCCTTCGGTCCCGTGCTGACGGTGGAAACGTTCCGTGACGAGGCCGAGGCCATCGCGATCGCGAACGACACCGAGTACGGGCTGGCGGGAGCGGTGTGGACCTCCGATGCCTCCCGGGCCCAGCGCGTGGCGGGTGCCCTCCGGCACGGGACCGTGTGGATCAACGACTACCACCCCTACGTCCCGCAGGCCGAGTGGGGCGGCTTCGGCAAGTCCGGGATCGGCCGGGAGCTCGGCCGGGCCGGCCTCGACGAGTACCGCGAGGCCAAGCACGTCTGGCAGAACCTCAGCCCCGCACCCAGCGGGTGGTTCGGCGCAGACGCCGCAGAGGCGGGGACAGGAGAAGGCGGCCGCTAGGCCAAGCTCAGCGTCCGGCCTCCCGGGACCGATCCTGGGAGGCCGGACCACCCATGAGCTCGGTGATCTCCGCCCCTGCCCTGACCACCGCGTCCACCATCCCGGGATCTGTGGCCGGGTCGAAGCGGAAGGCGGGGCCCGAGAGGCTCACGGCGCCGATCACGTCGCCCGTGTGCCCGAAGACGGGCGCCGCGATCGCGTTGAGGCCCTCCTCCAGTTCGCCGTGCGTCGAGGCGTAGCCCTGGCGCACGATGCCGGGCAGCTCCTTCACGAGCCCTTCTCGGCCGAGCGTGCGCGGCGTGAAGGAGGTCAGTTCGACCCGCTGGAGGAGCTGCTCCCGCTCGTTCGCGGGGAGGTAGGCGAGGAAGACCTTGCCGCTGGACGTCGAGTGGAGAGGGGTCAGGCTGCCGATCCAGTCGAAGCTCGCGAGGTTGGCTGAGCCCATCGCCTGGTCCACGTTCACTGCATAGACGTCGCGGCGCACCGCGAGGTTTACGGTCTCGCCATACTGCTGGGCGAGGTCCTCGAGCACAGGCCGTGCGGCGTGGACAAGGCTGAGGCGGCGGGGGATGGAGCTCGCGATCCGCAGGAGGCCGACTCCGAGCTGGTACTTGCCGCGCCGGCTGCTCTGCTGCACAAAGCCGTGGGACTCGAGGGCGCCGAGGATGCGCGAGGCCGTGGACTTGTGGACAGCCATGCGCTCGGCCATGTCGCCCACCGTGGCGCTGCCCTCCTGGGCGAGGATTTCCAAGGCCCTGACGACCCGTTCCACGGCCTGCACGCCGTTGGTGGAGCGCGCCTCGTCTGGGTCATCAGACACTAATGGGTTCCCCATGGGCTGATTCTGCCAGACCGTGTGCTTTCGAGTGAGCCGCCCCACAGGCAGCGTGCCTGGGGGGGGGCTGGCGGTCAGTGGCCGCGGTCGATCCATTCCTGCAGGTGGGGGGCCTCGGTGCCGATCGTGGTCGGGTCGCCGTGGCCGGTGTTGACCGTGCGGGCCCGGATCCGGCACCAGGATCGTCTCCACCGCCGCCGGGGCACCCTTCGAGCGCACCACCACGCCCCTCACCTCATGGATCTGCGTCCCAAGGGCGGTTTCGGTCATGGGGAACCTCCAGTCGGTCGTGTGGGGGTAGATGGGACATGATGCCCACAGCCCACTGCGCTCCCGCCAATCTTTGTGAGCTAGATCACTTTGGGTGCGGACGGGCTGCCTCTGGTGAGGGCCACCGCCTCGGCGCGCGAGCTGACCCCGAGCTTGCGGAACAGATTGCGCAGGTGGAACTTGACCGTGTTCTCGGAGACCTTCAGCTCCCGGGCGATGTCTCGGTTGCGCAGCCCAGCCGCCAGGAGCCGGAGGACCTCTTCCTCGCGTTCCCCGAGGCCCCATCGTGCCGCGTCACCGTGGGAGTGCCGCGGTGACGGCGGGTCGAGGGGGAGGGAGACGAACACGTCGGCGCCCCAGCCCTCCATGACCTCCAGCCGCAGCTGCCCGTCGAGGGCCTGGACACGTTGTTCGATGCGACGGAGGCCGTCCTCCGCGAGGGAGAGGCTGCCCTTGCCGTCGTCCCGGATGTCCACGAGCAGGTTCGTGCCGTCGCATCCCCACTGGATCCGAACACGGTGGACGTCGTCCTGCTCGACCATGGCCAGTACGAGCGCGCGGACGATGGCCCGCGCGGCATGTGCCACTTCGCCGGGCAGCGCCCGTCCGTCGACGGGTGGTTCGACGAACTGCAGGGAGATGCCGCTGAACCTCTCGAGTGGGCGCAGGTCCCCGCGGAGGCGCTCGAAGGCCATGGCCACGGGTTCCTCCAGCAGAGCCGCCGTCCGGTCGGCGGAGGCGCGAAGCCGCACGAGGGCTGTGGCGGCGACGTCGGTTGCCGTGCGCCTGGCCGCCTCGTCGGAATGGTGCGATGACCGTAGGGCGGCCAGAATCGTCTCGAGGGTGGTCGAGTGGGCGTCGGTGAGCTCGGCGGTCAGGCGCGCGCGTTCGGCGGACGCCGCCCTGGACTCCCGCAAGTACGAGGGCGTTGCCTCGGCCACCTTGTCGCGGATCCGCACCGCTGCGAGGTGCCATAGCCGCGAGAACACCCCGCCCGCATGCTCGCCAAGAGGGCGACCGTGCTCGGGTCCCTGCCCGGTGGGCTGTGGATCCGTCAGGACGAGCAGTGCGTTCGTCGCCGACCGCGCTGCCAGGACTGTGCGTCGCTCGCCCGCGATCAGCTCCTCACTCCTGCGTGGCACGAGATCGGGGAGCGAGGAGCGGATGGCGTCGAGCTCCTCCAGGGTGGCGTGGCTGATGATGTGCTCGGCCCCGGCCTTCTTCTGCGGCCGCCCCGTGCAGTCCTCGGTGAAGATGACGAGCGCGGAGCAGCGCACGTAGGGGGCAAGGGCTCTGCGGAGCGCCTCAGCGATCCGCAGGAGCGGGGCCTCTGCCAACGTGGTGGCCGATTCCAGGAGGGCCAGGGCTTCGCCGGGCGCAGCATCGTGGGCGGGAAAGCCGCCGAAGGGGGACTGCATCGCGCCAGTCTAGGCCCACCACCTACCCGAAGGGGTGGGCAAGACCGTCCGAGAAGGCAGTTCCCCGCCCTTCTGGGTGGCGGAATGCTGGATCCAGCCCCCTCGGCCGCGTGCGCGGCCCCCAACAGGTTGGAGGATCCATGAGTGCTGAAACCCTTTCACCGCTGCGCCGGGTCACCGCAGACGGCGTCCACCGGAGCCTGGGCCTCGTCCAGGGCGAGGTCTTCAGAGCGGCCAGCGCGCTGCACCGCGGGGAACTGGCCGCGGTGGCGCAGCTGATCTCGGACACGCCGCGGATCTTCCTGGCCGGTGCAGGACGCAGCGGACTCGTGCTCCGCATGGCCGCGATGCGGCTGATGCACCTCGGCCTCGACGTTCACGTCGCCGGGGACACCACGACGCCGGCCGTCCGCTCGGGAGATTTGCTCATCGCCGCCTCGGGGTCCGGAACGACCTCCAGCGTGGTGAAGGCGGCGAGCACCGCTGCCGCGGTCGGTGCCCGGATTGCGGCGTTCACCACCGATCGCGAGTCGCCGCTGGGCCAGCGGGCGGACGCGGTGGTGACCGTCCCCGCCGCACGCAAGACCGACCACGGCGACAGTGCCTCGCAGCAGTACTCCGGAAGCCTCTTCGAGCAGGTGCTGCTCGTGGCGACCGAGGCCGTCTTCCAGAGCCTCTGGGAGGCAGATGGGACGCCGGCCGAGGAGCTGTGGCTGCGCCACGCCAACATCGAATAGCCCTTTTCAAGCCCCCCACCCGCACCCAGCACAACAGAAGGAAGAACACTATGAAGCTGCAGGTCGCCATGGACGTGCTCACCGTCGACGAGGCGCTCACGCTGGCCGCGCAGGTCGCGGACCACGTCGACATCATCGAGCTCGGCACACCGCTCGTGAAGAACGCGGGACTCTCGGCTGTCACCGCGGTCAAGGAAGCGCATCCGGACAAGGTCGTCTTCGCCGACCTCAAGACCATGGACGCCGGCGAGCTCGAGGCCGAGCTCGCCTTCAAGGCCGGGGCCGACCTCGTCTCGGTGCTCGGCGGTGCCGACGACTCGACCATCGCGGGCGCCGTCAAGGCCGCCCGCGCCCACAACAAGGGCGTAGTCGTGGATCTCATCGGCGTTTCCGACAAGGTCGCCCGCGCCAAGGAGGCACGCCAGCTCGGGGCCAAGTACGTGGAGTTCCACGCCGGGCTCGACGAGCAGGCCAAGCCCGGCTATGACCTCAGCGTTCTGCTGACCGCCGGCGAGGTGGCCCGTGTTCCGTTCTCGGTGGCCGGCGGGGTGAATGCGGACACGATCGCCTCCGTCCAGCGCGCCGGCGCGGACGTCGCCGTGGCCGGCGGCTCCATCTACGGCGCCGACGATCCTGCCGAGGCTGCCCGCAGGCTCAAGGCGGCCATCGTCTGACCGCGACCCGCGGCATCCCCCGCTCGCTGACCTCCTCCCCGAAGCCCCTGGACCGCTGAAAGGCTGCCCGTTGTTCACGAAGAATCCCGATCTGGACGATGTCGATGAGGGCGCCCTCGAGGTGCATGAGCCCAAGACCGCCGCGGCGGGGGTGAAGGCGGTCGCGGTGGCCCTCCAGCGGGGCTTCGCCCAGGCCGGCGCTGCCCGGACGATGCGGGGGATGCTGCGGATCAACCAGCGCAGCGGCTTCGACTGCCCTGGGTGCGCATGGCCTGAATCGACCACCGGGCGGCGGAAGCCGGCGGAGTTCTGCGAGAACGGCGCGAAGGCGATTGCCGAGGAGTCCACCGTGCGCACGGTCACCCCCGAGTGGTGGGCGGCGCACCCGATCGCCGAGCTCGAGGGCAGGAGCGAGTTCTGGCTCGGCTCCCGTGGCCGGATCACCGAGCCGATGGTGATCCGGCCGGGGGAGAGGCACTACTCGCCCGTGTCGTGGGGGAAGGCCTTCGACCTCATCGCCGAGCACCTCCGGGCCACGACTCCTGATCGCTGCGTCTTCTACACCTCGGGGCGCACTGCGAACGAGACGGCGTTCCTGTACCAGCTCTTCGCCCGGTCGCTGGGCACGAACAACCTCCCGGACTGCTCGAACATGTGCCACGAGTCCTCCGGATTCGCGCTCGGCCCCACCATCGGGGTGGGCAAGGGCACGGTGTCCCTGGAGGACATCCACCACTCCGAGCTGGTGCTGGTGGTGGGGCAGAACCCGGGGACGAACCACCCTCGCATGCTCTCGGCGCTGGCCGAGTGCAAGGGGAACGGCGGGAAGGTCGTGGCGGTGAACCCGCTGCCTGAGGCCGGGCTGCTGAACTTCAAGGACCCCCAGACCCCGCGCGGGGTGATCGGGGACGGGGTCTCGATCGCGGACGAGTTCCTCAAGATCAAGGTCGGCGGGGATCTGGCCCTGTTCCAGGCCCTCGGCCACCTCCTCCTCGCGGCCGAGGATCGTGACCCAGGCTCCGTCGTCGACCGTTCCTTCGTCGAGGCACAGACCCTCGGCTTCGCCGAGTATGCCGCCGCCCGGCGCACCCTCGACTGGGAGGCGACGGAACGGGCAACTGGGCTGTCGCGGGCCCAGATCGAGACGGTCGCGGACATGATGATCGCTTCGAAGGCGACGATCATCTGCTGGGCGCTGGGGCTGACGCAGCAGCCGCACTCGGTGAACACGCTCAAGGAGATCGTGAACCTGCTCCTGCTCCAGGGGAACTTCGGGAAGCCCGGGGCGGGGGCGTGCCCGGTGCGCGGACACTCGAACGTCCAGGGCGACCGGACGATGGGGATCTGGGAGAAGCCCACCGAGAAGTTCATCGCCGCGCTCGAGGCCGAGTTCGGGATTCCGTTCCCGCGTGACCACGGCTACGAGTCGGTAGAGACCCAGCACGCGCTCGAGGCCGGGGACGTGGACGTGTTCGTCTCCATGGGCGGCAACTTCCTCTCCGCAGCCTCGGACACCGAGAGCACGAGGGCCGGCCTGAAGCGCACTGGCCTGACGGTGCACGTCTCGACCAAGCCGAACCTCTCGCACGTCGCCCACGGGCGCACCTCGCTGATCCTGCCCACCTTGGGCCGGACCGACCTCGACGACAGGCACCCGCGGGGGCGCCAGTTCGTCACCGTAGAGGACTCCATGTCCGTCGTCCACCGCAGCCAGGGCCGGCTGCGCCCGGTCTCCGAGCACCTCCTCGCCGAGCCCGTCATCGTCGCCCGCATGGCCCAGGCTGCCCTCGGCGAGGACCACCCGATCGACTGGCGCGCCATGGCGGAGGACTACGACGTGATCCGCGACCACATCTCCCGGGTCATCCCCGGCTTCGAGGACTTCAACGCCCGCGTGCGGGGCAGGGACGGCTTCGTCCTGCCCTCCCCGCCACGGGACACCCGCACCTTCGCCACAGACATCGGCAGGGCAAGGTTCACCGTGTCCCCGCTGGAGTGCCTCACGGCCCCGCCCGGGCACCTGATCCTGCAGACCCTCAGGAGCCATGACCAGTACAACACCACGATCTACGGCCTCGATGACCGCTACCGCGGCATCTCCAACGCCCGCAAGGTGGTGCTGGTGAACCCGGAGGACCTGGCGGAGCTGGGCTTCGCCGACCGGGAACTCGTCGACGTCGTCTCGGTGTTCAACGGGGACGAGCGCCGCGCCCAGTCGTTCAGGCTCGTCGCCTACCCCACAGCCAGAGGGTGCGCGGCCGCCTACTACCCCGAAGCCAACGTCCTGGTCCACAAGGACCTCGTCGCCCGCGAGTCCAGTACTCCCGGCTACAAGGCCGTCACGGTCCGCTTCGAGACGCGCTCCTAGCCCGGCGGGGAAGAGGCCCCTCGCACCCCTTGACCCAACGTGAGCGACCCCACTACCGTCTTATATATCAGTTGTATGAACAGCTGGTCGGTGCGTAGCAGCGGGCCACCCCGCATCACCTTGAAAGGACGCCCCCATGACCGCAGAAGCCCTCATCCGCCCGAGTGCGGCCGGTGCCGGTGCCCACGGCATGGCCGGAGGTGGCCACGCCGCGGTCCTCACGCTCTCGTGTCCGCAGCGCAGCGGGATCGTGCACGCCGTCTCCCGGTTCCTCATGGAGCGGGGCTTCGACATCACGGAGCACCAGCAGTTCGACGACGGAGTGGAGGGCACCCTCTACCTGCGCACGGCCTTCAGCTCTGAGGGCGCGGTGGACGCCGACGGACTCGCCGAGGAGTTCGCCGACACCGCCGAGCAGTTCGGCATGGAGTTCACCTTCCATCCGGCAGCGCCGCCACGCGTCCTCGTGATGGTCTCGAAGCTGGACCACTGTCTCCACGACCTCATCTACCGCTGGAAGGCCGGGAATCTCGCCGCCGAGCTCGTCGCCGTCGTCTCCAACCATCCGGACCTGCGCCCGATGGCGGAGGCCGCGGGCCTGCCCTTCATCCACATTCCCGTCTCCGCCGAGACCAAGCAGCGGGCCGAGGCCGAGCTGCTCGACGTCGTGGAAGAGTACGCGGCGGACCTTGTGGTGCTCGCGCGCTACATGCAGATCCTCTCGGACGACCTGTGCCGGCAGCTCGCGGGACGGGCCATCAACATCCACCACTCCTTCCTCCCCGGCTTCAAGGGAGCCAAGCCCTACCACCAGGCCCACGCGCGCGGCGTCAAGCACATCGGGGCCACCGCCCACTACGTCACCGCGGACCTGGACGAGGGCCCGATCATCGAGCAGGAGGTCATCCGCGTGGACCACCGCCTGTCCCCGCAGGAGCTCTCCACGGTCGGCCGCGACGCCGAGACCCTGGCCCTGGCGCGCGCCGTGCGCTGGCACGCGGAGAACCGGGTCCTCCTCAGCGGCCACCGCACGATCGTCTTCCCCTGACCCCTGATCTTCCACGAACTCCAAGGAGCCCTGCCATGCCTTCACCACGCGTTGTCATCATCGGCGCCGGGATCGTCGGCGCCAACACTGCCGACGAGCTCACCGCGAGGGGCTGGACGGACATCACGGTCCTCGACAAGGGCCCGATCCCGCTGACGGGCGGGTCGACCTCCCACGCCCCGGGCCTGGTCTTCCAGACCAACTCGTCCAAGACCATGACCGAGTTCGCGGCCTACACGGGCCGCAAGCTCGCCGCCCTGAAGCGCCCCGGCTTCGCGGCCTTCAACCGCGTGGGCGGCCTCGAGGTCGCCACGAGCGAGCGCCGGCTCGCCGAGCTCAAGCGCCGGCACGGCTGGGCCACCGCGTGGGGAGTCGAGGCGCGCCTCGTGGACCCGGCCGAGGCCAAGGCCCTCCACCCGCTCATCGACGAGGACCTGGTCCTGGGCGGCCTGCACCTGCCCGGCGACGGGCTCGCCTCGTCGGTCCTCGCTGTCGAGCTCCTGCGCGAGCGGGCCCAGGAACGCGGGGCGAAGTTCGTCGGCGGCGTGCAGGTCACGGGCATCGAGCGTGCGGGCGGCCGGGTCACGGGCGTCCGCACCGGCGACGACGTGGTGCCCGCGGACATCGTCATCTCCGCCGCCGGGTTCTGGGGCCCCGCCCTCGGCGAGCTCGTCGGCATGCGCGTCCCGCTCGTGCCGATGGCGCACCAGTACGTCAGGACCACCGCCGTGCGCGAGCTCGCCGAGCAGGCCGACGGCGTCGCCCTCGGCGGCAGCCATGTCCTCGGCACCGGCAACAGCGCCATGCTGCCGATCCTGCGCCACCAGGACGCCGGCCTCTACTTCCGCCAGCACGGCGAGTCCCTCGGCATCGGTTCCTACGACCACCGCCCCATCGCGGTCGGCTACGACGAGCTGCCGGCCGTGGACGGGACGCAGATGGGCGAGCACTCGATGCCCTCGCGTCTGGAGTTCACCCCGGAGGACTTCGAGCAGGCCTTCAAGGCCACCAAGCAGCTCCTTCCGGGCCTCGAGGGGGTCGGCATCGCCGACGCGTTCAACGGGATCTTCTCCTTCACCCCGGACGGCGGCTCGCTCGTGGGCGAGTCTCCCGAGGTCCGGGGCTTCTTCATCGCGGAGGCCGTCTGGGTCACCCACTCCGCGGGCGTCGCGAAGGCCGTCGCCGAGCTGCTCGTCGACGGCCAGTCGGCCACCGACCTGCACGAGCTCGACGTCGCCCGGTTCGAGGAGATCCAGCTGACGGACGAGTACGTGCTCGAGACGTCGAAGCAGAGCTTCGTCGAGGTCTACGACATCAAGCACCCGCTCGAGCCCCGCCAGTCCCCGCGCGGGCTGCGCGTCTCGCCGTTCCACGCGCGCCAGCGCGAGCTGGGCGGCTTCTTCCTCGAGGCCGCGGGCTGGGAGCGCCCCCAGTGGTACGAGGCCAACCGCGGCCTCCTCGACACCCTCCCGGCAGAGTGGCAGGCCCCGGCCCGCGACGACTGGTCCGCGCAGTTCGACTCGCCCATCGCCGCGGCCGAGGCCCACGCCACCCGCACGAACGTCGCGATGTACGACATGACGGCGCTCAAGCGCCTCGAGGTCTCCGGACCCGGCGCACTCGCCCTCCTCCAGCGCCTCACGACCGGGCAGATCAACAAGAGCATCGGCTCGGTCACCTACACCCTCATGCTCGCCGAGGCCGGCGGGATCCGCAGCGACCTCACCGTGGCCCGCATCAGCGAGGACCTCTTCCAGGTCGGCGCCAACGGCGGCCAGGACCTCGACTACCTCACCCGCGAGGCCGCGGACCAGACCGCCGCGTCCCCCTCCGAGTGGGTCCAGGTCCGCGACACCACCGGCGGCACGTGCTGCGTCGGCGTGTGGGGCCCGCGCGCGCGGGACCTCGTCCAGCCGCTCACTCCGGCCGACCTGACCAACGAGGGACTGAAGTACTTCCGGGCCGTGACCACCACGATCGCGGGGATCCCCGTGCGCATGATGCGCCTCTCCTACGTCGGCGAGCTCGGCTGGGAGATCTACACCTCCGCCGAGTACGGCCAGAAGCTGTGGGACGCCCTGTGGGGCGCGGGCACGCAGTTCGGCGTCATCGCCGCCGGCCGCAGCGCCTTCAACAGCCTGCGGCTGGAGAAGGGCTACCGCTCGTGGGGCACGGACATGACCACCGAGCACGACCCGGTGCAGGCCGGACTCGAGTTCGCCGTCCGCCCCGCCAAGGGCGACTTCGTGGGCAAGGCCGCCTTCGAGGCCGCCGCGGGCACGGCGCCGGCCCGCCGCCTCCGCTGCCTCACGGTCGACGACGGCACCTCGCTCGTGCTGGGCAAGGAACCCGTCTATGTCGGCGGCACGGCCGCAGGCTACGTCACCAGCGCGGCGTTCGGCCACACCGTGCGCAAGCCCGTGGCCTACGCCTGGCTGCCCGGCGAGGTCGAGGTCGGCGACTCCGTCGAGATCGACTACTTCGGCACCCGGATCCGCGCCACGGTCCAGGCCGAGCCGCTCGTCGACCCCGAGATGGCCAAGATCCGCGCCTGACCTCCCCGGCGGCACACAGCGGGCCCCGCCCCACCGGAACCGTCCCCGGTGAGGCGGGGCCCGCCGTCGTCCGCCGGCCCCGCCGTCGTCCGAAGAAGAGGCTCAGAGCGCGGCGCGGACCAGATCCTCGAAGTGCGTCACGTGCTCCTCGGCGAGCTTGGCCGCCCGCTCGGGATCGCCGTCGATGATGGCCTTCAGGAGCTCGGCGTGCTCGTGGACGTTGCCGGTGATCGGCGCGAGGCCGGCCAGCACGAAGTTCCACATCCGCTGGGACAGGCTGAAGTACTGGACGAGCGTCGCCTCGACGTACGAGTTGCGCATGGTGGCGTAGATGGCGCGGTGGATGCGCTCGTCGAGCGTCATCGCCTCCTGGTTCGACCCCGTGCCCTCATGCGCGAGCTCGGCCAGGCACGCCCGCAGGACGGCCCGGTCGTCATTGGTCACGTGCTCGGCGGCCTTGCGCGCGGCGAAGGCCTCGAGCACCCGGCGCGCGTCCGAGATGGCGCGCAGGTCCTTGATGTTCACCTCGGAGATGATGGTCCCCCGGCGGGGGTAGACGGTGAGCATCCGATCGGACTCGAGCCGCTTCACGGCCTCGCGCATGGGGGTGCGGCCCACACCGAGCTCCCGCATGAGGGCGTCCTCGTCCAGCGCGGACCCCGGCGGGAGCCGCATGTCGATGATGCGCTCCCGCAGCTCCACGTACGCGTGCTCGGCCAGCGTACGGCCGGCACCGTTGGCAGTTCCCACGTACCAGATATATCAGACCGGCCCGGCCAGCCCCCTCAGCGGAAGCGGTTCAGCACGCGCACGGCGCCGGTGAGCAGGTCCGCGTAGCGCTCGTTGGACATCCCGGGCAGCGGCGCGAAGCGCAGGAGCCGCTGCACCGAGACGGTCTGCGCCTCGGTGTACTTCAGCAGGCCCTCGGCCCCGTGCCGCCTGCCCACCCCCGAGGCCTTCCAGCCGCCCATCGGCGCGGCGAGGGAGCCCCAGGACGCCGCGTAGCCCTCGTTGACGTTGACCGTGCCGGCCTCGAGGCGCGCCCCGAGCTCCGCGCCGCGGGACGGCCGGGTCCACAGGCTCGCGTTGAGCCCCAGCTCGCTGTCGTTGGCCCGGGCGATCGCCTCCTCGTCCGAGGCCACCGGGTAGATCGCCACGACCGGGCCGAAGGTCTCCTCCCGGCACAGGGCCGCCCCCTCCGGCACGTCCGCGAGCACGGTGGGGTCGAAGAAGTACGGGCCCAGCTCGGGCCGGGCCGTGCCGCCGGCGAGGATCCGGGCGCCGCGGGCCACCGCGTCCTCGACGTGGGCCCGGACCTTCTCCAGCTGGGCCTCGGAGATCAGCGAGCCCATCTCGGCGTCCCAGCCCGCTCCGGCGGCCACGCGCATGCGCCCGACCTCGTCGAGGAACGCCTCGGTGAACTGCGTCCTGACGGCCTCGTGCACGTAGATCCGCTCGGGGCCGATGCACAGCTGCCCGGCGTTGGCGAAGCACGCCCGGGCGGCGCCCGCCGCGGCGGCGGGGACGTCCGCGTCGGCGAGCACGAGGAGGGGGTTCTTCCCGCCCAGCTCGGCGGAGAAGCCGATGAGCCGCTCGCCGCAGCGCGCCGCGACCTTGCGCCCCGTCGCGCTCGAGCCGGTGAACATGATGTAGTCCGCCGCCTCCACCACCGCGGGGCCGGCCTCGTCCCGGGCGCCCACCACCACCTGGGCCACGCCGTCTGGCAGGCCCGCCTCGCGCAGGAGCGAGAGGGTGAGCAGGGCGCTGAACGGCGTCTTCTCGTCCGGCTTGATCACCACCGCGTTGCCGGCGAGGAGGGCGGGAACGGAGTCGCTCGCCGGGAGCGTGAAGGGGTAGTTCCACGGAGTGATGACGCCGACTACGCCCTTGGGGTGGCGGCGTTCGGTGGTCTGGGTCAGCACGGGGAACGCGCCGCCGCGCCGGCGCGGGCGGAGCAGCCCGGGGGCGGTGTGCGCGTAGTAGGCCGCGGTGCGGGAGGCGTCCATGACCTCCTCGAGCGCCGCGAGCCGGGCCTTGCCGGTCTCGGCCTCGATGACGTCGAGGATCTCGTCGCGCCGGTCGAGCACGAGCGAGGCGAAGCGGCGGCCGACGCCGGCCCGCACCTTCGCGGGCGTCCTCGCCCAGGCCTTCTGGGCGGCGCGCGCCCGGGCCACGGCCGCCCCGATCTCGGCGGCGGAGGCCTGGCGCACGACGCCGAGCGGCCGGCCGTCGCCCGGGGCCCTCACCTCGATCTCGGGGCCGGTGCCCGTGGCGAGGGCGGCCAGGTCGGCGAAGGCCGGGGCGGCGGCCCCGGCGGAAGGCGAGGGGTGCGCGGAGGGGGCGGGCGTCGTCGTCCGGGAGGTCATGCACACGAGGGTAGCGCCGCACCCCCGCGGAAGCTACTGATCGGTAACAACTGGTGCACCGGTCTCGAGCGGCTCTAGAAGAGCGGGCCCCAGTTGGAGAGCGGGATGTAGAGGAAGGCGGCGATGGCGGCCGCGGTCAGGGCCACCGCGAGCATCAGGACCAGCTCCGAGCGCTCGCCGAGGAGGACGGCCACCCAGTGGGCGCCGGCGATGAAGGCGGTGGTGAGCGCGATCGCGAACAGGAGGTAGCTGCCGGCGTCGGAGGGTGGCACCCCCAGCACGCTGACGGCGGCCTCCGCGGCGACGAAGCCGAGGATCGGGGAGACCGCGATCAGGCCGAGGGAGAAGAGGGCATTCCGTCCGCGGCGCGTCGTGGGGCGCCAGCCGTGGAATCGCCGGATCACGCTCTCTGGCCTCCTTCTTTCCCTAGAGCGTATCGCCCCCACCGTGCGACGCCGCTGGCGCCCCGGCCCTCCCATGCCGGAGGCTGGTGGTGCCGATCGGTCTCGAGAAGGAGAAGAAGCATGGCTGCGAACACCACTGCCGAGCGCGCGCAGACCCTCAGGGCGCTGCACGAGGCCCCGGAGATCCTCCGCGTCGTCAACGTCTGGGACGCCGTCAGCGCGGCCACCATCGCCGGGCTGCCCGAGACGAAGGCCATCGCCACGGCGGGCCACTCGATCGCGGCTTCCTACGGGTACGCGGACGGCGGGATGCCGCTCGAGACCGCGCTCGCGGGCGTGAAGGCGATCGTCGACGCCGTCGACCTGCCCGTGACCGCCGATCTCGACGACGGGTACGACGACCCCGCCGAGACGATCCGCCGGGCGATCGGCCTCGGCGTCGTCGGCGCCAACGTCGAGGACCGGCTCCGGCCCTTCGAGGAGGCCGTGGCCCGGGTGCAGGCGATCACCGCGGCCGCCGAGGGCGAGGGGATCGAGTTCCAGCTCAACGCCCGGACGGACGCGTTCGTGCGGAGCGGCGGCCGCCCCGTCGGGGAGAGCATCCAGGACGCCATCCGGCGGGGGCGGGCCTTCCTCGACGCCGGCGCCGCCCTGGTGTTCGTCCCCGGTGCGCTCACCCGCGAGGTCATCGAGCCCCTCGTGGAGGGGCTCGGGGCGGGGAAGCTGTCCGTGATCGGCGCCCCCGGCGCGCTGCCGGCCGCCCAGATGCAGGAGCTCGGAGTCGCGCGCATCTCCTACGGGCCCTTCACCCAGCGGGTGGCGCTGCGGGCGCTCCGCGACCTTGCCGAGGACCTCTACGGCTCCGGCGTCATCCCCGAGGACACCCCGGCCCTGAACTGACCCCCGGGGCGGCCGGCGCTCAGACCTCGAGGCACTCGTTGATCTGGATGGTGGCGCCGAGGGCGAGGAACGGGTGGTTCGCCAGGAGCGCCCGCACCTCGGAGGCCGAGCGGGCCTCGACGATCGAGTACCCGTCCACCTCCATCTGGGCGCCGGGTTCGCCCTTGGCGAGCTGGCCCACCACGAAGAGCGGCGCGCCGAAGTCCACCATCGCCGTGCCGAGGGCCTTCTCCGCCCACGCCCGGAAGTCGCGCCGCTCCCCGGCCACCTCCTCCATCTCTGGGTAGGGCAGGTCGTGGTAGGTGATGAGGAAGCGCGTCATGACGGGCTCCTTCCGCTGCTCGGCGCCGGCCCGGGTCAGATCTCGACGCACTCGTTGATCTGGATGGTCCCGCCGCGGGCGAGGTAGGGGTGGTCGGCGAGCAGCGCCCGGGCGTCGGCGAGGTCGCGGGCCTCGATGATCGTGTAGCCGTCGATCTGCACGGCGTCCGTGGCCTGCCCGTCCGAGAGCTGGCCGCCGAGGAGCAGCGGCGTGCCGAAGTCCACGAGGGCGCTCCCGAGGGACTTCTCCGTCCATTCGCGCAGGGCGCGCCGCAAGGGCTCGATGACCTCGCGCGCGGGGTAGGGCATGCCGTGGTAGGTGATGAGGAAGCGAGTCATGGCCGATCCTTCCGCCGCTCCTGCCGTAACCGTACCGCCGGCACGGGCGCGCCAGAAGGGCACATTCGCCTACCGCGCCAGCAGCACCTCTTTGAGGCTCATCGCGCGGCGGCCGGTGATGGTCTCGACGTCGTCGCTGACGTGCTCCATCTCCCCGGCGGCGATCGCGGTGTAGGTGGAGACCCAGGCGTCGTACTGCCAGTCCGGGGCCGGCCACTTCTTCCGGGACTCGTAGGCCTCGGCGACCGTCTCGTTGTGGAAGGTGACGGTGCGTCCGCGGACCGCGGAGATGATGTGCGCGATCTGGCCCATGGTGAGGGCCTCGGGCCCCGTGAGCGTGTACGTGACGCCCGCGTGGGAGGCAGGGTCGAGGAGCACTTCGGCGGCGCAGCGCGCCACGTCTGCCTGGGCGACCACCGCGGCGGCGCCGTTGCCCGCGGGGCCGCGGAGCACGCCGTCGTCCCCCACCATCGCCTCGAGGAAGTCCGCGTAGAGGCAGTCGCGCAGGAACGTGTAGCCGAGGCCGGCGGACTTGATGTACTCCTCGGTGGCGAAGTGGTCCCGGGCCAGGGTGAAGGTCGCGTCCGGGGCGGCGCCCATGAACGAGGTGTAGACCACGTGCCGCACCCCCGCCGCCGCGGCGGCGTCGACGAAACTGCGGTGCTCGTCCAGGCGGGTCTCGCTCTCGCGGCCGGAGACCATGAGCAGGGTCTCGACGCCCTCGAGCGAGCGCTCGCAGAGGCGCCGGTCGCCGTAGTCGGCGGGGCGCACGACGGCGCGCGGCAGCTCGGGTGCCTTCGCCGGGTCCCGGGGGAGCAGCACCAGGGGCTCGCCGCGCTCGGAGAGGAGGCGCGCCACGTGCCCGCCGATCGTGCCCGTGACGCCGGTGATGCCGAGGGTAGGGGAGCCGTCCATGCTTCTGAGCGTAGCCGCACAGCGGTTGGGCGCTATCTCCACAAGAGCGCGAAGCGGGTCTACAGTGTCGCCATGACTGAGCAGCGCGACCCCGGCCAAGAGCCGGCGGACGACGAGGTCGAATACCCCTCGCGCCAGGAGGCCGACGGCCCCGGCGACTCCGGCGACGACGCCAACGCCCTCCGCTTCACCGAGGAGGAGCAGCTCATCCACGAGCAGATCCGCCGGCACCGCGAGGAGGCGGAGCGGAAGAAGAAGGCGGGGCAGGGGTAGCCCTTTAGCCGGGCAGACGGCTGTGCCGCCCAGGAACGTCGGAGTCAGCTAATAGGCTGAGCCCTATGAGCATGTTTCGGGGAACAAAGGAAGACGGCCGCAGGCCCGACGGTTTTCGCGAGACTCTGCGCCCCGAACTGCTCCCACGGCGCTTCACTGCATGCGGTTTCGAGTGCGAGGAGCATTCCGGAAAAGTGTGCGAAGACGAGCGCGTCCTTGCGCGGGGGCGGTTCGGGGTGGTCGCCTCATGATCACGAGGTTTGGGCTGGAAGAGGATTCCATTCGGGCGCAAGTCATGGAATGGCTCGCTGTCCGAACTCATGACGGAGCGGGCGCGCTGCCGTGGGCGGAACTCCGAGACTTCACGCTAAATGGGGAGCGCCTGCCGTTGAAGGACCGCGTAAAGGGCATCTGGAAACCTGCGGGCTTCGGTGCCGCTCTCTCGATCACGACGACGTATCGTCCGGAGGGGGCGGAGCGGCCTTACGACGATGGGGTCTACGGCACAGACATTCTGCTTCGGTACAAGTGGAACGGGACTGATCCGCTAGAGGCGACCAACCGTGCACTTCGGGCAGCAATGGAACAACGAGTTCCGCTCATCTGGTTCGTGGGAATCTCAAAGGGATTATTTCAGCCCTACTTCCCTGTCTACGTGGTCGGCGAGGAATATGACCAGCACCAGTTCTTGGTGAGCGCGGACGCCGCAGAGCTTGGTTCCGACAGCTATGCGGAGGAACACATCAGGAGATACCTCGATGTCACGAAGCGTCATCGCCTTTTCCAAGGTATTTTCCGGAGCCAGGTCCTGCTTGCATATAACCAACGGTGCGCAGTGTGCAACCTTGGCCACGCTCCATTGCTGGATGCGGCACACATCGTGCCGGACCGTGATGAAGAGGGTATTGCGTCAGTCGTGAATGGGATGGCCATGTGCAAGATCCACCATGCGGCCTTCGATGCGCACCTACTCGGTGTGCGGCCCGATCTAGTGGTTCAGATCAAGGCAGATCTCCTTCAGGAAGTCGACGGTCCGATGCTTAAGTATGGTCTGCAGGAAATGCACGGACGTCCGCTGATGTCCGTTCCCCGGTCTAGGGGCCACCGTCCGCGGCAAGACCTGCTCGAGATGGCGTGGGACAGATTCAGAGCCGGTTAGCCAAGTCTTCAGACCGCCCCAAGGCGAAGGGGTGACCTTGTGCCGCAGGGGGCGGGGCGGCCGTCGAGCGCGGGTTTCGACTTCGCTCAACCACCGGGTTTCGACACCGCTCAACCACCGGGTGCCGGCTCTGCGTAACCGCCGCGCAGCCGTCATCCGGCGCCTCCTCAGTTGACCCTGCCCCGCGGGCCCCGGGAGGATTGATGGATGCCTACCACTCCACCGGGCCTGACCCTGGCACTGCGGCTCGTCGGCGCGGGCGTGCCCGACGGGCTCGCCGCCGTGCTCGCCGAGGCCTGCGCGCTCCCGCCCGGCCGCCGCACCGGCGAGGCCGCAGGCTGCGTCCTGGACCAAGCGGGGGCGCTGCGCGTGGTCGAGCTGCTCGAGGGGCAGCTGGGCCCGCAGGTTTCCACCCGGGATGCCGTGGTCGCGCTGCTCGGCGCCGGCGCGGTGCTGTTCGGCGCCGAGGAGTCCGCGCGCCTCGTCCTGCGGCACATGCCCGCGGCCGAGCAGGCGCTCGAGGAGATGGCCCAGGAGTCCGAGGAGGCGGCCTGGGAGGACCCGCTGCTGTCCGTGGAGGCCAAGGCCGAGCCGCTCATGATGCGTGCGGCGCTCGAGCTCGCCGCGGCGTCGGACCCGGCCTTCAACCGCGAGCTGTACATGGACGAGTCGGTCCTGCTGCCCGGGTTCATGATCGTCCCGCAGGGCAACGCCGAATCCGTCGAGCTCAACGGCGCCCTCGTGAGCACTCCGGGCGGCTTCGTCTTCGTCCTCAGCGACGGACTGCTCTCCGCCGAGACCGCGGGACTGCTGCCCGTGGAGCGGCTCGGGAAGGGTGCACAGGAGTTCCTGCTCGGCCAGATCAGCGCCGCCGTGTTCCTCGTTCCGGACTCGGTCGAGGAGGTCGAGGCTGGCGAGGGCACCGAGCTGGGCCGCTCCCCGGACGGCGAGCTCTACGCCCACTTCGAGGTTCCCCCGCGCGGGGTGGTCAGCATCGGCCTCGTCTACTCGCACTGGCCGGCGAGCCGGCAGGAGGTCCTGCTCCGGCGGTTCGAGACCGTCATGGAGCGCGTCGAGGACGCCCTGCAGGCGGCGTGACGCAGCGGCGGCCCCGCACCGGGAAGGTGCGGGGCCGCCGTCGTGCGTGGTGCGGTGAACGCGCCGGTCAGTCCTCTGCCGCGACGGTCACGGGCGGTGCGGGGATCGGCTCGATCCGGCCCATGAGGAGCAGGTACGAGGCCAGGCCGCCGATGAGGGCGATGCCGCCGATGATGAACGCATAGACGAAGTGCCCGGTCGCGTCGACGATGAAGCCGGTGACGATCGGGGCCGCGACGCCCGCGAGCAGGTTCACGCAGTTGACGATCGCCGCGAGGGAGCCCGCGCTGCCCTCGGGGGCGATCAGGGCCGGGAGCGAATTGCTGGTCACGTAGACGAGGGCGATCCCGGCGCTGCCGATGGCAATCCACGTGATCGCCACGAGGGGAGAGTTGCTGAACGCGGCGCCCACGGTGAAGAGGGCCACGATCATGCCGGCGACGAGCACGCCCTTGCGGATCCTGTCCGGGTTAGCGCCGCGGCCGATCACGCGGTCCACCCACCAGCCGCCGATCGTGAGCTCTGAGACGAACATCGCCAGGGCGGGGACGGCCGCGTAGATGCCGCTCTGGAGCACGCTCTGGTTCATGCTCGTCTGCATGTAGCCGGGCAGCCAGGTCAGGAGCATCCACAGCACGTAGCCCGCGCCGGCCAGGCCCAGCGAGAGCCCCCACACCTTGCGCTGGCGCAGCAGGTACCCGATGGTCCTCCAGTCGCTCGCGGGGCGCACGTCCTCGCTTGTCGCGCCGCCGTCGATGATGTAGCGGTACTCCTCGGCCGAGAGCGTGCCCTTGGCGAGCTTGTGCTTGGGGCCGGTGTAGCGCCAGAGGAAGGCGCCCAGGAACACGAGGGAGAGGACCGCCTGGAGCCAGAAGGCCTCGCGCCAGCCCCACGTGGCGACGGTGAACGCGATGAGCGGCAGGCCCAGGACGTTCGCCAGGCGCGTCCCGCTGTCGAAGATCGCCGTGCAGAGCCCGCGCTCGTGCCGCGGGAACCACAGCCCGGTCGCCTTCATCGCCCCGGGGAAGGCGGGCGCCTCGGCGACGCCGAGAAAGACTCGGGCGAGGACGATCACCCAGGCGCCGGAGGCGATGGCCGTCAGGACGGAGGCCACGGTCCACAGCACGGCGCTGGCGCCCCAGACCTTCTTGACCCCGAAGCGGTCCAGCAGCATCCCGGAGGGGATCTGCATGATCGCGTACGACCACAGGAACGCCGAGGAGAGGACGCCGAACTCGATCGCGGTCAGGCCGAACTCCTTGGTGAGCGGGCCCTGGGTGACGGAGATCGAGAGGCGGTCCACGTAGTTGATGAGGATGCCGAAGCCCATCAGCAGCGCGACGCTCCAGCGGGCCTTGCCACGCGGACGCACCGCCTTGACCGAAGGCTCGTGGTGGGTGTTCTTGGATGCTTGAGACAGCAAAGGAAGCTCCTGGGCAATGAAGAGAAGGACTCACTGCACGGGGCCGGGCGTGGTGCGCTCCGGCCCGTGCGCGGCAGGCCCGCCGAGGCGGTGCCGCCGATGGTTCAGCTGCGGTGGAGTGCTCTGCGTCGAAAGTGGCGTCAGGCGAGACCGAAGGGCGGCCGCGGACGGCCTGTCGGTCTGGGGCGTCCACGGACGATCAGAGTCTGGGGAAGGCGGCGACGGTGCCTGCACTTCCCGGCGCGCACCGAACTCGCCTTCAGCGCGGCGCCAGCAGAGGGATTCATCGGATTGCCATTTCTGTGTCGGCGAGGCGGCTGAGTGAGCTGCCTCACGTTCTGGATTGGTGTACCCAGAGTAGGACCCTCACTTCGGATTTCGCAAGAGGAAATTCCATTTTCGCATTGCGGAAGTCTGTGTGACGGTGCGCGCCCCCTCTGGCCTCGCGCGGCGCCCCCTCCGTAGGCTTGGCTCCAGGCGCCCGGCGAGCCGCCGGAACGTCACCAGGCACGGCGAAGGGGCTGGCACAGATGACCAAGACGCACGTCCACGAGTCACACCGGATCTCCGACCACGAGCACGGAGACGGCTGCGGCCACGAGGCGGTGGAGCACGGCGACCACGTCGACTACGTGCACGACGACCACCGCCACTTCCTCCACGGAGACCACTACGACGAGCACGAGCACGTCGCCGAGCACAGCGCCCAGGACCACCGGCACGGGCCAGGCTGCGGCCACGAGGAGATCCAGCACGGTGACCACGTCGACTACGTCCACGACGGCCACAAGCACGCCGAGCACGAGCACCACTACGACGAGCACTGAGGAGAACGGGATTTCGGCTCCGACCCATCACCGCGACGCTCCGTCCGACCGCCCGGAAATCCCGCTTGCCGGCGGGGACGTCACCGAGGGGATCGTGCGCGTGGGGGACACGGTGCGCCGCCCGCTAGGGCCGCACTCGCCGCTCGTCCACGCCGTGCTGGCGCACCTCGAGGCCGTCGGCTTCGACGGGGCGCCGCGCTTCCTCGGGCTCGACGGCCGGGGCCGCGAGGTCCTGACCTTCATCGAGGGGGAGGTTGCCGGCCGCCCGCACCCGGCGTGGCTCGCCGACGATTCCCGGCTCGCCTCGGTGGCGCGCCTCCTGCGCGCGTACGACGACGCCGTGGCCGGCTTCGCGCCCCCGGCCCGCCTCCTCGAGCCGGTCGCCCCGCCCGAACTGCCCGGCATGCCGCCCGAGCCGGACGCCTCCCCGGAGCTGATCGGGCACCTGGACATCACCCCCGAGAACGTCGTGTTCCGCGGCGGCGAGGCCGTGGCCTTCATCGACTTCGACCTGGTCCGGCCCGCCACCCGCGTCGACGAGGTGGTGAACCTGTGCCTGCACTGGGCGCCCCTCTCTCCCGAGCGGGACCGCAGCGGGGCGCTCCGGCGAGTCGACGCCGTCGTGCGCACCCGCCTCGTCGCCGACGCCTACGGGCTCGACGACGCCGCGCGCGCCCGCCTCATCCCCACCGCGGTGCGACGGACCGAGCGGTCGTGGCACCTCATGCGCCACCGCGCCCAGACGCTCGGGGGCGGCTGGGCGCGGATGTGGGAGGACGGCGTGGGGGAAGGGATCCTGCGCCGGCTCGCCTGGCTCGAGGCCGAGGGGGAGCGGATCAGCGCGGCGCTGTAAAGGCCGCCCGTGCCCGCTGAGGAGCCACGTCCGGCCCCTTGAGGAGTCACCTCCGACGCGTTGAGAAGTCATGAACTGCACGTTGAGGAGTCAGGTCCGGAGCGTTGAGGAGTCAGCGTCAGGACGTTGGCTCCTGGAGCGGGCGGAGGCGACTCCTTGAGCACGCGGAGGTGACTCCTTGAGCGGGCGGAGGTGACTCCTCAACGGGGAGGGCCCTACGCGCGCGCGGGCTGGACCGCCGGGAGCAGGATCCCGGCGAAGAACTCGCCGAGTTCGGCGTGCGCGTCGAGCGGCAGGACCTGCGCCACGTACTGGTCCGGCCGGGCCACCACGACGGCGCCGCGCTCGCGGTCGATCCCGCGCTCGTCGAAGATGTCCCGGCCGGCCTGGAGATCCGGGGCGAACATCTTCTCGTAGTCCACGAGCCCGAACCGGCCCTTGCGGGGCTTGAGGAACTCCGGCAGCTTCTCCACCGCGAGGTCCCGGTGGCCCTGCTGGAACACCGCGCGCACGTCGAACACGGCGTCCGGGTCCGCGCCGTCGGGCGTGAAACGCCGCACGGGCGAGCCCTCAGCCTCGGCGAGGAAGCGGCAGAACCGGGCGATGCCGGACTCGGGGGAGTGCGGGTCCCCGGCGTCGGCGAACGCGTAGATCCGCCACCGCCCATCCGCCCGGGCCACGTGCCCGAGGCCGATCCCCTTCGCATCCGCGACCCGGACCACCGGCGCCGAGTAGAAGCGCTGCCCGACCGGGAACCCCGCGGCGACTGACTGGTGCTCGCCCGAGCCGGTGAGCGGCCCCGGCGCGTACTCGGTGGCGAAACCGGCCGTGAAGCGGCCCGCCTCGGTGAAGATGCGCTGCTTCTCCGCAGCGTCGACGCCGCCGGCCTCCGGGTGGGCCGGGTCCTTCGGCTTGGCCGCCATCATGGTGGAGAAGCGCAGGTCGAAGTCGATGAGCTCCTGAGCGATCGCGCGGCGCTCCCCGGCATAGGTGTCCAGCAGCGACTCCGGGCTGCGGCCCTCGAGCACCGCGGCCAGCTTCCAGCCCAGGTTGAAGCCGTCCTGCATCGAGACGTTCATGCCCTGGCCGGCCTTGGCGCTGTGGGTGTGGCAGGCGTCCCCCGCGATGAAGACGCGCGGGGTGCGCGTGCCGCGCTCGGCGTCGGCCACGTCGTCGAACCGGTCCGCGATGCGCTGCCCCACCTCGTACACGGACCACCACGCGGTGTCCTTCACCTCGAGCGTGTACGGGTGCAGGACCTCCTGCGCCGCCTCGACGATCGACTCCCGCGTGAACCGCCTGCGCGCCTCGCGGTCGCCGGGCTCGAGGTCGCCGAGGTCCACGTAGAAGCGGATCAGGTAGCCGCCCTCGCGCGGGATGATGAGGATGTTCCCGCCGGACGGGCCCTGGATCACGGACTTGAGCCGGATGTCCGGGAAGTCCGTCACCGCGAGCACGTCCATGACGCCCCACGCGTGGTTGCGCGCGTCGCCGCGCAGCTCGATCCCGAGCGACTTCCGCACCGCGGACCGCGCGCCGTCGCACCCCACCACGTACTTCGCGCGCACGACGGCGGTGTCCCCGCCCTCGCCCCGGAGCGTCACCTTCACGGGGTGGTCGCCGCCCTCGGGGAGGACCTCGACGTCGGTGACCTCGAGCCCATAGTCCGGCACGAGCCGGGAGGGGGAGGAGCGCATCTTCTCGAGGAGGTAGTCCTGCATGCGGGCCTGGTTGACGATCACGTGCGGGTACTCGGACAGGCCCTCGGCGACGTCCTGGATGCGGCCGGTGCGGGCGATCCCGCCGTCGGCCGGCCCCCAGAACACCGTCTCGTTGACCCAGTACGCCTCCCGGAGGAGCTTCTCGGAGAGGCCGAACGCGGTGAACATCTCCACTGTGCGGCACGCGACCCCGTCGGCCTGGCCGATCTCGAGCGGGCCGCCGCGGCGCTCCACCACGCGGGTGGTGATGCCGGGGAACTCGGCGAGCTGGGCGGCGAGGACCACGCCCGCGGGGCCCGTGCCCACCACGAGCACGTCCACCTCCTCGGGCAGTGCGCCGCTGCCGGCGGCCGGCTCGGTGCCGGGGGCCGCGGGCCGGTCTTCGGGGTCTCCGGGACGGTAGCCGTCAAGGTAGAACTGCACAGACGCTCCTCGTTGCTCGCACGGGCGCGAGGGCCCCCGTCGGCCCCGCGGTCCTTGTCGGCCCCGCGGGCGGCACTGCCCGCGGGGCCCACCACCGAGGGTAGTGACAGGCATCACCGGGACGGCGAATCTGTTCTGCTCTGCAGAATACCCGGCTCAGGGGGCGAGCTCGGCCCGGAGGGCGCTGCAGGCGGCCTCCAGGGCGGCGACCGTCTCGGGCCGCTCGAGGGCGGCGGCCCGGGAGATCGGTGCGCTGAGCGTCACGGCGAGGGTCCCGGGCCGGCCGGGCAGGGCGAGCGCGGCGCCCACCGCGGCGATCTCGGGCTCGGTGCGGCCCAGGTTGCGCGAGTACCCGCGCCCGCGGACCTCGGCGAGCTCGCGGCGGAGGTCCGCGAGCTCGGCAGGGGTGAGGGAGTGGCCGCCCAGCTGCGCCCCGCGGCCCGTGTAGAGCTGGTCCACCACCGCGTCGGGCAGAGCGGCGAGGGCCGCGAGCCCGCCGGACGCGGTCCGCGCCGGCAGGACGGTTCCCGTCCGGTCCCCGACCCGCAGCAGCTGGGGGCCCTCGGCGGTGGAGAGGAAGCGCACGGTGGCCCCCACGCGCTCCACGAGGTTCACGGTCTCGCCGGTCTGCGCCGCGAGGGCTTCGAGCCGTGGCCGCGCCGCCGCGACGAGGCCGCGCACGTGCCGCTGGGCGGGCCCGGCGGCGAGGCTCGGGCCGGCGGTGTACCGGCGCTGGTCGTCCTGGAGGGCGAAGCCGCGGAACACGAGCGTGGACATGAGGCGGTGGGCGGTGGACGGGGCGACCCCGAGCTCTCGCGCGGCGTCGGCGATCCGCAGCCACTCGCGCTCCTGCAGCAAGAGCAGGATCCGCAGCGCGTTGTCGACCGAGTCGACCGCGTACTCGGGCCGCTTCACGATTCTCATGTTCTGCATAGCAGAATGCTAAGCGCTCGTGGTGTCCTCCGTGAGCGGCGGGACGCCGAACCGGTGGGCGGTGCCCGGGTGGAGCAGGGCGTCCTCCGGCCCGACCCGGACGCGGACGGGAGCGGCGTCCCCCGGCGCCGAGGCCACCTCGAGCGCGGCATGGGTCAGGTGCACGTCGAGGAGCTGGTCCCGGTAGCGCACGCGGAAGGAGACCGAGCGCACCTCGCGCGGCAGCCGCGGGGCGAACACGAGCGCGTTGCCCGTGAGGCGCAGGCCCGCGAAGCTGCGCTGCACCACGTCGATCGAGCCCGCCATCGCGCCCAGGTGGATGCCCGTCTGGGTCGTCCCGCCCTGGGTGTCGTCCAGGTCGGCGTCGAGGACCTCGCGGAACGTCTCCCACGCCCGCTCGGGGTCCATGCTGGCCAGCACCGAGGCATGCGCCACGCGGCTGAGCGTCGAGCCGTGTGCCGTGCGGGCGAGGTAGTAGTCCACCGTCCGGTCCAGCTGGGACGCGGTCACGGTGTAGCCCAGTCGTGCCAGTACGGCCTGGAGCTCCTCCTCGCCGAGCAGGTAGAGCAGCATGAGCGTGTCCGCCTGCTTGGCGAGCCGGTACCGGTTGGTCGTGTCCCCCTCGGCCTCGAGGATCAGGTCCAGCCGTTCGATGTTGTGGTACTTCTCCCGGTACCCCTCCCAGTCCAGCTCGGCCAGGTCCCCGTAGCCGGCGAACTGGCTGATGATCCCGTCGCCGTGGAACGGCACCGCCATCCGCCGGCTCAGGTGCTCCCAGCGCCGGACCTCCTCCGGATCGATCGCGAGGCGGGCCACGAGGTCCTCGCGGTCGTGGCCCTCGACGACCGTGAGGATCCGGCAGGCCTGCTGGCAGGTCCACGCGGCCATGACGTTCGTGTAGGCGTTGTCGTCGAGCCCCGGCGCGTCCCGGCCCGGGTAGCCGGTGTGGTACTCGTCCGGACCCATGACGCCGCGCACGTGGAAGCGGTCCTCGGCGGGATCGTGCTCGGCGAGCGAGGCGAACAGCCTGGCGACCTCGACCACGAGCTCGGCTCCGTGCCGCAGCAGCCAGAAGCGGTCCTGGGTCGCCTCGAAGTACTGCCAGGCGCTGAACGCGACCGCGAGCCCCACGTGCCGCTGCAGCCGCGAGACGTCCGGGATCCAGTGCCCGGAGCGGCGGTTGAACAGCCACCGCGGCGTCTCCTCCCGCCCGTCGCTGCCGCTCTGCCATGGGAAGAGCGCCCCCTTGAGCCCTGCCTCGGCCGCCGCGTGCCTCGCGGCCGGGAGGCGTCGCCACCGGTAGGCGATGAGGGAGCGGGACACGGCCGGGATCCGGGAGGTGATCAGGGGCAGGACGAACAGCTCGTCCCAGAACACGTGCCCGCGGTAGCCCTCGCCGTGCAGGCCCCGGGCGGGCACACCCACGTCCAGCTCCGTGACGATGGGCGAGAGCGTCTGCAGCAGGTGGAACACGTGCAGGTTGACCACGGGCTGGACGTCCTTGGCGGCGTCGATCCCCACCGTGAACAGCCGCCGCACGCGCCCCCACACGGCCGTGTGCGCGGCCGCGAGCTCGTCGAACCCGCCCCGCGACCGCTCGAGCACCGCGACCGCCCCGGTCCGGGGCGAGGAGACGGCGCGGTCCCGCGAGGTCGCGTACGCGCAGGTCTTGGCCACCCGCACCGGGACCCCGTCCGCGAGCCGCAGGGTGAACTCGCGGTAGTGCAGGCCGCCCACCTGGCCGCCGGTCGCCTCCGCCGGCACCTGCCCGTCCACCGTGTGGCGCAGGGCCACCGCGATCCGGATCCCGCTCTGGAGCGTCTCCGCCTCGATCACGACGCCGGCCCCGGCCCCCGCCTCCGCGTCGCCGCCGGCGGGGGTCACGTCGCGCAGGTGCCGGCGGGCCAGGAGGGCGTCCTCGAGCACGTTCTCGTTCGCCACGTCCACGTCCACCCCGCTGCGCAGCTCCGCCTCGCCGCTCCAGCCCTGGGCCGTGACCGTGGTCTCGAGCGCCATGAGCTGCTGTTCCGCCATCGAGACGAACCGCCGCTGCTCCACCCGGAGCCGCCGGCCGGCGTCGTCCTCGAGGTCCACCTGCCGGTGCAGGACCGCGGCACCGAGGTCCAGCACGCGGCGCTCGCGGCGGACCGTGAGGCCGCCCCGGGACCACCACTCGCCGCCGGCGATCCGCAGGTCCACGGGGAGCCAGTTCGGGGCATTGACCAGGTGCTCGTCCTCGGTCTCCTGGTCCTGGACCAGGTTCACCACCCGGTTGTACACCCCGCTCAGGTAGGTCCCCGGGTACCCGGTGCCGCCGTGGGCCGATTCGGGGGCGGCGCCGCGCACGCCGATGTACCCGTTCCCGAGGGTGGTCAGGGCCTCCCGGTGCCCCTCGTGGCCGGCGTCGAAGCCCTCGTAGACGAGCGTCCACGGGTCGGCGAGCACGAGGCCGAGGTCCAACTCGCCCACGTCGCCGAGGACGAGGTCGGCGCCCGCCTCCTCGAGCTCGGTGCGCCGCCCGGCCCGGTCGATCCCCACCACGAGCCCGAACCCGCCCCGGCGGCCGGCCTGCACCCCGGCCTCGGCGTCCTCGATCACCACGGCCCGCGCCGGGTCCACGCCCAGGCGCCGGGCGGCCTCGAGGAAGAGGGCCGGGTCCGGCTTGCCGGGGAGGCCGAGCTCGGCGGCCTCGTTCCCGTCCAGGACCAGGTCGAACGCGTCCTGCAGGTGCGCCGCCGCGAGTACGGCGTGGGCGTTGCGGCTCGAGGTCGCGAGCGCCACCGGGATGCGCCCGGCGCGCAGCCGGGCCACGAGGTCGGCGGACTCGGGGAAGGCCTGGACCCCGGAGGCGGCCAGGTGCCGGGCGAAGAGCTCGTTCTTGCGGGCCCCCAGACCGTGGACGGTCCAGGCCCCGGGCCCGTCGCCTTCGCTGCCGGCGGGCAGCGTGATCCCGCGGGAGCCCAGGAAGGTGGCCACCCCTTCCTGGCGGGGGCGCCCGTCCACGTAGCCGAGGTAGTCCTCGTGCCGGAAGGGGGCTGTGTCCGCGCCCGCGCCTACGCGCGGGTCGCGCAGGACCGCGTCGAAGAGCTCGCGCCACGCGGCCTCGTGCACGGCGGCGGTGTCCGTGACCACGCCGTCGAGGTCGAAGATGACCGCGCTGAACGGCGGCTGGATCGCTTCCACCGTGGGGGACCGCATGGCCCATGCCTACCAGTGGGGCGCGGTCACCTCAACAGTCCGCGCGGATCCGTCTAGTCCTGCGGGGCGGGGGCGCTCTCCAGCTCGAGCTCTTCGCCCTCGGGGGTCCGGCCCGCGGACGGCTTGGGGACGTAGGTGAAGGCCGAGGTGGCGAGGACCTTCCCGCCGGCGTCGGCCACGTCCACCGAGGCCACCACGATGGTGCGGCCCGCCCGCACGATCCGCGCCGTCGCGATCGCCGGCCCCACCCGGGAGTTGTCGATGAAGTTCAGGCTCGACTGCACGGCCAGTGGGAAGTGGCCAGGCTCCACGACCTGCATGGCCAGGAACGTCCCCGTGACGTCCGCCGCGCCGAACAGCGCCGTGGCCGCGAACATCCCGCCCGCCTGCCGCAGGCGCGGGGCGAGCGGCATGCGCATGGCGAGGGACGCGCCGTCGCACGCGTGCGGCTCGATGGCGAGGGTGTCCGTGATCTCCTCGAAGCCGAGGCCCGCGCGGAACGCGTCCCATCGGATCACGAACTCCTCCAGGCTGGCGGGCACGGGCATGCGGGGTCCTTTCGCTCGGGCGGGCGTCCCGGCTGGATCCGGGAGCAGCCCGCTGGTGCCACCGATCCCGGCGGCCGGCAGGTTACTCGGCTCCGCCCGGCTCGGCGTCGGCGTCGGCGCGGTCCGCGATCCACCCGTTCACGCCGGGGCCGAGGATCTCCGCGCCCGCGGGGGCCAGGAGCGCTCCGTCGGCGAACCCCGGCAGCGGTGGGTCCACCGTGACCACCGGGCGTGGATCGTGCCGGGCCAGCAGCAGCCGGCGCACGAGCTCGGGCAGCCGCACCGCCTCCGGCCCGGCGATGGTCACGTCCCGGGCCCTCCTGCGGGTGGCCTCGCGGAGCAGGACCTCGGCCACCGCGGCGACCGCGATGGGCTGGACGTACCAGTCCTGCACGGTGACGTGGTCCTCGGCGTAGTCCACCGCGCTCGAGCGCTCGGCGAACTCGAACCACTGGGCCGAACGGACCACGGAGACCTCGAGCCCGCTGTCCCGCACCGCCTCCTCCTGGTCGCGCTTGGCAACGTAGTAGGTGAAGGCGTCGAACTCCGGCTTCTCGATGTTCGCGATGGAGAGCAGGACGAGCCGCCGCACCTCGGCCTCGACGCACGCGTCCACGAGGTTCCGCGCCGAGCGCACGACGGCGTCGAAGCGGCTCATGCTCTCATCCGGCGGAGTGGGGCTCGAGGCGTCGATGGCCACGTCGGCGCCGTCGAGCGCCTCGGCGAGCCCCTCGCCGGTGACGAGGTTGACCCCGGCGCTGCGGGTCATCACCACCACGTCGTGGCCCTGTTCGTCGGCCAGCGCTGCAACCCGCGACCCGGCCGTCCCCGTTCCACTCACCACGGCGATCCTCATGGACCCAGCGTAAGCGCCAGCGCGGCGGCCGCGGGGGTGTCCGGCTGGCCGGCGTCTCGCAGGACGGGCTGAGTCGAAACCGCTGTGGTCCGACCGCTACGCTCTGACCCATGGCACGAGCGACCGACGCACCCGAGGCACGCCCCCACCGTGCCGCACCGCCCAGCCGGGCCCGCCTCGCCTTCCTGGGGCTGTGCCTCGTGCTCATCGGCCTCAACCTGCGCACCGCGTTCTCCAGCTTCGGGGCCGTGCTCACGGAGATCCGGGCCAGCGGCTCGGTGCCCGAGTGGGGCGTCTCCCTGCTCACCACCGCGCCCGTGACCCTGCTGGGCGTCTTCGCCCCTCTGGCCCCGGTGCTCTCCCGCAGGTTCGGCTCGAAGCGCGTGCTCCTCGGGGCCATGGCCGTGCTCACCGCGGGGCTCCTGGTCCGGCCCTCCGAGTGGGGTCCGGCCGGGCACCTCCCGGGGCTTATCCTCGGCACCGCGCTGTGCGGGGCCGCGATCGCGCTGTGCAACGTGATCCTGCCGAGCGAGGTCAAGCAGGACTTCCCCCACCGGCTAGGGCTCATGGGCGGCCTCTACACCGCGGCGATCGTCGCCTCCGCCGCGCTGGGCGCCGGGTTCACCTACCCGGTGTTCGAGGCCACGGGGTCCTGGAGCTCTGCCCTGCTCTTCTGGGCGTTCCCGGCCCTGGCCGTCGCCGTGCTCTTCGTGCCCGTGGCCGTGCGCGCCCGCCACCGGCGCGTCCCGGCCGGGCACGTGGCCGCCGGCGGGCCGGGGGTGTGGCGCTCGCCCACCGCGTGGCACGTGACCCTGTACATGCTCTTCCAGGCCATGACGTCCTTCAGCGTGTTCGCCTGGCTGTCCCCGATCCTGCGCGAGCGCGGGATCGACGGCGCCACGGCCGGGCTCATGGTCTCGGCCTCGATCGTGCTGCAGATGCTCGGCTCCCTCTTCGCGCCGAGCCTCGCCGCGCGGCTGTGGGACCAGCGCGCCCTCAACGTCACGCTGGCCGTGATGACCTCCGTCGGGTTCGCCCTCAGCGTCCTCGGGCCGCTCCAGCTCATCTGGGTCTGGATCGCGCTCCTGGGCCTCGGTCAGGGGGCCCTCACCGCGGCCGCCCTGACCATGATCATGCTCCGCACTCGGCACGGCCACACCGCCGTGAACCTCTCGGGCATGATGCAGGGCATCGGCTACGGGGTCGGGTCCCTCGGCACGCTCCTCGTGGCCCAGATCCACCAGTCCACGGGCAGCTTCTCCCTCGCCGGCTGGGCGTTCCTGGCCATCGGCGTCGGGGCCTCGGTGTTCGGCTACCTCGCCGGCCGGCGGCGCAACGTCGATGAGGCCGGCTGATCCCCGTCAGCCGGCGCCGGCGACGTACGTGTTGACCGGCCGGCCGGTCGCCCCGTACTCGAGGTGCAGCGTGAGCCGGCCCTTCCGCTCGAGCTCGCTCAGGTAGCGCTGGGCGGTGGGGCGCGAGATCCCGATGAGGTCGGAGACATCCTGGGCGCCGAGCGGGCGGTCGGCGGCGAGGACGGCGTCGAACACCTTCTGCATGGTCGGCGGCAGGCGCCGCGCGGACCCCGGGCCGGCTCCTGTCCCGGCCGCCGCGGCGGCGCGCTGGGACGCGAAGAGCGCGTCGACGTCGTTCTGGCCCGTGATGCCGGTCCTGCTGCGGGACTCCGCGTCGGCGCGCCACCGCCGGTACGCCCCGAGCTGGCCCGCGAGCTGCTCGAACCCGAACGGCTTCACGAGGTAGTGCACCGCCCCGCCGCGCATCGCGGCGCGCACGGTCGCGATGTCCCGCGCGGCGGTGATGATGATGACGTCCACGTCGTGCCCCGCCTCGCGCAGGGAGCTCAGCAGGGCGATGCCGTCCTCGTCGGGCAGGTACACGTCGAGCAGCACGAGGTCAGGGCGGTCGCGGACGATCGCCGCGCGCGCCTCTGCGGCGGTGTGCGCCTCGCCCACGCACTCGTACCCGGGCACGCGGGCCACCTGGGCGGCGTGCAGCCGCGCCACCCGGAAGTCGTCGTCGACCACGAGCACCCTGATCACGGCCGCGCCTCCCCGTCCTCGCCCCTCGGAATCCACACCTCGAACCGCCCGCCGGGTCCGGCGAACACGTCCATCGTGCCACCCGCGCGCCGCACGATCCGCGTCACGAGCGCGAGCCCGATCCCGCGCCGCAGGTCGGGCTTCCCCGCCTTCCCCGGCTTGGTCGTGTAGCCGTCGCGCACGACGTCGTCCACCGCCTCCGCGGGCACCCCCGGGCCGCTGTCGGTCACCGAGACGAACACCCCGGACGAGTCGTCGAGCGTGAGCGTGACCTCCCGCGGCCCCGGGAGGCCGGAGACGGCGTCGACCGCGTTGTCGAGGAGGTTCCCCACGATCGTGAGGAGGTCCTGCGTGCCGAGGCCGGGCTCGCGCAGGCGAGAGTCCTCGGAGACGGCCAGATGCACGTCCTGCTCGGCGGCGATGGTGATCTTGGCGAGGATGAGCGCCGCGAGCTCGGGCGGCTCGATCCGCGCCCGCAGGCCCTCGCCGAGGGACCGGGACGAGTCCGCAATGCCGGAGATGAACGTGCGGGCCTGCTCGGGCTCGCCGAGGTCCAGGAGGCCCCCCACGGTGTGCAGGCGGTTGGCGTACTCGTGCTCCTGGGCGCGGAGGGCCTCCATGAGCCCCTCGAGCGAGCGCAGGTCGCGGACGAGTGCCTCGACCTCCGTGCGGTCGCGCAGCGTCACGACAGCGCCCACGCTGCGGCCGCCCACGCTCACGGGCATCCGGTTGGCCACGAGGAGGGCGTCGTCGGTGATGACCGTCTGGTCGGTGCCCGGGGCATCGCCGGTGAGGACGTCGCGGAGGCGGCCGGGCGGGGTGAGCTCCTCGATGGGCCGGCCCAGGGCTGTGTCCCCGAGGTGCAGGAGCCGGCGTGCCTCGTTGTTGATCACGGTGACCCGGCCGGCGTCGTCGAGGCCCACCATGCCCTCGCGGATGCCGTGCAGGAGCGCCTCGCGGTCCTGCAGGAGCGAGGCGATCTCCGCCGGCTCGAGGCCGAAGGTGGCCCGCTTGATGGTCCGCGCGAGCAGGAACGAACCCGCGCCGCCGAGGACCAGGATGAGCGCCCAGTAGGCGGCGATCGTGTCGGCGTCCTGGCCGAACTCGGTGGTCACCGCTGTCTCCAGGATGCCGACGGACACCTGGCCGATGACCTTCCCGGACCCGTCGAGGACGGGGGCCTTGGCGTTCGCCGAGTCGCCGAGGCTCCCGTGGTCGGTCCCCACATGCGTCTGGCCGTCGAGCACCGCGACGGGCTCTTCGAGCTGCTTGCCGATGAGCGAGGGCGTGGGGTGCGAGAACCGGATGCCGTTCCGGTCGGAGACCACCACGTAGTCGGTCTTGGCCCGGGTCCTCACCTGTTCGGCGAGGGCCTGGATCTGGTGGTCCGGATCGCCAGCGGCCAGGTCTGCGGCGACCTCGGGCATCTGGGCCACGGACTCGGCGACGCCGAGCGCCCGGAGCCGGAACTGGTCGTCGAGGATCTGGCCGACGATCTGCCCGGCCACCAGGGCCCCGAGCGCCGCCGTGACGACGAGCAGGCCCAAAGTCCACACGAGGATCTGCGAGGCCAGCGGACGGGCACCCCACCAGTCCCGGGCACGCTTCACCGCAGGACGCCCTGCTCCGAATGAGCAGAAGGCTCGAAACCTGAATTAACGCTGATAACCCTCGCAAGACGCGCAAGGCTGGCTGTGGGACGCGGCGCTTTTCTACTCTCGGAGCAGCCGATGTGATCCATTTCACGGGGCATGGATTAAGGATCCACCAGACAAAGGCGTCCCTGCAAATTCGGAGCAGGCATGCAAAGACAGAGAGGTCTTTTGACCATGGGAGTAATTCATCCCATCCGGCCGCCGGCGATCGGCGCCGAGGATGCGGGGATCGAGATCTCCGGGCTGACCAAGCGCTACCTCACCCCCAAGGGGGAGACCTTCACGGCCATCCGGGACGTCACGGTCACGGTCGAGCCGGGACAGTTCTGCTCGATCGTCGGCCCGACCGGCTGCGGCAAGTCGACCACCTTGGCCCAGGTCTCCGGACTCGAGCGGCCCAGCGAGGGGTCGGTGCATGTGGGCGGCCGGCGGGTCGAGGGCGTCACGGACGGCGTGAGCTACATGTTCCAGGCGGACGCCCTCTTCCCGTGGAAGAGCGTCCTCGCGAACGTCATGATGGGCCCCGTGCTCCTCGGCACCCCCAAGCGCGAGGCCACCGAGCTCGCCCGGGACTGGCTGCGGCGCGTGGGCCTGGCCGGATTCGAGGACCGCTACCCGCACCAGCTCTCCGGCGGCATGCGCAAGCGCGTCGCCATGGCGGCGGCCCTGATCAACAACCCGCGCATCCTGCTCATGGACGAGCCCTTCGGGGCCCTGGACGTGCAGACCAAGGCCATCATGCAGAACGAGCTCCTCAAGCTCTGGGAGGAGCTGCGGCCCTCGGTCCTGTTCATCACCCACGACCTCGACGAGGCCGTGGCCCTCTCCGACCGGGTGGTCATCATGACCAGCAGCCCGGGCTCGGTGAAGGACGTCTTCGACATCGACCTGCCCAGGCCGCGTGGGAACGTCCAGGAGATCCGCCACGAGGAGCGGTTCCTCGAGCTCCAGGGACGCATCTGGGACTCACTCAAGGATGAGGTCACGCGGGCCTACGCGCGCACGGCAGGGGTTGGAGCATGACGGCCATGGCACAGGAGAAGGTGCGCGCCCCCGAGGCGCGCAAGGACCAGGGAGCCGAGCTCCAGGCGGCCGCACGGAAGTCCTTCCGCCGCCGCAGGACGCTCATCTGGACGGGCCGGATCGCCCTCGCCGTGGCCGTGGTCGGCGGCTGGCAGTGGTTCACCGAGGAGGGCTGGGTCGACAAGTTCTTCTTCGGCCAGCCGTCGGAGATCTGGAACAGCCTCGTGAAGCTGTTCACCGAGGGCACCGCCTTCGGCACCATCTGGGAGAACCTGTGGGTCACGGTCCAGGAGGCCTTCCTCGGGTTCCTGCTCGGCACCCTGGTCGGAGTGGTCCTCGGCATCCTGCTGGGCTCGAACAAGTACCTCTCCGCCGTCATCGGCCCCTACATCCGGATCGTGAACTCGATCCCCAGGATCGTGCTCGGCTCGATCTTCATCGTGGCGTTCGGCCTCGGCGTCTTCCCGAAGATCCTCCTCGCGGCGGTGCTCGTGTTCTTCGTGGTGTTCTTCAACGCGTTCCAGGGCGTCCGCGAGGTCGACCAGAACCTCATCGCCAACGTGCGGGTCCTCGGCGCCTCGCCGTTGCAGGTGGCCCTCCACGTGACCATCCCGTCCGCCATGACGTGGATCATCGCGAGCCTCCACACGGCCTTCGGCTTCGCGATCATCGGCGCGCTCGTCGCCGAGGTGCTCGGGGCCCAGCAGGGCGTCGGGCTGATCATCAGCCAGGCCCAGGGAACTTTCGACCCGAATACGGTCTTCGCCTGCATGGTCATCATCGCCGTCATCACCCTCGGTGCGGAATTCCTGATCAGCCTCCTGGAGAAGTCCCTCCTCAAATGGCGGCCGCCGAACCGCTCCGAGGCGCAGGCCATCTAGTATTTCTTCCCTTTTTCACCCGGAAATTCCATCAGGAATAACACAGAGGATGCGTACAACAATGAAGATGAAGCGCAGCATCTACGCCGCAGCCGCCGCCGGAGCCGTGGCGCTCAGCCTGTCCGCCTGCGGCGGGGGCAGCACCGCCTCGAGCGGGAGCACCGCCGGCGGCGGCTCCAGCGCGGACAGCGCGAACATGCCCACGGTCAAGCTCATGGTCGGCGGCATCGACAAGCAGATCTACCTCCCGTACCAGCTCGCCCAGCAGCTGGGGTACTACCAGAAGTACGGGGTCAAGGTGGAGCTCTCCACGGAGCAGCAGGGCGGCGTCGGCGCCGAGGACGCGATGGCCTCGGGCCAGGTCGACATGGCCGGCGCCTGGTACATCCACACCGTCGACTTCCAGTCCAAGGGCAAGAACGTCATCAACCTCGTCCAGCTCTCCGGAGCGCCGGGCGAGCGCATCATGTGCAGCCCCAAGGCCAACGTCCACACCGGCGCGGACCTCAAGGGCAAGACCGTCGGCGTGACGGACCTCGGCTCCGGCACCGACGAGCTCACCCAGTTCATCGCGTCCAAGGCCGGCATTTCGAAGAACGACTACCACACCATCGCCGTGGGCGCCGGTGCCACCGCGATCGCGGCGATCCAGCGCGGCTCGGCCGACTGCGTCATGACCACGCAGCCCACCGTCGGGGCGCTGGAGGCCAAAAACCTCGCGGTCCCGGCAATCGACCTGGCCACGGCGGACGGCGCGAAGGCCGCGCTGGGCGGCACGCTCCCCTCGGCCGGGCTCCTGGCCCAGGCGGACTGGGTGAAGTCCCACGAGGACGCCGCCCAGAAGGTCGTCGACGCGCTCGTGGACACGATGCATTGGATCAGCACCCACTCCGCGGCGGACATCGCGGACAAGCTGCCGCAGTCCTACGTCCAGAACGCCACCATCACCAAGGACCAGTACGTGAAGGCGCTCGACCAGGACAAGGCGCAGTTCCTGCCGGACGGGATCATGCCCGAGGGCGGCCCGAAGACGATCTTCGAGGAGGAGAAGACGATCGGCGTGGACACGTCCAAGATCAAGGTCTCGGACACCTTCACCCAGAAGTACGCCCAGGCGGCCCTCAAGCTCGAGGGCTACACCGCCTCCTCGACCCCGGCGGGGGACAACGGCTGACGCCAGCCCGAACCAGCGGCGGCCCCGCACCGAGAAGGTGCGGGGCCGCCGTCGTGCGCCGGTCAGCGGGTGGTGTCGATGCTGCTCATGTCGCCGTAGCGGGAGCCGACGACGGCGTCCCGCGGCACCGCGCGCTCGAGTGCCTCGAGCTCGTCCCGGCTCAGCTCCACGTCCCTGGCCGCGGCGTTCTCCTCGAGGTACTTCACGCGCTTGGTGCCGGGGATCGGGACCACGTCCTCGCCCTGGGCGAGGACCCAGGCCAGGGCGATCTGCCCCGCCGTGACCCCCTTCGCCGCGGCGATCTCCTTGACCTTGTCCACGAGCCTGAGGTTCGCCTCGAGCGCCTCGCCCTGGAAGCGCGGGAAGTAGCGGCTGCTGCGGGCATCGCCCTCCTTCGCGAGGGACTCGGCGGTGATCTGGCCGGTCAGGATGCCCCGGCCCAGCGGCGAGTACGGCACGAGGCCGATCCCCAGCTCCCGGATGGTGGGCAGGATCTCGTCCTCGAGGTCGCGGGTGAACAGCGAGTACTCGGTCTCGAGGGCGGTGATCGGGTGGACGGCGTGCGCGCGCCGGATCGTCGCCGCGGAGGCCTCGGAGAGCCCGAGGTGCCGGACCTTCCCGGCCTGGACGAGCTCGGCCATCGCGCCCACGGTGTCCTCGATGGGCACCTTGGGGTCCACGCGGTGCTGGTAGTAGAGGTCGATGTGGTCCACGCCGAGGCGCTGCAGGGACGCGTCGCAGGCCTGGTGGACGTACTCGGGGGTGCCGCTGATGCCCAGGCGCTCGCCGTTCGGTCCGCGGACGTTGCCGAACTTCGTGGCCAGCTGGACCTCGTCGCGGCGGCCCGCGATCGCCCGCCCCACGAGCAGCTCGTTCGTGAACGGCCCGTACATGTCCGCGGTGTCCAGGAACGTGATGCCGAGTTCGAGCGCCCGGTGGATGGTCGCGAGGCCCGCGGCCTCGTCGGGGGTGCCGTAGAACTCGGACATGCCCATGCAGCCGAGGCCGAGGGAGGAGACGGTGAGCGGGGAGGCGGTGCCGAGGGTTCGTGTCTGCGTCATGGTCCTAGCCAACTCCCTCGGGTGGGGAGCGCGTCAAGCCCCGCGCTCACTCGCGCACGGACGCCTCGCCGCCGCTGCGGTGCCGGCTGGAGGCCGCGAGCGGGACCCGCCACCGCAGGCGCAGGGCGAGGATCCGGAAGGCGAAGACGACCACCGCCACGATGACTCCGGCGGCCGTCGAGTACAGCCCGAGCGCCCACAGGGCGGCGACCGCGCCGGCGCCCACCATGGCCGGGATGGCGTAGAGGTCGTGGCGGTCGAAGAGCCCGGGCCGCACATTGGCCACAGTGTCCCGCATCAGGCCCCCGCCGATCGCGGTCACCGTCCCGAGCAGCGCCGCGGAGACCGGGTTCACCCGGTAGCTCAGGGCCGTCACCGTGCCCGTGATGCAGAACAGCGCCAGCCCCGCGGCGTCGAAGGTCAGGAGCGTCCGGCGCGCCTTCTGCACCGCGGGCATGAGGAAGTAGACCACCGCGGCCGCCAGCACGGGCGGGGCGAGGTAGACGGGCTCGGCGAACGAGTTCGGGAAGCGGCCCAGCACGAGGTCGCGGATCACGCCGCCGCCGAGCCCGGTGAGGGAGCCGAGCAGGAGCGAGCCCACGATGTCGAAGTTCTTCTGCACGGCCAGGAGGCAGCCCGACACAGCGAAGAAGAACACCCCGAGGAGGTCGAACACGAGGGACCAGGTGCGGGCATCCATGCACCCAGCGTAGGGCCGGGCCCTGCTCTGACGCCGCGCGCGGCGCGGGGGATGTCCCCCGGGCGGCGCGGGTTGGCAGAATGGCCGGTATGCGGAGCTTTGGGGCGGAGGAAGAGCTGCTGATCGTGGACCCCGAGACGGGTGCGCCCCAGCCGCTCGTGGACCGGGTGCTGGCGGTCATGGGCCGTCCGCGGGATGTGGAGCGCGAGTTCAAGCTCGAGCAGGTGGAGGTCCAGACGGAGCCCTGCCTGACGCACGAGGAGCTGCTCGGCCAGCTCTACCACGGCCGGCGTGCCTTGGACCGGGCGGCGCGGCAGGTCGGCGCCCGCATCGCTGCCCTCGGGACCTCGCCGCTGAGCTCCGCGACCCACCTCAGCGAGGGGGACCGGTTCGCGGCCATGGCCGAGGAGTACCGCCTGACCGCGCTCGAGCAGCTCACCTGCGGGCTGCACGTGCACGTGTCCATCTCCTCCGCCGAAGAGGGCGTGGGGGTGCTCGACCGGATCCGCGAGTGGCTGCCCCTGCTCGCGGCGCTGAGCGCGAACTCGCCGTTCTGGCACGGGGCGAACACGGGCTACGCGAGCTTCCGCACCCAGGTGTGGAACCGGTGGCCCACCTCCGGTCCGCAGGAGCCGTTCGGCTCGGCCGAGGTGTACAACCGGCTCGTCGGGTCCATGGTGGGCACGGGCAGCATCCTCGACGCGGGCATGGTGTACTTCGACGCCCGCCTCTCGCGCCGGCACCCGACGGTGGAGGTGCGCGCCTCCGACGTGTGCCTCAACGCCGCCGACTCGGCCCTCGTCGCGGTCCTCGTCCGCGGCCTCGTGGAGACCGCGGCGCGCGAGGCCGCCGAGGGCCGCGCGCCGCTCGGGACCCCGGGCGCCGTGCTGCGCCTGGCCGCGTGGCGGGCCAGCCGCTCCGGGCTCAACGGCGACCTCGTGGACCCGCGTTCGGGTCGGCCCGTCCCCGCCGAGGACGCGCTCGGCGCCCTGCTCGAGCACGTGGGGCCGGTGCTCCGCGAAACCGGCGAGCTCGCCGGGGCCGAGAGGGCCGTGCGCGGCGTGCTCGCCCGCGGTTCGGGGGAGCGCGCCCAGCGCGAGACCGCGTCCGACGGGGAGGGGCTGGCCGGCGTCGTGCACGCCGCCGTCGAGGCGACGCAGCAGCGCGACGGCGGGTGGGACATCCCCTGACGCCACGCGTCCCCGCGCGCCACCCCGCCTCGCCCGCCTTGAGGAGTCACCTTCGTCCCGTTGCGGGGTCACCTCCGTCAGGTTGAGGGGTCACCTCCGCCCGTTGAGGGGTCATGTCCGCCGTGTTGAGGGGTCATGTCCGCCGTGTTGAGGGGTCATGTCCGCCGTGTTGAGGGGTCACGTCCGCCGTGTTGCGGGGTCCCTGACTCCTCGAGCGTGCGTGGGTGACTTCTCAGGCGTGCGTAGGTGACTCCTCGAGGGTGCGTACGTGACTCCTCATGCCGATCGATCGGGCCGTTGACAGCAAGCATATTTCCTATAGGATCTTTTCGTGAGCTGCCTCACGGCAGCGTTTCCTCACCCATCAGCTGCAACGGAGCACCATGTCGAACCAACCAGCGTTCACGGCAGAGTCATGGCCGATCGCGACCTGCCTCCACGGATTCCAGGCGGTGGACCGCCGCACGGGAGTGGCGATGCATGATGCATCGCCCGAGGTCTGGGACGACATGTTCGCCCAGATCGCCGACGTCGGCTTCAACCTCGCCGAGCTGGCGGACAGCCACGTCCGCCCGGCCGACCTCGAGCCCGCTCGCAGGGACGAGTTCCTGGCCATCGCCAAGTCCCACGGCGTGGGCATCCCGTCGGTCCACCTCCAGCGCCAGAGCGTGATCATGCCCGGCCACGAGGAGCGCAACCTCGCCTACGCCCACCGGACCATCGACGCCGCGGCCGAGTGGGGCATGCAGGTCTTCTCGACCGGCCTCCACCAGCCCTTCAGCGAGGCCCAGCGCAAGGCCCTGTGGTTCTGGACCGCCGAGGGCCCCAAGGACCCCGACGACCGCGAAGTCTGGGACACCGCCGTCGGGCGCATCCGCGAGCTCGGCAAGCACGCCGCGGACGTCGGCCTGCGGATGTCGCTCGAGATGTACGAGGACACCTACGTGGGCACGGCCGACAGCGCGGTGCGCTTCATCGAGGAGGTGGGCCTGGACAACGTGGGCATCAACCCGGACGTCGCCAACCTCATCCGGCTGCACCGGCCGGTCGAGGACTGGCGCTACCTCTTCGACAAGACCCTCCCGTACGCCAACTACTGGCACGTGAAGAACTACACGCGCGACGAGGCCGGGGACGGCAGCTGGGCCACCTCAGTGCCCTCGACCATGGAGATGGGCCTCATCAACTACCGCCAGGTGTTCCGCGACGCCATCGCGGCCGGCTTCGACGGGATCATCCTCACGGAGCACTACGGCGGCGACAGCCTCGGCGTCTGCGCGACGAACCAGAAGTACATCCGCACTCTGCTCCCCAAGGGCTAGGAGAACCACATGCCTGACATCACCGTTGCCGTCGTCGGCTCCGGATACATGGGCGGCGGGATCGCCCAGGTCCTCGCGCTCGCCGGCGCCACTGTCAAGATCGCGGACATCTCCGAGGAGATCGCCACCAACAACTACGAGCGGCTCCTGGCCGAGGCCCGCCAGTTCGTGGCGGACGGGCTCTTCCCGGACGACGCCGTCGCGCGCCTCGAGGCGCACCTCTCGCCTGCCGCCTCGATCGAGGAAGCGGTGGCCGACGCGGACTTCATCGAGGAGGCTGTGCCCGAGAAGATCGAGATCAAGCACGAGACCCTCCGCCGCATCAGCGCGGCGGCGCGGCCGGACGCTGTCATCGGCTCCAACACCTCGACGATCCTCATCGCCTCGCTCGCGGAGGCCGTCACGAACCCGGAGCGGTTCCTCGGCGTGCACTTCTCCAACCCGGCTCCGTTCATTCCCGGCGTCGAGCTCATCCCCCACGCCGGGACGGACGAGGCCGTGATCCCGCTCGTCGAGGACCTCGTCGCCTCCACCGGCAAGGAGACGGCCCGGGTGAAGGACGCGACCGGGTTCGTGCTCAACCGCCTCCAGTACGCGCTGTTCCACGAGGCCACGCAGATCGTCGAGGAGGGCATCGCGACCCCGGAGGACATCGACACGATCGTGCGCACCACGTTCGGCTTCCGCCTGCCCGTCTTCGGGCCGTTCGCGATCGCGGACATGGCCGGCCTGGACGTGTACGCGTTCTGCTACGCGTCGCTGCAGACCCGCTGGCCCGAGCGGTTCGCCACCCCGGAGTCCCTCAAGGAGCTCGTGGACGCCGGCAAGTTCGGCACCAAGTCCGGCGCCGGCTACCTCGACGTCCCCGCGGAGCGCACCCCGGAGCTCGTCGCCTACCGCAACAAGGCCTATGTGGCCATCAAGAAGCTCATGGACGAGCTCGGCCCCGCCCCCATCCAGCCGGCGCCCGCCGCGGCTGCCCACTGAAGACCAGGAGATCCGCATGACTGACTTCCCCGCATCCCGCACCGTCGTCCTGACCGGCGCGGCCTCCCCGCGCGGCATCGGCCGCGCCTCCGCCCACTACCTCGCCGAGCGCGGCTGGAACATCGGCATCATCGATGTCGAGGCCGAGGCCGCCAAGCGCGTGGCCGAGGAGATCGCCCTCGAGCACGGCGTCCAGGCTGCCGGCGCCGGCGCCGACGTCTCGGACGAGGCCCAGGTCCGCGCGGCGTTCGACGAGCTCGAGGGCGAGCTGCCCCAGATCGTTGCCCTCGTCAATCTCGCCGGCGTCTCCTCGCCGGTGCCCTACCTCGAGGTCACCGCGGAGGAGTGGAACCGCGTGATGGGCATCAACATGAACGGCGTCCACTACGCCACCCGCCGCGCCGTCGAGTCCATGGTCAAGAACGGCGTGGGCCGCGTGGTCAGCCTGTCCTCGGTCTCCGCCCAGCGCGGCGGCGGGACCTACAGCAAGACCGTGTACTCCGCGGCCAAGGCCGGCGTCATCGGGTTCACGCGCAGCATCGCCCGCGAGCTCGGCCAGCACGGCATCACCGCCAACGCGATCTCGCCCGGGCCGATCGACACGGACATCATGGGCGGCACGCTCACGGACGAGCGCAAGGAGAAGATGGCGGCCGACGGCGTGCTGCCGCGCATCGGGACCCCGCGGGACATCGCCGCGGCCATCGCCTACCTCATCAGCGAGGACGCCGGCTTCGTGACGGGCCAGACCCTGAACGTCGACGGCGGCCTGTACATGCACTGAGACGGAGCACCCGCGTGAAATCCATCATCGGCCCCTGGTCGAAGTCCCGCCTCGCCTTCCTGGCCATCGGGATCGTGTTCGTCGCCGTCGGCGTCGTCACGCTCCTGCAGGGCCGCTAGCACCACCGTTCCCGTTCCATCAACGACACCCAACCCCTAGGTTCATCTCAAAGGAGAGCTGACGTGACCCTGCCCGCTCCGCGGACGGCCGCGCCCTCGGCGCATGACATTGCGCTGAAATCCGCCATCGCGAAGGCCGCACGGCACCTGATGCCGATGCTGGTCATCCTCTATTTCGTCGCCTTCCTCGACCGCACTAACGTGGGATTCGCCCAGGCGGCCCTCAGGGCGGACCGGGGCGTCGGCGACGCCGCGTTCGCCCTCGGCGCCGGCATCTTCTTCATCGGCTACGCCCTCTTCGAGGTGCCCAGCAACCTGCTCCTGAAGCGCTTCGGCGCACGCTTCTGGCTCGCGCGCATCTCCATCACGTGGGGCATCGTCGCGGCAGCGTTCGCCTTCACCACGGACGACGTCATGTTCAACGTGCTGCGCTTCCTCCTCGGCGTGACCGAGGCCGGCCTCTTCCCGGGCGTGATCATGTTCCTGTCCGAGTGGTTCCCGAACAAGGTCCGCGTGCAGATGTTCGCGATCTTCTACCTCGCCCAGCCGTTCTCGCAGATGATCGGAGCGCCGCTCTCCGGCGGACTCATCAGCTTCGGCGACTCCCTGGGCTTCGCCCGCGGCTGGCAGGTCATGTTCTTCGGCGAGGGCCTGCTCGCCGTCATCGCCGGCATCGCGGCGCTGTTCCTCCTCACGAACAGCCCGGCCAAGGCGAAGTTCCTCTCCGACGAGGAGAAGCTCGCCCTCTCGAACGCGATGGCGGTCGAGGACCGTGCCCGCACCGAGGACGGCCCGAGCGGCATCTGGCGCGCGATGGCGAACTGGAAGGTCTGGTACTTCACGGTCATCTACTTCGCCCTCCAGATCGCGGTCTACGGCACCACGTTCTACCTCCCGCAGGAGGTCGCGGGCCTGCTGGGCAAGAAGGTCGGCTGGGAGGTCGGCCTCGTCTCCGCCATCCCGTGGCTCGTGGGCCTGTTCGCCTGCTACTTCCTCGGCAAGGCGGCCCACACGGTGGCCCGCCGGCGCAACTGGGGCAGCCTGCTCTACGTCGGAACCGGCGTGTTCATCATCGGCTCCGCCTGGGCCGGCGCGAACAACCTGCCGCTCCTCGGCATCCTGTTCATCACCCTCGCGGTGGCGAGCTTCCTCACCGTCGGACCGATCACGTGGGCCTACCCCACGGCCTTCCTCACCGGCGCCGCCGCCGCGGCCGGCATCGGCCTCATCAACTCCCTGGGCAACCTCGGCGGCTTCGTGGCCCCGCTCATGCGGACCGCGTTCAACGACGCGCTGCCCACCAAGAGCGGCGAGTGGGGCGTGGTGTCCCTGGGCGTCTTCGCCTTCCTCGCCGCCGCGATGGTCTTCGCAACCAAGTTCTTCAAGGGCGCGAAGTCGGACGAGCTGCTCGGGGCCGAGGAGTTTACCCCGGTCCACTGACCCGCACGGCCCATGGCGCCCCCAGACCCTCGAGGGTCTGGGGGCGCCTGCCGTTCGTCGCCGGGTGGCCGGAGGCGAGGACGACGCCGGGCCTGTCACCTCGTGAGGTGACCGGCCCGGCGTCGTGCGTGGGTTGCGGGGGAGCTGGAGCCGCGGGGAGCAGCCGGCGTCAGGAGGAGGCGACGTCCCGGCGGGCCCGCTCGCGGACCCGCTCGATGTGGGCGCGCATGGCGCGGGCAGCGGCGGCGCCCTCCCCGGAGCGGAAGGCCTCGAGGATGGCGCCATGCTCGACCACGGCCTCGTCCGCGTCGCTCACCCCGGACTTGACGGTCTGGCGCATGCGGTGGACGCGGGTCGAGATGGCCTCGGACATGTCGATCAGGAACGGATTCTGCGTGCCCTCGAAGATGAGGTGGTGGAAGTTCCAGTCGACCGCGTAGTAGTCGCGCATCAGCGCCAGCGAGAGCTTCTCGCCGTGCGCCACGGCCTCGTCGACGACGCGCGTCATCTCGATGTGCGCGGCGAGGGCCTGCTCCAGGCGGGGCACGAGCGTCTCCGCGTGCCGGGCCGCGAGTTCCGTGGCGCCGCCCTCGAGCACGAGGCGGGCATCGAAGAGCGCCTCGAGGTGATCCTCGGCGAGCGGCGGGGCGACGCGGTAGCCCTTGAGGGCCTCCCGGGTCACGAGTCCGGTGCGCTCGAGCTGGACGAGGGCCTCGCGGACGGGCGTGGGGGAGACCTTGAGGTCCCGGGCGATCGCGTCGATGGAGAGCCGCGTCCCGGGGGCCAGGTCCGCCGTCATGAGCATGTCGAGGACCAGATCGTAGACGCGGTCACGCAGCCCCCGGCGCTCGAGGGCTGCGGCCCCGGCGAGGGGGTAGACGGTCTCAGACATGGGCTCCTCCTGAGTCCTTGATGGTACCAGTCCCGCCTGTGCCGACGAGGGCGGCGACCTCGTCGAGGATGGCCTCCACCGCCGCGGGATCGTGGGCGAAGCGGCCGAGGAACAGGCCGTCTGCCGAGTCGGCGATCTGGGTGAGGAGGCCGGGGCCGGCGCTGCCGCCGTAGATGACAGCCGAGCCCTCGCGCCCGGGCAGTGCCCGGACGTGGTCGCGCAGGGGCGCGCACACCGCGCGGATGTAGTCCGGGTCCGCCGGCTGTGGTGCGCCGATCGCCCACTGGGGCTCGTAGGCGGCGATCACTCGGCCGGACAGGCCGGACGCCCCGGCCGAGGCCAGGGCGTCGTCGAGCTGCCGGATGCATTCCTGCGCGGCCGCCGCCGGTTCGAGGCGGTGGGCCTCGCCCACGCACACGAGCGGGACGAGCCCGTTGCGCAGCGCCGCGGCAGTCTTGGCGCGCACCACGGCGTCGTCCTCGCCGAACAGGCGCCGCCGCTCGGCATGCCCGACCTCCACGAGGGAGCAGCCGAGCTCGGCGAGCTGGGCCCCGCTGACCTCACCGGTGAACGGGCCGAAGTCCTCGGTGGCGAGGTCCTGCGCGCCGACCATGGCGGCGCCGTCGAGCGCCCCCAGCGCCGCCGCCACCGAGAGGTAGCCCGGGACCACGAACAGTCCCGCGCTCCCGCCCGCGGTCGCGGGGTGCCGCCGGGCGATCTCGGCGACCGACCGGCACCACGCGAGCGTGCGCTCGTGGGTGAAGTACATCTTGGTGCTCGTGCCGAGGAGGACGGGCGGGAACGCCGTCACGCTCATAGCCCTTCGTAGCTGCAGATCTCGCGGACCTTGTCGTTGGAGGCGCTCGTCTCGTCGAAGACGTACGTGAGCCACTCGCGCACATTCCTGCGCGCCTGCTCGATCCCGATGACGCGCTGGCCCATGCACAGCACCTGGGCGTTGTTGGACAGCACGCTGCGCTCCACCGAGAAGCTGTCGTGGGCCGTCACCGCCCGGATGCCCTTGACCTTGTTCGCCGCGACGGCGACGCCGAGGCCGGTGCCGCACACGAGGATCGCGCGGTCGGCCTCGCCCCGGGCCACCATCTCGGCGGCGGTCGTGGCGATGGTGGGGTAGTTGGTGTGCCCGTCGGCATCCACCCCCACGTCGGCCACGGAGGCGACCAGCCCGCTGTCCTCGAGGTCCTTCTTGATGACTTCCTTGTAGTCGAAGCCGGCGTCATCCGAGCCGACCACGATGCGCCATGCGGGCATGCGTGCTCCTTCGTCGTGGGTACTGCGTCTGTGGTGGTCTGGGTCTGTGGCGTTCTGGGCCTGCGGTGGTCCTGGTCCGGCAGCCGGTCAGCGGGCCGAGAGGACCGCGTGGACGCGCTCGACGATGAGGGCCAGGGAGACCGCTCCGGGGTCCGGCGTGCCGAGGGACTTGGCGCCGTGGGAGCGGGCGCGGCCCATGCCGGGCATGAGGTCCGCGGTCGCCTCGGCGGCCTGGGCTGCGGCGGAGGCCGCGCGCTGCCAGGCCTCGGCGAGGCTCTCGCCCGCCTCCACCCGCTCGGCGAGCGTGTCGGCGAACGGGACGAGCGCGTCGACCATCGTCTTGTCGCCCACCTTCGCCTTGCCGTAGTCCATGACCGCGTCCCTGGCCGCGGAGACCCCTGCGGCGACGGAGGGCGCCGTCGGCGGCTCGGTGTCCCCGAGGCGCGAGCCGACGGTCTTGAGGATCAGGCCCCAGAGCGCCCCGGAGGTGCCGCCGGCACGGTCGGACCAGGCGTCGCCGCAGCGGACGAGGAGGCTCTCGGCGCCCGCTCCCTGCTCGGCCAGCGCGGCGGCAGCCTCCGCGGCGGCCACCGTGCCGCGCTGCATGCCGATGCCGTGGTCGCCGTCGCCCGCGATCGCGTCGATGCGGCCGAGCTCCGCTGCCTGCTCGCCGATCAGCTCCCGCACCGCGGCGAGCGCCTCGCCGATGAGGCGCGCGGCCTGGCGGGACTCCTCGGACGACGGCGGCAGCTCGGCCTCCGCCTCGTCCTCGCCGGAGGCGGTGACGGCCTCGAGCGCGGAGGTGTCCATCGAGCCGGTGCGGAAGGCGGGGGTGTCGGCGGGGGCGAGCCAGAGGCGCTCGAGCTCGTCGTCGACCCAGAAGAGCGTCAGGGAGGCGCCGGCCATGTCGAAGCTCGTGCAGAACTCGCCGACCTGCGGGTCCACGAGCGTCAGCCCGGCCTCCTCGAGGAGGTCCGCGATGCGCGCGTAGACCACGTAGAGCTCCTCGTTCTTGACGGAGCCGAGGCCGTTGAGGATGGGCACCACGCGGCCGCCGCGGACCGAGGCGCCGTCGGGGATCTCGGCGGGGTCCAGGAGGTGCCGGACGAACAGCTCGGCGAGGCCGTCCGCGCTCGGGATGTCGGTGATGTCGATCCCCGGCTCGCCGTGGATGCCCAGGCCGACGGCCATCTTGCCCTCGGGCACCGTGAACAGGGGTTCCTCGGCGCCCGGGAGGGTGCAGCCGGTGAAGGCCACGCCCATGGAACGCGTGCGGGCGTTGGCGGCGATGGCCACGCGTTCGACGTCGTCGATCCCGTAGCCCTGGGCCGCGGCGGCGCCGGCGGCCTTGAAGACGGTGAGGTCGCCGGCGATCCCGCGGCGGCGCTCGGCCTCGGCCGGCGGGGCGCTGAAGATGTCGTCGGTGACGGTGACCGTGCGGCAGTCGATGCCGTCGGCGCGCACGGCCTCCTGCGCCGCGCCGAAGTGCAGCACGTCGCCGGCGTAGTTGCCGAAGCTCAGGAGCGCGCCGCGGCCCTGCTCGCTCGCGCGGATCACGCCCTCGACCTGATGGGCGGACGGGGAGGCGAAGAGGTTGCCCATCGCCGCGCCGTGGGCGAGGCCGGGGCCCACGAGGCCGCCGAACGCCGGGTAGTGGCCGGAGCCGCCGCCGATCACGAGCGCAACCTCGGGCTCCGGGGACCGGGTCGAGCGGGACACCCCGCCCGTCACCCTGCGCACCCAGCGCGTGTTGGCGCGCACGAATCCGTCCACCATGTCATCGGCGAACGAGGCCGGATCATTCCACAGCCGGGTCATGTGCTTCTCCTCGACATTGAGTCACCTGCGACGCCCAAACCCTCGGGCCTCTTTCCTATAGGATATTTGAAGCAGGGTGACCTGCGTCAAGTCTGGGTCCACGACCGACGCGAACGCCCCCGCAGCTCCCGTCGGCGACGGGCCCTGCGGGGGCGCACACGCTTCCGCGTCGTTCCGGGCCCGCCTCAGCCCCGCCGTTCGGAGGGGGAGGCTGCGGCGTGCGGGGCGGCCTCCGCCGTCGGCCGGTCCCCGCCCTTGCGCAGGGTGAGCATCACCAGGCCGGCCGCGAGCAGGCAGGTGGCGAGGAAGACCGAGGTCGCCATGAAGCTCCCATGGGTCACGTCCTGGAGGAACCCTCCGACGTAGGGGCCCACGAACCCGCCGAGGTTGCCGACGGCGTTGATCAGGCCCATGGCGCTTCCCGCGACGACCACGGGCATGGCGCGCGAGGCCGAGGCCCAGAAGGGGCCGTCGTAGGCCAGGGCGCCCGCCATGGCGATGCTGATGAACGTCACTGCGAGGATCGGCATGGCGCTGCCTGTGGCCACGGAGATGACCAGGGCCACGGCGCCGACGGCCATGGAGAGCAGCACGTGCGTCGAGTAGCGGCCGGAGCGGTCCGCCGCCTTGGCGTTGTACCAGAGGGCGAACATGGCCAGCACGTACGGGATCGCGGTGACGAACCCGACCTCGAGCGATGAGCCGGACGTGATCGTCTTGACGACCTTCGGGAGCCAGATGTTCAGGCCGTAGAAGCCGATCTGGATCAGGAAGTACACGATCGTCAGGCGCCAGACGGCACTGTTGGCGAAGACGTGCCTGATGCTCACGTGCTCCACGTGCGGGGACGCGGCCTCGTCCGCCGCGAGCCCCTCCTCGATGTAGGCGCGCTCCTCGGGCGAGCACCACTTGGCGTCGCGCGGGCGGTCGGCGATCATCAGCCACCAGATGGGGGCGGCGATGACGAACGGGAAGATGCCCTCGATGATGAACAGCCAGCGCCAGTCCGAGAAGGAGAGGATCCACCCGGACAGGGGCGCGGTGATGATCGAGGCGATGGCGATGTTCATCATCCAGAAGGCGTAGGCGCGGGCGCGCTCGGCCGCGGGGAACCAGTGGCTGATGAGGACCAGGATTGCCGGCCAGATGCCGGCTTCCGCCACGCCGAGGAAGAAGCGGACGACGAGCAGCTCCCCGAAGTTCTGGATGAAGCCGCCGAGGACCGCCAGCACGCCCCAGACGAGGATCATGATGCCGACGAACTTCTTCGCGCTCCAGCGCTCGGCCAGGTGGCCGCCGGGGATCTGGAGCGTGAGGTAGCCGATGAAGAAGATGCCTGCGGCCAGACCCTGCTGTGCAGCGTCGATGCCCAGGTCCTTCTGGAGTCCGTTCAGGGCGAATCCGATGTTGGTCCGGTCCATGAACGAGATGATGTAGACGATGATCGCCACGGGGATCAAGCGCGTCCAGCGCTTCCTGCCGATGGCGCCGTGGACAGCTTCGGCCACGATAGCCTCCTGTTTCCTATAGGATATACCCCCTTTTTCACGCTAGGCGTGGCCTGGGTCACTGTCAAGGGTGCAGTTGCTACGGGGGAGGGAGGCGGCGCCGGGCCGCCTTGGTCTCGCCGCGGCGCTTCTTGGACTCGAGGCGGCGGACCTGCGAGCCCCTGGTGGGCCGGGTGGCCCGGCGGACGGGCCCCGGCGGCAGGAGCGCCTCGGAGAGCAGTGCGACGAGCCGGACGCGGGCCTCCTCCCGGTTGCGCAGCTGGGAGCGCTCGCCGGAGGCCACGATGCTCAGCCGGCCGCCCACGAGCCGGCCCGCCAGCCGCGTGAGGACGCGCTCGCGCTGGGCGTCGGTGAACGCCACGCTGGTGCCGGGCTCGAAGAGGAGCTCCACGCGGCTGTCGGTCGTGTTGACGCCCTGCCCGCCCGGGCCGCTCGATCGGCTGAACCGCTCCACGAGTTCCGCCGCGGGAACGGTGATCCCGTGCCGGGCGCCGGGCTGCGGAGGCACTCTGAGGTCCCGCCCGGGTGTGTCCATGCGCCTATTCTCCGGCACGGCGACCGGCAGTCCGGCGCCGCTCACCCACCGGGGTCTCGGATCGTTCAGCCGCCGTGCCGCAGGAGGCGCTTGAGCAGCGGGCGGTAGAGCAGCGGCGCCACGGCGCCGGCCACCCAGCTCGCTGCGCGCCCGAGGCGCGCCACGCCCAGGTCCTGCGACCAGCGCACGGTCGAGCCGCCGTCGTGCGCGGTGACGGTGAGGTCGACGGCCCCGAGCACGAGCGGGCCGCCCTTGACGATCCGGGCCCGGCCGGGCGCAGCCTCGGTGGGCGGGGTGATCGATTCGATGGTCATGACGTCGTCGAAGCCCACGGGTCCCACGGCGGTGCGTCCGGTGAAGAGGTGCCCGGGGTGGAGCTCGTCGGCCGTGGCGAGGCCTTCGGTGATGCGGGTGAACGGGATGAAGCGGTCATGGCCCCGCAGATCGAGCACCCGCGCCCACGCCTCACCGGGCGAGAGGGGCGTGGTGATGACGATGTCGAAGTGCCGCATGCCGCTCAGCCGCCGTGGGTGAGCGCGCGCTCGAGGTCCCCGATCAGGTCCCCGACGTCCTCGAGTCCCACGGAGAGCCGCACCACGCCGTCGCCGAGGCCGATGGCCGCGCGCCCCTCGGGCCCCATGGCCCGATGGGTGGTCGTGGCGGGGTGGGTGATGAGCGACTTGGAATCGCCGAGGTTGTTGGAGATGTCGATGACCCGCAGGCCGTTGAGCAGCCGGAACGCTGCCTCCTTGCCCCGGCCCTCGGGGGCGTCCAGCTCGAACGTCAGGACGGTCCCGCCGGCGCTCATCTGCTTCTTCGCGAGCTCGTACTGCGGGTGCGAGGCCAGATGCGGGTACTTGACCCAGCGGACCTCCGGGCGCGCCTCGAGCCATTCGGCGATGGCCAGGGCGCTCGCGGACGAGTGCCGCACCCGCAGCCCCATCGTCTCGAGGCCCTTGGCGAGCACCCAGGCGTTGAAGGCGGAGAGCGCCGGGCCGGTGTGCCGCATGAGGTTCTTCACCGGCCCGTCGATGAACTCCTTCGTGCCCAGCACGGCCCCGCCGAGCACGCGGCCCTGGCCGTCGATGTGCTTGGTGCCGGAGTACACGACCACATCCGCGCCGAAGTCGAGGCTGCGCTGGAGCAGGGGAGTGGCGAAGACATTGTCGACGACGACCTTCGCGCCCGCGGCGTGCGCGAGGTCCGCGACGGCCTGGATGTCCACGAGCTCCTGCATCGGATTCGACGGTGACTCGAAGAACACGGCCGTCGTGGGCACGGAGAGCGCCTCGCGCCACTGGTCGAGGTCGGGGCCGTCCACGAACACGGTCTCCACGCCCCAGCGGGGCAGGATCTCGTTCAGGATCACGAAGCACGAGCCGAACAGGCTGCGCGCGGCGACGACCCTGTCCCCGGCCCCCAGCAGGGCCGCGAGCGCGGTGAACACCGCGGACATCCCGGACGCCGTGGCGAAGCACGCCTCGGTGCCCTCGAGCAGTCGGAGCCGCTCCTGGAAGGTCGCGACGGAGGGGTTGCCGTAGCGCGAGTAGACGAAGCGCTCCTCCTCGCCGGTGAAGGCGCGCTCGGCGGCCTCGGCCGAGGAGTAGACGAACCCCGAGGTGAGGAAGACCGCCTCGGACGTCTCCTGGAAATCTGAGCGCAGGAGTCCCCCGCGCACCGCCTGCGTGTCCTCGCTCCAGCTGGCGGCGTCGATGTCAAAGCTCACGGAATTCTTCAGTCCTGTCCCAGATTCGTCGGCAGCCCGCGGTTCTTCCAGCCGTTGACGTTGCGCTCCCCGTCGGGCCCGGGCACGCCCTCGAAGCCCTCCAGGACGCTGTACGCGGTGAACCCGAGGTTCGTGGCCACGGCGGCCGCGGCGGCCGAGCGGTGGCCCGAGCGGCACAGGAACAGCAGCGGCGTGGCCCGGTCTTCCGGCCCCTGGAGCTCGAGCTCCATCACGAAGTCCGGGTTCGGGATCCCGCCCGCGAACACCCAGGGGATGAAGAGCGGATCGTTCTCGGTGCCCTTGGTGTCCGGGATGCCCACGTGCGCCCACTCCTCCTCGGTGCGCACGTCGACGAGCACGGCCTCGCCGCTCGCGAGCTTGGACCAGGCCTCCTGCGGGGTGAGGTCGCCGGCGTAGCTCACGCGTGGCCCTCGCCCTCGTACTCGAGGGAGTCCACGGCGGAGGCGACCGCGGCGTCCGCCCGGGCCACCGTGTGGGGAAGGACCACGGCCTGGGCCACGATGACGTCCGTGCCGTTGAAGGTGGCGGCCGGGCTGCCGTGGAGCACGTACCCGTCGGCGAGCGCCTGGGAGATGCGGGCGCAGAACTCGCGGGTGTCCGGACCGGTCAGGAGCCGGTACGCCAGCTTCTCCTCGGCGGGGCCGCCCGGGGCCGCCGGGTCGTTCAGGGGAGTGGTCGCGGCTGCCGCCGCGGTCTGCTCGGTCGCAGTATCGGGCATGACGGGGCTCCTTCGGGCTTGCGTATCGAGAAACGAATGCCGAGTAGTCACCTGAGGCACCCCGCCACCTGGAGGGTTGCCGGCCAGCTAAGTCAGGGCTTGGCACTGGCGCTCATTACTCTTCGATCGAACGTAGCACGGGGCACTGTGGCCGACCATGGGACTGCGGTAACGATTGGCAATATGCCGATTCCGACGGCCGGTTCAGAAGATGGACCAGCCGGTCCGTTCCGCGAGCTCTGCCAGGGCGGCGGCGCCTGCGAGGGAGTTGCCGTGGGCATCGAGGCGTGGGCTCCACACGCAGATGGAGCAGATGCCCGGCACGACAGTGAGGATGCCGCCGCCCACGCCGCTCTTGCTCGGCAGCCCGACGCGGTAGGCGAACTCCCCGGCGGCGTCGTACATCCCGCAGGTGAGCATGACGGCACCGATCCGCTTGGCGGCGGACGCGGAGACGACCCGCCCGGAGGGGCCGACGCCGTCGTTCGCCAGGAAGAGGCCCGCGCGGGCGACGTCGGCGCAGGACATCTCGATCGAACACTGGCGGACGTAGTGGCGGACCACCGAGCCCGGGGGATTGCGGAGGTTGCCGAGGTCGGCGAGGAAGTGCGCCAGGGCGAAGTTGCGCTCGCTCCGGGCCAGCTCGGACTCGAAGGCCTCGACGTTGACCGCGCTCCGGCCGGTGGGGGAGGAGAGCAGCCCGAGCACCTCCTCGCTGGCGTTCCCGAAGGCGTCGATGAGGTGGTCGGTGACCACGAGCGCACCCGCGTTGATGAAGGGATTGCGGGGGATGCCCCGCTCGGCTTCGAGCTGCACGAGGGAGTTGAAGGCCGTGCCCGAGGGCTCGCGGAGCACCCGGGACCACAGGTCTGGACCATCCTCGCGCCCGAGGGCCAGGGCGAGGGAGAACACCTTCGAGATGCTCTGGATCAGGAACGGGTCCCCGGCGTCTCCAGCGGTGAAGACCTCCCCGGAGACCGTGGCCACGGCAAGCCCGAAGCTCCTGAAGTCGGCACCGGCGAGGTGCGGGATGTGGTCGGGCACCGACCCCGCGACCCGGGTGGGGCGGAACTCGCGGACGAGGTCGTCGAGGAGACCCCCGAGCCCGTCCCCGGCGACCCCGACGCGCCGCTCGGCCTGGAGGAGGGCCGGCCCGCGCATCAGCGCCCGCTCCCGGCGCCGTCGAGGTCCCCGCGGTGCCACAGCCCGAGGTGGAGCTGCACGATCGTGGCGTGGGCGGGATTGCCGAGGTCCAGGCCGGTGAGGCGCTCCGCCTTGCCGACGCGGTAGTAGACGGTGTTCCGGTGCACCTGCATGGCGTTGGCGCAGGCGGAGACGTCCATCGAGGCCCTGAAGTAGCTCTCGAGCGTCTCGGCGAGCTCCACATCGGTCAGCAGCAGGTCCGTGAGCGCGCGATGCCTGAACCCCGAGGAGGCGAACCGGGCGATGGCCTCGTGGAGCAGGACGTCGGCCTCGACGTCCTCGATCGTCGCGACCTGCGCCTCGCCGTTGCGCACGAGGCAGTCCAGCACCGCCGCCGTCTCCGCCCGCGAGCCGTGCAGCGCGGTCACCCCGGGGACGATCCTGCCGATCGCGACGAAGGCCACTGCCCCGAGGTGCCTGCGCGCGTCCGCGACGATCAGGGCCGCGAGCGAGCGCAGCGCGGCAGCCGCCGTGCGGGTGGTGAGGCTGGGCACGACGACGGCCGTGTGGCCCTCGTGCTGCCCCACGATCGAGGAGCCCTTGAACGCGGCCGCGTGCAGCGCGACCAGGTCGGCGAGCTGCCCGCGGACGAGCTCGGCGTCCTCGGCGAGGGCGTCCGGGCGGGACAGCCCGACCAGGAGCAGGCACGACGGCGTGTCGAGAGCCACGCCCAGCGTCTTGGCGCTCGCGGCCGCCTCCGCGGGCCCGGACAGCAGGCGGCCGATCCGGTCCTCGTGCATGGTGACGGACTGCTGGTTCCGGTACCGGATCAGTTCCGACGCCGCCCGCCGCGCGGCGCCCGTCAGGGCGTAGACCACGTCGTCGCCGAAGCCCGAACCGGTCTCCTGGAGCCAGATGTAGCCCATGATCCGCTCGCCCGCGAAGATGGCGATCGCGGCCCGCTCGCGCAGCTGCTGGTCGGGGCTCGCGGGGACCCGCACGACCCCGCGGCTGCGGTGCATCTCGCGGTAGGCGCCGAGGTCCTTGAGCATGAGCTCGTACTCGCGCGGTCCCCTCCGCGTCAGGATGGAGGCCTTGCGGAGCTCGTCGATGTTGTTCGAGAGCGTCGAGTACGCGAGGACCCGGTTCGCGGCGTCCTCGATCACCACGTGGCTCGAGGTGACCCGCGCGGTGGTCTGGGCGAGGGCGAAGAGGTCCTCTTCGAGGAGCGCCATCGCCGCGGGCTGCGGCTCGGCGTCGTCGAGGCGGGACTTCGCGACCGAGAGGATCTGGTCCCACGGTGCCTCCGGGGCGATGAGCAGGAGGCCCACGCCGCCGGCCCTGCACAGCTCCTCGAGCTCCGGGGCCTGGTCCCCCGAGGCCTTGACCGCGAGCGCCGTGGGCCCCGCGTCGACGAGGCGCTGCACGGCCGGCAGGGCGGCGCGGCCCCGTGCCCCCGCCAGGCACACGAGGGCCGCGCGGACGTCGGGCTGCGCGTCGGTGTCCTCCGCATCCAGCATGAGGACCCGCCCGACGGACGGGTCCGCCCCCTCCGCGTCAAGCCCGAGTCGTGCCCACCCCGCCGGGAGCTCCGCGAGGATGTCGTTGATCGTTCGGCCCACTGCCTCTTCCTTGAAGCGCGCTCTCTGCCCCCGCAAGGGGGCTTCCATGACCCGCACCATGCTAGGCGCCCCGCGGGCGCCCTCTTGTGGGGCGGGGCACAGGAAGGGGCGGTCCGTCTTGTGCGCGGTGACAAGGCATGCCGCCGCGCCAGGGCTGCGTGGGCGGTTCACAGCCCGCTGCCGACTCGGTAGTGTCGCGCCTGTGGACGAGAACTACGAAGTCATCGTGGTCGGCGGAGGGTTCGCGGGCGTCGCGGCGGCCCGGACACTCGGGCGCAAGGGCGTGCGGGTCCTCCTGATCGACAAGAATCCCTACCATCAGTTCCAGCCGCTCCTGTACCAGGTGGCGACCGTGCAGCTGGGCGTCTCGGAGGTGGCCCGCTCCCTGCGCGACATCTTCCGCAGCCAGCCCAACGTGCGCGTGCTGGTCGAGGAGGTCACCTCCGTGGACCCGGCAGGGAAGCGGGTCACCACCTCGGACGGCAAGGTGTACGAGGGGCGCTTCCTCGTGCTCGCCTCCGGCGCCGAGGCGAACTTCTTCAACACCCCCGGGGCGGAGGAGCGCACCTTCCCGCTGTACTCGGTGGACGACGCCGTGAGCCTCGGCGGCGCGCTCTCGAACGCGCTCGAGGCGGCGGATCGGGCGGATGACGGCACGGAGCTGAACTTCGTGGTGATCGGAGGCGGCCCCACCGGCGTCGAGACGGCGGGGGCGATGGCCGAGACGGTCAAGTACGTCCTCGGCGACTACTTCTCCCCGCGGCTCGCCAGCCGGTGCCGGGTGCACCTCGTGGACATGATCCCGAACGTGCTCAACGCGTTCTCGGACAAGTCCAAGGAGTACGCGGCCCGCCGCCTCGAGGGGATGGGCGTCGAGCTGCACCTCGGCGTCCCGGTGAGCGAGATCGCCCCGGACAAGGTGGTCTTCAAGGACGGCAGCGAGATCCCTGCCACCCTCGTCGTGTGGGCCGGCGGCCTCAAGGCCGGCCCGGTGGTCACGGGCTCGGGGCTGCCGCAGGGCCGCGGCGGGCGGATCGACGTCAACCCGGACCTGACTGCCCCCGGCATGGAGGGCGTCTACGTCCTGGGCGATGCGGCGAACATGACCGACGACAAGGGCAACAAGCTGCCGCAGCTGGGCTCCTGCGCGCTGCAGGCCGGCGGGTGGGCGGCGAAGAACATCCTCGCCGACATCGAGGGCCGCCCCCGCGAGCCGTTCCACTACTCCGACAAGGGCTACATGGCCATGGTGGGGCGCGGCTCGGCCGTGGCCGAGGTGGGGCCGGGCCCCAACCGCAAGCTGCTCTCGGGCCCGCTCGCGTTCCTCGCCTGGCTCGGCGTGCACGTGGTGCTGCTGTCCGGGAGCATGCAGAAGATCCGCGCGCTGGCCACGTGGCCGAGCGACTACATCAGCCACCGCCGCTCGTTCGTGGTCCTGAGCCGGCCGGACCGGGCGCACAGCTAGCTCGCGCCGGAACAGGCCGACGGCGCCGGGCCGCCTCAGGGGGCCCGGCGCCGTCGTGCTGTGGGCCGGTGGTCAGCCCGCGGCCGGCTCGCCGGCGCGGTTCCGCTCCGGGGCGTCCTCGGCGAGCAGCGCGTCGATCTGGCCGGAGGCCTCCCGCATGCCCTCCTCCATGCCCATCGCCGCCATGCGCTCGAGCTGCTCGAGGCTGCGGAACCTGCTGACGGTGGTCATGCGCGTGCCGGGGCCGAGGTCCTCGAAGGTCACCACGAAGGACGTGCTGTCCTCGGGGTCGGTCGGGGAGCCGTCCTCGTTCGCGAAGCCGTCCTCGATCTCGAGGCGGTGCGGCGCGTCCATGGACTTGATCTCCCACCAGCCGTGGGCCGTGGTGCCGTCCGGCCCGGTCATGTAGTAGTGGCAGCGGCCCCCTGGGGCGAAGCTGTGGGTGGCGAACGTGGCGGGCCACGAGGGCGGGCCCCACCACCGCTCGAGCTGGCGCGGGTCCTCCCACACCTGCCAGACCCGGGCCGGCGCGGCGGCGAACTCGGTGACGAGCGTGAAGGTGAGCTTCTCGGTGTCCTTGGTACTGCTGACGAAGGTCATTGCTGGGTCCCCTGGTCGGTGCCTGACTGCGGTGTCTCCGCGTCGAGGATGGCCTCGATGCGGTGGATGCGGTCCCTCCACAGCGCCTCGTAGGCGTCGAGGAGGCGGGCCGCCGTGCGGAGCGCCGCGGGATTGGAGTGCACGATCTGCTCCCTGCCGCGCCGTTCCTTCGTGACGAGCTGTGCCCGTTCGAGCACCGCGACGTGCTTCTGGACCGCCGCGAAGCTCATGGCGTAGTTCCGGGCGAGCTCCGAGACCGACTGGTCGTGCAGCATCGACTGCCGCAGGATGTCCCTGCGGGTCGCATCGGCCAGCGCCGCGAAGATCCGGTCGATCTCCGCATCGGACAGGTCTCGGAGGCTCTGATCTACAACCATTTGGTTGTAGGTTAGCGCAGGCTTCTCCCGAGGGGAAGCGGGCCAGTGCCGGGATTCAGCGCCAGAGCACCGTGGTCGCTCCGCTGCGCCGGTCCCAGACGATGCTGCCGCCCTGGAAGTCCTGCCGGTAGCCGGTGCTCACGGCGTACTCGTTCGTGAGCGGGTAGCCGAGGCCGCCCCACGCCCAGTTGAGCCGCTCGTAGGCGGCCTTGATGCCGCCCTTGACGTAGTGCGTGCCCGATCCCGAGGACCACCAGTAGACGGCGCCCTGGAACCACTGGTAGCAGCCCCCGCGGGGCCCGGAGCACTGCTCGTCCTGCAGCGGCAGCCCGAGGTCCCAGCCGTCGGCGATCCACGCCGAGCCGATGGCGCCGCGGACCATGTGGGCACCCGTGGACGGGCTCCACCAGATGCTGCCGCCGCGGAACGGCTCCCAGCACGTGGTGCTGCCGGGGTAGCACTGCTCGTCGCCCGTGGGGTAGCCCAGCGGCCCCCACGCCCAGTTGAGCGCGGCGTACCTGGCGCCGATCCCGCCGTGCGGCCACGTGGCCGGGCCGCCGCTGGGGTCCTTCCACAGGATGCCGCCCTCGAAGCGCTGGTAGCAGCCGCCGCCCGGGGCCGAGCACTCGATGTCCCAGAGGGGGTAGCCCAGCGGCCCCCACGCCCAGTTCTCCAGCTCGTACCGGAAGCGGAAGCCGTCGTTGCGCACGGTGTGCGCGCCCGTGGCCGGGGACCACCAGATGAGCCCCTCCGCGAACCACTGGTAGCACCCGCCGCGGGGGCCAGTGCACACCTCGTTGCCGAGGGGCTCCCCGAGCGCGGACGCGCCCCCGTCCGCGGCGTACTTGGCACCGATGGCACCCCTGACCACGTAGTCGGGGGGCGGCGTCCCGGTCGGCGAGGCGGCCGCGGTGGTCGGGGCGGACTCCGTCGGCGCGGCGGTCGGGGCCGGCGGGGTCGATTCCGACGGGCTGGCGGATTCCGTCGGGGCGCCGCCGGTGGGCGCCTCCCTGGTGGGCGCTCCCGTCGCTGCCCCGGCGGTGTCCGTGGGCGAGGCGGTCGCGGTCGCGACGTCCGACGGCGGCGGGCTGGGCGCCGTCGTGGCGCTCGCCGGGCCGCTCGGCCCACCCCACAGGACGGCGCCCAGGGCGCAGGCAGACAGGACTCTGAGGGCGCTGCGGTGCCCCCGGACCGTGGTGACGCGCACGTCAGTTCCTCCCCGAGAAGGCCACCCCCGAAGTGGCACAGGCGAAGCGTATCCGGAGGGCTCCCTCCGCGGAAGTCGCGGGGGAGCCGTGCGCGGGGCTATGCCCCGAGCAGGTGGTTCGGCAGGCGGCCCCCGGGCGCCTTCCCGCGGATCTCAAGCAGCTCGCGGGCGTGCTCCCACAGGCGCCGGTCCTCGTCGGAGACCGGCTCCCACCGGGGCACGGGCACCGCCGTCCCGGTCTCGTCCCGGGCCACCATGACGGTGAGGCAGTACGTGGTGAGGTGCAGCTCGTGCCCGCGGGGCGAGCCCGAGCGGACGTGGACCGCGATGTGCATGCCCTTGGTCCCCGTGTACACGAGCCGCGCCTCAACCTCCACGACGTCCCCGATGAGCAGCGGCCGGTAGAACCGGACCCCGCCGGAGAACACCGCGACGGCGTCCCGCCCGCAGTACCGCGAGGCGCACACGTACGCCGCCTCGTCGATCCACTTCATGACCGTGCCGCCGTGGACCTTGCCGCCCCAGTTGACATCGGTCGGGGCCGCGAGGAACCGCAGGACCACCCGCTCGGCGGTGCCGGCCTCGGTGTACTCCTGGCGCTTCATGGACGCGACGATCTCGTCCCGCACCGCGATGCGGGCCTTCGCGTGCGCCTCCGCCTCGCGCTCATCCTCGGTGCGCGGCACCCACGCGGGGACCTCGACCGGGCGCCCGTCCTCGCCGACCGCCACGAAGATCACGAGGCAGTCGCTGCGCATCGTGGGCGTGCCGCCCTTCGGGTCGCCTGAGGACACCACGGTGCGGATGTGCATCGAGCTGCGGCCGGTGTACACGATCGTGGCCGTGACCTCGACCATGTCCCCGACGTTGACGGGGTCGGCGAAGTGGATGTTGCCCACGTACGCGGTCACGCAGTACGTCTTCGCCCAGCCCACGGCCGCCGCGTACGCCGCCTTGTCGACCCACTCGAGGACCGTGCCGGCGTCGACGGAGCCGGAGTGGCCCTTGTCCGTCGGCGCCGCGAGGAAGCGGAGCGTGACCTCGTTGGACTGCCGCGGGCCCGCAGCGGCCGGCGGGACGGCGGCGGGAGGCGCGCCGCCGGCGTCGTGCGCCATGCCCTAGCCCCAGAGCCGCTGGGTCGCGAGCCGGGCGCCCTCGGAGAGCGCCTCGAGCTTGGCCCACGCGATCTGCGGGTGGACGCGGCCGCCGAGCCCGCAGTCGGTGGAGGCGATGACCCGCTCCCGGCCCACGATCGACGCGAAGTTCTCGATGCGGTCCGCGACCAGCTCCGGGTGCTCCACCACGTTGGTCGCGTGCGAGACCACGCCCGGGGCGATCGTCTTGTCCTCGGGCAGGTCCAGGTCCCGCCAGACCTTCCACTCGTGCTCGTGGCGGACGTTGCCCGCCTCGAACGAGTAGGAGCCGGCGTTGATGGAGAGCATCGTCTCGGCGAGGTCCCTGAACGGGATGTCCGTGGTGTGCGGGCCGTGCCAGGAGCCCCAGCACAGGTGGAACCGGATCTGCTCCTGCGGCAGGCCGCGGATGGCGTGGTTGAGGGCCTCGACGCGGACCTGGGTGAACTTGAGGTAGTCCGCCAGGCTGGGCTCGGGGTTGATCATGTCCCAGTTCTCGGCGATCGAGGGGTCATCGATCTGGACGGTGAGGCCCGCGTCGATGATGGCCTTGTACTCCTCGCGCATGGCGTCGGCACACGCGAAGACCAGCTCCTCCTCGTCCTGGTAGTACTCGTTGAGGAGCCGGCTCGCGGAGCCGGGGGAGAGCGCGGGGAGGAAGCCGGTCTCGTAGCCGTTCGCGGCGAGGGCGGCCTTGAGGTTGGCGACGTCGCGCTGCACGGCCTCCTGCCCGATGTACGTGATGGGGCCGGTGACCGTGGGCTGGGCGACGGACTTGCGGCCGGTGAGGATGAACGAGTTCGGGTCGTTGTAGGCCTCGTTGAACCGGACCCGGTCCCGGCGGTCCCGCATCGTGGTGAGGCGGATGTGGCCGGGCTCCGAGCGGATCTCCTCGGTCATCTGCCAGCGGTCCACCCCGCCCTGCGAGAGGCCGCCGAGGCGGGCGAAGGAGTAGTTCCACCAGGCCCCGTAGTCCACGGAGTTGGACATGGTGTGGCCGTACTCGCCGTCGTTGGGCAGGGTGATCCCCGCCTCGCGCTGCTTCGCGACGATGTCCTTGACGGAGCCGGCGAGGAGGTCCTCGAACGCCGCCGAATCGTCCGGGTTCTCGGCCTGCGCGGCGTTCGCCGCGAGCAGCTCGGGCGTGCGGGGGAGCGATCCGGCGTGCGAGACCTGGATGGAGTCGGTGTTGTGCATGGGGCCAGTCTTGCCGATCCGGGCTGGCGTCCGCGAGTGTGTGCGCGTGTGTGAACCCGCCGGTAGGACGCGCTCAGTCGCGGTCGGTGTCGCCGAACCCGGTGTGCACGGCGCCGGCGGCATCAGGGATGCCCGCAGCGCCGGAGGTGCCCAGGCCCGCGGTGTGGGGACGGCGCTTCGGCCTCGCCGGCTCGGGCGGAGCAGGGAGTTCGACGCGCGGCTCGCCGGGCGGAGTGTCCGCGTACCGGCGCGCATCGTGCAGCTGGAAGGACTCCTGGTTGTGGCCGTAGTTCTCGCCCTGGCTGTAGCCGTCATCGAGCGGCGCGTCGTGGTCGTATGCCGCAAGGCCCGGCGGCGGCGGCACGCGATCGTCCTGTTCCATACGGGAACCGTAGTCATACTGCGCCGCCGGGCGCCAGACCTTTCCGCCATGCGGCGCGAGTGGCCGGCGGCGGCCCGGGGCCATCGTCAGACGAACGCCGAGGCCCCCGTGACGGCCCGGCCCACGATGAGCGAGTTGATCTCGTAGGTGCCCTCGTAGGTGTAGAGGACCTCGGCGTCGCCGAACAGCTTCGCCATCTCGTAGTCGGTCGTGATGCCGTTGCCGCCCAGCAGCGAGCGGCCCATGGCCACCGAGGCGCGGGCGAGCCGGGTGGTGGTCGCCTTCGCCATCGCCGACTGCGCCATCTCGAGCCGGCCGGCCTCCTGGATGCGGGCGAGCTCGACCATGAGGGACAGGGACGCCTGGGCGTTGCCGAGGATCTCGGAGAGCTGCTGCTGGATCAGCTGGAAGCCTGCGAGGGGCCTGCCGAACTGCACCCGCTCGAGCGCGTACGCGCGGGCGATGTCGAACGCGGCGAGCTGGATCCCCGCCGCCTGCCAGCCGACCCACGCGCGGGAGTCCCGCAGGAGCTCGTTGGCACGGTCGAACGCCGTGGCGCCGGGCAGAAGGTTCGCCTCGGGCACCCGGACCCCGTCGAGCACGAGGTCCGCGTTCTGCATGATCCGCAGGCCGATCTTGTTCGCGATCTTCGTGGCCGTGAAGCCGGGCCTGTCCGTCTCGACGATGAACGCCTTGATCGCGCCGTCCGCCGTGTCCCGAGCCCAGACGAGGACGAAGTCGGCAATGGTGCCCGCCCCGATCCATCGCTTCGCCCCGTGCAGGACCCAGCCGTCGCCGTCGCGCGTCGCGGTCGTGGCGAGGCCGCCGGCGATGTCCGAGCCGTGCTCGGGCTCGGTGAGCGCGAATGCGCCGAGGGCCGTGAACGACTCGAGGCCCGGCAGCCAGCGCCGCTTCTGCTCCTCGGAGCCGAGCTCGTGGACCATGCCCACCACGAGCTCGTTGTGGATCCCCACCAGCGCAGACAGGGAGACGTCGGCGCGGGCGGTCTCCATGTACGCGAGCCCCTGGAACAGGCGGGACGAGCCGTCCGTCTGGAGCCGGCCGAGGCCCAGGGACGCGAGCTTCGGGAGGAGCTCGAAGGGGAACTCCTCGCGGTTCCAGAAGGGGGCGGTGAGGGGCCGGACCTCACGCTGGAGGACCTCCCGCAGCTCGGCGAAGCGCTCCCGCTCTGCAGGGGAGAGCAGGTCCGCCATATGCATGAGGTCCGCGTCCGGAAAGGGGAGCGGGGAGGCGGAAGCCGGGCGGAGCGGGGCTGGTGCGTGGAGCATGGGGACCTCTTCATCGCGGCGCTGTTCAAACCCTAGGATGTCCAACTATATTTCATCGTGACGGAGATCACTAGGACGGAAAGGCGAGGCGATGACTGTCACCGACGACTTCAGGGCTGCCCGCGACAGGCTGCTCGAGCTCCGCGAGGACTACGCCCGCGCCCACGCGGAGTTCGCCTGGCCCCGGTTCGCGGAGTTCAACTTCGCCCTCGACTGGTTCGACGCCCTCGGCGCCGATCCGGTGCGCGGGAGCCAGCCCGCCCTCGTGATCGTGGAGCAGGACGGCAGCTCGACCCGCCGCACGTTCGCCGAGCTCTCGGCCCGCTCCTCGCAGGTGGCCACGTGGCTCCGAGGCCAGGGCGTGCGGCGCGGCGACCGCATGATCATCATGCTCGGCAACCAGATCGAGCTCTGGGAGCTCATGCTCGCCGGGATCAAGCTCGGCGTCGTCATGATCCCCACCACCACGCTCATGGGCCGCCGGGACCTCGAGGACCGCGTGGAGCGCGGCGGCGCCCACTGGGTCGCCGTCGGCGGGGCGAACGCGCACAAGTTCGACGACGTGCCGGGCGCCTACCGCCTCATCGTCGTCGGGGGCGCCGGTGCGGAGCCTGCCCCTGCGCGCGAGGCCCTCGACTACGCGGGCTCGGCCGAGGCCAGCGCCGACTTCGTCCCGGACGCCCCGACCAAGGCCGATGAGACGCTCCTGCTCTACTTCACCTCCGGCACCACCTCGCGGGCCAAGCTCGTGGAGCACACCCACGTCTCCTACCCCGTGGGGCACCTCTCGACGATGTACTGGATCGGCCTCGAGCCCGGCGATGTGCACCTCAACGTCGCCTCGCCGGGCTGGGCCAAGCACGCGTGGTCCAACGTCTTCACCCCCTGGATCGCCGAGGCCACAGTGTTCATCTACAACTACGAGCGCTTCGACGCCTCCGCCCTCATGGACCAGATGGGCCGCGAGGGCGTCACGAGCTTCTGCGCCCCGCCCACCGTGTGGCGCATGCTCATCCAGTCCGACCTCGCCCAGCTCAAGACCCCGCCGCGGAAGGTCGTCTCCGCCGGCGAGCCGCTCAACGCCGAGGTCATCGGGCAGGTGCGCAAGGCCTGGGGCGTGATCATCCGCGACGGCTTCGGCCAGACCGAGACCACCGTCCAGGTCGCCAACACCCCGGGCCAGCCCGTCACCGTCGGTGCGATGGGACGCCCGCTGCCGGGCTACGACGTCGTGCTCGTGGACCCCGCCACCGGGGAGGAGGCGGACGACGGCGAGCTCTGCCTCCGCCTCGACCCCCGCCCCGTGGGGCTCATGAAGGGCTACTACGGCGACCCCGAGAAGACCGCCGACGCCTTCCGCGGCGGCTACTACCACACGGGCGACATGGCCACGCGGGACGCCGACGGCGTCATCACCTACGTGGGCCGCGGCGACGACGTGTTCAAGTCCTCCGACTACCGGCTCTCCCCGTTCGAGCTCGAGAGCGTGCTGATCGAGCACCCGGCCGTCGCCGAGGCCGCCGTGGTGCCGTCCCCCGACGAGGTGCGCCTCTCGGTGCCGAAGGCGTTCGTGGTGCTAGCCGGCGGGTACGAGCCCGGGCCAGAGATCGCCGAGGAGATCCTGCGGTACTGCCGCAGCCAGCTCGCCCCGTTCAAGCGGATCCGCCGCATCGAGTTCAGCGAGCTGCCCAAGACCATCTCGGGCAAGATCCGCCGGGTCGAGCTGCGCCACACAGAGCAGGCGCGGCACTCGGCGGCGGCCGGCGCGTCCGCCGGCGGGTACGGCATCGAGTACGCCGAGGCCGACTTCCCCGGTCTGAGAGACTAGCCAGCACATCCAGGCTGTGACAGGAGGACCATGGGCGACCCGCTTCCCCGCGACCCGATCGCCGACGCCCGGCGCAACTGGGAACGGAACGGATGGGCTGACGTCGCGGCGCCCATGGCCGCCATCACGGCGATCATGCGGACCCAGCAGATCCTCATCGCCCGCATCGAGGACGTGCTCAAGCCCCTCGGGCTCACGTTCGCGCGGTACGAGATGCTCGCGCTGCTCAGCTTCGCCCGCACCGGCTCGCTGCCGATGAGCAAGGCCAGCGCGCTCCTGCAGGTGCACCCCACGTCGGTGACCAACGCCGTGGACCGGCTCGAGGGCGCCGGGTACGTCACGCGCACGCCGCACCCCACCGACGGGCGCACCACGCTCATCGAGCTCACGGACAGCGGCCGCGCGCTCGCGGAGAAGGCCACGGTGGCGCTCAACGCCGAGGTGTTCGGGCGGTCCGGCTTCACCGGCGAGGACGTCGATGCGCTCCTGCGCATCCTCGGCGACTTCCGCCGCCAGGCCGGCGACTTCACCGAGTGACCCCGGGCCGGCGCCGGGCAGCCGTGCTCAGGCGGTGCGGGGGAAGGGGTCCTCAGGTGGGGCCGGGCGCGGGGCGTTCGCCGAGGCCGGCGCGGCGGACCGGGCCTTCTCCGGGTAGCCCTCGGGCGCCGCGATGAGGTACACGATCATCACGACGAGCCCGAAGCCGATCAGCCCCAGGAGCAGGGTCAGCAGGAACCACATCTTGTCCTGCAGCTGGTACGAGTTCACGAGCGCCCCCACCCACGCCACGAACTGCGCGATGATGCCGCTCAACGCAATGAGGCCGCCCACGCAGATGAGGACGACCGTGGACCAGAAGGTCCCGCCCGGCGTCGGCACGAAGTCGTAGCCGTTGCCGCTGCGTGCGCTCACGTACGTCCCGCCGTACGCGAGCATGATGGCCGTGGCCACCCCGGCGACCACGAGGCCGGCCACCATGCCGATGATGCCCCAGATCCACGTCCTGGTGATGATTCCCTTGGTCATGTCAGGCTCCTCCCGCGCTCTGCAGGCGCGCCGCCCCCACGTCCGCCCGCAGCCCTTGCGTCCACGGTCCCCCCAGGGCGGCGGGGCGGAAAGGGCCTTTGGTCACCGCGGCCCGGCGGGGGAGGGGTCAGGCCTGGGACTGCTCCCGGATCGTGTTGATGATGCCCGAGAAGTCGGTGCCGGCTCCGCCCTGCGCGACGAACGAGTCGTAGATCCGGGAGGCGAGCTGGCCCATCTCCGCGGCCACCCCGGTGTGCTCGAGCGCGTTGACGGCGAGGCGGAGGTCCTTGGCCATGAGCGCCCCAGCGAACCCGGGCTGGTAGTCGCGGTTCGCCGGGCTCGTGGGCACGGGCCCGGGGACGGGGCAGTTCGTGGTGAGGGCCCAGCACTGGCCCGAGGCGTGCGCGGCGACGTCGAAGAGCGCCTCGTGCGTGAGCCCGAGCTTCTCGCCGAGCACGAACGCCTCGCTCACGGCGATCATGGAGACGCCGAGGATCATGTTGTTGCACACCTTGGCCGCCTGGCCCAGGCCGTGCGCGCCGCAGTGGACCACGCGCTTGCCCATGGTCTCCAGGATCGGGCGGACCACCGCGACGTCGTCGTCCTCCCCACCCACCATGAACGTCAGGGTCGCCGCCTCGGCGCCGACCACCCCGCCGGAGACGGGGGCATCCACCGACCGGTGGCCGGCGGCGATCGCCGCCTCGGCGGCCTCCTGCGCCTCCGTGACGTTGATCGTGGAGCAGTCGAGGAAGAGGGTGTTGGGCGGGGCGGCGGCGAGCAGGCCCTGCTGGCCCTCGGCGCCGCGGTAGGCGTCGAGGACGTGGCGGCCGCTCGGGAGCATGGTCAGGACGATCGCGGCCCCGGCCACGGCCTCGGTGGCCGTCTCCGCGAGGGGGATGCCGTGGGAGCGCGCGGCCTCCACGGCGGCGGGGACGGGGTCGTAGCCCAGAACCGTGTAGCCCGCCTTGAGCAGGTTCACCGCCATGGGCCCGCCCATGTGGCCGAGGCCGAGGAAGGCGATGGTTCCGGATGCGGACGGCTCACTCATGGGTGTCTCCTTCGGTCTCGTGCTGGCGGGTCACGGGGCCGCCACCCCTGCGGCGAGGCCCAGCTCCTCCGCGTCCAGTGGGGCGAAGCAGGCCTCGACGTCCTCGCGGCCCACCTCCGCGAGGGTGGGCGGGTTCCAGCGGGGGCTGCGGTCCTTGTCGATGACCTGGGCGCGGATCCCCTCGCGGAAATCGTGCCCGGCGAGCAGGCGGAGGCCAATCCGGTACTCCGTGTCGAGGGCCTCCTCGAGCGCGCCGGGGACGGGGCCTCGGGCCCGGGCCCGGCGCAGCGCCGCGAGCGTGACCTTCACGGCCAGCGGCGACTTCGTCTCGATCGCTGCCGCCGTCTCCCACGCGGCAGGGACGGGGTTGGCCTTCAGCCGGCGCACGATCTCCTCGGCGTCGTCCGATGCGTACGCCTCGTCGATCCACCCCCGCTGCTCCGCGAGCTCCGAGAGGGGAGGCTCGACGGCGAGGCGCGCCACGGCGTCGTCCGCCGGCTCCGTCTCGAGCGCCTCCACGAGCTCGCCCAGCCGGGCGGCCGGGACGAAGAAGTCGGCGAGGCCCAGATGGAGGGCGTCCGCGCCGTCCAGATGGGCGCCGGTCAGCGCCGCGTGCGTGCCGGACTCGCCGGGCGCGTTGGCGAGCAGGAGCGTGCCGCCGACATCCGGCACGAACCCGATCGTGGTCTCCGGCATGCCCATCCGCGTCCGTTCCGTCACGACCCGGTGCGAGCCGTGCACCGAGACGCCCACCCCGCCGCCCAGCACGAGCCCGTCCATGAGGGCCACATAGGGCTTCGGGTAGCGGCTGATCAGCGAGTTGAGCCGGTACTCGGTGGCCCAGAAGTCCTCCGTCGCGTGGCCGCCGTCCAGCATGTCCCGGTAGATCGCGACGATGTCCCCGCCGGCGCACAGTCCCCGCTCGCCGGCGCCGCGCACGAGGACGGTCTCGACGGCGTCATCCGCCGCCCACGCGGTGAGCCGGGCGAGCATGGCCTCCGCCATGCCCGCCGTGAGCGCGTTGACGGCACGGGGCCGGTTGAGCACGACGACGGCGAGCCGCCCCCGCCGCTCGAACAGGACCTCGTCGTCGCCCGCGGCGGACGCCTCCGTGGGCGCGGACATTCAGCTGCCCGCCGGCATCACGAAGCTCGCGCCCTGGCGGACGCCGGAGGGCCAACGGGTGGTGACGGTCTTGGTCTTGGTGAAGAACCGGAACGCGTCCGGGCCATGCTGGTTGAGGTCGCCGAAGCCCGAGGCCTTCCAGCCGCCGAACGTGTAGTAGGCGATCGGCACGGGGATCGGCACGTTGACCCCGACCATGCCCACCTCGACGCGGCTGGCGAAGTCGCGGGCGGCGTCGCCGTCGCGGGTGAAGATCGCGACGCCGTTGCCGAACTCGTGCTCGCTGCACAGGCGCAGCGCCTCGTCGTAGTCCGCTGCCCGGACCACGCTCAGCACGGGGCCGAAGATCTCCTCGCGGTAGATCGACATCTCCTTGGTGACCCGGTCGAACAGCGTGGGGCCCACCCAGAAGCCGCCCTCGTAGCCGTCCACCGTGTGGCCGCGGCCGTCCACGAGCAGCTCGGCGCCGTCCTCGGCGCCCTGGGCAATGTAGCCCTCGATCCGCTCCTTGGCCGACGCCGCGACGACCGGCCCGAAGTCCACGTCCTTGTCCATGCTCGCGCCCACGCGGAGGCCCTTGATCCGCTCCTGCAGCTTGGCGACGAGCGCGTCCGCGGTTTCCTCGCCCACCGGGACGGCTACTGAGATGGCCATGCAGCGCTCGCCGGCGGAGCCGTAGCCGGCGCCGATGAGGGCGTCCGCCGCCATGTCGAGGTCGGCATCCGGCAGGATGACCATGTGGTTCTTGGCGCCACCGAAGCACTGGGCGCGCTTGCCCTGGGCCGCAGCGCCGGCATAGATCGCCTGGGCGATGGGCGTGCTGCCCACGAAGCCGATCGCCTTGACGCGCGGGTCCTCGATGAGCGCGTCCACGGCCTCCTTGTCGCCGTTGACCACATTGAACACGCCGTCCGGCAGGCCCGCCTCGGTGAGGAGCTCCGCGAGGCGGAGCGGGACCGAGGGGTCGCGTTCGCTCGGCTTGCAGATGAACGCGTTGCCCGCGGCGAGGGCCGGCCCCGCCTGCCACAGCGGGATCATGGCAGGGAAGTTGAACGGGCTGATCCCGGCGACCACGCCGAGCGGCTTGCGCAGCGAATGCACGTCGATGCCCGTGCCCACGCTGTCGGAGAACTCGCCCTTGAGCAGGTGCGGGGCGGCGCCGGCGGAGAACTCGACAACCTCGAGGCCGCGCTGGACATCGCCCTTCGAGTCGGCGAAGGTCTTGCCGTGCTCGGAGGAGAGGAGCTCGGCGAGCTCGTCCATGTGCTCGTTGGCGAGGTCGACGAACTTGAGCAGGATCCGGCCGCGGCGCTGCGGGTTCATGGCGGCCCACTCGGCTTGGCCCTTCTCCGCGTTGGCGATCGCCTCGCGGACCTCGTCGCGGCTGGCGAGCGGGAGCCGGGCCTGGACCTCGCCCGTGCAGGGGTTGTAGACGTCGCCGAAGCGGCCGGAGGTCCCGTCGACGCGGGCGCCGCCGATGTAGTGGTACAGGTCGTGGACCATGGAAAGCTCCTTTGCTCGTGTGTGATCCAGGTCATCTGGGACCGAAGATACTCGGACTTCCAAGTAATTGCCAGAGGCTTCGGTCCCGCCGTGGCGTCACACTGCGCCGAAGTCACCCCGTGGGTCCGCGAGGTCGGGTCGCGGAGACGCGAAGTCACCCCGTGGGTGCGCGAGGTCGGGGTGACGTCGGCGGCCTGCGGGGTGACCTCGGCGTCCGGCGGGGTGACCTCGGCGGGGAGGGCCAGCTAGGCGATCTTGTCGAACAGCCCCGCGAGCTCGGCCGTCAGCGCCCGCGCGAGCTCGGGGTCGGCCCCGATCGCCTTGCCGTCCACGTGGTTCACCGGGGTGAGCAGGCGCACCGAGGAGATGAGCCACACGGCGTCCGCGTCGAACAGGTCCTCCGGCTCGAGCGGGCCGTACCCGAGTTCCCAGCCGGCCTCCTTGGCGGCCGCGAACAGCGCCCCCTGCGACGTGCCCGGGAGGATGCCGGAGTCGAGCTGGGGGGTGACGAGCCTCTTGAGGGTGAGGCGGCCGGCGTCGTCCTTCTCGGCGTGCGCGATGAGCACGGTGGAGGTGGGCCCCTCGAGGACCTTGCCATCGGCGGAGGTGAAGATGACGTCGTCGGCGCTGTGCGTGTGGGCGTAGCGCAGCGCGGCCATGTTCACCGCGTAGGAGAGGGTCTTCGCGCCGAGGAGGAGCCACGGGGCCCGCTCGGCGAGGTCGGAGTCGTAGCCGCGGTCCAGGAGCAGGACGTCGATGCCCTCCTCGCGCTGCCGCTTCGCCGCCGGCGCCGGCGCGGAGGCGGCGACCCAGCACGTGGCCTCGTGCGCGCCCTCGACCCCCCGGGTCGCCACGAGCTTCACGACAACCTCGGTGAGGGGGCCGACCACGCGCTGGTACTCGTCGAGCGCCGTCACGATGGCCCGCTCCCAGGCCTCGTGGTCGGGCACCTCGAGCTCGAGCAGCGCCGCGCTGCGGGTCATCCGGGCCAGGTGGGCCGGGAGCTTGCGCACGTGCCCGTCCAGGACGAGGAGCGTCTCGAACACCCCGTCGCCGCGCGTGGCCCCGAGATCGGTGGCGAACAGCTGCGGCTTCGTGGCGTCCTCGATCCGCCCGTCGGGGAACGCGCGGTCGAGGAACGTCAGGACGGTGTGAGTCATGGGGACAGCTTAGGCTGTGCCCATGCTCCTCCAGTTGCCGCTGATCGGCCTCCTGCCCGATTGGCTCACCTTCGCCCTCGGCGTCGTCGATCTCGTGATCCGCGTCGCCGTGCTCGGCATCATCCCCGGGAACCGCCGGCCCACGACGGCGATGGCGTGGCTGCTGGCCATCTTCTTCATCCCGACCATCGGGCTGCTGGTGTTCCTCCTCTTCGGCAACTTCCGCTTCTCGGGCCGCCGCCGGGACCAGCAGCAGGAGGTCAACGCGCGCGTCCGGGCGGCGCTCGCCGACTCGCACGACGTCGACACCACCTTCCCGGGCCCGGAGTGGCTGCACTCGGCCGCCGAGCTCAACCGCGGGCTCGGCTCGCTGCCCATGGTCAACGGCAACCAGGTCCGCCTCATCCCCGGCTACGAGGACGCGATCGCCGAGATGGCGGAGGCGGTGCGCGGTGCGAAGCGGTTCGTCAACGCCGAGTTCTACATCGTCAGCTGGGACGAGGTCACCGAGGACTTCTTCGCGGCCCTCACCGAGGCCGCCGAGCGCGGCGTCGAGGTCCGCTTCCTCTTCGACCACATCGGCACGCTGCGCATCAAGGGCTACCGCACGTTCCTCAAGCGGCTCAAGGCCACGAAGGTCCAGTGGCGGCGGATGCTCCCCGTCATGCCCGTCCACGGCCAGTGGCGCCGGGTGGACCTGCGCAACCACCGCAAGATCCTCGTCGTGGACGGCGAGGTCGCGTTCACGGGCTCCCTGAACCTGATCGAGCGCTCCTACCATCGGCGGGCCAAGCGCAAGTGGGTCGAGCTCATGGCCCGCCTCGAGGGCCCGGTGGTCACGACCCTCAACGTCGTCTTCGCCACCGACTGGCTCTCGGAGACGGACGTGCTCCTCGAGGACCAGCTCGAGGCCGCGGAGCACGCCGGCGACGCCCCAGCGCAGGTGGTGCCCAGCGGCCCGGCGTTCGCGAACGAGAACAACCTGCGCCTCTTCAACACCCTCATCTACTCGGCCCAGCGCCGGCTCTCGATCTGCAGCCCCTACTTCGTCCCGGACGACTCGCTCCTCTATGCGGTCACGACAGCGGCGCAGCGCGGCGTCGACGTCGAGCTGTTCGTCTCGGAACAGGGCGACCAGTTCCTCGTCCACCACGCCCAGCAGTCCTACTACGAGCAGCTGCTCACGGCGGGCGTGAAGATCTACCGCTACCCCAAGCCGTACGTCCTGCACGCCAAGCACTTCACCGTGGACCACGAGGTCGCCGTCCTGGGCTCGTCCAACATGGACATGCGCTCCTTCTCGCTCAACATGGAGGTCTCGCTCATGCTCCCCGGGGGCGAGATCGTGGACCAGATGCGCCGGGTCGAGGACATGTACCGCGAGGTGAGCAAGCGCCTCGACCTGCAGGAATGGCGGCGCCGGCCGATGCTCAGCCGCTACGTGGACAACGTCGCCCGGCTCACCGCCACGCTCCAGTAGCCCGCGGCGGCCGAGCGGAGCCGGGGCCCGGCCTCAGTCCTCCGGGAACTCCGAGCCGAGCGCGCTGAGGACCGCGAACGCCTTGGCCCGGATCTCGTCGTGCTCGCCGGCGGGATCTGAGTCGGCCACGACGGCACCGCCCACCCCGAGCGTGAGGCGCGTGGCGCCGTCGTCCGCGGCGTCCATCACGAGGGTGCGGATCACCACCGAGAGGTCCGCGGCCCCCGTGCGGGAGAAGTAGCCGATCACCCCGGAGTAGACGCCGCGCGGGCCCGCCTCGAGCCGGTCCAGGATCGCCATGGTGCTGATCTTCGGCGCGCCCGTCATGGAGCCGGGCGGGAACGCTGCCGCGACGGCCTCGGCGCGGGAGGCGCCCGGGCGGAGGCGGGCGTCGACGGTGCTCACGAGCTGGTGGACCGTCGCGTAGGTCTCGACGGCGAACAGCCGCGACACCCGCACGGACCCCGGGACCGCGTGGTGGCTCAGGTCGTTGCGCAGCAGGTCCACGATCATGAGGTTCTCGGCCCGGTCCTTGGGGTTCGCGGCGAGCTCGGCGCGCACTCGCTCGTCCGCGGCGGCGTCCTCCGGCGACCCGCCGGGTGAGCGGCGGCGGGTGCCCTTGATCGGCTCGGCCCGCAGCCCGCCGTCCGCCGCGACGGACAGGAAGCGCTCGGGCGAGGTGCTCGCGATCGCGAGGCTCCCGAAGCGGGCGAACGCCGCGAACGGCGCCGGGCTGCGGCGGCGGAGCGCGCCGTAGACGTCCAGGGGCACGACGCCGGGCCGGTCGCCCTGCGCGGGGACCGTCGCCTCGAGCGTGGTGGTGAGGCAGGCCTCGTACGTGTTCCCCTCGGCGATCTCGGCCTGGGCCGCGCGCACCTTGTCCATGTACTCCGCGGCGGTGTCCCGGGCGGTGAAGGCGGGCGGCGCCGCCGAGGTCACCCCGTGGGCCGCCGAGGTCACCCCGTGGGCCGCCGAGGTCACCCCGCTGGGCGCCGAGGTCACCCCGTGGGGTGCCGAGGTCGGGGTTTCGCGCGCCGCGGCGCTGCGCTCACGTGCCGCCGCGCACTCCCGGACGGCGGCGACAGCCCGGTCGAGCCACGGTCCGGCGTCCTCTGCGTCGAGGGCCAGGACCCAAGCCTCGCCCGCCGCGTGGTCAAGGACCACTGCGCGGGCCGCGAAGACGAGCTGGGCGTCCGGCAGCCCGGGGTCCACGTCGGATCCGCCGCACTCCCGCTTCAGCTCGTAGCCGAGGTACCCGAGCCACCCGAGCGCGAACCCGCACTCGAGCCCCGATACCGCGGCAGCCTGGCCGGGGCCCCACTCGGCGTCGAGCCAGCGGAAGAACGGGATGTCGGAGCGCACGGAGACCGGCGCGTCCGTCGCGGGCCCGTGGACCACCTCGGTCCGTCCGCGCCGGTGTGCCATGCGCCGCCCGAGCAGCCCGCCGTCGTCCGCCATGACGCTGAAGTGGTTCCGCGGGGTGACGTCGGCGTTCGACGGGGTGACGTCGACGTTCGGCGGGGTGACGTCGGCGTTCGGCGGGGTGACGTCGGCGTTCGACGGGGTGACGTCGGCGTCGGAGGAGTCGAGCCAGACCGCCGCCGCGGACGCGCCGAACAGCGACCGGAAGAGCCGCTCCGGATCGGGCGCCGCCTTGAGTCGACGGACGACGGCGGGCGCGGACTCGCGCGCGGAGCGTTCGGGCGCGAGGAGCCCCCACAGCGACGGCAGCCCGGCGAGGGCGGCGAGCACCCGGCCGGCGAGCCCGTCGGGCCGTTCGGTGCCCGAGGGCGAGGCGACGGTGACGGCGGCGGCCGCGGGGACGTCGTCGTGCGCCAGCCAGGCGTCCTCCTGGGCGGCCCAGCGGTCCCAGTGCGGCGCGTAGAGGTCCCCGTCCCGGGCGAGGGCGCGCCGCCGGCGCTCGTCTGCTGGGGCGTCCACCCACACCACCGCGTCCGCGAGGGCGCGCAGGGGAGCGGCGCCCGCGCCGACCCCCTCGAGGATCACCACGTCGGCGGGCTCGCTCAGGCGCTCGGGGCCGTCGGCGCCGCGCTCCCAGTCCCACGGGCGCCAGCGGGCCTCCTCGCCCCGGCGCAGGGGGGCGAGCACGTGGGCGGCGCACCGGGAGATGCCGTCGGCGAGGCCGTCCCACCCCGGGTAGACGTCCTCGAGGTGGACGAGGGTGACGGTGCGGTGCTCGCGCAGCGCCGCCGCGAGCTCGACGGCCAGGGACGTCTTCCCCGCGCCCGACCTCCCGTCGAGCAGGATCACGGACGGCACGCGCGCCGGGACGGAGGGCCCCACGTGCTCAGGCGTCGACGGCCAGGCCGAGCGTGGCGAGCTCGCGCCGCACGTGGGCGATGATCCCGGGCACCGAGGCGGCGATGAGGCGCCAGGTGGTCTCGAAGTCGCCCTGGTCGCCGAACCACGGATCCTCGATCCCCTGGTCGAGGTGGTCCAGATGGGCGACGGCGGGGTCGAACTCGCGCAGCATGCGCACCTTCTCGGCGGCCCCCAGCGGGGCCTGCTCCCGCAGGTGCCCGTAGTGGTCCACGTCGAGGGCGAGGATCAGCTCCCGCTCGCTGTACCAGGCCGGCTCGAACTGGCGCGCGATGTGGGTGTGGCTGCCCAGCCCGTGGGCGTCGAGGACGCGCGCGGCCCGGGGGTCGATCGGCCGCCCGACCTCGTAGCTGGTGGTGCCCGCCGAATCGACGAGGACGTGCTCGGCGAGGCCGGCAGCGCGCAGGGCGTCGGCGAGCATGAACTCGGCCATGGGGGAACGGCAGATGTTCCCGGTGCAGACCGTGATGATCCGGTAGGGGCTCGCCGTCGAGTTCATGCGATCAAGCATAGGGTCCGCGGCGGCCGCGTCCCGCATCGGGGGCGCCCCGCCGCCGGTCCGTGACGGGGCGCTCAGACGACGGCGAGGAGGACGCCCACGCCGACGAACAGCACGCCGAAGACGCGGTTGAGCGTGCGCTGCCCGCGCTCGCTGCGGGTGAACCGCTGGAAGCTCTTGGCCGCGAGCGCGAAGAAGAACCACATCACCAGGATGTCCACCACGACGATCGTCGCCCCGATGATGAGGTACTGGCTCCACAGGGGGGACTCCGGGCGCACGAATCCGGGGATGAAGGCGAGGAAGAAGACGATGGCCTTGGGGTTGAGGAGGTTGACCCAGAGTCCGCGCTGGAACATGGACCATGCCGGCTCGTTGGCGAGGGCCGCTGCGGTCTCGGCGGAGGTGTCCGGCGTGCTGAAGAACTGCCGGACGCCGAGGTAGGCCAGGTAGGCGGCGCCCAGGTAGCGGATCACGTTGAACGCGAGCGGCGAGCCGGCCACGAGCACTCCGAGTCCGGCGGCGACCACGGCGAGGTGCACCACGAGGGCGGCCTGCTGTCCGAGCACGCCCCAGATGGCGCGGCGGAACCCGGAGGTGAGCGAGTTGCTCATGGTGTTGATGGCACCGGCGCCCGGGGTGAAGCTGATGAGCAGGCAGGCGCCCACGAGGGCGCCCCAGAGGGAAAGTGGCACCCCACCAGCGTAGGGCCGCGGCGGGGCGCGGCCTGCCAGCCGGGGCGCCCTCCAGGCCTAGGCATCCCGCCAGCCCTAGGCGCGGCCGATGACCTCGCCGTTGGGGATGAGGAACCAGCCGTCGGAGGAGGACCCCCAGCGGTGCCAGCCCGCAGCGATCCGCTCGAGGCCCGCCTGCTCGGCGAAGCCGTACTCGAGGGCCTGCTCGGCGAACGCGGAGTGCAGCACCCGCTCGCTCCACACCCGCGCCTGCCAGGCCCTCTGCTGAGGCGTCGCGTACAGCCAGTTGCTGCTGCTGGGGGAGACGTCGGTGAAGCCGGCCTCCTGCATCCAGCCCACGAGCCGGCGCCCGGCGTCCGGCTCGGCGCCGTTGCGCCGCGCGATGCGCTGGTAGAGGTCCATCCACTCGTCGAGCTCGTCCAGCTCGGGGTACCAGCTCATGCCGTGGAAGTCCGCGTCACGCACCGCCACCAGCCCGCCCGGCTTGGCGACGCGCCGCATCTCCCGCAGCGCCGCGACCGGGTCGGTGAGGTGCTGCAGGACCTGGTGGGCGTGGACCACGTCGAACGACTCGTCGTCGAGCTCGAGGTCGTACACGTTCCCCGCGATGAAGGAGGCGTTGCCGACCCCGCGCTCCTCGGCGAGGGCCCGGGCCTGGGCCACGATGTCCTCCGAGCGGTCCAGCCCCGTGACGTGCCCCGGGTCGACGAGCCGCGCGAAGTCGCACGTGATGCTCCCGGGCCCGCAGCCGACGTCGAGCACCGTCAGCCCGGGGGCGAGGTGGGGGAGGAGGAACGCGGCCGAGTTCTCGGCGGTCCGCGCCGCATGGGCGCGCACCACGCTCTCGTGGTGGCCGTGGGTGTAGACGTCTTCGGGGGTCTTGGCGGTGCTGTCCGGCGCTTCCATGGCACCACGTTAGGGGACGCGGTCACAGGAGCGTGTGAAGTTGGCTACTTATAGCACGGTTTCGCGGGGGTCGCCCCGCCCGGGCCCGTAAAGTGGAGGGCGAATCATATACGACCTGACGGGCGATGGTGCCCCTCATCCCGAGAGGAGCGCAGATGTCCCTGACTCACAGCCCGAACAGCGTCCACGGAATCCGCCGGCACGGCCGCATGCGCCTCGGCGAGGACATCCTCCTCGCCCGCCACGGCGACAACATCGCGAGCCTGCGCCTCGACCGCCGGGCCAACCGCATGGTCGCGACCCTGCGCGACGGCAGCATCGACTGCGCGTCCAACTCGGTCCTCGCCGCGGTGCCCTCGCCGATGGCCCGCCTCGGCGCGCAGCTCCACGCGGTCCGCACCGACACCGCGTCGGTCAGCCGCTCCGACGCCCGTGCCCTTATCAAGTTCAGCCTCGTGTGGCTGCTCATCAGCGTCGTCCTCACGGTCGGGGTGATCTGGGCGGTGACCGCCTCGGGCAACGCCGAGATGGTCAACAGCGCCCTCATGTACCCCGCCAACTGACGCACGACGCCGGCGGGCCGGCCCCGCGTCCGGCTCGCCTGGCGAGACCCTCCTGCCGCGCCGGCTGCGCCCTCGCTACCCTGAGCCGGTGAGCTCACCCGCCCCGGCCGTCTGGAACCCCCGCCTCGCGCTGCTCGTTGCCGCGACGTACTTCATGGAGTTCCTCGACGGCACGGCCCTGGCGACGGCACTGCCGGCGATCGGCGCGGACTTCGGTGTGCCCCCGGCCGACGTGAACGTGGCCATGACGGCCTACCTTGTCGCCGTCGCGATGGGCATCCCGTTCAGCTCCTGGCTCGCCGAGCGCTTCGGTCCGCGGCGCGTCTTCACCTCGGCGATCCTGGTCTTCACCCTCGCCTCGCTCGCGTGCGCGCTGAGCCCTGGCCTCGCGGCGCTCACAGCCTTCCGGGCGGTGCAGGGCTTCGGCGGGGCGATGATGGTCCCCGTCGGCTCGCTCGTGGTGCTGCGCGGAACGCCCAAGGACGAGCTGCTGAAGGCCACGGCGTTCCTCGTCTGGCCGGGCCTGCTCGCCCCGGTCCTGGCTCCCCTCGTGGGCGGGGCGCTCACCCAGTACCTCTCTTGGCACTGGATCTTCCTCGTCAACCTGCCCCTCGGCGCCGCCGCGCTCGTGGCCGCCCTGAGGCTCGTGCCCGAGGGCGGCGCCGATCCCGGTCGGCGGCTCGACTGGCCGGGGCTCGGGCTCACGACCCTCGGCGTCGCCGCCGTGGTGGTGGGCCTCGAGCTCTTCAGCGAGGGCCGCCCGGCCGGCTGGGCCGCGGCCACCCTCGCGCTGGGCCTGGCCGGCCTGGCCGCCGCCGTGGGCTGGATGCGTCGCGCGCCGCGCCCGCTCTTCGACTTCTCCGTGCTGCGCGTGCGCACGTTTCGCGCGACCCAGACGGGCGGGTTCGTCTACCGGCTCACGATCCAGGCCGTGCCCTTCCTCCTGCCGCTGCTCTTCCAGGACGGCTTCGGCTGGGACCCGGTGCACTCGGGGCTGCTGGTCGCCGCGGTGTTCGTCGGCAACATCGGCATCAAGCCGGCGACGACGCCGCTCATCCGCCGCTTCGGCTTCAAGCCGGTGCTCGTGGCCGCCGCGGGAGCCTCGGCCGCGACCTTCGCCGGGTGCGCGCTGCTCGCCCCCGAGGCTCCCGAGGCGCTCATCGCCCTGCTGCTCGTGGCCTCGGGCGCGTTCCGCTCCATCGGCTTCTCCGCGTACATGAACGTCCAGTACGCCGACGTCTCGGCAGAGCAGCTGCCCAGCGCGAACGCCATCGCGAACACGCTGGTCCAGCTGGCCGCGGCCCTCGGCGTCGCCGTGGGCGCCCTCCTGATCAGGGCAGGGGCGGCCTGGCTCCCCGCCGCCGGGGACCACGCAGCGGCCGCGGCCCTGCCCTACCGGTTCGCCTTCATGGCGATCGCGGTGCTCATGATCGCCTCCGTCGTGGACAGCGCGCTGCTGCCGCGGCACGCGGGGACCGAGGTCAGCGGGCGCCGGCGGTGATCCCTGCCGTCTCTGCGGTGAGGACGCAGCGCTGGCGCCCGAGGCCCTCGACCTCGACCTCGACCGTGTCGCCGGGGGCGAGGTAGGGGAAGCGGCCCGAGAGCGCCACGCCGGCGGGGGTCCCGGTCAGGATCACGTCGCCCGCCTCGAGCAGCATGTACTGGCTCACGTGGTGGACGAGCTCGGCCGGGGAGAAGACGAGGTCCGCCGTCCGGGAGTCCTGGCGCGGCTCGCCGTTCACCCAGCTGCGCACGCGCAGGTCCGCCGGATCGGCCTCGTCGGCCGGGACGAGCCAAGGCCCGAGCGGGGTGGAGCCGGGGGAGGACTTGCCCTTGGTCCACTGGCCGGCCGCGCCCATCTGCCAGTCGCGCTCGGAGAGGTCGTTCGCGCAGGCGTAGCCCGCGATGCACTCCGCGGCGGCCGCGACGGTGGGCAGCACGTGGGCGTCGCGGCCCACCACGATGGCGAGCTCCGCCTCCCAGTCGTACTTCCCTCCCGCTGCCGGGTACGGGGCCGGGTCGAAGGGGCCGGCGACGGTGCTCGTGGGCTTGAGGAAGACGATGGGGACGGTCGGGACGGCCGAGCCGGCCTCGGCCGCGTGGTCGGCGTAGTTCAGGCCGATCCCGACCACGGACCGCGGACGCGCCACCGGCGCACCGATCCTCAGGCCGGCCGGGTCGATGGCCGGAAGCTCCCCGGCGGCGAGGGCCGCGCGGACCCGGGCGGCGCCGTCGTGCGCGAGGAAGGCGCCGTCGATGTCCGAGGTGAGCGGGAGCAGGCTGTAGGCCCGCTCGGTGCCGTCGGGGTCGGCCGTGAGGACGGCGGGCTGCTCTGCGCCGAGGTCGCCGAGTCTCAGGAACTTCATTGGTCCTCCATGATGTGGAAAATGTTTTCCAATATCAGCCGATTCTACAGTGCCGCCCACGGTGCCCGCTCGCCGTGAACTTGAGTCCAGCTCGCTCAAGTTCATTTGACATCCGGCGCCTCCTGCGTAGAGTTGAGTGCAGACCGCTCAACTTGGTCCAGACCAGAAACCAGCAGGAGGAACCTATGTCCCGTGCAGTCGGCATCGACCTGGGCACCACCAACTCCGTCGTCTCCGTCCTGGAGGGCGGCGAGCCGACCGTCATCGCGAATGCCGAGGGCGGCCGCACCACGCCGTCGGTCGTCGCCTTCTCCAAGACCGGCGAGGTGCTGGTCGGCGAAATCGCGAAGCGCCAGGCCGTCAACAACATCGAGCGCACCATCGCGTCGGTCAAGCGCCACATGGGCACCGACTGGACGGTCAACATCGATGACAAGAAGTACACGCCGCAGGAGATCTCCGCGCGCATCCTCATGAAGCTCAAGAACGACGCCGAGTCGTACCTGGGCGAGAAGGTCACCGACGCGGTGATCACCGTGCCGGCGTACTTCAACGACGCCGAGCGCCAGGCCACCAAGGAGGCCGGCGAGATCGCGGGCATGAACGTCCTGCGCATCATCAACGAGCCCACCGCGGCCGCGCTCGCCTACGGCCTGGACAAGGGCAAGGAGGACGAGCTCATCCTCGTCTTCGACCTCGGCGGCGGCACCTTCGACGTCTCCCTCCTCGAGGTCGGCAAGGACGAGGACGGCTTCTCGACCATCCAGGTCCGCGCGACCGCGGGCGACAACCGCCTCGGCGGCGACGACTGGGACCAGCGCGTCGTCGAGTACCTCCTCAGCCAGCTCAAGGTCAAGGGCATCGACCTCTCCAAGGACAAGATCGCCCTCCAGCGCCTCCGCGAGGCCGCCGAGCAGGCCAAGAAGGAGCTCTCGTCCTCGACGAGCACCAATATCTCCCTCCAGTACCTCTCGGTCACCCCCGACGGCCCGGTCCACCTCGACGAGTCCCTCTCGCGCGCGAAGTTCCAGGACCTCACCAAGGACCTGCTCGAGCGCACCAAGAAGCCGTTCCACGACGTCATCTCCGAGGCCGGCATCAAGGTCGCGGACATCGACCACGTGGTCCTCGTCGGCGGCTCCACCCGCATGCCGGCCGTGTCCGAGCTCGTGAAGGAGCTCACCGGCGGCAAGGAGCCGAACAAGGGCGTGAACCCGGACGAGGTCGTGGCCGTCGGCGCCGCGCTCCAGGCCGGCGTCCTCAAGGGCGAGCGCAAGGACGTCCTCCTGATCGACGTCACCCCGCTCTCCCTCGGCATCGAGACCAAGGGCGGCGTGATGACCAAGCTCATCGAGCGCAACACGGCCATCCCGACCAAGCGCTCGGAGACCTTCACGACTGCCGACGACAACCAGCCGTCGGTGTCGATCCAGGTGTTCCAGGGCGAGCGCGAGTTCACCCGCGACAACAAGCCGCTCGGCACCTTCGAGCTGACCGGCATCGCACCGGCGCCGCGCGGCATCCCGCAGATCGAGGTCACGTTCGACATCGACGCCAACGGCATCGTCCACGTCTCCGCGAAGGACAAGGGCACCGGCAAGGAGCAGTCGATGACGATCACGGGCGGCACCGCGCTGTCCAAGGACGACATCGACCGCATGGTCGCCGAGGCCGAGGCCCACGCCGCCGAGGACAAGCAGCGCCGCGAGGCCGCCGACCGCCGCAACTCCGCCGAGCAGCTCGCCTACTCCGTGGACAAGCTCATCGCGGACAACAAGGACAAGCTGCCCGAGGAGGTCCGCACCGAGGTGCAGGCCGACGTCGACGCCCTCAAGAAGGCGCTCGAGGGCACGGACAACGACGACGAGGTGAAGACCGCGTTCGAGAAGCTCCAGCAGTCCCAGACCAAGCTCGGCGAGGCGATCTACGCCCAGTCGCAGGCGGGTGCCGCCGCGGGCGACGGCGCGCAGGCGGGGACGCACGACGCCGGCGCCCACTCCGGGGGCTCGGCGAACGCCGACGAGGACATCGTCGACGCCGAGATCGTTGACGAGGACGAGAAGAAGTAACCATGGCTCCTCACCACGGAAACGAGAACGAGCACGGGTCCGAGCGCCCCGAGCCGGTGATCCGGGACAACCGCAAGGTGGACCCGGTCACCGGCCAGGCCCGGCACCCGGAGGGCGCGGAGGCCTCCGAGGCCGCCCCGCACGACGGCCACGAGGAGATGCAGCCGGTGGACGAGGCCCACGACTCGGGCGACGCGCTGGCCCAGGCCGAGCAGATCCTGAATGAGGCCGAGGCCGGCGAGCAGGAGGGGCAGGCGGCCGTGGTGGCCGAGCTGCGCAACGACCTGCTGCGCCTCCAGGCGGAGTACGTGAACTACCGCCGCCGAGTGGACCGCGACCGCGCGGTCGCCGGGGAGGTCGCCACGCTGGGCGTGCTGAGCTCGCTGCTGCCGGTCCTGGACGACATCGACGCGGCCCGGGCCCACGGCGACCTCGAGGGCGGCCCGTTCGCCTCGATCGCCGGCAAGCTCGAGTCGATCGTCGCCGGCCAGGGGCTCGAGCGGATCGACCAGGCGGGCGTGGAGTTCGACCCGAACATCCACGAGGCCCTCATCCAGCAGCCGGGCGAGGGCATCGAGGTGGACACCGTCCAGCAGGTGCTCCGCACGGGCTACCGCACCTCGTCGCGCGTGCTGCGTGCGGCCCAGGTCATCGTGGCGACGCCCCAGGGCTGACCCACCCTTACGTTTCGGGTACGCATCTCGCCGCCCTCTGAGGGTTTCGGGTACGCGGGCTCCTTCGCCCGCGTACCCGAAACGGGATTTCCGTGACGAGATCCGTACCCGAAACCGTGCACACTTGAAGCAGCAGCTGATCTAAGGAGCGTTCGTGGCAAGTCAGGACTGGGTGGAGAAGGACTTCTACGCCATTCTGGGCGTGTCCAAGGACGCCTCCGAGGCCGACATCAAGAAGGCCTACCGCAAGCTCGCCCGCAAGTACCACCCCGACCAGAACCCGGGCGACGCCGAGTCCGAGAAGAAGTTCAAGGACATCACGGAGGCCAACTCCGTCCTGTCCGATCCCGAGCAGCGCCAGCAGTACGATGCGATCCGCGCCATGGGCGGGGCGCGCTTCTCCGCCGGCGGCCCCGGCGGCGGGGCGGGCGCAGCAGGCTTCGAGGACCTCTTCGGCGGGCTGTTCGGCGGCGGCGCCGGCCGCCACTCGCGCGGCTTCAACACCGGGAACCTCCCGCCCGAGTTCGCCGACCTCTTCGGCGGCGGCGGCTTCGGGGGCGCGGGCTTCCAGCCCCCGCCCCAGCGCGGCGCGGACCGCCAGGCCAGCACCACGATCTCCTTCGCCGGGTCGATCCGCGGCACCACCGTGGGCCTGCGCGAGCGGGACGGCGAGGTCATCGAGGTCCGCATCCCCGCGGGCATCCGCGACGGGCAGAAGGTCCGCGTCCGCGGCAAGGGCGGCCCCGGGTCCGCCGGACCGGGCGACCTCATGGTCACCGTCCACGTCCGCCCGCACGACTTCTTCACTCGCGAGGGCGACAACCTCCGCATCCACGTGCCCGTGACCTTCGACGAGGCTGCCCTCGGCGCCCAGATCGAGGTCCCCACCGCGGACGGCCCGACCGTGAAGATGAAGATCCCCGCCGGGACGAGCTCGGGCCGGACGCTCCGGGTGAAGGGCCGGGGCGTCAAGACCTCCAAGGGTTCGGGGGACCTTCTCGTGACCGTCGACGTCGTGGTCCCGAAGAACCTCTCGAAGGAGGCCGAGCAGGCCATCCGCGCCTTCGCCGAGGCGACCTCCAAGAACGGCCAGTCGGATCCGCGCGCACACCTTGCGGAGAAAGCGAGGCTCTAGGCCATGGCCATCGACCCGTACGCTCCGATCTTCGTGATCTCCGTGGCGGCGGAGCTGGCCGAGATGCACCCCCAGACCCTGCGCCAGTACGACCGTCTGGGAATCGTCTCGCCGTCCCGCCAGGGCGGCCGCCAGCGGCGCTACTCCCAGCGCGACGTCGAGATGCTCCGCGAGGTGCAGCGACTCTCGAAGGACGGCGTGTCCCTCGAGGGGATCCGGCGCATCCTCGAGCTCGAGAACCAGGTGGCGGCCCTCCGCGCGCGCGTGACCGAGCTCCAGGCAGAGCTCGCCAACACGCAGCGCACGAGCGAGGCCCGGCGCGTGTTCGCCGCCGGGATGGCCGGCGACGTCGTGAGCCTCGCGCGCGGGCAGCGGCCCGAGCCGCGGTCCCAGGCCCTCGTGGTCTGGCGCCCCCAGCGCTGACCGCAGCCGAAGGTTCGCCCAACGTTCACCCCGCGGCGGCCGAGCCGGCCCGCCCGCGGTGCGGCCGGCGTCGTACGTTCGATGCGTGAGTGACCGCACGAGCGAGGAGCCCCGCATGAGCACCGCCCAGCACCCCGTCGTCCTCCCGGCCGAGGCCCTCACGGCCGGCGACGAGGCCGTCGTGGACGCGAACATCGACATCGTCAACGCCATGTACGAGGAGCTGCTCGACGAGCGGGAGATCGCCCCGAACGCGCTGCGCAGCTACTACGTGGACTTCTACCTCGCGCAGATGCTGGACGGCGGCTTCGCCCAGTACGCACTCGCGGCCCACGAGCGGGCGCGCGTCGACAGCCTCGTCCGCGAGGGCCTGCACGAGATGGGCGCGTCCGCGCACCTGGCCCTCTTCGACGAGCTGGCGGCCGCCGTCGCGGCCCTGACCGTCGAGGAGACCGAGGCGTACCTCGACGGCGACCCGGAGGGCTCCGTGGCCGTAGCGCGCCTCGAGGACCTCGACGACAGGTTCGAGGGCCTCCTCGAGGAGGAGGACCTCCTGGCGCTCAACGGGTCCTGGCTCAGGGGCCAGGAGGGCCTGCTCGCCCTCGACGAGGACGGCATCGAGGACGAGATCGCCCGCCGGGTAGGCCTCATCGGTGACCTCGAGGAGCGCAGGGCGGCGGCGGACGGGGACGGCCTCGAGGACATGCCCGACTTCGAACTCGTGATCCGCGAGCTGTGCGACGCCGCGGGCCACGAGCTCGTGGCCGTGACGATGGCCGACCCGAACTACGTCCACGAGGGGATCGAGTCCTTCGGGTGGCGCTTCACGACCGACCTGGGGGAGTACGTGATGGTCGAGGAAGGCGACGAGGCGTCCATGATCGACGCCGGAGACGGGACGGTCCTCGCCACCGTCGAGTTCGTAGAGCTGGACGAGGACGAGCTGACGTCCGATCATGATGCCGATGGGCATGGTGTGGACGAGGCCTCCCTGCGGGGAGGCCCCGAGGACGGACGCGCAGCGCAGACGGCACCCTGAGCCGCCGGCCGGCACCGGCCGCGCGCGCTGACGGTGGCCGGGAGGCGGCATGGACTGGATCTACAGCCTGGACATCCTCGACGGGGCCTTCGTGGGGGGCGCGGTCGCCGCAGGCGTCGCGGTCCTCGTGGTGCTCGTCGCCGCCCGCTCTGACCGGTGGAGGGTCCAGCGGCTCCTCCTCGCCGCGGCGGCCGGGACCCTCGTGGGACTGACCTTCTTCGTCTCGTGGGACGCCGCCGATGCCCTCGGCCTGTACCTCCCGGAGGACGTCGGCCGCCTCCTCATGGCGACGTGCGCGGCCGGCGGCGTCGCCATCGCCTGCCTCTGGGACCGGCAGGCCTGGCGCAGGGCGCTGGCGGCGGCGGGCGTCCTCGTCATCGCCGTGTCCGGCGGGGCCGCGGTCAACGCCTACTTCGGCTACGACCGGACGCTCGGGGCCCTCGCCGGGGTGTCCACGGGACCGCCGATCGACCTCGGCGCGCTCCCCCAGGGCGCCGGGCCCGTCAAGGGCGCCGCGGCGGGAAAGCTCCTGTCCGCGTGGACCCCGCCGGCCGGCATGCCCGCCGTGGGCCGTCGGGGCACGGTGCAGATCCCCTCCAACGGCTTCGCCGCCCGCCGGGCCGGCGTCTACCTTCCGCCGGCTGCCCTCACGGCCCACCCGGTCCGGCTCCCGCTCGTCGTCCTCATGATGGGCTACCCGGGCACCCCGGACCCGGGCGCCGTCGCCAACGTCCTCGACGCCTTCGCTGCCGCCCACCGCGGCCTGGCGCCGATCGTCGTCGTCGCCGACCAGATCGGCACCAAGGGCGATCCCGCCTGCGCCGACTCGACAACCTACGGCCCGGCGGAGAGCTACATCCTGGACGATGTCATCCCCTGGGCCCGACGCACCTTCAGCGTCCTCGGCGACGCGGCGCACACCGCCATCGGCGGCTACTCGAACGGCGGGGCGTGCGCCTTCAAGCTCGCCGCCGAGCGCCCGGCCCTGTTCGGGGCCATGTTCTCCGTCTCGGGCGAGGAGTACCCCGGCGCCGAGTCCCCGCAGGCGGCCATCGCCGACGTCTTCCACGGTGACGTGAAGGCCTTCGACGCCGCCAAGCCCGCCGCCATCCTCGCCCGCCACCACGGCAGGTACTCGCACATCACCGCCGTCTTCACGGTCGGCTCGGGCGATCCCACGTTCACGCCCGGGGTCCGGCGGGCCGAGCAGGCGGCCAAGGCGGCCGGCATGGCCGCCTCCTTCCGCACCGTCCCCGGAGCCGGCCACGTCCACGGCGCCATCGGCGGCGGGTTCCGCACCGCCTTCGAGGTCCTGCTGCCGGTGCTGGGCCTCGGCGGGCAGAAGTAGGCCACCCGCCCGCGCTGCCCCTCAGGGGCGCGGGCGGGTGGCCGCCCAGGCCGTCAGCCTTTGTACTGCGTCAGCCGTTGTACTGCGGACAGGCCTCGTTGGAGCAGCCCTTGTCGCGGGGGATCCACTTCTCCCCGTCCTGCTGCCACACGATGTGCCGGTGCTGCCCGCAGAGTTCGCATGACGGCGCGACGAAACTGTGCTTCTCATCTTCCGTGTAGGTGCGGAAGTCTGACATGGTTCCTCCTCCACCTCGGGCTCCCCACACTACCCGCGGCACGGGGGCGGTTCCAGAGGTGCCGCCGTGCGGGCGCAGCGGCGCAGAATGATCCTGGGCGCGCCGTGCGGTGAACCGAGCCGGCGAGGAGGACGTGTGAAGGGGCGAGGAGGTCCCCATGCCCATGGACGAGGACGCGGTCGCGGCGCTCTACCGCGAGCACGGCGCCGCCCTGCGCCGCTTCGCCCGTGGCGCGGTGGGCAGCGAGAAGGCGGAGGACATCGTGCAGGAGGCCATCATCAGGGTGTGGCGGCAGGCACCGCCGGGGGCCCAGGGCCTGCGCCCCTACCTGTACCGCACCGTGCGGAACCTCATCGTCGACCAGCACCGCCTCGCGTCCCGCCGTCCGCGGATCGTCGCCCCGGTGGACGAGGCGGGCGACGGCTTCGCCGTGGCCGTGGACGCCGAGCGCATCGACGAGCTCCTGGACCGCGTGGTCATGGAGGAGGCGCTCGCGAGGCTGACGCGGGAGCACCGGCAGGCGCTCGTCGCGGTCCACTACCGGCGGCTCACCGTCGCGGAGGCGGCCCTGGAGCTCGGCGTGCCGGCGGGCACGGTGAAGTCCCGCTGCTTCTACGCGCTCAAGGCCCTGCGCGCCGCGCTCGACGAGATGGGGGTGGACCGATGAGCACCGGACCGTTCCGGCCAGGACACGAGCAGCGGGCGGACCTCGGCGCCTACGTGCTCGGGGCCCTCAGCCCGCAGGAGAGGCAGGCCGTCGAGGAGCACCTCGCCGAGTGCGCGCCGTGCCGCGCCGAGCTCGCCGGGCTCGAGACGCTCCCCGCGCTCCTCGACGCCGTGCCCGCCGAGCGTGCCGCGCAGATCGCGCACGACGCCGTCCGCCCGCCCGAGCCGGGCACCGCACCGCGCGAGCTGCTCGCCCGGGTGACGCGGCGCCGTCGTGCGCGTGCGGCGGGCTGGGCCGCGTCCCTTGCCGCCGCGGCGGCGGCATTCTTCGTCGCCGGGATCGCCCTCGGCCCGACGCTCGGAGCGGTGCCGCCGAAGGCGGCCCAGCCGTCGCCGAGCGCCACGGCCCCGGCCCCCGCGACCACGGTCACGCTCACCTCGGGCGACGGCGCGCACGTCGACCTCGCTCTCGTCACCAGGGCGTGGGGCACCGAGCTCGACCTCACCTGCCGGGGCATGCCGAGCGGGGGCGCCTACACGGTGTGGGTGGTGTCCGCCGGGGGCGCCGCCCAGCAGGCCGGCGGGTGGAGCTCGACCGGGTATTCGGGGCGCGCCGTCCTGACGGGTGCCACCTCCTTCGAGCTCTCCGCCATCCGCGCGGTGGAGATCCGGGACTCGGCCCAGCAGACCGTGGCGAGGACGTCGCTCGGCTGAGTGGCCGGCTGAGCCGGCCGGCCGGCTGAGCCGCCCGGCCGGACCCCTCGGTCAGGCCCCGGCGCTCAGGGGCAGGCGCAGCGTGAAGACGCTGCCCTCGCCCAGGACGCTGCGGCACTCGAGGGCGCCGCCGTGCTCGCGCGCGACATCGTGGGCCAGGGCGAGGCCGAGGCCCACCCCGGGGATCCCGGACTTGCGGGCGGCGTCGCTGCGGTGGAACCGGACGAACGCCTTGGCGACGTCCTCCTCCGACATGCCGATACCCTGGTCTGCGACCTCGGCGACCGCCATGCCGTCCTCGCGCCGCGCGGCGACTACGCGGAGCTGGCCGGCAGCGGCCGGCTGAACATGGTCGGGGCGCCGGAGCTGAGGGAGGCGGTGGCCGCCGCCCTCGAGTCGGGCCACCGCAACATCGTCCTGAACCTCGGCGAGACCGACTTCATGGACTCCTCGGGCCTCGGCGCCCTGGTGGGCTGCCTGAAGGCGGCGCGCCAGGCGGGGGGAGACCTCCGCATCGCCAACATCGGCCCCCAGCTGGAGATGGTCCTCAAGCTCACGAGCATGGACCGCATCCTCACGCCGTACGCGAGCGCCGAGGAGGCCTTCAGCCGTGGCTGAGGTCCTCGCCTCTGCGACGGTCCGCGGGCCGGCGCAGCCGCCGGTCATCGAGGCGCTCCATGAGACCTTCGAGCGGCTCTGGGACGACGCCCTCACCATCGGCCTCGAGGACCGCATGCCGTTCGAGCTGGCGGTCGTGGAGGTGGCCACCAACGCGGTGCGCCACGCGAAGGCGCCGGACGACGGCGCGGTGGAGCTGCAGGTCGACATGGAGGTCCGCCCGCGCCTGCTCCTCGCAAGGCTCTACGAACTCGGCGCCGCCCCGCTGGGCGAGCTCGAACTCCCCGCGTCCATGCCCGGCCCGGAGGCGGACAGCGGGAGGGGCCTGCAGATGGTGCGCCAGCTCCTGAGCACCGTCAGCTGCGAACGCCAGGGCGAGGCCAACGTCTGGACGCTCACGCGCACCTCCGGAGACGGCGCGGGCCCGGACGCCCCGTAGCGGGGCGCTCAGGTCCGGACGGCCGTGAGGTCGAAGACCACCCGGCCGGCCTTGAGGGCCTTGTTCTCGAAGCTCGTCAGGATCCGCCCCTCGAACCGCGGCGCCCAGCCGCCCACGGCATCTGCCTCCCCGGTGGGCTCGCAGTCCACGCCGGAGGCCCAGGCCGCGGTGAGCGGGCTCGCGGGGCCGGCCAGCTCGCCGTCGTGCGCGTTGCGGAAGTCCGGCGAGCCGGCCACGACGTCCCGCATCTGCTGCGCGTAGCCGGACCAGTCGGTGGCGAGGCGCCAGACGCCGCCGGGGGCGAGGACCCGGGCGGCGAGCGCGGCGAAGGAGTCCTTCACCAGGCGCCGCTTCTGGTGGCGCGTCTTGTGCCAGGGGTCCGGGAAGAACACCCACAGCTCGTCCACCGATCCGGCCGGCAGCATCGAGCCGAGCACCTCGGGGGCGTTGGCCTGGACCACGCGGACGTTCGTGAGCCCGCGCTGGCCGATCCGCAGGAGGGTGTTGGCCAGGCCCGGCCGGTAGACCTCGACGGCGAGGAAGTCCCGCTCGGGGGAGGCCTCCGCGGCGGCGACGACGGCCTCGCCGAGGCCCGAGCCGATCTCCACGACGAGGGGCGCCCGGCGCCCGAACTCGGCCGCGGCGTCGAACACGTAGTCGGGGTGCACGGAGGTGTCCGCGACGTGCCGGGGAACGTCCACCACGTAGGCGTCCGCGTGCTCGTCCCACGCGGACTGCCGGCGCCCCTGGAGGCGCGTGCCGCGCCGGACGAAGCTGAGGGGCTGGCGGCGGTAGGTGCCGAAGGAGGCCTGGCTGCCCGGGGTGGCGGGGTTGCCAGGGGTGGTCGCGGGGGATTCGGGGTGCTCGCTCATTGCCCTCCAAGGGTACCGGGGCACGCACGACGGCGCCCCGCCGGCCTGCGCTGGCGGGGCGCCGTCCGCGGCACTCGGCTCAGTGGCGCAGGTCCTTGCCCTTCGTCTCGGGCAGCCCGAGCACGGTCAGGATCGAGACGAGGACCATGAGCACGGCGTAGACGTTGAACATCCACGACTGGTGGAACACGTCGGAGAAGAGCTGCTGGAGGTACGGGGCCGTGCCTCCGAACAGCGCGACGCAGATCGAGTACGGCACGCCGACGCCCACCGTGCGGATGTGCGCGGGGAACATCTCGGCGTACGCAGCCGGGACGATCGCGGCGGAGCAGGCGATGAAGATCAGCATGACGGACATGGAGACGAACAGCTGCCACGCGGCGTTGTGCAGGAGCCACGTCATCGGGAAGTGCAGGACCGCGACCCCGGCGCCGCCGATGATGAGGACCTTCTTGCGGCCGATCCGGTCGCTGACCCTGCCCCACAGCGGCAGGGCGATGAGGAACACCACGTTGGCGCCCACGCCAGCCCAGAGCGCCTGGGTGGGGTCGATGTGCAGGCTCGAGATGGCGAACGCCGGGGCGACCACGCCCCAGACGTAGTAGATGATGGTCAGGCCGACGGTCATGCCGATCACCTGCAGGGCCTGCTTGCGGTGCTCGACGATGGAGCGCCAGAGCGGGTGCTGGGGCTTCTTCGCCCCGGCCGTGAGGCCCTCGAACGCCTCGGTCTCGGGCATCCGGGCCCGCATGATGAGCCCGTACAGGCCGAGCACCGCGCCGAGGAAGAACGGGATGCGCCAGCCGAAGGCGTCCATCTGGGCCTTGCTGAGCACGCTCGTGAGGACCACGCCGAGGAACGTGCCGAAGAGGACGCCCATGGTGCCGGAGACATAGATGAGCGAGGACCAGAGGCCGCGCTTCTCCCGGGGGGCGACCTCCGAGAGGTAGGTCTGGGACGAGGGGAGCTCGCCGCCGTGGGCGAGGCCCTGGATGAGCCGGGCCACGAGGAGCACGAGCGAGGCGAGCACGCCCACCGAGCTGAACGTCGGGGCCAAGGCGATGAGCAGGCTGCCGAACGCCGCAAGGGCCACGGCGAGCGTCATCGACGTCCGGCGGCCGATCCGGTCGCCGATCCAGCCGAACACGAGCCCGCCGAAGGGCCGGGCGAGGAATCCGACGGCGAAGACGGCGAGGGTCGCGAGGATCGCGGACGTGGGGTCGGCGCCGTTGAAGAGCTGCTTCGAGAAGAACGGCGCGAAGGTCGCGTAGACGTTCCAGTCGAACCATTCGACGGCGTTGCCGACCCCGGTGCTCATGAGGGTCTGCCGGGTCGAGGGCGCCTTGCGGACGCGTCCGGCCACGGCGGCGTTGGTGGACATGGGTGGGGCCTCCGGGTGGGGGGTGATCAGCGGCCAGCGAGCTGGGCGGTCTTGGAGAATGCGAGGTGCGCGTACAGGGCGGCGCCGTCGGCGAGGACGGCGTCGTCGAAGGTCGCGTACGGGGAGTGGTTGAAGGCGGCCGTGGCGGGGTCGACTCCGGCCGGGACGGCGCTGAGCCCGATGAAGCTGCCGGGGACCTCGGCCAGGACCCGGGAGAAGTCCTCGGACCCGCTCAGCGGCTGGGCGAGGCGTGCGTGCCGGCCGGCCGAGCCCCCGAAGAGCTCGGCCACGGCGGCCTCCGCGAACTCGGTCTGCGCGGTGTCCGTGATGGTGAGCGGGTACTCGGCTTCGTAGCGGACCTCGACGTCGAGCCCGTGGGCGTGGGCAATCCCGGTCAGCAGGCGGGGGATGGCCGTCTGCATGCGCTCGCGGTGGGCATCAGAGAAGGTGCGGATGGTGGCGTCGAACTCCGCGGTGTCGGGGATGACGTTGCGCTTGGTCCCGGCGGCGAGCCGGCCGACCGTGACGACGGTCGGATCGAACATGTCGAACTGGCGCGTGACCATGGTCTGGAGCGCGAGGACCATCTCCGCGGCGACCGTCACCGGGTCCTTGGCCGAGTGCGGGGCGGAGCCGTGGCCGCCGGCGCCCAGGACCCGGACGAACACCCCGTCGGAGGCGCTCATCATGACGCCGGGGCGGGTGACGAAGGTCCCGTGCGGGGCCATCGAGGAGAAGACGTGCATGCCGAATGCGGCGTCGGGGCGGCGCCCGGCGGCCTCGAGCACGCCCTCGCGGATCATCACCCCGGCGCCGTCGAAGCCCTCCTCGCCGGGCTGGAACATGAACACGACGTCCCCGGCGAGCCGGTGGCGGGAGTCCGCGAGCAGCGTCGCCGCACCGAGCAGCATCGAGGTGTGGAGGTCGTGGCCGCACGCGTGCATCGCGCCGTCGATCTTCGAGGTGAAGGCCGCCCCCGTGCGCTCCTGGACGGGAAGCGCGTCCATGTCCGCCCGCAGCAGGATGGTGGGTGCCGCCTCCGCGGACTCGTGCGCCCCGCCGCGCAGGACTGCGGTGACCGAGGTCGTGTCCGTGCCGGTGGAGACCTCGAGGCCGAGGCCGTCGAGCACCGAGAGGACCTTCTCCTGAGTCCGGGGGAGGTCGAGCCCGATCTCGGGCTCCTCGTGGAGGGCATGCCGCCACTCGGTGAGCGTGTCCTGGAGACTGCGGGCATCCGCGATGAGATCCATGGTTCCTTTCCTGTGACGTGCGCCACGTGGCGGTCGATGGTGACCAGTGTGTCGCTCGGGGCGCCTCAGGGGGCTAGATTCGGCAGCATCATGCAGAACTCACGCCGAGACAGTCAGAAAAATGCAGGGCCCCGGGCCACGGACCAGCTCTCGGAGGCCGACCTCGAGCTCATCAACGCCCTGCAGATCGCCCCCCGGGTCACGTGGCAGGATGCCGGCCGGATCTTGGGGGTGCGCCCGGCCACGCTCGCGGCCCGCTGGGAGCGCATCGAGTCCGAGGGCCTGGCCTGGATCACCTGCTACGGGGTCGGCGACCCCACAGAGATGACCCTCGCGTTCGTGGACGTCGACTGCGCCCCCGGCAGCACCCCGGGCGTCGCCGAAGCGCTCAACGCCATCCCCGAGGTCCAGACGGTCGAGCTGCCGGCCGGCCACCACGACTGCGTCCTCACGGTCTTCACCGCGACCCTCGCCGACTACGCCCAGCGCGTCGCTCCGGCGATCCTGGCCATCCCCGGCGTGGAGCGCGTCCAGACCTCGCTCGGGAGCCGGCTGCACCAGGCCGGCCACTCGTGGCGCCTCGCCGCGCTCACCCCGAAGAAGTCGGCCGCCTTCGCCGAGCTCGCCGCGCGCGGCGCGGCCGAGGGCCCGCTGTCCCCGGCCGCGCGGGACCTGCTGCCCCTCCTGGCGCGGGACGGCCGGGCGACGGCGGCCCAGATGGCCAAGGACCTCGGGCGCACCCCGTCCACCGTGCAGCGCCAGCTCGCGCGCGTCCTCGGCTCGGGCCTCATCGCCTTCCGCTGCGACGTCGCGCAGAACGCGGTCGGCTTCCCGGTGACGTGCACGTGGTACGCCCGAGTGCCGCCCGGGCACCACGCCGCCGCCGCGGGCGCCGTGCGGTCGCTGCGCTCCGTGCGCCTCGCCGCGTCGATCACCGGCCAGGCCAACTTCCTCGTGACGATGTGGCTCCGCTCCGTCGCCGACGTCATGACCGCGGAGCTGGCGCTGCAGGAGAAGGTCCCCGGGATCGAGCTCCTCGAGAGCCTCGTGCTCCTGCGCGTGACCAAGCGGATGGGTGTCCTGCTCGGCCCTGACGGGCGGGCCGAGGGGCGCGTGGCCATGCCGCGGGAGGCCATGCCGGCGGGGCTCGACTGAGCCGACCCCGCGGACAGGGTAGACTGGGAGGTCGGTGCGCCAGGCGCACCTGCGTCGATGAACGCGTTGACAGGCCCCGCGCCCGGACGCGAGCGCCCCCATCGGGCGCCGCCCGGAACCGCGGCGAGGCCAGGCTCCCTTTCCTCGGCGACCCCCGCGTGCCGGCTTGGCCCGTGGGGCCGATCCGACGCTGGAGTGTTCTTACAGCCATGGCTGACACCACCTTCGTTTCCCTCGGCGTGCCCACCGCCCTGACCCGCGTGCTCGCGGAGCAGGGCATCGAGACGCCGTTCCCCATCCAGACCAAGACCCTTCCCGACACGCTCGCCGGCCGGGACGTGCTCGGCCGCGGCCGCACGGGCTCGGGCAAGACCATCGCCTTCGCGCTGCCGCTCGTGGCCCGCCTCGCGGACGCCGGGGCAGGAAGCCGCCGCGCCGCCAACCGGCCGCGCGGGCTCGTCCTCGCCCCGACGAGGGAGCTCGCGACCCAGATCAACGCGACCGTCGAGCCCCTGGCCCAGGCCGCGGGGCTGAACACGACCGTGATCTACGGCGGCGTCTCCCAGGCCCGGCAGGAGCGCGCACTCAAGGCCGGCGTCGACATCGTCATCGCCTGCCCCGGCAGGCTCGAGGACCTCGGCCGGCAGGGCCTCGTCTCCCTCGCGGACGTGGACGTGACCGTCCTCGACGAGGCAGACCACATGGCGGACCTCGGCTTCCTGCCCGTGGTCAAGCGCCTGCTCGACCAGACCCCCCAGGGTGGCCAGCGCCTCCTGTTCTCGGCCACCCTGGACAACGGCGTGGACAAGCTCGTCAAGCGCTACCTGCAGAACCCGCTCACGCACTCCGTGGACGCCCCCCAGGCTGCCGTAAGCACGATGGAGCACCACGTCCTCCTCACGGCCGATGCCGCGAGCAAGAAGAACCTCATCGAGGTCCTCGCCTCGGGCAAGGGCCGGCGCGTGCTGTTCATGCGTACCAAGCACCACGCCAAGCGGCTCGCGCAGCAGCTCACCAAGTCCGGGATCCCTGCCGTGGACCTCCACGGCAACCTGTCCCAGAACGCCCGTGACCGCAACCTCGCGGACTTCTCCTCGGGCGCGGTCAGCGTGCTGGTGGCGACGGACGTCGCTGCGCGCGGCGTCCACGTGGACGACGTCGAGCTCGTGGTCCACGTCGACCCGCCCGCCGAGCACAAGGCCTACCTGCACCGCTCGGGCCGCACGGCCCGCGCCGGCTCCGAAGGCACCGTGGTCACCATCGTCCTGCCCGAGCAGAAGCAGGATGTCCGCAAGCTCCTCAAGGACGCGGGCGTCAAGGTCGAGGTGACCCCCGTGACGTCCTCCTCCCCGGAGGTGCTCGCCCTCGTGGGGGAGCGCGCCGAGTATGTCGACCCGGCCGAGCGCGCCGCCGCGGTGGCCGCGAAGATGCCGCAGCAGGGCGGCGGCCGGTCGACCGGTTCGAACGCGCAGCGCAAGCGCTCGCGCCGCGGCTCCGGGGCGGCCTCGTCGTCCTCCTCCGCGCACGACGACGTCGCCCGCCGCGGCGGCCGGGGAACCGGCGGCGGTGGCCACCGCAACGACGTCCCGGCCGCGCAGGGCCAGAGCAGCGGGGGCCAGGGCGGCGGGAGCCAGCCCGGTCGCGGCCAGCGCTCGCGCCCGCAGGGCGAGGGCGCGGCCCGGGGCCGCGGCCAGCAGGCGCGCGGACAGCAGGGCCGCGGGCAGAAGCGCGCGGAGCAGGCGTCCGGGGGCAGCGCTCCCGTGTGGAGCTCGAGCACGGGCGGCACGTCGGGCGGCAGCTACGGCGGCGGCTCGGGTGGGTCCGGCCAGCGCGGTGCCCAGGGCGGCCGGGGGCGCGGTCCGCGCCGCGCGAGCGCCCCGGCGTCCAACAGCCGCTGAAGGCCGAACGGCCACTGAAGGCCGCGCAGCCACTGAAGGCCGCGCAGCCGCTGGACCGCGCGGCGCGGGGCGCACGCAGCGCCCCGTGCCGCGGGGCCCTTGGGCACTGATCCCGAGGGCTGCGGCGTGCGTAGACTGGCCGCATGAGCAGCCACGAGACCTCTGCCCCGTCCGAGGGCGTCCGGAGCCTCTCCCCTGAGGACGCGTGGGAGCGCGCGCGCACCATGGTGGTCGGGCGGCTCGCGTTCAGCTCCGACGAGCGCCTCGAGCTGTTCCCGATCAACTACCTCGTGGACCGCGGGACCGTGCTCTTCCGCACGGCGCCGGGCACCAAGCTCGCGGCGTCCCTCGGACGGCTGCAGGTCGCCTTCGAGGTGGACGGCTACGAGCCGGACATCAACGAGGCGTGGTCCGTGGTGATGCACGGGGTGCTCGAGCCGGTGCTGGACACCGCGGAGATCGTCGACGCGGTCGCGCTGCCGCTGTTCCCGTGGCAGTCGGGCGAGAAGGCGTTCTTCGTCCGGATCGTCCCCTCCCAGGTCACCGGCCGCCAGTTCCAGGTCGCAGACCCCTCGCACTGGGTCTCCCAGTTCACCGGCGTGCGCCGCGCCCAGCCCGAGTAGCGCGCCCGGTCCGAGCAGCCCGTCCGCCGAGGGCCTTGAGCCCGGCGGAGCAGCCCACGATCCCGGCGATGAAGACGAGCTTGGCCCAGCTGAAGGCCTCGGCCCCCGTCAGCATCGCCCAGCCGACCGTGAGCGAGGCGCCGGCGCCGACCCAGACGGCGTAGGCCGTCGCGAGCGGGATCCGGCGCACGCTCCACGCGAGTCCGGCCATGCTCGCGGCCGACCCCACGAGGAAGAGGGCACTGGGACCGGGCCGGGTGAACCCCGCGGACGCCGCGAGGGCCGTGGCCCACACCGCCTCGAGCGTGGCGGAGGCCAGGAGCACGGCCCACGCCATCGCTACGCCACCGCCTTGAGCCCGGCCACGCACCCGGCGATGCCGAGCAGCAGGACCGTCCGTGCCGCCGTCGTACGCGCGCCGGCCGAGGGCTCCACCCGGGCGGCCATGGCGTAGACGGCGGTGAGGACCACGCCGACGCCCACCCACACCGCGTAGGCGGTGCCCACGGGGATCGCGGTGAGCGCCAGGGCCAGGCCGCCCATGCTCGCGGCCAGGGCGAGCACGAACACGAGGGCCGGCAGCGGCCGTCGGAACCCGTCCGACCGTTCGAGGGCGGCGGCCCAGACGGCCTCGAGGGCGCCGGAGACGATGAGGACGAGCCAGAGCATGGGGCGGGCCTTCCGGCCAGTCTTGTCGCGTTCCGGGTACTGGGTTCCCTCGTCCGGGGAGCCGCTGCGGCCCCTGGGATCAGGGTAGCAACGCGCCCGTCTCGAGCCCCAGCGACGGCACTGCGAACCGGGCCTCGGCCCGGCCCGCGCCGACGTCTGCCTCGGTCACAGTGAGGGAGGGGTACGGCGCGCCGAACACGGCCCGGCCGCCGGGCGGGAGGTCCACAGGAATCGTGGCCCCGCCCGGATGCGCCAGGGTCACCCCGGCCGCCGCCACTCTCTGGGGCAGCCGGACCCGTGCACGGAAGGCGAGGATGTCCCCTGGATCTCCGAGTAGCCCTCGCGCTCGAACAGCACGCCGATGCGCCCGTCGGGGAGCTCGGCCGCCACGAGTGCCCGGAGCTGCCCTCGCACAGGACGAGCTGGTGCGGCCACGTCGCGCCGCCGTCGCGGGAGAGGCTCAGCGCCGTGTTCCGGCGCAGCTCGGGGTCGAGGTTGGACGAGGCGAGCAGCACGCCGGGCGGGCCGGGCGCGGAGGCCCGGCTGCCGGCGTCGTGCGCGGAGGGCGCGAGCGCCACGGGGGAGCCGTTGTCGCCCGGGTCCGGGAGGCCGCCGATGGGGAGGGGCGCGCTCCAGGAGGCGCCGCCGTCGTGCGAGAGGGAGGCGAGCCGGTGCCCGGCGGCGCGCGAGTGCAGCACGAGGGTGCCGCCGGGCAGGGCCGCGACGGCGGACTCGTTGGTGCCGGGCCCCACGGTGGCTGCGCCGCAGCAGCAGGGCGATCGGGCTCGGGAGGTCGTCGAGATTGGGCCTGCCGTCGTAGGCGGCGAGGAGGGTCCCGGCAGGTGTCACGGCCAGCGAGGGGATGCGGTACTGCGTGCAGCCGTCCGCGCCGCGTCGCGCGATCTGGACGTTGGACGTGGGACAACTGTAGGGCGGGACCCCGCGGGGCAGACTGGTGTCCATGAAGACCATCCTCAATCTCATCTGGTTCATCTTCGGCGGCTTCGCCCTCGCCCTCGGCTACTTCCTCGCGGGCGTCGTCTGCTGCGCGCTGATCGTGACCATCCCCTGGGGCATCGCTTCCTTCCGCATTGCCTCCTACGCGCTGTGGCCGTTCGGGCGCACCGTCGTGGACACCGGCCGGGGTGGCGCCGCGTCGGCGCTCGGCAACATCATCTGGCTCCTCGTCGCGGGGATCTGGATCGCGATCGGGCACGTGGCGACCGCCCTTGCGATGGCCGCGACGATCGTCGGCATCCCGCTGGCGATCGCAAACCTCAAGCTCATCCCGGTCTCGCTCATGCCGCTGGGCAAGGAGATCGTCCCGAGCAGGAGGCTGTTCGCGAGCTACACCCGCTGAGCAGCGGTTCCGGGCGGGGTATCCTCGTCTGGATTCAGGGGGGAGCGCACAATAAGTTGTATCCGACAAGGAGGCACCCATGCCCGAACTCGACAGCTCCCTCGCCGGCGAGTGGCGCTTCGACCCGGCCCACACCCGGCTCGGGTTCTCAACCCGCCATGCGATGGTCACGAAGGTGCGCGGCGCGTTCAACGACGTCGACGGCGTCATCAACGTCGACGTCGACGAGCCGACCAACTCCTCCGTGAGCGTGACCATCAAGGTCGCCAGCATCGACACGCGCAACGCCCAGCGCGACGAGCACCTGCGGACCAACGACTTCTTCGACGCCCCGCACTACCCGGAGATCACCTTCGTCTCCAAGCGGATCGACCAGGTCGAGGAGAACAGCTTCATCGTCAACGGCGACCTCACGATCCGCGGGGTCACGAAGGAGATCGCCGTTCCCATCGAGTTCATCGGCATCGAGACCGACCCCTTCGGGAACATGCGCGCGGGCTTCGAGGGCTCGCGCCGGATCGACCGCAAGGACTTCGGCGTGAACTGGAACGCCGCGCTCGACTCCGGCGGCGTCCTCGTCTCCGACCGGATCCTGCTGGAGTTCGAGATCTCCGCCATCAAGTCCGCGGCAGGCAGCGGGCAGGCCGAGCAGACGCAGGCCGCGCAGGGCTGACGGCCCCGGGGCGGCTGGCATGGGCGAGGGCCCTGGCGGGTCCCCCGGAGAGTCCGAGAGCCCGGTCCGGATCCATCCCTTCGTCGCGGTGGCGTTCATCGAACCCGCCGGGATCGGCCAGCGCTTCGGCAAGCGGCACTGGCCGCTCCACGTGACGCTCCTCCGTTTCGACACGGCCCCGGAGGCCGCCCACGCGGCGGTCGCCGGGGCCGTCGCCGCGTCCGGGGCTGCCCTTCCGCTGCGCGTGCGGATCGGCGAGGACGCCGACTTCGGCTACCGCGGCCGTGTCCGGGTCTCCCTCGTGGAGCCGGACGCGGGGCTCCAGGCCCTCCACGACCGCCTCCGCGAGGACGTGGCCGCCGCGGGCGGCCGGATCCACAGCCCCCAGCACACCGGGCAGGGCTTCAGGCCGCACGTGACCGTGCAGGGCGAGCGGCGGGTCCACACGGGCCAGGTGGTTGCGCTCGGCAGCGTGGCCTTGGTCGACATGGCCCCGGATGGCGACACCGACTGGCGCGTGCCGCTCGCGGCGTGGCCCTGACCGGCCGGCCCCGCTCGCGTCGGGTGTGGCGGCGACCAGCGTGTGGAGGGCCGGGCTCAGCGCCCCAGCCACGAGCCGGCGTCGAGCTCGGCGCGCAGATTGTGCCGGGCCCGCGCAGCCCACAGGCCGCGGGCCGGGTCGGTGTGGAAGAGCGGATCGAGCCCGAGCAGCTGCTCGAGGACCGCGGCCCGGCCCGCGCGGAAGGCCTCGTCCGGCACATGCGCGAACTCGGCGCGGACCTGCGCGGCGTACCGCCGGTATCCGCGGAGGTCGCGGCCCAGCACCGCGAGGTCCGCGTCGCACAGGAGCTGCCCCGCGGCGTCGGACGCCGCCGGCGCATGCCCGGCGGTGAGGCGCACGAGCCGCCCGACCTCGCCCACCTCCGCGGCCGGGAGCCCGGCGTCGGCGAGCCGGACCTCGGCCAGGAGCGCCGACTCCTCCTCGTCCCGGCCGGGCTCGGCGCCGGCCGCGGCCGGGGCGCCGTACACCGCGTCGTGGAACCACGCGGCGAGGACGACGGCGCGCGGCGGGGTGCCGCCGTCGGCAATCGTCTCGAGGGCGCCGAGGACCGCGAAGAGGTGGGCGCGCGTGTGGTAGCGGCGGTGCGGCTCCGCCCAGCGCGCCAGGAGCTCCCGGCCGAGCCCGTCCCGGCCCGCCAGGAGCGCCTCCCAGCGCTGGGCGAGCGGACGCTCCAGGGACTTGGCCCGCTCGCGCGCGGGCACGCGCAGCCCGGACGCGATGAGGGCCCGGGCCAGGTCCCGGCCCGTCACCTCCCGGGCCCCGAGGGCCACGAGGTCCGCGTGGCGGCGCTCGGGGACGTCGTAGTGGTCCTCGTCGAAGGCGCGCTCCGGGATCCCCGCCGCGGCGGCGAACACGTGCAGTTCCGCGAGCGAGGCATCGGAGACCAGATGCGCGAAGACTGTCCCGTGCGCCGGCCACATCGGCGAGTCGATGAGGATTGCCATGGGCACCAGCATCCACCCGCGGGGGCGCCCGTGTCGCGGCCGCGGGGCGATCGCCGAGTTGCCGGTGAGACTTGAGTTGCTTACACTCAGGTTAAATGCGTTGACCTGCATGAGGTCGGCGAGGTTGGATGGATCCGGAAGCTGTGGGAAGGGAGCTCGCTTTGGACGTCAAATTCACCACCAAGAGCCAGGAGGCGCTCTCCGCGGCGGCGATGAACGCCTCGACCGCCGGCAACCCGCAGGTCGAGCCGGCCCACCTCCTCAAGGCGCTCATGGACCAGCGCGAGGGGGTCGCCGTCGCGCTCCTGAGGGCCACCGGCGCCGATCCGGACGCCGTCAGCGTGGCCGCGAGCACCGCGATCAAGGCGCTCCCCTCGAGCTCCGGCAGCACGGTCGCCCAGGCCCAGCTGAGCCGGCAGGCCCTCCAGGTCGTCCAGGCCGCCCAGCAGCAGGCCGAGCAGATGGGGGACACCTACGTCTCGACCGAGCACCTGCTGCTCGGGCTGGCCGCCGACGGCGGTGCCGCCGGCAAGGCGCTGCGGGACAGCGGCGCCCAGCTCGAGTCCCTCAAGGCGGCCCTCCCGGGGGTCCGCGGGGACCGCAAGGTGGACTCGCCCGATCCCGAGAACACCTTCCAGGCCCTCGAGAAGTACGGGACCGATCTCACGGCCGTGGCCCGCTCCGGCAAGCTCGACCCGGTCATCGGACGCGACTCCGAGATCCGCCGGGTGATCCAGGTCCTCTCGCGCCGCACCAAGAACAACCCGGTCCTGATCGGCGAGCCCGGCGTCGGCAAGACCGCCGTCGTCGAGGGCCTCGCCCAGCGCATCGTGGCGGGCGATGTCCCGGAGAGCCTGCGCGGCAAGACCCTCATCTCCCTCGACCTCGGCTCCATGGTCGCCGGCGCGAAGTACCGCGGCGAGTTCGAGGAGCGCCTCAAGGCCGTCCTCGAGGAGATCAAGGCCTCCGAGGGCCAGATCGTCACCTTCATCGACGAGATCCACACCGTGGTCGGCGCCGGTGCCACCGGCGACTCCTCGATGGATGCCGGCAACATGCTCAAGCCCATGCTCGCCCGCGGCGAGCTGCGGCTCATCGGCGCCACGACCCTGGACGAGTACCGCGAGAACATCGAGAAGGACGCCGCGCTCGAGCGCAGGTTCCAGCAGGTGTTCGTGGGCGAGCCGAGCGTGGACGACACCATCGCGATCCTCCGCGGCCTCAAGGAGCGCTACGAGGCCCACCACAAGGTGGCCATCGCCGACTCGGCGCTCGTGGCCGCCGCGACCCTGTCCAATCGCTACATCTCCGGCCGCCAGCTCCCGGACAAGGCGATCGACCTCGTCGACGAGGCGGCGTCCCGGCTGCGCATGGAGATCGACTCGGCGCCGGAGGAGATCGACCAGCTGCGCCGCGCCGTCGACCGCCTCACCATGGAGGAGCTGGCCCTCGAGGGCGAGACGGACGCCGCGAGCGTCGAGCGGCTCGCCGCCCTGCGCGAGGACATGGCGGACAAGAAGGAACAGCTCGCCGCGCTCAACGCGCGCTGGGAGGCGGAGAAGGCCGGCCTGAACCGGGTCGGCGACCTCAAGGCCAAGCTCGACGAGCTGCGCGGGCTCGCGGACAAGGCCCAGCGCGAGGGCGACCTCGCCGAGGCCTCCCGCATCCTCTACGGCGAGATCCCCACGTTCGAACGCGAGCTCTCCGAAGCCTCGGCCGAGGAGGCTGCCGGGGGGCTGGGCAGCGCGAAGATGGTCGCCGAGGAGGTCACGGCGGACGACATCGCCGAGGTCATCTCCGCGTGGACCGGCATCCCCGCCGGCCGCATGCTCCAGGGCGAGAGCCAGAAGCTCCTGCGCATGGAGGAGGAGCTGGGCAAGCGGCTCATCGGCCAGAGCCGGGCCGTCCAGGCCGTCTCCGACGCCGTGCGCCGCGCGCGGGCCGGCATCAGCGACCCGAACCGTCCCACCGGCTCGTTCCTGTTCCTCGGCCCGACCGGCGTCGGCAAGACCGAGCTCGCCAAGGCGCTCGCGGACTTCCTGTTCGACGACGAGCGCGCCATGGTCCGGATCGACATGAGCGAGTACTCCGAGAAGCACGCAGTCGCGCGGCTCGTCGGCGCCCCTCCCGGGTACATCGGCTACGAGGAGGGCGGCCAGCTCACGGAGGCCGTGCGGCGGCGCCCCTACTCGGTGATCCTCCTCGACGAGGTCGAGAAGGCCCACCCCGAGGTGTTCGACATCCTTCTGCAGGTCCTCGACGACGGACGCCTGACCGACGGCCAGGGCCGCACCGTGGACTTCCGCAACGTGATCCTCGTGCTCACCTCGAACCTCGGCAGCCAGTTCCTCGTCGACCCCGACCTCAGCGAGGGATCCAAGCGCGAGGCCGTCATGGGTGTGGTCAACGCCTCGTTCAAGCCGGAGTTCCTCAACCGGCTCGACGACGTCATCATGTTCGATGCGCTCTCGGTCGACGAGCTGTCCCGGATCGTCGAGCTGCAGGTCGACTCGCTCCAGGCCAGGCTCACCGAGCGCCGCCTCACCCTCGAGGTGACCGACGGAGCCCGCGCCTGGCTCGCGATGACCGGCTACGACCCTGCGTACGGGGCCCGGCCGCTGCGCCGCCTCGTGCAGCGCGAGATCGGCGACCGGCTCGCGCGGGAGATCCTCGCCGGCGAGATCTCCGACGGCGACACGGTCCTCGTGGACGTGGCCGACGTCGAGGTGGACCTCAAGGACCTCACCGGTGCCACGAGCGGGCTGAGCGTGAAGCGCAAGGAGCCGGCGGTCCAGTAGGGGATGGCGCGGCCCAGCTGGGAAGGCCGGCGACCAGGGAGGCCTGCGATCAGGGAAGGAAGGACGCGGTGAGCGTGTTGCCATTCGTGCTCACGATGTAGCAGTCCATCCTGTGGTCGCCGGACTTCCAGCCGTCCTCGCTCGGGTAGGCGGAGCGCTGCTTGAGGGCGCTGACGTCCTGGGGCAGCTTCACGTCGGAGGCCTTGCACAGCTGCCCGGCCCGCTGCTCGAGGGCGTCGCGGCCGGGGTAGGCCTCGCCGTCGGCCGCCTTCTCGACGCCTACCAGCTGCGCCGAGTGGGGCTCGGTGCACGGGATCCTGTTCCCGGAGCCGGCCGCGGCGTCGAAGTCGGCGAAGCAGTCGCCCTTGGCGTACGCGGTCGCCTCGACCGAGGCGGGCCTGCCGACCCCCGCGAGCGCCGCGATGCCCCAGATGATGAGGCCCACGGCCGCGATGGCCGCGAGCAGGATCCAGGCTGGCGGACGCTTCCGCCCGCGGCGCCCCTGCCGCCTCGTCGCGCCCGGCCTTCCGGTCGGTCCGTCCGCTGCCGGTCCCGCCGGAACGGACGGGACCGCCGCGGTCCGCGGGGACCGCTCGGGGCGTGGGGGAGGGGGCGGGAAATCCTCGCGGCGGGGGGCGTCAGGGACGTTGGACGTGCTCATGCACTGGGCTCGCTTCCTTGTAGCTCACACGGCCAGTGGCCAGCGCCGATCGAATACGCGGAACGGCACAATTGCCTGTAGTCTAGACCTACGACAAATTGATCAGACACTCCGGGGCCTCGCGAACGTGCCTTCGCGACAACCTCCGGGACGACGCAAAAGAGGGGGTCACGCCATGGGGCGCGGCCGTCAAAAGGCTAAGGCAACCAAGCAGGCTCGGGACATCAAGTACTACAGTCCCAGCACTGACTACGCAGCTCTCGAGCGGGAACTCGGCTCGCAGGGCGGCCACTCGTCTCACCGTTACGCGGACAACCCGGAGCCGGACTACTCGGACTACGAGGACAAGTACGCGGATCAGTTTGCCGACGAGGATGAGGACGAGGACTCTCGCCGGATCGGTTGAGGCCCTGAACCCCTTCGAGCATCCGGCCGTCGCCGGAGCGCATGCCGCCGCGCTGCGGTCCATAGCGCGCGAGGTGACGGAGAACGCCGCACCCCAGCCGACCGACGTCGCCCGTGAGGGGATCCTCGCGATGCTGCGCGGGCGGGACGTGCTCGTGCTCACGGGGGCGGGGGTCTCCACCGCGTCGGGCATCCCGGACTACCGCGGCCCGCAGGGCTCGTGGCGCAAGCACCGCCCGATGACCTACCAGGAGTTCCGCCACGATCCAGCGGCGCGGCACCGGTACTGGGCGCGCAGCTACATCGGCTGGCGGCACCTGAACCGGGCGGAGCCGAACCGGGCCCACCGGCTCCTCGCCGGGCTCGAAGCGTCCGGGCACGTGGCCGGGATCGTCACCCAGAACGTGGACGGGCTGCACGCGGCAGCCGGGACGCAGCACCTCGTGACGCTCCACGGCGATCTGGACCGGGTCGTGTGCCTCAACTGCGGCAACCTCGAAGGCCGGACCAACCTCGACGAGCGGCTCGCCCAGGCCAATCCTGGCTACGCCGAGGCCGTCGCGCACGATCCCGCCACGGTCAACCCGGACGGCGATGTCGAGCTCGATGCCCGGTGGGTCGCGCGCTTCGTCATGGTCCCCTGCCTCGTCTGCGGCTCTGACATGCTCAAGCCGGACGTCGTGTACTTCGGCGAGGGCGTGCCGGTGGAGCGCAAGGACCGGGCGACGGCGATGCTCGCCGCCGCGCGCGGCCTCCTGGTGCTGGGCTCGTCCCTGGCCGTCATGAGCGGGTTCCGGTTCGTGCTCGACGCCGCCCGCGACCACAAGCCGGTCGGGATCGTCAACCAGGGTCCCTCGCGTGGGGACTCCCGGGCTGCGTGGCGCTGGCGCGCCGACATCGGCGAGGCCCTCGAGGAACTCAGCGGCGCCCTCTGACGCCGCGGGCCCACCCCCGCCCACTGACGCGCCGCGGGCCCACCCCCGCAGTCTGACGCGCCGCAGGCCCGCCCCCGCAGCCTGACCGCGGGCCCACCCCTTACGGTTTCGGGTACGCATCTCGTCGGCAAAACGGCGTTTCGGGTACGAGCCTTCGTACCCGAAACGCCAGAACCGCGACGAGATGCGTACCCGAAACGGGGGGGGGAGGGGAGGGTCAGGCGTAGGCGTTGACGAGGCGCACCGCGCCGCCGTCCACGCCCTTGGCGCCCTGGACGTAGTCGGGGTCGCCGGCCTGGGCGAGGGACGCGTCGTCGTCCGAGACCCGGCCCATGACCCACGAGGGGAGCCCGCGCTCCGCCAGGCGCGCCAGGGCGGAGTCGGCGGCCTCGGGCGCGACGATCGCGACCATGCCGACGCCGAGGTTCAGCGTCCGCTCGAGGTCGGCCTGGGGCACGCCCCCGAGCTCGGCCACGAGCTTGAAGATGGCCGGGAGCTCCCAGGTGGAGCGGTCCACGGTCGCGAGGAGGCCCTTCGGCAGCACCCGGGCGAGGTTGGCGGCCAGGCCGCCGCCGGTCACGTGGGAGAAGCCGCGCAGCGCGAGGTCGTCCCCGCCGGCCGCGCCGTTGAGCTCCCGCACGAGGTCGAGGCAGTCCGCGGCGTACACGCGGGTGGGCTCGAGGAGCTCCTCGCCGAGCGTGCGGCCGAGCTCGGAGACCTGCCGGTCCAGCGCCCAGCCGGCGTGGTTGATGACGCGCCGCACGAGGGAGTAGCCGTTCGAGTGGATGCCGGAGGAGGCCATGCCGATCACCACGTCGCCCGCGCGCACCCGCTCTGGGCCGAGGAGGGCGTCCGCCTCGACGACGCCGGTGGCGGCGCCCGCGACGTCGTACTCGTTCTCGCCCAGCAGGCCCGGGTGCTCGGCCGTCTCGCCGCCGACGAGGGCAGTCCCGGCGACGGAGCAGGCCGCGGCGATGCCGCGCACGATGTCCGCGATGCGTTCGGGGACGACCTTGCCGCACGCGATGTAGTCGGTCATGTACAGCGGCTCGGCGCCGACCACCACGATGTCGTCCACGACCATGCCCACGAGGTCGAAGCCGATCGTGTCGTGCACGTCCATGGCCTGCGCGATCGCGACCTTGGTCCCGACGCCGTCGGTCGAGGTCGCCAGCAGCGGCCGGCGGTACGTGAGCAGCCGCGAGACGTCGAACAGGCCCGCGAAGCCGCCCACGCCGCCGAGCACCGAGTCGGTGTGGGTGGCCTTGACGGCGTCCTTCATGAGCTCGACGGCGCGGTCCCCGGCCTCGACGTCGACACCGGCGGCAGCATACGTGATGCCGGTGGCGCCCGGTGCGGGCTGGGACTGGTCAGGGGTGCTGGAGCTCATGCGGTTTCATTCCTGTCGGCCGGGGTCAGCAGGGACTCGAGTTCGGATCCGGGGCCCGGATCGCAGCCGGCGGCGCCGGGGCGTTCGGCGGGGTCGGCGGTGGCGCCGTCCGCGGTGGCCGCGGCGGACTCGCGCTCGAGGAGGTTCTTCCCGAGCCGGTCGGCGCTCGGCAGCTCGATCGGGTACGTGCCCGTGAAGCAGGCCGTGCAGAGGCGCTCGCGCGGCTGCTGGGTGGCCGCAATCATGCCGTCCTCGGAGATGTACCCGAGGGAGTCTGCACCGATGGCCTGGGCGATCTCCTCGATGGTGGCGCCGTTGGCGATGAGCTCGGCGCGCGAGGCGAAGTCGATCCCGTAGAAGCACGGCCACTTCACCGGCGGGGACGAGATCTTGATGTGGACCTCCTTGGCCCCGGCCTCGCGCAGCATGCGCACGATCGCCCGCTGGGTGTTGCCGCGCACGATCGAGTCGTCCACCACGACCACGCGCTTGCCCCGGATCACGGACTCGAGCGCGTTGAGCTTGAGCCGGATGCCGAGCTGGCGCAGCGTCTGGGACGGCTGGATGAACGTGCGGCCCACGTAGGAGTTCTTGACGAACCCGTGCGCGAACGGGATGCCGGACTCCTCGGCGTACCCGACCGCGGCCGGGGTGCCCGACTCGGGGACCGGGATCACGATGTCCGCCTCGTGCGTGTTCTCGCGCGCGAGCTGGCGACCCATCTCGACGCGGGACTCGTAGACCGAGCGGCCTGCGATCGAGGCGTCCGGGCGGGCGAGGTAGACGTACTCGAAGACGCAGCCGGCGGGCGTGGCCGCGCCGAAGCGCTGGGAGCGGACGCCCTTCTCGTCGATGGCGATGAACTCGCCGGGCTCGATCTCGCGGATGAAGCTCGCGCCGACGGTCGCCAGGGCGGACTGCTCGGAGGCGACCACCCAGCCGCGCTCGAGCCGGCCCAGGCACAGCGGGCGGACGCCGTAGGTGTCGCGGGCGGCGTAGAGGGTGCCCTCGTCCATGAACACGAAGCAGAAGCCGCCGCGGATCTTCGGCAGCAGCTCGACCGCCGTCTGCTCGAGGGTCTGGCCCTTCTGGCCCTGCAGGAGCGCGGTGACGAGGGCCGTGTCCGAGGTGTTGCCCTGCTTCATCTCGCCGGTGAGCTCGCCGCCGGTGAGCTCCTCGAGCATGTCGCGGAGGTCCGCCGTGTTGGTCAGGTTGCCGTTGTGGGCGAGGGCCACGGTGCCGTTCGCGGTCGCGCCGAGCGTGGGCTGGGCGTTGGCCCAGTGGCTCGCGCCGGTCGTCGAGTAGCGGCAGTGGCCGACGGCGAGGTGGCCCGTGAGCGTGTTGAGCGTGGACTCGTCGAAGACCTGGGAGACGAGGCCCATGTCCTTGTACACGTTGATCCGGGTGCCGTCGCTCGTCGCGATGCCCGCGGATTCCTGCCCGCGGTGCTGGAGCGCGTACAGCCCGTAGTAGGTGAGCTTGGCGACTTCTTCGCCAGGGGCCCACACCCCGAAGACGCCACAGGCGTCCTTGGGACCTTTGTCGTTTGTGTCTAAGTCGAGCGAGAGGAGTCCGTCACCACGTACCACTGGTCGATTGTCTCACGGAGCCGGGGCCGGACCGGCCTCGGGACCTTCCTCGTCCGTGGATGACGCGCCCGGCGCGGCCGGCGAGTCCGCGGACGACGGCGAGTGGCCGCCGTCGTGCGCCGGGTCACCCTCCGCCGCGGGCGCCGAGGCGGGCGCCGCCGGCTCCTCGACCTCCTCGACGGTGGCGCGCTCGGACCGGCGCAGCGAGACGCGGTCGAGCACGAGGGCCACGAGGCCGCCGAGGAGCACCCCGCCGGCGGCGAAGAGGACCATGAAGTAGCCGAACACCGAGCCCTGCGTGTAGTTCTGCGGCGCGGGCTCCGCGAAGGACGTGACCGCCGCGGCGATGACGCCGAGCAGGCCGCCGGCCACGAGGAACGGCACATACTTGGGGGCGCGGCGGACGCTGATCTGGCGCTGGGAGGGCATGGGACAAGCCTATCCGCCGCCGGCCCCACGCACGACGCCGCCCCGTCACCGGCGGATGGCGGTGACGGGGCGGCGCGGGCAGGGTGTGCGAGCCTGCGGCCGGGGTCAGTGGGCCCCGTTGGTCTCCTTCACGGGCAGCTCGTTGCCGTCCTTGTCGAGGACTTTGCCGTTCTCGCAGCGGTCGCCCTCCTGGAGGCAGTCGAGGACCTGGATCGGGATCATGCGGGTCGGGGCGGCCGCGAACACCGACGGATCGTGCGGGGTGCCGCGCTTGATCACGTTGAAGATGATGTTCAGCAGGACGGCCATGATCGCCGCGGAGGAGATGCCCGAGTCGAAGATGACCTGGAACCAGGAGGGGAAGCTCGCGTAGAACGTGGGGCTGACCACCGGGATGAGGCCGAAGCCGATCGACGTCGCCACGATGATCAGGTTCATGTTGTCCTTGTAGTCGACCTTCGACAGCGTCCGGATGCCGGAGGCCGCCACGGTGCCGAACAGGACGACGCCGGCGCCGCCGAGGACGGGCATCGGGATCGCCGCGACGACGCGGCCGAGCACCGGCAGGAGGCCGAGGACCATGAGGACGCCGCCGCCGGCGGCCACCGCGAAGCGGCTCTTGATGCCCGTCACGGCCACGAGGCCGACGTTCTGGGCGAACGCGCTCTGCGTGAAGCCGTTGAAGATCGGGGACACGGCCGAGGAGAGCATGTCGGCGCGGAGGCCGTTGGCGATGCGCTTGGAGTCGACCTTCGCCCCGGTGACCTCGGCGACGGCGAGGATGTCCGCCGTCGTCTCCGTGAGGATGACGAGGACGACGATGACCATCGAGATGATCCCGGCCGGCGGGAAGGTGGGGAGGCCGAAGTGGAAGGGGTCCGGGAAGGCGAAGATCGGGCCGTTGGCGACCTGGGAGAAGTCGGCCTTGCCGAGGAAGGCGGCGATGACAGTGCCGATGACAATCGCGAGCAGGATCGACAGGCGCGAGATCATGCCGCTGCCGAGCTTGCTCAGGACCATGATGATCACGAGCGTGAGGGCCATGAGGCCGATGTTCGCCATGCTGCCGTAGTCCGGGGCCTTGGCGTTGCCGCCGAGGGCCCAGCCGGCCGCGACCGGGACGAGCGAGAGGCCGATGGTGGTGATGACCACGCCGGTGACCACTGGCGGGAAGAAGTGGATGATCTGGGCGAAGAACGGCGCGACGATGAGGCCGATCACCGAGGCGGCCATGACCGAGCCGAAGACCGCGGGGAGTCCGCCGCCTCCGCTGACGATGGCGAGCAGGGTGGCGACCGAGGCGAACGAGGTCCCCTGGACGAGCGGCAGCTGGGAGCCGAACCACTTGATCCCGAGCGTCTGCAGGAGGGTCGCGAGGCCGCCGATGAAGAGGCAGGCCGTGATCAGGAGGGCGAGGTCAGGACCCTTCAGGCCCGCGGCGGAGCCGATGATGAGCGGCGGGGCGATGATGCCGCCGTACATCGTCAGGACGTGCTGGAAGCCGTAGGCAAACGCGGTGCCGATGGGCAGCTTCTGATCTTCCGGGCGTGCCGCCTCGGCGCTCTGATGGCCGGGTGCGGGCGCTTGATTTCGGGACATAGCGGACCTCCTTGTCAGCTGGATATTCCGAGTGCGCAACTTCTCTTGGGGTGGGGTGTGGTGTGCCGCGGGCGGCCGGCCCAGGGAGTGCGGGGCCGCCCGCGGCGGTCTGGGCCCCCCGGAGGGGACGGTCCCGCCTCGGGGTGAGGCGAGTCGGAGGGAGGACGACGGCGGCCGGAGTTCACCGCCGTCGTGCCTCCCTCCGTGGGGTGGGAGGGCGGGCGCCTAAACGGTGGTGGCGCCGGCTCAGCAGAAGCCGGTGATGCCGTCCCAGGCGTCGTTGTCCGGCGAGATGGACTCGCGCTGGAAGTTGGCCTCGATGAGGCCGTACGGGCGGTCTGCCGCGTAGAAGACCTCGTTGGGGTTGTCCAGGCCGAACGGTGTCAGGTCGACGAGGAAGTGGTGCTTGTTCGGGGTCGAGAAGCGGATCTCCTCGATCTCGGCGTGCGCGTCCAGGACCTTCTGGGCCATCTGGAAGAGCGTCTGCTGGAGGGCGTACGAGTAGCCCTCGGTGAAGCCCTCGAGCAGGAGGGCCTTGACGTCGTCGTAGGACTTGTTGAAGTCCACCGAGCCGTTGGCGACTGCCTCCGGGTTGTACCGCCACCGGGCCGAGACGTCGGTGGCGAGGATGCGCTCCGTGGTCTCCGCGAGCGTGGTGAAGCGGTCCTTCGGGTAGCCCACGAAGCCGGACTGGGTGGACTTGAGGACCGTGAGGTCGTTCAGGCCGGAGATCACCTGGATGGCGTCACCGTCCTTCACGACGACCGCGTTGCGGACTTCCTGGCCCTTGCGGACGAACGAGTGGTCGTGGCCCTCGCCGGCCGCGATGATGCGCTCCCACGCGTACTGCTCGGCCTCCCAGCGGCCGCCGGTGACCCACTCGAACTCGCCGGTGAAGTGGTTGGCGAGGCGGATGAGGAACTGCTCGGGGGAGCCGACGCCGTCACGGGCGAAGCCGTAGACGGTGTTCTTCTGGGTGTCCGTCGGGACGACGTGCCCGTTGTCGCCGTCGAAGTGCGCGGCGTCGAAGTCGCCGCGCAGCTGCGAGGTCACGTTGAGGTCCTCGATCTCGTGGCGGTCGGTGTCGCGGGTGATCTTGACGACGCGGACCTCGGCCTTGCCGTACTGGTTCTTGCCCAGGACGATCTTGGTGTTCTCGTTGCTCATGGGTACTTAGCTCCCTCGGTACGTGGAAAAGGCGAAAGGACTCAGCAGAAGCGGCACGTGGTAGTGCGCCTCGGCCGCGTTGACCGTGAAGGTCAGCGATACCTCTGGGAAGAAGGTGTCCTGCCCGATGCCGGCGAAGTAGGCTCCCGTGGCGAACTGGAGGCGGTAGTCTCCGCTGTCCAGCCGCTCGGGGCCAAGCTCTTTCACCCGCCCGTCAGCATCGGTGGTGCCCGCTCCAATCTGGGACCATGCCTCGCCGTCGCGGGCGTAGAGTTCGACGGCGACACCTGCGGCCGGCTTCCCGGCAGCGGTATCCAGAATGTGGGTGGTCACATGTGAGACGCTCACGCGCTCAGCTCCTCTCGGGACGCGCTCTCCTGCACGCTCTGCTGCAGGCGCAGCACCGCGATCTCGCGGAGCTGCTCGGCGACGATGGGCGCCTCCTGCTCGGGCGTGTGGCCCAGGCGCTCCTGGAGGGCGGAGAGCATCTCTTCGGCGCTGCGGCCGGCGGCGCGGATCAGGAAGACCCGGCCGAACTTCTCCTCGTAGGCCCGGTTCCCCTCGGCCAGGGCGGTGGCGACGGCTCGGTCGCCGGGGTCGACGCCGGCCTGCTCGCTGCGCGACATCGACGCCTCGGCCGACGCGCCGGACGCCTTCTCCCCGATGCGGGGGTGGTGGGACAGTGCGCCCTCCAGCTCCTCGGGGGTGAAGGGGTCCGCCGCGCGGCGCGCTGCTGCCAGGAGCTCCCCGACGCCCGCGAACGGGCGCGCTTCGGTGATCTCCTCGACCCAGCGGTCGATGTCGAGACAGGGCTTCAAGAGCTCTCGTGCCTCGGAGGCGGGGGCGGCATTGAACTGTTCAAGCAACATGGCTTGTCGGGTCCTCAACTGCTCAATGCTGGCATCCACGGTGACGGCTATACGGAACATCGGTTTCTGGGTTCCGCATCGTGGAACTGTTATTTCAGCATGTGCAATTATTCTCGCCTATGGATGATGTGACTGTCAACACGTCCGCGTGATCTGGGATACAGGGATTCTGCCACAGGGCCGGAGACCCGCGAGGTCACCCCGTGGGTGCGCGAAGTCATCCCGTGGGTGCGCGAGGTCGGGCCGTGGGTGCGCGAGGTCGGGTGTTAGGACGACGACGGGGGATTGCCGGACCGGACAGCACGAGGCGGCCCCTCGTCGTCGTCCGCGGAATCGGCGACCAGACCGCCACGAGTGTGTGGCTGACGCGGGTGCTGAGCGCAGGAACCCGCATCAACCGCACACTGGCAGATACGTCCCGGCCCTGCGGGGTGACGTGGCGGTCCCACGGGGTGACGCCGGCGGTCCACGGGGTGACGTCGGCGGGGGAGGAGCGGGAAAGGGATGCGGAAGGGCCCCGGACCTGCCGTGGCTGGTCCGGGGCCCTCGCGGGGCTCAGCGGGTCAGAGCCCGAGCCTGGTGCGCAGCGCGGCCACGTGGCCGTCGGCCTGCACGTTGTAGTCGACGGACTCGATCTCGCCCTCGGGCGACACCACAGCCGTGGACCGGAGGATGCCCTCGCGGACCTCGCCGTTGACGATCTTCTCGCCCCAGGCGCCCCACGCCCGGGCGACGGACGCGCCGTCGTCCGCAAGGAGCGGGAAGGTGAGCGAGTAGTCCTCGGCGAACTTCGCGATGTCCTCGACCGGGTCGGGCGAGACGCCGATGACCTTGACCCCGCCGGCGTTCAGCGCGTCCAGGCTGTCGCGGAAGTCGCACGCCTCGGTGGTGCACCCGGGGGTGGCCGCCTTGGGGTAGAAGTACACGACGACGCGTCCGCCGCGGTAGTCCTCGAGCGAGACGGGCGTGCCGGTGGCGTCGGGCAGGGTGAACGCGGGGGCCTGCTGCCCCGCGCTGAGCTTCGTCGGTGCTGTCATGGTTCCTCCTGTTGGCAGATCGGCGGAGCGTCTCACGCGGAGCCGCGGCGGAGCAGCTGGCCCTTGGGCTCGCTGAAGTCCACCTCGGTGCCGCGCACGAACGTACGCCGGACCACGCCGGAGAGGGACTTGCCCTGGTACGGCGTGATGTGGTTCTTGTGGTGCAGCTTCTCCGCGTCGACGACGAACGTCTCCTCAGCGGCGAACACCGCCAGGTCCGCGTCGTAGCCCGGTGCGAGGTGGCCCTTGCGCTGCAGCCGGGCGAGCTCGGCCGGCCTGCGCCCCATCCACTCGACCACGCGCTCGAGCGGGATGCCCCGCTGCCGCGCCTCGCTCCAGATGAGCGGCAGCCCGAGCTGGAGCGAGGCGACCCCGCCCCACGCCACGCCGAAGTCGCCGTGCTCGGGGTCCTTGAGGTCCACGGTGGAGGGGGAGTGGTCCGAGACGATGCAGTCGATGACGCCGTCCTGAAGGCCCTTCCACAGCAGCTCCCGGTTGGAGGCCTCGCGGATCGGCGGGCAGCACTTGAAGGCGGTCGCGCCGTCGGGGATCTCCTCCGCCAGCAGCGTCAGGTAGTGCGGGCACGTCTCCACGGTGAGCTTGACGCCGTCGCGCTTGGCACTGGCGATCATGGCGAGCGCGTCCGAGGACGAGAGGTGCAGGATGTGGGCCCGCGCCCTGGTCCAGCGCGCGCGCTCGATGACCTCGGCGATCGCGACGTTCTCGGCGCCGCGCGGGCGGGAGTGGAGGAAGCGCTCGTAGACGGCGCCCTCGGCGGAGGGGGCGTGGTCGATCGCCTGGGAGTCCTCGGCATGGACGATCATGAGGCCGTCGAACGCGGCGATCTCCGCGAGGTCCTTCTCGAGCTCGTCGATCTCCAGGTGGGGGAACTCGTCCACGCCTGAGTGGAGGAGGAAGCACTTGAAGCCGAACACACCCTCCTCGTGCAGCGGGCGCAGGTCCCCCGTGTTGCCCGGGATCGCCCCGCCCCAGAAACCCACGTCCACGAACGACTGCGTCTCGGCCGAGCGGCGCTTGACGTTGAGCGCGTCCACGCTGACGGTGGGCGGGATCGAGTTCAGCGGCATGTCGATAATGGTCGTGACGCCGCCGGCCGCCGCGGCCTTGGTGGCGGAGGCGAAGCCCTCCCACTCGGTCCGGCCGGGCTCGTTGACGTGCACGTGGGAGTCGACGAGGCCGGGGATGAGGGTCTCGTCCTCGGCCAGCTCGATGACCTCCCGGCCGGACAGCCCGGCTCCGAGCGGCTCGACGGCGAGGATCCGCCCGTCGGAGATCCCCACCTCGCGGGGGTGGATGCCCTCGTCCGTGAGGACCCGCTGCCCGCGGACCACGAGGTCGTATTCGATATCAGTCACCGCACAGGTTCCCTTCCGCTCTTGTCTCCAACGATAGACGCGGCCAGGTCGATCCCGACCTGCCGCACGAGGCTGCGCGCCCCGCGGATGCACGCCTCGACGTCCGGCTCGAGGTCCGTGAGCGCGTGCACGGCGTCGAAGCCGGCTGCGCCGGGGTCCGCGAGCTGGCTGCGCCCGCACACCGCCACCACCGGGACGCCGAGCGCCCGGGCCTCGGCCGCGACGCCCACCGGCGCCTTCCCGGAGAGGCTCTGGATGTCGAGGCTGCCCTCGCCGGTGACGACGAGGTCGGCGCCGGCGAGCTTCTCGCGCAGTCCCGTGAACTCGACGACGACGTCGATCCCGCGGCGCCGTGTCGCGCCCAGGGCCAGGGCCGCGTAGCCGACGCCGCCGGCGGCGCCCGCCCCGGGCTGGTCCTTGGCGGCCGCGGCCGCCGGCCCCATCGCAGCACCGAGGACGGCGGCGAACCTCTCGAGGGCAGCGTCGAGCTCCTCGACGTCCGACGGCGAGGCCCCCTTCTGGGGGCCGAACACCGCGGCGGCGCCGCGGGGGCCGGTGAGGGGATTGTCGACGTCGGCCGCGAGGGTCAGGTGCGCCAGGTCCAGCCGGGTGTCGAGGTCCGACAGGTCCGCAGCGGCGACCCGCGCGAGCGCCGCGCCGCCGAGCGGGAGGTCCGCGCCGGCGTCGTCCGTGAAGCGCGCGCCGAGGCCGGCGAGCATGCCCGCCCCGCCGTCGGTGCAGGCGCTGCCGCCGACGCCCAGGACGATGTCCCGGCAGCCGGCATCGAGGGCGGCGCGGATGAGCTGGCCGGTGCCGAGGCTGGTCGCGCCGCGGGCGTCCTTGACGCCGCCCGGGAGGACGTCGAGGCCGGACGCGGCGGCCATCTCGATGACGGCGCGGGTGCCGGACACGGCGAACTCCGCCGTGAGGGTGGCCCCGGTGGGGCCGGCCACGGCCGCCCGGCGCGGGGTGAAGCCCGCGCCGAGCGCCGCCGTCACGGTGCCCTCGCCGCCGTCGGCCACGGGGACCAGGACGAGCTCGGCCTCCGGGAGCACCGCGCGGAGGCCCTCCGCGAGCGCCTCGGCCACCTCGGGGGCGGTCAGGGAGCCCTTGAACTTGTCGGGGGCGAGGACGATCTTCATCGGTTCTGCTCCGTGCCTTCCGCGTCCGCTCAGTCCAGCAGGGCCACGATGGCGGTCGGGGCGTCCTCGTGCCGCTCGGCGAGGTCCTCGAACTCCACCACGTTGTCCAGCTCGGTGCCCATGGCGATGTTGGTCACGCGCTCGAGGATCGCCTCGACCACCACGGGGACCTTGTACTCGGCCATGAGGGCGCGGGCCTTCTCGAACGCCGGGCCGAGGTCGTCCGGGTGCTCGACCCGGATGGCCTTGCAGCCCAGGCCCTCCGCCACCTTGACGTGGTCCACGCCGTAGCCGGCCGCGGTGCCCTCGCCCTCGGAGTTGATGTTCTCGAACGCGAGCGAGACGTGGTAGTCCATCTCGAAGCCGCGCTGGGACTGGCGGATGAGGCCCAGGTAGGAGTTGTTCACCACGACGTGGATGTACGGCAGCTGGAACTGCGCGCCGACGGCGAGCTCCTCGATCATGAACTGGAAGTCGTAGTCGCCCGAGAGGGCCACCACGGTCTCGCCGGGCTTGCCGCGCACCACGCCGAGGGCGGCAGGGCCCGTCCAGCCCAGCGGACCGGCCTGGCCGGCGTTGATCCACTTGCGGGCCCCGAACACGTGCAGCATCTGGGCGCCGGCGATCTGGGAGAGGCCGATCGTGGTCACGTAGGTCGTGTCCGGGCCGAAGGCCTTGTTCATCTCCTCGTAGACGCGGAACGGCTTCATCGGCACGTTGTCGAAGTGGGTCTTGCGCTGCATCCGGCCGCGCTTGTCCTGCGACGCGGCGGCCCAGGCGCTGTAGTCCGGCAGCGTGCCAGCGGCCTTGCGCTCGCGGGCCACCTCGAGGATCTCCTCGAGGAAGGCACCCGCGTCGGAGACGATGCCGAAGTCGGGGGAGAACACGCGCCCGATCTGGGTGGGCTCGATGTCCACGTGCACGAACGTGCGGCCCGCCGTGTACTTCTCCACCGAGCCGGTGTGGCGGTTGGCCCAGCGGTTGCCGATGCCGATCACGAAGTCGGACTCGAGGAACGTCGCGTTGCCGTACTTGTGCGAGGTCTGCAGGCCCACCATGCCCGCCATGAGGCGGTGGTCGTCCGGGATCGCGCCCCAGCCCATGAGCGTGGGCACCACCGGCACGTTGAGGGTCTCGGCGAGCTCGACGAGCTGCGGGGCGGCGTCGGCGTTGATGATGCCGCCGCCGGCCACGATGAGCGGCTTCTGGGCCGCGGTGAGCATGTCGAGCGCCTTCTCGGCCTGCCGGCGCGTGGCACGCGGCTTCTGGACCGCGAGGGGCTCGTAGGCGTCGATGTCGAACTCGATCTGGGCCATCTGCACGTCGAACGGCAGGTCCAGGAGCACGGGGCCGGGGCGCCCCGTGCGCATGAGCTGGAACGCCTTCTGCACGGCGCCGGGGACCTGGCCGGGCTCGAGGATGGTCATGGCCATCTTCGTCAGGGGCTTGGCGATGGACTCGATGTCCACGGCCTGGAAGTCCTCCTTGTGCAGCTTGGCCACGGGAGCCTGGCCCGTGAAGCACAGCATGGGGATCGAGTCGGCCTGCGCGGCGTAGAGGCCCGTGATCATGTCCGTGCCGGCGGGGCCCGAGGTGCCCAGGCACACGCCGATGTTGCCGGCCTTGGCCCGGGAGTAGCCGTCCGCCATGTGCGAGGCGCCCTCGACGTGGCGCGCCAGGGTGTGGCGGATTCCGCCGTGGGCCTTCATGGCCGAGTAGAGGGGGTTGATCGCGGCGCCGGGCAGGCCGAAGGCCTCGGTGGCGCCCTCCTTCTCGAGGATGGCCACGATCGCGTCGACAGTGCGCATCTTTGCCATGTCGGAGCTCCTTGGTGGTGAAGTGGGTGGAAGAGGCGGGAATGGGGCCGGCCCCGAGGTTGCGCGCCCGGGGCCGGCTGTCTGTGGGTACGCGCCGCTGGCGTGCCGCGCGGACGACGGCGAGTGGTCGCCGTCGTGGGTCAGCTCTTGCCGGAAAGCTCGGCAGTGAGCTTGAAGAGGCCCGAGTGGTCGAGGCCGCCGTCGCCGCGGGCCACGAGGGCCGAGACGAGCTGGGCGACCGCCGCGCCGAGCGGCACCACGACCCCGGCCTCGCGGGCCGCGGAGGTGACGATGCCGAGGTCCTTGTTGTGGAGGGCCAGGCGGAAGCCGGGGTCGAAGTTGCGGTCGAGCATCTTCTGGCCCTTCTGGTCCAGGACCTTCGAGCCGGCCAGGCCGCCGCCGAGGACCTTCAGCGCGGCGTCGGTGTCCACGCCGTAGGCCTCGAGGAACACGACGGCCTCGGCGAGGGCCTGGATGTTCACGGCGACGATGAGCTGGTTCGCGGCCTTGACGGTCTGGCCGGAGCCGGAGGGGCCGACGTGGACGATGGTCCTGCCGACGGCCTCGAGGATCGGGAGGGCGGCGTCGAAGTCAGCCTTCTCGCCGCCGACCATGATGGACAGCACGGCGTCGATCGCGCCCTGCTCGCCGCCCGAGACGGGGGCATCGAGGGGGCGGATGCCTGCCTCGCGGGCCTCGGCGGCCAGGCGCGCCGAGACGTCGGGGCGGATCGAGGACGCGTCGATCCAGAGCGCGCCCTTCGGCGCGTTCGCGAAGACGCCGTCGGGGCCGGAGACGACGCCCTCGACGTCGGGGGAGTCCGGGACCATCGTGATGATGACCTCGGCGTCCTTGACGGCCTCTGCGATGCTCTTGGCCCCCTTGCCGCCCTCGGCGGCAAGCTTGTTGACCTTGTCCTCGCTGCGGTTGTAGCCGGTGACGGAGTGGCCGGCCTTGACGAGGTTGACGGCCATGGGGAGGCCCATGATGCCGAGGCCGATGACTGCGACGTTGCTCATGCTGTTCTCCTTGAAGTCTCTGGGAGGTGGTGGTTGGCGGCCGGTCAGGCGACGGGGCGGATGGCCCACTTGAAGGCCTCGGCCTGGGGCGCCTTGTACTCGAGGCCGATGTAGCCGGTGTAGCCGAGCTCGCGGGACCGGCTGATCCACTCGCCGAGCGGGAGGGCGCCGGTGCCGGGGGCGCCGCGGCCGGGGTTGTCGGCGATCTGGATGTGGCCGAAGTCCTTCGCGTGCTCCTCGATCACCGCGGCGACGTCGTCGCCGTTGACCGCCAGGTGGTAGAAGTCGGCGAGGAGCTTGACGTTGTCCACGCCGGCGTCCTGGGTCTTGGCGATCACCGCGAGGGCGTCCGCCGCCGTCTTGAGCGGGTAGGCCGGGGTGCCGGAGACGGGCTCGAGGAGGACCGTGCCGCCGATCTTGGCGACGCCCTGGGCGGCCGCGACGAGGTTCTTCAGGCCGAGCTCGTCCTGCTCCTCGGGGGTGAAGCCCTCGAGGCGGTTGCCGTAGAGCGCGTTGAACGCCTTGGTGCCGGTGCGCTCGGCGATGCCGACCACCACGTCGATGTTGTCCTTGAACTCGCCGCAGCGGCCCTTCCACGACACGAGGCCGCGGTCCCCGGCGGGCATGTCGCCGGCGAAGAAGTTCAGCCCGGAGAGCGCCACGCCCGCGTTGTCGAGCGCGGCGATGAAGGCGTCGACGTCCTTGTCCGCCGGGACGGCCTCGCTGAACGGCCACCAGAACTCCACGGCGTCGAAGCCTGCGGCCTTCGCGGCCGCGGGGCGCTCGAGCAGGGGCAGCTCGGTCAGCAGGATGGAGCAGTTCACCGTGTAGGTCATCGTCGGGTCCCTCTCGATCGATCCACTCGATTTCAGATAGTGGAAATAAATTCTCTCTGAATGAAAGTGTAGGGCTCGGATGTGACCGCGGTCAACTCTTTTGGATACCAGATGGGGATGAGTCTTCGGTCTCTGGTTAACAGCGGCCCCGTCAGGGAAAGATGGGGACATGGTCACGTACAGAGCAATGGAGCACGCGTCGAGCAAGGATCCGCACGACTGGGGACGCGCGATGGCGGTCGCGCTCAAGCGGCTGCTCGAGTCCGCGCAGGCCGATCGCAGCTACTTGGATCACCAGCACCTGATCGGACAGGACATCGTGATGCGCATCGAGGCGGAGGAGGGCGGCGCCTGCGTGCATCTGAGCTGGCGGCCGCAGAACCAGGACGACGCGCCCCAGGACGACGACGAGCGGGCGGCCATTGTCGACGATGGCGCCTCCGAGGTCGTCGAGGGCTCCGGCCGGGGCGGCTGACCGATCCACCCAGACGGGCGATGCCCGTTAACGCATCACCGGGCCCCCAAATGCTCGAGGCATCCGGGGGCCCGGGAGTGGATACGACGGCGCCGGCCGACTCAGTGCCAGGCCGACCAGCGCCGTCGTGCTCAAGGGGCACGGGCGGCGAGTGCCGCCGTCGTGCGATCGGAGGACGTCCTCAGGTGAGCTTCACCTGGCGGTTGACGTCCTTGTAGAGGAGGTAGCGGAACTCGCCCGGGCCGCCGGCGTAGCAGGCCTGGGGGCAGAAGGCGCGCAGCCACATGAAGTCGCCGGCCTCGACCTCGACCCAGTCGTTGTTGAGCAGGTACATGGCCTTGCCCGACAGGACGTAGAGGCCGTGCTCCATGACATGGGTCTCCGGGAACGGGATGACCCCGCCCGGCTGGAACGTCACGATGTTCACGTGCATGTCGTGCGCGAGGTCGTCAGGGTCGACGAAGCGGGTCGTCTTCCAGACGCCGTCCACGTCCGGCATCTCGCGCGGAGCGACCTCGGCGTCCGAGGTGACGAAGCTCTTGGCCTCGTAGCCCTCGAGCCGCTCGTAGGCCTTGCGGATCCAATGGAACGAGACGATGTCCTCCGAGACGTTCTCCAGGCCCCACTCGTCGCCGGCGGCCAGATAGGCGTACCCGCCCTCGCCGAGCTCGTGGACCTCCCCGCCCAGGGTGAGGTTCACGGTGCCCTTGACGACGAACACGACGCCTTCGACGCCGGCCTCGAACTCGGCCTTGGGGGCGCCGCCACCCGGGCCGATCTCAACGATCAGCTGCGAGAAGGTCGTGGCGAAGCCCGAGATGGGCCGGGCGATGATCCACGAACGGGTGTTGGTGAACCCTGGGAGGTTGCTCGTGACGATGTCCGTCAGGACGCCCTTCGGGATGACCGTGTACGCCTCGGTGACGATGGCGCGCTCGGTGGTCAGGTGCGTCTGGGGCGGCAGGCCGCCCTCGGGGTAGTAGTACTTGCCCATGTGTCCCTTCCTTGGGTCAGTTCGGGGCGGCGGCCGGATGCGTGTCGGCCAGCCGTGGATGCGCCAGGTGCGTGAGCTCGAGCTCGCCCAGGCCCGTCGAGGCGTGCACCTCGTCGGCGCCGACCGCCCCGCACTGGACGCCGCGGAGCACGAAGGCCGCGAGGGCGCGGGCCGTGGCGGGCTCGTCGAGGACGGCGCCGGTGGTCTGCTGCACGTAGTTGCGCAGGCGGGTCGTGGCGGCGTCGAGCCCCTCGCGGTAGAACGCGTACGTGGCGATGTACCGCGTGGGCAGCTGGTGGGCGTGGAGGTCCCAGCCCTGGTAGTAGCCGCGCTCGAGGGAGCGGCGGACGAGCCGCGCGTGCAGCTGCCAGGCCGCCAGACGCTGGTCGGCGTCGCCGAGCGGGAGGATGTTGGTCGAGCCGTCGGAGAGGCGGATCCCCGTTCCCGCGACGGCGAGCTGCATGACCTCCTTGGCGAAGTCGGCGGCCGGGTGCTCCATCGACTGGTATGCGGCGGCGATCTGCAGTGATGCCGAGTAGTCGTAGGTGCCGTAGTGCAGGGCCGTGATGCGCTGGTCCGCGAGGTGCGGCAGCTGGGCGACCGGGTGCGAGCCGTCCGGGCCGATGATCAGCTGCGGCGTCTCGACCTGGACCTCGAAGCCGAGGCGCCCCTGGGGGAGCCCGAGGGAGGACTCGAGCCGCTCGAGGGCGAACACCATCGCCTTGACCTGGTCGACCGTGGTCACCTTGGGCAGGGTCAGGATGAGGCCCTCCGGGAGGCCCTCGGATCCGAGCCGCTCCACGAGGCGGCCCACGAACAGCTCGAGCGTCCGAAGGCCGCGCCGGCGCGTGGGCTCCTCGAAGCACTTGAAGCGGATGCCGACGAACGGCGTCGCGCTTCCCGTGCCGCGGGCAGCCGCCTCCAGCGCGCCGGCGACGCCGTCCGCCGCCCGGACCGCCTCGGCGTCCTCCGTCGCGTTGGCGTCGCCGCCGGCCTTCGCGGCCCTCGCGGGGGCGAGGTAGCCGTCCTCGAAGTCGATGCGGAGGTCCTCGATGGGCTCGGTGCGCAGCTTGGCGTCGACCCGGGATGCGACCTCGGCTGCGAGGTCGGGGGCGAGCCCCACGCGGCGGGCGAGGGCCTCGAGCCCGCCGGCCTCGTCCGCGGCGGCGAGCGCGGCGGCACCCCACTCCGCAGCGAGCTGCGGGGAGACGCGGTCCGCGGGCACGTACACCGTGTGGACGGGCTGGCGGGTGCCCGAGTCACCGGGGTAGCCCTCGTGGAGCAGCCGGTCCGTGTCGGCGAGGCTGGCGTCGATGCGGGCGAGGTCGGCGTCGTCGAGCACTCGGGCCGTCTGGCCCAGATCCGCGCGGGGCTCGCTCATCAGCCCACCAGCTCGTAGGCAGGGGTCGTGAGGAAGTCCGTGTAGTCCTCGGACAGGCAGATGTCCGCGATGAGGCGGCTCGCCGGCTCGTAGAACTTCGCGAACATCTTCGGGTCCACCTCGCCGCGCAGCCGCTCGGTCTCCTCGCCGAGGATCTGCTCGACGAGCTCGCGGGTCACGGTGTTGCCCGTGTCGGCCAGGACCACCTTGTTGTGGATCTGCTGCCACACCTGGGAGCGGGAGATCTCGGCCGTGGCCGCGTCCTCCATGAGGTTGTGGATCGCCACGGCGCCGTTGCCCGAGAGCCACACCGCGGTGTAGGCCACTGCGACGTAGAGGTTGAGGTGCAGGCCGGCCTCGGTGGCCTCGCCCGCGGCGGAGGAGACGTCCAGGAGCTGCTCCGCGGTCACCGAGACCTCGGGGCGCTGGCGGTCCACCTGGTTCGGCTTGTCGCCGAGGACGGAGTCGAACACCTCGCGGCAGGTCGGGACGAGGTCCGGGTGGGCCACCCACGAGCCGTCGAAGCCGTCGGTGGCCTCACGGGTCTTGTCCGCGCGCACCTTCTCGATCGCCGCGGCCGTGATGTCCGGCTCCTTGCGGTTCGGGATGAACGCCGCCATGCCGCCCATCGCGAATGCGCCGCGCTTGTGGCAGGTCTGCACGAGGAGCTCCGTGTAGGCGCGCATGAACGGTGCGGTCATGACCACGGAGGCGCGGTCCGGGAGGGTGAACTTCTCGCCGGCGTCGCGGAAGAACTTGATGATGCTGAACAGGTAGTCCCAGCGGCCGGCGTTCAGGCCCGAGGCATGGTCGCGGAGCTCGTAGAGGATCTCGTCCATCTCGAAGGCGGCCGGGATCGTCTCGATCAGCACGGTGGCGCGGATGGTGCCCTGCGGGATGCCGAGGTAGTCCTGGGCGAAGACGAAGACGTCGTTCCACAGGCGCGCCTCGAGGTGGCTCTCCATCTTCGGCAGGTAGTAGTACGGACCGCGGCCGGAGGCGATGAGGGCCTTCGCCACGTGGAAGAAGTGCAGGCCGAAGTCCACCAGCGCGCCGACGGCCGGCGCGCCGTCGACCAGCACGTGGCGCTCCTCCATGTGCCAGCCGCGCGGGCGGGTCACGACGACGGCGAGCGGCGCATCGGTGCGCAGGCGGTACTCCTTGCCCTCGGGGGAGGTGTAGGAGAGGGAGCCGTTGGCGGCGTCCCGCAGGTTGAGGACGGAGTCGACCACGTTGGCCCACAGCGGGCTCGAAGCGTCCTCCATGTCCGCCAGCCAGACCTTGGCGCCGGAGTTGAGGGCGTTGATCGCCATCTTGGCAGGGCTCGCCGGGCCGGTCATCTCGACGCGGCGGTCCTGCAGCGCCGCGGGGGCCTCGGCGACCTTCCAGTCGCCGGCACGGATCTCGGCGGTCTCGGGCAGGAAGTCGAGCCTGCCGGTGCTCGCGGCCTCTGCACGGCGGGCCTTGCGGGCCTCGAGGCGGGCGTTGCGCTCGGCGGCGAAGCGCCGGTGGAGCTCCTCGACGAAGGCGAGGGCCTCCTCCGTGAGGATCTCGTCGGCGCGCGCGATGGGCGCGTGGTCGGTCACAGTGATGGCCATGCCATCCTCCTTCTCCCGGTGTCCGGGTTTCTCCCTGGGGCCTGGTTGTTCTGCTGCTGGGGAACTATGCCTGCACGGCCGCGACGATGGCGGCGGCGACGTCCTGGGCGACGTGCGGATCGAACACGCTCGGGATGATGAAGCTCGCGTTGAGCTCCTCGTCGGAGACGCGGGCCGCGATGGCCTGGGCCGCGGCCACCAGCATCTCAGGGGTGATGTCCGCCACGCCAGCGTCGAGCAGGCCGCGGAAGACTCCCGGGAACGCGAGCACGTTGTTGATCTGGTTCGGGAAGTCGCTGCGGCCGGTGGCGACGACGGCGGCGTGGTCCGCCGCGGCGATGGGGTCGGTCTCCGGGTCCGGGTTGGCCATCGCGAAGACGATCGCCTGGTCGGCCATGGTAGCGACCGCCTCGGGGCCGAACAGGTTCGGCGCAGAGACGCCGATGAACACGTCCGAGCCCTTGAGGGCCTCGACGAGCGTGCCGGAGAAGGCCTCCGGGTTCGTGTTCTCCGCGATCCAGATGCGGTGCGCATCGGTGTGCTGCTGGCCGCGGTGGATGGCGCCCTTGCGGTCGCACGCGATGATGTTGCGCGCGCCCTGCGCCTGGAGGAGCTGGATGATCGCGTTGCCCGCGGCGCCGACGCCGGAGACGACGATGCGGACGTCCTCGATCTTCTTCTGGACGATCTTGAGGGCGTTCACGAGGGCGGCGAGCGTGACGATCGCGGTGCCGTGCTGGTCGTCGTGGAAGACCGGGATGTCGAGTTCCTCGCGGAGGCGGGCCTCGATCTCGAAGCAGCGCGGCGCCGCGATGTCCTCGAGGTTCACGCCGCCGTACACGGGGGCGAGGGCCTTGACGATCCGGATGATCTCCTCGGTGTCCTTGGTGTCGAGGCAGACGGGCCAGGCGTCGACGTTGGCGAACTGCTTGAAGAGCGCGGCCTTGCCCTCCATGACCGGCAGGGCCGCCGCGGGGCCGATGTCGCCGAGGCCGAGCACGGCGGTGCCGTCGGTGACCACCGCGACGGTGTTGCGCTTGATGGTGAGGCGGCGGGCGTCGTCGGGGTTCTCCGCGATCGCGCGGCACACGCGGGCGACGCCGGGCGTGTAGGCGCGCGAGAGGTCGTCGCGGTTGCGGAGGGGAACCTTCGGGACGACCTCGAGCTTGCCGCCGAGGTGCATGAGGAAGGTGCGGTCCGAGACCTTGCGGACGGCCACGCCCTCGAGGGCCTCGAGCGCCGCCGCGACCTGCTCCGCGTGCTGCTCCGAGGTGGTGTTGCACGTGATGTCGACGACGAGCTGGTCGTGGTGGGACTCGCTGATGTCCAGGGCAGTGACGGGCGCACCCGCCGCCGCGACGGCAGCCGCGAGCTCGCTCGTGATGCTGATGCGGCTGGGAGCGTCGACGCGCAGGGTGATGGAGTTGCCGGGGCTGGGACTCGCCATTGAATCGTCCTTGGATCGGGAGGCATCCGCCTCAGTGGCTCTTTTTCCGTACTACGGATATTATTCTCTGTATCTTGGAAAAACAAGTACCGAGCCCGGAGGTCAAGACCGCCTAGTCGGCGTGTCCCCGGTGGGGTATCGTGGAAATGCCGCAAGTTTCCGGGATGCGGATAATTTTTGCCGGAACAGTCCGGCGGCACCCAGGAGGGAACCATGGCAGAGAAGGCGTCCGGCGGCGTCCAGTCGGTCGAGCGGGTCTTCGAGCTCCTCGAGCTCATCACGGATGCGGGCGGCGATGTCACCCTCAGCGAGCTCTCGTCCTCGACGGAGCTGCCGCTGCCCACGATCCACCGGCTCCTGCGCACGCTTGTCAGCCTCGGCTACGTGCGCCAGCTGCCCAACCGCCGCTATGCGCTCGGCCCGCGGCTGATCCGCCTCGGCGAGGGGGCCAACAAGCAGCTCGGGGCCCTGGCGGCGCCGCAGCTGGCCATGCTCGTGGAGCGGCTCGGGGAGACCGCCAACATGGCGGTCCTCGACTCCGACATGGTCATCTACGTCGCCCAGGTCCCGTCGCCCCATGCGATGCGCATGTTCACCGAGGTGGGCCGGCGCGCCCACACGCACGACACCGGGGTCGGAAAGGCCATCCTCGCCCAGCTCGAGGACGACCAGGTCCGCTCGATCGTGGCGCGCCAGGGGATGCCGACGCCCACCGCCTACAGCCTCGGCGACATCGAGTCGTTGCTGTCCGACCTCGACAAGATCCGCGCGCGCGGGTACGCGATCGACGAGCAGGAGCAGGAGATCGGCGTCCGCTGCTTCTCGATGGCCGTCCCGAACGCCCCGACGCCCACGGCCATCTCCGTGTCGGGCCCGGTGTCCCGCGTCGACGAGTCGTTCGGCGAGCGTGCCGTGCCTCTCCTGCGCGAGGCGGCCGCGAGCATTTCGGCCGAGCTCAACCGGACCTGAGCCGGCGCGCCCCTCCGGGCGCCCGAGCTGAACCCCACCCGAAGCGGGGGTGGGGCCCGGGGGGGGCCCCCCCCCCGCGGGGGGGTGTTTGCCCCAAACCCTGTACCCGCCTGATGGGTGCCACGAGGAATACCAAATAAAAAAAAAATATTAAGCCAAATGGG
>NZ_JAUSRH010000006.1 GCF_030811715.1 Sinomonas atrocyanea | reverse complement strand
AACTGGCCCCTGGACTCCATCGCAGCCGACTCGGGCTCCATCACAGCTGACTCACTCACAGCGACCTACCCTCTCTGCACCGCCCTGCGGCGGCTCCCGGTGTTGATGCTGGCAACGTCTACGCTTCTCAACGAGACAGACCTGTCTGTTCCGTCAGAACGTTTATATATGAGACAGACCAGTCTGTCTACCCGTGCTACGATCCTGACCATGGTCGGTCATGAGGACGGCCGGGCCCCCGAGGCCGCGGCACGCAAACCTGCCCGCGAGCGGATCCTAGAGACCGCCTATGGGCTCTTCGCAAGACGAGGCGTACGAGACGTCGGCATCGACGAGATCATCGCCCACTCCGGAGTCGCCAAGGCGACGTTCTACCGGCACTTCCCCTCGAAGGAAGCCCTCGTGCTGGCCTACATGGACCGCTGGTACCAGGTCCGCGAGAACGCCATCGAGGAAGCCATCGCCCACGCGCACAACCCGGACGACGCGATCCTGGCCGCGTTCACCGTGCTCGACGACTGGTTCAGCCGCGGCGCGGCCGAGGTCAACACGTTCCTCCATGTGGTGATCGAATTCGGGCCCGGCCATCTTCTCGGGCGTGCCGCGATGAGGCACCTCACCGACATCCGCGAGCGCCTGTGTGCCCTCGCGGAGGCCGCGGGGCTCGAGGATCCGGTGGGCTTCGCCTGGTCCTTCCACATCCTCACCAAGGGCGCCATGGTCGCCTCCATCGAAGGCGACCAGCGGGCCGCCGCCCGCGCGCGCAAGCTCGCCCGGGCGCTCATCGACCTGCACCGGCCGGCCACCCCAGGGCGCCCCGCCCAGACCCGCGAGGACGACAAGCGCCAGATCGACCTCCGCCGCCGCGAGAAGGCCAACCAGAACTAGGGCGCGCACAGGGCCCGTCCCGCCCCCTCCCCTGCGCCCAGGCCGCCCGGCGGCCTGGGCGCCGTTTCGGTTGCGAGGGCGCCGGGAAACCTATCTCCCACGATGTCAGGAAGTTGGCAGTGGGAGGGGGCGGGCATGCATCTACCAGTCGCAGTCGCGACGATGGGTCTGGGCCTGGCGGCCCCACGGCGGGCCAGGCAGTCTTCGAGGGCACGGATCCTCTCGGCCGCCCAAGGCCTCTTCGCGACCCGGGGCATCCGGGCAGTCGGCGTGGACGAGCTGATCGCCCGCTCCGGGGTGGCGAAGTCCACGTTCTACCGGCAGTTCCGCAGCAAGGACAAGCTGGTCCTGGCCTGCCTCGAGGCCTGGGGCCGCGCCCGCGCGGGCATGGTGCGGACCGCCCGGGACAGCCACGGGAGCGGGCGGGAGGCGCTGCTCGGGATCTTCGACGACCTCGACGGCCTGATCCTCCGCGGAGACCCGCCCGGCCCCCTGGAGCGGGTGATCCTGGAGATGGGCGCCGAGCACCCCCTCAGCCGCGCCGCCGCCGAGCAGCTCGACCCGACCCTGGCCCACCTCGAGGAGATCGCCGCAGAGGCCGGGGTCGACGACCCCGCCTCGGTGGCCCGCACCCTCCAGACACTGATCTGCGGCAGCTTCGTGGCCGCCGCGGAGGGCGACCCGCGCGCCGCCGCCCGCGCCAAGGACCTCGCCGCCGTGGTGCTGCAGGCCCAAGCCGATGATGAGCTCGCAGCCAGCAGCCCGGACTCGCCGGGACCCTAGCGGCCCGAAGACCCCGCAGCCCGGCCGAGGGCGGCACGGGCCGACAGCCGTGAGACCGCCTCCCGCACGGCCGGTGCGAGCGCACCGGCGCCGAACGGCCCGGACTCGGCGGCCACGCGCCCGGCCGCCCCGTGCACGAAGGCCGCGAGCGCTGCCGCCTCCACGGGCCGGAGGTCCTGGGCCGTGGCGAGCAGCGCTCCGAGGACCCCGGTCAGCGTGTCCCCGCTGCCGGCCGTCGCAAGGTACGGGTGGCCCTCCCCCTGCACCCACGCGGTGCCGTCCGGCGCGGCGCAGACCGTGGCCGGGCCCTTCAGCAGCACCGTCACCCCCAGCCGCACCGAGGCCGCCCGCGCCCACCGCACTGGCTCCGCCTCGATCGCCTCGCGGGACGGATCCCCCAGGAGCCGCTCGAGCTCCCCCGCGTGCGGAGTGATCACCACGTGCTCCCCGGCCGACCGCTCCAGGAGCCCGAGGAGCACGTCGAGCGCGGACGCGTCCACCACCGCGGGGAGCCCGGACTCAAGGGCCACGGCCAGCGCGCGGCGCTGCGCGGCGTCGTCCGCGATCCCCGGCCCCGCCGCCCAGGCCTGCACCCGCCCCGCAGGCTCCGACGAGCCCACCACCTCCGGGTGCGCGGAGAGCACGAGCCGGCGCACGGCGTCCGGCGCCACAATCCGCACCATCCCGACGCCCGTGGCGAGCGCGCCCGCCGTGGCGAGCACCGCCGCCCCCGGGTACGGCTCCGAGCCCGCGACGAGGCCCAGGACCCCACGGGAGTACTTGTGCCAGTCGTCGCGGGGGGAGGGAAGCAGCGCGGCGGCGGCCGCGGCGTCGAGCGAGCGGACGTCCGGGGCAGGCAGGTGCGGTCCGAGGCCGATGTCCACGACCTCCACCCGGCCGGCCAGCGCCCGCCCCCGGCCCGCCAGCAGCCCCGTCTTGAGCGCGCCGAACGTCACCGTGAGGTCGGCGCGCCACACCTCGGGACCGGCGGTGCCGGTGTCCGCGTCGAGGCCGGAGGGGAGGTCGCAGGCCACCACGAGGGCGTCCGGCCGCGGGAGCGGGGGCGCATACTCGCCGGAGAAGCCGGTGCCGAGCACCGCGTCAACCACGATGTCGGCCTCCTCGAGGCGTTCTGTGACGCGCCCGCCGGCCCGTGTGAAGGCCGCGAGGCCCTCGGGGTGGGCCCTCCCGCCCGTGAGCACGGCGGTGGCCCGGGCCCCCCGGCGCGCCAGCTCGGCCAGGGCGAACAGCGCGTCCCCGCCGTTGTTGCCCTTCCCAATGAGCGCCGCCACCCGGGCCCCCGCCACCCGGCCGCGCTCCCGCCGGATCAGGCGGACGACGGCGAGTGCGAGCCCGTGCGCGGCCCTCGCCATGAGTTCGGGGCCTCGCCCGGCGTCGAGGAGCGGCGTCTCCGCCGCGCGGACCTGTGTTCCGGTGAAGGCCTCGGTCATGGGGCGATTGTAATGAGGGACACCGGGCTGGTTGTGCTCCGCCATCGAATGTAGAATCAACGAGGCATTACCGTTTTCAGTCCCGGTAATGCAAGTCATAACTCACTCCGCGTTGGGCGGGGCATCGGTGGGGGGCATTGATGGGGGACTTTCTGGACCGCAGGGCTCGGATCTCTGCGATCGTCGCGGCGGCCGTGATCCTGGCCTCGGCAGTGGCAGCGGCCCTGTCCGAGGAGATCGGGCTCATCGTCTGGGCCGGCAGCGGGGTGCTCGGCCTCGTGTACGGCTTCGCCGTGGTGTGGTCCGTCAGGCGGCCGTCTCGGGCACACGCTGCCTCCCCTGCGGTCTCCTCCAATGCAGCCGTCGCCGTCGATGCCTCCGCGCAGGCGGTGGCCGCCGCCGAGCAGGTGCTCGCGGGCGCGGTCTCCGACGCCGCGGCGCCGTCGGCTCCGGCGCGCCCGGCGCCGACGTCCTCCGGCCGCCTTGCGGGCGGCTTCCCGACCTCGGCGGGCCACTCGGGCGTCGTCGCCCAGCCGGCCTCGGCCTGACCGGGTCAGCGTTCGGCGACGACCATCGCGGTGGCGATCCCGCCGTCATGGCTCATGCTCAGGTGCCAAGAGCGCACCCCGCGCTCCTCGGCGACGGCGAGCACGGTGCCCTTGACCTGGATCTCGGGGCCCGCGGGGCCCAGGCCGATCCAGCAGTCCTGCCAGTTCATGCCCGCCGGGGCGCCGAGGACCTTGGCCACGGCCTCCTTCGCGGCGAAGCGCGCGGCCAGGGACCGGACGTGCAGCTCGCGCTCCGCGGGCACGAACAGCCGGTCCCGCAGGCCCGGGGTCCGCTCCAGCTGACGCTCGAACCGTGCGATGTCCACGACGTCCACGCCGATGCCGATGATAGCCATGCGGCTACTCTATCGGGGCCGCGCCGCTGACCATCACGCAGTTCCGCCCGGCCGACTTCGCGCCGTACAGGGCCGCGTCCGCGCTCGCGATGAGCGCCCCGAGGTCATCCCCGTGCACCGCGCTGTCCGCCACCCCGAAGCTCGCCGTCGGCACGGTGTGCCCGTCGAGGAGGATGCGCTGGGCGGAGAGGACGAACTGGATGCGCTCGGCGACCGCCACGCCGTCGGCCGCCGACGAGCCGGCGAGCGCCATGATGAACTCCTCGCCGCCGAACCGGCCCACGAGGTCCCGCGAGCGCACCGACTGCCGGCAGGCCACGCCGAAGGCGCGGATCACCTCGTCCCCGGTCAGATGGCCGAAGTCGTCGTTGATCGACTTGAACTTGTCCAGGTCCGCCATGATCACCGTGACCACAGTGCCCTGCTCGTGCGCCCTGCCGAGCATCTCCCCCGCCCGGCGCATGAACTCGGTGCGGTTCAGCAGGCCGGTGAGCGCGTCCTTCGTGGCGAGCTGCTGGAAGTGGGCCGTGCGGGTGGCGCTGTTGAGCGCGGCCAGGCTCGTGGCGGCGGCCACAATGAGCACGATCGCCGCCAGCAGCGAGAAGCCCTGCCCGAAGATCGCCTTGAAGGCCGGGCTGGCGCCGCCCAGGGCCGCCAGGGCGATGGCCCGGACCAGGTCGTACACGCCGGTGATCACCGCGATCACTGCGAAGTTCCGGGCCGTCCGCCACGGCACGGTGCGCTGGCGCCGCAGCTCGACGAAGATCGCCGCGCAGAACAGGCCGGAGAGCAGCAGGAGCACCACGGCTCCCCACATGTAAGGGTCGAGGAAGCGGGCGACGAATCCGACGAGCCCGGTGGCCAGGACCCCGAGCACGAGGTACACGGCGGGCGTTTCCGGGTCGCGGAGACGGCGCACGCCGGCCCACATGGACGCCACGCCCATCACCATGAGGCCCTGGCCGATGAGGCTGACCACCGCCACACCGCCGTCGTTGAGGATGCCGGCGGCACACAGCGTCGCGAGGGCGAGGCACCACCACCGGGCCGGCCCCGTGGGATTCGCCCGGTACGCATCGAAGTAGAACAGCACGAGCACGCACAGCGAGACGACCGCCATCACGACGGTGAGCGTGCCCAGGTCCAGAGCGACCCCCACAGTGTTCCTCCCCGTGCCCGTAAGCGGGCACCTCCCGTGGGCCCAGCGTACCGGCCGCCGGGCAGGGCCCGGGGTATGCTCCCAACGTGGCGCCGCCGCGGCGCCTGGACGTGAGAGGAGCGGCGTGGATCCCCAGCAGAGCCCCAACGGGACCGACTCGGGCATCAGCTCGCTCTCCTTCGACGATTCCGGCGTGCTCCGCCTCGTGTGGGAGCGCGGTGTGGACATCGACGCGCCCCAGGCCGAGGCCGCCATGGCCCGCGTCAACGAGGCCGCCGGGCAGGGCCGCGTCCCGCTCCTGATCGACATGGCCACGACCTCCTCCGTGAGCCGCTCGGCCCGGGCCGTGTTCGCCCGGCCCTGCGCGGCGGCCGCGATCGCCCTGCTCGGCGCCTCTGCCGTGGACCGCGTGCTCGCCAACTTCTTCCTCGGCGTCAACAAGGCACCGTGCCCCACCAAGTTCTTCACCGACGAGGACCGCGCCCGGGCCTGGCTTGCGGAGGCCGCCGATGGCAGCTGAGCCGGCGGACGACAGGCTCGAGAAGCTCATCGACCTGATCGTGCGGCTCTCGGCCGGAGACCTCTCCCAGCGGATGGAGACCTCCCCCGCACGCGACTCCATCGACGCCGTCACCACGGGCATCAACCTCCTCGCCGAGGAGCTCGAGACCCTGTACGACCAGCTCGAGGCCCGCATCGCCCACCGCACCGAGCTGCTCGAGCGCGCCCAGGAGGAGCTGCGCCGCCTCGTCGACACGGACGAGCTGACCGGCCTCGCCAGCCGCCGGTGCGTGCGCGAGCGGATCGACGCCGCCCTGCAGACGGCCGACGACGGCGGGCTGGCCGCCGTCGTCATCCTCGCCCTGCGCGGGTTCCGGCTCATCAACGACACCTTCGGCCACTCGGCCGGCGACGCCGTGCTCGTCGAGGTGGCCCAGCGGCTCCGGGCCGCGGTGGGGGACGCCGGGGGCGACGGGCACCTCGTGGGCCGGCTGGGCGGCGACGAGTTCGCGGTGCTCGTGACCGGGCAGGACGCGGAGGGCGTGCTCTGGACCGCCCGGACCGTCCTCGACACGCTCAAGGAGCGTGTCCTGGTCAACGGCATCCAGGTCAGCCTGCGCGGCAACGTCGGCATCCGGTACGCCGAGCGGCACCTGGCGGTCGAGGAGATGCTGCGCGACGCGGACGCCGCGCTCGAGGCCGGCAAGGCCAAGGGCCACGGGGGCATCAGCGTGTTCAACCCCGCCATGCACGAGGTCGTCGCCCAGCGCGTGCGCGTCGCGGCCGACCTGCGGGCCGCCTTCTCCAGGGGCGAGATCGAGGTCTTCTACCAGCCGATCGTCGGGCTCGCCGACGCGACCCTCGCGGGCGCCGAGGCCCTCGTGCGCTGGCGCCACCCCGTCCGGGGTCTGCTGCCGCCGTCCACCTTCCTCGACGTCGCCGAGGACGCCGGGCTCATGGTCGAGCTCGGCCGCTGCGTGCTGACCCAGGTGGTCGAGGCCGCGGGCGAGTGGGCCCGCGACCCCGGCCTGCCCGAGCACTTCAGCCTGCACGTGAACATCTCCCCTGCCGAGCTCGCCCACGGGGACCTCACGGCCCACATCCGCAGGCTGCTGGACGACGCCGGCCTGCCCGGCCCGCGGCTGACGGTGGAGATCACCGAGTCCGCCATCATGACCGGCGGCCCCGACACACGCCAGACCCTGCGCTCCCTCGGGGAACTCGGCGTGCCCATCGAGATCGACGACTTCGGCACCGGCTACTCCTCCATCAGCTACCTCCGCACCCTTCCCGCGGTGCGGGCCAAGATCGACAAGTCGCTCGTCGACACCATCGCGAGCGACCCGACCCAGGTCGCGTTCGTCGACGCGATCGTGCGGCTCATCCACGCTGCCGGGCTCACCGTGGTCGCCGAGGGCATCGAGGAAGAGGCCCAGGCCAGGCTCCTGCGCGAGCTGGGCTGCGAGTACGGCCAGGGCTACCTCTTCGCCCGGCCCATGCCAGCCGCCGACCTGGCCCTGCTCCTGCGGGCCGTGCAGGAAGGAGACCATGATGCCCCTCGGTGACAGCATCCGGCTCGCCTCCCGCGTGGCCGTCCTCTCCGGCAAGGTCCCGCGCAGCCCCTCCACCGCGTGGGAGCGGTTCTGGGCGGGCATCGCCGAGGGCAGCCTCCCCGAGGACGTGCTCTGGGAGGGCGACCCGCGCTCGGAGGCCACCGAACACGTGGCCCGCGGGATTGACCACCTCGACGCCTCCCTGCCCCTGGTGGACGTGGGCTGCGGCTCCGGGTGGCTCTCCGCCGCCCTCGCCGGGGCGTTCCCCCGCGTGCTCGGTGTCGATGCCTCCGCCGCCGCCGTGGACCTCGCCGCCAGGCACCACGGGGATCCGGGGCGCGTCGACTTCCTCGCAGCCGACGCGACTGATCCCGAGACCAGCGCGCGGCTCCACGGGGAGCTCGGGGACGCGAACGCCGTCGTGCGCGGGGTGCTCCACGTCCTCACCCCCGCCAGGCAGCGGGCCCTCGCCGCGGGCCTCCGCACACTGGTGGGGGCGCGGGGACGGGTGTACCTCGTCGAGACGAACGTTCCCGGGGGCGGGCTCGGCTACCTTCGCGCCCTCGGGGCGAGCGGCGAGTCCATCCCGCCGCCGCTCGCGCAGGCCATCCGCACCCTGCCGCAGCCCGGGCACTTCGGTCCGGCCGAGCGCGCGAGGGCCTTCCCGGAGGAGCAGTGGCGGCTCGAGGCGGACGGCTCGACGGCCCTGGCGCTCGCGCTGCCGGCGGACGGGAGCCACCTCCGCGTCCCGGCCTACTGGGCCGTCACTTCGGCCCGGTAGCATGCGCGCCATGGGGAGATGGTTCCAGAGGCTCGTAGGCCTCCTGATCGTCGCGGCCGTGACCGGCGCCGCGCTCCTGCTGTGGTGGGGGGTGGCCGCGAGCCAGCCGCCGCCGCTCTGGCAGCCCGCCGAGGTCTCGATCGCGGGGGTATGGGACGTCTTCTACGACGCCCACGCGCCGCACTGGCGCGTGGTCCTGGCCGCCGTGGCCGCGGCGATCCTGCTCGGGGCCGGCGTCGCGCTCGTGGACCGGGCGATCGCCACGCGCGCGCGCCGGGCCTCCGCGCACGTGCGGGCCAGGCCGCTCGCGCCGAAGACCATCATGGCCGCCACCCGCGGCGTCTTCGCCGGGCCCGTGACCGTCACCGTCCTCATCCCCGCGCACAACGAGGAGGCCTCGCTGCCCGCGACGCTCGCCTCGCTCGACGCGCAGGCCCTCCGCCCGGACCGAGTGATCGTGGTGGCGGACAACTGCACCGACCGCACCCCCGAGATCGCGCGGTCAGCCGGCGCCGAGGTCTTCATCACCCGCGGCAACACGGACAAGAAGGGCGGGGCGCTCAACCAGGCGCTGCGCACCCTGCTGCCCGGGCTCGGCGGCAACGACGTGGTCATGGTGATGGACGCGGACACCAAGCTGGGCGGCCAGTTCCTCGCCGAGGCCGTGCGGCGGTTCACGGACGACCGCGCCCTCGTCGCCGTGGGCGGCCTCTTCTACGGCGAGGAGGGGCACGGCCTGATCGGCCAGTTCCAGCGCAACGAGTACATCCGCTACTCGCGCGAGATCCGCCGGCGCCGCGGGCGCGTGTTCGTCCTGACCGGCACGGCGTCCGTGTTCCGGCCCGTGGCCCTGCGGGCCGTCGCCGACGCCCGCGGCACCCAGCTCCCGGGCCGGCACGGCGACGTGTACGACACCGCCGCGCTCACGGAGGACAACGAGCTGACGATCGCGCTCAAGTCCCTCGGCGCGCTCATGGTCTCCCCGCCCGAGTGCACGGTGGAGACCGAACTCATGCCCACGTGGCGGATGCTCTGGGCGCAGCGGCTGCGCTGGCAGCGCGGCGCGCTCGAGAACCTCGGCGCCTACGGGGTCACGCCCCAGACCGCGCGGTACTGGTTCCAGCAGCTCGGGATCGGCTACAGCGTGATCGCCCTCGGGACCTACCTTTTCCTCATCGCCCTGATGGCCCTGTCCATGGACACCTGGATCTGGTTCCCGTTCTGGCTCGGACTCGGGTTCTGGTTCACGCTCGAGCGGCTCGTCACCGCGTGGGGCGGGGGCTGGCGGGCCCGGATCCTCGCCGCCTGCCTGTTCCCCGAGCTGGTCTTCGACATGTTCCTCAACGTCGTCTACCTCAAGGGGATCGCGGACATCACCGCGGGGCGGAAGGCCGCGTGGAAGCACCTCGTGCGGCCGGCGGAGGCCGGGGCTGGTGCCGCTGCTGCTCCTGCTCCTGCTCCTGCTCCTGCCGTACCCGCTGCTGCTGGTATTCCCGCCTTACCCGCCGGTCCTGCTGTTGCTGGGGTTCCTTCCATACCCGCTGCTCCCGCTGCCGAGGAGACCCCGCGATGAACCCTGTCCGCGTCCCACTGGGCATCCTGTTCGACGAGTCGATCCTGCAGAGCCCGTTCGTCAACGTGCTCGCGACGTTCGTGGCCCTCAACACGCTCATGTACGCGGTGCTCGCGGTGTCCCGCGTGCTCCCGCGCCCCCGCCTGCGCTGGCGGCGCCGGTACCAGCGGGCCGAGACCCGCAGCATCTACCCCGACGGGCGCGTGTAGGGTCCGGATGCTCGGGGGCGCCTTCGGCGGGTCGCGGGTCGCGGCGCTCCTTCTGCAGTGACCTAGGTGAGGGTCCAAGACCTCTTGGACAGCCCGAACCAGAAGCCCTCGATCGCAGTCTCCGCGTCGATCCCGCCCGACTCCGAGGCCGCGCCGAGGGCCACATACAGCGGGGCCCAGTGCTCCGAGCGCGGGTGCGCCTCGCGGGCGGCCGGGGCCTTGTGGATGAAGTCGAGGATGGAGTCCACGTCGCCGCGGGACATGGCTTCCTCGGCCCAGTGGTCGAACTCGGAGGACGCTGCGGGCGGGGCCACGTCGGCGCCGGCGCGCGGGTTGAACCAGCGCAGGTTGTGGGTGGTGAAACCGGAGCCCACGATCAGCGTCCCACGGTCGCGCAGCGGCGCCAGGGTCCTGCCCAGCTCGAACAGGCCTCGCGGATCCAGGGTCGGCATCGACATCTGCACCACCGGGACGTCCGCTCCCGGGAAGAGCTCCTTGAGCGGGACGTACGCGCCGTGGTCGAGGCCACGGGCCTCATCGCGCTCCACATGGTGGCCGTGCTGGGAGGTCAGCCGGGCCACCTCGTTCGCGAGCTCGGGAGCGAGCGGGGCCTCGTAGCGCACGTCGTAGTACTTCTGCGGGAAGCCCCAGAAGTCGTAGACGAGCTCCTGCGGGCGCTCGGTCGCACTCAGGGTCACCGGCGCGTTCTCCCAGTGCGCCGAGACCATGAGGATGTCCTTGGGCTTGGCGAACGTGCTCGACCACTCGTGAAGCTGGCGGGTCCACGTGGCGTCGTCGGCGAGCGGTGGCGCGCCGTGGCTGAGGAACAGGACGGGGGGCTGGGCTGCGGTCATGCATCCAGCATAAGGGCATTTAGTTGATACTTCAAGTAAAATCCGACCGCGCCCCTCCGCTCCATATCCCGTCCCCGCCCGCTCCGACCTCCGCCCCGCTCCAGCCTCCAGCCCGGCAGTCGAGCAATTCTGCTCATGGTCGGCGCGGGCCTCGGCGTGGCTGCGCTCGACGCGCCGCACGGCCAGGTGCCGCTCCCAGCTCGGTGAGCAGAACCGTACGTCTGCTCCCCAATGTCGCCCAGTCCCGGCAGCACGGCGCCAACAACGGTTCTGCTCACCGTCCCGCCGAGGCCCCGCGCGTCCGAACCAACACGCCGCCGATGCCCACTACCAAGCCCATCTCGGTGAGCAAGATCGCCCGCACATGACCGCTCCCCCCTGTCCCCCACGCAGAGCGGATCGGGGGCGTCGTCCACATAGCGCGAATGCGCTCGCCCAGCCCGGCCACCTGAGGACTGAAGTGGAGGGATGGATCCCATCGACTACCTCAGATCACTGGGCGGCGTTGCCCGTACGGGAGCATTGCTCCGCGCGGGCTTCACCAGACGTGAGATCGGATCGCTCGAAGGGCGTGCGCGCAGGCCCCGCAAAGGACTCTGGGCATTGCCGGATGCGAATCCCGACTTCCTGTTCGCCCTCATGCGTGACGGCCTCATCACCTGCGGCTCGGCCGCGAGCTATCACGGCCTGTGGATCCGATCCGCCCCCGACCGCCGGCATCTCGCCACCCGCCATGCGCGGGCCCAAGGCTGCGTGAGCCACCGGAAGCTGCTCTTTCCCCCACACCACGAGTTGCCCCTCGTGTCGGTGGAGGACGCGTTGATCCACGCCCTGGGCTGCATGGACGCGCCCCAGGCAGTCAGCATGGTGGAATCTGCTGCGAGAGCCGGACGCGTGAAGCGCGAGACGCTCTGGACCGCACTCGACAGCCGGTCCGACGCTCGCGCCCGGAAGGTGCTCGCCCAGGTCATCTTCGACACGGACAGGCAGGCCCAGTCCCAGCCAGAGGTCGAAGCCAGGCTGCTCTTCCTCGCACAGGGGTGGGAGGTCGAAACTCAGGTCTGGCTCCCCGGCGTCGGCACCGTGGACTTCAGGATCGAGCGCGTCCTGCCCGTTGAGATCGACGGCTTCAGTACCACGGTGACCGGAAGTCGTTCGCCAAGGACCGCTACCGCATGAACGCCGCCCTCCTCCAAGGCCAGCCGACATTGCGCTACCTGCCGGAGCGCATCTGGTACGACCGCCAATCCGTGGTCGATGAGATCGCGCGGGTCCTCGAGCTCTGGCCTCACTTCCTGCCATGAGTGCCGAAGAGTCCAATGCCTCCGAGCGATGGTGCTCACGCCCGCACGCCACCCCGGCGCGTTTCCGCATGACACGCCCCGCAACTCGGCGACCACGGAACGAGCATGAGCAGAATCGCACAGCAGGAGGGGACATGCTCCCTGCGCGCCCGCCACTCCCGGACCCCGGCGCGCGGGGAATAGGGTGGGCCGCATGACTGCAGACCAGAACTGGGCCACGGACATCCTGCTGGACGGCTTCGGCAGGGTGCAGGAATCGGTGGAGCACGTGCTCCTGGGCCTCTCCCCCGCACAGCTGCTCCAGCGCCCCGGCCCCCACGCCAACCACGTCGCCTGGCTCGTGTGGCACCTGACCCGCGTGGAGGACGACCACATCGCCGCCCTCGCCCACGTCCTCGAGGGCAACGAGCCGCCCAAGGCCCGAACCCGCGAGGTCCCTCCCGGGCAGCTGTGGCCCCAGTGGCGCGAGCGGTTCGCCCTGCCGTACGGGGACTGGGCCACCGGCTACGGACAGTCGAGCGAGGAGGTCGGCGCCTTCCCGGCCGTGGACGCCGAGGTGCTGCGCGGCTACCACGATGCCGTCCATGCCCGGATCACCGAGGTCGTCAAGGGCCTGCAGCCCGAGGACCTCGGCCGCGTCGTCGACGAGCGCTGGTCCCCGCCGGTCACCGCGGCCGTGCGCCTCGTGAGCCTGCTCAACGACGCGACCCAGCACGTGGGCCAGGCCGCCTACGTGCGGGGCCTCGTGCTCGGCTGAGCCGACCAAAGTCCCTCGCGCCCCGGCACCCGCGGGCGTACCGTCATGACCGAGGGGGTTGCACATGGCGGCACTCGGCAGGCGACGGCTCACGATCATCATCGTGGCGGCGGTGGTGCTTGTCCTCGCCGCGACGGCCCTCGTGATCGTCCTGACCCGCTCGACCTCGCAGCCGACGCCGGCCGCCCCACCTGCCGCGTCCGGCTCGCCGACCGCGTCCCCCACCGCATCGACCCCGACGGGATCCGCCTCGCCGGTCCCGACGTCCGGCCGCCCGTCCACGCCCGGCGCCCCGCCGACGTCGTCCGCGCCGCCCAAGCAGCCCACCGCGACGGCCCGGCCGCCGCTGCCCCCGATGGCGCTGCCGCCGAACCTGCGCGGGCAGGACATCGAGCGGATCCCCACCCAGGACAAGGTCGTGGCCCTCACGTTCGACGCGGGCGCCAACGACGCAGGCCTGGCCTCCATCCTCTCGACCCTCGCGGCGCAGCACGTGCCCGCGACCTTCTTCCTCACGGGCGCGTGGGCCAAGGCCCACCCCGCGGACGTCGCCCAGATTGCGGCCGGCGGCCACCGGGTCGGCAACCACTCGATGACCCACCCCGACATGACCACGCTGACGGACGCGCAGATCGCCGCGGAGCTGTCCTCGGCGCAGGCGGCCATCCGGGCCGACGGCGTGGACCCGCGGCCGTTCTTCCGCTTCCCCTCCGGCGCCCGCAATGCCCGCACCATCGCCGCCGTGAACGCGAGCGGGTACGCGGCGATCCGCTGGACCGTCGACTCCCTCGGCTGGCAGGGCACCGTGGGCGGCACGCGCGGTGCGCCGTCGGTGATCCAGCGGGTGATGAACGCGATCCAGCCGGGCGAGATCGTGCTCATGCACGTCGGCTCCAACCCCGACGACGGCTCGACCCTCGACGCCGCCGCCCTCCCCGGCATCATCGACCAGATGCGCACGGAGGGCTACACCTTCGTCACGCTCGACGCCCTGATCTGACCTGGTCGCCCGCGGCGGACGACGACGGCCGGTCACCTCCCAGCGGAACGTGACCGGCCGTCGTCGTACGTCAGAGCCTGCGTACCCGAAAGCCCGAAAAGGCGACGAGATGCGTACCCGGAACGGGGGGCTACTCCACCGTGACGGACTTGGCGAGGTTGCGCGGCTGGTCCACGTCGTAGCCCTTCGCGGAGGCAAGCTCGGCGGCGAAGATCTGCAGCGGGACCGTGGTCAGCAGCGGCATGAGCAGCGGCGGGGTCTGCGGGACGTAGAAGACGTACTCGGCGTACGCGCGCACGGCCTCGTCCCCCTCCTCCGCGATCACGAGGGTGCGGGCACCGCGGGCGCGGACCTCCTGGATGTTGGAGACCACCTTGGCGTGCAGCGAGTCGCGGCCCTGCGGCGACGGGACCACCACGAACACGGGCTGGCCCTCGTCGATCAGCGCGATCGGGCCGTGCTTGAGCTCGCCGGCGGCGAAGCCCTCGGCGTGGATGTACGCGATCTCCTTGAGCTTCAGCGCGCCCTCGAGGGCCACCGGGTAGCCCACGTGGCGGCCCAGGAACAGCACGGACTTCTCGTCCTTCATGCTGCGGGCGAGCTCGCGCAGCGGCCCGGCGGCGTCCAGGACGGTCTGGATCTTCTCCGGGATCTTGTTCAGGTCCGCGAGGACGTCCCTGATCTGGCCGGAGAAGATGTTCCCGCGCAGCTGGGCGAGGTACAGGCCGAGGAGGTACGCGGCGGTGATCTGGGCCAGGAACGCCTTGGTCGAGGCGACGGCGATCTCGGGGCCCGCGTGCGTGTAGAGGACGGCGTCGGACTCGCGCGGGATCGTGGAGCCGTTCGTGTTGCAGATCGAGACCGTCTTGGCGCCCTGCTCGCGGGCGTAGCGCACGGCCATGAGGGTGTCCATGGTCTCGCCGGACTGGCTGATGGACACGACCAGGGTGTGGGCGTCCACGATCGGCTCGCGGTAGCGGAACTCGTGCGCGAGCTCCACCTCGGTGGGGATCCGGCACCACTTCTCGATCGCGTACTTGGCCACGAGGCCCGCGTAGGCGGCGGTGCCGCACGCGAGGACGATGATCTTGTTGACCTTCTTGAGCTCCTCCGGATCGATGCGCAGCTCGTCGAGGACGAGGCGGCCGGAGGCGTCGGAGCGGCCCAGGAGGGTGTCGTGCACGGCGGCGGGCTGGTCGTTGATCTCCTTCTCCATGAAGGAGTTGAACCCGCCCTTCTCCGCCGAGGCCGCGTCCCACGAGACCTCGAACTCCTTGCCGCTCGCGGGGGCGCCGAAGAAGTCGGTCACCTCGAACGAGTCCGGGGTGATGGTGACGATCTGGTCCTGGCCGAGCTCGACGGCACGGCGGGTGTAGTCGATGAAGCCGGAGACGTCGGAGCCGAGGAAGTTCTCCCCCTCGCCGAGGCCGACGACGAGCGGCGAGTTCCGCCGGGCCGCCACCACGGTGCCGGGCTGCTCCGCGTGCACGGCCAGCAGGGTGAACGCGCCCTCGAGCCGCTGGCAGGCGAGCTGCATCGCGCGGGTGATGTCGCCGTCGGCCTCGCCGCGGTAGTAGTCGCCGATCAGGGCCGCGGCGACCTCCGTGTCCGTCTCGGAGAGGAACGGGACGCCCTTCGCGGCCAGCTCGGCCTTGAGGGAGGCGTAGTTCTCGATGATGCCGTTGTGGATGACGGCGAGGCGGCCACCGTCCGCCAGGTGCGGGTGCGCGTTGGCGTCCGTGGGGCCGCCGTGGGTGGCCCAGCGGGTGTGCCCGATCCCGGTGACGCTCTCGGGAAGGGGCCGCTCGGCGAGCTCCTTCTCGAGGTTCTTCAGCTTCCCGGCCTTCTTCCGGGACTCGATGGCCCCGTCCGCGACGACGGCCACGCCCGCGGAGTCATAGCCGCGGTACTCGAGGCGCCGCAGGCCTTCGATCACGACATCAAGGGCACTGTGACTGCTGTTGCCATCCGCGGCTGCGAGCGCGCGGGCGGTACCGACATAGCCGACGATTCCACACATGCGTCACATCCTACCGGCGCGCCCGGACGGTGGCTGAGCCGAGCCCGAACCCCTGCAGTTCGCGCAGCGAGGTCCCAGTTGGCAGAATGCACGGGTGAGTCTGCAGAGAAGCGAGTCCCCCGGCGACGGCGCGTCCCCGTTCGTCGAGCTCGACCGCGCCACGTGGGCCCGCCTCGCGGACCGCATGGAGCAGCCCCTCAACCAGGACGACATCGACCGCATCCGCGGGCTCGGCGATCCCCTCGACCTCCGGGAGATCCGCGACGTCTACCTGCCGCTGAGCCGGCTGCTCTCCCTCTATGTCGAGGCGTCCGGCGAGCTGCACACGGCCACGCAGACGTTCCTCGGGGAGTCGACCCAGCGCACGCCGTTCGTGATCGGCGTGGCAGGCTCGGTGGCCGTGGGCAAGTCGACGATCGCCCGCGTGCTGCGCGAGATGCTGCAGCGCTGGCCGTCGACCCCGAATGTGCAGCTCGTCACCACGGACGGCTTCCTGTATCCGCTCGCCGAGCTGACCCGCCGCGGCGTCCTCGACCGCAAGGGCTTCCCGGAGTCCTACGACCGGCGGGCGCTGCTCCGCTTCGTGGCCGAGATCAAGTCGGGCGCCGAGGAGGTGCGGGCGCCCTGGTACTCGCACCTGACGTACGACATCGTGCCCGGACGGGAGGTCGTGGTGCGCCGGCCCGACGTGCTGATCGTGGAGGGCCTGAACGTCCTGGCCCCCGCGCGGCCCCGCGGCGACGGCACCACCGGCCTGGCCCTGAGCGACTTCTTCGACTTCTCCGTCTACGTCGACGCGAAGACGAGCTACATCGAGCACTGGTACGTGGAGCGGTTCCTCAAGCTGCGCTCGGGCGCGTTCGCCCAGCCCGAGAGCTACTTCCACCGCTACGCCTCGCTGTCGGACGAGGAGGCGGTCACCACGGCCCGGAGCATCTGGAAGCGCATCAACGAGCCGAACCTCATCCAGAATGTCCTGCCCACGCGCGGCCGCGCGCAGCTCGTGCTCACCAAGGACGCCGACCACTCCATCCGGAGGATGCTGCTGCGCAAGGTCTGACGGCCGGTGGCGGCCCCTCACAGGTTGCATTTAGGCGGGCCGCATACGCTACACGGCATGTCCCCTGGCAGCAAGAAGTACTTCGACACGTCCACGACCCTCGGCAGGATCCTCGCATTCCTCGCCGTGAGCGGGCTGTGCGGTGTGCTCGTCGCCGGGCTCATGACCCCCGCCGTCGCCCTCACGGGGAACGCGGCGAGCGGCGCCACGGAGACATTGACCACCTCGGTGCCGTCCGACCTCACGGAGGCGCAGCCGGGCCAGGCGTCAAAGATTGTCGCGGCGGACGGGTCGGTGATCGCCACGCTCTTCAGCGAGAACCGCACCGACGTGCCGCTGGACAAGATGTCGCCGAACATCAAGAACGCGATCGTGGCCATCGAGGACTACCGCTTCTATCAGCACGGCGGCGTGGACCCGCTGGGCATCGCCCGTGCCCTCGTCACGGACGCGGGGGGCGGGCGGCAGGGCGCCTCGACGCTGACCCAGCAGTACGTGACCAACGCCCTCAACGAGCAGCTCATCGCCCAGGGGCAGAGCGCGGACATCGTGCTCAACGGGCAGAAGAGCGTGAGCGACAAGCTGCGCGAGATGGAGCTCTCGATCGGGCTCGAGCAGAAGTTCTCGAAGGACCAGATCCTGGCCGGCTACCTCAACATCGTCCCGTTCAACGCCAACGCCTACGGGATCCAGGCCGCGAGCCAGTACTTCTTCTCCGAGGACGCGAAGGACCTCACGCTCCCCCAGGGCGCGCTCCTCGCCGGCCTCGTCAACGGCCCCGCCTACTTCGACCCCTCGCAGCACCCGGACCGGGCCAAGGACCGCCGCAACCTCGTGCTCGACGCGATGCTCCAGCACGGCTACATCAACAAGAGCCAGCACGACGACGCGGTCAAGTCCCCGATCCAGCTCAAGCTGAACCCGCCCAGGCAGGGCTGCCCCTACTCCTCGGCCCCGTACTTCTGCGACTACGTCCTGCACCAGATCCTCAACGATCCCGCCTACGGCAAGGACACCACGGCCCGGCTGCAGAAGGTCATGCTCGGCGGCCTGACGATCAAGACCACCCTCGACCCCCGCCTCCAGGGCCCGGCCCAGGCGCAGGTGGACGCGACCGCCGGGGCGAACCCGGACCAGTGGGGCGCCTCGCTCGTCACCGTCCAGCCGGGCACCGGCCAGGTCCTGGCGATGGCGCAGAACAGCCGGATGGTGGACGGCCAGGGCTCCGGGTTCGTCACCTCCTACAACTTCAACGTCGACTCGACGGACGGATCAGGCAACGACCTCGGCGGCGCCGGCGGCTACCAGCCCGGCTCCACCATGAAGCCGGTCACGCTCGCGGCCTGGCTGAACGAGGGCAAGCCCACCAACCAGGTGGTGGACGCGACGCGCCGCCGCTACGGCGCCGACTTCCCGTGGAAGTCCACCTGCGGGCCGGTCCACGGCGTCTTCGACAGCACCGTCCCGGGCTCCACGGACCTGCAGAACGACTCCGAGGGCTACTACCGCCCCATGACCGTCCGCGCGGGCATCTACAACTCGATCAACACCGCCACGTTCGCCTCGGCCGCGGACCTCAACGACTTCTGCGACATCCAGCGCGCCGCGGACGCCATGGGGATGCACGACGGCGCGGGGTCGGGCAAGAAGCTCGACCTCTCCACCCTCGGCAACCTCCTCGGCGGCACCAACGTCGCGCCGATGACCATGGCCAGCGCGTTCGCGACCTTTGCGAGCGGCGGCACGTACTGCGCCCCGATGTCCATCACCGAGGTGGACGACGTCAAGGGCCAGAAGATCGGCGGCCAGACCAGCCAGTGCCAGCAGGGCGCGCTCAGTCGCGACGTGGCCAGCGCCGCGACCAGCGTCCTCCAGGACGTGGCCACGAAGGGCTCCGGCGTGCTCATCCCCCAGAAGCTGAGCGTCCCCGACGCGATGAAGACGGGCACGAACAACGAGAACAGCCAGACGTGGGTGGTGGGCTACACGCGGGGGCTCGCGACGGCGTCGTACTTCGGCGAGGCCCTCAACGGCCCGAGCGCCCGGATGGGCCGCGACGTCACCGTCAACGGGAAGTTCTACCCGGTGGTCGACGGCGCGTACATCGCCGGCCCGCAGTGGGCCTCCTACATGCAGCAGGCGGCGGGGTACTACGACCACGGCGACTTCGACACCCCGCCGCAGAGCCTCATCACGGGTGACGCCGGGACGCCCGACGGCGGCACCGGCACGACCGACGGCGGCGGCACCGGCACCACCGGCCCCGGCCCCACCACCGGAAACGACACCGGCAACAACAACGGCTGACCCGCCGCCCATGTTTGGCCCCGCCCACGCCGGGGATGGTGCCCTGAGGACAACCGCACCGACTGGCAGGAGGAGTCCTCATGAAGGCAGTCGTGTACAAGGGTCCGCGGGAACTGGCCGTGGAGCAGGTCGATGACCCGAGGATCGAGGAGCCGCTCGACGCAGTCATCCGGATCACCACCGCGAACATCTGCGGCTCGGACCTGCACCCCTATGAGGGGCGCGCGGAGCTCGACTCCGGGATGGTCCTGGGCCACGAGAACATGGGCATCGTCGAGGAGGTGGGGCCCGGGGTCAACCGGATCAAGGTCGGCGACCGCGTGTCCGTGCCGTTCAACCTCGCGTGCGGCACGTGCCGCAACTGCAACGACGGCTGGACGTCCGCGTGCCTGCGCGCCAACCCGTCCGGGGACCCGGGCGCGGGCTACGGCTACCCGAAGATGGGGCCCTACTGGGGCGGCCAGGCGGAGCTGCTGAGGGTGCCGTGGGCGGACTTCAACCTGCTCCGGCTCCCGGCCGGCAACGAGCACGAGAACGACTACACGATGCTCTCGGACATCTTCCCCACCGGCTACCACGGCGCCACGATGGCCCAGGTCTCCCCCGGGAAGACCGTCGCGGTGTTCGGCGCCGGCCCCGTGGGCCTCATGGCGGCGTACAGCTCGCTGCTCAAGGGCGCCGCACGGGTGTTCGTGGTGGACAAGGAGCCCGACCGCCTCGATCTCGCAGCGCGCATCGGCGCGACGCCGGTGAACTTCGCCGACGTGGACCCGGGCCTGGCCATCATGGACGCCACGGACGGCTTCGGCGTGGACTGTGGCGTCGAGGCCGTGGGCTACCAGGCCCACGACCCGGCCGGCGAGGAGCACCCCGAGATGGTGCTCGACAACCTCATCGAGGTGGTCCGGGCCACCGGCCACATCGGGGTGGTGGGCGTCTACGTCCCCGAGGACCCCGGCGCCGCCTACGGCCTCGCGAAGCAGGGCCGGCTCCCATTCGAGTACGGGCAGGCCTTCACCAAGGGGATCAGCCTGGCGGGCGGGCAGTGCCCGGTGAAGAGGTACAACCGCGAGCTCCGCGACCTCATCACCGCCGACCGCGCCGCCCCGTCCTGGATCGTCTCCCACGAGGTGGCCCTCGACGACGCCGTGGACGCCTACGCCAAGTTCGACGCGCGCGAGGACGGCTACACCAAGGTGCTGCTGCACCCGTAGACCCGTCTAAGGTGGTCCCCATGCTCAGTGGATTCAGAACCTTCATCATGAAGGGCAACGTCATTGACCTCGCCGTGGCCGTGATCATGGGGGCCGCGTTCGGCGGCGTGGTGGACGCCCTCGTCAAGAGCGTCCTCATGCCCGCCATCTCGGTGCTGATCGGCCAGCACGACTTCAACAATTTCCTCGTGGTCGGGCCGGTGAAGTTCGGGGTCCTGCTGACCGCGATCGTGAACTTCCTGCTCATCGCGGCGTCGATCTACTTCGTGATCATCGTCCCGATGAACAAGATGATCGAGCACCGCAACCGCAAGCTCGGCATCAAGGAGAAGTCGGCGGAGACGCCGGTGGACCCGCAGATCGCCCTGCTCACCGAGATCCGCGACGCCCTGAAGTCCCGCGACCGCGAACTCTGACCTGCCCCACGCACGACGCCGGCCCCTCACCCAAGAGGTGGGGGGCCGACGTCGTGCTCGCCTGCGGCGTCCCAGCGCGCCGGGACGGCACGCGCTCACGGGACCACGAGCTCGACGATCCCGTACGCCCCCGTGTCGAGGACCCGGCCCGGCCGGAAGCCGGCTGCCTCGCCGAGCGCGAGGTGCTCGGCGGCGGAGCGCTGGCGCCCCTCGGTCTGGGCGAGCATCATGACGTCCGAGATCGAGACGGGGAACTCGGCGGCGTTGGGCTCCTGGAGCCACTCGAGGACCAGCACCCGCGTTCCCGGGGCGGCGGCGGCCCTGACCGTGCGGAGGATCCGGCGGCACTGGTCGTCGTCCCAGTCGTGGAGCACGTCCTTGAGGAGGTAGACGTCGGCGGCGGCCTCGAAGCCGACGAAGATGTCGCCCTCCACCGCGCGGACCCTCCCGCCCACGCCCCGGCCGGCGAGGTACTCCCCCGAGGCCGCGAGCGGACCCGCCTGGTCCACGAGCACGCCGTCGAGCGCGGGCCGGGCGGAGAGGACGGAGGCGAGCATGGCGCCCACGCCGCCGCCCACGTCGCACACCGTGCCCCGCTCGGGCCAGGGGTACGCGGCGACGATGAGCGGGGCCGCGAGGAGGGTGAGCTCGTGCATGGTGCGCGCGAAGCCGGCCTCCTCGTCCGGGTGCTCGGCGAGGTGGTCCCAGAGGCTCCTGCCCGTGGCGGCGTTGAAGGCCGGCCGCCCGTCCGCGAGGGTCTCGGGCAGTCGCAGCCAGCCGGCCAGGACGGCGTCTGAGGTCGCGTACCGGACCCAGCCGGCCATCGAGCGCGGATGGTCCTCGAGCAGCAGCCGGCCGGTGGCCGTGAGCGCGAAGGCCCCGCGGCGGTCCAGGGTCACGAGGCCGTAGACCGCGAGGCCGCGCAGCACCCGGTGCGCGGTGTCAGCGTGCAGGCCGAGCTCGCGGGCCACCTCCGCGGCGGTGCGGCGGCCTCCCGCGAGGGGCTCGACGAGCCGGGTGCGGACGGCCGCCCGCATGAGCGCGATGGCCGCGACTCCGCCGGAGACCTCGAGGAAGCGCGCCTGCGGTGGCTGGAGCGCCGCGCCGGCCCGAGTGAGGGCCCGGCTGAGGCGCTGGACGGCCCGGACGGCGGCAGGCGGGGGCGTGCGCATGAGGCGAGCGTACCGTCCTGCTCACCTTGGCCGTGGGGCCCGGCGCGTCGAGGCGCGGCGCGCCGGGCAGGACGACCCTCAGCGCTTCAAGGTGAGCAGGAAGGCGCGGCCTCCGACCGCCCCAAGGCCTACGCGAGCGCGAGCTGGCTCTGGACCACCTCGGCCAGGCGCCCGGCGACGGCCTGGGCGGTCTCCTCGTCCGCGGCCTCGACCATGACCCGGACCACGGGCTCGGTGCCCGAGGGGCGCAGGAGCACGCGGCCGGTCTCCCCGAGCTCGGCCTCCGCATCGGCCACGGCGGCGGCCACGCCCGGGTCAGCGGAGACCCGGGCCTTGTCGACACCCTTGACGTTGATGAGCACCTGCGGGAGCCGGGTCATCACGGCCGCGAGCTCCTTGAGCGTCTTGCCCGTGCGGGCCACCTGGGCCGCGATCTGCAGGCCCGTGAGCACGCCGTCGCCGGTGGTGGCGAAGTCGGAGAAGATCACGTGCCCGGACTGCTCGCCGCCGAGCGAGTACCCGCCGGCGCGCATCTCCTCGAGCACGTAGCGGTCCCCCACGGCGGTCTCACGGATGGTGATGCCCGCCTCGCGCAAGGCGATCTTGAGGCCGAGGTTGCTCATCACCGTGGCCACGAGCACGTCGTCGTGCAGCTTGCCGGCGTCCTTGAGGGCGAGGCCGAGGATCGCCATGATCTGGTCGCCGTCCACCACGGTGCCCTCGTGGTCCACGGCGAGGCAGCGGTCGGCGTCGCCGTCGTGCGCCACGCCCAGGTCCGCGCCGTGCTCCACGACCGCGGCCTGGAGCTTCTCGAGGTGGGTGGAGCCCACGCCGTCGTTGATGTTGAGCCCGTCCGGGTCGGCGCCGATCACCACGACCTCGGCGCCGGCGTCCTTGAACACCTGCGGCGAGCAGCCCGAGGCGGCACCGTTGGCGCAGTCGAGCACCACGGTCAGCCCGTCGAGGCGGTGCGGGAGGGTGGTGAGCAGGTGGACGATGTAGCGGTCCTCCGCGTCGGAGAAGCGCTGGATGCGGCCCACGCCGGCGCCGGTGGGGCGGTGCGGCTCGCCGGAGAGGAGGGCCTCGATCTGGTCCTCGACCTCGTCGGGGAGCTTCTGCCCGCCGCGGGCGAAGAACTTGATGCCGTTGTCCGGGGCCGGGTTGTGGCTCGCGGAGATCATCACGCCGAAGTCGGCGCCGAGGTCCGCCACGAGGTAGGCGGCCGCGGGGGTCGGGAGGACGCCGGCGTCGTACACGTCCACGCCCGCGCTCGCGAGGCCGGCCTCGACCGCCGCACCGAGGAACTCGCCGGAGGCTCGGGGGTCACGGGCGACGACGGCGCGCGGCCGGGTGCCGTCCGGCACCTGCTGGTGGCCGAGGACGACGGCGGCCGCCTGGGAGAGCTTGAGGGCGAGCTCGGCGTCGAGGAGGCCATTGGCCAGCCCGCGCACGCCGTCAGTACCGAAGAGCCTAGTCACCCGCCCTAGTTTACTGGGCGTGGGGAAAGGCCCGTGGCCGAGCCGAGACCCCGGTGGTCGAGCGGAGCCGAAACCTGCGCGCCAACTGGCCCTATTGCCCGCTGCAGCCCCTGCCGACAATGGCCTCATGCGCAGATCCGGCCGCCTCACCACGCTCGGCGTCCTGCGGGACGCGCGGCGGGTGCTGCGGGGCGGCCCCGCGGCGATCGAGGCGCGCCAGCGGGAGCGCCTGGCCGCCCTGCTGCAGCACGCCCGCGCCCACTCGGACTTCTATGCCCAGCTGTACGCCGGGCTCCCGCAGGACGCGGAGCTGGGGTCGCTGCCCCCGGTGACCAAGGCCGAGCTGATGGGCCACTTCGACCGCTGGGTCACCGACCCCGAGGTCACCAAGGACGCCCTCCTGCGCTTCACCGCGCGGCAGGACACGATCGGGACCGACTTCCTCGGCCGCTATGTCGTCTTCACCACCTCGGGCTCCACCGGCGAGCCCACGCTGCTCGTGCAGGACGCGCGGGCCCTCGCCGTCATGAACGGGCTGGCCTACGGCCGGCCGCCGTACGTCGATCCGCGGGTGATGGCCCGGATGATGGCCAAGGGAATCCGGGCCGCCCTCGTCTTCGCCACCGGGGGCCACTTCCTCACGACCGTCATGTACGCGCGCCGGATCCGCTCGGTGCCGTTCCGCCGCCGGTACGTGCGCTCCTTCTCCGTGCTGGAGCCGATGCCGCAGCTGGTGCAGGAGCTGAATGCGTACCGGCCGGGGATGCTGGAGTCGTACGCGAGCGGGCTTGAAGTGCTGGCGGAGGAGCAGGCCGCCGGACGGCTGCACATCGCCCCGGCGCTGGTGGCCTGCGGCGGAGAGCAGCTGCTGCCGGCCGTGCGGCGCCGCATCGAGCAGGTGTTCGGCTGCCCGCTGCTGGAGCTGTACAGCGCCTCGGAGGCCGGCCCGCTCACCCTGCCCTGCCGCTACGGCCAGCAGCACCTCAACGCGGACTGGTTCATCCTCGAGCCGATCGACAGCGCCGGCAGGCCGGTCCCCGTTGGGGTCCTCTCCCATTCGGTGCTGCTGACCAACCTGGCCAACTTCGTCCAGCCGCTCATCCGCTACGAGCTCGGCGATTCCGTCCGCCTCGGGGCGGAACCGTGCCGCTGCGGGAGCCCCCTGCCCACGGTCCGGATCGAGGGCCGCACGGATGAGATCCTCCGGGTCGAGGGACCGGCCGGGACCGTGGTCCTGCTGCCCATGGCGCTGGGCACGGTCGTGGAGGAGACCCCCGGCGTGCACCGGTTCCAGGTGCTGCAGACGGGCCCGGCCACGTTGGCCGTCCGCGTCGAGGTCCTGCCCGGGCAGGAGCGGCACACCGTGGAGGCGGAGGCTCTCGCGCGCCTGCGCGCCTACCTCGCTGAACAGGGCCTCCCCGACGTCGGTCTGGGCCTCGACCCCGAGCCGATCCGCGTGAACCCCCGGGGCGGGAAGCTGCGCCATGTGCTCCACGCGCCGTCCGCGCCGCCGGCTGGTGACAGGTAGTAGCCCAGGCATGCGGCGGCGGGAGAGGCCCGAGGTCCCCTCCCGTTCCCGCTGGCGGCGCGGTCTCGTGCGGAGGCATCTTGGCCCCCGCGACGGACCTATCGATGAAGTGCGATCGCAGCACCACTTGTCTTTCGGGGCTGGGTACCCGATTCGACCATGCACGACTACTTGCTTATTACCCGGCGGCAAACTCGGCTACTTGACTTCCTCGGAGCGGGTAGAGCCGTGTGCCACCGGTCCCCTACTCTGCTCGCATGGACAGCGCTGATGGGGGCCAACGAGCCGCGGGGCCGGCATGATCACCGTGGCCGCCCTTCCGACGAAGGCCCCGGTGAGCGGGACGCTCGCACGGAGCCGTTGGGAGACGGCCGGGCTGCTGGCCGGTACCGCTGTGCTGTATCTCTGGAACCTCAGCATCAACGGGTGGGCCAATGCCTTCTACACGGCGGCAGCCTTCTCAGGCGCGGATAATTTCACGGCCTTCTTCTTCGGATCCTCCGATCCCGCCAACGCCATCTCGGTCGACAAGCCGCCGCTGGCCCTCTGGGTGATGAGCCTCAGCGTCAAGCTATTCGGGCTGAACTCCTGGAGCCTTCTGGTGCCTCAAGCCCTGATGGGGGTGGGCACGGTGTGGCTCATCCACCGGATGGCGGCACAGCACCTCGGCCACCGGTGGGGCCTGCTTGCCGGAACCCTGATGGCGATCATGCCCGCCGCGACAGCCGTCTTCCGCTACAACAACCCGGATGCCCTGCTGACATTCCTCATGACTGCGGCTGCGTGGGCAACACTCCGGGCGATCAGGACCGAGAGGCAGCGTTTCCTTGCCCTTGCCGGTGCCCTCATCGGAGCGGGATTCCTCACCAAGCAGCTGCAGGTGGCTCTCATCGTGCCCGCCCTGCTCGTCGCCGTGATCTGGCTCGGCCCCGGGCGACTGGGCCAGAGGATCCGCGGGGCGGCCCTCGCCGCAGGCACTGCCCTGGCCACGGCGGGGGCATGGCTTGCGGTTCTCGCGCTGACGCCGGCGGGCTCGCGGCCCTTCATCGGCGGAACGCGGAGCAACAGTTTCTGGGAGCTGACGTTCGGCTACAACGGCCTCGATCGGCTGACCGGCCTGGATGCGCAGCGCGCTGAGGTCTACGAAGACCTCGGCACGAAGACCGACCTCCCGGTAGGCCCTCTCCGATTCGTCCTCCCGCAGATGGCCGGTCAGATTCTCTGGGTGCTACCCCTCGCCGTCGCTGGCACTGTTCTGGCCGTAGTCCTCTGGAGGAGTGCGCAGGGACAGTTGCGGGCATTCCTTGCATTGAATTTCGTATGGTTCTTCTGTTCCATTACCGTTGTTGCCTATATGTCCGGAATTGTGCACGCATATTATCTTCTGCCGACAGTCCCCTCGGCCACGTGCCTTGCCGCCGTGGCATTGAAAACCCTCATCGAGAAAAGGAAATCCATTCGCTATCGGTCACTGTTGGCCTCATGTCTCGCCGTTACGCTGTTGCTCGATTACATCGTTGCGATGCAGGGAGTCAACTCGTTTCCGTGGTTCCCAATGTTCATTCTCGGAACCGGGTCGCTTGCAATGGCTTGGGCGATACTGCCTCCTCTGCGGAAGCTGGTCGCGCCAGGTATGGCGCTTACCGTCTGCCTCATCCTCATGGGTCCAGCTCTGTGGTCGGGATTCACCGCCGGAAGCGCGCACGAAGGTGCAGGGCTGGCCGGAGGACCGCCTGTCGGAGGGCATCGTCCTGATGACCCCGCCGACCCGGGGATGCAGCGCCAGGACGGGCCGCAATATGCGGCCTTGAAATTCGGGGACTTCATCGAGCCCAGCGCAATCGAAGGGCTAAGTCGCGAGCCCAAAAGCGTTACCTGGCCCGCGGCCGTCATCGGTTCGTCGAGCGCCGCGAAGTACGAGATCGCCGCCCGTCGAAGCATTCTGGCCGTAGGCGGCTTTGACGGCACAGACCCCTCCCCCACCCTCGAGGACTTCAAGAGCCGTCTGGCTTCAGGACGGGTCGGCGAGCTGATCGTGGGGAACGTGCCGCCGGCCACGGCGCTAGGGGTGGGTGAGGCCGCGAAGATCCTAACCTGGGTCAAAGCCAACTACCCATGCAGACCCGCCGGGCACGCGTGCGTGTATCGCTTCGGCCCCCCCGAGTGAACGGCGGAAGGCCCGCCCCACAGTAGTGGGACGGGCCTCCGGAAGGGCTGAAATCAGCGCTTCGAGTACTGCGGTGCGCGGCGGGCCTTCTTGAGGCCGGCCTTCTTGCGCTCGACCACGCGGGCGTCGCGGGTCAGGAAGCCGGCCTTCTTCAGGGCCGGACGGTTGTTCTCGACGTCGATCTCGTTCAGAGCGCGCGAGACACCGAGGCGCACAGCACCGGCCTGGCCGGAGGGGCCACCACCGTGGATGCGGACGATCACGTCGTAGGCGCCCTCGAGGTCGAGAAGCTTGAACGGATCGTTCACCTCCTGCTGGTGCAGCTTGTTCGGGAAGTAGTTCTCGAGCGTGCGGCCGTTGATGGTCCACTGGCCGGAACCGGGGACGACGCGGACGCGGGCCACGGCCTCCTTGCGGCGGCCGACGGCCGCACCGGCAACGGTGAGGGCCGGGCGCTCGCGCGTGGCGGTCTCGGCCGCGGCCGGGGCGCTCTCGGAGGTGTAGCTGGTGAGGTTCTCCTCAGCCGCGGTGTTCAGCTCTTCGTTCTGAGCCACAGTGTTCTCCTTGATGAATTCTTGAGTAGTGGCCAGGACTACTGGGCGACCTGGTTGATCTCGAAGGTCTTGGGCTGCTGGGCAGCGTGCGGGTGGTTGGGGCCCGCGTAGACCTTGAGCTTGGACAGCTGCTGGGCGGCCAGCTTGTTCTTCGGGAGCATGCCCTTGATGGCCTTCTCCACGGCGCGGACCGGGTTCTTCTCGAGCAGCTCGGCGTAGGTCACGCTCGTGAGGCCGCCCGGGAAGCCCGAGTGGCGGTAGGCGCGCTTCTGCTGGAGCTTGGCACCGGTGAGGGCCACCTTGTCCGCGTTGATGATGATGACGAAATCGCCCATATCCATGTGGGACGCGTAGGTCGGCTTGTGCTTCCCGCGCAGCAGCGTTGCGGTCTGGCTGGCAAGACGACCCAGAACGACGTCGGTGGCGTCGATGACGTGCCACTGACGGTCGGCGTCGCCGGGCTTCGGAGTGTACGTACGCACAGTTATTGCCTTCGTTTCTTGGTCTGGTGGGGTGCCGGTGAGATACACCCCGTGCTTCGGTGCGCTACCGGACCAGAGGTGAGGGCTCCCAGACCAGTTATCCCTTGCATCTCGAATGCGCCCGGAAGCCGGCGTCCTGCAACTGGACACTCCCGAGGCGCGTTCCATCGAGTCAGGACACGCACAACGACTATCAAGAGTAGCTTGGCGCGGCTCGCCGGGTCAAAGCGAGGCCCAGGAGGCCTCCGGACGGGCGCCGGGCCGGCCGCCGGAAACAGTGTACGCACCCCCTCCGATGGACATGTCCAGTACGCAAGTAGTCCAAAGGTCCCCAGCTGAGTACCGCCCACGGGTCGGTCCGCGTGGCCACCGGGTACCACCGCGAGCGTCAGCCCGGTATTCGGCGGCTGTTATAAGCCTGAGATTCACGTATCAATGCTTATGGTGCCGGCCTCCAGGAGGTGGGAGATTTGTGGCACGGGCAGGAATACCGGGGGTGGCCCGCCACAAAGACCCCTTTTACAAATTGCTCCACCTCACGAAAAGGACATCACCATGGACAAGCTCTTTGTTTCCGTTCTCACCTTCTGGAACGGCATTGTGAACGGCGAGAAGGAAAAGGGTGCGACGGCCACCGAGTACGCGGTGCTCGTGGCTTTCATTGCACTTGTGGTCATCGGCGGTGTCACGGTCTTCGGAAACCAGCTCAGCGGCTGGTTCAACACCCTCGCGGGCCGCGTGACCAACACCGCCGGCTAGAAGGACCCGCGCGGGCCGGCTGGTCTTTCCGGCCGGCCCGCAGCCGTATCAGCACTCACCGGGAGATAAGAGTCATGTCGAGAAGAGCACGCAGGAACCACGAACGGGGCGCCGCAGTCGTCGAATTCGCCATTGTCGTCCCGCTGCTACTTGCACTCATTCTGGGCATAGTCGAGTTCTCCCGCATCTACAACGTCCAGATCATGGTGACGAACGCGGCACGCGAGGGCGCCAGGACGATGGCCATCAAGAACGACACGGGCGTCGCCACCACGGCGGTCAACAACGCCGTCACGAACGTCACGCTGTCCAGCATCCAGATCACGCCGGGCACCGGGGCATGCACCAACGGTGCCGAGGCCAACGCCACCGTGATGTCCAACGTCGCACTGCTGACGGGGCCCTGGTTCAACATCGGCTCCAGCATCACCGTCACCGGAAGAGGAGCCATGCGATGCGGCGGCTGATCTCTCGTCTGTTTCCCCCGGCGTCCGAGCGCGAGAAGGGAGCCACGATCGCCTTCGTTGCCGTGCTCCTCGTGGTGCTGCTGGGCGCTGGCGCCGTCGCGGTCGATTTCGGTCAGCTGGCCGCCGAGCGGGCCCAGCTCCAGAACGGCGCGGACGCAGCCGCCCTCGCGGTAGCCGACTCGTGCGCCAAGTCGCCGAGCACGTGCGCGAGCGGTTCGGGAGACCTCGGAACGACGTACGGCAACGCGAACGCGAACGACGGCGCCACGACCATCGGGCCGCCGGCCATCGACTTCACGGCGGGCACCGTCACCGCAAACGCCTCCACGCTCACAAACGACGGGTCGCCAAGCATGATCCTGAGCTTCGCGCGCTTTCTCGGCATCAACACCGGCAGCGCGCGCGCCACGGCCACCGCATCCTGGGGCTACCCCACGCGCGGGAAGTCGATCCTTCCCCTCGCGATGAACGTGTGCGAGTTCAACCTGAACAGCTCGGCCGCGACTCCGGTCATGCAGAAGATCCTCACCCAGGGCGGGGGCGGCACCCCCGACTGCAACGGGCGCACGCCGTCCAACCAGATCATGCCCGGCGGGTTCGCGTGGCTCATGCCAACAGGTCCTGGGGCCTGCGAGCTCACGGTCGGAGTCGGCGACTGGGCCCAGACAAGCACGGGTGCTTCGGCGCCGCACGGCTGCATCAATGCTGTCTTCCAGCCCTCCCTCCTTGGCACCAACGTGGCCGTCCCGATCTACGACGACTTCCGCGGCACAGGCAACAACACCTATTACCACGTCTCCAAGTGGGCCGGCTTCCACATCCTGGGTTGGAGCTTCCCCAGCACGCAGCAGGGGACGTGGCCCGCGCCGACGAACAACAACGGCATCTACGGCTACTTCCTCGGGTTCTCCGCGGACCCGAGCGTCTTCAGCGGATTCCAGACGAGTCCGACCCCACAGCCTGGCGCCATGTACCTCACCAAGCTCATCGGATAACCCGCAGCGCCACGACCGAAAGGATTCACCATGAGGACCCGCCTACTGGGAGGCGTGGCTGCACTGATTGTCGCAATCATCGGCACCGTACTTCTCCTCACCTACGTCAACGGCGCAGACCGCCGCGCCCTCGCCGACGTCCAGACGCAGGACGTCTACGTCGTCCAGAAGTCCATCCCGGCCGGCGCAGCAGCAGACGCCGTCTCGGCCGCCGTCGCCCTCAAGCCGATCCCGAAGGCCGCAATCCCCGCGGACCCGGTCACGGACCTCACGGCACTCAAGGGCAAGGTCACGTCCGTGGCCCTCGAGCCCGGCGAGCAGCTCCTCTCGAGCCGCCTCGTCGACCCGGCGGCGCTCGCGACGCCAGGTCGCGCCGAGGTCCCGTCCGGCATGCAGGAGCTGACCGTCCGCCTTCCGATCGAGCGCGTCATTGGGGGCGCCCTCGCTCCCGGCGACACGGTCGGCGTCCTGCTCTCCCTCCCCAAGGAGGACAACGCGCCGGCCCAGACCCAGCTCGCCTACCACAAGGTGCTCGTGACCGCCGTCCAACTCTCGAGCGGCGCCAACGCCGGCGAGGCGGCCTCTGGATCACAGCAGAGCGGCAGCAGCGGCGGCGGCCTCAACAGCAGCACGAAGAGCTCCTCGCAGCCTGCGGGCGACTACCTGGTCACAATCGCGCGACCCGCGGCCGACGCCGAGCGGATCGTCTACGCGGCCGAGTTCGGCAAGGTCTACCTGACCAAGGAGCCGGCGGCTGCCCAGGAAAACACCTCCGGCGTCGTGGACCGGACGAAGGTATTCCGATGAGCCGCTTCGCACTGATCACGCAGGATCCGGACTTCGATCATCGGGTCAGGCTGGCCACCGCGGGCCTGCCAGGGTCTATCCAGGTGTTCCACGCGAACTTCCTGCCCTCGTCGATCGACGACGTCTTCGACCAGCTCGTCGGGGAGCCAATTGAAGTGCTCGTCCTGGGGCCAGACCTCAGGGCCGAGGATGTGGTGAACTTCGCCGCCGCCGTCGACGTCCGCTTCCCCCACGTGAGCATGGCCTTCGCGGCCGAGCCCACCGGGGACCTGGTCGCGGCGGCCATGCGGTCCGGCATCCGCGAGTTCATCGACCCGGGTGCCACAGCGGACCAGCTCCGAGGGCGTCTCGAGGACGCCGCCGCGGCCGCGACGTACCGCCTCTCGGCCGGCCCGGCGATCGACGTGGCGGCCGCCGGCCAGGGACGCGGTCGCGTCATCGCCGTCATGTCCCCGAAGGGCGGCGTCGGGAAGACGACCATCGCCACCAACATCGCCGTGGGCCTGGCCAAGACGGCGCCCATGTCTGTGGTGATCGTGGACCTCGACCTCCAGTTCGGCGACGTGGCCAGCGGGCTCATGCTGGATCCCGAGCGCAGCGTGCTCGACGCCGTGAACGGGCCGAAGGACTCGCTGTCCTTGAAGACGTACCTGGCCCACCACTCGACCAATCTGTACGCGCTGTGCGCCCCCCGCAACCCGGCAGATGCCGAGCGCATCTCTGCGGACCAGGTAGGCGAACTCGTCGGCCGGCTCGCCTCGGAGTTCCAGTACGTGGTGGTGGACACCTCTCCCGGCCTCGGCGACCACGTGCTCGCCGTCCTCGACGAAGCCAGCGACGCGGTGTGGGTCTGCGGCATGGACATCCCCAGCGTCCGCGGCCTCAAGACCGGCCTTGAGGTCCTCTCGGAGCTGCACCTGCTCCCCGAGCACCGCCACCTCGTGCTCAACATGGCGGACAAGAGGTCCGGCCTATCGGTCCAGGACGTCGAGGCGACCCTCGGTCTCCCCGTCGACGTGGTGCTCGCGCGGTCCAAGGTCCTCCCCATGGCCACCAACCGCGGGGTACCTGCCCTCCAGGACGGCCCGAGGGACCGGACCGTCAAGGCCCTCGAGCGTCTGGTCGATCGCTTCAAGCCCACGTGGAACGAGTCGAACCGCCGGGCCGTGCACAAGAGGGTGGTGTTCCAGTGAGCCTCGTCGACCGCCTCCGGGCAGCCAAGGATCTGCCCGCAGCGCCTCCATCCACCGCCGGTGCCGTGCCGGCAGTGGAGGACGCCGACCAGCCCGCGACCCTAGGCGTGCGCCTCGAGGCCCATGCGGCAGCCGAGGCCGAGGCCCGTCTCGCCAACGCGCCCACCCATGGGAGCATCGCCTCGAGCCAAGCCCTCCGCGAGCTGAAGGAGAAGTCCACCGAGGAGCTCTTCGAGCGGGTCGGCGGAAGGATCACCGACTCCTCGCTGAGCGAGGCGGACCTCCAGGACCTCGTCAAGAGCGAGCTGCGGGCGGTCCTGACGGACCAGCCGGTGCCTCTGACGTCGACCGAGCGCGAGCGCCTGCTGAGCGAGATCATGGACGACGTCCTCGGCCTCGGCCCGATCCAGCGCTACATCGACGACCCGAGCGTCACCGAGGTCATGGTCAACCGCCAGGACCAGGTGTACATCGAGCGGCATGGCCGGCTCTACGCCACCGAGACGGTCTTTACGTCCGAGGAACAGCTGCGCCGGGTCATCGACAGGATCGTCACCCGCGTGGGCCGTCGCGTCGACGAGTCCTCGCCTCTCGTGGATGCGCGCCTCGCGGACGGCTCGCGCGTCAACGCCATCATCCCGCCCCTCGCGGTCAACGGTTCGGCGCTCACCATCCGCAAGTTCTCGCGGGAGGCACTCAGCGTCGAGAAACTCCAGGGGCTCGGCACTCTCACACCGGAGATGTCTGAGCTCCTCCGGGCCTGCGTCGAGGCGAGGATGAACATCATCGTCTCGGGCGGCACCGGCACCGGCAAGACCACCCTGCTCAACGTCCTCTCCGGTTTCATCCCCGCCACCGAGCGGATCGTGACCATCGAGGACGCCGTGGAGCTCCAGCTCCAGCAGGAGCACGTGGTACGCCTCGAGAGTCGACCGCCGAACATCGAGGGTCACGGCGCCATCTCCATCCGCGACCTGGTGCGCAACTCCCTGCGCATGCGGCCGGATCGGATCGTGGTCGGTGAGGTCCGCGGCGGCGAAACGTTGGACATGCTCCAGGCCATGAACACGGGCCATGACGGCTCGCTCTCCACGGTCCACGCCAACTCGCCGCGCGACGCGATTGCCCGCCTCGAGACCCTCGTGCTCATGGCCGGCATGGACCTGCCGCTGCGGGCCATCCGCGAACAGGTCGCCTCGGCCGTGAACCTCATCGTCCAGCTGGCCCGCCTGCGGGACGGAACCCGCCGGGTGACCCACGTGACCGAGGTGCAGGGCATGGAGGGCGACGTCGTGACGCTGCAGGACGCGTTCGTATTCGACTACGCGGCCGGCATCGATGCCAACGGCCGCTTCCTCGGCCGCCCGATCTCCACCGGAGTGCGTCCGCGCTTCACCGAGCGGTTCGCGGATCTGGGCATCAAGGTCAGCCCCACGCTGTTCGGCCCGCCCGCAGGGCGGAGGTAGCGGCATGCAGACTCCAGTGGTCCTCATCGCCGGACTCCTCTGCATCTACGGCGCCCTCGGCGCGGGCGTGTTCTTCGTCCTGAAGTCGCACCGCGGCGTCCCCCTCGAACGCCGGCGGCAGGGAGTCCAGACCTCGGTCTCGACTCTGACGAAGGTGACCGACAGCGCGGTAGGGGCGCTCAACCAGACGCTCGGCGGCCGCCGCCTCCGGCTGATGTCCGCCGACAAGTTCGAGCAGGCGGGGCTCAAGATCCGGGCTGCCGACTTCCTCCTCATGTGCGGCGCCGGCCTCCTCGCCGGGGGCATCCTCGGATTCCTCCTCGGGGGTCTTGGCCTCGGATTCCTCCTCGTCATCGCGGCTCCGGCTGGGCTCTTCCTCTGGGTCAACCTCAAGGCCTCCCGCCGACAGGCGAAGTTTGCCGAGCAGCTCCCGGACGCGCTCCAGGGCATCGCCGGCAGCCTTCGTGCCGGACACAGCCTCCTCCACGCGATCGACGGCGGAGCCGACGATGCCGAGTCGCCCATGCGCGAGGAGCTGCAGCGGGTCATCAACGAGACCCGCATCGGGCGCGACCTCATCGACTCGCTCCTGGACACCGCAGCCAGGATGAAGAGCGAGGACTTCCTCTGGGCGGCTCAGGCCATTGAGACGCAGCGGGAGGTGGGCGGCAATCTCGCAGAGGTCCTCGAGAACGTCAACGAGACCATCCGGGAGCGGGCCCAGCTGGGCCGCATGGTGAAGTCACTGAGCGCGGAGGGCCGGACCTCGGCCATCGTCCTCGTGGCGCTTCCCATCGTGATGCTCGCCCTGCTCTGTCTGATGAACCCCTTCTACGCCAGCACGTTCTTCGCGAGCGTTCTCGGATGGATCATGCTAGGCGCCGCGGCACTGCTTCTCGGCGTCGGCACCTTCTGGCTCAGCCGACTCATCAAGCCCAAGTACTGAGGGAGGCCGTCATGCCGTTCATCATGCTCGCCGCGATCCTCGCGATCATCGCACCCGCCGCGTACCTGACCTGGTCCCTCGCGTCCACGGACCGCTCGGCCCGCAGGGCCATCGCCCAGAACCTCGGCCTCATCAAGGCAAACCAGCCCAAGCAGCTCTCGATGGGAGCCGCGCTCCGCGCCGCGTCCGGACGCATCACGCCCAAGGGCTACGCGGCGTGGCTCGACAAGAAGCTGGCGGGCGCTGGGCGGCCCAAAGGGTGGCCGCTCGAGAAGGTCATTGTCGTCAAGCCGATCCTCGGCGCCTTCGGACTGACGCTGGGAATTCTCATATTGGTGCACAGTCCCGGGCCGCAGATGGCTGCGGTGACCCTCGGGGCAGCGCTCCTTGCATACTTCGTGCCGGACATCCTCCTGCACAACGTGGCCCAGAAGCGGCGCGAGTCTATGCAGCTGGCCCTGCCCAACCTGCTCGACCAGATGCTCATCTCGGTCGAGGCGGGCGTCGGCTTCGAATCCGCGATGGCCAAGGCCGCGCAGAACAGCAGCGGTCCGCTGGCGGACGAGTTCATCCGCACCTTGCAGGACATCCAAGTGGGCCGCTCACGCCGCGAGGCCTACCTCGATCTCGCAGCCCGGGCTGCCTTCCCCGAACTGCGGTCGTTCATCCGCTCAGTGGTCCAGGCTGACCAGTACGGCATCGCGATTGCGAACGTCCTGCGGGCCCAGGCCAAGGAGATGAGGATCAAGCGCCGCCAACGGGCCGAGGAGCACGCGATGAAGATCCCGGTGAAAATCCTCTTCCCGCTGATCTTCTCCATCCTGCCCGCCTTGTTCATCATCATCCTGGGGCCGACCATCCTCAGCATCATCCACTTGTTCTCGTAAGCGGAAGCGCCTGAGATGAACGCCAGCGAGACCAGCGCGTGGACCGACCCGGTCAGCGACTCCGAGCGCGGGGCGACCGCCACCGAATACGCGGTCCTGATCGCCTTCATGGTCCTCGCCATCATCGCGGGAGTGACGATCTCCGGGGCCTGGCTGGGCGGCTACTACGCCGGCATGGGCCAAGAGCTCCGCGACGTCCTCCGCTGATCTCGCCCCCGCGGTCCAAGCAGCTGGCCCGCGGGGGCGCCCAAGCCGGGTCCCCTCCCGATGCCCAGAACCGGGAGGGGACCCCTCAACCAATATCGGGAGGTGCCATGCGCAGCGACATCGGCGTCCAGGGTCCCAGCGTCCATCCGGTCGACTGGGCGTGGTACCGCGAGTTCGGGGGCGGCGCCGCGGTGCCGCCCGCGGTCCGGGCCCGGAACCGGCGGATCGGCCGCCGGGCGCTGGCCAAGGCCGGTGCCCTCGCCGCCGTCGTCGGCGGGGCCGTCATCGGGTCGAGCCTGCTGTGGGCCCACGGGTCGCTCTCCTGGCGCCCGGTCGCACTCATCGCACTCTGCGGCGTCACCGGCATCGGGCTCTACACGAGGCACGTGGCGAGGCGCGCGCTGGCGGCGCGGCGCCGCAACGTGGCGGCGGCCGCCAGGGCCGCACGGGCAGACCGGATCTTCGGCATCCCGTACGTGGCCTCCGTGCACTCTGCCGGCGCGGCATCCCCGGTGCCCGCCCTGAGGCCGGCCCGCGCCACCGCAGTGCTCCTGGACCTGCTCCTCGCGCTTCCCGGCCCTGCGGTCTTCCACCGGATAGGGCTCCCTGATGGCGCTTCCGCCGACCACGCCGTGGCCTGCGGGAACGCCGTGTTCCTCCTCGACTCAGTCCACGTCCGGGGCGGGACCTGGCAGTGGGCGCCGGGCGGACGCGACACCGCAATCCGCACCGATCATGCCGGCCAGCCGCTCCCGCTGCCCCTGCACCACGCGGCCGACGAACTCCGCCTGATCCTCGGTCCGGAAGTCGAGGTCATCCCGATCGTCGTGGTCCATGGCGCGAGGACCGCACCCGGGCGGGCGAGCCTGTCCCAGCACGGGGTCCACCTGCTCGCGGCCTCCGCGGCTCTCGAGCGCATCGGCAACACGTGCGCGTACGGCTTCGCCGGCACCGCCCGCCTGCCCGGCCTGCAGGAGGCGCTCCAGGAGCTGCTCGTCTAGGCCGCCGGAACCGCGAGGTCCCTCCAAGCCGGAGTTCCCTCCCGATGCCCAGAGTCGGGAGGGAACTCCTCAATGCCGTCGGCGCCATTGCCCGCCGGCCAGCCGAGCGCTTACGCTGGGGGTCACCTCTGGGACGTCTGGGCAGGCTACCCCGAGGCCACGCTCTTCTGGACGGAGAAGACATGGGCCGCGACACCCAGACCCGAGCCGGCGCGACGACGGGGCTGCTCCCATGAGGGCCGTCATGATCGCGCTCATCTCGTACGGCACCGCGATCAACGGCCTCCTCCTCGGACTCTGGCTGGCCGCGAAGTGGCCCGCCCCGCGCCTGAAGCACTTCGCGATGATGGGCTGGGTGTTCCTCGGCCTGAACATCGGGATGCAGATCCTGATCGCGTAGGGTTCGACCCCCTCAACCGCCCGGGATCTCCTCCCGCAGCGCCCGCGTGAGCTCCGCCCGCTCGGCCATCTCCGCTGCCGACTCGGGGTACCCGACCGCCTCGAGCACGAGCGGGTGCGCCGGCGCGAGCCGCGTCTTCGCGTCCCGCACCCGGGCGAGCATCCGCTCGTGCAGCCACTCCACGGACTCGAGCCCCTCCCCCACGCGCAGCGCAGAGCCGATCAGGGCCCGGACCATGTTGTGGCAGAAGGCGTCGGCCCGCACCCGGGCGACCACCACGCCGTCGTCCGTCCGCTCGAACGCGAACTCCTGCAGCGTGCGCACCGTGGTTGACCCCTCGCGCGGCTTGCAGAACGCGAGGAAGTCGCCCAGGCCCAGCAACTGGTCCGCGGCGGCGTTCATCCGCCCCACGTCGACGGCCGCGCGGTGCCACAGCGTGATCCCGCGCAGCACCGGATCCCAGTCCTCGGGGCCGTCCGCGATCCGGTAGGAGTAGCGCCGCCACAGCGCCGAGAACCGCGCGTCGAACCCGGCCGGAGGCACGACGGCGCTGCGCACCTCGAGCGCGCCCGTCTCCTCCCCGAGCACCCGGCTCAGGGCACCGCGCAGCCGCCGCACGAGGACCTCCTCGGGCGCCTCGGACGAGCGCCGCGCGAGCCCGTCCCACTCCGCGGGCGCGAGGTCCAGGTGCACCACTTGCCCGCGGGCGTGCACCCCGGCGTCGGTGCGGCCGGCCACGACCACCCGGACCGGCCGGCGCAGGATCAGCGCGAGCGCCTCCTCGAGGGACCCCTGCGCCGTGCGGCGCCCCGGCTGCACCGCCCACCCGCTGAACGGGGCGCCGTCGTACGCCAGATCGAGGCGCACACGCACCGTGGAGGGCTCAGAAGTCATGCCTGCCAGTCTAAGGATTCACGCAGGAACGCCGCCGCGGAACCGCAGGAACCGCCCGCCTGGCGACGCTTCCGCGAGCTTCGCTCCAGCTCGGCACCCCGCGCCGAGCCGCCTCCCTGACGTCGATGGTGGAGCTGGTGATCGGACCAGCCGACGACAACCACCACACACCCCAGGAGCACAAGATGCTTTCCAGCATGGCCCCCCTGCACGTCGCCGGCCTCAAGCTCAAGGAGCGCACCCTCTCAGGCGTGCAGGGCGCCATCGCCGTCGCGTACCGCATCATGGTCGCCATCGCGGTCGTGATCATCGGTGCGGCCAGCGCGCTCGGCGGCAACCTCAACAGGCGTGGTGAATCTTCGTTCGCAGCCCTTCCCGGGAGCGCCCGCCGGCGTGGTCGCCGGACTCAGCAAACGGATTACTGCAGTTCGCCGGGTCCCCCTATGCTCACGCTGCTGTCATTGGACAGCCGCAACAGGGTGGGGGGCCCGCACTCGAGAATCGACGGGAGAAACCTTGCCGCAGCGACTGTGCCTTCCGCACGCAAGCACCGTTCGAGCTGCCCGGCGAGCCCGGCGAGTCGGGAGGCTCCGACCATCGCAGAGGAGCTCCGCAGGCTGAGGGCAGCGTCGTGTGCGGCACCGTAGTCGTCCTGTCCGAGGGCGGCGATGAGGCTGTCACGGCGTCGCGGCCAGAGGCGCACGAAGGCGCGTGAGAATGACGCCGCCGTCTCGGGGCCGACGTCCTCGGCGAGCCCCTGCAGGGCCGCGGGGTCCACGAGCGGCTGGACGCCGCCTGCCCTCTCGGACACTCTGCCGGGCGCGGTCACGACGGTCTGTTTCGTGCCCATGCGCTACCGCCCCGACAACGTTGCGATGGTGTTGATGACAGCGGGTCCGAGGATCGCGATGAACAGCACCGGAAAGATGAAGAAGAGCAACGGGAAGAGCACCTTGACGGGGAGCTTCATCGCCTGTTCCTCGGCGCGCTGACGGCGTTTGACGCGCATGGCCTTGGCCTGGATGTGGAGCACCCGGGCGATCGCGATGCCGTACGCGTCGGCCTGGACGACGGCCTGGACGAAGCTACGGACCTCTGCTGCTGTGGTGCGTTCGGCGAGGCCGAGGTAGGCCTCGCGCCGGGACCGGCCGACCTGCATGTCCTGGAGGGTGCGCGCGAGTTCTTCAGCGAGCGGGCCCTTGCCGTTCGAGCTTGCCCGGGCGAGGGCGGCTTCGAAGCCGAGGCCGGCTTCGACCGAGATGAGGAGCTGGTCGAGAGTGTTGGGGAGGTCGCGCTGAATGATCTTCTGGCGTTCCATGCCGCGGCTCAGGAGCATGAGGTCGGGAACCATGTATCCGAAGACCACCAGGAACAGTGCGATGAGCCGGAACGTGGGGATCGAGTCGAGCGACAGCACGAGCAGGCCGGACACTGCGCCCAGGAGGGCGAGGGCGGGCTTCGCGGCGAGGAGGCGTCCGAGAGGGAGGGACGCCGGTCGACCCGCGTGCATGAGGAGCCTGTCGAGGCGGCGGACGTAGGCCGCGGGAGTGAGTCGACGGGTGATCCCCTCGAGGACGGCGCTGAGGTCCGGGCTCGTCTGCGGCGCCGTGGCGGCGGGGGCGATGCCGCGGCCGAGGTTCGTCCGGATTGCGCGGAACCCGACACGGTCGACCGAGAGGAGGGACCAGCATAGGGCCGCGAGGGCGGCGCCGACGACAGCGGCTGCGAGGAGGGGGATGGCCATAGCTGCTTCCTAGAACTGGATGGTGATGATCTTCTTCAGCCAGAACCCGCCGATGCCCATGAGCACCACGGACGCGCCGATCATCGCCCAGCCGAGCGGGTCTGTGAACATGGGGGTCATGTAGCTGGGATTGACCAGCATGAGCATGACGACGATGCCGATGGGCAGCGCCATAAGGATGTACGCGGAGAACTTGCCTTCCGCGGCCAGCGCCGAGATGTGGCCTTTGATCTCGCTTCGCTCGCGGATGGTCTCGTTGACCTGGTCGAGGACGTCGGCGAGGTTGCCGCCGACCTCCCGGTTGATCTGGATGGCCTGTGCGACCCAGACGAAGTCCTCGTTCCGCATCCGCGTGGAGGTGTCCTGCAGAGAGGCGAGCAGGTCGCGGCCCAGCGCGGTCTCGTGAACGAGGCGGCGCATCTCGTTCGCCGTCGGCTCCGGGCTCTCGGCGGCGGCCGCGTCGATCGCCCTCAGGATGCTGTGGCCGGCGCGCAGGCCCCCTGCGAGCAGGTTCAGGGTGTCCGGGAGCTGGGTGTCGAACCGCTTGCGGCGCTTGCCGATCCGGGAGCGCACGAGCAGGTGCGGAGCGACCGGCGCGAGGAGCGCGAGCAGGATGCCGATCCCGAGGCTGCCGCCGAGGAGGCCGAGGGCGATGCCCATGGCTGCGCCTGCGATCACCCAGATGAGCAGGTCGGCCTGGCGGACGCGCAGCCCGGCGAGGTCGAGTGACTCGGGGGAGACGACGCGGAAGCGCCGCGCCGAGATCCATCTCTGGAGGGCGTCTGCGAACCCGGCCGCGGCGCGCCCGAAGCCCGTTCCGTTGGAGGCGGCGGGAGGACGGCGCCGGGAGGCGGGGAGGGCGCGATGCCCCGGACGCAGGGCGAGGAGGGTTGAGATGAGGCCGCTGGCGAGGATGAGGCCGCAGGCGAGCATCATTTCCACGGCTGCTCCTGAGGCTGGGCGGCCGAGGCGAACACACTCGGGCGGACGTGGATGCCGAGGTCCTCGAAGCGCTCGAGGAACCGCGGCCGCACTCCCGTGGCGATGGGCTTGCCGAGGAAACGGCCGTGCCCGTCTACTCCCGCACCGTAGTCGAAGACGAACGCGTCCTGGAGCGTGACGATCTCGCCCTCCATGCCCTGGACCTCGGTGACGTGGGTGATGCGGCGGGTGCCGTCGCGCAGGCGGGAGATCTGCACGATGAGGTTCACGGCCGAGGCGATCTGCTCGCGGATGGCGCGCAGGGGCAGGTCCATGCCGGCCATGAGCACGAGGGTCTCGAGGCGCGCGATCGCGTCGCGGGGGGAGTTGGAGTGCACGGTCGAGAGGGAGCCGTCGTGGCCAGTGTTCATGGCCTGGAGCATGTCGAGGGACTCTCCGCCGCGGACCTCGCCCACCACGATGCGATCGGGCCGCATGCGCAGGGAGTTGCGGACGAGGTCGCGGATGGTGATCTCACCCTTGCCCTCGGTGTTCTGCGGCCGGCTCTCGAGCCGGACCACGTGCTCCTGCTGGATCTGCAACTCCACGGCGTCCTCAATGGTGACGATGCGCTCGTCGTCCGGGATGAAGGATGAGAGCACGTTCAGCAGGGTCGTCTTTCCTGTGCCGGTACCTCCCGAGACGATGATGTTCAGCTTGGCCTTGACGCATGCCTGGAGGAGCTCGGCCATCTCGAGAGTGAGGGTTCCGAAGCCGATGAGGTCCCGCACCGTGAGCGGGACCTTCCCGAACTTTCGGATGGTGAGCGAGGAGCCGCCGACGGCCAGAGGGGGGATCACGGCGTTGACGCGGGAGCCGTCGGCCAGGCGGGCGTCCACGAGGGGGGACGATTCGTCGATGCGGCGCCCGACACGGGAGACGATGCGCTCGATGACCGTGCGCAGCTGCTGCTCCGAGCGGAATTGCTGCTCTGCGAGCACCAGATGGCCCTTGCGCTCGATGTAGATCTGGTCGTGGCGGTTGACCATGATCTCGGTGACGTCGTCGTCGTCGAGGAGCCGCTGGAGCGGACCGTAGCCGAGGACGTCGTCCTCGATGTCGCGCAGCAGGCGCGTCCGCTCGGTGGCACTGAGCGGGACGCGCTCGGCGTCGATGACCTCGGTGAGCTCGTCCCGGGCGGCGGAGCGCAGCTCTTCCTCGGTGGCCCCCGAGTCGCCGAAGCGCGAGCCCATCCGCTCGAACAGGGCCTCGGCAGCGCGCTGCTTGAGGCCAGCGAGGGCGTCCGTGGCCGCCGGCGCGGCGGCCACGGCCGGGCCCCCGGGCGCCGCGGCGGGAACGACGTGCGCGTCGGGGTCCACGGCGCTGAAAGCCGCAGTTGGGGCGGCGGGGGCCGGGCGGCCCTCGGCGATGCTGATGCGTTCGGAGAGCTTCATGAGACCACAACCCTTCGGTGGAGACGGCGGCGTGCTTTGGCAGTGCCGTCGGGAGTGAACCTGTCGACGACATAGCCGAGAGCGGTCGTTGCCTTGTCACGGCGGCTGGACTGGAGGACAGGGACTCCACGATTGGTCGAGTAGGAGACCCAGCGCGAGCGGGGGACGCTCACGTCGACCGGAACCCCGACGGTTGCCTCGACGTCGCGCACGCTCAGGTCGGCCTTCGCGTCGGCCATGTTGATCACGAGGTGGCGCGTCTCGGGGAGGAGCCCGAGCCGGCTCAGGACGTCGAGGCTCGAGCGCAGGCCGCGTACGCCCGGGACGTCCATACCAGTGACCCACACGCCGTCGGTGCACTCCTCGAGCGCCGAGAGCGTGCACTCGCCCAGTCCCGGCGCAGTGTCCACGATGACGTAGTCGAACTGGTCGGCGAGCTGGCGGACGAGGCGCGCGACCTGCTCTGGCGTGATGTGGTCCGCCTCGACTGGATCGCGGGGCGCGCACAGGGCGTAGATCCCGGCCGGGTGGAGCGTGAGGAATGCCTTGAGCACGAGTGAGTCCTGGGCCGCTGCGCGGGAGACGGCGTCCGTGACGGTGTGCTCGGGATCGAGATCGAGTCCGGAGGCGACATCGCCGAACTGGAGGTCGAGGTCGACGATGACGACGTTCATGGGCGAGACCTTGCCGAGGCCGACGGCGATGTTCGTCGCGAGCGTCGTCTTGCCGACGCCGCCTTTGGGCGAGAAGACGCCGATGACGCGGCCCCGGTGGTCCTTGGCGGGGGGCGGCACACTCGACTCGCGGCGCCGCCCCTCCGAGGTCTGCACAGAGCGCTGAAGGACAACCCGCAGCTGGTCCGGCTCGACGTTGGCAGACACCACGTCGCGGATGCCGGCCCGCATGGCCTGGAGCATGAGCTCCGCGTCGGCTTCCGCTGCCAGCAGGATGGAGACATCGGGGAAGCGGATGTCGAAGACGGTTGCGAGGCGCAGCGCGCCGTCGAGCGGCACGCTGGGTCCGAGGACGACAACGGCGGGCCGCACCCCGCCGAGCAGGTCGAAGATCTGCTCGGGCTGCTCGGGCAGTTCCGCGGTGGGGACCGTGTGCACTCCGCCCGGGAGCGCGCCCTCGACCGCTGCCCGCATGCGCTCCGCGAAGTCGGGGCTCGGGGTGATCAGCACGAAGCGGCTCATTGGTACACCTTTGATCGGTCGATCGGGTTCGGGGTCGTCTGCGGGAGGTTGGGCTGTTCCTTGCTCAGCCAGATGGTGCCCCACTGGGCCGCGAAGACGATCTTCGTGGCCTGGATGTCGTTGACCGCGACGGTCAGCGTGATGCTGCCCGTTGCCGGCTTGGAGTTGTCCGGGTTCTGGGGCTCACCCTGCAGCGAGGTGATGAGGACCGAGTGGTAGACCAGGGCCGTGGACTCCGGGCCGCCGGTGGGGACGGCCCCGTGGTCGAAGGAGAGGAAGACGCCCACGGTGTCGCCGGCCTGGAGCTTGCCGCCCACCGCACGGTCTGCGCTGATCGAGAACGAGACCTGCTGGAGGCCCGCCGGCACCGCCACCGAGCCGGGGGCGGTCAGCGTGCTCGGGTCGGCGAGGTGGTCCGAGAGCAGCTGCTCGCCCGGCTGCATCGCGACGGAGACGACCTTGCCGGACATTCCGTCGAGGGAGTGCAGCGCCGTCGGCGCGATTGCACTGGCTGGGAGCGGCTTCAGCTGCACCGAGTCAGCGATGCTGGCGGCGGGGGCGCCCTGCGTGATGGGCTTGGTGACGACCAGGACGTCGGTCGGCTTCATCCCGGCCTGGGCCCGGGCGTCGGCGCCGTTGGCGTAGGCGACCACGAGCACGACTCCGAGGATGGCCGCGACGAGGGCGGCGGCGCCGGCAACGAGTCTGGACTTCACGATGCTCCTGAGTTCGGTGGTTCGGTGGTGCGGTCAGTTGGTGAGCTTGACGATCGTCGCGCCGAAGCTTGTCGAAGGGCCGAGCTGGTAGACGCTGTCCAAGTCGACGTACTTGATGAACTGGCCGATGATCCCGCGGCAGTTGCCCGTGCAGGCCAAGGCCGAGGAACCGTTGGGGTTCTGGTTGTTGTACACGGAGGGAAGGCTCGTTCCCCCGGAGAATTTCCAGCCGAGGACCTTGAACGCTGCGAAGCCCGCGAGCGTGTAGATGGCCGAGCTGCCGGTTCCCGACACTGCTGTGAATACCGGGAGCAGAACGACCGCTGTCTGGCCAGCCTGAATCGCGGTGGCCCATTGGTTGAGGATGGTGTCGCAGTTCGAAGGTCCGCTGTTGCCGGGGACGCTGCCGCCCTCGGACAATGCGATGTCGATCGTCGCACCGCATTGGTTCGGATCCTGCACGAGCCAGCCGAACCCTCCCGGGACCACCGCCCCGGAGGGGCCGTAGCCGCAGCTCGGGTTGGCGCCGGAGCCGTGGTCCTGAAGCAGCTGGTATGCCCCGCCGACCATGCCCTGGACCTGGCACACGGAGAAGGCCAGCGGGAACGGGGCGATGCCCTTGCTGGGGCTCCCCCACGCCGCCGTCGCCGTCGTTCCCAGCGTCGCGCTCGTGATGCCCAGCGTCTGGGCCAGAAACAGCGAGACCGAGCCCGCCTGCATGCCGGGCTGGAGCGGCTGCGTGGCTGCGGTGACGGTCTGGGCCGTGGTGTTGACGGTTAGGGACGCGATGCCGGCCTGCGCCTGGTACATGTTGGACTGCGCGAGCGAGGTGGCAAGCGGGGAGGTGCTTGAGCATTGGGTGTCGCTGAGCGACGCGCCGCACTTCTGGGCCACGGCGATAGCCGCAGCGTCCGCGCCGCTCTGGAGCTGCGCACGCTTGGCGTAGAGCATCCCGCCGTCGACCGCGAGGGCGCCTGCGGCCAGCAGCACGACCAAGAGCAGGGCTGTCACCACGGCGACGGCCCCTCGTTCACGGTCCGCCCCGCCGTCGCACTTCGCGATCACCCGCCGCACAGCATGACCCCCTTGCCCTGGAGAGGAAAGGTGCCGAAGAAGCCGGTGCCGGAGAACGTGTAGTTCACGGTGAAGGCCACCTGCGTTCCCGACGTGCACGTCGACGGCGAGACGGCGAACGACGACGACGGGAGCTGGCCGAGCGGGGAGGCCGCATTCTGCGCGGCGGTGACCGCTGCGGTCTGGCTGTTCTGCAGGACCATGACACGCGCCCCGGCGCGGGCAGCGTACGTGAGCGTCTGCTGGGCGCTGAAGATCCGGCCGAAGTCGATGATACCGAGCACCAGCAGGAGCAGGGCCGGCAGGACGAGTGCGAACTCGACTGCAGCGGCTCCGCGCTCAGGGTGCTGTGCACGCATGGGGACTCCCCTTTGGTCGGGTGAACGGGGCGGACACGAAGAGACCGCCCGGAGCCGGCGTGGGACGGATCCGGGCGGCCTCAACAGATCACGCGGTCGTGGGAACCTGCCCGGCGACGTTGTTGAACATCGCCTGGAGATTGCCACCGAGAAGGCTGACGGCAACGATGATGACGACGGCGATGAGGGCGACCATGATGCCGTACTCGACAGCGGTAGCACCCTCTTCGCCCGAGCAGTGGCGGCGCATCTTGGGACGGATCACGCGGTCGTCGGAACCTGGGTGGCGACGTTGTTGAACATCGTCTTGAGGTTGCCACCGAGCAGGGTCACAGCCACGATGATGACGACGGCGATGAGGGCGACCATGATGCCGTACTCGACGGCGGTGGCACCCTTCTCGTCGGAGAGGAAGCGCTCCTTGGCCTTGATGCCCAGGACGTGCAGGGAAGCGATGAGAGAAAGCATTGTCTGTCTCCTGTTTGGGGTGGTTCCGCTGGCGGTTACCAGCTCCACGATCAACGCTAGGCGCCCCGCCGCGGGTGGACTCCGGACTTCGGGAAAAGCTTGGGAGGACTTGGGGGAATGCTCGGCAAAGTGGTTCCCAGCATCCCTCGGCGGTCCCATCCGGGTGCCAGCACCGGGCTTTCGATGCGAAATGCTGCAGCGCCGCTGCTGCGCGGCTCGAGAGCACGCCGCCGATCGCCGGTCCGCGACGCCGGAAACCTTACAGGCTGGCCTTACAGGCTGGCGGAGACCACGGCCGGCCACGGCCGGGGACGCTGGACAACTGGATCCCCTACCGCTTCGACGGCGGCCGGGCCCCTGACAGATGGGAGTATGCACACGAGGCCCTCGAAGATGCACCCGACGGATCCGGCGTGGGAGCTGCACCTCTCCGCTTGACCTTGGGCCACGGCTGAGGAGGCCGACGCTTTGACGCCGCCGGGTCCGACCACCGACCCATCGCCGCGGGCCCTGACAGGAATCCGGCAGGAAGGCCATGCGCGGGCCAGACCCTTGCGGATGACGATGCCCAGCTCCGGGGCGACTCAGATCCCTCGCCGAGCAGTGGCCGGTGCTGATGGACGTGGACCGGGCCGACCACTGGGGCCCTGCCGGTCGCCACCCGGGCACACCACTGAGGGCGCCCGCCTCCCGGCCCTCGTCCAGGGAGGTCATCGCCTCACAGTCGCCCAAGATCAGCCGGGAGCGGCCGCCTCACGGTATGGCGTCGGGGGTAGCTGGGCCTATAGGAAGGATCGGGGAGCCGAAGTCAGTGATCGTGTAGCGGCCGCAGCGGATGGTGCTGGACGGGGCAGTCTCGGCCACGGAAGGCAGGACGAACGGGGTGGCCTCCGAGTCGGTGAGCACGAAGGACACCCTTGCGCTCGAGTAGTCCGCCCGGTCGGCGAGCCACGGGTACTCTCCGAAGTGGCTGTCCACCTGGACGAGCTGGCCAGGCTCAGGAAGAAAGGCCTTGGGGGCGCGGATGGTCCAGAACCTTCCCGCGCCGATCTCATGGCTTGCGCTCACCCAGGTGCCGACGCAGCGGACATCAGGATCGACGACGGCGGCCGACCGGCTCAGCGCTCCCGTCGCCGCTGCCGAGGCACCCAGGCAACCGACGACAACGCCCACGAGAAGGCCCTTGACCGTCCCCTTGGGAAGGCGTCGGATCAACGCCGAACCGTGCACGAAGAGCCTTGGTGCCAACACCAGAGTGCACACGGGAGCGAAATACATCGGCTGAAGGTATCGGATCCAGAATTGGCCAAGCACGATCACTCCGCCGAGGACCGCCAACGGCGCCACCCATCCCAGTCCGCTGACGAGGGCGGCGCGCGCATCACGTACCGCGAGGGACCTGCGGAAGACGATCGCGGAGATGAGGATCAGAGAGACGATGATGGTGAGCCACACGGCTCCCGCGATGGTCGACGCCCGCTCTGCCAGCATGACTGGGTAGAAGATGGCGGTGAGCCCGGCCACCCCCGGCTTGGCGTAGGAGGGCCCGTCCTTGAGGATGAGGGACGCGAAGAGGATTCGTGCCAGAAGACCGAGCCCACTGCCGGCGGCCAAGAGCACGCCGACAAACGCAAATCGTCGCCAGCTGATCACCCGCCGCCACGCGATGAGCCCGAGCACGACAGCGACGGGGAGCACCTCCCAGGCCAGGAACAGGGGGTTCGTCAAACTCGAGAGCGCGCCGACGACCACGAGAGCCAGCTCGAGCCAACGCCAACGGCTTCGAGCTCCGGGCGCGACGAGCCGTGCAGCGAGCCCCGTCGTGGCGACCGAGGCGAGGAGCGTCATGCTATAGTACGTCGTGGTCGCAAGGAGCGATGCGAGCTCGAAGGTATTCCGGCCAGGGGAGTCCTCCAGGAGCGCCAGGCCCGTGGCCGTCCCGAAGGCGGCAAGCGCACCCACGACCCGGTGGACCCGCGGGCGGTCGTGCTGGACGACACCGCTCAAGAATCTGAGCAATCCGTAAAAGAGGGTCAGGTTGATGGCTGCGTTGAGCGCGAAGGTGGCCTTGATCCCGAGCCCCAGCGCGGAAAGGGCGAAGTACAGCCCCATCTCTGGGATGAACAGCACAGCCGAGAGGGCCCAATCCTGCGGCTGCCCCGACTGGATCGACCCGCGAACCAGCGCTGGCAGCACCGAGTCTCCGTCGTAGTACAGCATCGACGACCGGTCGGTGGCATCGATGTGCCACACAGTCAGCAGCGCGAACGCGACCGCCACAATCAGGCCTATGCAATCAGCGACTCCACCGCGCACGGCGGCCCGGGAAGGGCTTTCGGTCCGGACGCCCACGGCGCCCCTGGGCTTAGGCCACGTCAGGCTGATCATTCCATTCCCCCGATTCCGCGCGTCCGGCCGGATGCCCAGGAGGGGGCCGGCGCTGCTACTGGAGCGATCATTCCAAGGGAAGAGGGGCCGGGAGCCGATCCGCTGGGGATCCTTGGGCATTCCTTGCCAGAATCTCGGATGCCAACCTGTTGGCCTGTTCCTTCAGGACGGGACAGCGGGGGGCTCCCCCCGCCTCGTCCGCCACGCACACCGCGACGGTACGCTCGCCTGCACGCGATGGCCCATCACAGGCTTGCGGCAGACCGCGATCTAACGGGAGCTGCCGAACACCCTCGACCAGCTGCTCATCTCTGTTGAGGTTGGCCACGGCTTCGAGGCCGCCGTGTCCCGGGGCGCCGCCACGGGCCGCGGGCCGTTCGCGCAGGAGCTCTCCCCTACCCTGCAGGACATGCAGGTGGGCCGCACCCGCCGGGCCGCCTACCTCGGGCTCGCCGAGCGGTCCACCGTCGCACCGCGGCATCCATGGCCGGGGCGGTGCGCCTCGCCGACGCCGCGGACCGCGGCGTCGGGCGCGTGCGGGCGGACGGGCCCCGGGCCGCGATGGCCCTCCTGCCCCAGGCCCTCGCGTGCGGGGATGTCACCGCCGTGGTCCTGGCGCGCGGGGTCCCCGCCGCGCCGACGGCCGCGGCCGGGCGAGGCCGCAGGGCTCAGCCGGCCGCCGGCCGGAGCCGGTAGCCCACGCCCCTGATCGTCATGAGCCAGCGCGGGGCGCGTGGGTCGTCGCCGAGTTTGCGGCGCAGATTGCCGATGTGGACCTCGACGGCGCGCTCGTCCGCCTCGCTCACGTACGCGTCGTCGCGGAACCGGTCGCCCCGGGCCACCCGGACGAGCTCGGCCCGGGTCAGCACCCGTCCGCCCGCGCGCAGGAGCGCGTGCAGCAGGTCGAACTCGCTGCGGGTGAGCTCGAGCTCCACTCCGGCCACCGATGCCATGCGGGTGTGCGGATCCAGCGCCAGGCGACCATTGCGCAGCACGCGGTCGCCGGGCTGGGGCGGAGTCGGTGCGGGGTAGGGCCGCCCCTGCTCCGACGGCCTCGGCGCCTGCTCGGGCCGGGGCATCCACCCGTGAGCGTGTGCCTGCGGCGGCCGGGGGTCGCCGCCCGCTGTGGCCAGAGCACCGGCCGTGCCCGCCACGTGGCCCGCGCGGGGCCGGCGCAGCATCGCGCCGATCCTGGCGCGCAGCTCGCGGGGACGGAACGGCTTGGTGAGGTAGTCATCCGCCCCGGACTGGAGCGCGAACAGGGCATCCGGCTCCTCGTCCCGCGCGGAGACCATCACCACGTAGGCGTCGCTGGCACCCCGGATCCGCCGGAGGACCTCGAAGCCGTCGATGTCCGGCAGCCCGACGTCGAGCGTGACCACGGTGGGGTGCTCAGTGCGGGCCAGTTCGGCGCCCTCTCGGCCCGTCGACGCCGTCCGCACGTCGAAGCCGGCATGCCCCAACACATCCTCGAGGAGGCCGCGAATATCTTCGTCATCCTCCACGACCAACGCAATACCCAGACCGTTCACAGTGAGCCCTCCATACGACCGGGAAGCGACACAGCCTGTCATTGGAACCATGCCCTTATGTCACAGTATCCGTTATGCATGATAAATAAGTGAAGGGGGACGTCTCACGTATCCGGGAGGGATCGTGTCTGTCAAGGAGCTGGCCACCGCCGGCAAGGTCCTCCGCTACGTGGACCGGGCCGGGGCACGCACGCGCGTGCTCCTCTGCCAACTGCCGCTCTCCGTGGCCGTGGCCGTCATTGCCCTCGCCGCCCCGGCGGCCTGGTCGGAAGCGGCGGCCTCGCCCCTGTTCGCCGCCGGCATCCTCGCCCAGATGGCGGCCGCGCTCCTGTGCTTCGTGCTGCCCTGGGAGCAGCTGAGCGCCGACGCCGCGCTCTTCGTCCCGGCCCTCGACCTCGTCTCCGTGTGGCTCCTGCGCAACGGCGGCCCGCACGGGGCGCTCACGGGGACCGGCGCGCTCGCCGTGTTCCCGGTCATCTGGATCGCCGGCTCGACGCTCTCGGCCCGCATCGCCCTGCCCACGGCCCTCGTCGGCCCGCTCCTCATCACGCTGCCCACGCTCCTGGCCCCCGGCGCAGGCGGCCATGCCGCCTTCACCGACGCCCTGCTGCTGCCGCCCCTCATGCTCACGGTCGCGGTCGCGATCCGCGCCGCCGGAGCCGGCCTGCGCCTGCAGGAGCGCCAGCTGCGGGCGCACCAGGCCAAGCTCAAGGAGCTCCTCGAGGACGCCGTGGAGAAGGAGGCCCTCCTGGCCACGATCCTCGACGCGGCGAGCGTGGGGATCGTCGCCGTGGACCCCGGCGGCCGGCCCGTGCGCTGGAACGAGGCGTTCCGAAGCATGCTCGAGGGCGTGGGCTGGGAGTCCCCGGCGGACTTCGACATCGCCGACCGGGCCTTCCCCGTGTTCACGAAGGACCGGCGGGCCCGGGTCGAGCCGGACCACCGGGTCCTCCACCGGGCGGCCCGCGGCGAGGCGATCGACGGGGAGATGGTCTGGCTCGGCTGGGGGCCCCGGGCCCGGGCGCTCCAGGTCGTCGCGCGCCCGGTCGACGGCGACCGCGGGGGCGCCGTCGTCTCCTACACCGACGTGACCCAGCTCGCCCAGACGGCCGAGGACAAGGCCGAGCTCGTGCGCACAGTGGCCCACGAGTTCCGCACGCCCCTCACGTCTGTGCTCGGCAACCTCGACCTCGCGCTCGAGTCCGAGCTCCCGGCCGCGGCCAGGACCCGGCTCGAGGTCGCCCAGGGCAACGCCGAGCGCCTCATCGACCTGGCCCGCGACCTCATGGCCTCCTCTGAGGTCACCCTCCCGATCAGGCCCGCCCGGATCGACCTCTCCGCAGTGCTCGCGGCCCGCGCCGAGGCCGTGCAGACGGCGGCCGACGCCGCCCGGGTGCGGCTCGTCGTCGACCTCCCGGCGAACCTGTGGGTGCAGGCCGACCCGCTGCGCATCGGGCAGGCCGCCGACAACCTGCTCTCCAACGCGGTCAAGTACTCCCCCGACGGCGGCGTGGTCACCCTCCGGGCCGCCGAGGCCTGCGGATGGGCCACCGTCGAGGTCGCCGACACCGGCATCGGCATCTCCGCCGACGACCGCCCGCACATCTTCGACCGGTTCTTCCGCACCGAGGCGGCCCGGGGGCTCGACATCCCCGGCGTGGGCCTCGGGCTGTCCTTCACGCGCATGGTCGCCGAGCGCCACGGCGGACGGCTCCAGGTGCAGAGCGAGCCCGGCTGCGGCAGTGTCTTCTCGCTCATCCTCCCCACGGGCGGGCTCACCTAGACGCGGCCCCACCACAGCCGGGGTCCGGCTCGGCCTCGCCGCCCGGGAACGCAGCAGGGCCCCCGCTCCCTGATGGGAGCGGGGGCCCTGCGAGGATCAGACGCCCCGACGGTGCGGGACGGCCGGGAGGCGACTACTTGGCGTCGTCGGCCTTCTCCTCGGCGGGAGCCTCAGCGGCTTCCTCGGCCGGAGCCTCGGTGACCTCGGCCTCGGCGGGAGCCTCAGCAGCGGTCTCCTCGACGGCGGTCTCCTCGGCCGGGGCCTCGACGGTGGCGTCGGCCTTCGGCGCGCTCTTCTCGGCGGCCTTCTCGGCCTCCTTCACCACAGCCTGCTTCGCCGAGACCGGCTCGAGCACGAGCTCGATGACAGCCATGGGGGCGTTGTCGCCCTTGCGGTTGCCGATCTTGGTGATGCGGGTGTAGCCACCGTTGCGCTCCGACAGCTGCGGGGCGATCTCGGTGAAGAGCTCGTGGATGATGCCCTTGTTGGTGTTCGTGCGGGCCGAGATGGCGGCCTGGACACGGCGGCGCGAAGCGAGGTCGCCGCGCTTCGCGAACGTGATGAGGCGCTCGGCCACCGGGCGGAGGCGCTTGGCCTTCGTCACGGTCGTGGTGATGCGCTTGTGCTCGAAGAGCGCAGCGGCGAGGTTGTTGAGCATGAGGCGCTCGTGCGCCGGGCCACCGCCCAGACGCGGACCCTTGGTGGGTGCAGGCATGTCGTTTCTCCTGTTGTGGACCGCTGCCGGCTCTCACCGGCGGCGGGCAAATTCTTCTTAGAGCTCGTCGTCGCTGTACGCGGCCTCGTCCTCGTCGCCCGCGGCAGCGCGCGCAGCGAGGGGGTCGAAGCCGACCGGCGAATCCTTGAGCGAGAGGCCCAGCTCGAGGAGCTTGGCCTTGACCTCGTCGATCGACTTGGCACCGAAGTTGCGGATGTCCATCAGGTCCGCCTCGGAACGGGCCACGAGCTCGCCCACCGTGTGGATGCCCTCGCGCTTGAGGCAGTTGTACGAACGGACGGTGAGGTCCAGGTCCTCGATCGGCAGGGCCATGTCCGCAGCGAGCGCGGCGTCCGTCGGCGACGGGCCGATCTCGATGCCCTCGGCGGCGGTGTTCAGCTCGCGGGCGAGGCCGAACAGCTCCACGAGCGTGGTGCCGGCCGACGCGACGGCGTCGCGCGGCTTGATGGCCGGCTTCGTCTCCACGTCGACGATGAGCTTGTCGAAGTCGGTGCGCTGCTCGACACGGGTCGCCTCGACGCGGAAGGTCACCTTCAGCACCGGGGAGTAGATCGAGTCGACCGGGATGCGGCCGATCTCCGCGTCCGCGGACTTGTTCTGCGCCGCGGAGACGTACCCGCGGCCGCGCTCGATGGTCAGCTCGAGCTCGAACTTGCCCTTGGAGTTCAGGGTGGCGATGTGCAGATCCGGGTTGTGGATCTCCACGCCGGCCGGCGGGGCGATGTCCGCGGCCGTCACGACGCCGGGGCCCTGCTTGCGCAGGTACGCGACGACGGGCTCGTCCTGGTCGGAGGAGATCGAGAGGCTCTTCAGGTTAAGGATGATCTCGGTGACATCCTCCTTGACCCCCTCAACCGTGGTGAATTCGTGCAGCACGCCGTCAATCCGGATGCTGGTGACGGCAGCCCCCGGGATCGAGGACAGCAGGGTGCGGCGCAGCGAGTTGCCGAGGGTGTAGCCGAAGCCCGGCTCCAGCGGCTCGATGACGAAGCGGGAGCGGTTCTCGGATACTACTTCTTCAGACAGGGTGGGGCGCTGTGCAATGAGCACTGGGTTTTCCTTTCAGGAAGCATCCGCTATATGACGCAACACAGATGGATGGAAAAGGTCTGAACTAAGTAATGAAGCCGGGCGGGGCAGGCCGCTGGAGGCGAGCCGCGCCGTCGTGCGTTGTCTGTGACGCACGACGCCGTGGGCTCGCCTCGGGCGGACCGGCCCCGCCGGCCCCGGCAACCTGTTAGACGCGGCGGCGCTTCGGCGGGCGGCAGCCGTTGTGCGCGCTCGGGGTCACGTCCTGGATGGACCCGACCTCGAGGCCAGCGGCCTGCAGCGCGCGGATGGCGGTCTCGCGGCCCGAGCCCGGGCCCTTCACGAACACGTCGACCTTGCGGAGGCCGTGCTCCTGGGCACGCTTCGCGGCGGACTCGGCGGCCTGCTGCGCGGCGTACGGGGTGGACTTGCGCGAGCCCTTGAAGCCGACCTCACCGGCCGAAGCCCAGGAGATCACAGCACCGGACGGGTCCGTGATGGACACGATGGTGTTGTTGAAGGTGCTCTTGATGTGCGCCTGACCGAGCGCGATGTTCTTCTTGTCCTTGCGGCGCGGCTTACGGACCGACGTCGCACGAGTCTTTGGGGGCATGTAGCTTCTCCTACCTAAAGTCTTGGGTGACCGCTATCAGCGGCCGGCCTTCTTCTTGCCTGCGACGGTGCGCTTCGGGCCCTTGCGGGTACGAGCGTTGGTCTTGGTGCGCTGGCCGCGGACCGGAAGGCCCCGGCGGTGGCGCAGACCCTCGTAGCTGCCGATCTCGACCTTGCGGCGGATGTCGGCGGCCACCTCGCGGCGGAGGTCACCCTCAACCTTGTAGTTGCCCTCGATGTAGTCACGCAGCTGGACCAGCTCAGCGTCCGTCAGGTCCTTGACCCGGACATCCGCGCTGATGCCCGTGGCAGCGAGCGTTTCCTTCGCACGGGTGCGACCCACGCCGTAGATGTAAGTGAGCGCGATTTCCAGCCGCTTTTCGCGGGGAATGTCAACGCCAGCGAGACGAGCCATATCGGCGGTTCTCCTTGTGCTATCCGGAGGTCGTAGGCAGGACACCCGCTCCGTTCTCGAGCGGCCCCAGCCTCCGGGCCGGGGGTCAGCTGTCCGGGCCCATTCGTCCCAGCGCAGCTTGTGCTGCCTTCTCTAGTTATTGCGTGGGCGTTGCCCGGCCTGATCCTCTCCCTCGCGGGAGGCGGATCAGCCCTGGCGCTGCTTGTGGCGCGGGTTCTCGCAGATCACCATGACCCGCCCATTGCGGCGGATCACCTTGCACTTGTCGCAGATCTGCTTGACGCTCGGCTTGACCTTCATGGCTGTGTCCTTTGCGTGTTCTGCAGGTGGTCAGCATTGACGCCCGGGTGCCCCCGGGCGCGGCTGCTTACTTGTAGCGGTAGACGATCCGGCCGCGAGTCAGGTCGTACGGGCTGAGCTCCACCACGACGCGATCCTCGGGGAGGATGCGGATGTAGTGCTGGCGCATCTTGCCAGAGATGTGAGCGAGTACGACGTGCTTGTTCGTCAGCTCAACGCGGAACATTGCGTTGGGCAGCGCTTCAGTCACGACGCCCTCGATCTCGATGACACCGTCCTTCTTGGCCATAGCCTCCGCTAACTTTCTCTGCCGCCCGGGCGCATGGAGCTCCCCGGCGGACGTGTATGGTTTGACGACTGGCGTTCCGGCACGCCCCAAATGGGCATGGAAGGGCCGACAGCCAACACACAACTGTACGCCACGTGGGCGCGGAAGTTAAATCGGCCCATGGTACACGCCGCGCCGGTCCCGGGCTCCGCACGCCCGGAGCGCTGTGCCCCATCTGCACTCCTCCCCAGCCTTGGGTGCACTCCTCCCCAGCAATCGGAGCAGTGCGGCGCGACAGCACGGCCACGCGGGCCCGCGGACCTCGCATCCAGGCCCCATTCGTGGGGAGGAGCGCAAAGAGAACTGGGGACGGGTGCAGCACGCCCATCCGATCCAGCGCCAGTCCCAGGGCTGCCCTGTCCACATAGCCCTCCGATCCACGGCGCAGCGGCCTCCAGCTCCGCGACCATCGGTGCATGGACCGGATAGTCAGGGCCCTCCGGGAGAACCACGGGGCGGCGCGCCGCTCGGAGCTGCTGGCGGCGGGCGTGACCCGGCACGATCTCGTGTCTGCCATCCGGACAGGAGCAGTGCTCCGACCCGCCCGGGGCATCCTTGCGCTGCCCGACGCCGATCCGCTCCTGGTCCGCTGCCTGACGACCAACTCCCTGCTCACGTGCGTCTCGGCGGCGAGGAGGCACGGGCTGTGGGTGCTGAAGGAGCACGAGGAGATCCATCTCCAGAGGGCGGACGGTCGGCTGGCCTCCGACAGGGCCGTGGTGCACCGCGGGTCCTGGGCGCCGGCTGCCCCTGCTGCCCGGACGGCGTCGGTGCTCGACACCGTGATGCATGCCCTGCACTGCCTGCCCGATCTCGAAGCGCTCGTGATCGTCGAATCCGCACTCAAGAAGGGCCTCCCGATGGAGCTCGTGGCGAGCCTGCTTCGCGGTCCCCGCAACGGGCCGGCCCGGGCCGTGCTCGCCATGGTGGACCGCGGTGCGGATTCTCCGGCCGAAACCTTGGCGCGGGAGCACTTGCGCAGGGCCGGGTTCTTCGTCGAGCCCCAAGTGCTGGTCGACGGCGTGGGGTCGATGGACCACATCGTGGAGCGCTGCCTCGATCTTGAGATCGACGGCAGGACGCACCAGCAACCCGAGAGCCGGTACAGCGACTACCTGCGGGACGGGGCAGCCCAAGCCCGCGGCTTTGCCACCCTGCGTGTGAGCTACGGCGACGTGGTCCACCGGACGGCGCAGGTGGTGCGCCGCGTGGGCGCTGTCGTCTCCGCCCGTCTGGCCCAGGGCAGCCTGCCCGTGTACTGACGAGCTACTGCCCCGCACCGGCTTCGGCCCTGGCCTTGATGCCGGCCAACAGTTCGTCCTGGCTGCGCTCGGTGAGCTTGATGGCCAGCGAGTCGACGGCGGCGTCCGCCCAGTTCGAGGGGATGACGTCCGAGCGCATGCTCAGGCGCGTCCCGCCGTCCTCGGGCGCCACCGCGACCACGAACACCGGCCCGAGCGCGGCCTTCGACGTGAAGTGCTCGTTCGGGACGAACTCCGTGTACTCGTGGGTGGTCCGGAGCGGGATGCCCAGGAAGCGCCACGACGCCTCGAAGGTCGTCCCGACGCCCTCGGGCGCGACGTGGAGGTCGGAGATCCGCACGTCGGGCCCGAGCCACACCGCCGGGTCCTTCACGAGGTCGAACACGCGCTCCACCGGGGCGTGGATGCTGACGGCGCCGGACCAGGTCAGCGTGTGGCCGAGCTTCTTCTCGGGTTCGAGGACGGCCTTCTGCCCGGTCTCCACGAGGCTCTTGATGTTGGCGACCAGTCCCTCGATGTCGTCCTCGGCCCAACGGGTGAAGAGCGCTTGGAGCGGGACCCGCACGAGCGGGGTCTGGATGTCGAAGCCCTGCTCGACACTGAGCACGGTTCGGTCGCCCTGAGACTCGAGGGAGAAGGTGAGGACGGGGCCTGCCGAGGCCTTCGAGACGATCCGCCGGTTGCGCTCCACCTCCCGGTACTCGTGAGTGACGGACATGTGGACGCCGAAGATCTTCGCCGCCCATTTCGCCGACGTGCCCACGCCGTCCGGGGCGATCTGGACGTCCGTGACCTCGCTGTCGCCGGGGAACGCGAGCATCCATCGCGTCGGGTCGCTGAGGAAGGTGAAGACGGAGTCCACCGGCGCATTGATCTCCGCCGTCTTCACGAGATTCTCAACCATCGCTTCCAGCCCCTCTCCCGACCGGGATCATTGCCCCAGTCAACCGAGCGGCGCCGGGTCGGCCCAGAGGAGAAGGTCACGGCACGGGGAAGCGCTCCCACGTCCCTGCCGGTGTGGTGACGGCCGTCGCCGAACGCACGCCGTCGAGGATCGCCTCCCTGACCGCGTTGGCCGCGGCCACCTGAACCGACATGAGGCCGACGACGCGCCCCGCCTCCGAGGAGCGGTCGAACTCGATGCCCCGGGTCGAGACCCCGAAGACGGTGTCCCCGTCCACGAGCGTGTGGCTCGGGTCCAGGGCGCGGGCCAGGCCGGCATGCGCGGCCGTGGCCAGGCGCTTGCACTCGGCGGGGGTCAGGGACGCGTTCGTCGCCACGACCACGAGGGTCGTGTTGAGCGCGCCGGGCGCACTCGGCGCCCCGGGGCCACCGCCCTCACCGGCCGACGCCACCTCCTGGGCAATCTCCGCCTCGCCCTCGGCCGCCCCGACGTCACCGGCACCGGCCCCCGGGAACACCGGCACCCCGGCGGCGTTGACCACGGCGAGCGCACCGACCACGATCCCCTCGGGCAGGACCACCGCCGCGCCCCCGGGCGGCCCGGGCACCGTCCCGCCGGGCACCCTGACCGACGCCATTCCTACGCCGCCCTTGTACATGGACCGGCCCACCGCCGCGCCCGTGCCGGCGCCGACGCAGCCGCGGAGCCCGCCGTCGGGCGCGTCCTCGAGGCCCACGCACGCGGCGGCCGCCTCGAAGCCCATCGCCGCATCCGGCCGGGCGCCGAAGTCCCCGCCGCGGCCGAGGTCGAAGATCACGGCCCCGGCCACGATCGGGACCACCCCGCCGATCACGGGGTGCCCCTGTCCCTGCTGCTCGAGCCACAGCTGCACGCCGGCCGCCGCCGCGAGCCCATAGGCGCTCCCGCCGCACAGCGCGATCGCGTCCACGGTCTGCACGAGGGTGGACGGGTCGAGGGCATCGGTCTCGATCGTGCCGGGCCCGCCGCCGCGGACGTCGACCCCGCCGGCGCTGCCGGGAGGAAGCACGACGGCGGTCACTCCGCTCAGCCACCCGTCCTCCGTGCGCTGGGCGTGGCCGACGCGGAGGCCGGGGACGTCGAGAAGGGAACCCATGCGCCCATTCAACGCTGGCCCCTGCCCCGGCTCAACCGCGCACGCACTACCAGCGGCGCGCCCCCCTCGGCGTGACCCACACCACTCATTACGCTAACGCAGTGTGAACTCTTGGATACGCGGGACGGAATTCGCCGGGGGTCGGGGCGGATTCGGGTCGGCGCCCCCGCCGGGCCGTGGTCCACTACTACGCGGGGGTTTCACGCCCATACCCCAGATCTTGAAGGAATGCTTGTCAATGTCCCATCCCGCTTGCAGGATTCATCCATGAGCGAGTCGACCTTGGAGCGTCACCAGGGCGCCTCCTCCACCTCCCGGCCCGAGCGGAAACGCTCGCGCTTCTCCGGCCGCAGCCGCCGCGACTTCTTCGTCTTCCTCGCGTTCGCCCTGCCGAACCTGATCCTGATCGCCGTGTTCACCTACCGGCCCCTGTTCGCGAACCTCCAGTACTCGTTCCTCGACTGGACGCTCGGGTCCAAGACGGCGAGGAACATCGGCTTCGAGAACTACGCGACGTTCTTCGGCAGCGACGACGCCCCCCGCGTGCTCGGCACCACCGCGATCTTCACCGTCCTCACCGTGGGCCTGTCCATGGTGCTCGGGCTCCTGGTGGCGCTCGCGCTGAACGCGAAGGTCCGCGGCACCACGTTCGCCCGCTCAGCGGTGTTCGCCCCCTACGTCCTCTCCGGCGTGGGCGTGGGCCTCGTGTGGATGTTCATCTTCGACCCCGGCTACGGCGCCCTCGCGTGGTTCCTGCGCACGTTCGGCGTCGCGAGCCCGCAGTGGTTCAACGACCCCCAGCTCGCACTGACCATGGTGATCATCGTCTACATCTGGAAGAACCTCGGCTACTGCGCGGTCGTGTACCTCGCGGGGCTGCAGTCACTCCCGGGCGACGTCATGGAGGCCGCCGCGATCGACGGCGCCGGGGCCACCCGCCGCTTCCTGAGCATCAGCCTCCCGCTGCTCTCCCCCACCACGTTCTTCCTGCTCATCACCACGATCCTGTCGAGCCTGCAGGCGTTCGACCTCATCCGCATCATGACCCCGCTCGGCAACGGCACGAGCACGCTCATCTACGAGGCGTACATGCAGGCGTTCGGCTCCTACAACCGGGCCGGCTACTCGGCGGCGATCTCGGTCATCCTGTTCGCCATCCTGCTGGTCATCACGGTCGTGCAGATCCGCTTCGTCGAGAGGAAGGTGCACTACGCATGACCGCCCCCGCACCCGTCACCGTCACGGAGACCGCCGGCGCCCCCGAGCGCCCCCGCCCGTTCTCGTCCCAGAACCTGGTCCGCACCATCGCCGGCGGCTACGTGCCGCTCATCATCGCCACGCTCATCGTGGCGCTGCCCCTGCTGTGGATGGTCGTCAGCTCGTTCAAGACCCCCGGCGAGATCGTCACGACGGACCTGAGGGTCCTCCCCCAGTCCGTCAACCTCGACAACTACTCGACCGCGATGACCACGGTCCCCTTCGCGCGGTTCTTCCTCAACTCGACGATCGTCACGGCGGTCGGCGCTGTCGTGAAGGTGACCCTCGCGATCATGACGGCCTACGCGCTCGTGTTCGTGCGCTTCCCGTTCAAGAACATCGTCTTCATCCTGATCCTCGTGGCGCTCATGGTGCCCTCCCAGGTCTCGATCCTGCCCAACTACGTGCTCATCGCGAGCATCGGCGGCAAGAACACCCTGTGGGGCATCATCCTGCCCGGCCTCGGCACGGCGTTCGGCACGTTCCTGCTGCGCCAGCACTTCATGACGCTGCCCGCCTCGATCCTCGAGGCCGCCGAGATCGACGGCGCGGGCCACTGGAAGCGGCTCTGGAGCATCGTGGTGCCCGTCTCGGTCCCCTCGATCGCCACCGTGGCGCTCGTGACCATCGTCTCGGAGTGGAACGACTACATCTGGCCGCTCATCATCACCGACAAGCCCGAGGTCATGACGCTGCCGGTGGGCCTGACCCTCCTGCAGAACTCCGAGAGCGGCACCGGTTCGTGGGGCATCCTCATGGCCGGCGCGGTGCTCGTGATCGTGCCCGTCCTCATCGTCTTCGCGATGCTCCAGCGCTACATCGTGGCCGGCCTCACCCAGGGCTCCGTCACCGGCTAGCGGACGATCTCACCACACTCAAGCACCTACGAAAGGCACAGCAATGGCATTCCGACTCGATCGCCGCCACTTCCTCGGCCTCGCCGGCGCCGGCGCGTCCGCGGCGGCGCTCGCCGCGTGCGGCGGCCCGGACACCTCCGGCAGCAGCGCGACCTCCGCGGTCGCGGACATCGACTTCAAGGACGTCAAGCCGGCGGCGTCGATCGACTTCTGGTCCAGCCACCCGGGCAAGTCCGAGGACATCGAGAAGCAGCTCGTCGCCAAGTTCGAGGCCGCGAACCCGGGGATCAAGGTCAACCTCGTCACCGCGGGGGCGAACTACGAGGAGATCGCGCAGAAGTTCCAGACGGCGCAGGCCGCGAACTCGGGCCTGCCCGGCGTCGTGCTCCTCTCGGACGTGTGGTGGTTCCGCTACTACATCAACGGCAACATCATCCCGATGGACTCCGCGATCAAGCAGCTGGACATCAAGCTCAGCGACTACCGCGACTCGCTCGTGCAGGACTACCAGTACGCGAACAAGCAGTGGGCCATGCCGTACGCGCGCTCCACGCCGCTGTTCTACTACAACAAGGACCACTTCAAGGCCGCCGGCCTCCCCGACCGCGCCCCGGCCACGTGGTCGGAGTTCGGCGACTGGGCCGCGAAGATCAAGGCGGCCTCGGGCGCCCAGTACGCGTACATGTACCCGGCGCTGGCCGACTACGCGGGCTGGACCCTGCAGAACAACCTGTGGGGCTGGGGCTCGGGCTGGTCCAAGGGCTGGGACATCACGTGCGACTCGGACGACGCCGTCGCCGCGATGCAGTGGGTCCAGGACTCGGTCTACAAGGACAAGTGGGCGGGCGTGTCCTCGAAGGACTCCTCCGCGGACTTCGGCGGCGGCATCGCCTCCGCCACGATCTCCTCGACCGGTTCCCTCGTGGGCGTGCTCAAGACGGCCAAGTTCAACGTGGGCGTCGGCTTCCTCCCCGGCGGCCCGAAGGCGACCAAGCCGGTATGCCCCACGGGCGGCGCGGGCCTGGGCATCCCGTCCGGGATCTCCAAGGAGCAGCAGCTCGCCGCGGCGATGTTCATCAAGTTCGTGGGCCAGCCCGAGAACGCGGCCGCGTTCTCGGGGGCGACCGGCTACATGCCGGTCAACAAGTCCGCGGACATGACCGCTGTGCTGGCCAAGACCCCGCAGATCCAGACGGCGATCGACCAGCTCGCCGTGACCAAGGTCCAGGACAACGCGCGCGTGTTCCTGCCGGGCGCGGACCAGGAGATGGCCAAGGCGGTCGCGAAGATCGTCACGCAGCAGGCCGACGTGAAGTCGACGATGGGCGACCTCAAGAAGACCCTGCAGGGCATCTACGACAAGGACGTGAAGCCCAAGCTCAAGTCGTAGCCGAGACCGGCCACGCACGACGGCGCCGCTCACCTTCCACGGTGAGCGGCGCCGTCGTGCATCAGGCGGGTCGCGCCACGTCAGAGGCGGACCACGAGCTTGCCCCGCACGTGGCCGCCCTCGAGGGTCTGGTAGGCGTCGGCGGCCTGGGCGAGCTCGACGGTGTCCGCGACCTCGACCTTGAGCCTGCCGTCGGCGGCGAGCTGGGCGAGCTCGGCGAGGTCCTCCGCGTCGGGGCGGACCCACACGTACTGGCCGCCGTACTCGTCGCGGGCGGCGGGGTCGGTGATGGAGGCGACGGTGCCGCCCTCGCGCAGCAGCTGCGGGACGGTGTCCAGGGCGCCGTTCCCCACGAAGTCGAGGATGGCGTCGAAGCCCCTCGGGGCGAGCTTGCGCGCGGCGTCGACGAGGCCCTCGCCGTAGGCGACGGGCTCGGCACCGAGGGAGCGCAGGTACTCGTGGTTGCCCTCCGAGGCGGTGCCCACCACGCGGGCGCCCGCGAGGACGGCCAGCTGGGTCGCGTAGGAGCCCACGCCGCCCGCCGCCGCGTGGATGAGCACCGTCGACCCGGCGGAGACTCCGGCGCGGCGCACGGTCTGCAGCGCGGTGAGGCCCGCGAGCGGGAGCGCGGCGGCGTCCTCGAAGCTGAGGCCCTCGGGCTTGCGGGCGGCGGTCCGCACGGGCACCTCGACGAGCTCGGCGAGCGTGCCGCCGGAGATGACGTCCTTGCGGGCGTAGGCGAGGATCTCGTCGCCGACGGCGAACTCGGGGGTGTCGAGCCCGGCCTTGACGACGACCCCCGCCACGTCCCAGCCCGGGACCGCGGGGAAGACGGTGTCGATGACGCCCTGCAGGTGGCCCTCGCGCACCTTGTAGTCCACGGGGTTCAGGCTCGCAGCCTTGACGCGGACGAGCACCGAGTCGGAGCCCGGGTGCGGGTCGGGCAGGTCCTTGAGCTCGAGGACGTCGGCGGTTCCGAAGTGGTCGTATGCGATGGCCTTCATACCCGGGGCCAACAGCAGGCTACCGGGCGGTATTCCCCGAGCAGGGCCGTCAGGCAGGGATCGGCACCGGGGTGACGCCGAGGGGCGCAAGCTCGGAGGCTCCGCCGTCGGGCGCGGTGAGCACCCAGATGCCCCCGCTGTGCCGGGCCACCGAGTGCTCCCACTGGGAGGCCCGCGAGCCGTCCGTCGTGACGACGGTCCACTCGTCGCCCAGCGTCTTGGTGTCGATTGAGCCGCGCACGAGCATCGGCTCGATCGCGAGGGCCATGCCGGGCTTGATCTTCGCCCCGCGGTGGCCGGTGCGGTAGTTGAGCACATCCGGGGCCATGTGCATCGCGGACCCGATGCCGTGGCCCACGTAGTCCTCGAGGATGCCCAGCGGGGCGCCCTCCTGGGCGGAGACGAAGTCGTCGATCGCGTCGCCGATCTCGCCCACGTAGGAGGCTCGCGCGAAGGCCGCGATGCCGGCCCACATCGCCGCGCGCGTCACCTCAGACAGGCGCACGTCCTCAGGGTCGCCCTCCCCCACGATCACCGTCCGCGCCGAGTCCGCGTTCCAGCCGCGCACCACGCAGCCGCCGTCGATCGAGAGGACGTCCCCCTCGGCGAGCCGGCGCGGTCCCGGGATGCCGTGGACCACCTCGTCGTTGACCGAGACGCAGATGTGCTTGGGGTACCCGTAGTAGCCGAGGAAGTTGTACTGGGCCCGGGCAGCGTCCACGACCTCGGCGAATGCGGCGTCGAGCTCGTCCGTCGTCACACCGGGCGCCACGGCGGCCACGGCGGCGTCGAGCGCGCGGCTGAGCAGCACCCCGGCCTCGGCCATGATCCGCAGCTGCCCGTTGTTCTTGTACTCGATCTTCCGCTGGCTGCCCACGATGGGTCCCTTCCTCACAAAGTGCGTGCGGCGCCGCCCGGGGGATTCCCACCGGACGGCGCCGCGCGTCGTACTGCTGAACCGCCTACGAGGCGGACTTGACGGACTCGATCGCCGCCAGGACCCGCTCCGTGACCTCGTCGATGGCGCCGATGCCGTCGACCTTGGTCAGGGTGCCGCGGTCCGCGTACTGCGACACGACCGCCTCGGTCTGCGTGTGGTACAGCTCGAGCCGGTGACGGATCACGTCCTCGGTGTCGTCGCTGCGGCCCGTCTCCTTGGCGCGGCCGAGCAGGCGGGCGACCAGCTCGTCGTCGTCCGCGGTGAGCTGGAGCACGACGTCGAGCGACTGCCCCTTCTCGGACAGGATGCCGTCGAGGTACTCGACCTGCGCGACGGTGCGCGGGTACCCGTCCAGGAGGAATCCGTTCGCCGTGTCGCCCTCGGCGAGGCGCTCGCGCACCATCTTGTTCGTCACGGAGTCCGGGACGAAGTCGCCGGCATCCATGTACTTCTTCGCCTCGACGCCGAGCGGGGTCTGCTCCTTGACGTTATAGCGGAAGATGTCGCCCGTGGAGATCGCAACGATACCGAGGCGGTCCGAGATCCGCGTCGCCTGGGTGCCCTTGCCGGAACCGGGAGGGCCAATGAGCAGCATTCTCGTCATCGCAGTAGTCCTTCGTAGTGTCGCTGTTGGAGCTGCGCATCGATCTGCTTGACCGTCTCCAGGCCCACGCCCACCACGATCAGGATCGACGTGCCACCGAACGGGAAGTTCTGGTTGGCATTGACGAGCACCAGGGCGATGAGCGGGATCAGAGCCACGATGCCGAGGTACATGGCACCCGGCAGCGTGATGCGCGAGAGTACGTACTGCAGGTAGTCCGCAGTGGGCCTGCCGGCACGGATGCCGGGGATGAACCCGCCGTACTTCTTCATGTTGTCGGAGACCTCTTCAGGGTTGAAGGTGATCGCGACGTAGAAGTAGGTGAAGAACACGATCATCACAAAGTAGATGACCATGTAGACCGGATGGTCCCCGCGGGTGAGGTTGTTGTTGATCCACTCGACCCAGCCGGCCGGGGCCGAGCCGTCGTGCGGGGTGTTGAACTGCGCGATGAGCGCGGGGAGGTACAGCATCGACGAGGCGAAGATGACCGGGATGACGCCCGCCATGTTGACCTTGATCGGGATGTACGTGCTCGTGCCGCCCACCGTGCGGCGGCCGATCATGCGCTTGGCGTACTGCACCGGGATCCGGCGCTGGGACTGCTCGACGAAGATGACGAGCGCCATGGTGACCAGGCCGACCACCAGGACGATGAAGAACGTCCCCGGGCCCTTCGAGGTCCAGATGGCGCCCAGCGAGGCGGGGAACTGCGCCGCGATCGAGGTGAAGATCAGCAGCGACATGCCGTTGCCGATCCCCTTCTCGGTCACGAGCTCGCCCAGCCACATGATCAGGCCGGTGCCCGCGGTCAGCGTGATGACCACGAGGATCGTCGCGATGACCGACGTGTCCGGGATGATCGGCAGCTGGCAGTTCGGGAACAGCTGGCCAGAGCGGACGAGCGAGACCAGCGTGGTCGCGTTCAGCAGGCCCAGCGCGATCGTGAGGTAGCGCGTGTACTGGGTGAGCTTGGTCTGGCCGGCCTGGCCCTCGTCGTAGAGCTCCTGGAACCGCGGGATCACCACGCGCAGCAGCTGCACGATGATGCTCGCCGTGATGTAGGGCATGATGCCGAGGGCGAAGATCGAGACCTGCAGCAGCGCACCGCCGCTGAACAGGTTCAGCATCTGGTAGATGCCCGTCTGCTGGCCGCTCACACCCGGAGAGAGGCAGGCCTTGACGTTCTGGTAGTTCACGCCCGGGGACGGAATGAACGCCCCGAGCCGGAAAATAGCGATGATGCCCAGCGTGAACAGCAGCTTGCGCCGCAGGTCGGGCGTCCGGAAGGCCCGGCCGATCGCAGAAAGCACGCTTCTCCTCCCCCGTGTCGAGGAATGTAGAGTCGACGCTCCGAGACACGGGTCAGTGCTCCGGAGTCTGAGGTCCAGCTCTTGATTCTAGCGGCAGCCGCCGCCGAGCCGATAATTGGCCGCGCTTCCCTGCGCCGAGCGGCAGCCTCGGTGCGGTCAACGCGAAGGCCCCGGCCGGCGCGCTGGTCCCCCCGCACGCTCGCCGCGCCTTAACGCGAGGGGCCCCAGCCGACGTCATGCGTTGAGCACGACGCCGGCCGGGGCCTTGCGCTTCACGGCGTCAGCCGCGCTCCGTCACGTCTCAGAGGACGGTCGTGGAGCCGCCGGCTGCGGCGATCTTCTCCTCGGCCGAGGCCGAGAAGGCGTGCGCCGTGACATCGACCTTGACGGTGATGTCGCCGGAGCCGAGGACCTTGACGGGCTCGTTCTTGCGAACGGCGCCCTTGGCCACCAGATCCTCGACCGCGATGGTGCCGCCCTCGGGGAACAGCTCCGAGATGCGGTCCAGGTTCACGACCTGGAACTCGACGCGGAACGGGTTCTTGAAGCCGCGGAGCTTCGGCAGGCGCATGTGCAGCGGAAGCTGCCCGCCCGCGAAGCCGGCCTTGACCTGGTAGCGGGCCTTGGTGCCCTTGGTGCCACGGCCGGCGGTCTTGCCCTTGGAGCCCTCACCGCGACCCACACGGGTCTTCGCGGTCTTGGCGCCGATGGCCGGACGCAGGTGGTGGACCTTGAGGGCCGTGTTCTTCTCGGAGCTCTGCTCCTGGGCCTTCTCTGCCATTACTTCGCCTCCTCAACCTTCACGAGGTGCGGAACCGTGTTGATCATGCCCACGGTCACGGCGTCGGCCTTGCGGGTGACCGTGTGGCCGATCCGCTTGAGGCCGAGCGAACGCAGGGTCTCGCGCTGGTTCTGCTTGGCGCCGATGACGCCCTTGATCTGAGTGATCTCCAACGTGGCGTCGGAGGGAGCCAGGTTCTTCGCCATGACTCATGCACCTGCCTTCGTGTTCTGGAGGTTCCGCACGAGCGCAGCCGGAGCAACCTCGTCCAGCGGCAGGCCACGGCGGGCGGCCACGGACTGCGGCTCCTCGAGGCTCTTGAGCGCCTCCACCGTCGCGTGGACGATGTTGATGGCGTTCGAGGACCCGAGGGACTTCGACAGCACGTCGTGGATGCCGACGCACTCGAGCACGGCGCGCACCGGACCGCCGGCGATCACACCGGTACCCGGGGCGGCCGGACGGAGCATGACCACACCGGCGGCGGCCTCGCCCTGCACGAGGTGCGGGACGGTGGTGCCGACGCGCGGGACGCGGAAGAAGGACTTCTTGGCCTCCTCCACGCCCTTGGCGATGGCCGCGGGGACCTCCTTGGCCTTGCCATAGCCGACGCCGACCATGCCGTTGCCGTCACCCACCACCACGAGGGCGGTGAAGCTGAAGCGACGGCCGCCCTTGACGACCTTGGCGACGCGGTTGATGGTCACCACGCGCTCGATGAACTGGCTCTTCTCGGCGTCGCGGCTGTCGCGGCCGCCACGGCCACCGCGATCGCCACGGCCCTGGCCGCGGCCCTCGCCACGACGACCGCCGCGGCGCTCCTCGGTGGCGGGAGCGGAGCCGGCAGCCTCGGTTGCATTCTGCTCGGTCACGTTAACCTTCTCGTTGTTCTCAGCGGTCACAGGGCCAGCCCACCTTCACGTGCGCCGTCCGCGATCGCAGCCACGCGGCCGTGGTACTTGTTGCCACCACGGTCGAACACGACGGCCTCGATGCCCGCAGCCTTCGCACGCTCGGCGATGAGCTCGCCGACGCGCTTGGCCTTGGCGGTCTTGTCACCCTCGAACGAGCGGAGGTCGGCCTCGAGCGTGGAGGCGGAGACCAGCGTGACGCCCTTGCTGTCGTCGACAACCTGGACGAACACGTGCCGCGAGGAGCGGTTCACGACCAGACGGGGACGCTCGGCAGAGCCGACGACCTTCTTGCGGAGGCGGAAGTGGCGACGGGACCGAGCCTGCTGCTTGGACTTGGCGGCGCGCTTCTTGTTGATGCCCAGAGCCATGGTTACTTACCAGCCTTTCCGACCTTGCGGCGGACAACCTCGCCGGCATAGCGGATGCCCTTGCCCTTGTACGGGTCGGGCTTGCGCAGCTTGCGGATGTTGGCAGCCACCTCACCGACCTGCTGCTTGTCGATGCCGGAGACCGAGAACTTCGTCGGCCCCTCGACGGCGAACGTGATGCCCTCAGGGGCAGTGATGTTCACCGGGTGGGAGAAGCCCAGGGCGAACTCGAGGTCCGAGCCCTTGGCCTGCACACGGTAACCGGTGCCGACGATCTCGAGCTTCTTCTCGTAGCCCTTGGTCACGCCCTCGATCATGTTGAACAGGAGCGTGCGGGTCAGGCCGTGGAGCGAGCGCGAGAGGCGCTCGTCGTTCGGACGGGTCACCGAGAGGGTGGTGTCCTCGAGGGAGACCTCGATGGGGCTGGCCACGGTGTGGACCAGCTCGCCCTTGGCGCCCTTCACGGTCACGACGGGTCCGTCGATCTTGACCTCAACGTCGGACGGGACGGTGATGGGGAGACGTCCAATGCGGGACATATCTTCTTCTTCCTTCCCTTACCAGACGTATGCGAGGACTTCGCCGCCCACGCCCTTCTTGGAAGCCTGACGGTCGGTCAGGAGCCCAGAAGAGGTAGACAGGATGGCGATGCCGAGGCCGCCCAGGACGTGCGGGAGGTTCGTGGACTTCGCGTACACGCGGAGGCCCGGCTTGGAGATGCGGCGGACACCGGCGATCGAACGCTCGCGGTTCGGACCGAACTTGAGCGTGAGGGTCAGCTTCTTGCCGACCTCGGCGTCCTCTTCCTTCCAGCCGGCGATGTAGCCCTCGGCCTTCAGGATGTCAGCCACGCGGACCTTCAGCTTCGACGACGGCATCGTGACGTCGTCGTGGTAGGCCGCATTGGCGTTGCGCAGACGCGTAAGCATGTCTGCGACGGGATCAGTCATAGTCATTGTGGGCTCATGCCCTTCCTCGTGCCGGTTTCCGTGCCGGGCTGCGCCCGATGCGGACCTGTCACGTAGCGATTCAGTCTTCGGTCTTGAACGGGAAGCCGAGGTGCTTCAGAAGCGCACGGCCCTCGTCGTCGGTCTTCGCGGTGGTGACAACCGTGATGTCCATGCCACGGAGGCGATCGATCTTGTCCTGATCGATCTCGTGGAACATGACCTGCTCGGTGAGGCCGAACGTGTAGTTGCCGTTGCCGTCGAACTGCTTGCCCGAGAGGCCGCGGAAGTCGCGGATACGGGGCAGCGCGAGGGTGACGAGGCGGTCCACGAATTCCCACATGCGGTCGCCGCGGAGCGTCACGAAGGCGCCGATGGGCATGCCCTCACGCAGCTTGAACTGGGCGATCGACTTGCGGGCCTTGGTGACCTGCGGCTTCTGGCCCGTGATGAGGGTCAAGTCGCGCACGGCGCCCTCGATGAGCTTGGAGTCCTTCGCGGCGTCGCCGACGCCCATGTTGACGACAACCTTGACCAGGCGCGGGACCTGGTTCACGTTCTCGTACTTGAACTCCTCGAGGAGGGCCTGCTTGATGGTCTCCGCGTACTTCGCCTTGAGGCGAGGAACGACCTTGACCGGAGTCTCGACAGTCTCAGTCATCAGATGTCCTTCCCGGTGGCCTTGGAGTAGCGGATGCGGACGGTCTTCTGCACGCCGTCCTTCTCCACGGTCTCGAGACGGAAGCCGACGCGAGTGGGCTTCTTGGTCTCGGGGTCCACGAGGGCCACATTCGAGATGTGGATCGGGGCCTCGATCTGCTCGATGCCGCCGGTCTTGGTACCGCGCTGGGACTGGCCCACCTTGGTGTGCTTGGTCACGCGGTTGATGCCCTCAACCAGGACACGGTTGTCCTCGGGGAACACCTTCAGGACCTTGCCCTGCTTCCCCTTGTCACCGCCCTTGTCCTGCTTGGTGCCGGTGATGACCTGGACGAGGTCGCCCTTCTTGATCTTTGCGGCCATGAGTCAGAGCACCTCCGGAGCCAGCGAGACGATCTTCATGAACTTCTTGTCGCGCAGCTCGCGGCCGACCGGGCCGAAGATACGGGTGCCACGGGGATCCCCGTCGTTCTTGAGGATGACTGCCGCGTTCTCGTCGAACTTGATGTAGGAGCCGTCCGCGCGGCGGCGCTCCTTCTTGGTGCGGACGATGACGGCCTTGACCACGTCGCCCTTCTTGACGTTGCCGCCAGGGATTGCATCCTTGACGGTGGCGACGATGACGTCGCCGATACCTGCGTAGCGGCGGCCCGAACCACCGAGAACGCGGATGGTGAGGATTTCCTTCGCACCCGTGTTGTCGGCGACCTTGAGCCGCGACTCCTGCTGAATCACTTCTACTCCTAACGTCTCGCTGGTTCTCGCACCTGCGGTCCTGCTGCAGAACGAGCCTTGCGGAACGGTTGATGGGGCGTCTCTCGACCCGTCTGGATGTTGCCAGAACGGGCCTGAATCGCCGTGCCGCGCGCATCTGTCCCCTTCCTGCCCGAGGGCAGCGCCGGGGCGCTCCCCTTCGGCAGAAGGGCATTATGCGGTGGCACGATGGTTCACGAGGTTTTCGACGGCATGGCGAAGCCAGCCGTACAAGCTCAATATCGTAGCACGGCGCCGGTGTCCAGCCCGAATCCCCCGGGCGCCCCCGCGTCGGGGGCCAACGCCCCATTCGTGGCCGGCCCGCGCTCTGCAGTCCACGTCTCGCCATGAAGTCCACCTTTCGTGGACTGCACGGCGAGAAGTGCACTTCTCTCGCCGCTCTACATGACAAACGCCGCGCCGCGGGAGGCCTGCAGCCCGGCGCTGACGAGCATCGAACGGAATCGCGCCGGCTGCTCGAGCTCCGCCCACGTCCAGCGGAGCACCGGATGGCCCAGCATGAGGAGCCTGTTCTCGCGCTTCTTCTCGCGTTTGATGACGGCGACCGGATCCTCGCCTCCGGTGAGCTCGGAGTCGAAGTACTTGCCCCACCCATCGAACTCCCCCACCCGTTCCTTCTCTGAGGGTGTCGGAATGGCCAGCGGCCCGGGCGGCCACGTGAAGTCAGTCCTGCCGATGAGGCCCTGGGCATCCACATATTCGCGCTGCAGCACGGGTTCGGGGAAGCCGAACCGAAGCATGAGAGCCCGGCTCACCGACTCGCCGGGCGACTCGGCTCCGGCCCGAGCGAACCGTGCAATCGCCTCGCAGCGGCGCCGGTGCGTCCCGTACCGCAGGGCACCGGCGGCCTCCACGACAGGTGCGCGGTCGAGGAGCGGCACCCCGGCATCCAGGCGGAGCACTCCGTCGGCAACAGTCAGCGCACGGGCATACTTCGCGTGCACGAGGGTCTCGACGAGCGCCTCCGCAACCGGCACGGTGAGGTAGCCGGCCGTCCGCTGTGGTGCGGGCGCCGGGTGGAAGTGGTGTCGGACGGGCGGCGGCGCCGAAGCGAGCGCATGGGCCGAACGTTCCGCGGGGCCCCGGACCGCGAACGACGACGGCCTGATTCCCAAGCGCGTGGTCGACGAGGTCGCGATGTCGATGGTCGGAGGCACCTTGACGACAGGGACGCCCCTCAGGAACAGCGCCGTCTCGCCGCAGAACACGGCTCCCGGATTGGCCCACGCGTGCGCTGCCACCGCGAGGCGGAAGCGTTCGACGCCGCTCAGGGCCAGCCAGACCTCGGTCGGGTAGTAGCAGCCTCGCCGGATCCTCACGAGGTCTCCGGCAGCGAAGGCCCTCCGCGGATCCGAGTCTCGGGCGAGCAGGTCGAGGATGGCCGTGTCTGCGGCCTTTCCGGGTGCACTCATGGACCCATGCTGGCCGCCCTCCTGAGGCTCTCGACCCCCGTGCACTGTTCTATGTGGGCGACAGGCCGTGACCACCGCCTGTGGAGGACGAATTCCAAGACCCCATGGGGATCCCAGCCGTGCTCCCGAAGTTCGCAGGTCTCCGTGAAGTCCTGATCCTGTGGGGGCTCGGCCCCCGGGAAGTGCAGGTTCAGCCCATGGCCCCGGCGAGAAGTGGACTTCTCGCCTCCAGGGCCGCGGAAGGAGGACTGGACGGCGAGAGGTGAACTGTCCGTGGGAGCTCCGTGCCGAACATGCGCTTCTGGGCCGGAACCGTCGGCGGCGACCGGTCACTGGGCAGCCCGCGGCGGTGGGCCACGGGGCAGCGCGCGGCGACCGGCCGCCGTCGTGCGCCCCGCCAGCCCGAGCCCACGCCGCAACCCGGGCGAGACCAACGGCGACGGCCCGCCCCCTCGAAAGGGGACGGGCCGTCGGTGCGGGTGCGATAACCGCGAGGGGCCAGGTGGTTACTTGGCCTTCTCGAGGATCTCGACGAGGCGCCACCGCTTGGTGGCGGACAGCGGACGGGTCTCCGCGATGAGAACGAGGTCGCCGATGCCGGCGGTGTTGTTCTCGTCGTGGGCCTTGCGCTTCTCGGTGCGGCGGATGACCTTGCCGTACAGCGAGTGCTTCACGCGGTCCTCGACCTCGACGACGATCGTCTTGTCCATCTTGTCGGACACGACGTAGCCGCGGGCCGTCTTGCGGTGGCCGCGCTGCTCGGCAGCGTTCTCCGTCAGGTTCTTCTCTTCGCTCACTTGGCGTCCTCCTCGGCAGCCTCGGCCGGCTCGGCCTTGGCAGCCTTCTTAGCCGCCTTCTTCGTGTCCTTCGTCTCGGCGACCACGGGGGCGGCCTCGGCACGGATGCCGAGCTCGCGCTCGCGAAGGATCGTGTAGATGCGGGCGATGTCCTTCTTGACCGCGCGGAGGCGGCCGTGGTTCTCGAGCTGGCCGGTGGCCGACTGGAAGCGCAGGTTGAACAGCTCTTCCTTGGCCTTCTTGAGCTCCTCGAAGAGGCGCTCGCTGTCCAGCTGGTCGAGCTTCTCAGCCGTCATGTCCTTCGAACCGACTGCCATTCTCATTCACCACCTTCGCGGCGCACGATGCGCGCCTTCAACGGGAGCTTGTGGATGGCGAGGCGCAGGGCCTCGCGCGCCACCTCGTCGGACACACCGGAGAGCTCGAAGAGCACGCGGCCCGGCTTGACGTTGGCGATCCACCACTCCGGCGAGCCCTTACCGGAACCCATGCGGGTCTCGGCAGGCTTCTTGGTCAGCGGACGGTCCGGGTAGATGTTGATCCAGACCTTGCCGCCACGCTTGATGTGACGGGTCATCGCGATACGAGCGGACTCGATCTGACGGTTGGTCACGTACGCCGGGGAGAGGGCCTGGATGCCGTACTCGCCGAAGGTGACCTTGGTGCCACCGGTGGCAGCGCCCGAGCGACCCGGGTGGTGCTGCTTGCGGTGCTTCACACGACGCGGGATAAGCATTTAAGCCTCTCCTCCTTCTGCTGCCGGAGCAGCGGCCTCGGCAACCGGAGCCTCAGCGGCCGCCGGGGCGGCCTGCGGCTGGCGGTCGCCAGACGGACGACGGCGGCGCTCGCCACCGGGGCGGCCCGCACGGTCGCCGCGGTCACCACGACCGCGGGACGGAGCGGCGGCAGCCTGGGCAGCCAGCTCCTTGGAGGTCACATCGCCCTTGTAGATCCAGACCTTCACGCCGATGCGGCCGAAGGTGGTCTTGGCCTCGTAGAAGCCGTAGTCGATGTTCGCGCGGAGCGTGTGCAGCGGCACACGGCCCTCGCGGTAGAACTCCGAGCGGGACATCTCGGCGCCGCCGAGACGGCCCGAGCAGGCGATGCGGATGCCCTTGGCACCGGCGCGCTGCGCGGACTGCATGGCCTTCTTCATGGCACGGCGGAACGCGACACGGCTCGAGAGCTGCTCCGCGACGCCCTGGGCGACGAGCTGTGCCTCGACCTCGGGGTTCTTGACCTCGAGGATGTTCAGCTGGACCTGCTTGCCGGTGAGCTTCTCGAGCTCGCCGCGGATGCGGTCGGCCTCGGCGCCGCGGCGGCCGATCACGATGCCCGGGCGCGCCGTGTGGATGTCCACGCGGACGCGGTCGCGGGTGCGCTCGATCTCGACCTTGGCGATGCCGGCGCGCTCCATGCCGTTGGTCATGAGCTGGCGGATCTTGACGTCCTCACGGACGAAGTCCTTGTAGCGCTGACCGGGCTTGTTGCTGTCGGCAAACCAGTGCGAGACGTGGTCGGTGGTGATGCCGAGTCGGAACCCGTGGGGGTTGACCTTCTGTCCCATTTACCGGACCTCCTCGTTCTCGGGCGTCGCGACGACCACGGTGATGTGGCTGGTGCGCTTCTTGATGCGGTAGGCGCGGCCCTGGGCACGCGGCTGGAACCGCTTCATGGTCGGACCCTCGTCAACGAACGCCTCAGAGATGTAGAGGTCGCTCTCGTCGAACGCGACACCGTCGCGGTCGGCGAGGACACGGGCGTTGGCCACCGCGGACGCGAGGACCTTGTACACCGGCTCCGAAGCCGCCTGCTGGGCGAACTTCAGGATCGCCAGAGCCTCATTCGCCTGCTTGCCACGAACAAGGTTGACGACGCGCCGGGCCTTCATCGGCGTTACGCGGATGTGACGCGCAATTGCCTTGGCTTCCATTGCTTTCCTTCTCTTTCTCAGAGCTCAGCGCTGCTGCTGCCTTGCGGCAGGAATCAGCGGCGCTTGCCCTTCTTGTCGTCCTTCACGTGGCCGCGGAAAGTCCGCGTCGGGGCGAATTCGCCGAGCTTGTGCCCGACCATCGACTCGGTGACGAAGACCGGGATGTGCTTGCGTCCGTCGTGCACGGCGATCGTGTGCCCGAGCATGTCGGGGACGATCATCGAACGGCGGGACCAGGTCTTGATGACGTTCTTGGTGCCCTTCTCGTTTTCCTTGGCGACCTTCACAAAGAGGTGCTGGTCAACGAAAGGACCCTTCTTCAGGCTGCGTGGCATGTGTCCAGGCTCCTATCGCTTGTTCTTGCCAGTACGACGACGACGGACGATGAGCTTGTCGCTCGCCTTGTTCGGGCGGCGGGTGCGGCCCTCGGGCTTGCCGTTCGGGTTGACGGGGTGACGGCCACCGGAGGTCTTGCCCTCACCACCACCGTGCGGGTGGTCGACCGGGTTCATGGCCACACCGCGGACGGTCGGGCGGACGCCCTTCCAGCGCATGCGGCCGGCCTTGCCCCAGTTGATGTTGGACTGCTCGGCGTTGCCGACCTCGCCGACCGTCGCGCGGCAGCGGACGTCGACGTTGCGGACCTCGCCCGAGGGGAGGCGGAGCTGGGCGTACTTGCCCTCCTTCGCCACCAGCTGGACGGAGGCACCGGCCGAGCGGGCCATCTTCGCGCCGCCACCGGGGCGGAGCTCGACGGCGTGGATGACCGTACCGACCGGGATGTTCCGCAGCGGCAGGTTGTTGCCGGGCTTGATGTCGGCGTCCGGACCGGACTCGACGATGTCGCCCTGGGAGAGCTTGTTCGGCGCGATGATGTAGCGCTTGGTGCCGTCCACGAAGTGCAGCAGCGCGATGCGCGCGGTGCGGTTCGGGTCGTACTCGATGTGCGCGACCTTGGCGTTGACGCCGTCCTTGTCGTGACGACGGAAGTCGATCAGACGGTACTGGCGCTTGTGCCCACCACCCTTGTGGCGCGTGGTGATCTTGCCGGAGTTGTTGCGGCCGCCCTTCTTGGGGAGGGGACGAACCAGCGACTTCTCCGGCGTCGAGCGCGTGATCTCTGCGAAGTCGGCCACGCTCGAGCCGCGACGGCCCGGGGTAGTCGGCTTGTAGTTACGGATTGCCATTTACCTGTTCCTCGTTAAAGTGGTCTCCGCTCAGGCGAGCGGACCGCCGAAGATGTCGATCGTGCTGCCGTCCTTGAGAGTGACGATGGCACGCTTGGTGCTCTTGCGCTCGCCCCAGCCGAACTTGGTGCGCTTGCGCTTGCCCGGGCGGTTGAGCGTGTTGATCGAGTCGACCTTGACCGAGAAGATGCGCTCGATCGCGATCTTGATCTCGGTCTTGTTCGAGCGCGGGTCCACCAGGAAGGTGTACTTGCCCTCGTCGATCAGCCCGTAGCTCTTCTCGGAGACGACCGGCGCGAGGATGACGTCGCGCGGGTCCTTGTAGCTGGATGCGCTCACTTGGAGCCCTCCTCATTCTTGGACTTGGACGCCACGAACGCGTCGAATGCAGCCTTCGTGAAGACCACGTCGTCGGAGACGAGAACGTCGTACGTGTTCAGCTGGTCGGCGTAGATCGCGTGCACCTCGGCGAGGTTGCGGACCGAGAGGGCGGCCAGCTCGTCCGCGCGGTCGATCACGACGAGCAGGTTCTTCCGCTCGGAGAGGCCGCGCAGCGTCTCGAGGGCGCCCTTCGTGCTCGGCTTCTCGCCGGAGACGAGGGACTCGACGACGTGGATCCGGCCGTTGCGGGCCCGGTCCGAGAGGGCGCCGCGGAGGGCAGCGGCCTTCATCTTCTTGGGGGTGCGCTGGCTGTAGTCGCGCGGCACGGGACCGTGCACGACGCCGCCGCCGGTCATGTGCGGGGCGCGGATCGAGCCCTGGCGGGCGCGGCCGGTGCCCTTCTGCTTGAACGGCTTGCGGCCGGCGCCGGAGACCTCGCCGCGGCTCTTCACCTTGTGCGTGCCCTGGCGTGCAGCGGCCAGCTGGGCGACGACAACCTGGTGCAGAAGCGGGACGTTGGTCTGGACGTCGAAGATCTCGGCGGGGAGATCGACCTTGACAGTTGCGTTAGCCATGAGTTCAGGCTCCCTTCACGGCGGTGCGGACGAGGACGACCGAGCCGCGGGCACCGGGGAGGGCGCCCTTGATGAGGAGCAGCGAGTTCTCGGCATCCACGGCGTGGACGGTGAGGTTCATGGTCGTCTGGCGCACATTGCCCATGCGACCGGCCATGCGGAGGCCCTTGAAGACGCGGCCCGGGGTGGCGCAGGCACCGATGGAACCGGGCTTGCGGTGGTTCTTGTGGGCACCGTGGGAGGCACCGACGCCGGAGAAGCCGTGACGCTTCATGACACCGGCGAAGCCCTTGCCCTTGGTGGTGCCGACGATGTCGATCTTCTGGCCGGCCTCGAAGGTCTCCACGGAGAGCTCCTGGCCCAGCTCGTAGGACTCGGCGTCGGCGGTGCGGACCTCGACGAGGTGGCGGCGCGGGGTCACGCCGGCCTTCTCGAAGTGGCCGGTGAGCGGCTTGTTGACCTTGCGCGGGTCAATCTGGCCGTAGCCGATCTGGACGGCGGTGTAGCCGTCGGTCTCGGCGTTGCGGAGCTGGGTGACGACGTTGGCGTCGGCCTTAACGACAGTGACGGGGATGAGCTTGTTGTTCTCGTCCCAGACCTGGGTCATGCCGAGCTTCGTGCCCAGCAGGCCCTTCACATTGCGGGTTGCGGTCATAGTTCTCTCAGCACCTCCCTCTTAGAGCTTGATTTCGATGTTGACGTCGGCCGGCAGGTCGAGACGCATGAGCGAGTCGACAGCCTTGGGCGTCGGGTCGATGATGTCGATCAGCCGCTTGTGCGTGCGCATCTCAAAGTGCTCGCGGCTGTCCTTGTACTTGTGCGGAGAGCGGATGACGCAGTACACGTTCTTCTCCGTGGGGAGCGGGACGGGGCCCACCACCGTTGCGCCTGCGCGCGTGACCGTCTCAACGATCTTCCGAGCCGAAGTATCGATGACCTCGTGGTCATACGACTTCAGCCGGATGCGGATCTTCTGTCCCGCCATATCGCCTGACTCGCTTTCGTCGTCTTAGCACTGCACTGTTCTGTTGGCTGTGGCTGCCGAAGCATTCAAGGTCACGACCACCACCGGCAGCACTGCCTGAATCCGGTATCCCGGGTTCCTCAGACAGCCGGCCTCTCCGACCCCCGCGGTCGGGCGTGTCGCGCCGCTGGCGCACACGGTCCCCTAGCCTCTTTCGCGAAGGTGGGTCATATTTGGGCTCCAGCCTGGACCCTGCACCCGGCATTATCCGGATCGGGACACGAAGGAGCGCTTGAACAACTCATCTAGTCTGCCAGACATCTGCGCCATGCGCCAATCGGGCCCTCGAAGACCGGCGGACGGCGCCCCATTGCCCTCGGGGACTGTGCTGAGGATCATAGTCCCATGCTCCCCGCGGACCAGTCACCGGCTCCGGGCCCCGACCATGGTCCCACAACTCCTGTCAGTCCCGCCGCCTCGGCCGTGGAGGCCTTGGCCGGCCGCATCCCGGACGGCTTCACGCTCGGGGTGGCGACGGCGGCATTCCAGATCGAGGGGGCACTCGACGAGGACGGCCGCGGCCCCTCGGGGTGGGACGAGTTCGCCGCGCGCCCGGGGATGATCGCGCACGGGGACTCCCCCGCCGTGGCGTGCGACCACTACCACCGCAGCCATGAGGACCTGGCGCTGCTCACGGACCTCGGGGTGGACTCCTACCGCTTCTCGATCGCCTGGCCGCGCGTGCAGCCGGACGGCCGGGGGGCGTGGAATGAGAAGGGCTGGGACTTCTACGACCGGCTCATCGACGACATGCTCGCCTGCGGCCTCTCCCCCATGGCCACGCTGTACCACTGGGACACGCCGCTCCCCCTCGAGCACGACGGCGGGTGGCTGAGCCGCGAGACCGCCGAACGGTGCGCTGCCTTCGCCGCTGAGGCCGGCCGCCGCTTCGGCGACCGTGTGGACCGCTGGGTGACCCTCAACGAGCCGGTGTCGGTCACCCTGAACGGCTACGCGGTGGGCATCCACGCCCCGGGCAAGCAGCTCCTGTTCGAGGCCATGCCCGCCGTGCACCACCAGCTCCTGGCCCACGGCCTGTCCGTGCAGGCCCTCCGTGCCTCGGGCGCCCGGGGCTCGATCGGGGTGACGAACATGCACGCCCCCGTGCACCCGGCGGGCGTCCATCCGCTCGACTGGATCCATGCCCGCGTCGTCGACCTCATGGTCAACCGCCTCTACGCGGACCCGATCCTCCTGGGGCGCTACCCCAAGCCGCCCTTCCTCGCGCGCCGGTTCTTCCACGCGCTGCGCGACCCGCGCCCGGAGGACCTCGCCACGATCCACCAGCCGCTCGACTTCTACGGTGTCAACTACTACTACCCCGCTCGGATCCGCTCCGGGCCGGGGCCCACGCCGGAGGGCGTGAAGCCCACGAAGGCCATGACGAAGGTGCCGTTCCACCTCGCGGACTTCCCCGAGTACGCGAGCACGGGCTTCGGCTGGCCCATCTCCCCCAAGTACTGCGGGGTGGTCCTGTCCGAGCTCAAGAAGCGCTACGGCGACGCCCTTCCCCCGATCTACATCACCGAGAGCGGGGCGAGCTTCCCCGAGCCCGCCCAGGCAGACGGGATGGTGTACGACGACGAGCGGATCGCCTACCTGGCCTCGCACCTCGAGGCGGCGCTCGCCGCCGTGGAGCCGGGTGGCCCCGCCGAGGGCGTCGACCTGCGTGGGTGGTACGTGTGGACGCTCATGGACAACTTCGAGTGGGCGGCGGGCTACACGCAGCGGTTCGGGCTCGTGCACACGGACTTCGCCACGCTCGAGCGGACGCCGAAGGCCTCCTACTACTGGCTGCGGCGGCTCGCCCGCGCCCGGCACAGGCCGGCGGTCAGCGCCTGACCGGCGGGCCGCTGGCGCCCGACCGCCGACAGAGACAGAAGGACCCCGCCGCACTAGGTGCGACGGGGTCCTTCCAGATCCGGCCCTCAGGCCAGCAGTTCCGCGAGGAACTACTTGATGATCTTGGTCACGCGGCCCGAGCCAACGGTGCGGCCACCCTCGCGGATGGCGAAGCCGAGGCCCTCTTCCATGGCGATGGGCTGGATGAGCTGGACGGTCATCTCAGTGTTGTCGCCGGGCATGACCATCTCGGTGCCCTCGGGGAGGGTGATGACGCCGGTCACGTCCGTGGTACGGAAGTAGAACTGCGGGCGGTAGTTCGAGTAGAACGGGTTGTGACGGCCGCCCTCGTCCTTCGAGAGGATGTAGACGTTCGCCTCGAAGTCGGTGTGCGGGGTGATCGAACCCGGCTTCACGACGACCTGGCCACGCTCGACGTCCTCGCGCTTGATGCCGCGGAGCAGGAGGCCACAGTTCTCGCCGGCCCACGCCTCGTCGAGCTGCTTGTGGAACATCTCGATACCGGTGACCGTGGTCTTCTGGACCGGACGGATACCGACGATCTCGACCTCGGAGTTGAGGGCGAGGGTGCCACGCTCGGCGCGGCCGGTCACGACCGTGCCACGGCCGGTGATCGTGAAGACGTCCTCGATCGGCATGAGGAACGGCTTGTCGCGGTCACGGACCGGGTCCGGGATGTTCTCGTCGACGGCCTCCATGAGGTCCTCAACCGACTTGACCCACTTCGGGTCACCCTCGAGGGCCTTGAGGCCCGAGACGCGGATGACCGGAGCGTTGTCGCCGTCGAAGCCCTGCGAGGACAGGAGCTCACGGACCTCCATCTCGACGAGATCGAGGAGCTCCTCGTCGTCGACCATGTCGGCCTTGTTCAGCGCGACCAGCAGGTACGGCACGCCGACCTGGCGGGCGAGCAGAACGTGCTCGCGGGTCTGAGCCATCGGACCATCAGTCGCCGCAACCACGAGGATGGCGCCGTCCATCTGCGCCGCACCCGTGATCATGTTCTTGATGTAGTCAGCGTGGCCCGGAGCATCGACGTGAGCGTAGTGGCGCTTCTCCGTCTGGTACTCGATGTGGGAGATGTTGATGGTGATGCCGCGCTGGCGCTCCTCAGGAGCGGAGTCGATCTGCGCGAAGTCGCGCTTCTCGTTGAGGTCGGGGTACTTGTCGGCAAGCACCTTCGAGATGGCAGCAGTCAGCGTCGTCTTGCCGTGGTCAACGTGGCCGATGGTGCCGATGTTGACGTGCGGCTTAGTCCGCTCGAACTTTGCCTTCGCCACTTGTTCCTCCTAGAACTGGATTCAGAAGACTGCTTCCAGCCGCGACTGTCGCAACTGAAACTTGTGCAAGTCTACTGTGGGCTGTGTTTTTTCGTGAAATCACGCGGAAGTCGGCTCCCGCGCGGAGGGCGACCCGCCGCCGTCGTGCGTCCCAGCCCCTGAGGACCGGTGCCGGCGGCGGCGAGCCGCGATCGGTGAACTACTCGCCGCGCGACTTCTGGATGATCTCGTCGGCGACGGCCTTCGGGACCTCGGAGTAGCTGTCGAACTGCATGGAGTAGACAGCACGTCCCTGGGTCTTCGAGCGAAGGTCGCCGATGTAGCCGAACATCTCGGACAGCGGCACGAGGGCGCGGATGACCTTGACGCCGACAGCGTCCTCCATGGCCTGGATCTGGCCACGGCGGGAGTTCAGGTCGCCGATGACGTCGCCCATGTACTCCTCGGGCGTACGGACCTCGACGGCCATGAGCGGCTCGAGGAGCACCGGGTTGGCGCGGCGTGCGCCCTCCTTGAACACCTGCGAACCGGCGATCTTGAACGCCATCTCCGAGGAGTCGACGTCGTGGTAGGCACCGTCGGTGAGCGACGCCTTCACGCCCACCATCGGGTAGCCCGCCAGGATGCCGAACTGCATGGCGTCCTGGATGCCCGCGTCCACGCTCGGGATGTACTCGCGCGGGACGCGACCGCCGGTGACGGCGTTCACGAACTCGTAGAACGTGCCCTCGGCCGTGTCGAGCGGCTCGAACGTGACCTGCACCTTCGCGAACTGGCCGGAACCGCCAGTCTGCTTCTTGTGCGTGTAGTCGACCTTCTCGACCTTCTTCTTGATGGTCTCGCGGTAGGCCACCTGCGGCTTGCCCACGTTGGCCTCGACCTTGAACTCGCGGCGCATGCGGTCCACCAGGATGTCCAGGTGGAGCTCGCCCATGCCGCCGATCTCGGTCTGGCCGGTCTCCTCGTTGAGGGAGACGGTGAACGTCGGGTCCTCAGCGGAGAGCTTCTGGATGGCGGTGGAGAGCTTCTCCTGGTCGCCCTTGGTCTTCGGCTCGATGGCCACGAAGATCACGGGCTCGGGGAAGGTCATCGACTCGAGGACGATCGGGTTCGCCATGTCGCACAGCGTGTCGCCGGTCGTGGTGTCCTTGAGGCCGATCACCGCGTAGATGTGGCCAGCGTGGAGCTCCTCGACGGGGTTCTCCTTGTTGGCGTGCATCTGGAAGAGCTTGCCGAGGCGCTCCTTCTTGCCCTTCGTCGAGTTCAGCACCTGCATGCCCGAGGTCGCCTTGCCCGAGTACACGCGGATGAAGTTGAGCTGGCCGAAGAACGGGTGCGCCGCGATCTTGAACGCCAGAGCGGAGAACGGCTCGTCCTCGCTCGGCTTGCGGGTCATCTCGACCGTCTCGTCCTTCGGGTCGTGGCCGATCATGGCGGGCACGTCGAGCGGGGACGGGAGGTAGTCGATGACCGCGTCGAGCATCGGCTGGACGCCGCGGTTCTTGAACGCGGAGCCACAGAACACGGGGTAGATCTCCGAGTTGACCGTGAGCTTGCGGATGCCGGCCTTGAGCTCCTCGAGGGTGAGCTCCTCGCCCTCGAGGTACTTCTCCATGAGCTCCTCGGACGCCTCGGCGACGGCCTCGACGAGCTCGTGGCGGTACTGCTCGGCCTTCTCCTGCAGGTCCGCGGGGATCTCGCGGGTCTCGTAGGAGGCACCCATGGTCACGTCGCCCTTGGCGTCGCCAGGCCAGACGAGGGCCTTCATGGTGAGCAGGTCGACGACGCCGATGAACTCGCTCTCGGAGCCGATGGGCAGCTGCATGACGAGCGGCTTGGCACCGAGGCGCTTCACGATGGTGTCGACCGTGAAGTAGAAGTCGGCGCCGAGCTTGTCCATCTTGTTGACGAAGCAGATGCGCGGGACGTCGTACTTGTCAGCCTGGCGCCACACCGTCTCGGACTGCGGCTCGACACCCTCCTTGCCGTCGAAGACGGCGACGGCGCCATCGAGCACGCGCAGGGAGCGCTCGACCTCGACCGTGAAGTCCACGTGGCCGGGCGTATCGATGATGTTGATCTGGTTGTTGTTCCAGAAGCAGGACACGGCGGCAGACGTGATGGTGATGCCGCGCTCCTTCTCCTGCTCCATCCAGTCGGTCGTCGAGGCGCCGTCGTGCGTCTCGCCGATCTTGTGCGTCATGCCCGTGTAGAAGAGAATGCGCTCGGTCGTGGTGGTCTTGCCGGCATCGATGTGCGCCATGATGCCGATGTTGCGGACCCTGCTGAGGTCGGTAAGCACGTCGAGTGCCACGGTGTCTCCCTGTTTGTCCTAAATGGCTGCACGTTCGCCGCCGGCCCTCGTGGGGCCGGCGGCGAACCCTGGCATTACCAGCGGTAGTGGGCGAAGGCCTTGTTGGACTCGGCCATCTTGTGCGTGTCCTCGCGGCGCTTCACAGCGGCACCGAGGCCGTTCGAGGCGTCGAGGATCTCGTTCTGGAGACGCTCGGTCATCGTCTTCTCGCGGCGGGCCTTCGAGTAGCCGACGAGCCAGCGGAGGGCCAGCGCGGTGGCGCGGCCGGGCTTGACCTCGACCGGAACCTGGTAGGTCGCGCCGCCGACGCGGCGGGAGCGGACCTCGAGGGTCGGGCGGACGTTGTCCATGGCCTTCTTCAGCGCAGCGACGGGGTCGTTGCCCGTCTTCTGGCGGGCGCCCTCAAGGGCACCGTAGACGATGCGCTCGGCGGTGGACTTCTTGCCGTCCACGAGGACCTTGTTGATGAGCTGCGTCACGAGCGGCGAACCGTAGACCGGGTCGACGACGAGAGGACGCTTCGGGGCAGGGCCCTTACGAGGCATTACTTCTTCTCCTTCTTGGCGCCGTAGCGGCTGCGGGCCTGCTGGCGGTTCTTGACACCCTGGGTGTCGAGGGCACCGCGGACGATCTTGTAGCGGACACCGGGAAGGTCCTTCACGCGGCCGCCGCGCACGAGCACGATCGAGTGCTCCTGGAGGTTGTGGCCGACGCCGGGGATGTACGCCGTGACCTCGACGCCGCCGTTGAGGCGGACGCGCGCGACCTTGCGGAGCGCGGAGTTCGGCTTCTTCGGGGTCGTGGTGTACACACGGGTGCACACGCCACGACGCATGGGGCTGCCCTTGAGGGCAGGGGCCTTGGTCTTGGAGACCTTCGGCGTGCGGCCCTTCCGGACCAGCTGCTGAATAGTAGGCACTATCGCTCCGTCTTTGTACTTGCGTACGTCGTTGAACTTCCGCCCACGTCGCCCCGTGATGGAGGGATTCGGTGGACGCTGTCGGTTGCTTCGCACTTCCGCGGCAACCGACCGTAGGCGTGCAAAAGTGTGGCATCCGTTGCGCACCAACCCCGCAACCCGGAAACAGGCCCCGTCGCCGCTGAGCCCCAAGGGACTTTCCCGACGGCCTTCATCCACTGCCACACAGAAACAATCGAAGAAAGCCTATCACGGGCCAGCGGCTGGACCGAATCGCCCTCCCCCGGCAGCCGCCTCCGGTCCGCCGAGGTCACCCCGTGGACGCGCGAGGTCGGGGCCCCCGGTCCGCCCGTCGCGATGCACGACGACGCCCGGTCGCCTTCCGCGGTGACGCCCGCCGCACCGAGCGGGTCGGCAGCCACGGCGAGTGCCGGCGTCGTCCGTCGCGGAGGTGACGTCGCGGTCCACGGGGTGACGTCACGCTCCCCCGGGGTGACGTCGCGGCCCCACGGCGTGACTTCGCGGCCCTACGGGGTGACGTCGCGGCCCCACGGGGTGACTTCGGCGGAGGAGGGACGGGGGGATGCCGGACGGCCGGCACCCGCGAGGGGTGCCGGCCGTCCGGTCTGTGCCGTGCTACGGATCAGCGGTAGTCGCCGCCGAGGTCGTAGTCGTCCAGCGGGATCGCGTGGAACTCCTGGACCCCGTCGCCGTTCAGCGGATCGTAGGCGAAATCGCTGAACGCGCTCGGACCGGTGAAGAGCGTCGCCTTGGCCTCCTCGGTGGGCTCGACCGTGATGTCCGTGTAGCGGGGAAGACCCGTACCGGCCGGGATGAGCTTGCCGATGATGACGTTCTCCTTGAGGCCCAGCAGCGGGTCGCTCTTGCCCTCCATGGCCGCCTGCGTGAGCACGCGGGTGGTCTCCTGGAAGGACGCGGCCGAGAGCCAGGACTCCGTGGCGAGCGACGCCTTGGTGATGCCCATGAGCTCGGGACGGCCGGAGGCCGGACGCTTGCCCTCGGAGACCACGCGGCGGTTCTCGTCGCGGTAGCGACGGCCCTCCGCGAGCTCGCCCGGCAGCAGGTCCGTGTCGCCGGACTCGATGACCGTGACGCGGCGCAGCATCTGGCGGACGATGACCTCCACGTGCTTGTCGTGGATGCCGATGCCCTGGCTGCGGTACACGCCCTGGACCTCGTCGACGAGGAACTTCTGCGCCTCGCGCGGGCCCTGGATGCGCAGGACCTGCTTGGGGTCGACCGGGCCGTTGACGAGCTTCTGCCCGACGGTGACGCGGTCGCCGTCCTCGACCAGGAGACGTGCACGGCGGGAGACCGGGTAGGCGATCTCCTCGGTGCCGTCGTCCGGAGTGAGGACGATGCGCAGCTGCTTCTCGGTGTCCTCGATCGCCACGCGGCCGGCAGCCTCGGAGATCGGGGCCACACCCTTCGGGGTGCGGGCCTCGAAGAGCTCCTGGATACGGGGCAGACCCTGCGTGATGTCCTCGCCACCGCCGGCCGACACGGCGCCACCGGTGTGGAACGTACGCATGGTGAGCTGGGTGCCGGGCTCGCCGATGGACTGGGCGGCGATGATGCCGACGGCCTCGCCGATGTCCACGAGCTTGCCGGAGGCCAGCGAGCGGCCGTAGCACTTCGCGCAGGTGCCCACCGCGGACTCGCACGTGAGGACCGAGCGGACCCGGATCTCCGTGATGCCGGCGTTGATGAGCTGGTTGATCAGCACATCGCCCAGGTCGGCTCCGGCCTCGGCGAGGACGGTGCCCTCGGAGTCCGTGACGTCCACCGCGAGCGTGCGGGTGTACGCCGTGTTCTCGACGTTCTCCTCGCGCGTGAGCTCGCCGTTGTGGTCCGCGACCGCGATCGTGACCATCAGGCCGCGCTCGGTGCCGCAGTCCTCCTCGCGCACGATCACGTCCTGCGAGACGTCGACGAGACGACGCGTCAGGTACCCCGAGTTGGCGGTACGGAGAGCCGTGTCCGCCAGGCCCTTGCGGGCGCCGTGCGTGGCGATGAAGTACTCGAGCACCGACAGGCCCTCGCGGTACGAGGACTTGATCGGGCGCGGGATGATCTCGCCCTTCGGGTTCGCCACGAGGCCGCGGATACCGGCGATCTGGCGGACCTGCATCCAGTTGCCTCGGGCGCCGGAGGAGACCATGCGGTTGATGGTGTTCATCTTCGGCATGGACTCGCGCATGACCGACGCGATCTCGGTGGTCGCCTTGTCCCAGATCTCGATGAGCTCGGAGCGGCGCTCCTCGTCGTCGATGAGACCACGGTCGTACTGGCTCTGGATCTTCGCCGCGCGGTCCTCGTAGCCGGCCAGGATCTCCGGCTTGGCCTCGGGGACGGCGATGTCGGAGATCGCGACCGTGACGCCCGAACGCGTGGCCCAGTGGAAGCCGGCGTCCTTGAGGTTGTCGAGGGTCTGCGCCACGACGACCTTCGGGTAGCGCTCCGCGAGGTCGTTGACGATCTTGGAGAGCTGGCCCTTGTCCGCCACCGACTCGACCCAGGGGTAGTCCTCGGGCAGGGTCTGGTTGAACACGACCTGGCCCAGCGAGGTGTCCACGAGCGCCGGCGCGCCGGGCTCCCAGCCCTCGGGGGCGGGGCGGTCTGCCGAGGGCACGAAGCCCTCAAGCCGGATCTTGACCTGCGCGTTGAGGTGCAGCTCGCGCGCATCGTGCGCCATGATCGCCTCGGCGACCGAGGAGAACACGCGGCCCTCGCCGACGGCACCCTCACGCTTGGTGGTGAGGTGGTACAGGCCGATGATCATGTCCTGCGAGGGCAGGGTGACCGGACGGCCGTCCGACGGCTTGAGGATGTTGTTCGAGGAGAGCATCAGGATGCGCGCCTCGGCCTGGGCCTCGGGGCTCAGCGGCAGGTGCACAGCCATCTGGTCGCCGTCGAAGTCGGCGTTGAACGCCGCGCAGACGAGCGGGTGCAGCTGGATGGCCTTGCCTTCCACGAGCTGCGGCTCGAACGCCTGGATGCCGAGGCGGTGCAGGGTAGGTGCACGGTTGAGCAGCACCGGGTGCTCGGTGATGATCTCCTCGAGCACGTCCCAGACCTGCGGGCGGTACCGCTCCACCATGCGCTTGGCGCTCTTGATGTTCTGCGCGTGGTTGAGGTCCACGAGCCGCTTCATGACGAACGGCTTGAACAGCTCGAGCGCCATCTGCTTCGGCAGGCCGCACTGGTGCAGCTTCAGCTGCGGGCCGACGACGATGACCGAACGGCCCGAGTAGTCGACGCGCTTGCCGAGCAGGTTCTGGCGGAACCGGCCCTGCTTGCCCTTGAGCATGTCGGAGAGCGACTTGAGCGGGCGGTTGCCCGGACCCGTCACCGGACGGCCGCGGCGGCCGTTGTCGAACAGCGAGTCCACAGCCTCCTGCAGCATGCGCTTCTCGTTGTTGACGATGATCTCCGGCGCACCGAGGTCAAGCAGGCGCTTGAGGCGGTTGTTGCGGTTGATCACACGGCGGTACAGGTCGTTCAGGTCGGAGGTCGCGAAGCGGCCACCGTCGAGCTGGACCATCGGGCGCAGCTCCGGCGGGATCACCGGGACGGCGTCCAGGACCATGCCGGTCGGCTTGTTCTCCGTGGTGAGGAACGCGTTGACGACCTTGAGGCGCTTGAGCGCACGGGTCTTCCGCTGGCCCTTGCCGTACTGGATGATGTCGCGGAGCGACTCGGCCTCGGCCTCCAGATCGAAGGACTGGAGGCGCTTCTGGATCGCCTCGGCGCCCATCGAGCCCTCGAAGTACATCCCGTAGCGGTCACGGAGCTCGCGGTAGAGAGCCTCGTCGCCCTCGAGGTCGGCGACCTTGAGGTTCTTGAAGCGGTCCCACACGGCCTCGAGGCGCTCGATGTCGGCGTCCGCACGCTTGCGGATCGTCGCCATCGTCTTGTCGGCGAGGTCGCGGGCCTTCTTCTTGTCCGCGGCCTTGGCACCCTCGGCCTCGAGCTTGCCGAGCTCCTCCTCGAGGTCGCGGGCGACAGCGGCAATGTCGGAGTCGCGGTTGTCGACGAGGCGCTTGCGCTCGAGGTCGTGCTCGGCCTGGAGGTTGGGCAGCTGCTCGTGGCGGCGCTCCTCGTCGACCCGGGTGATCATGTAGGCCGCGAAGTAGATGACCTTCTCAAGGTCCTTCGGTGCCAGATCGAGCAGGTAGCCGAGGCGCGACGGCACGCCCTTGAAGTACCAGATGTGCGTGACGGGCGCGGCGAGCTCGATGTGGCCCATGCGCTCGCGGCGGACCTTGGCGCGGGTGACCTCGACGCCGCAGCGCTCGCAGATGATGCCCTTGAACCGGACGCGCTTGTACTTGCCGCAGTAGCACTCCCAGTCCCGGGACGGGCCGAAGATCTTCTCGCAGAAGAGTCCGTCCTTCTCGGGCTTGAGGGTGCGGTAGTTGATGGTTTCCGGCTTCTTCACTTCGCCGTGCGACCAGGTGCGGATGTCATCCGCGGTCGCCAGGCCGATCTGCATGAGGCCGAAGGAGGATTCGTTGGACAATGTGGTCCCTTATCTCTCGTGTCTGGAAAGTCTTGGCTGCCGGTGGCGGTGGAGGGTCAGACCTCTTCGACGGAGCTGGGCTCGTCGCGGGAGAGGTCGATGCCCAGTTCCTCCGCGGCAGTGAAGACTGCATCATCGGCGTCGCGCATCTCGATCGTCTGGCCGTCGGCGGAGAGGACCTCCACGTTCAAGCACAGCGACTGCATTTCCTTGATGAGGACCTTGAAGGACTCAGGGACGCCCGGCTCGGGGATGTTCTCGCCCTTGACGATCGCCTCGTAGACCTTCACGCGGCCGTGGATGTCATCCGACTTGATCGTCAGGAGCTCCTGGAGCGTGTACGCCGCACCGTAGGCCTCGAGGGCCCACACCTCCATCTCGCCGAAGCGCTGGCCGCCGAACTGCGCCTTACCACCGAGCGGCTGCTGGGTGATCATCGAGTACGGACCAGTGGAACGGGCGTGGATCTTGTCGTCCACGAGGTGGTGCAGCTTCAGGATGTACATGTAGCCGACCGAGACCGGGTCCGGGAACGGCTCGCCGGAGCGGCCGTCGAACAGTTGGGCCTTGCCGGAGGCGCCGATCAGCCGCTGGCCGTCACGCGTGACATTGGTGGAGTCGAGCAGGCCCGAGATCTCCTCCTCGCGGGCGCCGTCGAACACGGGGGTGGCCAGGTTCTGGTTCGGGCCCGTCTCGCGCGGCATGTTCGGCAGGTTCTTGATCCAGTCCGGCTCGCCCTCGACCTTCCAGCCGGTCTTGGCGATCCAGCCCAGGTGCAGCTCGAGGACCTGGCCGACGTTCATGCGGCCGGGGACGCCGAGCGGGTTCAGGACGACGTCGACCGGGGTCCCGTCGGCGAGGAACGGCATGTCCTCGACCGGCAGGATCTTGGAGATGACGCCCTTGTTGCCGTGGCGGCCGGCGAGCTTGTCGCCGTCGGTGATCTTGCGCTTGGCGGCCACGTAGACGCGCACGAGCTGGTTGACGCCCGGGGGCAGCTCGTCGTCGTTGTCGCGGTCGAACACGCGCACGCCGATGACCGTGCCGGACTCGCCGTGGGGGACCTTCAGGGACGTGTCGCGCACCTCGCGGGACTTCTCGCCGAAGATCGCGCGCAGCAGGCGCTCCTCCGGGGTCAGCTCGGTCTCGCCCTTCGGGGTGACCTTGCCGACCAGGATGTCGCCGGCCTCGACCTCGGCGCCGATGTGGATGATGCCGCGCTCGTCGAGCTGGGCAAGCACCTCCTCGGACACGTTCGGGATGTCGCGCGTGATCTCCTCGGCACCCAGCTTGGTGTCGCGGGCATCGATCTCGTGCTCCTCGATGTGGATCGAGGACAGGACGTCCTCGGCCACGATCCGCTGGCTGAGGATGATCGCGTCCTCGAAGTTGTGGCCCTCCCACGACATGAACGCGACGAGGAGGTTCCGGCCGAGGGCGAGCTCGCCCTGGTCGGTGGCCGGCCCGTCGGCGATGATGCCGCCGAGCTCGAGGCGGTCCCCCTCGTTCACGAGAACACGGTGGTTGTAGCAGTTGCCCTGGTTGGAGCGGGAGAACTTGCCGATGCGGTAGTTCGTCTCCGTGCCATCGTCGTTGAGCATCACCACGAGGTCCGCGGAGACCTCGGTGACGACGCCCGCCTTCTTGGCCACGACGACGTCGCCCGCGTCCACCGCGGCCGAGCGCTCCATGCCGGTGCCGACGAACGGCGCCTCGGAGCGGACGAGCGGCACGGCCTGGCGCTGCATGTTCGCACCCATGAGGGCGCGGTTGGCGTCGTCGTGCTCGAGGAACGGGATGAGGGCCGTCGCGACCGAGACCATCTGGCGCGGGGAGACGTCCATGTACTCGACCTCGTCGGCCGGGACGAGCGTGGGCTCGCCGCCGCCGCCGCGCTGCCGGACCAGGACCATCTCCTCGGCGAAGGAGCCGTCCTCGTTCAGCGGCGAGTTCGCCTGGGCGATCTGCACCTCGGCCTCGTCGTCAGCCGTGAGGTAGTCGACCTGGTCGGAGACGATCCCGTTGGACACCTTGCGGTACGGGGTCTCGATGAAGCCGAACGGGTTGATGCGGCCGTAGGAGGCGAGCGAGCCGATGAGGCCGATGTTCGGGCCTTCAGGGGTCTCGATGGGGCACATGCGGCCGTAGTGCGACGGGTGCACGTCGCGGACCTCCATGCCCGCGCGGTCGCGGGACAGGCCGCCGGGGCCGAGCGCCGAGAGGCGGCGCTTGTGGGTCAGGCCCGAGAGCGGGTTGTTCTGGTCCATGAACTGCGAGAGCTGCGAGGTCCCGAAGAACTCCTTGATCGCAGCGACGACCGGGCGGATGTTGATCAGGGTCTGCGGCGTGATGGCCTCGACGTCCTGGGTGGTCATGCGCTCGCGGACCACGCGCTCCATGCGGGACAGGCCGGTGCGGACCTGGTTCTCGATGAGCTCGCCCACCGCGCGGATGCGGCGGTTGCCGAAGTGGTCGATGTCGTCGACCTCGACGCGGACGTCGATCTCCTCGCCGTCGCGGGTGCCCTTGATCGACTTCTCGCCGGCGTGGAGCGCCACGAGGAACTTGATCATGGCGACGATGTCCTCGATGTGGAGGATGGACGCCGTCGGGTCCGAGAGCGGGCGGTCGATGCCGAGCTTGCGGTTGATCTTGTAGCGGCCGACCTTCGCCAGGTCGTAGCGCTTGACATTGAAGTAAAGGTTGTCCAGGAGGGACTGCGCGGCGTCCACCGTCGGCGGCTCGCCCGGACGGAGCTTGCGGTAGATGTCGAGGAGGGCGTCCTCGCGGGTCTCCGTGGTGTCCTTCTCGAGGGTGGCGCGGATCGAGTCGTACTCGCCGAACTCCTCGAGGATCTGGCCCTCGGTCCAGCCGAGCGCCTTGAGCAGCACGGTCACGGACTGCTTGCGCTTGCGGTCGAGGCGGACGCCGACCTGGTCGCGCTTGTCGATTTCGAGCTCGAACCAGGCGCCGCGCGAGGGGATGATCTTCGCGGTGAAGATGTCCTTGTCGCTCGTCTTGTCCGCGGTGCGCTCGAAGTACGCGCCCGGGGAGCGGACGAGCTGCGAGACGACGACGCGCTCGGTGCCGTTGACAACGAACGTGCCCTTGTCGGTCATGAGCGGGAAGTCGCCCATGAACACGGTCTGCTGCTTGATCTCGCCCGTGTTGTTGTTCATGAACTCGGCCTTGACGTACAGCGGGGCCGAGTAGGTGGCGTCGCGGTCCTTGCACTCCGCCATGGTGAACTTCGGATCGGCGAACTCCGGGTCCGAGAAGCTCAGGGACATGGTGCCCTGGAAGTCCTCGATCGGGGAGATCTCCTCGAAGATGTCCGAGAGGCCGGACGTCGTCGCTACGCTGTCGTCGCCCTTCGCCTGGGCCTCGGCCACGCGGGCCTGCCAGCGCTCGTTGCCGACGAGCCAGTCAAAGCTCTCGGTCTGGAGGGCGAGGAGATTCGGAACATCCAGCGGTTCGTGAATCTTGGCGAATGAGAGCCGGCGGTTTGCACCGTCGGTGGTAGCGGTTTGGGTTTCAGAGGTGCTCGAGGCGACCAAGAGGGATCCTTCCACAGACCTTCAGGATTGTCCGCACCCTCCCCCGACGGGGCCTTGGCCCGCAGAACCTCATGGTTGACCGCGTGACCGTCCCGAGAGCCCACCGCTATATGAAGGCACCACCGGTTAACAGCTGTTAAAAGGGAGAACGCAAAGATTTATCCTACCGCAGATGGGCGCACGTGTCTACCGCACACCGCGCGTCGGGTCAAGTGTCCCCGTGGCGTTGGCCGGAATCGCCGTCGATCCGGCCGCCCTACGAACAGGTCGCGAACCACACTGTACACCCGGGGCCCGCGGGGCGGCCTCTGGCGCTGCCGGGGGTCTGGGGCTGTAGCCTGATGGACACCACAGGGGCCTGAGGGCACCCCCAGGCACCGCAGGCACGTCAGATCCGGGAGCGAAGCACCATGAGCAACGACGACGTTGTCATCCTGTCCGCAGCGCGCACGCCGCTGGGCCGCCTCAACGGCCAGCTCGTCTCCTTCACCGCAGTGGAGCTCGGCACCCACGCGATCTCGGCCGCGATCGCGCGCGCCCGCGTGGGCGCCGAAGCCGTGGACGCGGTGATCATGGGCCAGGTGCTCCAGGCGGGCGCCGGGCAGAACCCCGCGAGGCAGAGCGCGATCGGCGCGGGCGTCGGCTGGGACGTGCCGTGCGTGACCATCAACAAGGTCTGCCTCTCCGGCCTCACGGCCGTGATCGACGCGGCCCGGATGATCCGCGCCGGGGACGCCACCGTGGTGGTGGCAGGCGGCCAGGAGTCGATGTCCCGGGCCCCGCACGTGCTCCCCGGATCGCGCCAGGGCTGGACCTACGGCACCGTCGGCGCCCTCGACGTCGCCGCGCACGACGGCCTCACGGACGCGTTCGACGGGCAGTCGATGGGCCTGTCCACGGAGATGCGGAACCTCGCCCTCGGGATCGGCCGCGCAGCCCAGGACGAGGTCGCCGCCGCCTCGCACGTGCGCGCCGCGGTCGCGCAGAAGGAGGGCGTCTTCGACGAGGAGATCGCCCCCATCGAGGTCAAGCAGCGCAAGGGGGACCCGATCCTCCTGTCCGCCGACGAGGGGGTCCGGCCCAACACGTCCCGCGAGACCCTCGCCCCGCTGCGGGCCGCCTTCGCCGCCGACGGCACCATCACCGCGGGCAACTCCTCGCCCCTCTCCGACGGCGCCGCCGCCCTGGTCCTGACCAGCCGCGCCTACGCCGAGGAGCACGGCCTGGAGTGGCTCGCCGTGGCCGGCAGGCCGGGGCAGGTGGCCGGCCCGGACAACTCGCTCCACTCGCAGCCGTCCCACGCCATCTCCCAGGCCCTCTCCCGCGCGCAGTGGACCACCGCAGACCTCGACTTCATCGAGATCAACGAGGCGTTCGGCTCGGTCGCCGTCCAGTCGCTCAAGGACCTCGACTACCCCCTCGAGAAGTGCAACATCCACGGCGGGGCGATCGCCCTCGGCCACCCCATCGGCGCCTCGGGCGCCCGGCTCGCCGGCCATGCCGCCCACGAGCTCGCCCGGCGCGGCTCCGGCAGGGCGGCCGTGGCGCTCTGCGGCGGCGGCGGCCAGGGCGAGGCACTCCTCCTCTACCGGGACTGAGGGGGCAGCAGTGACGCACGACGGCGCGGGGTCGCCTCCCGCGGCAGGCGAGAGGCCAGCGTCGGCCGCCTCGGGCGACGGGCACGCGAGGTTCCTCGCCGGCGCCGCCGCCCACGGGCTGGACGTCCAGGTGGCCCCGCGCGGGCGCGCCCGGAGCCTCGAGGAGGCCGCGGCGAACCTCGGGATCGAGCCGCGGGAGATCGTGAAGTCGCTCGTGGTCAAGCACCCCGACGGCACGTTCCTATTCGCGCTCATCCCGGGCGACCGGCAGATCTCCTGGCCCAAGCTGCGGGGCCTGCTCGGGGTCAACCGGCTCTCGATGCCGCCGGCCGACGTGGCCCTCGCGGCGACCGGCTACGAACGCGGCACGATCACGCCGCTCGGATCCTCCACGGCGTGGCCGGTGTGGGCCGACGCGTCGGTCTCGGGCCGCGTGTCCCTCGGTGCCGGCGCGCACGGGCTCAGTGCGTTCGTGGACGCCGAGGAGCTGTTCGCCGCGCTCGGCGCGACCGTGGCCGACATCAGCGAGCCCGCCTGATCCCACGGGGTGACCTCGCGCCCCCACGGGGTGACCTCGGCGGGGTGAGCCGGGGGCGGAGACGCGGAAGGGCCCCGCAGTCCGTGGCGGACTGCGGGGCCCTGGTTCCAGAGCCTGGGCCCTGGGTCAAGCGGGAAGAACCTACTTGAGGGTGACGGTGGCGCCGGCGGCCTCGAGGGTCTCCTTGGCCTTGTCGGCAGCTTCCTTGGTCGCGCCCTCGAGGACGGCCTTGGGAGCGGAGTCAACGAGGTCCTTGGCCTCCTTCAGACCGAGGGAGGTAAGGGCGCGCACCTCCTTGATGACCGCGATCTTCTTGTCGCCAGCGGCCTCGAGGATGACGTCGAAGGAGGTCTTCTCCTCCTCGGCAGCGGCCTCGCCACCGCCCGCGGGGCCGGCGACGGCGACCGCAGCAGCGGTGACCTCGAAGACCTCCTCGAACTTCTTCACGAACTCGGAGAGCTCGATGATGGAGAGCTCCTTGAAGGCCTCGATCAGCTCGTCCTGGGTGAGCTTCGCCATGGTTGGCGTCCTTTCACTTGGGTGGCGTCCGCCCGCAGTGGGCGGGGCGCCGAGAGTATGGGGGTGGGGGAAGAGAATCAGTTCTCTTCGGCAGCGGCCGGGGCGGCGTCGGCGTCAGCCGCAGCCTCCTCAGCAGCGGGGGCCTCGGCCTCAGCAGCGGGAGCCTCGGCAGCAGCCGGAGCGCCGCCCTCCTCCTCGAGCTTGAGACGCAGGGCGTCGATGATGCGCGCAGCCGCGGCCATGGGCGCCTTGAGGACACCCGCAACCCGTGCGAGCTGCAGCTCGCGGGACTCCAGGGCCGCCAGTGCGGCGACCTCGCTCGCGTCGAGCGCCTTGCCCTCGAAGAAGCCGGTCTTGATGACCAGCTGCTTGTTGTCCTTGGCAAAGTCGGTCAGGCTCTTGGCAGCCGCAACGGCGTCACCCTTGATGAACGCGATCGCGGTGGGGCCGGCGAGCTGGCCGTCGAACGCGTCGACACCCGCTTCCTTGGCAGCGATGGCGGTCAGGGAGTTCTTGACGACCGAGAACTTGTTGTCGGTGCCGAGCGAACGACGCAGCTGCTTGAGCTGCGCGACGGAGAGCCCACGGTATTCGGTCAGGACTGCAGCGTTCGACTCCTGGAAATCCTTGGTGATCTCCTCGACAGCTGCCACCTTGGTAGGCGTTGCCATAACCCTCCTTCCGGGGAACAGAAGCCGGTGGGGGCGGGCCCGTGAAACGTCAAACGCCCCGCGCAAGTGCACGGGGCGTGGTCTGCGCGGCCGTGGGCCGCGAGCGTTCGCTCAGTTCACCTGCGCAGGCCGCCCCACGAAATCGGGGACCTTCGGTGGAGGTGCGGGCCGCTTCTCGGCACGCACGATCCAACGACCGGCGGTCTTTGGTGCTTCAACTGTACGGGACGATGCTCGGCCGGCCCAAATCGGGGGACGGACGACGCCGGCCACGCGGCCGCCGCGGCCGGCCCGCCTACCGCAGCAGGGCCCGCAGAGACTGGATGGTGTCGGCGGCCGCCGGCGCCTTGTCGTCCCGGTACCTCTTCACCCGGGCGAAGCGCAGCGCGACTCCGCCAGGGTAGCGGCTCGACCGCTGCACGCCGTCGATGGCGATCTCGACGACCGTGGTGGGCTCGACGAAGACCGTGTGGCCGTCCCTGCGCGCCTCGATGTCGAGGAACCGCTCGGTCTGCCAGCGCAGGAGGTCGTCGGTGAGGCCCTTGAAGGTCTTCCCGACCATCACGAGGCCGCCGGGCTCGCCGAACTCGCCTGTGGGATCGTAGGCGCCCAGATGCAGGTTGGACAGCCAGCCCTGCCGCCGGCCGCTGCCCCACTCGGCGGCGAGCACCACGAGGTCGTACGTCGCTACCGGCTTGACCTTGATCCAGCTCGAGCCCCGCCGCCCGGCCGAGTACAGGGAGCCGATGGCCTTCACCACCACGCCCTCGTGGCCCGCGGCGAGAGCTTCGCGGGAGATCCGCTCGGCCGCATCCGGGTCGCCGGTCACCTCGCCCGGGACGATGAGCCCCGGGGCGAACCTCGCGAGCTCCGCGCGGCGCACGGCCAGGGGCTCGTCGAGGAGGTCCCTGCCGTCGACGTGCAGGACGTCGAAGAACCAGGGCCGCAGGACGGCCTCCCCCGCCCGCTCGGCGCCGAAGCGGGACATCGTCTCCTGGAACGGCCGGGGCATTCCGCCCTCATCGAGGGTGAGCGTCTCGCCGTCGAGGATGACGTCCCGCACGGGCAGCGTCCGCACCGCCTCGACCATCTCGGGCACCCGGTGCGTGATCTCGGCCAGGCTCCGGGTGAAGACCCGCACGCTCTCCCCTGCGCGATGGACCTGGATGCGCGCGCCGTCGAGCTTGAACTCGACGGAGGCCTCCCCCGTCGTGGCCAGCGCCTCGGTGGGCGTCGCCGCCGAGGCGGCGAGCATGGGCAGCACGGGCCTGCCGACGAGCAGACCGAGGCCGGAGAGCTCGTCCTCGGTTCCCGTGACCGCGATCCGGGCGGTCTCGCCCAGTTCCCCCGAGAGCATCGCTGCCCGCCGGACGAGGGCGAGTGGCCGGCCGCCGGCGGCGGCGAGGGCGTCCACCAGCACGCCCTCGAGGGCTCCGGTGCGCAGCTCGCCGAGCAGCACCCCGACGATGAAGCGCTGCTCACGTTCCGTGGCGCGCCGCAGGGCGGCCGACAGCAGGTCGGTGCGCGCCGCCTGCGACCCGGCCCCGGACGTGCCGGCGAGGCGGTCGAGCAGCGCGTCGAACTCTCCCACCGTGATCGACGGCTGCTCGGAGGCCGGCACCGCGCCGCGGGTGCGGGCGAGCCCGCGCCAGCCGACGCCGACCCTGCCCTGGCGGGGCTTCGCGACGAGCATGCCGACCGCGATGGCGAGCTCGTCCGGCGATTCGGCGCCGAGGCGGCGCAGGAGTCCCGCGAGCGCCTCGACCTTGGCCTTCCGGGACCGGGTGGACGCGACCGCCTCGGCGGTGGAGACGAGCTCGTCGAGCAGCATGGCCCCAGTCTCGCACTCGGGAGCGCAGGGACATGACCCCTCAGCGCAGGGACATGACCCCTCAACGGGTGGGGGATGCGCGCCGCTTCCGGCCCATGAGGGCCGCCAGCACGAGGGCCGCGAGCGCCGTGGCGACGAGGAGCAGGAGCCCGATCGCGTACGAGTGCTGCTGCGCGTTGTACGTGGCGCCCATGACGAGGGGCGGGAAGTAGCCGCCGAGGCCGCCGGCCGCGCTGACCACACCGGTCACCGCGCCCACGGTGCCGGCGGGAGCCTGCGTCCCGACCCAGGCGAAGACGCCACCGGTGCCGAAGCCGAGGGCCGCCGCCATGGCCAGGAAGGTCAGACCGGTGGGGACCTCGGGGGGCGGCTGCATGTTCACGACGAAGGCGAGGACCGCGACTCCGGCGAGCGAGACGAGCACCACCGACCTCGGCCCGATGCGGTCCGCGATGATGCCGCCGATCGGCCGCGCGATGACAGCCGCGAGCGCGAAGCCCGCCGTGCGCGTCCCCGCGGCCGTGAGGTCGAAGCTGTAGATGTCCCTCAGGTACGTGGGAAGGTACGTGCTGAACGAGACGAAGCCGCCGAAGACGACGGCATAGAGGAAGCAGAGCTGCCAGGTCACGGGCATCCTGGCGGCGGCGACCAGCTTGCCGAAGCTGCCGTGCGTGACCGGGGTCCACGTCGGAGACTCGCGCATGAAGAAGAAGACGACCGCCGCCATGGCCAGGAGCAGGGCGGCGATGACGATGTGGGTGGTCCAGTACCCGACCGAGGTGACGAGCCGGGGGGTCAGGAATGCCGAGAGCGCCGTGCCGCCCATGCCCATCCCGAAGATCCCGGTCGCGAACCCCTGCCTGGCCCTCGGATACCACGCCGCCGAGAAGGGGATCCCGGCGGTGAACACCGTTCCCGCGACCCCGAGGAAGAACCCGACGACGAGCAGGAGCGCGTAGGACTTCAGGCTCCCGGCGAGCGCGACGAGCAGGACCAGTGGGGCCGTCACCACGAGGATGACGGTCAGCAGCCGCCTGCCCCCGAACCTGTCGGTCAGGACGCCCACCGGCACCCTGCCGACGGCGCCCACGAGCACGGGCATCGCGACGAGAGCCCCGGTCTGTGCCGCGTTGAGCCCCAGATCGTGCGCGTAGCGCGTGCCCAGGGGCGCGATGACCGTCCAGCCCCAGAAGCCCACCACCGAGGCAAGGGTGGCCAGGGTCAGGTTCCGGGCGGCGCCGGGCCGTGGTGCGCCGGGCGCCGCGGCATCCGAGATGGGTCGGGCGGACGGATCGGGTGCGGTGCTCACGGCTCCTCCTGTGGGCTCAGCGGTCGCGGTCGCGGGTCCCTGTGGTCTCCCAGCCCCGCCGGGTCCCCCGGGCGCCGGGCGCCGCGCCCTCGTCGCGGGTGCGGTAGACGATGTAGGGGCGGAACAGGTAGTGGAACGGCGCCGTGAGCGCGTGGACGAGCCGGGTGAACGGCCACAGCGCGAACAGGACCATCCCCACCACGGTGTGCCACTTGAACTCCATCGGCGCCGCCGCCATCGACGCGACGTCCGGCTGGAACACGAACAGCGAGCGGAACCAGGGGCTCACGGTCTCGCGGTAGTCGAACGCGGCCGAGCCGGGCTGGGCTGCGGAGACGAGGGTGGTCCACACCCCGAGCGCGATCGCGCCGACGAGGAAGATGTACATGGCCTTGTCGTTGCGGGTGGTGGCCATGAAGACCGGACCGGTGCGGCGCCGCCGCACGATGAGCAGCACGATGCCGAGCAGTGTGGAGACCCCCGCGATGAGGCCCACGGACAGGGCGAGCCCGTGGTAGAGCGTCTCGGACATGCCGACCGCCTCGGTCCAGGACTTGGGGATCACGAGGCCCACGAAGTGCCCGGCGATGACGAACACGAGCCCGTAGTGGAACAGCGGCGACCCGATCCTCAGCAGTCGCGACTCGTAGAGCTGGGAGGAGCGGGTGGTCCACCCGAACTGGTCGTACCGGTACCGCCAGATGCTGCCGCCGACGAGGATCAGCACCATGAGGTAGGGGGCGACTCCCCAGAGCAGGACGTCCATCAGCGGGCCCCTTCTCGGAGTGCGGGTTTCGACTCCGCTGCGCTCCGCTCAACCACCGTGCTGGCCGCGGCCACCGTCGTCAGGGGCAGGAGGCGGGGATCGAACGGCTCGAGGCCCACCTGCTCGGCCGGGGGCGGCCCGGCGAGGGCCATCGCCTCGGCCCGGGTCGCCGGGGACGGGCCGGGCAGGGTCGCGCACACCGCCTCGAGCACGGGCGCGTAGACGGGAGCATCGGCGGCGAGCTCGAGCCGCAGGAGCTCGAGGCTGGCCCGGTACTCAGCTAGGAGGGACCGGCCCACGGCGTAGTCGACCCGGGCGGTGAACTCGAGGACGAGCGGGAGGAAGTCGGGCAGCTCGCCGCCGAGGTCCACGAGCCAGCCGCTGTCCCGGTACGTCTGCTTGAAGCGGGCCAGCGCCTCGCCGCGGCGCCGCGTGTCCCCGTCGGTCCAGTAGGTCAGGTGCAGGGCGTGACGACGGGAGAGGTCGAAGGTGTCCACGTAGCGGCGGCAGGCGACCGGCTCGGCGTCGTCCGCGATCTGCGCGGCGGTGGCCCCGAGGAGCCGCGGCAGCGGGCCCGGCTGCTCCGCGAGCGCCGCCCGAAGCGTGGGCAGCGCGTCCCGCACGCGGGCGTCCGGGTAGTCGAGCAGCACCGCGGCGGCGGCGTAGAGGACCCGGGCCTCAGTGGTCCGCATCGCCGTCTCCCTTCGGCGGGAAGATGCCCTCCGGGACGCCGCGGCCGTCCCAGTTGAGCAGGTTCACGCGCCCGCGGAGGGTCCCCGGCTGGACCTCGCCGTCGGAGCTCTGGCGCTGCTTGAGGGCGTGGAAGGTCTCGACGGCGACCGGCACGGGCCTGCCGCTGCCCTCGCCGAAGGAGTCCGAGGGGTACATGCCCGGTCCCTCCTCGAAGTCCAGCGAGCAGCCCATCTCCTCGAGGTTGTGGGCCTGCTCGACGTGCGCCTTCGGGATGACGTAGCGCTCGGCATACTTGGCGATGGCCATGAGCCGGTACATCTCCTGCATCGTCCGGCCGTCCATGCCGACGCTCTCGGCGATCGACTCGTCCGCGCCCGTGCCGAGGGAGATGCCCCGCATGTAGGCGCGCATGGCCGCGAGCCGGCGGAGCACGCCGTCGATGACCGCGGTGTCCCCGGCGGTGAACAGCTCGGCGAGGTACTCGGAGGGGATCCGCAGGGCGTCGATGGCGCCGAAGAGGGTGCCGGCGTCCTCGGCGTCGTGGCCCTGGCTGGAGAGCAGGTCCACGATCGGCGAGAGCGGCGGGACGTACCAGACCATCGGCATGGTGCGGTACTCGGGGTGCAGCGGCAGCGCGACCTGGTAGACCTTGGCGAGCTGGTAGATCGGCGAGCGCCGGGCCGCATCGAGCCAGTCCTCGGGGATCCCGTCCCGCCGGGCGGCGGCGATGACCTCCGGGTCGGAGGGGTCCAGGAGCAGGTCGAGCTGGGCCCGGTAGAGGTCCTGCGGGTCGGGGGTCGACGCCGCGGCGGTGACGGCGTCGACGTCGTACAGGAAGATGCCGAGGTACCGCAGCCGGCCCACGCACGTCTCGGAGCACACGGTCGGCAGGCCGATCTCGACGCGCGGATAGCAGAAGGTGCACTTCTCGGCTTTGCCGCTCTTGTGGTTGAAGTACATCTTCTTGTACGGGCAGCCGGTGATGCACTGGCGCCACCCGCGGCAGCGGTCCTGGTCCACGAGCACGATCCCGTCCTCGGCCCGCTTGTAGATCGCCCCCGAGGGGCACGAGGCCATGCACGAGGGGTTCAGGCAGTGCTCGCAGATCCGCGGCAGGTAGAACATGAACGTCTTCTCGAACTCGAACCTGATCTTCTCGCTGGCCTCTTCGCGCAGCTCCGCGCTGCGCCGCAGCTTGGCGACGATCGGGTCGAGTTCGCCCTTCTGCGGGGCGCCGCCGAGGTCGTCGTCCCAGTTCGCGCTCCACGTGACCTTGGTGTCCTCCCCCGTGATGAGGGACTTGGGCCGGGCCACCGGGAAGTCGTCCCCGAGCGGGGCCTCGATGAGGGTCCGGTAGTCGTAGGTCCAGGGCTCGTAGTAGTCCTCGAGTTCGGGCTGGACCGGGCTCGCGAAGATGCCCAGGAGCTTCTTGACGCGGCCGCCGCCCTTGAGCCGGAGCCTGCCGCGCCGGTTGAGCTCCCAGCCGCCGCGCCACCGCTCCTGGTCCTCGTACTGGCGCGGGTAGCCCTGCCCGGGGCGGGTCTCCACGTTGTTGAACCACACGTACTCGGTGCCCGCCCGGTTCGTCCACGCCTGCTTGCACGTGACCGAGCATGTGTGGCAGCCGATGCACTTGTCCAGGTTCATCACCATGCCCACCTGGGCCATGACCCTCATGGTGCCGCCTTCCGGATCGGGGTTCCCATCAGTACGTGACCTCCTGCGAACGCTTGCGGATCGTGCTGACCATGTCGCGCTGGTTGCCCGTCGGGCCGAGGTAGTTGAAGGCGTACGCGAGGTGCGCGTACCCGCCGACGAGGTGGGTCGGCTTGACCAGGAGGCGCGTCGCCGAGTTGTGGATCCCGCCGCGGCGGCCCGTTGCCTCGGACTTGGGCACATCGATGGTGCGCTCCTGGGCGTGGTAGACGTACACGACGCCGGCCGGCATGCGATGGCTCACGATCGCCCGCCCCACGAACACCCCGTTCGCGTTGACGCACTCGATCCAGTCGTTGTCCGAGACGTCGAGCGCCGCGGCGTCCTCGGCGCTCATCCAGCACGTGGGGCCGCCGCGGGAGAGCGAGAGCATGAACAGGTTGTCCTGGTACTCGGAGTGGATGGACCACTTGCTGTGCGGGGTGAGGAACCGGACCGTGACCTCCATGCCGTCCTGGCCGAGGCGGGGCTCGCCGAAGAGCCGGTGCATGTCCAGCGGGGGCCGGTAGATCGGCAGCGCCTCGCCGAGGTCGCGCACCCAGTCGTGGTCGAGGAAGAAGTGCATGCGCCCCGTGAGCGTGTGCCAGGGCTTGAGCCGCTCGACGTTGATCGTGAACGGGGCATACCTGCGCCCGCCGGTCTCGGAGCCTGACCACTCGGGCGAGGTGATGACGGGGACCGGGCCCGCCTGCGTGTCGGCGAAGCGGATCGCCTTCTCCTCCGAGCCCCCCGCGAGATCCGCGAGCCGCCGGCCGGTGCGCCGCTCGAGGTGCTTGAAGCCCTGGACCGCGAGCTCGCCGTTCGTGGTCCCGGAGAAGGTCAGGATCGCCTCGGCGAGCTTTGCGTCGGTGTCGATCGCCGGCAGGCCGGCCGCGACGCCGTGGGACATGACCCCGTTGGCATGGGCGAGCCGGTTGAGCGCGTGGTCGAGCTCGAACGTGACGCCCTTGACCGTGAATCCCTTCTCGGCCGCCAGGGGGCCGATGGCCGCGATCTTCTCCCCGATCGCGGTGTAGTCCCGCTCCACGACGGTCACCTGCGGCATCGTCGCGCCCGGCACCGCGGGAACGTCCGGATCCCGCCAGTCGCGCACCACTCCCCCGGGCTGGGCGAGCTGGCCCGGGGTGTCGTGCTGGAGGGGGACGGCAACCAGGTCCCGGCGCACGCCCAGGTGCGTCCGGGCCTGCCGGGAGAACTCCTGCGCGAGGAGGTGGAACATCTCGAAGTCCGTCTTCGTCTCCCACGGCGGGTCGATCGCCGGGCTGAACGCGTGCACGTACGGGTGCATGTCGGTCGAGGAGAGGTCGTGCTTCTCGTACCAGGTCGCGGCGGGGAAGACGACGTCGGAGAGCAGCGTCGTGGAGGTCATGCGGAAGTCCGCGGACATCAGCAGGTCGAGCTTGCCCTCGGGCGTCTGCTCGTGCCAGGCGACGTCCCGGGGTCGCGGCATGCCCGGTTCGAGCTGGGTGCCCATGACGTTGTGGTGCGTGCCGAGCAGGTTCTTGAGGAAGTACTCGTTGCCCTTGGCCGAGGAGCCGAGGAGGTTCGACCGCCACAGCACGAGGGTGCGCGGCCAGTTCTCGGGCGCGTCGACGTCCTCGATCGCCGAGCGCAGGGTGCCGCCCTTGAGCTGGGCGGCCACGTACGCGGCCTCGGACTCCGCGACGCCGGCCTCGACGGCCGCGACGGCCTCGTCCGCGACGTCGAGGGGGCTGCGGCCGAACTGCGGATAGAACGGCATCCAGCCGAGGCGCGCCGACTGGGCGATGGCATCCGCGGTATGCATGCCCTCGAGGTTCCCCTCCGCGAGGGGGGAGATGAGCGAGGCGGCCGAGTAGCCGTCGTTGCGCCACTGCCCGGTGTGCATGTACCAGTACGAGGTGCCCGTCATGGTCCGCGGCGGCCGCGACCAGTCGAGCGCGTTCGCGAGCGAGACCCACCCCGTGAGCGGCCTCGTCTTCTCCTGGCCCACATAGTGCGCCCACCCGCCGCCGTTGCGGCCCATCGAGCCGGTCAGGAGCAGGAGCGAGAGGACGGCGCGGTATGTCACATCGCCGTGGAACCACTGGCAGATGCCCGCGCCCATGATCACCATGGACCGGCCGCCCGACTGCTCGGCGTTGCGGGCGAACTCCCGCGCGATCCGCTCGCACTGGGCCATCGGGACGTTGGTGATGCCCTCCTGCCACGCCGGGGTGTAGGGCGCGGACGCGTCGCCGTACCCCTCGGGCCACTCCCCCGGCAGCCCGGGGCGGCCCACGCCGTACTGGGCGAGCATGAGGTCGAACACGGTGGTGACCGTCTTCCCGGCGACCGCGCGCACGGGGACGCCCCGCCGCAGCACCGAGCCGGTGCCGTCGGCCGCCTCGAAGCACGGCAGCATCACCTCGGCGGCGTCCCGGACGGACGACGGCGAGGCGGGGCCGCCGCCGTCGGCCTCCTGGCGCGGGTGCAGGGTCAGCAGCGGGTCTACGTCGCCCAGATCGAGGTTCCAGCGCCCCTCGTCGGTGGAGTTGTAGCGGAAGCCGATGGAGCCATTCGGCACCACCGGGGCGCCGGTGGCCGCGTCCAGCAGGACGGTCTTCCACGCGGCGTCGGCCTCATCCTCGTGGCCCGGGACGTCGGCGGCGGTGAGGAACTTGCCGGGCACGAGGCCGGTCCCGTCCGGCGAGGGGACGAGCGTGACGAGGAACGGCAGGTCGGTGTAGCGCTTGGCGAAGTCGGTGAAGAACGGCACCTCGCGGTCCGCGTAGAACTCCTTGAGGATCACGTGCCCCATCGCCATCGCGAGGGCCGCGTCCGTGCCCGCCTGCGGCGCCATCCACTCGTCCGCGAACTTGGTGTTGTCCGCGTAGTCGGGGCTGACCGTGACCACCTTGGTGCCCCGGTAGCGGACCTCGGCCATCCAGTGCGCATCCGGCGTGCGGGTGACCGGCACGTTGGAGCCCCACATCATGAGGTAGGTCGAGTCCCACCAGTCGCCGGACTCGGGGACGTCCGTCTGGTCCCCGAAGACCTGCGGACTCGCCACGGGCAGGTCCGCGTACCAGTCGTAGAAGCTCGTCATGACCCCGCCGATGAGCTGGATGAAGCGCGTGCCCACGCAGTGGCTCACGATCGACATCGCCGGGATGGGGGAGAAGCCCGAGCAGCGGTCCGGGCCGTAGGCCTTGATCGTGTGGACGTGCGCCGCGGCGGCGATCTCGACCGCCTCGGCCCAGCTCGCGCGCACGAGGCCGCCCTTGCCGCGGGCCTGCTGGTACCGGCGGCGCCGCTCGGGGTCCGAGACGATGTCCGCCCACGCGGCCACCGGATCGCCGAGACGCTGCTTGGCCTCGCGGTACATCTCCAGCAGCGGCCCGCGCACGTACGGGTAGCGGACCCTGGTCGGCGAGTACGTGTACCAGGAGAACGCGGCGCCGCGCGGGCAGCCCCTCGGCTCGTACTCGGGCCGGTCAGGGCCAACGGAGGGGTAGTCGGTCTGCTGCGACTCCCACGTGATGATGCCGTCCTTGACGTACACCTTCCACGAGCACGATCCGGTGCAGTTGACGCCGTGGGTCGAGCGGACCACCTTGTCGTGGCTCCATCGGTCCCGGTAGAACACGTCGCCCGCGCGGCCGCCCTCTCGGAAGACCGCCCTGGCGTCGTCTGTCTCCTCCCACCGCGTGAAGAAGCGCCCCATCGCGAGCATCGCGTCGGAGGCACTGCCATCGAGCCCTGGTCGGATCGGTCCGGCTGCCATGGGCCACACTCTAGGGAGGCCCCGAGCGGCCCGTGAAGGGGACGTCTGCTAGCGAAGGGAAATATGCGCTAATCCGAGGCGGATTTCAGGACGCGACGTCCTCGTGCCGCACGTCCTCGACCGCGGCCGCGACGTTGCGCGTGAAGAGGACGAGCCAGGCCAGCACGACGCCGGCGATCACGAGCTCCATCGCGGTCATGTTGTAGTACCCGAGCGGCCACCAGAGCATGACCGAGACCACGGCCGCGCCCAGCAGTGCGTAGCCTGCCGCGTAGAACGTCCGGCTGAGCCCCGGGACCCACGCCGGGGTCCGGACGAGGAGCAGCGTGAAGGCCGCGGCCATGGACGTCGCCATCGTGTTGTGCGCCCCCATGAACACGTCCACGGGAATGAGGCCGGTGCACACGAGGAGGGCACCCATCAGCACCAGGCACGTCAGCAGCGGCCGCTCACGCGTGGGGGCGGTGGCAAGGCCGGCCCGCCTCCGGTGTGCATCGAGGGCGCGCAGGTCGCGCGTCATGTACTCCGCGAGGAGCGCGATCACGACCCCGGCCGTCACGAGGGTCGCGTTGAAGGCCAGCGCCACCCCGTAGTCGGCGGCGCCGAGCACGCTGAAGTTGACCTCCCACCAGTTGGAGCGGCTCGTCGTCACCATCGAGGTGAGGATCCCTGCGCCCAGGAAGGTCGCGAGGAGGTTCGAGAGCGCGTAGCTGTCCATGCGCGAGCCCGACTGGTAGGCGGTGTAGGCCGCGAGCGCCGCCGACACAGCGGTCAGGAGGGACGCCGCGAAGGTGTCCAGCGTCAGCCCCGTGAACGCGCGCTGGAAGATCTGGAAGCTGGCCCACGCGACCATGAACGCGATCGCGGCCTGCGCGAACGCGAGGGCCACGGTGCCCAACAGCCGCCGCCATAGCGGCCGGTCGGCGAGCCAGCGCCGGTCCGGATCGGCGTACGAGAGACGGTAGGCGACCGGGAAGGCGAGGAGGGCCGCGGCCCCGGCCACGAGTGCGGCGACGTCCCCCACGCCGTGGTCTCCCGAGAGCGCGGGCCGGCGCCCGGCGAACGCGACGAGCGCCAGCGCCAGGCCCGCCGCCGCTGCCACGAGGCCCGTGGCGAGCGCCCGCGCCTCCACCGCTGTGGCGGTCGGCTCGGGCCGCAGCCGCTCGCGCGGCGGCCGCTGCGCGGGCTCGGCACCGCGGCGGTTCACGGCAGGCTCCGGTACCACTCGCCATCGTGCCCGGCGGGGCGGAAGCCGATGGCCTCGTTGATCGCGAGCATGTGCGCGTTCTCCTCGGCGTTGAAGGTCACGACCTTCCGCGCGGCCGGGTACTTGGCGCGGTACTGGGCGAGGTTCGCGAGCTTGATCCACATCCCGAGGGACCGGCCGCGGTGGCCGCTGGCCACCAGCGTGTCGTCCTGGTCCGCGACGGCCTCCTTGCCGCGGCGGACCCACAGCGAGGTGTAGGCGGCGAATCGCCCGGTGACCCGGTGGCGCGCAGCCGCGTACAGCGGCACCGTCCCGGCCTCGGCGAGCATGCGGTCCAGCGCCGCGACGCGCTCGGCGTCCCACACCGCGGCGTCGGTCCGCGACTCCCCCTGGGGCGCGTCCACCGACATGCGGGCGAACAGCTCCGCCATCCCCGCCCGGTGCTCTGGCGGGACGCCCTCCCACGTCATGAGCTCGTACTCCTCCGACGCCCTCGCGGAGGCCGCCGCCGCGAGGGCCGGCCACGCGCCGTCGTGCGCCGCGAGGTCCAGCTCGCTGAAGCGCACCACCTGGTTCAGCGAGAACCCGGCCGCGCGGGCGAACCGCACCGGCCGCTCCCCGACGGCGAGGGCCCCCGTGCCGGTCGAGGGCACCACCGCGCCGGGATCGGCCGGGGTCGCGCCGACGCCGGTCCGGCGCGAGGCAGGGACGGGGTGCTCGGTGAACGCATCCACGACGGTGCGGCCCCGACGTCGTGCCTCCTCGAGGGCGGCCTCCAGCAGGGCCCGTCCCAGCCCCCGTCGCGAGAACTCGTCCAGGACCTCGGCGCGGACGGTGGCCCGGTCCCGGTCTTCCTTGAGGGAGACCCGGCACCAGGCGCGGCCGGCCATCCGCCCGCCCGCGCGGGCGAAGAGCAGGACCGTCTCGTCGTACGGCGAGTCCCGCCACACCCGCAGCCGGTACTCCGGCGGCGAACAGCGGTCCTCGTGGCCCCAGATCTGCCGCTGCACGGCGTCCGTGAGGCGCGAGAACTCCAAGAACTCCTCGGCCCCCGGCCCCGCGAGGCTCGGGGGCAGGCGCAGCCGCTCGATGCGGTAGTCAGCGCTCATGTGCGCCAGTCTAGCCGCGCTCCGACCGGCCGCGCGGGAACGCACGAGGGCCCCCTTCCACAGCGGGAAGGGGGCCCTCGTCAGGGGTGCGAGTGAGCCGGGTCAGCCCTCGATGATCACCTTGGTGGCGTTCGGGTCGACCGGGACGCCGGGGCCGAACGTCGTGGCGACGGTGGCCTTCTGGATGTAGCGGCCCTTCGAGGCGGACGGCTTGAGGCGGAGCACCTCGTCGAGCGCGGCCGCGTAGTTCTCGGCGAGCTGACGCGCGTCGAACGAGGTCTTGCCGATGATGAAGTGCAGGTTCGAGTGCTTGTCGACGCGGAAGTCGATCTTGCCGCCCTTGATCTCGTTCACGGCCTTGGCCACGTCCGGGGTCACCGTGCCGGTCTTCGGGTTCGGCATGAGGTTGCGCGGGCCGAGGATCTTGCCGAGGCGGCCGACCTTGCCCATGAGCTCCGGGGTGGCAACGGCGGCGTCGAAGTCCGTCCAGCCGCCCTGGATGCGCTCGATCAGGTCGTCCGAGCCCACCACGTCGGCGCCGGCGGCCTCGGCGGCCGCCGCCTTGTCGCCGGTCGCGAACACGACGACGCGGGCGGTCTTGCCCGTGCCGTGCGGGAGGATGACCGTGCCGCGGACCATCTGGTCCGCCTTGCGCGGGTCGACGCCGAGGCGGAACGCGACCTCAACGGTCGCGTCCGTCTTCGACGGGTTGATCTCCTTGGCCAGGGCGACGCCCTCGGCCGGTGCGTAGACCTTGCCGGCCTCGATCTTCTCGGCCGCTGCCTGGTATGCCTTGCTGCGCTTTGCCATGCTGCTCTTGATCTCCTTGTGCAGGTGTGGTCATTGTGGGCCGCGCTCGGCCCTGCCACGGACTTCTCAGGTGGGGCGATGGCCCCGGTGGTTGAGCGGAGCCGAAACCCCGGTCAGTGAGGGTCTAGCCCTCGACGGTGATGCCCATGGAGCGGGCGGTGCCGGCGATGATCTTCTTCGCGGCCTCGACGTCGTTCGCGTTGAGGTCCTCGAGCTTGGTCTTGGCGATCTCCTCGACCTGGGCGTCGGAGAGCTTGGCGACCTTCACGGTGTGCGGGGTCGCGGAGCCCTTCTGGACGCCCGCAGCCTTCTTGATCAGCTCGGCGGCCGGCGGGGTCTTGGTGATGAACGTGAAGGAGCGGTCCTCGTAGACCGTGATCTCCACGGGGATGACGTTGCCGCGCTGGGATTCCGTTGCGGCGTTGTACGCCTTGCAGAACTCCATGATGTTCACACCGTGCTGGCCGAGCGCAGGACCGATCGGCGGGGCCGGGTTGGCGGCGCCTGCCTGGATCTGCAGCTTGATGAGGCCGGTGACCTTCTTCTTGGGAGCCAATGTAGGGTCCTTTTCTTCCTTACGCTTCCTGGAGCAGCAGGAGCGCCGCCCAGGTGGTGACCGCCATGGCGAGGCAGTCCACCGCCCCGGCACCGGTAGGCATCCGGTCCCGGGGCGAAGTCTTCAATTGTACGGCCCGCGCCGCTGTGCAGCGTCCTAGATCTTCGCGACCTGGTTGAACGCCAGCGTCACGGGGGTCTCGCGCTCGAAGATCGAGACGAGGACCACGAGGGTCTGCGACTCGGGCTTGATCTCCGAGATGGTCGCCGGGAGGGTCTCGAACGGGCCCTCCTTGACGATGACCGACTCGCCGACCTCGAAGTCGACGGCGACCGGGGCGGCCTGGGCCTTCTGGCCCGCCTTGCCCGCGGCCTTCGCCTCGGCGGCCTGCTCCTGCTCGAACACCGGGGCGAGCATCGAGAAGACCTCGTCGAGGGTCAGCGGGACCGGATTGTGGGCGTTGCCCACGAAGCCGGTGACGCCCGGGGTGTGGCGGACGGCGCCCCACGAGGCGTCGGTGAGGTCCATGCGCACGAGCACGTAGCCCGGGATGCGGACCCGGTTCACGATCTTGCGCTGGGCGTTCTTGATCTCGACGACTTCCTCCATCGGGACCTGGATCTCGAAGATGTAGTCTTCCATGTCCAGCGTCTGGATGCGGGTCTCGAGGTTCGACTTCACGCGGTTCTCGTAGCCCGCGTAGGAGTGGATGACGTACCAGTCGCCCGGCTGGCGGCGCAGCTTGGCCCGGAAGTCCTCGGCAGCCTTCGCGGCGGCCTCGGCCGGGTCGATCTCCTCGGCGGCCTCCGCGCCCTCGGCGACGTCCTCGCCCGCGGGGGCGGCGTCGTCGTGCGCGGCCTCCTCGGCGGGGGCGGCCTCCTCAGCCGGAACCTCCTCGGCCTCCTCAGCCGGAGCCTCCTCGGCCTCGGCCGGGGCTGCGGACTCGGCCGCGTCGGAGAGGACCTCGTCGTCGCCGGCCTCGTCGTGGGAAGCGGCAGGGGCAACGGGCGCAGCGGCGTCGGAGAAGGCCGGCTCGAATGCCGACTCCTCGTGCTCGGTCCCGCGATCCTCGAGCTCGTGCTCAGACACTTAGTCTCCTGCTTTCCTCGTGCGACTTACTCGTTGCGACTTAAATGGCTCATCCGCACACCCTGCCCCGTCCCGGTCTCCCGGTTCCGGGCCAGAAGTCTGCGGACCCAGGCCTACTTGGTGGTGGACGTCCCGCCGAAGACCCAGCCGACGCCGGTCCCGAAGAGGAAGTCGAGGACGAACACGACCACCATCATCACTATGACGAACCCCAGCACCACGAGCGTGTAGTTCAACAGCTCCTGACGGGTCGGCGTGACGACCTTGCGGAGCTCGCCGATCACCTGCCGGACGAAGAGCGCGATCCGGCCGAAGAAGCCAAGCTTCCTGGCCTGCTTGGGGCGGCCCGAACTGCTTGAAGCTGTTTCGGTCAACCGATTCCTCGCTCACTCGCTCTGCCCGCAGGACTTCCCCGCCGGATCCGTTCTGTGGGTGCTGGAACAACCCGGACGGAGCCGGGCTGCGTTCCTGCGCAGGGCAGACAGGACTCGAACCTGCAACCTGCGGTTTTGGAGACCGCTGCGCTACCAATTGCGCCACTGCCCTTCGGTGGAAACCACCTGACGGCGGAATCGCCGTGGACTACCTTACCAAGGATCCCGCGGGGCCGCGCCCAGCAGCATCCCGGCAGAGGAGACCACGCGCCGTTTCCGGCGCCGAGGATCAAGTCTACGCACAATCGCGGCCGCCGTCGAACCGGGCCGCGGCCGGCCAGTCACGGCCGGGCGCGAGCGCCTAGAGTGGGTACCACCAGCCTCCCGAGAAGAAGGAATGCCCCATGACCTCCGCCCGCGTCTCCCAGCGCATCGGATCCATCGCCGAATCCGCCACCCTGGCCGTCGACGCGAAGGCGAAGGCCCTCAAGGCCGCGGGGCGCCCTGTGATCGGGTTCGGAGCCGGCGAGCCCGACTTCCCGACGCCGCAGTACATCGTCGACGCCGCCATCGAGGCGGCCCGCCAGCCGCGGTTCCACCGGTACTCCCCCGCCGGGGGCCTGCCCGAGCTCAAGGCGGCCATCGCCGCCAAGACCAAGCGGGATTCCGGCTACGAGGCCGAGCCGTCCCAGGTGCTCGTCACCAACGGCGGCAAGCAGGCCGTCTACAACACGTTCGCGACGCTGCTCGACCCGGGCGACGAGGTGCTGCTCCCCACCCCGTACTGGACCACCTACCCTGAGGCCATCCGCCTCGCCGGCGGCGTCCCGGTCGAGGTCTTCGCCGGGCCCGAGCAGGGGTACCTCGTCACCGTGGACCAGCTCGAGGCCGCGCTCACCGAGCGCACCAAGATCCTGCTGTTCGTCTCGCCGTCCAACCCCACCGGGGCCGTGTACTCCCCCGAGCAGGTCAAGGAGATCGGCCAGTGGGCCGCGTCCAAGGGCCTGTGGGTGGTTACCGACGAGATCTACGAGCACCTCACGTACGACGGTGTGCCGTTCACCTCGATCGCGACCGCGGCCCCGGAGCTCGGGGACAAGGTCGTGGTCCTCAACGGCGTCGCCAAGACCTACGCGATGACCGGCTGGCGTGTGGGCTGGATGATCGGCCCCGCCGATGTCATCAAGGCCGCCACGAACCTGCAGTCGCACGCGACCAGCAACGTGGCCAACGTCTCGCAGATGGCGGCCCTCGCCGCTGTCTCGGGCCCCCTCGACGCGGTCGAGGAGATGAAGGTCGCGTTCGACCGCCGGCGCAAGACGATGGTGGGCATGCTCTCCGCCATCGAGGGCGTGAACTGCCCGACGCCGAAGGGTGCCTTCTACGTCTACCCGGACGTGCGCGGGATCCTCGGCAGGGAGATCGCCGGGATCCGCCCGGCCACCTCGGCCGAGCTCGCCGCCCTCATCCTCGACAAGGTCGAGGTGGCGATCGTGCCCGGCGAGGCCTTCGGCCCGAGCGGGTTCGTCCGCCTCTCCTACGCGCTCGGCGACGACGACCTCGCCGAGGGCGTGGGCCGTATCCAGGAGCTCCTCGGGACCGCCAAGTAGGGCCCTCCCCCTTCCTGAAGCACGACGGCGGTGGCGCGCCTCCCGCGGGAGGCGCGCCACCGCCGTCGTACGTCGGGGGGCTACCAGATGCGGCGGTCGGCGGCCCAGCGGGAGAGCTCGTGGCGGTTGGTGAGCTGGAGCTTGCGCAGCACGGCGGAGACGTGGGTCTCGACCGTCTTGACCGAGATGAACAGCTCCTTCGCGGTCTCCTTGTAGGAGTACCCGCGGGCGATCAGCCGCATGACGTCGAGCTCGCGGGCGGAGAGCTTGTCGAGCTCGTCGTCGGCCACGGACTGGGTCCCGAACGCGTCGAGGACGAACCCCGCGAGGCGGGGCGAGAAGACGGCGTCGCCGTCCGCGACGCGCAGCACGGCGTCGGTGATCTCGCGGCCCGAGGCGGTCTTCGTGACGTAGCCGCGGGCGCCTGCGCGGATGACGGAGACGACGTCCTCGGCCGCGTCGGAGACGCTCAGGGCGAGGAAGCGCACAGACTGCAGGAGCGGCGCGCAGCGCGTGAGGACCTCGCGCCCTCCCCCGCCGAGGCCGCCCGGAAGGTGGACGTCCAGGAGGACGACGCGCGGCCGCAGCTGCTCGATCGCCTCGACGGCGCCCTCGACGGTCCCGGCCTCGCCCACCACGCGCACGCGCTCGTCGAGATCGGCCTTCAGCCCCGAGCGGAAGATGGTGTGGTCGTCCACGATGACGACGTCCACGGGCTCCGCGCCCTGTCCTGTGCTCATGTCTCCTCCGTCCTGGGCAGCCGCAGCCGCACCTCGGTGCCGTCCGGCCCGCTCACGATCGTCGCCTCGCCTCCGTGCCGGCGCATGCGCCCCACGATGGACTCCCGCACGCCGAGCCTGTCCTCCGGCACCGCGTCCGGGTCGAAGCCGTCGCCCCGGTCCTTGACGAAGACCTCGGTGGCGTCCCTGCCAGTCTCCGCGTAGACCGAGACGGGGCCGGCGCCGTGGCGGACCGCATTGAGCATCGCCTCGCGGGCGGCCTGCAGGAGGGCGTCCTGGCGGTCGCGGGCCGCGGTGCCGCCGGTCCGGGTGGCCTCGGGCTCGCCGACCGTGACGACCTCGATCGGGACGCCGTGCAGGTCCTCGACCTCGCCCGCGAGCGCGGCGATCCGGTCCGCGAACGTTCCCTCCCCGCTGCGGGAGTCACGGTAGAGCCACTCGCGCAGTTCGCGCTCCTGGGCGCGGGCGAGCCGGATCACGTCTGCCTCGCTGCCGGCGCGGCGCTGGATGAGGGCCAGGGTCTGCAGGACCGAGTCGTGCAGGTGGGCGGCGATCTCTGCCCGCTCCTCCTCGCGCACGCGCGCCGCCCGCTCGGCGCCCAGCTCGCGCCAGAACTTCACGCCCCAGGGCAGCAGCACGAGGGCCACCCCGGCGAGCACGGCGAACGAGGCCAGCAGCGCCATCCCCAGCACATTCCACTGGCTCCCCGATACCGCGAGGGTCACGCCCGCCACGACGAGCGCGATCCCCGCCCCGAGGCGCAGCCAGCCCGTCCAGCGCTCGGTCCCCGCGCCGCGGACGAGCCGCTCGCGCCGCGCCTCGTCGAGCTGCATCCAGGCCAGCGCGGCGCCGCCGAGGATGGCGGCGACCGGAACGATCGTGTCCAGCGGCACCTGCACCCCGATGAGGGAACCGCCCAGCGCCACCGCACCGAGGAGGAGGACGATGCCGAGCAGCACCTCGCGCGCGTACCGCGGCACGTGGGGGGCGGGCCTGGGCGCCGCCGGGGCAAGGACCGGCTCGGACACCGCGGGGGCGATCGGCGACGCGGGGCGGCGGGCGGCACGGCGCTCCGCCTCGGCCGCCGTCGGCACCATGACCCACAGCCAGCCGTAGAGGACGATCCCGGCCCCGCCGAGGATCGCGGCGCCGGCCATGATCCAGCGCACCACGTCGGTGCGCATCCCCAGATGCCGCGCGAGGCCGGAGCACACCCCTGCAATGAGGCGGTCCTCTCCCCGAACGAGGGGAGGACGGACGGGCACGGCGTTCATGCATCCATCCAAGCACTGTTGCCTGCCCTCAGGGGGCCCGCGCCCCCGTTCCCGGGGTCCGTTCAGGGTTCGTTCAGGGTCTCCCCCCATGGGTGCGCGCGGGGCGCGGCGGAAGGATGGAGGCATGAGCACCGAACAGTCCCCCGGCGAGCAGCCGGACCCCCTTCCGCAGCCCGGACCCGAGGCGCGCCCCACCCCGGGCGGCACGGGCCCTGCACCCCGCCCGCTCCCGCCCCGCGGGGGCGACTTCTTCGGCTGGATCCGCGGACTCGGAGTCGTCCGCGGCGGCGACCGCTGGATGGGCGGGGTCGCGAGCGGCCTCGCCCACCGGTGGGGCGTCGACCCCATCCTGGTCCGCGGCCTCTTCATCGTCGCCGCGATCTTCCTCGGCGTCGGCGTCCTCGCCTACGGGCTCCTGTGGCTCCTCCTGCCCGAGCCGGACGGCCGCATCCACGCCCAGGAGGCAGCCCATGGCCGCTGGACGGCGGGCATGACCGTCGGCGTCATCGTCACGATCATCGGCCTCGGCGGCGCACGGGCCGGGTTCTGGTTCGGCGACCGCGGCATCGGCGGGGCCTTCTGGGGCCTGTTCTGGGTCGCCGTGGTGGGCTTCGGCATCTACAGCGCCGTGCGCGGGAGCCGGAGGCGTTCCGCGTATCGGAACGCCGAGGCCCACGGCGCCGGCGCGCCCGTGCCGCCGGCGCAGCGGCAGGGTCCTTCCACCCCGGCCCCCGGAGGGCAGCAGGGCAGTCCCTTCGCTGCAGGCGTGCCCAGCGCCGGCGACGCGGCCTACACCAAGCCGGGGACACCGCCGTCGTACGGCGAGGCGACCCCCGCCGGCGACGGGGTCCCCTACTACGGGACCCCGCAGTCCGAAGTGAGCCCCCCGGCCCCGCCGTACTACGGCGGTGCGTACTACGGCGGCTCGTCCTACAGCGGCCCCCACTACGCCGGTGCCTATGCCCCGGTCCGGACCGTGCCGCGCCCACCACGGCGGCCCCGCCCCACCGCCCCGTACCTGCTCGTGGTCCTCGGCGCAGCGGCGCTCGCCGCCGGCTCCCTCGGTGCCCTCATCGCCACCGGCGTCCTCCCGCTCACCACGGGGGCGGTCTGGACCGCCGTCGCGGTGGTCCTCGGCCTCGGCATCCTCGTCTCCGGCCTCCGCGGACGCCGGGCCGGGATCCTGACGCTCTTCGCCATCCTCGCGCTCGTCGGCAGCGCCGTCTCGCAGGGAGCCGACCGGCTCGCGAGTGTGCACTCCCTCCCGGTCGCCTTCTCCCCCACGAGCCTGCAGGAGGCCACGAAGGGCTACGACATCGCCATGTCGACCGGCAGCCTTGACCTCTCCCGCCTCGACAGCGCCGGCCCGCTCGCCGAGGAGACCCAGGTCCCCGTCAAGGCCACGATGAGCAATCTGACGATCACCGTGCCGAAGGACGTGCCCGTCGAGGTGCGCACGTCCGCAACGCTCGCGGGTGTCACGACGAACGGCCAGAAGGCCACCGGCATGAGCCGGCACGACACCACCACCTACAACTCCGGCAGACCCGGGCCACGGCTCGTCGTCGAACTCGACGCCACCCTGAGCTCGGTCACCGTCAACGAGGAGCACTGAGATGAGCACCCAGCAGCAGAGCCGGCCCGAGGTTTCCGGCCCGGCCGTCGGAACGATCGTGTGGGGAGCAGTGGTGATCGTCATGGGGGCGCTCATGTTCGCCAACCGCCTCGGCTGGCTGACGATCGATCCCGGCTACGCGGCCGCGGGAGTCCTGCTCCTGGCCGGGCTGGGCCTCGTGGTCGGCGGCGTGCTCGCCGCGCGGCGGCGCAGGGCCCTCCCGGACGACGACGCAGCGGGCGCCCCCGGCGAGCCTGGCTCCCACCAGGCCGCGCCCGCCCCCCGCCCGAGCCCGTACGAGACTCCGGGGCCTCGCGGCGAGGGCCCGGGAACGACAGACTGAAGACCAGCAGCATCCCATCAACCCTTCACACCCTAGGGAGAGACCATGGACAAGTTCTTCGACTCACTCCGCTCGATGGGCCTCAAGCGCGGCCCGCGGCGCATCATCGGCGGCGTGCTCGGCGGCATCGCCGACAGGCTCAACGTCGACCCCGCCTTCGTGCGGATCGTCTTCGTCATCCTCTGCCTCCTCCCCGGGCCCGCGGTGCTCGTCTACCTCGTGGCCTGGATCGTGATCCCGGACCAGGACGGCCGGATCATCCTCGAGGAGTGGGTCCGGCCCAAGGGCGTCGGCCCCGGCGGCCCGGGCGCAGGCCCCGTGGGGCCCGGCGCGGGCGGCCCCGGCGCAGGAGGCCCGGCCGCGTGAGCTGACCCCCTGAGATGGCCCGCAGCGGCGGCCGCTCCGTCATGGAGCGGCCGCCGCTGCCTGTGGCGTGCATCACCAACAGCCCGCGGCTACAATCGGCGTGGGCTCAACGGGGCGCCTCAAGCACACCACCGACGGCCCGCCGCCCCACGGCCCGGCCGCACCCCACGGGAAGGCCCCCTGCATGAAGATCGGCATCCTCACCTCCGGCGGCGACTGCCCCGGCCTCAACGCTGTCATCCGCGGCGCGGTCCTCAAGGGCATCGCCGTGCACGGCCAGGAGTTCGTGGGCTACCGGGACGGCTGGCGCGGGGTGGTCGAGGGCGACGTCATCGACCTGCCGCGCACCGCGGTCCGCGGCCTGGCCAAGCAGGGCGGCACGATCCTCGGGACCTCGCGCACCAACCCCTTCGAGAACAACGGCGGCCCCGACGTCATCAAGGCCCAGATGGAGCGCCTCGGCATCGACGCCATCATCGCCATCGGCGGCGAGGGCACCCTCGCGGCGGCGCGGCGCCTCACCGACGCCGGCCTGAAGATCGTCGGCGTCCCCAAGACCGTCGACAACGACCTCGACGCCACCGACTACACGTTCGGCTTCGACACCGCGGTGGAGATCGCCACCGAGGCGATCGACCGCCTCCGCACCACCGGCGAGTCCCACCACCGCTGCATGATCGCCGAGGTCATGGGCCGCCACGTCGGATGGATCGCGCTCCACTCCGGGATGGCCTCCGGCGCCCACGCGATCCTCATCCCCGAGCACAAGGTCAGCATGGACCAGATCGCCACCTGGGTGAAGCTCGCCCGCGACCGCGGCAGGGCTCCCCTCGTGGTCGTCGCCGAGGGGTTCGTGCTCGAGGGCATGGACGCCCCGCACTCCGAGCGCGGCCTCGACACGTTCGGCCGCCCGCGCCTGGGCGGCATCGCCGAGCAGCTCGCACCGGAGATCGAGGCGCGCACCGGCATCGAGACCCGTGCCACGATCCTGGGCCACATCCAGCGCGGCGGCGTCCCCACCGCGTTCGACCGGGTCCTCGCCACCCGGCTGGGCATGGCCGCGATCGACTCGGTCGTGGAGGGGCGCTGGGGCACCATGGTCTCGCTGCACGGCACCGAGATCGCCCATGTCGGCTTCGAGGAGGCCCTCGGCCGGCTCAAGGTCGTACCGCAGCACCGCTACGACGAGGCCGCCGTCCTGTTCGGCTGACCGGACGGGCGCACTGTGGTGTCTCAGACGTTCAACGCGGGCAGCCGGGGCGTCGTCCGGCTCGCCTGGGCGCGCCGGCTCGGCCTCCCGGACCTGAGCTTCGCGGACGACGGCGGCACCCTCCTCGGGTGCCACGACGGCGCTTCAGACCTGGTCGCCGTCATGCTCTTCGGCCAGCTCGCCCTCGTCGGTCCGACCGGGCTTGTGGAGGCGGCGGCCGAGCTCGAGGCGGAGGAACTGCTCGACGGCGGAGCGCTGCTGCGCGCCGCCGGTCCGCGCGCGCACGGGCTGCGCACCGCGGTGCTCGGCTTCGCCGATGACCTGCCGCTCGAGCAGCCGGACACGGAGCCGCAGGTTTCCCGCGGGACTCCGGAGGCGATCGAGCTCGAGATGCGCTGCCCGCCGGACGACGTCACGTCCGCCGGCCTTGCCGACCGCGATCACCGGTTCACGATCATGCTCCCCGAGGGCCCCGCAGCGTGCGCGGCGTACTCGGTGCAGGACGGCCTCCTGGCAGACCTCGGGGTGCTCGTCGCCCCGTCGCTGCGGGGCCGGGGACTCGGACGGCTCGCTGCCTCGGTCGCAGCCCACGAGGCGCTCGCGGACGGCCTCATCGTGCAGGCCGCAGTCCCGTCCCACGCGCTCGCCGGCCTGCGTCTGGCCGACTCGCTCGGAATACAGGCGCAGGGGCGGTACGCGGCGGTTTCGCTCCCGCCCCGCTGACCGCGCGCCCGAGGAGCCCGACGTCACCCCCTAGGAGCCCGACGCCACCCCACAGGAGCCCGACATCACCCCGCAGGAGCCCGACGTCACCCCCTAGGAGCCCGACATCACCCCGCCGTGCCGGGACCGGCCAGCGGACGGTGGCAGGCCGGCGTCGTCCGTCCGGTCGCGGAGCGCCCCAAGGGGTGACCTCGGCGCCCCACGGGGTGACCTCGGCGCCCCACGGGGTGACCTCGGCGGGATGGGAGGAGGGTCAGCGGCGGCCCTCAGCCACCTTGTCCTCCGCGGCGGCCGGCCTCCCGACCGCCGGCGGGACCTTGACGAAGAACAGCGCCACCGCCAGGCCGACCACGCCGAGCGCGGCGGGCAGGAGCACCGATTGCCCCATGGCGGCTGAGAAGCCTGCCTGGAGGAACGTCGGAAGGTGCCCGGAGGCGAGCTCGCCCGCGGGGGCCGCGCGGCCGCCGGTGGGGAGCTCGGCCGAGAGTCGGGCCTCCATGAGCGCGGCGATCGCCGCCGAGCCCAGCACGGCGCCCACCTGGCGCGTCGTGTTGTAGATGCCGGACCCGGCGCCAGCCAGCTGAGGCGGGAGGCCGCGGGTGGCCAGGGTGGCGAGCGGGCCCCAGATCCCGGCGTTCGCAACGCCGACCACCGCGCTCGGGATGAGCAGGACCCAGATGGGCTGTTCCGGCGTCATGAGCACCGCATAGAGGACGAGGCCGACGGCGAACACGAGCATGCCGCAGATGTTCATGATCTTGGCGTGGCCCCGGTCCACGAGCTTGCCGGCGAACGGCGCGAGGGCGCCGGAGAACACGGCGAGCGGGATGCTCATGAGCGCGGACTGGGTGGGGGTCATGCCCCGCACGAGCTGGTAGTAGAAGATCGTCGGCAGGCCGAACGAGGTGACGGCGAAGCCGACCGTCGAGATCCCCAGGTTCGCAATGGAGAAGTTCCGGTCGCGGAAGAGTCCGAGCGGCACGAGGGGCTCGGCCCTGTTGACGGCCTGCCAGACCACGAACAGCGCCATCACCACGACCCCCGCGATGATCAGCGACCAGACGGTGATGGGCCCGTTGATGGTGCCCCAGGAGTAGGTCTGGCCCTCCTGGATGCCGAAGACGACGAGGAACATGCCGGCACCGCTGAGGACCACGCCGAGCCAGTCGAACCGATGCGAATGCGTGGGAAGCGTGGGGACGAGACGGGCGGCGAGGATGAAGCCGATGACGCCGACCGGCACGTTGATGTAGAACACCCACTCCCAGCCGAAGCCGTCCACGAGGATGCCGCCGAGGATCGGGCCCACGAGCATCGCGACGCCGGCGGTGGAGCCCCACACGCTCATCGCTGCGCCCCGCCGCTCAGGCGGGAAGATGCGGGTGATCACCGCCATGGTCTGCGGGGTCATGAAGGAGGCACCGAGGCCCTGCACCACGCGCGCGGCGATGAGCGAGACGATGCTCCCGGACAGGCCGCACCACAGTGAGGACAGGGTGAAGACGACGAGCCCGAACAGGTACATCCGCTTGGGCCCGAACCGGTCGCCGAGCCTGCCCGTGATGAGCAGCGGCACGGCGTAGGCGAGCAGGTAGGCGCTCGTGACCCAGATGACGGAGTTGATGTCGGCACCGAGCGCCCGCATGATCGCCGGGTTGGCCACCGACACGATCGTGGTGTCGATGAGGATCATGAAGAAGCCGATGACCAGCGCCCACAGGGCGGCCCATGGCCGTTGGATGTTTTCCACCGGACAAGGGTCTCACTTCGTCAGGACCGCGGCTGTCCGCAGGGGCTCCCCCGTGGCGAGCGTCACGGCTACCAGGTGGCGTCGTTGGTCCTGGCTGTTCCGCCCCGGCCGTCGTCGAGGGTCGCCCAGCCCTTGCTCCACTTATTGTTGTTGTTTAGGTCGTTGGCGTGTCCGAGGAAACAGTTGCTGTTGTGGCGGAAGTACCCGTTCCCATCGGTCGTCGCGTGGTAGGACGCGAAGACATGAGCACCGCCGCCGTCGTTCCAGCACTGAACGAACACGCTGGAATTCGGATGGAAATTCCGTGCTGTGATGTCGAAGTAGTAGCACGCACTCGACGCGCACTGCGGATCATTCGCACGCGGGCCCTGTGCGAGGGTCGCGCTCGGCGAGGCAGTGCGCGCGGAGTCGGACTTGCTCGAGCAGTTGGTGGGCTCGCCCTGGACGCAGGCCTTGACAGTGATCGAATGCGCCTCGTCGGGCCCATTGCCCACGGTCGCGGCGCCGTCGTTCGCCACGGTGTTGCCGTCGATCGTCACGGTCACCGTGCTCGGCCTGCCGTTGTTGTACCCGCCGGTGTTCCAGGTCATGTTCACGTGGATGCCGTTGGTCGCCGCGTTGGCCACGGGGGTCTTCGGCTGGCCGTACGGGTTGGCGGCCGCGCGGTTGCTGCTGGGACCCGGCCCGGCGGAGTTCACCGCGCGCACCAGGAACGAGTAGGCCGTGCCGTTCTGCAGGCCACCGACGATCTTGTTCGAGGCCAGCCCGCTCCAGCTGCTGCCTCCGTCGATCGAGTACTGGTAGCCGGAGATCGGGTCACCGTTGGATGCGGCGGGGCTGAAGGCGAGCTGGACCTGGTTGCCACTGCCCGTCGTGTTCGCCGGCGTCGCACTGAGGTTGGTGACCGCGCCCGGACGCCCGTACGGCGTCACCGGGTTGCTGCGGGCACCCTGCGGCGAGGCGCCCACATTGTTGTGGGCCACGAGCGCGAACGTGTAGGTCGAGGAGTTGTCGAGGCCCGTGACCTGCTGGCGCGTTCCGGTCACTCCGGTCACCGTCTTCGCGACGGATCCTCCGCGGTAGACGAGCACGTCGTAGGACGTCACCGGCTCTCCGTTGTTCTTGAGCGGTTCCGAGGCCCACGCCACGTCCACAACGCCGCCGTTGACGGCCGACGTCGAGCGGGTCGCCGTGGGTGCCGCGGGCGCGAGCGGAGCGCCTGCCGGCTTGGCTGCAGCTGAAAGCGAGGACCAGTCGGACGGGTCCTTGGCGCCGTTCTTGGCCTGGATCCGCGCGCGGTACTCGACGCCGTTAGTGAGGCCGGTCCAGCTCAGCTGGGTGACCGCACCGACCGTGCGGCGCTGGACGCCCTCTTCGGAGGAGAGCTCGATCGTGTAGCTCTGGATCGGGGTGCCCTCGTTGGCGGGCGCGGTCCAGGTCATCGAGATGCGCTTGTCGCCACGGGACAGCACGGGGGGTCCGGGCTGGGACGGCTTGGCGTCCGGGGTGATGGGGGCCGAGGCGGGGCTCGGCGCGGAGTCGCCGACGGCGTTCGTCGCGACGACCGTGAAGGTGTACTTGGTGCCGTTGGTGAGCCCAGTGACGGTGCAGGTGGTCGTCGGGCAGGTTTGGCTGCCGCCCGCGTAGTTGACCCGGTACGCACTGATCTCCGCGCCGTTGTTCGACGGCGGGGTCCAGTGCAGCACCACCTGCCGGCTCGACATGCCGTCGACGACAGGGGCGCTCGGCGCGTCCGGCTTGTCGCGGACCGTCACGGTGAACGTGCCCTCGACCTCGCGCTCGGTGTCCCCGGTCGCGTCGCCGACACGGTAGGTGCCCGTCAGCTGGCCGTGGAATCCCGAGGCGGGGGTCACGACGACGTGGTCGCCTTCGACCCGGGCATCGCCGCCGCCGCTGCCGACGCCCGCGCGGACCACTGTGAGCGGCTTGCCGGGGAACGGGTTGGCGTCATTGGCGAGGACGGGGATGTCGACGGGCTTGCCCGCCTGGGCATCGGGTACCGCGTCGGGATTGGCGACGGCGAGCGGCCGGGTCGAGCGCACCACCCGCACCTCGACGGTGCCGTCGGCCTTCCCGCCGCGGCCGTCGTCGACCTGGATGCCGACCCTCCCGGAGGTGCCGCGCTGGGCGGAGGTGACCTTGGCCTTGAGCACCGAGCCGTCGAGGGAAACGTCCACGCCCTCGGGCGCGGCCCCGGTGAGCTTGTAGGAGGCGCGGTCGATGTCGCCCGGGTCCGGGTCGGTCGTGGCTGCGCGGAGGTCAAGCTGGCCGGCGTCCTCGCCCTGGGCCGCCTCGAGGATGCTGGTGGCGAAGGTGGGCGCGGTGTTGGGCTTGTCCGCGGTCGGCTCGACGTCGATCGGGATGGTCAGGACGCTCTTGAGCCCGTCGGAGTCGTCCGGGCCGGAGCCGTCCGTGACCTCGAACGTGATGGAGGCACGGCCTCCGTAGTCCTTCCGCGGGGTGTAGCGGAGGGTGCCGGCGTCCTTGACGAGGCCGGAACCGTCGGCGGCGACCGCCGAGACGGCGCTCTCCCCCGTGATCCGCGGGCTCCTGCCCGGCCGCACAGTGACGTAGTCGGCGAGCTTGAGCTCGAGCGGCTGCCCGGCCTTGGCGTGTGCCGGATCGAGGGTCTTGAGCACCGGCCGCTGGTCGCGCAGGCCCGGCACCCAGATGATCGCCGTGGCCCGCAGGCCGTCCAAGTCTGTGACGGTGTAGGGGATGGCCTGGGGAGCCTCGGTGAGCGCGACGTTGACCCTCCCGCCGTCCACGGTGGTGCCCGGGGCCGCGGCGCTCGGCGGGATGGCCACCTTAAGGTCGCTCGCGACGCCGTCGGGATCCTCGTCGTTCTTGAGGACGTCCACTGCGAAGGTCTTCTTGCCGGCCACGTCCATGGGGTTGACGCGGTCGTCGCGTGCGATCGGGGCCTTGAGCGGGGCGTTCGGATCCACCGTGACGATGATGTTGCCGACCGCCCGGCCGCCGCGGCCGTCGTCGACCGTGTAGCGGGCGGTGACGGTACCGGGGGCCGACGGCGGCGTGACGACGACGCGTCCCTCGTCCACCCTCGCGGTGGTCCCCTGCGGGAGCTCGAAGCCGTCGGCGACGAGACGCACGGTGTCGCCGTCGGGGTCGGTGTCGTTCGCGAGCGCGTCGACAGAGACTGGGCGCCCGGGACGCACGGAGACCTTGTCGTCGCCCGGGATGGGCTTCTGGTTGGTGTTCGGGACGGCGGCGACGCCGACGAGGACGGTCGCGACCCCGCGGCCGCCGTACCGGTCCTCGACCACGTAGGTGAAGGTGTCCTTGCCGCTGGCGTCATTGGCCGCCGTGTACTCGATGTACCCGTCCTTGACGATCGCGGTGCCCAGGGCCGGGGGCTTCTCGATGCCGGTGATGGTCACGGAGTCACCGTCCGGATCGACGCCGTCGAGCGGGACGGCGACCTTCGCGGCATGGCCGGCGAGCACGCGCGCGGTGAGGTTCTTGGGGACGGGCATGCCGTTCTGGGCGGGGTCCGCGGGCCGGATGGTGATGGTGACCTTCGCGGAGTCCTTCTGCCCGGCCGGGTCGACGACCTGGTAGATGCCGTAGACGGTCCCCGGGTTCGGCCCGGCAGAGAAGCGCAGCTTGTCCTGGTCGACGAAGAGGTGGCCCGAGGCCGGGTCCGGGACCTCGACGAGCTTGGGGTCGAGCTTGATGGGCGCCCCGTTGGGGTGCGAGTCGTTGGCGAGCACGGGGATCGTCACGGTGTCGCCTGCCCGGACCACCACCGAGTCCGGCTTGGCGACCGGCGGGTCGAGCTTCGCGGGCGGCGGCACCGGTGTCACGGTGACGGTCGAGCTGGCCGTCTTGTCACCGTTGGAGACCACGTAGCCGAAGGAGAGCGGCTCCTTGAGCCCCCGCGTGTCCGTGATCCGCAGGATCGCGTGGTCGATGACCGAGACAGTGACCGGCGCGTCCTGCGGCAGCGAGATCGACTGCACGACGAGCACGCCGCCGCCCGGGTCGGTGTCGTTCGCGAGCGGGTCCACGAGGACGTTGCCGCCGGAAGGAAGGAGGGCGACGTCGCGCACGGCGACGGGCGCGCCGTCGTCGGCCGTCTTCGCCTCGACATCGATCCGGACGAGCCCCTGCGCGGTGGCCGACCCGTTCGAGGCGAGGTAGACGGCGTAGTACACCTTCGGCTCGGCGGCCTTCGCTGAGAACGTCCCGTCCTCGGAGTTCATGACGACGTCGAGTCCAGGGACGGGCTCGACCTTGAGCAGGCGCAGGCCGGTCCCCGACGGGTCAATGTCGTTGGCGAGCGGCGAGACGACGATGGGCTCGTCCACGCCCGTGCGGACATGGTCGGGGGTGGTCTGCGGCGGCAGGGAGCCGCGCGAGCGGACGTCCGCCGTGATCGTAGCCTCCGTGACGTCGCGTCCGTCGGAGACCTTGAGGGTGATCTCCTTCTTGCCGAGCGAGGTGCCGCCATCGGTGAAGGTGATGGTCCCGTCGGGCTGGAAGCGCACCGAGTCGCCGGTGCCGGACGTGGAGGCACCCGCGAGGAACATCTCGTCGCCGTCAGGGTCCACGAAGTCGCCGAGGACGTTCTGCGAGACCGACGTACCCTGCTCGACCGCGATCGTGTTGGCCCGCATCTGGCGCGGCGGCGTGTTCGCCGCGTTGTCCCTGACCGCGAGGGTGACCTTCGCAGTGGCGGTGCCGCCGCGGCCGTCCGAGACCTCGTAGTCGAAGGCGTCGTTGCCCTTCGCGTCGGCGGCAACCACGATCTGCAGGGCTGCGCCGTTGAAGATCGGCTGCACCGCGCCGATGTGCGCGGCCTGGCCCGAGGGCCGCACTGTGAGGACGTCGCCGTCCGGATCGGAGTCGTTGAGGAGCACGGGGAGGATCACCGTCCGGCCCGGGCGGACCCCGAAGTCGTCCGGCATGGCCGTGGGCGGCTTGTTCTCCTCATCGCGCTTGGGCAGCTCCTTCTGGAGCATGATCTCGGCGGAGTCCTCCTTGTCGCCGTTCTTGACCGTCTTCTGGGGGACGATCTCCTGCCAGTTGTTGACCAGCTGCATCTGCTCGGTGACGAGCCAGACGTTGCCGCCGTGGACGTCGTTGAGGACCACGACGTCCCGGTTGGTCCGGAAGACGAGCTCGGAGTCGGGGCGGGCCGAGGGAATGTCCTTGATGTCCGGCTGGCCCCCGCCGCACTGGCGCAGGTAGACGCCGGTCCCCGCCCAGGCGGAGTGGATGCAGCCGCCCTGCTGTACGGGTCGGGCCGGGAGGCCCGCACGGCCGGCCGCAGCCTCGATCACCCGCGGGTCGCCGCCGCCCAGCGGGACGGTCACGAGTGCCTTCGCGGTGCCCACGGCGACCGCATCCGCCTCCGGACCGGTGTCCTGCAGCTGGGCGTTGCGGAAGTCGTCGCGCGTGATGCGCTGGCCGTTGGGGAGGAAGAGCGTGCCGGCTCCGGTGTCGAGCACGACGACGTCCCCTCCTACCGCGGCGACCTGCACCTTTGCGGAGGTGGACAGCCCGTCGACCTTCGTGAAGGTGGGCTCGCCGTTCTCGGGGATGCGGACGATCTCGGTGCGGGCGGCCGAGACCGCGACCACTTCGTTCTGGGAGGACACGGTCGCCACGGCGCCGGGGACGTCCTGGACGGTCGGCTCGGTGTTCTGCGGGGTGAAGCCGCTCAGCCGGTCGAGCGGGAGGGCCCACAGCCGCCCCGTGCCCGGATCGGCGAGGGCGGCCGTCGTCGTGCCGAACGCCGAGCTGCCCGTGCCGGCGAACGGGAGGTCTCCGGCGAGGCGCACCTCGGCGACGTCGACAGGACTCAGCGTCGCGACTCCCTTGTCCTGCACGGCGACGGAGCGGCCCTGCTGGACGACGTCGAAGCTGTCCGAGCGGGCGGACACCCCGCCGTCGAGGACCTTCGAGGAGAAGTTCAGGTGACCCACCATGTTCACGGAGCCGTTGGTGACCCAGACTCCGCCGTCGTTCAGGTCGGCGGACACGGAGGTGAACCCCGGGTACAGGATTGCCGCCGCCGCGAGCAGTGCCGCGGCCACCGCCATCGCCGTCGATACAACGAGTCTTGTCGCCCGATGGCGCAGCCCCCCGGCTCGTCGCACTGGCCTTCTCCTGTCGATGTGCCGCACCCGCGGACCTCATCATGAGTGGCCCGGTCCCCTGCGGTTCAGATCGCCGCAGCCCTCCCCGAGAGGGCAGGCGGCACCCCGAGGGTACCAAAGGGCCGTCCGCGCTGCCGAGGCCGGGGGGAGAACTCCCCATGCGCGAGGTTGGACCGGCGGCCCCACGGGGCGACGTCGCGGTCCCACGGGGCGACCTCGCGGTCCCACGGGGCGACCTCGCGGTCCCACGGGGCGACCTCGCGGGAGGCTAGCCGGCGGTGCCGAACCTGTCGATGAGGTCCGTCCGGCCGAACATGTGGGCCGCCTGCCGGGCGGTGGGGCTCCCCGCATCGGGATCGGCACCGAGGTCGAGCAGGGCGTCCACCACGTCGGCGTACCCCTTGAACACGGCGCCCGCGAGCGGGGTCTGGCCGCGGTCGTTGGCGGTCCCGACGTCGGCGCCGTGCGCGCCCAGGAGGCGGACGGTCTCGGCGTGGCCGTGGTAGGCGGCGAGCATGACGAGCGTGTCCCCTGCCTGGTTGACCAGGGTGGCGGGGGCGCCGGCCTCGAGGTAGGCGCGCAGCAGGGGGGCATCACCGGCGCGGGCGGCGTCGAAGAGCTTCCCGGCGAGGGCGAGGACGTCCTCGGGAATCTGGGCATTCTCGCTCATGCGTTCCTCCTGAGCAGTCCGGTGGGCCGGCCGACGACCTGGCCGGCTTCGGGGGCGACGATGATCTCCTGGGCGGCCGCGTACTCCTCGCCGTCGGCCTCGCCGCGGACCACGAGGGCCACGCTCGGGTCCACGGAACGCTTGAGGACGGCGAGCGCCACCGGGCCCATCTCATGGTGGAGGGCCACCGAGGTCACGGTGCCGACCGGCCGCGCCCCAGCCTCGGCGCCTGCGGGGAAGACGGCGCTGCCGGGCGCGGGCAGGGTGTGCGCGGACCCGTCGAGCTGCAGGAGGGTGAGCCGCCGGGGAGGGTGCCCGAGGTTGTGCACCCGGGCCACGGTCTCCTGGCCCTTGTAGCAGCCCTTCGCCAGGTGCACGGCAGTCCGGAGGAGGTCGAGCTCGTGCGGGATGGTGCGCTCGTCGGTCTCGAGGCCCCAGCGCGGGCGCCACGCCGCAATGCGCAGCGCCTCGGAGGCCATGGCCCCGGCGAGCCCCACGCCGTCGGACCCGAGCGCGGCCACCGCCTCCGCGAGGCGGGCACGCTCCACCACGTGCTCGAACCAGGGCCGCTCGAGCCCCGGATGGTGGGCCTCGTCGACGGCGGTGTAGCTGAAGCCGCCGGCCGCGACGTGCGGCCAGGGGTCCTCCCACGTCAGCCCGCGGCCGCCGGGTGCGAACGCGGCGAGCTGCTCGAGGCGCCGCGTCGCGCCGAGGACGCCCCAGCGCGCCGAGACGTCCTCGACCTCGACGCGGAGCATGAACTTCATCGACTCGAGCCACGCCGCGAGGCCCTGCGCCTCGCCGGCTTCGACGAGGAGCCAGGCCCGCTCGCCGTCGTCCACCACGCGCGCATCGAACTCGATGCGGCCCTGGACGCTGAGCAGGAGCAGTTCGCTGGACTGGCCCGGACGCAGGCCGGAGAGCTGCTGCGAGGACAGGGTCGTCAGCCAGGAGAGCCGGTCAGGACCTGCGACCGTGACGATGCCGCGGTAGGAGAGGTCCACAGCGGCGCGGCCGGCGGCGAGCTCACGCTGCTCCCGCACCGGGTCGCCGTAGTGGGCGGCGACGCCCTCGTCGGGGCCGTGCGCCGCGACGGCGCCGGGTCGTGCCATGAGGGGGGAAGCCTGGGTCATATCCGTTCCAACGAGATCGGGGCCGATTTCACTCCCGGCGCATCCGCCCGGCGTGCGCCGGAGGCGCTGCCCGGTCGTGCTATTCAGTGGGCGCGCGGCCGGATTCGGGCGGGGAGACGCGGTGGAGGATCGCCGAGGCGTGCGGCGCGAGCGGCTCGCCGCCGGCGGCGACGTCCCAGCGCCAGAAGAGGTCCGAGTTGACGAGCCCGAAGATGCGGGTGGCCGCCTTGTAGTCCCGGGCGTGGGCACCCCGGAGCACAGCGTCGGTGCTCAGCTGGATCTGTGGGCCCCTGATCTGGCCGTAGTACAGCTCGGCGATGCTGCCCGGGTGCACGATCGTCACGGTGATGTCGAAGCCGTCGCTGCTGTTGCGGAGGGACTCGACCTCGTCCGCCGAGGTGTAGGCCGGGACGATGTCCGGGGGCCTGAGCCCCGGGCCGCCGTCGGCGTCCTGGACCGGACGGTCCAGCTGCCAGTACCCGGCCTCGGTGGCGAGCGGCCGGATGCGCTTGCCGTCCTCGTCCGCGAGCCAGCTCTCGGCCGTGTACTTCAGGTAGGGGAAGCCACTGTGGGCGAACACGACGTGCTGGACGAAGTGCTCGTCGTCCCCCTCGCCCGCGCCGAGCCGGCCACGGCCTTCCCACTCCCCGATGAGCCACGACAGCGGGACGAGCTCGGGGGTCAGGCCGGACGGGATCTCAATGGGCACGTACTGGCTCCTTGGCCGCGGGCGGACTGGGCTCTAGCTCAGCGCTGGCCCTTGAACAGCTTCCACACGACGAGGCCGGCGAACCAGGCCATGGAGACGGACGCAACGGCAAGGAGGACGAGGAAGAAGATCTCGAAGGCAGCAACGCTCATAGCTGCCATCGTAGCGCCTCGCAGACGGGCTCCGAGCGTGAGGGGCGCCACAGCGGCGGCCGCCCGCAGCGGGCTCAGACCACCAGCATCCGGTCCAGGAAGTACGCGATCGCGCCGACCGCGAAGGCGGGCGCGAGGCCCATGGCCACGAACCCTGCAGCGGCGACGCGGTCCGGGCGGGCGCTGTTGAGCGCCCGGAAGGCCGCGAGCACCGCGCCGATCACGACGCCCGCGATCGTCGCCGGGAGCACGGCGACGTCGGTCAGGACCAGTCCGGCGAGCGGGGCGGCGAGGCCGGCAAAGACCACGGTTGCCGGCGCGATGATGGTGTCCGGCCAGCGGATCATGCCCAGCAGGAGCGCGACCACGGTGCTGATGGCCGCGACGAGGAGCATCGACCCGGCGCCGGTGAGGCGGGCGGTCGCGATCCACCCCGCGCCGAGGCCGCACAGCAGCACCCCGGCGCTGGCCCCGAAGGCGGACTCGAGGCGATGGCTCTGGCCCGTTCCGCGGATGAGCTGGACGACCACGACGGCCATGACGCCCACGGCGATCGCCAGAGGCGTCCACGCGAGGTACTGCGGCCCGGGCACAAAGGCCGTCGCGGCCGCCGAGGCGATGCCCGCCAGGGAGATCACCGCGCCGTTCGTCTTCTTCGCCGGGATGCCCAGGAAATGGGGCCAGCCGAATCCGACGACGACGGCCACCGCGGCGACGCCGGCGAACTGCACCGCGACGCCGCCGAGGCCCGTGCCGACGGCCACCGCGATACCGGCGATCGCGACGGCCCCGCCCGCCACGGAGCGGGTCCATGCCCTCACCGTGCGGCCCTCTGGTCTGCGCTAGTCACCCTGCCATCCTGCCTCACGCCGGGTGCGAATGTGACACGGGCTCAACGGGCGGACCGGCCCTGCGCCCTATAATCGGCTCATCGGCGAGATAGGCCGCTGCCCGACGCAGTGCAGACAGATCCTTACGGAGGAACCATGTCGCACATCCTGCTCCTGACGAACGCCACCGGCTCGTCAGTCGACATCCTCCCCGCCCTCGAGCTGCTCAACCACCGCGTGCACATCCTCCCGGCCGAGCCGACCGCCCTCCTGGACGCGGACCCGTCGGACGTCATCTTCCTCGATGCGCGCAAGGACCTCGTGGGCTCCCGCTCGCTGACGCAGCTGCTGCGGGCCACCGGGCTCAGCGCCCCCCTCATCCTCGTCCTCACCGAGGGCGGGATGGCCGCCGTCTCCCCCGCCTGGAGCGTCGACGACATCGTGCTCGATTCCGCCGGCCCCGCGGAGGTGGAGGCGAGGATCCGGCTCGCCACCTCCCGCGCCGCAGCGGTGGAGGAGCCCGAGACGGAGATCCGGGCGGCCGGCGTCGTGATCGATGAGGCGAGCTACACCGCGAAGGTCAACGGCGAGGCGCTCAACCTGACGTTCAAGGAGTTCGAACTCCTCAAGTACCTCGCCCAGCATCCCGGCCGGGTGTTCACCCGCCAGCAGCTGCTCACCGAGGTGTGGGGCTACGACTACTACGGCGGCACCCGGACGGTCGACGTGCATGTGCGGCGGCTCCGCGCGAAGCTCGGAACGGACCACGAGGGCCTCATCGGCACCGTGCGGAACGTCGGCTACCGGCTCACCCTGACACGTCTGGCCGAGGACGAGCTCAGCGAGGCCTGAGGCGCCGGGCCACGCAGGCGCAGAAGCGCGAAGGCCCCGCACTGGAGTGCGGGGCCTTCGCCACGGTGGAGGACATACGGGTCGAACGTATCAAGGCCACCCCACTGGTGGATCCCCCGTGCCCGCCGGCTTCCCGGCGGCAGACGACGACTTTACCGCACCGCCCCGCGCCCGGCAAACCACACGGATCCACCCGCCGTTCGCTAGCCTTGCTCCATGACCAGCGCATACCCGCAGGATTGGCCAGTCACCGTGGTCGAGGGCCGCATCCCCCAGGCGCTGTGGGCCGAGGCCCGGGCCCTGCTGGAGGCCGCGGAGGACGCCGACGGCAACCCCTCGCTCTCGGAGCAGACCACCGTGCTGATGAAGTCGCCCGAGACGCGGTCGGAGGAGATCCTGACCGTCGCCGTGCACGCCCTGGACGACACCTCGGGGTCGTCCGCGCCCGAGGACCTCGCCGGGATCGCCGGCATCGCCTTCGGGCCCGACGGCGTCGGCGTGGTCGAGCTTGCCGTCCACCCGAACTACCGCAACCAGGGCGTGGGCGCCCGGCTCGTGGAGGCAATCAAGGAGCTGCGCGGCGCCACCGGCCTCACCGGGCTGAAGGCGTGGTCCCACGGCAACCACGAGGCCGCCGCGGAGCTCGCCACCGCCTACGGGTTCGTCCCCGAGCGCGAGCTGTGGAAGATGGTCCTCGTCCGCCGGCCGCACGAGTCCACGCCGGCCCTGCCCGAGGGCGTCCGGGTCCGTGCCTTCGAGCCCGGCCGGGACGAGGACGCGTGGCTGGCCGCGAACCGCGCGGCCTTCGCGCACCACCCCGAGCAGGGCCAGCTGCGGCGCAGCGACCTCGAGGCGCGGATGGCCGAGGAGTGGTTCGACCCCCAGGGCTTCTTCCTCGCGGTCGACGACGAGGACCGTATCCTCGGATTCCACTGGACCAAGGTCCACCCGGCCCATGGCGAACACCGTGCGCTCGGAGAGGTGTACGCCGTCGGGGTGGTCCCCGAGGCACAGGGGCGCGGGCTCGGACGCGTCCTGACCCTGAAGGGCATCGACTACCTCCACGCGCTCGGCCTCGGGACCGTCATGCTCTACACGGACGCGGACAACATCCCGGCCGTGGCCATGTACCGGCGCCTCGGGTTCACCGTGTGGGACCGGGACATCCTCTACAGCACGGCCACGGCCGGAGCGGAAGCGCGCGCCACACCGGCTCCCTAGCGCCCCCGCCCTAGTAGGGTTGGAACAGCACCAGACCGCCCCCTTGCGCTCCCGGGAGAACCCATGACTGAAGCCGCCCAGAGCAGCAGCCCCGCCGCCGCGCCGTCGCCCGCAGCGGGCACGACGGCGACTCGCCCCGCCCCCGTCTTCGGCTCCTCCGAGGTGCCCGCCGCCCGGGCCACCGAGGACCGCATCTACATCCCGGAGGCCGAGCCGAGCCTGGCCCCCGAGGGCGAGCACGGCCCCGACCGCTTCCTCGACCGCGAGCTGAGCTGGCTCGCGTTCAACGCCCGCGTGCTCGAGCTCGCCGAGGACCCCGACCTGTTCCTGCTCGAGCGGGTCAACTTCCTGTCCATCTTCGCCTCCAACCTCGACGAGTTCTTCATGGTGCGCGTGGCCGGACTCAAGCGGCGCATCGCGACCGGCCTCGCCGTCCCTTCCCCGGCAGGGCTCAGCCCGCACGAGGTGCTGGACCAGATCTCCGAGGCGGCGCACGTCCTCCAGGAGCGGCACACCCGGGTCTTCGCCGAGCAGATCCGTCCGGCCCTCGAGGAGGCAGGCATCCGCCTCGTGTCCTGGAGCGACCTCGGCGAGGCGGAGCACGAGCAGCTCAGCGCGATGTTCTCCGAGCAGGTCTTCCCCATCCTGACCCCGCTCGCCGTGGACCCCGCCCACCCTTTCCCCTACATCTCGGGCCTGTCGCTCAACCTCGCGGTGATCGTGCGCAACCCGGTGAGCGAGAAGGAGCTCTTCGCCAGGCTCAAGGTCCCGGACCAGCTCCCGCGCCTGATCTCCGTGGACGGCCCACGCCCCGGCAGCCGCCGCAGCGCACGCTTCATCCCGCTCGAGGAGCTCATCGCCGTCCACCTCGACCAGCTCTTCCCGGGCATGGAGGTGCTCGAGCACCACACGTTCCGTGTGACCCGCAACGAGGACCTCGAGGTCGAGGAGGACGACGCCGAGAACCTCCTCCAGGCGCTCGAGAAGGAACTCCTGCGGCGCCGCTTCGGCCCGCCCGTGCGCCTCGAGGTCACCACGGACATCAGCCCCAACGTCCTCGCGCTGCTGGTCCGCGAGCTCGGCGTCGAGGAGCCGGAAGTGTACTCCCTCCCGGCCCCGCTGGACCTGCGCGGGCTCTCCGTGATCGCCCGGGTCGATCGTCCCGAGCTGCACTACCCGAAGCAGCTGGCGCACACGTCCCGGTTCCTGAACGAGTCCGAGACGGCCAAGGCCGCGAACGTCTTCGCCGCGATGCGCCGCCGCGACATCCTCCTGCACCACCCGTACGACTCGTTCTCCACCTCGGTCCAGGCCTTCCTCGAGCAGGCCGCCGCCGACCCGAAGGTCCAGGCGATCAAGCAGACCCTGTACCGGACCTCCGGCGACTCGCCCATCGTCGACGCGCTCATCGACGCAGCCGAGGCCGGCAAGCAGGTCCTGGCGCTCGTGGAGATCAAGGCGCGCTTCGACGAGCAGGCCAACATCTCCTGGGCCCGCAAGCTCGAGCAGGCGGGCGTGCACGTGGTGTACGGGATCGTGGGGCTCAAGACGCACTGCAAGCTCTCCCTCGTAGTCCGCCAGGAGAACGACGGCCTGCGGCGCTACTGCCACATCGGCACCGGCAACTACCACCCGCGCACCGCCCGGTACTACGAGGACCTCGGCCTCCTCACGTGCGACGAGCAGGTGGGCGAGGACCTCTCAAAGCTCTTCAACCAGCTCTCCGGCTACGCACCGAAGTCCACGTTCAAGCGTCTCCTGGTGGCCCCGCGCTCGGTCCGCTCGGGCCTGATCGACCGCATCGAGACAGAGATCCGCAACGCCAGGGCCGGCCTGCGCGCGCGGGTGGTCATCAAAGTCAACTCGATGGTCGACGAGGCGATCATCGACGCGCTCTACCGCGCCTCCCAGGCGGGCGTGACGGTGGACATCATCGTCCGCGGCATCTGCGCGCTGCGGCCGGGCGTGCCCGGGCTGAGCGAGAACATCACCGTGCGCTCGATCCTGGGGCGCTTCCTCGAGCACTCCCGCGTCTTCGCGTTCGCCAACGGCGGCAACCCCGTGGTCTACATCGGCTCGGCGGACATGATGCACCGCAACCTGGACCGGCGCGTGGAGGCCCTCGTGCAGCTGCGCAACCGCGAGGACATCGCGGACCTCATCGCGCTGCTCGACCTCTACATGGCGCCCACCACGGCCTCGTGGCACCTGGACCGCGAGGGGCACTGGACCCGGCACCACGTCGACGAGACCGGACGCCCGCTCGAGGACATCCAGTCCTGGCTCCTCGCCTCCCGCGCCCGCCAGCGGGCAGTGAGCATGCGCTGATGTCCGACGCCCCTGTCATCGACCAGGCCGAGCACCCGGGCGAGCAGGTCGCCGTCCGGGCTGCTGGGGCGATCCCCTGGCGGGCCAACGGCGAGGAGCTCAAGGTCCTGCTGATCCACCGCCCCCGCTACGACGACTGGTCCTGGCCCAAGGGCAAGATCGATGCTGGCGAGACCCTGCCCGAGTGCGCTGCACGCGAGGTCCGGGAGGAGATCGGTGTCGACGCGCGCCTCGGGATCCCCCTGCCGACGGCCCATTACCGGGTGGCAGCCGGCCTGAAGTCCGTCCACTACTGGGCCCTGCGGCTCGAGAAGTCCGTCCCCGTCCGGCCGGACGGAGACGAAGTGGACCAGGTGCACTGGTGCACACCGGAGGAGGCGGAGCTGCTCCTGAGCAACCAGTCGGACGTCGGACCGCTCAAGGCCCTCGTCCGCGCCCACGAGCAGGGCGCCCTCGCCACCGTGCCGCTCATCCTCCTGCGGCATGCGAAGGCGAAGCCCCGCAGCTCCTGGACGAAGGCCGAGGGCGACAGGACCCTCGCGGCCAGCGGCCTGCGCCAGGCCCAGGCCGTGGGACGGCTCCTGACCGTGTGGAAGCCGGTCCGCGTGGTGACGAGCCCGTGGACACGCTGCGTCGACACGGTCCTCCCCTACGTGCGCGCGTCCCCGACCAAGGTCAAGATGCGCCTCGTGGACGACCTGACCGAGCACCGCGCGGCGAGGAAGCCGCGGAAGGCCGCCGCCGCCGTCGGACGCCTCTTCGACAAGGGCAAGCCCGCCGTCCTGTGCACCCACCGCCCGGTCCTGCCCGTCCTCCTGGACGAGTTCCGGGCCCACCTCGACCCCGGCCTCTCCTCGAAGCTGCCCACCTCCGACCCCTACCTGACCCCCGGCGAGCTCATCGTGTTCCACGTTCCGGCCGACGGCCGGCGGGACGTCGTGGCCGTCGAGCAGGTCAAGGCCTATGACGACTGAAGAGACTAGGCTGGAACGCATGATCCCCACCCCCTACGAGGACCTCTTGCGGGACGTGCTCGCCCACGGCGCCCACAAGGGCGACCGCACCGGCACGGGCACCCGCAGCGTGTTCGGTCGGCAGCTGCGCTTCGACCTCGCCGAGGGGTTCCCGCTCGTGACGACCAAGCGGGTGCACTTCAAGTCGGTCGCACTCGAGCTGCTGTGGTTCCTCCGCGGCGACTCCAACGTGCGCTGGCTTCAGGAGCGGGGCGTGACCATCTGGGACGAGTGGGCGGACGACGCCGGCGAGCTCGGTCCCGTCTACGGCGTCCAGTGGCGCTCGTGGCCCACGCCGGACGGCGGCCACATCGACCAGATCGCCAAGGTCATGGAGTCCCTGCGCACCAACCCGGACTCGCGCCGGCACATCGTCACCGCCTGGAACCCCGCCGAGGTGGACCAGATGGCGCTGCCGCCCTGCCACGCCCTGTTCCAGTTCTACGTCGAGCCCGGCGCCGAGGGTCCGCAGGGGCGCCAGCCCGGCAAGCTCTCCTGCCAGCTGTACCAGCGCAGCGCCGACCTGTTCCTCGGCGTGCCGTTCAACATCGCCTCCTACGCGCTCCTGACCCACCTCGTGGCGGACCAGCTCGGGCTGGGCGTGGGCGAGTTCGTCTGGACCGGCGGGGACTGCCACATCTACGACAACCACCTCGACCAGGTCCGCGAGCAGCTCTCCCGCGAGCCGTACCCCGCGCCGCGGCTCGCGATCACCCGCACCCCGGCGAGCATCTTCGACTACCAGTACGAGGACTTCGAGGTGCTCGGCTACCGGCACCACCCCACGATCAAGGCGCCCATCGCCGTATGAGCGCCCAGCAGCGCGGCGCGGACCGCAGGATCGGGCTCATCTGGGCCCAGACGCAGCAGGGCGGCGTCATCGGCCGCGACGGATCCATGCCGTGGCACGTCCCCGAGGACATGAAGCACTTCGCGGCAACCACCACCGGCCACCCCGTGGTCATGGGCCGGCGCACGTGGGACTCGATCCCCGAGCGCTTCCGGCCGTTCTCCGGCCGCACCAACATCGTGGTCACCCGCCAGCCCGGCTGGGAGGCGAGCGGCGCCGTCGTCGTGCATTCCCTCGAGGAGGGGCTGCGCGCCGCCGGGGAGGCCGAGGGCGCCGAGCGCGTATGGGTGATCGGCGGCGGCGAGCTGTTCGAGCAGGCCCTGCCGCTCGCCGACCTCGCAGTAGTGACGATCCTCGATTTGGACGTCGACGGCGACACGTTCGCTCCCGATCTGGGCGCAGGCTGGCAGCTCGGCTCGGTCCTCCCGGACGACGGCGGGTGGCTCACCTCCGCCACGGGCGTCCCCTACCGCATCGTCGAGTTCCGCCGGGACTAAGGGCCATGCCGGCGGAGATGGGGAGTCGTCCCCATCGCGGCGCCGCACGGGGCGCGGCTAGCGTGGGCGCAAGGACCTTTCAGGGGGGAAGCGTGGCAATTCAGCAGGGGGCGAACCCGGAGGAGCTCCGGGCGCTCGGGAAGCAGTTCGCTCTTCGGTCTACCTCGATCAGGAACGCCCAGCGCTCCATCGACCAGCTCGCGTCGAGGCTGTCGAACGTGTGGGCCGGCAGCGACGCCGACGAGTTCACCCGCCAGTGGGCCCAGATCCACCGGCCCGGTTTCATCAAGCTCGCCGCGGACCTGGGCGAGGGCGCCAGGACGCTCGCGGCCAACGCGGACGCTCAGGAGCGCACAAGCGCCGAACTCGACGGCCGTTCCCCCGGCGGGGGCCCCGAGGGGCCCGGCCCGAGTGTGCCTGCGCCCGTGGGAGCCGGTTCCCCGAGCAACCTCCCCGGGGTGCCGGACTGGCTCGAGGACAAGCACTCGCCCTTCCGGACGGCGTGGTCCACCTGGTCGCTCATCAAGGCGTTCCCCAAGCTCCGGGCAGGGCTGTTCGACCTGGGCGCCATGGCGAAGGTCTTCGGCGTCGGGGCGCTCAACCCCTTCTCTTCGAGCGCGCGCCTGGCGTGGAGCCTCGCGAGGCCGCAGAACTGGCCCGACGAGCTCCTCACCACCGGGCTGAGCCGGGCCTTCAACGCCTCCAGTGACGCGGTCAGCGGGAACTGGCACAAGGTGCTCGGCCTCGCCGAGGACGCGAAGGCCTTCAAGGCCTTCAACGTGGCGACCAAGGGCCTCGGACTGTTCGGGGCGGGGCTCGACGGCCTCTCAGCCATCAACAAGTTCAGGGACGGCAACATCGACGGGGGCATCGCCTCCTCCATCAAGGCCGGCCTCGGTGTCGCCACCGTCTTCGCCCCTCCTCCTGCTAACGTCATCGCCGGCGTCATCACCGCGGGATGGTCGCTCTACGACAATGTCCCGGCCGTGAAGAACGTGGTGGACGGGGCCGCGAGCGCGGTCGCGCACGGCGCCGAGGCCGTCGGCAGCGCCGTCGCAGATGGCGCGGAGGCCGTCGGCGGCGCCGTCGCCGACGGCGCGAAGTCCGTGGCCCACTTCTTTGGCTTCTGACCCGACAGGAGATACCCGCATGACCAGCATGGCAGCAGACACGGTCCCCGTACCGGACACCCATCCGGACCAGATCGGGCTCGGCTTCGCTGAAGTGATCGCGCTCATGAGCCTGGCGCCCGGCGATGCGGCGGAGACGACGGCCGCCGCCCTGGGCCTCGCCGAACACCGGGGCAACCCGCTCGTCGTCTCGGCAGGCGCGTCATCCCTCGTGGCCCACGGCTACGCCTCGGCGACACCGGACGACGAGATCGAGGTCACGGGACCCCTCGCCGCCATCGCGCTGGCACTCGGGACCACGGAGCGCATCCTCGAGCTCTCCCTCCTCACCCCGGACTCGATCGACCGGATCTGGTTCGTGGAGGCCCCCGACATCGCCATCCTCCTCCAGGAGCGCGCCGCCCTGACCTGGTGGGCCATGGCACAGCGCGCGGACCTCCCGAGGGCGGAGGCCATCGCCTTCGTGATCCGCAAGCACCTCGGGCAGCACCCCCAGTCCGGCGTCTCCTTGGTCCGCCACGGCGACCCCTCCGGCAGGAGGCTCCTTGTCAAGGGCGGGGAAGCGCCCTGGACCATCGGCTTCTACCGTCCCGGCCTCGAGGAGGTCGAGGAATCCCCTGCCGACGACCCCGCTCTCCTCGCGGCGATCACGGACATCCGGGGAGCGTGACGGTGGCCAAGGACCCGGACCGCGCCCGCCGCGACGAGGAGGCCCGCGCACGCCACCGGGCGCTCGGAGGCGGGCGCATCCTTGCCCGGGGGCGCGACGGGGAACTCCACAGCTACTCGCCGGAGGAGTACGGGAACTCCACCCACGGGCTCGAGTCCCAGGTGCGCAGCGTCTGGGGGATGACAGCGCTTGCCGCAGTGCTCGTGGTGCTCGCGCTCGTCTGCCTGGTCGCCTTCGTCGTCTCGTTCGGCGCTGGCGGGGGCCCGGCCTGGCTCGGCATCGCGGGAGCCGTGGTCCTCGGTTCCTTCGCATGGATCGGGGGGAAGGCCGCCATGGCGGAGCTGAGGGCCAAGGCCCTCCGCCGCCGCCGCGGCCTTCCGGACCCGATCAAGTAGCCGCGGCCCTCGGCGGGCCCGGCAGGGTGAGCCCTTCCGCGTCCGGCGCCCCGGGATGTAGTTAGCTGGTGCCATGACGACGGCGACCCACCCCACCCCTTCTGACGGCACCTCGTCCCGCGACGCCTCGGCGGCGGCGCCTGAGCAGATCGGCCTCGGCTTCGCCGAGGTGCTTGCGCTGCTCGCATTCCACGGCGGCGACTCCGTGCCGGCGACGGCCGAGCTCCTCGGGGTGGACCACTTCGCCAACGTCGAGGACCTCATCTCGGCCGGGGCCTCCTCCCTCGTCGCGCGCAGCTACGCGCTCGTCGACCCCCGCGGAGAGCTCACGGTCGAAGGGGCGGTGGCCGGCATCGCCGTCGCGCTCGGCGCCGCCGAGCGGCGCATGGTCCTCACGCTCGAGGCTCCCGGATGGAGCGACAGGATCGTCCTGCTCGAGGCCTCCGATGTCGCGATCCTCCTTCGGCCCCGCGCCTACGGGACCTGGTGGGCGCTCCCCCAGCCCGCAGACGTGCCGGGAGCCGAGGCCACCCTCAGCCTGGTCCGCGGGCACCTCGCCGAGCACCCGGCGGGCCGGGTGACCGTTGAGCGGCACCTCCAGGGCCAGGGCGTCTCCCTCACCGTCCGGCGCGCGGACGACGGCGGGTGGCTACTCGGCCAGTCGGTGCCCGAGGGCGAGGAGCCCACGGAGTACCCCGCAGACGAGGCCGACCTCCTGGTCACGCTCCGGGCAGTCCGCGGCGACACCGCCTAGCCCTACCGGGTGAGATGCATCCCACAGGCGGCCCATGCGGTGCCCCCGTAGAATGGAGGGCATGACTTCTTCGGTAGGCTTCGTCGGCTGGCGTGGCATGGTCGGCTCCGTCCTGATGGAGCGCATGCAGGATGAGGGCGACTTCGCCTCGATCAATCCCGTGTTCTTCTCGACATCCAACGCGGGCGGCGCGGCCCCCGCGTTCGCTGAGGGCGCCGGCGCCCTCCAGGACGCGTACGACGTCGAGGCGCTGAAGAAGCTGCCCATCATCGTCACGGCACAGGGCGGCGACTACACCAAGCAGGTCCACCCCCAGCTGCGCGCCGCCGGGTGGGACGGCCTCTGGATCGACGCGGCGTCGACGCTGCGCATGAACGAGGACTCGATCATCGTTCTCGATCCCGTGAACCGGAAGGTCATCGACGAGGGCCTCGCCTCGGGTGTGAAGGACTTCGTGGGCGGCAACTGCACCGTCTCCTGCATGCTCATGGGGCTCGGCGGCCTGTTCCGCAACAACCTGGTCGAATGGGGCACGTCGATGACGTACCAGGCCGCCTCCGGCGGCGGGGCGCGGCACATGCGCGAGCTCCTCACGCAGTTCGGCACGCTCAACGGTGCCGTGGCCGCGGAGCTCTCCGACCCGGCGTCGGCCATCCTCGAGATCGACCGGAAGGTGCTCGCGGCCCAGCGCGGCGGCGTCGACGCGACCCAGTTCGGCGTCCCCCTCGCCGGCTCGCTCATCCCCTGGATCGACGCGGACCTCGGCAACGGCCAGTCGAAGGAGGAGTGGAAGGCCGGCGTCGAGACCAACAAGATCCTCCGAACCGGTGCGGGCGCGCCGATCGAGCCGGTGATCATGGACGGCCTCTGCGTGCGCATCGGCGCCATGCGCTCGCACTCCCAGGCGCTCACGCTTAAGCTGCGCGAAGACCTCTCCGTGGGCGAGATCGAGCGCATCATCGACGCCGACAACGAATGGGCGCACGTGGTGCCCAACGAGAAGCAGGCCTCGATGGACCAGCTCACCCCCGTCGCGGCGTCCGGCACGCTCGACATCCCCGTAGGCCGCATCCGCAAGCTCGAGATGGGGCCGCAGTACATCTCGGCGTTCACCGTGGGCGACCAGCTCCTGTGGGGTGCTGCCGAGCCGCTGCGCCGCATGCTCAAGATCGCCACGGGGACCCTCTGAGGCTTCCGCGCCGCTGAGTACCGGCCGTGTGCCGGTACGGAGTCACGAACGGCCCTCGGCCGCATGAACGGTGCTGACCGGCGCCGATCGTGCCGCCGGGGGCCGATCGTGTAGCGCAGGCGTCAGCTGGCGAGCTTCGTGGCGCGGGCGAACGCGGCGAGGACCTTCGCCGCGATCACTCCTGGCGTGCTGAGATCGGCCCACCGGACCCGGACGACCACCCATCCGGCGGCGGCCAGTGCGTTCTCGCGCCTGCGCTCGGCGAGGAGGACCTCCGCCGTGGGGCGATAGGCGAAATACTTGCTGTCGCCGTCAAACTCGAGGATGACCTTGAGCTCCGGCCAGGCGAAGTCCGCCCGGTAGAGGCCCTCCTCGGTCATCACCTCGAACTGCAGTTCAGGTGCCGGCAGGCCGGCGGCCGCGAGCGCGATCCGCGTGCGCGTCTCGCCCGGGGACTCGGCCCGGGGATCGAGCGCCCCGAGCAGCCGCTCGACTCTGCGGGCCCCGCGTACCAGCCCGGACCGCTCTGCCGCCGCGGCGATCCCCTCGACGGAAGCACCGCGTCGCAGAGCGTGGTCCCCCACGACCGCGGCCCGCTCGAGGTCGAGGATGCGCGCGCAGTCGGCGACCGTCCGGTCGACCGACGTCAGGCGCAGCATCCTTCCGCTGCGGAGGACGTGCACGAGGTCCTCGTCGCCGACCGGCTGCCGGTGGGCTGCGACATCCGGCCCGTGGCTCCGGGCCGACGAGGCATACGGAACCGTGAGATGGATCCGCTCCCCCACATCCCACACCGCGCATCCGAGGAGGCGGGCTGCGGTCGTGTGGCTGTACGTGGCCGGCGTCGCCCGGGTAGCGGCGTGCCCGTCGATCCGGTACAGGTCCTTCTCCCAGGGCGCCGCCGCGTTCCACACAGCCATGAGCACGTAGGCACCTCGGCGGACCCGGTGCACGCAGCGGGCGCGGACGGCCGAGGTCAGGACTCGGTCCGTGATCCCGGCGGTGGCGAGCACGTCCGTGGTGGCCACCGCGGACTCGGGCCAGCGGACCTCGACGAGTGAGCGAAGAGCTGCAGCCTCCATGCTCGGAGTCTGGCGCAATCGGGGCGGCTGTTCGAGCTGACCGCCGGCCTCTGTGGATAACTCGGAGTCCCCCGGGCGACGTTCTGCACCGGAACCTGAGCGTGAGCGGTCCTCGGCCGCATGATCGGTGCTGGGCGGCGCCGATCATGCGGTGCGGCACCGATCGTGCGGTGCTGCACCGATCATGCGCACGCGCGCGAGGGCAGCGGCTTACCTGGCCCAGTAGGACTCGATACGGGCCACAGCCTTGGCCAGCGCAGCCGACGCCGCGGGGCCGAGGTCCTCGAAGAGCACCGGCTCCACGCGGGGCGCGGCGGGCCGCCCGCCCTTGGTCCATGTGCCCACCGCCCGGCCGCCCACGGTGACCATGGCCTTGAAGGTCCCGTTGAGGCCGGGGATCAGGCGCTGGAGGTACGCGTCCGGGATCGCCACGGAGCGGTCCGGGTAGCCGATGGCCAGCTCGTCGAAGCCGGGCACCGCGGCGACGGCGCGGGTGCCGGCCCGGGAGTCCGCGAGCGCGGCCACCTCGGGCGCGCAGGACAGCATCCGCCCCTCCCAGGTCACCCGTTCGGCCTGCGCCGCGGCCGCCGCGAAGGGCCCCCGCACCGCGCCGAGCGGCTGGCCGAGCCACCAGGCGAAGTCCCGCTCGTCGACCGGCCCGTGCGAGGCGATGTACCGCTCGGCGAGGTGCTCGAGCGCGTCGTCCCCCGCGAGGCCGGCGCCAGGCGGGAGCCACTCGTCGGCGAGCCGGAACTCCTGCTGCCGCCCCCGCAGGGGACCCTGCACGAGCACCATGCGGTGGCTCAGGATCGAGACCAGATGGATGCCGCGCTGGGCTGCCGTGGGCTGCCCGGCGGCCTCGAAGGCCTCGAAGAGCTCGGCGCGGGTCATCCCCACGCCGCCGGCCAGCCTGCTCTCCGCGGTCTTGCGGGCGACGGCGACGTCCTCCTCGCCGATGCCGAGGTCACGGTGCCGGGCCGAGGCCGTGCGCATGACGCGCTCGTGGGCGAGGCCCACGAACATCCGCACGTCCTCCGCCGCCACGGTGAAGAGCGTGCCCCGCATCGTCCACGTGCGCACGATCGCGCCGCTCGCCAGCGCGCCGGCGACCTCGGAGGCCGCGCTGCCCCTCGTCCTCAGGCCGACCGCGAGGAGCCCCGACTGGAGGTCCTGGCTCTGCAGGGCTCCCATGCGGCGCACCGCCGAGACCGGATCGGCCGCGGGCCCCAGCGCGCCGCCTGCCGAGGCGACCGGAAGCAGCCCCTGCGCGGCGAGCCTGAGGCGCGCCACCGCCGTCGTGCGCAGCCCGCGCGGCACCACGGAAGACTTCATGGGTCCATCATCGCCCGGGATGCGGACAGCAATGGTCCGCATCCCGTTCTGGGGGTCAGCGCTCGAGGAGCAGCGCGTCGCCCTGTCCCCCGCCGCCGCACAGCGCCACGGCGGCGCGACCGGAGCCGCGGCGCACCAGCTCGTGCACGGCCGTGACGACTACGCGCGCCCCCGAGGCGCCGATCGGGTGGCCGATCGCGATCGCCCCGCCGTTGACGTTGACGCGCTCCATCGGCACGCCGAGCAGCGCCGCCGAGTGCGCGGCGACGGACGCGAAGGCCTCGTTGACTTCCACGAAGTCCAGCTCGTCCACAGACCAGCCCTCACGCGCGAGCGCCGCGGAGATGGCCTTGGCGGGCTTGTCCGGAAGCGTCGTGTCCGGCCCGGCGATCTGGCCGTGGGCGCGCACGACGGCGAGCACCTCCAGCCCGCGCCGCTCGGCTTCCGCGCGGGTCGTCAGCACGAGCGCAGACGCCCCGTCGGAGATCGGGGAGGCGTTCCCCGCGGTGACGGTGCCCTCCGGGGAGAAGGCCGGCCGGAGCTTCGCGAGCGTCTCGGGGGTCGAGTCGGGCCGGATGCCCTCGTCCTCGGCCACCTCGAGCACGGCGCCCTTGCGCTGCGGTACCTTGACGGGCACGATCTCGGCCGCCCACACCCCGGCGGCCGCCGCGGCGCCGGCGCGCACGTGCGAGGCCGCCGCGACGGCGTCCGCCTCCTCCCGGGTGAGCCCGAGCTCGGCGTTGGCGCGGTCGGTCGCGAGCCCCATGGCCTCATGGTCGAACGCGTCGGTGAGGCCGTCGTGGGCCGTGACGTCGAGGAGCTCCATGGAGCCGTAGGCCGTCCCGGCCCGCGTGCCGGCCACCAGGCGCGGGGCCTGGCTCATGGACTCCTGGCCGCCGGCCACGACGACCCGGGCGTCGCCGAGCCGCAGCATGCGCGCGGCCTCGATGACGGCGGAGAGCCCCGAGAGGCACACCTTGTTCACCGTGGCCGCGGGCACGGTGAGCGGGATGCCGGCCGCGACGGCGGACTGGCGCGCCGGGTTCTGCCCCGCGCCGGCCTGCAGGACGTGGCCCATGACCACGGCCTCGACGTCCTCGGCCGTGACCCCGGCGCGCCCCAGCGCCCCGGTGATCGCAGTGCCGCCGAGCTCCACTGCCGTCAGCCCGGCGAGCTGGCCGAGCAGCTTGCCCTGCGGCGTGCGGGCCGCGCCGACGATCACCACGTCGTCGGGGGCGGCCAGCGCAGGGAGATGACCCCCCACCGTTGAGGGGTCATGTCCCTGCGCGTCGGCGCCGGCATTCTGGGTCTCCGAGGTGCTCATCGTGCTCCTTCCGCCGCGGCGAGGGCGCGCAGCTCGTGCTTGAGGGTCTTGCCCGTGGAGGTCTTGGGCAGCTCGTCGGTGAAGTGGATCTCGCGCGGGACCTTGAACCCGGCGATGAGGCCGCGCACGTGGCCGGACAAGGCCTCGGCCGTGAGCGCCGAGCCGCCCGCGCGCACCACGAAGGCCACGGGGCGCTCGCCCCAGCGCTGGTCCGGCATGCCGACCACGGCGGCGTCGAGCACGTCGGGGTGGGACACGATCGCCTGCTCGACCTCGATGGTCGAGATGTTCTCGCCGCCGGAGATAACGATGTCCTTGGCGCGGTCCCTGAGCTGGATGTACCCGTCGGGGTGCATGACCCCGAGGTCGCCGGTGTGGAACCAGCCGCCCGCGAACGCCCGCTCGGTGGCCTCAGGGTCCCGATAGTAGCCGAGCATGACGTTGTTCCCGCGCAGGACGATCTCGCCGAGCGTCTCGCCGTCCGCGACGACGTCCCGGAGCTCGCCGCCCGTGCCGACCTCGACGACCCTGGCCGCCTCTGCCTGGACCATGCCCACGCCCTGCCGGGACAGCTTCGCCGCGCGCTCGTCGGGGTCCAGGGAGTCCCAGGCCTCCTGGTACTCGCAGACCGTGTAGGGCCCGTACACCTCGGTCAGGCCGTAGACGTGCACCACCCGGGCGCCGAGGTCGCCCAGCCGGCGGATGATCGTGGGCGACGGGGGTGCCCCCGCCGTCGTGATCCGCAGCGGGCCGGCGCCGCGCGCCGCGAGCGGGTGCGCCTGCTCCGCGTCGGCGATGATCGAGCAGACGGTGGGGGCCCCGCACAGGTGGGTCACGCCGTCGTCGAGCGCGGCCCAGACCGCCTCGGCGCGCACGGCGCGCAGGCACACGTGGGTGCCGGCGGCCGCGGTCACCGCCCACGGCGTGCACCAGCCGTTGCAGTGGAACATGGGCAGGGTCCAGAGGTACCGGGTGCCGCCGTCGAAGCCCTGGTGGTGCGCCTCGCCGAGCGCATTGAGGTAGGCGCCGCGGTGCGAGTACAGCACTCCCTTGGGTCTGCCCGTGGTGCCGGAGGTGTAGTTGAGCGTGATGGGCGACTGCTCGTCGTCGACGCCCCACGGCAGGTCGGGCCCGTCCGGCGCGCCGGCAAGGAGGTCGGCGTACAGCTCGCGCGCTCCCGTCCCGTCCTCGCGCACGACGCCGGCCGCCTCCTCGTGCGCGCCCGGCACCTCGGCGTCGGGCACGACGACGACCGGCACCGCGGCGGCCGGGCCGCCCAGCCGCGCGACGCCCTCGACCGTGGCGAGCAGTTCGGTGTCCGCGAAGAGCAGCGCAGCCTCGGAGTGCTCGAGGATGTACTTGACCTCGTGCGCCGCGAGGCGCGTGTTGAGCGCCACGAGCACGCCGCCGGCGAGGGGCACGGCGAAGTGCGCGATGAGCGTCTCGGGCACGTTGGGAGCGAGGAACGCGACCCTGTCCCCGGGCCGGATCCGGGCCGCGAGGGCCTTGGCGAGGCGCTGCGCCTCGGCGCCGAACTCGGCGTAAGTGTAGCGGCGGGATCCGTGCTCGATCGCGATCCGGTCCGGGAAGACCGCGGCGGAGCGCTCGAGGAAGCGCAGCGGGCTCAGCGCCGAGAAGTTGGCCTGCATGGCAGCTCGTCCCCGGCTCAGGCGAACGCGCCCACGCCGGTGACGTCGCGCCCGATCAGGAGGGCCTGGACGCTCTCGGTGCCCTCGTACGTGTGGATCGACTCGATGTCCATCATGTGGCGCACCACGTGGTTCTCGAGCAGGATGCCGTTGCCGCCGAGCAGGTCGCGGGCGGTCTGGGCTATGAAGCGGGCCTTGCGGGTGTTGTGGTACTTGGCCATGGACGCCTGCGTGGGCCGCATCTGGCCGGCCGCGTCGAGGCGGGCCAGATGGACGCAGTGCAGCTGCATGCTCGTCAGCTCGGCGAGCATCTGGGACAGCCGGTCCTGCACGAGCTGGAACTTCGCGAGCGGCTTGCCGAACTGGACGCGCTGGCCCGCGTAGTTCACGGCGGCCTCGTACGCCGCGGTCGCGTGGCCTAGGGCGGACCACGCCACCCCGAGGCGGGTCGCGACCAGCACCTTCGAGGTGTCCTTGAACGTCTTCGCCCCCGGCAGCACGCTGTCCTTCGGGATGCGGACCCCGGTGAGGCGGATGCGGGCCTGGTGGATCGCGCGGAGCGAGCCCTTGCCCTCGATCACCTCGGCCTCGTAGCCGGGGGTGTCCTGCTCGACGAGGAAGCCGCGCACGTTGCCCTTCTCGTCGCGGGCCCACACCACCGTCACGCCCCCAGAGGCCCCGTTGCCGATCCACTTCTTCTCACCGTCGAGGACCCAGTGGTCGCCGTCGAGGCGCGCGGTGGTCTCGAGGGAGACCGAGTCCGAGCCGTGGTCCGGCTCGGTGAGTGCGAACGCGCCGAGCTCCTCGCCGCGGGCCAGCGGCCCGAGCCAGCGCTCCTTCTGCTCCGCCGAGCCGTGGTAGGCGATCGAGCGGAGGGCAAGGCCGCCCTGGACGGCCACGACGGTGCCGAGGGAGCCGTCGGCCCTGGAGACCTCCATGTTGACCAGACCGGCGGCGAGCGGGCTCATGGGCTCCAGGCCGGGCACCTCGATGCCGTCAGCGAGGAGGTTCAGCTCCCCCATGCGCTTGACGAGGTGCAGCGGGTACTCGGCCCGATCCCAGTACTCGTTCATCTGGGGCAGGGCCTCGTCGCTGAAGGCGCGCGCGCGGGCCCAGTGGACGCGGTCCTCGTCGCTGAGTGTGCCGAAGGCGGAGAACACCGAGTAGTAGTCGGTGTCGAGGGCTGCGGAGACGTCGTAGTCGGGCATCGGAATCCTCCGGGGTCAGGGCGTGGGGTCGCGGCGTGGGGTGAAGGGGCGGTTCAGGGGGGAGCGGATCAGCGGGCGGGCGTGGCCAGCAGCGGGGTGAGGCCGCCGGCGGGGTAGTTGGCGCCGAGGACCATGCACTGGTCGATGTCCTCGGCGGAGTCCACGACGCCCTCGGCCAGCGTGAGCCCGACTTCCTCGGCGAGGGCCGCGCGGACACGCTCGAGGACGCGGGTGCCGTCCACGGGCTCCGGGGCGGCGCCGGAGCGGGCGGCTGCTACCCGCTCGAGGAGGGCAGACGCCTCGGGTACGAGCGCGCCGTCATCCGCGAGGAGGCGGCGGACGCCGGACTCCGCCGCGGCGGCCAGCCACGGCGAGAGCGGGAACCGGTCCGGGTAGGAGCTGTGCATCGTGGCACAGATGTGCTGCTGGACGGCGGTGCCGATGTAGTCGATGAGGGTCAGCGGGGTCATCGGCAGGCCCCACGGGGCGAGGGCGCGGTCGACGGCGAGCGGGTCGCCTCCCGCAGCCGCGGCCGCCTCGATCTCGGCCAGGACCTCGGCGAAGAGCCGGGTCAGGAGGCGGTTGACCACGAAGCCCGGCGCGTCCGCGACGGGGACCGCGGTCTTGCCGAGCGCCGCCGCGAGGCCTGCAGCGGCGGCCATGGCCTTCGCCGAGGCCACCGGGGTGCGGACGAGTTCGAGGAGGGGCAGGACCGCGACGGGATTGAAGAAGTGGAAGCCGACCACGCGTTCCGGGTGCGCCAGGCCCTCGGCCATGGCCTCGACCGAGAGGGAGGACGTGTTCGTCAGCAGGAGGCCGTCCGGGGCGATGGCGGCCTCGGCGGAGGCGAACACCGCGCGCTTGACCTCGAGCTCCTCGAACACGGCCTCGATGACGGCGTCGCAGCCGGCGAAGTCGGCGGGGTCGGTCGTGCCGGAGATGAGCGCGGCGATCTCGGCAGCCTCGCCCGAGGCGAGCCGGCCCTTGGCCTCGGCCCGGTCGAGGCGGGCGCGGATGCCGGCCCGGGCGGCCTCGACGCGCTCGGCCGACAGGTCGCTCATCGTCACGGGGACCCGGAGCTGCTGCGCGAAGAGCGTGGCGAGCTGGCTGGCCATGAGCCCGGCGCCGACCACGCCGACCGCCCGGATCGCGCGCGGCGGCGCTGCGGCGGCAGAGGCCGGCCGGGCAGCGGAGGCGCGCTGGGCGGCAGGGGCGGGCGAGGCGGCAGGGGCGGGCGAGGCGGCAGCGGTGTGGGGCACGCCACCATGTAACCGTGAAACTCAGTCTCAGGTCAAGTGATACGGAGTGTCACGGGCCGGTCTGGAGGGCTTCCCGGATCTTCCGGGCGATGTCCGCCGGGGCCGCGCTGCGGGGGAAGACCGCGACCACCACGTCGTCCGGGCGCGCCGCCATGGAGTCCTCCGTGCGGGAGGCGCGGTCAGCGCCCGCGGCGACGGGGCCGGCGTCGTGCGTGGAGGCCTCCCCCGGGGCGACGCCGTAGAGGCGGCGCACGGCGTCCAGCTCGGCCCGCAGCCGGGCGGCGTCGAATCCGGGCTCGCCGCGCATGAGCTGGCGCAGGCAGTAGTTGTGGGTCGCGATGACGGTCGAGGCGAACCGGACGGCGTCGAGGGGCGCGATGCCCGGGACGGCGGCGCGGAGGTAGCGCTGGAAGAGCCGCTCGTAGCGAAAGGTCGTCACGAGCTCCTTGTCGCGCAGGCCCGGCTCGCGGTTCACCACGCGGTAGCGCAGCTGTGCCAGGTCGCCGAGCCCCGCGAAGTGCTCGAACACGAGGCCCGCGGCGCGGCACACGGCCTCCCACGGATCGTCGTGGGGCTCGGCGAGGAAGGCCTCGGCCTGCTCGAGCAGTGTGTCGTGGTCGGCGAAGACCACGTCCTCCTTGGAGCGGAACTGCCGGAAGAACGTGCTCCGGGACAGGCCCGCGGCCGCGGCGATCTGGTCCGCGCTCGTCGCCTCGTAGCCGTGCTCGGCGTAGAGCCGCACGGCGGCAGCCGCGACGTCGAGGCGGCGGCGGGCGGCGTCGCTCACAGCTCGAGCCCGATGAGGAGCGGCTCGTTGTGCAGCTCGATCCCGAAGCGGGCACGGACGCCGTCGCGCACCTCGCGGGCGAGGGCGAGGAGGTCCTTCGCGGTCGCGTCCCCCCGGTTGGTCAGGGCGAGCGTGTGCTTCGTGGAGAGCGAGGCCCGGCCGCCGGTGACGCTGTCCGCGTCGAGGCCGTAGCCCTTGGGGAAGCCCGCGTGCTCGATCAGCCACGCCGCGGACGTCTTCACGAGCCCGTCGCCGGCCGGGTACCGCGGGGCACCCTCGGGGAGGGACGCGGCGTCCGCCTCGGTGAGCACGGGGTTGGTGAAGAAGGAGCCGGTCGAGTAGGTGTCGCGGTCCGCCGGGTCCAGGACCATGCCCTTCGAGCCGCGCAGGCGCAGGACCTCGCGGCGCACGTCCGTCGCGTAGGCGCGCTGGCCCGGCTCGACGCCGAGGGCACGGGCGAGCTCGGCGTACCGCACGGGAGCACCCATGCGCCCGAGGGCCAGCTGGAACTCGACCGTGAGGACCACGTAGCGGGGCGAGCCGTTGGCGGTGGTCCGCTTGAGCACGGAGTCACGGTAGCCGAAGGCCAGCTCGGAGGGGACGAAGGTCTTCACGGCGTTCGCCTCGCGGTCCCACGTGCGCACCTGCCAGACGGTCTGCGAGACGTCCTGCCCGTACGCGCCGACGTTCTGCACGGGGGTGGCGCCCGTGGAGCCCGGGATGCCGGAGAGGGCCTCGATCCCGCTCCACGCGTGGTGCACGGCGTGGTCCACGAGGGCGTCCCACGGGTGGCCCGCCTGGACCTTGACGGACACTCCCCCGCACGTGTCCGCGGAGTTGACCACGAGGCCCTCGGAGGCGATCTTCAGGACGGTGCCGGGGTAGCCGTCGTCGGAGACGAGGAGGTTCGAGCCGCCGGCGATGATCAGCAGCGGCTCCCCGGCGGAGTCGGCGGTGCGGACGGCGTCGATGATCTCGGCCTCGCTGTGAGCTTCCTCGAAGCGGGCGGCCGGGCCGCCGACGGCGGAGGTGGTCAGGGAGGACAGGAGGGTCTGGCTCACCCGTCCAGCTTAGTCACACGGCCGGGGCGCCCCTGCGGGCTGCCTGCCCGGCAAGTGCCACGCTGACGACGACGAAGAGCAGGACCGTCAGCAGCGAGTACCGCACACCGGTGAACTCGGCCACGAAGCCCAGCAGCGGCGGCCCGCACAGGAACGCGCCGTAGCCGATCGTGGAGACCACCGAGACGCGGGCCGCGGCGTGGACCGGATCGTCGGCGGCGGCTGACATCCCCACCGGGAAGCCGAGCGAGGCGCCGAGCCCCCAGACCACGAGGCCGGCGAACGCGAGCCACAGCGCGGGCGCGAGCACGAACACGGCGAGCCCCAGCAGCGCGAGCACCCCGCAGGCCCGCAGCGCGGTCACGCGGCCGTGGCGGTTGAGCACCGGGGTGCCGAGGAACCGTCCCGCGGCCATCGCGCACACGAAGACGCTGTAGCCCACGGCGCCCACCGCCTGGGAGACGCCGTAGCCGTCCGCAAGCGCGAGCGCGACCCAGTCGCCCGCCGCGCCCTCGGCGAGCGCGAGCCCGAGGACCATCACGCCCAGCAGCACGGTGCGGCGGTCGCGCCAGGCCGCCGCCACCTGCGCCCGCCCGCCCGGGCCGGCGCTGTCAGGGGCGGTTCCGGCGGCGACGGCGCCGTCGGCCTCGCCGGGCGAGGAGAGCACGGACGACGGCGGGTGCTCCCCGGCGGCGGGGACTTCGCCGTCGTGCGCGGTGCCGGCAGCACGGTCGGCGCGCAGGAAGGTCCCGGCGGCCGCCACGGCGACGGCCACGACCACGCCGGCGGCGCCCAGGTGCCACGCGAGCGGCACCGCAGCGGCAGCGGCCCACGTGCCGACCACGGCGCCGAGGACGGTGCCGAGGCTGAAGGAGCCGTGCAGCCTGGGCATGATGAACCTGCGCAGCGCCCGCTCGACGGCGGCGCCCTCGACGTTGGACGCGGTGTTCCAGCTCGCCGTCCCGAGCCCGACCACCGCGAAGCCCACGGCGGCGGCCACGGGCGAGCGGAGCACGGACGCGCCGAGGCCCAGCGTGAGGAGGCCGAGGCCCACCATCAGGGCGCCGGCCTGGATGGTGCGGGCGGAGCCGATCCGGATGACCACGAGCCCCGACGCCGAGACCGAGGCAAAGGAGGCCAGTGTCATGCACAGCAGGAGCAGGCCGACGCCGCCAGGGCTGAGGCCGAGGTCGCTGCGCAGCGCCGGGACGCGGGAGACCCAGCTCGAGAAGGCGACGCCGCTCGCGCCGTACGCGACGATGACGGCGAGGTGCCAGTGCCGGACCTCGGCGGGCACGGGCGGGGCCGGGGTCCGCGGGGCCGGGGTCCGCGGCGCTGGCAGCCGGGCCATGGGGCGGCTCAGGCCAGCCGGACGAGTGCCTGCGCCTTGGTCAGCACGCGCTGGCCGGCGTTGGTGACGGTGAGGTCGATCCGGGCCGTGCGGGCCTCGGGGTCCAGCGCGCCGACGGTTCCGACGACCTCGAGGACCGCCCCCGGCTCCTCGGTCCCGGTGGTGTCCTGGACCGGGACGGGCTTGGTGAAGCGCGTCTGGTAGTCCACCACGGCGCCCGGATCTCCGGCCCAGTCGACGACGAGCTGGACGGCGGCGCCCATCGTGAACATGCCGTGGGCGATCACGCCCGGGAGCTCGACGGCGACGGCGAAGTCGTTGTTCCAGTGGATCGGGTTGAAGTCGCCGGAGGCCCCGGCGTACCGGACGAGGTCTGCGCGGGTCACGGCGACCTCCCGGCGGCCGATCTCGAGGCCCTTCTCGAGCTGGTCGAACACGGGCATCACGGCGGTTCCGGCCTGGGTGCTGTCCTCGGTGCTCACTGGCCCTCTCCCCTCACGAGAATCGACGAGACGGTCGTGGCGACGCTCTCGCCGCCGGCGTCCCCGGCGCCCAGCGCGCGGATCTCGGCGCGCGTGGTGATCATGGCGCCGCCGCCCATCGCGCGGACGGTGTCGACGTGGAGCTCGGCGGTGAGCCGGTCCCCCGCGACGATCGGGCGGTGGTGGGTGAAGCGCTGCTCAGCGTGGACCACGCGGGAGAAGTCGATGCCCGACTCGGGATCCGCGATGAGCTGGGCGTCGGCGCGCTGGGCGACGATGATCGCGAACGTGGGCGGGGCCACGAGGTCGGCGTGTCCGAGGGCCCGCGCGGCGTCGACCTCGTAGTGGGCGGGGTGCTCTGCCTTGACGGCGCGGGCGAACTCGCGGATCTTCTCGCGGGCGACGTCGTACACCTCGGCGGGCGGGTACACGCGACCGGCGAGGTCGGGGTTGATGGCCATGGGGAAAGCCTATCCGCTGGCACTGACACTCCTGAGGATCAGACGGTATGATGAATCCATCAAGCCGTCATCTGGAGGCAGCATGTTCAGCGACCGCGAGGCCCCGCTCTACGAGATCAAGGCAAACCTGTTCAAGGGCCTCGCCCACCCGGCCCGGATCCGCATCCTGGAGATCCTCACGGACTCCCCCGGGCAGTCCTGCCCGGTGAGCGAGCTGCTCGAGGGCACCGGCCTCGAGGCCTCCCACCTCTCGCAGCACTTGGCGACGCTCCGCCGCCACCGCGTCGTGACCAGCGTGCGCACGGCCAACTCGGTGACCTACTCGCTCGCGCACCCCTCGATCGCCGAGCTCCTCGCGATCGCCCGCGCCTTCCTCCTCGACACGCTCGCCGAGACCCGCGAGCAGCTCGAGGCCGCCTCCGCCCTCCCTTCGGTCGCCGTGCGCGACGGCGCCGCCCGGTGAGCGCCCCCGGCCTGCCGGCCTCGGTGCGCGGCATCGCGGCCAGAGGGCTTGGCGCCCTCCGGACCCTCCTCCCGCGGGCCTCCGACTACGCGGGGGCGCGCCGCACATGGCGCGGCGACCTCGTCGCGGGGCTCACGGTGGGCATCGTGGCCCTCCCCCTCGCTCTCGCCTTCGGGGTGAGCTCGGGCGTGGGGGCCGAGGCCGGCCTGGTGACGGCGATCGTGGCGGGGCTCGTCGCGGCCGTCTTCGGCGGCTCGCACGTGCAGGTCTCCGGCCCCACCGGCGCCATGGTCGTGGTCCTCGCCCCGATCGTGGCGTCGCATGGGGCGGGCGCGGTCGCCCTGCTCTCCGTCATGGCCGGCATCATCCTCGTGGCCCTCGGCGGATCACGGCTGGGCCGGGCGGTCGCCTACATCCCGTGGCCCGTCGTGGAGGGCTTCACACTCGGGATCGGCGTGATCATCTTCCTCCAGCAGGTTCCCCTCGCCGTGTCCGCCCACGTCGCCCCCGGGCAGAACACGGCGGTCGCGGCGGCGGCGGCCGTGGCGGCTGCGCCGTGGCCCCGCGCCGCGGCGAGCCTCGGCGTCGTCGTGCTCGTGGCCGCCACCACCCTCCTGGTGCCGCGGATCCACCGCGCCCTGCCGGCGAGCCTCCTCGCGATCCTCGTCGCCTCGCTGGGGGCCGGGCTGCTGGGCCTCGACGACGCCGAGCGCATCGGTGCCCTGCCGTCCTCGCTCCCGGCGCCGGCGCTGCCCGGCTTCGCCCTCTCGGACCTGCCCTCCCTGGCCGGGCCGGCCGTGGCGGTCGCCACCCTGGCCGCGATCGAGTCGCTCCTCTCGGCGCGGGTCGCGTCCGGGCTCACCGGCCCCGACGGGCGGACGACCGGCCCGTACAACCCCGACCGCGAGCTCGTGGGCCAGGGGCTCGCCTCGCTCGCCGCCGGGCTCTTCGGCGGCATGCCCGCCACGGGGGCGATTGCGCGGACGGCGGTGAATGTGCGCTCAGGCGGGAGGTCCCGGATGGCCGCGGTCGCCCACGCCCTGGTGCTGCTCGGCGTGGTCTACCTCACGGCCCCGCTCGTCGCCCAGATCCCGCTCGCGGCCCTGGCCGGCGTCCTCATGGTCACGGCCGGGCGCATGGTCTCCGTGCGGACCGCGCGCCGGATCCTCGGCTCGACGCGGCAGGACGCGGTGGCGTTCGTGCTCACCGCCGTCGTCACCGTCGCCTTCGACCTCATCGTGGCGATCCAGATCGGCCTCGTCGCCGCGGCCCTGCTGACCCTGCGCCAGTTCGCGAAGCTCGGGAGCGTACGGCGCGAGCCGATCCCCGGGCCGGCGCACGACGGCGACGAGCACATCGCCGTCTTCCGACTCGATGGCCTCATGTTCTTCGGCGCGGCGGAGCGGGTCCTCGAGGAGGTCACCCGCACCTCGTCGGCCGACGGCGTCGAGGTGGTCGTCCTGCGCCTGTCCCAGCTCCGCTACCTCGACGCGACCGGGGCCCAGACCCTGGTCGAGGCGATCCGCACGCTCGAGGCGCGGGGCGTGACCGTGCTCCTCAAGGGGGTGCAGGAGAACCATCTCGAGCTGGTGCGCCGGGTCGGGGTGATCGCCGAGCTGCGGCACCACCGGCACCTCTTCGACTCGCTCGATGAGGCCGTGGAGCACGCCCGCAGCCATGTGCGGCGGGCCAGGCTGCCCAGCGCTACCGCTTGAGCCGCCGCTTCGCCTCGCGGACCCGGATCCCGAGCCCGACCATGTGGACGATGAGGCCGATCCCGATGACCGCGATCGACGGCCACAGGAGCCACGTGACGTGGCCGAGGTTGGCCACGATGCTCAGCACGATCCCGATGCCGAGGAAGGCCATGCCCGAGAACACGACCTTCCTGTAGAGCGGTGAGGCGGTCTCCCAGTAGTCGTTCGGCACGGCGTCCAGTCTAGGCGGGCGGGCGCCCTGCTCAGAACAGCGGGGTCTGCCGGGGCTGGAGGGCGCTCTCGAACGGCCCGAGCCCGATCACCCTGCCCCGGAGGCGGCCGAGGTGCGCGACGAAGGACTCCCCCGCCGGCCCGGCGGAGCCGAGGGCGAACGGGCCGAGGACTGAGGCGAGCGTGAGGGCGTGGTCCCCCTGGGCGGGGTCGGCGGGATAGACGCTCCTCGGCGTCTCCGAGAGCAGGCCCCGCCCCGCTGCCGGCGGCTGCCAGCTCTCGCGGACGACGTCGAACCCTCCGATGCCTCCCACCTCGCCGAGCAGCCCGGTCACCTCGGCGGCCCTCGCATCGAGGAGCTGGGCGAGGCGCGGTGCGGGGAGCGGGCTGGCGAAGGCCGCCAGCTTGGCCGCGGAGCTGATCGCCTGGCCGATGCCGAGCCCGGCCGTCACCGCGTCCTCGAGGACCCGGACCACGCGGCCATCGGCCGCAGCTGCGACGTACACGGCGGCGGCTGCCCCCTGCTCGGCGAGCCGGTTCCAGCGGCGAGCCGAGCTCGCGGTGCCGATCTTGACCTTCCCGGCGGCACTCATGGCGACATAGAGCCAGTGCGGCTGCATGAGGTAGTCGCGCAGCCCCTCGGGGACCTTCCCGGTGCGGTGGAAGGCGTGGATCAGGCGCGTGTCGTCGCGCTGCTCGCAGGCAGGGCACGCGGCGCCGTGGGCCGCGAGCGCGCGGTCGGGACAGGGGACGCGGGTGCGGGTGCGGGCCGAGTGCACCCGGGTGAAGCCGAGGCAGTGGACTCGTCCGTCCAGCACGCGCCAGCCGAGGCGCAGTCCTGGGGTGAGGGCGACCTCGTGCTCGGCGCCGTCCGCGGCCGCCATGCGCAGGGACGGGGCCCCGCCCTGTTCGGCGGGGCCGTCCCACGCGATGCCGTGGACGAGCCAGGGCCCGCCTTCCATGGCAGGCGGCCGGTGCCTAGACCGCCGGCTGGACGCCGAACGCCGTGGCGAGCTTCATGATCTTCTCGGCGCGGCCCAGGCGCGGGAGGTCCGAGCCGTCGCGGATCACGCGGCCGTTGGCCTCGAAGTCGCGCATGAAGTCGGTGGCCCAGGCGACGTCGGTCGGCGTCGGGGAGATGACCTCGTTGATCACAGTGGTCTGGTCGATCGCGAGGCACAGCTTGCCGGTCATGCCCATCATGACGGTGATCGCGCTCTGTTCGCGCAGGATCGGGTGGTTCGTGCCCACGGTGGGGCCGTCGATCGGGCCCGGGAGGTTGCCCACGCGGGAGGCGACGACGAGCTTCGCGCGCGGGTAGGCCATGGCCTCTGGCGTCGCGGCCATGCCGGTGTCGCGGCGGAAGTCGCCCGAGCCGAACGCGAGGCGGAAGGCGCCCTGGGCCTTGGCGATGCGGTTGGCCTCCTCGATGCCCACGGCCGATTCGACGAGCGGGATCACCGGGGTCTTGCCGTCCATGCGGTGGAAGCTCTCCGTCACCTGGTCGGCGGACTCGGTCTTGGCGAGCATGACGCCGAGCAGGCCCGGGGTTCCGCGCAGGCCGGCGAGGTCGTCGGCCCAGAACGGGCTCGTGGCGTCGTTGACGCGCACCCAGGCGCGGCCGCCGGCGGTCAGCCAGCGCGTGACGTTCTCGCGGGCCTCGTCCTTGTGCGAGGGGTCCACGGCGTCCTCGATGTCGAGGATGATGGCATCCGCCCGGGAGCCTGCCGACTCGTCGAACAGCTCCGTGCGCATCGCGTTGACGAGCAGCCAGGAGCGGGCGATCTCCGGGCTGATCTCGCGCGCGGGGCGGGCGGGGCGGTCGGCGCCCACGGGGCGCGTCGAATCGGCGGAAGCAGGTGACGTCATGGGTCCACCGTATCGCCGCAGGGGCCCGGCTGGCACATCGGCGGGGCCGCCTGGCCGCCCCCGCCGGGCGCGCTCAGAAGACGCCCAGCTGGTAGCCGGCCTTCCAGCCGCCGCAGGCCTCCCACCAGCGGATCCCGGCGGGGAGCTGGGGGACGCACGAGGGCACGGAGTCGGCCCGGCGGCGTTCGGGCTTGGGTCGCCTCTCGAGGGGACGGGATGCCTCGTGCGGGGTGGGGCTGGTGACGGTCTCCTGCTCGGCCACGGGACTCTCCTGACAGATGAACGGTCGAAGAATCGGGCTCCCCAGCCAACCTCGATGCATCAAGTGGACGCCTGCGGCCGCAATATGTCAAGCGACTTTATTAATAGCGCGCGACGGCGCCCGGCGCGGCCGCTGTGACCACGCCGGGCGCCGTCCCGCTACTGGGCGAGGTACACGCGCCGGCCGCTGAGACGGTCGGGGCGGACCCGGACGAAGAGGTCCCGCACTCCCCCGGCCCACGGCTCGTCCACCATCTGGCCGAACAGCGCGGTGAGCTCGCCGGCGTCCTCCACGATCTCGGCCCGGCCGCTCGCGAGGACCGACCACCCCGCCTGGACGGCAGGCTGCATCGCGTCCACCTGCAGGGCCGCCCCCTCTTGGGGCAGGCTGTGCGCCACGCTCCCGTCGGGCGACGTGCGGAAATGGACCGCGCCGCCGTAGACGAGGTACCCCACGGGATAGACCGCGACGCGGCCCTCGTGGACGAAGGCGAAGCGTCCCACACCGGAGGAACCGAGCAGTGACCAGCACTGCTCGGCGTCCAGCTCGTAGTCCTCGTGGCGGGCCCCCGGCCCGTAGTGGAAGTCCGCGTTGACGTCGGCCATGGCCCCTCCCCGTCGGTGGTCTCCCCTTAGGCTCCCACGGAGCACGCGGGCGCGGAAGGGCCCTTCGCCCTCTCCCGCGCTAGGACCGTGCGCGGACCCAAGCCGTAGCGTCGCCGGGGAGCTTGCCGCCCTCGACCTCCGCGCTCGAGAGCAGGACCTCCCCCTCGGGCAGTTCCGTCGGAGCCGCGCCGAAGTTGGCCACCACGTGCCAGGCGCCGCCATCCGGAGCCGTCCGCGCGAAGTGCAGCACGTCCCCGTCCGCGGTGTCGATCCACTCGAGGTGCTCCTCGCCGGTCAGCTCGTGGCGCAGCGCGAGGGCCCGGCGGTAGAAGGCGAGGGTCGAGCCGGCATCTTGCTCCTCGACGCTCACGGCGTAGTCCTTGAACCATGCCGGCTGCGGCAGGTGCGAGCCGTTGGCCCCGAAGCCGAACGAGGTGCCCGTGGGCTCCCACGGCAGCGGGACGCGGCAGCCGTCGCGGCCGATCTCCACACCGCGGTTGCGGAAGTACGTGGGGTCCTGCCGGTCCTGCTCCGGGATGCGGCCCACCTCCTGCAGGCCGAGTTCCTCCCCCTGGTACAGGTAGGCGGAGCCCGGCAGCGCGAGCATGAGCAGGGTCGCGGCCTTGGCCCGGCGCAGCCCGAGCGCGGCGTCGACCTCGGCCGGGTCCCCGCCGTCAAGGAGCCAGTCCTTGCCGTCGGTGCCGGCGCCGCCGCGGCCGGTGCCCTTGGGGAGTCCGTAGCGGGTAGCGTGCCGGACCACGTCGTGGTTCGAGAAGACCCACGTCGACGAGGCGCCGGTCGCAGCCGCCTCGGCGAGGTTCTTTGTGATGACCTCGCGGAACTGGGCGGCGTCGAAGTCGGACTGGAGGAGGTCGAAGTTGAAGGCCTGCCCGAGGCCCTCCGGCGAGGCGTAGCGGGCGCGGCGGTCCGCATGGACCCAGGCCTCGGCGACGGCTGCGCGCGGCGGGTTGTACTCGTCGAACACCTTGCGCCATTCGGCGTAGACCGAGTGGACCTCGTCGCGGTCCCACAGCGGGTGCTCCCCGAGGGCGAAGAGGTCGGCGCGGTGGATGGTGGCGAGGTCGTCGTGTGCGGCGTCCATGTCCTTCTTGAGGCCGTGCGCGACGTCCACGCGGAAGCCGTCGACCCCGCGGTCGGACCAGAAGCGCAGGGTCGTCAGGAAGTCCTCATGGACCTCGGGGTTGTCCCAGTTGAGGTCCGGCTGCTCCTTGGCGAACAGGTGGAAGTACCACTGGCCGGGCGTCCCGTCCGGCTCCGTGACGCGCTCCCACGCCCCGCCGCCGAAGATCGACGTCCAGTCGTTCGGGGGCAGCTCGCCGTTCACGCCCCGGCCGTCGCGGAAGATGTAGCGGTTGCGGGCCGTCGAACCGGGCGCCGAGGCCAGCGCCTCCCGGAACCATGCGTGGCGATCCGAGGTGTGGTTCGGCACGATGTCCGCGATCACCTTGATGCCCGCGCCGTGGAGCGCGGCGACCATCTCGTCGAAGTCTTCGAGGGTGCCGAGCCGGGGGTCAACGTCGCGGTAGTCGTCGACGTCGTAGCCGCCGTCGGCGAGGGCCGAGGGGTAGAACGGGCTGAGCCAGACGGCGTCGATCCCGAGCTTCGCGAGGTAGGGCACGCGCGAGGTGATGCCCGGGATGTCGCCGAGGCCGTCGGCGTTCGAGTCGGCGAAGCTGCGGGGGTAGATCTGGTAGACGGCGGCCTGGCGCCACCAGTCGGCGGACGGGTTCGTGCGGTCGGGCTCGTGGGCGGTGGTGGGCACCGGTCCTCCTGTTCCATGGGTCTGCCGCAGGGTGCGCAGCGCGGCCCCGCGTTTTATATTTAGAATCTAAATCAATGCCGGAGTCCATTATTCGGTCGGTGTGAGGGGGAGGTCAAGCGCATGAGGAGAGGACCCGCGGCCGGGCCGCACGTGGTGCGGCTCGCGAACGCCGAGACGGTGCTGCGGAGGCTCCGGGAAGCACCCGACGCTGGCCTCACCGCAACCGAGCTCGTGGACGCTACGGGCCTGAGCCGCGCCACGGTGATCGCCGTCGGCGACGACCTCGTGCGCCGGGGCTGGGCCATCGGGCTGGACCCCGAGCGGGCCGAGGCCGGGCGGGGGCGGCCCCCGCGCACTTTCGCCTTCCGCGCCGACGCCGGCGTGGTCCTGGGCCTCGACATGGGCGCCGGGAAGACCACAGCGCTCGTGGCCGACCTCCGCGGCCGTCCCCTCGGCTCGGCCACCGGGACCTTCCCCGGGGCAGGCGCCGCCGGGCGCGTGGACACGGTGAGCGCGACGGCGCTCGCAGCCCTCGCCGCGGCCGGCACGAGGCCTGGTCGGGTCCTCGCGGTGGCCGCCGGCGTCGCCGCCCCCGTCGACCGGGACGGCCGGATCGCCACCCCGAGGGACTTCTGGGAGCAGTTCGACGTGGGCCTCGCCGAGGGCCTTGAGGCGCGCCACGGCTGGCCGGTGATCCTCGAGAACGACGCGAACCTCGCGGCCCTGGCCGAGCAGTGGCGCGGAGCGGCCCGCGGCGTGGACGATGTCGCCGTCGTGCTCGCCGGAGAGCGCCTCGGCGCGGGGCTGCTCGAATCCGGACGTCTCCTGCGGGGCCGCCACGGCGGCGCAGGCGAGCTGTCCTTCCTGCGCCTCGTCGAGGGCGCCGCGGGGCCCCACGGCATCGGCCAGCTGGCGCGGGCGTGGGGCGCCGAGGCGGCGGCCGAGGGCGCGCTCGCGGACCTCGCGCCGGGCGAGGTCACGGCGGAGGCGGTCTTCGCGGCGGCGCGCGACGGCGATCCGGGCGCCTTGGGCGTGCTGGACCGCCTCGCGGAGCACATGAGCCGCGTCGTCGCGGTGCTGGGCACGCTCCTGAACCCGGAGCTCGTGGTCCTGGGCGGCGCCGTAGCGGGGGCGGCCGCGGCCCTGCTGCCGGGGATCCGCCGTGAGCTCCCGCACCTGACGGACACCCCGCCGCGTGTCGAGGTCTCCTCGCTCGGGGGCGACGCGGTGGCCCTTGGCGCGGTGCGCCGAGCGCTCGACGACGTGGCCGACCGCGCCCTGGCGATCGCGCTGCCCTAGCAGGGAGGCCCGGCGCACGGGCCCTAGGAGGCCGGCTGCGTCAGGCGGGGGCTCCGGCGGCCACGGCAGCCCGGGGCGCCCAGGTGGCGGTCCGGGCCCTCAGCCAGGCCACGAGCGGCTTGGTCGCGGCGTGCGCTCCGGCCGCCAGCACGAACGAGAGCGGCCCCGCAATCGCGCCGACCTCGAGGAACTGCGAGTGTGCCATGACTCCGAGCAGGCACAGGACCGGGTAGTGCCAGAGGTAGATCTCGTAGCTGATGCGCCCCACGTAGGTCAGCGGCCGCAGCGAGAGGATGCGGCGCAGCGGCCCGTCGCCCCCGCGCACGATCGCGACGATGAGCAGCAGCGTGCCGGCCGCGGCCGCGAGGGTGTGGACGATCGAGAGCGGCACGATCGAGGAGTGCACCACGGAGAAGCCGATGAGGGCCAGGCCGAGCAGGCCGTGCCAGGGACGCGCCGCACGCTGGGACCCGTGGAGGACGAGGGCCAGCGCGCAGCCGGCGAACAGGCCGCTCGTGCGGAGGATGAAGGACATGTGGCCCGTGGTGGCCTCGAGCACGAGGGCCCACACCCCGAGCCCGACGGCCGCGACGGCCGCGGCGGCGATGGCGCGCCGCCGGCGTCGCCCATGCACCGTCCGCGCCCCCTTCACGAGGAGCACGAGCGCGATCGGCCAGACGAAGTAGAACCACTCCTCGAGCCCGAGCGTCCACGTGTGGGCGTAGGCGGAGAGGCTGTCGGCACCCGTCTCGGCGCCGACTGGCATGAGGTAGAAGAGCGCCATGAGCGAGCCCCAGACGGCGTTCCCCGTGCCCATGAGGACGGCGATGGGCACGAACACCACGGCCAGCATGATCAGCAGCGGCGGGTACAGCCGGATGACGCGCCTCAGGTAGAACCGGCGCAGCGAGATGCCCCCGTGCGCGTCGTGCTCCTCGAGGAGCAGGGTGGTGATGAGGAAGCCCGAGAGGGCGAAGAAGATGTCGACGCCGCCGGCGCCGCCGAAGTGCACCGGCATGACGGCGTGGTAGACCACGACCAGGACGATGGCGAGGGCGCGGATGCCGTCGAGCGCCGGCACATGGCCCAGGCTCCCCGCGCGGGGCCGGGCCGGCGCTGCTGAACTGACAGTGGCTGTTGCCGTCATGCTTTCCTCTCGTTCGGGTCCGAGAGAGTGTAGCGGAGATGCCTTGGGACCATTTTGAGGAAGCCTACCCAGAGGGCCCCGGGAGGAATCAGGATCGGCCGCCCCGGAGAGAGAAAAAGGACCCCCGGTCTCCCGGGGGTCCTGCTGTAGCGGTGCCGGGACTCGATCCCGGGACCTCACGATTATGAGTCGTGCGCTCTAACCAGCTGAGCTACACCGCCACGACAAGGAAAAAGGCCGCGCCATCCGGTCAACACCGGTTGACGCGGACCCTCCTTGCGAGAGCCCCCCACGGGAATCGATCCCGTGACCTCCATCTTACCAAGATGGCGCTCTACCACTGAGCTAGGGGGGCAACAGACAGATACTTTACCGGAAGAGCGGCGGCCTCACCAAATCGACGGGACCGCTTCCTGCTCCCCCGTCCGGGCGCGCGCTGCCGCACCCTGCGGACCCGGGAAACGGGGCGAGCCCGCCCCCGGGGTGTCCGGGGACGGGCTCGCCCTCAGGCGCGATGGATCACCAGGCGCGGCTGCGGCTGCTGTCCTTGCCGTGGCGCGGCTTGCGGTCGCCGAACCCGCCGCGGCCCGCGTACCCGCGGTCGTCACGGTCACGGCTGCCGCTGCGGCCACCGCGGTCGGGGCGGCCGCCGAACCCGCGGTCGCCGCCACGGTCGCCGCGGTCGTTCCGGCCGCGGAAGCCGCGCTCGCCGCCACGGTCGTTGCGGTCGCCGTCCCGGTTGGGGCGGCGGCCCGAGTCGAGCTCGAGCTTGATCAGCTCGCCGCCGATCCGGGTCTTGGACAGGGCCTTCCACTGGTCGGAGGAGAGCTCCGCAGGCAGCTCCACGAGGGAGTGGTCCGCGCGGATGTCGATCCCGCCGATCTGGCTCGAGTGGAAGCCGCCCTCGTTCGCGAGCGCGCCCACGATCGAGCCCGGCATGACCCGCTGGCGACGGCCGACGGCGATGCGGTACGTCGCGTTGCCCTCGGTGATCGAGCGGGACGGGCCGCGGGAGCCGAAGCCGTCCTTGTTGCGATCGCGCTTCTGGTGATCCGGGGCGGACGGGAGCTCCTTGACGAAGAACGGGGTGTCGCCCTGGACCATGACCGCGAGCGCGGCGGCGATCTCGGCAGCCGGGACCTCGCGCTCGTTCTCGTAGGAGGCGATGAGGTCGCGGAACATCGAGACGTCCTCGGACTCGAGGGTCTCCGTGATCCGGTCGGCGAACTTGCTCATGCGCAACGAGTTGACCGTCTCCGCCGTCGGCAGGTGCATCTGCTCGACCGCCTGGCGCGTGGCCTTCTCGATCGCCCGCAGGAGGTACTTCTCGCGCGGGGTCATGAACAGGATCGCGTCGCCCTTGCGGCCGGCACGGCCGGTGCGGCCGATCCGGTGCACGTAGCTCTCGGTGTCGTGCGGGATGTCGTAGTTCACGACGTGGCTGATGCGCTCGACGTCGAGGCCGCGGGCGGCGACGTCGGTCGCGACGAGGATGTCGATCTTGCCCTCGCGCAGCGCCTCGACGGTCCGCTCGCGCTGGGCCTGGGCGATGTCGCCGTTGATCGCGGCGGCCTGGAAGCCGCGGGCCTTGAGCTTCTCGGCGAGGTCCTCGGTGGCCATCTTCGTGCGGACGAACGCGATGACGCCGTCGAACTCCTCGACCTCGAGGATGCGGGTGAGGGCATCGAGCTTGTGCGGGCCCATGACCTGGACGTAGCGCTGGCGGATGTTCTTCCCGGTCGTGGTCTGGGACTTGACCGTGACCTCTTCCGGCATGTTGAGGTACTGCTTGGACATGCGGCGGATCTGCGAGGGCATGGTCGCCGAGAACAACGCCACCTGGCGGCCGTCCGGGGTCTCCTGGAAGATGCGCTCGACGTCCTCCGCGAAGCCCATCCGGAGCATCTCGTCAGCCTCGTCCAGCACGAGGTACTGCAGCTCGGAGAGGTCCAGGGAGCCCTTCTCGATGTGGTCGATCACGCGGCCTGGCGTGCCGACCACGACCTGGGCGCCGCGGCGCAGGCCGGCGAGCTGCGGGCCGTAGGCGGAGCCGCCGTAGACCGGCAGCACGGTGAAGTCGTCCAGGTGCTTGGCGTAGGAGGTGAAGGCCTCGGCCACCTGGAGCGCGAGCTCGCGGGTCGGGGCGAGCACGAGCGCCTGGGTCGCGCGGGAGGGGCCGTTGAGGTCGTGGAGCTCGGCCAGGCGCGAGAGCGCGGGGACGGCGAACGCGGCGGTCTTGCCGGTGCCGGTCTGGGCCAGGCCCACGACGTCGCGTCCCTCGAGCAGGAGCGGGATCGTCGCCGCCTGGATGGGCGACGGCTTCTCGTAGCCGACGTCGGCGAGGGCCGCGAGGACGCGGCCGTCGATGCCGAGGTCAGCGAAGCGGGGGGTGCCGTCGTCCTCGGAGGAGGGAGCGGCGTCGTCCGCGGAGTCGCGAGGGGTGACCTCGGCGTCCGACGGGGTGACCTCGGCGTCCGACGGGGTGACCTCGGCGTCCGACGGGGTGACCTCGGCGTCGGGCGTGGTGGTCTCGGGGGTCTCGATGGCCTCGGACATCTCGTTGGTCTCGGGCTTCTCGATGGTTTCAGGCATGCGTGTGTCCTCGCAGTGGGGAGCCGGGGAGGCTCGTCGTCGGTCAGTTACTCAGGCCCGGCGCTCTCTCAATCCCAGGCAGGGCTCCTACGCTGCATTCGGCACCACATGCACCCGTACAGCGTTTGCTTCAGCCGGACTCCCCTATGCAATTGCCCGCATCGCGGGCCCCAACACGCACCAGTCCTGCCTCAAGAATTGGGCAGGAGAAGGGAATTCCGGAAAGTGGGGGATGCATCCATCATACAGGACGCACGACGCCGCCCCTCGCCTCGGGCGGTTCTGCCGCCGTGAGGTCGGGCACAGTCGCGCGGCGAGGCGGGCCGCTAGTCCCTCCCGCGCTCGGCGGCGGCCACGACGTACGTCCGCAGGGCGGGGGCGAGGCGGAGGCCGCCGTCGGCCTCGGCGTCGAGGAGCGCCTCGGCCATCTCGGCCGTGGGGTCGGCGAGCCACGCCCCGACGCGGACCCCGTGGTCCGGCACGTGCTCGATCCCGAACTGGGAGCCGGCCTCGACGTCCCCCGGCGTGACGACCCGGAGGTAGGCGCCGGAGAGCCCGGCGCGGGTGAACCACGGGACCCAGCCGTCCTCGCCCATGCGGCGGGCGAAGGTCGCGCACGGGATCCGCGGCATCGTCACCTCGAGCACCGCCCCGGAGGAGAAGCGCCAGCGCTCGCCGATCACCGCGTTGCTCGCGGTGATCCCGTCGACCCGCAGGTTCTCGCCGAAGAGCCCCGGCGGGATGTCGCGGCCGAGCTCGCGGGCCCACAGCGCGGCGTCGTCCTCCGAGTAGGCGTACACCGCCTTGTCCTCGCCGCCGTGGTTTGCCCGGTCGGCCTGGACGTCGCCGTGGAGGCCGAGCCGGCGGATCCGGACCGGGCCGTCGACGGGCCGCTTGTCGATCGCCGTCACCCCCACCGATCCGGCATCGGCGAGCAGCTGGTGGACGCGGCAGACGGCGACGACGCGGGCGGTCTTCATGGCCACCAGCGTACCCGCGGCACCGCGGGCCGGACCCCTCACGGGTCGAAGCGGTAGCCCATGCCGGCCTCCGTGTGCAGGTGCCGGGGGCGGGCGGGATCCTCCTCGAGCTTGCGCCGCAGCTGGGCGAGGTACACGCGCAGGTACTGGGTCTCCTTCGCATACGCCGGGCCCCACACCTGCGTGAGGATCTCGCGCTGGGTCACGAGCTGGCCCGCGCGCCGCACGAGGAGGGCCAGGATGTTCCACTCCGTGGGCGTGAGGCGGACTTCGGTGCCCCTGACGACCACGCGCCGCGCAGCCAGGTCCACGCTCAGGTCGCCGGCCTGCAGGCGCGGGGCCTCCCCCGTCCTGGCTCCCCGGCGGGCGGCGGCGCGCAGCCGCGCGAGCAGCTCCTCGAGCCCGAAAGGCTTGGTCACGTAGTCGTCGGCGCCCGCGTCGAGGGCCTCGACCTTGTCTTCGGAGCCGTGCCGGGCGGAGAGGACGATGATGGGCAGGTCGGTCCAGGCCCGCAGCCGCCGGATCACCTCGATCCCGTCGATGCCGGGCAGGCCGAGGTCCAGCACCACGATGTCCACGCCGCGCGCCGCCGCGATCTCGAGTCCGTCCTCCCCCGTCGGCGCGGTGATGGCCTCGTACCCGTGGACCCGCAGGTTGATCTGCAGCGCCCGCGCGAACCGCGCCTCGTCCTCCACGATGAGGACCGTGGTGGGCGCGGGGGCCTGCGCTGCGTGGCTCACGCGCCGGCCCCCGGCGCACTCCGGGTCTCCGCCGCCGGCGCCCCCGGTGCCAACGCACCCGCCCCCGGCGCACTCCGGGTCTCCGCCGCCGGCGCCCCTTGGGAGAGCGGGAGGGAGACGGACATGGTGAGCCCTCCCCCGGGCGTCTCCTCGGCCTCGATGCGCCCGCCCATCGCCTCCACGAAGCCCTTGGCGACGGCGAGCCCGAGGCCCACGCCGCCCTGCGCCGCGAAGTCGCCGAGGCGCTGGAAGGGCCGGAAGACGACGAGGAGATCCTCGGGCGGGATGCCGGCTCCGTGGTCCGCGATCCGGAGCACCCCGCAGGGCCGGCCGCGCTCGTCCTGCGCGCCGCTGCGGGCGGTGAGCTCGACGGCGGCGCCCGGGGCGTACCGCAGGGCGTTCTCGACGAGGTTGGCCACGGCCCGCTCGAGCAGCACCGGGTCGGCGTCGACCGCCGGCGCGTTCGCCGGGATGAGGTCCGCCACCCGGTCCTGGCCGGCGAGCCCCCGGGGCAGGACCTCGCGCCAGGTGACGGGGCGCAGGAGCGGGCGGACGGTGTCCGCGGAGATGCGGGACATGTCCAGCAGGTTGCCCACCACGTGGGAGAGGCGGTCCGTGTAGTCCTCGATGGTGCCCAGGAGCTCCGCCTCCTCCTCCGGGTTGAACTCGACCGAGGCCTGGCGCAGGCTGCTCACGCTGAGCTTGATCCCGGCCAGCGGGGTTCGCAGGTCGTGGGAGACGGCCTGCAGGATCGCGGTGCGGATTGAGTTGCCCTCCTCGAGGCGGCGGTTGGCCTCGCGGCTGCGGGCCAGCTGGGCGCGCTCGCGCATCGCGACGAGGTAGACGCCGAAGGCCTCCAGCGTGCGCCGCTCGCCGGGGTCGAGCGGGTGCCCGGAGGCGAGGAGGGTGTAGTAGCCGTCCGGGGCCACGGCGTCGTCCGCCGCCGCGTGCGAGACGGGGGGAGCCTCGCCGGCGGTGGCGAGCACGTCCCAGCCCGAGGCCCGCCCGGACCCGGCAGCGGGGTCCTCCGCGGGGCGCCGCGCGAGCAGCGTGACGGCGCGCAGCCCGAGGGTCGAGCGGACCCGCTCGAGGAACTCCTCGGTCCCGCCGGCCGAGCCGAGGATGCCCAGGGCGAGCTCGGTCATGGCGTCCGCCTCCGCGGCCGCGCGGGTCGCCTGCTCGTAGCGGCGGGTCGCGGCGCCCACGGCGAGGGCCACAGCGCAGGCCACGGCGAGGAAGACGAGGAGCCCGACGACGGCCTCCGGGTGCGCCACGCTCAGGCTGCCGACGGGGTCGGCGGTGAACCAGTTGAGCACGAGGCTGCCCGTCACGGCAGCGACCACCGCGGGCCACAGGCCGCCCACGAGCGCGACCAGGACGGCGGCCAGCAGCTGCAGGAGCTCGACGGTCGCGAGGGCCCTGCCGCCGCGGCCGTCCGCGAGCAGCGGGGCGGCAGCGAGCTGCACCAGCGCCGGCAGGACGACGGCGAGGGCGAGCCCCAGGAGCGTGCGGCGGCGGTCGAGGACGCCCAGCTCCGCGAGCCGGAGCCGGTGCTCGGGCGCCGGGAGGAACGGGATCCGCTGGCTCATGCGGCCATTGTGGCAGGCCGGCCGGCGCCGGGCCGCCGCCCGGGGCGGGCCCGGGTCAGTTCCGGGTCACCGAGCCCATGAGGGACGCCACGGGCCGCAGGAAGAGCGGACGCGCGAGGAGCCAGAGGCCCGCAATGACGAGCACGCCGACGGCGAAGAGGATGAACCCGAGCCAGTCCCCGCCGTCATGCGCGGCGAACATGTGGTTGAGGTTCTTCAGCGCCCCGGTGGTGAGCACGAGGACCACGTGGACGATCACGAAGACCACGAAGAATCCCATGACCGGGAAGTGGACGCGGCGGGCCCACTCCATCGGGTAGGCCTTGTTGAGGCGGGGCGCCTTGGCGTTGGTGGGCCAGACGGCGGACATGCGCAGGCCCGTGAGGATCGCCAGCGGGGCGGCGAGGAACACGACCGCGAAGTAGGTCAGCTGCTGGAGCGCGTTGTAGTTCACCCAGCCGTCCTCGAGCGGCCAGTCGAGCGAGGCGTACTGCAGGGCCGCGGACACCGCGTGCGGGAAGACGTCCCAGGAGGTCGGCACGAGCCGCACCCAGTGGCCGGTGGCGAACATGAGCACGAAGAACACGAGCCCGTTCAGGACCCACAGGGCGTCGAGGCACAGGTGGAGCCACAGGTCGAGGCTGATCTTCTTCGGCTGGCCCTTGGTCTTGAAGAACCCCTTGTTGCTGCGCTTCCAGTAGCCCTGGGGTCGCGTGGTGAACCGGACCTGCAGGCCCGTGCGCACGATCAGCGTCAGGAACATCATGTTCAGAAAGTGCAGCACGTTCAACCACGCGGGCAGGCCGTCGGGGGCCCAGCTGGGCAGCGGGGCGTGGCCGGGGTAGGTCGCGATGAACTGCGAGACCGCCGCGGTGCTGCGCAGCCACTTCGCGCCGAGCACGACGACGGCGAGCACGACGACGGCTCCGACGCCGACCGCCGTCGGCCGGAACCACGGCGCCCGGGTGAGCCCGGACTTCGCAGGAGAGGTCTGCGGCATGGAGGGGGTCCTTGGGGAGATTAAGGGTGGGCGGATGGGTCAGAGAGGGCGGGCGGGTGAGGGCTGGAGGGGCGGCCGGGTCAGAGCCTCGAGATCGCCGCGTCCAGGTCGGCGATGAGGTCATCGACGTCCTCGATGCCCACGGAGAGGCGCAGCAGGTTGACCGGGACGGCCAGCTCGGTGCCCTTCACGGACGCATGGGTCATCTCCGACGGGTAGTTCATGAGCGACTCGATGCCGCCGAGGCTCTCGGCGAGCGTGAACAGGCGCGTGGACTCCGCGACAGTGCGGGCCGCGGCCTCCCCGCCCACGAACTGCACCGAGACCATGCCGCCGAACCGGCGCATCTGCTTCGCCGCGAGCTCATGGCCCGGGTGCTCGGGCAGCCCCGGGTAGAGAACCTGCTCGACGCCGGGGCGGCCCACGAGCCACTCCGCGATCTTCTGGGCGTTGTCCGAGTGGCGCTCCATGCGCACGCCCAGCGTCTTGAGGCCGCGCGTGGTGAGGAACGCGTCCATGGGTCCGGAGACGGCGCCGACCGCGAACTGGACGAAGCCGATCTTCTCCGCGAGCTCGCCGTCGTTGACGACGACGGCCCCGCCCACCACGTCCGAGTGGCCGCCGATGTACTTGGTGGTCGAGTGGACGACCACGTCCGCGCCGAGCGCGAGGGGATTCTGCAGGTACGGGGACGCGAAGGTGTTGTCCACGACGAGGAGGGCCCCGGCGTCGTGCGCGAGCTCGGCGAGGGCCGCGATGTCGGTGATCTTCATCATCGGGTTCGAGGGGGTCTCGACCCACACGAGGCGGGCCCCGCCCTCGGCGACGGCGGCGCGCACGCCGTCGAGGTCCGACATGTCGACGGGCTGGTTCGCGATCCCCCACGGGGCGAGGACCCGGGAGATGAGGCGGTAGGTGCCGCCGTAGGCGTCGTTGCCGAGCACGATCCGGTCCCCCGGCGAGCACAGGGCGCGGATGAGGGCGTCCTCCGCGGCCAGGCCCGAGCTGAACGAGTAGGCGTGGGAGCCGCCCTCCAGCGCTGCGAGCTGCTCCTGGAGCGCGTCCCGGGTCGGGTTGCCGCCGCGGCCGTACTCGTAGCCGGAGCGGAGGCCGCCGATGCCGTCCTGGGCGTAGGTCGAGGAGAAGTGCAGCGGGGGCACGACGGCGCCCGTCCGCGGCTCGAACTCCTGGCCGGCGTGGACGGCCCGCGTGTTGAATCCGGTGGTCTTCTCGCCCTGCTCAGGCATGGGGGTCTCCCTTACTTGTTGAGGTTGGCCAGGAGGTCGTGGCGGGTGAGGATGCCGACGGGGGCACCGACGAAGGTGACCATGACGGCGTCGTCCTCGCTGAGCATCCTGCGCAGCTCCGCCTGGCCCTCGAGGGAGCCGATGACGGGCAGCCGCGGGCCCATGTGCTCGGAGATCTTGTCGGTGAGCTTCGCCTCGCCGCGGAACAGGCTCGCGGACAGCGAGCGCTCGTCCACCGCGCCGAGGACCTCCCCCATGACCACGGGGGGCTCGGTCGAGAGCACGGGCAGGTGGCCCACGCCGTACTCGGTCATGATGTCGATGACGTCGCGGACCGTTTCGTTGGGGTGGGTGTGGACGAGGTCCGGGAGCCGGCCGTCCTTGCCCTTGAGCAGGTCGCCGACCGTCTTCTCGTCCTGGCCCGGGAGGAAGCCGTAGGAGCGCATCCAGTCGTCGTTGAAGATTTTGGCGAGGTAGCCGCGCCCGGAGTCGGGCAGGACGACGACGACGACCGCGTCCTCGGGCAGGTCCTTTGCCACCCGCAGGGCGGCGGCCACAGCCATGCCGGAGGAGCCGCCGACGAGGAGCCCCTCCTCGCGGGCGAGCCGGCGCGTCATGGCGAAGGACTCGGCGTCGGTGACGGCCAGGACCTGGTCGGGGACGGACTTGTCGTAGTTCCCCGGCCACATGTCCTCGCCGACGCCCTCGACGAAGTACGGGCGGCCGGTGCCGCCGGAGTAGACGGAGCCCTCCGGGTCGGCGCCGATGACCTTGACCTGGCCGCCCTCGGCGGCGGGCCGGTCCTTGGAGACTTCCTTGAGGTACCGGCCCGTGCCGGTGATGGTGCCGCCGGTGCCGGCGCCGATGACCACGTGCGTGATCCTGCCGTCGGTGTCCGCCCAGATCTCGGGGCCGGTGGTCTCGTAGTGGCTGGCCGGGGCGCCCGGGTTGGAGAACTGGTCCGGCTTGAAGGCGCCGGGGATCTCGCTGACGAGGCGGTCGGAGACGCCGTAGTACGACTGCGGGGAGTCCGGCGGTACGGCGGTCGGGGTGACGACGACCTCGGCGCCGTAGGCCGCGAGCACCGCGCGCTTCTCCTCGCCGACCTTGTCCGGGACCACGAAGATGCACCGGTAGCCCTTCTGCTGGCCCACCAGGGCGAGGCCCACGCCGGTGTTGCCGCTCGTGGGCTCGACGATGGTGCCGCCGGGGCCGAGCTTGCCGTCCGCCTCCGCCTGCTCGATCATCTTCAGCGCGATGCGGTCCTTGATGGAGCCGCCGGGGTTGAGGTACTCGAGTTTGACCAGGACCGTCGCCTTGATGCCTTCGGTGACCTTGTTCAGCTGGACGAGGGGCGTGTGCCCGATGAGTTCGACGACGGACTTGGCGTACTTCACGACCCCCACTGTAGCCTCTGGGCCGGGACGCGCAGAGGCGGGCGACTCAGGGGTTCACGCACGGGGCCGAGTTTCGAACAGCGCATCCTCCCCGATTGACGTATTCGAACATGTTTTCGATAATTGGAGCATGTCCCTCGCCCTCAGCACCGATCCCGCGGCAGCCGCCGCGGGGCAGCTGCGCGAGCTGCAGGAACGCATCCATACCCTGCAGGGCCGGCGGAACCGCGAGGGCTCCCACCCCGTGCTCCCCTGCCTGACGCCCCTGTTCCCCGCAGGGCTCCGCGGCGGGGCCGCCTACTCCCTCGACACCCATCTCTCGGTCGCCATGGCCCTCCTGGCCGCGCCGTCCGCCGAGGGGCAGTGGTGCGGCGTGGCCGGGGTCCCGGATTTCGGCGCGGAGGCCGCCGCCGGGTTCGGCATCGCCCTCGACCGCCTCGTGCTCGTGCCGGACCCGGGGGCAGACTGGCTCGCCACGGTCGGCGCCCTCGTCGACGTGCTGCCGGTGGTCCTGGTCCGGCCGCCCTCGCCGGCGCGGCCCGGCGAGGCCTCCCGGCTCGCCTCACGCCTGCGCGAGCGGGCCGGCGTGCTGCTGGTCCTGGGCCCGTGGCCCCAGAGCGAGGCCACGCTGAGCCTGACGGGATCGAGCTGGGAGGGCCTCGGCCGGGGCCACGGGCATCTGGCACGCCACCTGGTGGAGCTCCGGGCGAACCACCGCGGGCGCGTCCGCACCGCGACCGTGGACCTCGCTTCCCCCGACACGGTGGCCCTGCCGGTCCGCGGCCCGCGCAGTGCAGCGGGGAGCCGGCCGTGAGCCCGGCGGCGGGCTCCGCCCAGCCGCCCCGGGCGCTCGTGCTCTGGTTCCCAGACTGGCCCCTCGTGGCCGCGCACCTGGCCGGGGAAGTGCCGGACCAGGCCGCCGCGGCCGTAGTCGAGAAGGGCCTCGTGGCCGTGTGCTCCGCCCCGGCGCGGGCCGCCGGCGTGGCCCGGGGCCTGCGGGTGCGGGAGGCGCAGGCACGCTGCCCCGAGCTCGTCACGGTTCCCGCGGACCCCGAGCGCTCGGCACGGGAGTTCGAGCCCGTGGTGCGGGCCCTCGAGACCGCCGTCCCGGGCGTCCACGTGCTCCGCCCCGGCCTGTGCGCCCTCAGAGCGCCGGGCGCGGCCCGCTACTACGGCAGCGAGCAGGGAGCCGGTGGCGCCGCCCTCGAGGCCGTCTCCCGGCTGGGGCTCGAGGCCCGGGCGGGGATCGCCGACTCGGTCTTCGCCGCGGAACAGGCCGCGCGGGGCAGCCAGGAGCTCTCCCCCCTGCGGATCGTGGAGCCAGGGGCCTCGGCCCGGTTCCTCGCGCCCCTGCCCGTCGCGGCCCTCGGCGATGCGAGGATCGCCTCCCTCCTGACCCGGCTGGGCCTGCGCACCCTCGAAGACTTCGCGGCGCTGCCCGCCGCGGAGGTCCGCTCCCGCTTCGGGGCCGAGGGCCTCGCCGCCCACGCCCGTGCCCGGGGCCGGGACCCGCGGCCCATCGTGCCCCGGGTCCCGCCGGAGCCCCTCGACCGCTCGGCGGACTTCGAGCCCGGGCTCGAGCGCATCGACCAGATCGCGTTCGCCCTCCGCCCGCTCGCCGAGGACCTCGTCGCCGGGCTCGTGCGCGCGGGGCTCGCCTGCACACAGCTGCGGGTGCAGATCACCGACGACGCCGGGGGCCGCTCCGAGCGCTCGTGGGGGCACCCGCACCAGTTCGGGCCGGGCGACGCGGTGGACCGGGTCCGCTGGCAGCTGCAGTCCGGCGGTCCCGAGGGGGCGGCCCGCCACCGGGGCCGCACGCCGTGGCGCTCCACGGGCGAGGCGCTGGCGGCCCCGGTGGTCCAGATCCGCCTGGCCCCGGAGCGGGTGGACCTCCTCGGGCGGCGCACCCAGACGCTGTTCGGCGGCGTGGACGAGCGGCTCGACCACGGCCTGCACCGCCTCCAGACGATGCTGGGGCACGGATCGGTGCTGCAGGCGGCCGCAGCCGGCGGCCGGCTCCTGGCCGAGCGCTGCCTGCTCGTGCCCTGGGGCGAGGAGGCCCCCGCCGGGACCTCCGACCTCGCCTCCCGCCCCTGGCCGGGGGCCGTCCCGCCTCCCCTGCCCGCGACGGTGTTCGCCGATCCCCTGCCCGTCGCCCTGTTCGGCGACGACTCGCGCCCGCTCGAGGTGGACGACCGCGGGCACCTCGCCTCCGCGCCCGCCTGGTTCTCGCCGGACCCGGGCGCGGCCCGGCGCGCGGTGCGCAGCTGGGCGGGGCCCTGGCCGCTGCGCGAGAGGTGGTGGGACGCGGAAGGGAGCCGGCGGGCGGAGCGCTTCCAGATCCTCGACAGCGAGGGAGAGGCCTGGCTGCTGCTGGGCGAGGACGGGCGATGGTGGGCCGAGGCCCGGTACGACTGAGACCCTGTACGACTGAGAACTGAGGGAGGGACCGATGGGGTGGACCAATCCGCCGATCCCCTGGCGGCAGCTCCACGACATCCTCGACGGCAAGGAGGTCACCGCGGACGAGCTCCGCGGACGCACCGGGACCGGCCGGGCCCCGGTCGAGCACGACGGCGGGGACAGCCCGGCCTGGTCCCGCAAGCGCGGGCCCTACATCCCGCTCCCCGCGCTCTCCCCCGGCGCCGGGGTCGGGGCGGGCGACGGGGACGGTACCAGCGCGGAGGGCGCGGGCGCGCACCGCGGCGGCCACGCGCCGTCGTCCGCCGACCCCGCCGTGCCCTACGCGGAGCTGCACGTCCACTCGCACTACAGCTTCCTCGACGGCGCGTCATCGCCGGAGGAGCTCGTCGAGGAGGCCATCCGGCTGGGCCTGTCCGCCATCGCGATCACGGACCACGACGGCTTCTACGGTGCGGTGCGCCTCGCCGAGGCCGCCGAGGCCTACGGGCTGGCCACCGTGTTCGGCGCCGAGCTCTCGCTGGGCCTGTCCGCCCCGCAGAACGGCCGGCCCGATCCGGAGGGCGAGCACCTGCTCGTCCTGGCCCGCGGCGAGGAGGGGTACCACCGGCTGGCCGGGGCCATCACCGCCGGGCAGCTCGCCCGGGAGGCGGAGAAGGGCCGGCCCGTGTTCGTCCTCGAAGACCTCGCCGAGCGCCTGCGCGGGCACTGCATCGTGCTCACCGGGTGCCGCAAGGGCGCGGTCCGCAGGGCCCTCGTCGGCCACGGGGAGGCCGCCGCCGAGCGCGCCGTCCAGAGGCTCGTGGACCTGTTCGGCCACGACGGCGTCGCCGTGGAGCTCTACGACCAGGGCAGCCCGCTCGACACCGACCACAACGACGCCCTCGCCGCCATCGCCGCCCGGAGGGGCCTTCCGTGCGTGGCCACCAACGCGGTGCACTTCGCCGCGCCGTCGGGGCACCCGCTCGCGACCGCGCTTGCCGCCGTGCGGGCCCGGCGCAGCCTCGACGAGCTCGACGGCTGGCTGCCCGCCACCGACGGCGCGCACCTGCGCAGCGGGGCCGAGATGGCGCGCCGGTTCGCGCGCTACCCGGGGGCGGTGGAGAACACCGTGCGCCTCGCCGGGGCGCTGGCCTTCCCCCTGCGCGCGGCCCGCCCGAGGCTGCCGAAGCAGGAGGTCCCGGCGGGCAGCACGCCGATGTCCCACCTGCGGGACCTCGTGGAGCGCGGCCTCGCGGACCGCTACGGCACCCCCGGGCCCGGCTGGCGGGGGCCTGTACCGCCCGAAGAGGTCCGAGAGCGCCTGGAGAAGGAGCTCGCCGTGATCGAGAAGAAGGACTTCCCGGGCTACTTCCTCATCGTGCACGAGATCGTCCAGTTCGCCCGCAGCCGCGGCATCCTGTGCCAGGGGCGCGGCTCGGCGGCCAACTCGGCGGTGTGCTACCTGCTGGGGATCACGGCGGTGGACAGCATCGCGTACCGGCTGCCGTTCGAGCGGTTCCTCTCGAGCCTGCGCGAGGAGGAGCCGGACATCGACGTCGACTTCGACTCGGACCGGCGCGAGGAGGTGATCCAGCATGTCTACGCCAAGTACGGCCGGGCCAACGCCGCCCAGGTCGCCAACGTGATCAGCTACCGGCCCAAGAACGCGGTGCGGGACGCGGCCAAGGCCCTCGGCTACGGCCCCGGCCAGCAGGACGCCTGGTCCAAGCGGCTCGAGCGGTGGGACGCGCTCTCGGCCGGGGGATCCGACGACGCCGACGGGATCCCTCCTCGCGTCGTGGCGCTCGCCGAGCAGTTCCTCGGCTACCCGCGACACCTGGGCATCCACTCCGGCGGCATGGTCCTCACGGAGCGGCCGGTGGGAGAGGTGGTGCCGATCGAGCATGCCCGCATGGAGAACCGGACGGTCCTGCAGTGGGACAAGGACGACTGCGAGTGGATGGGCCTGGTCAAGTTCGACCTGCTCGGCCTCGGGATGCTCGCGGCGCTCCAGTACTGCTTCGACCTGGTCGAGGAGCACTTCGGGGTGCGCTGGCGGATCGAGGACCTCCCCAAGGAGGAGCCCGCCGTCTACGACATGCTGTGCCGCGCCGACTCGGTGGGCGTGTTCCAGGTCGAGTCGAGGGCCCAGATGAGCACGCTCCCCCGGCTGCGGCCCCGGTGCTTCTACGACCTCGTGGTGGAGATCGCCCTCATCCGGCCCGGGCCGATCCAGGGCGGCGCGGTCCACCCGTACATCCGCCGGCGGGCGGGCGAGGAACCCGTGACGTACCCGCACCCGCTGCTGGAGCCGGTGCTCGAGCGCACCCTCGGGGTGCCGCTGTTCCAGGAGCAGCTCATGCAGATGGCCATGGCGATCGGCGGCTGCACGGCTGAGGACGCCGACCTGCTGCGCCGCGCGATGGGCTCCAAGCGGGGGGTCGAGAAGATCGGGAGCCTGAGGGAGAAGCTCTTCGCCGGCATGGCCGCGAACGGGCTGACGCCCGAGGAGTCGAAGGCGGTCTACACCCAGATCGCTGCGTTCGCCGACTTCGGCTTCGCCGAGTCCCATTCGATCAGTTTCGCGGTGCTCGTGTACGCGAGCTCGTGGCTCAAGCTGCACTACCCCGGCGCCTTCCTCGCCGCGCTCCTGCGGGCCCAGCCCATGGGCTTCTACTCGCCGCAGACCCTCGTGGCGGACGCGCGCAGGCACGGCGTCACGGTGCTCCGCCCGGACATCCTCCGCTCGCGGGCGGACGCGTGCCTCGAGGCGCACGACGCCGGCGGGGAGGCTCCGGCGGCCGGCGCACCGGGCGCCGGGGGGCCAGCGGCCGCGGCCCAGGCGCCGGGGAGCCCTGGCCTGGACGCGTGCCTGGACCGGGTCCAGCCCCCGATCGGCCCCTTCGACCCGCAGGCGCCGGACGAGGGGCACGCCCACCGGCGGGACGGGAGCCGGGCGGTGCGGCTCGGGCTCTCGAGCGTGCGCGGCATCGGCCAGGAGCTCGCCGAGAAGATCGTCGCCGAGCGCGAGGCCGGGGGCCCCTTCCGGGAGCTGGCCGAGCTGTCCCGGCGCACCGGGCTCACGGCGGAGCAGCTCGAGGCGCTCTCCTCGGCGGGGGCCCTGGACTCGCTCGGCCTCACCCGGCGCGAGGCCCTGTGGCAGTCGGGCGCCGCGGCCCTCGAGCGGCCGGGCCAGCTCCCCGGCTCCCAGCCCTACGTCCAGCCGCCGCTCCTGCCGGAGCTGGCCGCGGAGGACGCCGTGGCCTACGACCTGTGGGCCACCGGCGTCGCCACCGACGACCACCCGCTGCGCCACGCCCGCGGCCGCCTCGACGCGCGTGGAGTGCTGCGCATCGACCAGCTGCGCACCGCCGCGCCGGGGAGCCGGATCGAGGCGGCCGGGGTCGTGACCCACCGCCAGCGGCCGCAGACCGCCCAGGGCATCACCTTCATGAACCTCGAAGACGAGACGGGGATCCTCAATGTGGTGTGCAGCATCGGGGTCTGGACCCGCTACCGGCGCGTCGCCCAGGCAGCCCCCGCCATGGTCATCCGCGGCATGCTGGAGCGCTCGAAGGAGGGCGTGACGAACCTGGTCGCGGACCGGCTCGAGGCCCTGCCCCTGAAGGCGAAGACCACCAGCCGCGACTTCCGGTGAGCCCGCCACCGGTCTCGGGCGTCCGGGCTATCCCTCCGGCCTGCGGCTCTCCCACAGCCCGAGGATGTTGCCCTCGGTGTCCTTGAAGTAGGCGGAGAAGCCCATCTCGCCCACGGGCATCTTGGGTACCACGGTGCTGCCGCCGAGCTCGCCGATCTTCGCCAGCGCCGCATCGATATCCTCGACGTCCACGGTGACGACCGGGCTCCGTGGCGGGAACTCCTCGGATCGGACGAACATGCCACCGTTGATCGACCCCGGCTCCACGGAAGCGCCGTCCTCACCGCTCGGTGAGGTGCCGACCATGACGTACTCCATCCCGGGAACGCCCGTCATCTTCCAGCCGAAGGCCTCGGTGTAGAAGGTGGCGGCCCGCTCGCCGTCGTCGGCGGGGATCTCGAAGTGCACGACCTTTCCAGACATGGTGCTGCCTTCCTTCGATGGGCGGTGCAGTGCCGGACCGGCGCCACACCCGCCATTCTCGGCACGTCCCGTCCGGGGTCAAGGGTTCAGACAGCCTGCTCCGCGCGAGACTGTCGGCGGCGCGTGGCATGATGCTCCGGTGACCCTCGCTCCCCCGCCCCCTCGGACCGCGGCCCCCACCGCGGCTCCCGTCGCGGTGCCACCCGCCGGGAGTGCCGGCCCCGGGCGCGCGGACGCCGAGGGCGTCTGGGAGGCCCCCGAGCACTATTCCCTGGCCGCGACGTGGTTCCCCCTCCAGCGCGGGGACGGCGACCCCACCTTCGCGCCCCATCCGGGCGGATTTTGGGCCGCCTTCGCGACCCCCGAGGGCCCGGTCTCCCTCCTCGCTACCCACCGGCGTGCCCCTGGAGGCCCCACAGTGGTGACGGTCCGTGCGTGGGGTGAGGGGGCGGCGTCGGCCGTCGCGGCGGCGCCCGCGATGCTGGGCCTGGCCGACGACTGGTCGGCGTTCGACGAGGAGGCCTTCCTCGCCGGGCTCCCCCGCCTGGTCCGGGAGTCGAGGCGGCGCCATCCCGGCTTCCGGCTGCCCGCCACGGGCCGCATGGTGGAGGCGCTCGTGCCGACCATCCTCGAGCAGAAGGTCACGACCCTCGAGGCGCGCCGGGCCTACCGGTACCTCGTGCGCCGCTACGGCACGCCGGCACCCGGTGCCGGGCGGATCGCCCCGGCAGGGCTCATGGTCGCCCCGGACGCTCGGGCCTGGCTCGGGGTCCCCTCGTGGGAGTGGCACCGGGCGGGTGTGGGGCCGCAGCGCTCGGACACCGTGATGCGCGCGCTGCGCTCTGCCGCGGGGATCGAGCGGCTCGCGGCCCGCACGGCCTCCGAGGCCTCGGCGGCCCTGCAGGCCATCCCCGGCATCGGGGTGTGGACCGCCGCGGAGGTCACGCAGCGCACGCACGCGGACCCCGACTCGATCTCCGTGGGCGACTACCACCTCGCCCACTTCGTCGGCTACGCCCTCACCGGCGAGCGGACCGACGACGCCGGCATGGTGCGCCTCCTCGAGCCGTGGCGGGGCCACCGGCAGCGCATCGTGCGGCTCCTCGGCCTCTCCGGCGTGCGCGCCCCCCGCTATGGGGCGAGGATCACGATCCAGGATCACCGCCGGCACTGAGGGGCGCCCCTAGACTGTGCCCATGCCCTTGGCCGTCGTCGGAGCCCTCCTGCTCGTCCTCGGCGCCGCCGCTGCGGCCGCGGGCATCCTCCCCTGGCCGGCGGTCGGCGCCCTTGCCGAGCGGGTCGGGCCCATCCTCGCGTTCGTCGCCGCCATCACGGTGGTGACCGAGCTCCTGAACGCCGCGGGGCTGTTCGAGTGGATGGCCTCCTACTTCCGGCGCTGGGGCCGCGGGCGCGTGTGGGTGCTGTGGCTGCTCGTGGTCGGCCTGTCCCTGGCCGCAACGGTGTTCCTCTCCCTCGACACGACGGCGGTGCTGCTGACCCCGATCGTGGTGGTGCTCGCGCGGCGCTGCGGGCTCCCGCCGCTGCCCTTCGCGCTCACCACGGTGTGGCTCGCGAACACCGGCTCGCTCCTGCTGCCGGTCTCGAACCTCACCAACCTCCTCGCCCTGCACGCACTCGGATCCGTCTCCCCGGGAGAGTTCGCCGCCCGCATGGCGCTGCCCGCGCTGTGGTGCGCCGCTGTGCCCGTCGCGGCCGTGGCGCTCATGTTCCGCCGCGAACTGGCGGGGCGGTACAACAGCGTCCGGCTCGGCCGGATCCAGTCCGACCCGGACGGGGGCAGCCGCGTCACCGCGTCCTCGACGGACCCGGTGCTGCTCGGCCTCGGCGCCGGCGTCCTCGCCCTGCTCCTCCCGGCCCTCGTGACGGGCGTACCCGTGTGGATCCCGGCGACGGCGGCGGCCCTCGTCCTCCTCGTCGCCTTCGGCGTCCGACGCCGCGCAGTGCTGCGGTGGGCGCTCGTGCCGTGGCAGCTGCTCGTCTTCGCCGCAGGCCTGTTCCTCGTCATGGAGGCGCTCCAGTACGTGGGCGCCCGCGAGCTCGCGGCGGTGGTGCTCGGCACCGGGGACGGCCCGGGCAGTCTCGTGCGGGTCGCCGCGGTCGGCGCGGTAGGAGCGAACGTGGTCAACAACCTGCCCGCGTACCTCGCGTTCGAGCAGGCTGCGGGGGGCCCGGCCCGGCTCGTGGCGCTGCTCGTCGGGGTGAACGCCGGCCCGCTCGTGGCGCCGTGGGCGTCCCTGGCGACGCTCATCTGGCACGAGCAGCTCCGCCGGCTCGGCGTCGGGATCTCGTGGTGGGGGTACGCCGCGGCCGGCGCGGTGCTGGTGCCCCTCATGGTGGTGCCGGCGGCCCTGCTCGCAGCTCTCGGATGACCGGGAGCGGGGCGCGTGAGAGGATCGGCGCATGGTCACCCGCGCAGAGCTTGACGGAGTCCTCGAGGCCGGCGGACGGCTGATCGGCTCCGACGGCACGGACCTCGGCTCGATCGACCAGATCGTGCTGGACGCCTCCGGCGCCGCGCCCGCCTTCGTGTCCGTCCGCGCCGGCTTCTTCGGGATCACGCACCGGTTCGTGCCGCTCGACGGGGCGAGTGTGGACGGCTCCGCCGTGCGGGTCGCCTTCGACTCCGACACCGTCCGGTCCGCTCCGCGCGTCGCCTCCGACCGGGGCGGCCTCAGCAAGGACCAGGCAGCAGAACTCCGGGAGCACTACGGCCTGACTGCGGACGCCGACAGCTCCGACACCCCCGAGGTCACCCCCCGTGACGCCGAAGTCACCCCTCAGGACGCCGAAGTCAGGTCTCCGAACGCCGAAGTCACGCCTTTGGACGCCGAGGTCGGGCCACAGGAAGCTCCCGCCCCGGACGAGGCAGGTGGGCAGCCTCGTCCGTTGCCACCTGCGCCGGACGAGCGCCCGCCGGTGCACCCACACCCGCCCCATCCTCCCCACCCGGAGCCGCCGCGCGCGGGACCGCCACACGCTGGGCCGCCGCACGCTGGGCCGCCTGCACCCCGGCACCCGGGCCCCCCGCACCCGAGGCCCCCTGAGCGGCCCGGGCCACCGCCACCGCCACCGCCGGCATAGTCACCTTTCCGACAGCTGCCCCGCAGGCCGGCACTACGGCCCGACCTCGCGCGCACATGGGGCGACCTCGCGCGCGCACGGGGCGACCTCACGCACCTACGGGGTGACTTCGCACGCCTCACGCTGGGGGTCAGCGCCCGAGGGTCAGGGGCTCAGCTGGCCCCGAGCCCCAGCCGGGCCACGGCCTCCTCGCGCATCTGCACCTTGCGGACCTTCCCCGAGACGGTCATGGGGAACGACTCCCGGATGTCCACGTAGCGCGGCACCTTGTAGTGCGCCAGCTCGCCCCGGCAGTACTCCGCGATGTCCTCCGCGGTCAGCGGCTGGGCCCCGGGCCGGAGGATGATGCACGCCATGAGCTCCTCGCCGTAGGCCGGATCGGGAACCCCGATGACCTGGACGTCCTGGATGGCCGGGTGCCGGTAGAGGAACTCCTCGATCTCGCGCGGGTAGACGTTCTCGCCCCCGCGGATCACCATGTCCTTGATCCGCCCCTCGATCATCACGTAGCCGTCATCGTCCATCCGGGCGAGGTCGCCCGTGTGCATCCAGCCGTCCGCGTCGATGGCCTCGGCCGTCTTGTCAGGCTGGTCCCAGTAGCCGGCCATGACGGCGTAGCCGCGGGTGCACAGCTCGCCGATCACCCCGCGTTCCACGGTCTCGCCGGTCGCCGGGTCCACGACCTTGCTCTGGAGGTTGGGCATGGTCCGTCCGACGGTGCCCGTGCGCTGGGCGAGGGAGTCCCCCGCGCGCGTCATGGTCGAGACCGGGGACGTCTCGGTCATGCCGTAGCAGATGGCCACCCCCTCCATGTGCATGTCGGAGATGACCCGCTCCATGACCTCGACAGGGCACGTCGAGCCGGCCATGACCCCCGTGCGGAGCGTGCCGAGCCGGTACGAGCCGAAGTCGGGCAGCGCGAGCTCGGCGATGAACATCGTCGGGACGCCGTAGAGCGAGGTGCCGCCGAAGTCCTGCACGGCGCGCAGGGCGGCGTCGGGCCTGAAGCCGCGGCCGGGCAGGATCGTGGCACAGCCGTGCGAGTACGCCGCCAGGTTGCCGATGACCATGCCGAAGCAGTGGTAGAACGGCACCGGGATGACCACCCGGTCCTCGGGGGTGTAGCCGAGCAGCTCGCCGATCGCGAAGCCGTTGTTGAGGATGTTCCGGTGCGTGAGCGTGGCGCCCTTGGGGAAGCCCGTGGTGCCGGAGGTGTACTGGATGTTGATCGGGTCGTCCGCGGACAACGTCGCCGCCCGCTCCGCCACGGCCGACGCCGGCACCTCGCCGGCGCGGGCCACGAGGGCCTCCCACGTGGTCTCCCCGTCCGACGCCGGCACGCCGGGCTCGAACACGGCCTCGCCCGGGGCGTGGGGCGCCGGCAGGAACACGAGCTCCCGCAGGGCGGGGCACTCGTCGACCGCGGCGCGGGCCATGGCGACGTAGTCGCTCGTCCGGTCGCTGGGCGCGACGACGAGCATGCGCATGCCGTTCTGCCGGACCACGAACTGCAGCTCGTGGGCGCGGTAGGCCGGGTTGACGTTGACGAGGATGGCGCCGATGGCCGCGGTCGCGTACTGGATCACGGTCCACTCGGCGCAGTTCGGGCTCCAGATGCCCACGCGGTCGCCCTTCGCCACGCCCGCGGCGAGGAGCCCGCGGGCGGCGGCATCGACGTCGTGCGCGAGCTCGGCGTAGGTCCAGCGGCGGGCGGCGTCGGCGCGGCCGTCTCCCGCCGCCTCCACGAGGGCCTCCTGGTCCGCATGCTGCCCGACGGCGCGGGCGAAGTTCGCGCCGATGGTCTCTTCGAGCAGGGACATCGTCGTCTCGCCTGCCGTGTAGGAGCTCTGCATGGATGAAAGCTACCAACTCGGTAGGCTGGCGACCATGACTGATCCCGTGCGCCTGAAGGCGACCTTCATCCCCAACGACGGCGAGTTCTTCCGCGTCAAGCTCGCCCTCGACATCGCGATCGAGGAGGTCCAGCGCGAGCCCGGGTGCCTCCAGTACGAGATCACCGACGAGTCCGACGACCGGCTCGTCCTCTCCGAGCTCTGGGCGTCGGAGGAGGACCTCGACAGGCACTCGAAGGGCGTGGCCGTGCAGGACCTCAACGAGTCGCTGAGTGCGCTGCTGGCCGAGCCCGTGAAGATCGAGCGCCTGTAGCGTCCCCAGGGCATGCAGCGTCCGCCAGACGCAGGAACGGCGCCGCCCCCAGCTGCTGGGGCGGCGCCGTTCGCGTGCCGGCGGAGCGGTGCGTCAGTTCTGCGGGCCCTGGGCCTGCGCCTCGGCGACCTTCTTGTGGACGTCCTCCATGTCGAGGTCCTTCACGGCCGTGATGACCTGCTCGAGGGCGGAGGCCGGGAGGGCGCCGGGCTGCGAGAAGACGAGGACCTTCTCGCGGAACGCCATGAGGGTCGGGATCGAGGTGATGTTGGCCTGGGCGGCGAGCATCTGCTCGGCCTCGGTGTCCACCTTGGCGAACACGACGTCCGGGTGCTTCTCGGAGGCGGCCTCGTAGGTCGGGGCGAACTGGCGGCACGGGCCGCACCACGACGCCCAGAAGTCCACCAGGACGATGTCGTTCTTCTCGATGACCTCGGCGAAGTCCTCGCCGGTGACGTTCTTCGTTGCCATGCCGCGCTCCTTGCTCTCTGTGCGGTACCCCTGCGGGGGTGGTCCGAAAGTCTCAACGATACCCATGGGGGTTTCATTCCCGAGGGTCCGGGCTCCCAGCGTCCTTCCCCGCAGGCCGGGGTTCAAACCGCCGCGGGCTCGTGCGCGTGGATGTACTTCCTGCCGCCGAGCGCGATGCCGATGGCGATCACGAGGGCCACGGCGGAGGCGTAGAACGGGACGGGCGCGCCGTAGGTCTCGCCGAGCCAGGTCGCGATGAAGGGGGCGAGGGCGCCGCCCATCCAGCGCACAAAGTTGTAGCCGGCGCTCGCCACGGGCCGCGGCGCGTCGGAGACGCCCATCGCGAGCTCGGTATAGACGGTGTTGTTGATGCCCAGCAGCGCCCCGGCGATGATCGTCAGGACCACGACGGCGGGGACGGCGTGGACGGCAGCGGAGACGGCCATGCCGACCAGGACCACCGCGAGCCCGGCGAGGGTGCCGGCCAGGACCTTCACGTCGCCGAAGCGGGCCTGCAGCTGCGGGGCCACGAAGACCGAGCAGAGGGCGAGGGCTACGCCCCAGCCGAAGAACACCGCGCCGATGCCGTAGGCGCCCATGCCGAGGATGAACGGCACGAAGGCGAGCACGGTGTAGAAGCCGAAGTTGTAGAAGAACGCGCTGCCGGCCACCGAGCGCAGGCCGGCGTGGCCGAGGGCCTGGAGGGGATCGCGGAACCGGGTCTTCCTCGCCGCGGGCGGGGTCTTGGGCAGGGTCGCGAGGATGGCGATGAAGGCGATCGCCATGAGGGTCGCGGTGCCGAAGAACGGCATGCGCCACTGCCAGCCGCCCAGGAGTGCTCCGGCGAGCGGGCCGAGCGAGAGGCCGAGGCCGAGGGCGGCCTCGTAGAGGATGATCGCGGTGGAGGTCCCGCCGGAGGCGACGCCGACGATCACGGCGAGCGCGGTCGCGACGAAGAGGGAGTTGCCGAGGCCCCAGCCCGCGCGCCAGCCGATGAGCTCGGCGACGCTCTGGCTCGTGCCGGAGAGGCTCGCGAAGGCCACGATGAGCGCCAGGCCGATCAGGAGGGTCTTCTTGCCGCCGATCCGGGAGGACACCCAGCCGGTGACGAGCATCATCACCGCGGTCACGAGGAAGTAGCTCGTGAACAGCAGCGAGACCTGGCTCGGGCTGGCGTCGAGGTTCTGGGCGATCGCGGGCAGGATCGGGTCCACGAGGCCGATGCCCATGAAGGCGAAGACGGAGGCGGCGGCGGTGGCCCAGACGGCCTTGGGCTGGCGGAAGAAGGAGGCCTTCTCGGCCTCGAGGGTCTCGTGCGGGGCCGGGCCGTGCTGGGGCGCGGGCGCGGAGTCGGGGTGGGATTCGGGCTGGACGCCGGTCTCGGCGGTCATGCGGGCAGCTCCTGGTTCTTCATCACGTACTGGTTGATCTTGTCCATCACGGGCAGTGCGGCCGCGAGGGCCGCGCGCTCGTCGTCGTCGAGGGTTGCGAGGGCGGCGGCCATCCGCTCGGTGCGGCGGGTGTTGGCACGCTGCGCGGTGGCGTCGCCCTCAGGGGTCCGGCGCACGACGACGGCCCTCGCGTCGTGCGGGTCGCTGCACCGCTCGAGGAGGCCGGCCTTCTCGAGCCGGGCGACCTGCTCGGTGGCCGTGGGCACCCTGACACCGAGGTTCTTGGCGATGACGCCCATGCGCAGGCCCTCGCCGGCGACCATGTTCAGGACGCTGAGCTGGGCCACGGAGAGCTCGGACAGCTCGTCGAGCCGCCGGGCCATGTAGGTGCCGTAGCGGATCGCGTCGCGGAAGGCCTCGGCCAGTGCGGCAAGCTCCTCGTTCATACTTAGGTACCCTAATAGTTAGGTACCCTAATGTCAAGGCCGGCCGGACGGGCGGCTCGACCCGGGGCGGCCGCGCCCGTAGCATGGCGCGCGGAAGGGCCGGCACCGGCCCTCGGAGGGAAACAGTGGCCAGATTCCTGTTCGTGACGTGGGACGGCGGCGGCAACAAGGTCCCGGCCGTGGCCCTCGCCGAGGAGCTCGCGCTGCGGGGCCACGCGGTCAGCGTGCTCGGCGACGCCGCGCAGGCGCCGGACTTCGCAGCCGCCGGCCTGCGCTTCGCCTCCTTCTCCACAACCCGGACCTTCCCCTCCGGGTCCACTCCCCTGGACATGGTGAGGATTGCCTCCGACCCCGCGATGCAGCGCGACGTGCTCGCGGACCTCGCCGCCCATCCGGCCGACGTCGTGGTGGTGGATGTGGCCCTGTTCGGGGTCATGGACGCGCTGCGGCGGGCGGGCCGCGAGTACGTGGTCCTCGAGCACACGCTGGACGGGGTGCTGCGCCGGGTGCTCCCCTCCCTCGACGTCGTACTGCGGGCGCGCGGCCTACGCGTCCTGCGCCTGCTGAATGCCGGCAGGCCGGTCCTGGCACCGACGATCCCGGAGCTGGACCGCGGCCACGGAGACGTGGTGCACCTCGGGCCCATGGTCCGCGCCATCCCGGCCCGGCCAGCCGCGCCGACCGTGGTCCTCTCCCTGAGCACCGCCCCCTACCCGACCCTCGTGCCCACGTGGCAGTGGGTGCTCGATGCCGTGGAGGGCCTCCCTGCCCGGGTCGTGGCGACCCTGGGCTCCGGGCTCGCCGCCGGGGCGCTGCGAGTGCCGGACGGCATCGAGGTGCACGGCTGGCGCCCGCACACCGAGCTCCTGCCGGAGGCCTCGCTCGTGGTCAGCCACGGCGGCCACGGCACGGCGGTGGCCGCCCTGGCCCACGGCGTCCCGCTGCTCGTGCTGCCGCTCGACCGGGCCACCGACCAGCCGTGGGTCGGCGCGGCGGTCCAGCGGGCCGGCGTCGGGCGCCGCCTGTCACGGTCGGCCCGGCCGGCGCGGATCCGGGCAGCCGTGGAGGAGCTCCTCGCGGACGGCCCCCACCGCGAGGCGGCCGCCCGGATGGGCGAGCGCGCCCGCGCCCTCGACGGCCGCGCGCGGGGCGCGGACGTGCTGGAGATGGTTGCCCGCCGCGCCGAGGGGGAATGAGCAGCAGGACAGCGACAACCATGACGCTAGGAGCCACCATGCGCATCGCCATCGTCGGAGCCACCGGGAACGTCGGGACCGCGCTGCTGAGGACACTGGACGCGACGGGCGGGCACGAGCTCGTCGGCGTCGCCCGCCGCGCTCCCGATCCCGCGGCCGAGCCCTACCGGAGCGCCTCGTGGCACCAGGTCGACATCGGCTCCCCCGACGCCGTCCCGGCGCTGCGGACCGCCTTCGGGGGCTGCGACGCCGTGGTGCACCTCGCGTGGATCATCCAGCCCAACCACCACCAGGACGATCTGCACCGGGTCAACGTGGAGGGGAGCTGGCAGGTCTTCGAGGCGGCCGCCGAGGCCGGGGTGAAGCAGCTCGTCTACGCGTCCTCGGTGGGGGCGTACAGCCCGGGGCCCAAGGACGAGCGCGTCGACGAGTCCTGGCCCACCGGCGGCCTCCACACCTCGCACTACAGCCGGCAGAAGGCGGCGGTGGAGCGGCTGCTCGACCGCTTCGAGGCGGACCATCCGGACGTCACTGTGGCACGGCTGCGCCCGGGCCTGATCTTCCAGTCGGGGCAGGCCTCCGAGGTGGGGCGCTACTTCCTGGGCCGCTTCATCCCCCAGCAGGTCGCCCGCTCGCGCATCCCGGTGCTGCCCATGCCGCCCACGATGGTCTTCCAGGCGGTCCACGCCGAGGACGTCGCCGACGCCTACGCCAAGGTGTTGACCGCCCGCGCCCGGGGTGCCTTCAACGTGGCCGCCGAGCCCGTCCTGGACCCGACCACCTTCCCGCCGGTCCTAGGCGCCAAGAAGTCCGTGCCGCTCCCGGCCGCGGCGCTGCGCGCCGTCGTGTGGCTGTCATGGAAGCTGCGGATCCAGCGCACCGACCCGGGCTGGATCGACATGGCCGTGCAGGTGCCGATCATGGACACCGCCCGCATCCGCTCCGCGGTCGGCTGGGAGCCCCGGCGCTCATCGCAGGAAGCGGTCACCGCCGTCCTGGGCGGCATGCAGGAGGCGTCCGGAGTGCAGGGCTCCGCAGCGCTGCGCCCCGGCGACCAGGCCGCCGAGAACTGACGACGTTTCCGGACACGAGAAGGGCCCGGCCTCATCGTTGGATGAGGCCGGGCCCTTCGTTCGGTGGCAGATGAGGGATTCGAACCCCCGTAGGCAATGCCAGCTGATTTACAGTCAGCCCCCTTTGGCCGCTCGGGTAATCTGCCGAACGCCACCCCGCGGTCTCCGGCCAAGCCGTGTTCCGCGGTGCGAGCAAGACAACCTTACAGAACATTCGCCCAAGCGTCGAATCGGCGGATGGGCCCGCGGATCAGGCGGTCCGAGCGGCGGCCGCGCCGTCGCCGTCGCCCGCCTGGGACCCCTCCTCGGAGGCGATGGCGCGGGCAATCTGGGCCTCGAAGAACGCCGCCTGCTCGTCAGTGATCTGCTTCAGCGCGACGGCCCTCGCGAGGTCCGCATGCACGCCGTCGAGCCGTGCGGAGGCCGCGGGGGCCGGGGACATCGCGATGCCGGCGGCGAGGGTCGCGGCGGCGACCACTCCCCCTGCTGCTGCGGCCGCCCGGCCGGCGATCGACTTCTTCGGTGCTGCATCATACGGCGCCTTCGCCGGAACCCCGTCCTCGGAGCGTGGCGCGTTCTCCGCCATGGATCCTCCCTTGCGAGCCTTCAGTGGTACCAACGCTCCCAGTTGCGCTTGCGATCCGACTGGGCTTCGGCTGTGAGTGAACTGTGGGCGTCCCGCGGTACCGCCGGGATATTACCCGGGCCCGCGGAAGCCCAAGCGGCTAGGCTGGGTCGCAGCATCCAGACCCGTCCAGACGGAGGTTACCCATGGCAGATTCGACGTTCGACGTTGTCAGCAAGGTCGACAAGCAGGAGGTCGCCAACGCCCTCAACCAGGCGCAGAAGGAGATCGCCCAGCGCTACGACTTCAAGGGCGTGGGCGCCGAGATCGACTTCAGCGGCGAGAAGATCCTCATGAAGGCCAACGCCGAGGAGCGCGTCAAGGCGGTCCTCGACGTCTTCGAGTCCAAGCTCATCAAGCGTGGGATCTCCCTGAAGTCGCTCGAGGCCGGCGACCCCTTCGCCTCGGGCAAGGAGTACCGCATCGAGGCCTCCATCAAGGAGGGCATCTCGCAGGAGCACGCGAAGAAGATCTCCAAGCTCATCCGCGACGAGGCGCCCAAGAGCGTCAAGGCCCAGATCCAGGGCGACGAGCTCCGGGTCTCCTCGAAGTCCCGCGACGACCTCCAGTCCACCATCGCCCTGCTCAAGGGCTACGAGGACGTCGACCTCCAGTTCGTGAACTTCCGCTAGGAGGCACGCGAGCACGACGCCGGCCGCTCACCCCGTGCGGGGTGGGCGGCCGGCGTCGTGCTTGCCTCCCTCAGCCGAGGCCGGGCCAGCGTGCCAGATCCGCGGGGACGTCGATGTCGTCGTCGCTGCCGAGGTCGGCGCATTCGACCGTGTCGACGGCGTCGAGGTGGGCCTGCAGGTACTCCCTCGCTCCCGTATCGCCCCGGGCCCCGCGCGCAGCGGCCGCGGCCTGGGACGGGTCGAGGACCACGGGGTGGCCCGGCCGCCCCCGGTAGGCGGCCCGGGTGATCCGCCCGGGACGGTGGACCGAGAGGAGCCGGGAGATGACCTCGGGGCCGACGCCGGGCTGGTCCACGAGCATGATCGCCACGGGCATCCCGGGCTCCAGCCGCGCGGCGTGCTCCACGCCCGCCCGCCAGGCCCGGGACATCCCTTCCTCCCATCCGGTGACGCGCAGGACCACCAGGTCCCCCTCGCGCTCCGGCTGCTGCGCCGACGCCGCGATCTCGTCCGCCTGCGGCCCGAGGACCAGGACGGGGCGCCCGCCGGCCGCGGCGGCGACCCGGACGGCCCGGGCCGCCAGGGTCTCCCCCTCGAGCCTCAGCAGGGCCTTGGGGCCGCGGCCCAGCCGCCTCCCGAGGCCTGCCGCGAGCACGACGACGCAGGGGCGGCTCACCGGGGCACTTGCCGTTCCTGAAGGATCCTGTGCACCTGACCGGTGTCGGTGATCTCGCCGGCCCCGATCATCCGGTGCACGTCCTCGAAGCAGTGCTCCGGGACCACCGCCACCTCGGTGCCGTCGCAGTCGACGATGGCCCCGTTGCGGAGCTGGTCCCCTTCACGCAGGTGGGTCAGCGCGTCCGCCCGCACGATCCGCACCGGCGCGGCCGCAAGGACCGACTGGTTCCGGGAGTTGCCCGCCCGCAGTTCGTTGAAGAGGAGGTTGAGGATGATCGCGACGATCGCGGCGGCGCTGATCCCGGAGCCCAGGATCGTCTGGGCCCAGGCGGGGAAGTCGCGGTAGAAGTTCGGCGCGGCCACCGGGATCAGGCCGAAGGCGAACGCCACCGCCACGACGACCAGGTTCATCGAGTTCCGGTAGTCCACCTTGGCCAGGGTGCGCACTCCGGAGGAGGCCACGGTGCCGAAGAGCACGATCGAGGCTCCGCCGAGGACCGGTTCGGGGATGGCCGCGACCACCTGGCCGATGGCGGGGAACATGCCCAGCATGGCCATGATGACGCCGGCCGCTGCGACCACGAAGCGGCTGCGGATGCCGGTCACGGCGACGAGGCCCACGTTGGCAGCGAAGGCCGTCTGCGTGAACGAGTTCAGCAGCGGTGCGCAGGCGGAGGAGAACATGTCCGCGCGCAGGCCGTTGGCGACGCGGCGGGCGTCGACCTTGGCTCCGACAATCTCGCCGACGGCGAGGATGTCCGCCGTCGTCTCGGTCATGGTCACGAGGACCACGATGAGCATCGAGATGATCGAGGCCACCTCGAAGGTCGGCGGACCGAAGGCCAGGGGTGTGGGGAAGGTGATCGGGGCGCCGCGGCCCACGCCCGAGAAGTCCACCATGCCCAGGGCCGCGGCCACGCCGGTGCCGAGGATGAAGGACAGCAGGATCGACAGGCGCGAGATCATCCCGACGCCCACCTTGGACAGCAGGAGCACGATGAGCAGCGTCGCGCCGGCGAGGCCGAGGCTGCGCAGGTCGGCGGCCCCGCCCGCGCCATGCCCGGCGGCCCAGGAGATCGCCACCGGGAGCAGGGAGATCCCGATGACCGTGATGACGGTGCCGGTGACGACCGGCGGGAAGAAGCGGATGATGCGCGAGAACGCGCCGGCCGTCAGGAAGCCCACCGCCGAGGAGACGATGACGGCCCCAAAGATGGCGGTGAGGTCGTGCCCGCCGGCCAGGATCGCCAGCATGGGGGCGACCCCGGCGAAGGAGACACCCTGGACGAGCGGCAGGCGCGAGCCGATGAACGGGGCGCCCACGCTCTGCACGATGGTCGCGATGCCGCCCATGAGCAGGCAGGAGCTGATGAGCAGGGCGACCTTCTCGCCGGAGAGTCCGGCGGCCTGGCCGATGATGAGCGGGACGGCGACGATGGCGCCGTACATGGTGAGGACGTGCTGGAAGCCGTAGGCGCCGGTACGCCCCAGCGGGAGCTTCTCGTCCTCGGGGCCCGGAGCGTGGCCCGTGCGTGCTGCACGTCCCCAGCGGCTCGCCCGGGCCGGGGTCTGGTTGCCAGCGTCTGTTGTGGTCGGTGACATGGAAGGAGCCTCCTTCAGTGCGCAGGCGGTGCCTGGCGCGCAAGGTGTGGCGATCCTCTGTTGTTCCCGCCGGCCCCGAGAGGCGTCCGCCGGGAAGTGTCCAGATCTTGGTGGGGGTTGGGGGGAATCAGTATTCGGTGCGGCTGGTGTTGGCAGCCCAGGCTTCGAACGGTGCGGTCCGGCGCTCCACGGCGATGTGGCGGACCGGGAGGGCCTTGTCCCTCTCCTCGGGGCTGCGCGCGAAGAACTCGTAGAACTCCGCATCGTCGAACCCGCCGGCAGCCGCGTCGTGGCGGTCTGCGGCGAAGTACACGGCGTCGAGCCGCGCCCACAGCGACGCGGACAGGCACAGCGGGCAGGGCTCACAGCTGGTGTAGAGCACCGAGCCGGTGAGGTCAAAGGTGCCCAGCGCGGTGCACGCGGTACGGATCGCCATGACCTCGGCGTGCGCCGTGGGGTCGTTGTCCGCGGTCACCCGGTTGACGGCGAAGAATTCCCGCCCGTCCGGCGTGACGACGACGGCGCCGAACGGCCCTCCGTCGGCGGCCGCGTTCCGGGCCGCGAGGTCGATGGCGCGTTCGAGGAAGTCCTCGGTGCGAATGATTCCTTGGGGAGTGGTCGACATGATGCTCACGTCCTGTGCGTCATGGGAGGACCCAAGGGAACGGTTCATGTCCGTCGGCGGGTCCACCCGGCTGTCAGATCATGCCCGGTAGATAGCCCCTGCAACCGGGGCCCGCCATTGGCTGAGACAACCGTAGGGCAGCCGCCCGTGAGGCGCAACACATCCGCGGAAAAACTTTTCCATTTTTCGGCATGCGCACCCGGAAGCCATTGCAGTCGGCGAGGCGTTTCCGCTACGGTGTGACCCAGCCCATGGCGGGTCCTGACTGGACTATCTACCGGGCGAGCAACCACGCCATCGCGCTGGCCTGCCGCCAGAGAGCCCCCGGTGCCTCCTCAGGATGTTCCGGCGCTCCGCCCCCGCGGCGGCCCACGCGAGCCACCGAGGAGTTGACCGCCGTGACCTTCCCTTCAGCATGCCCCTGCCCCGCCCGGAGGCGGTGACTATGCTCGAGCGCCTCCAGGACTTCGCGCCGGCCCTCGCCGAGCACCGAGAGTGGGCCGTCGCCACCGTCGTGGCCGCCTCGGGTTCCGTCCCGCGGCCGCCCGGGACGTCCATGGCCGTGCGGCGCGACGGGCTCGCCGTGGGATCGGTGTCGGGCGGATGCGTCGAAGCCGCCGTGGTGGACGCCTGCCTGACGGTCCTCGAGACCGGGATCGCCGGCGTCATCGAGTTCGGCTACGGCGACGAGGACGGTCTGGGCATCGGCCTGACCTGCGGGGGCAGCCTCCAGGTCCTTCTCCAGCCGATGGCGGACCTCGGTCCCGTGCTGCCGGCGCTGGCCGCGGTGGCGGGAATGCCCCCCTCGCGGCCGGTCGCCCTCGTCCGCCCCCTCCCGGGGGCCGCCGCCGGCCTGCCGGCGCCGGCGCTCCTGGACCCGTCCGTCGCCCTGCCCGCCGCGCTGCGGGCGGCGCTGCCGGACCGTTCCGCCCAGGAGCTGCGGGCAGCGCTGGAGGCCGGGGGCACCAGAATCGTGCCCGTACGCGCCGACGAGGCGGACGGGTGCCCGGTCCTCGGGCGCCTGCTCGTCGAGTCGCACCGCCCCCCGCCCCGGCTGATCGTCTACGGCGCCAACGACTACGCGGCGGCACTGGCCGCGGCCGCCCGGCCCCTCGGCTGGCACGTCACGGTGTGCGATGCCCGGCCGCTGTTCTCCACGGCGGCCCGCCACCCCTGCGCGCACGAGGTCGTGACCGAGACGCCGGCTGTCCACCTTCAGGCCGAGCGGGCGGCGGGCCGCGTCGATGCCCGCACGGCGGTCGCCGTCCTGGGCCACGATCCCCGGTTCGACCTTGCCGTCCTGGATCAGGCCCTGCGGATGGACCTGGCCTATGTGGGGGCCATGGGCTCACGCACCACCCACGAACGCCGCGCGCAGGACCTGCTCCGCGGCGGCCTGCCGGAGGCCCTGCTGCGCCGGCTCCACTCCCCCATCGGTTTGGACATCGGGGCGCTGACCCCCGGCGAGGTCGCCGTGGCGATCCTCGCGGAAGTGATCGCGGCCAAGCGCGAGAGGGCCGCTGCCGTGCTCCCCCTGAGCGGCACCGCCGGACCCGTCCACGCGGCGCGCGGCGCGCGCACAGGACCCGACTCGCGAAAGGTGCAGACGAGATGGACATGACCAGTGTCGATGAGGTGCTGATGAGCGCGGACCCCGACGAGTGGCAGCCCGGCGACTCGTGGCTGGCCGGCGGCACCGTGCTGCTCTCCTATGGGACAGACATCACCCGCGGCCGGCCGCGGCGCCTCCTGGACCTCACGGGCGCGGGATGGGCCGCCGTGGTCTGGCACCCCAGCGGCGGAGGCCCGGAGGGCGCGAGCGGAGGCGCGCCCGCGGTCCCCGCCCTCGAGCTGGCCGCCACCTGCCGGGTGGCCGACGTCTACGCCCTGCCCGACGCCGCAGAGCTGCCGGCGCCCCGGGACCTGCTGCCCGGACTGGACCTCTTCCGGCCCTGCTGCGACTCCTTCGTCGCCTCCTACAAGATCTGGAATGTCTCGACCGTCGGCGGCAACGTGGCGACGGCCCTCCCGGCCGGGCCCATGACGTCGCTGCTGGCCGGCCTCGATGCCGTCGCCGTCCTGCTCGGCCCCGAGGGCACGCGCCGCGAGCTGGCAGTCGCGGACCTCGTCCTCGACGAGGCGCGCACGGCGCTGCGCGACGGCGAGCTCATCCGCTGCTTCCGCATTCCCCTTGCGGCCCTGCGCCAGCCCTCCGCGTTCCGGCGGATCTCCCTGACCGAACGGGGCCGGTCTGCCGCCCTGCTCATCGGCCGCCGCACCGCGCCCGGCCGCGTCCGCATCGTCGTGACGGCCTCCACGCGGCGCCCCCACGTGATCGACCTCGGAGGGGACGGGCAGCCGGCGGCCACGGGCGCGGGCTGGCGCTCAGCCCTCGGCGCGTCGGTAGGAGACGGAGGCTGGCACGACGACGTCCACGGCGCCCCCGAATGGCGGCGCGCCATGACCCATCGCCTCGGGGAAGAGATCCTCGTCGAACTGCTGCCCGGCACGTCCGCCGCGGCAGCGCACACCACCGGCGACATCACCGTGGAAAGGACCACCGGCGATCCCGTCTCCCCGCCGCCCCGCGACGGCGAGGCCGTCGTCGACGGCCGCACCGTGCCCGTCCGCCCCGAACCGGGGCAGTGCCTGCGCACCTGGCTCCGCGACAACGGTGCCCTCGGCGTGAAGAAGGGCTGCGATGCCGGGGACTGCGGCGCCTGCACCGTCCACGTGGACGGCGCCCCCGTGCACAGCTGCATCTACCCGGCCCACCGGGCCTCCGGCCGCACGGTGACGACCATCCAGGGCCTGGGGACGCCCGAGCACCTGCACCCGACGCAGGAGGCGTTCCTGCGGGCCGGGGGGTTCCAGTGCGGCTTCTGCACCGCCGGCATGATCATGACCGCCTCCGCCTTCACCGACCGGGAGCGCTCGAACCTGCCCCGCAGCCTCAAGGGCAACCTGTGCCGGTGCACCGGCTACCGCTCGATCGAGGACGCCGTGCACGGGCGTGTGAACGTGGAGGACGGCTATGGCGGGGTCGGCGCCAGCACCGGAGCGCCCCAGGGCCCCGGCGTGGTCACGGGCACGGTGCGCTACACCATGGACGTCGGCCCCGCGGACCTGCCGGCCCCGCTGCTGCACGCGGCGATCGTGCGCTCCCCGCACGCCCACGCCCGGGTGCTGGGCATCGATTCCTCCCGTGCGCTCCGGGAGCCCGGAGTCGTGGCCGTCCTGACCCACGAGGACGCGCCCGCCGTCCGGTTCTCCTCGGCGCAGCACGAGCTGCACACCGATGATCCCGACGACACTCGCATCCTCGACGACGTGGTGCGCCACGTCGGGCAGCGCGTCGCCCTCGTCGTCGCCGAGACCCCTCGGGCGGCCGATCGGGCAGCCCGGCTCATGGAGGTCCGCTACGAGGTGCTCCCGGTGGTCCTGGATCCCGAGCAGGCGGACGCCCCGGGCGCGCCCGCCCTCCACGCCGGGCGCGACGCCGAGGACTCGCGCATCGCCGATCCAGAGCGGAACATCCTCGCCGTGGCCCACGGCGAGATCGGCAGCCTGGAGGAGGGCCTCGCGGCAGCGGCGGTGGTCCACGAGGACACCTACCGCACCCACCGCCTCTCCCACGTGGCGCTCGAGACGCACGGCTCCATCGCGTGGACCGACGAGGAGGGCCGGCTCGTGGTGCGCTCCAGCACCCAGGTCCCCTTCCTCGTCCGCCGCACGCTCTCCCGCATCCTCGGCCTGCCCCAGGACAGGGTCCGGGTGTTCTGCGAGCGGGTGGGGGGCGGCTTCGGCGGGAAGCAGGAAGTGCTCACCGAGGATCTGGCAGCCCTGGCCACACTGGCCACCGGCCGGCCGGTCAAGGTGGAGCTCTCGCGCAGCGAGGTGTTCACCGCCACCACCGTGCGCCATCCCTTCAGGATCCGCGTCCGGGCCGGCGCCGACGCCGAGGGCCGGCTCACGGCGCTGGGCGTGGACGTCCGCGTCGACACCGGGGCCTACGGCAACCACGGGCCGGGGGTGATGTTCCACGGCTGCGGGGAGTCCCTCTCGGTCTACCGCGCCCCGAACAAGAAGGTCGACGCGTGCGTGGTCTACACCAACAACGTGCCGTCGGGCGCGTTCCGCGGGTACGGGCTGAGCCAGATGATCTTCGCCGTCGAGTCCGCCATGTCCGAGCTCGCCCGCCAGCTGGGCCTGGACCCCCTCGAATTCCGCCGGCGCAACGTCGTGGGCATCGAGGACCCGATGATCTCGATGCACGAGCAGCCCGAGGAGGACGTCCACTTCGGCAGCTACGGGCTCGACCAGTGCATCGACCTGGTCCGCGATGCGCTGGCCCGCGGCCGTGGCCGCGAGGCGGCGGCGGAGGCCGCCGGGCACAGCACCCCGCTCGGACCGGAGTGGAAGGTCGGCGAGGGCACGGCGATCGCCATGATCGACACGGTGCCGCCGCGCGGCCACCACGCGCACGCCCGCGTCCGCCTGCTGCCCGGAGGACGGTACGAGGCCCGGGTGGGCACCGCCGAGTTCGGCAACGGGACCTCCACGGTGCATGCGCAGCTGGTGGCCACCGCGCTGGGGACCACCACCGAGCACGTGGTCCTGCGCCAGTCCGACTCCGACCTCGTGGAGCACGACACGGGGGCCTTCGGATCCACGGGGACAGTCGTGGCCGGCCGCGCCACCGACGCCGCCGCCCGAGAGCTGGCGGACACGATCCGTGAGGCCGCGGCAGCGCGCACCCGCAGCGACCCGGCGCAATGCGAGATCGCGGGACCCGTGGTGCACACCCCGCACGGCGACGTGGAGCTCGATGCACTGCTCGGCGACGTGGCCGAGGGCAGCGATGAGGAGCGCTACGTGGGGCGGGGCCACTGGGGCGGCACCCCGAGGTCGGTGTCCTTCAACGTCCACGGCTTCCGCGTGGCGGTCAACACGGGCACCGGCGAGCTGCGCATCCTGCAGTCGGTCCAGGCGGCCGATGCCGGGAAGGTCATGAACCCGCACCAGTGCCGCGGCCAGGTCGAGGGCGGCATCGCCCAGGCCATCGGCGCGGTGCTGCACGAGCAGGTCCGCATCGACGACGCCGGCCGGGTCACCTCCGACATCCTGCGCCAGTACCACGTGCCGACCTTCGCGGACATCCCCCGCAGCGAGGTGTACTTCGCCGACACCGAGGACTCCCTGGGACCCCGCGGGGCCAAGTCCATGAGCGAGTCGCCGTTCAACCCGGTGGCGCCGGCCATGGCGAACGCCATCGCCGACGCCATCGGCATCCGTTTCACGACCACGCCGATCGCCCGCGACACCATCCATGCGGCACTGCGCGCCCGCGAGGAGCAGCAGACGCCGCGGGTCCGTGACGCGGAGGGGCCCCGATGAACGCCCTCGACCGCGAGGAGCTCCTCGCGATCATCGGGCAGCACGGAGGGACCACCCCCGGCCTGGCGCCTCTCGGCGACGGAGACGGCCTGCGCCATGCGCGGCGTCTGGAGCGGGTCAACCCGACCTGCGGCGACAGGGTGGACCTGGCCCTGACAGTCGAGGACGGGGTGGCTGTGCTCCGCGGAGCGGCCAGCGGCTGCACCCTCTCGCGTGCGTCCGCGTCGCTCCTGGCCGCCACCGTGCGCTCGATGGCGCCGCGGGACGCTGCGGCCCTGCTCGCCGTCCTGGTCCCGGCCCGCGAGGTCGGCCGGCCGCTGGACCGGTCAGCCCTCCCTCGGCTCACGGGGGTCGGAGCGGACGGGCCAGCCCCGGGCTCCGACGAGGCCTTCGTCCAGGACTCCTGCGCCGGGCCGCTGCTCGCGCTCGCTGAGCTGGCCGTCGCTCCTCTGCGGCGCCGCTGCATCCTCCTGCCCTGGACCGCAGCCCAGACGCTCCTGGAGGCTCGCCGCTAGGGGGTGGGGTGCTCCGCGTCGTAGCGCGCAAACCCCGGCTGCGCCACGTGCAGCACCCAGACGAGGGCGATGCACACGAGGGCGCCGACCACGATCGAGGTGCCCTCGCCGAGCCACGAGGCCATCCCGCCGGAGAACACGTCCCCGAGGCGCGGGCCGCCGCCGACCACCACGGTGAACACGCCCTGCAGGCGCCCGCGCATCGAGTCCGGCGTGGCCGCCTGCAGGATGGTGGAGCGCAGGGCGGCGCTCACGGAGTCGGCCGCGCCCGCCGCGACCATGCAGAGCATCGCGGGCAGCACCCACCACGTCGGCGCGTCCGGGGAGGTGCGCCCGGCCGAGAGCACCACGATCCCCAGCGCGAGGATGCTCGCGCCCCACGCCACCACGGACCACTGGACGCCGCGGCCCTGCCAGCGCAGCCGCGCGACCGGCCCCGAGAACAGGCCGCCCAGGAACGTGCCGGCGGCGATGCCGGCCAGGAGGGCGCCCGCCGTGGCCGCGCCGCCGCCGAGGGCGAGGGCCGCGACGGCCGGGAGCACGGCGCGCGGCATCGCGAAGACCATGGCGCAGATGTCGATCAGGAACGTCATGCGGATGTTGGGCCGCGTGCCGAGGAACTGGAACCCCTCGGCGACGGAGCGGATTCCGGCCCGCCGCACCGCGCCCTCGGGCGGCAGCGGCGGCAGGCGGAACAGCGCCCACATCGCCACGGTGAAGCTGAGCACGTCGAAGGTGTAGGTCCATCCGTAGCCCACCGACGCCACGAGCGCGCCGGCGAGCAGCGGTCCGGCGGCGCCGCCGAGGCCGAAGGTGATCATGTTCAGCGCGTTGGCCGCCGCGAGCTTCTCGGGACGCAGGAGCCGCGGGATGATCGCGCTGCGGGCGGGCATGTTCAGGCCCGTGCCGAGGGCCTGGAGGCCCACGAGCAGGTAGATGAGCAGGACGTTCTCGAGGCGAAGCCACGCCTGGAGCGCGATGAGCGCGCTCGTGCCCCACAGGAGCCACGAGGAGGCGATCGCGACCGTGCGGCGGTCGTGGGCGTCCACGATCGCACCGCCGTAGAGGCCCGCGAACACGAACGGGACGAGGGCCACGAGCCCGAGCAGTCCCACATTGAAGCTCGAGCGCGTGAGGTCGTAGATCTGCAGGCTCACGGCCGTGACCGTCAGCTGGGATCCGAGGATGCTCAGCAGCTGGCCGAACCAGAGGCGCCTGAACTCCGGGCTCTCCGTGAGGGGACTCGTGTCGGCCAGATAGTTGCGCACCGCAACAGCCTAGCCTCGGCATCGGCCCCGCCCGGCACGCGGGGCGGACGACGCCGGCCGCGCGCCGCCGTCGTCCGTCCCGCCGCCCGCGGGGGCCGGCTACGGGAGCCGGATCCGGCGGATGACCTCGTGGGGGGTACGGAAGCGGTGGTCGATCTCGACCTCGTGGACGAGCGCGGTCATCGCGGCGTTCACGGGGGCGTCGGCACCGAGGGCGCGGGCCCGCGCGACGATGGCGCCGTTGAGGTGGTCGATCTCGGTGGGCAGGCCCCGCTGGACGCTCTGCAGGGTCGAGCCGAGGACCGGCTCGCGGCCGAGCCGGCGGCCCATGATGCGCAGGAGGGCGCCGGCCACCGGGGCGGGCGCGGACCGGAGGATGCCCAGGGCGAGAGGGGTCATGCCTTCGAGGGATCCGAACGTGACGCCCTCGCGCCGCCCCGTGCGGAGGGCCTCGCGCATGCTCGCGAGGATGATCCGCCGCAGCCCCGGCTCGGCGAGGGTCTCCTGGACGCTGAGGCCGGTGATGGCCGGCATGGCGTTGATCTGGTTGACCACGAGTTTGGTCCACTGGCACCCGGCGAAGTTGGCCACGGCCCGGGTCTGGATCGCCGTGGACAGCACCCGGGCGGCGGCGTCGGCCTCGGCCGAGGGCGGCGCGGACCCCGAGCCGAGGTACAGGGGCCCCGGGACGAGCACCCGGGCCTCCCCGGGCACCGGGCAGTCGGCGCTGAAGAAGGCGATGGCCCCGATGGCGGGGCCGGTGTGGACGCCTCGGGCACCGGCCGCGCCGTCGAGCCCGTTCTGGACCACGACGAGCGGGACGCCGGCGAGCGCGGCCTCGTTGGCGCGCAGGGCCGCACGCTCGTCCTGGGCCTTCACGCACAGGAGCGCGAGGTCTGGGGCGGCCGTGAGCCGCTCGCCGGCGGCGACGTGTGCGCGGTGCTCGCCCCATCGGCCGGTGAGCCGGAGCCCGCCGGCCCTGATCGCCGCGAGGCGCTCGCCCCGCGCGGTCACTTCGACGCTGTGCCCCGCGCGGTCCAGGAGGGCCGCGAGGGTGCCGCCGATCGCGCCCGCTCCGATGACCGCGATCTTCATGGAGCGTGCGGGCCCGGCGTCAGCGGCCGAGTTCGCGGCCGGCCATCCGCTCGAGGCGCACGATCCTGTCCGCCATCGGCGGGTGGGTGGCGAACAGCCGGGTGAGCCCCGCCCCGCCGCGGAAGGGGTTGGCGATCATGAGGTGCGAGGTGTTCACCAGCTTCTGGTCGTCCGCGGGCAGCGGCGCGAGGCGCACCCCGCCCTCGATCTTGCGCAGGGCTGAGGCGAGGGCGAGCGGGTCGCCGGTGAGCTGGGACCCGTCCTCGTCGGCGTCGTACTCGCGGGTGCGGGAGATCGCGAGCTGGATGAGCGAGGCGGCGAATGGGGCGAGCAGGCTGAGGATGAGGAGCGCGAAGGGGTTCGCGTTCCGGTCCCGGTCCCCGCCGCCGAAGAACATGGCGAACTGGGCCACCGAGGTGATGACGCCGGCGACAGCGGCCGCGATCGAGGAGGTGAGGATGTCCCGGTTGTAGACGTGCATGAGCTCGTGGCCGAGCACGCCCCGCAGCTCGCGGGCATCGAGCAGCCGCAGGATGCCCTCGGTGCAGCACACCGCGGCGTTGCGCGGATTGCGGCCCGTGGCGAAGGCGTTCGGGGACTCCGTCGGGGAGATGTAGATGCGCGGCATCGGCTGGTTGGCGCGCTGGGAGAGCTCGCGCACGATCTGGTACAGCCCCGGCGCCTGCTGCTCCGTCACGGGGTAGGCCTGCATGGAGCGCAGCGCGATCTTGTCGCTGTTCCAGTAGCTGTAGAACGTCATGATCAGGCCGAGGCCGGCGAAGATCAGGACGGGCGAGCCGCTGCGGGACCAGACGCCCACGAGACCGCCGATGCCCAGCAGGACCGCCCAGAGCACGCCGAAGAGCGCCGCCGTCTTGAGCCCGTTGTAGTGGTTGTGCACGGTTACCTCCGCCTACTCAACGATTCGGCCCTGCTGCTTGGTTCCGCTGGGTGGCGGGGATTTTCCGCCGGCGCCTGCCTCGTCGAGCAGCTCGTCGAGGAGCGTGAGGAAGGCCGGGTGGGACAGGATCCGGAAGTGGCCCACCACAGGCAGGCAGATGTTGCGCGCGCCCTCGAGCCAGGTCCCGCCGATCACGATCGGATCGACCTCGGCGCTGATGGACACGATGGAGGCGTTGGCGGCGCGTTCGGCCGCGAGCGCGAGCATCACGGGGTCCGTGGCGCGGAAGGCCCGCAGGGCCGGCGTGGGCGCGATGCGCGAGAAGGGATGGCCGCCGTAGGGGGTCGAGATCGAGACCATGCCGCGGGCGAGGGACGGCTCGGTGACGAGGAGCTCCTTGCCGATGAGGCCGCCCTTCGAGTGGGCCAGGATCAGCACGCCGGCGAGCCCGAGCTCGCGGAGCCTCTCGGCGACGAGGGCGGCCGAGTCGGGGACCGTGCGCAGGTTCCAGCCGAGCTCCTCGACCACCGCGACCACGTGCCCGCGCTCCTCGAGCCGGGCGCGGAGGGGATCGAGGAATGCCGCCGGCTCGTAGATGCCGGGGATGAGCACGACGGCGGGCGGGCGGCCCCCGCGGGGAGGCTCCGACGTCGTGCGCACGGTGGGGCTGCCTTCGGGCCCCGTGGCCACCCGCCGGCCGCCGCCGCGCGCCCGGAAGGCGGCAGCCTGCCGGGCCGTGGCGTAGGCGGCGTCGAGGGCGATGCCGCCGGTGACCCAGGCGGCTCGGGCGCACGCCCGCCGCGCCGCCTGCAGGGCGTCCGTCGCCCGGCTCATGCCTCGCCCCGTGCCGCTTCGGCCCTCAGGCAGTCGGCGACCGCCGCCGCGCCGCGGTACATGAGCACATGCGCGTGCGGCGGGACGACGCGCACGTGCGCCTCCGGGGCGGACCGGGCCAGGCGCTCGATCCACCGCTGGGGGCTGATCCGGTCCCGGGAGCCCCGCATCAGCAGCACGGGCGCCGCGACGAGCGCGAGCCTCTGCTCGATGCGGTGCCGCATCATCCCTCGGAGCGTGGCGAGGTACCACGCCAGGCCGCAGCGGAAGTAGTCGCGCAGGATCGTCGCGGCCACCACCGGGGGCTCGGTCGCCGTGTCCCAGGCCAGGCGCAGCCCCTGCCGGACCACGCTGTGGGCGTCCGCGTCGACGGTGGGCCCGAGGAGGGCGAGCAGCTGGCCTGTGGGCCGCTGGAGGGCCATCTCGACGGCCACCTGCGCTCCCATGGAGTGCCCGACGAGGACGGGCGCGGCCACGCCGAGCGCGTCGAGGGCCTCCCAGACGCATGCGGCGAAGTCCTCGATCGCGAGCGGGCGCCGCGGCCTCGGGGTGTGGCCGAAGCCGGGGAGTTCGACCGCGTGCACGCGGTCCCGCAGCGCGAGCTCCTCCGCGAGGGGGCGGAAGTACGCGGGCGAGACGCCGATGCCGTGCACCAGGACGTAGTCCCGCGCGCCCTCTCCGCCCGAGCGCACCCGCACCTCGTGGCCGCCGCCGGCCAGGCGGTGCTCCTCGAACTCTCCCATGTGCCTCCCCGTTCCGGACCGAGTCCAGCCTACCGACGCCGGGAGCAAGCTTAGGCTCGCCTTATTGTGAGCTTCTCAAAATAAGTGCTCTAATGGGGCCATGGAACCGAGCACGGAGCACAGCGGATGGGCCACGGCCCTGCGCGCTCACGGCCGCCGGGTGACCAGGCAGCGCCTCGCGGTGCTCGACGCCGTCGAGTCCCACCCGCACTCCTCGGCCGAGGCCATCCTCGCCGCGGCCCGGGAGGAACTGCCTGACATCACCCCGCAGTCCGTCTACGTGGTCCTCGGCGACCTGACCGACCTCGGGATGCTGCGCCGCTTCGAGCCGCCGCACTCCCCCGCGCTCTACGAGACCCGGGTCGGCGACAACCACCACCACGCGATCTGCTCGGCCTGCGGCCGCGTCGAGGACGTCGACTGCGCCGTGGGCCACGCCCCCTGCCTGACGCCCTCGGACACGCACGGGATGACGATCATGATCGCGGACGTGACCTACGTCGGGGTCTGCGCCGAGTGCGCAGCGAAGCCCGCCCCCGAGCCGGCGGCCTGACACCGCCCACCAGCCTTTCGTCCCACGAACCCAGTACGGCGCAGTACGCGCGGAACAGAAGGAGAGATATGACGGTCAACTACTCGACCACCCAGTCCGGCGCCCCGGTCGTCTCGGACGCCCACGCCCAGTCGGTCGGCGCCGACGGCGCGATCATCCTCACCGACCACTACCTGGTCGAGAAGCTCGCCCAGTTCAACCGCGAGCGCGTCCCGGAGCGCGTGGTCCACGCCAAGGGCGGCGGGGCCTTCGGCGTCTTCAAGACCACCGAGGACGTCTCGAAGTACACCAAGGCTGCACTGTTCCAGCCGGGCACCGAGACCGAGATGCTCATCCGCTTCTCCTCCGTGGCGGGCGAGAACGGCTCCCCGGACACGTGGCGCGACCCGCGCGGCTTCGCGATCAAGTTCTACACGTCCGAGGGCAACTACGACCTCGTGGGCAACAACACCCCGGTGTTCTTCATCCGCGACGGCATCAAGTTCCCCGACTTCATCCACTCCCAGAAGCGCCTCCCGGGCAGCCACCTGCGCGACGCCGACATGCAGTGGGACTTCTGGACGCTCTCCCCCGAGTCCGCCCACCAGGTCACGTGGCTCATGGGCGACCGCGGCCTGCCCAAGACGTGGCGCCACATGCAGGGCTACGGCTCGCACACCTACCAGTGGATCAACGCCGAGGGCGAGCGGTTCTGGGTCAAGTACCACTTCCACACGAACCAGGGCGTCGAGAACCTCACGGGCGAGGAGGCCGAGCGCATCGCCGGCGAGAACGCCGACTACTACATCCAGGACCTCTACGAGAGCATCGAGGAGGGCAGCTTCCCGAGCTGGGAGCTCTTCGTGCAGGTCATGCCGTACGAGGACGCCAAGACCTACCGGTACAACCCGTTCGACCTCACGAAGACGTGGTCCAAGAAGGACTACCCGCTCATCAAGGTCGGCACGATGGAGCTCAACCGCAACCCGGAGAACTACTTCGCGCAGATCGAGCAGGCCGCGTTCGCGCCGTCGAACTTCGTGCCGGGCATCGCGGCCTCCCCGGACAAGATGCTCCAGGCGCGCATCTTCTCCTACGCGGACGCGCACCGCTACCGCGTGGGCACCAACCACGCGCAGCTGCCGGTGAACGCCCCCAAGAGCGAGGTGCGCAACTACAGCCAGGACGGCTCGGCGCGCATCCACTTCAACTCCCCGAGCACGCCGGTGTACGCCCCGAATTCGGCCGGCGGCCCCGCCGCCGTCGAGCCCGCTGCGGGCGCCGCGGGCGGCGGCTGGGAGAACGACGGCGCGCTCACCCTGGCCGCGCACTCCCTCCACGCCGAGGACGGCGACTTCGTGCAGCCGGGCATCCTCTACCGCGAGGTGTTCGACGACGCCGCCCGCGCCCGCTTCCTCACCACGATCGCCGGTGCGGTCGGCGGAGTGAAGCGCGAGGACATCAAGGAGCGCGCGATCCAGTACTGGACGAACGTGGACTCCGAGCTCGGCGCCAAGCTCCGAGCGGAGCTCGGCAAGTAGCGGCTCGGCAAGCAGCAGTCCGGCAGTAGCCTCCTGAACGCCCGACGGCGGGGTGCCCACCTTGAGTGGGGACCCCGCCGTCGGGCGTTTCCCGCCGGCCGCGTACCCGGAAGGCCGGAACCGCGACGGGATGCGTACCCGGAACCGGGGGGGCTAGGAGGCGATCCTGTGCGCCGCGCGGTCGAGGTGGGCGACGAACCCGTCGGCCAGCACGTCGAACGAGTCGAGCGCGGCGTGCCGGTCGCCCGAGAGCACGAACTCGTACAGCAGCCCCATGACGGCGCCCACGTAGGTGCGGGCCATCGAGCGGGCGGCGCGCGGAGGGAGGCCCCGGCCGCGCAGCCACTTGGCCAGCAGCCCGCACCAGTGCTCCAACGACTCGGCAGACGGCCGGCGCGGATCGTCGGCGACCACGTCCTGCACCGACGCCTCGAACTCGAGCCGCTGCAGGTGCCGGCCGCGGTGGTCGAGGCCCAGCTCGAACGCCCTGCGGGCCAGGGCGACCACGTCCTCCGGGGAGTCGGACGCGGGCCTGAGCGTGGTCAGCGGCTCGAGCCGCCGCATGATGCCGCGGATGATCTCGGTGACCAGCTGCTCCCGATTGCCGAAGTGGTACACGAGCACATAGCTGCTGATACCCAGCGCGTCTGCGAGGCTGCGGAACGTCAGGTCGGCCAGCGTCGAGTCGAGCAGGTGGTCGAGGATCTGGTCGAGCAGCTCGTACTTCCGCTCTGGCCGTGGAGGTCTCGCCATGGCCCCATCCTAGACGCGGACCATCACGGATGTTGACAGTATCTGCAATGCACGTGGCGGTCCGGGCAAACTCCCAGAGAGCAGGCCCCGACTACTGCGCCGGATCCGACACCGAGCTGCGTTCCACCGCGAAGCGCTCGTTGAGCCGCGAATGGCGCTGTCCGTAGGCGAAGTAGATGACCAGGCCCACCACGAGCCAGCCGGCGAAGTAGATCCACGTCTCGACCGCGAGGTTGGTCATGAGGTAAAGGCACAGCAGGGCCGAGACGATGGGGAGCACCTTCCCAAAGGGCACGCGGAACGCGGCCTTGAGGTCGGGACGCTTGCGGCGGAGCACCACGACGCCGAGGCTGACCACGACGAACGCCGAGAGCGTGCCGATGTTGATCATCTCCTCGAGCACGTCCACCTTGGTCAGGCCCGCGACGAGCGCCACGGCGCTTCCGCAGATGATCTGCAGGCGCGCCGGCGTGGCGCGCTTCTCGCTCGTGACGGACAGCGCCCGCGGGAGCAGGCCGTCGCGGCTCATTGCCAGGATCACGCGGGCCAGGCCCATGAGCAGGACCATGATCACGGTCGTGAGGCCCACGAGGGAGCCGAACGCGATGACCTTGGCGGCGTCGGTGTTGCCGACGGCCTCGAAGGCGGTGGTCAGCGTGGGGGCCTCCGCCTTGGCCAGGACCGTGTACGGGACCATGCCCGTCAGCGCGAGCGAGACGAGGATGTAGAGCAGGGTCACGACGGCCAGGCCGCCGAAGATGCCGCGCGGAAGGGTCTTCTGCGGATTCTTGACCTCCTCGGCGCTCGTGGCCACGACGTCGAAGCCGATGAAGGCGAAGAAGACGAGGGCGGCGCCGCCGAACACGCCGAACACGCCGTACTGCGCGGGCGCGGCTCCGGTGAGGAAGGAGAAGAACGACTGCTTGAGCACCTCGGTGCCCCCCGAACCGGACGCCGGGACGGCCGGCGGGACGAACGGGCTGTAGTTCTGGGCCTTGACGTAGAAGAACCCGACCACGATCACGAACAGCACGACGGCGATCTTGATCATCGTGATGACGTTGCCCACCCGGGCCGAGAGCTTGGTCCCGAGGATGAGGAGCACGGTGAAGATCGCGACGATGAGGAACGGGCCCCACACGAGCTCGACCGGGCCGAGCTGGATGCTCGGCGGGACATCGAGCCCCGCGAGCGAGAAGACCTTGCTGAGGTAGATGCCCCAGTACTTGGCGATCACGGCGGCTGCCGTGAAGAGCTCCAGGATCAGGTTCCAGCCGATGATCCAGGCCAGCAGCTCGCCCATCGTGGCGTACGTGAACACGTAGGCCGACCCGGCCACCGGCATCGCCGTGGCGAACTCGGCGTAGCACATGATGGCGAGCGCGCACGCGACGGCGGCGATCGCGAAGGAGACCGTGACGGCCGGCCCCGCGAAGCTGGCGGCGGCCTTGGCCCCGACCGAGAAGATGCCGGCACCGACGGCGACGGCGACTCCCATGATCATGAGGTCCCACGTGCTCAGCGATCGCTTGAGCCGGCGCCCGGACTCCTGCGAAGCCGCGATCGTGGCCTCGATCGGCTTCGTGCGGAGGATCTGCATCCCACACTCCTGGTCTTCAGTGACGAACAAACCTGTCTACTGTACGGGTCCAGCCTGTGAGACCTTCAGAAGGTCTCACCATGTGAGACCTTCTGCGCCCCCGCGTCCCAGGCGTCCGGACACCGCGGCCCGGCCCCAGATGCTCGGACTCAGGCGCCCCGGGCGGCCTTGCGCGAGATCCGGACCATGTCCTCGCGCGGCACCACCTTCACGCGCTCGCGCCGCACCTGCCCGCCGCCGCCCGCGGCGCCGGCGGCAGCACCGGCGTCGGCCGCGTCCCCGGCCCACGCCTCGCCGAGGGCCCGCTCGTGGGCGTCGAGCTCGTTCCAGCCCTCCCACGTCGTGTACTCGACGCCGCGCTCCTCGAGCAGGGCGATGACGGCGTGCTCGTCCGGGTTCTCCGCCGCGGGCAGCGAGTCCCGGTCCTCGAGGAGGCAGCCGATCGTCTCGAGGGCGTCGCCCTTCGTGTGGCCGATGAGGCCCACGGGGCCGCGCTTGATCCACCCGGTCGTGTAGAGGCCGGGCATCGGGTTCCCATCCTCGTCGAGGACGCGGCCGCCCTCGTTGGGGATCACGCCGCGGCGGGCGTCGTACTCGATCTCGGCGAGCTCGGAGCCGCGGTAGCCGATGGCCCGGTACACGGCCTGGACCGGGTAGTCCTCGAACTGGCCCGTGCCGCGGACGTTGCCCGTGCCGTCGAGCTCCATGCGCTCGAACCGGATGCCGGCCACGTGCCCGGGCGTCTCGGGCGAGTCGTAGATCTCCACGGGGCTCTGCAGGAAGTGCAGGTGGAGGCGGCGGGAGGCGCCGGTGTCCTGGTCCTCCGCGATCCAGTTCGCGAGGGTGTTGACCATGGTCTTGACCTGGTTGTTGGTCTTGATGGCCTCGTCGGAGGCGTCGTCGAACTCGAAGTCCTCCGGGTACAGCACGATGTCCACGTCCCGGGAGTGGGAGAGCTCGCGCAGCTCGAGCGGGGTGAACTTCACCTGCGCCGGGCCGCGGCGGCCGAACACGTGGACGTCCGTGACGGGGCTGGCCTTGAGCGCGCGGTAGACGTTGTCCGGGATCTCCGTGACCAGCAGGTCGTCGGCGTGCTTGGAGAGCATGCGCGCCACGTCGAGGGCCACGTTGCCGTTGCCGATCACCGCGACCTCCTTCGCCGTGAGCGGCCAGTCCCGCGGCACGTCCGGGTGCCCGTCGTACCAGGAGACGAAGTCGGCGCCGCCGAACGAGCCCTCGAGCTCCACGCCCGGGATGTCCATCGGGGCGTCCTTGAGGGCACCGGTGGCGAAGATGACGGCGTCGTAGAAGCCGCGGATGTCCGCGAGCGTGAGGTCGCGGCCGTACGTCACGTTGCCGATGAAGCGGATGTCGCCGCGGTCGAGGACCTTGTGCAGGGCGTTGACGATGCCCTTGATGCGCGGGTGGTCCGGCGCGACGCCGTAGCGGATCAGGCCGTAGGGCGCCGGGTACTGGTCGAACAGGTCGATGCTGACCTCGACGTCGCCGCCCTTGACCTCGTTGGACTTGGTCAGGATGTCCGCAGCGTAGACGCCGGCTGGACCGGCGCCGATGATGGCAACACGCAGCGGGCGGGCGGGGGCTTCGGACACGTCGGATTCCTTCCGGTGGTCGGCGCGCGGGTGGGGCGCGCCCAGCCCCCTATTGTAGTTCTCGTGCAGACCGGGACGCTTCTGGGACTCGGGCCCGGCGTCGTCGTCTCCGTCGTCGTCCTCGCCGCCGCCGCCGCGGCCGTCCACCGCTGGGCACTCGGCGGCGGGTGGATCCCCCCGCTCGCGGCGAGCCTCCGCGCCGTCGGCCAGCTCGCCGTCGTCGCCCTCCTCGTCTCCCAGCTCGGGCAGAGCCCGTGGCTCGCGCTCGGGTTCGCCGCGCTCATGTTCGCCGTCGCGACCGCCACGACAGGACGACGCGTCGACCCGGCCCGCTGGTGGTGGGCCGCCGCGCCGATCGCCGCCGGGGTGCTGCCGGCCTCCGCCGCGCTCCTGGCCACCGGGGTCCTGCCGTTCGAGGGCCTGGCCCTCATCGCTCTCGTGGGCCAGCAGGTGGGCGGGGCGATGACGACGGCGAGCCTCGCCGGCCGCCGCGTCGCGGCGGAGCTCGCGGGGCGGCGCGGAGAGGTCGAGGCCGCCGTGGCGCTCGGGTTCGAGTGGCCCGCGGCGCGGCTCCTCGTCGCCCGGCACACGGCCCGGGAGGCCCTCGTCCCGCCCCTCGACCAGACGCGGACCGTGGGCACGGTGACCCTGCCCGGGGCGTTCGTGGGCATGGTGCTCGGCGGTGCGAGCCCCGTCGACGCCGCGATCGTGCAGCTCGTGGTGCTCGTCTCCCTCCTGGCCGTCGACGCGCTCGCCGCCGCCGTCGCCCTGTGGCTGTGCACGTCCCGCGGCTGGGGGCAGGCGCGGGAATAACCCGGCGCACGGCAGCGTTGGCTGCAGCCGTGACCTCTGAGCCGACCGCAGCCGCCCCCGCCCCCACGAGAACCGCCGCCGACCGCGCCCGCCCGGGCGGGACGACCGGCCTCCTCTACGGCATCGGTGCCTACGGGCTGTGGGGCCTCCTCCCCCTCTACTTCATGACGCTCGCCCCCGCCGGGCCCGTCGAGATCGTCGCGGACCGCGTCCTCTTCTCCCTCGTCGTGTGCCTCGTGCTCATCGCGGTGACCCGCTCCTGGCGGGCTCTCGCCGACGTGTTCCGCAGCGGCCGGACGTTCTGGGCGCTCGCCCTCGCGGCCGGGCTCATCGCCGTCAACTGGCTGACCTACACCTTCGGCGTCCTGAGCGGGCAGACGATCGAGGCCGCCCTCGGGTACTTCATCAACCCCCTCGTGTCCGTGCTCCTCGGCGTGCTGGTGCTCAAGGAGCGGCTGCGTCCGCTCCAGTGGGCAGCAGTGGGCACGGGCGCGGTCGCGGTGGTGGTCCTCACGGTGGCCTACGGGCGCGTCCCGTGGATCGCCCTGATCCTCGCCTTCAGCTTCGGCTTCTACGGGCTCGTCAAGAACCGCGTCGGCGCCAAGGTGGACGCCGTCACGAGCCTGACCATGGAGACGATCGTGCTCACCCCGTTCGCCCTCGGAGTCGTCGGGTGGCTCGGGGCGGCCGGGACGCTGACGCTCACCGGGCACGGCGCCGGGCACTTCTGGCTCCTCGCCGCGAGCGGGGTCATCACCGCGGTCCCCCTCCTGCTCTTCGGCGCCGCCGCGCGCCGCCTGCCGATGACGACCGTGGGGCTCCTCCAGTACCTCGCCCCCCTGCTGCAGTTCACGATGGCCGTGACGGTCCTCGGCGAGCACATGGCCCCAGAACGGTGGATCGGGTTCGGGATCGTCTGGGCCGCCCTCGCGGTGCTGACCGCGGACATGCTGCTCGTCTCCGGCCGCCGCCGCGCGGCCCTGCGCCGGGCCGGCCTGGACGCGGCGCACCGCCCCGCCTGACCCGTTCCGGGTACGCATCTCGACGCCCTTCCGGCGTTCCGGGTACGCATCTCGACGCCCTTTCGGCGTTCCGGGTACGCACGGCACCACGCGCCGACGCACGACGGCGGGTTCCCGGCCCGCGCGGCCCGGCCACGCGCCGTCGTCCGTCCGCGCACGCGGAACCCGCTAGTCTTTCCGGGTTTCGGTCGCCACATGTCCAGGCGGGGCGCCCAGACGACCGAAGATCCTCCCCGCGGTGAGGGTGGACGCGGCGAGGTACGCGACGCCCGCTGCCGTCCCGACGAGCGCGACGAGGAGCGCCGAGCCGCCGGAGACGAACGCGATGAGAGCGCCGAGCACCCCCGCCACCATCGAGTTGAAGCACGTGAGGAAGAACCCCGTGCTCGAGACCGCATGCAGCAGCACCGGACGCCGCGCCCCCAGGGTGTACGTGACGAAGGTTCCTTCCGCGTCGTCGGAGGTCGAGGTGATGAAGGAAGCGTCGATCCCGGGCGCGAGGTCGCGGTAGGCCCCGCGGAGCCGGTTCATGCCGGCGATCAGCAGGTGGTCCTCCTGGCTGCCGATCGAGACGCGCAGGAGCGTCAGCGACCCGAGCACCAGGAGCATGGACGCGAGCCCTATCGCCATCACCCAGAACCCGGCGCCGAACCCCGTCGCCTGCGCAACGAGTGCGAGCACCACAAGCGACGCCGAGGAGACCGTGAGGTGGATGCTGATCCGGCTCATGAGCTCGTTCCAGAGCATGCCCCGTGTGCCGAGCAGGCTCCAGTGCTCGGTCGCGAGGATGGTGGCGAGGACCGCCGGGGATGCGCCCGGGGCCTGCGGAGGCGCGGCGCGCTCGTCACCGGCTGCGGGAAGCGGGGGCGCGGCGTGCGGTTCTGCGCTCATGGTCCATGGTGTCCCCTCCCGCTCGGAGCGTAAAGGCGCCGGCGACGCCCGACGGCGGTGCCAGGCTCGCGCGGGCCGGGCACCGCCGTCGGGCGTACCCGAAAGCCGGAAAGGGCGACGAGATCTGTACCAGAAACGCCAGAGCCGCGACGAGATGCGTACCCGAAACCGGGGACCGGGGACGGGGGGGCTAGACGGGTCCGGGCGGCGTTGAGCGCAGTTCGAGCGAGCGGAGGCGCACCTCGGCGGACGCCCTGACGATCCGCACGATCACGGCATTCTCGACGACGCCCTGCACGAGGGCGCCGAGCTCGTCGAGGTGGCCGGTGCCCTCGGCCTCAATATCGAGCTCGACCCCCGTCGAGCGGGTCAGGGCCTCGTCGAATCCGCCGTCGGCGCGGACCTGGACCCGGCCGAGGGTGATCCCCCGGGCATGGGCGGCGGCGTGCAGGTCGTTGAACACGCACGTCGCGATCGCCAGGTGCAGGAGGTGCCCGCCGGAGGGAACGGCGAACGAGACCTCGGCCGCCCGGGTGCGGTGATGCTCGATCACGAGCCCCTCGGTCGGGACGGCGCGGGGCGCCTGCTCGGGCTCGGCGGTGCTGATGCTGGCCGCGAAGTCCATGGCGCTCAGCCCAGCGGGTGGGATTCGGCCCGCTCGTAGTCGCGCGGCACCACGACCATGGGCACCGGCAGGGCGCGCAGGACCTTGTTCGCCGTCGAGCCGAGGAAGAGCTGGTTCTTCTGCGCGAGCCGGCTCGAGCCGATGATGACGAGCTCGCCCTCGAGCCAGTCGAGGCTGTCCACGGCCTCCTCGAGGGTGCGGCCGTGCGCCACCTCCACGCTCGCCTCGTGGCCGGCGGGCAGGCGGCGCGCCGCCTCGGTCAGGACGGTGTTCGCGTGGCGGTGGGCCGCGTTGATGTTCTCCCCGGAGTCCCCCCGCTCGTCGAGCTCGACGAGCGAGACGAAGCGGAGCGGCACATTGCGCCGCCCGGCGGCAATGAGCGCGACGTCGACCGCGGCGTCGGCCCCCTCGCGGCGGCCGATGAACGCCGTGATGCGCTCCACCGGGTCCGTGCGGTGGTACCCGCGCGGCGCGAGCGCCACGGGCACGGGCGAGGCGTGCAGGAGCGCATTCGCGACCGAGCCGACCGTGTACCGCTTGAAGAGCCCGTTGCTCGCGGCGCCGACCACGATCAGGGCGGCCTCGAACTCCACCGCGGCCTCGATCAGGGTCGCGGCGAAGGAGTGGCCGTGGCGCACATGGAAGGTGGCCTCGACGTCAGCGGGCACGAGGGCCAGCGCCTGGCGCTGGGCGGTGAGGGTCCGCTGCTCCTCGGGGTGGACCCGCGGGCCGTCGGGGTTCGCCGCGATGTAGGGGGCGTCCTCCCCGAGCACGAGCATGAGGTCCAGCGTGGCGCCCTGCGCCCGGGCGATCGCGACGGCGAGGGCCACCGCGTCCGCACCCCGCTGGTCCGGCTGGTATCCGACGACATAACGCATGGGCCACCCCTTCACAGGTCGCGTCACGGCAGACGGCGAGGGCGCCCGGGATCCCGGGCGCCCTCGTCCGGTCTGCAGCTTGGTACCGCAGACTCTACCGGCCGGTCGGCCCGCAGAGGGCCGTGTCGCCGGAGGCTCGCTGGAGGACCTGTGCCGCTACGCGACGGAGCGGATGGCCGCCTCGAGCACGTCGAGCGCGTCGGCGAGCAGTTCGTCCGAGATCACGAGCGGCGGCAGGAGGCGGACGACGTTGCCGTACGTGCCGCAGGTGAGGATGATGACGCCCTCCTTGAGGCAGTACTCGGCGATCTTCTTCGTCGCCGCGGCGTCCGGGACCTTGGCCGTGGAGGCGCTGCCGCGCTCGACGAACTCGAGGGCGAGCATGGCTCCGCGGCCGCGGACCTCGCCGATGATGCTCGCCTCGCCGAGCTCCGCCTGGAGCTTGCCGAGGCGCTCCTTGACGGTGGCCTCGATCTCGCGGGCGCGGCCCCGGAGGTCCTGGGTCTCCATGGTGTCGATCGCCGCGAGCGCAGCGGCGCATGCGACGGGGTTGCCGCCGTACGTGCCGCCGAGGCCGCCACCGTGGACGGCGTCGAGCAGCTCGGCGCGGCCGGTCACGGCCGAGAGCGGCATGCCGCCGGCGATGCCCTTGGCGGTGGTGACGAGGTCCGGGACCACGCCCTCGTGCTGGACGGCGAACCACTCGCCGGTGCGGGCGAACCCGGACTGGACCTCGTCCGCGATGAAGACGATGCCGTTCTCCTTGGCGAACTCCGCCAGTCGCGGGAGGAAGCCGTCGGCCGGGACGATGAAGCCGCCCTCGCCCTGGATGGGCTCGATGATGATGGCCGCGATCTGGTCCGCGCCGATCTGCTTGCTCATCATGAGGATGGCGCGCTCGGCGGCCTCCTTGCCCGTGATCTGCGGGTTCTCCTCACGGAACGGGTAGCTCATGGGCGCCCGGTAGACCTCGCCGGCGAACGGGCCGAACCCGTGCTTGTACGGCATGGCCTTCGCGGTGAGGCCCATCGTGAGGTTGGTGCGGCCGTGGTAGGCATGGTCGAAGGCGACGACGGCGGTGCGGCCGGTGGCGATGCGGGCGATCTTGATGGCGTTCTCGACGGCCTCGGCGCCGGAGTTGAACAGCACGGTCCGCTTGGCGTGCTCGCCGGGGGTCAGCTGGTTGAGCTTCTCGGCCACGGCGACGTAGCCCTCGTACGGGGACACCATGAAGCAGGTGTGGGTGAAGTGCTCGACCTGCTCCTTGACGGCGCCCACGACGGCGGCGTCGGAGGCGCCGACGGTGGTCACGGCGATGCCGGAGCCGAGGTCGATGAAGGAGTTGCCGTCGACGTCGTGGATGATGCCGCCGTCGGCGTCCGCGACGTAGACCGGGACGGACGAGGCGACACCCGCGGCGACGGCCTGGGCGCGGCGGGCGGCGAGCTCGAGGGAGCGGGGGCCGGGGAAGTCCGCGAGGACCTTGCGCTTCTGCTCGAGGCGGTACTGGATGTCCATGACTGGGGTTCCTTTCGTCGGTCCCAACCTAGTGCGAGACACGCCACACGATGAATGGCCGATCGCACGAGGCTTCGCCGTCGCTCTCGTGCGATCGGCTAGCCTGCTCCCCTATCATTGAGGGCATGGCCCTGACCCTCGCCGACCTTCTCGCGCACCCCGACCTCGGCCTGCGGCTCGCCGGCTCGGCCACCTCGACGCTGCGCGAGGAGATCCGCTGGGTTGCCGTCACGGAGCTCGAGAACCCGGCCCCGTTCCTCACCGGCGGCGAGCTCGTCCTCACCACCGGCGTGCGCCAGCGCACCGCGGCCGAGCAGCGGCGGTTCGTGCGCGTCCTCCAGCGCGCCGGCGCCCTCGGGATCGGCTTCGGCGTGGCCCTCGGCCACGACTCCATCCCGCCGGCGCTCATCGCCGAGGCCAATCGGTGGGGCGTCCCCGTGGTCGAGGTGCCCTACCGCACCCCCTTCATGGCCATCGGCAAGCTCGTCGCCGACTCGCACTCCTCCGACCACTACGCGAGCCTCGAGCGCCTCATCGCCGCCCACCAGGTGCTCGCCCGCTCGCTCCTGACCGGCGGCGGCCTCCAAGAGCTGCTCCGCCACCTCGGCTCCATGCTCGGCACGGAGCTGATCCTGACCCAGTTCACCGCCCAGCTCTACGCCTCCAGCCCGGAGGCCGGCATGCCGTCGATGGACCGGTGGGTGCCCTTCCCCATTCCCACCGGCCGCCGCGACGCATGCACCCTCTGGGCCAAGAAGCCCTTCGAGGACACGGGCATCATCTCCTACGCCCAGAACCTCATCAGCATCGAGCTCAGCAACCTCATGAAGCAGCGCCAGGCCCAGCGGGCGCTGACCGGGCAGGTGGTCAACGACGTGGTGCGCGGGACCCTCGACGCCGACGAGGCCTCCCGCCGCCTCGCCGGGACCGGGATCAACTCGACCAAACGCAACGTGGTGATCCTCGCCGAGTCCGCCGCGCACCACCGCAACCTCCGCGGCACCACCCTCCCGGCCGCGCTCGACGGCGCGGTCACCGCGACGCTCGACCGGGACCTCGTCGTCGTGGTGGAGGACGACGGCGCCCGCGCACCCGGGCTGGGCCGCGCACTGTCCGACCACCTCACCGAGGCGGGGATCCACGCGACGATCGGGATCGGCGGCTCGTACACCAAGCCGAACGGCCTGCGGTGGAGCTACTTCGAGGCCAAGGAGGCGGCCGGGCGCGGGCTCGACGTCAACGAGCCCGAGCGCCTGAGCATCACGTCCCTGCTGCTCGCGAGCGAGGACGTGCCGCTCGCCGACATGGCCGGCGAGGCCGTGGGCCCGCTGGTCCGGTTCGACCGGCAGCACGGCTCGGAGCTCGTGCACACGCTCGAGACGTACCTGAACCTCAACGGCTCGGTGGCGCAGGTGGCCGAGCAGCTCAACCTGCACCGGAACACCGTGCGCTACCGGCTCGGGCAGATCGCCGAGCTCACGGGGTACGACCCGGCCGTGACCGCCGACCGGGTGCAGCTGTACCTCGCGCTCGCGGTGAAGAAGGTCGCCAAGGCCTGAGCCCGTCAGCCGGCGACGGGGGCGCCGTTCGAGATCGCGACCATCTCCTCGCGGGAGACCACCTTGACGCGCTCGCGCGCGACCTCGCCCTTGTGCGTGGGCGCGGGCTCGGCGGCGGCGCCGAGGGCCTTCTCGTGCGCGTCGAGGGCGAGCCAGCCCTCCCACGTCGTGTACTCGACGCCGCGGGCCTCGAGCAGCTCCTGGACGGCGGCCTCGCTGGGCTCCGCGGCGGCGGGGAGATCCTCGCGCGCGGCCAGGAGGTGGCCGATGGTCTCGAGGGCGTCGCCCTTGGTGTGGCCGATGAGGCCCACGGGGCCGCGCTTGATCCACCCGGTCGTGTAGACGCCGGGCACGAACTCGCCGTCGGCGCCGAGGACGCGGCCGCCGTCGTTCGGGACGACGCCACGGCGGTGGTCGAACTCGAGCCCGGGCAGGGCCGAGCCGAAGTACCCGATGGCGCGGTAGACGGCCTGGACGGGGTAGTCCACGAACTCGCCGGTCCCCCGGACGTTGCCCGTCCCGTCGAGCTCCTGGCGCTCGAACCGGATCCCAGCCACGTGGCCGGGCGTCTCGGGCGAGTCCACGACCTCCACCGGGCTCTGCAGGAAGTGCAGGTGGAGGCGGCGGGACGCGGTGAGCTCCGCCGGGTCCTCGGGCTGCTCGGCGATCCAGTTGGTGAGCGTGCCGACCATGGTCTTGACCTGGTTGTTGGTCTGGATCTCGCGGTCCGAGGCCTCGTCGAACTCGAAGTCCTCCGGGTAGAGCACGATGTCGACGTCATGCGAGTGGGACAGCTCGCGCAGCTCGAGCGGGGTGAACTTCACCTGTGCCGGGCCGCGGCGGCCGAACACGTGCACATCGGTGACCGGGCTGGACTTGAGGGCCCGGTAGACGTTGTCCGGGATCTCGGTGACGAGGAGCTCGTCGGCGTGCTTGGACAGGACGCGGGCCACGTCGAGGGCCACGTTGCCGTTGCCGATCACCGCGATCTCCTTCGCCGTGAGCGGCCACTCGCGCGGCACGTCCGGGTGCCCGTCGTACCAGGAGACGAAGTCGGCGGCGCCGAAGGAGCCCGTCAGCTCGACGCCGGGGATGTTCAGGTCGGCGTCCTTGATGGCACCCGTGGCGAAGATCACGGCGTCGTAGTGGCGCTGCAGGTCCTCGAGCGACAGGTCCGTGCCGTAGTCCACGTTGCCGAAGAAGCGGATGTCGCCGCGGTCGAGCACCTTGTGCAGGGCGTTGACGATGCCCTTGATCCGCGGATGGTCCGGGGCCACGCCGTAGCGGATCAGCCCGTACGGGGCCGGGTAGCGGTCGAAGAGGTCGATGCTGAGCGTCAGCTCGCCGGAGGCGACGGGGGCGCTCTTGGTGAGCAGGTCTGCGGCGTAGACGCCCGCCGGGCCGGAGCCGATGATGGCGATGCGCAGCGGGCGCTGCTGGGAGTTCGTCACGGGGTTTCCTTCTGGCTTCTTCTTCGGGTCACTGGCGGTTCGTGGAGAGGGGGGCCTCGGCGACGTCCGACGGCGCGTAGGGGCTCACGCGGACGACGTCGCCGATGACGATCACGGCGGGATTCGCGACGCCGACGGCGCGGGCCCGATCAACGATCGTACCCAGTGTGCCGATGGTGACGCGCTGCTCGGGGGTCCAGCCGCGCTCGACGATCGCGACCGGCGTCGAGTCGCCGAGCCCGCGCGAGCGCAGGACCGCGGCGGAGTCCGCGAGCCGGCGCACGCCCATGAGCAGGACGATGGTGTGGTCGGGCCGCGCGGGGAGCTCGGTCAGCTCGTCGTGGCCGGTGGCGACGCTGAATCCGGTCGCGAGGCCGCGGTGGGTGACCGGGATCCCGGCCGCCGCGGGAACGGATACGGCACTCGTGACCCCGGGGACCACCTCGACGTCGACGCCGTGGCGCCGGCAGAACGCGGCCTCCTCGCCGCCGCGGCCGAGGACGTAGGGATCGCCGCCCTTGAGCCGCACCACGACGTTGCCGGCCTGCGCCTCGCGGACGAGGATCTCGTTGATCTCGTCCTGGGTGGCCGTGTGCGCGCCGGGGGCCTTGCCGACCTCGATGACGCGCACTCCGTCCCCGAGCTCCTCGAGGAGTCCGCGCGGGCCGAGCCTGTCGGCCACGACCACGTCCGCCTCGGCGAGGAGGGTCCGCCCGCGGACCGTGATGAGCCCGGTGTCGCCGGGACCGCCGCCGACGAGGGCGACGCGCCCTGCGAACTGCCGGCGCCGGCGCAGCGGGAGCTTGCCGGTGCGCAGCGCGAGGGCCACCGCGTCCTTGAGGGCCTTGGCGCGGCGAGGGTCTCCCCCGGCGTTCACCGCGACGGTCACGTCGTCGACCCGGGCTGTGGCAGGGGTCCAGGCGGCGGAGGACTCGTGGTCGGCGGCGTTGACGCACCAGATCCGGCGCTCCTCGGCCTCGGCCGCGACGCGCGCGTCCACGGCGGGCACCCCGGTCGCGGTCTGGACGAACCACACACCTTCGAGGTCGGCCGTCTCGTAGCCGCGGCGCGCCCAGGCGACGACTCCAGCCTCCGCCAGGCGGACGACGTCGTGCGCCGCCTCGGGCGCCACGACGGTCACCTTCGCGCCGGCGTCGAGCAGGCCCTGCGCGCGGCGGGCGGCGACCTTCCCGCCGCCGACTACGAGCACGTCGCGGCCCAGCAGTCGCAGGGAGGTGGGGTACAGGTCGATGCCGCTCATCGCGTGCCTCCGGTGAGAAGTCCGCGGCGTGCCAGGAGGCGCCGCTCGAGGGGTGAGAAGACCGCGAGCTCGATCGCGATGCCGACGGCGAGGATGATCAGGATCGCACCCATGACCACGCCCATGTCGCTGAGCGTGCGGCCCTGGTCCAGGAGCGAGCCGAGCCCGAAGCCGAGCGTTCCGCCCACCGCGATGATCTCCGCCGCCATGAGGGAGCGCCACGAGAACGCCCAGCCCTGCTTGAGCCCGGCGACGTAGCCGGGCAGGGCCGCGGGGAGGATGATCTGGAGCGCGAGCTCGGCCCGGGAGGCGCCCAGGACCTTCGCGACGGAGCGGTACTGCGGCGGGACCTGGTCGATCCCGGAGATGAGCCCGTTGACGATCGAGGGGATGGCCCCCATGAGCACCACGAAGTAGACGGTCGCGTCGGTGAGCCCGAACCAGATGATCGCGGCGGGGACCCACGCGACGGACGGCAGGACCTGCAGGCCGGAGATGAGCGGTCCGAACGCCCGGCGCAGCGTCTTCACCTGGCCCAGGAGCAGGCCGAGCGGGGTGGCCACGACCACGCTCACGGCGAAGCCGAGCAGGCCGCGCTGGAGTGAGGTCCACACGGCCTCCTGGGCCTTGCCCTCGGCCCACAGCTGTCCGAGGGAGGCGGCGACGTCGAGGGGGCCGGGGACGAGGTCGCGGCGCTTGAGCCCGAGGGTGACGTAGAGCTGCCAGGCGAGGACGAGGACCACGACGGCGATGAGCGGCAGGAGCACCCGGGAGAGGTCCCGGCGCCGCCGCACGGTGTCCGACTGGAGCTCGTCCAGGCCGGCCTCGATGGCGGCGAGCTCGGCGTCGAGGGAGGCCGGCTCCGTGAGCGTGGGGTTACTTGGCATGGCGGGCGATCTCCTGCCGGAGGCGGGCGGTGAGCTCGTTGGCGAGGGCGGCGGAGGCTCCGGCGTCGTGCTTGACGGCGTCGCCGACCGCCCACTCCGAGACGACGCGGCCGGGGCGCGAGGAGAGCAGCAGGATGCGCTGGCCCAGCCGCACGGCCTCGCGGACGTTGTGGGTGACGAAGATGATGGTCCGTCCGGTCTCGCGCCAGATCCGGGTGAGCTCCTCGTGGAGGAGGTCGCGGGTGATGGCGTCGAGCGCGGCGAACGGCTCGTCCATGAGGAGCACCTGGCGGTCCTGGGACAGGGCGCGGGCGAGGGCGACGCGCTGGCGCATGCCGCCGGAGAGCTCGTGCGGGCGCTTCTCCGCGGCCTCGCCGAGGCGGACGAGGTCGAGGAGCTCGACGGCGCGCGCCCGCCGCTCGCCCTTGGGCACGCCGCGCAGGCGCAGGGCGAGCTCGATGTTCCCGCGGGCGGTGAGCCAGGGGTACAGGGCGGCCTCCTGGAACATGAAGGCGGCGCCGTCCGCCGGCACCTCGAGCGCGCCCGCGCTGGGCCGTTCGAGGCCGGCGATGATGTTCAGCAGCGTGGACTTGCCGCAGCCCGAGGCGCCCAGGAGCGCGACGAACTCGCCCTGGCCGATCGAGGCCGTGACGCCGTCCAGCACCGGAGCGCCGGCGCCGAAGCGCTTGCCGAGGTTCTCGAGCACCACAGTCATGTCGGGGTCCCTTCTTCCCAGTCCTGGCTTCCAGTTCCGGGTCTTCAGTCTTGGCCCAGGCCGGCGGCGCTGGCCTTGGCGTGCCCGGGGCCCCGGGCGAGGACGGCATTGAGGGCGCGCAGGTCGAAGAGGCCGTGGAGGTCCGCGGGCTTGGTGACGCCCGCGGTAACGCCGTCGGCGAGGAGCTTGGGGTAGGCGCCCGCGAGCGGGTCGGTGGTGAACGTGATGTTGGCCAGGGCGCGCTCGATCACGTTCGCGGGCAGGGCGGAGCCGGCAGCCTTCTTCAGCGCCGCGTTGACGGTCGCGGCCTTCTCGGCGGCGGTCGCTCGGCCCAGCCAGTCGATGGCGGCGACATGGCCGCGCAGCAGGGCCTCGACGGTCTGCGGGTGCTGCGCGGCGAAGGCCCTGTTGACCACGAGGATGGTGGTCGGGAACAGGCCGGGCTTGCCCGTGCCAGTGCCGTCCCACAGGTCCTTCTCGTCCACGAGCACCTTCGCGCCCGCCTGCAGGACGAGGCGGGAGGCCCAGGGCTCGGGCAGCCAGGCGCCGTCGATCTTGCCGTCCTGGAAGAGCTTGAGGGTCTGGGCGTTGTCGGTCGGGTTGACCGTGACGTCGCCGCCGCCGTTGGGGCTGGCCTTCAGGTTCTTGGAGGCGAGGTAGGCGCGCAGCGCCACGTCCTGGGTGCCGCCGAGCTGGGGCGTGGCGAGGACCGCGCCCCTGAGCTGGTCCGGGGCCGTGATGCCGGGCCTGACCACGAGCTGCGCGCCGCCCGCGGCCGCCCCCGCGATCACGGAGAGGGACTCGCCGTGGCTCTGCACGAAGGAGTTGATGGCGGGGTTCGGGCCGAGGTAGGCCGCGTCGATCGCCCCGGCGTTGAGCGCCTCGACCGCGGCCGGGCCCGCGTTGAACACCTGGGTGCTGAAGCCGTCCGTGCCGGCGTCCTTGAGCGTCTTGGCGAAGAGGCCGTCCTGGACGCCCACGAGCGCCGGGGCGTGGGTGACGTTGCCGAAGTAGCCGAGCCGCAGCTGCGGTGCGGGGACCCCGGCGGCGGAGGCCGGCGTCGTGCGCTGCTCCCCGCCGATCACGGCGGCGGCGACCGCGGTGGCCCCGCCGAGGAGGGCGACGACGACGGCGGCACCGATCCCGAGCGCGAGGCCGCGGCGCCGCTTCGGCGGCCCCGCGTCGGCGGTGATGCGGATGGTCCCGGGGTTCTTGGTGGTCTCGCTCATGGAAGGGGAAGTCCTTGGTCTCGCAGGTCGTCAGGTCTCGGATGGGGCCTATCGACGGGCCCGACATCGGCGCATTCGCACCGTGCGGGTGGGGGTCTGCGGGATCATGCGTTCAAGCATGGACGAGCGGCGGGGGCCCGCCCAAGGGTGGGTTCACGGGCGGTCACGGGGAGTCACGGGGAGTCATGTGGGGGCGCGTCGGGCAAGCAGAGAGGGCGGAGCCTGCGGGTGCAGGCTCCGCCCTCAGTGCGGCTGAGCGGTCAGCGGTGGGCCGTCAGCAGCCGGACGCCGTCAACGCAGGGTATCAGCGCAGGTCGAAGCGGTCCGCCTCCATGACCTTGGTCCAGGCGGCGACGAAGTCGTCCACGAACTTCTGCCCGGCGTCGCTGCTCGCGTACACCTCGGAGAGGGCGCGCAGCTGGGAGTTGGAGCCGAAGACGAGGTCCGCGGCCGTGGCGGTCCACTTGAGCTGGCCGGTGGCGGCGTCGGCGATCTCATAGACGTTCTCCTCGGTCTCCGAGGCCTTCCACCGGGTGCCCGGAGAGAGCAGGTTGACGAAGAAGTCGGTGGTGAGCGCTCCCGGCCGGTCGGTGAGGACGCCGTGGGACGAGCCGCCCACGTTGCCGCCGAGGACCCGCAGGCCGCCCACGAGGACCGTCATCTCGGGAGCCGAGAGGCCCAGCATGTAGGCCTTCTCCACGAGCAGCTTCTCGGCCGGGGTCTTCTCCCCCGGGCGCAGGTAGTTGCGGAACCCGTCCGCGCGCGGCTCGAGGTAGCCCACGGACTGGACGTCCGTCTGCTCCTGGGTGGCGTCGGTCCGTCCGGGCCGGAACGGCACGGTCGCCTCGAAGCCGGCGTCCCGGGCGGCCTTCTCGACCGCGGCGGCGCCGCCGAGCACGATCAGGTCGGCGAGGGAGATCCTCTTCCCGCCGGTCTGGGCGGCGTTGAACTCCTCCTGCACGCCCTCGAGGGCCCGCAGCGCGGAGTCGAGCTGCTCCGGCTCGTTGGCCTCCCAGCCGCGCTGGGGCTCGAGCCGGATGCGGGCCCCGTTCGCGCCGCCGCGCCCGTCGGTCTTGCGGAAGGTCGACGCCGAGGCCCAGGCCGTGCGCAGGAGCGTCTGGGCCGGGAGCGCCTCGAGGAGCTGGGCCTTGAGCGCGGCGGCGTCCGCCTCGTCCACCAGCTCGTGGTCAACGGCCGGGACCGGGTCCTGCCAGACCTGCGGCTCGGGCACCCAGGGGCCGAGCATGTGCGGGCCCACGGGTCCCATGTCGCGGTGCAGGAGCTTGTACCAGGCCTTCGCGAAGGCCTTCGCGAACTCGTCGGGGTGCTCGAGGAAGCGGCGGGCGATCTTCTCGTAGGTCGGGTCCACGCGCAGCGCGAGGTCCGTGGTGAGCATGGTGGGCCGGTGCTTCTTCTCCGGGTCGAACGCGTCCGGGATGATCTCCGGGGCGTCCTTCGCCACCCACTGCCAGGCCCCGGCCGGGCTCTTGGTGAGCTCCCACTCGTAGCCGAAGAGGATCTCGAAGAACCGGTTGCTCCACTCGGTCGGCCGGTCCGTCCAGGTGACCTCGAGGCCCGAGGTGATGGTGTCGGAGCCCTTGCCGCTGCCGTAGGTGCTCAGCCAGCCGAGGCCCTGCGCTTCGAGGTCGGCGCCCTCCGGCTCGGGGCCCACGTGGGCGTCCGCGGGGGCGGCGCCGTGGGTCTTGCCGAACGTGTGGCCGCCGGCGATCAGCGCGAGGGTCTCCTCGTCGTTCATCGCCATCCGGCCGAAGGTCTCGCGGATGAACACCGCCGCGGCCGCGGGGTCCGGATTGCCCTGGGGGCCCTCGGGGTTGACGTAGATGAGGCCCATCTCCGTCGCGCCGACCACGGGGACCATCTCGTCCTCGCTGACGTAGCGGTCGGGGCCGAGCCACGTGTCCTCGGAGCCCCAGAAGATCTCCTCCGGCTCCCACACGTCCTCGCGGCCGAACGCGAAGCCGAACGTCTCAAAGCCCATGGACTCGAGGGCCACGTTGCCGGCGTAGACGAGCAGGTCCGCCCAGGAGATCTTCTGGCCGTACTTCTGCTTGACCGGCCAGAGCAGGCGGCGCGCCTTGTCGAGGTTGGCGTTGTCCGGCCAGCTGTTCAGCGGGGCGAAGCGCTGGCTGCCGTCGCCGGCGCCGCCGCGGCCGTCGAACACCCGGTACGTGCCGGCGTCGTGCCAGCTGAGCCGGATCATGAGGCCGCCGTAGTGGCCGAAGTCGGCGGGCCACCAGTCCTGCGGCGTGGTCAGGACCTCGATGACGTCCCGCTTGAGCGCCTCGAGGTCCAGCTTCGCGAACTCCTCGCGGTAGTTGAAGCCGGTGCCGAGCGGGTTGCCCGCGGGGTGGTGGGCGTGGAGGACCGAGAGGTCGAGCCTGTTCGGCCACCAGTCGGAGTTCTTCCGCGGGTGGTCCGTCTTGGCCGTGGGGGCATCGATGGCGGGATTCTCGCTCTCGCTGCCGCTCGACGTCGCGCTCCCCTGGGCCGCTGCGCTGTCATGCATCACCGGGCATCCGCCCTGCTGGTTGTCGGTCATCTGCTTCCTTCCTCTCCCGAGGCAGGCCTCGGATTCGGGGCAAACCGGTCTACGGTGGGCCTTCGACTGCAGGCGACAGGCACGGCTGGCGGACGCACGGACTGCGGAGGGTGCGGCCGCGGCGCCGTCCTGTTCGCTCCCGACGCTAGCAGCGTGCGCTGATCCGCGCCTGTCACATGTCCAGAGGCCGGACAGCCAGCGCGTCCTCGAGCCACTGCGCGTAGCGGTCGGGTGCGAGCAGCACCGCTGTGTGGCCGGCAGACCCCATGGAGATGACCCGCACGGGCCGGCCCAGCAGCCGCTCCAGCCGGGGGACGTCCTCGGCCGCCTGGGTGGGGTCGTTCTCGGCGCGGAGCACGATGACGTCCCCGGGCCAGCGCGCGAACCGGTCGGGACGCACCAGTCCCCTGCGCACCACATCGGCGGCGACGGCGAAGTGGGACACCGCGTCTGCACGGGTCAGGTCCCGCCCGATGGTGCGCCACAGCACCGCGGTCCATTCCGCCCGGGGACCTGGCCCTGAGGGCAGCAGGCCACTGAGGCCTCGGACGAGGAGACGAGTGAGCAGGGGCCGCGGCAGCACCCGCACCACCGCGACGGCGAGCGCGAGCACGGGCAGCCACCGGCGCCCGTAGTCGGCGGGCCCGCTGCTGGAGAGCACCAGCCGTCGGATCCGTTCCGGGTGGGCGGCCAGGAAGGCCTGGGCGAGCAGGCCTCCGTAGGACTGGCCCACAAGGTCGCAGCGCTCGATCCCCTCGGCCGCGAGGATGGCGGAGAGCCCCGCGTCGACCTCGGCGAAGGCGGTCACGGGAGGATAGTCGGGGGCGACGACGGTATGGGTCGCCGCCAGCCGCTCGAGGAAGGCCGACCCGAGGGCCGCCCGCCGGAGGCCGCCGGTGAGCCAGAGCACCGCCGGCCCGCTGCCGAGCCGGACGTAGCGCCAGTGCGCGGCGCCCACGGCGAGCTCCCTGCCGCGGGCTTCCGTGAAGCGCCGCGCCCGGGCCAGCACCGCGTGTCCCTCGATCTGGTGACGGCTGCGCATGGACTGCATGCTCCTCGCAGCGGGCTCGGGCGGATACCGCCGAAGGTCACCCGGTGCGAGCAGACGAGTGTGGGGGGGGTTTGGGGGGGGGGGGGGGGGCCCCCCCCAATCACACCACACAAAGGCTGGGGGGGGTGAGGAGACCCCACCCCCCCCCCGCGGGCGGGGTGTTTTTTAGAGTCCCACGAGAGA
>NZ_JAUSRH010000005.1 GCF_030811715.1 Sinomonas atrocyanea | reverse complement strand
GCAGACCACTGGGTTGATAGGCCGGACGTGGAAGCGAGGACTGAAGACTCGCGAAGCCGACCGGTACTAATAGGCCGACAACCTCAACACACCACCCCCCAAAGGGGCGTGGTGCAGACCACACAATGCTCCGCGTCCACCATACGGTCCCCAGACAACAAACCCCACCCCCCAAACCAGGGGGCACGGCACCGGGAACCACCACAACCGAATAACCACTTCACGGACAACCGTGACCACAGACCACCCACCCACCCCCACCCGGGGCGGGCAGGGTCACAGGGTTACGGCGGCCATAGCGTGGGGGAAACGCCCGGACCCATCCCGAACCCGGAAGCTAAGACCCACAGCGCCGATGGTACTGCACCCGCCAGGGTGTGGGAGAGTAGGACACCGCCGGACAACACCACACGGTCGAGCCCCCCAACCCACCAGGGTCGGGGGGCTCCCGCACTTAAAACACCACCCACCACCACACCACACAAAAGACCCCGGAGCGCGCAATTGGGGGAATACGCACTCCGGGGCAGCCTGGGGTCCTAGGAAAGACAGTACCGCCGGAGGTTAGGCCTGCCTACCTCCGGCCGTAGTGACTTCGTGGACGCCGAACCCTTGCTGCGCCGCTGCCCCGATGCTGTGATGGTGCGATGACCACGCCGCGCTTCCTCCTCGCCGTCGGGACCAAGAAGGGGCTCTGGCTCGCCACGAGCGAGGACCGCAGAACCTGGACCGTCGCCGAGCCCCAGTTCTTGATGCAGGAGATCCCCTCCGTCGCCATCGACACCCGCGGCGGCCGGACGCGCCTGCTCGTGGGCGTCCGCTCTGAGCACTTCGGGCCGACCGTCGTGCACTCGGACGATCTCGGCGCCACCTGGACCGAGCCCGAGCACGGCTCCGTCGTGTTCCCCGAGGGCACGGATGCCGCCGTCGAGCGGATCTGGCAGATCCAGCCCGACTCCTCGGACCGCCCGGACGTGGTCTGGGTCGGCGCGGAGCCCATCTCGGTGTGGAAGTCGACGGACGGCGGCGAGACGTTCGAGCTCAACCGCGCCCTCTGGGAGCACCCCGACAGGGACCAGTGGGCGCCCGGTGCCGGCGGCGCCGCCGTGCACACGATCGTGCCCGACGCCGAGGATCCGGGGCAGGTCCACGTCGCCATCAGCGCCGGCGGGGTCTACCGCAGCACCGACGCCGGCGCGAGCTGGACCGCGCGGAACCACGGCATCTCGGCCTACTTCCTGCCGGACCCGAGCCCGGAGGTCGGGCAGTGCGTCCACAAGATCGCGGCGGACACCGAGGGGCGCCTGTACGCGCAGAACCACCGCGGGGTCTACCGCAGCGATGACCGAGGGGACACGTGGGTGTCCATCGCGGACGGGCTGCCGGCCGACTTCGGGTTCGTCATGCTCACCCACCCGCGGCGCGGCGGCACGGCGTGGGTCGTCCCCCTCGTCTCGGACTGGGAGCGGGTCGCACCGGCCGGCCGCCTCGCCGTCCACCGCACCGACGACGCCGGGGAGACGTGGCGCAGCCTGACCGCGGGACTCGCCGAGCCGGACTGGAACACGGTGCTCCGCGACGCCGCCTCCGTCGACACGGCGGAGCCGGTGGGCGTCTACTTCGGCACCCGCGGCGGATCCGTGTACGCGAGCGCCGACGAGGGGGAGGCCTTCCAGGAGGTTCTCGCGCACCTGCCCGACGTGCTGTGCGTACGGGCCGCCGAGCTCAGCCCCCGCGAATCGGTGACGCACGACGCCGGCCCGGCGGCCTAGGCGTGCCGGTCACCGTCGTCGTCCCCTCCGTCCTGGCCGCCGCGAGCGGGGGGAGGACCCAGTTCGAGCTTCCCGACGCCGAGGCGGCCTCCGTGCGGGAGGCGCTCGACGCCGTCGGCCGCGACTACCCCGTGCTGGGCCGGAGGCTCCGCGACGAGCGGGGCGAGCTGCGCCGCCACGTCAACGTCTATGTGGACGGCGAGGACGTGCGTCGCGGCCACGGCCTGGCCACCCCGGTGGCCGCGGGGCAGGAAGTCCTCGTCATCCAGTCGATCGCCGGCGGGTAGCGGGCAGGCCCAGACCGGATGCCGATATGTGACCTTTGGCCTTGGTCACACTCGTGCGGCTGAATGAGACTGGCACTGTCACATTTTCGGAAGAGCACAGTGCTGTGCAGACAGGTGAGTGATGAGCGCCACGTTCGAAGTACTCCGAGACCCCGCCAGGCGCGGTTCCTACCGCCTGCGCATGACCGGGCCGGCCGGGGAGGTCCTCACCGACCTCACCGGGCTGCCGAACCTCGACGCGGTGCGCAGCGCCATCGCCCAGATCCGCGAGGCCGCGGCGCAGGCGCTCGTGGTCGACCGCACCGCGCACGGCGCCTGAGGGGATCGGTCCGAGCAGAGCGGTCCGAGGGGATGGGTCGGTCCGGCAAGACCCCGGCGGGCCCGGATGCAACGTCGTCGCAACGTCGCGCCGACCGGATTGCGGGTCCTGGCCGGTACACTTGTGACCCACGGCACACATGAAGGAGTGGGTGGGCGTGCGTGCGAACCAGGTGCAGTCGGCACCCGATCTGGTCCCCGCGGACGGGGAAGACGGATCGGCGCGCCCTGTCGTCGCTGACTCGTGGCGCCGCTCCCTCGCCGTGCACCCCCGCCGCGAGGACGCGGTGGTCACGAGCATCCTCGACGAGGGCGAACTCGACGCCTACCGGGCCGAGCATCCCCTCGCACCCGTGATGCCCGTGATCGACCAGCTGCTGGTCGAGCCTGCCCGGGATTCCGGCATCCTCGTGGCCGTGGGCGATGCGGGCAGCCGGCTCCTGTGGCTCGGCGGTGACGCCTCGGTGCGCCGGCGCGCCGAGCGCATGGCCTTCCTCGAAGGCGCCGACTGGTCCGAGGCGAGCATCGGCACCTCCGCCCCCGGCACGGCCGTCGCCACGGGCGGTCCGGTACAGATCCACGGCGCCGAGCACTTCAGCCCGCTCGTCGAGGCCTTCTCCTGCACCGCGATGCCCATCCGCGACCCCGGCACCGGCCAGACGCTGGGCGTCGTGGACATCACGGGGGGAGAGCAGGCCGTGGGCGGTCACGCGCTGCCCTGGCTCAGGGCGACCGTCGCCGCCGTCGAGGAGCGGCTCCGGGCCCTCGGGCCGGAGCGGAAGCCCCGCATCGAGAGGGCCGAGCGGCCCGTCGGCGCGGTGCTCGCCGTCACCGGCCGTGACCAGGGTGTGCTGCGCTGGGGTGGACGCGAGCTGAACCTGAGTGTGCGGCACTCCGAGATCCTCGTGCTGCTCGCGGGGAATCCGCGCGGGCTCACCGCCGAGGAGCTGGCCGAGCGGCTCTACTCCCAGCCCGTGCCGCCCGTGACGCTGCGCGCGGAGCTCGTGCGGCTGCGCAAGGTCCTGGAGGCCTCGGGGACCGGGGTCACGCTGCTCTCCCGCCCTTACCGGGTGGAGGGCCTCGAGGTGGACTCGATGACCGCCCTCGCGCTCCTCGCCCGCGGCTCCCACCGGCAGGCGCTCGGCGCCTATGCGGGCCAGCTCCTGCCGCGCTCCGAGGCGCCGGCGATCACGGAGCTGCGCCAGGAACTGTCCGCGACGCTGCGGGAGGCCGTGGTGGGCAGCGCCGCCGTCGACGTCGTGCTCCACTATCTCCGGCTCCCGGAGGCGGCGGACGACGCCGAGGCGTGGCGGACCGCGCTCAGCCTCCTCCCGCCCCGCTCGCCCAAGCGGGCCGCCGTCGTTGCCCACCTCGAGCGCCTCGCCGGATAGGGCCGTTCGACGGCTGACAACTGCCGGCGGCGCGTCGTAGTGTCCTGAGGGTCAGCGTCAGATCTCTTGCGAGGAGCCACACTGTGCCTGCCACTCTGAACCCCTACCTCAGCTTCAAGGACAATGCCCGGGACGCCATGACGTTCTACCAGTCGGTGCTGGGCGGGGAGCTGAGCATCTCCACCTTCGACGACCTGCATGCCGCGACAGATCCCTCCGAAGGGCCCCTCGTGATGCACTCGCAGCTCACCACGCCGAGCGGCTTCACCCTCATGGCCTCGGACACCCCCTCCCGCATGGAGTACCACCCCGGCAACAACTTCTCGGTCTCGCTCAGCGGCGGCCCGGAGACCGAGGACGAGCTGCGCGGCTACTGGGACAGGCTCGCCGAGGGTGCCACCGTGGCGATGCCGCTCCAGAAGGCCATCTGGGGCGACACGTTCGGCATGCTCACCGACCGGTTCGGCATCGCCTGGCTCGTCAACATCGCCGGACAGGCGGGACAGGGAGCCGGAGCGTAGACACCGGCGCAGGGGCGCATAGACTCTGGCTCAGGCGGCCACGGTGCGCCGCCGGAGCGGAGGTGTGCACGTGAGGGTGGGCATCGCGAGAGAACGCCTCCTCGGCGAGCGGCGCGTGGCCGCGACCCCCGAGACGGTGCGGCAGCTGTTGGCCCAGGGGCTTGACGTCTCGGTCGAGTCCGGCGCCGGGGCGGCCGCCGGGCACGCGGACGCCGCCTACGCCGAGGCCGGGGCAGAGGTGGTGCCCGCGCTCGATCTGGCCGCCGTGGACCTGCTGGCCCACGTCCGGCCGCTCCATCCGGCCACCGCCGCGGCCCTCCGGCCGGGCACCGTCACCGTGGGACTGGCCTCGCCGTCCACCGAGCTGCCGACGGTCCGCGCGCTCACGGACGCCCGCGTGACTGCCTTCGCGCTCGAGCTCGTCCCGCGGATCTCGCGCGCGCAGTCCATGGACGCCCTCACCTCGCAGGCCCTCGTCACCGGCTACCGCTGCGTGCTCGAGGCCGCGATCCGGCTCCCGCGCTTCTTCCCGCTCTACATGACCGCGGCCGGCACGATCCCGCCGGCCAAGGTGCTCGTGCTCGGTGCCGGGGTCGCGGGCCTCCAGGCCATCGGCACCGCCAAGCGCCTCGGCGCGCGCGTCTCCGCCAACGACATCCGCCCCGCCTCCGCGGACGAGGTCGCCTCGATGGGCGGAACGTTCGTCCACCTCGACGTCGACTCCGCCGAGGCCATGCAGGCGGCCGGGGGGTATGCCCGGGAGCTCTCCGCCGACCGCGGCGCCCTCCAGCGCCGGCTCCTCGCACCGCACGTTGCGGATGCCGACGTGCTCATCACCACCGCTGCGGTCCCCGGGCGCCGCGCGCCGCTGCTCGTGACGCGGGACATGGTCGCGGCGATGCGGCCCGGCTCCGTGGTCGTGGACATGGCCGCCGAGTCCGGCGGCAATGTGGAGGGTTCCGTCCCCGGTGAGGACGTGGCCGTGCCGACGGCGGATGGCGCCGGCGCGGTCACCGTGGTCGGACTCAAGGACGCCGCCTCGACCATGCCGGCGGACGCCTCGCGCCTGTACGCCAAGAACGTCGCCAATTTCATCGAGCTGCTCGTCCCGCGCGGCCCCGGCGACGGGGGCGAGATCAGCCCCGACTTCGACGACGAGGTGGTGGCCGGCGCGTGCCTGACGCATGCGGGCGAGGTGCGCCACGAGCCGACGGCGGAGGCGCTCGCTGCCCTTGCGGCCACCGCTGCGGCCACCGCACCGGCCGGCGGCGCCGGCGGGAGCACGGTCGGCGCCGGCACGGCACGGCGGGAGGGCCCCCCGGGCGGCGCGGACGAGATCGAGGAAGGGGCCGGCTGATGGGCGGCGTGGAGGTGCTCACGATCCTGGTGTTCGCGGTGTTCGTGGGCTTCGAGGTGGTCTCGAAGGTGTCCAGTATCCTGCACACCCCGCTCATGTCCGGGGCCAACGCGATCCACGGGATCATCCTTGTGGGCGCGATCGTCGTGGCGGGGCAGGCCGAGGACGGGTGGGTGCTCGCGGTGGCGCTGCTCGCCGTGGTGCTCGCCACGGCCAACCTCGTGGGCGGGTTCGTGGTGACGGACCGGATGCTCGAGATGTTCAAGGGCCGGCGGCCGGCCCCCGGATCGAAGGAGGAGGCCCGGTGACCGCCTTGGCGCCACTCCTCGACCCGACGTGGACGGCCCTGCTCTACCTCGCCGCGGCCGTCTGCTTCATCCTGGCCCTCAAGGGCCTGTCCTCGCCGAAGCACGCCCGCCGCGGCAACCTCGTCGGCGCCCTCGGCGCCGCGATCGCCCTCGTGACCGTGTTCCTCTCGAGCCGGCTCGCGAACATCCCATGGATCCTCGGCGCGATCGCGGTGGGCGCGGCGGTCGCGGCGCCCGTCGCCCGCAGGGTCAAGATGACGCAGATGCCGCAGCTCGTGGCCCTCTTCAACGGCGTGGGCGGCGGCGCGGCGGCCCTCGTGGCACTGCTCGAGCTGCCCCACGCGGACGGGCCCGGGGACGGCTGGGTGCGGCTCGCGATCGTCTTCACGCTCCTGGTGGGCGCCGTCTCCTTCGCCGGCTCGGCCGTGACGTTCGCCAAGCTCCAGGAGCTCATGACCACCCGGCCCGTCACCTTCCTCGGCCTGCCCGTGCTCATGGGCGCCGTGCTGCTCGCTGCGCTCGTCGCGGCCGGGGCCGTGGTCGCCACGGGCTCGATGCCGCTCGCCGTCGTGCTCCTCGCCCTCGGGCTCGTGGCCGGCGTCCTCCTCGTCCTGCCCGTGGGCGGTGCGGACGTGCCGATCGTCATCTCGCTGCTCAATGCGTTCACGGGGCTGGCCGTCGCCGCGAGCGGCCTCGTGCTCGGCAACGTGCTCCTCGTCGTCGCCGGCACGCTCGTCGGGGCGTCCGGCACGATCCTCACCCGGCTCATGGCCGCCGCCATGGGCCGCAGCGTCGTGCACATCATGTTCGGTGCGTTCCGGGGAGGGTCGACGGCGGGTTCCACCGCCGTCTCGGACCGCCCCGTGCGCTCCTCGAACCCCGAGGACGTCGCCGTGCTGCTCGGGTACGCGCAGAAGGTCATCATCGTCCCCGGGTACGGGCTCGCCGTCGCGCAGGGCCAGCACACCGCGGCAGAGCTCGCGGGCGCCCTCGAGGCCCGGGGGATCGACGTCGAGTTCGCGATCCATCCCGTGGCAGGGCGCATGCCGGGGCACATGAACGTCCTCCTGGCCGAGGCGAACGTGCCGTACGAGTCGCTCAAGGAGATGAGCGAGGTCAACGGCGAGTTCCGGCAGGCCGACGTCGCGCTCGTGGTGGGCGCGAACGACGTGGTCAATCCCGCGGCGAAGTCCACGCCCGGCTCGCCGATCTACGGCATGCCGATCCTCGAGGTCGCCGACGCCAAGCAGGTGGTCTTCCTCAAGCGGTCCATGCGGCCGGGCTTCGCCGGAATCGAGAACGAGCTGCTCTACGACCCCAAGACCGCCCTCCTGTTCGGCGACGCGAAGGACTCCCTCACCAAGGTCCTCGGCGCCGTGAAGGCGCTCTGACCCATGGAAGGACCGCAATGACCCCCACGATCCCGGGGACGGTCGCCGTGATCGGCGCCGGCACCATCGGCGCGAGCTGGGCCGCCTACTACCTCTCCCGCGGCTTCCGCGTGGCGGCCTCGGACCCTGCCGAGGGTGCCGAGGACCGGCTCCGCGCCCACGTCGACGCGTTCTGGCCCACCCTCGCGGCCCTCGGCGCCGAGGCGGTGGGCGGGGACGCGGGCGCCCCCCACGACAGCCTTGCGTTCGCACCCTCGATCGCCGAGGCGGCCCGTGGTGCGGACTTCGTCCAGGAGAACGGGCCCGAGCGGCTCGAGCTCAAGCGCGCCATCCTCGCCGAGATCGAAGAGGGTGCCGGGGCGGAGGTCCTCATCGCGAGCTCGTCCTCGGGACTGCTGGTCTCGGAGGCGCAGCAGGGGATGCGGCATCCGGAGCGGCTCGTGCTCGGGCACCCGTTCAACCCGCCGCACCTCATTCCGCTCGTCGAGGTGCTCGGCGGGGCGCAGACGGCACTCGAGAGCGTGGACCGCGCGCTGGCCTTCTACACCGGGATCGGCAAGAAGCCCATCCGGATCAACCGCGAGGTCCCGGGGCACGTGGCCAACCGCCTGCAGGACGCCCTCTGGCGGGAGATGTTCCACCTGGTCAGCACCGGGGTGGCGAGCGTCGCGGACATCGACACCGCGATCGCGTACGGCCCGGGCCTCCGATGGGCGCTGCTGGGGCCGTTCCTCACGATGCACGCCGGGGGCGGGGACGGCGGGATCACCCACTTCCTCGAGCATCTGGGGCCGGCCATGCGGGAGTGGGCTGCGGACCTGGGCGAGTACCCCGAGACGGACGACTACATCGCGACGATGGCAGCGGGCGTCGCCGCCGAGCTCGAGGGCCGCGACTGGGGTGCCGTGCTGGCCGAGCGGGACAGGCTCCTCCTCGGCCTGCTCGCCGCAAAGGCCCAGGCGCCGCAGATCCCGTAGGGCCGCCGGCGGGGTTCCCGCCGGGGGCGCTCGCGGCTAGGGGTGCGGGCGGTGTGGGAACAGCGGCGCGCAGGTCGCGCAGGCTTGGGTGCCAGCCGAATCCGCGAGGGCGTCGCGTTCGAGCCGGCATCGCGCCGAGAGCGCGGCCACCATGAGCGCGACGGCGGCGGCGCCCACCGCGGGCTGGACCACGGCGCGGATCGTGTCCGGGGGCAGGCCCGCGAACAGCTGGACGAGCAGGCTCGAGCGGCTCTGCGTCGTGGCCAGCAGCAGGCCCGTCATCCCGAACAGCGGCCCGCGGACATCGCACGCGGTCGCCTCGGCCCCGATGGGGGCCATGACGAGGCTGCCAACGAGCAGCCCGAACGCGGCCGAGCCGGCGGCCACGAGGGCCACCGTCCAGACGGGGGCGACCGTCCAGAGGGCACCCGGGAACGGGGCGGCATCGAAGGCGCCGTTGGCGAAGACCAGGGCGGCCGCCGCGAGGGCCGCTGCCGCCGCGGCGGCGGCCCGCCTGGCACCCGTCCAGGTCCTCAGGACCGACCACCTCGAGGGGAGGGCCCGCGGCCCGGCGGCCGGGAGCGCGAGGAGGGGGCCGGCGTCGGACGCGGAGGCGTGCGGCTCCCGGCCGCTCACCGCCAGGAGAGGAATGTGCCCAGCAGGCCGGGGCCGGAGCCGGGAGCCTGGTCGTGGCCGGGGCAGCGGCGGGATTCGGGGACGTCCGCGAACACCTGGTCGACGTGCTGGCCGCAGCCAGTCCAGGTCACCTTGCCGCAGGTGGGGCACGTTGCGGGGCTGCACATGGGATTCTCCTTCGTTCGTCAGATACCCCTAGGGGTATGCCTACTGTAGGGGATCGGTCCAGCGCCCGGCAAGCGGGCCGCTTCCGACACGGCCGGGCCGGGTGCAGGACTCCTCCGCTTCTCCTCTGTAGCCTTCGCCTTAGAAGGGGCTTCGTTCTCAGGCAGGGGGAACACCCGGAATTCCGTAAGTCCCCCTGCGCACCCGGGGGCTTCAAGGGCTTGAAGGAAGAGGACGTCAATGTCGACTCACAGGAACAAGCTCAGCGCCGCGGCGCTGTCCCTCTCGGTGCTCGTGGCACTCACCGCATGCAACCCCGCCGCGTCCGGAGGCAGCGCCGCCCCCAGCGGCTCCGCCGGCGCGGGATCCTTCAGCAAGGACCTCTCGGGCAGCCTCAAGACCAGCGGGTTCAACCCCTCCGACGAGGTGGGCAAGTCCCGCTCGGATCTGGCCACGAAGGCCGTCTCGCCCGCCACCGTCACCATGGACACCACCAACTTCGACGCCCAGAAGTTCTCCGCCCAGGCGGCCTCCGGCCAGGTCCCGGACCTCATCCAGGTGGACCGCAGCATCGTCCCCACCCTCGCGGACAAGGGCCTCATCCAGCCCCTCGACGCCTGCTATTCGCTGTGGGGCGTGGACCCGGCGACGCAGTACTACCCGGCGGCCACCAAGAGCGTCACCTACCACGGCAAGGTCTACGGGGTCCCCCAGTTCTTCCAGACGTCCATGGTCATCGCGGACAAGAACGTGATGCAGGCTGCCGGCGTGAGCACCGACCAGCTCGACACGTCCAAGCCGGACCAGATCGTCGCGGCCGCCCAGAAGATGTACAAGGCCTCGGGCGGCAAGCCCTCCGTCATCGGGTTCGACGCCGACCTCCCCGGATCGGCCGACCTGTGGCTGCAGGTCTTCGGCGGGAGCGCCATGGACGCCAACGGCAAGCCGACCCTTGACGCCGCGGCCAACGTCACGGCCCTGACCTGGATGAAGAAGCTCATGGACGCCCAGGGCGGGTACGCGGCCATCAAGTCCTTCAAGGACTCCATGGACGCCTTCGGCAACGAGAACCAGTACGTGAAGAACGAGGTCGGCGCCCAGACGTGGGGGCAGTGGTACATCAACGTGCTCTCCGCGACCAAGGACAAGGTGAGCGTGGTCGGCGTGCCCATCAAGACCACCGACGGCAAGGCCCTCGGCTACGCCGGCGGCACCGCCCTCGCCATTCCGACCGCGGCCAAGAACCCCTCCGCCGCCTGCGCGTGGGCCATCAAGGCCACGTCCCTGGACGCGTGGAAGGCGGCCGGCGACGCCCGGGCCAAGACCGTCCAGGAGAAGAACTCGATCAACACCGGCCTGTTCACCGGCTCCCCGGCCGCGGACAAGGCCGTGCGCGACGCCCACGTGGTGCCCTCGGGCAGCGCGGACTTCGACCAGCTGATCAGCACCGCGTACTCGACCCTGGACACCACCGCGTCCTTCGGCAGCTCTCCTGCGGGCTCGTCCATCAAGGACGCGCTCTCCAACGCCGTCGCCGTCGCGCTCTCCGGCGAGAAGGATCCGGCCACCGCCCTCAAGGACGCGCAGGCCACGGCGCTGCGGGCCTGGCAGCAGACCTCGGCCGGCAAGAACGGCTGATGACCGCAGAGACGAGCGGCCGGACACCCGGGGCCCCCCGCGCCGCGCGCGGGGGTCGACCGGGCCGGAGGAGGAAGTACAACCTCCGGGAGTCGGCCGCCGGCTACCTCTTCATCGCGCCGTGGATCGCAGGGCTGCTCATCTTCACGGTGATCTCGATGAGCTGGAGCCTGGTCCTCTCGTTCCAGAACTTCGACCTCGCCACGGGCGCCAGCAGCCCGGCCGGCGTCGAGAACTACACCCGGCTTGTGCAGGACCCGAATGTCCTCGCCTCGCTCGGGAACACGTTCATCTACGCCGCGATGGCCGTCCCCCTCGACATCGCGTTCGCGCTCCTGCTGGCCTCGCTCCTGAACGGGGTGAAGCGGGCCTCCGGCTTCTTCCGGGTGGTCTACTTCCTGCCCAAGATGACGCCCGGGGTCGCCACGGCCGCCGTCTTCCTGCTGCTGCTCAACGGCAACAGCGGGGCCGTCAACAAGTTCCTCGGCCTCTTCGGCATCGTCGGGCCGCAGTGGCTCGCGGACCCGGCCTGGATGAAGCCATCGATCGTGCTGATGAGCCTGTGGGGCGTGGGGGGCACCACCGTGATCCTGCTCGCGGCGCTCCAGGCCGTGCCGCGGGAGCTGTACGAGGCGGCCGCGACGGACGGCGCGAACCGGGTCCAGCAGTTCTTCCACATCACGATCCCGATGATCTCCCCGACGCTGTTCTTCCTCGTCATCGTCAACACGATCGCGGCGCTGCAGGTGTTCGACCAGGCGTACCTGCTGTTCTACCGGGACGGGAACTCGTCCGTGCCCGACGCGGCCCGCTTCTACGGCGTGTACCTGTACCAGCAGGCCTTCCAGCAGTTCAACTTCGGCCCGGCGGCCGCGATGGCCTGGCTGCTGTTCGCGATCATCATGGTCATCACGGTGATCCAGATCAAGGTCGGCAACCGGTTCGTCCACTACGAGGGGAACGACCGCCCGTGACCAACGCCAACCCCGGCCTCGAACCCACCGCGGCCGACGACCCGTCCTCCTCCGCGGCGGCCGCGCCCCTCGTCGCCGCCCGCGGACCGGTCCCGGGCACTCCAGATCGCCCGGCAGCCCCGCGCCCGCCTGTCCCCGGCCCCGTTGCCGACCGCCGCAGCCGGACACTCCGGCGGCTCGGGCAGACCCTGCGCTGGGTGCTCCTCACCGGCTTCGCCCTGGCGTTCATGTACCCGTTCGCGTGGCTGCTCGCCGCTTCCCTCAAGCCCCGCGGCGAGGTGTTCGACAACCGGCTGATCCCGCTGACCCCCACCCCCCAGAACTACGCGGACGTCTGGAACCAGCTGCCCCTGCTCAGCTGGGTCTTCAACTCGGTCTTCATCGCGCTCGCGGCGGCCACCATCGTCACCCTCACGAGCTCGGCCATCGCCTTCGGCTTCGCCTACTTCAGGTTCCCGGGGAAGAACGTGCTCTTCAGCGTGCTGCTCGGCACCATGATGCTGCCCGGCGCCGTGACGCTCATCCCCAACTACCTGATCTGGAAGACCCTCGGCTGGCTCGGGACCACCGTGCCCCTGTGGGGCGGGACGCTGTTCGGGTCGGCCTTCTACATCTTCCTGATGCGGCAGTTCTACCTCTCGCTGCCACGCGACCTGTTCGAGGCGGCCCGGATCGACGGGTGCTCGTTCTTCGGGCTCTTCCGCCGGATCGCGTTCCCGCTGGCGCTGCCGAGCGCGATCATCGTGTTCATCTTCGAGTTCCAGGCCTCGTGGAACAACTTCGCAGGCCCGCTCATCTACCTCAACTTCGGCGACCCCCACGGGTACACCGTGCCCCTCGGCATCGCCTACGCGATGACCATGTACTCGCCCACCGCCGGCGGCCACGGCGACTACCAGTTCGTGATGGTCGCGTCGCTGCTGGTGACCCTGCCGATGATGGTCATCTTCGCGTTCGGCCAGCGCTACTTCATCGAGGGGATCGCCGCCGGCTCGCTCAAGGGCTGACCCGTCCCCTAGGTCGGGTGACGCACGACGGCGGGTGCCCGCCCGCCGTCGTCCGTCTACACCGCCGCGTGGTCGCCGCCGCGCATGCGCACCGCGACGACCACCCCGGAGAGGGCGGTGAGGACCGCGATGGCCGCGATCGTCGTCGGCAGCCCGTAGACGTCCGCGAGGATCCCGGAGAGCAGGGCGCCCACGGCGAATCCGCCGTCGCGCCAGAGCCGGTAGATGCCCACCGAGCGGGCCCGCCAGGCGGGGTGCGCGACGTCGCCGATCGCGGCGAGCAGCGTCGGGTACACCATCGCGGTGCCGATGCCGAGCAGGACGGCTGCGGCGAGCCAGATGCCGAAGCCGTGCCCGGCCGCGACCATCCCGAGGGCGACCGCCTGGACCGCCATCCCGGCCGCGATGAGCCACTTGCGGCCGTAGCGGTCCGACGCGGCGCCGGTGACCAGCTGGCCCGCGCCCCACACGGCGGGGTACGCGGCGGCGAGCAGGCCGATCTGGCCCAGACTCAGCCCGGCCGAGGCGAACAGGATCGGGAACAGCCCCCACGCGAGGCCGTCGTTGAGGTTGTTCACCATGCCGGCCTGGCTCACGGAGGAGAGGGAGCGGTCGGTGAAGCTCGTGAGCCGGAAGACCTGCCCGGTAGTGAGGTCCCCGTGGGCCGCGGGCCGGGCGGAGACGTGCTGGACGGCCTCGAGCCTGGCATGGTGGTGGGTCTCCCGCACGGTCAGGACGGAGAGGCCAAGCCCGAGCGCGATGTAGGCCGCGCCGAGGAGGAACGGTCCCGGCCGGAGGCCGTACTGGGCGGCGATCCAGCCGGTGGCGAGGGCGGTCACCGCGACGCCGAGGTAGCCCGCCGCCTCGTTCAGGCCCATGGCGAGGCCGCGCTGCCGGGGCCCGACGAGGTCCATCTTCATCACCACGGTGGTGGACCAGGTGAGGCCTTGGCTGACGCCGAGGAGCACGTTCGCGGCCACGATCCAGGCCCAGTCCGGGCCTGCGACGAGCATCAGCGGCACGGGGATCGCCACGAGCCAGCCGGCCACGAGCACGGGCCTGCGCCCGAACCGGTCCGAGAGGGTGCCGGCGAAGTAGTTCATCGCGGCCTTGGCGACCCCGAAGGCGAGGATGTAGGTGAGGGCACTCGTGTAGAGGTCGAGCCGGAACTCGCGGGTGGCGAGCAGCGGCAGGACCGTGCGCTCCTGCCCGAGGGCGCCGCCCACGAGGGCGTTGACCGCTACGAGCAGCACGAACTGGGCGAGGTTCTGCCTCAGGCCGAGGGCTGGCGGAGCGGTGGTCTTCACTGATTCTCCAAGGAAACATGGAATATTATTGGATTCAGTATTACACGGATCTTTGGAGGACTGGATGGCAGACGGGTCGGCCGGCCGCAGGGCTGACAAGGCGGCACTGTTCGAGGAGTTCGCGCGCGTGGGCAAGGCCCTGGCCAACGGGAAGCGGCTCGAGCTGCTCGACCTCCTCACGCAGGGGGAGCGGAGCGTCGAGGTGCTCGCGGAGGCCGCGGGGCTCGGGCTCTCGACGGCGTCGGCGCACCTGCAGGCGCTCCGGCAGGCGGGGCTCGTGGCCACGCGTCGCGAGGGCACCCGCATCTTCTACGCGGCGGCGGGCCACGACGTCCTGCGTCTGTACGCGCTCCTGCGGGGGGTCGCGCAGGAGCGGGTAGCCGGCGTCGAGCCCCGGCGGGTCGCCTACCTCCGCCTCGCGGGGGAGCGGGCCTCGGAGCACGGGCTGACCCGAGAGGAGCTCGCCGAGCGGTCCGCCTCGGGGACCGTGACGGTGCTCGACGTCCGCCCCCGGGAGGAATTCGCGGCCGGGCACCTCCCCGGCGCCCTCTCCATCCCGCTCGACGAGCTCGGGGCGCGCCTGGCCGAGCTGCCCCCGGACTCCGAGGTCGTGGCCTACTGCCGCGGCGCCTACTGCGTCATGGCGTACGACGCCGTGGACCTCCTCCGCGCCCACGGCGTCACCGCGCACCGGCTCGAGGACGGGATGCTCGAGTGGCGCCTCGCCGGGCAGGCGGTCGAGTCCGGGCCTGCCGCGTAGGGCCCGGTCTCGGCGGCAGGCGCCGCGGCACCCGCGCCGCGCCACTGGCCATCCGTTCCCCGGCCTGCTCCGAATGAGAGGGGATGATGGCCTTCGACCCGGGTGCGAGCACCGGTCCGGGAGCTCGGCACGTCACCGCACCGACCGCAGGAGGATCCGCCCGTGACCATCTACCGACGCCTTGCCCGCAGGGCCGCCCTGGCGGCCGTCCCCGTCGTCGCACTCGCCCTGTCCGCGTGCGGCGGAGCCTCCAACCCGCTCTCCACCGCGCCGGCCTCGGGCCAGGCCAGCGCGGGCGGCCCGATCGTGGTTGGCTCGGCGAACTTCACCGAGAGCGAGATCCTCGCGGACATCTACGCCGGAGCGCTCAACGGCGCCGGGGTGCAGGCGACCACGAAGACTGGGATCGGCTCCCGCGAGGTCTACGTCAAGGCCCTCCAGGACGGCTCGATCGACGCCGTGCCCGACTACTCGGGCAACCTCCTGCGCTACTTCGACAAGAACGCGACCGCCGTGAGCGCAGCGGACGTCATGAAGGCACTGCCCGCCGCCACGCCGCAGGGCCTCACGGTCCTGGGCGCGGCCAACGCCGAGGACAAGGACTCCATCGTGGTCACCCAGGCCACCGCGGACAAGTACAGCCTCAAGACGCTGGCCGACCTCGGGAAGGTCTGCGACCAGATCTCCCTCGGCATGCCGCCCGAGGCGAAGGATCGCCCCCAGGGGCTGCCCGGCCTCAAGGCCAAGTACGGCTGCACGCCCAAGCAGTTCGTCCCGCTCAGCGACAGCGGCGGCCCCGTCACCGTCAAGTCCCTGCTCGACAACCAGATCCAGGCCGCGGACGTGTTCACGACCTCGCCGCTCATCTCCCAGAACCACCTCGTGACGCTCGAGGACCCGCAGAACAACTTCGCCGCCCAGCAGGTCGTGCCCCTCGTGCGCACCGACCGGATCAATGACAAGGCGAAGGGCGTGCTGAGCAAGGTCCAGGCCGCGCTGACCACGGCGGACCTCGTCAAGCTCAACGACCAGGTCTCGGGCAGCGCCAAGCAGGACCCCAAGGCCGCCGCGGACGCGTGGCTCAAGGAGAAGGGGCTCGCCGGCTGAGGCGCAGGGCGCCCCGAGGGAGTGGCAGCCGTCGGCGCTGTCGCTCAGGCCCCGGGTGCGGGGGCGGCGAGGCGGCCGGATAGCGCGGCGGTGGGATTGACGACGAGCAGCCGGTGGATGTCTTCGGGGTCGAACCCGGCCTCGTGGAGGTCGCCGGCCCAGCGCCGGATCCCGGCAATGATGGGGCCGTTGTGGGGTTGGCCGAGGTCTCCGGTGAGGAGGGTCGAGCCGATTCCGCAGGCCCTGATGCCGTGCAGGGCGCGCTCGAGGGGGAGTTTGCCCTCGAGGACGGAGGCCATGGTCCTCTCGATCCATGCGCCGCGGCGTGCCATCTCGATCTGGGCGTCGATGGTGATGCGCTGCCTCGGGAGGTCTGGGTGGGTGACCATGACGCGCTCGACGCCATGGCCTTGGGCCGCGTCGATGACGGCGAAGGCCTCGTCGCAGTCCAGGTGCCCGGTGGCGAGCAGGAGGCCGTGCTCCTTGACGACGTCGAGGACGTCGTGGAGCTCTGGCACCACTCCGCCGCCGTCCTCGAGGACGGCGATGGGCGGTCCGTAGCCGGGTGTGCGGGCCAGCTCTGCCTGGGTCTCCGCCCAGACCGGCGCCGGTCCGGCAGCGGTTGCCTGCTCGCGTTGCCTTCTGCTGTCGACGGTCGGGAGCCAGACCACGCGGGCGCCGAGGCGGGCTGCGACCTCTACGGCGCCGGCGTTCAGGCCGCCGGTCGGCCGGTTGAGGGCGATCGACCCGATGGGCTGCGCCTGAAAGCCGGCGTCGTGGGCGGCGCAGAGTGCGGCGGTGGAGGAGACGTGGGATTTGGCTACGAACCCGGCGAAGCCGGCCTCGGTGAAGTCCGCCACGGCCTCGGCGATGCTCTGGGAGCGCGGGACGATGTCCGGGGACGGATGTGTATGGAGGTCGATGGCCCCCCGGAGCAGCTCGGCGAGCTCACCCATGGTCAGCCTCGCGATTCCGGTTCGCCCGGGGCCACTGCGGGCTCGTCGAGCTTGGACCGGCCCACGAAGAGGAGCGCCACGAGGCCGACGAGGGCGGAGGCGGCCATGTAGGCGGCCGGGGCGAGGTTCCAGTGGGTGGCGGTCGTGAGGAGCTGCGCGATGTAGGGCCCGAACCCGCCGCCGAGGATCGTGCCGAGGGCGAATCCGAAGGCCACCCCGGTCATGCGGGCCTTGGCTCCGAACAGCTCGGTGAAGAGCGGGTAGCCCACTGCCTGGGCGAACACCCAGGGGATGAAGGCCACTGCCATGGCCAGAGCGAGGGGAACACCGCTGCCTGGGGCCATCCAGAGGAACGCCGGGATCGCGAGCACGACGTACCCGGCCATCGCTGCCGCGTAGATGCGCCGGCGGCCGAAGCGGTCCGAGGACCAGGCAGCGAAGGGCATGAGCAGGGCGAACACGACGGTGATGGCCGAGTTCGTGCCCAGCGCCTCACTGGCTGGGCGGTGCAGCTGGGCCGTGAGGTAGGTGTTGAGGTAGACGTGTCCGACGTACGCGGTGCAGGTCATGGAGAACGAGAGCAGGACCAGCTTGAGGACGGCCGGCCACTCGTCCATGAGGGCTGCGCGGAAGGGGCTGCCCGCGGCGGCGCCGGTGCGCACATTCTCGGTGAACTGCGCTGACTCGGGCAGGCGGGTGCGGAGGAAGAGGACGGCGAGGGACAGGGGCAGAGACAGCAGGAACGGGATGCGCCAGCCCCACTCCGCCATGGCCGAGCCGCCGATCACGGTGCCGATGACGGCGGCCAGCCCGCCGGCGGCAGCGGTTCCGACCGCGATGCCGGCAGGGTTGAAGGCGCCGAAGAAGCCGCGCAGCCGGGCCGGTGCCGTCTCGGCGATGTAGGTCGAGGCACCGCTCGCCTCGCCGCCGGCGCAGAAGCCCTGGAGCAGCCGAAGGGCCAGCAGCAGCAGGGGTGCTGCGACGCCGAGGGCCGCGTAGGTCGGCAGGATGCCGACGGCCGAACTGGCCAGTCCCATCAGGACCACGCTGACGAGCAACGAGGTGCGCCGTCCGTGCCGGTCGCCGAGCCACCCGAAGAAGAGGGCGCCGACCGGACGCATCAGGAAGCCGCTGCCGAATACGGCAAGGGTCTCCAGCAGGGCCGTCCCGGGGTCGCTCCGGGAGAGGAACGCGGTGGAGATGTAGATGGCGAGATTCGCGTAGAGGGAGAAGTCGTAGTACTCGATGACGGAGCCCGCCCCGCCGGCTATCGCCGTCTTCCACACGGCCGGCCCCCGCGCCGGTCCGCGGTCTGCGGTGCTGATGGGTGCTCCATCCGTGACGCCGGGCGTCGCAGTCAGTCTCTTCATCGAACTTCTCTTCCTCGGAGGAGCGTACGCCCTCGTATCGATATCACTCTATGATAGTGATTATCAGCATAGCCCAGTGTGATGTGTCCCATACTGCGTTGTCAACCGCAGCTGGCGAGCGCCGCAACCGCTGGCTGTAGGACCGGTTCGGGCCGGGGCGGGGCGATGGCATAGATTTCTTCATGATCCTAGGAGGGACGATGGCAGACGAGAGCGGCTCCGGCCAGGAGCGGTCGACGATGCGCTCGGTGGAGCGCGCGTTCGATGTGGTGGATCTGCTCTCGGACAGCGGACGGCCGCTCAGGCTGGCCGAGGTCGCTCGGGGCGCCGGGCTCCACATTGCGACGGCTCAGCGCATCCTCAAGGTGCTCGAGCGTCGGAACTACGTCGCGCAGGACTCTGCCGGATACAGCGTCGGCGCTGCGGCACTGGCCGCGGCGCATTCTTTCCTGGTCGGGAACCATCTGGTGCTGACCGCCACGCCGGTCCTGCAGGAGCTCGCTGAGGCGCTGGGCCTGACGGCGTCGCTGTCGGTGCGCGTGGGCTCCGCGCGTGTCCTCGTGGCCAGGGTCGAGGGGAGCAGTCCCCTTCGCTACCAGCTTCCTGTCGGCGGCAGGCTCCCTCTGCACCTCGGGGCGGGCAAGGTCTTCCTCGCCTACATGGACGGTGCGGCCCGCGCGGAGGTCCTGGCAGGGATGGAGAGGGTCGAGACAGCAGCGGGCCCTGCGGTCCCCATGGACGAGTACATGTCCCAACTTGATGGAATCGCCGTCCAGGGGTACGCGGTCTCACGCAACGAGCGCGTGGTGGGGGCGGTCTCCGTGGCCGCGCCGGTCCGCTCGAGGGACGGCGTCCTCCTCGGCGTCGTGCAGGTGTCCGGTCGTGAGGAGGACCTCTCCGACGATCGGCTGGCCGGCGCTACCCGAGAGGTCGTCAACGCCGGGGCCAGCATCGCCGCCCGGATCCGCTGAACACCATCTGCTGACCACAGTCCCCTGGATGCCGGCCGCCCGGACTGGGGGCGGCCGGCATGGTGGGCCTGGTCAGACGATCGCCGTGGCATTGGCCGGGGAGCCCACGGCGCCCGGCAGGTTGAGGGGCTTCACGGTCAGGAAGGCGTCGTAGAGCCCGCTGCGGGCGCACTCCGAGGCGAGCTCGGCCAGGTGCCACAGCTCTCCGAGCGGGCAGCCCAGTTTGGCGATGAGCTCCTGGTGCATCATTCCGCCGTCCTCCCCGGTCTCCCGGAACGGGCTGTCCGGGCTGGCAGGGAGGGCCTCGACGGCGAAGGTGTCGGTGCCGAGCAGTGCGATGTGGCTGTCCCACAACCACGCCAGGAACTCGGTCGACTGGGCGACGCCGGTGGTGTGGCGCCTGGCCTTGGCGGCAGCACGGTGGGCGGGGTCGAGGCCCAGGAACCAGTCTGCCCAGCCGGTGTGCAGCAGGAGGATGTCCCCTGGCTCGAGGGAGGACCTCTGGGCCGCCAGAGTCGAGGTGATGTCGGCCAGTGTGAGGGGTTCACCACCCTCGTGGTCGATCGGCCGGCCTGCGTCCTCCCGGTGGCGTGCCACGTCGGCCAGAACCGCGCGCCCGGCGATCGGCTTCTCGGCCCAGGCTTGGACCCCGAGCTGGGGTGTGCCCGCCGCCACGCTGCTGTCCGGCACCCCGTTGTAGAACCCGTGGCCGTGGGCTCTGCGGTGGCGCAGCCCGTCCACGTGGCTGCTCGCCTGGGGCCAGTAGCCGTCCCAGACGTCGTCGAAGCTGTCCGGATGAGCCGAGGTCACTGTCTGGGCGGGCGGCCGGCGGCTGCGCGACATCGAGGGCTCGAAGGCGTCTGCCGGGTAGTCCAGGTTGAATGCGGTGCCGCTGCGGATCGCGCCCCTGCCCCGGAGGACTTGCTCGGGGCCTGCGAAGTTCGCCATGCCCCGCTCGGGGTCGGGGAAGAGCCCCCAGCTGGATCCGGGTGGGGCATCGGTGCGCAGGAGCAGCCGATCGTAGGTGGGGATGGTGTCGCTCATGGTCCTTCAGACTCGCTGGAAGAAGGGGACAGTGCCGGTGGCCAGGCGGAACGCATGGTCGCAGGCGAAGAGGTCCGCGTAGTGGAGGACCCATGCCTCGGGGCCGTCGTTCCTGACCGGGCTTGTCGTGGTGTGGGTGCCGACCAGTGCCACGACCTGGTCCGGGAGGCCGGCCTCCTTCAGCAGCATCGCGCCGAGGACCCCGTGCGGCAGCCCCGCCCGGGACGGATCCGGGGCCACGTCGGTGCCGACGCGGGTGTAGAGGAGGGCCTTGTCGATGTCGTGGAGCAGCAGTGCGGCCAGCAGGATGTCCTGGTCGAGGGCAACACTCCACCGCGCGTAGGCGTAGTCGGCGAGGAGGATCCCGGCGTCGGCGACCTCGTTGGTGTGGTCGAGGAGCCGGTAGTCCGGGGCCTGGAGTGAATAGGGCATCTGCTCGAGCGTGCTGTGCGTGCTGGAGAGCCAGGCGCTGACCCACGCCGTGACGGCCTTCTCGCGCAGGCCCGGGGCGAGCTCGGCGAGCCTCGGCATTGCGGCCGTCACTTCCCGCCGCTGCCCGGGGTCTCCTGCCCGGATGGCATAGAGGGCGCTCATGCGCTCTTCAGTTCTGAGTCTGCAAGGCTCAGGAGGGACTCGCGCGCCGCCGCACTCATGTGGCCGGGAGCCCCGAGGGCCTGGCAGTAGTCCGCCACGGCGGCCATCTCATCGGCCCGGCGCGCGGCGTGCTTCGCCGAGCCCGTGATGAAGCGGTCGATGGTCGACTGCCCGTCTCCGGAGAGCTCGGCGGCGATCTGTCCGCGGACCCAGTCCTCGTACCCGGCGCGCCGTCCGGCCTCGACGGCCTCGCAGACCACGGCGGCGAGGCCCTTCATGACGATGCTGCGCAGGAGCTTGTGGGCCATCGCGTCCCCGAGCTCCCCGTGGACGACCTCGACGGGGGCGCCGATGGGCCGTAGCAGGTCCGCGATGCGGTCTGCCCCGGGCCCGGCCGCCATGAGGGGCGTGGAGGCGCCGAGGGAGATCACGGGTCCGAGGATGGCGATGTCGGCTGCCTCCACCCCGGTGGGCAGCACCTGCTCGAGGGCGAGCTTGGCCGCTGGTGCGGCCGAGGTGAAGTCGGCGTAGAGGGTGCCGGGGGACAGGTGCGGAGCTGCTTCGCGGGCCACCGGGAGCGAGGCGCGCGCCGTCGTCATGATGATGACCGCGTCGCTCTGTCCCACTGCCTCCGCCATGGTCGCCGCGCGGGGGAGTTCGGGGGTCGGGATGGGTGCGACGTCGTAGCCCAGGACCTCGTGGCCGAGGCCTTGGAGGGCTTGGGCGTAGATGCGTCCGGCCTCGCCGAGGCCGATTACCGTGCAGCGCATGCGGGCGCCTCCTTCACGTCGTTCGCCGCCGCGAGGATGGTGCGCATCCGTCCGGCCTCGTCTTCCTGGACCGCTTCGGCGCCCAGCAGGATCTCCTCTGCCCTGGCGCGCGGGACGACCACGACGCCGTCGTCGTCGCCGACGACGATGTCGCCCGGCAGGACTGCGACGCCCCCGACAGCCACCGCACACCCCAGTGCCCCGGGGCCGTTCTTGTAGGGGCCGGCCGGTGAGGTGGTGCGGGCGAACACGGGCATGCCCACGTGCTCGAGGCCCGCGGCGTCACGCACTGCGCCGTCGATGATGAACCCGGCGATGCCCGCGTTCCGTGCCCGGGCGCCGATGAGGTCGCCCAGGAGGGCCCGGGACTCGTCGGCCTGGCCGTTGACGACGATGACATCCCCGGGCGCTGCTTCGGCCAGGGCACGGTGGATGTAGGCGTTGTCCCCGGCGCGGGTCCAGACCGTGAAGGCCGGTCCGGCGACGCGGCCGCCGGTCCAGATCGGCTTGATCGCGGAGTCGAGGACACCGAGGCGCTCCATGGCGTCGCCGATGTTGGGGGTGGGCAGCGCACCGAGGCGGTGGCTGAGCTGCTCTGTTGTCAGTGTCATGATCGGTCTTTCCGGTAGTGCAGGGGTGGGGGTCAGGCGAGGCGGAGGAAGGCCCGGGCGCGATCGGTCTCGGGACTGTCGAAGAACTGGGCGGGGGCGGCGTCCTCGACGATGTGCCCGTCGGCCATGAAGACGACACGGTCGGCGACCTGCCGGGCGAAGGCCATCTCGTGTGTGACGACGATCATCGTCATGCCGTCCTGCGCCAGGGAGCGCATGGTGTCGAGAACTTCGCCGACCAGCTCCGGGTCGAGGGCGGAGGTGGGCTCATCGAAGAGCATCAGGTCCGGCTCCATCATCAGGGCCCTCGCGATGGCGACCCGCTGCTGCTGGCCGCCCGAGAGCTGGGCCGGGTAGGCCTTGGCACGGTTTGCGAGCCCGACCTTGCCCAGGAGGGCGTGGGCCTTCTCCTCGAGCTCGGCACGGCCGCCGCGTCTGTGGGCGCGGGGGCCGAGCATGAGGTTGTCGCGGACATCCAGATGGGGGAAGAGGTTGAACTGCTGGAAGACCATCCCGATCTGCTCGCGCTGGCCCGCGGCCTCGCGTCCGCCGAGGCCGTGCAGCTTCCCGCCGTGCACCTTGCGCCCGATCAGGGTGCCGCCGACTGTGACGTGGCCCTTGTCCGGCATGACGAGCCCGTTGACGCAGCGCAGGAGGGTGCTCTTCCCCGAGCCGGAGGGGCCGAGGAGGCAGACGACTTCGCCTTGGCCGACGTGCATGTCGATGCCCTTGAGGATCTCGCTCTCGCCGAAGCTCTTGTGGACGTTGACGATGTCGACGCTGCTCATCGCGTGGCCTCCTGGGCGCTCACGGGGGTCTCGGCGGCTCGTGCCTTCCGCTTCTGCTGGCGCTGGGCGCGGGCGGTCCGGCGCTCGATGATGGTCTGCCCGAGCGTGGCCGCACTGGTCACGAGCAGATACCAGACGGCGGCGACGATCAGGAGCTCGATCGTCCGCAGGTTGTAGCCGGAGATGTTCTCGGCCTTGGAGAGGATGTCACCGCCGGCGATCACCGAAACGAGCGAGGTCTCCTTCAGCAGGGTGATGAACTGGTTGCCGGCAGGCGGGATCATGACCCGCAGCGCCTGGGGCAGGATGACCTTCCGCTGGGCCTGCCACCAGGTGAGGCCGAGGGCCGAGGAGGCGAGGTGCTGGCCCTCGTCGACCGACAGCAGGCCCGAGCGGATGATCTCTGCCAGATAGGCGCCGTTGGCGATCGAGAGTGCCACGATCGAGGCGGCGAAGGGGGACAGCACGTCGTTGGTCGGCGCCGAAACCAGGGTCCAGCCCGTGCCCGGAATGCCCAGGCCGAGCCTCGGGGCGAAAAGGGCCAGATTTCCCCAGAAGAGGATCTGGATCAGCGCCGGGACGCTGCGGAAGACCCAGACGTACAGGCTTCCCAGGGTGCGCAGGACCGGGTTCGTGCTGAGCCGGAAGAACCCGAACAGGAGCCCGATCACGGTCGCGCCGATCATGGAGAGCACGGCGAGGACGACGGTCTCCCCGAGCCCCTCCAGGACGAGCCCGTCAAAGAGGTACTGGCCCACCACGTCCCATTCGAGCTGCGGGTTCTGGGCGAGGGACTTCACGACGCCGAGCGCGATCGCCACGAGCACGGCGACGGCGAGCCAGCGGCCGTAGTGCTTCTTCACGGCGACGGTGTCCGGCACCTGGACCCGCGAGGCCCCGGCAGGCGGGGCGGCCGGGGGGCTGTCCGGGCGGTTGACTGAGGATTGCATGAGGGCCTGCTCCATCACATCGGGATCTGGTCGTTGATCTCGGCCTTGTCAACGGCCATCGTCGCCAGGTCCCACTTGTCCAGGATCTTCTTGTACGACCCGTCGGCGATCATCGCGTTGAACGCTGCCTGGAACGCCTCGGTGAGCTGCGAGTACTCCTTCGGGAGGGCGACGCCCGTCTCCCGGGTCGCGAGCTTGCCCACGAGGGTGGCCGCGACGCTCTTGTCCGCCTTCACGGCCAGCTGGATCTGCGGCGTGGAGTTCAAGAAGGAGTCGATCCGGCCCGCCCTGATGGCATCCTCGCCGGCGTTGAAGCTCGGGAAGTACAGGTACTGCAGTTCCGGCTTGCCAGCGGCCTTGCACTCCTTGTCGATCGAGTCGGCGATGTTCTTGTTCACCGTCGAGCCCGTGGTCAGGCCGAAGCGCGTACCGCACGCATCGGTGTCCGAGGCGTACTCCTTGCCCGCCGGGACCAGCAGGCTCGAGGAGGCCTTGTAGAAGGCGAGCAGGTTCACTACCCCCTTGTTCTCCGCGGTCTTGCTGATCTGCGCTCCGGCGATCTCGACGCGCTTGGACTGCAGCGCCGGAACAAGGCCCGAATAGGGGATCTGCGACCACTTGATCGAGAGTCCGAGCCTGCCCGCCGCCGCGTTGAGCAGGTCGATCAGCACGCCGTCCGGCTTGTTGCCCGGCGCATAGAAATTCATGGGCTGCGTGTCGAACGAGGCACCTCCGGCGAGGGTCCCCTTCGAGCGGACGTCGTCCGGGACGAGCTTGGCCAGGCTCGGGTCCGCGCTGCTCGACGCGCCGGCAGCACTGCTGGCACTCGTGCTGTTCCCGCAGGCGCCGAGGCCGAGCGCCAGGGACGCCACGGCGGCCATCGTGGCAGTGGTGCGGATCAATCTCTTCATTGACATCTCTCCTTGGATGATCAGCCGTCGTCGGCTGCTCGATATCACTGTATGATAGGCACTATCACTAGATACAGTGTGATGCAGGGCACGGAATCGTGTCAAGGGAGCCCTGCCCCTCACCCCGCGATCGTGGGATGGGCGTGCGCTCTCTCCCCGCCGGGCTGTGTCCGCGCGCTGGGCTGTGATCCGGCGCTGATCCGGGGTAGCACTGGAGCATGACGTCGACCGTGCAGCGTCCCGACAGCAGCCACCGGATCCCCGAGGACATCCGCCCCCTCGTCGAGGAGCTGCGCGGCAGCCTCCGCGGCGACGTGGACGACTCCTCACTGACCCGGGCGCTCTACACCTCGGACGCGGCGAACTACCGCGTGGTGCCGGGCGCGGTGGTGCGTCCGCGCAGCCGCGAGGACCTGATCGAGGCCGTCGCGGCCGCCCGCAGGCACGGCGTGCCGGTCACGATGCGCGGCGGCGGCACCTCGATGGCCGGCAACTCGATCGGGCCGGGCCTGGTGATCGACACCTCCAGATACCTGAACCGGATCGTGAGCCTCGATCCGGAGGCGAGGACGGCGGTGGTCGAGCCCGGCGTCGTCCTCAAGGACCTCCAGGACGCCTGCGCCCAGCACGGGCTGCGCTTCGGACCCGACCCGGCGAGCGGCACCCGCTGCACCCTCGGCGGGATGATCGGCAACAACGCGTGCGGGGCCCACGCCATGTCCTACGGCAGGACCGCGGACAACGTGCTCTCGCTGACGTGGCTCACGCCGGCTGGCGAGGTGATCACGGCGGGCTCCGGCGCGGGGACGCTCGACGCCGTCCCGGGCCTCGCCGGCCTCGTCGACCGGTGGCGTGCGCTGCTGCGCACCGAGTTCGGCCGGTTCCGCCGCCAGGTCTCCGGCTACTCGCTCGAGCATCTCCTGCCCGAGAACGGCTCCAACCTCGCCGCCGCGCTCGTGGGCACCGAGGGCACGTGCGGGGTGCTCCTCGAGGCCACGCTCCGGCTCGTGCCCCGCGCGGAGGCGCCAGCGCTCGCGGTCCTCGGCTACCCGGGCCTCGCCGCAGCGGCCGACGACGTGCCGAACCTCCTGCCCTTCCGCCCCCTCGCGCTCGAGGCCCTCGACACCGGGCTGCTCGACGCTGTGCGGCGTGCCAAGGGCCCGGGCAGCGTGCCCGAGCTGCCCGAGGGCGGCTGCCTCCTCATCGCCGAGTTGCCCGGGGACACGCCCGACGACGCCGCGGAGGCCGCGCGCCGCCTCGCCGACGCCGCCGCGACCGACGCCGTCCAGGTCCTCCCGGCGGGCGAGGAGGCGAGCCGGCTCTGGCGCATCCGCGAGGACGCCTCGGGGCATGCTGGCCGCACCAACGATGACCGCCAGGCCTGGGGCGGCTGGGAGGACTCCGCCGTGCCCCCCGAGTACCTCGGCGAGTACCTCCGGGCCCTCGCTGGGCTCATGGACAGCGAGGGCGTGGGCGGCATGGCCTACGGCCACTTCGGCGACGGGTGCGTGCACCTCCGCCTGGACTTCCCGCTGGAGCGCGACGGCGCGGTGCTGCGCCGCTTCCTCGAGCGGGCCGCCGAGCTCGTGGCCGCCCACGGCGGGTCCCTCTCCGGCGAGCACGGCGACGGACGCGCCCGCTCCGAGCTCCTCGGCGCGATGTACAGCGCGGACGCCCTCGCCGCGATGGCCGAGTTCAAGGCCCTGTTCGATCCCGACGACCTGATGAATCCGGGCATCGTGGTCCGCCCGGCGAAGGTCGACGCCGACCTCCGCCGGCCGCAGGCCGTCGAGCTGCGGGTCGGGTCCGGCTTCGCGTTCGCGGACGACGGCGGGAGCGTCACCTCCGCCGTGCACCGCTGCGTCGGCGTGGGCAAGTGCCGGGCCGACGCGCGGGACGCCGGGGCGTTCATGTGCCCCTCCTTCATCGCCACCCGCGACGAGAAGGACTCGACCCGGGGGCGGGCGCGGGCGCTGCAGGAGATGCTCAACGGGACCCTCGTGCGGGACGGGTGGCGCTCGCCGGAGGTGCACGAGGCCCTGGACCTGTGCCTGAGCTGCAAGGCGTGCGCGAGCGACTGCCCCACGGGCATCGACATGGCCCGGTACAAGTCCGAGACGCTGTTCCAGACCTACCGCCGGCGCCTGCGGCCCCTGAGCCACTACACGCTCGGCCGGCTCCCGCGGTGGCTGCGGCTCGCGGGCCCATTCGCGCCGCTCGCCAACCTCGCCGCGCGCGTCCCGGCCCTGCGCGCCGCCGCCCTCACGCTCATGGGGGCCGACCGGCGCCGCTCCCTGCCCCGCCTGCCCGCGGCACCGTTCCGCTGGGAGGCGCGGGGCCGGCGTCGTGCGTCAGCAGGAGGGCCGGAGGCGGCGGGTGCGCGGCCCGGTGCGCCGAAGGTGCTCCTGTGGGTGGACACGTTCTCCGACGCCCTCGACCCGCAGATCCCCCGGGACGCCATCGCGGTGCTCGAGGCCGCCGGATGCGACGTCGAGGTCTCGGCCGGGAAGGCGTGCTGCGGCCTCACGTACATCTCCACCGGCCAGCTCGACGCGGCCAAGGTCCGCCTGCACCGGACGCTCGACGAGCTCGCCCCGCACGTCCAGGCCGGGCGCACCGTGGTGGGTCTCGAGCCGAGCTGCACCGCGACGCTGCGCTCGGACCTGGTGGAGCTGCTCCCGCGCGACCCGCGCGCCGCCGAGGTGGCGCGCTCGGTGAAGACCGTGGCCGAGTTCCTGACGGGGATCGGCTGGGTGCCGCCGCGCTCGGCGGCAAAGCTGCTCGTGCAGCCGCACTGCCACCACTACTCGATCATGGGCTACGGCGCCGACCGGAAGCTGCTGGACGCGATGGGCTGCGACGTCGAGGTTTCGGCCGGGTGCTGCGGGCTCGCGGGCAACTTCGGCATGGAGGCGGGCCACTACGAGGTGTCCGAGCAGATCGCGCGCGGCGGGATCCTGGCCCGCGCGCAGGCGTCGCCGGACCGGGAGATCCTGGCCGACGGGTTCTCGTGCCGGACCCAGGTGGCCGACCTCGCCGGGCTCGAGGGGCGGCACCTCGTGCAGGTCCTCGCCGAGGCGCTGCGCGAGGGCGCGGTCCCCGCTCAGCCGTAGATCCGCGCGTAGAGTTCCTCGATCTCCTCGGCCGTGGGCACCACTGGGTTGTTGGCCGGGGAGCCCGAGGCGAGGGCGTGCTGGGCCATGACCGGGACGGCGCGGTCCCAGTCCTCGCGGCTGATGCCGCGGGAGGCGGGAGTGGGCACGGCAAGGTCGCGGGCGAGGGCCTTGAGCTCGTCGACGAGGGCCTGGGCTGCGGCGGCGTCGTCGTCCTCCTCTCCCGCGACGGCGAGGGCCCGTGCGCAGTCCGCGTAGCGGGACTCGGCTCCGGGGACGGAGAACTCGGTGACGGCCGGGAAGAGCATGGCGTTCGCGAGCCCGTGCGCGATGTGGAACTGGGCGCCGATGGGCCGGCTCATGCCGTGGACGAGGGCCACGCTCGAGTTGGAGAACGCGATGCCGGCCTGGGTGGCGGCGAGCATCATCGCTTCGCGGGCGGCGCGGTTGGAGCCGTCCTTGTAGACCTCGCGGAGGTTCGCGCCGATCGCGGCCATCGCGGAGAGGGCGAAGCCGTCGGAGAAGGGGTTGGCGCGGCGGCTCACATACGCCTCGACCGCGTGGGTGAGGGCGTCGACGCCGGTGTCCGCGCTGAGCCGGGCGGGCATGGACAGGGTCAGCTCGTAGTCGACGACCGCCGCGACCGGCAGGAACGACGGGCCCGTGCAGAGCATCTTCTCGTCGGTCTCGGAGTCGCTGATGATCGTGAACTGGGTGGCCTCGGAGCCGGTGCCCGCCGTGGTCGGGACCGCGACGACGGGCAGGGCAGGGCCCGTGTTGGCCTTCGGCGCCTTGTAGTCCCGCATCGGGCCCGGATTGCGGGAGAGGAAGCCGAGGGCCTTGGCCGTGTCGATCGAGCTCCCGCCGCCGAAGCCGACGAGGAGGTCCGCGCCATGCTCCCGCACGGCGGCGAGGCCGGCCTCGAGGGAGTCGGTGGTGGGGTCGGGGACGCACTCGGCGTACAGGCCGGCCTCGAGCCCGGCGTCCCGGAGGGAGGCCAGGGCGGCGTCCACCGTGCCCGCCTCCTTCATGAACGGGTCCGTCACCACCAGCGGCCGTGCGGAGCCGAGGCTGCGCACGGTGGCACCGAGCTCGCGGACGGCACCGGCGCCCACGGTCATCAGTCGGGGCAGGGTGATGGTGAAGGTCATGGCGATTGCCTCCCGCTGGTCGTCTCGTCCTCGAGGCCCGGCGCACTGCTCGACGGCGCCGGCACGCTCCCCAGTCTCTGCGGGCGGCGCGGGAGGGGCAAGGGGGAGCGGACGACGCCGGGCGCGCACCCGCCGTCGTCCGGGTCAGGCCGGGGCCCGGGAGGCGTACGGCTAGGCTATGGCCCATGGGCGAGCGGGCGGTCGAGGAGGGTTTCGTCTCGGCCCGTGCGCTCGAGATGGTCACCCAGGTGCGCTTCCCGGGCCATCTCGAAGCCTTCGGTCGCCCCGAGCAGGTGAGCCGGCAGCTGGAGGCGGCGATCGGGATCGGCATCCTCAACAGCGGGGAGCGACTCCCCCCGGAAGCGGTCCTCGCGGAGCACCTGGGCGTCTCGCCGCTCACCCTGCGCCAAGCGCTCGCACTGCTGCGCAGCAAGGGACTTGTGGACACCCGCAGGGGCCGGGGCGGCGGGAGCTACGTCAGCGGTCAGGTCCACGTCTCCAACGCCCAGATCGAAGAGCGGCTGCGCGTGCTGGGCACCGACGACCTGCGCGATCTCATCGACCTTGCCGGTTCAGGCGCAGGGGCAGCTGCGCGATTGGCGGCTGCGCGCGCCGACGACCAGGACATCCGGAGGATCGGCGACCTCGCCCGGCGCTTCGCCGGCGCCTCCGGCTCCGGAGAGCTCCGGCGGGCCGACAGCCGCTTCCACATCGGGCTGGGAGTCGCCGGCCAGTCGCGGCGGTTGACGGCGCTCCTGATCCAGGTCCAGGCGGAACTTGCCCCGCTGTCGTGGGGAGACAGCTGGGAGGGCCGGCAGGCCAGGGCCGCCGACGAGCACGGAGCAATCATCGCGGCGATGGCCGAGGGCAAGCCGGAGGAGGCCGAACAGCTCACGCTGGCCCACTTCGAGGAGGAGGGCATCCTGCTGATCAACCAGCACCTGGCACTCCTGACGACGGAATCGGAGACAGTGTGAACAGTCCCCTCGACAGCGCCGTGGAGGCCACCGCCCGTGCCATCGCCGAATGCATCGACAGTGTCTTCGACTCCCTCCGGGAAGTCCGCGCTGCCGCGATGTCTGCCCTGGCCGTGGACCGGCCCTCTCGAGCGGGGCTCGGCGGCCTCGAACCCGCGGTCCTGGCGTTGACCCAGAGGCACGGCAGCCTCATCGACGGCGCCGGGCTGGCCGTGGCGCCAGGCCTGCTCTCGGATGCCGAACTCTGGCTCCAGTGGTGGCGGAACAAGTCGGGCCGGCTCGAATTCACCACCCACAGCCTCAATCCCGCCTCGGTCAACTACTACGACTACACCGACATGAGCTGGTTCCGGGCCTCGGCCGACTCCAATGAGTCGCGGCTGACTGGGCCGTACATCGATTTCGGCGGGACCGACCTGAAGATCGTCACGGCATCTCTTCCGGTGGACTCGCAGGGGCAGATCAGCGTGGTCGGGGCCGACCTGTCCATGGCGCAGCTCGAGCTCCTCTTCCTGCGTTCGCTCGGGCGCCAGGAGCCCGACGTGGTGCTCCTCACCGACAGCGGCAAGGTCGTCGCGTCCAACACGGGCCGGTATGCGGCCGGCCGGGTGGCACCTGCCCAGATCGATGACGGCGTGGTGGTGCCCTTCACGAACGTGGCCCAGACCTGGAAGATCGCCCTCGGCGGCTGACTCCGGCGTCTCCCGGTGGCATCCGGGATTTAAAACGTTAATCGTGAAGACTATTGCGTTTAGGCTGCCTCGGTCGCTAGGGTGAATCCAGTTCCACGGTGATTCGCGTCACACCGTCCGATCTGGAGGTTTCAGGAAGACCATGACCCTTGCCCCAACAGAGCAGTTCTCAGTCCGCAGAGCACCCTCCGTCGCGGCGGTAGCGCTTCCTCCACGCGGCCAGTTCATCGGGGGAGAGTTCGTTCCCTCGCGGTCGGCGCTGACGGAAGAGGTCGAGAACCCGGCCACCGGGGAGGCCATCGCCTCCGTGGCGTGCGGTTCCGTCGAGGATGTCGACGCGGCGGTGGCAGCGGCCGTCGCGGCGAAGGACGCCTGGGCCGGAACCACGCCGAAGGAACGCTCGGAAGTCCTGCATCGGATTGCGAACATCATCGAGGCGAACCGCACGGAGCTCGAGCAGCTCGAGTCGGCGAACACCGGCAAGCCCGCGGCCGTTGCGGAGGACGACGTCTCAAGCGCCATCGACACGTTCCGCTTCACGGCCGGCGCTGCGCGCACCCTGACATCCTTGGCCGCAGGCGACTACGCGGAGGGCCACACCTCGGTGATCATCCGCGAGCCAGTGGGCGTCGTCGGCGTCATCACGCCGTGGAACTACCCGCTGCTGATGGCGGCCTGGAAGATCGCTCCGGTCCTCGGTGCGGGGAACACGATGGTCCTGAAGCCCTCGGAGCAGACGCCGCTGTCCACGCTGAAGCTGGCCGAGCTCATCGCCGACGAGGTCCCGGCCGGGGTGCTGAACATCGTCACCGGTTCCGGTGGCGTGGTCGGCCAGCGCATCTCCGAGCACCCCGACATCGACCTCGTCGCCATCACGGGCAGCGTGGGCAGCGGCCAGAAGGTCGCCGCCGCGGCCTCCTCGACCGTCAAGCGCGTCCATCTCGAGCTCGGCGGGAAGGCCCCGGTCATCGTCTTCGACGACGCAGACCTCGTGGCCGCGGCCCAGGGCGTCCGTGCCGCCGGATTCTGGAACGCCGGCCAGGAGTGCGGCGCGGCGTGCCGCATCCTGGTCCACGAGTCGGTGGCCGAGGAGTTCACCGAGCTTCTTGTCCGGGAAGTCCGGGCGATGGTGATCGGAGCTCCCGGCGCGGGCGACGACGTCGAGCTCGGCCCGATGATCTCGGCCGCCCACTACCGGCGGGTGCTTGCCGGCCTCGAGGATGTGCGCCGGGAAGGGCACACCATTGCCGTCGGAGGCCACGCCCTCGAGGCACCGGGCTACTTCATCGAACCCACCGTCGTGACCGACGTGCCCGCCGGCGCCCCCATCACCCGCACCGAGATCTTCGGCCCCGTCGTCTCCATCGAGACCTTCAGCACCGACGCCGAGGCAGTCGAGCGCGCCAATGAGACCGTCTACGGCCTTGCCGCCTCGGTCTGGACGGCCAGCTCCTCGCGCTCCCTCGGCGTCCCGCGGCGCCTCGACTTCGGCACCGTCTGGGTCAACTCGCACCTCGTCATCGCCAGCGAGGTCCCCTGGGGCGGCTTCAAGGGATCCGGCTACGGCCGGGACCTCTCCCTGTACGCCCTCGAGGACTTCTCCCGCACCAAGCACGTCATGCTCAACCGCGGCGCGTGAGCGCCACCACCCACCACGGAGTCCACCAATGACCACTGCCCCGGCTGCTCCCCGCCAGCACCTTCCAACCCCCTCAGCGCCCTTCGAGACGCACCGTCCCTGGTCCAACTGGGGCGGCAACCAGACCGCAACGCCTGCCTTCACCGTCCGTCCCCGGAACGAGCAGGAAGTCGTGGATACCGTCCGCTTCGCGATCCGGGAGGGCCTGCCCGTCCGGGCTGTCGGCGCCGGACACTCGTTCACCCCGCTCGTGCAGACCGGCGGCGTGCAGCTGGACCTCTCCGCCGTCTCCGGGGTGACCGGCACCGACACGGGGCGGCGCCGGGCACGCGCCCTGGGCGGGACGCCGGTCCACGCCTTCGGCGACCCGCTCTGGGAGCAGGGCCTGGCCCTGTCCAACCAGGGCGACATCGACAAGCAGTCGATCTCCGGAGCGATCGCCACGGGCACCCACGGGTCCGGCATCGAGCTCGGGTCGTTCTCCTCTGCCCTCCGCTGGGTCAAGCTCGTCGACGGCCGCGGAGACATCGTCGAGATCGGCGAGGACCAGATCCGCGAGCTGCGCGCGGCCCAGGTCGCGCTGGGGACGCTGGGCATCTTCCTCGAGGTCGAGCTCGAGGTCGCGGAGGCCTACCACCTCCAGGAGCAGATCACCTACCCGACGTGGGAGGAGACACTTTCCACCATCGCCGCGGACATCGCAGGCAATCGGCACTATTCCTTCCTCTGGTGCCAGAGCGAGGAATCCGCCGGCCTGTATGAGCTGCCCACCCCCGCCGGGCTTTCCATGGTGAACCGCAGCTACACCAAGCGATACAACGCCGTGCACCTCGACGAGGCCGGCGGCGCCATCGACCTCACCGAGGGCAGGCGCAGGGACCGGTCCTACCGGATCTACCCCGGCGGATTCATGATCCCCTTCCACGAGCTCGAGTACTATGTTCCGGCGGAGCAGGGCATCGAGGCGGTTGAAGCGGTCCAAGACCTCATCCGCACCGTCCACCCAGACCAGAAGTACCCCATGGAGGTGCGCTGGGTGAAGCAGGACGAGGGCTACCTCTCGCCGTTCTACCACCGCGACACCACGGTCATCTCGGTCTCCGGCGCCCCGGGCACTGACTACTGGCCCTACCTCCGTGACGTCGACCGGACCCTTCAGCCGTACGACGCCCGTGCTCACTGGGGCAAGATCCACTTCCTCACCCGAGACCGCGTTGCCCAGCTCTACCCCGAGTTCGACACCTTCGTCCAGATTCGCCGCGAGTTCGACCCCAACGGGGTCTTCCTCAACGACCACACCCGCGCCCTCCTCGCCTGATCCTCTCTCGACGAAAGAGCCTCCCATGAAAGACCGCACTTCCCGCGTTCCTCACCCGAGCGGGCATGACGACAATGGCGTCGCCGAGTTCGGCTACACCCAGACGCTCGAGCGCAGCCTCGGCAGCTTCCACACCTTCGCCGCCGGGGTGAGCTTCATCTCGATCCTCACCGGCTGCTTCCAGCTCTTCTATTTCGGCTTCGGGTTCGGCGGCCCGGCCTACTGGTGGACCTGGCCCATGGTGTTCGTCGGGCAGCTCATGGTCGCCCTCTGCTTCGCCGAATTGGCAGCCCGGTACCCGGTGGCCGGTTCCGTCTACAACTGGGCCAAGAGACTCGGCAACGGCCACGTCTCGTGGATCGGCGGCTGGCTGCTGATCTTCGCGAGCATCTTCACGCTGGCAGGCGTCGCGCTGGCCCTCCAGATCACCCTGCCCCAGATCTGGAGCGGGTTCCAGATCATCGGTGACGGCTCCGGGCCCTACGACTTCGCCCTGAACGGCGCCCTCCTGGGCGGAATCCTGATCGTCTTCACGACCCTCGTCAACGCGTGGGGAGTCAAGCTCATGGCCATGATCAACAGCGCAGGCGTGTTCATCGAGCTTGTCGCCGCCGTGCTCCTGATCGTCGTCCTGGCCTTCCACATCAACCAGCCGATCACGGTGATCTTCGACTCCAACAACGCCCCCGCGCAGCACCACACCGACTTCCTCGGGGCCTTCCTTGTCGCCTCCTTGGCCTCGGGCTTCGTGATGTTCGGCTTCGACACCGCTTCCTCGCTCGGCGAAGAGGCGAAGGATCCCAAGAAGAGCTCTCCCAAGTCCGTCCTCCGCGCGGTGAACGCGTCCTTCTGGCTCGGGGGCGCCATCCTCCTCTTCGGCATCCTCGCTGCCAAGGACATCAAGGACCCGAAGATCGCGAGCGGGGACGGGGGCCTGCAGTACATCGTGCTCAGCGTCCTCGGCGACGGCCTCGGCAAGGTCTTCCTCGCGGCGGTCGCCATCGCCATCGTGGTCTGCGGGCTCGCGGTCCACACCGCAGCAATCCGTTCGGTCTTCGCCATGTCACGCGACAACAACCTGCCCTTTGCCCGGCAGCTGTCCAAGGTGCACCCCGTGTCGAAGACGCCCGTCCTGCCGGCAATCGTCGTCGGAGCCATCGGGATCCTGATCCTGGTGGTCAACGTGGGCCAGCCCCAGATCTTCACCGTCGTCACCAGCGTCGCGGTGGTCTTCATCTACGCCGGGTACCTCTGCGTCACCCTGCCCATGCTGGTCCGCCGCCTGCGGGGCGAATGGCCGGGCGAGGGGCCGGGCAAGGGCTATTTCAGCCTCGGCAGGTGGGGTCTTCCCGTCAACATCATCGCGGTCGTGTGGGGCGCGGGCATGGCGCTGAACCTCGTCTGGCCGCGCGAGGAGCTCTACGGCGACTACCCCTGGGGCGGCGTGATCGCGATCGCGACCGTGACGGTCCTCGGATTCGGCTACTACTGGTTCCGGCTGCGGGGAAAGACGATGATCCTGGCCGAACACGCCGCCCAGCCGCGGGGGCCTGAGGCTGCGGCCGAGCCGTCGTCTCTCGGTCCGGAGAACGCCGCTGATCTTGACCCCGCGGTCTCGGAGGCCGTGTGAGGCACTGGTGATCGAGGGTGGCGCCGGAAGATCATCTTCTGGCGCCACCCGCCGTCGTCCGCGCTCCCCAACCGTGTGGACTACCCGACGAGGACCCACCGCGGCGTCGACGGCATCCACTCAAAGCGGCACCTCGTGGACTACGCCCGGAGCCTCGGCGCCCCCGGCCGCTCGACCATGGCCAAGCCCAGCCGGTCCGGGCGCTGGAGAAGGCGAACAAGCGGAAGACGGCGCTGAGCAGGAAGACGCAGGGCTCAGGCTGCCGTCAGGCCCCCGCCGCCTGCCCGCCGTCGTCCGCCGCGACGAGCTGGTTGGCGCTTCGGAGGACGCGGCGGTTGCTCAGCTCGGAGAGGGTGAGCGGCTGCGTGGTCCGGATCCGGAATTCGGCTGTCTCTGCGGGCAGGAGCGTCACGAGCGCCTGGTCGACCGTGGCGTCGGGGTCGAGTTTGTCGACGAGGACCGTGACATCGCGCAGGAGGGTGCGCGCCGTGATCCGGAGCAGGATGCCGTCGTCGCGCGGCTCCGTCTCAGCCGAGAAATCGGCGGGGTCGAGGTCCTGGTCGCGGTACTCGGCGAAGTGCCAGAGCGCTCGAGTTCCGGCCAGGACGGCGACCAGCATCTCCGACGCGGCGTCGGCCGGGAGGCTGAGGTGCTCGGCGAGGGGCGTCCTGGTGGCTGACCTCGGCGGGACCCGCACGTCCACCCGCTCGGCGGCGAGGACCTGGCCCGAGAGCGTGCGGCGTTCGATCCGGAGCTCGCCCTCCCAGGCCTGGTCGGTGTCGTTGACGGCGGCGGCCTCGAGCGAGGGGCGCGCCGACGAGGGATCGGCGGGCTGGATGGTCAGGATCCTGTCCGCATTGGCGGCACGGAGGGCGGCGTAGAGCGGCTTCTCGCGGCCGTCGCCGTCGATGGCGGCCCACGAGGTGACCGGCCAGCAGTCGTTCAACTGCCAGACGATCGATCCGGTGCAGTGCGGTGCGAGCGATCGGAACCATTCGACGCCCGTCCTCACGGCGTTGGCCTGATTGAGCTGCATGGCCCAGTGCCAGTCGTGCATCTCATCGGGCAGCGGCAGGTGTGCCACGAGCCCGCGGGTGAGCTTGGTGTTCCCGTCGGAGGCCTTCTGGTGCGAGATCATGCCGGGTGATTCGGGCGTGAGCGGATCGTCGCTGAGCGCACGGGTGAGCGTGGACCAGGCCGGGGGCCCCTGCCAGCCGAATTCGGCGACGAAGCGGGGCCGGTAGTCGCGGTAGTGGAGGTAGTCCTTCTCGTTCCACAGGTCCCAGATGTGCATGGTCCCCCTCGACGGGTCATTGGGGTCTGCCTGCGGGTCGAAGCCAGCGGGGGCGGGGGTGAAAGGGGACCCCGGCGTGTAGGCGACGTGCGGGGCCAGCTCGGCCACGATGCCGGGCAGCACGGCGCAGTAGTACTCCAGGCCCCAAGAACGTCCTCCGAGGAGGGTCTGCCAGTCCCAGTCCGTGTATCCCCAGAGGTTCTCGTTGTTGCCGTTGAGGACGACCAGGGAGGGATGGGCCGCGAGCCGGGCGACCGCCTCGCGCGCCTCAGCCTCGATCTCCGAGCGGAGGGGCTCCTCCTCCGAGTAGGCGGCGCAGGCGAGGAGGAAGTCCTGCCAGGTGAGGATGCCGTGCTCGTCGCACAGTGAGTAGAAGTCCTCGGACTCGTAGATCCCCCCACCCCACACACGCAGCAGGTTCAGGCCGGCTTCAGCGGCCTGGCCGATGCGCCGGGCATAGCGGGCGCGATCCACGCGGTGGGGGAAGGCATCGTCGGGAATCCAGTTGGCACCCTTGACGAACACGGGCCGGCCGTTCACCTCGATGCCGAAGCCGGTGCCCGCGCTGTCCTCAGCCATGGCCAGCGTCACGGTGCGGAAGCCGATGGCCTGGCTCCAGGTGTCCAGGGCCTGCCCGTTTCCGTCCTCGGCGGGGCGGAGCCCTACGTCGAGCCAGTACAGCGCCGGCTCACCGTAGCCACGCGGCCACCACAGGTCCACGGACGGGAGCCTGAGGGTGAGGACGGCCGACGATGACCCGGGGGAGATGACGGCGCGGGCGGTCGCGCCGCCGATTCCTGCCGTGATCAGGAGGGGCTCGTGCCCGGAGGCCCGGGCAACCTCGACATGGACTTGCACCACGCCGTCGGCCCCGTCCACGGTGGCGACCGGGCGCACCGAGGCGAGGCGCGCCGTCGACCACTGCTGCAGGTGCACGGGCTTCCAGATCCCTGCCGTGGCCGTGTCGATTCCCCAGTCCCAGCCGAAGCTGCACGCCATCTTCCGCAGGGCGTTGTACGGGTGGTGGTTGGCGTGGGGCCGGTAGCCGAGTTCGAGGGAGCGCCGGTCGGCTTCCCTGACGGCGGAGGAGAACTCGACCGTGAGGTGGTTGGTGCCCGGCACGAGGTGCGTCGTGGCGTCGATCCTGTGGGTGCGGTGCATGTTCTCCGCGTGGAGGACGGGATGCCCGTTGAGGGCGACGGCGGCCACGGTGTCGAGGCCCTCGAAGACGAGCTCGCTCCGCTCGTCCCCGGGTACCCATTCGAACGAGGTCGTGTAGCGCCAGTCGGACTGGGCTACCCAGGCCTGCAGGGCTTCGTTGCCGTCGAGGTAGGGGTCCTCGATGATCCCGGCTGCCAGGAGGTCGGTGTGCACGGTACCCGGGACGGTGGCGGGGACGTCCTTGAGGCGGCCCGAGGACGAGGGGCGGGGGCCCCCGATGTGGGAGAGGGCCCAACCGTGGGAGATGGCGGTGCGTTTCATTCGAGGCTCCGGGGTCGGCCGGGCGGTCCCGGGCGGGCATGGAGGGGTCGGACCGGCCCGCAGGGGGGTGCGGGCCGGTCCGACGTCTTAGGGGGGGTCAGCGCGGGGAGGCGCTGCGTTCAAGGCGGGCGACACCGATCTTGGAGTCGGCCATGCCGTAGAAGACGAACAGGGCGCCGTCGACTTCTTCGATCGCGGTGGGGAAGACGACGTTGGGCACGATTCCTTCGCGTTCGTCGTCGGTGTCGGCGGAGAGCAGCGGGGCGTCGGTGCGCGCCGTGACGCGCCACGGCTGCTCGGAGTCGAGGATCATCGCGCCGGCCGCGTAGTTGACGTTCTTCTGCTGGGCGACGCCGGGGACGAGCTCGCCCACGACGCCGTGGTGGAGCAGCAGCCAGCCTTCCTCCACCCGGATGGGCGCGGGGCCGCTTCCGATCTTGGTCTGCTCGAACGGCGCCTCGGGCGATGCGACGACCCGGTGCCCGCGCCAGCGTGCGAGTGCCCTGATGTCCTCCTGGACCTCGTCGACGGGGATGAAGCTGATCCAGATGCTAGGCCGCTCATCAGGCAGGCCTGCCGGGGGCATGGCCACCTCGCCGGGACGGACGTCCTGCAGGTCCCACGAGGGGCGGTGCAGGACGGCGAAGCTGGGCACCCCGTCGGGATCGCGCACGACCTCGGGGAAGAAGACGGCGTCCTTGTTCGGGTAGAGGCCCAGATCGACGTCGAGGCCGTCGTCATATTCGAAGGACACCGGGCCGAGCCGCCGCCAGGACCTCTCATCGTGGGAGACGGCGAGGGCAGTGCGGGGGCCGAGGGGCCCGTAGGCGACATAGGTCATCACGTTCAGCCCGAGCTCGGGGATGAAGGTGACGCGCGGGTCCTCGACGCCCGCGTTCTGTGCGCCGTGCTCCCAGGAGCGGTCCGGGGAAAGGACGACGCCCTCGCGCGCCACGTCGACGGGCATGCCGTCGGCGACCTTGATCTCGGCCAGGCCGATGCGGGACACGTTCCCTGCGGCGACCAGGCGGGGCAGCAGGTACAGGGTGCCGTCCGCGCCGCGGACAGTGGCCGGGTTGAGGACGCCCTCGGCCTCGAGCTCGTTGTCGGGTTCGGGGGACATGATGACGCCGGCGCGGGTGAGGGCATAGGGGAACTGGGTGGTGGTCATGGCGTGGTGCTCCAGGAGTCTCGATACGGGGGAGGCGGTCGGGGAGAAGCGCGGTCAGTTCTCTGAGCGGTAGAGGTAGAGTTCCCGCTGGCCCGCGGGGGCGTCCCATCCTTGGGCGAAGGTCCACCGATCGCCGTAGCGGATCAGGCCGCCCCAGGCGAGCGAGCCTCCGCGGTGGAGGGCGATCTGGGTGAAAGGGTCCTCGAGCGAGTAGAGCGCCTGGGCTGCCGCGAAGTTCCCGTCGTGGTCGCCGTAGAAGAAGTCCAGGACGAGGTTGCCCTCGGTGACCACGGCGCAGGCGACTTCGTGGAGGGAGCCGAGGGCGGAGATGTCCAGGTACGGCTGCTCGGCGAAGTCCCAGTGCTCCATGTCCTTCGACCGGCCGACGACGGCCCTGCCGTCGCATCCCTCCGAGAGGAACATCAGGTAGTCGCCCCCGATCTTCACCGCTTCGCCGGTGCCGTCGGTCGGGATCACGGCGCCCTTCGCCCAGAGGTGGGAGACCTCATGCGGAACGATCCGTCCGCGTTTCTCCCAGTGCACGAGGTCGTCGGAGACGGCGAGGTTGATGTCGCAGCCCACGTCTCCGAGGGGCCATCCCGGGGAGGGGTAGGCCTCCGCCTCGCTGGTCCCGGCCAGTGGCCAGATCCCGTTGTAGAAGAGGTAGTAGCGCCCAGCGGCCGTGTAGACCTTGGGGTCCTCCACTCCGAGCAGCTCATTGTCCAGCGTCGGGTAGACGACCGGGTTCTGGCCTTCGGCCCATCCGTGGCCCGGGGTGTGGACCGCGGTGCCGATGCGGCTCTCGAGGCTCTCCTTCCGGGGTGAGGCGCGGTAGAAGAGGTGGAGCACGCCGTCGCGCTCGATCAGGCTCGGATTGAAGATCGAGGCGCTCGTCCAGCCGATGCCGGTCGGATCCGGCCATTGGCCCTGGGGCTTGAAGGTGAGGCCCTCGTCCTTCCGGAAGGGCCCGATCGCCCAGTCCGGGCGGTCGTCCCAGTCGGCGGAGAACTGGTCAGTGGAGAGCGCGTCGGTGGATGCGTTCGTGTGGCTCAGGGCGCGGGCCAGGCCGTCCTGGAGCGCTGCCGTGGTGAGGGGGTGCATGGGTCCTTCCGGGTCAGCCCTTGATGCTGGAGCCGAGGTCTGTGGCGGTGAACTGCTTCTGGAACACGATGAACAGCACCACGGCGGGCAGGGCGAGCACGCAGGCGCCCGCCAGGATCGCGCCGAAGGGGTTGGACGTGGCCGAAGCGACGGTGGAGATGTAGTTGGCCAGGGACACGGCGAGCGGCTGCATCGAGGCGTCCTTGGTCACGAGGAACGGCCAGAGGAATTCGTTCCACGGACCGATGAAGGTCAGGAGGACCGCCGTGACCAGTGCCGGGCGCACCAGCGGCAGCGCGATCCTGAACAGGATGCCCAGCTCGCCGGCGCCGTCGATGCGGGCGGCCTCGAACAGGGATGCCGGAACCTGGAGGAAGTACTGGCGGAAGACGAACACGGCGGTCGAGTTGATCGCGAAGGGCAGGATCATTCCGAGGTAGCTGTCGCCGAGGCCGTAGTCGCGCACGATCATGATGTAGAGGGGAATGAGCAGGAGCTGGAACGGGATCATCTGCACCAGCAGCATGAGGGCGAACACGAACCCGCGCCCACGGAATCGCATCTGTGCCATCGCGTACCCGGCGAGGATGCCGAAGACGACCGTGCACAGGATCACCCCGCCGGTGAAGATCCCCGAGTTCACCAGGGCCCGGAGCAGGTTGATCGAGTCGTTGATGTTGGCGTAGTTCTGCCCGGTGAGGTTTCCCGGATGGGGGAAGGCCCCGGCGACGCTCGTGTCCGGGCTCGACTGCAGCGACCCGACCACCATGTAGTAGAAGGGGAACAGGAACGCCAGGGCCCCGAGGGAGAGCAGGATGACGCTCCCGGCGCCGAGGCGACGGCGCGCGGCGCGGCGGGGCGCCGCGTCGGCGGTGCTGGTGGTGTTGGTGCCCATGGTCATTCTTCCTTCCCCCCGACGAGCCTCTTCTGGATGAGCGTGACCACCAGGATCCCGGCGACCAGCACCACACCGAGGGCGGCGGCGATGTCCGGGTTCCCCTGCAGGATTCCCTTCTGGTACATCAGGAACACCGGCGAGGAGGAGGCGCCGTCCGGGCCGCCGCCCGCGGTGAGGAGGTACGGCTCGGTGAAGAGGTTTGCTCCGGTGATGGTGGCCAGGATGACGACGAGGACGCTGGCGGATCGCACGCCCGGCACGGTGACGTTCCAGAACTGAACCCACCTGCCCCCGCCGTCCACGGCAGCGGATTCGTAGAGCTCGTTCGGGATGTTCTGCAGAGCGGCCAGGTAGAGCAGGATGAAGAACCCCAGTTGCTTCCACGTGACGAAGAGTGCCACCGTGGGCATGGCGAGCCACGAGTTGACCAGCCAGGACGGCTCGGGGGCGAGGGGGCCCAGCACCGAATTCACGAGGCCGTGCTGCTGGAACAGGAACAGCCACACACCGACGACGGCGACGCTGGCGGTCACGTAGGGGACGTAGTAGCAGACTCTGAAGAAGGTGCGCAGCCACTGCACTCGGTTCAGGGCGGTCGCGAGGACGAGGGAGAGGCCGACCGTCAGCGGGACGTTGATCACCAGGAACACCAGGATGTTCAGGAACGACTGCTGGACAGCCGGGTCCGAGAGCACGCTGACGTAGTTGTCCAGTCCCACGAACGGCCGGTCAACGTCCACACCGGGGGCGGTGAAGTAGTACTGGTGGACCGAGATGTAGACCGCGAACCCGAACGGGACGGCGAGCACGCCCATCACGTACACCACGTACGGGAGGGAGAACAGGATTCCGAGCGGGTGCTGGCCGAGCAGTCTCGCCCGGGGGCGTCCGCCCCCGCGCCGGGCTGCGGAGGCGGGCTTCGCCTCCGCAGCGGGCGGCACGGGAGATGTCGTCTGAGGGTGGGTCATCATGCTACTTCTGCGACACGAGCTGGTTGATCTTGTCCGAGGCGCCCTTGAACGCGTCGTCGACGCTCTGATTGGCGAAGATCACGGACTTCGACCAGGCGTCGCGGAACGTCTGCCACACCTGGACGGAGTTGGAGACATTGGGGACCTCGACGGTGCGCGAGGCCTGGTCCGCGAACTGGCTGTAGGACGGGTTCTTTGCGAAGTAGTCCGCGTAGGCCGTGGTGAGCCCCTGGCGCATCGGCATCTGGCCGGTCTCCTGGAGGAGCTTGCCGTCCTCGTCCTTGCTGGTTGCGAACTTGAGGACCTCCCACGCCGTGCCCTGGTTCTTGCAGGCGGTGTACATGGCAACGTTCTTCGCGTCCGAGAAGGTCGAGACCTTGTCCTGCTGCTGGGGAGCGGGGATCGGCACGGCGCCCCAGTTGACCTTGCCCTTGTAGGCGTCGATCGCCCATGGGCCGGCCAGCGCCATCGCGGACTTCCCTTCTCCGAAGGAGTCGCCCTGGTAGGTCTCCTTCGAGGCCAGGTTCTCCTTGTAGAGGGTCTGGAACAGGTTCGCGACCTGCTTGCCCTGGTCGTCGTCGAAGGTCGCCTTGCCGTCCTTGACCAGCTGGGTGCCGCCGGTGGCCGCGGCGTAGAACGGATAGAAGTCGAACCAGGACTGGTAGAAGTCGCTGGCGGGGGAAGGCCAGACGGCGGTCTTGACGGCCCCGGACTTGACCAGTGCTCGGGCGGTGTCGAGGAACTGCTGCTGGGTGGCGAGCTGCGGGTGGTCGGGGTCAAGGCCGGCCTTCTTGAACAGGTCCTTGTTGTAGAACAGCACCACCGGGTTCGACTTCCACGGCAGCTGGTAGAACTTGCCGTCGGCGGACTTGTACTGGTCCGCCAGCGCCCCGGTACGGTCCTTGATGTACTGCGCGCCGTCCGGGAAGGAGTCCAGCGGGACGAGTCCGCCCTGCTTCTGGAACTGTGGGACCGCTGCGGGCGAGGTATTGAACACCAGGCACGGCGCGCTCCCGGCAGAGATCGCCGCACCGATGACTTCCTCGGAGCTCTTGCCGGCCGGGATCTCCTGCCCCTCGACCTGCTGATCGGGGTGCGCCGCGTTCCAGGCGGAGACCATTTCCTTGCCCCACTTCACTTCGGCGGCGTTGTTCGAGTACCAGACTTTGATGGGGCCCTTCGCGGTCGCTGCGGCCGACTGCGCCGACGAGCCGCCGCCGCAGGCTGCGAGGCTGGCTCCGAGCACCGCGACAGCGGCAGCGGACAGAATTCGAGCAGGCGTGATCGCACGCACCATTGCGTCTCCTAGTGGTGGGGATGGAGTTCTTGGAAAGAGTTCAGGCGTCTGCGGTGACCGGAGCCGGTCCCGTGGAGGCCCGCACGATGAGGCGGGGCGGGGGCATCGTGATGTCCTCGCCGTTACTGGTGCCGTGGATGAGCGAGAGGAGCGCGGTCGCGGCCTCGTGCCCCCACGGAATGGGATCGGCAGCGATGGTGGTCAGAGGGGGATTGAGGTACTGCGCAAACTCGGCGTTGTCGTAGCCCACGATCGACAGTTCCCCCGGAACTGAGAAGCCGAGGGTCTGTGCCTTCGACTGGCCCGCGGTCGCCATGAGGTCATTCGCGTACACGATCGCGGTCGGAGGCTCTGCGAGGGCCAGGAGCTGGGCAGTGGCTTCGACGCCTGCCTCAGCGGTGAAGTCGGCTTCAAGGAACAACGTAGGCTCGAGACCTGCCTGGGCCATCGCTTCAGTCCAGGCGAGCCGGCGGCCGCGCCCGTGCACGAACCCCTGCGGTCCGCCGACGTGGGCGATGCGCCGGTGGCCGAGGCCGACCAGATGGCGCACAGCTTCCTTGACGCTCTCGCTTCCGTCCATGCAGACCGCCGGGAAGGGCGAAGCGATGGCCGGTCGATTGAGGGTCACTGCGGGAAGCCCGAAGCCCTTGAGGAGTTCCACTCGGGGATCGTCCGTGCGGAGGTCGGTCAGGATGAAGCCGTCCACCCGTCCCGCCGCGAGCTTGCGGTAGCCCGCCTCCGCAGCCTCCCCATGGGCCACTGCCAGGACCAAGGTGTACTCATGGGCTGCGAGAACGGTCTCGATCCCGGCGATGAAGCCGGCAAAGAACGGGTCGGTTCCGAGCAGCCGCGGGTCGCGCTCGAGGATCAGCCCGATGGCGAAGGACCGCGAAGAGGCCAATCCCTTGGCCCTCAGGCTCGGTGTCCAGCCCAGCCCTCGTGCGACGGCCAGGATGCGGCTCCGGGTCTCCTCTCCGACGCCCTTCTGCCCGTTCAGGGCCAAGGACACCGCACCCTTGCTGACGCCGGCAGCAGCCGCGACATCACTGATGGTTACTGCCACCGCGAGTTCCTCCCTTCCTGTGACCGCTGCCACAAAACCGGTTTAGTCCGTCCAAACTAAACCGGTTCAGCGACGGCGTCAACCCCTGGGGAGGCTCTCGGCTCAGACGCGCCGCTCACGGCCTCGCAGCGAGGGCGGCGGCGAACGCCGATGCGGAGGACGAGGAGGAATCGATCCGCCAGTCCACTTCCTTGCTGAGGTCGAACCAGGCGAAGCCCATGATGCCGGGATTCGCGGAGAGGTACTGGATGAGGGACTGGTTCCACGCGGCCTTGTCCCCGCCCTGCTCGGCCGAGGCGGTCTCCGCGATCAGCACCTGCTTGGACGGGGCCAGACCAGCCAGTTCGGACAGGCCCTGCCCGAACAGCGCGTCCGGCATCACCCACGTGCTTCCCCACGACTGGGTGGTGCCCCAGTTGTAGCCGTCGAGGCCCACGAGGTCCGCGTACGCGTCGCCCGGGTAGAGCCCGGGCAGATCGGTCGAGCCGGCGTACGGGACGTTGGGGCACCAGACCCACTGGACGTTCGTCACGCCGGCTGACGTGAAGAGGTCCCGCACGTGCCGGAAGGCCCTCGCGTAGTCGCCTGGGGCGTTCCCATTGACCTGCTCGGACCACGGGTACCAGTTCCCGTTCATCTCGTGGGCGAAGCGCAGCAGCACCGGGGCGCCGTAGGCCTTCAGGCCGCTCGCCCACTGGCCGATGTACGCGTCGTAGGCCCCGCCCCAGATCGCGCTGAGCGCGTACGCGGGCTGGGCGGTTCCACCCACCGAGGCGTCCCACGGCTCCCACGTCAGGAGCGGCGTCGCGCCGCGGCCGGCCACCGAGGCCAGGCCGCTCGTCGGCAGCGGACTCGTCCAGTCGCAGTACGCCTGGACGATCGAGGGGCCCTCGCCGGCGATCGTGGCGACGTGGTCCAGCTCTGCGGCGGAGCTGTAGCCGCTGGCGGTCGCGACACCGAAGCGCAGCGGGTGGTTCAGGTTGGGTGCCGGGACCGTGGTGGCGGCGGTGACGGTGAAGGGCGCCTGCGCGGAGGAAGGACCCACCGTGGCGGCGACGTACGCCGTCCCCGACAGGCCGCCGGGAACGGTGATGGTGGTCTGGAAGTAGCCGGACGCGGACGTGGTGACGGTGGCCGTCGCCGAGCCCAGGGTCACGCTGCCCTTGGTCTTCTTCGGGAAGCTCGTTCCGGTGACGGTGACGACCGTGCCGGTGGGACCGGAGGTCGGACTGAGCGCGAGGGCCCCGGCGGATGCCCTCGCGGCGGTGCCGCCCAGGGCGGCGGCGGCCACCCCCAGCGAGGCGCCGAGGAGCACATCACGGCGGCGGATGGTCGTCTTCATGGGGGAGCGGGCCTTCCGGAACGTGGGCAGGGGAGGGGAATCCTCTCATCCAGTCCACCGCACCACCAGCCACAGGAGCGCCGTCCTGCCGCAAACCTGCGGAAATCCTCGGGCAGGGGAGCGGACGACGGCGGGTGGGCACCCGCCGTCGTCCGCGGAACCCGATCTCGTCTGACCTCTCCCGGCGCGGGTAAGAACCGTGCACAGCGGACTCTGCCGAACCAGTCAGAGGAGGACACGATGCCCAAGACGGACAAGAGCGGCAAGGCGAGGAAGGACGAGCTCCCCTCGACCATCCAGCGCTCCGGCGCCAAGGCCCAGCAGACCTTCGCGAAGGCCCACGACTCGGCCGAGGAGACCTACCACGACGAGGAGAGGGCCCACCGCGTCGGGTACTCGGCCCTGAAGCACACGCACGAGAAGGTGGGCGACCACTGGGAGCCCAAGGAGGGCAAGGGCCCGTCCGACGAGCAGGCCGCCGGCGGCGCCTCGACCCGGCGCGAGACCCACGGCGGCGTCGACGCCAATGCCTCGAAGAAGCACCTCTACGACCTCGCCAAGAGGCTCGACGTCCCCGGCCGCTCCACCATGACGAAGGAGCAGCTGGTCGAGGCGCTGGAGAAGGCCAACACCAGGAAGACGGCGCAGAGCCGCAAGAAGTAGCGGGCCCGCAAGGGCAACGGTCCTTCCTCCGCTACGGGAGGGAGCCCCCGCCAGCGCCGCGGCCGCCGTAGTACTCGGCCAGCCGCGCCAGACCCTCGTCGAGGGAGACAGCAGGCGTCCAGTCGAGGAGCTCACGGGTCTCGCGCTGGTCGTACCAGTGGGCCGTGGAGAGCTGCTCGGCAAGGAACCTCGTCATGGGGGGCTCCTCCTTCCGCCCTGCCCGGATCCAGAGCTTCTCCACCACCGCGCCCGCCGCCCGCGCCACCGTGCCCGGCACGGCCCAGCCCGGTGCGGGCACGCCGCCGGCGGCGCAGATCCCCGCGAGCAGCTCGCCGACCGGGCGGGGCTCGCCGTTGGTCACCACGACGGCCCTGCCGTGGACGTGCTCCATGCGGAACAGCGCGGCGACGATGGCCGCGGCGGCGTTGTCCACGTAGGTGGTGTCGATGAGGGCGGCGCCGGCGTCGAGCAGGGGCAGGCGGTGGCGTGCCGCGCGCTGCAGGACGCGCTCCACCAGCTGGGTGTCGCCGGGGCCCCAGACGACGTGGGGCCGCACCGCCGTGACCCGGAACCCCGGGGCGTCCGCCGCGAGTGCGAGCAGCTCGGCCTCGGCCTTGGTGCGGGAGTAGTCGCCGTGCGCACGCTCCGGGTCTGCCGGCTCCGCGCCCAGACCGGCGATGGCCGCTCCCGAGTTGGCGGCCGACGGGGAGGACACGAACACCACGTCCCGCACCCCGGCCTCCCGCGCGAGGCGCAGCAGCCGGCGGGTCCCTTCGACATTCACCTCGTCGAACTCTGCGGCGCGGCCCGTGAAGGAGACCTTCGCGGCCAGGTGGATGATCCCCTCGGCGCCCTCGACCGCTGAGCGGACCGCGGCATCGTCCGTGACGGACCCGCGGACGTCCGTGACGCCGTCGATCCCCGACGGGCGGCGCTGGAACGTGGTCACGGCGTGCCCCCGGCGGACGAGGAGCCGGGCCACCTCCCGTCCGAGCAGGCCACTGGCCCCGGTGACGAGGACCCTCATGGCGTCCCCGGGCGGCCGCCGGCCAGCGCCCGCGCCGCCCAGCGGGACAGGCGCGTCCTGTCGATCTTGGCGTTGTGCCGGATGTCCACCGGCAGCGCGGGGACCGCGAGCACGGCGGAGACCCCGACGCCGGCCTGGCGGGCCGCGCCGCGGACTTGTCCCGCGAGCCCCGGTGCCGCAGGACCGGCCGTGCGCGTGGGCGGCACGGTCTCCACGACGGCCACCACGGCCTGCGTGCCCGCGGGCCCGACCCCGCCGATGGCCGCCAGCCGGACGCCGTCCAGGCGCTCGATCGCCTGTTCGGCGCCCACGGGCGTCACCACGCCGCCCGGCGCGGTCACGACGTGGGCGAGCCGCCCCTCCACCCACAGCCGGCCGGCGGCGTCGAAGTGCCCCACGTCCCCGGTGCGGTGCCACCCGGGCAGGCTGGCGCTCTCCCGCTGGGTCAGCCAGAGCCTGTCGTAGGCGTCCTTGACGTGCGGGGCGCTGACCAGGATCTCGCCCGTCACGCCGGCCTCGGTCACGGGGTCGGACCCGGGGGCCGTGCCGTCCGCCGCGAGCGGGACGACGGCGACGCGGGCGCCGTGGACGGGCAGCCCGACGCACACGCCGTGGCCGGCGCCCGCCACGGTGCCGGCGGCAGCATCGGCGTCGGCCGCCTGGATCTGTCCGAGGCTGATGTCGGTGACCGGCAGCGCCTCCGTCATCCCGTACGGGGTGTGCAGCGAAGCGTGCGGCAGGAGCCGCTGCACCTCGGCCAGGAGCGGTCCGGGCACGGGCGCCCCGGCAGACAGCAGCAGCTCGACCCGCTCCAGAGCCTCCCGTCCTGCTTCACCCAGACCGTCCTGGGTGGCAAGGACGTTGCGCAGCGCCGCGGGCGAGGCGAAGACCACCGTGGCGTCGATGGCAGCGGCGGCGTCAGCCAGCGCACGGGCGGTCAGGGTCCGCGGGGCCGTGACGTCCATCGCCGGCGTCACCGACACGGCGCCGAGCGCCGGCCCCAGCAGGGCGAACGGGGCGAACCCGGCCACCAGCCGGGCACCGGGACCGATGCCGAACGTCCGGGCCACGGTGTCCCGCATCGCCGCCAGCTGCCGGTGCGTGTAGACCACGCCCTTCGCGGGGCCCGTGGAGCCGGACGTGAACAGGACCGCGGCAGGAGCCTCGGGGTCCGGAAGGGACATCCGCCGGTCCGATCCGAGCGCCGCGCCGCGGCGGGCCAGGGCAGTGAGGGATGTCTCGACGCCGAGGAGGCGGCGGCGCGCGGCCGGGAGGTCGCGCACGCTGATCCGACGTCCCGGCCAGCCGAGCACCGCGGCGGCCGCGAGCGCCCTGTCGATGCCGATGAGGAAGTCGGGGGCTGCGCCCTTCACGGCGCGGCTCAGGCCGCGGGTGCCCAGTCCGGCGTCGGCCACCACGACCACGGCGCCCAGCCGCAGGCACGCGTACAGGGCCACCGTGAGGTCCACGCCGGGCGGAACCATCAGGCTCACCCGGCTGCCACTGCGGACGCCGGCTTCGCGCAGCCCGGCGGCGAGCTCGGTGATGTCCCGGTCCAGCCGCTTCCAGCTGAGCGAGCGGCTGACGGCACCCTCCGGCGACATCTCCGCCACCGCCAGATCTGAGGCCGCCGGCCCTGCGGCGTGCTCGGCGAGCTGGTTCCACAGCGGGCGGAACTCCTCGGGGGCCAGCGCGGCGTCCGACGCCGGCGGCTCGCCGGCGCGGGCGACGTTCCGTTCGCCGAGCCACTGGAAGATCGGTGCGGCGATGTCCCGGTCTTCGGCCAGGAGGTGGCCCGCGCCCTCGAAGCGGTGCACATCCGCGTGCGGAAGCCGGCCGACGAGGTCCTTGAGGTACCGGTCGGAGAAGATGGGGTCCCGGGGGCCCCACAGCATCAGGGCCGGAACCTGCAGGTCCCGCAGCCCCTCCGCCACGGCGCTGAGCATTCCGAAGCTCGGATGGGAGGGGCCGAGGGGGATGTCCGCCACGAAATTCCCGACCCCGGCGCGCCGGCGGGCGCCGCGGTAGGGGGCCATGTAGGCCCGGCGGACCTCGGCCGGCAGCGCAGGCCGGGCCAAGGCGTGGGTCACCCGCAGGAAGGCGTCCGAGGTCGTCGTGCCCCAGCGGTGCACGGCCGGGTGCAGCGCGAGGCGCAGCGCCGGCGGAATCGGCGAGCCGGACGGCTGGTGGACGGCCGTGTTGGTCAGCACGACGGCGGCCAGGTCCCGCGGGTGCGCGAGGGCCCAGCCGAGGCTGACCGCCCCGCCCCAGTCGTGGCCTACCGTGACGACGGGCCCGTCCAGGTCCAGCGCGTCGGTGAGGTCGCCGAGGTCGTTGATCCGGTCTGCCAGACGCCGGAAGGTGCCGGTGCGCTCCGAGTAGCCCATGTCCAGCTGGTCCACCGCCACCACGCGCCACGGATGGGCCGGGTCTGACCCGGCGGCCAGCAGCGTGCGCCACAGGTACGACCACGTCGGGTTGCCGTGGACGCACAGCAGGGTGCCCGCCGGGACCAGGCCCCGGCGGGAGAGCTCGGCCGCGTTGTCCAGCAGGTGCCAGCGGCGCACCGTGCCCGGCGCGTCGACGGCCGAGGTGGACTTCACGGAGACGGTGCGGGACCAGTCCGGGTCCACCCCGGGCCACTGCGGAGTCACCAGACGATTTCCATCATGGCCGTGTTGAGCCCGGAGCCGACCCCCATGCAGAGGACCCGGTCCCCGGCGGTGAGGGACTGCGCCTCGGCGGCAAGGGTCATGGGGAGGGAAGCGGGGCCCACGTTGCCCCAGTGCGGGAACGTGATCGGGACCCTGTCCGGATCCAGGTCGATGGCCCTGATGATCGCCTGGGTGTAGGCGTTGCTGACCTGATGGGTGACGTAGCGGTCCATGGCAGCCCAGTCCCACTCCGGCTGGGCCTCGTGCCAGGCGTCCACCACGAGCCGGAGCCCGCCGTCGAGCAGGCCCTTCGTGTCCGTGGTCATGCCGTCGACGCCGCCCACGCACAGCTCGTGGTGCTCGGTGCCGGCGCGCATCACCCCGCCGACGAGGCGGTGCGCGCCGGGGTGCTCGTCCGCGGGGCCGAGGACGGCGGCGGCCGCCCCGGACCCGAGCGTGAGCGTGGCGAACTCGCGGCTGAAGTCCTCACGGGTGGTCTCGGGCCGCTGCAGCCGAGCCAGCGTGGCCTCCTGGGTGGCCTGCGCGTCCTCGCCGTTGACGATGACTGCGTACCTGATCTGGCCGGAGTCGATCATGTTGGCCGCGAGGATGACGCCGTTGACGAATCCGAGGCAGGCGTTGGCCAGATCGAAGTTCATCGCCGACGAGGGCAGGCCGAGCCCGTGGTGGATCTTCACCGCGACGGAGGGCTCGAGGTTGCGCCGGGTCACCGAGGTGTTGATCAGCAGCCCGACCTCGGACGCCTCGACGCCTGCCTCCGCCAGCGCCTTGGCGCCCGCCTCCATGGCGGCGTCGTCGAACGACGTCCCGGCGGCCCACCAGCGGCGGTGCGTCACGCCGGCAACGCGCTCCAGCAGCCGCGGGGGGAACTTCAGCCGCCGCAGCGTGGAGGCGAGCCTCCGGTCGAAGTCCGTGGAGCTCACGATCCTCGGAGCCTCGACGCTGCTCACCGAGAGCAGCGCAGTGTTGCTGTGGCGGAAGGTCGCGTTCCCTGCCAAGTCATGCCTCTGTTCGTATCCGTGCTGCATCCATGCGGTGACTGTACCCACCTGGGCCATGGGCCAGACGAAACAGCAAGCCAGGAGCGTAGCTTATGCCCGCGCGGGCCCGGATGCTGCGCCGGGTGGTGCTTGGAGACATCCCTCGAGCCAGCGCGCCCATCGGAGTGCCGCGCCCGCACAGGTCTCGAGCATGGGGGCAATGCGTGCCTTGGGCCCGACGACTTGGAGGGCAGAGACGACCTCCCCCCTGAAGTCCCTCACCGGGGCCGCGACGGAGTAGAGGCCGGGCTCGGCCTCCTCGTCGACGATCGAATAGCCTCGCCGACGCGTCCCCTCGAGCCGTCGCAGGAAGTCATCCAGGTCGGCTGGGGTGTTCGGGCCGTGAGGGGCGAAGTCGGTCCGGGCGAGGACTGCCGCCACTTCCGCATCGTCGGCGTCGCTGAGGAGAGCTTGGCCGCAGTCGCTGCAGTAGGCCGGGTAGGGCCTTCCGATCCAGGAGCCGACCTGATTGCTCCCGGGCGGCACGCGCTCAGCGATCGTCACGGTGGTGTCGCCGATGAGGACTCCGAGATAGCAGCTTTCGCCCGTGTCCTCGACCATGCCTTCCAGGGCGGTCTGTCCGTCAGTGCGGAGGCGATGGGCGGTCAGCTCCTGGGCATCGGCATAGAGCCGCCAGTTCAAAGAGGCGTTCCGCGATGCTCGAAGGACGTAGCCCTCCTCTGCCATGACTGCGAGGCTCCGCGAGATCTGGCTGCGGTCGCGTCCCATGTGCTTGGACAGGCCAGCAGGAGAGGTCCCCAGGAGGCCGCCCGCCGTCGTCTGCGCGAGAGCCTCGAGAATGTCGAGTCCCCTGCCCATGCTCGAATCCATGCCACCGCGCTCTCTTCTCCCGAGGGCCCGCCGGAGGGGGTCTCCTTTGCCCTCCTTGAACCCTAAGGGACACGATCGAACCGGGAAAGGTGCACTAAAAGCATCTTGTCATGCGGATAACGCACGGTTAGGCTGTGACTTGCGCGACACCCACGGTGTGGCGCACCCATCACGCGAGCCCCTTCGGGCGCCAAGAGGAAGACGAGCCCATGACTGCGAGCCCCCGGATGCACCACCGTGACGCAAAGATCGCCGACGGCCCGATCACCCGTCGGAAGGTCCGGGCCATCAAGGTGTACTGGCCGGTTTCACACAGCACGCTGGCTCGCGTCTCTGCCGGCGACCTCGGCGCGCTTCGCAGCGACGACTCCTTCGGCGCTTTCATCGACGTGCTCGAGTCCTCCTCCTGCGTGGGGGACTTCGGGGTCTACGGCGACGTCTATGAGGTCGGACTCGGCGCCGAGGGATTCACGACCCGGAGCGGGGCCACCCCTGCGCTGGGCGCCATCGGGGAGAGGACTCTTTCCCCGACGCTGACGGTGACCGTCCACGTGGACCACTCCGTCCCCGAAGACGAGATCTCCCAGGTCCTCGGCCAGATTCTGGCGGCGCACCCCTGGGAGGTTCCCGTCCTGGAACTCACAGCCCCCTTTGACCTCATCACCGCCGGGTGATCCCCAAGACCCTCGCTACCGAACGGCCTCGCCGGACATCCACGGCCGGGCCTGCCCCCAAGGCGCGCGCCATCATGCCGTTCTGACCCCCAACAGCCCTCCTTCCCAAAGGACGCAGCATGTCCATGCCCACAACTTCCCGGTACGACGAGCCGCCCACTCCCGAGGTGGCCGAGAAGCACGGCACGCTCCGTCGTGCCATGACCACCCGCCACCTCGTGATGATCGCCATGGGCGGCGTCATCGGATCCGGTCTGTTCCTCAGCACCGGATACACGATTTCGCAGGCCGGTCCCCTCGGGGCGGTCATCTCCTATGTCGTCGGTGCCCTCGTGGTCTATCTGGTGATGGCCTGCCTCGGTGAGCTCGCCGTCGCCTACCCGGTCTCGGGCGCCTTCCACATCTACGCCTCCCGCTCGATCAACCCGGCCACGGGGTTCACTACAGCCTGGCTCTACTGGCTGTGCTGGGCGGTGGCGCTCGGATCAGAGTTCACCGCGTCCGGGATCCTCATGCAGCGATGGTTCCCCGACGTCCCCGTCTGGGTGTGGGCGGCGGTCTTTGTCGCAGTTGTCTTCACCGTCAATGCCATCTCATCCAGAGTCTTCGGCGAGACCGAGTACTGGTTCTCGCTCATCAAGGTCAGCGCTGTTGTCGTGCTCATCGTCCTGGGCGGCGCCGCCCTCGTGGGGTTCCACCCTCTGGCGAGCAGCAGCCAATCCTTCCCGGTCCTCTTCGCGAACTTCACCACGCCGCAGGGGCTCTTCCCCGGCGGAGTCACGGGCGTCCTCGCGACTGTCCTGGCGGCGTTCTACGCCTTCTCCGGTTCGGAGCTCATCGGCGTCGCCGCGGGTGAGACCGCCAGCCCGGAGACGGCAATACCCAAGGCCCTGCGCATCACGGTGCTGCGGCTGCTGATCTTCTTCGTCGGATCGATCACCGTGATCGCGGCGATCATCCCGTTCGACCAGGTCGGTCTCGACCAGAGCCCCTTCGTGACGGTGCTCTCCGCCCTCGGCATCCCCTACGCGGCGGACATCATGAACTTCGTCATCATCACGGCCCTGCTCTCGGCCGGGAACAGTGGGCTCTTCTCCTGCGCCAGGATGCTCTTCTCCCTGGCAGAAGAGGGCCACGCGCCGAAGGCCCTGGGCCGTCTGAACAGGCGCGGAGTCCCGATGGTCGCCCTCGTGGTGAGCATGCTCGGGGGCCTGGCTTCCCTGCTCAGCAGCGTGGTCTCCGCGGAGACCGTCTATCTGGTGCTCGTCTCCATCGCCGGATTCGCCGTCGTCGCCGTCTGGATGTCCATCGCTGCCTCCCAGTTCTTCCACCGGCGGGCGTTCGTCCGCGGCGGCGGGGACGTTCGCGCCCTGCTCTACAGGACGCCGTTCTACCCCGTGGTCCCCGTCCTCGCCTTCGGGCTGTGCCTGCTCTCACTCGTCGGTGTCGCCACGGACCCCACCCAGGTCACTGCCCTCTACTTCGGGGTTCCCTTCGTGGGGGCCTGCTACCTGTACTTCTACCTCCGCCACGGGCGCCGGGCGAAGGCTGGGCGATGAACCCCACCTGCGTCCTGCTCGACCTCGATGGAACCCTGGTGGCCTCGGCCCCCGGGATCATCGCCAGCGCGCGCACCGCGCTGATCCGTGTCGGGGCCGTGGTCCCCGACGAAGGAGTCCTGCGCACGTTCGTCGGACCGCCCATGTACCAGTCCTTCCGAGAGGTCCTCGGCCTGGACGAACCCACCGCAAGGACGGCTCTGGAGGCCTACAGGGCTGAGTACGCTCGGGCAGGTGCCGTGAACAGCGCCCTCTTCGCCGGAATACGAGAGGCAATCGAGACCCTCGATGCGGCTCGGATGCCCATGGCGGTCGCCACCTCCAAGGTCGAAGACCAGGCGGTGCGGATGATCCGGCACCACGGTCTCGGAGACCTGATCACCACTGTCTGCGGCACCTCGGATGAGGCAGGCCGCACGTCCAAGAGGTCGGTGATCCGAGAGTGCCTCGCCCGCCTCTCCGGCAGCGGCGTCGACGTGGCTCGTCCCGTCATGGTCGGTGACCGGGCCTATGACGTCGCGAGCGCGGCGGCTGAACAACTCCCCACCGTCTACGTGCAGTGGGGATACGGGTCACCGATCGAGGCAGTCGGTGCGGCCACTTCCGTACGCAGCCCCTCAGAGCTGGCAGCCCTTCTGCTGGCGTCCACGAGTGCCACCGCCTGAAACGAAAGAGAGGACGAGACGTCATGGAGAGCCTTACTGAACACGCCCTGTGGTCCGTCTGCCGGGACCTGGCAGCGAACGCCCGATTCGTCGACCTCACCCACGCCTTCCATCCGGGTCAGCCCCACTTTCCTGCCTTCCCTGACGAACATCGGGAGATGCTCTTCGACATGAGCGCCGGTGCCGGATTCAACGTGCACCAGTACACGATCGTCGGCCAATGGGGAACCCACGTGGACCCTCCCGTGCACTTCATCGAGGGTGCCAGGACCGTGGACGAGATTCCGGTCGAGGAGATGATCCTGCCTCTGGTCGTCCTCGACATCTCGGAGCGTGCGGTCGCCGATCCGGACGCGACACCGACGCTGGCCGACGTGGCAGCGTGGGAGGAACGCCATGGGCAGATCCCGCGAGGCGCCTTCGTGGCGCTCCGGACTGGATGGGGTCTGCGATGGCCGGATCGTGCCGCGATGGCGAACGTGGACCAGGCGGGCGTGAGCCATTGTCCGGGCTGGTCGGCCGAGGTGCTGCAGTACCTCCTCGAGGAAGCAGGGGCGACGGCGATCGGCCACGAGCAGACGGATACCGATCCGGGCGCAGCCACCTCGCAAGGCGACTACAGCCTGGAGCGCTACGTGCTCGAACGCGACCGATGGCAGATCGAACTCATGGCAAACCTGCAGGAGGTGCCGGAAGCAGGCGCGCTGCTCATCGCCACGTGGCCCAAGCCGCGGGGAGGATCGGGCTTCCCGGCCCGGGTGATTGCCATCTGCCCTGCCCGCTGACCGGGTCAAGGGTGTCCCCGGTGGGGCAGCTGCCGGGGACACCCTCTGAACATCACGACGAAGGAACGCATGCACCGGCCAGAGCGCCTCGACGCTATCGACGAGAAGATCATCAGTGAGCTTGCCCGCAATGCGCGGCTGCCGCACGCCGAGCTTGCGAGCCGCGTCATGCTCTCGCGAAATGCCGTCCGACAACGGATCGACCGCCTCGAACGGGATGGCCATATCCAGGGCTACACCATCATCCGAGCTGGCGAAGGCAAGGCCGAGAACAACCTCGCCTCTGCCCTCGTCCTCGTCCACCGGAGGGACCGGATGCGCGGCGGCGAGGTCCTTGCCGCGCTCAAGGGCATCCCCGAGATCGTCCTGTGCGACGTGCTCAGCGGCGAACTCGATCTCATGGTTCGGATCGAGGCGCCCTCCCTCGATCGGGTCCGGGCCATCTGGGAACAGATCGCCCAGATGCCCGGCGTCAGGGATACCGTCACCGCACTGACGCTCGCCCAGGTTGTCAACCGCAGCAGCAACCGTCAGTCCTCCACCTGAGCGGGTCCGCACCGCGGGCCGATGCTCGGTAGGGCCCTCCCTGCTCGCTATATTCGAAGACGTGACGGCACATCCTCCGAGGGCTCTGGGCGCTTCCTCACTGAGGACCGGACTGCAGATCATCAACACGGTCCTCCACCGTGAGATGTCCGGACGCTCAGGCTTCAACGTCGCAAGGCTCGCTGACGAAGTCGGAATCGAGCGCAGCAAGGCCTCGAGGATGAGCCAGGAACTCTGCGACCGCGGCTTCCTCGAGCGCAGCGATGACTCCACCCTGCGCGTGTCCCGCGGATTCTTCGCCCTGCCGGCATCGCTGGCGCACGGCGTCCTCGCCCAGAGCCGGCCGATCCTGCGACGCCTCGCTGTCGCGTTCGGGGCGAGCGCTCGCCTGTCCGTGCTCGACGGGGTGCTCGTGCGTGCCCTGCGCACTGAATCCGCCGCCGAGCAACGCCCCGCGGCGGCGAGTCTCGTGACGCCGTGCTGGTGCACCGGCGCCGGTCGCGCCCTTCTCCTCGACCACAGCCTCGAAGACGTCCTCTCGGTGCTCGATGGCTACGAGCTGATCGGGGTCGGTGGCCCCAACGCTGCCCACTCAGCAGACGAACTGGTGGCTGCCAACGAACGCGACCGTCCTCAGGGGATGACCGCCGCCCACGACGAGTTCGAGCACGGGATCACTGAGTACGCCGCGCCCATTCGGGACTCGCATTCCCGTATCTGGGGAGCGATAGCAGTCCTGGGAAGGCAGCAGGACGTGGTACCGCAGGAAGAGGCCATTCGCCAGTCCTTGAAATCCGCCGCGCGGACGCTGGGCGAGCTGCTGGAGTCACCCGCGCCCGGCCCCCGAATCCACTCCTGAGCCGGACATCGGGCGCCCTGTTCGTCGGGAGCGGTCTTTTGGGCGTTCCGACATCCCGAATGGGCAGATGGCCCATGGAACGCTGACATTCCTGCAGGCGAGGCTGGAAGCACCCTCAACCGGCCACACCTGAAGGAGACCCAGTGACCACCTACAGCCTCGCCCTCATCGGGTTCGGCGGCGTCAATCGAGCCCTCGCCGAGCTCATCCGCGACCACAGCGGCCGATTCGAGGCCCTCGGCTTCGACCTGAAGGTCGTCGCGATCACCGACCTCGGCCTCGGCTCGCTCGTGCAGGCCGAGGGCATCGATCTGGCCCATGTCCTCGCGCTGCCGCGGGGCGCGTCCTTCGAGGGCATGCCGGGCGGGAGCGCCGAGCCCCGGAACGAGGAGGTCATCCGGAACAGCACCGCCGACATCGTCGTCGAGGCAACGTTCACCAGCCCCGTCGACGGCGAGCCCGCCGTGTCCCATGTGCGCTGGGCGCTCGAGGCTGGAAAGCACGTCGTGACCACCAACAAGGGCCCGGCCGCCCTCTACGGCGAGGAGCTCTCGTCGCTGGCCCGGAAGCATGGGGTGCGCTTCGAATTCGAGGGCGCGGTCATGAGCGGCACCCCGGTGCTGCGCCTGGCCCGGCAGATGCTCGCAGGGCTTGAGGTGAAGGGAGTCCAGGGGATCCTGAACGGCACGAGCAACTACGTCCTGGGGCAGATGGAGACGGGCCTCTCCCTGGGCCAGGCCGTCGCCGACGCGCAGGAGCTCGGCTACGCCGAAGCCGATCCTACGGCGGACATCGGCGGCTCCGACGTGCGCCTGAAGGTCGCCATCCTCGCCAACGAGGTGCTCGGTGCCGACCTCAAGCCTGAAGACGTCACGACCACGGGCATCCAGGACATCACCCCGGACGACGTCGTGCGCGCCCTCGGCGAGGGCAGGCGCTGGAAGCTCATCGGCCAGGCCACCCGGCTCGAGGACGGCTCCGTCGAGGCCACCGTCTCCCCGCTCGCGCTGCCCGCCGGGCACCCGCTGGCCGGCATCTCAGGCGCCACCAATGCCGTCGCCTTCGACACAGACCTCCTGGGCCCCGTCACCGTCTCCGGGCCCGGCGCCGGCCGCACCGAGACCGCCTATGCCCTCCTGTCCGACATCATCGCCGTCGACGCTTCCACGAAGGGGTCCGTCCATGCCTGAGCCCATGACCCTCGATGCCGTTGCCACCTCCTCGACCGCCGAGCTGCGGGTCACCGACAAGTACACCGGGGCCCTGCTCGCCTCGCTTGCCCAGCGCACCCCCGCGGAGGCGCTCATGGAGGTCGAGCACGCCGCCGCTGCCGCCGGGACGGCCGCGGCCCTGCCCCGGCACGAGCGCGGCCGGATCCTCGACAAGGCTGCCGAGCTCCTCGAAGCACGAGCGGAGAAGGCTGCCGGGCTCATCGTCTCCGAGGCCGGCAAGACCCTCCGCCAGGCGCGGAAGGAAGTCGCCCGTGCGGTCAACACCCTCCGCCTCTCCGCGGCCGAGGCCCGGCGCAGCCACGGGGAAGTGATCCCGTTCGACGCGTTCGCAGGCTCCGAGAACCGTCACGGCTGGTTCACCCGCGAACCGCTGGGACTGATCGCCGCCATCACCCCCTACAACGACCCGCTCAACCTCGTGGCCCACAAGCTGGGTCCGGCCATCGCGGGCGGCAACCCCGTGATCCTCAAGCCCTCCCAGCTCACCCCCCTGACCGCGCTGATGCTCGTGGACCTCCTCGTGGAGGCAGGCCTCCCCGCCGAGGTCATCACGGTCGTCCTCGGCGACCGGAACGTGGCCCAGACGATCATCTCGTCCCGGCTGGTGCGGATGGTCTCCTTCACCGGCGGCTTCGCCACCGGCCGGGCCATCGCAGCGAACGCCGGCATCAAGCGGCTCGCCATGGAACTGGGCGGGAACGCCCCGGTGATCGTCTTCGACGACGCCGACCTCGACGCCGCCGTCGCCTCCTGCGTCTCTGGCGCCTTCTGGGCCGCCGGGCAGAACTGCATCGGAACCCAGCGGATCCTTATCCAGGAGCATGTCTACGAGGACTTCAGGCAGGCCTTCGTGGCCGCCACCGAGGCCCTCGTCGTCGGCAACCCCGACAGCATGGCAACCGATGTCGGCCCGATGATCAGCACCGCCTCCGCGGCAGCCGCAAAGCGGAGGATCGACGACGCCGTGGCCGCCGGCGCGGCCCTCCTCGCCGGCGGTGAGCTGCACGGGCCCGTCCTGACGCCCGCGGTCCTCACCGACGTCCCCCACCACTGCGCCCTCTGGAGCGAGGAGGCCTTTGCCCCCATCGTCCTCCTCGAGCCCTTCGCGACCGAGGAGGAGGCAATCCAGGCGGCCAACGACTGCGAGTACGCCCTCCAGGCCGGCCTCTTCACCCGTGACCTGGACCGCGCCCTCCGCGCCGCGCGGGCCATCGACGCCGGCGGCGTCATGATCAACGACTCCTCCGACTACAGGTTCGATGCGATGCCCTTCGGCGGATCCAAGTACGGCAGCATGGGCCGCGAGGGCGTCCGCTTCGCCTACGAGGACATGACCCAGCCCAAGGTGGTGGCGATCTCCTCATGACCACAGAGATCCCTGGGTCCAGGCTCGAACGCGACAGCCTCGGCACCCTGTCCGTGCCCCGGGACGCGCTCTGGGGCATCCACACCCAGCGCGCCCTGGAGAACTTCCCGATCAGCGGCCTTCCCGTGGGGCGCCACCGCCACCTCGTGCACGCCCTCGCCCACGTGAAGAAGGCCGCCGCCCTCACGAACACCGACCTCGGCCTCATCCCGGCCCGCGTCGGCGCAGCCATCGCGGCGGCCTGCGACACCATCCTGCGCGGCGAGGCCTACGACGCCTTCCCCGTCGACGTCGTCCAGGGCGGGGCCGGGACCTCGACGAACATGAACGCCAACGAGGTCATCGCCAACCTCGCACTCCTTGGCCTGGGCCATGCGCCCGGCTCCTACGAGGTCCTCGACCCGATCGCGCACGTGAACCGGTGCCAGTCGACCAACGACGTCTACCCCACCGCCGCCCGACTGGCCCTGCTCTTCGCCCTCGAGGACCTCACCGCCCAGCTCGAGGGCCTCGCCGCGGCCTTCGCCGCCAAGGGCAGGGACTTCGCATCCATCCCGAAGATCGGCCGCACCCAGCTCCAGGACGCCGTCCCGATGACACTCGGCCAGGAGTTCACCGCCTTCGCCGTGACCATCAGAGAGGACATCCTCCGGCTCCGCGATGCCTCGGACCTGCTGCGCGAGTGCAGCCTCGGTGCCACCGCCATCGGTACCGGCATCACCGCCGACCCCCGCTACCCGGCAGAAGTCCTCCAGCGGCTCTCGGAGTCGGCCGGGATCCGCCTCGTCCGCTCGCAGGACTTCGTCGAGGCGACCTGGGACACCGGGGCCTTCATGACCTTCTCCGGAGCCCTGAAGCGCACCGCGATCAAGCTCTCCAAAATCTCCAGCGATCTGCGCCTGCTCGCCAGCGGACCTCAGGCCGGACTGTCGGAGATCACCCTCCCCCCGCGCCAGGCGGGATCGTCCATCATGCCGGGCAAGGTCAACCCCGTGATGCCCGAGGTGATGAACCAGATCGCCTTCTTCGTGGCAGGCGCCGACACCACCGTCACCATGGCCGCCGAAAACGGCCAGCTCCAGCTCAACGCCTTCGAGCCGGCCATCGCCCACGCCCTCCTCCAATCCGTCCAGTGGCTCGGCAACGGCTGCGCCGTCCTCAGGCGGCTGTGCGTGGAGGGCATCGAGGCAAACGAGGCCCAGCTGCGCTCCCGCACCCGGACCTCCACCGCGCAGGCCACGGCGTTCCTGCCCCTGCTCGGCTACGAGGCTTCCGCCCAACTCGCCCACCAGGCCCTCACCACGGGGCAGAGCGTCGGCGACCTCGCCATCGCAGCAGGCCTCCTGGACCCGTATCAGGTCGAATCGCTCCTGGAAAACCGCTAGCCCCCTGCGGCGGGGTCAGCTGGGCCGGCGGTAGCGGATGTGGGTGGCCAGCGGCGAGTGCAGCACCTCGACGGGCTCGAAGCCGAAAGACTGGGACCCGTCGAAGATGCGCTCACCGGAGCCGAGCAGGACCGGGGCAATGTCGAGGGTGAGCTCGTCGATCACGCCGGCCGCCAGGGCCTGGCGGACCGTCGAGGCGCCGCCGGCGATGTCCACGCCCTTGTCCCCGGCGGCCTCGCGCGCCGCGGCGTAGGCTGCGTCGAAGCCGTCGGTGACGAAGTGGAAGGTCGTCCCGCCCTCCATCTCGATCGGGTCGTGCGCATGGTGGGTGAGCACGAACACCGGCGCGTGGTACGGCGGTTCGGGGCCCCACCAGCCGGTCCAGTCCTCGTCCCACTCTCCGCGGACCGGGCCGAACATGTTCCGGCCCATCACGTACGCGCCCCGCGGTCGCATGAGCCACCCGGCCGCGGCCCTGTCGGCGTCGTTGGCCCGCGGGTCGCCCATGTGCCAGGCGTGCAGCTCCTGGCCCCGCCGCCCCAGAGGGTTCTCGCGGCTCTGGTCCGGCCCGGCGACGAAGCCGTCCAACGAGATCGACATGTGGCAAGTGGTGTTCGGCACCGCGGGCCTCCTGGAGGGTCGGAACGAGCATGCGGCTTTCGGAATGCTGGGGATGCTAGCACCCGGGGAGACTCCCGGGGACCCCCGGGAGTCACACGCTCGCGGGGTCCCGCAGGCGCACCTCGCCGTCGACCGCGGTCCCGAGCACGGCCGACCGGGCGAGCTCGTCCGGCCCCGCCGCGAGCGGGTCCAGTTCGAGGAAGGTGAAGTCGGCCCGCTTCCGGGGCGTGATCGACCCGGATTCGGTCCACAGCCCCGCCGCCCGCGCCGCATGGGAGGTGTACCCCTCCAGTGCCTGGCGGGCCGTGAGGGCCTGGTCCGGCGCGATCGGCTCCTCCCGCGTTCCGGCCCTGCGCCGCAGCTGGGCGTCCGCGATGATCGGCAGCGGGGGGAACGGCGCGATCGGCCAGTCCGAGCCGAGCACCAGGGTCGTCCCGAGGTCGCGGAGGTCGCGGCACCGCCACGCCCGCCCGGCGCGGACCGGGCCCAGGCGCATGCTCCAGTTGTCGCTCTGGTCGGCCCGGGAGTAGAGCGTGCAGTGGCTGGGCTGCATCGAGGCGACGACGCCGGAGCCGACGAAGCGCTCCACCACCGTGTCCGGCACCGTCTCGAGATGCTCGATCCTGTGCACGGCCCGGGCCCGGGCCGCAGGGTCGAGGGCGAGCAGGGCGTCGAGCACGTAGCCCACACCGGCGTCGCCGATCGCATGGGTCGCGGTCGGGATCCCGCGCTCGGCGAAGAACGTCACGGCGCGGGCGTAGTCGGCGGGGGCGGGCCAATAGGCCGAGGTCGACTCGCCACACGTGTCCGGCTCGTGCAGCCAGGCCGTGCCGTTGTCGATGGTGCCGTCGATGAAGAGCTTGATGCCGGCGACCTCCCAGCGGCGCCCGCCGGTGCCGATCCGGGCTGCGAGCCGAGCCCAGTCCTCGGGTCCGGTGCCGGGCTGGCACCATGGCGCGCAGCGCAGGCGGACGGGGAGCTCACCGCGCTCCTCGAGCGCCCGATACAGCGCCGCCGACTCGTCCGAGTGGTCCATGACGTGCACCCCCGTGAGGCCAGCGGCGGCGAATCCGTCGAGGACGGCGGCCAGGCGGTCGCGCCGCTCCTCGAAGGTCACCGCCGGGAGGCACCGGGCGACGAGCTCGCACGCGGGGAACTCGAGCAGCAGCCCCGTGGGGCGCCCACCGGCGTCGCACACGACCGAGGACCCGCCCAAGAACGCCCGCGGCCCGTCGACGCCGGCCATCTCGAGGGCCCGCGAGCTCGTCAGCGCCGAGTGGCCGTCGAAGAGCCGGACGAACGCGGGGCGTCCGCCGAGCACGCCCTCGATCGCCGCGGAGGTGACCGGTGCGCCGTCGAACGCGTTCGGGTCGAGCCCCCACGCCTGGACCCATTCGCCCGGGCCGACCCGCGCCGCCTCGGCCGCGAGCAGGCGCCGGACCTCGTCGAGGTCCTGCACGCCGCTCAGGTCGGCACCTGCGGTGATGTCGAGGCCGAACACCGGGTGCACGTGCCCGTCCACGAGGCCCGGGACGACCGTGGCCGAGCCGAGGTCGAGGGTCTCGGTGGCGGGGCCGGCCCAGCGGGCGGCGTCGTCGCGCGTCCCGACGGCGGCGATGCGGCCACCGCTCACGGCAACAGCCTGGGCGGGCGCCGGGTGCGCGGGGTCGAGGGTGTGGACGGTGTCGGAGAGGATGATGAGCTCAGGATTCATGGGCTTCGGTGCTTCCAATGCGCTCGTAGGCGGACGGGCGGGCGCGGCGCAGCCAGCGGGCGAGCAGCAGGCCCGCCACGAAGACCACCGGAGTGATCGACATGAGCACCGCGTTGGTCAGGGCGTCGGCGAACGTGAGGAGTTCGATGTTGATGCCGATCAGCGCGACCGCGGCGAAGAGCAGGACGGCGCTCGCCGCCGTGATGGGTACGGTTAGCCGGCTCCGGGCGGCCTCGGGATGGCGGCGGAAGTACACGAGTGCGGCCACCGCGACGAGGCCCTGGAGCCCCACGATCCCGAAGATCCCCGGGGTGTTCACCCAGATGAGCAGCTGCTGGTAGGGGTCCGCGCCCAGGGCGGCGCACAGGCCGATGACGGCGGCGGCGAGCAGCGTCTGGACCTGTCCTGCGCGGTGCGGGGACCGGTGCCTGTGGTGCGTGCGGCCGAGGAAGGCGGGGAGGACGCCGTCTTGGGCGAGCATGTAGACGTACCGGTTGATCGCGTTGTGGAACGCGAGCTGGGACGCGTAGACGCTCGTGACGATGAGGATGTACATGGCCGTCTCGGCCCACGGGCCGACGTACTGGGCGATGGTCGCGAAGAACATGCCCTGCTGCTGGCTGTCCGCCGCGGCCACGGCGCCCGCGTCCCCGTACGCCTGCACCACGGTCCAGACGATGAAGGCGTAGAACACCGACATGAAGCCGACGGCGATGAAGGTGGCGCGCGGGACGGCACGGTCCGGGTTGCGGGCCTCCCGGCGGTACAGGACGGTCGACTCGAAGCCCATGAACGCGGCGAAGCAGATGCCGAGGATGGCGAGCACGCCGGGGCTGAACATGGCCTGCGGGGCGAACGAGCCCGCCGTGATGCCCTGGGCCCCACCGCGGGCGAGGATCCCGATGCCCATGACGGCGAGGATCGCCGTCTCGGCGGTGAGCAGGACCGCGAGGACCTTGGCGCCGACGTCGATTCCCCTGTAGCCGAGGAACCAGACGGCCGCGATCGCCGCGAAGGCGACGACGGGCCAGGGCACGTCGAGGCCGAACACGAAGGAGAGCATCGCCTGCGTCTGCACGGCGAAGAGCCCGTAGACGCCGACCTGGAGGCAGTTGTAGGAGACGACGGCGACGATCGCCGCCGCGAGGCCGACGGTCTTGCCGAGGGCGAGGGTGATGTAGGTGTAGAAGCCGCCGGCGGCCTTCGCGTGCCGCGTCATCGCCATGAAGCCGATCGCGAAGAGGGCCAGGACTACTCCCGCTGCGAGGTAGCCGACGGGGGCGCCGATGCCCCCGCGGTCGATCGCGACGGGGGCGACGCCGGCCATCACCGTCAGGGGCGCGGCGGCGGAGATGACGAGGAAGGCGATCCCGAACGTGCCGATCGCGTTGCGCTTGAGTCCGTCGCCGGGAGGGGCGCCGGCGGCCGGCGGCGTGCCGGGGGTGGTCTCGGTCTGGGCCATGGGAAGTCCTTGGGGGGCTGGGACGAAGGGGGGACGGCGAGATCTCGGAAGCCTTAATCGAAAGGCTTTCGGTTAGTATGCACGGCTGTGATCGGGAGCACAAGGGGGAGGTCTGAGTGAGACGCGGTAGGGTCGGGAGGAGCCGCCTGACAGCGCGGCGGATCCCAGTCCACCGGTCGAGGGGAGACGAACATGGCCCGCCCTTCCGAGCCCCTCATCACGGTCGACGCCGTCACGGACGCAGCGCTCGACCTCGTGGACGAGAGCGGCGACTTCAGCCTCCCCCGGGTCGCGAAGCGGATCGGCGTGACACAGTCCTCGATCTACCACCATGTGAAGGGGCGGGACGAGATCGTCGAGCGCATGCGCCGGCGCATCATCGAGACGGCTCCACGCGGCGTGGTCGGGGGCCTCCCTTGGGATGACGCGCTGCGCTCGCTCGTGCGCGCCTACCGCGACGGCTTCGCCCGCCACCCGCGGCTCGCGCCGCTCCTCGTCCAGCAGACCATCCAGGACGACCTCGTCCTCGGCCTCTACGAGGACATCGCGCTCACGCTCGAGCGGGCCGGCTTCGCGGGGAGCGAGGTGCTCGCCGCGATCTCGACGATCGACGCGTTCGCCATCGGCGCCGCGCTGGACATGGCCGCGCCCGACGTCGTGTGGGCGCCTCCGGGGGAGGGATACCCGACGCTCACCCGCGCCCTGAGCCACGCCCCGGCCCCGGCGCAGCGCGCGGAGGACGCGTTCGAGTTCGGGCTCGATGTGCTGATCGAGGGGCTGCGGTCCCGGCTCGGCGCCCGGCACTGACCCCACCTCCGCCGAACGCGAGCGGACGACGGCGGGTGCTCCCCGCCGTCGTCCGCTTCCCCGGCCGCCTGCAGTCGCCTCAGGCGAGCAGCTTGCCCCAGCGCGCCTCGAGGAGAGGGGCGCCGGCGAGCTGGAGGCAGCGCCAGAGGGTCACGGCCACCGAGTCCAGCACCGGGATGCCAGTGCGTTCCTCGATCTCCGCTGCGACCGGGGCGCCGTAGAGGTTCGTGCACAGGTACACGAGCGCATCGGGGAGGTCCGCGGCGAGCTCGAGGGAACCTGGGACGAGCTCGGCCGGGGCCACCCGGGCGAAGGACTCGTTGTCGCTGAGCCCGAGCGCTCGGTGCCCGCTGGTGCGGACGCCCTCGGCCGCGTAGCGGGCGGCTACCTGCTCGTTCACGTCGGCGGTGTACGGGGTCAGGAGGCCGATGGTCCCGATGCCGAACTGGGCGAAGGCGTCGAAGTACGCGAGCGTGGACGTCGTGGCGGGGATCCCGGTCGCCGCGGTGATCTCGGTGGCGATCTGCCGATCGTGCTCGAGCCCGAGCCACGAGCCCGACGTGCCGTTCCAGGCGATGACGTCCACGTCCGCGGTGGCGAGCAGCTCGGCGGCGGCCCGCATGCCCTCGACGTCGAACTGGCGGTCCGAGCCCGCGTCGAGCGCGATCCGGGTCACCGGGATCCGGGCGGAGTGGAGGGTGGCGTCCTCGCGGTCCCCGAGGATCCGGTAGCTCATCGGCTCGAGGCACGTGTTGGACGAGGGGACGATCATGCCCAGCCGGGCGGGGCGTGCGGTCTGCACCACGGTCAGACTCCTTCCGGGACGGCGGCGGCCACGGGGGCGGCAGGGGCCGGGACGGCCAGCGCGGCGCCGAGCGACTCGCGGTAGCCGAGGCGCTGCACCACGCGTCCCACGGGCCCGGGGTCGTGGAACCCCTCGTCGTCGAGCACCACGCGGCCGCCGGCGACGACGTGCTGCGGCCAGCCGCGCAGGCTGCGGCCGTGGAACGGCGAGAAGTCCGTGCCCATGTGCAGCGCCGCCCCGTCCACGGTGCGCGCCTCGGACGGGTCGAAGACGACCAGGTCCGCGTCGAACCCGGGCGCGATGGCCCCCTTGCCCGGGAGCGCGTTGATCCGCGCGGGCGCGGCGGCGAAGAGGTCGACGAACCGCTCGAGGAGGCCCCCGCCGTCGTGCGCGTCCGCGCCGTCCCAGCCCTCGGCGAGGGCGGTGAAGGCCACCGGCATACGGGTCTCGACGCCGGGGAGGCCGTGCGGCATCTGCCGGATGTCGTCGGTGCGCTCACGCTTCTGGGTGAGGTCGTAGCACGAATGGTCGCTCGAGACGGTGTGGATGGAGCCGTCCGCGAAGCGTTCCCGCAGCGCCGCGACGGTCTCCGCCGAGCGCATGGGCGGGCAGCACGCGTACCACTCTGGGAACCGGGAGGAGTACACGCCGTCGTCGAGGACGAGGTAGTGCGGGCACGTCTCCGAGTGCGCCTCGAGCCCGCGGGCCCGGGCCTCGGCCACGAGGTCCACGGCCCCGGGGGTGGACTGGTGGACGAAGTACACCGGGGCGCCGGTGTACTCGGCCATGGCGAGGACCTCCCGCACCGAGGCCTCCTCGGCGAGCTCCGGCCGCGTCTCGTGCAGGTGGCCGATCCCGATGGCGCCGGCGTCGGCGTGCTCCTGGGTGCAGTCCACGATCATCGCGTCATGCTCGGCGTGGATGTAGGTGAGCCCGTCGAGGCGCACCATCTCGCGCATGACCTTCAGGACGGTGTCGTTGTCCGCCATGGTGGAGCCCCGGTTCGTCATGTACATCTTCACGGACCGGATGCCCAGCCGGGCCAGCTCCTCGAGCTGGGCCGGGACGGTCTCGTCCCAGTCGACGACGGACCCGTGCAGCGCCACGTCGCAGCGCGCCTCGGCGGCGAGGGCGAGCTTGTTCGCGGCGGCCTCGAGCGGGGTCTCGTCCGCGTCCCGGGGGATGCCGAAGTCCATGATCGTGGTGGTCCCGCCCCAGAGGGCCGCCGCCGAGGTGACGGCGTAGTCGTCCAGGGTGCGCCACCGGCCGGTGACCTGGGCGACGTGGCAGTGCCCGTCGATCCCGCCGGGGACGACCACACGCCCGGTCGCGTCGATCACGCGGCGGGCGGCGGGCACCGGTTCGGCGGCGTCGACGACGGCGGTGACGCGGCCGGCGTCGACCACCACGTGGGCGCGGCGGCGGCCGGTGGCGTTGACGACGAGGCCGTGGGCGATGACGAGGTCGGCCACGCCGGGCCCCTGGGCGGCGCTCATGCCCGGCCCCCGGCGGCGGTGCCGGTGCCCTGCGAAGCCAGCTGGGCGGCGTCGAGCGCGGCATCCAGCGCGGGCGAGAGCCCGGCGCGGCGCTTGGGCGGGGGCGCGGCGAACGAGCCGGCCCGGTGCGCCCCGGGGGACAGCCCCACGAGGGCCTCCGTCAGCCGGATGCCGGCGCCGATGCCGTCGATGACCGGGACCGGGATCTCGTCCGCGACGTCCCGGGCGAGGCCCGCCAGCGGCGCGCCCGCGAGGATCACGACGTCGGCGCCGTCCTCGGCGACGGCGAGGCGGGCGAGCTCCACGAGAGTGGGGCGGAAGTCCTCCTGGACGCTGCCGATGCCCCGCAGCGCGTCCTTGATCGAGCGGATCGAGGCGAGCCGGGAGCCGAGCCCGAAGCCCTCGACGCACTCGCGGTACCAGGCGGTGATGCGGTCCGAGATCGCGATGATCGAGAAGCGCCGGCCGGTCAGGGCCGCTGCGCAGAGGGCCGCCTCGGTGATGCCGACGACGGGGACGCTGACGAGCTCCTTGAGCGCCGGCATGCCGGGGTCGCCGAACGCGGCGACCACGACGCCGTCGACCTCGCCGGCGTGCTCGGCGATGAGCTCCGCGACCGCCCCCGCGGCGACGAGGGACTCGAAGCGGGTCTCGATGTACTCGACGCCGTGCGCGGCGGTGCGCACGAGGAGCTCGGTGCCGGGGGCGGCCGACCGCTCGGCCTCGGTGCGGATCAGGGAGGTGACGTCCTCGCTGATGTTGGGGTTGATGACCAGAAGTCTCATGGTGGTTCCTTGGGTAGGGCAGGGGCCGCGGTCAGACCGTGTCCGGGTACTGCTCCCTGTACTTGCCGATGTGCTGGGCGGACTGCGCCGCGGCCCGCTCGGGGTCGCCGCTGGCTATGGCCGCGAGGAGGTCCCGGTGCTCTTCGATGAGCTCGGGCAGGTCCGTGACGTGGCGGAAGAGCCAGTGCATGCGGCCCTGCAGCGGCTCGAGCGCGGTGCGGAGGAACGTGTTGTCCGCGATCCTCGTGACCTCGTCGTGGAAGTCGTTGTTGAAGCGGTGCGCCTCGTTGATGCTCCCGCGGGCGAGGGCATCGGCGGCGCCGGCCAGGAGGCCGTCGAGCCGGGAGAGGTCCTCGGGCGTGGCGCGCTGGGACGCGAGCCGGCAGGCGAGGACCTCGAGGGAGGCCCGGACGTCGAAGAGGTCCTCGACCTCCTTCTCGCTCAGCCCGGCGACCACCGAGCCGCGGGTGGCGCGCTCCGCGAGCAGCCCCTCCTGGCCGAGCATCCTCAGGGCCTCGCGGACCGGGAGCCGGGAGACCTTGAACTCGGCGGCGAGGTCGCGCTCGATCAGCCGCGTCCCCGGCGCGTAGTAGCCCTCGAAGATCCGGGTCCGCAGGGTGTCACGGATGACCTCGCGGAGGGGCCGGTCCCGGAGGGACTCCTCGACTGGCTGTGCCATTGAACGCTCCTGACGGGTGGTCGGGGCCGGCGGGGCCGGCGCGCCTGATGTGGTCCATTCGACCACGGTGGGTGCCGGGCGGGCGGCGCGGGGCCGCCCGCCCGGCTGCGGGTCAGACCGGAAGCCTCCGGCTGTAGTCCAGCGTGAGCACCGAGATGCCCATGATGATCGCGGACCCGACGAAGTACAGCAGGGCCCAGGTGTAGCCGCCCGTGGCGCCGACGATGAAGCCGACGGCGATCGGCGTGACGAACCCGGCGATGTTTCCGCTGAGGTTCATCGCGCCGCCGAGGACGCCCGCGTTGGTGCGCCCGCCGAGGGTTGCGGGGACCGCCCAGAAGAGGCCCACCCAGCGGAGGAAGAACAGGACCACGGACAGGAGGGCGACGGCGGTGATCGGGTCGCCGACGACCGTGACTCCGACGAGTCCGCCGGTGACGATCACGCTCGAGGCACCGAGCAGGGTGCGCATGACGGCGTTGGCGCCGTGGCCCCGGGCGCGGAGCCGGTCGGCGAGGGCGCCGCCGAGGATCTCGCCGACGAAGCCGGCGCCGAAGATCACGAAGGTGGACCAGCCGATCGAGCTGAGGTTGAAGTGCTTGGCCTGCGCGAGGTAGAGGGGGCCCCACGTGAGCAGCCCGTAGAACACGCCGTTGAAGCCGAGCCAGCCGAAGCACATGGCCCAGAAGGAGCGGAACTTCAGGTACGGCAGGAGGCCGCGCTTGGAGGTGCTGCCCGCAGCCTCGGCCTCAGCGTCCTCCGCGGCGTGCGAGGCCTCGAGGTACTCGGCCTCGGCGGCGTTGACTGCCCGGTGGTCGCGCGGGTTGTCCCGCACGTACCACCAGATGACGGCACCGAGGACTACCGTGGCGATGCCGGCGATGACGAACGACATCCGCCAGCCGCCGGTGGCGGCGATGAGCCAGGTGATGAGGATGCCGCCGACGCCGGCCCCGAGCGGTGCGCCCGCATCGAGGATCGTCGCGCCGCGCCCGCGCTCCTTGGAGTGCATCCACTGGGCGTTCAGCTTGCCGCCGGCGGGCATGACGCCGGCCTCGGTGACGCCGATGGCGGCGCGGGCGATGAACATGCTCAGGAATCCGCCGGCCATGCCGGACGCGGCGGTGGCTGCGCCCCAGCCGACGCACGAGGCTGTGACGACCTTGCGGGCGCCGAACCGGTCGATGAGCCAGCCGACCGGGACCTGCATGAGCGCATAGGTCCAGAAGAAGGCGGAGAGCAGCAGCCCGACGAGCTCGGGGGAGAGGGCGAACTCCTTCTGGATGATGGGCAGCGCCACGGAGATGGACCCGCGGTCCACGTAGTTCACGGTCACGAGGACCAGCAGCAGGATGAACAGCCTCCAGCGGACGCCGGTGCGCTTCGCCCTGGCCGTCGCCTCGGCCGGCGCGTGGGCCGGTGCCTCGGCGACGAGCGCCGGGGCATCGGCCAGACCGGCGTGGTCTGGGTGTTCTTCTCGAAGGGACATGCGTCCTCCTTCACAGCATTGGGGAGAAGGTGGCAAGCAGGGAGCATGCTTGCCGTGCCCGAGCGGGCCGCGCAACTGGTCGAGAACTCGGTGGGATACCGTTCTGGGATCCCAAAAGAGAGCATAAGAGGTGAGGGGCGCCACAGTCAAGCACTTGGGATCCCAAATTGGGATCCTGTGTCTGCGCGCGTTCCCGCGGCGCCGAAGCCTGTTCACGGGCCGCCGGGGCATCTAAAATTGGTAAAAAGGATTATGGATTTTCTTCCCGTAGCCGGAGGGGGGCGAGATGGACTGGGCCAGATGGGCGGTCTTCGGACTCATGGCGACGGGCGCCCTGACCGCTGCGATGATCGTCGCCCAGATGGCGGGGCTCACCCGGATGGACCTGCCCCTGCTCCTGGGCACCATGGTTACCCCGGACCCGGACCGGGCACGGGTCCTCGGCTTCTTCCTGCACCTGGCGGCCGGGCAGTGCTTCGCCCTCGGCTACGCGGCGGCGTTCGCACTGCTGGGCGCGAGCAGCTGGTGGGCGGGCGCCCTGCTGGGGGCGCTGCACGCATCGGTGGCGCTCACCGTGGTCCTGCCGCTCCTGCCGGGCGCACACCCGCGGATGGCAACGGCGCGCTCCGGCCCGTCCACGCGCGCCGTCCTCGAGCCACCGGGCCTGCTCGGACTGAACTACGGGATCCAGACCCCCGTCGTGACCGCGGTGGCCCACGTCCTGTACGGCGCGGTCCTCGGCCTGCTGCTGGGACCGCAGTAGGGAGACGGCGATGATGGCGGGCATTCCGGGTGTCCCGATCGCTGACTATGGGCTGCTCGGGGACACCCGCACGGCAGCCCTGGTCTCCTCCGCCGGTTCTGTCGACTGGCTCTGCGCTCCCTCCTTCGACGGCCTTCCCGTCTTCGGCGCCCTCGTGGGAGGCGAGCAAGCCGGGTCCTTCGCCGTCGGTCCCGAGGCGCCCGTCCCGCCCGGGGCCAGGCGGTACCGGCGCGAGACGGCCACGCTCGAGACGGAGTGGGAGACCGGCGGGGGGCGGCTGCTGCTGGAGGAGGCCATGGTGGCGGAGACTGCGGGTTCGCTGGCCCCGGCCTCTGTCCTGGTGCGCCGGCTCAGCGCTTCCCGGGGGCCCGTCGAGGTCTCGATCATGCTCGACCCCCGCCCCGGCAGGTCCCGCTGCCGCTGGAGCCGGCGGGGAGAGCACCTCGTGGCCGAGGCCGGGCGCCTCGCCCTGTCCTTCGCGGCTGATCCTTCCCTGACGGTGCGGCCCGGAGTGCCGTCACGGGCCGTCGTCGTGCCCGGCCGGCCGGTCACCCTGGTCCTCTCCATCGCCTGCGGCGAGCCCCTCGTGCTCCTCGATCCGGCCTCGGCCTGGGACCTGGTCGCCGCGGACGAGGACCGGTGGCGGGCGTGGTCTGCAGAGGTCGACGATGACCTGCTGCACCGCGAGGCCGTGGTGCGGAGCCTGCTGACCCTGCGCCTGCTGAGCTTCTCGCCCTCGGGCGCGCCGGTCGCGGCGCCGACCACGTCGCTGCCCGAGGAGCCGGGCGGGCTCCGGAACTGGGACTACCGCTACACGTGGCCCCGGGACGCGAGCCTTGGCGCGCGCACCTTCCTGGCCGTGGGGAAGGCCGACGACGCCGCGCGGTTCCTGGGCTGGCTGCTCCATGCCAGCCGGCTGGACAGGCCCCGCCTCCCGGCGCTGCTCACGCTGTGGGGGACGCCCGTGCCCGCCGAGCGGACCCTGACGGGCTGGCCCGGCTATCGGGGCAGCCAACCCGTCCGCGTGGGGAACCTGGCGGCGACGCAGCATCAGCTCGACGGGTACGGGTGGGTGCTGGATGCGGCGTGGGCCTCCGCGGGAGGCGGGCACCCCCTCTCCTCGGAGATGTGGCGGGCCATGCGGTCCTTCGCCGACTACGTGGCCGCACACTGGCAGGACCCGGACGCCGGGATCTGGGAGGTCCGCGGCGCCCCTGCACATCACGTGCACTCGAAGGTGATGGCGTGGCTCGCGCTGGACCGGGCGCTCCGGATCGCCTCGCGGCAGGGAGCGCGGGCGCGCACGCTGCGCCGCTGGCGGGAGGCCCGGGAGCGGATCGCGGCGGAGGTCCGGGCGCGGGGCGTGGATCCGTCCACCGGGGCCTACCGCCGCGCCTACGGTTCGGACGAGCCCGATGCGGCCCTGCTGATGCTCCCTGGGCTGGGCTTCGAGGACCCCCGTTCCCCGCGTCTGGTTGCCACAGTGGAGCGGATACGCCGCGACCTCGCCGCGGGCGGCCCGCTCCTCTACCGGTACCCTCCGGGCCGGGACGGGCTGCCCGGGGGAGAGGGGGCGTTCCTCCCCTGCTCCTTCTGGATGGTCGAGGCGCTCGCGCTCACCGGCCGGCACGGCGAGGCGGAGCGCACGTTCGAGGCCCTCCTGGACCTGGCGACGCCCCTCGGGCTCTACGGCGAGGAAATGGATCCGGACACCCTCGAACACTGGGGCAACTTCCCGCAGTGCCTCACCCATGCGGCCCTCGTGCAGGCTGCGCTCGCCCTGCGGGCTACCGCTTCCGGCGCATCACGATCCCACCCGGCGTCGTCCGCTCCACGCGACGCCGAGCGTCAGGCGAGGGGGATCCGCAGCCCCATGCCCGGGTAGATGACGTCCGGGTCGAAGAGGATGTCGCGGTTCGCCGTGAAGAGGAGCCCGGCCTTGCCCGCGTCGCCGTAGACCTGCTGCGCGATCCCCGAGAGCGTGTCGCCCTCCACGACCGTGTGGAGCGTGAATCCCGAGTACGTCCCGCCCATGAGGGTCCGCCCGAAGGTCACCGGCACGGTCACCGACGCGGCGTTCTCGGGCAGGCCGCTCGGGTTGGTGGCCTGCACGGTGACGGTGCCCTCCGGTGTCGACGGCACGCCCAGGCCGAAGGCGCTGTGGAACAGCGAGAATCCGTTGCCCCCGCCGAGCAGGTAGGACTCGGCGACCACGTGGCCGCCGCCGTCGCGCACCACGACGGACCCGTACACGCCCTCGAACGCGGACCCCAGTCCGGCCACGGCCACCTGGGCGCCGAGGATGTCGAAGGGGAGCGGGGTGCGGAGGCTGATCTTCGGCAGGTTCGGCATGCCCCCAGTCTCACGCCCGCCCGACGCACGCCACAAGGCCCGCGCCAGAGGCTATGGGCCTCCCCCGCAGCGGGGGCGCGGGCGCACACTGGTGGCATGGCGGAGAACGTGCCGGCTGACAGCTGGACCCATGCCCTCGATGACCTGGTCGCCCTGATCGACCACCCCATCCCGGCGCCGGCGCACTGGATTGAAAACGGCTCGCGGGAGGAGCTCGACGAGGCCCGAGCCGTCGCGGTGGCCTGGGGCTGGCTCATGCGGGCCAAGCGCACGGCACAGGCGGTGCTGGGACTCGACCGGCTCGGCTTCGGCGCCGAGGCCGCCCCGCTCGTGTGCTCCTTCGTGGAGCACGCCGCCAGGCTCGTGTGGGCGGGACGGCGCGAACGCTCCGAAGCCGTGGAGATCCTCGTGGGCGTCCACCTCGACGCCGGCCGCGGGCTGAGCGAGGAGGAGCTCGAGCTCCTCGGCGCGCTGCAGCACGACCACCTCGGCCAGGCGGTGGAGCCCGACGGCGGCTCCGACCTCCTGCGCCTCTTCACGCGGGCGCAGCGCGAATCCCATCCCGGCACGGCCAGCGCGTCCCCGTACCTCGAGGAGTCCGCGGACCGGCACGGCTGGCTCCTCCGCCTCCTGCCCAAGGAGCGGGAGCCCGCGCTCGACGCGCACATCACTGCGCTGCTCCTGCTGGCCTTCGAGGGCTACGTGCGCATCGCCGGCCTGGGCGCCCAGTTCGACCCCAGCATCGACGCGCTCGGGGCCCGCATGGAGCACCTCGTGGTGGGCGGCAGGGCGCCGGCAGCGGGGTAGAGGGCCTGGCAGGGGGCCGCACGTGCGGATCGCGTTCATGGGCGACGTGATGCTCGGCCGCCTCGTCGACGAGCGGCTGCGCACCGCGGCGCCCGCCTCGGTCTGGGGCGACACGCTGCCGGTCCTCGCGGGCGCCGACCTGCGCATCGCCAACCTCGAGTGCGTCCTCGCCCGGGGCGGCACGCCCTGGCCGGGGAAGGTCTTCCACTTCCGCTCCGCCCCGCAGAACGTCGCGTGCCTCACGGCGGCCGGCATCGACGCGGTCTCGCTCGCCAACAACCACACGCTCGACTACGGGCCCGAGGCGCTGCTCGAGTCGGTCGCGGCGCTGGACGCGGCGGGCATCCGCCATGCCGGGGCCGGCGCGGATGACGACGCCGCGTGGTCGCCGGCCGTCGTGCGCGCCGGAGGGCTCGACGTCGGCCTCGTCGCCTTCACCGACAACACCCCCGACTGGGCCGCCGCGCCGCGCTCCCCGGGGGTGGCGTACGCCCCCGTGGACGCCGCGCACCCGCTCGGGCGCCGCCTGCGCGAGGTGGTCCGGGCGACGCGCCCCGCGGTGGACGTCCTGATCGTCTCCGCGCACTGGGGCGGGAACTGGGGCGCCGAGGTGCCGGCCGAGCACCGGGCGCTGGCGCATGCCCTTGTCGAGGACGGCGCCGACCTCGTCTTCGGCCACTCGCCGCACATCGTCCGGGGCATCGAGGTCCACCGGGGGCGCCCCGTCATCTACGGCGCGGGCGACTTCATCGACGACTACGCCGTCGATCCCGTCGAGCGCAACGACCAGTCCTTCATCTTCATGCTCGACCTCGGCGGCAGCGCTCGCGACGGTGGGGCCGGCCCGAGGCTCCTGCTCTGGCCCACCCTCATCGTGGACCGCCGCGCCGTCCTTGCCGGCCGCGCCGCGCGGCCCATCGCGGCGCGGATGGAACGGCTCTGCGCCGCGCTGGGCACCCGAGCCGTGTGGGAGCCCGGGGAAGGGCGCCTCTTGGTCGAGCTGTGACCCCCGCCACACCGTTGCAACCAGCCCGCAACCCCTCCGCTCCTACGCTCTCAGTCAAGCCGGTCCGCCGGCAGCCCGGGCCGGCACCACCGGCCGCAGGCACGTCACCTGAGACAAGGGAGTTTCGCCATGACCGTCTACGCCTTCCCCGGCACCGAGGGATCCAAGGTCACCTTCAAGGACCGCTACGAGAACTTCATCGGCGGCGAATGGGTCGCCCCGGTGGGCGGGGCGTACTTCGAGAACATCACGCCCGTCACGGGCAAGGTGTTCTGCGAGGTCGCCCGCTCGCAGGCCGCGGACATCGACCTCGCCCTCGACGCCGCCCACAAGGCCGCCCCCGGCTGGGGCAAGACCTCCGTGGCCGAGCGCGCGCTCATCCTGCACCGCATCGCGGACCGCATCGAGGAGAACCTCGAGATGCTCGCCGTCGCCGAGACCTGGGACAACGGCAAGCCCGTCCGCGAGACCCTGGCAGCGGACCTGCCGCTGGCCGTCGACCACTTCCGCTACTACGCCGGCGCGATCCGGGCCCAGGAGGGCTCGCTCTCCCAGATCGACGAGAACACGACCGCGTACCACTTCCACGAGCCGCTCGGCGTGGTCGGGCAGATCATCCCGTGGAACTTCCCGCTGCTCATGGCCACGTGGAAGCTGGCCCCCGCCCTGGCGGCCGGCAACGCCGTCGTCCTCAAGCCGGCCGAGCAGACCCCGGCGAGCATCCTCGTCCTCGCCGAGCTGATCGGGGACCTCCTCCCGGCCGGCGTGCTCAACATCGTCAACGGCTTCGGGGTCGAGGCCGGCAAGCCCCTCGCCTCGAGCCCGCGCATCCGCAAGATCGCCTTCACCGGCGAGACCACCACGGGCCGGCTCATCATGCAGTACGCGTCCCAGAACCTCATCCCCGTCACCCTCGAGCTCGGCGGCAAGAGCCCGAACATCTTCTTCGACGACATCGCCGCCAAGGACGACGCCTTCTACGACAAGGCCCAGGAGGGCTTCACCCTCTTCGCCCTCAACCAGGGCGAGGTCTGCACCTGCCCGTCCCGCGCCCTTGTCCAGGAGGGCATCTACGAGCGGTTCCTGGGCGACGTCGTCGAGCGGACCAAGGCCATCAAGCAGGGCAACCCGCTGGACACCGAGACCATGATCGGCGCGCAGGCCTCCAACGACCAGCTCGAGAAGATCCTCTCCTACATCGAGATCGGCAAGGCCGAGGGCGCCAAGGTCCTCACCGGCGGCAAGCGGGCCGAGCTCCCCGGCGAGCTCGCGGGCGGCTACTACGTCGAGCCCACCGTGTTCGAGGGCAACAACAGGATGCGGATCTTCCAGGAGGAGATCTTCGGCCCCGTCGTCTCGGTCACCAAGTTCTCCGACTACGAGGAAGCCCTCGAGATCGCCAACGACACCCTCTACGGCCTCGGCGCCGGCGTCTGGTCCCGCGACGGCAACACCGCCTACCGGGCCGGCCGCGACATCCAGGCCGGCCGCGTCTGGGTGAACAACTACCACGCCTACCCCGCCCACGCCGCGTTCGGCGGGTACAAGTCCTCCGGCATCGGCCGTGAGACCCACCTCATGATGCTCGAGCACTACCAGCAGACCAAGAACCTCCTGGTCTCCTACGCCGAGTCCAAGCTCGGCTTCTTCTAAACCCCCGCCATGCAAAGGAGCATGACCATGACCACGACCACTCCCGAGACGTTCAGGGCCGCCGTCGTCCGCAGCTTCGGCGCCGAACTGACCGTCGACGACCTGCAGGTCCCCACGCCCGGCCCGGGCCAGGCGCTCGTGAAGCTCATCTCGAGCGGCGTCTGCCACACCGACCTCCACGCGGCCCAGGGCGACTGGCCCGTCAAGCCCAAGCTCCCGCTCGTCCCCGGCCACGAGGGCGTGGGCACCGTCGTCGCCGTCGGCGAGGGCGTCACCGACGTCGCCGAGGGCGACCTCGTCGGCAACGCGTGGCTGTGGAGCGCGTGCGGCACCTGCCAGTACTGCCGCACCGGCTGGGAGACCCTCTGCGAGGCCCAGCAGAACGGCGGCTACGGCGTGGACGGCTCGTTCGGGCAGTACATGCTCGTCGACACCAGGTTCGCCGCCCGGATCCCGGAGGGCTCCGACCCGTACGAGGTCGCACCGGTCCTGTGCGCCGGGGTCACCGTGTACAAGGGCCTCAAGCAGACCGAGGTCCGGCCCGGCGAGTGGGTCGTCATCTCCGGCATCGGCGGCCTGGGCCACATCGCGGTGCAGTACGCGGTGGCGATGGGCATGCGCGTCGCCGCCGTCGACGTCGCGGACGAGAAGCTGGCCCTCGCGAAGAAGCACGGCGCCGAGGTGACCGTCAACGCGTTCGCCGAGGACCCGGCGTCGGCCATCCAGGAGGCCACCGGCGGCGCCCACGGCGTCCTCGTCACCGCGGTCCACCCGGCAGCGTTCGGCCAGGCGATCGGCATGACGCGCCGCGGCGGGACCATCGTGTTCAACGGGCTGCCCCCGGGGGACTTCCCGGCCCCGATCTTCGACATCGTGCTCAAGGGGCTCACGATCCGCGGCTCGATCGTGGGCACGCGGCAGGACCTCGAGGAGGCGCTCGACTTCTACGCGCGCGGGCTCATCCACCCCACGTTCCACACGCGGGACCTGGAGGAGATCAACCAGGTCTTCGACGAGATGCACCACGCGAAGATCGACGGCCGCGTGGTCATCAAGTACTGATGGCCACCGAGCACGCGGCAGCGCTCGCGGCACGGCCGGTGCGGCCCGGAGAGGACTTCTCCCGGGTCGCGCTGACCGCGCCCGCACTGGCCCTCCTGGACATGCTCTGGGAGCGCCACGGGCCGCTCATGTTCCACCAGTCGGGCGGGTGCTGCGACGGGTCCGCGCCCATGTGCTACCCCGCCGGGGACTTCATCACGGGCGACGCGGATGTGCTCCTCGGCGTCTTCGACCTGCCCAGCCGTGGGGAACTGCCCTTCTGGATGTCCCGGGAGCAGTTCGGGTACTGGTCCCACACGCATCTCACCGTGGACGTGGTGGCGGGCCGGGGGAGCGGCTTCTCGCTCGAGGCCCCCGAGGGCAAGCGGTTCCTGATCCGCAGCGAGATCCTGGACAGCCCCTAGGCGTGTCCCCGCCGGTCAGCGGGCGTCCACCGGGGCGACGGAAGGGCGCCCGTCCAGGATCGGGAAGCGAATCAGCTCCTCCGGGTAGCGGACCAGCGCCGTGTTGGTGGACAAGTGCTGGCGCATGACCTCGAGCCCGGTGCGCTTGTCCCGCGCGGTCCGGTAGATGGAGTTGTGCCGGTAGACGCGTCCGTCCTCCCGAAAGAAGCAGGACTCCTCCTCGTGGAGGTGGTACTTGAGCGGGAGGGCGGATTCCGCGCGGAGCTCCCCGAGAGGTACTCAGGACCAGCCGAGACCCGCAGCTGGAACGTCTGCGAGGTCGGATTCCGGAATCGGTAATCCAAATAGTTGTACACAATGGACGTTCCCGTGCCGAAGGGAATCTGCCGGTTGAAGTCCGGGAAGAGGTCGAGCCCCGAGTGGTGGTGGTGCTCCACGATCGCCAGGGGCGTGTGCAGCACCATCCAATGGATCAGGTTGGTGAACTGGCACATCCCCCCGCCGATCCCGCTCGCCGCGCGGTCGTGGTCGATCGTGAGGCCCTCCTTGTAGCCGCGCCGGGCGGTCACCGGCCCGACCAGCTTCCAGAACGAGAACACCTCTCCGGGGCGGATCAGCACGCCGTCCACCTTCGGGGCCGCGATGGACAGGCTCACGGCCTTGTTCTCCTGCAGCTCCGGATTGACGTTGCCCAATCGCCTGCGGATCAGGGAATTGTGCCGGTAGACCACCGCCGGAAGGTTCGCCGCATCACGGGTCCTCGCCAGGCGCAGGGACGGCCGGAGGTCACTGACATTCCGCAGGAACCTGCCCTTGGCCACGGACATGCGGTACGTGATGGGGTGAATCTCGCCGAATAGCCTGCGCGCCATGGAACCCACCTCGTCAGCTGCCTCGATGATGGCCCCAGCATAGGAGCTCCTTGCACCGAATCCGGGCGGGGACACCGGCCGGGAATCCGCTGGGAGCCGCCTCGGCGCCCGCCCAGAATCCGTTTCGGGGTCCCCACCCGCGGGAAGGCTTCACAGGACAGCACAATGGACAGCGACCGCGTGGAAGGTGGACCCAGTGAGGGCTTTGGGCGTACGGCCGGGTGTGAAGGATTCCCTCGAACTGCTGCAGGTGGATGCGCCGGCAGAGTCGGAGGGCAGCGTGCTCGTGGAGGTCGTCGCCGTCGGCCTCTGCGGGACCGACAAGGAGATCGTCTCGGCCGAGTACGGGGAGGCGCCGGCCGGGAGCGACCACCTCATCCTGGGCCACGAGAATCTGGGCCGCGTCCTCTCGGCCCCCGAAGGCTCGGGCCTGGCGGAGGGTGACCTCGTGGTGGGCATCGTGCGCCGCCCCGACCCGGAGCCGTGCGCGGCGTGCGCCCAGGGCCAGTGGGACATGTGCCGCAACGGAAAGTACACCGAGCACGGCATCAAGGGCCTCCACGGGTTCGCCCGCGAGCAGTACCGCGCCGACCCGGACGCCCTCGTGAAGCTCGATCCCGCACTCGAGGGCGTGGGCGTCCTGCTCGAGCCGACCACCATCGTGGCCAAGGCGTGGCAGCACACCGAGGCGATCGGGCAGCGGGCGTTCTTCGAGCCGAAGGTCGCGGTCGTGACGGGGGCGGGCCCGGTCGGACTGCTCGCCGCGCTGCTCGGAGTCCAGCGCGGACTCGAGGTGCACGTCTTCGACCAGGTGCAGGACGGTCCGAAGCCGGACCTCGTGAAGGCGCTCGGGGCCACCTACCACACGGACACGCTGACCGACTCGGGGGTCCTCGCAGACGTCCTCATCGAGTGCACCGGCGTACCGTCGGTGGTCATGGAGACCATCACCCGGCACAGCCTCGACGCCGTCACCTGCCTCACCGGCGTCTCGTCCACGGGCAAGCGCCTCCCGGTCGATGTCGGGGCGGCGAACCGGGAGGCGGTGCTCGGCAACGACGTGGTCTTCGGCTCTGTCAACGCCAACCGCAGCCACTATGAGGCCGCCGCGGAGGCGCTGAAGAAGGCCGACGGCGACTGGCTGGCCCGGCTGATCACCCGCCGCGTGCCGCTGGACGACTTCGAGAAGGCCTTCGAGCGCCAGAAGGACGATGTCAAGGTCGTCCTTGACGTCCAGGGGGCCTGACATGGCGCGGATCGAGGACTACGCGCTCATCGGCGACCTGCACACGGCGGCGCTTGTGGGCATGGACGGATCCATCGACTGGCTGTGCCTGCCGCACTTCGACTCCCCGGCCTGCTTTGCCTCCCTGCTCGCCGACCCCGAGGCGGGGCGATGGGTCATCGCCCCGGACGGCGCCTCGAGGTGCACGCGCCGGCAGTACCGCGAGGGCACCCTCGTGCTCGAGACGGAGTGGGAGACCGAGGACGGCGCCGTCCGGGTCATCGACTTCATGCCGCCGCGCGACGGCGTGGCGGACGTGGTCCGGGTCGTCGAGGGCGTCCGCGGGACCGTCACGATGCAGACCGAGCTCGTCCTCAGGTTCGACTACGGGCACGTCGTCCCCTGGGTTCGCCGCACCGAGAGGGGCCTGCACGCCGTCGCCGGCCCGGACTCCGTGTATCTGGCCAGCACCGTCCCCCTCCACGGCGCGCACTTCCGCACGGTGGGGGAGTTCACCGTCTCGGCGGGGGAGAGGGCGTCCTTTGTCCTCACGTGGGGTCCGAGCCACGAGGCCCGCCCCCGGGCCGTGGACGCGGAGAAGGCCCTGCGGCGGACCATGGACTACTGGGAACAGTGGACGGCGCGGAGCCAGGCGACCGGAGCATACCGCGATGCGATCCAGCGCTCGCTGATCACCCTCAAGGCGCTGACCTACATGCCTACGGGCGGGATCGTCGCCGCCGCGACGACGTCCCTGCCGGAGCAGATCGGCGGTCCCCGGAACTGGGACTACCGCTACTGCTGGCTCCGCGACGCGACGTGGACGCTGCAGTCCCTCATGGCAGGCGGGTACACCGACGAGGCGGCGGCATGGCGGGACTGGCTGCTGCGGGCGGTGGCCGGTGACCCGGCCGACCTGCAGATCATGTACTCGCTCCACGGGGCCCGCCGCCTGCCGGAGGCCGAGCTCGACTGGCTGCCCGGCTTCGAGCGGTCCTCCCCCGTGCGCATCGGGAACGCTGCTGCGGGGCAGTTCCAGCTGGACGTGTGGGGCGAGGTCCTCGACGGCCTCGCGCTGACCCGCAACACCCTCTCCGATGACGGCGACGAGTCCTGGGACCTGCAGATCGCCATCATGGAGCATCTCGAGAAGATCTGGGACCAGCCGGACAACGGCCTGTGGGAGATGCGCGGGCCGCGCCGGCACTTCACCCACTCCAAGGTCATGGCGTGGGTGGCCGCCGACCGCATGGTCAAGGGCGTCGAGGAGAGCGGCCTTCCCGGCCCGGTGGACCGGTGGCGTGAGCTGCGGGACCGGATCCATGCCGACGTGCTCGAGCACGGTTTCGATGCGAAGCGCAACACGTTCGTCCAGTCCTATGGCAGCGACGAGCTCGACGCGAGCCTGCTCCTCATCCCGCGCGTCGGCTTCCTCCCGCACGACGACCCCCGCGTGATCGGGACCATCGAGGCCATCCAGCGCGACCTCACCCGGGACGGGTTCGTGCTGAGGTACAACCCCGAGAGCAGCGACGACGGCCTTCCCGGCCGCGAGGGCATCTTCGTCGCGTGCTCCTTCTGGCTCGTCGAGGCGCTCATCGGCGCCGGTCGCAACGACGAGGCCGAGAAGCTGTTCTGCCGCCTCCTCGAGCTGCGCAATGACGTGGGCCTGCTCAGCGAGGAATGGGACCCGGACGCGCGCCGCCAGCTCGGCAACACGCCCCAGGCGTTCAGCCACTTCGCGCTCATCACGACGGCGATGCAGCTCCACCATGGCGGCGCCCACGGCAGCGACGCGCCCGTCGGGGGACACCGGCGCCGCCGGGGCCATCAGAAGGGTGAGGCCGCGAACTCAGGGACATGACCCCTCAACACAGGGACATGACCCCTCAACGGTGTTCGCGTTGAGGGGTCATGTCCCTGATGGTGAGGAGTCGGATCCGCGTCCCCGTGGGCCAGATGCTACTTGCTGCCGCGCACCGGGTTGCCGAGCTCGTGGATCGGGGTGCGGAACGTCTCGCGGGCCCAGATGGCGCCGATGAGCGCGAGGATCGTGGAGCCGGCCACAATCCAGGCGGCCGGGCCCCAGTTGGCCGGGACCTTGCCGACGAGGGCGGTGCCGAGCAGCGGGGTGAAGCCCGCGCAGAGGATGCCGATCTGGAGGCCGACCGCCATGCCCGAGTAGCGGACGCGGACGTTGAACAGCTCGGCGAACCAGGCCGGGTAGATGGCGTTGGACATCGCGTAGGTGCCGGCCGTGATGAGGGTCGAGACCACGAAGACGAGCGGGATGTTCGCCGTGGAGATGGCCCAGAAGTACACGAAGATGAGCACGGCCGAGCCGCTGACGCCGGCGATGAAGATCGGCTTGCGGCCGAACTTGTCGGCGAACATCGCCGAGAGCGGCTGGGTGGCGATGGCCAGGACGTTGCCGACGATGCTGACCCACAGCATGGTCTGGGCGTTGATGCCCACGGACACGGCGTACGCCAGGCCGAAGGACTGCATGAACGTGTTGGTCACGGTCTCGAAGGACATGAGGGCGACCTGGATGAACTGCGCCGGGTGGGTCTTGAGCATGTCGAGGAAGGGCAGCTTCACGAGCTCGTGGTGCTGGGCCTTCTCCTCGAAGACCTCGGGCTCCTCAAGGGTGCGCCGGACGAGGAACGCGACGATGAGGACCACGATCGAGGACCAGAAGGGGATCCTCCAGCCCCAGGCGAGGCGGTCGGCGTTCGACATCGCGGCGACGGGGAGGAACACGAGCGAGGCCAGGACGATGCCGGTGGAGATGCCGCTCATCGAGAACGACGGGAAGAACGCACGGCGCCCCACCGGGGACTCCTCCATGGTCAGGGCCGAGGCCCCCGCCGTCTCGGCGCCGGCCGAGAGCCCCTGCAGCAGCCGCAGGGCCACGAGCAGGACGGGCGCGAGGTAGCCGACCGCGTGGAAGTCGGGGAGCGCGCCGATGAGGAAGGTCGAGGCGCCCATGAGCACCAGCGTGAGCACGAGCGTGTTCTTGCGCCCGATCCGGTCGCCGAGGTGCCCGAAGAAGATCGCGCCGAAGGGCCGGGCCACGTAGGCCACGCCGAAGGTGGCGAACGACGAGATCTGTGCGACCACCGGATCGCCGGCCGGGAAGAAGATCTTGGAGAAGACGAGGGACGCCGCGGTCGCGTACACGAAGAAGTCGTAGTACTCGAGGGCGCCGCCGAGGAAGGCGGCCAGGGCGGCCTTCTTGGCCCGCCGGACGCGGCGCGCCTGCTCCTGGGGAGTTGCGATGTCTGGATCGACGATGCCGGACGGCGTGTCGGAGTAGCTGCTCATGAGCTCGTCTTTCGTCACTGAGGGCGGAACGGAGAAAGGAGGAAGCGCGGGGCCGGTCAGGCGAGCGCCGGGGCGGGGCCAGTGCTGTCGCGGACCACGAGGTCCCCGGACAGGTGGACCGTGCTGGCAGGTCGGTCGGGGTCGCCGATCCGCTCGGTCAGCATGCGGAGGGCGACGGCGCCGCCCCGCTCGTACGGCGTGGTCACCGTGGTCAGGGTGGGACGGGAGGCGGAGGCGAGCCAGACGTCGTCGAACCCGACGACGCTGACGTCCTTGCCCACGCGGATCCCGCGGTCCGTGAGGCGGTTCATGCACCCGAAGGCCATGAGGTCGTTGTGGGCGATCACCGCGGTGACGGGCTCGGCGAGGACCAAGTCCGCGCCCCGCACCCCGGCGATGTAGGTCGGTTCGGCGTGGGTGAGCACGCGCAGGGTGACGCCGAGGTGGTCGGCGGCCTCCTCCGCGGCGGCCAGGCGCACCCGGGAGGTGTAGTTGTCCTCCCAGCTGGCGAGGTACGCGATGGCCCGGTGGCCGAGGGCCGCCAGGTGCTCGACCGCCTGGCGGGCTCCCTCCGGCGCGGAGAGGATCACCGAGGGCAGGCCCTCGACCACGTGGTTGATGAGCACCACGGGCGAGACCGCGTCGAGCGCGTGGATGCGCGCGGCGTCCAGCCTCGGGGCGAAGACGATCGCGCCGTCCACCCGCCCGATGATCCGCTCGAGCTCCTCGGCATCCGCCTCCGGGTCGTCGTCGCCGTCAACGATGATGAGCGAGAGCGACTGCCTGCGGCACGAGGACTGGACGGCGCGCACGAGCGGCGGGTAGTAGGGGTTGGAGATGTCCGGGATGTACAGGGCGACGGTCCCGGTCGACTCGGCCCGGACCGGGGCGGCGTTGTAGCCCAGGTGTGCGGCTACGGCCAGGACGCGCTCGCGGGTCTCGGTGTTGACCGAGTCGGGCCGCGTGAAGGACCGGGAGACGGTGGACTTGGAGACGCCGGCGGCGCTGGCGATGTCAGCGATCGTCGCCATCGGGACCTCCTCGTTCCGGTTCACTCCTGTGGCCGCCATCACAGCGACCACTCAAGATTGACACCGTTTCTGCAACGCGTCAAGCCGTTGCAGAAACTTGCTGGAACGGATGCAGCGGCGCCCTAGGCTCCCGCGGCGGGGAGCCGGCGCGCGGCCCGGCCGCCCGCTCCGGACGCTGGGGCGGCGGCCGGGCGAGGTTCCGGCGGCCGGTAGCCCATCGCCTCGCTCGCCTCGCGTGCGGCGCGCGCCACGGCGGGCCCCAGCCGGTCGACGTCGTCCGGTCCCACACGCTGGACCGGGAAGCCGACGCCCAGCACCGCCGCGAGTTCCCCGGTGTGGCCGTACACCGGGGCACTGATGGAGCCCACGTCGCTGTTGCGCTCGCCGAAGGCGGCGAAGAACCCCTGCAGGCGGGCGCGTTCCACCTGCTCGTCCAGCTGCTCCCAGCTGTCCGGGGTGTGGGCCGTGAACCTGGTCAGTTCGGCGTCCTGGATCGCGGACCGGGCGTCAGGATCGAACGCGAGGAAGATCTTCCCCGGCGCCCCCGCGTGGATGGGCATCACCTGGCCCACGTAGAACGGCCGCATGACCACGTGCCTGGTCTCGGCCACGGACACCACGGTGCGGTGCGCGCCGTCGCGCACGTAGAGGCAGGCTGTCTCCCCGGTGGTGTCGCGCAGGGCGTGGAGGATGGGCCGCACCGTGCGCACGATGTCGAGGCCGATGGTGCCGGGGGTGGCCCACCGCACGAGCTGGATCCCGATCCGGTACGTGTCGCCGTCCTTGTCGAGGAAGCCCTCGCGCACCATGTTCTGCACGAGGCGCTGGCACGTGCTCGCGGGCAGGCCCGTGCCCCGGATGATCTGCTGCAGCGTGGGCTCGGGCGCCTCCGCGGAGAAGCAGTCGAGGATCGCCGAGACCTTCGCGAGCACCAGCAGGGGTGCGCCGACGCTGCCCGATTCCTTCGCCATCACTCCGATGCCCTCCTCCGTGTGCCTGCCCTGCGCCCTCGTGGCCCAGCTCACATTCTCTCCGGAAAAAGCGTTGACATGCCGTTTGTTCAACCCGGAATATGGGTACGCAAATCACAATACGGGTTTCGCAGCTCGAAGACGAGCAGGGGAGCGCTTGCAGACGAGCCGGGAGATCGCCCCGAAGCCAGGGCCCACTGGACCCCGCATCATGCCAATGGAGGACTGATGAGTGTTCAAGCAGTAACCCGCGAACAGGCCGTACGCCGAGCCACCTATGCGAGCGTGGTGGGCACCACGATCGAGTGGTACGACTTCTTCCTCTACGGGACGGCGGCCGCCCTCGTCTTCCCGCACCTGTTCTTCCCGGGCGGGGACAACTTCGCCGGGGTCATCGCGGCCTTCGGGACCCAGTTCGTGGGCTTCGTGGCGCGCCCGGTCGGCGCGGCCATCTTCGGCCACTACGGCGACCGGATCGGACGCAAGACGACCCTCATGGTCACCCTGTTCCTCATGGCGTTCGGCACCGTGCTCATCGGCGTGCTCCCGACCTACCAGGCGATCGGCGTCTGGGCCCCGGTCCTCCTGACCGTCCTGCGCATCATCCAGGGCATCGGCGTGGGCGGCGAGTGGGGCGGCTCGGTGCTCATCGCCATGGAGTGGGGCCACAAGGAGCGCCGCGGCCTCTCGGCGAGCTGGCCGCAGATGGGCGTCCCGCTGGGCCTCGTGCTCTCGACCGGCCTGGTCCGCCTGACCTCCGGGGTCACCGGCGCGGACTTCTCCGCGTGGGGCTGGCGCGTGCCGTTCCTGCTGAGCATCATCCTCGTCGGCGTCGGCCTCTTCGTGCGGCTCCGCGTGGTGGAGAGCCCGGAGTTCGAGGAGGTCCGCAAGTCCGAGAAGGTCGTGCGCGTGCCGCTCCTCGAGGCGATCCGCCGCCAGCCCAAGGAGATCCTCCTCTCGGCGCTCGTGCGCACGTCCGAGCAGGCTCCGTTCTACCTGTTCATCACGTTCGTCATCACCTACGCGACGAAGCAGCTGAAGTTCAACAGCGATGCGATCCTCGTGGACACCCTCATCGCGGCGGCCCTCGGGCTGATCAGCATTCCCGTCTTCGGCATGCTCTCGGACCGGTTCGGCAGGAAGCTCATCTACGGCATCGGGGTGGTGCTCACGGCCCTCTACGCCTTCCCGTACTTCGGCCTCATGAACACGGGCAACGCCCTCTTCATCGGTATTGCGGTCGTGGTGAGCCTGATCTTCCACGACATCCAGTACGGGCCCCAGGCCGCGCTGATCGCGGAGAGCTTCGACGCGGACATCCGGTACACGGGCGCGGGCATGGGGTACCAGCTCGCGAGCGTGATCGCCGGCGGCCCCGCCCCGCTCATCGCCGCGGCCCTGCTGGCCGGAACGGGAAGCTCCACCGCGATCTCGATCTACATCATCATCTGCGCCGTGGTGAGCATGGCCGCGCTCCTGCTCCTCCCCAGCCGGCGCACGGCGGGCGCCCCGGCGCCGACTGCCCGCCGCTCGCACAAGTCGATGAGGCACGCGTGACGGTGCACGAGGCGCACCTCCGCGCGGGCGCGGCCCCGGACGCCGCGCCCGGCCCGGCGCCCGGGCTAGCTTCCGGGCCGGAGGGCCCGCTGCGCGACCTCGTGGTCCTGGACCTGAGCCGGATCCTCTCCGGCCCGTTCGCCACCATGACGCTTGCGGACCTCGGCGCGGACGTGATCAAGGTCGAGCAGCCCGGCCACGGTGACGACACGAGGCAGTGGGGCCCGCCGTTCCAGGGCGATGAAGCGGCCTACTACCTCTCCGTGAACCGCAACAAGCGCAGCCTGGCCGTGGACCTCAAGTCTGCGGAGGGGCTCGACGCAGTCCGCCGGCTCGCCCGCCGCGCGGACGTCGTGGTGGAGAACTTCCGCCCGGGGACCGCGGCCAGGCTCGGCCTGGGCTACGAGGAGCTCGCCGCCGAGAACCCCGGCCTCGTCTACGCCTCGATCAGCGGCTACGGCCAGACCGGGCCCGAGGCCTCCCGCGCCGGCTACGACGCGATCGCCCAGGCCCGCAGCGGCATCATGAGCGTCACGGGGGAGGCGGACGGGCCCCCCGTCCGGTTCGGGGTGAGCGGCTCCGACCTCATCGCGGGCACGTGGGCCGTGATCGGGATCCTCGCGGCCCTGCACGAGCGCGACCGCACCGGCCGCGGCCAGTGGGTGGACATCAGCCTGCTCGACGGCTCCGTCTCCTGGCTCACGTACGTGGCCAGCGGCTACTTCGCCAGCGGCGAGACCCCGAAACGGTACGGCTCGGCCCACCCGACCATCGCCCCCTACCAGGCCTTCCCCACACGGGACGGCTGGATCATGGTCGCGGTGGGCAACGACGGGCTCTGGCGCCGCTTCGCCGAGGCCGTGGGGCGGCCCGACCTCGCCGAGGACCCCCGCTTCCGCTCCAACCCGCTCCGCGTGGCCCACCGCAACGAGCTGATCCCCCTCCTCGAGGAGGTCCTGCAGACGCGGCCGACGCCGGACTGGCTCGCCGCGCTCGACGCCGCCGGCGTGCCGGTGGGCCCGATCCAGACCGTCGCCGAGGCGGTCCGGGACCCGCAGGTCCTCGCCCGCGGCATGGTCGCCGAGGTCGAGCACCCCACCGCGGGACGCCTCAGGACCCTCGGGTGCCCCGTCCGGCTCTCCCGCACCCCCGCCGCCGTGCGGACGCCCCCGCCGCTGCTCGGCCAGCACAGCGACGAGGTGCTCGCCGGCCTCGGCTACAGCCAGGACGACCTCGAGCGCCTGCACGCCACCGGGGCGCTCGGGTGACGGGCGTCGCGGTGCAGGCCGCGGACGTGACGGTCGACGACGACGGCTCGCTCGCCGTCGTCACGTTCGGCACCGGGCGGCGCCTCAACGCGCTGCGGACGGAGCACTGGGAGGCCCTCGCGCGGACCGCCGCCTCCCTCGCCGGCCGGAACGGGCTGCGTGCGGTGGTGCTGCGCGGCCGCGGGGGAGTGTTCTGCGCGGGCTCCGACCTGCGCGAGTGGGAGCATGCGCCGATGGCCGAAGTGGACCGCAGCTTCTGGCAGCTCGAGCAGGCGCTGCGGGCCATCGAGGACCTGCCGATGCCCACCGTCGCGGTCATCGAGGGCGTGGCCGCCGGCGGCGGGTGCCAGCTCGCGCTCGCGTGCGACCTGCAGATCACGGCCGCCACGGCGCAGGTGGGCATGCCCATCTCCCGGCTCGGGATCCTGCCCTCGGCGCCCTTCGCCGCCCGCATGGCACTGCGCATCGGGCCGTCGCGGACCAAGGACCTCCTGTACGGCGGCCGGATGCTCAGCGGGGAGGAGGCGCACCGGATCGGGCTCGTGAGCACGCTGGCCGCGGACGGCGAGGTCGAGGCGGAGCTCGGGCGGCTCCTCGCCCAGTGGGCAGCGCTCGCGCCGGCGTCCCTGCGCGCGGCGAAGGCCGCCGTGGACCGCGGACTGCAGCCGATCACCGGCCCGGCCCGGCGCGAGCCGCCCGGGCCCGCCGTCGACGCCGAGGACTTCCCGCCGCGGATCGCCGCCTTCTTCGACCGGCGGAGGTGACGGGCCCCGCCCGCCCAGCCGCCCGCCGTCGTCCGCCCGCCTTCATTGCCACAAAGTGAGTGCCGTTGCCACGATGTGAAAATCATGCGACCATCGGTGCATGACCTCCATCACGTCCGACGACGCCGCTGACGCCGCCGTCGGCGACGAGAAGCGCGGCAAGACGGACATGGTGGGCAAGGCTCTGAGCCTGCTCACCATGCTCGGCGACGCCCCGGGCGCCACGACCGCCGCGGACCTCTCCCGCCGCGCCGAGCTGCCGTTCAGCACCGCGTACCGGCTCCTGCAGTCACTCCAGCGCGCGGGGTTCGTCGACTTCGAGCCGGAGGGCAAGAAGTACAGCCTCGGCCTGCGCGTGTTCCAGCTCGGCCTGCACGTCTCCAACAGCCTCGGCTTCGCGGGCACCGCGACCCCCGTGCTCGAGCGGCTCACCGAGGAGACCGGCGAAGCGAGCATCCTGGCCGTCCTCGACGGCGACCGCTTCCTCACGGTCGCCAAGGTGGACGGCCCCAAGGCCTTCCGCGTCACGAGCGATCCCGGCTACCGCGGCCACCTCCACTGCTCGGCCTTCGGGAAGGCGCTCATCGCGTTCGCGCCCGAGAAGGAGCGCGAGCACCTCGTCGACACGGTGGACCTCGTCCCCGTCGCCCCGAGGACCATCACCGACCGCGCCCGGTTCCGCGCCGAGATCGAGCACGTCCGCGCCCAGGGCTACGCCGTCATGGACGAGGAGAACGAGGTGGGCATGCGCGCCATCGCCGTGCCCGTCCTCGCCGCCTCCGCGGACGGCGAGCCGCGCGCCCTCGCCGCCATCGCCTGCTCCGCCCCGACCGTCCGCATGGGCGTCGACGAGCTCGTCGCCCAGCTCCCCGCCCTCCGCCAGGCCGCCGAGGAGCTCGCGGCCCGCCTGCCCCGCCCCTGACCTTCCTTCGGATCTTCGAAAGGACTCTCCGTGAGCCTGCCCAGCGAGTCGTACCTGATCGGCCTGATCGGTGACGGCGTCACCCCCTCCCTCACCCCCGCCATGCACGAGCGCGAGGGGGCCGCGCACGGGCTCCTCTACCTCTACCGGCCCATCGACCTGACCGCCCTGGGCCTCCCGCCCGAGAGCGTCGGCGAGCTGGTCCGCGCCGCCCGCAACCTCGGCTACAACGGGCTGAACATCACCCATCCGTGCAAGCAGCTCGTCATCGGGCACCTCGACGAGGTGGACGAGAACGCCGCCCGCCTCGGCGCCGTCAACACCGTGGTGATCGGCGAGGACGGGCGCACCGTGGGCCACAACACCGACTTCTCCGGCTTCCTCACCGCCTTCCGCGCGGGCCTGCCCGACGCCGCGCTCGGCCACGTGGTCCAGCTCGGAGCCGGCGGCGCGGGCTCCGCCGTCGCCTACGCCCTCCTCACCGCCGGCGTGGAGCACCTCACCATCGTGGACCTCGACCCCGCGCGCGCCGGGGCACGCGCCGCCGAGCTGGCCGCGCTCTTCCCCGCGGCGTCCGTCACGGCAGGCACGACGGCGGCCCTCGCCACGCTGCTGCCGGAGGCGGACGGCGTCGTGCACTGCACCCCCGTGGGGATGGCCGCTCACCCGGGCACCCCCTTCGACACCTCGCTCCTGACCCCCAGCCACTGGGTCGCGGACATCGTCTACCGGCCGATCGAGACCCAGCTGGTGCGGGACGCCCGCGCGATCGGCTGCCGAGTGCTGGACGGCGGGCGCATGGCCGTGGGCCAGGCCGTGGACGCGTTCCGCATCTTCACCGGCCTCGAGCCGGACGCCGAGCGGATGCGCGCGCACTTCCTCGGGCTCATCGAGGAGGAGAACCGGCGCGGGGCCCTCGCGGCCGGGGCCGCCTGATGCGCACCGGGATCGCGACCGTCTGCCTGTCCGGCACGCTCGAGGAGAAGATGCGCGCCGCCGCGAAGGCCGGGTTCGGCGGCATCGAGATCTTCGAGACGGACCTCGTCACCTCGCCCCTGAGCCCCGAGCACGTGCGCGCCCTCGCCGCGGACCTCGGCCTCGGGCTGGACCTGTACCAGCCGTTCCGGGACTTCGACTCGGTGCCCGAGGAGCTCTACCGCGCCAACCTGCGCCGCGCCGAGGCGAAGTTCCGCCTCATGGGCCGGCTCGGGATGGACACCATCCTCGTGTGCTCGAACGTCGCCACCGCGAGCATCGACGACGACGCCCTGCGCGCCGAGCAGCTCCACGGCCTCGCCGAACTCGCCGCGGGCCACGGCGTGAAGGTCGCGTACGAGGCGCTCGCGTGGGGCACGTACGTCAACGACTACGAGCACGCGTGGAGGATCGTGGCCGACGCCGGCCACCCGAACCTCGGCACGTGCCTCGACACGTTCCACATCCTCGCCCGTCTTCCCTCCGGGGGCCCGGACACCGCGTCGATCGAGAAGATCCCGGGCGAGAAGATCTTCTTCGTCCAGGTCGCCGACGCCCCCAAGCTCTCGCTGGACGTGCTCTCGTGGAGCCGCCACTACCGCGTGTTCCCGGGCGAGGGGCAGTTCGACCTGCCCAAGTTCCTCGGGCATGTAGCACGGGCGGGCTACAACGGCCCGGTGTCCCTCGAGGTCTTCAACGACACCTTCCGGCAGGCCGACGTGGAGCGCACCGCCGTGGATGCGATGCGCTCGCTCATCTGGCTCGAGGAGCGCACCGCGCGGCACCTCGCGGTCGAGGCCGGGGGGCACGGCGCCGCTGGTTCCGCGGAGGGCCCCTCGCCGGCAGAGCTGGCCCGGGCCTCCCGCGCCTATGCCATGCCGCTCACCACGCTCCCGCAGGTCGCCCCGCCCACCGGCATCAACTTCGCCGAGGTCATCTCGGCCGACGGCGCCCCACGCACCGCCGAGCTCGAGCGGCTCCTCGCCCAGCTCGGCTTCGCCTCCCGCGGCGAGCACCGCACCAAGCCCGTCTCGCTGTGGACCCTCGGCGACGCCCGGATCGTGCTCAACCGGCAGCAGGCCCGCGGGCTCGAGCCGGCCATCTCCGCGCTCGGCTTCGACGTCGAGGACGGCGTCGCCGCGGCCGCCCGCGCCGTGCAGCTCAGGGCCGTCCCCGTGCCCCGGCCCTCGCAGGCCAACGAGGAGATCCTCCAGGCCGTCAACGCCCCCGACGGCACCGAGGTCTTCCTGTGCGAGGACACCCGCTGGGTGGCGGAGTTCGGCGAGGACCAGGCCGGCGCCCCCGCGGGAGGCGAGGGGACAGACGACGGCGAGCGGTCGCCGTCGTCCGTCGGATCGCCATCCGCCGGATCGCCATCCGCCGGATCGCCTTCCGCCGGCTCCGGCACCGCGCGCATCGACCACATCAACCTCGCCCAGCCGTGGCAGCACTTCGACGAGGCGGTGCTGTTCTACTCGTCGGTGCTCGCGCTCACCCCGGAGGCGTCGCAGGACGTCTCGAGCCCCACGGGGCTCGTGCGCTCGCAGGTCATGCAGACGGCTAGGCCCGAGGGCGGGCTGGGGCGGCGGGACGTGCGGCTCGCGCTGAACCTGGCGCCGTGGATCCAGTCGGACTCGGTCAAGGGCGCTCGGACGGACACCTTCCAGGAGCATGTGGCGATCGAGGTGGACGACCTCGTGGCCCACGCCCGGGCGTGCCGCGGCAGGGGGCTGCCATTCCTGCCGATCCCCGAGAACTACTACGAGGACCTCGACGCCCGGTACGACCTCGAGCCCGGCTTCCTCGCGACGCTGCGCGGGCTGGACCTGCTGTACGACCGCGACGCCCAGGGCGCGTTCCTGCACTTCTACACCGCGAGCGTGGGCAGCGTGTTCTTCGAGGTGGTGCAGCGGCTCGGCGGGTACGACGGCTTCGGCGCGCCCAACGCGCCCGTGCGCCACGCGGTGCAGCACGCCGTGCGGCACGGGGCCCGGCCCGGCGGCTGAGGCCGATGGTCCGAGGGCCTGCCCTTCCCGGAGTGGGGGTTGAAGTATAGAGTCGGCTTATATCTAACGATGCCGATACTCGGAAGGATGATGGGATCGATGCTCCGCCCCGAGATGAACCTCCTCGTCGCCCTCGATGCCCTGCTGTCCGAGAAGAGCGTCACGAAGGCCGCGGCGAAGCTGGGCCTCACGCAGCCAGCTCTCAGCGCGTCGCTCGCCCGGCTGCGGCGCCACTTCAACGACCAGCTCCTGGTCCGGGACGGGAACTCCTACCGCCTCACTCCGCTGGCAGCGCGCCTGGCCGACCCCACCGCGAACGCGCTGGACGCCGCCAGGAAGGTCTTCGCGAGCGAGGCCGTCTTCGACCCGTCGACGTCCACGCGCGAGTTCCAGATCTACGGCTCGGACTACGCCTTCGCTGCCATCGGGAGCCGGGTCTCCACGGCGGTCCGCGAGATCGCTCCGTCGGTGCGGTTCCGGTTCATGCAGCACACGCCCGCCATCGTCGAGGATCGCCTGGACACCCTGCGGACGGTCGACGGCATCCTGCTGCCGCACGGCTTCACCTCAGGACTGTCCGGCATCGACGTGTTCGAGGACAACTGGCTCTGCGTAGTCGCCAAGGACAACGAGGCAGTCGGGGAGCAGCTGACCATCGCGAATCTGCGCGAGCTGCCCTGGGTGTTCACCTACCAGAGCCGCAGCGCCTTCACGCCGGCCGCCCGCCAGCTGCAGATGTCCGGGATCGATCCCCACGTCGACGTCGTGGTGGAGGGTTTCCTCGCGCTGCCCTATTTCATCGCCGGCACCGAGCGCATCGGGTTCATCCAGGCAGCGCTCGCCGACAGGGTGACGGCGCTCGGCGATCTGCGGCTCATCGAGCCGCCCTTCGACATCGTGCCGCTCCGGGACGCCCTCTGGTGGCACCCGGCCCACGACGAGGATCCGGGCCACCACTGGATGCGGGAGCAGTTCCGCCTGCATGGGAACGTCGCGGACGAGGCCGCGGCGTCCTGACCGACGGAGCTGCTCCCGAGTGAGACCGGGGGCGGAGGAATCAGAGGCGCCCGACCCACTCGGTGACCCGGTCGAGAGTCCGGTGGGCTTCGGGCAGTTCGGGCCGATCGATGTGCCCGTGGTGCGCGTCCCTCTCCAGGTACAGCTCGACGGCGACGTTGGCGGTGCGGAGCGTTTCGGCGAATGCCTCGCCGGAGGGGCGCAGATCGTCTTCCTCGCACACGACGACGAGCGTCGGCGGGCAGCCGTAGCCGTCGCCGAGGCCCGGGAAGACGCAGGGATCTGCGAGGGCTTCCGCCGAGCCTGCGAAGTTGAGCGCGAGCTGGCCATGCGGAGCCGCCGCATCCGGTTCCTGCCCGGGATGAGTGGAGGAGGGGTGCAGCGCGGGATAGACGAGGAGGAGGCCGGCCGGTACATCGTTGCCCGCCCTGCGGCGCCGTTCGACGGCACCGGCGGCAAGCGCGCTGCCGGCGCTCGCGCCGCCGAGCAGGAGCCGCTGCGGTGGAACGCCGAGGAGCTCCATGCTCTTCTGGCGGACGTCGGCGAACACGGCCAGGGCGTCGTCGGAGGGCGCCGGGTAGTGCACGCCGCCTAGGCACTTCGTGTAGTCCGCTGCCACGACGGGGATCCCCCGCGCGGCCAGCTCCATCGAGACCCAGTGCGATTCGGGCATATCGAGGGTGCCGCCCACGAACCCGCCGCCGTGGAACCAGACGAGTCCGAATCCGGTGGGCGTGCTCGCGGGGTCGCTGTAGATGCGGGTGGGCAGGTCTCCCCGCGGTCCCGGGACGCTCCTGTCGGTGATCTGCACGCCGGCGAGCCGCGGGAACCGGCGCACCAGCGAGGCCGTGTCGATGTCCGTGCGCGGATCGTCGGGCTCGCCGTTGGCCGTGAGCCAGCCGATCATCTCGGCGACCGACATCCGGCGGAGGTCGTCGATGTCAGGCATGCTCCTTCACCGCCTTCGAGCCGGGCCGCTGCCGGGCCCGGGGGATTGCGGGGGAGGGGAGCGGCTGGCCGACGATGTTGGTGACCGTCCCGAGGCCCTCGACCGTCAGGGTCACCTCGTCGCCGGGTCGCAGCGGGGGAGGGGTGAGCTCGCCGGCGCGGCCCCACAGCTCGGCGAGGCACCCGGAACCTGCGGTCCCGGACCCGAGGAGGTCCCCCGGGACGATGCGGGAGTCGCGGGACGCGTACGCGAGCAGGTCGCGGAACGGCCAGCCCATGTTGGCCAGTGTGTCCCGACCGATCTCGCGCCCGTTGACCGAGACCGCCATGGCCAGGTCGAGGAAGCCGTCCGCGTCGAGGCGGTCCGCGACCTCGTCCGCCGTCGTGATCCACGGCCCGAGCGTCGAGGCGAAGTCCTTGCCCTTGCACGGCCCGAGCCGGACCTGCATCTCGCGGGACTGGAGGTCGCGCGCGGACCAGTCATTGAACACCGCATAGCCGAAGATGTGCTGCTGGGCTTCCTCGGGGGTGAGGCTGCGGCCGTCGCTCCCGGGGACACCGCCGACGACGGCGGCCACCTCCAGCTCGAAGTCGAGGCGCTCGCTCGCGGGCGGAACCAGCGTCTGGCCGGTGGCGAGGAGCGTGTGGGGATTGGTGAAGTAGAACGTGGGAGCCTCGTACCACTGCGGCACTACCCCGTTCGAGGAGTCAACGCTCCGCACGACACCCTCGACATGCTCCTCGAAGGCCACGAAGTCGCGGATCGCGGGGGGCCGGAGCGGGGTCAGGAGCACGACGTCCGCCAGCGGGCGGCCCGCTCCGCCCGCCGCGCCGCGGCCGTACTCGAGCGCGCGCGCCAGCCCCCAGTCGAGCAGGTCCTGGATCCCCACGCCGTCGGTGAAGGGGACGGCGCGGTCGTCGATGACGAGGCCTTCCTCCACCTGGTCGGAGTACTGCCAGCGTGCGAGCTTCACGACGGGTTCCTTTCGAGGATGCCGGCCAGCAGTGTCGCGGCGTTGCCCCGAAGGAGGGCGTCGGCCTCGCGGTCGTCCAGGCCGGCGGCGAGCACGGCGGCGACGGGATCCTCAGCCCCCATGTCGAAGGGGTAGTCGGATCCCAGGAGCACCTGGGACGGCCCAGCGGCCTCGACCAGGGCGGCGAGCTGACGGGGCGAATGGGTGAGCGAGTCGAACCAGATCCGCCGCAGGTAGGACGACGGCGGCTCCGCGCACGAGTGCGAGTCGGGCCGGGTGTGCCAGGCATGGTCGCTGCGCCCTATCACGGTGGGCAGGTAGCCGCCCCCGTGAGCAGCCACGATGCGCAGGCCGGGGTGGCGGTCGAGGACCCCGCCGAAGATGAGGTGCGAGAGCGCGACGGCGTTCTCTGCCGGCTGCCCCACAGTGTTCGACAGGTAGAAGCGGTCCAGGCGCTCATCGAGGCTGCAGCCGAAGGGGTGCAGGAAGAGCAGCGCCTGCGTCTCCTCCGCCCGGGACCAGAAGGCGTCGAGCCGGGGATCGCTCAGCTCCACGTCCTGCGCGAACGAGGAGATCTCGACCCCGACCAGCCCCATGCCGAGTGCGTCGTCGAGGAGGTCCGGGCAGAGATTCGGGTGCTGCTGGGCGACGATCCCGAGCCCTACGAGGCGATCGGGGGCCTCGGCGACGAGGGCGGCGACGGCGCGGTTCGCCGCTCGGGCATTCCGATCCGCGAGGTCGCGGCCTGCCCACGGGTAGAAGTGCGAGGGCGACGGTGAGACGACCTGGACGTCGACTCCGGCCAGGTCCATGTCCGCGAGCCGCCGGCCGAGGACTGTGAGGCGCTCGAAGCGCTCGCCGATCATCCGTCCCGAGGCCGCCGCCGACTCGGGGCCCTGGCGTTTCAGGTCGAGGTCTGCAGCGGCCGCGAAGCCCTCCGGATCGGACTGCTGCGCGGAGGCCTGGAGCGCGGGCAGGAGGACGTGGGCGTGCACGTCGACCACGGGCCGCTGTCCCGCACCGATGCCGGCGCTCATGCCGGCTGGCTCACGGTCATGGCCACGCGCCGCATGAGGCCGGGCACGTCGGCGTCCCGCTCGTGGGCGATGAGCCAGTCGGCGAGCTGCGAGGATGCGTCGACCACCTCCCGCAGGCGGGGAAGGCGGCGGTCCTGGAACTCCGCCCAGACCGAGGAGTCCAGCCCCTCGGAGGCGAGCAGGATCTCGGCGAGCACCACGGCATCCTCGAGGGACATCGCCGCGCCCTGCGCCATCGTGGGTGGGCAGCTGTGGGCTGCGTCCCCGATGACGACGACGCGCCCTCGGTTCCAGGGGCCGTCGATGAGGTGGCGCGTGAACCAGGTGTAGTTGATGCGGGAGTCGGCGCCGAGCGATGCACGGACCTCGTCCCATGGGCCGTGGTAGCCGGCCGCGAGGGTCCGCATCGTGGCGAGCTGCTCCTCGGGGCTCAGGACGGTGCGGTCCTGGGCCTCCTCGACGAGGTAGGCGTACATCCGGTCGGGACCGGTCGGGCAGTAGCCGGCGATGTAGCAGGGGCCGCCGTAGACGAGGTCGGTGTGGGTGACCTGCTCGGGGCGCGGCACGAACGCGCGCCAGATCCCCATGCCGTTCTGCTGCGGGCGCGCGTCGATCCCGATCAGCTCACGCACCGCGGAGTGGAGTCCGTCGGCGCCGATGACGAGGTCGAAGCGCCCGGTCCGCCGGGTGGCGCCCTCGATCCATTCGAGGTCAACGCCGGTCTCGTCCTGCCGCAGGCTGTCGACCTTGGCGCCCCAGTGCAGCCGGACGCCGGCCTTCTCTGCCCGCTCGACGAGGATGGCGGCAAGGTCGGGCCGGTACATGCCGATCGTCGCGGGGTAGTCTTCGCCGCCCATCTTGGCGTCGGGGATGACGGCGATGACCGATCCTTCCGGGTCCGGGGCGCGGAGGCCGAGGATGTCGAACGGGTAGGAATTCTCCTGCACCTGTTCCCAGACCCCGAGCTGGTCGAGGATGCGGCAGGCGTTGCCCTGGATGGTGATCCCGGAACCGAGGGCGCTCACCTCGGGCTTGGCGTCGAAGAGATCGACCTCGACGCCGCCCTCGGCGAGGAGGATGGCGGCGGCGGCGCCGGCGAAGCCGGCGCCCACGACGCCGACGTGCGAGACAGCGGGCATGACGGGCTCCTTCACTTACTTCATGGCAATCGGGTTGACGGGCGCTCCCACGGCGCCGGTGACCTTGAGCGGCGCCGCGACGAGCAGGAACTCCCAGACACCGTCGGCGGCGCAGTCCTGCGCGAGGGAGTCCAGGTCCCACAGCTCCCCGATGGTGAGCCCCATGTTGGGGATGGCCACTTGGTGCAGGGGCTGGAAGGCGTTGTGGAACTCATTCGGCCGGACTTCGAACCCCCACGTGTCGGTGGCCACCGCGGCCACCTCGCGATCGTGGAGCCAGCCGGCCGTCGTGAAGGAGAGCCCGGCGCTGGGACCGCCGGCGTAGCCGTTCCACCCTTCGCGCCGCGCCCTGGTGAGCCGGCCGGTGCGCACCAGGAGCAGGTCGCCGCGGCGTACCTCGGCCGTCTCGCCCTGGGCAGCGATGGTCGCCTCCAGATGCTCGGCGGTGATCGCGAAGCCGTCGGGCAGTTCGCCGTCGTCCTCCAGATGGCGTCCCACGTCGAGGAGGACGCCGCGCCCGGTCAGCGCCGAGCTCATGTGCTCGATGCCGGTGACCTGGTCGCCCTCACTCGTCACGACGCGGCCGGCCGGGCGGCCGTTCCAGGCCTTGCCCCGGTCGAAGATGTGGCCGAGGCCGTCCCACTGGGTCGAGGCCTGGAGGGGCATGGCGATGACGTCGTCGGCTCCGCCGATGCCGTGCGGGAACCCCTGGTCACCGAACTCGGCGTCGAGGCCGGTGTCGAGCATGGTGTGCACGGGGTTGGTGCGGCGGCGCCAGCCGTTCTGCGGCCCATGCTCGTCGAAGGACTGCGAGAGGCTGAAGACGGCGCCGCGGCGCACCAGGGCGGCGGCATCGCGCCGGCCCTCGGGGGTGATGAAGTTCGCGGTGCCGCGGCGGTCGTCCTCGCCCCAGCGGCCCCAGTTCCGGCAGGCCTTGGCGGCGCGTGCGATCTCGTTGTCCGGGTCGCTCCAGTCGATCTGCGGCGTGGTGGTCACTGGTCCCCCTCGACGCAGCGGAAGCGCTGGGTCCCCAGCCCGGAAATCGAGCCGACGAGCTCGTCGCCGGGGCGGAGGAAGATGCCGCGCGCCTGCCCGTTGCCGGCCGGGCTGCCGGTCAGGAGCAGGTCACCCGGCAGGAGCGGCACGGTCTGGGATGCTGCGGAGACGAGGGCGGGCAGGCCGAAAAGCAGGTCGTCCGTGGAGGCGGCCTGCATGGTCTCGCCGTTGACGTCCAGCCGGAGCGTGAAGCTGTCTGCTGCCGGCAGGTCCCCGGCGGGCACGGCGAAAGGGCCGGTGGGGTTGAACCCGGGTGAGTTCTTCGCCCGGTACCAGTCGGTCCCGATCTCGGGCATGTCCTTGCGGAACACGAGGTCCCTCGTGGTGATGTCGTTGACGATCGTGTAGCCCCACACGTGGTCCATGGCCTCCTCGCGGGAGACACGGAAGGCCGGCGTGCCGATGATCGCCGCGAGCTCGAGCTCCCAGTCGTGCCGGTCGCTGGACGCGGGGAGGGACAGGTCGGCGCCGGGCGCCGCGACCGTCTGCGGGAGGCCGATGAAGAAATAGGGGTCGCCGTGCGCCGCGCGCTCGTCCATCATGGTCGCGGCGGCCTCGCGGACCTCCTCGACCGACCGGGGGTCGTCGGGGGAGCGGTGGCCGACCACGAGGCCGATCACGTGGGTGCGGTAGTTCGCGCCGGTCTGCAGGAGCTGGCGGGGCTCGACCGGGGCGGCGAGCGTCACCGCCTCGAGGGGACGCCCGGCGTCGTGCGCGGCTTCCCGGATGCGGGGAGCGACCTCGTCCCAGTGCTCGAAGAGGTCGTTGAAGCAGCTGAGCCCGAGGGAGGCGAGGTCGAGGGCGTGCACCCGCCCCTCTGTCAGGACGCCGGGAAGGGTGCGGCCGTCCTCCTCGTACCGCACGAGGGCGAACTTCGGCACGGGCCCGTGTGCGAGATGGGCCGCGTCGTCTTCGGGGGGCATCGTTGCTCCTTCTCATCGCTGTGCTGCTCGCGCGGGCCACTGTGTGGCGCCGCGCACATCCATCACTCTGCCCTACCACGAAGGCAAAGCCAAGATCGATGCAGCAATGCTGCACATCGATTTTGGTGATGTTGTTTGGGCTCGCGTGACATCATTTTGAATGATGTAGCAGATAGTCAAACCGCACTTCCTTTATAGCCGGCCGCTCACTAGCGTGGTGGCAAAGCCCGGCCCCCCTGAGCCGGAACACAGACGGAAGGATCGATGATGATCACACTGCTTTCCCACCTCTCCTATGTGGCGATCACCGCCCCGGACGTCGAGAAGTCGGTGAAGTTCTACGAGGAGCATGTGGGCCTCGATGTAGTCGACCGGGTCGGCGAGGACGTCTACCTCCGCTGCTGGGGCGACTACTACCGCTACAGCGTGGTCGTGAAGCCGGGCAGCGAGCCCTCGCTCGCCACGATGGCCTGGCGCACCACGAGCGCGGAGGCGCTCGATGAAGCCGTCTGCCGCATCGAGGCCAAGGGCATCGCGGGCGAGTGGGTCGACCTGCAGGCCTTCGGCAAGGGCTACACCTTCGTGGGCCCGTGGGGCCACTCGATGACGCTTCACTGGGACGTCGAGCACTACCGGGCCGAGGCGAACGCCTCGATCTACCCCGACCGCCCCGGCCGCCGCAGCCGGCACCTCGGTGCCCCTCGCCAGCTCGACCACGTGACCATCGCCGCCTCGGACGTGGATGCCTTCGCCGCCTGGTACAACGAGGTCCTCGGCTTCCGCATCATGGCGCGCACCGTGCTCGACGAGGCGCCCCTCTCGGTCTTCAGCGTCCTCACCACGAACGAGAAGTCCCACGATCTCGGCGTCGTGCTCGACGGCTCGACCCGCGCCGGCCGAGTCAACCACTACGCGTTCTGGGTCGACACCAGGGAGGACCTCCTCCAGGCCGCCGACGTGCTCATGGAGAATGGCACGCCGATGGAGTACGGGCCCTCCATCCACGGCATCGGCGAACAGAACTTCCTCTACTTCCGCGAGCCCTCGAGCCTGCGCATCGAGATGAACACCGGCGGCTACCGCAACTACGTCCCGGACTGGGAGCCGAACACGTGGAAGCCGTCCCTCGGCTCCAACAACTTCTACCGCAACAGCGCGATGCCGATGTCGATGACCGAGTCCTTCCCGGCCGCCGACGGCCCGAGCGCCACGGAGGAGGGCGTGCCGGACGAGATCCGCGACGCGCTCCTCAACCCGTACGCCCAGCACGGCCGGGGCTGACCCGGTGGCGCGCTCGTTCCCCGCTGCCGTCGACGTCGCGATCGTCGGCAGCGGCCCCACCGGGGCCGCCTACGCACGCATCCTGAGCGAGCGGCTGCCCGAGGCGACGATCGCGATGTTCGAGGTCGGGCCGCTCCTGGCGGACCCGCCGGGGCTCCACGTGAAGAACATCGCCGACGACGCCGCCCGGGCGCGGGCCCAGCGCGGCTCGGAGGGGCTCCACCCCCACACGGTCGTCGCGGGGGAGCGCTCCTATGCGGACCCGTCGCGGCGGGTCGTGCGGCCGGGCACGTTCCTGCTCCCCGAGTCCCCGGATCCCGCCGACGGCGCCGGCATGCCGGCCCTCGCGATGTCCGCGAACGTCGGCGGCATGGGCGCGCACTGGACCTGCGCGTGCCCGGTCCCCGGCGAGTCGGAGCGCATCGGGTTCCTGCCCGAGTTGGACGACTGGCTGCGCGAGGCCCAGCGGATCCTCGGGGTCAATCCGGACCCCTTCGCCGGCGCGCCGTTCGCCGACGTCGTCCGGGAGCGCCTCGCCGCCGAGTTCGACCGCGACCGGGCACCCGGCCGGCGCATAGCCCCTATGCCCCTGGCGGTGACCGTGCACGACGACGGGTCGCTCGCCTGGAGCGGCCCCGATGTCGTCTTCGGCGCCGTGACCCGCTCCAATCCGCGCTTCGAGCTGTTCGCCGAGGCCCAGGTGCAGCGCGTGCTCGTCGAGGACGGACGCGCCGTGGGAGTGCGCGTCCTCGACAGGCAGAGCGGCGAGGCCCACGAGGTCCGGGCCCGGGCCGTGGTCGTCGCAGCCGACGCGCTGCGGACGCCCCAGCTGCTCTTCGCCTCCGAGGTGCGGCCCGAGGCCCTCGGCCGGTACCTCAACGACCAGCCGCAGATCGTCTTCGCCGTCCGCCTTGACGGAGTGGACGACGCTGAGGTGGACCACCGGCGCGCGGCCGAGGACGGCACGATCGTCGAACAGGGCGGCGTTTCGTGGGTCCCGTTTACGGACAGGGAGCCGTTCCACGGGCAGGTCATGCAGCTCGATGCCTCGCCGATCCCGCTGGTTGACGAGGACGAACCGGCGCCCGGCACCATCGTGGGCCTCGGCTGGTTCTGCGCCAAGGACCTCCGCCCCGAGGACCGGCTCGAGTTCTCGCCGACGCGGCTGGACGAGTGGGGCCTTCCCGCCGTCGCCGTCCACTACGGGCTCACCGAGCGCGACCACGCAACCATCGACGCGGCACAGGCCGCGATCCGGCGCGCCGCGGGCGCCCTCGGTCGGCCCATCGGCGACGCGCCGCTCGTGCTGGCGCCGGGCGCGTCCCTGCACTACCAGGGCACTACCCGCATGGGAGCCCACGACGACGGCACGTCGGTCTGCGGGCCCACGAGCCAGGTCTGGGGCGTGGACGGGCTCTACGTCGCGGGGAACAACGTCATCCCGACGCCCATCGCGTGCAACCCGACGCTCACGTCGGTCGCGCTCGCGGTCGGCGGCGCGCGGGACATCGCGGCGCGTCTCGGCGCGCAGCTCGTCTCCGACACCGAAGGAGGAAGAAGTGCTTGACACGACCATGATCCAGACGCGCGGATTCCGGAACCGCGACGACGGCGGCTTCGAACTGAGGGTCCGCCTCCCCTACTACCGCGGCCAGTGGGCCAGCCTCCTCGAGGGGGCCTCGGTCACTGTCGACGGCGTCGCCTACCCCGCGGAGTCCGTCCGCTGGCGCCTCGGCGGCGAGGAGTACACGCTCGGCGAGCTGACGTCGTCGACCTCGCTGCGGTGGGCCGTCGACGAGCCGGCCACGCTCATCGTCCCCGCGTCGGAGCCCCTCGGCGTCGGATTCCATGACGTGGCCGTGGACCTCCGCCTGCGGATGTCCTACATCCCCGAAGAACTCCAGCCCACGATCTCGACCGAGGAACGCAGGATGGCGATCACACGATGAGCACGCAACCGACAGCAGCGGGCAGTGCCGACCTCAAGTACGGCGTCTCGCTCTACAGCTACACCAACGAGTACGGCGTCACGCTCACGCTCGAGGACTGCATCGAGGACGTCGCCGACCTCGGCGCCACCGGCATTGAGATCCTCGGCGAGGCGCACATCCCCGGCTACCCCGGACCCAAGGCCGAGTGGGTCGACTCCTGGTTCATGGCGCTCGAGCGGTACCGGCTCGAGCCCACGTGCTACGGCTCGTGGGTGGACACACGCCGCTTCGCCGGGCGGAGCCTGACCGAGGATGAGGCCGTCAACCAGCTCGAGACGGACCTCCGGCTCGCGGCCCGGCTCGGCTTTCGCTTCCTGCGCCCCAAGCTCGGCGTCGTCACCTCCGATCTCGAGCCGGACCCCGTCTGGGAGCCGGCCACCGAACGCGTGCTCGACCTCGCGGCCGAGCTCGACGTGGTCATCTGCCCCGAGATCCACTGGCCCTCGGTCATCAAGTCCAAGGTCGTCGACGACTACCTCGGATTCATCGACCGCACCGGAACCGAGCACTTCGGGCTGCTCATGGACACCGGTGTCTTCCAGACGTCGATGCACCGCCGGGGGGGCGGGGTCGCGAGCCGTCTGGGTGACGGCTCCGCCCGGCCGCCGATCACGCCCGTGGTCCCGGTCTCGGACCTCGAGGACGTCATCGACAAGGTGGTGCACATCCAGGCGAAGTTCTACGAGATCGACGACGAGCTCGTGGACCGCCACATCCCGTGGCGGGAGATCCTCGACGTGCTCGACCGGCACCAATGGAGCGGCTACCTCTCGAGCGAATACGAGGGCGACTACGCGACGGGCCGGGCCGCGGACCAGCTGCGACGCCAGCACGCGCTGCTGCGACTCCTCGCCGCTGAGAAGCAGAGCTGAAGAGAGAAGGAGGGAACGCGATGACGCGACCTATCACCTTGTTCACCGGCCAATGGGCCGACCTGCCGTTCGAGGAGGTGGCCCGGCTCGCGGGCGAATGGGGCTACGACGGGCTTGAGATCGCCTCGTGGGGCGACCACCTCGACGTCTCCCGCTGGGACGACGACGCCTACGTCGCCGGCCGCCGCGAGATCCTCGAGCGCAACGGCCTCCAGGTGTTCGCGATCTCGAACCACCTCGTGGGGCAGGCGGTGTGCGACGATCCGATCGACGAGCGGCACCGGGACATCCTCCCGGAGCGGGTGTGGGGCGACGGGGAACCCGAGGGCGTCCGCCGCCGCGCCGCAGCGGAGATGAAGGACACCGCGAGGATGGCGGCCAAGCTGGGCGTGAAGACCGTGACCGGCTTCACCGGCTCGGCGATCTGGAAGACGGTGGCGATGTTCCCGCCGGTCTCGGAGAAGATGATCGAGGCCGGGTACCGGGACTTCGCCGACCGGTGGAACCCGATCCTGGACGTCTTCGACGAGGTCGGCGTGCGCTTCGCGTTCGAGGTGCATCCGTCCGAGATCGCGTACGACTACTGGACCGCGAAGCGCGCGCTCGAGGAGATCGGCCACCGGCCCGCGTTCGGCATCAACTGGGACCCGAGCCACATGGTCTGGCAGCAGGTCGACCCGGTCGGCTTCCTCCTCGACTTCTCGGACCGGATCTACCACGTGCACTGCAAGGACTCGAAGGTCCAGACCGGTGACGGGCGCGCCGCCCGCCTTTCCTCGCACCTCGCGTGGGCCGATCCCCGCCGGGGCTGGGACTTCGTCTCGGTTGGCCTGGGCGATGTCCCATGGCAGCGCTGCTTCCGCACCCTCAACGCGATCGGCTACGAGGGCCCCTTCTCGGTTGAATGGGAGGACGCCGGGATGGACCGGCTCGTCGGGGCGCCCCAGGCGCTCGACTTCGTCCGGCGCAACGCCCTCGAACCGTCCGCTGCCGCCTTCGACGCCGCGTTCTCCGCTGATGCGATGGGGAGGCGGTCATGACGACGCCGAGAGCAGCCAAGGCGCTGCGCGTCGCGATGATCGGGTACGGCTTCATGGGCGCGGCGCATTCGCAGGGCTGGCGCACCGCGCCGCGGTTCTTCGACCTCCCGCTCGAGGTGGACATGGCCGTCGTCGTCGGCCGCGATCGGGAGCAGGCCGAGAAGGCGGCCGCGAAGCTGGGCTGGCGCGAGGCAGCGACGGACTGGCGCGAGGTCATCGAGCGCGAGGACATCGACCTGATCGACATCTGCACCCCGAGCGACAGCCACGCGGAGATCGCCATCGCTGCGCTGCGGGCCGGGAAGCATGTGCTGTGCGAGAAGCCGCTGGCCAACACGGTCGGGGAGGCCGAGGCGATGGCCGAGGCCGCCGCGGAGGCCGCCGAGCGCAGGGTCTTCGCGATGGTCGGCTTCACCTACCGCCGGGTCCCGGCCACCGCTCTGGCCCGCGACCTGATTGCCGCAGGGGAGATCGGTGCGGTCCGGCAGGCCCGCGCCGCCTACCTCCAAGACTGGCTGGCCTCCGAAGACGCACCGCTCACCTGGCGGCTCGACAAGCGGATCGCCGGCTCCGGCGCCCTCGGCGACCTCGGCGCGCACATCGTGGACATGGTCCAGTACGTGACCGGCGAGAGCATCGAGTCCGTGAGCGGACTCCTGCGCACCTTCGTCACGGAGCGCCCGGTGCTCGGTTCCTCGGTGGGCCTGCCGGGAACGGGCGGCGCTGAGCGCGGGCCCGTGACGGTCGACGACGCGGCCCTCTTCACGGGAGCGCTCATCGGGGGCGGCGTGGCGACGTTCGAGGCGACGCGTATGGCAATGGGCCGCAAGAACGGCCTGCGCTTCGAGATCAGCGGCACGGAGGGCGCGATCGCGTTCGACCTCGAGCGGCTCAACGAGCTCGAGCTGTACACGACGTCCGACGGCGCCAACGCCGGCTTCCGCCGCATCCTCGTCACCGAGCCCGAGCACCCCTACGCGGGGGCCTGGTGGCCGGCCGGGCACGGGCTCGGCTACGAACACGGCTTCTCGAACCAGGTCAGGGACCTCGTGGGGGCGATCGCGGCGGGGAAGCAGCCCGCGCCGTCGTTCGCGGACGGACTGCAGGTCCAGCGGGTGCTGGACGCCGTCGAACGCAGCTCCGAGGCAGGGTCCGCCTGGCTCGACATCCACCCACTCGAAAGGAGCGTGACGTCATGACCTGGACCAAGTGGTCCTACATGGACCATTGGGTGACGCAGACGCCGCAGGGGCCTCTCCCACCGTCGTTCAACCGCGCCCACATGGACCGCTACATCAAGCAGCTCTCGTCCCTCGGATTCCGCGGTTTCGACACGTTCTTCTTCTACCTGCCGATGCTCGAGGGCATGTACGGCTCGGTGAAGAAGTTCGAGGAGTTCCTGCAGGACAACGGCTTCGACAAGATCACCGGCATCTTCTCGGCCTACCCCTACGCTACCGAGTACACCGCGCCGCACGTCCGGGAGACGCACGATCGCATCTTCGCGGACAGCCTCCACACGGTCCGCGCGCTCGAGGGGCTCTCGGTCGAGAACTTCATCGTCATGCCCTCGAGCACCTACTTCCAGACGGAGCCGGTCACCCACGACAAGATCAAGGCCATGGCCGAGCTGTGGAACCGCGTCGGCGAGATGACCCTCGAGCACGGCCTGAAGACCACGTGCCACTTCGAGTTCTGGGGCGCGATCCGCACCCGCGAGCAGCTCGATCTCTTCTTCGAGAACACGGACCCGCGCTATGTGCACTTCTTCTGCGACACCGCCCAGCACACCATCGCCGGCGTGGACCCGATCCAGATGTTCCGCGATTACCGTGACCGCTGCACCGGGTTCCACTTCAAGGACACCCATACCGTGGACACGAACGAGGCCTACCGGACCCCACCGGACGCCGAACTCATGGCCCCAGGGGTGGACCGCTGGTTCTACGAGATGGGCACGGAGGGCGGGCTCGTCGACTTCCCGGCGCTCATGCGCGAGATCGTCGCGTCCGGCTACGACGGCTGGCTGACGGTCGAGCACGACAAGGCTGACCTCGGCGGCGGCAGCTACGCCGAGGCGACGTGCGTGGCCAAGTGGTATATCGACACGGTGCTCGGCCAAGCCCAGGCGGAAGCCGAGGCGCAGCTCGTGACCGAGGGGAGCGTGCGGTGAAGGACACTCTGCGCTGGGCCTACGCCCTGAACCAGTGGAACCCGCGGATGGATGTCTTCGTGCGGCACGAGGAGCAGCTGAGGGCATTCCGCACCGTGTCCGTGCTGGGGTTCGAGCACATCGAGCTCTCCTCCGGCACGGGCCGGTGGGACAACCTCGGCCGGCCCGAGACCATCCTGCTCAACCACGGCAGCAGCGAAGGCTTCACAGCATTCCTCCGCCGGGGCTCGCTCGCCGGGGTCTCCAGCATGTTCTGGGACCCGGGCCAGCCGGCCGAGGAGGAGGGCTGGGAGTTCAGGACCCCGCTCGATCCCTCCCACCACGACGGGATCGTGGAGGCAGCCCGTCCGTTCATCCGGTTCCTCGCCGACATCGGCGCCGAGCAGCTCGTGGTGCGTCCCGTCGGCTCCGCCTGGATGACGGGCCTGCTCGATGACGGCGCGATCGGCCTCGTGGCCTCCCTGTGGAACCGGGTCGGCCAGGAGGCGCGGGAGGCCGGGATCGGCCTCGCCGCGCACTACGACTGCCTGTCCGGGATCCACACCCGCGCCCAGCTCGAGACGTTCCTCGGGGCGGCGGATCCGGCCCTCGTGGGCCTCGCCCTCGACACGGCCGAGTTCGCCATCGCCGGGATCGACCCCGTCGCCTTCCTCCGGGACCACGGAGACCGGGTGTCGCACGTCCACCTCAAGGACACCCGGTACGCCGACACGGGGGAGGAGTTCCTCGCTCCGGCCGCCGAGATGACCATGCTCCGGGGCGGCGCGGGACGCCGGATCGAGCGCTGGTTCTACGAGCTCGGCACCGAGGGCGGCCTGGTCGACGTCGAAGGGTTCGTGACGGAGCTGCGCGCCCAGGACTACCGCGGTTGGGTCGTCGTCGAGAGCGATCACGGCAGCAACCCGAGCGAGCTCGCCATGCTCAACAGCTGGTTCATCCAGCACGAGCTGGGGGTGGCCCGGGTCTGAGGAACGGAGGACGAAGGGGCGGCCCTGCAGGGAATCCTCCAGGGCCGCCCCTTCGGCGTGTCCCCTCACCCGCGGGCGAGCGCTGCCAAGCCGTTCCTGACTGCGTCCAGGGCCGAGGGGTGCACGAACATGAGCGCCGCGTGCAGCGGGACCCCCCTGCGCCAGGCCATCGCGCCCTCCAACGCCGCGGCCCGGGCAGGCTCGTGCTCCCGCAGCGCCGCGACGACGATCCCGCGGGCCTCCTGATCGTCGACGATCTGCTCGAGCGGGGTGTCCAGCGTGACGGGCCCGCGCGCCCGGGGCGCCGGCTGCTCCACCTGCACGGTCCAGCGGTGGCGGCCCGATCCCACCGCGACGGCCTCGGCAGAGCCCGGGAGCTGCACGAGCGCCGAGGTGTTCGGTGGGACCTGGGCCATCACGGTCAGCGCAGAGCCTTCCAGCACCCACTCGACGGAGGCCGCGCCGTAGGGCGTCTGTATCGTGGTCCCCGCCGAGGTGAACCCGGGGAGCAGGCAGGGTGCGATCCGGATGACGCTGTACCCGGGGGCGGCGGGGCCCAACCCCGCGAGCCGGCGCTGGAGCCAATCCGTGACGGCGCCCAGGGCATAGTGGTTCGACGAGGCGGAGTCGCCGCTGGCGAGCGTCCCGTCCGGACGGCGGAGGTCCCAGCTCTCCCAGATGGTCGTGGCGCCCTGGGTGACGGGATACAGCCACGAGGGGCACTGGGTCTGGGTGAGCAGGCGTGCGGCGGTGTCGAGCTGGCCGGTCTCCGCCAGGGCGTCCATGAGCAGCGGCGTCCCGAGGAAGCCGGTGCCGATCCGGTAGTCGATCTCCGCGATGAGCTCGGCCATGCGCTGCCCCATCCGCGCGGCGATCTCGCCCTCCGCCACCCCGAAGACGATCAGGAGGGCGTACGCGGTGATCGAGTCGCTCACCGCGCGCCCCTGGGGCGTGACGTACTCATCGAGGATTGCCGCACGCGTGCGGTCGGCGAGGTCCGTGAAGCGGCGCGCGTCGTCGTCGTACCCCAGCACCCCAGCTGCCGCGGCGGTGATGCCGGCGGAACGGCAGAGATACGCGCTGGCGAGCAGGACATTGTCCGTGGGCGCACTGCCGGGGAACCACGGTGAGCGGCCCGGCGCGAGGTGGTCGCCGATCTGCAGGCCGATGTCCCACAGGCCGGTCGCGGGGTTGACGGAGCGCAGGACCGTGTCGATCCACGAGGTCATGCTCGCGTACTGGCGGCCCAGGATCGCGGCGTCGCCGTACCGCTCGTACAGCGTCCACGGCGCAGTGACGGCGACGTCGCCCCATCCCGCGACGCTCGCTGCATGCCCGGGCAGGACGGTCGGGACGATGACCGGCACCGAGCCCCCGGCCTTGGCCTGCTCGAGTGAGAGGTCTTCGAGCCACGAGGCGACGAGGGCGTCCACGTCGCACAGCGAGGTCGCGGCCGGCAGGAACACCTGGAGGTCTCCGGTCCAGCCGAGCCGCTCATCGCGTTGAGGGCAGTCCGTGGGGACCGAGACGATGTTTCCGCGGAGGCTTCGCCGCATGTTGCGGAAGAGCTGGGTCACCAGCGGGTTGGAGCAGTCGAAGTCGCCCGTCGGCGCGGCGTCCGTGTGCCAGACCTCGACCTCGAGCTCAGCCTCGGGGTCCTCCGGCCAGCCGTCGATCTCGACGTAGCGGAACCCGTGGAACGTGAAGCGGGGCGCCCATCTCTCGCGTCCGGATCCCGAGAACACATAGGTGTCGGTGGCACGGGCCGTCCTGAGGGAGGCGTAGGAGGGCTCGCCGTGCTCGTCGAGCTCCTCGCTGTGCCGGAAGGTGACCAGATGCCCCCGGTCGGCGCGGGCCGTGAAGCGGACGACGCCGACGACGTTCTCTCCGACGTCCGCGACCAGGCGGCCGGCCGGTGTGCGGGTGAGAGTGGGGCGCCGGACCTCGGTGGTCCGGACCGGTTGGACGGCGGCAGGCCGGTAGATGCCGCGGTCGACGGCGAGCGGAACGCAGGCGCGCCACTCGCCGTCGTCCTCCATCGCCCACAAGGGGGTGTGGAGCCGTGCATCGTAGGACTCGCCATGGTAGATGCTCGAGGCGAGCAGGGGGTGGCCGCCCGTCCTTCCTTCCCAGGCAGGTCCGGTGCCGAAGCGCAGCACGCTGCCGTCGGCACACCGCACCTCGAGCCGGGCGCACACCCCGAGGGGCCCGCTGTAGGCCCGGCTTGTGCGCCCGAAGAAGCCGTACTCCTCGCCGAACCAGCCGGGGCCGACCCAGACGCCGAGACTGTTGGCTCCTTCGCGGAGCATCGGGGTCACGACCTGGGTGCTCACCAGGAGCCGGTCGTCGTAGGCGGTCCAGCCTGGCGCGAGGTGCTCGTCGCCGATCTTCCGTGCGTTGAGCTCGGCCTCGTAGACGCCCCGCGCGGTGATCGTGAGGCGTGCCTCGACTGGCTCGGCTGCCAGGGTGAACCGCAGGCGGTACTGGTGGACCGCGGCGTCCGAGTCCTCAGCGGCCCCAACTACGGTGACCATGGCCTCCGTGGCGCCGAAGTCGGCCACCGGCACCACGATTTCCAGGGGCTCACTCCACCGGCTCTCGCTCCCGTCCTCGCCGCGGACCCGGGCCCGGACCGACGCCGTGGTGCCCGGGGCGAGCGGTGCGAAGGGCCAGGGGACCAGGACGGAGTCCCGCCCCTCTATCTTGGCTTCAGCGCGGGTACCGTCGCCGGCCACCAGCTCGAGGTCCGCGCCGGCCTGCCGCCACCCCGTCCTCGTGGTCTCCGAACGCCAGCTGAGCGGCGGCGTCGCCGAGTCGACGACGAGCTGGCGCGCACGGCCGGCCGCGAGTTCGCGAACGTGGACGTCTGGTGGCATCACGGCGGGTCTGGTTCCTTCAGTCGAGGGATCTAACAGCAGCTGGGGCGCTGAGGGCTAGGCCTCCTGGGCGATCGCGCGGATGTACTCAGTGGACCGCGCCGACTCCACAGTCGGGAAATACTCGAGGCCGAGCGGCCCGGTGTACCCGGCCTCCCGCAGGATCTTGAGGGAGAGGGCCCAGTCGACCGAGCCGGTGCCCGGTTCGCCGCGGCCGGCGGCGTCGGCGATCTGGACATAGTCCAGGTAGCTCCCTGCAGCGGCGAGCTCTGCCGCGGGGTCCTCGCCCTCGGTGATCGAGTGGTAGAGGTCGTAGAGGATGCCGAACCGCTCCGAGTTCACGGCGCGGGCAATGGCCACGGCGTCGCCGGTGCGGTCGAGGAGCGCGCCCGGGTGGTCCACGCGGACGTTGACGGGCTCGAGGATGAGCTTGACTTCCGACCCGGCGGTCCGCTCGACGGATTCGGCGAAGACCTCCGCGAGCTTCTCCAGCTGCACGCCCCGCTTCGCGCCCGGGAAGCCCATGCCGGATCCCAGGACGATGCGCGGCGAACCGAGGGCCGCCGCGTTCTCGACGCCGCGGGCGAGGCCGTCGAAGTAGGCGGTCAGGTCCGTCCCGGGAAAGGTGAAGTTGGTCCGCGGCTCGGCGAGGACCGAGGTGACCTCGACGCCGTGGTCGTCGGCGGCGCGTCTGATGGCCGCGACGTCGCGGTCGAGGGTGCCCCAGAGCTCGACGGCGTCGAAACCGGCCGCAGCCGCGGCGGCGATGCGGTCCGGGATGTCCCCGGCTTCGGTGAAGAGGAGGTCGACATTGGGGGAGAGGCGGTAGGCCACTGGTGCTTCCTTTCTCAGGCCGAGGTCTCGGCGTAGACGGCGGCGATGGACCGCCGGATGAGGTCATGCTGCTTGCGGACGAGTTCCACGGGATCGGCCTCGTCGAGGTCGGCGAAGGCGTGCCCTTCCCATTCGCTGGAGAAGAAGCCCGAATAGCCGCCGCGGACGAACTCGCCGACGATCGTCGGGTAGTCGATGGCCGGCTCGTCGCCGTTCTCGTCGATGTCGTAGAACTTGGCGTGGACGTGGACGATCTGCGGGATGATGTCCGACCATTCGCGGGGGTCGACATGCCCGTGCATGTTGAAGGCCAGCCGGGCGAAGGAACCGAGGGATTCGGGGGCGATTCCACGGGAACCGAGGTACTCGATGAACTCCCCGTGGCGTTCGTTGATGCCCGTCTCCTTCGCCCAGATTCGCTGTAGGACGTCCAGGTCCTGGGGCTCGAGGCCCTTCTTGGCCAGGGCCCGCAGGAGGGTGGGGGACATGCTGTGCATGGTCGAGCTGAAGTCGGCGACGAACCCGAGCCTCGGCGACTGGATCTCGTCGTACAGCTCGCGCACCTCGACCACGTGCGGCGCGTTCGGCCCCATGGGGGCGTGGATCTCCCAGCCCATCGTCAGGTCGAGGTCCTCGGCCAGCGGCAGCAGACGGCGGAGGAGGGCCGGCTTGGCGCTCTGGATGCGGACCAGGTGGAAGCCGAGCCGATGGGCGCTGCGGAACTGTTCGGCGGTGAACTCGTACTCCTCGTCCGGCGTCATGTCGCGGTCGTGGCGCCGGCCCATATCGAGGTTGAGCCCGAACGCGCTCGGCACGAAGCCGTGGCGGTCGAAGGCGTCGTGCCACTCGCGCACGAACTCGTCCGTCACGGCCGGGTAGGTGCGCAGGGTCTGGGAACCGACGATCTCGATGCCGGGGCCGATTCCGGCGCGCTCGACCACATCGAGCAGGCCGGCCAGGTCGTAGCGCCGGGCGGCCCATTCACTGGTCAGCGAGTAGAGCGTGGTGCCGAGCTTGATCATCAAAGGTCCTTTCCCTGGGCTGCGGGCGCGGCGTGGACCACGAGTTCCCGGTGGTTCGAGGCGTGGTTGGTGACGTACACCTCGGGGGCGATCTGCATGTACGGCAGGCGCAGGTCGAGGGTCGCCTCGACCGAGACGCGCTCGCCGGGCGCAGGGGGCGTGTCGCGGGGCACTATGACCTCGAGCCGGTCCTGGACGAACCAGAGGGTGTCCCATTGCTCCGGGAGCTCGTCCACGCGGAAGGACTTGCCGGCCACGTCGACTCTGAGGTCGCCGCGCGGCACGGGTTCGCCGTCGACCTCGATGGACAGGTCGCTCACGCTCGAGAGCCACAGGCTGCGGTACCAGGGGATCTGGAGGGAGACGGCGAGGCCGTCGGGATGGGCGGAGAGGCTCTCCGCCGTCAGGATGGTGTCATCGGTCGCCAAGGACCGCTCCCTTCTTCTGTGTGGTCTTCTGCTGCGCGTCGGCCAGGAGGCCGCGGGCCTCGGCGGCGTCCACGACCATCCGGGAGCCGCTCGCGGCGGCCGCCCGGCGCGCGAGCGCCTGCTCGTCCGCGACGACGTCGAAGGCGTCGTCCCAGTCGTTCCAGTGGAATCCCTCCCACTCGCTCGAGATGCTCCCCGAATAGCCCGAGCGGACCCACAGGTCAATGAGCCTGCGGACCGGCACCGAGGGCTCCTCGCCGGAAGCGTCGATCTCGTAGAACTTCCCATGCGTGTGGACGGTCCAAGGCAGCAGCGGGGTCCAGTCCTCGACGGGGGCGTGCCCGAACAGGCCCGTGAGGTTGACGGCAACCTCGACGGCCCGCTCCCCGACGCCGGCGCGGTGGGCGGCCTCCATGACCTCGCCGAACCAGCGGCCGTGCTGCTCGTCGGTGAGCGGCGGCCCTTCGCGATGGTGCCGCTTCCAGAGCTCCTCGAGATTGTCGAGGAGCTGCGGCGGGAAGCCGAGCTGCCGATACTTCTGCAGGAGCGTCCGGGGGACAGCCACGAGGGACGCGCCCCAGTCCGGGATGAACCCCAGATAGGGGGAGCCGAGCTTCTCGAACCGCTCGAGGAGCGCTTGGATGTGCGGGTGCCGGGCATGCTGGTGCGAGTGGACCTCGAGCCCGAGCCGTACGTCATTGGCCTCGGCCACGGGAAGCAGCCGCTCCATGTCATCGGGCGTGAGGGAGATCTGTACGCGCACGATCGGGAAGCCGAGCTCGCACGCCGCCTCGATCTGCGGGCGCATGTACTGCACAAGCTCGTCGTCGGTGAGCATCCGGTCCCGCCGCAGGCCCGCATCGGCGTTCGCTGCGAGGGCGGTGAGGACGAGGCCCGTCTCGTCGATCGTGGTCCGGAACGAGCGCACGGCCTCGGCGTCCAGGTGCGGGAAGCCGCGGAAGCTCTGGAATCCGACGAGCTCGATCCCCGGCCCGAGTCGGCGGCGCGCGACCTCCCGCAGGAGCTCCTCGACGGCGAACTGCCGCGCATGGAACTGCCGGGTGAAGCTGTACAGGGTGACGCCTTGGATGGGGGTTCCGAGCCCGCTCATGCGATCGCCTTCTTCCGCATCCGCTTCCGGTCGGACTCCTCGATCTTGAGGACGCCGAAGTCTGTGGTGATGTAGGGGATGAACAGGGCGAGGACGATCGCGACCTCGTGCTCGGGCTCTCCGGCGTCCGACGCCGGCCGGTCGCCCCCCGCGGGCGCGGCGCCTTCCAGGACAGCCGAGTCCAGCACGTACCACCACTCGTCGTGGCGGGGAGGCAGCTCGTCGAGCCGTCGCGTGGTGCCGCCGACGGTCCAGGTGATCGAGTCCCGCGGGACTGCGGCGCCGTCGACCGTCCACTGGACGTCGGCCACGGAGGAGAGCGGGAGGGCGCGGTACCACGGCATGCGGATTGAGAGTCGGACACGCTCGCCGGAGGCGGCGAAGCTTTCGGGATCAATGATTCGTTCGGGGAGCACTGGGTCAGCCCTTCAGTCCGCCGGCAAAGCCCTGGATGAATTTCTTCTGGGCGAAGCTGTAGAAGACGAGGATGGGGATCATCGAGATGATGACCACGGCGAAGATGAGATTCCACTGGGAGACGAGCGAGCCCACGAAGCTGTACATGACCACGGGGAGCGTCTGGTAGGGCGTCCCGTTGAGGAAGATCAGCGCGGTGAAGAAGTCGTTCCAGACAATGAGGCCGGCCAGGATCGATACGGTGCCCGTGGCTGGGGCCATGAGGGGGAACACCACGCGGAAGAAGAGCTGGAAGCGGTTCGCGCCGTCGATGATCGCCGCCTCCTCGTACTCGCGGGGGAGCCGGCGGAAGAAGTTGCTGTAGAGGAAGACGGAGAGCGGCAGGAGCATCCCGGTGTAGATCACGACCATGCCCCACGGGCTGCCGACCAGGCCGAGGTTCCGCGCGCCGATGTAGAGCGGAAGGGTGCCGAGCTGGGTCGGCAGGATGATCGCCACGAGGAAGACGTAGAAGGCGCGGTTCCCCCAGCGGCTCGTGCTGCGCGTGAGCGCATACGCGGCGAGGGCGCCGAGCACGACGAGGCACAGGATGCTGCCGGCCGTGATGGTGATGCTGGAGGCGAGGCCCGCGAAGACGTTCCCGGACTGCATGCTCTCGGGGGAGAGGAGCGCCACGAAGTTGTCGGCCGTCGGTGAGGCTGGCGGCGCGACCGCCGAGCTGCTGAGGATCTCGGGACCCGTCTTGAAGGCGCCGACGAGCAGGATCCAGAACGGCAGGAGCATGGCCAACGTGGCGAGGATCGTGAGGATCTCGATGATCAGGGTCCTCTTCGTGTACCGGAACATGGTCAGGCCTCCTCTGAACGGTCACGCGTGAGCCACTGCTGGGCGACCGACATGATGAGGATCAGCACGCTCATGAGCAGGGCCATGGCCGCGCCGAATCCGAATTGCTGGTAGGTGAAGGTCTGCTGGTAGACCTCGGTCGCGAGGGTCTGGGTCGACCCTGCGGGGCCGCCGCCGGTCAGGGCCATGACCTGGTCGAAGACGCGCAGGCCCTGCAGCAGCGTGAGGGTGACTGCGATGGCGATCGACGGCTGGATCATCGGGAGGGTCACGGAGCGGAAGCGGCGCAGGGTGCTGGCGCCGTCGAGCGCCGCGGCTTCTTCGATCTCGGCGGGGACTGTGGCGAGGCCGGCGAGGTAGGTGACCATGATGAAGCCGATGTTCTGCCACACCATGACCAGCAGGACGCACCAGATGGCCACTCCGGGGGTCCCCAGCCAGTTCTGGGGCTTGACCCCGAACGCCGCGAGGAACTGGTTGAGCGGGCCGGTGTAGGCGAAGATGAACTTCCAGATGTAGGAGACGGCTACGGGGCTGACGACTGCCGGCATGAAGACGAGGGTGCGCAGGATGAACCGCGTCTTGAGGGTGCGGTTCAGTGCGAGGGCGAAGAGGATGCCGAGGACATTGGTGGCGACGAGGAATCCGGCGGCGAGGAACAGCGTGTTGAGGAGGGAGCCGAGCAGTTCCTTGGACTTGAAGATCTTGGCGAAGTTGTTCAGTCCGACGAAGTCGAACGATCCGATGCCGGTCCAATTGGTGAAGGCGAAGAAGCCTCCCGCCACGGTCGTCACATAGATGGTCACGATGACGAGTGCGAGGGCGGGGAGGGCCCACCACCAGCTCGCGTACGTGACCCGGTGAGTCCTCTTCCTGGCCGTCGCGGGCCTCGCAGCCTCGCCGGCCGGCTTCGCGGTCGGAAGTGTGCGCGTCGTAGTCATGTCTTTCGTTCTCCTAGGGCTTGCACTGTGGGGGACGGCCGCGTGGCCGTCCCCCACACGGGGCGCCGGTCAGGACCAGTCGGCATCCATCTGCTGGAGCACCTGGTCGACGGTCATCTGGCCGGTGAGGACGCCCTGGACGCCCTTGCCGAGGTCGTCGTAGACCTTCGGGTTCGTCCAGCCGGCCGAGGCGAAGCCGCGGTAGTCCTGGTTCTGGATCATCGTCTTGACGGGCTCGTACTGCGGGAGCAGCTTCGTCGAGGACGTCGCGGTCACCGGGATCGCGCCCTGGGCGTTGGCGAAGGTCGTCGCACCCTGCTCCGTGGTGAGGAACTTGATGAAGTCCGCGACGAGCTTCGGGCTCTTCGTCTTTGCGCTTCCGGCGACGCTGATGTCCGAGCTCACCGAGAGGTAGGGCTTGACGCCGGAGGGGGCCGGCACGGGCAGGACCTCAAGGGTCACGTGGCCGCCCGCCCCATCCATGATGGACTTGGCGGCGCCGCTGGGGGCGAAGAAGCCGAGGATCTTGCCCTGGGATGAGTCGTTGGTGAGGGCGTCGAATCCGGCCCCGGTCGCGCCGGCCTGGAAGCAGCCTGCGTCGGACATCTTCTTGATGTAGTTCAGGGCCTGGACCCAGCCCTGCGTGCCGGCGAAGGTGGTCTTGCCGTCCGCCCGCTCCTGGTTCCAGTTGGGGTTGGGGCCGTAGACGGTGGAGGCGGCGATGCCCGAGGCCAGGTAGCCGTTGTTGGGGGCCACCGAGCCAGCGAGCCCGAAGATCGACTTGCCCTTGGCGGCGGCGGCCGGGCACTGCTGGATGACCTGATCGAGGTTCGTCGAGGCATCGATGGAGATTCCGACCGACTTCGCGAGCTGGGCGTTGTAGACCACGCCGTTGGCCGCGGTGGCCGTGGGGAACGAGTAGACCTTGCCGTTGTACTCCCACTGGTCTTCCTGGCCCTTGGGCAGTGCGGCCTTGACGGCAGGATCGGCGAGTTCGAGCAGGAGCCCGGCCTTGGCGAACGGCTGGACGGCGTCTGCCTGGCCGCTGCCCGCGGTCACCTCGAAGACGTCGGGAGCGTTGCCGCCCTGGACGCGGGTGGCGATCGCGCTGGCGTAGTTCTCGCCGGGGAGCTGCTGGAGGTTGACTGTAACGCCCGGATGAGCCTTCTCGTAGTCCTTCGCCAGGGCGGTCCACTGGGCGGCGTCGTTCGCGTTCGCGGGGCCGAAGGCGAACGAGATGGACAGGGGCTCCGGGCCCGAGTCGGCCGAGGACGCTCCGCCGGCACAACCGGCCAGGAACAGGCTTGCTGCCGCGGGGACCGCGAGCAGGGCGAGGTGCCTGCGGCGGTTCGGTCGGGATTCCTTCATGGTCAGGCCTCTCATTGACTTCATCGTCGGGCCGGCGAGGGTGCCGGCGGGTGGGGGTGGTTTTGAGTATGGCAGCGGTCACATCAACAAACAACGGCGATAATGCTGATCCCCAGTATCACTTTGAGTGATGGATGTGGCCTAGGCCAGGAACAGGGGGTGTGACACGGTGGAGGCGCCGTCGCTGACCGTGATCGAGAACTCCCCGGGCTCGGTGATCCGGTGCGTCCCATCCGCCCAGAAGCAGAGGTCGTCGACAGCGAGGGTGAACGAGAGCCGCGCTGAGCCGCCCGCCGGCAGGGCCACCCGTCGGTATCCGCGCAGCCGTCGCACGGGCTGCGCGACGGAGGCCACCGCGTCGGTCACGAAGAGCAGGACGACGTCGTCGCCGTCGACCGTTCCCGTATTGCGGACGGTGACCGAGACCTCGGCGGTGCCTGCTCCGTCGTCCTGCTCCCGCAGGCGGTCCGGGGACACCGTGAGGTCGCTCAGCTCGAAGGTGGTGTAGCTGAGCCCGTGGCCGAAGTCGAAGCGCGGTCCGAGGGGAAGGTCGATGAACTTCGAGGTGTAGTAGTCGAAGGTGTTGTTGGGTCCCGCGAACTCCGCCTGCTCGTCGGGCAGCACCATCCCATCCAGTTGGGGCGGCCGCCCAGTCCTCTCGTGGTCGTGGTAGATGGGAATCTGGCCCACGGCCCTCGGGAACGTCATGGGCACGCGGCCGCCCGGGTTCACCCTCCCCGAGAGGGCGGCAGCGATTGCCGCCGGCGCCTCCAGCCCGAGATGCCAGGTGCACAGGACCGAGTCGACGCGGTCTATCCAGTCCTCCACCACCAGGGGGCGACCGGTCACGAGGACCACGACGACCGGCACGCCGGTGGCCGCGACGGCCTGGATGAGCCGGCTCTGGGCCCCCGGAAGGGCGATGTCGGAGCGCGAGCTGGCCTCGCCCGAGATCCTGCTGGGCTCGCCCACGGCCAGGACCACGAGGTCGGCCTCCCTGGCCCGCTCGACCGCCTCCGCGACGGCCTCCTCAGAGGGGTCGAAGAAGTCCGCGCCCTCGGCGACGTCCCAGTCCACGCCGGGGAGTTCGGCGGCCAGCGCGTCGGCAAGGCCCGCCGCGACGGGGGTCGCGAAACGCTGGACCCACGCGCCCAGGTGGTCCAGGCTCCTGGCGTACGGGCCGGCGAGGAGGATCCGTCCCCGCGGGGGCAGCGGCAGCCTCTCGCGGCCTCTTCCCGGGTCGTTCTTGAGCAGCACGATGCAGCGCTCTGCAGCGCCGCGGGCTGTGGCACGCCGTTCGGCCGTGGCTGCCGTGGCCTCGCGGGACTCGTCGACGAACGGCCGGTCGAAGAGGCCGAGGCGCTCCTTGAGCCGGAGCACCCTGCGGACCGCGTCGTCGACCCGCTCCTGGGAGAGCTCGCCGGGGGAGAGCAGGGGGGTGCCCTCCGCGTCGACCAGCAGCGTCCCTCCCATCACGACGTCAACCCCTGCTTCGATTGCCAGCCTGATGGCCTCCCGCTCGTCGGCGGCCACGCCGTGGTCGACCAGCTGGGCGACGCCGTCCGCGTCTCCTACCACGAGGCCATCGAAGCCCCACTCCTCCTTGAGTACCCCCGTCAGAAGGCGGCGGTTCGCGTGCATGGGGCGTCCGTTGAGCGAGTTGAAGGCGGCCATGACGGACGCCGCGCCCTGCTCGACCCCCACGCGGAACGTCTCGAGGTAGGTCTCCCTCAGGCGCCGCTCCGAGATGTCAGTGGTGTTGTAGTCGCGCCCTGCCTCCGCCGCGCCGTAGGCGACGAAGTGCTTGAGGCAGGATGCGACCGTGGTCTCTTCGGCGAGGCCGCTGCCCTGATAGCCCGCGACCTTGGCGGCGGCGAGGCCGGACGCGAGGAAGACGTCCTCGCCGAAGCCCTCCACCACGCGTCCCCAGCGAGGATCGCGGGTCACGTCGACCATCGGCGAGAAGGTCCAGTTCACCCCCGCGGCCCGCGCCTCCTCGGCCGAGGCGCGCGCATCGGAGCGTGCCACCTCGGGGTCGAAGCTCGCGGCCTGCGCGAGCGGGGTGGGGAAGATGGTGAACTGGCCGTGGACCACGTCCAAGGCGATGAGCAGGGGGATGCCGAGCTCCGTCTCCTCGACGGCGATTCGCTGCAGCTCGTTGGTGGCCGCTGCGCTGGGGGGCCAGAAGACCGCACCCAGGCCGCCCTTCACGAGCGCGCGCTGTTCGGCCGGGTCCTTCCGCCACACGATCTGCAGCTGGCCGAGCTTCTGTTCCCAGCTCATCCGGGAAAGCAGGTCTTCGATGTCCACGGCCACGCCGCCTCCTCTGATCGGCCCGGAACAAAGTGGCCCGGGACACACTTCCCACAGCCTAATGACTTGCGCATCTTTTGGGCATAAGTTTGGTGAATATGAACTCAACTGTCATCAATCCCGTGTTGCCAGGCGACCGCCCGGACCCCGCCGTCCTCAAGGACGGGGAGGACTACTGGCTGACATGGTCATCGTTCGAGGCAGCGCCGGGACTCGCGATCTGGCATTCGCGGGACCTGGTCAACTGGCGGTACGTCGGCTCTGCGCTCGAGAGGCCCCTCGGCAGCACGTTCGCCGTGGATATCGCGAAGCACGGCGACCGGTACTTCATCTATATCCCCTTCATTCCCGCGCCGTGGTCGCAGGAGATCACTGAGCCCTCGATCTACGTGATCCACGCGCCCTCGATGGAAGGGCCGTGGAGCGAGCCGATCGATCTCGGCATCCGCGGCGCCATCGACCCGGGCCATGCGGTCGGCGAGGACGGCAAGCGGTACCTCTTCACCAACGGCATCCGGCGCGTGCAGCTGACCGATGACGGCCTGGCCACGGTGGGCGAGCTCGAGAAGGTCTATGACGGCTGGCAGTACCCCGAGGAATGGGTCACGGAGGCTTACGCCCTCGAGGGTCCAAAGCTCCTCCGCCGGGGGGAGTGGTTCTACATGGTCAGCGCCGTGGGTGGCACGTCGGGACCGCCCACCGGACACATGGTGATCGCTGCGCGTGCGCGCTCCATCGACGGCCCATGGGAGAACAGCCCGGCCAACCCGGTGGCGCGGACCTGGGACGCATCAGAGCGCTGGTGGTCGCGCGGCCATGCCACGCTGGTCGAGGGCCCGGGCGGGGACTGGTGGATGGTCTCGCACGCCTATGAGAACGGTTACAGGACGAGCGGGCGCCAGATCCTTCTCGAATCGATCGTCTGGAACGATGACTGCTGGCCCGTTGCGCCGGCCGCGGACCTCGCCGCTGCCCTCGCGGCGCCTGCGCGGCAGGAGCCGCGCCCAGCCGTGTTCGAGGATGCTTTCACCGAGGTCCAGTTGGGCGAGCACTGGACTTTCCACGGCGCATCCCCCGACGAACGCGAGCGCCTCGCCGCCGGAGAGGACGGGCTGCGCGTGGCCGCCTCGGGCCATTCACCGGCGGACTCCTCGCCGCTCGTCATCCTCGCCGGAGACCACGCGTACGAGGTGGAGGTGGAGCTGGAGCTCGACGGGGACGGGGTGGAAGCCGGGCTCCTGCTCTTCTTCAACCACCGCCTGTTCTGCGGAATGGGCGTCACGGCCGACCGGATGATCAGCTACTCGGGGGGTCAGCCCACGCACTGGCGCGAGCCGTATGCGCCGGCCCGCAGCGTCACGCTCCGGATCGTGAATGACCGGCACATCGTCACTGGCTGGTACCGCACAGGGGGTGAATGGGTGCGGCACGCCATCCGCTATGAGGTGTCCGGCTACCACGCGAACACGATGGGAGACCTCCAGAGTCTGCGCCCGGCAATCTATGCCTCAGGCGAGGGCGCGGCCCGCTTCCGCCGCTTCACCTACCGACGGCTCTCCGACGAGCGGTAGCGGGCGTCCCATCCGGACCCATGCGGCCATCTCACACCCGAACACGCGGCTCGTGAGGGTCCGGGCGGCGCCGATGACGGCGCTCGAGGGCGCCGCCGGGACGATCTCCAGGTCCCGGGTTGCAGCAGGAAGCGCCCGCGCGTAGACGGTGGCCCGCAGCGCGGCGAGGAAAGCCGGACTCCTAGCGGCGCCCCCGCCGACGACGACGAGGGCCGGCCGTTGCGCGCTGACCATCCCCGCGATGGCTCCGCCGGCGTCCGCGGCGGCGCGGACCAGGAGGTCCCGGCATTCGGGGTCGCCGCGCTCCGCCCCGTCCGCGACGTCGGCGGGGTCGAGGGCCCACGCCTCGGCGAGGCGGGCTCGCAGGAAGAAGCTGCGGCCCTCCCGGGCCGCAGCTTCAGCCCGCCGGACCACGCCGTCGGAGGCTGCGGGGGGGCTTGCGATCGGCCGCAGCACGACGGCGGCGCGGTCGGCGCAGCCAGCCAGCATCGCGCCGAGTCCCGTGCCTACCGTGACGTACAGGATGTCTCCGCCCAATCCCGGCCGTCGCGCCAGCTCGCCGCGGGCCTCGAGTCCGAGCGTGGTCTCTGTCCAGGCGGGGGCCCCGTACCGCCCGGCGGCCGCGACGGCGTCGGACGTCGTCCAGCCTGCTGAGGGCGGGAGGCCCACGGCGGAGCCCCACATGGGGGCGGGATCGGCGGCGATCAGCGCATCGAGGTGCGAGAACGCATGCCCGAGGGAAGCCATGGGGCCTGCTTGGGGGTCCCACCGTTCGCTGCGGCCCGCGAGCACGCTCCCCCGAAGGTCTGTCACGGCAAGTTCTAGCTCGAGCGGGCCGAACGCCGCGATGGCGAAGCGACCTCGCCTGTGCGGGAATGTGACCCGGGCGCGGGCATGTCCCCAGTCCACCCCCTCCGGGTCCCCGTCGAGCAGGCCGAGCTGCAGCGCCTCGTCCACGAGGGCGTCCACGCGCCGACGGGTGAAGCCCGAGCTCCTCACGAGCTCGGCAGCGGTCGAGCCGCGTCCGGTCCGGACGAGGTCGACGACGAGGGCAAGCGCACTGCTCGCGGTGCCCCTTCTGGGCTGCGTCATGACCGCGGACCTCCATTGACTTATGTCTAAATCCGACATTAGCATCATCGAAACCTGACAAAGAAGTCACTCCAGAGAAGGGACCACCATGGCGCCAGGCATTGCGGGCACGGACATCGAGCTCGGGATCACGCTCTACTCGCTCACCTCGGAGTTCGCGGCCGGGCTCTACACCCCCGAGACCCTGGTCCAGGCGGTGGCTGACGAGGGCCTCGGGCCGGGCGTCGAGTTCAACATCGCCCAGATGCTGCGGACCTATCCCCACGTCGACGACGAGTTCGTGCGCTTCTGGCGCGAGAGCATGGACCGCCACGGCCTCACCCCCAGCGCCGTCGGCACCAACCTCGACATGGGGCGCCGCAAGGAGCGTGACATGACGCCCGACGAGGAGTACGAGTTCCTCGCCGCCCAGCTCAAGACGGCCCACCGTCTGAGGTTCCCCCGCGTCGTCATCCGCTCGGCAGGCAAGGAGCTGCTGCGTCGCCTCCTTCCGCTCGCCGAGAAGTACGACCAGAGGCTCGGCTACGAGATCCACGCCCCGTCGGGCCCGAATGACCCGGCCGTGGTGCAGATCCGAGAGATGTACGAGGAACTCGGAAGCGACCGCCTCGGGTTCACGGCCGACTTCAGCTCGACCATGCACAGCCTTTCGCCCACCCTCTTCCGGACGCTCCGGCAGATGGGCCTCCCCGAAGAGCACTTCGCTGTCATGGAAGAGGTGTGGCGCAAGCCGCTGCCGATGCACGAGCGCAATCAGGAGTTCGAGGACCACCTGCGCGCGCACGGCTTCGATCCCGCTTATCTGGGTCCGTTCACGCGACTCGCCTTCAACATGCACGGACTCGTCGCGCCGGAGGAGTGGCTCGACATCATGCCGCAGATCTTCCACGTGCATGCCAAGTTCTACGACATCGATGAGAACGGCGACGAGCCGGCCATGGACATCCCGCGCATCGTCCGCCAGTTCGTCGTCGGCGGCTACAAGGGCTTCCTCTCCAGTGAATGGGAGGGCCATGCCTTCGCAGACCTCGGCGAGTCCGACCCGATCGACCTCGTCAAGAAGCAGCATGCCCTCATGGCCCGGGCCATCGAGGATGCGGCGGCTCAGGTCGAGGAGGCCAGCCATGCCTGACGCCGGGACCGAGGCCGGCATCGGAGCTGAAGTCGAGCTCCTCCGCGCCCAGCTCGACGAGGCCCTCCGGCTGGCGCGCCGCGCCAATGACCGCGGCGAGATCGAGAACCTCTTCAACCGCTACATGTACCTGCACAATGCGTTCCAGGATGAGCGGATCATCCCGCGAGACCGCCAAGGGCGTCTGGATCATGGCCGGCGCGGAGTCTGGCCTCACGGACCCCGAAGTCGCCAAGGAGAGCCCCGATTTCATGTATTCGCCCGGCGAAGTGCAGGGGAAGAGGGTCTGGGCGCACTGGGTGTGGTGCAAGTACGCGGTCGACTTCCTGCGTCAGGACGGCGAGTGGAAGATCTGGAAATTCCGCTGCTACGAGCTGCTCCGCGCCCCCTTCGAGGAGAACTGGATCAGCTTCGCCGAGAAGAACCAACACGCCTTCGCGCTCGACCTCATGTACTTCGGCGATGACGGGAAGCCGGTCTTCATGCCTCCTGCAGACGAGCAGGCGCCAAGCGAGTACCACCCCTACAGCCCTTCAACGAAGCAGGCCCTGGAGCCTGAGCCTCCCGCACCCTACGAAACGTTCGTCGAGACTTTCGAGTAAGGAACTCCCATGGCAACTCACAACTCGCTCTTCAAGGCCTCGGACGTGCGCCGTCATCCCGAAGGCATCGCAGTCTCGGTGCAGCTCCCGTGGTACCGGAGCCTGTGGCTCTCGGCGGTCGACGACGTCGCGGCCACCATCGGCGGGGTCGAGATCCCCAAGGAGTCGCTGCGCTTCGAGCTGCAGGGGCGCTCCTACTCGATCGCCGAGCTGCCTGACCAGTGGGACACGCTCTGGTTCGTCGCCGACAGGCCTGACATCGTCATCCCACTCGACCGGGTTCCCGACCCGGGGGAGAAGGTCGACGTCCAGGTCGTCCTCACGATGCGCCTGCTCTACATGCAGATCGCTCCCCTGCGCTATGTCGGCAACCGTGTCTCCGTGGAGCGCGAGGTCGTCCTGGCCTGAGCGGCGGGGCAGCACTGCCGGCACCGAGGGTGTGCCCGTCAGCCGACGGGCACGCCCTCGCGCGACGGGCGGCCCGCAGCGAACCACCGGGGGAAGGTCACCTCGAACAGCTGTTCGCGGGCGAGCTCGGCCCCGCCGCGGAGCGGTTCGCGCTGATCGTTCATGGACAGGAGGATCTGCAGGTCCCGGGTGGCGAGGGGGTGGGAGACCTCGTAGACACGCCGGCGGATCTCGGCCAGGTAGACCTCGCTCGCAGACGCCAGCGCCCCGCCCACCACGATCACCGCGGGGTTGAACATGTTGACCAAGCCTGCAATCGCCTCGCCTACCACGCGGCCGGACGCCTGCACGAGGGAGATTGCGAGGGCATCGCCGTCCTTCGCCGCCCGTGCGATGTCCTCGGGCGAGAGGGTCCCGTCCTGGTCGAGGACAGCGGAGAGCTGGGTCGTCGTGCCCTCGGCGATCGCCTGCTTGGCGTCCCGGACGAGGGCCCAGCCTCCGGCCACCGCCTCGAGGCAGCCCACCTTCCCGCAGCGGCACTGGACTCGGGCCCCCGCCACAGGGACGTGCCCGATGTCGCCCGCTGCGCCATTCGCGCCCCGGTGGAGCCGCCCCTGCGACAGCAGGCCGGCTCCGATGCCCGACCCGACCTTGCAGAAGATCAAGTCCGCATGGTCGGCTCGGCGCCGGGCCCGCTCGCTCAGCGCGAGGAGGTTGGAGTCGTTGTCCACCCAAACGGGTGCGTCGAACCTATCCTCGAAGCGTTCCCGCACGGGGAAACCGTCCCAGCCCGGCATGATCGGCGGCGCTACCGGTCGTCCCGTCTCGAAGTCGACGGGGCCGGGCAGACCGACGACGACGCTCCAGAGGGGCCGGTCCTCACCCGCCCGGGCGAGGACTTCGTCGATGAGCGCCATGGCCGCGTCGAGCGTCTCCTCTGGCCCGCGGGCAATCTCCCAGCGTCGATGCGCCTGGTCCAGGATGTCGCCATCGAGCGCCGCGATGCCGACCCTGATGTGGAGCACCCCGAGGGCGCAGACGACAATGCGGCCCTGATCGGCCCTGAAACGGAGCGTCCGCGGGGCGCGGCCGCCGGACGAGGGGCCGAACTCGGCGTCCTCGAGAAACCCCAGCCGGATGGCCTGGTCGACCCGCTGGGCCACCACCCCGCGCCCGAGGCCGGTGGCGCGCCCGATCTCGGGCCTCGTGGTCGCCTCCCCGTTCCGCACGAGGTTGACGATGCGCAGGAAGCTCGTGACCTCATCGGTCTGGGCGCCGAAGCGAAGGGTCGAGTCTGTGCTCACCGCTCCATTCTTGCATCAAACGATGCAACGCGACTTTCTTTAGTTGTTTTTCGACTAAAGAATGGGTAGTTTGAACTCTGACGTCGGGGTTCGCAGGAGCCCGTTCTGGACCGTGACCTTGCGGGGCCAGGCACAATACGTCGCGTCGACGGCCCGATCGTTCGGGCAACGCCACATGCCGCTCTCGCTCCTGAGGCTCCGCCTCACCCTCGTTTCACTCCTCGCCGTCTCCTTCCTCGGAGCCCTCGACAACACAGTGGTCTCGACCTCGCTCGCGACCGTCGCCGGCCAGCTCGGCGCCCTCCAGCACATGGGATGGGTCGTCGTCGGCTACACCCTCGCGAGCACGGTCCTCATCCCCGTGCTCGGCAAGCTCGGCGACGTCGTCGGGCCCCGCCTTGTGTTCGTGTCCTCGCTCGTCCTGTTCCTCGTGGCCTCTCTCGCATGCGGGTTCGCGGCGAGCATGGGATGGCTCATCGCCTGCCGTGTCGTGCAGGGCATGAGCTCAGCAGGCCTGCAGCTCATGTCGCAGACGATCATCGCCCAGGTCGCCGCCCCGCGGGCGCGCCCGCGCTACATGGCGATCGTCGGCGCCGCCTTCCCCGTGGCGATCCTCATAGGCCCCGTCCTCGGCGGCCTCATCACCGACTCGTGGGGCTGGCCCTGGGTCTTCTGGGTCAACCTCCCGGTGGGCGCAGTGGCCCTCGTGCTCGCGGTCCTCGCCCTCCCGCACCTCGAGGGCACCGGAGCGGGGCGCCGCTTCGACCTCCCGGGGGCAGTCGCGTTCACCTTCGTCCTCGTGGCGCTTGTGCTGGGCGTCTCGTGGGCAGGGGACCCTTCGGCCGGCCTCGCGGCCACAGGCGCCTTCGCCGCGGCCGTCGTCGGCTTCGCCCTCTTCCTCCTCGCGGAACGGCGGGCCGCGGAGCCGCTCATTCCCCTCCGCCACTTCGCGAACCGCACCGTCGCGGCGGGCACCGTCATCTCCTCGATCGTCGGCATCGGCCTGTTCTCGATCACCTCCTACCTGCCCACCTACTTCCAGATGGCGTACCGGACGAGCGCGACCGTCTCCGGGCTCGTGCCCATCGCCACGGTCTTCGGCATGCTCGTGAGCAACCTGCTCACCGGATTCCTCGCGAGCCGCACCGGACGCTACCGCGCCTTCCCGATCATCGGGACCTCGGTGGGGACCCTCGGGCTCGGGATCATGGCGCTGCTTCCGCCCGCGCTCCCGCTCTGGGTCCCCATGGCCGTCATGGCCCTCGTGGGCCTCGGGACGGGGGCCTTCATGAGCCTCATCATCGCCGTCGTGCAGAACGCGGCGCCCCGAACGGAGACCGGCGTCGTCACGGCCACGGTGAACCTCACGCGCCAGGTCGGCTCAACCCTCGCAACGGCGATCATCGGCGGGGTGATCGGCTTCGGCGTGGCCGCCCGCCTCCCGGCCGGCACCGACGCTGCGGACCTCACGCCGCAGGCCGTGCATGCCGCGGACGCGGCCCTGCAGGACGCCGTCGCGGGCATCTACCACGACGTCTTCGCCCCGATCTTCGGGGCGCTCGCGCTGACCTACGCCCTCGGGATCGTCGCCGCGCTCCTCCTTCCCCACGGGCGACTCTCCGACGAGCTCGAGCCGTCCCCCACCCACGAACCGCTCTCCGCCTAACCTCGAGCAAGGAGTCTTCCCATGTCTGATAGCCCCACGATCGCGATCGTCGGCAGCGGCCCCGTCGGCTCCGCCTATGCCAGGGTCCTGCTTGAGGAACATCCCGAGGCGCGCGTGATCATGTTCGAGGCCGGGCCGCAGCTCAGCGGCATCCCCGGGGAGAGCGTGCGCAACATCGCCGACCCCGAGGCCAAGGCGCGGGCACGCGAGATGTCTCAGGGCCCGCAGGCCGGGGCCTACCGCGAATCACTCGGGATCCCTGCAGGCACCGTCGTCGAGGGCATGTTCACCGCGCGCCAGGGCACCCACCTGCTCGACTTCGGCGGCGAAGGCTCCGCCCACGCCCCCACGTTCCCGGCCGCTGCTGCCGCGACCAACGTCGGAGGCCAGGGGGCCCACTGGACGTGCGCGACGCCGTCGCCCGCGTTCAGCGAGAAGGTGCCCTTCATCCCGGACGGGGAGTGGGAGGACCTCCTCGGCAGGGCCAAGGAGCTCCTCCATGTGCAGGGTGCCGCGTTCGCCGACTCGGCGGTCGGAGCTGGCATCCGGTCGCTGCTCGAGGAGGAGTTCACCGGCGAGCTGCCCGAGGGCTACGGGGTCGGCACGCTGCCGGTTGCCGGGGACCCCCAGCCGGACGGCTCGATGCGGTGGGCGGGGGCCGACGTGGTCCTGGGCCCACTGATCGACCCGTCCTCACCCCTCTCCGCCCGCTTCGAGCTGCGCGACCTCAGCCTCGTGCGGCAGGTGGAGCTGGACGGCACTCGCGTCACCGGCCTCACCGTCGAGGACCTGCGCACCCGGACCACGTCCTTCGTGGCCGCCGACCTGGTGGTTGTGGCCGCGGACGCGTTCCGCTCGCCCCAGCTCCTGTGGGCCTCCGGGATCCGCCCCGCGGCCCTCGGCCGCTACCTCACGGAGCACCCGGTCGTGATCTCGACCGTAGCCCTCGACGGCCAGAAGATGGAGCGCTTCGTCAGCGAGGCCGAGCTCGACGACGAACTTGCCCGCCGCGCGCTCAACGCCGCCGATCCGGTGGCCGCCGTGAACCGCATCCCCTTCTCCGAGCCCGACCACCCCTTCTCGGTCCAGGTCATGTACTCGGAGACGACCCCCTTCCCCCTGGACCCCTCCCACCCACGCGCGGGCAACCGCTGGGGCTACGTCAACATGGGCTACGGTCTGCGCAAGCGCCCCCGCTTCGAGGACGGCGTCACCTTCGACGACAGCGAACTCGACTACCGGGGATTCCCCGCCATGACCATCACCTACGCCCTCACTGACTCCGAGCAGGCAGAGATTGCCGAGGCAACGGCACGCCTCCGGCGCGCGGGCACGGCGCTCGGCGAGTTCGTCGCCGAGCCCAGGCTCATGCCGAACGGCTCGAGCCTGCACTATCAGGGCACGATGCGCATGGGCGAGACCGACGACGGGACCTCGGTGGCCGACCCGTGGTCCCGTGTGTGGGGCTACGACGGCCTGGTCGTCGGAGGGAATGCGCTCATCCCCACGGCGACGACGATGAACCCAACCCTCATGAGCGTTGCCCTCGCCGTGCGGGGAGCGCAACGGGCCGCGGCCAGCCTCGCCTCGGTCTCCCGGCGTAGCACTGCGGCCCGCTAGGGCGATCCGGCGGGTGGCGCTGCATGCCGCCCGCCGCCGCCTCGGTGTCGGCGCCGGGGCAGGTCTCCCCAGAGCCGCCGCCACGGGGAGGCCGACTCGCCGCAGTCCGGGCCGACACCCCGGGCCAAGGTCTGCCCCTCGGGGGAAACCTGCGTGGAGTGGCACCCCTGAGCCCTGCAAAGAACCGCAAGAGGAGGACGCATTCCGTCTCGCCCGGCCCCCGTCGCCGGGCGCCATTGTTGCCCCCGGCGACGCCGCATTTCCCCTCGCGACGCCCCACGTCGTTGTTACGGGAGCGTATGGACGGGGCTGAAGGGGTTCCGTAGATTCGGGCCCAGGATCAAGAGTCCCGGCGTGAAGCTCTGGCTGGCCGGGCGGCAACCCTCGTCCGTAGTGGGGTGCCCCAGATGAGGATCCGGCCGCGGTGTCCCATCCGCGGCAAGTACGGCGCCCGGAAGCGGGCGTCCGCGGGATTGGACCATCATGACCCTCACCACCGCGCAGCACGCCGTCAGCCCTACGGAGCTCCGCCGCACCATGGGGCACTGGGCCACGGGCATCGCGGTCATCACCACAGAGAGCGGCGGCACGCTTGCGGGCCTCGTGAGCAACTCGTTCACGTCCGTGAGCCTGGACCCGCCGCTCGTCTCGTGGGCCGTGGACCGGCGATCCTCGTCCTTCGATGTCTGGAACGCGACTGACAACTTCGCGGTGCACCTCCTGTCCGAGTCGGACCGCGGCCTCGTGCAGCGCTTCGCGGCGAAGGGGACGGAGAAGTTCGCGGGACTGGCCTGGGAGCCCGGCGTTCTGGGCTCACCCATCGTGGCCGACGACGTCCCGCGCCTCGAGTGTCGCCTCTGGCAGCGAGTAGAGGCGGGGGACCACGTGATCCTGATCGGCGAGGTCGCCAGCGCCTCGGATCCGGAGAGCTTCCGCCCCCTCACCAACCACGCCTACTGGGCCAAGTAGCCGGCCCAGGCCCCCTCTCTTTCCCTCCCCGCACGCGGTGATCCGCCGTGCGCCCATCACCGCTGCCTCCGTGCACCGCAGAAACCCAAGGAAGTTCCGATGAAGAGACTCGCAGCCCTTGCAGGAGCGGCCGCCGCGGCCGTCATCGCCCTGACCGTCTCGGCCTGCTCCGGCCCGGCCGCCGCCACCGGCGGAGAGCAGGAGGCCACCGAGCTGAGGTACCAGGGCTCCGCCAACAACGTCACCCTCCCCGAACTCGCCCAGGACCTCGGCTTCCTCGGCGGCCTCAAGCTCACCTGGGTGGGCAACACGACCAGCGGGCCGCAGGACATCCAGTCCGCCGCAACCGGCCAGACCGACTTCGGGGGCGCCTTCACCGGCGCCGTCGTCAAGCTTGTCGAAGCCGGCGCACCCGTGAAGGCTGTCGTGAACTACTACGGCGAGGACGAGAAGACCTTCAACGGCTTCTACGTCAAGGACGACAGCCCGATCCACACGGCCCGCGACCTGATCGGCAGGAAGGTCGCCGTCAACACGCTCGGCGCGCACTCCGAGGCCGTCATCGACACCTGGCTCGAGAAGAACGGACTGAGCCCCGAGGAGATCAAGCAGGTCCAGCTCGTGGTCCTGCCGCCGAACGACACCGAGGAGGCGGTCCGCCGCGGCCAGGTCGATGTCGGCGTGCTCGGCGGGGTCCTCCAGGACAACGCGATCGCCGGTGGCGGCCTGCGCTCGCTCTTCAGCGACTACGGCCTGTTCGGGGCCTTCGCCGGTGGGCAGTACGTCTTCCGGACAGACTTCATCGCGAAGAATCCGGACACCGTGCGCACGTTCACCACGGGCGTTGCCAAGGCCATCGAGTGGGAGCGCACCACCCCCCGCGAGCAGGTGATCGCACGCTTCACCCAGATCATCGAGAAGCGCAACCGCGGCGAGAGCACCAAGAACCTGAAGTACTTCAAGAGCGTCGGGGTGCCCCACGCCGGGGTCATCGCGGACGCGGACTTCTCCCGCTGGGACTCGTGGCTTAAGGAGGCCGGGATCGTGACCGGACCCGTCACGCCGTCCAAGTACTACACCAACGACTTCAACCAGCTCGCCGCGGCATCGCCGAGCCCGAAGGGATGAGCCATGACCCCGAAGATCAGTCTCCGCGCCGTCAGCCAGCACTTCCGCGTCCGCGGGGGCGGAACCCTGACCGCTCTGGACAGCCTCACCCTGGATGTCCGCGACGGCGAGTTCCTCACCCTGGTCGGACCGAGCGGCTCCGGCAAGACGACCCTCCTCGACCTGCTCGCCGGACTCACCACCCCCACGGCCGGTGACGTGCTCGTGGACGGCAGGCCCGTCACCGGTCCCGGCCGCGACCGCGCCGTCGTGTTCCAGCAGTACGCCCTCTTCCCCTGGCGCACCGCCTCCCAGAATGTCTCGATCGGGCTCGAGGGGACGGGCCTCGGCAGGCGGGAACGCGCCGAGAAGGCCCGCCACTACCTCGGCCTCGTCGGGCTCGCGGGATTCGAGGACCGCTACCCGCACGAGCTCTCGGGCGGCATGAAGCAGCGCGTGGCGATCGCCCGCAGCCTCGCCTTCGAACCCGACATCCTCCTCATGGACGAGCCCTTCGCCGCCCTCGACGCCCAGACCCGCGAGCAGCTCCAGGGCGAACTGCGCAAGATCTGGCGGGCCACGGGCAAGACCATCGTGTTCATCACCCACGGCATCGAGGAAGCGGTCTACCTCGGGCAGCGGGTCGCCGTCCTGAGCTCCCGGCCTGGCCGCCTCAAGGCCGTGGTGGACATCCACCTCCCGGCGTACGACGACGACGCGGACATCCGCTCGCACCCCGCCTTCGTCGAGTACCGCCACCACGTCTGGAACCTCCTGCACGACGAAGTCCGCCGCGCCACGACAGAAAGGATCTCCGCCTGATGAGCACGCTCACCGCACCATTCCAGACCGCCGAGGCCGTCGCAGCCTCCTCCCCGACGACCCGCCGGCCGCGCGCCACCCGCGCGCTCCGGCGAGCCGCCGCCGTCGTCCTCTCGAGCCTGTGGAGGTCCGCGGCGATCGTGGCGTTCCTCATCCTGTGGGAGGTGGGGCCGCTGTGGTTCGCGCCGCCGTCGACCCGCGTCTTCCTCCCGCCCCTGCACGAGGTGCTCGCCGCGGCATGGAAGCTGCTCGCGGGCGGCGCGCTCGAGACGCATCTCGCGGCCAGCCTCACCCGCTCGGTGGCGGGGTTCGGCGTCGCCGTCGTCCTCGGCGTCACGGCCGGGCTGCTCATCGCCTGGTACCGCCCCTTGAGCACCTTCATCACGCCGCTGCTCGAGGTCTTCCGCAACACGGCCGCGCTCGCGCTCCTGCCGGTGTTCACGCTCCTGCTCGGGATCGGCGAGGAATCGAAGATCACGATCGTCGCGTACGCCGCGTTCTTCCCGGTGCTGCTCAACACCGTCGCCGGAGTGCGGACCGTCGACCCGCTGCTCGTGCGGGCGGCGCGCTCGCTCGGGCTCTCGCACCCCGCGCTGTTCCGCAAGGTCATCCTGCCCTCCGCCGTGCCCACGATCTTCGCCGGCATCCGGATGGCCGGGACGGCCTCCATCCTCGTGCTCATCGCGGCGGAGATGGTCGGAGCGAAGGCCGGGCTCGGATACCTGATCGTCAACGCGCAGTCCAGCTTCCTCATCCCGGACATGTACGCCGGCATCCTCACCGTCTCGCTCCTCGGCCTGGCGGTGAACACGCTCCTGGTCGCCCTCGAGCGCCGCTTCTCGCGCTGGCGAGTCGCGGCCAACGCCTGAAACCAGCCCTTCCACCCCGAAAGGACCCGCCATGACCAGCACAGCCATCTCCACCCGCCTCGCCTTCACCAAGATCGGCGCCCGCATCGGCGCCGAGATCCGCGGCCTCGACCTCAGCCGCGACCTCTCGGAGGAGACCGTGAGGGAAATCCGGGGCGCGCTCAACGAGCACAAGGCCCTGGTGTTCCGGGAGGCCAACATCCGCACCGACGAGGACCAGGTCCGCTTCGCGTCCCGGTTCGGCCCGCTCACCAAGGCCCACCCGACCGTCGCCTCGGTGGACGGCGCCGAGAACGTCCTGCCCGTGGACAGCGAGGACGGGTCGGCGAACACCTGGCACACCGACGTCACGTTCGTCCACAATCCGCCCCAGGCCACCACCCTGCGCAGCATCACGGTGCCCGCGTACGGAGGCGAGACGCTCATCGCCTCCGCGGCGGCCGCCTACGAGGACCTGCCCGCGGAGCTGCGGAACTTCGCGGACACCCTCTGGGCCATCCACACCAACGACTACGACTACGCGGTGCCACGGAACCTCGAGCATGCCGGGGCCGAGGAGCGGCGCAAGGTGTTCACCCGCATCAAGTACCAGACGGCCCACCCCGTGGTGCGCGTGCACCCGCTGACCCGTGAACGCGGCCTGTTCATCGGCGGCTTCGCCCAGCGGCTGCGGATCGTGGGGCTCTCCAACACCGAGTCCCGGGATATCCTGCGGCTGCTCCAGGCCTACGTCACCCGGCCCGAGAACGTGGTGCGCGTGACCTGGGAACCCAACCAGCTCGTGCTGTTCGACAACCGCATCACGCAGCACTACGCGCCCTCCAACTATGACGACCAGCCCCGCAGGCTGGGCCGCGTGACGATCGCCGGAGACATCCCGGCTGGGATCGACGGGACGCGCAGCCAGGCGATCGAGGGCGACTCCTCGCACTACTCCGAGGTCGTCTCTCCCGGGACGGGGGCCTGAGCATGGGCAAGAGGCTGCACCTGAACGCGTTCCTCATGAGCACCGGCCACCACGAGGCGTCGTGGCGGCTTCCCGAGAGCGATCCCCATGCGGGCACGAGCCTCGCGCACTTCACCCGGCTGGCCCAGACCGCCGAGCGGGGGAAGTTCGACTCGGTGTTCTTCGCCGATTCCCCCGTGCTCTGGGGCTCCGTGGGGCGGCGGCCGATCGGGGCCGTGGAACCCACGGTGCTGCTCGCCGCCCTCGCGGCGGCGACGGAGCGGATCGGGCTCATCGCTACCGCTTCGACGAGCTACAACTCCCCCTACAACCTCGCGCGCCGGTTCGCCTCGATCGACCACCTCTCCGGCGGCCGCGCGGGCTGGAACGTCGTGACGACGGCGGGAGCCGACGCCGCGCGCAACTTCGGACTCGATGACCAGCCGCTCCACCGCGGCCGCTACGAGCGCGCTGCAGAATTCCTCGACGTCGCCTCCAAGCTGTGGGACTCCTGGGACGACGACGCGATCCTGGCCGACAAGGAGGCCGGAGTCTGGGCAGACGCCGGGCGCGTGCACGCCGTCGACCATTCCGGCCGGCACTTCTCGGTGAAGGGCCCGCTCGACATCCCCCGTTCCCCGCAGGGGCGGCCCGTCATCGTCCAGGCCGGCTCGTCGGAGGACGGGAAGGGCCTGGCTGCGCGGTACGCCGAGGCCGTGTTCACGGCTCAGCAGACGCTCGGCGAGGCCCAGGCGTTCTACGGCGACCTCAAGGCCCGCACCGCGGCGGCCGGCCGGGACCCGGAGGGAATCAAGATCCTTCCGGGGATCGTCCCGGTCCTCGGGGGGACAGAGGCCGAGGCGCTGCGGCGCGAGCGGGAGCTGGACGAGCTCATCCGCCCGGAGTACGCACGGAACGAGCTCGCGAAGACCCTCCGCGTGGCCCCAGAGGACCTTCCGCTCGACCGGCAGCTGCCCCCTGACCTCCCCGAGGAGGACGAGATCGAGGGTGCGAAGAGCAGGTACACGCTGATCGTGGGCCTCGCACGGCGTGAGCGGCTCACGGTGCGGCAGCTGATCGGGCGCCTCGGCGGCGGCAGAGGGCACCGGACCCTTGCGGGCACGCCCGAGCAGGTCGCGGACGCCCTCGAGGCCTGGTTCCGGGCCGGGGCGGCCGATGGGTTCAACATCATGCCCGCGGCGCTGCCCTCCGGCCTCGGGGAGTTCGTGGACCACGTGGTGCCGCTGCTCGTCAGACGTGGCCTCTTCCGCGAGGACTACACCGGGAGGACGCTGCGCGAGCACTACGGGCTGCCGCTGCCAGCGCGCACGGCCAGCGCGGTCGCGCCGGCCTGACAGCACTGCGGCGCCGGTGGGCGGCCGGCCTCCTCGGGGCCGCCCCCACCGGCGCCGCGCCGGCACTGATCGGCTCGGCCGCACCGGCGCGCCGCGGGGTCCGGCGACGACCCCCGGACGTAGGGTCGGCCTATGACGCAGGTGACGGGCCTCCGCCCGGATGACAGCGCGCTCGCAGGCCAGGTGCGGGCCATCCTCCAGGAAGTCCTCGAAGGCAGCCGCCTCTCGGAGAACGCGAAGGACCGGCTGCGCCTCCTCATCGCCGAGCATCCCGGGCACCCCGAGCGCGCGCTCGTGGAGCACTTCCGCGCCCTCCGGAAGGACGCGGCAGCCGACCGCGAGCTGCTCAGCGTCTGACGCCTCAGGGGATCCTGCGGCCGCGCGCGGTCTGGTAGAGCGCGAACCACTCCTCGCGGGTCATCGAGCCGGCCACGGCCTCGGCGTCGGCGCACGCAGCGATGCGCTGCGGATTGGCTGAGCCGATGACGGGGGCGATGCGGGCGGGATGGCGCAGGAGCCACCCGAGCACCACCGCTTCGGGCGTGGTGCCCTTCGCCGCGGCGAGCTCGGCGACGAGCGCCGCCACGGCGCCGTCGTGCGATCCCGGCTCCGCCGCGTGACGCCCCGTGTAGCGGCCGCCCGCGAGCGGCGACCACGCCTGCACCTCGATCCCGTGCCGGAGGCAGTGCTCCAGGGTGCCGTGGGGGAAGGCGGTGGCGGCGCCGTCCGGGTGGTTCACGAGCACCGTGCTGTCCACGAAGCCGTGATGGTGCAGGCTGAGCTCGAGCTGGTCCGCAGCGAGCGGCACGTGGAGGTGGTCCTGGAGGGCGGCCATCTGCGCCGCGGACATGTTCGAGACGCCGACGGCGCGGACCGCGCCGTCGGCGAGCAGGCGGGCGAGGGCGGAGCCGACCTCGGCGGGATCGAGCAGCGGATCGGGGCGGTGCAGGAGGAGCAGGTCGAGGTAGTCCGTGCGCAGCCGGCGGAGCGTGCCTGCCACGCCGTCCAGGATCGCTGCCGCGCTGAGGTCGTAGTGCCCGAATCCGCCGCCCTCGCCGAGCCGGATGCCGACCTTGCTCTGGAGCTGGATCCGCGCCCTCAGGCCCGGGCTGCCCTGCAGGAGCTCGCCGAACACCGACTCGGACTTGCCCCTGCCGTAGATGTCCGCGTGGTCGAACCGCGTGATCCCCAGGGCCAGGGCGGCCTCGACGGCCTCCTCGGCCTGCGACACCTCCTCGGGCCCGTAGTCCGCAGCGTCCCAGGGACCGCCGAGGCCCATGCATCCATAGATGAGGCGCGAAGCCATCATCGTCCTCCTTGTTCCGGCCGGCCCGTCAGCAGGCCAGCCCTCAGCAGTGCGGAACGCCGCTCTGCGCGGGGCCGCCGATGGTCACGTTGCTGTCCTCCTGCCAGCGGCCTGCGTAGCTGCTGCCCTGATAGCTGCCGGCGATGATGTGGTAGAAGTCCTTCGGACCATACCGCGTATTGATCGTGCTCCAGCAGTTCACCGTGATGGTGGTCCCGGGGTAGAGCCAGGGGAACCCGTTGTTCACGCCGTCGCAGGTGTGGGCCGTGTTGTTCGGGCTGTACCACGACTGGCCCGAGCCGTTGTCCGTGCAGTTGCGCGTAGCGGAACCGTTGAGCTGGGTCTGCCACGAGGTCTGCTGCGGGCCGCTGCGCGCCGTGGCGCTCGCCACGCCGCCGCCCGTGCCGACCGAGTTGAACGTCTGCACCCGGATGGAGTGCGGCTCGTTGTAGCCCGAGGTGTTGATGGTGCGCGAGCCGGACGCCGCGACGTTCTCCCAGGCACCGCCGTCGATGCTGATGGCCGTCCGGGCCACATCGTTCGTCGAGGCGGACGGCGAGGACCAGCTCAGGGTGAGCGAGCGCTGGTTCGTCGCGCCGTCCTGGCCCGACGCCGAGGGGGTCCCCGGCGACCCGTACGGCCTGGTCTGCGGCGCGCTGGCCGGGTCCGAGTCCGCCGCTCCCGTGCTCGAATGGGCGATGACCGAGACGGTCGTGGCCGTCCCGTTCTGGAACCCTCCCACGGTCTGGCCGGGCGTGATCGGGCCGGACTGGCCCGTGGACGCCGAGTAGGTGTAGCTGACCTCGTTGGCCGCCGAGCCGTTGCGCTGGCTCGCCGTGAGCGGGGTGAAGTCGACCGTCAGCTGCGTGCCGGTGCCGCCGGTGTTCGCCGGGGTGGCCCTCACATTCGTCACGGAGCCGAGCTTGCCGACGGCGCGCCGCGGGGCCGAGGGCGGGCTGACCGAGCCCTTGCCGGCCTTGTTCTCGGCCTGCACGGTGAACGTGTAGGGGTTCTCCGAGGTCGGCGCGTCGAACGTGGCCGTCGTCGAGGTGCCGGCGACCTTCTGCGTGCGGTCCGCCCCTCCTCCGCCGCTCATGGTCACGTAGTAGGCGCTGATCGCGTCGCCGTTCGTGGCCGGCTCCTTCCAGGACACGGACACCTGTGCCGTGCTGCCGAGCGAGGGCGCGCTCTGCGCGACGGGGGCGGCCGGCTGCCCGGGCGGGGCCGCGGGGCTCACGGGCGCCGAGTACGGGCTCCAGTCCGAGGGCTTGGGCGCCTTGTTCACGGCCTGCACGCGGACCGTGTACTTGACCCCGTTCGTCAGGCCGGTCCACGTGGTGGACGTTCCCGTGACGCCCTGCTTGCCCGGGTTCCCGCTCGCCGGCGGCGGCGAGATCTCGAGGTTGTACGAGGTTACGGGCGAGCCCGTGGTCTGCGCGGCGCCCCACGAGATGTCGAGCTTGCCGTCCCCGAACACTGCCACGGGTGCACCGGGGGCGCTGGGGCGGGCGTCTGGGCGCACATCCGGCGAGGCGGGCGACGGCGCCGACTCGCCGACGTCGTTCGTCGCCGTCACGGTGAAGTGGTACACCTTGTTGTTCGTCAGCCCGGAGAGCGTGCAGGTCGTGGCCGGGCAGTCCTGGCTGAATCCGTCGCCGCGGACCGTGTACTTCTGGATCGGCGCGCCGTTGTCCGCGGCCGGGGTCCAGTGCAGCACCGCGGTCTGGTCCCGGATGTCCGTGGCCGTGGGCGCCCCCGGCGCGTCGGGCACCCCGCGGACGGTGAGGCGGATGCGCCCGTCGACCTGGCGGCTCGGGTCGCCGGTCTTGTCCTGGACCGTGTAGCGGACCACGAGCATGCCGCGGTAGTCCTTGGCGGGCGTGACGATGACGTTCCCGCCGTCGATCTGGGCGCCGCCCTCGGCCTGGCCGGCCTCCACGACCGCCGAGACGATCCTGAGCGGGGCCTCGGGGAAGGGGTCCACGGTGTGGGAGAGGACGTCGACCCGCTCGGTCCTCCCCGCGTTCGCGTCCGGCACGAGGACGTCGTTGGCGATCGCGAGCGGCCTGTTCGAGGCCGTCGCGGTGAGCGTGAACTGCGCGGCGACCGGATCGGAGTGTCCGTCCGTCGCCGTGACGGTGAGGGAGCCGGTGCGGCCGGCGAGCACGCCGTCCTTGGAGCGGACCTTGAGCGTGGAGCCGTCCACGGAGGCCGTGAAGCCGTCCGGCACCGCGCCCCGGACGGCGAAGGCGAGGTGGCCCTGGTCGGCGGGGTCCGGGTCCTGCGCCAGGGGGCCGAGGTCGAGATGCGCCTCCTCGCCCGACGGGACGTCCACGTTGGAGCCCTGGAATGCGGGCGCGTGGTTCGCGTCGGAGGGCAGCACCTTGGTCTGGAGCGTGATCGTGGACTTCAGACCCGTGGGGTCATCGGGCCCCGAGCCGTCCGTGACCTCGAACGTGATCGAGCCGGGGCCCACGAAGTCGGGCAGCGCTGCGTAGTGCAGGACGGAGTCCGAGGTGACCAGGCCGCGGGCCGGGGCACCCACGGCGCTCACGCGGTCCACCGAGGTGATGCGCGGCGTGCGCCCGTCCCGGACGGCCACCCAGTCCTTGAGGTTGAAGTCCACGGACGTCCCGGCCTTGACCTGGGTCACGTCCTCCTTGGCCAGGTGCGGGCGCTGGAGGTCGATCCCGGGGACCCAGATGAAGGCGGTGTCCGTGAGACCGTCGACGTCGGTCACGGTGTACTGGAGGATCTGGTCGCTCGCGGTGAGCGGCACCACGACGGTCTGGTCCGCCGCGAGATGGGCGGGGGAGCCCGCCGGGAGGGAGACCTTGAGGTCCTCGGCGCGGCCGTCCGGGTCGTAGTCGTTGGCGAGCACCGGGACCTGGGCCGTGGTGTGCCCCTCGGCCTCGGCGTTGGTGACGAAGTCGTCGACGGCGGTCGGGGCCAGCAGCGGGGCATCGGCCTTCGACTCGACCCGCAGGGTTGCGGAGGAGCGGGCGCCCTTGGGGTCCTGCACGGTGTAGCGCAGGTTCTCGACGCTCGGCGTCGGGGGCGTGACGACCTCGGCGAAGCCGTGCTTGTCCGCCTCGGCCTTCAGCGCCTGGCTGCCCTCGAACCCGTCCGGCACGAGGCTCAGCGGGTCTCCGTCCGGGTCGGAGTCGTTCTGCAGGACGTCTACGGCGACGTGCCGCCCGGGGCGCACCAGCAGGTGGTCATCGACCGGCTGGGGGGCGTGGTTGACGGCGCTCGGCGGCGCGATCCCGACGATCACGGTGCCGATGGCCTCGGCGCCGACCCGGTCCCGCACCCGGTAGGTGAAGGTGTCCACGCCCGCGGCCTTGGGGGCGGCGGTGTAGTCGAAGGCGAGCGCCCCGGCGATCGCGGTGCCCTGCGCGGGCCCGCGGTCGAGGCCGATGAGCTTGACCGAATCGCCGTCGGGGTCGATCCCGTCGAGCGGGACCGGGATCTTCACGGTCTGCCCAGCGATCACCCGCGCGGTGAGGCTGCGCGGCTGCGGCGGGACGTTCGAGCCGTCCCGCGCGTGGATGCGGATCGCCACCTGGGCAGAGTTGACCTGCCCGGAGGCGTTGCGGACCTGGTAGATCGCGTAGACGGTCTTCGCGGTCGGACCGGCGAGGAACCGCAGGTTCTTGCCGGAGACGAACATGGCCCCGTCCGCCGGTTCGGGCGCCTGCACGAGCTTGTGGTCGAGGGTGAGGTCACCGCCGTGGGGGTCGGAGTCGTTCGCGAGGACCGGGACGGTCACGAGGTCTCCCGCGCGCACGTCCGCCGAGTCCGGCACGGCCTCCGGCGGCAGCGGCTTCTCGGGCGGCGGCAGCACGAGGACGGAGATCTCGCCGACCGCGCTGTCGTGCCCGTTGGAGATCGTGTAGTGGACCGTCACGGGGTCCTGGGCGTGGACGTCCGCCACGCGCACCACCGAGTGGTCGAGGATGGACACGCTCAGCCCGGACTGCTGAGGCGCATCGACGGACTGGACCACGAGGACGCCGCCGGCCGGGTCCGTGTCGTTCGCCAGCACGTCCACGAGGGTGCTGCCGCCCGCGGGCACCGCTGCGAGGTCGCGCACGGCGACGGGCTTGCCCTGCCCGTCGGGAGGCACGACGTCGACCCTCACCAGCTGCTTGGCGCTCGCCGGGCCGTTGGTCACCACGTACTCGACGTAGTAGGTGCCGGCGGTGTCGGAGCGGAACGTGAACGTCTGCTGGTTCGCGTCGATCGTCGAGGTCACGCCGGCCGGCGGCGTGACGAGGGCCAGACGCAGGTTCCCGCCCTCGGGGTCCGAGTCGTTCAGGAGGGGGGAGACCTTCGTGTCGATGCCGGCGATCGCGGTCACGTGGTCGGCCACCGCGGCGGGCGCGTCCTTGCCGCCGGCGCGGACCTCGACCGCGATGTCCGCGGTCGTCGTCGAGCGCCCGTCGGAGACGGCGATCGTCACGGTCTTGCGGCCGGGGGCGGTGCCCGAGTCGGTGAACGTGAGGGTGCCCTGAGGGGTGAACTTGACCTTGTCCGCCGGGTCCTTCGTCGTGGCGGACGCCAGGAACAGGTCGTCCCCGTCGGGGTCGGCCCAGTCGTCGAGGACGTTGCGCGAGGACTCCTTGCCCAGGCCGACGATCATGGGATTGTTGCGGCCGGGCTTGAGCTGCGGCGGCCGGTTCGTGTCGAGCGGGACGACGTCCACGCTCACCGGTGCGGTCGCCGTGCCGCCCCGGCCGTCGTCGGCGGTGTAGGTGAAGGACGTCGAGCCGTGGGCGTCGGGCGGGACGGTGACCTGGAACCCGGTGGCGCCGTAGACCTGCTCGAGGGTGCCCACCGAGGGCTGCGACTGCGCCTTGACGGTGAGGAGGTCGCCGTCGGGGTCCGAGTCGTTGTCGAGGACCGGCAGCAGGGTCGTGCGGCCGGGCCGGACGCCGACGTGGTCCGGCTTGGCCACCGGCGGCTGGTTCGGCTTGGTCCGGTCGGGGAGCTGCGTGGTCTGGACCTCGTCGGGGGACTCCTTCTCGGCGTCCTGGGTGCTCGACTGGATCGGGATGACCTCGTCCCAGTTGTTGACGATGTACATGTTCTCGGTCACGAGCCACACGGTGCCGGCCGTGACGTCGTTGAGGACCACCAGGTTGCGGTTCACGCGGAACACGAACTCGGACTTGGAGGTGGCGGACGGGACCGGCTTGCGCTCGATGTCACTTCCGCAGGCCCGCACGTACACGCCGGGGCCAGCCCACGCCGCATAGACGCAGCCGTTGACGCCCACTGGTGCCGCGGGGAGCCCCTTCGCGTTGGCGGGGATGACCGTGGGCTGGCCGCCGTCGAGAGGGGCGAGGACGAGCCCCGTGGGCGTCGCGACGGCCACCGAGTCGGCTGCTCCGCTGCTCTGCTGCAGCTTTCCGTCCGCGCCGCCCGGGATGTCGACCGTCCTGCCCCCGGGAAGGAACAGCCGGCCGGCTCCGGGATCGTAGGCCACCGCCTTGTCGCCGACCACGGCGGTCTGGGCGTCGCGGACGCCCTTGAGCTGGGTGTAGGAGTCCTGGGACGCCTGGGGCGCGCTGGGAGCAGCCTGGAAGGTCGAGACCACGCCGGTCTCCGGTTCCGCCACGGCCACGACGTCGGTGGGGCCGATCGCGGCGACGGCACCCTTGCCGCCCTCGAGGGTGGGGGGAGTCTGGGACAGGTCCGTGCCCGGGATCGCCGACTCGGGCAGCGCCCAGACACGGCCGCTGCCCGGATCGCCGACCGCCACGCTCGAGGCTCCGAGCGCCACGTGCACCCCCGCGGGGAGGGACTCGATGCTGCCGAGCCTGACCTCCGCGGGGTCGATCTTCTGCGCCGCCGACGCCCCGGAGTCGTCGACGACCACGGTCTTCTCGTGCTGGAGGACGTCGAATGACGGCGAGGCGGCGACCACCGCGCCGTCGAGCGTCTTCGACGCGAAGTTGAGCCGCCCGACCGCGTTGCGGCCGTTGTTGGTCACCCAGACGCCGCCGTCCGAGAGGTCGAGGTTGGTCTGGGTGGAGCCCGGGTACAGCAGGGCCGCGGCGGTGACCGCGCTCGCCGTCGTGATGCTCGCCGCCGCGGCGACGCCACGACGGCGCCGGTCCAGCCATGCCCTGATTCCCACGTGATCCCCCCTGCGAGCGGCGCACCCGGTGGCGCCGCGCCCCGCGTCACCCTACCGTTTCGCGGCCGACGTCGGACACCTCGCGGGGAGTTCTCCCCGTGCTGCCGGGAGGCCCGAGCGCCGGGCCGGGGGACGGTCCGCGGGACTCCCGACCGGCTTTGGCCGCGGGTGCCCGCGTGTCCGGTGCGACACGCCGGGTGACCGGCCCTGTCCGCGCGAAAACCGGTCGGATTCGGAAGGCGCGCGCGGCGCCTGCGGGGCCCGGCTGGCTACCCGGCCCGGGAGGCCTCGGCCTCGGGGACCGTCCCGCCGGCTGCCGGGCGCCGGGCCGCCCGGGCGGCGCCGACCATGACCACGAGCGCCGGCACCGTGATGAGCGCCCCCATCCACAGGGGAGAGGTGTAGCCGAGCCCAGCGCTGATGCCGAGGCCGCCGGCCCATGCCCCGAGGGCATTCCCGACATTGAACGCCCCGATGTTCGCCCCGGAGGCGAGGGTCGGCGCGTGGGCCGCGTAGCGCATGATCCGCGCCTGCAGCCCGGGCACCGTGCCGAAGCCGAACCCGCCCATGAGGAAGAGGGCGACGGCGGCCGCGGCGGCGTCCGCTGCCAGGAGTGCGAAGAGCACGAGGACGGCCAGGAGGGCGGCGATGAAGGCGATGAGGGTGCGGTCGATCCCGCGGTCGGCGAGCCGGCCGCCGAGCGCATTGCCCGCGAAGAGGCCGACGCCGAAGAGGACGAGGAGCCAGGGCACCGCGCTCGCGGTGAAGCCCGAGACGTCCGTGAGCGTGTAGGCGATGTAGGTGAAGGCGCCGAACATGCCGCCGTAGGCGAGGACCGTCACGATCAGGGACAGCCACACCTGCCCGTTGCGGAACGCGGCGAGCTCGCGGCGCAGGCTCGGCGCCTGCTGGTCGCGGGAATCGGCCGGGACGAGCACGGCGATGCCGATCAGGGCGAGCACGCCGATGGCGGAGATGGCCCAGAAGGTGGCCCGCCAGCCGGCCTGCTGGCCGAGGAAGGTCCCGAACGGCACGCCCAGCACGTTGGCTGCGGTGAGCCCGGTGAACATGATTGCGACCGCGCGGGCCTGGCGCGCCGCCGTGACGAGCCCCGTGGCCACGACCGAGCCGATGCCGAAGAATGCGCCGTGGCACAGGGCCGCGATGATGCGCCCGGCCATCATGGTGCCGTAGTCGCCGGCCACCGCGGAGAGGGCGTTGCCCACGATGAAGAGGACCAGCAGCCCCAGCAGCACGCGCTTGCGCGGCAGCCGCGTGGTGGCCGCGGTGAGGAGGAGGGCGCCGACGACGACGCTGAGGGCGTAGCCGGAGATGAGCCAGCCCGCGCTCGCCTCCGAGACGGCGAAGTCGGCCGCGACCTCCGGCAGCAGCCCCATGATCACGAACTCCGTGAGCCCGATTCCGAACGCGCCGATCGACAGCGCAAGAAGCCCCATGGGCATGGCAGATGACCCCTCTGCTAGACTCGAATTAGTTGCAGACGCTGGATATTGCGATTGCAACCGCAATAGTTGCATACGCAAAGACCTGCTGCAACCCCGGCCGCATGTTCCCGTCCCCGAGGAGGTCCGCATGAGCATCGACGACGGCGCCGTCGAGGTGCGCGCCCAAGGCTGGCGCACGCTCGCCGCGCTGCACGGGATGATCGAGTCCGAACTCGAGCGCGCCCTCACCGCGCTCAAGCTCTCGGTGGTCGAGTACACGGTGCTCGATGCGCTCAGCCGCCAGGACGGCTGGCACATGCGCATGCAGCAGCTCGCGCGGGCCACGGCCCTCAGCCCGAGTGCCACCACCCGGCTCGTTACGCGGCTCGAGGACCGCGGCCTGCTCACCCGGATCCTCTGTGCCGACGACCGCCGCGGGATCTACACCGAGCTCACCCCGGCCGGGCGCGAGCTGTACCTGGATGCCCGGCCCCTCCACGACGAGACGCTCGAGCGCGTCCTCGCCGAGGCGGAGGGGCAGCCCGAGCTCGCGGTCCTCGCCCACGCCCTCCACGGCGTCCCGGCCCCGGCGGTTCAGTAGGCCAGTGCCGGGTAACCCTCTCAGCGGAAGGGGCGGCGCGCCGTCGTCGTCCGCTCGACGCCACGGAGGTGCGCCAGCATGAAGCTGAACAAGAAGGCCTACGAGCACGCCAAGGCGCTCGTGCGCGAGGGCAAAGTCGTGCGGGACTCGCGCGACGACTGGAGCGAGCACTCGCCGTCCACCAAGGAGCTGAGCACGTTCCTGGACAAGCACGGCGAGGGCGAGTACTCGCAGTGGTTCCTCGGGATCGACGACGACGCCCCCGAGGGCAGCAAGTCCAAGTACAAGTTCCCCTTCAGTGACCTGAAGAAGGTGCACCGCTGCGCCGTGATCTCGGGGGAGAGCCGCGCCTCGCAGTACGACCACGACGACATCCGCGAGGCGCTCGGCGACCTGCTCAAGCGGATCGACGAGTCGTAGGGATCACACCTCTCGGAGGGTGGGCAGCTTCTTGCAGAGTGTGTAAACTTGCAGAGCCTGCAAAGTTGCACTGGCTCCCCATACACCCTTCCCGAGAGATCCGGACCCCTCATGTCTCAAGCAGCGACAGGCCCCTCGACGAGCGCCGCGCCGTCCGGCGCCGTGATGACCCAGCGGCAGATCATGCTGGTCATCTACGCCCTCATGGCCGGCATGTTCCTCTCCTCGCTGGACCAGACGGTGGTCGGCACTGCCATCCGAACGATCGGCGACGACCTCCACGGCCTCGACCAGCAGGCCTGGGTCACCACCGCCTACCTGATCACCTCGACGATCGCCACGCCGATCTACGGCAAGCTCTCCGACATCTTCGGCCGGCGACCGCTGTACATCTTCGGCCTCGTCGTGTTCATCCTGGGCTCGTTCCTGTCCTCGTTCTCGACATCGATGATCATGCTCGCCGCGTTCCGGGCCTTCCAGGGCATCGGCGCGGGCGCGCTCATGTCGCTGCCGCTCGCGATCATGGGGGACATCCTCGCCCCCCGCGAGCGCGCCAAGTACCAGGGCTTCTTCCTCGCCGTCTTCGGCGTCTCCTCGGTGGTGGGGCCCCTGATCGGCGGCGTGTTCGCGGACGCGAGCCAGATCGCCTGGATCACCGGCTGGCGCTGGGTGTTCCTCATCAACGTCCCGATCGGCGTGGTCGCCCTGCTCATGGTGCTCGCCTTCCTGCACCTGCCCAAGTTCCACAAGCACGCCGCGCCGCGCATCGACTGGTGGGGTGCCACCGCCGTGGTCGTCACCCTCGTCCCGCTCCTCCTCGTGGCCGAGCAGGGCCGCGAATGGGGCTGGGGATCCGCAGCATCCATCACGTGCTTCGTGATCGGCGGCGTGGGGCTCATCGCCTTCATCCTCATCGAGCGCGCCATGGGCCCGGACGCGATCATCCCGCTGCGTCTCTTCCACTCCCGCACGTTCTCGATGGCCACCGTCCTCGGCTTCCTCGTGGGCTTCGCGATGTTCGGCGCCATGCTCACCCTGCCGCTGTACCTCCAGCTCGTCACGGGGCTGACCCCCACCGAGTCCGGCTTCGCGACGCTGCCCATGATCGGCGGCCTCATGATCGCCTCGATCGCCTCGGGCCAGATCGTCTCCCGCACGGGCAAGTACCGCATCTTCCCCATCACGGGCACGTTCCTGGTGGCCATGGGCTACCTCGTCCTCACGGGAATGACGATCGACAAGCCGCTCTGGTACCTCATGGGCGCCATGTTCCTGATCGGTCTCGGCCTCGGCCAGCTCATGCAGTCCCTCGTGCTTGCCTCGCAGAACTCGGTCGCGCCGCGGGACATGGGCGTGGCCACGAGCTCGTCCACGTTCTTCCGCCAGATCGGCGGAACCATGGGCACCGCCGTGCTGCTCTCCATCCTCTTCGCCCTGATGCCGGCCAACATCGCCACGGCGATGCAGAACAAGGGCGACCTCACGAGCGCCCTCGATGCCGCCCTCACCCCGTCCGTCGCGGCGAACCCGGCCAACAAGGGCGTCATGGACCAGATCTGGTCCCCGATTGTCACCCCGGTCCAGGCCCAGGTGCAGTCCGGACTCGACCAGGGCGCGGCCGCCGCCAAGGCGGCCGCGGACCAGGCCGTCACGGCGCAGGTGACCGCCGCCGTCCAGAAGCAGGTCGCCGCCGGCAGGATCCCGGCGTCGGCCGCGCAGGGGATCATCGACAGCCAGGTCGCGGCAGCGAAGCCCGCCGCGGAGCAGTCCGCGCTCCAGGCAGCCGCCCAGAAGGCCGGTGCCTCCGTGGTCAACGGCAAGCTCGCCGTCGACTACTCCGACCAGGGCCAGCGCAGCGCGATCGTGGACAAGGTCGCGCCCACCCTGATCGACAAGCTCAAGGAGAACAGCTCCTCCCAGGGCTCCTCGTCCTCCACGACCTCGGACACGTCCTTCCTCAAGGGCGCCGACGCGCGGCTCACCCGGCCGTTCATGACGGGCTTCAACAGCTCCGCGGTGGTCATCTACTGGGTCGGCTTCGGCGTGATCGTCCTCGCGTTCATCCTCTCGTGGTTCTTCAAGGTCCCGCCGCTGCGCCAGCGCTCCGCCCTCCAGGAGCAGGCCGACGCGGCCGGCACCGCCGATGACCTCGGTTCCGACGCCGCCCTGGCCGCCGCGGAGACCGGCTCGCCCACCGGCCCGGACACCGGCATGATCCGGGTCCACCGGGGATGAGCGAGATGGAGCACGGCGCCGCGGTCGAGGACGGGCCGGGAACGCTGCGCGAACGCAAGAAGCAGCTGACCCGGCGCGCCATCCACGACGCGGCGTTCGCGCTCGCGGCCGAGCGGGGGCTCGCGCAGGTGACCGTCGCGGACATCTGCGCGGGCGCGGGGATCTCGGAGCGGACGTTCTTCAACTACTTCCCCTCCAAGGCGGCCGCGGTGCTCGGCCTGCCCGCCACGGCGCTGTCGGAGGAGCAGGAGCGGGCGTTCCTCGCCGGCCACGGGACCCTCGTGGATGACCTCTGCGAGCTCGTCTCGGGGATCGCCGGCGGACCGGAGGGGGACATCCCGCGGATCAAGGAGCTCATGGGCTTCGAGCCGGACCTCCTCGCGGCCCTGCACCAGTGGTCCTCCGGGGCCCGCAAGGGCGTGATCCGGCTCGCCGAGGAGCGCGCCACGCCGCAGCGCGCGCGCCTCGCCGTGGGCCTCGTCTTCGCGGCGCTCATGCTCCACGCTGACACCTCCTACTCGGGCGGCACGGGCCCGGCCTCGCCGGCGGACCTGCGGGAGACGGTGGCCCGGCTGTGCGCGGTAGGCCGCGGCGAGGGGGAATCCGGTTCGGACTGACCCCGGAGCGGGTACTCCAGAGTCCGACGGAAGGAGTCCCATGGACTACAGGACGGTCGGCGCCACGGGCGTCCAGGTCTCGCCCCTGTGCTTCGGCACGATGTCGTTCGGCTCGGAGGCCGACGAGGAGACCTCGGCAGCGATGTACCGCAGGGCCCGCGAGCTCGGCATCAACTTCTTCGACACGGCCAACGTCTACGGCGGCGGCCGGTCGGAGGAGATCCTCGGCCGGCTCGCGGCCCACGAGCGCGACGACATCGTCATCACCTCCAAGGTCTTCTTCCCCACGGGGGAGGACCCGAACGCGGGCGGCCTCTCGCGCCGGCACATCATGCAGGCCGTGGAGGCCAGCCTGTCCCGCCTCGGGACGGACCGGATCGACTTCTACTTCGTCCACGCGTTCGATCCCCGCACCCCGATCGAGCAGACGCTGCGGGCGCTCGACGACCTCCAGCAGCAGGGGAAGATCCTCTACCCGGCCGTGAGCAACTGGGCCGCCTGGCAGATCGCGACCGCGCTCGGCATCTCGGCCCGCGAGGGGCTCGCGCGGTTCGAGCTCATCGAGCCGATGTACAACCTCGTCAAGCGCCAGGCCGAGGTCGAGATCCTGCCCCTCGCCCAGGCGGAGAACCTCGGCGTGATCACCTACAGCCCGCTCGGCGGCGGCCTGCTCACCGGCAAGTACCGCGGCGGGCAGCGGCCGGAGGGCGGGCGGCTCGTCGAGAACGAGCGGTACGCCAAGCGCTACGGGCTCGAGAGCGACCGGGCCACCGCGGAGCGCTTCGTGGCCTTTGCGGACGACGCCGGGATCGCGCCTGCCGCGCTCGCCGTCGCCTGGGCGATGGGCCACCCCGGCGTCACGGCGCCGATCATCGGCGCCCGCAACCTCGACCAGCTCGAGGGCTCCCTCGCCGCGCTCGAAGTCGAGATGACGCCCGAGCTGCGGCACAAGGTCTCCGAGCTCTCCCCGACCCCGCCGCCGGCCACGGACCGGACCGAGACCCTCGACGGGACCTCGACGTAGTGCCCAGCGAGACCGGGACCGCCGCGCGCCAGCCGACCATGACGCGCGGCCTGACCCTCCTGTTCGCCCTCGCCTCCGGCGCCGCCGTCGGCAACCTCTACTGGGCGCAGCCCCTGCTGGAGACCATCGCCCGCGAGTTCCACACCACCACGGCCTCGGCCGGCTGGCTCGTGACGGCCACCCAGATCGGGTACGCGGTCGGGATCCTGCTCATCGTCCCGCTGGGCGATGTGGTGGACCGCCGGCGGCTCACTGCCGCGATGATGCTGGCTTCGGCGGGCGTGCTCGTCGCCTGCGCCCTCGCCCCGACCTTCGCGTTCCTGCTCGCGGCCCTGTGCCTGCTCGGGGTCACGACGATCGCCGGGCAGATCCTCACCCCGCTCGCCGGCGACCTCGCAGACGACGCGCACCGGGGCCGGATCGTCGGCACCGTCGTGGCCGGGATCCTCACCGGGATCCTGGCCTCGCGCGCCGTCAGCGGCCTCGTCGCCGGGTTCGGCGGCTGGCGCCTCGTGTATGGCGCGGCCGCGGTCGCGATGGTGCTCCTCGCCGGCCTGGTGTGGCGAGCGCTGCCGCCGCTCGAGCGCAAGGCGCGCGTCGCCTACCCGAAGCTGATCGCCTCGGTGGGCGCCGTCGTCGTGCGCGAGCGCGCGGTGCGGTGGACGCTCGCCCTGTCCACGACCGGGTTCGCGGCATTCACGCTGTTCTGGACCTCGCTGACGTTCCTGCTCGCCGGGCCGCCGTTCCACTACCCGGTCTCGGTCATCGGGCTGTTCGGGCTCGTCGGGATCGCCGGGGCTGTCACGGCGCAGCGGGCCGGGAGGCTCCACGACCGCGGCTGGTCCCTGCCGGCCACCGGGATCGCGTGGGTCCTCGTGCTCGCCTCCTTCGTGCTCGCGGCGTTCTCCGGCTCCGCCGTCTGGATGCTCGTGCTCGTGGTGTTCCTCCTCGACATCGCGATCCAGGGGCAGAACGTGCTCAACCAGACCCGCCTGCTCTCGCTGTCCCATGAGGGCCGCAGCCGGCTCAACACGGCGTACGTCACCTCGAACTTCATCGGCGGCGCCGTCGGCTCGGGCGCCGCAGCGCTCCTCTGGTCCGCCGGAGGCTGGACGGCGATCAGCCTCGCCGGGGTCGCCCTGAGCCTCGTGGCCCTTGCGGCGTGGGCCCTCGGGCGGCGCGGCCCGCTCGTGACCGGCTGAGCCTCAGAAGGCAGGTCTTGGGGGGACCTCGCAGGCCCACCCTCACCGATGGCAACGCCCTTCCCGGCGGCCACCCCCGCCCCTAGGGTGGACAGGGATCCCACCAGTCCCCGTCCTCAGAAGGAGCAGCCATGGAGTACCGCACACTCGGGTGCAGCGGCGCCATCGTCTCGGAGTTCGCCCTCGGAACCATGACGTTCGGAGCGGAAGCCGACGAGTCGACGTCGCACGCCATCCTCGACGACTACGCCGCGGCAGGCGGCACCTTCCTCGACACCGCCGACGTCTACACGCGCGGCACCTCCGAGGAGATCGTGGGCCGGTGGCTCGCCGCCAACCCCGAGAAGGCCGAGCAGATGGTGGTCGCCACGAAGGGCCGCTTCCCCATGGGCGAGGGCCCCAACGACCTCGGCACCTCGCGCCGGCACCTGCGCACCGCCCTCGACGCGTCGCTGCGGCGGCTCGGGGTGGAGCACATCGACCTCTACCAGATGCACGCCTGGGACCCGCACACCCCCATCGAGGAGACCCTGCGCTTCCTCGACGACGCCGTCGCCGCGGGCAAGATCGGCTACTACGGCTTCTCCAACTTCCTCGGCTGGCAGCTCACCAAGGCCGTCTACGAGGCCAAGGCGCACGGCTGGGCCGCGCCGGTGACCCTCCAGCCGCAGTACAGCCTGCTGGTCCGCGGGATCGAGGCGGAGATCGTGCCCGCCGCGCTCGACGCCGGCGTGGGGCTCCTCCCGTGGTCGCCCCTGGGTGGGGGCTGGCTCAGCGGCAAGTACCAGCGCGACACCGAGCCGACGGGCGCAACCCGCCTCGGCGAGAACCCGCAGCGCGGCATGGAGGCGTGGGGGCCGCGCAACGCCCGCGAGAAGACCTGGGACATCATCGATGCCGTCGGCTCGGTGGCCCAGGCGCACGGGGTCTCCCACGCCCAGGTCGCGCTGCGCTGGGTCGCGGACCAGCCCGCCGTCACCTCGGTGATCCTCGGCGCCCGCACCCGCGAGCAGCTCGCGGACAACCTCGCGGCCGCGGACCTGCGCCTGAGCCCGGAGGAGAGCGCCGAGCTCACGCACGTGAGCGAGCCGGACCACGAGGTGTACCCGTACGGGGGCCAGGCGGTCCAGCAGCGCAGCCGCAAGATCGAGGGCGGCCGGTAGAGGCCGCAGCTTCGGGGTTGATCTGCGCGCGGCCGGGTAGGAGCTAGGGCGTCCGCACCCGACTACGGCAGAGGGAGAGGAACGATGAGCGAAGAGCAGCCCCGGGACATCCGGCCCGAGGACGTCCAGCCCGATGAGATCCAGCCCGACCAGGAGCGCCTCGACGGGTTCCAGCGCGACACGGGGATCGCGTCCGACAAGGGCGACGAGAAGGCCAAGGACCTCGAGGAGAAGGCCTACGGCGGCGATGACGAGCCGCCGAACGTGCCCCTCCCGGGCTAGCCGTCCCCGTACTGAGCACAGATCCGGCAGAGCACAGAACCGACAGAACACAGATCCGGCCACGCAGCGCTTGGCGTCGCGTGGCCGGATCTGCTGTGGCCGGTTCAGCCCCTGGGCCTCACTCGGGCTCGCGGGCGGCCCGGGCCTCCGGGTCGGAATCCGGGCCGAGGTCCCGTTCGACGGCGGCGCGGGTCTCCACATCGTCGGTGTCGTCCGGGAACGGCTCGGGATTCTGCCATTCTTGGTCACTGGAGGGGAGGCCACCCCTGAGCTCCTCCTCGACCTCGTGCTTCATCTGCTCGTCGAGTTCCGGACCGTGCTTGTTGCTGCCGCGTTCGATCATGATCCACTCCTTCGGTTCGCAGTCCGGGCGCTGTCGCGTCCCGCACCGCCGACTTACCCGCCGGGGCGGCACCCAATCCCGCGCGGTCAGCGCCAGAAGGCGATGAGCTCCTCAGCCAGAGCCATGCCCTGGCGGTGGCCCGCGCGGGCGGCCGGGGGCCGTGCCGACAGATCCATCATGTTGCCGCCGAAGGCCTGACGTGAAGGGGCGTCGGGGAAGACCGTCTCCACCTCGCTGCCGGCGGCGCGCAGTTCCTCGACTTGCGCGGCGAGCTGCATGCCCCACTCGAGCGGGTGGCGGGTCCGGCCGCCGAAGGGCGAGAGCACGAGCACCAGCCGGAAGCCCATCGCAAGGTCGGCGTTCTCGTTCCGGCGGTAGCCGCCGTCGATGTACTGGCGGTCCCCGATCGCGTAGGGGACGCCGCTCGAGCAGCTGGCGGCGACGGCGTCCACGAGGTCGACGCCGCTGTGGCGGTCGAAGAGGACCGGTTCGCCGGTGAGGGCGTCCACCGCCGTGATGAGCACAGTCTGTTCGGGCCAGCTCTGTCGCGGCAGGCGGGCGGCCACCGTGGCGCGCCAGCGCTCGCGGACCGTGGGATCCTGGGCGCCCTCCAGTTCGAGTGCGGCCGCGCCCATCCGGCGGCGCATGTCCGCCGCTGAGCGGGCGGCGGCGATGATCCTGCCCGTCCTCTCGAGATGGTCCACGGCCGGGCGCCCCGGGGCGCGCCCGGGGCCGGGGCCGCCCCCGCCTGCGAAGGTCCGATGCCCGGGCGCGGCGTCGAGGATGTCGGCCAGCAGCTCGGCGGGGCTCGCAGCCGTGATCTGGGCCGCCGCGGTCGACCCGGCCGAGGTGCCGATGATGAGGTCCGCCTGAGTCACATCGAGGCCCGCTTCGGCCAGGCCGGCGATGATGCCGATTTCCCACGCGTTGCCCGCCGACCCGCCGCCGTGGAGCACGAGGGCGCGGCCACCGGAGGCGGGGATCCGGCCGGTGGCGTCGAGCTGCGTGGGAGCTGAGTGCCCGGATGCCCGGAGAAGGGGAGGGGTTGCGTCCATGGGAGTGGCCTTTCAGATGGCACACGGGGCCGGGGCGCGCAACTGCTACTCGGCGAACACCTTGCCCGGGTTGAGGATGCCGCGCGGGTCGAAGACGCGCTTGATCTCGCGCTGGAGCGCGTACTGCTGCTCGCCGAGCTCGTCGCCGAGCCACCGCCGCTTGAGCAGGCCGATGCCGTGCTCGCCTGTGAGGGTCCCGCCGAGGTCGAGCGCGGTGGCGAAGATCTCTGCGGCCGCGGCCCACACCTGCTCGGGGACGTCCTCGCCGGTGAACACGAACGTGGGATGCAGGTTCCCGTCCCCGGCGTGGCACGAGGTCGGGATCATCACCCCGTACTCCTCCTCGATGCGGCGGACGGCGGCGAAGGCCTCGCCCAGCCGGTCCCGGGGGACGGCGATGTCCTCGACGAGCATGGTGCCCATGGCCTCGAGCGCCGGGAACGCGTTGCGGCGGAAGCCGACCAGGCGTGCCGACTCCTCCGGATCGGTGGTGGTCCGGACGGTGGCACCGGCGCCGCGGGCAAGTGCCGCGATCTGGTCTGCGGTGGCGCGGGCCGATGGGCCGTCGCACTGGACCAGCACGTAGGCGTCGGCGCCCGGGGCCACGTCGTGGCCCGTGTACCGCCGCACGCAGTCGAGCGTGCGGCGGTCCATGAGCTCCATGATCGCGGGCACGTGCCCCTGCCGGGTCACCTCGGTGGCCGCCGCGACCGCGTCCTCGAGGGTGGCGAAGAACGCGCCGAGCGTGGCGACCTCCCCGGTGACCAGCGGGGTGAGCTTGAGCGTGCACTCGACGATCACGCCCAGGGTTCCCTCCGAGCCGATCATGAGGGCGCACAGGTCGTAGCCGGTGACCCCCTTGACGGTGCGGTGGCCCACCGACAGGAGCGAGCCGTCCGCGAGCACCACCTTGAGCGCGAGCACGGCCTCGCGCGTCACCCCGTACTTCGCGCACAGCAGACCACCGGCGTTCATGGCGATGTTCCCGCCCACGGTGGAGATGTCCTTGCTCGCCGGGTCCGGCGCCCACCACAGGCCGTGCCCGGCGAGGACCCGGTTGAGGTCGCCGTTGAGGATCCCGGGCTGCACGACGGCCAGCCGGTTCGTCTCGGAGACCTCGAGGATCTGGTCCATGTCCCTCAGGGACAGCACGATCTCGCCCGCGCCCGCGATGGCCCCGCCGGCGAGGCCGGTGCCGGCGCCGCGGCTCACGATCGGCACGCCCGCCGCGGAGGCGATCCGGCACACGGCCTGCACGTCCTCGGTGCTGCGTGGATACACCGCGGCGAGCGGAGTGCCGGCGGCGCGGTGTCCCGAGCGGTCCGTGGTGTACGGCAGGAGCCGGTCGGGGTCCGCCTCCACCCTCCCGGGAAGGGCTGCGCGGAGGGACTCGACGACGGCGGCGAGCTGGGCGAGGGGCATGGAGGTCCTCCGGTCGGGGGCTGGGTCAGCTCGCGGTGCGCCACTTCGCGCGCGTGTACTGCGGCGGCCAGTAGTCGAGCTCGACACCGAGCTCGTGTGCGGCCCGCAGCCCGAAGTGGGGGTCGCGGAGGAACTCGCGGGCCACCATGACGGCGTCGGCCTCGTCGTTGCCCACGATCTGGGCGGCCTCCTGCGGGGTGGTGATGAGGCCGACGGCGTTGACGGGCATCCCGGTGCCCTGCCGGACGGCCGTGGCGAACCCCACCTGGTACATGGGCTTGACCGGGATGCTGGCCCGGGCCACGAGGCCGCCCGAGGACAGGTCGAACCAGTCGGCGCCCTCAGCGGCGGCCCACCCGGCCACGGTGATCGTGTCCTCGAGGTTCCAGCCGCCGTCCACCCAGTCGGTCGCCGAGAGGCGCACGAGGAGCGGGACCGCGTCCCCGGCCTCGGCCCGCACCGCCCGGACGATCTCGAGCAGGATCCGGGCGCGGTTCTCGAGGCTGCCGCCGTACTCGTCGGTGCGCAGGTTGGAGAGGGGAGAGAGGAACTGGTGCACGAGGTAGCCGTGGGCGCCGTGGATCTCGAGCGCGCGGAACCCCGCGTCCAGGGCCCGGCGGGCCGCGGCGGCGAAGTCGGCGACGATGCCCGCGATCTCCTCCACGGCCAGCTCGCGCGGCGTGGCGTAGCCGTCGAAGGCGACGGCGGACGGCGCCACGGTCTCCCAGCCGCCGTCCTCGATCGCCTGGCTGCCCTTGCCGCTCCACTCGCGGAATGTCGAGGCCTTCCGGCCGGCGTGGGCGAGCTGCATCGCGGCGGTGGCCCCCTGGGAGTGGAGGAAGCCGACGATCCGGCGCCACGCGTCCGCCTGGGCGTCGTTCCAGATGCCGGTGTCCCAGTTGGTGATGCGCCCCTCGGGGTTGACGGCGGTGGCCTCGGTCATCACGAGGCCTGCGCCGCCGCGGGCGAGGGAGCCGAGGTGGGCGAGGTGCCAGTCGGTGGGCACCCCGTCCCATTCCTCGACTGAGTACTGGCACATGGGCGAGACCCACAGGCGGTTCCTGACATGGACGCCCCGGATGTCGACGGGGGTGAAGAGCTTCTCGGCACGCATGGTGCCAAGGCTTCCGCGCGGCACCGCCGCCGTCAAATGCCGGGACCCGCGGCGCGGCTCACTCCGGCTTCGCGTAGGCCGCGGCGCTGAGGAACTCGAGCCCCACGTACGTCTCGTCGCCCACGACCCAGGCGTCGTGGCCCGGTGGGATCGTGTACGAGCTGCCGGCCGTGATCGTCGCGCTCTCGCCCGTGGCCAGATGGACCTCGAGGGTGCCGGATATGCAATAGCCCACGTGGTTGTTCTGGCAGGTATCGGTGCCGGCGACCGGCTTGATGCACTCCGACCACCGCCAGCCGGGGGCGAAGGTGAGGCGGCCGATCGTGTAGTCGCCCACGGTGACGAGGTCGATCTCGGACTTGTCCGGGCGGCGCTTCTCGTCGGGGTTGTCGTGGGACTTCACGTTCAGGCTCGTGACGGTGTTGACGGACGCGTTGCTGCTCATGGCGTGCTCCTTGGAACTCGAAGCCGCCCCGGGCGAGCCTCCAGCTTCCCAGCGGGGGACGGTGTTTGGGACGGTTTCAGGGTAGGCCCGCCGGCCAGCGTCCGGAAGGCCGCCGCCTACCCTTGCGGGCCGAACCCGCGATTCCTACCATGAGCAGCGGTCTCACTGGAGCAGGAGGTCAATCGCCATGTCTGTCATCGTCGCGGTCAAGGTTCCCGGGGACACGGGCGTCTTCACGAAGTCCCTCGAGGAACGCGCGGAGGAGTACCGGAAGATCGCAGAGCGGGCCAAGGCGCACGGCGCCCTCCACCACCGGTTCGGGGTGGGAGACGGTTACATCCTCATCAATGACGAGTGGGAATCCGCCCAGGAGTTCGAGAGCTTCTTCAGCGATCCAGGCCTCCGGGAGTTCATGGGGACCGTGGGCGCCGACCTCTCCACGCCCCCGCAGATCACCGTCGGGGAGTCGATCGGCTCGCCCGACAACTTCTGACCGCCCTCACTGCGTACGACGCCGCTGCCACGCCGCGTGCCCGGCCGTCACCACCGCGATCAGCACCGCCGTGGCGCCGAGCCCGAGCAGGAAGATCGCCCCGTACTGGCCGGCCCCGGCGAGCGGCGCCGTGAGGAAGGTGCCCACCGAGCTGCCGAGGAACAGCGCGCACGCGAACAGGGCCACCGCCGTGGCCCTGGCCGCCGGCGCGACCTCGGTGGCCCAGCCCTGCAGCGACGAGTGCAGGATGGCGTTCGAGGCGCCGACGAGGAGCGCGGTGGCCGTGATCCCCACCGGATTCTGCGCGATCGACGACGCCGCGTACCCGGCCAGGAGCACCGCCCCGCCCAGGCCCATGAGCCGCGTGCGCGAGAGGTGCCCTACGAGCCGGCGCATGAGCCGGGCACCGGCGATCACTCCGACGCCGTACCCGGCGGCGAGCACTCCCGCGAGGGCGATCGGCACGCCCGCGTGCTGCAGGGCCGGCACGAAGTAGGTCAGCACGCCCATGAGCACGGCCCCCTCGAGCACGGCCACCCCGTACACGCCGAGCGCCGCGCCCGAGAACGCCGCGCGGAAGTCGACGGGCCCGCGGCGGTGCGTGCCGCCGTCGTGCGCGCGGCGGAGGAGGGCCAGGAGGGCGAGGCAGCCGAGGGCGGGCAGCCCGAACACCACCCGCCAGTCCGTGAAGGCCGCGATGCTGCCGGCGGCGAGCGTGGCCCCGGTGGTGCCGAGGGCCGAGTAGACCTGCAGCTCGGAGAGGCCGCGGGCCTTGGCGACGCCGGTGCGCGTGTCCCCGATGATCGTCAGCAGCGTCGGGTACAGGCACCCGGCCATGAGCCCGGCGGCGGAGCGGGCCACGAGCAGCGGCGCGTGCGCGCTGAACAGGGTGCTCGCCACCGCCGCGACGGCCAGGCCCACCAGCGCCGTGCGGAGCACCGCCACGCGGCCGAACCGGTCGCTGATGAAGCCCCACACCGGCTGGCCGAGGGCGTACAGGAGTGAGTACGCGGCCACGAGCCCCACCGCCTCGGCCAGGGTCATGCCGGTCCGGGCGGCGAGGACCACGAGCATCGGGGGAGTCGCGAACCGGTCGAAGAAGGACAGGAAGCCGATGGACATGAGCACCCGGTCCGGGATGCCGCCGGTGGGCTGCGCTGTCAGGGACTCCTTCGCCGCGGTCACCCGTCCACCCTACTCAGCCGCTGCTCGGGCGGCGCGGGCAGGTGCTTGAATGGGCCCGTGGAGATCAGGTGGCTCGAGGCGTTCGTCGCGGTGGCGGAGGAGCTGCACTTCGGGCGGGCGGCCACGCGCCTGCACATGGCGCAGTCGCCGCTGAGCCAGACCATCCGCAAGCTCGAGAAGGACATGGGCGTGCCCCTGTTCGACCGCAGCACGCGCAGCGTGGCCCTCACCCCCGCCGGCCGCTCGCTCCTGCCGCACGCGTACCGGGCCCTGGACGAGCTGGAGGTCGCCCGGCAGGCCGCGCATGCCTCCGTGGGCACCGTCTACGGGCACCTGACGATGAGCTTCACGGGCGCCATCAACCACCGCACGCTCCCGCGGCTCACGCGGGCGCTGCGCCGGCGCTACCCGGACGTGGTCCTCTCGCTGCAGGGCCGCGTGGTGACGGGCGACGCCGTCGCGCAGCTCATTCAGGGGACGCTCGACCTGGCCTTCGTGGGGCTTCCGCTCGACCCGTCTCCGCTCGCCTCTCGGCTGATAGCGCGCGAGGCGCTCGGCGCCGTCGTGCCCGTGGACCATCCGCTCGCCCAGCGCGCCCCGCTCGACCTGGCCGAGCTGCGCGGGGAGGACTTCATCATGATGCCCTCCGGGGGCGGCTCGGACCTCGAGCGCACGGCCACGGCGGCCCGCGTCGCGGCGGGATTCCGGCCCCGCGTGGTGCAGACGATCGGCGACCCGTTCATGATCCTCACGTTCGTCGCCGCCGGCATGGGCGTGAGCCTCGTGAGCGAGGGCATGAGCGACATCCTGCCGCACGGGGCCGTGTACGTCCCGCTCTCCGGCCCCCAGCCCTACCTCCAGCACGGGCTCGCCTGGGCGCCCGCCAACCCGTCCCGCGTGCTGCCGCACGTGCTCGAGGTCGCCGAGCAGGTGCTGCCCACGCCGGCGTGAGCCGCTGAGTCCAGCCCCGGGCCATCTGGAATTGGTAGGATCCGGCGGTGAGCGCGAGCGTGTCGGTCCCGGCCTACTTCCCATCCCCCACCGTGAGCGGCTTCCATCTGGGACCGCTGACCATCCACTTCTACGCCCTGTGCATCATGCTCGGCATCGCCGTCGCCGTGTGGATCACGGCACGCCGGTGGCGGGAGCGGGGCGGGCGGCCCGGGGAGGCGATCGACATCAGCCTGTGGGCGGTGCCGTTCGGGATCGTGGGCGGGCGCATCTACCACGTCATCACCGACCCCGAGCTGTACTTCCTGCCCGGGAAGAACCCGTGGAACGCATTCGCCATCTGGGACGGCGGGCTCGGCATCTGGGGCGCCGTGGCGCTAGGCGCGGTGGGCGTGTGGATCGGGTGCCGCCGCGCTGGCGCCTCCTTCCTGGGCTTCGCCGACGCCGTGGCCCCCGGGGTGCTGGCTGCCCAGGGGATCGGCCGGTGGGGCAACTGGTTCAACAACGAGCTCTACGGCGACCCGACCGATCTGCCCTGGGGCCTGCAGATCCACCAGATGGACCTCTCCTCCGGCCGCGCCGTCACGGACGCCGCCGGAAACCCGGTGGTGCTCGGCTACTTCCAGCCCACCTTCCTCTACGAGTCGATCTGGTGCCTCGTGACGGCGGCCGCGATCATCTGGCTCGACCGGAAGGTCCGGCTCGGTGCCGGGAGCGTGCTCGCCCTGTACGTCGCCGCGTACACGGCCGGGCGGTTCGTCTTCGAGCTCATGCGCTCGGACTACGCGAACCTCATCCTCGGGCTCCGGGTCAACACCTGGGTCTCGGGCCTGCTGTTCCTCGCGGCCGTGGTCGCGTTCCTGCTCACCTTCCGGCGTCCGCGCTCGCAGGCCAGGCCGGAGGAGGCCGCCGCCCCCGTGGCGGAGTGACACTCCCCGGATTGTGTGCGATGCGCACATAGTCCTAGATCAACTAAGTGTTGGACGCACCACAGTGGGTGCCCCCATGCTGGATGAGCCGCCACCTTCCGTGAGCGGCATCACCCGAAGGGAGCACTCATGTCAGCGTCGACATCCCCCGACTCCCGCACCCCGCGCAGCAAGAACGCGCGGATTGCGGCCCTGTCCGGTTTCCTCGGCAGCACGCTCGAGTATTACGACTTCTTCATCTTCGGCTCCGCCGCCGCCCTGTTCTTCGGCAAGCTGTTCTTCCCCGACGCCGGGGCCGCCGGGACGCTGCTCTCGTTCGCCACCCTCGGAGTCGCCTACGTGGCGCGCCCGCTCGGCGCCGTGATCTGGGGCCACTTCGGCGATCGGCTGGGGCGCAAGAACGTCCTGCTCCTGACGCTCGTGCTCATGGGGACCTCGACCTTCCTCATCGGCTGCCTCCCCACCTACAGCGCCATCGGAGGCCTCGCGCCCACCGCGCTCATCGCGCTCCGCTTCGTCCAGGGGCTCTCGGCCGGCGGCGAGTCGCCCGGCTCGAGCTCCCTCACGCTCGAGCATGCGCCGGAGGGGCGCCGGGCCTTCTTCACGAGCTTCACGATGAGCGGCATCCAGTTCGGCATCGTCGTCTCGAGCATCGTCTTCATTCCGGTCACCATGCTCCCGCAGTCGGTCCTGTTGTCCTGGGGCTGGCGCATCCCGTTCCTGCTCAGCGCCGTGGTCACCTTCGTCGCCTTCTACCTGCGCCGCAGGCTCGAGGAGCCCGAGCTGTTCGCCGAGATCAAGGACGACGCGAAGACCGCCGCGGTCCCGCTCGTGGACCTCTTCCGCAACGACTTCCCGAACGTCGTCCGCGTGACACTCGCCGCCCTCGTGACCATGGTCGGCACCGTCTTCACGGTGTTCGCGCTGACCTACGCGACCGAGGTCGTGAAGCTGGACAAGCCGACGATGCTCGTGGTGATCGCCGTCGCCAACGCCGTCACTGTCGTCACCCAGCCGCTCTTCGCCCTCCTCGCGGACAGGATCGGCCGCAAGCCGGTCTTCATCGTCGGCGCGCTCGGCAGCGCGGTCATGGTCTTCGCCTTCTTCGGGGCCCTCTCCACCCGCAGCTGGCCGCTCATCTTCGCCGCCGGGATCGGCCTCACGGGCGTGTTCTACGCGATGCCCAACGGCGTCTACCCCGCCTACTTCCCCGAGCTGTTCCCTGCCCGCACGCGCTACTCCGGCATGGCCGTGAGCCTCATGCTCGGCCTCGTCGTGGCCGGCTTCACGCCCGCGATCGGCGCCGCGATCACCGCGGGCAACTCCGCCAATTGGGGCCCGGTGGGCTGGATGACGGTGGCCTTCTGCACGATCTCGGCCCTCGCGGTGCTCTCGGCCCGGGAGACCTACCGGGTCCCCAAGGAGGAGCTCGGCCGCCGGTCCCGCCGCCGCACCGAGACCGCGGACTCGCTCCCCGTCCCGGCCCAGGGAACGGCGGCGAACTGATGGCTGCCGGGGGGATCCGGCCGGTGGGCCTCCGGTGCCTCGTCATCGGCGCCGCCTCGGGCATCGGCCGTGCCGTCGTCGACCGTCTGGCCCCCGCCGCGGCCGCCCTGGTCGCCGCCGACCTGCCCGGCGCCCCGCGGCACGGCACCGACGCCGGGGTGGCCCACGTGGACCTCGACGTCACCGATCCCGCGTCGGTCGAGGCGGGCGTCGCGAAGGCCCTCGCGCAGACCGGCGGGCGGCTCGACGTCGTCGTCAACACGGCCGGGATCGTCGGCGAGGTCCGCCCGGCGGCCGAGGAGACCCTCGAGTCCTTCGAGCGGACGCTGCGGGTCAACCTCACGGGCGCATTCCTCGTCTCCCGGGCCGTGCTGCCGCACCTGGCCCGCAGCGGGTCGGGCCGGCTCATCCACTTCGCCTCGACCGCCGGGAAGGAGGGCGTGGCCGGGATGGCCGCCTACTCCGCGAGCAAGGCCGGGATCATGGGCCTCACCAAGGCCCTGGCGAAGGAGTACGCGGCCTCGGGCGTGACGGTGAACGCGATCGCGCCCGGCAAGATCGCCACCCCGCTCATCAGGGACCTCACGGTGACGGACGCGGACCTCGCCCGGATCCCCCTGGGCCGGCTGGGGACGGCGGAGGAGGCCGCCGCGCTCGTCGAGTACATCGCCTCTCCCCGGACGCCTCCTACACCACCGGCTTCGTCTACGACCTCTCCGGCGGCCGCGCCACCTACTGACCCCAGGGACCCACCTCCCGACCCCGCCCCCCACGCACAAGGAATCACCCCATGACCGCCCCCAGCCACCTCATCGGCCTCATCGGCGCGAACGTCACCGGCTCGCTCAGCCCGCTCCTGCACGAGCGCGAGGCCGCCGCCCACGGCCTCCGCTACGCCTACCGCACGCTGGACCTCGACGAGCTCGGCCTCACTCCCGACGCCGCCGGGCAGCTTGCCCGGGACGCCGCCCGGCTCGGCTACACGGGCCTGAACGTCACGCACCCGTGCAAGCAGTCGGTCATCGGCGGCCTCGACGGGCTCTCCGACGACGCGCGGGAGCTGGGGGCGGTCAACACCGTGGTGATCGGGACGCACGACGGCGGCCCCCGCCCGGGCGGATCCGTCCCCGGTGCACGGCTCACCGGCCGCAACACCGACCACACCGGCTTCCGCGCGGCGCTCGCCGAGGGCCTGCCCGGCGCCGCCCTCGGCACGGTGCTGCTCGTCGGCGCGGGCGGGGCCGGCTCCGCCGTCGCCCGCGCCCTCCTCGATGCCGGCGTCGGGACGCTCCTTGTGGCCGACGTCGACCCCGCCCGCGCAGACGGCCTCGCCGCCCGCCTCGCCGGGCACGTTGCCGCGCACCGCACCGGGAACCCAGCCGCGGCCGACGGCGCGGGGCGGGTCGCCGCCGTCGTCCTCGAGGAGGTTCCCGCCCGCCTCGCCGAGGCCGACGGCGTGGTGAACGCGACCCCGATCGGCATGGTGGGCCACCCCGGGACGCCGTTCGACGCCTCGGCCCTCGCGCCGCGGCATTGGGTGGCCGACGTCGTATACCGCCCGCTCGAGACCCAGCTCGTGAAGGCCGCGCTCGCGGCGGGCTGCCGCGTCCTCGACGGCGGCTGGATGGCCGTGGCCCAGGCCGCGGACTCGTTCGAGCTGTTCACGGGCCGCCGTGCCGACCGCGCCCGGATGCGTGCCCACTTCCTCGAGCTCGCCGCGCGGGCCGGAACGGAGCTGTCATGAGCGCGCCCTACCGCGTGGGGATCGTGGGGTGCGGGGCGATCAGCCGCAACCACCTCGAGGCCTTCGCCGCGATCCCGCAGGCCACCGTCGTGGCGGTGTGCGACGTCGACGCCGGCCGGGCCCGCGAGACGGCGGCGCGCTGGGGGATCGACGGCGCCTTCGGCTCTGTCGAGGAGATCCTGGCCGCCGGCGTCGACGTCGTCTCGGTGTGCACCCCGCATCCCACCCACGAGGCCGTGGTCCTCGCCGCCGCGGCCGCGGGCGCACACGTGCTGTGCGAGAAGCCGATCGCGATCGACCTCGCCTCCGCCGAGCGGATGGTCGCCGCGTGCGACGCCGCCGGCGTGCGCCTCGGCGTCCTGTTCCAGCGCCGCTTCTGGCCGGCCGCCCAGCGCCTCCGCGCCGCGGTCGACGACGGCGCGCTCGGCCGCCCGATCCTCGGCCACGCTTCGGTGCTGCTGCACCGGGAGCCGGAGTACTACTCCGGCGCCGCCGGGACGGGCACAGCGTGGCGCGGGACGTGGGCCACCGACGGCGGCGGCGTGCTCATGACCCAGGCCATCCACTACATCGACCTCCTGCAGTGGCTCATGGGCGAGGTCGTCGAGGTGCACGGCCACGCCGCCACGTTCACGCACGCGATCGAGGTCGAGGACACCGCGGCGGCCGTGCTCCGCTTCGCCTCCGGGGCGATGGCCACGCTCTCGGCGACGACGGCCGCCGCCCCGAGCCTCGGCGTCAGCATCCGCATCACGGGCGAGACCGGCGCGACGGCCGAGCTCACCGAGTTCCCCGAGGGCACCGACGGCCGGGTGACCGTCCTCGCCCAGGGCGGCGCGGTCGAGTCCGAGCCCGCGCATCCCGCCGGCGTCGACCCGGACGTGGACCTGGCCGCGATCAACGGCCAGCTCATCCCGCACCACACCGCCCAGATCCGCGACTTCGTCGGGGCCCTCGGCGAAGGCCGCGCCCCGGCGGTCACGGGCCATGACGCCACCGCCGCGCTGAGGATCCTCCTCGCCGTCTACGAGTCCTCCCGCACTGGCCGCCCGGTCCGCCTGACCCCCACCGCCCCAGAACAGACCGCCTAGGAAGGTGCCGCCATGACCCACCACGCCTCCCAGCCGCTCACCCTCGGCCGCAACGGCCGCCCCCCGCGCACGCTCCGCAACCGGCTCGTGAGCTCCCCGATGGAGCGCAACTACGGCACCACGGACGGGCGCATGACCGCCCAGTACGCGGACTACCTCGTGACCCGGGCGCGGGCCGGCCTCGCGATCGTCACCACCGAGGCCACCTACGTCCGCGCCGACGGCAAGGGCCGCACGCACCAGCTCGGCCTGCACACCGACGCCGTCGTGCCCGGGTTCCGCGAGCTCACCGACGCGGTCCACGCCGCCGGCGCCCTGGCCGCCGTCGAGATCAACCACGGCGGCCGCACCGCGCAGTCCGCCGTGAGCGGCCTCCCGCCCGTCGCCCCCGCCGCCGTGCCCTGCGAGGTCGCCGGCGGCGAGATGCCCCGTGCGCTCACCACGCAGGAGTGCCACGAGCTCGTCGATGCCTACGCGCTGGCGGCGCGCCGGGCCGTCGCGGCCGGGTTCGACGCCATCAGCATCCACGGCGGCCACGGCTACCTCGTCCACCAGTTCATGTCCGCGCGCACCAACGGCCGCTCCGACGAGTTCGGCGCCCCCGAGCACTTCGCGAACCTCGTGATCCGGGCCGTCCGGGCCGCCGCCCCGGAGGCGCTCGTCGGGATCCGCCTCTCCGTGCTCGAAGGCGTTGCGGACGGGCTCGACGCCGAGCAGACCCTCGAGGTCGTCGCCCGGCTCGACCTGGAGGCGCTGGACTTCCTGGACCTCTCCGCCGGCTCCTACGAGGCGGGAGAGTGGATCGTGCAGTCGGGGGAGTGGAGGCCCGGCGTCCTCGCCGAGTACGCGCGGGCCTACCGCCGGTTCGGGCTGCCCCTCGGCCTGGCGGGCCGTCTCAACTCGCCCGAGGCCATCGAGACGGCCCTCGCCGACGGCGTGTGCGACTTCGTCTCCCTCGGCCGCGCCGTGCACGCCGACCAGGCCTTCGTCCGGGGCGTCCTGGACGGCTCGCCGTACCGGCCCTGCATCGCCTGCAACGTGTGCATCGACAACCTCGGTCTCGGGCAGGTCACGTGTACCGTCAACCCGGCGGTCGGGCGCTCGCGGGTTCCCGTGCCGACCCCCGCCCTCCGCCGCGACGACGACGCGAGCCGGCCCGGCGCCGTCGTGCGCGCCGCCCCGGCACCCCACGCCCTCGTGCTGGGCGCCGGGCCCGCGGGCCTGACCGCCGCGCGCGAGCTCGCCGGGGCCGGAGCGCGGGTCACGCTGGTGGAGGCGGGGGAGCGGATCGGCGGCCAGTTCGCGCTCGCCGCCGGGATGCGCCCCACCCCGGACTTCCACCGCTACCTCGACTGGAATCGCGCCGAGCTCGCGCGCCTCGGCGTGGAGGTGCGCCTCGGCTGCCCCGTGGACGCGGGCGACCTCCGCGGCCCGGTGCGGGAGTTCGGCGCCGACGGCATTGTGCTCGCGACCGGAGGAGGCCGCCCCGAGCCGGACTTCCGGGTCACGGGCGCCGGGGGCCAGGCGGGCGACGGCGTCGAGGCGGGCGACGGCGTGCTCGATGTCCGCGACTGGCTCGCCGCGCGTCCGGGCCTCCTCGCCGGCAGCTCCGGGCCGGACGGCAGCGACCTGCCGGAGGCCGTCACGATCTGGGGCGCCGACTCGGTCGCCATGTCCGTCGCGGACACCCTCGCGGCCCGCGGCACCCGGGTGCTGCTGATCGGCCCCGAGCGGGCCATCGCCCCCGAATCCGGGCGCCGCGCCAAGATCCTCGCCGTCCCGCGCCTCGAGGCCAGCCCGCAGGTGCGGATCGTGCTCGACGCGCGCCTCGTCGAGGCCCAGGCACCCGGCACCCCCGCGGCCCGCATCCGCGTCGTCGGGCCCGACGGCGAGCGCTGGCTGGACGCGCCCGGGCCGCTCCTGGTCTCCCGCGGCGTCGTGCCGCTGAGCTCGGCGGTGGACCGGGAGGGCCGAGAGGCCGCGCTCGGGCTCGGCGCGGGCGCGCCGGTGGTGCTCGCCGGGACGGTCGTCGACCAGCTGCCGCCCACGGCCTCGAACGCGATCAAGAGCGGGTACGACGCCGCCCAGCGCCTCGCCGCCGCCCTCTCACCCGAGCCGGGACACGCCCCCGTCTCGCCTGCCTCCTCCCCCCGCATCCTCGAAGGAGCCACCGCATGACCCCCGCGACCGGCCCCGGGCACGCCACGCGCCAGGTGGGGCTCGCCCAGCTCTCCCTCCTCGAGACCGCACCGCCGGACCTCGTGCTCGTCGCGGCCGAGGCGGGCTTCGACTTCATCGGTGCGCGCGTCCGGCCCGTCACGCCCGCCGAGCGGCCCTACGACCTGCAGCCTGGGTCGCCGATGCTCGCCGAGACCCTCGCCAACGTCCGCTCCACCGGCGTCCGCGTCCTGGATATCGAGTTCCTCCTGATGGACGGCCAGGATGACCGCGGATCAGGCGGCCTCCACGGCCAGCGGGACGCCTGGCTGCGCATGTTCGAGGCCGGGCACGCCCTCGGGGCCAGGACCATGACCGTGGCCGGGGCCGACCCAGAGCCGGGCCGGTTCGCGGAGAACCTCGCCCGGATGGCAGAGGACGGCCGCGCATTCGGCATCACGCCCACGCTCGAGCCCATCTCGTACCAGCGCATCAACTCGCTGCCCGCCGCGGCCCAGGCCGCGCGGGCCGCCGGGGCAGAGGTGGTGGTCGACACCCTGCACTTCCGCCGCTTCGGCGGCACCCTCCAAGAGCTCGCGGCGGTCGCCGGCCTCGTGCCGATGCTCCAGCTCTGCGACGCCCCCGCGGAGCGGCCCGGCGACCGCGAGGGCCTCGTCCACGAGTCCCGCGCCGCCCGGCTCGCTCCCGGCGAGGGCGGCCTTGGACTCGCCGAGATCGTCGCGGCGCTGCCCGCCACGCTGCCCGTGAGCGTCGAGGCCCCGTCCCCGCACGACGTCGAACGCCTCGGCGCCCTCGGCTGGGCGCGCCGCCTCCGGCGCGCCGCGGAAGCCGTCCTCGCCGAGGCGTCGGCGCTCGCCGAAGCCCGCCCTTCCCATCCCGCCCCTGCCGCACCGAACGGAGCCCCCGCATGACCGCCCCCGTCCCGACGCCCGCCTCGCCCCTCGCCTCCCGCCCAGCAGTCGAGACCGACGTCCTCGTCATCGGCTCCGGGGCCGGCGGCCTGTCCGCAGCCGTGACGGCCGCCTACCACGGGCTGCGCGTCGTCGTGGTCGAGAAGGCCGAGGTCTGCGGCGGCGCGACCGCGTGGTCCGGCGGGTGGGCCTGGACCCCAGGCAACCCGCTCGCGAAGGCCGACGGCGTCGACGAGGACCCCGAGCAGTTCCGCACCTACCTCCGCCACCGGCTCGGGGACCGGTACGACGCCGCCCGCATCGACGCGTTCCTCGAGGCCGTGCCCCACATGGTCGGCTTCTTCGAGGACAAGACGGCACTCCAGTTCACCCCCGGTGCCAAGATCCGGGACATCTACGGCAAGACCCCGGGCGCGGGCACGGGCCACCGCTCCGTCGGCCCGGCGCCGATCAACGCCCGCCGCCTCTCCCGGCGCGTCCGGAAGCTCCTGCGCGGGCAGCTCTACGAGACGTCCTTCCTCGGCATGGGCATCATGGCTGGCCCGGACCTCACCACGTTCCTCTCCGCGTCGCAGGGCAGCGTGAAGGGCCTCGCGTACGCGGCCTGGCGGGTGGGCCGGCACGTGCTCGACCTGGCCGTGCACCGCAGGGGCATGCAGCTCGTCAACGGGACCGCGCTCGTGGGGCGGCTCCTGCAGAGCGCCGAGGACCTCGGCGTGGACGTCCGCGTCTCGACCCCCGCCGTCAGGCTGACCACGGATCCCTCGGGCCGTGTCGCCGGCGCCGTGGTGGGCGGACCGGAAGGAGGGTACGAGATCAAGGCCGCGCGCGGCGTCGTCCTCGCGGCGGGCGGGTTCCCGAACGACGTCGAGCGGCGGCGCGCGCTGTTCCCCAAGACCCCGACCGGGCGCGAGCACTGGACGCTCGCGCCGAAGGAGACGAGCGGGGACGGGATCACGCTCGGCGAGTCCGTCGGGGCCCACTTCGTCGCCGACGTCGAGTCGCCGGCGGCGTGGTGCCCGGTCTCCCTCATCCCGTACCGCAGCGGCCGGGTCGGCACGTTCCCGCACATCATGGACCGCGCCAAGCCCGGTTCCATCGGCGTGCGCCGCGACGGGAGGCGGTTCGTCAACGAGGCCAACGGCTACTACGACTACGTCTCGGCGCTCGTGGCCGCCACGCCCGAGGGGGAAGCAGCCGAGTCGTGGCAGATCGCCGACTCGCGGTTCGTGCGGAAGTACCCGCTCGGCATGTCCAAGCCGCTGCCCGTGCCGCTGTTCCCGTACCTGCGCTCCGGCTACCTCAAGCGCGGCCGGACCCTCGAGGAGCTGGCCGCCGCGTGCGGCATCGACCCCGCGGGGCTGCGCGAGACGGTCGAGCGGTTCAACGAGGGCGCCCGCGTCGGGGCAGACCCCGAGTTCGAGCGGGGCGAGACCGAGTTCAACCGGTACGGCGGCGATCCCAAGGTCGGGCCGAACCCCTCGCTCGCGCCGATCGAGAAGGGCCCGTTCTACGCGGTCAAGGTGGTGCCCGGGTCCTTCGGGACCTTCGCCGGGCTCGCGGCCGACGGGCGGGCGCGGGTGCTCCGGGCTGACGGGACCGCGATCGACGGGCTGTACGTCGCCGGCAACGACCAGGCCAGCGTCATGGGCGGCTTCTACCCGGCCGGCGGGATCAACCTCGGTCCCGCGCTCACGTTCGGGTACGTCGCGGGCCGCGACATGGCCGGTGCGGGGCGCTACGAGGACGACGGCTCGCTGCCCGCGGCGCACGCCCGGGCCTGAGCTGTCCGTTCCTGAGCTGTCCGTTCCTGCTCAGCTTGGCGGGGAAGGCCCGGCGTGTTGGGTCCGACACGCCGGGTGTCCGGGCGCCCCTCGCGGTCAAAGTGGGCAGGAACGGACACGCCTCGCCAGCCGCGCCGCTCAGCCCTCGAACCCGGTGGACGCGCTGACCGACTCCCACGCGGCGACCTCCGCCGCCTGCGCCTCGGCCACCGCACGGTAGCCGGCCACGGCGTCTTGGCCGAGCAGCAGGAACGCGGGCGTCTGCTCGGCGTCCACCGCCGCGATGATCGCCTGCGCGGCCTTGGCCGGATCGCCGGCCTGTGTGCCGTGGACCGTGTCGTGCTCCTTGCGCCGCTGCCCGGCGGTCTGGGCGTAGTCCGCGATGGGCTCGGCCGACTGGGTCAGCGAGCGCCCCGCGAAGTCCGTCCGGAACGCGCCCGGCTCCACGGCGGTCACCGAGATCCCCAGGGGCGCGAGCTCCTTCTGGGCCGAGCCCGAGATGCCCTCAAGCGCGGCCTTGGTGGCCGCGTAGTAGCCCGAGCCGGCCGGGCACAGCCGGGCCCCGATGGAGGAGATGTTCACGATCGCCCCCGAGCGGCGGGACCGCATGCCCGGCAGCACCGCCTTCATCAGGGCCACCGGGCCGAAGACGTTCGTCGCGAAGAGCCGGGCCACGTCGGCGTCCTCGCCCTCCTCCACGGCCGCGCGGTAGCCGTAGCCGGCGTTGTTCACGAGGACATCGATGCGCCCGAAGCGATCCTGCGCGGCCCCGACAGCGGAGGCCACCTGCGCCGCGTCGGTCACGTCGAGCGGCAGCGCGAGGGCGGTCTCGGGGTGGGCTTCGGCGAGGTCAGCCACGGTGGCGGCGTCGCGCGCGGTCAGGACGGCGCGGTCGCCCCGCGCGAGGACGGCCTCGGCGAGGGCGCGGCCGAGCCCGGTGGAGCAGCCGGTGATGAGCCAGACGGGTGAGACGTCCATGGGTTTCCTTCCGTGGGTCCAGCGGGTAACCACACCAGTCAACGCGTTCGCGGCCGTCCGCGGGAGGCAGGGCCGATCGGTGGACCTGTAGCGCTCCCGCGGCCCGCGGCGCGGCGTTACATTCAGTGCGGGGCCCTGCTCGAAAGGTTGGACATGCTCGGTCTGGAACTCGTCGTCGCCTTGGGCGCGGCGGTGGTCGTGGGGAGCCTGCTCGCGCCCAGGATCAGGATCACCCAGCCCCTGCTGCTCGTGCTCCTCGGCCTGGCGCTCACGCTGGTCCCGGAGTTCCGCGGCGTGGGCCTGCCGCCGGAGACGGTCCTGCTGCTGTTCCTTCCGGCCCTGCTGTACTGGGAGAGCCTGACCACGTCGCTGCGGGAGATCCGCAGGTTCATCCGCGGCATCATCCTCAGCGGGACGCTGCTCGTGGTCGTCACCGCGGGCGCGGTCGCGGCGGTGGCGCACGCGCTCGGGATGGACTGGGGCCCGGCGTGGATCATCGGGGCCGCCGTGGCGCCGACGGACGCGACGGCCGTGGGGGCGATCGCCCACGGCCTCCTCCCGCGCCGGCAGATGACCGTGCTGCACGCCGAGAGCCTCATCAACGACGGCACGGCGCTCGTGGTCTACGGCGTGGCGGTCGGGTTCGCCACCGGGTCCGTCGAGATCACCCCGCTCATGGTCACGGGCGAGTTCCTGTACTCGTTCGTGGGCGGCGTGGCGGTCGGCGTCGCCGTCGCATGGGCCTCGCTCTCGGTCCGCCGGCGCATCGAGAACCCGCTCGCCGGGAACGCCGCGACCCTCCTGACGCCCTTCGTGGCGTACCTCGGCGGTGAGCTCATCCACGCCTCGGCCGTGCTCGCCGTCGTCTCCTGCGGGCTGTACATCTCCCAGGCCGCCCCGCTCACGATCTCCGCCTACACCCGCCAGCAGACGGCCGCGGTGTGGCGGATCGGCAGCTACCTCCTCAACGGCGCCCTGTTCGTGCTCGTGGGCCTCGCCCTGCCCTCCGCCATGGGCGGGATCCTGGCCGGGCAGTCCGGGCACGGGCAGCCGCTCGGCAGCGTGCTGCTCGTCGGGGCCGCGGTGTACGGCACGATCCTCGTCACGCGCCTAGCGGTGCTCGTCGTCTCGGCGTACGTGATCAGGGCCGTGGACCGCCGCCCCCACCAGCGCAAGCTCCGCACCACGAACCGGGCCCGGGTCATGAGCACGACGGCGGGCGTCCGGGGCGCCGTCTCGCTCGCCGTCGCGCTCGCGGTCCCGCAGGACTACCCGGCGCGGGACGCGATCGTGTTCGTCACGGCCTTCGTGGTGGTCGCGTCGCTGGCGCTGCAGGGCTCGGCGCTGCCCCGGGTCATCCGGTGGTCCCGGATCCCCGAGGACACGAAGGTCACCGAGGAGATCCTGCTCGCCAAGCGCACGGCGACCGAGGAGGCGTTCAAGGCGCTGCCCGACCTGGCCCGTGAGATCAACGTGGACGAGGAGGTGCTCCAGCGCATCCACCACGAGTACGACGAGCACCTGGCGGCGATGAACGCCGGCTTCGACGACGAGGACCACCCGGCCGTGGTGCGCACGCGCCAGTACGCGCGGCTGCGGCTTGCGCTGATCGGCCACAAGCGGGCCACGGTGGTGCGCCTGCGGGACGAGAAGACGATCGACGACACCGTGCTGCGCACCATCGAGGGCGAGCTCGACGCCGAGGAGGTGCGCCTGGCCCGCCAGCAGGAGACGGAATGAGCGCCCTTCTGGAAGTCAGCTCCTGCGGGTCGCGTCCTGCGGGTCACCGGCCTACCGGCCCGCGCCGCCCTCGACCCATTCCTTCAGACGCGCGTAGGTCCCCGGGGTGTCCCGCTCGACCCTCGCCGCCGAGGCGCCGCGCAGCCCCGCGATCCTGACGGTGAGCTCGCAGACGCCCTTCTCCGCGGCCTCGATGAGGTACTCGAGGGTGCCCGGCGGCTCGTTCACCACGGCCGGGTCCCAGCGGGGATCGAAGGTCGCCTTGAGCCGCCGCGGAGGGTCGATCGCGACGACGTGCCCGAGCGCGACCTCCGACCCGGCCGCCCGCATCTCGTACGCGGCCTCGGGCGCCCAGGAGCTGTGGACGGTCCCGCCGTCCATCCACGGCCGGGGCACGTCGGTGTCGGTGAGCGCGCCCCACAGGGCCTCGGGCGTGCAGCGGATACGGACGCGGAAGACGGTTTCACTCATCGTTCCAGCGTCGGCCACCGGGCCGGGGCGGATCAACCGCCTGGTCCTCGCCCCGGCAGGCCCTCCCTCATCGTGGCCCGGCGGCGTAGCGTCGGTCCCATCCGGACCGCTGACGAAAGGACCTCCTCCCATGCAGTACACCCGTCTTGGCACCTCCGGGCTCCGCGTGAGCCGCCTCGCCCTCGGCTGCATGAGCTTCGGCGACCCCTCACGGGGCTACAACGAGTGGGCGCTCGGCGATGACGCTGCCGAGCCCCTCTTCCGCCAGGCGGTCGAGCTCGGCATCACGTTCTGGGACACCGCGAACGTCTACGGGTACGGCTCGAGCGAGGAGATCGTGGGCCGCGCCATCCAGGAGTACACCCGGCGCGAGGACGTGGTGCTGGCCACGAAGGTCTTCTTCCCCATGCACGAGGGCCCCGGCGGCCGCGGCCTCTCCCGCCGGGCGATCATGGAGCAGATCGACGCGTCCCTGACCCGCCTCGGTACGGACTACGTGGACCTGCACCAGATCCACCGCTTCGACCCCGAGACCCCGGTCGAGGAGACGATGGAGGCGCTGCACGACGTGGTCAAGGCCGGCAAGGCGCGCTACCTCGGGGCCTCGTCCATGTGGGCCTGGCAGTTCCAGGCGATGCAGTACGCCGCGGAGTCGAATGGATGGACACGCTTCGTGTCCATGCAGGACCAGTACAGCCTCGTGGAGCGCGAGGACGAGTGCGAGATGATGCCGCTGCTGGCCGCCACGGGCGTGGGGAGCATGCCGTGGAGCCCGCTCGCCAAGGGCCGCCTGACCCGGCCGTGGACCGACCAGCAGACCGAGCGAGCCACGACGGACCCGCTCCAGAGCCGCTACTCCGGCGAGGTGAACAGGCCGATCGTCGACGCCCTCCAGAAGGTCGCGGAGGCCAGGGGCGTGCCCATGGCGCAGGTCGCGCTCGCCTGGGTGCTGCGCAACCCGGTGGTGTCCGCCCCGATCGTCGGCGCGACCAAGCCCCACCACCTCCCGGATGCCGCCGCGGCCCTCGACCTGACGCTCACTGAGGACGAGGTCGCTTCCCTCGAGGAGCACTACACACCGAGGAGGCCCTCGGGCTTCTGACCGTCCGGGTCCCGCGGACCTGCCCGCTAGGGTGGGCGGCATGCCACTGCGACTCGTTCAGGTGAACATCAAGGCCCGGGACGGCGCCGCGCTCGGCCGGTTCTGGGCGGAGGCCCTCGGCTGGGGCGTTTCCAGCGAAGGGCCCGGGGTGACGAACGTCGAACCCGGCGGGGGCTTCGTGTGGCCCGATCCCGCCGCGGTCTGCATCGACGTGGTCACCGTCCCGGACCCCCGGGTGGTGGACTACCGCGTGCACCTCGACCTCGCCACGGCATCCGCTGCCCATTGCGCGGAACTGGTGGCCCGCCTGGAGGAGCTCGGCGCGACGACCGCCGGGGCCGCTGCGGCCGCCCCGGAGAGGCCCCTGGGCACGACCATGGCGGACCCGGAAGGCAACGTCTTCCGCGTCCTGGAGCCGTGTGGGCACTACTCGGGCACCGGTCCGATCGCGGCTGTGGTCGTCGACTGCGAGGACCCGCGCGAGATGGCCCGGTTCTGGGGCGGAGCGATGGACTGGACCGTGCATGCGGTGACCGACGGGCACGCCTCGCTCCGCTCCGCCCGGGGCGTCGGGCCGTACCTCGAGTTCGTCCGCACGCCCGCGGCCGAGGTGGCCTCCACGCGCCTCCACCTCGACCTGCTGCCCTACCGCGGCGATGGCCAGGCGGCCGAGGTCGCCCGCCTCCGGGCCCTCGGGGCGACGCCCGCCGATGTCGGGCAGGGCGACGTTCCGTGGGTCGTCCTTGCCGACACCGAGGGCAACGAGTTCTGCGTCCTCGCGCCCCGGTGAGGCCGGCCGGGCCAGCTCGGCGGACCCGGCCAGGCCCCTCGGTGGGCCCGGCCACGCCAGCCCGGGTGGGCGCTCCTCAGCGCCCCGGCGGCGTGGTGCGCCGGGCGCGGCGCGCGGCCGTCCGGAGCTGGAAGATCCGGATGGCCCCGGCGATCGCCACGAGCACGCCGCCCGCGACCGCCGCGATGAACAGCGCCAGGCCCAACGGCACCGGCCCGATCAGGCCGAGGAAGTGGACCTGCACCATGTCCTGGTTCTGGATGAAGAACACCACAAGCAGGATGAAGACCACGAGCCCCGCGATGACCGCGGTCCAGGTGGCCCCGGCCCGGGAGACGCCCGGCCGCCCGGGTCCGGTCTGCGCCTCGGGCTGCTCCACCGGACGGCTCGAGGGCGAAGCGGGGGGCGCGGGCGGGCCTGCAGCTGCGGGGGCCCCGGTCGGGTGAACGGGTGCCGGCCGTCCCTCCGCGTCCCCCGGGTCGCGGGGGAACCGGCCGGGCACGCCCTGGCCCTCGGCGGGATCGGTCGTCATGAGGGCTCCCTGTCTGCCTCGACGTCCGTGACGGCCGGGGTGCGGTCAGCGGGCGTGCTCTCCACCGGGATCGGCTGGTTCAGGCTGGTTCCGAGGGGACGCCTGCGCAGGCCGCCCTCCCGCAGCTGCTTCCCGACCGGGCCCTCCTGCAGGGCCACCTCATTCTGCGCCCGCTCGGTGTCCGCCAGCCCCTTCGGCGCCGAGCGGCCGTAGTGGCGGTAGAGGCGGTCCTCCTCGCCGGGCTCGAGCCGCTCGTCCGCGTCCACCCGGGGCGCGTCCTTGACGTGCTCCTTCGTGTAGGGGACCACGAGGTTCTCCTCGGCGATCCTCGCCCCTTCGAGGGGCACGAACGACTCCTTGGTCCCGAAGAGCCCGGTCTTCACCGTGACCCACGTGGGCACGTCGGTCTCGTCGTCGAGGTAGAAGTCGCCGATTCCGCCGATCTTCTCCCCGTCCTGGGAGACCACGTCGCCGTGGCCGTCCTTGAGGTCCTCGAGGTCTGCGTTGGTGAGCATCGCGGTTCCTCCTTTCGTGGATGGCGCGCCGGGGACTGGCCGCGGCGCGCCGTCAGTACCAGTGTGCGCTCAGTACTTGTGGGCGCCGCCATCCGCCGAATCGGGCATGTGCGCCCGGGCGGCCTCCTTGATCTGCTCGCTCGCCGGGGGAGCGGACTCGGCGTGCGCCTTGACGCGCGGTGCCTCCTCCTCGGCCCGCGAGAGGTAGCGCTCCCAGCGCTGCGACATGGGCTTGATCAGGCCGCCGCCCACGCCCACGATGACCACGCCGACGATCGCTGCGAGCACCGCAATGAGGATCGGGGTCGTGACGGTGACCGCGATGTCCACCTGGTTGAGGGCGGCGATGATGCCGATGCCGATGATGAAGATGCTCGCGATGTTGGCGAGGGTGCGGCCGTAGGAGAGGCCGCCGAGCGAGCCCTGGATGAGGGTCTTGACCGCGGCTGCGATGGCAGCGGCCACTATCACGATGATGATGGCCACGACGATCTTGGGCAGGAAGGCGATGATCGCGGCCAGCAGGGTGCTGACCGGGTTGGGCCCGAAGACGCCGAAGGCGAACTGGAGGACGAAGAGCACGAGCGCGTAGTAGATGATCTTCGAGACGATCTCGCTCGCGTCGAGATTCGAGTTGGCGAGGGCGCGCTTCACGCCGCCGCGCTCGACCCAGCGGTCGAAGCCGATTTTGGCCAGGAGCCGGGAGAGCGCCTTGGCGATGGCCTTGGCCACCAGCAGGCCCACGATGAGGATCACGAGGAAGAGCAGGAACTGGGGGACGAACCGCGCCACTTCGGCGAGACCCGCTGTGAGTGAGTCGATCATGGCAGTGCCTTCCGTTCTGGTGGTGCCCATGGTGCTCGAGTGATGCGAGATTTCCCCCCGGTGCCCGCAGGGAAACATTCAGGGCGTACGACGACGGCGCGGGGCCGCCTCCCGTACGGAAGGCGACCCAGCGCCGTCGTGCTTCGCGATGCGGCCGGGCCGCGCCTGCTAGACCTGCGCCGCCGCGCGGCCCTTGAGGACGCCGGCGAAGAACGCGCCGAGCTCGTCGGTGGCCGCGAGCGGCAGGACGTCGGCGACGTACTGGTCGGGGCGGACCACCACGACCACGCCGTCGCGGTCGATCCCGCGCTGGGCGAAGATGTCCTCGTCCTTGAGCGTGCCGAAGACGTTCTCGAGGTCGTTGAGGCCGAACTCGCCGACCTGGGGCTTGAAGACGGCCGGGACGTCGTTCAGGTCGAAGGAGCGGTGGTCCTGCTGGTAGACCACCTTCACATCGAACCACGCGTTGCGGTCGAGGCCCTCGGGGGTCGCCACGACCGGCGAGGCCGGATCGGTGGCGAGCCAGTCCGCGAACTTCGCGAGCGTCGAGTCGGCGGTGCCGGGCTTGGCCGCGTCTGCGAAGACGTAGATGCGCCAGCGCCCGTCAGCCGCGGCCAGGTGGCCGAGGTGCAGCGGGTTCGTGTCGCAGATCCGGGCGACGCGGGCCGACTTGAAGCGCTTGCCGACGGTGTAGCCGGTGGCGAGGGCCTGGTGCTTGGGGGCGCCCACGATCATGGACTGGGTGTACTCGGTCATGAACCCGGCCGGGAACTCCGCGGTGCGCACGTAGAAGTCGGCGAGCTCCTGGGGGTTCTCGAACTCCTCGGGCTTCTTGGCCATCATGGAGGACCAGGTGCGGTCGAAGTCGATGAGGTTCTGCGCGATGACCTGGCGCTCGGCGGTGTAGGTCGACAGCAGGCTCTCGGGGCTGCGGCCCTCGAGGACGTGGCCGAGCTTCCAGCCGATGTTGAAGCCGTCCTGCATCGAGACGTTCATGCCCTGGCCGGCCTTGGCGCTGTGCGTGTGGCAGGCGTCGCCCGTGATGAACACGCGGGGGGTGCGGGTGCCGACCTGGCTCGTCGGGACGTCGTCGAAGCGGTGGGTCACGCGGTGGCCCACCTCGTAGACGCTGTTCCATGCGACGCTCTTCACGTCGACGCTGTACGGGTGGAGGATCTTGTTCGCGCGGGCGATGATCTCCTCGAGCGGAGTCTGGCGGATCTTGCCGTGGTCGTCGTCCGGCACGACGCCGAGGTCCACGTACATGCGGAACAGGTATCCGCCCTCGCGCGGGATGTGCAGGATGCTGCCGCCGTCGTGGGACTGGATGGCGCACTTGGTGCGGATGTCCGGGAAGTCCGTGTTGGCCAGGACGTCCATGACGCCCCATGCGTGGTTGGCGCGGTCGCCGCTCATCTCGCAGCCGATGGCGTCGCGCACCTTGGAGCGGGCTCCGTCGGAGCCGACCACGTACTTGGCGCTGATGGTGCGCTCCCGGCCCTGGTTCTCGGGCCCGGAGCCGACGATCCGCACGGTCACCGGGTACTCGCCCTCGCCGATCTCGAGGCCGAGAAACTCCCAGCCGTAGTCCGGCGTCATCCGGGTCGGGGAGTTCCGCATGACCTCGGCGAAGTAGTCGAGCACGCGGGCCTGGTTCACGATCAGGTGCGGGAACTCGCTGATGCCCATCTCGTCGTCGACCGCGCGGGAGGTCCGAACGATGTTGTGCGGGTCCTCCGGGTCCGGGCTCCAGAAGTTCATCTCGGTGATGTGGTACGCCTCGGCGGTGATCTCGGGCGCGAAGCCGAACGCCTGGAACGTCTCGACGCTGCGGGCCTGGATGCCGTCCGCCTGGCCGATCTCGAGGCGGCCGGGGCGGCGCTCGATGATGCGCGTGATCACGTCCGGGAACTGGGAGAGCTGCGCGGCGGTGATCATGCCCGCGGGGCCCGTGCCGATGATCAGGACGTCGACCTGGTCGGGGAGCTCCTCGGGGCGGTTGAGGCCAACGCCCGCGGCCGGCTGGACCTTGGGGTTCGTGGAGACGTAGCCGTGATGGTGGAACTGCACGGGTTTTCCTCACTTCTCTGTGGGGTGGCGACGGCTCGCCATCGCATTGCCTGTCCGATATCTCGCGCTGTGTTCTATAATGGAACACCGTGTTCTAATATCGCTCACGACGATGGTACGCGAGGAGTGGGCCGCGCCACAAGGCCGGGCGCCGCACGACGCCGTGTGCCCGCCTCCGCGACCCGGGTCACCGGACGCTCGTGTGCCCTATTCGGGCCGCAGGCACTTCCCCACCCGGCAGTGGCGGCGGCCGGGAGGCTGGCGCTCAGGGCGTCGCCCCAGGCTGCCCGAGGGCTTGGATCCGGACGGCGGTGACCTTGTATTCGGGGCATCCGGTCGCCTCGTCCACGTGGGGGGACGTGAGCCCGTTCACTGCCGCGTCGGGGAAGTGGATCGCGGCGAAGGCCTGCCCCGGCTGGATGTCGTCGCTGATCCTCACCGGGAGGACCGCGTTTCCGCGCCGGCTGGAGACCTCGACGAGGTCTCCGGCCGTGAGCCGCAGGGACGCGGCGTCCTCGGGGGCAACGTCGAGGCTCTCGCGGGAGAGGAGGCGGAGATTGGGGGTGCGCCGCGTCATGCTTCCGGAGTTGTAGTGCTCGGCTCTGCGGCCCGTGATGAGCAGGCAGGGGAACTCCGGGTCCGGCTGCTCTCCCGGGGGCAGGTAGGGCCGGCCCGCGAATCTGGCCCGGCCGTCCGGTGTGGCGAAGCGCTCGGAGTAGAGCCGCGGCGTTCCCGGAGAGCCGGTGCCGCAAGGCCAGTGCAGCGCGCCGTCCCGGTCCAGTCGGGCGTGGCTGATGCCCGCGAACGCGGGGGCCAGGTCGGCGCACTCCGCCCAGGCCTCGGCCGCGGTGGCGCATCCCAGGGGATGGCCCATGGCCTCGGCGACGGACTGGAGGACGTCGAAGTCGGTCCGGACGCCGCGAGGTGCGTCCACTGCGGGGCGGACCCTCTGGACGCGCCGGTCGAAGTTGGTGAACGTCCCGTCCTTCTCCGGCCAGGCCGCCACCGGGAACACGACGTCCGCGGCCGCGGCGGTAGGCGAGAGGAACAGGTCGTTGCAGAGGACCAGGGGGCAGGCTTCCAGGGCCGCCCGGACGGCGGAGCTGTCGGGATCGGTGCTGAGCACGTCCTCGCCGATGATCCACAGGGCCTGGAGGGATCCAGCCCGGGCGGCGTCGAACATCTGCGGGATCCTCCGGCCCGGCACGGCGGGGAGGGGAGTCTGCCAGGCGCCCGCGAAGCGGCCCCGGACCGCGGCGTCGGCGACGGGCTGGTAGCCCGGCAGCTGGTCCGGCAGGGCTCCCATGTCGGAGGCCCCCTGGACATTGTTCTGCCCGCGGAGTGGATTGATCCCGCCGCCATGGCCGGGCCCGACTGCCCCGCGCAGCAGCGGGAGGTTGGCCAGGGCCCGGACCCCGTCGGTGCCGTGGAGGTGTTCGGTCACCCCGAGCCCGTAGAAGATCCCCGGCGCCCGGGCCGAGCCATAGAGCCTCGCCGCGGCGACGAGGTCTGCGGCGGGGATGCCGGAGACCTTCTCGACCGCTTCAGGCGGGTACTGCGCAACCACTGCGGCCAGGTCCTCGTACCCGCTGGTGTGCGTGCGGATGAAGGCCGGGTCGGTGAGCCCCTCCCGGATCAGCACGTGGGCGAGCGCGTTGAAGACGGCCACGTTCGTGCCCGGGCGCGGGGCGAGGTGGATGTCGGCGTGGCGGGCCAGCCGGGTCCGGCGCGGGTCGATGACGAGGAGCCGGGCGCCGGCCATCGCCGCTTCGAAGATGCGGGACCCGACCACCGGGTGGGCGTCGGTGGGGTTCGCGCCGACGACCATGACTGCGTCCCAGCCGTCGAGGTCCTCGAGGGCGTTGGTTCCCCCGGCGAGCCCGAACGAGGCGGTCAGGCCCGAGGCCGAGGGCGCGTGACAGAGCCGGGAGCAGTTGTCGATGCTGTTGGTGCCCATCACCGCGCGGGCGAACTTCTGGGCGAGGTAGTTCTCCTCGTTGGTGGCGCGGGCGGAGGAGATGAGCCCGAAGGCTCCGGGGCCGGCGTCGCGGACGGCCGGCAGCCGATCCGCGGCGTAGCCGATGGCCTCGTCCCAGGAGGCCTCGACGAGGATCCCGCCGCGCCGGACGAGCGGGGCGCGGAGCCTGTCGGGCGAGCGGAGGTAACCATGGGCGAAGCGGCCCTTCACGCACGCGTGCCCGCGGTTCACCGACCCCTGCTCCACGGGGCGGACGGCGGCGACGGCCCCGTCGCGGGTCGTGATGTCCAGGGTGCACCCGACCCCGCAGAATCCGCAGGTCGTGCGCGTGGTCCTCTCCAGCGGGGCGGCGACGAGCAGTCCCGGTTCGGACAGCGCACCCGTTGGGCAGGTGTCCACGCAGGCCCCGCAGGAGACGCAGTCGGAATCGGCCCAGGCCCCGCCTGTCCCCGGCGCCACGACCGTGTCGGCGCCCCGGCCCGAGAGCGTCAGGGCGAACGTTCCCTGGATCTCGGCACACGCCCGCACGCACCGCCCGCAGGCGATGCACAGGTCGCGGTCGAGCTTGACGTACGGGTGCGAGTGGTCCAGCCCGCGCACCGGAAGCAGCGGCATCCCCGGCGGAGCGGTGACTCCGTGGTCGGCGCATTCCCGCGCGAGCTCGCTGCGGTCCGCCGGAGCCTGGAGTGCACGCGCCGGCAGGCCGGCCAGGATCACCTCCAACGCCCGCCGCCGCAGCGCGAGCGTGCCGTCTGCTGCCACGACGCCGCCGTCATGGGCGGGCGTGCTGCACGCGGCGACCACCCCCTGCCCGGCCACTTCGACGAGGCACGTCCTGCAGGACGCCGCCACGGAGAGCCTGTCGTCGTGGCACAGGGTCGGAACGTGCTTCCCGGCGGCCCGGATGGCGTCCAGGACGGTGGCCCCGGCAGGGAGTTCGACGGCGACTCCGTCCACCACGACGTTCACGCCGCCCACCCCCGGAGCCCGTAGACCCGCGCGAGGCTGCGGACGGCGGCCGGAACCCTGCGGCCGAACGCACACAGGCTGCCGTCGGCCATGGTCCCGAGGAGGTGCGCCGCCGATCCGTGGGGCTGTGAAGTGTCCGGCGCAGCGGCCAGGAGGCGTCCCAGGCGCGACCCGACCCGGCACGGGGAACAGGCCCCGCAGCTCTCGGCCTCGGCGAACTCCCACAGATTGCGCAGGACGTCCTCCCCGGAGAGCCGCCCGTCGAAGGCGACGATGCCCGCGTGCCCCAGTGCGGCGCCGTGCGCGGCCAGGGCCTCGTCGGTCAGCGGCGCGTCAAGGTCCTCCGGGCCGAGGAAGCCGCCCAGCGGCCCCCCGATCTGCAGCGAGCGCAGCTGTGCCCCCGAGCGCAGGCCTCCGCCCAGACCTTCGACCACCTCCCGCACCGTGGTCCCCGTCTCGACCTCGTAGGCTCCAGGGCGGGCGAACCGCTCGGACAGGCACGCCACGATCGTCCCGGACTGGCCCGGGGACCCCATCCGGGCGTAGGCGGGGCCACCGTGGGCGAGGATCCAGGGGACCGCGGCGAGCGTCTCGACGTTGTTGACCACCGTGGGCCGGCCGGCCAGCCCCGCCTCGGTCGGGTAGGGCGGCCGGGCGCGCACCACCCCGCGCAGCCCCTCGAGCCCGTTCAGCAGCGCCGTCTCCTCCCCGGAGACGTAGGAGCCGGCGCCTTCGGCCACCGCGACGTGGAGCCCGAACCGGCCGCCGTGGAGGCGCTCGCCGAGATGGCCCGCCGCCTGGGCCTCGCGCACCGCGGCGCGCATCCGCGCCACCGCACGCGGGTATTCCGACCGGACGAACACCACCCCTGTGCTGGCGCCCACGGCGAAGCATGCGAGCGCCAGGCCCTCGAGCACCCGGTGCGGGTCTTCCTCCATCAGCAGGCGGTCGACGAACGAGCCGGGGTCGCCTTCGTCCCCGTTGGCCACCACCACCCGCGGGCCGGGGTGCCCCAGCGCCGAGCGCCACTTCAGGGCCACGGGGAAGCCTGCGCCCCCGCGCCCCTTCAGCCCAGCCGCTCCGACCTGCTCGAGCACCCCGGCGGGATCCGCCGACGCCACGGCGTCCGGCCACACCGACCAACTCTCCGCGGCGCCTGCCACGCCGGCCAGGGCCACCGGTTCGCGGCTCTCGCAGCGCCAGGGGATGCCGGGATCATGCCGGGGGGCGCCGCCGAGGAGCTGGTCGGCGGCGTCAGGGCCCGCGCACGCACCGTCGCCGTCCTGCGCGGCGGGCGCTGCGTAGCAGTAGCCGAGGCAGCGGACCGTCTGGACGGAGGTGCCGGCCTCGGCCTCCAGGGCGGCCCGGACCGTGGCCACATGCGTACCCGCCGTCGCCGCGAAGCACGCTGCTGCGCCGCACACCCGTACGTGCCGGGCCTCCTTCGGCGCGGAGAAGTCGGCGAAGAACGACGCCGGCCCCGCCACCGCCGCTGCCGGGAGGCCGAGGCCGGCCGCGATCGCCACAGGCGTGGCACCCCCTGCGCGCAGGGCATCCGGGACGTCGGCGATCCGCCGCCCGAAGCGCTGCGCATACCGGCCGAAGGCATCACGGCCGGCCAGCTCTCCCGCCATCTCGGGCTCAATGGCCGGCTCGGGCCGTGCGCGCTCGTGCATGGTGTCAACGGTCCTCCCGGCGGCCGGGTTCTGGAGGTGGCCAAGGGCCCTAGTTCGCCACGGCCAGTCGAACCTAGGCTCGGTCCATCGGACGGCACCGCGGAGGGCACCGTGGAGGAACAGGAAGCCACGGGGATCGTGGTCGGCGTGGACGGATCACCCCTGTCGGTGGAGGCGCTGCGCTGGGCTGCGCGGCTCGAATCGGGGGTCGGTGGGCCGATCACAGCGGCCACCGCGTGGCAGTTCCCCGTAATGGGACTGGGCATGTACCGGGACAAGCAGTGGGGGCCCGAGGACGATGCCCGGGAGCTCCTCAACCAGGCCATCGGGGATGCCTACGGCGGCTCGCCGCCGCGGGGCCTCACAACGCTCATCGCGTCCGGTCCGGCTGCCCGCGTCCTGATAGAGAACAGCCGCGGAGCGCGCCTGCTCGTCGTCGGCTCCCGCGGCCTCGGTGGATTCGCCCGCCTCATGCTCGGCTCCGTCAGCGCCGTCTGTGCCGAGCACGCTGCCTGCCCGGTGCTCGTCGTGCACGCGCCCACGGTGAAGCCCGCTGCCGGGCAGGCAGAGGACGCGGACGCCCCGGCCCGCTCCTGGTTGGCCTGAGGCCGCCGCTGTTCACCGCTCCCCTGCGGCCGCTGAGAGGTCCTCCAGGACGGGTCCGAGGATTGCCGCGGGGTCTCCCGGCGTCAGGCCGCGCAGGCACGGCTCGACCGCCCGCCACTGCACGCGGGCGAGAGAGGGTGCCGCGCGCCAGGCCCCGGCGAGGGCCGCGAGCTGCATTCCGAGAATGCAGGCCGGCCGGCAGAGCCGCCCCTCCTCGAGCGCGACCAGGAGGGCGGTGTACACGTGCGGCCACCGCTCGTAGTGCTGGTCCAGGATGGTCAGAGGCCGGCCCCGGTATCCCCTCCGCATCAGCTCGCGGGCTGCCACGAGCCGGGAGAGCCGGCCGTTTCCATCGCGGAAGGGGTGGATGGTGAGCAGCCCGAGATGAAGGCGCAGCACCGCGCTGTACCCTGCCCGGATCACGGCGCCGGCCCCGGAGGACTCCTCGTACGCCGCGCACAGCTCCTGCAGGAGGGGGAGGACGGCCGCCGGGTGCGGGAAGGTGTGGCCACCGGGAATCCACAGGTGCACAGTGCGCAGCTCCCCGTCCCCGCCGGCTCCGACGTGGAGGTCCCGCAGCCGGTCCACGGTCAGCGGGGGAAAGGCACCCAACGACGCATCGTGCGCCACGCGGTTGAAGGCCTCCTCATAGCTCGCCCGCTCCTCCGGCGTCCCGTACCGCAGGCTCTCGCGCCGCATGGCCCCCCGCCAGCGCTCGGGAACCCGGAAGCCGCGGTCGAGGTGCGCCCCCGCCTCGGCCAGGAGCCGGTCCAGGGCAGGGATCCAGGACGGTGACCCGCACGGGCAAGGCTCGAGTCCGGTCCGGCACTCGCCGCGGTCCAGCGTGGGGGCGGGGCCGGTGGCTCCCGGCCCCGAAGCCGCCCAGCCGGGAGCGTTCCTCTCCGGCGGCCGGGGTCGCAGGGCGAGGATCCGGCGCGAGAGGGCGCCGTCAAGAAGCCGGTCGTCGAGGCGGAAGTCCGGCGCCGGTTCGGCTCCGAGCCAGCGCCACACCCCGTCGCGGTCCACGCTGGCGTCCCACCGGGCCAGGAGCCAGCCCAGCGTGGCCGTGGCCTCCGCAAGGGCGCGCTGCACGTCCGCGCCGGGCAGCCGCCCCGCAGCAGGCCTGGCCGGGGAGGGGAAGACGGCGTCGCCCACCACGTACACACCCGCGGCGGCGCCGTCGTCGCGTGGCCCGGAGGCCCGCTGCACGGGTTCCGCACCCCGGGGCCGTCGCCAGTCGGCAGCCGGCAGCGCCACGTCTGCGAGGGCCAGCCGGGCCAGTGCCGGCGCCGGCGCGCTTCCTCGGGGCGGGGGCGGGTTCGCCACCGTCAGGGGGCAGGCCCGCAGCCACGGCCGACCGAGTCCATGAACCCGGCCCAGCGTTCCGGCGTCGGGCCCTGGGCTGTGCAGGGATCGAGGGACCGCGCCACGATCGTGGTGCAGGCCGAGAGGTCCCAGGCCTCCCCGCCGCAGCGGAGCCTGCCCCGCGCGGCGGGCAGCTCGAGGTCCCAGGAGCCCTCCGCGGCGACCCGCACCGCATCGACGAACCCGCAGGGTGTCCCCGAGGCACGGGCCCTGGCCTGGAGGTAGGCCAGCACGGGGTCGCTGCCACGGCCGAGGAGGAGGACGCTCATGCGAGCAGCAGGTCGGCGACCGCGGACACCGCGGCGCCGGCCAGGTCCGCCAGCTCGGCCTCCGTCGGCTGGGGGGAGACCCGCGCGAGGCGCAGTTGGAGACCGGATCTTCCGGGGCCAGGCAGGGCGGCGCGCCAGTACAGGCAGCAGAAGGCCAGCCCTGCTGCCGCCGCCGCCTCGAGGCTCAGGCGCCGGATCTCCGGGGCCGCGGCCACCGTCTCGTGGTAGAGCCAGCAGCGGTTCCCCACGACGAGGACTTTCTGGTAGACCCAGCCGGCAGGCATCCGCTCCCGGAACCTCACGGCGGTTCCGGGCTTGCCGCCACCCTGCCCGCCGGGGAGCGGCTCCTGCTCGAACGCCGCGCCGTCCACCGGACCTCCGTCGCTGCGCCGCTCGTCCACGAGCAGCGACGGGTGCAGCCGTCCGGCGCACATGAGGTATTCGAGGGCCTCCCGGGAGGACGGCGCCGCCGGGAGCGCGGGAGCGGGCCTGTTGACCACGGGCGAGGCGGAGAGCGCACCCGCGAGGGCGAGCGCTTCTGCCACGGCACAGGCATCCTCCTCCTGCGCCCCTCGTGCCCGCAGGAGGAGGGGCACGTCCGGCTCGACCCGGGCGCGGCAGCCGGTGATCGTCACCGAGACCCGCCGCGCGTACGCCCCGGGCCCGAGCACGGTGGCAGCGTGGCCGCGGCGCTCCAGCTCCTCGCGCACGCGCTCGAGCACGCCGTCCGTGGAGGAGCCCACCAGCACGGGTCCCGTCAGGCAGCCGGGCGGGGCCATCTGCGCCCGGTGTCCCTCGTCAGGGCCTCGGAGCACGGGGCCTCAGAGCACATCGTCCTCGGGCCCGGGCTCGACCTCCTCGGCCTCGCTCCACCCTTCCCGGGTGCCAGAGCCGTACTTGTAGCCCCGCTCGGGAGCCGGAGCCGTCCCGTAGGACGGGGGATCTGCGGAGCCCCTCGTCTCGCTGCCCTTCGGGGTGCTTCCTCCGCGGGGCTGGGACCCCTCGTCCCGTCCCGTCGTCGGCGATTCTTCTGCGCCCGCCATGATGCCTCCCGTCTCCGCCCGTCCCGTCCGCGATGCGACGGCCTGACCACACCACCGTGCTCCGTGCCGCTCCGCGCCCCCAGAGTCCGAGGTCCCAGATTCCCGCTCTGTGCACCGGGCGCGTGTTGGTACGGTGTGCGCATGCCTGATGTTGCGCTCGTCACAGGAACCTCGTCCGGGATGGGGCTGCACGCCGCCGTCGAACTCGCCCGCCGGGGCCTGAGCGTGGTCGCGACGATGCGGGACACCGCGCGCGCCGGGGCCCTCCGCGCCGCCGCCGACGCGGCCGGCGTCGTGCTCGACGTCCGGACGCTCGACGTCGTCGACCACCCCGCGGCGGAGGCGCTCGTCCAGGCCGTGGCCGCCGACCACGGCCGGATCGACGTCCTGGTCAACAACGCCGGGAGGGGCTGCGTGGGGACGGCCGAGCAGCTGCCGATGGACGTGATCCGGGACCAGCTCGAGGTCAACTACCTCGCGCCCGTGCATCTCGCCAAGCTCGTCCTGCCCGGCATGCGGGGGCGCCGCCACGGCCGCATCGTGACCGTGACGAGCGTGGGCGGTGCCGTGGGCCAGCCGTTCGCGGACGCCTACTGCGGGGCGAAGTTCGCGGTCGAGGGGTTCATGCAGTCGCTCGCGCCCGCCGTCGAGCCGTTCGGGGTGCGGGTGAGCGTCGTCGAGCCGGCCGCGGTGGCGAGCGAGTTCGTCGCGAACGTCGAGCGGCCCGCCGACGTCGGGGCGTACGGCGCCCAGCTCGACGCCTACCTCGCGCGCGCCTCGGGCGCCTTCGCCGGCGCCCAGACCGCGGCGGAGGCCGGGGCGGCGATCGCGGACGCCGCGACCTCGGAGGACTACCGCTTCCGCTGGCAGACCTCCGAGGCCGCGGTCCGCTTCGTGGGCGCGTCCCTCGCCGACCTCGACGGGGAGCGCGTCCTGGGCGTGACGCGCACCTGGGTCGCGGGGCAGCCGGGGGCCTGAAGGCAGGTCCGCTGGTCTGGCGCACGACGGCGCGTGGTCGCCGCCGCAGGTTCCCCTCGCCTCGGTCCGCCCCGGCTCGCTCCGCCCGTCACGCCCGGTGCAGGACCCCCTCCTGCGCGTTCGGGGCGAGCCTTGGGCCGCGGACCGGGACGTCGCCCAGTGCCTCGTCGATGGCGCTGAGGACGTCCGCGGAGAGCTCCACCCCGGAGGCAGACGCGTTGGCATGGACCTGCTGGGGGCGGGAGGCGCCCGTGATGGCGGAGGCGAGCTCGCTGCGGCGCAGGACCCACGCAAGGGCCATGGTCGGCAGGCTCAGCCCCGCGCCCTCGGCGATCGGGACGAGGCGCTGCACGGCCTCGAGGACCGGGTCGGACAGCACGAGGTCCTTGGCCATGTTCATGGAGTCGTTGGCGAAGCGGCTGTCCTCGGGGATCGACTGGCCGGGCTTGTACTTGCCGGTGAGGACCCCCTGCGCGAGAGGGGACCAGACGATCTGCGAGATGCCGTTGGCCGCGCACAGCGGGAAGACCTCGGCCTCGGGCGCCTGCCACAGCATCGAGTACTGCGGCTGGGAGGAGACGAAGAGGTCCGGCCCGGCGATGTCGATCGCGGCCTGGATCTGCTCCGGGGTCCACTCGCTGAAGCCGAGGTAGCGGGCCTTGCCCTGCTCCACGACCTTCTGGAACGCCTCGATCGTGTCCTCGAGGGGCACCGACGTGTCGAAGCGGTGCGCCTGGTAGAGGTCCACGTAGTCCGTCTGCAGCCGGGCGAGCGAGGCGTCGATCTGCTTGGCGATCTGCTCGGGGGCGAGGCCGGCGTCGGTGTCGGACATCCGGCCCATGACCTTGGTGGCGAGGATGTAGGAATCGCGCGGGTGCTTCGAGAGGATCCCGCCCCAGGCCGTCTCCGAGGCGCCCCGCCCGTAGACGTTCGCGGTGTCGAAGAAGTTGATGCCGGCGTCGAACGCCGCCTCCGTGCAGGCGCGGGTCTGCTCCTCCTCGATGCCGCCCGAGTACGTGAGCCACGAGCCGAGCGAGATCTCCGAGACCTCGAGGTCCGAACTGCCGAGCTTGCGGTAGCGCATGGTGGTGCTCCTTGGGATGGGGACGGGTCGGTCGGCGGCGGGGACGATTGGTGGGCCCTGCCCCTCCATCACTACCCTTGCGGTGATGGCCCTCACAAGGGGCCGCCCACGAATCAGGCAAGGAGAACCCGTGGCCAACGGCGTCCGCGACATCGAAGAGTCCATCCGCACCGACCTGCGCGGTGCGATGACCTACGGCAGGTACCTCGACCTCGAGCGGCTCCTGCACGCCCAGCATCCGGTGAGCGCCCCCGAGCACCACGACGAGATGCTGTTCATCATCCAGCACCAGACCTCGGAGCTGTGGCTCAAGCTCGTGCTCCACGAGCTGCGCGAGGCCCGCGCGCGCTTCGCCGCCGATGACCTCGGCATGGCCCTCAAGTGCCTGGCCCGGGTCAAGGCGATCCAGAAGCAGCTCACGGACCAGTGGACCGTGCTGGCCACGCTCACCCCGCGCGAGTACGCGCAGTTCCGAGGCTTCCTCGGCAACGCCTCGGGCTTCCAGTCGTACCAGTACCGCGCCGTCGAGTTCATCCTCGGCAACAAGCACCGGCGCATGCTCGAGGTCTTCTCCTCCGAGCCCGAGGCCCGGGCGCTGCTCGAGGGGCTCCTCGCGGAGCCGACCGTCTACGACGAGTTCCTGCGCGCCGTGGCCCGCGCGGGCTACGCGGTGCCCGCGGAGATCCTCGAGCGGGACGTCACCGAGCCGTGGACCCTGCGGCCGGACCTCGTGCCGGTCTTCCGGCAGATCTACGAGTCCGACGACGCCCCGTGGGGCCTCTATGAGGCGTGCGAGGCCCTCGTGGACGTTGAGGACAACGTCCAGTTCTGGCGCTTCCGGCACCTGCGCACCGTCCAGCGGACCATCGGGTTCAAGACGGGCACGGGCGGATCCTCCGGCGTCGGCTTCCTCCAGCGCGCCCTGGACCTGACGTTCTTCCCCGAGCTGTACGCCGTCCGCACCGAGATCGGAGCCTGACCCGTGAGCATGGACGCCCCCGAGTCCGACGACGCCCTGGCCGCCGCCGCGGGCGACCTCACCGCCGCCGCGCTCGACGCCGCCGACCCCCTCGCGCGGTTCCGCGACCGCTTCCTCCGCCCGGCCGGCCCGAACGGCGAGGCCGTGGTGGCCTACCTCGACGGGAACTCGCTCGGCCGCCCGCTCGCGGAGACGCCCGCGAAGCTCGCCGAGTTCGTGGCCGGGCCGTGGGGCGAGCGGCTCATCCGCGCCTGGGACGAGGAGTGGATGGACGAGCCGACGGCCGTGGGCGACCGCCTCGGCGAGGTGGTCCTCGGCGCCGCGCCCGGCCAGACGATTGTCGCCGACTCGACCTCAGTCCTGCTCTACAAGCTGCTCCGCGCGGCACTGGACGCGCAGGCCGCCGCGGGGGAGGGGCGCACCGAGATCGTCCTCGACCGCGACAACTTCCCCACCGACCGGTTCATCGTCGAGGGCATCGCCGCCGAGCGCGGCGCCCGGATCGTCTGGATCGAGGCGGATCCCGTCACGGGGGTGCGCCCCGCCGACGTCGCGGCCGTCGCGGGGCCGCGCACCGCCGTCGTGCTCCTCTCGCACATCGCGTACCGCTCGGGGTTCATGGCCGACGCCGCCGCCATCACCCAGGTGGCGCACGACGCCGGGGCGCTGATCCTGTGGGACCTCTGCCACTCCGCCGCCTCTGTGCCCGTGGAGCTGGACGCGTGGGGCGCGGACCTCGCGGTCGGGTGCACGTACAAGTACCTCAACGGCGGCCCCGGTGCGCCCGCGTTCGCGTACGTCCGCTCCGAGCTCCAGGGCCGCCTCCGCCAGCCGATCTGGGGATGGATGGGCGCCGCCGACCCGTTCGGGATGACCCACGCCTACGAGCCGGCCGCGGACGTGCGCCGGTTCATCACCGGCACGCCGCCGATCCTCGCGATGCAGCCGCTCAAGCACATGCTCGAGCTCGTCGCCGAGGCCGGCATGGACGCCATCCGGGCCAAGTCGGTGGCCCTGACCGAGCGGGCCCTCGCCCTGCACGACGAGCTCCTGGCCCCGCTCGGCGTGGAGCTGGCGAGCCCGCGGGACCCGGCCGAGCGCGGCTCGCACATCACCGTGAACCACCCGCGGTTCCGCGAGGTCACGGCCCTGCTGTGGGAGCGCGGGGTCATCCCCGACTTCCGGCCGCCGCACGGGCTGCGGATCGGGCTCTCGCCGCTGAGCACCTCGTTCGCGGAGCTGCAGGCGGGCATGGAGGCCATCCGCGACGCCCTCGAGCACCTCGCCTGACCACGCACCACCCACCGGAGACCCCACAACGCAGGGACATGACCTCACAACGCAGGGACATGACCCCACAACGCAGGGACATGACCCCACAGCGTTGGGGGGTCATGTCCCAGCGTTGAGGAGTCACCTCCGCCCGGTTCGGGGGTCACCTCCGCCGCGTTGAGGGGTCCCTGGCGACCGGCCTACGTCCCCGAGCGCGGGGCGAACATGATGACCGCGACGCCGGCCAGGCACACGAGCGCCCCGACCAGGTCCCAGCGGTCGGGGCGGAAGCCGTCCACCACGACGCCCCACGCGAGGGACCCCGCCACGAACACGCCCCCGTAGGCCGCGAGGACGCGCCCGAAGTTGGCATCCGCCTGGAAGGTGGCGACGAACCCGTAGATCCCGAGGGCGATGACGCCGAGCCCGGCCCACCACCAGGGCCGGCCCTCGCGCACGGCCTGCCACACGAGCCACGCCCCGCCGATCTCCGCGGCGGCGGCGAGGACGAACAGGACGGCGGTCTTGAGGATGCCCACCCGCCCATGATGCCCCAGCGCCGACGGTGCCTCAGCCCAGCAGGTCCTCCACGAGCCCGCGGCACAGCCGGTAGGCCTCGTGCGCCGGGTCGATCACGGCCATGTGGTCGCCGCTGGTCACGTGCAGGACGGCGGGATCCCCGGCCGCGCGGGCCGCGGCCACGTAACCCTCGGAGAGGGCGAACGGCACCGCGTCGTCCTCGAGCGAGTGCACGGCATGGACGGGCACGCCGATCGGCAGCGCGTGCATCGGGTCGGCGACAGCGAACGCCGCCGCGAGCTCCGCCGAGTCCGTCGACGCGCCGCCCATGAGGTTCCGCGCCGCCTGATCGCTGAGCCCGCGGGCCTCCGCTTCGGCGAGGCTCAGCACACCGGCCTGGCTCACGACGCCGCGCAGCGGCACCCGGGGCCCCTCGCCCGCAGCGCCCGCGCCCGGTGCGCCCGCGGGGAGCCGATGGCGCCCCGCGGCCCAGACGGCGAGGTGGCCGCCGGCCGAGTGCCCCAGGCCCACCACCCGCCCGGCCGAGACGAGCTCCGCGAGCCGCGCGGCGTCGTCGTCCGCGAGCAGGCCCAGGCCCGGCACGTCGGCGAGCCGGTCGATCCCGGCGGCGACGTCGAGGAACGTGGCCGGCCACCCGCCGTCGCCCGCGGTGCGGGTGCCGTCCGGCCCGTCGGAGGCCGCCCGGCGGTACTCGAGGTTCCACGCGGCGATGCCGTGCGCGGCGAGGTCGCGGGCCGCCGGGACGCCGAGCTCGGCCGTGTACCGGTCCCGCCAGTAGCCGCCGTGGATCACGACGGCGATCCCGCGCCACCCGCCGCCGTCGCGGCCGCCGCCGGGGCCGGCCAGCGTGCCGGGAGCCGGAAGGTACAGGGCGCCCCACTGGTCGGGATGGGGGCCGTAGGGGATGCGGAGGGGATCGGGCGCCATGGTCCTCACCGTAGCCGCAGCTGCGGCCTCCGGCGCCGACGCCGCGGGCGAGCTTGTATCCTCGAAGGGCTGGGAGCGGAAGCTGTGGGGGAGGAACGTGGCGGCGACACGCGGGACGGCAGGCCGGACGGGGCTGCTCAAGGCCCTGGGGGTGACCGGGGAGCTGCTGATCACGTTCGCACTGATCATCGGGCTCTTCATCGTCTGGTACGCGTACGTCAACCCCTGGGTCGTGGGGCTGCGCCAGGACAAGGTGGCCGCCGAGCAGAGCAGGCAGCTCACGCAGCAGCTCATGGCCAAGCCTCAGGCGGCCCCGCACGCGGGCCCTGCCCCGAAGCCCTCGGGCGGCACCCCCGGACCGAAGGCCGCTCCGGCCGCCGCGACCATTCCGGTCGCCGCCGAGCCTGCGGCCGTCGCGGACACGATCGGTGTCATCTACATCCCACGCCTGGGCGAGGGCTGGCGCCGGATCGTGAGGCAGTCCGTGGACACCGAGCGGGTCCTCAACAGCGTCACGGCGGGCGTGGGCCACTACACCGGGACGGCCATGCCCGGCGGCCAGGGGAACTTCGCCGTGGCCGCCCACGACATCGGCTACGGCAACAGCTTCCTGAACCTGAGCAAGCTCCGCCTCGGCGACAAGGTCTACATCCAGACCTCCTTGGGCTGGTACACGTACACGTTCCGCAACTTCCAGTTTGTGCAGCCGGACGCGATCGACGTCCTCAATGCCGTGCCCACCGTGTCCGGGGCAGCCGCGCGCGAGCGCTTCATCACTCTGACAACCTGCTATCCGGCGATCTTCCCGCCGCTCGAGCGGCTCGCGGCCTACGGCACCTTCGTGGGCTTCGACACGGCCCCGCCCGCGGCGCTCGCCCCCATCCTTGCGAAGGACGGCTGACGTGTACCGAGCCCTGTGGAGGTCCCTCCCCGGACCCGTACTCGTCCGGGTCCTGGTCCTCGCCCTGATGGTCGCGGTGCTGCTCATCGTCCTCGACCAGTGGGTCTTCCCGTGGCTGGCCGCGACCTTTGTGGACGACCAGACGACGATCGGCAGGGGGGCGTGAGGACGCCCATGGGCAGCCGGATGAAGAACCTCGTGTGGGCGGCCGTGGTGGCCGTGCTCCTGGCAGTCGGCGGGATCGGCCTCGCCGGCGCGCTGCAGGGCGTCGACCTCGGCGCGGCGGCCCGCGGCTCTGCTGCGGGGCCGACGGCGGCCCCCAGCGCGCCGCCGGGATCCGGTGCAGCCACCAGCGCACCGGCCGCCCCGGCTCCCACCGCCTCGCCCGCGCGCAGCCTGAGCCGGTTCGATCCGAGCGCCTCGGCGGCGGAGAACCTCGGGCTGTTCACGCGGACCCTGGAGGGCGCGGCGCGGTCGGCGTCGTCCTCCTCGGTCGACGCCGCCACCCTCACCGGAGCGCTGGCGGCCGCGGGGTTCGCCCCGTCGGCGATGCAGCGCAGCGCGGACCAGACGAGCGCCAACCTCCAGGCCCCCGTGCTCACCGTCTCGGTCCGCGTGGGCGGCGACTGCCTCATGGGGCAGTTCGTCAGGTCGGACGCGAGCATCTCGACGGAGGTCGCGGCGCCCGTCGCGCAGGGGACCTGCCTGATCGGACGCCAGCCGAAGGCCTGAGCCGTCCCTGGGCCTCGAGGAACCCGGCGGCGTCAGATCGCCAGGGTGAGCAGGACGCCGAGCCCGTTGAACACCACGTGCCCCACGATCGCGCCGCCGAGCCGCTGGGTCGCCGCCGCGACCGCCCCCGCCAGGAGCGCGAAGAGGAACGTCGAGAGGCCGGTGAGGACCGCCTCGCCCGGGGTGCCTGCCAGCAGCAGCGCGTGGACCAGGGCGAACGCGGCCGCGGTGATGACGACGGCGGCTGCCCACCTCGCCGCGGCGGAGAACCTTCCGAGGGCGGCGGCGAGGGAGCGCAGCACGAGGCCGCGGAAGTACGTCTCCTCGAGGATCGGCGCGATCACTACGGGCGCGATGATCCCGAGGGCGACCGCCTGGACGCCGAGACCGCCGATCGAGCTCAGGGTGGGCTGGGGAGCCAGTCCGGTCGATCCGGTGGCGAGGGTCCGGATGAGCGCGTCCGCCGCGCGGGCGAGACACCCGATCCCCACCCCCCACAGGAGGTCGATCGCGCGGAAGCGCAGGCCGAGGTACGCCGCCGCGTCGCGCACGGTCTGCCCGGCGAAGCTCAGGATGAGTGCGAGGACGAGCGGGACCCAGACGAGCACGTAGGCGGCGACCCCCAGCAGGGCGGGGTCGAGGTGGGCGGCCGCCGCGGCCTCCACCGTCCAGCCGCACAGCACCGCCGCGACCAGCCCGAACCCAGCCCACACGAGGCGCGGCACGCGGCGGCGGGTCTTCGTGACCATGGTCCTCCACTCACAGGGCGGCCCGAAGGCCGTCATCGCGGGTATCCGGCGCCCGGCGGCGCACGGATCGAAGGCTACCACCGGGTCCGTCGTCCGGGTCCCGTAGGATGGCGGTGCCGAACGTCGCCGCCACGGCGGGCGCGCAAGCGCCGTTGCGTTCGCTGCCGTGTGGCCCAGGGGGAAGGACCAGCAGTTGCGCCGGAGAAGGTCGTCGCCAGAGGCGCGCGCTGAGGTCCCCTCCGAGAGCGGACGACGGCGCGTGGCCGGCTCGCGCTCCGGCACTCGCCGCCTGCGCTGGCCGCGAGGGCGGAAGGGGGCGTGGGCCACCGGTGCCGCGGCCGCCGTGCTGCTCCTGCTGGCGTGCTGCGCCTGGCTCGGGGTGCGGGCGTTCCTGGCCCAGAAGGAGATCGGCGAGGCCCAGCGCCTGGCCAAGGTGGTCCAGACCCAGGTGGTCGCGGGCCAGGGCAGCGAAGCCCAGGAGTCCGCCCGCCAGTTCGCGGCCCACGTCGACGCCGGACGCTCCTACGTGGGAGACCCGATCTGGAGCCTCGCGGGCCACGTGCCGTTCGTGGGCAGCAACTTCTCGACCGTCTCCCGGCTCGCGGACATCCTCGGCACGGTCACGCACCAGGCGGTGCTGCCCCTGGCCGACGTCGCGGGCACCATCAGCCCGGCCACCCTGAAGCCATCCCACGGCGCCGTGGACCTGAAGCCGGTCTCGGCAGCGCGGCCCGCCATCGTCCAGGCCGACAAGGCCCTCCAGGATGCGTCCACCCAGCTCGCGGCGCTCACGCCCGGGGCCGGGACCCTGCCCCCCGTCCGCGACGGGCTCGAGCGCTTCAGGGCCGTGGTGGGCGAGGCGGCGCAGCAGGTCTCCGCCGCGGACACGGCCACGAGCGTGCTTCCCGCGATGCTGGGCAGCGAGTCCCCGCGCACCTATCTGGTGATCTTCCAGAACAACGCAGAGCTGCGGGCCACGGGCGGCATCCCCGGCGCCGCCGCCGAGGTCCGGGTCGACCACGGGAAGATCACCCTGGGGCGGCAGGCGGCCGGGAAGAACATCGGACCCTTCGAGGAACCCGTCCTGCCGCTGACGGACCAGACCCAGGGCCTCTACGAGCCGATCACCGGGCAGTACTTCCAGGACGTGAACCTCACCCCGCAGTTTCCGCTGAGCGCACGCCTCGCCACCGAGATGTGGCGGCGGCAGTTCGGGCAGAAGGTGGACGGCGTCCTCTCCCTCGACCCCGTGGCCCTCGGCTACCTGCTGAAGGCGACCGGGCCGGTCAAGCTCCCGGGGGGAGAGACCATGGACAGCGGCAACGCGGTGAAGCTGCTCCTCAGCGAGGCGTACGCCGACTACCGCGTGGTGCAGCAGAAGGACGAGTTCTTCGCCACGGCCGCGGCGACCGTGTTCCAGAAGGTCTCCGCCGGAGGCTTCCAGCCGAAGGCCATGCTCGATGCCCTGGGCCACGCGGCCTCGGAGCGCAGGCTCCTCGCATGGAGCCCCAAGAAGCAGGAACAGGACGCGATCGCCGCTGCGGACCTCTCCGGCTGGCCGCCCGCCTCGAGCTCTTCCAAGGATTCCTTCGGCGTGTACCTCAATGACGCGACCGGGGCGAAGATGGACTACTACCTCCGCGAGGCCTATCGGGTCGGCGGGGCCATGTGCCGCCAGGACGGCAGGCCCACGTGGCAGGTCGAGGTGACCCTGACGAGCGTCGCTCCGCCGGACGCGGCAACGGCCCTGCCGAGGTACGTGACCGGCGGCGGCGTGTTCGGCGTCCCGGCGGGCGAAGTGAAGACCCAGGTGAACGTCTACGCCCCCCAGTCCGCCGTCTTCCTCGGCGCCTGGAAGGATTCGAAGTCCTTCAACGTGCACCGCGACGCCGACGCCGGCTACCCCGTCGCCCAGACGTACGTCTCCCTTGCACCCGGCGCCTCGACGACCCTTCGCTTCCAATTCCTCGGCGACGAGCACTCGGAAACAACGCCCGGATTGATTTCGACACCAACTGTTAATAAGGGCGCCTTTTCCCAAGCGGCTCTTTCATGCAAAGATGTAGCTCGGTAACGTGTCCGTGTAGCGCCTTAGTCGCGGGCGGTTGCAGAACTGACTGTTAACTATCAATCCTTCTGGGGGAGCCTCGTGATGCTGAAGAAAGCCCTCGCAGTCCTAGCCGTCGCCTTCGCGGCGCTGGTTGCTGCGCCGTCCGCCGCCAACGCCGCCTATGTTGTGAGCAACAACATCACCGTCGCAGGCGATGCGACGCCCGGTGGCACGGTGACCGTCAACTTCGCCGCTGGCTCCTTCGCCCCGAACGAGGAGGTCAGCGCCTCCGTGAGCGGGAACACGCCGGTGACCCTCTCGGTGGTGAAGGCTGCCGTCACCACCCAGTTCACCAAGCAGGCCTCCGCGACCGGTGCCGTGTCCTTCAATGTCACCCTTCCGGCTGACGCCTCGGGCACCTACACCCTGACCGCCAAGGGCCTCACCTCGGGCAACATCGGCACGGCCACCATCACGGTTGTCCCGGCCGCCGTTGCCAACACCGGCACGAGCGCCTCGATGGGCAACGCCGGTGGCGCCGCCCTGGCCGAGACGGGTGCCTCGCTCCCGATGCTCATGGTCTGGATCGGTGCCGGCGCCCTCGTCCTCGGCGTCGCGATCGTCGCGACCCTGGGCTTCGTGCGCAAGCAGCGCCGCGCCTGATTTCCTGACGCGGAACGACCCGGTGGCCTCTCGGCCGCCGGGTCGTTTTCTGTCTGCGGGCGCCTTCCGGCGGCCGGCCCGCGGCGATGACCCGGGTTCTCGGCGGGGCATTTCCGGAGTTTTCGGGCGGGGTAGCGCCTCACCCCTTGCCCGGACACGGTGCCCGTGCTCATCCCTTCCTCGTCCGGCTGCCCGGGACCGTGGGCTGGTCCTGGCCGTGGGCCCTCGCCAGCAGCCACACGCCGACCACCGCGGCGGCCCCGGCGGCGAGGAAGCCCGCGAAGGCGGCCGGAGGGGCGGCGTCGGCCTCGCCGAGGACCGCGATGCCGAGGCCTACGGCGGTCATCGGGTCCACGACGGTCAGGCCGGCCACGACGAGCTCGTCGCTGCCGCCGGCGTGCGCCTTCTGGACGAGCCGGGCACCGACCACGACGGCCACGCCGAGCCCCGCCACTCCCACAAGGGAGAGCCACGCGAAGTCTCCCTGCTCGAGACGGCCGATCACGGCCTTCACGAGGGTAGCGACGAACCCGTAGAGCACGCCGGCCGCGCCCGTGGACAGGGTGGCGCTGGGATGCTGGCGGTTGCGGGCACCGACGAGCAGTCCCGCGGCGACGGCCACCGCGAGGAGGATCAGGATCGTGCGCAGGTGCTGATCGCTGATCTCGACGTCCTGGGCCGAGGTCGAGGCCACGGCGACGAAGGTCGCGATGCCGGCGACGCTGAGGAGGATCGCCGCCGCCTGCCGCCGGCCTGGCGGCCGGTTGGCCGCACGCGCGTTGACGAGCGCGGTCACCACGAGCGCCGCGGCGCCGATGGGCTGGACCACCATGAGGGGGGAGAACCGGAGGGCCGCGAGCTGCAGCAGCACGGCCGCGCCGAGCATCGTGGTCCCGCCGAGCCAGACCGGCCTGCGCACGAGGGCCCGCAGGCTCGTCTCCCGCATTCCGTGCGCCCCGACGCCGCGGCCCTGGAAGATGGTTCCGAACGCGAGGAAGACGGCGCCGAGCAGTGCGATGGGAATCCCGAACCAGTGGGTCGAGGAGAAGACCTTCGCCGCGTGGCCCGCAGCCACGGCTGCCATCAGCATCTGCGGGGACTACCCGCAGCGGGGCGCGGTGAAACGAGCGAGGTCTCCAGCAGCACTCAGCTTCTTCCGTTGATCGGAAGTTCTATAGATCACACTGGCCGCCCGGACCTACATTGGCAGGACAGCCTCGCACGGTCTCGGCACTTCCTTTTGTTCGCATGACGAACACTTGTACAGGATGCGAACATCGCGCTACCCTGAAGCAGGATGCCAGGCGAAGCGCGGGGCACTCTGCTGAGAAACGACTCTGCAAGGAAGCTAGAGGAGGAGAGCCCATGGGCGAGCCCGTCAAGTCGTCGGACGCCGCGGCTGACAATCAGGCGATCGTCAGCCAGGAGATCCGGGACATCGAGGAGTCCTACAAGGCCGGGCGGGCTGCAGGCGCCGCCGCCGAGACGCAGCCGCGCGTCGACTACGCCCCGTACCGCAGCTCGATCCTGCGGCACCCCACCAAGAGCCTGCACCACGCCGACCCCGAGACGATCGAGCTCTACAGCCCGGCGTTCGGCCACCAGGACGTGCACGCGCTCGAGTCCAACCTGACCATCCAGCACAACGGCGAGCCGCTCGGCGAGCGCATGGTGCTGCGCGGCAAGGTGCTCGACGGCGCCGGCCGCCCCGTCGCAGGCCAGCTCGTCGAGATCTGGCAGGCCAATTCGGCCGGCCGCTACATCCACAAGCGCGACCAGCATCCGGCCCCCATCGACCCGAACTTCACGGGCGTGGGCCGCTGCATCACCGGGCCCGACGGCTCCTACGAGTTCCTCACCATCAAGCCCGGCCCCTACCCGTGGAAGAACCACCTCAACGCATGGCGCCCCGCTCACATCCACTTCAGCCTCTTCGGCACGGAGTTCACGCAGCGCATGGTCACCCAGATGTACTTCCCCGGCGACCAGCTGTTCCCGCTCGACCCGATCTATCAGTCGATCGTGGACCAGGACGCCCGCGACCGCCTCATCGCGAAGTACAACCATGACCTGACCTCGCCCGAGTGGGCGCTCGGCTACGAGTGGGACATCGTGCTCACCGGCCCGAAGCGCACTTGGACCGAGAACGAAGCCTACGGAGAGCAGGGCGACGATGAGCACTGAGACCAGCACTTCCCGAGACCTGACGGCAACCCCCGCGCAGACCATCGGCCCGTTCTACGGGTTCGCGCTGCCGTTCGAGAAGGGCGGCGAGCTCGTCCCACCCGGCTCCCCGGACAGCGTCGCACTGCACGGAACGGTGCTGGACGGCCACGGCGACCCGATCCCGGACGCCCTGCTGGAGATCTGGCAGGCCGACGCCAAGGGCAACGTGGTCGCCGAGACCGGCTCGCTGGTCCGCGACGGCCGCACCTTCACCGGCTGGGGCCGCGTCGCGGTGGGCAACACGGGCAAGTACGTCTTCACGACCGTCAACCCGGGCCCGACCGAGCCGGGCAAGGCCCCGTTCATCGCCGTGACCGTGCTGGCCCGCGGCCTGCTGAACCGCCTGTTCACCCGCGTGTACCTGCCCGAGGACACCGAGGCCCTCGCGAACGATCCCGTCCTGTCCGCCCTCGAGCCCGCCCGCCGCAAGACGCTCATCGCCGAGCGCCTCGCCGACGGCTCGCTCCACTGGGACATCCGGCTGCAGGGCGAGGACGAGACCGTGTTCCTCGACTTCCACGGCCAGGCCTAGCCCGGGGCGAGGAAGAAGCGATGACGGTTCCCGCTGCCCCCGGCCCCGCTGCCCCCGGCCCGGCCAGTCCTGACCCGGCCAGTCCTGACCCGGCCGACGTCGGCCTGCTCGCCCCCGTCTGGGCCTCGCCGTCCGTCGCGGTCCCCACGGGTGACGCCGCGTTGGTCGCTGCGATGGCCGACCTCGAGGCGTGCTGGGCCGAGGCACTCGAGGCCGCGGGCCTGGCGGGCCAGGGCGCGGGAGCTTCCGTCCGCTCGGTGACGCGGTCGGCCTCCTTGAGCCCGGCCGCGCTCGCTGAGGCGGGCCAGGGCGGCGGGAACCCCGTCATCCCCCTCGTGAAGGCGCTGCGGGCCGCGGTCGCCGCTGCGGACCCGGACGGCCCCGGGAAGGGCGCGGTCCACCAGGGCCTCACGAGCCAGGACGTGCTCGACTCGGCACTGCAGCTCGTGGCCCGGCGCGCCGTGGTGGGCATCTCTGCCGACCTCGCGGGGGCCGCCGACGCCCTCGCGGACCTCGCGGCGCGGCACCGGGACACCCCGCAGGTGGCCCGCACGCTCGCGCAGCACTCGCTCCCCTCGAGCTTCGGCCTCAAGGCCGCCAACTGGCTCCAGGGCGTGGCCCATGCGGAGGACCGGCTCGCCGCGCTGCGGTTCCCGATCCAGTGCGGGGGAGCGGCGGGCACCAACGCCTCGCTCGTCGCGCTCGGAGCCGAGCCCGCCTCGCTCGCCGCCGACTGGGCGCGCCGGGCGGGCCTGGACGCGGCCGTCGCGCCGTGGCAGTCCTTCCGCGGGCCCGCCACCGACCTCGCCCATGCGCTCGCCGCCGCCTGCACGGCCGCTGGACACGTGGCCAACGACGTCATGCTCCTCTCGCGCCCCGAGATCGGGGAGCTGGGCGAGCCGCTGGCCGCCGGGCGCGGCGTCTCCTCGGCGATGCCGCAGAAGCAGAACCCGGCCCTCTCGACCCTCATCCGCTCCGCCGCGCTCCAGGCCCCGGCCCATGCCGCGCAGGTCGAGCTCGCCGCGGCCCTGTCCGAGGACGAGCGCACCGGCGGCGCCTGGCACACCGAATGGCCGGCCCTCCGCACGCTCCTGCGCCTGGCCTCGGGCGCCGCGGCCGCCCTGCGCGAGCTCGCCGAGGGCCTGCGGGTCTTCCCCGAGCGCATGCGCGCCAACCTTGCGCTCTCCGGGCCGCTGCTGACGAGCGAGCGGATCATGCTCGAGCTCGCCCCCGTCGCCGACGGCGGCCGCGAGGGCGTCCAGTCCGCCGTCGACGCCGCGATCGGCGTGGCCAGGGACGGCGCCGGCCCCGACGAGCAGGCGAGGGTGCTGCGCGAGGCGCTGCGCGGCGTCGTGCGCCCGGACCAGGTCAGCGACGCGCGCCTGGACGAGCTGCTCGACCCGGCGGGCTACCGCGGCGACGCCGCCGGGATCGTGGACCGCGTCCTCGCCGACTACGAAGCCACCGCGGCCCAGCGCCGCGAACCGCTGCGGGGCCAGCTCCACAGGGCCTGACCCCGCTCCACGCTGAACCCTGAACCGTGACATCCAGTGACACCCGACCGAAAGGACGAGCACGTGAGCGTGCCGAAGATCAAGGCCGTGCGGCTGAGCCCGCGCGAGCAGCTCGGGGAGAAGGAGCTCGTGGTGCTCGGGCCCTCCCTCGGGACCTCGACCGTGATGTGGGACGACGCCGCGCGCCTCCTCGGCGACGACTACGACATCCTCGGCTGGGACCTGCCCGGCCACGGCATCTCGCCCGCAGCGGACCCGGACACGGAGTTCAGCGTCGGCGAGCTCGCGGACGCGGTCGTGGCCCTCGTCGACTCGATCATCCCCGCCCAGGACGGACACCCGGTCCGCTTCCACTACGCCGGCGACTCGGTGGGCGGGGCGACGGGCGCGGAACTGGCCCTGCGGCATCCCGAGCGGCTGGCGAGCCTGGCGATGTTCTGCTCGTCGGCCCGCTTCAACGGGGCCGAGGGGTACGCCGAGCGCGCCGACCAGGTCGCGAAGCAGGGCACGGCGGTCCGTCTGCAGGCCTCCGCCGAGATCTGGTTCGCCCCCGGGTTCCTCGGCTCCCACCCGACCGAGTCCTCGCGACTCCTCCACACCCTGCGCGACGCCGACCGGTTCGGCTACGCCGCCGTCTGCCGCGCCATCGCCGCCTACGACGTCCGCGACCGCTTCGGGGAGATCGCCGTCCCGTTCCTCGCCGTCGCCGGCGAGTTCGACTCCGTCTGCCCCATGGCTGACGCCCGCTGGATGGCCGAGCACGCCCAGGACGGCACCGCCGTCGAGATCCCCGGCGTGGCCCACATCGCCCCCACCGAGGACCCGGCGCTCGTCGCCGACCTGCTCCGCAAGCACTTCGCCGCTGCCGCCCGCCCCGTGCGCGGCACCGAGGCCGGGCAGGAGGCGCGATGAGCCTCCAGCAGGTCGGTGAGAACTGGGTCCCGCGGGAGCAGGCCGGGGCCGTTCAGCCGGACGCGACCCAGCGCGAGCTGTACGACGGCGGCATGGCCGTGCGCCGCGAGGTCCTCTCCGACGAGCACGTGGACCGGGCCAACGCCAACACCACGGAGTTCACCGCCGAGTTCCAGAACATGATCACCCGCATCGCCTGGGGCGGCATCTGGACCCGGCCCGGCCTCAGCCGCCAGATGCGCTCGGTCGCCGTGCTCACCGCGATGATCGCGCACGGGCACTGGGACGAGTTCGCGATGCACGTCCGCGCCGCCCTCCGCAACGGGCTCACCCGGGACGAGATCAAGGAGGTGATCCTGCAGAGCGCCATCTACTGCGGGGTCCCCTCGGCCAACACCGCCTTCAAGGTGGCCCAGAAGACCCTCGATGCGATCGAGACCCTCGATGGGATCGATGAAGATCAGACAACCAAGGACCAGAACTCATGACTGAAGCCTTCGTCTACGACGCCATCCGCACCCCGTTCGGCAAGTTCGGCAGCGGCCTGGCCGGCGTGCGCCCCGACGACCTCGCGGCCCACATGGTCCGCTCGATCGTGGACCGCGCCCCGGGCCTGACGCCCGAGGCGCTCGAGGGAGCCGACGGCCGGGGCGCGATCGACGAGGTCATCTTCGGCAACGCCAACGGCGCCGGCGAGGAGAACCGCAACGTGGCCCGCATGGCCACCCTCCTCGCGGGCCTGCCCGTCTCGATTCCCGGCACCACCGTCAACCGGCTGTGCGGCTCCTCCCTCGACGCCGCGATGATCGCCTCGCGCCAGATCCAGGTGGGCGACGCCGACGTCATGCTCGTGGGCGGCGTCGAGTCGATGTCCCGCGCCCCCTGGGTCCTGCCCAAGACCGAGAAGCCCTACCCGGCCGGGGACATGACCCTCGCCTCGACCACGCTCGGCTGGCGGCTCGTGAACAGGAATATGCCCGCCGAGTGGACCGTGTCCCTCGGCGAGGCGACCGAGCAGCTGCGCGAGCGCTTCTCGATCGGCCGCGAGCGCCAGGACGAGTTCGCCGCCCGCTCGCACAACCTCGCGGACGCCGCGTGGAACGCCGGCTTCTACGACGACCTCGTGGTCCCGGTCCCGGGCACCGACCTCACCCGCGACGAGGGCATCCGCCCCGGCTCCTCTGCAGAGAAGCTCGGCGGCCTCAAGACGGTGTTCCGCAAGGACAACGGCGACCGCTCCGGTACGACGGCGGGCGGCACCGTCACCGCCGGCAACGCCTCCCCGCTCTCCGACGGCGCCTCCGCCGTGCTGCTCGGCTCCGAGGCCGCCGCGGGCACGCTCGGCTTGGAGCCGATCGCCCGCATCGCCGGCCGCGGTGCAGCCGCCAACGAGCCGCAGTACTTCGGGTTCGCGCCCGTCGAGGCCGCGAACCGGGCCCTCGCCAAGGCGGGGATCGGCTGGGACGAGGTGGGCGCCGTCGAACTCAACGAGGCCTTCGCCGCCCAGTCCCTCGCCTGCGTGGACGCGTGGAAGATCGACCCTGAGATCGTCAACCAGCACGGCGGCGCGATCGCGATGGGCCACCCCCTCGGCGCGTCCGGCGGCCGCATCCTCGGCACGCTCGCCCGCTCGCTCCAGCGCAGCGGCCAGCGGTGGGGCGTCGCGGCCATCTGCATCGGCGTGGGCCAGGGCCTCGCAGTGGTGCTCGAGAACGTCAACGCGAAGTAAAGGGACCGGCATGGCACACACACTGGAATTCAAGGACACCGCCGCGGAGGCCGTGGCGGCCGTCCAGGACGGCTCGACCGTCATGATCGGCGGGTTCGGCAACGCCGGCCAGCCCTTCGAGCTCATCGACGCGCTGCTCGCCAGCGGCGCGAAGGAGCTCACCGTGGTCAACAACAATGCCGGCCAGGCCGACGAGGGCCTCGCGCTCCTCATCAAGGAGGGCCGCGTGAAGAAGATGATCTGCTCCTTCCCGCGGCAGAGCGACTCGTGGCACTTCGACGCGAAGTACCGCGCCGGGGAGATCGAGCTCGAGCTCGTCCCGCAGGGCAACCTCGCCGAGCGCATCCGCGCCGCGGGCGCCGGGATCGGCGGCTTCTTCACCCCGACCGGCTACGGCACCATGCTCGCCGAGGGCAAGGAGACGCGCTTCCTCGACGGCAAGTGGCAGGTCTTCGAGACCCCGATCCACGCCGACGTGGCCCTCATCAAGGCCCTCAAGGCGGACGGCAAGGGCAACCTCGTCTACCGCAAGACGGCCCGCAACTTCGGCCCGATCATGGCCGCCGCGGCGAAGCACACCGTGGTGCAGGTCTCCGAGGTCGTGCCCGTCGGCGGCCTCGACCCGGAGAACGTGATCACCCCGGGCATCTATGTCAACACGATCGTGAAGGTGGGCTGAACGCATGGGCGAGCAGACGACGTCGGACATCACCTCGGCAGGCACCGTCCCCCAGACGAGCGACGCGCCCCTGGGCCGCGACGACATGGCCAAGCTCGTCGCGAAGGACATCGAGCCGGGCTCGTTCGTGAACCTCGGCATCGGCCAGCCGACCAACGTGTCCAACTACCTCACCGAGGAGCAGGACGTCACCCTGCATACCGAGAACGGCATGCTCGGGATGGGCCCCGTCGCGGTCGGCGACCAGATCGACCAGGACCTCATCAACGCCGGGAAGATCCCCGTGACCGAGCTGCCGGGTGCGAGCTACTTCCACCACGCCGACTCGTTCGCGATCATGCGCGGCGGCCACCTCGACGTGTGCGTGCTCGGCGCGTTCCAGGTCTCCGCCACCGGCGACCTCGCGAACTGGCACACCGGCGCCCCGGACGCGATCCCGGCCGTGGGCGGGGCGATGGACCTCGCGACCGGCGCGAAGGACGTCTACGTGATGATGACGCTGCTGACCAAGGACGGGAAGTCCAAGCTCGTCCCCGAACTGACGTACCCTGTGACCGGCGTGGGCCGCGTGACCCGGGTGTACACGGAGAAGGCCGTCTTCCTCATCACCGAGGAGGGCGTGCGCGTCCGCGAGACGTTCGGCATCAGCTTCGAGGACCTCCAGGGCCTCGTGGACGTGCCCCTGCTGCCCGCCGCCTGAGCGACGGAAAGGTGTCCACGGTGGAGTTTCCGGTGGTTGAGCGGAGCGACGCGGAGTCGAAACCCGGCGACGCCTTCGTGCAGTCGCTCGCGCGCGGGCTCGCCGTGGTCCGCGCGTTCGACGCCGAGCACCAGGAGATGACCCTCTCCGAGGTCGCCGCCCGGACGGCGCTCACGCGGGCCACGGCCCGCCGGTTCCTCCACACGCTCGTCGAGCTGGGGTACGTGCGCACGGACGGGCGTTCCTTCTCGCTCACCCCGCTCGTGCTCCAGCTCGGCTACGCGTACCTCTCCGGGCAGCGGCTGCCCGAGCTCGCCCAGCCGATCCTCGAGGAGCTCTCGCACCGGCACGGCGAGTCAACCTCGCTCGCGATCCTCGACGGCACCGACATCGTGTACCTGGCCCGGATCCACACGCGCCGGATCATCTCGGTGGGCATCTCGCCCGGCACCCGCTTCCCCGCGCACGCGACCTCGATGGGCCGCGTCCTGCTGGCGGCCCTCACGCCGGCCGAGCTCGCCGCCTACTTCGCCCGCGCGGAGCTCGCCCCGCTCACGCCCCGCACCCTGACCTCGCGCGCGGCGATCGAGGCCGAGGTGGGCCGCGTGCGCGAGGCGGGGTACGCCGTCGTCGACCAGGAGCTCGAGGTGGGCCTCCGCTCGCTCGCGGTCCCGGTGCTCGGGGCGGACGGGCGCACGGTCGCGGCGATCAACATGGCGCTCTCCGCCCGGATCGATGGCGACGGCCGGGATGCCGGCCGCGACGCCGAGGTTGCACGCCTCGTGCCCGAGCTGCAGGCGGCGGCCGCGTCGATCGCCGAGGCGGCCCGCGCGGTAGGGGCGGCCTGACGCGGGGGTCCGTTCGCACCCGGGCTCGTTCAGCGGCTCCAGCTCGTTCAGTGACATGTGAGTGATCAAGGAGGACACGGCAATGGCACTTCTCGATGACGCCGCCCTGTGGGGCGGCAAGGTGAACATCGGCGGCTGGACGGAGGCGGCGGGCGGCACGCACGACGTCGTCGAGCCGGCCACCGGGTCCACGCTCGGCTCGGTGGGGGCGGCCTCGCGCGAGGACGTCTACCGGGCGGCCCGGGTCGCGGCGGAGGCCCAGCGCGCGTGGGCGGCCAAGAAGCCCGAGGAGCGGGCGGCGGTGCTGCGCCGGGCCGGCCAGCTCTGGGAGGACCACGCCGCGGAGGTCCAGGACTGGATCGTCCGGGAGTCCGGCGGCATCCCGCCCAAGGCGCAGCTCGAGACCCACATCGCGGCGAACGAGTGCTACGAGGCCGCGGCCCTGCCCTCGCACCCGCACGGCGAGGTCCTGACCTCCGACGAGGACCGGTGGTCCTTCGCGCGGCGGCGACCGGTCGGCGTCGTGAGCGTGATCGCGCCGTTCAACTTTCCCCTCATCCTGTCCATCCGCTCGGTCGCGCCGGCGCTCGCGCTCGGCAACGCCGTGCTGCTCAAGCCGGATCCCCGCACTGCCGTGTGCGGCGGCGTGACGCTCATGCGCGTGTTCGAGGAGGCAGGGCTGCCTGCGGGCGTGCTCTCGCTCCTGCCCGGCGGCGCCGAGACCGGCCAGGCCGTGGTCGAGGCCCCCGAGGTCCGGGTCGTCTCCTTCACCGGTTCCACGGCGGCGGGCCGGAAGGTCGGCGAGGCGGCGGCGCGGCTGCTCAAGCGCGCGCACCTCGAGCTCGGCGGGAACAATGCGCTCATCGTGCTCCCGGGCGCCGACCTGCCCAAGGCCGCGTCCGCGGGGGCCTTCGGGTCGTTCATGCACCAGGGCCAGATCTGCATGACCACCGGCCGGCACTTCGTCCACGAGACCGTGTACGAGGACTACGTTGCCTCGCTCGCCGAGAAGGCCGAGCACCTTCCCGTGGGCGATCCCGCCACCGGGCACGTGGCCCTCGGCCCGATCATCGACGAGCGGCAGCGGGACCGCATCCACGGCATCGTCGAGGCCTCGGTGGCCCAGGGCGGGCGGCTCGCGGCCGGCGGCAGCTTCGAGGGGCTGTTCTACCGGCCCACCGTCCTGGCCGACCTCGACCTCGACAACCCCGCCTTCGCCGAGGAGATCTTTGGCCCCGTGGCCCCCGTGACGAGGTTCTCGAGCGTGGACGAGGTCGTGGACCTGGTCAACGCCAACGAGTACGGCCTGTCCGTGGGGATCCTCGGCGACGTCGGCACGGCAATGCAGATCGCCGACCGCGTCCACTCCGGCAAGGTCCACATCAACGAGCAGACCGTCTCGGACGAGGCCAACGCACCGTTCGGCGGCGTGGGCGCCTCCGGCACGGGCGCCCGTTTCGGCGGGGCCACGGCCAACATGGAGGCGTTCACCGAGGTCCAGTGGCTCACCATGCGGCCGGAGATCGCGCCCTATCCGTTCTAGACCCTGCCTCGGCGCTGGCGGCGGGGTGGCGGCGAGCAGAACGACACAACTCAGGCGGCCCAGGCCCCGTTTCGGGGGCAGGAGCCGCCTGAGTTGTGTCGAAATGCCCGGGCCTCAGCCGACCGGCTGGGCCTGCGGCGAGGTGAGGCGGGTGAGGGCGTCGATGTCCCGCACCGCGCCCTTGTCCGCCGAGGTGGCCATGGCCGCGTAGGCGCGCAGGGCCGCCGAGACCGGACGCTCGCGGTTCGCCGGGTGGTAGCCGGTCGTGGCCTCGAGCCGCTCGCGGCGCGCGTCGAGCTCCGAGGCGTCGACCACGAGCTCCATCGAGCGGTTCGGGATGTCGATCCGGATCAGGTCCCCGTCTTCGACGAGGGCGATCGTGCCGCCCGAGGCCGCCTCCGGGGAGATGTGCCCGATCGAGAGGCCGGAGGTGCCGCCGGAGAAGCGGCCGTCCGTGATGAGCGCGCACTTCTTGCCGAGGCCGCGGCCCTTGAGGAACGAGGTGGGGTAGAGCATCTCCTGCATGCCCGGGCCGCCCTTGGGGCCCTCGTAGCGGATCACCACCACGTCGCCCTCCCTGACCGTCTTGTTGAGGATCTTCTCGACGGCCTCCTCCTGCGACTCGCACACGACCGCGGGGCCCTCGAAGGTCCAGATGGACTCGTCCACGCCGGCGGTCTTGACCACGGCGCCGTCCACGGCGACGTTGCCGCGGAGCACCGCGAGGCCGCCGTCCTTCGAGTACGCGTGCTCGACCGAGCGGATGCAGCCGCCCTCGGCGTCCGTGTCGAGCGAGGTCCACTCGTTCGACTGCGAGAACGCGGTCGAGGACCGCTGCCCGCCCGGGGCCGCGTGCCAGAGCTGCTGGGCCTCGTCGGTCGCCTTGCCGCCGCGGATGTCCCAGGCGTCGAGCCACGACGCGAGGTCGGGGGAGTGGACCGAGCGGACGTCCGTGTGCAGGAGGCCGCCGCGGTTGAGCTCGCCGAGGAGGGCCGGAATGCCGCCTGCGCGGTGCACATCCTCCATGTAGTACGTCTTGTCCTTGGCCACGTTCGGGGCGACCTTCGCCAGGCACGGGACCTTACGGGACTTCGCATCGATCTCGGCCAGGCCGTACTCGACGCCGGCCTCCTGGGCGGCGGCGAGCAGATGCAGGATTGTGTTGGTCGAGCCGCCCATGGCGATGTCGAGGGCCATGGCGTTGTCGAACGCCTGCGCGGTGGCGATGGAGCGCGGGAGGGCGGAGGCGTCGTCGTCCTCGTAGTAGCGCTTGGCGAGGTCGACGACGGTGGCGCCCGCCCGCTCGTAGAGCGCCTTGCGGGCGGTGTGGGTCGCGAGGACGGAGCCGTTGCCCGGGAGGGAGAGGCCGATGGCCTCGGTGAGGCAGTTCATCGAGTTGGCCGTGAACATGCCCGAGCAGGAGCCGCAGGTGGGGCAGGCGTTCTGCTCGATGAGGTCGATGTCGGCGTCCGAGATGGATTCGTCGACGGCGTCGGAGATCGCGTTGACGAGGTCGAGGGAGCGGACCGAGCCGTCGGTGAGGGTCACGCGGCCGGCCTCCATGGGGCCGCCGGAGACGAAGACCGTGGGGATGTTCAGGCGCAGGGCGGCCATGAGCATGCCCGGGGTGATCTTGTCGCAGTTGGAGATGCACACGAGGGCGTCGGCGCAGTGGGCGTTGACCATGTACTCGACCGAGTCGGCGATGAGGTCGCGGGACGGCAGCGAGTAGAGCATGCCGCCGTGGCCCATGGCGATGCCGTCGTCCACGGCGATGGTGTTGAACTCGCGCGGCACGGCGCCCGCGGCGAGGATCGCGTCGGAGACGATGCGGCCCACCGGCTGCAGGTGCGTGTGGCCCGGGACGAACTCGGTGAAGGAGTTGGCGACGGCGACGATCGGCTTCCCGATGTCCGAGTTGGCGACGCCGGAGGCGCGCATCAGTGCGCGGGCGCCGGCCATGTTGCGGCCATGGGTCACGGTACGGGAGCGAAGAGCTGGCATGGGACGAGGCTTTCACGCGCGCGCGGGCGCCTGCCAGACGGCAGCGATACTAGTAGTGAAACTGCTAGCGTTCGAGGAGGCCTCCCGTGGACACCGCCACGCCCGCCGAGACGCGCCGCAAGGAGCTGGGCGCCTTCCTGCGCTCCCGCCGCGAGCGGGCCGTGCGCGCCGACTATGACCTGCCGCCCGTCGGCCGTGGCCGCATCGTGGGGCTCCGGCGCGAGGAGGTCGCCTTCCTCTCCGGCGTCTCGGTCACCTGGTACACGTGGCTCGAGCAGGGCCGGGACATCCACCCGTCCCGCCAGGTGCTCGATGCCGTGGCCGTGAACCTGCGGCTCAGTGCTCCCGAGCACGACTACATCCTGGGACTCAGCGGCTTCGCGCCGGCGCCCCGCGAGGTTCCCGGCTCCCCGGAGCCGGTCCCCGAGCACGTCCAGCACCTGCTCGACGCGCTCGACCCCTCGCCCGCGTTCGCCGTGACCTCGACGTGGGACATCGGCGCCTGGAACAGCGGGTACGAGGCGCTTTTCCCGGGCATCGCCACCGTGCCCGCCCGGGACCGGAACCTCCTGCGGCTCACCTTCACCGACCCCTACGTGCGCGGGATGCTGCCCGACTGGGAGGTCACGGTGCGCAGCTTCCTCGCCGACTACCGCGCCGAGGCGGGCTCGCACGCCGACCGGGCCGCGCACGTCGAGCTCGTGACGCGGCTGCGCGAGGACTCTGCGGACTTCGCCCGGGCGTGGGACGACCACGAGGTGCGCCGCTTCGCCTCCCGGGCCAGGACCTTCCTCCACCCCGTGGCCGGGCGGCTGGACTTCGAGCAGCACCAGCTCGTGCCTGCCGACGCGCCGACGCTGCACATCGTGGCCTACCTGCCCGCGCCCGGTTCCGACACGGGGGAGCGGATGGCGAAGCTTGTGGGCGGGCGCGCAGCCGGTTCCTGAGGGTGCGGCGGCAGCCCCTCAGTTGAAGGTGGTCTTCGGATCCTCGCTGCCGTAGCGGGACAGGATCAGCGCGGCGACGTCGCGCAGCTTCTGGTTCCGGTTCATCGACGCGTTCTTGAGGACATCGATAGCCTCGTCCGCCGAGCAGTTGGACTGGGCCATGATCACCCCGGCCGCGAGGTTGATCGCTGTGCGGGACTCGAGGGCTGACTCGAGGTCCGACACGCGGTCGGTCTCGCGGGCGAAGCGCACCGCGAGGTGGACCGAGCGGGACGCCAGCGAGGCGAGTTCCTCGGCGCGCGCGCGGAGCTCGTCGGGGAAGCCCTCAGGCTCGGCCGAGTAGCAGTTGAGCGCGGCCTCGGCATCGGCGGAGGTGGGCAGCGGGATCGGCGTGGCGAAGACCGAGCGGAGGGGAGACCCGGCAACCGCGGCCCGATACCGCGGATACCGTGTGGTCGTGCTGAGATCGGGCACGTAGACCGTGCGGCCCGTGGCCACGGCCTCGGAGCAGGGGCCCTCGCCGCTCGCGTACTGCAGCTCGTCCATCGCATCCGCGATCGGGTCGCTGCTGCCCGCGGTGGCACGCCGCCCGTGCCGGCCCACCGTCACGCTGCACGTGACGGTCCCGGGGACGGTCGTGTCCTTCGAGAGGTCCTCGGCGGCGACCACGGCAACCCGCGCCAGAAACGAGGCAAGGTCAACACTCCCGAGGAACAGGTCGAGGAGCTCGTCCTCCTGCGCCCGGGCCAGTACAGCTTCCGGACCCTGTCCGGCCATGGTCTCGCCCATGATCTCGTCCATGCCGTCCATACCGGCCTCACCTCCTTGCGCGGGGCCCTCGCTGTGGCCCCGTATGATGCGATGCCAAGCCTACGCCGTTCCAACCCGGGTGGAGGGGGCCACGGACCCGGATGACGGAGGCCGCGGCCCGCGCGTCTTCCCGCCGCCTACCCCGCCTTCCGGTGGATCGACTTGTAGGTCAGGTAGGCGCCGAGGCCCTCGATTCCGTACTCCGTTCCGAGCCCGGAATCGTGCCGGCCGCCGAACGGCGCCGAGTGGTTCGAGGCGAAGAAGTTGATGCCGATCGAGCCGGTGTCCACGCGGTCGGCGACGGCCAGGGCCGCCTCCGGGTCCGCGGAGAACACGAGGCCGCCGAGCCCGAACTCCGTGTTGTTCGCCAGTGCCACGGCCTCGTCGACCCCGCGGGACGGGGACGCGTCGTCGTACTTCAGGATCGTCAGGACGGGGCCGAAGATCTCCTCCCGGGCGACCCGCATCGAGGGGATGACGTCGGCGAAGACGGTCGGCTCCACGAAGTAACCGTCCTCGAGGCCGCCGCCCAGAGACGCGGCACGCCCACCGGTCACGGCCCGCGCGCCCTCGGCGAGGCCCGACTCGACGTATCCCAAGACGGTCTCGAACTGGGACTTCGTGGCGTTCGGCCCGAACACGGTCGCCGGGTCGAGCGGGTCGCCCTGCGGCGCCGCCGCGATCACAGCGCCCGCCATGTCCACGACCTCGCGGTACCGCGATGCCGGCGCGAGGACGCGGGTGGAGATGTAGCAGGTCTGGCCCGTGTTGCGCATCGAGGACCGGATGAGCACCTTCGACATCGCGTCCAGGTCCGCGTCCGGCAGCACGATCGCGCTGGACTTCCCGCCCAGCTCGAGCGTGACCGGCCGCAGCAGCTCCCCGCACGCGGCCGCGATGCGCCGCCCCACCGGGGTCGACCCGGTGAACGCGACTTTGTCCACGCCCCGGTGCTTCACGAGCAGATCGCCCATCCGGCCCGACCCCGTCACGAGGTTGACGACGCCGGCCGGCACCCCCGCCGCCGCCACGGCGTCGACGATGAACCGGATCGACAGCGGCGTGGGCGAGGCCGGCTTGATGACCACCGTGCACCCCGCCAGCAGCGCCGGGGCGAGCTTGATGACCACGAGGTTGATCGGGAAGTTCCACGGCGCGATGAGCGCGCACACCCCCACCGGGTCGCGGCGCACCACGGACTCCTGGCCCGGCGCGAACGGGAACGGCCGCACATCCTCGCGCTCGAGGTACTCGGCGAGCGTCGCGAAGTAGCGGAAGATCCCGGCCGCGTTCGCCGCCGCCCCGCGCGTCTCGGTGATCGGCGAGCCGTTCTCGCGCGTGTTCGTCAGCGCGAGGTCCTCCGCGCGCGACTCGATCTCGTCCGCGATCCTCAGCAGGTACGCCGCGCGCTCGGAGGGGGAGAGGCGGGGCCAGGGGCCGGCGTCGAACGCGTGGCGGGCGGCGTGCACCGCGGCGTCCACGTCCTCCGCCGAACCGTCCGGCACCTCGCCCCAGACCTCGCCCGTGGCCGGGTCGGTGACCGGGTTGCGCCCGGCCGCCCGCGCGGGGATCCACGCGCCGTCGACGAAGACGTCGTCCACCCGCGTGTAGGGCAGGGCGAGGGCGGCGCGGCGCTCGCGGGCGTCGTGGACGGACGACGGCGAAGCCTCGCCTCCCGCGCTCGGCTGGACTGGCGTCGTGGTCATCGGAGCACTCCCGTCTGGAGCAGCGCGGTGGAGCGCGCGAGGTCGGTGGTGGCCATCTCGACGGCCGCGGCGGTGATGAGCTCGGGCACGATCTCGGCGGCGAGCCGGTCCGTGTAGGTGGCCGGGTCCATGCCGAACCACGAGGACGCGAGGGCGATCCCGGCGCGGTCGAACCGCCAGAGACGGTCGGCGTCGCGCATGAGGGCGTCCTCGAGGGAGTAGGCGACGTGGCGGGTGTCGTGCCCGTCGATGATCGCGGTGACCCGGCCGACGAACTCGTCCGTGTACCCGAGCCCGGGCAGCACCTCGCGGGCCACGAGGCAGCCCTGGTGCTCGTGCTCGTAGCGGATGGCGGCCTTGCGCCAGTCGCCGGTGAAGCCCTCGGAGAGGATGCGGGACTCGTCGACGCGGGCCCAGCCGGTGTCGTGCAGGAGGGTCGCGACGAGCACGAGCTCGCGGTCCGCGGCCGGATAGGCGTCGCACAGGCGCTCGGCGTAGGCGACCGAGAGGGGCAGGTGGATGTCGTTGCCGCGGGTGCGGGTGTACTCGACCACGGCCTTCCAGATCGGGTCGAGGCGCCCCCCGGGCCCGGCGGTGGCGGGCGTCTCGCAGATGGGTCGCGTGTCCACGGGCCCCTCGGCGGGGACGGGCCGCACGGGGTAGGCGGCGGCGAACGCGTCGGCGCGCTCGGCGTCGATGGCCGGCCTGTCGACGCTGGGCGGTGGGGCGCCCGCGGGCGCGCTCGCCTCCGGCGAAGCGAGGGTGGGGTGGTCAGTCATGGGGTCCTCCGGGGCAAGGAAAGGGGTGATCGGCCCTGGGCCGCATGATCGGTGCTGGGCAGCACCGATCATGCGGGGTTGCACCGATCAGGCAGGAGCAGCGGCGAGCGGGACGGCCAGGGTCTTGAGCTGCACATCCGGCGCGGCGGCCTGGACGGCATCGGCCGGGATGTTCTGGCCCTTGGCAAGGGCGTTCTTGACGGCCATGAAGTCCAGCGGGGCGTTGACGCAGTCGGCGGCGATGATCCGGCCCGCGCGGTAGTACAGGACGGAGAACTTGCCGCGCTCGTCGTCCCGGCGCACCACCGTCGCATCGAAGCCCATGGACAGGCCGGCGATCTGGAGCTTGAGGTCGGCCTGGTTGGACCAGAACCACGGGATGCCCGCGTAGTCCTCGCGGCGGCCCATGAGCGAGTACGCCGCGACCTTCGCGTGCTCGATCGCGTTGTTGACGCTCTCGAGCCGGATGCGCTCGCCGGCGGGGGATCCGGGGACGGGGTTGGGCATGTTGGCGCAGTCGCCCACGGCCACGGTGGTGCCGTCGGAGGCGAGGGCGTGCTGGTCCACGACGATGCCGTTGTCCACGGCGAGGCCCATCTGCTCGGCCAGCTCCGTGTTCGGCACGACGCCGATGCCCACGAGCACGATCTGCGCGGGCAGCACGGTTCCGCCCTCGAGCTCGACGCCGGATACCGCACCGTCGCTGCCGGCGAAGCGGGTGATCTTCGCGCCGAGGCGGATGTCGAGGCCGCGGGCGCGGTGGGCGTCGAGGAAGAACTGGGCGGTCTCCTCGCCCACGGCGCGGCCCACGAGCCGGGGCCCGGCCTCGAGCACCACCACGTTCTTGCCCATCTTCTTCAGGCTCGAGGCGGCCTCGAGGCCGATGAACCCGCCGCCCACCACCACGACGTCCGTCGCGCTGCCCACGATGGCCTTGAGGGCCAGAGCGTCGTCGGCGTTGCGGAGATAGACGACGCCGGCCAGGTCACCGCCGTCGATCGCGAGCTTCCGCGCCCGCGCGCCGACGGTGAGGGCCAGGCGCTGGAACGGGAACTCCGCGCCCGACTCAGCGATCGCGACCCCGGAACCATCTGGGTTCTTCCGGATCTCAGTGATCCGCTCGTCCTTGACGAGCGTGACGTCGTGCTCGTCCCAGTACTCGTTCGAGCGGAAGATGAGCGACTCGTTGCCCACCTCGCCCTGGAGCCACTCCTTGGAGAGGGCGGGACGCTGGTAGGGGCGGTGGTTCTCCTCGCCGAGGAGCGTGATGGGCTCCTCGAAGCCGAGGGCGCGGAGCGAGATGGCCAGCTGGACGCCGGACTGGCTCGCGCCGATGATCAGCAGGCCGGTCGGCTCTGCGCCGGTGCCCGTTGGCTGGGAATCAGAGGCGGTCATGTCACACCTGGGTTTCCGGGGTGGTCACGTACAGGTCCATCCCGTCGGCGAGCTTGAGCTGGCAGGACAGGCGCGAGTTCTCCTCGCGGTCCACGGCGGTGCCGTAGAGCATCTCGTCCTCCATGGGCTCGATGGGCGGGAGCTTGTCGAGGCAGTCCTCGCGGACAAAGACGTGGCACGTGGCGCAGGAGAGCGAGCCGCCGCACTCGGCGACGATGCCCGGCACGCCGTTGCGCACGGCGGTCTCCATGACGGAGTCGCCGGGGCGTCCCTCGATGTCCCGGACGGTGCCCTCCGCGTCGGTGTAGTGGACGATGGTGGTCATTGGGGTGCTCTCCTGAGAGTTGGTGTCAGGTGGTCTGAGATGGGGTGCGGAGACCCGCTAGATGAACTGCCGGCCGCCGTCGACCACGAGGGTCTGGCCGGTCATGTAGGAGGAGTCCGGGCTGGCGAGGAAGAGGGCGGCGCCCACGATGTCCTCGGGCTGGCTGGCCCGCTTGATGGCGCCGCGGTCCACGCCGTACGTGGCGGCGTTCTCCATGAGCCCGTAGCTGGCCTCGGTGAGCGTGAAGCCGGGGGCGATCGCGTTGACCGTCACCCCGCGCCTGCCGAGCTCCTTGGCCAGGACCCGGGTCAGGGCCACGACGCCGCCCTTGGAGGCCACGTAGTGGGCCCACTGCTCGGAGCCGGAGTAGATCGTGGCGCTCGAGAGGTTGATGACGCGCCCGCCCTCGCCCAGATAGGGGCTGGCGGCGCGGGTCACGAGCCACGGGCCCTTGAGGTTCACGCCCATCACAAGGTCCCACTCGGCCGGGTCGATCTCCTCGAACGGGCTGCGGGTCACCGTCGCGTAGATCGCGGCGTTATTGACGACGACGTCGATCCGGCCGCCGCCGAACTCGGCGGCCTCCGCGGCCATCGCCTCGGTGGACGCGACGTCCGTGACGTCGACCTTCAGGGCGAGGGCCTCTGTCCCCTGGCTGCGCAGGAGCTGGGCGGTCTCTTCGGCGCCGGCAGCGTTGACGTCCGCGACGGCCACCTTGTAGCCGCGGGAGGCGAAGCCGAGGGCGAAGGCCCGGCCCAGGCCCCCGGCCGCGCCCGTGATGAGCGCGAGCCGGGGAGCTGTGGTCTGGGGATCAGGCATGCGCCGGCTCCTGCGTGTGCTCGCCGTGCTCGTGGGAGTGGGCGCCGGGACCCTGTACGACGGCGGCGTCGAGGATCTCGACGGTGCCCTTGGTCCCGTCGACCCGGAGCCGCTGGCCGGTGACGATCGTGGTCGACGCCGAGCCCGTGCCGGTCACGGCCGGGAGGCCGTACTCGCGGCACACGATCGCGGCGTGGCTCATCATGCCGCCGATGTCCGTGACGGTCGCGGCGATCTTGCCGAAGATCGGGCCCCAGGAGGGCGCGGTGACGGGCGCGACGAGGATCTCGCCCTGCTGCACCTGCGAGAGCTGGTCGGAGTCGGTGATGACCCGCGCGGGCCCTTCCACGACGCCGGGCGAGGCCGCCATGCCGCGGAGGCCGCCGCCGTCGACCGCCTCGCCTTCCCCGAGCCACTGCTGCACCTGCTCGGTGGTGATGCCCCAGAGCATGCGGGTGAACGGCTCGGTGATGGAGGCCGGCGGGGTGTTGAGCGCGGGGGCCGGGCGGGCGGTCTTGAGCGCGTCGACGATGGCGCGGCGGCGCTCGATCTCCGCGGGCCAGTAGCTCGGGCCGATCGGCTCGGAGGCGCCCACGCCCCACCAGGTGACGAGGTCGAACAGGGCGTCGCGGACCTCGTTGCGGGAGAGGTAGAGGAGGTCATCCGGCTGGGTCCAGAAGCCCTCGGCGTGGAACATCCGGGAGAGCTCGCGGACCTTGCGCCAGAACACGCCCATGGTCCAGTGCTCGATGTAGAAGTTGTGGTTCTCCACGTACGGGTAGCACTGGGCGGCGAGGCCGCGCTTGGCGTCGAAGAGGGCGAGGTTGTCGCCGTCGAGCAGCTCGCGGTACTCCTCGACGATCCGCTCCTTCTCGGCGACGAGCGCCTCGACCGGGCGGAGGATCTCCTGCCCCGCGTCGAGCCGGGCGATGTAGTCCTTGATGTAGTTGAGCGGGATCTCGGGGTGCTCGTTCCAGTACTTGTCGTGCCCGTAGAAGCCGTTGCCCACGGTGAAGTTGAACCACGGCTCGTGGGCCTCCTCCCACCGCTGCATCCAGTGGTCACCCCCGGCGGAGGCGCGGATCGCGCCCAGGGTGGCGTCGGCGTCGTCCGCATTCTCGAATGCGGACTGGATGCCGAGCTCTACGGCGAGGGCGGCGAGGCCCTTGAGCTCGTCGTCGGGGCGGAACAGCTCCATGTCCACGCCCTGCACCATCGTGGCGATCGACTGGTCCGGGATGTTCGGGAAGACCTGCTTGCAGAAGTTGAAGAAGTCCAGGTAGGCGATGTACCCGAGGTTGAGGAACTCGAAGTGGTACTGCCAGTTCTGGTAGGCGAGCTGGATGAGGCGGTCGTAGTTGTCGAGGAGGACCTCGGAGCCGTCCTTGGCCTTGCCCGAGCGGATGTCCTCGATCGGGACCACCGCCGGGGGCTTGGCGAAGGTGATCTGCTCCATCTCGTCGATGGTGCCCTTGACCTTGGTGTGCCACTGCTCGAGCAGGCGCGGCCAGTTCTGGAAGTAGTAGCCCACGCGCTCCTCGAAGAGCGGCACGCGCTCGGCGATCTGGTCCTCCGGCACCGGGATGGGGCTCATGTAGAGGTAGCCGAGGTGGATGCGGAACTCGATCCCGTTCGCGTTGGGGATCATGAGGTGGCGGGCGTTGTACTGGCCCAGGCACTTGACGGCGAACTCGCCGCCGATCGTCTCGAACGGCTTGAACACCGTGGGCCAGTGCTGGCTGTCGCAGAACCAGAACTTGGCGTCCTCCTGCTCCTTCAGCTTGTCCTGGAACACGAGGTAGTAGGGGTACAGCTTCTCCCAGCCCTCGGCTCCGGCGGGGACCGGGAGCTCGGACGGCTTCGGGAAGGACTTCATCGACATTGGTGTGTCCTGTCGCTTGTTTCGGGCGGAACGGAAGGGTGGGGCTAGGCGAAGAGCTTGACGGAGTTCCAGCTGAAGCCGCCGGTCGCGGCGGACGACGGCGCCTGGCCGGGTGCCGTCGTCGTGCTCACCACGGGCTGGGGTGCGGTGGCGGGCTTGACCGAGTGGACGGTCTCGGGGCGGGCCTGCAGGAGCAGGAGGTTCTCGCCGTCGGGGAGGTCGGCGTCGAGGGCCCACTCGATGTCCTGGGGCGTCTTGTAGTGCTTCTCGGCGCGCTTGGCGAGGGTGGCAACCGCGGTGAGTTGCGCGTCGGTGAGGCAGCGGCGGGAGCGTCGTTCGGCGTCGACCTCGCGTTCCACGAGGCGGCGGGCGGCGGGGTCCGGGACGAGCTCGGCGTGCTTGTCGCCGAGGTGCTCGTTGACGAGGGTGAGCGTGACCTTGTCCAGGACGATGTTGTCCGGGGTGACCTGGCCGGAGACCACCATCTCGCCGACGCCGTAGGAGGCGTCGATGGTGATCTTGGAGCGGTCGCCGTTGGTGGGGTCGAGGGTCATGGCGACGCCCGAGGCCTTCGCGTTGACCATCTTCTGCACCACCACGGCCATGGAGAGGCCCTCGTTGGGGATGCCGTTCTTGAGGCGGTAGATGATGGCGCGGGAGGTGTAGAGCGAGGCCCAGCACTTGCGGATGTGCTCGCCCACCGCGTCGAAGCCCTCGAGCCAGAGGTAGGTGTCCTGCTGGCCGGCGAAGCTCGCGTCCGGGAGGTCCTCGGCCGTCGCGCTCGAGCGGACCGCGACGGGGACGGGGGAGTCGAAGCGGGACTGGAGGGCCTCGTAAGCGGCGACCGTCTGGGCGCGGGCCTCGGCCGGGATCGGGCACTCCTCGATGGAGTCGCGGATGGTGGCGGAGACGGCGTCGACCTCGGCGACGTCCTCGGGATTGAGGCCGGCCAGGAGCGCGTGGATCCTCTCGGTGATCTGGTTCTCCGCCATGAAGGCGTCGAACTGGGCCGTGGTGACCACGAACCCGGGCGGGACCGGCATACCGGCGGAGGTCATGGTGACGAGCGAGGCGCCCTTGCCCCCGAGGTTCGCCAGCGTCGGCTCGGTGCCGCCGTCGAAGAACTGGATGTACTGGGTGTCCTGCATTGCGGTCAGGCCTTCCACGAGACGGGGACGGAGACGGGGACGCGGAAGGAGAGGTTCTCGCGGAACTCGATGCTCTCCGGGTCGTCCACGGTGAGGTGGGGGAGCTTGGCCGTGGCCTCCTCGAGGGCGATCTTGGCCTGGAGCTTGGCGAGCATGTTGCCGAGGCAGTAGTGGATGCCGAAGCCGAAGGAGAGGTGCTCGCGGGCGTTGGGGCGGGCGATGTCGAAGGTCTCGGGGTCCTCGAACTTGGACTCGTCGCGGTTGGCCGAGCCCATGACGAGCAGGATGCCGGAGTCCTTCGGGATCTTCACCCCGCCGATCTCGGCGTCCTTCGTGGCCTTGCGGCGCCAGGCGACGATCGAGCCCGAGTAGCGGAGCACCTCGTCGATGGCGCCCGGGATCTTCTTGGGGTCCTCGACGAGCTTCTGCCAGGTCTTCTCGTCTGCTGCGAGGAGGCGGAGGGCGTTGGAGATGAGCGTGGTGGTGGTCTCGTGGCCGGCGAAGAGGAGGCTGTAGGCCACGGAGGCGATCTCGTGGTCGGAGATCTCGGCACCGTCCTTCTGGGCGGTGACGAGGTCCGCGATGAGGTTGTCGCCGCCCTCGGCGTGGGCCTTGGCGACGAGGGCGAGGCAGGCCTGCCAGTACTCGACGAGGTTGTGCGCGTGGGGGATCTGCTCCTCGTCGGTGAGGTCGCCCCAGGTCATCGCGGCGCGCGAGTCGGACCAGCGCTTGTAGTCGTCCAGCTTGGCGAGGTCCTCGCCGATGAGCGTGAGGATGGTGATGGTGGGGACCTCGTAGGCGAGGTCCTTGACGATTTCACCGTGGTGGGTGGCGGCGTCCTGGCCGCGCGCGATCATCGCGTCCAGGCGGTCGGCGACGTTCTGGCGGATGAACGGCTCGAGGACCTTGAACCGGCGCGGCGTGAAGGCCTTCTGCACGATGCCGCGGATGCGGGTGTGCTCCGGGGGGATGCGGGCGGAGAGGCCCGAGTAGGCGGTGAAGCCGCCCTCGTTCATGATCTGGGTGGCCTGCAGGCCGCGCTTGCGGACCGGGGCCTGGGCGTTCTCGGAGGAGAAGGTCTCCCAGTCATCGAAGACGGCCTTGATGTCGTCGTAGCGGGTGACCACGAAGAGGTCGATCCGCTCGTCGTACATCACCGGCTCCTCGGCGCGGAGGGCCGCGTACGCCGGGAACGGGTTCTTCATCTGGAACGGCTCGTAGCCGTGGTGGCTGGCGTTGTGGACGGCCGACGGCGTCCGGCCGGCGCTCGCGGGCGCCGCACCGGTGTCGGTGCCCGCCTGGGCGCCGAACCCGAACGGGCAGCCGGTTCCCTGAGTCTCCAGTGACATCAGCACTCCTTGATCTGGTGGCCTTCGGCGCGGCTCGGGGCCGGGCTTGTGCGTCTAGATCCAGTGTGGTCCTGATCACCGACAAGTGTGCTGGGTCACCTTCCACTGAGTGGAAGTAGCTTGGCAAGGCTGGCGGCCCTGGACCGGCTCGGCGCCCTAAGCATCATGTTCCGGTCCAGTGCTTGCCCTGGTGAATAGAGATAGCGATAAGAGACAGCGACCGCGCCGCCCTGGCCTTTCGAGGGTGGCACGGTCGGCCTCCACAGAGTTCCGGCCGGCGGACGGCGCGCGATCGGTTCGATGGCCGCTGGCCGTCGGCGCGCACCGCACGTTGCTTTGCGCCCGGCGGGTCCGGCGCCCGGTCTGGCCCAGACTCGCCACCACTGCGCCCGGCAGCCAGTAGGACGCAGAGGCGGAGGGTAGGCGCCGCGGACGCGCTGGCCAACGAAGTCCCCACCGGCACGACTCGGCCGAGCGCCGTCAAGAGCGCGCGGCGAGCCTCGAAGGCGTCTCCGACCGTGAGGCCGTCCAGGCACGACTCAGTCCCGACCAAGATCTGGACGCCCGCCCCCTGCAGCCGTCGCCAAGGCACCGGGGCGCAGCCCGAAGGCCGGCGACGCTCGACTTCAATGGGGCAGGCGAGGGTGCTGCAGAAGGCCATGCGCCGATGAAAGGCCCAGCTCGATCGGGGCATCGGATGGTGCGCAGCGGATGATGACCATCAGGGCGGTGCTGGCACTGCCTGCTGTGCTTCGTTCAAGACGTGTTTAATCGCAACCGCGTGAGAGGACTGCGAAATGCAGCTTAAACAGGCCCATTCGTTTGGTTGGCACCTTGCGAGGCCGGGACGAAGAGAGCCGCCCACCAGATCATGAACGGATGCGCGGGCAGCCCGTTGAATCGAGCCATGACTTAGCGGTGTTGTAGAGTGTGCGCGTTGGGGCGCTCTTCTTGTACAATTTTGGAAGCGTCGTCCATATTGGTTAGGGGCGCGGGAGGCCGCCACTCTGGCTCCCCTCTCAAGCGGGTGAAGGTAATGGGGGCGTGATGGATGATGAAGAACACTCCGAAGGTGCCCCGAGGCGCCTCAGGCTCAACTGCGGGACTGACCCTTCATGTGACGGTGAATTGAGTCTACCTGGGCCGATTGCCCTGCCCATCGTTGACCCAAACCATTTTGAATTGATTTCTAGGGCGAGTGTCTCCTTGGGCTCGAAACCCACGGAAACCTCGGCCGATGATGAGAAGAATCTCCAGGTGGTGATTCAGCCGTCAACCGGGTTGGCCATGCATGAAGGCGCCGGCGAGATATGGCACTATACCGACTCGGCCGGGCTAATAGGAATTGTGGGCAGAAACTGCCTTTGGGCGACTTCGATGAGCTCGCTCAATGATTCAATTGAACTATCCTACGGCCTGAATGTCCTTGATCAACTCTTAGAGGAGGTCGAGGACTCAAAAAACATTGACCCACGCCTGAAGCTCTATTTCGTGAGTCTCCGCAAGCTGGCGGAGGCGACTGCAGGCCAGCGCGGGTTGTTCGTAGCGTCAGCTTCTCTCGCTGAGAATTCGCTCGCTCAATGGCGTGCGTACGGGGGAGGGCAGGGGCATGCCGTCGTGCTTGACAGCTCGGCCCAGTTGGCTGTTCTCACGAGCGTCGAGACTTTGAATCGGCCGGATGACATGAGTCCAAAATGGGCGAAGGTTCTATATGATCAACACGCCCAACGCAATTTCTTGGCGGAATGCCTGGGGTACATAGCAACTATTTTCAAGTGTGCCCACCTAGCCTCAAGTGGATGTGAGGCGTGCAGAGCTAATGCAGTGGTTCTTGCGGAGAGTCTTGCTTACTGTAAGGAGCCAAGCTTCGTCGAAGAGCGCGAAGTGCGGCTCGTGATCCAATCGCCGGATGACGGCGCAATCCAATTTCGTTCAAGCAGGTTTGGGATTACTCCCTACCTGCGGCTCACGGGAATGGGTGGCGGCGCAGGATTCTCGACCACAGCCTTCGCGAAATTGCCGATCCGCAAAGTGGTTGTCGGTCCATTCGATACGCGTCATTCATCAGCCGCTTCGATTCCCCTTTTATTGCGAGTGTCGGAGTACGCGGGCGTTCCTGTGGAAACTTCGGCGTCGAGCCTCAGGTAGTGCTAAGTTACCGCCACATATGAGAGGCGAACCGATACACGATGCTCATTCACTACTCAAGCAGTAGGCGGCCGTTGAGGTCTGGCAGGAAAGCAACTTGACATAAGTCAATTCTCGTCGCGTCCTCGACCCATGAAAGCTTTCCATTCGGTCGCCGATCGGGAGCCGAGCAACCATCACTCGCGTGCGGCCTGATTTCGCGCCTCATCAAGGTACGAATACGCCGTCACCCGCGAAATCCTCAGCCGCGCCGCGACGCGGTCGATGCCCTTGCGCATCTGCGGCACGCCCTGCTGGTCGAGTTTGGTCAGGATGGCGATGCGGTCGTCGCGGCTCATCTGGTCCACGGGCTTGCCGACCTCGCGGATGGCCTCGGTGACCATCGCATCCATCACCGCCACGAGGTCCCGGCCGAAGAATTCGTCCGGCTGCTCGGGGGAGTCCGACGCGGCCGCCGGCAGCAGCCCTTGGAGGAGGGACTGCAGGCGCTGGATCGTGCTGACGTCGAAGTTGATGCAGAGGGCGGCGATGATGCGCCCGGCCGAGTTGCGGAAGTAGCCGAACGCGTTGTGGTCCGGGCCCTGGTTGTGGAGCACGCCGGCGCCGAGGCTCGACGACGGGCCCCCCACCTCGCGCCCGGTCACGTGCCCGTTCTCGATCGCGGCGATCGTGTGGCCGAGGTCCACATCGGGCGCCGAGAGGTCGTGCAGCACCACTCGGTCGGACACCGTCCTCGCTTCGAGGACGAGTGGGAAGCGATCCAGCGCCTTGCTGCAGAGGCCTTCCCGACCGCTCCGAAGAACCTGGTCGGGAGCGGCACTGAGAAGTCCCGGCGCGCGGCCCAGGCCCGAAAGGGACAAAGACCAAGGGAGGTCACGATGACAGCGTCGCCGGAGGGAGACTCGGTCGACGATCGCTGACCTGTTGAGTGGCTTCAGGTACGGTCGGAGGTATGCCGAGGACTCTGTTGGCGCGGGGGGCCAACTCACTGCTCGTCTACCCCCAAGGGGAGCGCATTGTCATCGAAGCGGCACGCTCGTTGAGGAGCGCTTCGCACGAGGTCGACCTCTTCGTCGCCGTCGTGGATGAGAGCCAGAAGGTCGCCTCTAACGACCACCTCCTCTACTACAACCAGCCGTCTATACTCTCTGGGTCAGCGAGCTACGAGGGGACAACCTCTGCCGGGGACCGGACGACCCAGAGGGCCAACCTTGACTTGAGTCGACTGGCCGCGCCAGGGCAATCGGTCCTGATTGCGGTGGCCACAGAGAACGGAGCACCTCTCCGGCAGACGCCCGACCTCGCATTGGCCGTTTCGACTCCCGCCGGCCAGAGGTTTGAGATGCCGTTGGAAGTGGAGGGTTCGGAGACATCCGCTCTCGCTGCTGAGATCTACCGGCGCAATGGGGAGTGGAAGGTCCGGTCGGTGTGGCAGGGCTGGAACGATGGCCTCCCTGCCCTGCTCGAGCACTTCGGGGTGGACCTGGCCGACGAGGGGGAGAGCGGACAGGCCGTGGCGCTCGAGTCCACGGGGACGCCCGTCCCGGACGCCGCCCATCCGTCGTCGCATCGCCTCGAGCTGGACCGGCTTGAGCACGCCATCGAAGAGCGTCGCCAGCAGCTGGCCGCCCTCGAACGGCAGATCGTCGAGACGCGTGAGACGGTGTTCCTCCAAGACGTCGGGATCTACGAGTTCGCCCACCCTCTCGACAGCGCTGTGCAGTACAAGGAGCGACTGGACGCGCTGAAGGCCCAGTACAAAGAATTGGCCAAGGGCAGGGCCGTCACCGGTGCCACCAACTGGGCTGTCAACGGCAGTCTGACGGAAGGCGCGCGCATGGTCCGCGAGCAGTGCAAACTGATGCTCCGGGCTTACAACGCCGAGGCAGACAACTGCGTCCGCACCGTCCGCGCCTTCAATCTGGAGCCGGTGTCCGAGCGGTTGGAGAAGGCCAAGGGCGCGATCGAGCGGCTTGGGAAGTCGATGGCCATCAGCATCACCCCGGAGTACCACGCCCTCCGGCTGGAGGAGCTGCGTCTGGCCGCGGACTATCAGGTCAAGGTCGCCGAGGAGAAGGAGCGACTGCGCGCAGAGCGAGAAGAGCGGCGCGAGCAGGAACGCGCCGAAAAGGAGCTGGCCGAAGCCCGGGCGGCGTTCGAGAGGGAGCGCGACAAGCTTCAGGCTGCCCTTGAGATCGCGCAGCGCCAGGGTGACGAGGCTGCCATCGCTGAAATGCAGGGGAAGCTTGAGGAGGCCGAGCACCAGCTTAAGGACATCGAGAACCGGCAGGCGAACTTTCGGGCCGGGTACGTGTACGTCATCTCCAATCTGGGTGCCTTCGGCGATCGAATCGTCAAGATCGGCATGACCCGCCGCATGGAGCCGACGGAACGCATTCGTGAACTCAGCGGCGCCGGAGTCCCGTTCCTGTACGACGTCCATGCCTTGTTCTTCAGCCAGGACGCTCTCGGGCTGGAGAGCCGGCTACATCGGGAGTTCGAGCACAGGCGGGTGAACAGGATTAACCAGCGCAGGGAGTTCTTCTATGCGACCCCGCATGAGGTCCTCGAAGCCGTCCGCCAACTGGCGGGGGAGACAGTGTTGGAGTTCAACGAGGAGGCCGAGGCGGAAGAATTCCGCCGTAGCCTGGCGATAGCCAAGGGGGAGTAGATGGGGTTCAAACGCAGCACCAGTTTCCAGATGGTTCCAGGCATGAGGGTCAGGGTTTCCGCCTCGGGCGTCTCGATCAACGGACGCAGAATCTCAAGCTCTTCCGGATCAGGACGGTCTGGCAGCCGGGCTCGAAGCGCCCCACGGCCCAGGTACACACCACCCCCGCCATCGGCACCGAAGCCTGGACTGCTGTCCTCACGCGAGGAGAAGACCCTGTTCGCCGCAGTGGTCGAGCGCAAGGCGCTGGACGTCGACGACGCCGTCCGCTTCCACCCGAAGTTCGAGAAGGTCGCCCACGCCCTTCTCGGACTCAGGATGCTCGAGGTCCAACAGCTCGAGCGAGCCGCCGATTATCTCCAGCACGCCGTCTCGACCCCCGGCGACATTGTCCACCACCCGTTCGTCCAGAAGTACCTCCCCGATTTCGACTACGAGCTGGCGATCTACGACGGGATCTCGGCCTCTCTGCCGCTGGGGGAGACGCTTCTGCGGTTGGCCGGGGCCGAGGCTTTGCAGGCACTTGGGCGGCTTCAGGAAGCAGCGCAACTCGTCGAGGACGCCGTGCCGAGCGTCCCGGCGGCCCTCAGCCTGGCGGAGCTCTACGGTGAGAATCGACGCTGGGAAGAGGTTGTTGAACTGACCGATGGCCTAGCCATCCAGAATGAGCTCACGGCAGGCCTGGCGCTCCTTCGGGCCGAAGCGCAGATGAACCTGACGAACTACACCGCAGCCAAGGAGTGCCTTAAGCCGCTGACCACCTCCAAGAAGTTCGGCGCCGACATCCGTCACGCGGCGTTGGCCCTACGGGCCGAGATCCAAGCAGAGGAGGGCACCTTCGGGCGGGCTCGCATGGACCTGGAGAAGATCCTTGCCGAGAACTCCCGCTACCCGGGCCTAAGGGAGGCCCTGACGGACCTCCAGCGCCGCGAGGGCGCCGTGACCATTGCAAAGGAACAGGAGAAGCAGCGTGCGGCTGCCGAGAAGGACCGGGCCGCTGCCGCCAAACGGGAGGAGCAGGCGCGGGCCCGCGAAGAGAAGAAAGCCGAGGCAGAAAGACTCCGCGCCGAGCGGACCAAAGCACGCCAGACGCGACCGGCGCCCGCAGTCGCCCACGCGGGCTTCATCGACCTCACGGCTGAAGTGGACTCTCCTGCGGTATCAGCAGCAGCTCTCAGCGCGGAGACCAATGACACGCCAAGAGACCCCGGCTTCTACCCAGACCCTGAAGGGGTGGCGCCTTTCCGCTACTGGGATGGCAGTGCCTGGACCTCGCGGGTGCGAATGACCCGATGAATGGTCTGACGCTCTCGCGTGCAGGGCGGTGCGCCGGGCCTGCGCTACAGTTGGGCCGAATCAGCTTGTGAGCGCCCTCCAAAGAAGAACGGGGAGGATCCCGGGCTTTTCAGGGGGCTGAGGGGGCTTCAATGATTTCGTTTCTCTGGCGCGCTGCAACGGTCGTGATCGGCGTGGCACTTGCCGGGCTTCTCGTGGCAAATGCGTCTGGATTGAATCCGTTCCAGCCGCAACGGGTCGACCGCAGCCAGCCGGCACTTCTGAAGTCGATCAATGACATCAGCCAGTACCACGCTGCTGTCGGTAACCTGCAGGTAGTGGTCGACGTCGAAGACAACGTGACTTGGGTCCCCTCAGTCATTGCGGGTCGGCGAACGCTGTTTGTCGCGGCGGGCACCGTCGACGCTTATGTCGACCTCGCTGGTCTCGTGGATCAGGATGTGATGGTCTCCTCCGACGGCAAGTCAGCAACGGTGCGGCTGCCGAAGGCGCAGCTCGACAAGCCGAACCTTGACCACGACCGATCCTATGTTTTCTCCCAGGACCGCGGCGTCCTCGACCGGATTGCCGATGCAATGGAGACGCCACAACAAGCCCAGTTCTACAAGCTCGCTGAATCCAAGTTGGCAGCGGCCGCCGAGGACTCAGAACTTCGAAAGCGCGCTGCGGAGAACACCAAATCAATGCTCACCGGCTTGTTCAAAGCCGGCGGGATTAGCGTCACCTTCCTCGACAAAGAGGCCTAGTAGGACCCTCTACCCGGACTGACCCTTTGCCCGTACGCGCGCTGTCGGCCAGTGCCGTCACTCGCCCCCGGGCTGGTTCCGCGCCTCGTCGAGGTACGAATACGCCGTCACCCGCGAGATCCCCAGCCGCGCCGCGACGCGGTCGATGCCCTTCCGCATCTGCAGCACGCCCTGCTGGTCGAGCTTGGTGAGGATGGCGATGCGGTCGTCGCGGCTCATCTGGTCCACGGGCTTGCCGACCTCGCGGATGGCCTCGGTGACCATCGCGTCCATCACCGCCACGAGGTCCCGGCCGAAGAACTCGTTCGGCTGCTCGGGGGAGTCCGAGGCGGCCGCCGGCAGCAGGCCCTGGAGGAGGGACTGCAGGCGCTGGATCGTGCTGACGTCGAAGTTGATGCAGAGGGCGGCGATGATGCGCCCGGCCGAGTTGCGGAAGTACACGGAGGAGCACCGCAGCTCGCGGCCGTCGGCCGTGAAGCCGCGGTAGCCGAACGCGTTGTGGTCCGCGCCCTGGTTATGGAGCACGCCGGCGCCGAGGCTCGACGACGGGCCGCCCACCTCGCGCCCGGTCACGTGCCCGTTCTCGATCGCCGCGATCGTATGGCCGAGGTCCACGTCGGGCGCCGAGAGGTCGTGGAGCACCACCTCGCATCCGGGCCCCACGGCCGCGGCCATCGCGTGCATGGCCGGGCGGAACACGGCGAGGATCTCGTCCACGGACTCGTACGTTCCCATGCGGGCGAGCGGGTGGTCCGCCGCCGGCTGGGCCGAAGTCAGGGTCATGTCTACCTCGCTCATGGGTCAGTCCTACGCGCCGCGAAGGCCATAGACAAATTGTATTAGCCGTAGACAGACTGTTCAAGAGGGTGCTAGCTTCGTCATCGAAGGGCAGGCCGACTCGCCGCCCGCACTCACCGCATCTGCACACATCGGGGCAAGGAGGCTCTCGTGGCACAGGCATACCAGGTACCGCAATCGGGGTGGCGCTCGATCTCAGCGAAGCAGCGCCGCACGGTCGCTGGCGGCGCGATCGGTACACTCATGGAGTACTTCGACTACTACCTCTACGGGCTGGCCTCGGCCACCGTCTTCCCCGCGGTGTTCTTCCCGGCTGCCAACCCGGTGGTCGGAACGCTCTCCTCATTCGCCAGCTTCGCGTTCGGCTTCCTGCTCCGGCCGATCGGCGGCTTGGTCTTCGGCCACATCGGCGACCGCATGGGCCGGAAGACCACTCTGATGATCACGGTCATCGGCATGGGCATCTCCACGGCGGCCATCGGCCTGATCCCCTCGGCCAGCACCATCGGGATCGCCGCACCGATCCTCCTGCTCTTCTTCCGGATGCTGCAGGGCCTGTTCGTCGGCGGCGAGATGGGCGGCGCGGCCGCGCTCGTCGTCGAGCACGCCCCGGCTGGCAAGCGCGGACTGTACGGCGCGCTGCTGATCAGCGGCGCCGGCATCGCCAACGTCGCCTCGGCCGGCCTGATGGCGGCCTTCGGCGCCGGCCCCAAGTCGTTCTTCATGGAGTGGGGCTGGCGCGTCCCATTCCTCCTCGCCCTGGTCCTGGCCATCGTGGCGATCGTGCTGCGGTCCAAGCTGGAGGAATCCGAGGAGTTCAAGGAGCTGTCGGCGAACCGAGAGTCTGCGGGCGCCAAGCGGAAGTCCCCGCTCCGCGAAGTCTTCCGGCACCCGAAGAACGCCATCCTCGGCATCCTCATCGGCCTGCCGCAGAGCATCGCCGGGTACATCGTGCTGACCTTCGGCCTCGCCTACATGGTGTCCAAGGGCACCCAGGCGCAGGTGGGCTTCATCGGCACCATGATCGTCGGCGTCCTGCAGATCTTCGTCGCGCCGATGTGGGGAAGCCTCTCGGACAGGATCGGCCGCCGCAAGGTCTACATCGGGGCGTGCATCGCCTTCGCCCTGCTGGTCTACCCGACCTTCGCGCTCTTCAGCACCCAGACCGCGATCCTGATCTGGCTCGGCATGGTGATCGGCTTCGTGATCCCCGGCGTGGCCATGCAGGGCACGCTCCAGACGATGCTCGTCGAGATGTTCGACGTCGAGGCCCGCACCACCGGGGTCAACATCGGGTACCAGATCTCGAACACGATCGGCGGCGGCTTCGCCCCGCTCATCGCGACCGCGCTCTCCGCCGCCTTCGGCAGTGTGTGGCCCGTGATCATCTACGTCGCGGTGATCGCCCTCATCGGCGTCGTCGCCACCGCCTACGCCTCCTTCCGGCCGGACACCGAGGACGCGGGACGGCTCCACGACACCGCGGCCGAGGCAACCGCCACCGAGACCTCCAGCCACTAGACCTTACGTACCGAGACTCAGAGAGAAGAGGACACCTCATGACCGTCACGACCAAGACCGCTTTCCGCACCACCAACGCCCCGCAGCCCGCTGGCCCCTACAGCCAGGCGATCGAGGCCAACGGATTCGTCTACACCGCCGGCTTCGGCCCGCAGGATCCGGCCACGGGCGCCGTCGCCGACTCGGTCGGCGAGCAGACCCGCCAGGTGCTGCGCAACATCCAGGCCATCTTGGCCGAGCGCGGCCTCACGCTGGACGACTGCGTCAAGACCACCGTCCATCTCGCCGACCTGGCCGACTTCGCCGCCTTCAACGAGGCCTACCAGGAGTTCTTCTCCGAGCCCTACCCGGTCCGCACCACGGTCGGCTCGCAGCTGGCGAACATCCTCGTGGAGATCGACGTCGTCGCCGCGGTGCCCGAGGGCCGCTGAGGAACACCTGACACTCGAAGGGAAGACATGCCAAGGAAGCTGCGACTGGAGGAGCTGGGCAACGCCCGCCTCTCCGCACGCGACAAGGGGATCCCGGCCCGCGCGTTCGGGATGACGGTGGGCGAGTTCCTCGCCAGCGGGCCGCGGCTCTCGGAGTTCTGGACGCCGATCGTCGTCCTCGACGACGAGCTGATCGGGCACAACGTCGACGTGATGGCCCAGTGGTGCTCGGGCCGCGGGCTCGAGCTGATGCCGCACGGCAAGACGACCATGGCTCCCTCGCTGTGGCAGCGGCAGCTCGACGCCGGGAGCCTCGGCATCACCCTCGCGACCATGGGGCAGGTCCGCACCGCGCGCAGCTTCGGCCTGGACTCCATCATGCTGGCCAATTCCGTGGTCGACGAGCGCTCGCTGGCCTATCTCGCCGGCGAGCTGGCGGACCCCGAGCTGAGCTTCGTCTGCTGGGCCGACTCGATCGCGACCCTGGAGGCGATGGAGCGGGGGCTCCGGCGGGCCGGCACGCCGCGGCCGGTGGACGTCTGCGTCGAGCTCGGCGCCCCCGGTGGGCGCACCGGGGCGCGGACGCTCGCCGAGGCGCACGACGTCGCGCGGCGGGCTGCCGCTTCGGAAGTCCTCCGCCTGGCGGGGGTCTCCGGCTACGAGGGCGCCCTCGCCCACGACCGATCGGACAAAGCCCTCAAGGCCGTGCGCTCCTACGTGGAGCGGCAGGTCGACCTGCACCAGGCCCTGGCCGACCTCTACGACGGCGAGGGCGACCTCTACGTCACCGCGGGCGGAAGCGCCTACCCCGACGTGGTGGCCGACGTGTTCGGCAGCGCGATGGCAAACGATTCGCGCGCCGGCGATTCGCGGACCCTGTGGACACTGCGCAGCGGCGCCTACATCACGCACGACGACGGGTTCTACCGCCAGATCTCCCCGTTCGACGAGGGGAGCGCCCGAGCCGCCACCCCAACAACGGCGAGCCGACTGCGCTCGGCGATGCGCGGCGTCGCCCGTGTGGTGTCCCACCCCGAGCGCGGCCTGGCGCTGCTCGACGGCGGGAAGCGGGACTTCCCGTTCGACGAGGGGCTGCCGGTGCCCCGCGCCGTCGCGGCCGATCTGGACGGCGCGTGGTCGCCGCTCACGGATGCCTCGGTCCTCGCCATGAACGACCAGCACAGCTACCTGGGGCTGGCGGGCGACGACGTGGCGCTCGGCTCGGTCGTGGCGCTGGGGCTCTCGCACCCCTGCACCACGTTCGACAAGTGGCGCTACCTGCCCGTCGTGGCCTCGCAGGTCGACGACCGCGTGGTCGACCTCGTCCAGACCTTCTTCTGACCATCTCTCCACGGAAAGGCGCACGAATGCGGTTGCTCCTGCGCGGCGGCACACTCGTTGACAGCACGGGGATGCGGAAGGCCGACGTCGCCGTCGAACGCGACCTGATCACCGAGATCAGGGAGATCGCCCCCGAGCCCGGTGACGAGGTCCTCGACTGCACAGGGCGGTACGTGCTGCCCGGATTCATCGATGCCCACTCGCACGCCGACGGCCTCCTCGAGGACGAGTCGGTGCAGCGGGCCCTGCTCAAGCAGGGGGTGACCACTGTCATCGCCGGCCAGGACGGGGTCTCCTACGCCCCGGGCGACGGGGCCTACGCGAGCGACTACTTCGCCGCCATCAACGGCCCGCACCCGCTCTACGCCGGCGGTGGCGTGGCCGCCTACCTCGCCGCGGCGGACGGCCGATCGCGGCTGAACTCCGCCTACCTCATTCCCGCGGGGACGGTCCGCTGGGAGGTCTGCGGGCGCTCGACCGCCCCGGCCGACGAGCAGCAGCGCGCCGCCATGGCCGCACTCGTCGAGGACGGCATGCGCGACGGCGCGGTCGGGCTGTCCACCGGACTCGACTACGCCCCCGGAATCTTCGCCACCACCGACGAGATCGCGGCGCTGTGCGCGCCGGTGGCCGAGGCCGGCGGCGTCTACGTCACCCACATGCGCGGCGGATACGAGGCCAACTCCGCCGCGGGGATCGAGGAGATCGCCCGCATCGCCGAGGCCTCCGGCGCCCGCGTCCACATCTCGCACTTCCACGCCCAGGCGCACATCGTCGCCGCGCAGCTCGAGGCGCTCGCCCGCGCCGGCGTGGACGCCACCTTCGACGCGTACCCCTACACCCGCGGCTGCACGCTGCTGGCCATGCCGCTGCTGCCGCCGGACCTCTCGCTGCTGCCCGCGGAGGCCGTCGTCGAGGCCATCCGCGACCCTGCCCAGCGGGACCTGCTGCGCCGCGAGTGGTTCCCGAAGGTGGAGCGCAACGCGAGCCTGGGGCCCGAGTGGCCCTCGATGATCACGCTGGCCCACATCGCCGCCCCCGAGTTCGACTGGGCCCACGGCCTCACCCTCGATGCGGCTGCCGCCCGGAACGGCACCGATCCCGTCGACTTCGCGCTGGACGTGCTGGCCGCCTCCCGCCTGGAGGTCAACGCCATCATGGCAGTGCGCCACGAGCGGCCGACCTCCGAGCTCGCGGCCATCTTCTCCAGCCCCGGGCACATCGGCGGCTCCGACGGCATCTTCGTCGGTGCCCACCCGCATCCTCGGGCCCGCGGGACCTTCGCGCGGTACCTGCGCGAATTCGTGCGGGAGACGCCGACGTGGTCCTGGCCGGAGGCGGCCGGCCACCTCTCGACGGCCCCGGCGGCTCGCTTCAGTCTGGGGCGCCGCGGTCGGGTGGCGCCGGGGTGGATCGCCGACCTCGTCGTCGTCGACCCTCAGACGGTCGCCGACACCGCCACGTACGAGGAGCCGCTCGGCGAGGCGGTGGGCATCGACGACGTCCTGGTGGCCGGCCGGCCGGTGCTCGCGGGCGGCGCGCTCGTTGACGGCGCGCCGGGACGCGGCCTGAGGCGCGAGCAGATCGGAGAATAGGGAGTCATGCTGCACACTTCGAACCCACGCCTGATCACCATCGGGGAAACGATGATGATGGTGACTCCCGCGCGTGCCGAGTCCCTCGCCACGGCCGACGACGTCCGCCTCCACCCGGGCGGCGCCGAGTCCAACGTCGCCTGCCACACCGCCCATCTGGGGGTGCACTCGGCCTGGGTGAGCGCCGTGGGCGACGACGTCCTCGGACGCCGGATCGTGGAGTCGATCCGGAGCCGCGGCGTCGACACGCGGTGGGTCACGGCCGACCCGGAGGCCCCCACCGGGGTCTACTTCAAGGACCCCGGCCACGGGGTCCTGTACTACCGGCGCGGGTCTGCCGCGTCCCGGATGAGCCCCGAGACCCTCGCGGGCGTCCCGCTCGAGGACGCCGACGTGGTGCACCTCTCGGGCATCACCCCCGCGCTGTCGGCGACCTGCGCGGCGCTGGTCGACGCCGTGATCGAGCGCGTCGCTGCCAGCAGGGCCACACTGACCTTCGACGTCAACTACCGGCCGTCCCTGTGGCCCGAGGGCGCGGCCGCCGACGTCCTGCGCCAGCTGGCCAACCGGGCCGACGTCGTCTTCGTCGGCCTCGACGAGGCGCACGCCCTGTGGGGCTGCGCCACGCCGGAGGACGTGCGGGTCCTCCTGCCGGGGCCGCACAGGATCGTGGTCAAGGACGGCGACGTCGGCGCCACCGAGCTCGGCCGGGACGGCACCGTGTTCGAGCCCGCGATCCCGACCGAGGTCCTGGAGGCGGTCGGCGCCGGCGACGCGTTCGCCGCGGGCTACCTCGCCGCCGACATGAACGGGGCGGACGCCTCCGGTCGGCTCCGCGCCGGGCACGAACGGGCGAGACTGGTCCTGCTCTCGATGAGCGACTTCGTCGCAGATCCTCCCGCTGCCGCGGCCGCAGCGCTCACGCATTCCACCGATTGAAAGGACCCATCCTTGGCGATGATCGACAACTCTGAGTTCAGCAGCATCTTCGGCGGAGCGCCGCTCATGGCGATCCTCCGCGGCATCGGGGTGGAGAGGAGCCTCGCCGTCTCGACGACCGCCTGGGACCTCGGCATCGACGTCGTCGAGCTTCCCATCCAGACCCCCGACGACGTCGAGGCGCTGCGCGTCGTGGCCGCGGCCGGGCGCGAGCGGGGCAAGGTCGTGGGCGCGGGCACCGTCGTCACGGCCGGGCACGTGCAGCAGGCCATCGAGGCCGGCGCCCACTTCACCGTGGCTCCCGGGTTCGACCTCGAGGTGGTGCGCGCCTCGGCAGATGCCGGGCTGCTGCCGCTGCCCGGGGTGGCGACGCCCAGCGAGGTCCAGATCGCGCTCAAGGAAGGCCTGACCTGGCTCAAGGCCTTCCCCGCCTCCGTGCTGGGCACCGAGTGGATCAAGGCGATGAAAGGCCCCTTCCCCGCGGCCAAGTTCGTCACCACCGGCGGGATGCACGCCGGGAACGCGGCCGACTTCCTTGCCGCCGGCGCCAAGGTCGTTGCGGTCGGATCGGCGCTCGAGGACCCGTCCCAGCTCCCCAAGCTCGCGGAACTGATGGGGACCTCCGGTCGGTCGGTGCAGACAGGGGAGTAGCGGTGGTCGCGCAGAGTGATCTGCTGGCGTTCGTGGACGCGAAGCTGGCGTACGAGATCGACGTCGTCGCAGCCGCCGAGGCGCAGGCCGCTGGTACTGCCGTCATTGTCGACACACGCCGGCAATCGTCGTGGGATCAGGGCCACGTTGCCGGCGCCCTGCACCTGCCCAAGGATGCCCTGGTCTTGGACGACGGGCTGGCCAGCCTGCCGTCGGACCGGACCCTCATCGTCTACGGATGGGGGCCCGGCTGCAACGGTGCGACCCACACCGCGCGTCGTCTGCTCGCCGAGGGGTTCAGCGTGCGCGAGCTGATCGGCGGATACGAATACTGGGTCCGCAATGGTTTCCCGGTGGAGCGGGCAGGCGGGGTGGAGAAGGCGGGGCCGGACCCGCTCGTCACCCACGTGTAGGCCGCATTCTCGGATTGTGTGCTGCTAAGCATCGAGTCCCGGGCGGAAGACGATGCCCCGGTCCGACTAGGACCGGGGCATCTGAGTCCGAGGCGAGTCTCTACAGACCGGCTTGGCTGGTTCCGTACTCTGCCTGAGCGGGCGTGAAGCCGTCGAAGACCAGCTGGTCAACCAGTCCAGCGTGGGAGAAGGAAGTGAAATTCAGATAGTCCTTGGCCTTCAGGGCTGCCTGCTTGTTCCAGTCGGCCTTGACCCGATCGACGGCCCATGTCGCGTCCGCGGCCGAGTACTTCTCGAACTCCAACTGCTGAATCAGGCCTGTGCGTGAGAAGGCCGTGTAACCGAGGTAGTCTTCAGCCTTCTGCAGAGCGTTCTGCTGGCTCAGCGTCCCGGCCGCAGCGGCTGCAGCAGCGTCAGCAGCAGCCTTTGCTGCGGCATCGGCTTTGGCCTTGGCTGCGGCCTCCGCATCGGCTTTCGCCTTGGCGTCCGCGTCGGCCTTGGCCTTAGCGGCGGCCTCCGCATCGGCCTTGGCTTTGGCGTCGGCGTCGGCTTTGGCCTTCGCAGAGGCGTCTGCCTCGGCCTTGGCGGACGCCGAGGCCTCCGCAGCTGCGGCAGCAGGATCCCTTGTCGGGGTTGCCGTGGCTGCAGCGGTGGCAGAGGTTTCGGCGGCTGGTGCAGAGGAGGCAGCGGGCGTTGATGTGGAAGTGGACGCAGCCCGGGCAGAGTTGACGATGATGCTCAGCAGGACGAGGGCGGCGGTGACGATTAGGGCCATCCTCTTGTGCTTGTCGTAACCCTCCAGCGGCAGCCCCTGCTTGTCCCGGGTCTTGTTGGCTAGGACGAGGATCAGGTCAATAAGTGCCCAGATGCCGAATCCGCCGAAGGTGATCAATTTGAGGACGCCGGTGCCGATTTTGCCCAAGTAGAACCGGTCCACGCCAAAGACGCCGACGAGGAGGGACAGCAACCAGGTCACAAGGAATGACTTGCTGCTCGGCTGTATCTTCCCGTAGCCGGGACTTGGGGGATAAGGCGCGAGGTTAGGATGGCTCATGAGAGTCCTTTCAGAGGACACCTCACCGACGTGCAATGTGAATCGTGCGGGGTGGGTGCGTCGATGGGCGCTGAGGGAGCAAGGCGTAGAGCACCAAGCCGCAGCGGCGGCGCATTGCGCCAGCCAGTGGTCACAGACATATCCGCTTCCCCCAATAGCGTCACGGGCGTGACTGCCCGCAAACGGAATCATAACCCGGCGGCAGCGATTTAACCGCTTCAGAAAGGCACGCGTAACCGGTCACTCCGTCACTGGCGAATGCGAATGCTGAAGCAGCTACCTTTTCCCATTTGGGCAACCTTGGCGGCGACGAATTGTCAAGAGACTTTTGACCCCTTCGTATGCCGGTCCCGCTCCTTTCACGTTAGTCGACCTGATGATGCCCCCCCGACGTCGTGAGAAATAGTGGTGCGAGGGCCCTCCGAAGGAAGTCATTCCGGAGGGCGCAGGCGCTCCCGGGCCGTGGTTCCTCGGACCAGTTCGTCTCGGCGGGCGGTGACATGCCCGTTCTCGGCGAGATGGGCGGCGCGGCCGCGCTCGTCGTCGAGCTCGTGACGCACCTGTAGAAGGCCCGTGAGCCTCTGGGAAAGATCGCCACGGACTAGGGATATATTTGACCGGTTGTTCTGTTTTCTGACGCCCTTGCTATAATCCGGCCATGGCGAAGAAGACCGACGCGGAGACGCTCTCGAAGCACCTGTACGATGCGCTGCGACGCGACATCCTCGCTGGCCGCTGGACGCCGGGGGCCAAGCTGCAGCTGACGGCCCTCTCGGAGCACTACGACACGAGCAGTACGGTCGTCCGCGAGGCGCTCACGCGACTGGTGGGCAATCGGCTCGTGCTGCTGCGCCCCAACCGGGGATTCTTCGTCCCCGAGCTCTCCCTGGCCGACCTCGAGGACATCACCGAGATGCGGTGCGTCAACGAGGAACTCGCGGCTCGCCTTGCGATCGAACGCGGCACCCTCGACTGGGAGTCCGAGCTCATGGCCGCGCACCATACGCTGGAGCGGACCCAGCGCCGCGAGGCCGAGAACCCGGACGAGCACACCGAGGCATGGAACGAGGCGCATCAAGCCTTCCATGCCAAGCTCGTTGAGGCGTGCGGGGTCCCGGTGCTGATCGACCTCACGCTGGTCCTCTCCGACCTGAGCCAGCTCTACGGGCGTTGGGCGGGGGCTGCAACCCGCTACGCGGATCGGGACATCGAGCAGGAGCACCGCGACATCCTTGCCGCCGCACTGGCGCGCGACCCCCGCCTTACGGCCGCGCTGCTCCGCACCCACTATCAGACGACCATGGCCGCCGTCCGCAGCGCGGGAGAGGTGGGGCTCAAGACGAACTAAATGTGCACTATCGCTGGATAATGCACAATCTTTGCGATAGTGTCTCCTTGAAGCCGGAGTGAGCCGAGCGAAGGAGCACGGATGTCCTGGGGATTGATCAGCGAGATGGGCCACGTGGCCATCCAGACCACCGATCTGAACGCGTCAGTGGCCGATGCCACCGACATTCTGGGATTGCGCGTCACCGAGCGCACCGACGGGGGCGTGTATCTCGCGGCGAACGCCGTGCACCATGAGCTCGTCTACGTCGAGTCGAGCCGGAACGGCATCCACTCACTCGGCCTCATCGCACGCGACGGCGACGCCCTCGCTGAAGTGCGGCGGAGGGCCGCGGCGGAGAACGTCCAGATCCTCTCCAGCCGCCCCCTGAGCGCGGGGGTCGCGGACGGCTTCGCCTTCGTAGGCCCCGAGGGGTGGATCTTCGAGGTCTACACCGGAATGGCGCCCGCGGAGGCAGGGCCCCTCTCGTTCGGCCCCGACCGCTACGGGCACATCAATTTTCACCCGGTCGACGTGCGCGGGATGATGCTGTTCCTCTCCCGGGTGTTCGACTTCCGCCTCTCCGACGTGATCGGCGACGACTTCGCGTATTTCATGCGCTGCAACCCCGATCATCACGGGATAGCCCTCATCAAGGGTCGCGGCACCTTCCACCACCACGCTTGGCAGACCCAGTCAGTCGGGGACCTCGCCAAGCTCGGCGACCGGTTGAACCGGAAGGGCCGCGAGCTGATCTGGGGGCCGGTACGGCACGGTGCGGGCCACAACATCGCCGCCTACTATGTCGAGTCCTCGGGCGCCGTGGTCGAGCTCTACACCGACCTCGAGCAGATCTACGACGACGACCGCGAGCCCGTCGTCTGGGGCCAGGACGAGAACTGGTACAACATGTGGTCCGATCGGCGACCCGACGACTTCCGCACCTTCGGCATCCCGCCCGTCGACCACCACTTCTGACCCCCGGCTCCGGCCACCCCTGCACACCGCACCGATTCGAAAGGCCTTCCATGAACTACGTCTCCTTTACGACCCCCGACGGCGCCGCGACCTGGGGAGTGTCCTTGGACGGCCGGGTCTATGACCTGGGCCCGACGGGTGCGGGCATCGCCCCGGCGCTGAAGGACATCGTCGTCGACGGGCGCTTCGGCGCCCTGACCGAGGAGCAGGCCCGCCAGGCCCCGGCGTACGACGAGGCCGCGGTCACCCTGCTGCCGCCGATCACTGATCCGGCCAAGATCCTCTGCATCGGGGTGAACTACGTCAGCCACCAGGAGGAGACCGGAAAGACGAACCAGAAGGCCCCCACAGTCTTCACGCGCTTCGCGGACTCCCAGATGGGCCACCGCGCCCCGGCCCTCATGCCGGCCTCGACCACGCAGTACGACTACGAGGGCGAGATGGCCCTGGTCGTCTCCAAGGACGCCTACAGAGTGAAGGCCGCGGACGCCTGGGACTACGTGGCTGGCTATGCCGCGTACAACGACTTCTCGGTGCGCGACTGGCAGCTTGCCGCAACCCAGTGGACCCCCGGCAAGAACTTCCCCGGCACGGGTGCCTTCGGCCCCTACCTCGTCCCGGCCGCCGACCTGGGGGACGTGGACCAGCTCAAGCTCGAGACGCGGGTCAACGGCGAGGTGCGGCAGAGCGCCTCCGTGGCAGACCTGTACTTCTCGATCCCGCAGATCATCGAATTCGTCACGGCCTGGACGAAGCTCTCCGCCGGCGACGTGATCGTCACGGGCACCCCCGGCGGAGTGGGCCTCTTCATGGAGCCCAAGGGCTTCCTGTCTGCGGGCGACGTGGTCGAGGTCGAGATCACGGGCCTGGGCACGTTGTCCAACACGGTGACTCTGGACGCCTGAACGCCATGACTGCCCCGATTCCCGTGAGCGAGAGTGTCGACGTTGACGTGGTCGTCCTGGGCGCCGGGCCGACCGGCCTCACCGCAGCCTGCCTGATGGCAGACGCCGGCCTGAGCGTCGCGGTGGTAGAGCAGCACGCCGGCACCGGGGACGAGCCGCGCGCGATCAGCGCGACCGATGAGGCGCTGCGCATCATGCAGCAGCTCGGCGTCCTGCCAGAGCTCGCCCCGGAGACGCTCCTCGGCACCGGTGCGCGGTACACGGGCAGGCGGGGGCAGGTCTTGGCTGATGTCCGCCCGCCGCGCCCCCGCCTCGGCCAGCCTGGCAAGAGCCAATTCGACCAGCCGGTCATGGAGGGCCTGCTGTGGAAGGCCGCAGCGGCGCGGCCCGGAATCCAGCTGCACTTCGCGACCGAGGCCACGGAACTCGTCCAAGCGGATGGCCTCGTCGAGCTCACGGCGGCCCGCCGGGGTCCTCGCAGCGAGGGCTTCCGGGGCGATCTGGCCCAGGACGAGGCCTTCGCGCTGGCATCGGCCGGCAGGAGAGACCACGTCCATCACGCCGGAGCCGAGAGCCTGCCAAACCCGGCCGTCGGCCCACCGACCACCGTGACGTTCCGCTCCCAGTGGCTCCTCGCGTGCGACGGCGGCCGCAGCTTCGCCCGGAAGGCGCTCGGGATCGGGCTCGAGGGCTCGACGCAGGTGGAGAAGTGGATCGTCGTGGACCTGCTCGATGCAGGCGCCGGCGAGCCGTATGCGTCGTTCCACTGCAACGGAACTCGGCCCGCCGTCGTAGTGCCGGGCGTCCACGGGCGACGCCGCTACGAGTTCATGCTCCTGCCCGGCGAGGACGAGGATGCGATGCTCTCGCCCGCGTCGATCCGAGCCCTGGTGGGCGAATACCAAGACGTGGAGCGGCTCAGGGTGCGCCGCGCCGCCGTTTACACGGCACAGCAGCGCGTGGCAGCCCGGTGGCGGCAGGACAGGATCCTCCTCGCGGGCGACGCCGCCCACCTCATGCCGCCCTTCGCGGGCCAAGGCCTCAACGCGGGCCTGCGCGACGCCGCGGCCGCAGCTTGGCGTGTGGCCGAAGCCGTCCACGGACGCGCCGGCGACTCGCTGATGGACTCGTACGAGGCGGAGCGCAAGCCCCACGCAGCAGAAATGGTCCGCTTGTCCAAGCGCATCGGCGCGGTCGTCATGAGCACGAACTCGTTCGTGTGCGTGCTCCGCGACGCCGCCGTGCCCGCGCTCGAAATCCTCCCGCGGCTGAAGACGTGGCTGACGACCATGAAGTTCCTCCGCCAGCCGCGCTACCACGAAGGTCTGGCTGTGCCGGTTGCCCCCGGCACCCCGGCGGCGGCCGCGGATCTGCTCGGACGCGCCCTGCCCCAGCCCGACGTCGTGCCTGCGGCCGGCGGAACGGTGTCCAGGCTCGACGACCTGATCGGGTCCGGGTTCGCATGGATCACCGTCACTGGCCCAGGTGAACTCGCCGTGACACGCCCGGGAGCCGAATCGGTTGCGGTGCGCTCGGTGGCAGGCCCCGTCGACGCGGGCATCCTCGATGCAGCGGTGGGCTACGAGCTGCTGGTGCGTCCGGACCGCTACGTCGCCGCCGTGGTGGCCGCAGGCTCCCGTGAGGAGGCCTACGCCGCTCTCGCGCCCGTGCTGCCGCGGCTCGGAGAGCAGTTCTCCAGCACTGCACTCCTCAGCCCGGCCCAGCCGTGACCGGGCGGGAGCGCGCCGGCATGCGGGCGATTGCGCTCGGCACGGCGGGCGGCCCGCTCTGGCGCGCCGCCGGCCCAGGGGCGCGCCGCGCTGGCATCGCCGCGGCTGTCGTGGTGGACGGCTCCGTCTATCTCATCGACTGCGGTTCAGGCGTTGGCGAGCGGTACGTCCAAGCCGGCCTGCGCTTCCCCGACCTCGCGGGGATCTTCCTGACCCACATGCACTCGGACCACACCATCGATCTGAACTCGGTCATGGTCATGGGCGGCCTCGCGTTCCGCTCCAGGCCCCACTCAGGGGACGTCGGAGATGGTCGAGCTGCTCCTGCGGGCCCAGGACATCGCCCTCCCGGAGGGGCGAGGATACGACCCCGACGAGAACCCGCACCCGCCGATGGAACCGTTCGAGGTCTTCCGCGACGCCAGGGTCACGGCGACCGCGACACTTGTCCAGCACGCGCCCGTGGCGCCGGCGTTCGCCTTCCGTGTCGCATCTCGCTACGGATCGGTGGTCGTCTCCGGGGACACCGGCCCGAGTGCCAACCTTGAGCTCCTCGCCCGCGGCGCCGACGTCCTCTTCCACGAGGCGATCGACCTCGCCGCGGTCGAGGCGATGCATGCAGGCGCGGCCCCGGAGCACGTGGCCGCCTCGATGCGCCACCACCGCCTCGCCCACACGACCCCTGAGGAGGCCGGACAGCTCGCCAAGCGGGCCGGGGTGCGCTTGCTGGGGCTGCACCACCTGGTCCCGCAGGGGGCGTCGCCGGCGACGTGGAGGCGGGCGGCCGAGCACTTCCACGGAGAGCTCCGGGTGCTGGAAGACCTCGACGAGATCGAGGTGGCTTCCAGCCCCCGACGCGCCGTGCCTAGGCGAGGCTGGCGGTCACTGTCTTCAGTTCGGTGTACGCCTCGATGCCCTCCGGGCCGTTCTCGCGGCCCCAGCCCGGCAGCTTGAATCCCCCCGAAGCGCAGGTTGGGGTCCATGCCGGAAGCAGTGTTGACCCTGACATTGCCGGCCCTGACCCGCTCGGCGAACAGGAGGGCCCGGCTCAGATCGCGGGTCCAGACGATCGAGTTGAGCCCGTAGTCGCTGTCGTTCGCGCTGGCCAGGCAGCATCTCGATGCCCTGGCACCGCGAGGTCGACGTCGGCCGGCGAGGCGAGCGTCGTGGTCGCCAGTGGGCGCCGGTTGAGGGGTCCACCACGGTGAAGTCGCCACCGGTGCTGGCCTTGAAGCCGCCGTCGATGAACAGGCCGAGAGGCTCCGCTAGGAGCGGGGGAAGGGCTGGCTGGTGGGCGATTGTCATGGTCGCACTCCTAGAGGCCGCTGCGGCCCCATCGACTGTGACCCTTGCAACACGGTAAGAGCAAGGTTACATTACGTTGAAAGGAATGCATTTTCATTCCGAAGATGCACCAGTTCCTACTCGGGCCTTTTTCCGTTGCCCAGCACCTCGCGGCGCCGCCGCCGGAACACGCAGGAGACCAACTCATGACCACTCGACGTTCTTTCCTCCGGGGCGCCGCAGCCCTCGCCGTCGCCGCGACGGCATCCTTCGGTCTCGCGGCCTGTGGCGGTGACGGCCAGGCAGCTGCACCGGGCGGGACCGCGAAGATCAAGGTGGCCGTCGCCCCGATCCAATTCGAGACCGCGTACATCGCCCAGCAGCAGGGCTACTTCGCCAAGCACGGCCTCGATGTCGAGATCGTTCGCGGCGCCGATCCCGCTGCCCTCCTGGCCCAGGTCGTCTCCGGCGACGTCAACATCGGCATCGGTTCCTGGATCAACGTCGCGACCTCGGCCGCCAAGGGTGTCCCGGTCAAGGTCATCGGGGGCAACGGCATGGTCGACGCAAAGTCCGACAACTCGGGGGTCCTGGTCGCCAAGGATTCACCGGTGAAGAGCCTCAAGGACCTCGCGGGCAAGACGATCGGAGTCGTCGGGGTCAAGACCGGCGGGGACATCCCGGTCCTGCAGGCCCTCGAGGGAGCGGGCGTCGACGTGAACACCGTCAAGGAGGTCGCCGTCCCCTACGCGGGCATGCAGGCAGCCCTCGAGCGCAAGACCGTCGACGCCGTCGTCGCCGCGGACAGCTTCTACCACCAGATCCTTGCGGCCGGCTACGTGAGCATCTCGAACCCCGTGCGCGAGTACCAGGCGAACATGCCGGTGACGGTGTGGACGTCGACGACGCAGTGGCTTGCGCAGAACGCCGCGACGGCGAAGAAGTTCGACGACGCCATGACCGAGGCGGTGGCCTACTACAGCGACCCGAGCCATCTCGACAACGTCCGCAAGGTCTACGCCGATGTGAACCAGGCGGACATCTCCAAGGCGCCCAAGACGTTCGTCCCGGCCGATGTGACGTTCAACGTGAAGGAGGCCCAGGACGGCGTGGACGCCATGAAGCACTTCGGCCTCCTCCAGAAGGCGGTCTCGGTCAAGGACATCCTGTGGGAGCAGGCGCCGCAGCGGGCGTCGGCGGGGAAGTAGCACCCGATGACACTGCTCCGCTCCCGAGACCTCCGGCTCCTCGGCCAGCGCATGCTCGCGGTCGCTCTGCTGCTGGGGGTGTGGCAGGCGGTGGTCGCCGCTGGGCTCCTTCCCTCGATGGTGCCCGCGGTCGGCGCGGTCTGCGCAGCCGTCGCGGCCTCGGTCGTGAGCCCCGCGTTCTGGCAGGCACTGGGAGGGACGCTCCTCGCGGCCCTGGCCGGATGGGTCATCGCCACCCTGGTGGGGGTGGTGCTGGGTCTGCTCATCGGATCGGTGCGCTTCCTCGACCGCTCCACGGCGATCCTCATCGACTTCGGCCGTTCGTTCCCCGTGCTCGCCCTCATGCCCGTTGTCATCATGCTCCTCGGGTCCAATACCCGGATGGAGATCGTGGTGGTCGCCCTCAGCGCGCTGTGGCCGATCCTGATCCAGACGATCTACGGTGCCCGGCGTCAGGAGGCCGCCGTCGCGGACACCGTCGCGGTGTTCCGCATCCCACCGCTGCTCCGTTTCCGCCGGGTCCTCCTCCCGGGCGCGCTGCCGTTCATCGCGACGGGTGTTCGGATCTCCTCGGCCATCTCCATCCTTGTCGCCGTGGGTGTCGAGGTCATCTCCCAGGCCCCCGGCATCGGGCGCCAGATCACCCTCATGCAGCAGAACGCCAGCTGGGACCTCGCCTTCGCGTACCTACTGTTCACCGGTTTCGTCGGGTGGACCCTCGCGGTCATCCTTCAGAAGGTCGAGGGCCACGCACTGACCTGGAAGAGGCAGATCGATGACTAGCACCACGTTCCGCGCCGCCGGTCCCCGTCCCGCTCGCACGACGCCGCGCCGCGCCCGCCGCTCCCGGCCCACCGTGGCCGGGGCGATCGTCCAGCGCGCGTGGCTGATCGTGGTCGTCGCGGCCGCCTGGTGGTTCGCGACGGCCAGGAGCACGAACTTCTTCGTCCCGCCGCTGCAGACGATCCTCGAAGCCCTCGTACGGGATCTCGGCAACGGTGTGATCGCGGCGGGAGCGACCTACTCCCTGGGCAACCTGTTCGGCGGCCTCGCAATCGCAATCGTCGTCGGGATCGCCCTCGGCATACTGCTGGGGGAGGCGAAGTGGCTGGGCGACGTCGTGGACCCGATCATCCACTTCTTCCGCTCGATCCCGCAGGCCGCGCTCGTGCCGCTCATCATCGGCACGTTCGGCATCGGGCAGGGGCCCAAGGTGGGCACCATCGCGTTTGCGTGCATGTGGCCCGTGCTGCTGAACACGATCGACGGCGTGCTCGGCGTCGAGCCCACCGTGCGCAAGTTCGCGCAGGTCTACCGGATCCCGCGCGGGCTCTACTTCCGAAGGGTCGTGCTCCCGGCGGCGCTGCCGCAGATCATGGCCGGCATCCGCGTGGCGCTGCCGATCGGGATCACGGTCATGGTCGTGTCCGAGATGTTCGCCTCAACTGAGGGCCTCGGCTTCTACATCCTCAATTCCTCGGCCACGTTCCAGGTGCCCGAGACCTGGGCGGGTGCGCTCCTCGTCGGCATCGTCGGCTACATCCTCTCGATGCTGTTCGTCCTCATCGAGCGCCGCGTACTGAGCTGGTACCACGCCTCGGGTGCCCAATGAGCACGACGCCGTCCACCTCACCCCGGTCTCAAGCCACTGCAGGAGTTCCCATGACCATTCAGGACCAGCCCGTCCAGGCAGCCCCGGCCCAGGGGGCGGCGCAGCACGCCCCCGCGCGTGGCGGGGACGTGATGACGGTGCGCGGGCTCAGCATGAGCTACGGCGTCGGCGCCTCGCTCAATCCGATCCTTGCCGACCTCGACCTGGACATCGCCGCCGGCGAGTTCGTCTCGATCGTGGGCCCGTCCGGCGTCGGGAAGACGACCCTGCTGCGGTGTCTCTCCGGGCTCCTCCGCCCGCAGTCGGGCACTATCACGGTTTCCGGTGACGTCATCGACGGGCCCCACCCCGACCTCGCGGTCGTGTTCCAGGACTACAGCCGCTCCCTCATGCCGTGGATGACGACGCTCGAGAACGTCGCCTTCCCGCTCCAGGGCAAGGGCATGGGCAAGGCAGAGCGGAACGCTGCCGCGGAGAAGAACCTCACGGCCGTGGGCCTCGCGGGCCAGGGACACAAGTTCCCGTGGGAGATGTCCGGCGGGATGCAGCAGCGCGTCGCGATCGCTCGGGCGCTCGCGTACGAGGCGAAGGTCCTGCTCATGGACGAGCCGTTCGCCTCTGTGGATGCGCAGACCCGGTTCGACCTCGAGGACCTTGTGCTGAACCTCCAGCAGGAGCTCGGCGTGACGGTCCTCCTCGTCACGCACGACATCGACGAGGCCCTCTACCTCGCGGACAAGGTCGTGGTCATCGCCAACAAGCCCGCTACGGTCGTGGACGTGATCGAGACCGGGTTCGGCGACCAGCGCGACCAGCTCGAGACGAAGGCGGACCCCCGATTCGCCGAGGCGCGTGCCCGCATCATGCACCGGCTGCGCAAGGACTGAGCGCCGGGCAGCAAGCTTCTGAGCGGGCGGAGGGGCCGGGTCGGTAGACCCGGCCCCTCTTGGCGCCGAGCGTGCCTACCCCGCCCCCGGTCAGCTCGTGCACCTGCGCGACGGCATCGTCCGCTCCACGACGAGGTGCTCGTGGAAGTCGCGGCCGCGGGCCTGTGCCCCTCCGACTATCTCGTCGCGTCGGTGGACCGGGGGCGGCCGGTGCCGATGGTGGCCGGGCACGAGATGGCCGGGACGGTCATCGAAGTGGGCGGGGGAGTGTGGGACCTCGCGGTCGGCGACCGCGGCCACTGAAGGCGACTTCTGCGGCGTATGCCGCGAGTGCCGGCGCGGGGCACCCTTCCGCTGCCTCGACCCCGGCGTGGCCAGGCGCCGGCCGGTGCCCCCGCCCGTCTCACGCGCGACGGCGAGCCGGTCACCTCGTTCGGAGGCGATCAATGATGCCTACGCGCGGCAGGAGACCGGCGCGATCGCGCGGTCGGTCATCACGTTCTGAGAGGGGAACGCCGGGGCGCGAAAGGGGGCAGGGCGCTGGTCGCGTCCTGCCCCCTTTGCTCTTCAGCCGCTGGGTCAGACGGTGCCGCCGTGCCGGGCGATGACGTCGCGCGCGAGCTTCTTGCCGAACGCCGTATGGGCGGCGAGGGCCTCCTGCGCGGCGTCGACGTCGCGGGCGGCCAGGGCCTCGGTGAGGTCGCGCACATGGCCCGTCTCGAGCTGGCGCGACCACTCCTCGGCCGTGAGCGCCTGTCGCCACACCGTCCCGATGCCGAGGCGGCGGAAGGCGTCCACGAGGGCCGCGGAGCCGGCCACGGCCACGAGCCGGTCGTGGTACGCGACATTGAGGCCGAGGAACACATCGAGGTCACCCGCCTCTTCGGCACGCAGCGCCTCGAGCTCGGAGACAATCCGGCGCAGCTCGGCGACGTCGTCGTCCGTGAGCCGGCCCAGGTGGGAGGCGATGACGCCGGACTCGATGGTCGCGCGGCCATCGTAGGCGGCGTCGGTCGTCTGGGCGGTGATGGGCTGCGGCTCGAGCAGGCCCTCGTCGTTGCGGGACACGAGCCCCTCGGCGGTGAGCTTCACGAGCGCGTTCTGCACCTGCTCGGGCTCGGAGCGGATCGCCTCGCCGATGGCCACCGGGTCCAGGACGGAGCCGAGCGGGGTGCGGCGCCTGAGCACCCAGTCGCGCACGCCGTCGTACGCCTTGACCTCGAGGACCCGCTCGAGGCGGCCCATTGTGCCCCGGTAGTAGGCGAGCGGCTGCCGGTCTGCGGCGCTGGCCTCGGCCACGAGACCGAGGAACACCGTGTGGGTCCCGCCCGTGGCGGTCTCGGCAATCCGGCACTCGATCGTCGCGAGGGCGCCGTCGAGCAGTGGGACTCCGTTCTCGGAGATCGTGTAGCCCACGCCCTCGAACTTGTCGCCGCCCTTGCGGCCGAACTGGAAGGCGAGCGCCGCCTGCTCCTCGGCGAGGATGTTGATGCCGAATACCCCGGCCTCGACCACGCGGTCGTGGGTCGACGACGAGCGGTTGAGGCACGCGAGCATCATGGGCGGGTCCATCGAGAGCGACGAGACGGCTGAGGCCGTAGTGCCGTACGGCTTGCCGTCTACGACGGTGGTGATGACCGTGACGCCGGAGGCGAAGTGCCCGACGACATTGCGGAACACGACGGGATCGACGATGGGGCCTTCGGCGGCGAGGGGCTGGGCGGTCATGGTGTCCTCCTTTGGACAGAACTCATAGGTTCGTGGGGCAACAGGGTCACGGAAGTGTGATCGCGTCGAGGAGCGGCCCGACGCCTGGCGCGTCGGCGAGGCCCAGGGCGAGGCTCAGAGCACGGCGGGCACGGTCCGCGGGAAGGCCCGCGAACTCGGCATTCGCGAGGAACTTCTCCTCGACCTGGGCCGGCGTGAGCGGTGTGCGGTGGCGGTCCCCCAGCGGTGCGTCGACGCGTTCGCGGAACGTCGCACCGCTGTGGGTGAGGACCTCGACCTCGGCGGTGAGGTACTCGCCTGGGTTGAGCGAGGGGACGATCTCGACGGCGGCTGCGGCGGCGCCGAGTGCGGGGTCGGCGGCAGCGAGGAGGTGCTCCGGCCGGACGGTGCCGTGTGCGAGCGCGGCCGCGGCCGTGAAGCGGAGGCTGAACGCGGCGTCGACCTCGGGGGTGCGCCCGGGGGCCCATCCAGCGCCCACGAACCCGGCCGCGGTGCGCGGCGTGACGTGGATGCGGATGCGGGCGGCGTCGGCGAGGCGCACGCCCCGGGCGTGCAGCCGGGCCGCGGCGTCGAGGCTGGGGTGGCTCGCGCGACACGAACTCCACGGCTTGATGACGCGGTCGGCGCAGAACACCTCGCCGAGCCGCTCGAGCATGTGATCGGCCCGCGCCTCCGCGCAGAACCGGTCGAGGAAGCCGAAGCGGCCCGCGAGCGGGTCCTGTTCTCCGCGGTACCCGATAGCCGCGAGCTCGACGGCGGTCACGCCCGCCTGCGCGGCGAACGCCATCGGCAGCCGGAACGCGGGCGCGTGGTCGAAGATCGGGGCCACGGAACCGCCGAGCTGCTGGACCGCAATGCCCCACGCGTCTACCAGCCCGTGCGCGTCGAGCCCGGCGAGGCGCGCGGCCAGGGCCGTCGCCCCGACGCCGTTGACGGTGCCGGTGTTGTCCTGGCCGGAGTAGACGTCGAAGCCGCTGCCGACGGCGAGCCGTGCCGTCACATCGTCTGCGAGCACGAGCGCGTCGAGCAGTTCGGAGCCGCTCGCCCCGCGCCGCTCGGCCTCCGCGAGCGCCACGGGGACCGTGGTCCCGGTGATGTGCGCGGCGACCTCCTGCCCGTTGGGGCCCTCGGCGCTCACGGGCTCGAAGTCGAACGTGCGGGTCAGGATGCTGCCTGCCCACGCCGCGGTGCGCGCGGGCACCCTCACATCGGTGCCGGGGATGCGGGCGTCCGGCCGGCCGCCCCACGACGCAGCGAGCGCCACGAGTTCCGCCGCCCTCGGCGCGCGGTGCCCCGCGAGCGCACAGCCCACCGCGTCCAGGACGCGTAGGACGGCGCGCTCCCTGGCCTCCTGCGAGACGTCGGCCGAGCGCGTGTCCACCACGTGCGAGGCCAGGCGCCCGGTGAGCTCCGCCCGCGCAGCCTTGGGGCCCGGCTCGTCGCCGATGTTCTCGGCATACTGGCGCCCGGTGTCTGCGGGTGCGCTCATCATCGTCTCCTGTCTCTTCCTGAGGTCGGCCGGGTCAGCTCGTCGGTGCAGCTGCCAAGTCGTCCAGCTCGTCGGAGGCCGTCGGGACGGGCGCAATGCCGGCCTCGGCGAACATCGCGGCATACGCGCCGGCCTCGCCCTTGGCCTGTGCCTTCTTGTGGTCGAGGGCGCGTGCGCGGGCTACGGACCCGAGATAGAAGCGCTCGTACAGCTCGATGCGGCTGCCGAGGGCCGAGCCGGCGAAGTCCCAGGCGGTGCGGAAGATCCGGGCGCGCTCCTCGGGGGCGATCCCGTTGGCACCGGGCAGGTACTTGTGCAGGAGCGGGCCGAGGCGCGGGTCCTCGAAGGCGCGGGCGGTCGGGGTCGCGAGGAGATTGTGCGAGCCCATGGCCTTGATGACGTCGTTGACCCGGGCCATCCAGATCGGCATGACGGTGCGCAGCGACGAGATGTCGTCGTGGCAGAAGAATGCCCCGCCGCCCCAGTCGGAGGCGCGGTTCTCGGCGTCGGCCACCACGGAGCGGGCGATGCGCAGGTACGAGTAGATCTCCCCCAGCATCGAGGCCGTCTCGGGCTTGCCCTCGGTGCCGGTGACCTTGGCCATCTGGGTGCACAGGTCGTAGGCGAACTCGAGTTTGACGCACGCGCGGATCGCGGTCTGCTGCTGCGTGTTGCCGGTAGCTGTCGCGGCGTTGATCGCGTTGTACACGCCCAGATCGCCGTCGATGAACACGCGGTCCCACGGGACGAGGACGTCGTCGAAGATGATCACGGCGTCCTGCTCGTCGAAGCGCGAGGAGAACGGCCGGTCCACGATGTCCATGTCCACCCCGTAGTGGTCGCGGCACACGGCCACGACGCCCGGCGTGGCGACGGGGATCGCAAAGGACAGCGCGTACTCCTCGTAGCCCTTCTGGATCGGCACCGCCGGGTAGACGTACAGCTCGTCGGCGATCGGCCCGAGGGTCGCGAGCATCTTGGCGCCGCGGACCACGAGGCCAGCCTCGGTGCGCTCGACGACGCGCAGCGTGAGGTCCTCGTTGATGCCCTGGAGCTCGCCGACGCTCTTGTCGATGGCTGCGTGCACGATCGTATGCGTGAGGGCGAGGTCCTGTTCCTGGACGAGGCGCCAGTAGGCCTCGAGACGTTCAAAGTAGACCGGGTCGCCCGAGCGGTCGTAGATGTCCTTGCGGCTCGCGTGACCGGCGAGCACCACGTTGACGTAGTCGGGGGTGCGGCCGAGCATGCCGTTCGAGTAGCGGGCCAGGCGGTCGAACGCACGGTGGCGGCGCTCGATGTCCTCCGCGGTACGCGGACGCAGGAGGGAGACGTTGTGCTCCTCGCCGGTCTCCGGTTCCACCATGAGGCAGTCGTCCGCGTACTTGTGCTGGTAGTCGAAGTACGCCGCCATGCCAGCGATCGACCCCGCGAATGCCGGGTGGGTCGCGACGTCGATGCGCTGGTCGCCGAGCCACACCTCGCGCGAGTCCGCGAGTCCGGCTCGGTACTGCTCTCCGGTCCGTGCTGCCACGGTGACCTCCTTGTGTCGTGCCCTAGGGCAAGAAAATACATTCTGTGCTAGAGATTACAAACTTGAGTCGAGGGGCGCAAGGGGTCAGGACCCAGAGCTGCAGAATCGGCAAATAATGTTTTTTCGAGCTCACAATGTTCTGCGGTGGGGTGATCTGTGTCATCCTGTGGTGAAACCGATCACCTTTCCCCCGCAGAAGGCACCCCTATGAAGCACTCACCGTCGCGTGCCGAGCGCCCCTCTGACACGCTCAACACCAAGGACCTGCGCCGTATCCTCGCCTCGAGCGCCATCGGCTCGATCATCGAGTACTACGACTTCATCCTGTATGCCACCGCCGCGTCCCTCATCTTCGACAAGGTCTTCTTCTCGAACCTCCCGCCGGCCGTCGGGCTCTTCGCCTCGTTCGGCACGCTCGCGGTCGGCTACGTCGCCCGGCCGCTCGGCGGCGTCGTGTTCGGCCACTTCGGCGACCGCGTGAGCCGCAAGCGCATGCTCGTGATCTCGATGCTCATGATGGGCTTCTCCACGGTCGCCGTAGGCCTCCTCCCCACCCAGGCGAGCATCGGGCTCGCCGCGCCGATCCTCCTCGTGGCCCTGCGCATCATCCAGGGCATCTCTGTGGGCGGCGAGTGGGGCGGTGCGACCCTCATGGCCCTCGAGCACGCCCCCGCCTCCAAGCGCGGCCTCGCGGCCGCGTTCGCCAACTCGGGCGGCCCCGCCGGTGGCCTCGTGGCCACCTTCGTGGTCTCCGGCGTCTCGGCCGTCACGGGGCACGCGTTCCTCGACTGGGGCTGGCGCATCCCGTTCCTGCTCTCTGCCGTGCTGATCTTCATCGGCATGGTCATCCGGCTCCAGGTGGCCGAGTCGCCGGTCTTCCAGCAGCTCGACGCCGAGTCTGTCGAGGCACACCACCGCAAGGCGCTGCCTGTGGTCGAGGTGTTCCGGAAGCACTGGCGCCCGCTGCTCCTCGCGCTCGTCGCATCGCTCGGCTTCTACACCTGCCAGGGCTTCCTGACCTCGTGGGGCGTCTCGGTCGCGTACGAGCAGGGCGTGAATCGCGAGGGCATCCTCAACGTCAAGGGTGTGGCAGCTGTCGTCACGATCGTGGTGTGCTTCGCCGCGGCCCGCCTGAGCGACCGGCTCGGGCGCCGCACTGTGCTCGCCACGGGCGGGATCCTCGGCCTGCTGTGGGTCTACCCCGCACTCGTCCTCATGCACGACGGCACCCTCCTCGGCTTCTCCGTCGCCGTGATCGTGGGCAATGGCGTCGTCCAAGGCCTCCTTGCCGGCCCGATCGGGGCGTACATCTCGGAGCAGTTCCCGGCCGCCGTCCGGTATACGGGTGCCTCGCTCTCGTACCAGACCGCCTCGACGCTCGGCGCCGGCCTCACCCCGATGCTCGCGACCGTCCTGGTCATGGTGGGCGGCGGCTCGTTCGTGCTCGTGGGTGTGGCCTGGGCCGCCATCTTCGTCGCCGGACTCGTCGCGGTCTTCCTGAGCCGCGAGGGTGCGCACCCCGGTGCCGACGGCGAGAGCGCCCAGGGTCGGGCTCCTCGCCGGGCCCCGGAGGGTGCCGCGACCTCGGGCTGAACGTCTCTGCCCCGCCGCGCACGACGCCGCCCCGCGGCCCGTGCGCGCAGGGGACTCGGCGCCGTCGTGCGCTATAAAGACGATTTTTCAGAACATATCATCCTAATTTCGATGGTTTACGAGATGAAGTCTCGCGGCCACGATGGAAGGGATCACCGCGGCGATGCGGCCCGGTGCGCTGAAAGGAACTCTCGATGACCAACTCGCGCGGACACCACATGGTGCTCACCACGTTCATGCTGCCGGCGGGCTACCACAAGGACAGCTGGCGCATGGACGGCAGCCGGGCGGACGAGCTCGCCAACTTCGACTTCGTCGCCGACCTCACCCGCATGGCCGAGGCGGCCAAGCTCGACGCCGTGTTCTTCGGCGACATCGCGCACGCCAACACGGTGATGCGGGGCGACATCAAGATGAACGGCTTCTATGAGCCCATGACGACGCTCGCGGCGCTCGCCGCGGTGACGAACAACATCGGCCTCATCGGCACGATCTCAACCTCGTTCTACGAGCCCTACAACGTCGCACGGCTCCTCGCCGGGCTCGACCACATGTCCGGCGGCCGAGCCGGCTGGAACATCGTCACGAGCTCGGACGGCTTCCAGAACTTCGGCCTCACCGAGGCCCCCGACGGCCCCACCCGCTACCGCCGCGCGACCGAGTTCGTCGAGGTCGTCCAGAAGCTCTGGGACAGCTGGGAGGACGACGCCGTCATCAACGACCGTGAATCGGGCTGGTACGTCGACACGTCCAAGATCCACACCATCGACCACGTCGGCGAGCACTTCCGCGTCCAGGGCCCCCTGCCCGGACCACGCTCGCCGCAGGGCCGGCCGGTGCTCGTCCAGGCTGGCTCGTCCGGACCCGGGGTGGAGCTCGGCACGTCGGTGGCGGACGGCATCTACACGGCCCAGCCGCTCCTGCAGCCGTCCATCGAGTTCTATGCCGACTTCAAGGCCAAGGCCGCCGCGAAGGGGCGCGATCCCGAACTCGTCAAGATCATCCCCGGCATCCTGCCCATCCTGGGCGAGACGCAGGCCGAGGCTGACGAGCTCGCCATGGAGCTCGCGCGCAACATCCACATGGAGAATGGCCGCAAGCAGGTCGGCGCGGACCTCAAGCTCGACCTGTCCTCCCTCGACCTCGACGAGTCCATCCCGGCCGGGTGGTTCACCGAGGACCCCTCCCGCGGCTCGCGCTACCACATCTACCGCCGCAAGAGCGTCGACCAGGGCATGACGCTGCGAGAGCTCATCGTGGATCTGGCCCGCTCGACCGGGCACCAGTGGATGGCCGGCACCCCGGGTGCCGTCGCCGACCGCATGATCGAGTGGTTCGAGGCCCGCGCGTGCGACGGCTTCAACCTCAACGCGCCGTTCAACCCCGGCGGGTTCGCGCTCATCTGCGACACGCTCGTCCCCGAGCTCGCAGAGCGCGGCTACTTCCGGCATGAGTACGAGGGGTCCACGCTCCGCGAGAACCTCGGGCTGCCGTACCCCTCGTCCAGGCGCGAGTCCGCGCTCGCCTGAGTGGGGCCCCGTGCGCTGCTCAGTCCGCGCCGACGGCGCGGTCCGCACCGTCGGAGGGCACGCCGTCGGCCGCCCCGTCACCGGTGAACAGCTCGAGCGCAACGTCGATCCAGGCGCGTGCCCGCACCGAAGGGCGCGTGCTGCGGGGCGCAGCGAGGGCCACCTGCACCGGGCGCGCCAGCGCGCCGCGCACGGACAGTGGCCGCAGCCGCACGCCCAGCTCGGCGTACGGCGCCTCGAGCGCCTTCTGCTGGTACAGGACAGCGGCGCCGCGGCCCACTGCGACGAGCGACCGCACCGTCGCGTAGGAACGGGAGCGGTGCCGGACGGTCGGCACCACTCCCGCCTCGTGGAACAGCTGCAGGACCCGGCTGCCGAGGGGCGGCGAGTCGAAGAGCACGAGCGGCTCCTCGGCGATGTCCGAGAGCCGGACGGTCGCGGACTCGGCGAGCCGGTGCTCCGCAGGCAGGAGGACGTGGGGTGCGGCGGTGGCCAGGGCGACCGTCGTGAGCGCGGGGTCCACCGCGGCGTCGTACACGAACGCGACGTCGAGCGCGCCGGCGAGCAGCCGCTCCTGGACGTCTTCGTGGAAGCCCTCCACGAAGTCCACCTCGACCCCCGGGCACTGCCGGGCGAAGTCGCTCAGCATCGCCGGGATGATCGTGGGCCCGAGGGTGATGTCGCAGCCCACCGTGAGCGGCCCGCGCAGCTGCGAGCGGTCCTCGCGGGAGAGCGCCGCGATCGAGTCGGCGAGCCGGAGCAGGTCCCTGGCCATGCCGAGGACCTCGCGACCTGTGGCCGTGAGGGAGACCCCCTTGGCCCGGCGCTTGACGAGGAGCTCAGAGCCCACGGCGCGTTCGAGCTCGGCGACCGAGGTCGAGATGGCGGACGGCGCCATGTGCAGCCGGCGCGCGGCCTCGGCCAGTGTGCCGGACTCGGCGGCCACGACGAAATGCCACGCCTGCCTCAGCGTGAGGGCGGGCTGCTGCTCGGGGATCACGCGCCCAGCCTAGCGGCCTGCCGTGGTGGCTCCCCGGGCCAGTCGCACAAGAACTAGCGAGAACAACGAAAGAAGCGAACATGTCCAGCCATCCCGCCACAGATCCCCGCGAGGAGTTCCTCCGCCGTGCCGCCGAGATCGTCGGCCCCGACAACGTGGTCCGCCCCGGCGGGGAGGGCGGCTATCTCGACCCCTACCCGCTCAACAGCGGTCGCCCCGCGTGGCCCGGCGTCCGGCCCGGGAGCACCGAGGAGGTCCAGGCTGTCGTGCGCCTCGCCGGCGAGACGGAGACGCCGCTGTGGACGTTCTCCCGGGGCAGGAACCTCGGCTACGGCGGCCCCGAGCCGCGAGACCACGGGATGGTCGCCCTCGACCTCTCCCGGATGAACCGCATCCTCTCAGTGGACGGCAGGCTCGGGTACGCCGTGGTCGAGCCGGGCGTGACGTTCTTCGACCTGTTCGAGTACATCAAGGAGCACGGCCTCGATCTCTGGATGAGCGTCCCCGCCCTCGGCTGGGGCTCGATCTTGGGCAACATGCTCGACCGCGGCTACGGCATGACGCCGCTCGGGGACCACGTCAAGAGCCTCTGTGGGCTCGAGGTCGTGCTGCCCGACGGCGACCTGCTGCGCACCGGCATGGGTGCCATGGGGGACTCAGACCTCGGCCCGATCTTCCAGGGCGGCTTCGGGCCCACGCTGGACGGGCTGTTCACCCAGTCCAACCTCGGCGTCGTCGTCTCCGGCGGCCTGTGGCTGATGCCTGCTCCGCAGGCGTTCGCGAACGGGGACGTCATGGTTGAGCGCGAGGAGGACCTCCCGGCACTCATCGACGTTCTGACGCAGCTGCGCCGCGAGGACATCATCCAGAACAACGCGCTGTGCGGCAACGTGGTCCGCGCCGCGACGATGCGCGGGGCGCGGAAGGACTTCTGGGACGGCGAAGGCTCGATCCCCGACTGGCGGCTCGACGAGATGCGCCGGGAGTTCGGGATCGGGCAGTGGAACGCCAAGTTCGGCCTGTATGGCGACCCGGGCCTCGTGCGCCGGCGCCTCGAGATCGTGCGCGAACGTGTCGCCGCCGCGATCCCGGACGCGGTGGTCGATGCGCGGATCTATGAGGGGGAGGACGGCCGAGCGCTCGAGCACGAGCGCATCGCCGAGGCCGACCGCACCCAGATGGCCGGCGTCCCCACGCTCCGGCCGCTCTCGACCGTCGCGTGGGCGTCGGAGAACGGCGGGCACATCGACGCGGCGCCGATCATCCCGGCGCGCGGCGAGGAGGTCTACGAGTTCTACCAGGAGGCGAAGGCCTTGTACGCCGAGTGCGGCTTCGACCTGTACATCGGCTACCACCTGTACCCGCGCCACATGGTCCACGTGACGATGATCTTCTTCGAGCGCGGCAACGAGGAGATGCTCGCCCGCGCCCGCGAGCTGTATGTGCGGCTCCTCGATGCGGCCCGCGCCCGCGGCTACGCGCCGTACCGCAGCCACGTCGACTACATGGACCGGATCGCCGGCGGATTCGACTTCAACGACCACGCGGCGCTCCGGTTCCAGGAGCTGCTCAAGGACGCCGTGGACCCGAAGGGCATCATTGCCCCCGGCAAGCAGGGCGTGTGGCCGGCCCGGTTCCGGGCGGCCCGCTCGTCTGACGCGACCGCCCCTCTGCTTTCCTCGGCCGGCTGAGGTCGCCGGGGCCCACCGATAGAATGCATTATTAGCACATCATTACATTTTATTGTCTATTATGGATGTGGACGTGACGCTGCTCACCCGGGCGGCCCTTCACACGAGGAGAGCACTGTGACTGAATCGCTGGCACCCGTCGACCTCGCCTGCGAGGTCGACGACCTCTACACGCGCGAGCAGTACACCCCCATCACCGAGGACGACGCGTTCCTCGCCCAAACCGTCAAGTCGGTCGAGCTTCCGGCGCTCATGGTCGCCCTCGCAGCCGCGACCGGGGACTTCGGCATCCTGCGCGACGACCTCCGCCCCCCGCAGCCGCCCGTCGACACCGTCGGCAAGCCCCACGGAGGCATGAGCGAAGAGCAGCAGGCCGAGGCGCGCGAGCTCGCGCTCGCCGCGCTCAAGCGGGTCCGCGATGAGCGCATCACCCGCGTCCGCACCCTCAGCGACGAGGAGGCCGACTCCGTGGTCGACTGGATCACCAACGGCGCCGACGCCGCATACCGCCCACTCCTCAAGCACGACATGGCCCTCGCACCGCAGGCGAACGGCCGCCCGCGGTGGCGCGTCGAGGAGGTCGCGCCGGGCCGGACGTTCTCGGCTGCCGTGATCGGCGCCGGAGTCGCGGGCATGGCCACCGCATACCGGCTCAAGCAGGCCGGGATCGAGGTCACGGTCTTCGAGAAGGGCCACGACGTGGGCGGCACGTGGTGGAAGAACACCTACCCGGGCGTGCGCCTCGACACTCCCAACTACGCGTACTCCTTCTCGTTCGCCCAGCGCGACGACTGGCCGCAGCAGTTCTCCCAGGGCCACGAGATCCACGACTACACGCGCACGGTCGCGGAGCGCGGCGGATTCCTCGACGACATCGTCTATGGGGCGGACGTGGAGTCCATCACCTGGGACGAAGACTCCCGCCAATGGGACGTGCGCGTACTCGTGGGCGGCACCACGACCGTCCACCGGGTCAACGCCGTCTTCACGGCGGTGGGCCAGCTCGACCGGCCCAAGATCCCCGCCACTCCGGGCCGGGAGTCATTCACCGGCGCCCAGATGCACTCGGCGGAATGGAACCACGGAGTCGACATCGAGGGCAAGAGGGTCGCGGTGGTGGGCACAGGAGCCAGCGCCTACCAGATCGTCCCTGCGATCGTGGACCGGGTCGCTTCCCTCACGGTCTTCCAGCGCAGCTCGCCCTGGATGCTGCCCACTCCGATGTACTACGACGACATGCCAGACGCCGTCCTCTGGCTCTCGGACCACCTGCCGCACTTCGGCCAGTGGCTGCGGCTGTGGCAGCACTGGCTCGGCGTCGAGGGGCGCCAGCACACCACGGTGATCGACCCCGAGTGGGCCGGCAGCGACTCGATCTCCGAAGTCCACCACAGGGTTCAGGAGTCGCTTCGCGCGATCCTTGCCGAGCAGTACGCCGGTCGGCCGGACCTCCTCGAGAAAGTCACCCCGGACTACCTGCTCGGCGGCAAGCGCATGCTCCGCGACAACGGCGTCTGGGCGGCCTCCCTCAGGAAGCCCCAGACCACCCTCGTGACCTCCGGGCTCGACCACTTCGTTCCCGAGGGCATCGTGGACGGGGACGGCACGCTGCACCGACTCGACGCCGTCGTCTACGCCACGGGATTCCAGGCCAGCGAGTTCCTCGAGCCGCTGCGCATCACAGGCCGCGGCGGCCGCGATCTCCACGAGTACTGGGGCGGAGACGCGAAGGCCTACCTCGGCATGACCGTGCCCGGCTTCCCCAACTTGTTCATCGTCTCGGGACCCAACACCGGCCACGTGGTCAACGGCAGCCTGTTCTCCATGATCGAGTACGGCCTCGAGTACGCCCTCGACGGCATCCGCCGCGAACTCGAGCAGGGCTGGGCCGCGCTCGACCTGAAGCAGGAGGTGCTCGATGGGTTCTACGAACGCCTCGATGCTGCAAGCGCCACCAAGGCCTGGGGCCACCCGAGCGTCCACACCTGGTACAAGAACAGGTTCGGGCGGGTGTCCCAGATCTGGCCCCTTCCGGTCCTGGAATACTGGAAGCTGACTCGCGAGCTCGACCCGGCCCAGTACGAGCCGATCCCGTGAGCGCCGCGGAAGCGGGGCAGCGGTCCCGCTCTCTGGGTGATCCGCATGGAGCAGGCGGCGTCGTCATCACCCGCTGCCGGTGGGCTCGCCTCGGGACAGCGGACGACGGCGGGCTCTCCCCGCGAGCGGTGCCTGTCCCTCCTGCGCCAGTGGGCACGACCGAGGAGCAGATGGTCTTCCCGCAACAGCCGGGCGGACTCGACTGGCTGCTCGGTCCGGCGGCTTCCCAGGTGCAGCAGGAGGACGACGCGTTCCAAGTGAGCGTGTACGCTCCCGCCGGTGCTGGTCCCGCCGCGCCCGTCGTCGTGTTCCTGCCCGGCGGTGGGTACGTCTCAGGGGGTGCGTCGGTCCGCTGGCACGATGGCTCGGTGCTCGCCGAGGCCGCAGATGCGGTCGTCGTTGTTCCCGCGTACCGGCTCGGCGCCGCAGCGTGCTTCCTGCCTGGCCCCGACGGGACTGTCGCCACCGTGTCCGACGTTCTCGCCGCAGTGGACTGGGCCATCGAGCACGCAGCGCACTTCGGCGGCGACCCGGAGAACGTGACCCTCGCGGGCCAGTCCGCCGGGGCCTGGCTCGCCTTCGCGGCCGCGCAGGATCCCTCGCTGGCCGGACGCATCCGCCGCCTCGCACTCTTCAGCCTTCCCTACCAGCCACCGCCTGGTCCGAACGGCTCAGCTGAGCGCCGCCGGCTGCTCGCGGAAGCCCTCGGCGGCGCCGACCCGGCTGACGCTGACGCCGCCTGCCTCGTGGCCGCCTCGTCCACCATCAACCGTGCGTGGGCCGGCCGCGGTCTCGGGGTCCAGCCTCTGGCCGGGGGTCGGCTCGCCGGCGACGTCCAGGACTGGCGCGCCGCGGTCGGGCGCCTGGGCGACATCCGCGAGGTCCTCCTCTCGACCACCGCCCACGAGGCGCGCGCCTTCATCCCTCCTGGCGCCGCCGAGAAACTGCCCGAGCAGGCCGCCGCAGGGTTCCGCGCCCGGCACTTCAAGAGGCCGGACGATCGGCCATCCGCCAGCAGCGCCTGGGAACGCATGACCTCGGACATGACGGAGTACCAGTTCTCGTCGCCAGCGCGTGAACTGGCAGCAGAGCTGAGGGGGGCCGGTATTCCCGTGCACGTGTCGCGGCTGGACGTCGAGGCGCCCGCGGGAGCAGGCGCCGCCCACTGCTTCGACCTCCCGTTCCTGTTCGGAGACCGCTCGCAGTGGCGTGACGCCCCCATGCTCGCCGGACTCGACGATGCCACCTTCGTCGCGGTCGCTGCGGTCTGGCGTGAGCCGCTCGTGCGGGCGCTGGCAGGAGAGTCCATGACCACCGGCCCGGGGGAGGTCCGCGCCGTCGGGCTCGCCGGCGGCCAGGTGCGCACAGCACGGGTGCCCGATCTCGGGCGCGGTGAGCCCGTCCGGCGGGCGGAGCCGTGAGCAGAACCCTCCTGGAGGAGCTTGCGTAGGCTGAGGCGGCGCGGTGCGCATGGATGGCTGCGCCAGCCCCGGCGCGCTGGGACGAGTTTTTCGATCGGGAGCTCATCTACACGCACTCGACTGGGCGACGGGACACTGCCGAAGGCCTCCGCGGGTACGTCCTGGCCCGGACGGTGCAGTACCGGTCCATGAGCCACCAGCTCGAGAAGGCCTGCTCCCTCGGCGCCGGCACCGCGGCAGGATGGGGGACAGTGCAGCTGGACCTGCGCACCTCCGAAGGGGTCACGCGCTCCATCCAGTCAGCGACGAGCGGCCTCTGGCGCCTGGGGCCGACTGGGAAATGGCGGCTCCTGTCCCTCCACATGACATCCCTGCCCGAGGCCTGAGGTGAGGAAGGACATGGAGCAGACGGGAACCACGGGCAGTCTGCACGTCCACGTGCCAGACGCCGGTCCCGTGGGGGCCGGATGAGCCAGGCAGCCCTTCCAGTCTGGGCCGTCAGACGCGTCGAGACCATTCTCTTGAAAGAGGCCCCTGACAAGTGGGCGGCGATCAGAGCCGAGGATCTGGCGCGCCGCGCAGGGCTGAGCAAGAGCCTTGCCCGGCGGTGCATGAAGCATCTAGGCCGGAGAAGCTCGGACCAGCGATAGGGCCGATGTCCAAACCGCCCACCTTCCGCGCCCTTCTCGCACGGTGCAAGAGGTCAGCTTGCGGGAGTGGTCTGTGCCGGGACGGGCGTTGCGGCGGGATCGGCGGGCTGCGGGGCGTCGGTGGGGTCGGCAGCGGTGGTCTGGGCGGGGGCTTCGGTTCCAGGCGGCGCGGATGCTCCTTCCCCTGACATCGAGGGTGCCGTGGTGGTGTCTGGCGCGGTGGCCCCGGGTGCCGCCGGGGCGGTTGGCAGCGGGGCGCTAGGTGTTGCGCCGGCTGTTTCCCGGGCAGAAGGGGTGGCGCTCGGCGCCTGGTGGGTCGCGGACGGGTCCTGCTGGATGATCTGCCGGATCTGTGCCGCGTATTGGTCCAGGCGGGCCTGGATCTGCGTCAGCGGCTGATCCTGGATGGTGGCCTGGAACGAGCCGATGTCGTCCCACAGCTTGGAGAGTTGGGCCATTCCGGCGGGGCTCAGGGGCCCGTCGAGGGTCAGGACGAGCTGGTTGGCCACCGCGTAGGCGAGGCACTGGGTGCAGTTGTAGTTGGCGGCGACGGCCAGATTCTGCGGGACCACAGTGTGGACCTGGCCGACGACGAGCACCACTTGGAATGCGACAGCCACGGCGGCGCAGTCCCGGCAGCTGGCGAACGCGTCTGCCTCGTTCACGTTGAGCGCGGAGCCGTCTTGGACCCAGACCATCGCGAACGCGACGTCGTAGACAACTGATCCGTCCTTGGTGGTGACGGCCAGGGCCTGATTTCCACCATCGCCTGGGGAGCTCGGTTTGCTGAAGGGGAAGACCCAAGCCGGTGCCGGGGCCGGTGCCGCGCCGTGGGCGTTCCCCGGCGCGGGGGCCTGGCCGGTGCGGGGTACGAGGACCATCGCCAGCTGGGGCTTGTCCGCCGTCGGCTTGGCTGCCCCTTGCGGCCAGATCGCGGCGACCCGCCCCTCCTGTCCTTGCACAAGGCGATCCGTGACGGGAGCCCGCGCGGCCAGGGCATCCGCGACGGTGCCGCGCTCGTATGGCTGGATGGGGCGGTAGGTCGATCCGCTGGGCCACCAGATGGAGGCTAGGAGCGCCGCGACGGCGATCCCGGCGACCAGGGAGGCTGCGCGGCGGCCCGGACGGCCGCGCGTCTTCTGCCACATGTTGCGCGCCCCGCGGGTCACCATCCGGAAGAGGATCAGGGCCATTCCGAGGACGGGGAGGGCGGCGGCGAGGATCATGACGCCCTGCGCGCCTGCGCCCAGATAATCGCCTTGGCCGAGGGCGGCAGCAAGGCTGTCCTCGCGGCGGACCGTGCTGGTCCAGGCGGTCGCGAGGACGCGCGGGAGCGTGATGACCATCAGCGCGAGGCTGCCGAGCAGGATGGGAACCACGATGAGGACCCAGAGGGTGACGACCGCGCGCGCCCACGGCTTCAGCGCCTTCGTCTCGGGATGTCCCCAGCGCCACGGCAGCAGGCCCAGCAGCGTAGGACGGATCCGGTGGTACAGGTCGGGGACGCCCGTGACGTCTGCGAGCACGTGGTAGCCATCGAAGCGCACGAGAGGTGTGAGCTGGCGGATCATCTGCAGGATCTGGGTCAGGACGACGAGGAGGAGGGCGTCGTACCGCGTCGCCCACCAGATCCCGGCGATGAGCACTGTCACGATGGCGTTGAAGTACAGGCCGCCCAGATCCGTGCGGACGCGCCCGCCACGTCCGAGGCGGTACGAGTCGGTCACGTCGGTGTAGAAGGCGGGCCAGAAGAGGTAGAGGCCGGCTCCCATGGCGCCCGGTGTGGCGCCGCCGTAGCGTGCGGCAGCGGCGTGGCCGAATTCGTGGAATCCCGCGGAGAAGACCGTCACGGCGACGACGAGCAGCAACAGGCCCGGGCTGTCGAACGCCTGATAGGTGGCGGAGGCGAGCCCCTTCTCCGCCAGTACCCACCAGCTCACGACCAGGAAGGCTGCTACGAGCGGGACCACAACCCAGGGGCGGAAGAGGGCCGCGAACGGCGCCGTCAGGCGCCGCGTCTTCTCTTCATCGGTGACCGTGTAGCGGAAGCGCAGGCTCAGCAGCGGGTTCGACCGGCGGGCCTCCGGCTGGGAACCGTCGGCCCGCGCGAGCAGTCCCAGGGGGAGCAGCTTCGAGTCGATGAGCGTGCGGACGTTCTCTGCGGTGATCAGGCGGCCGGAGCCCTGGCTCACGCGCCCCGCGATCTCCGAGATGCTGCTTGTTCCGTCCACAGCGGAGAGGACCGAATAGAGCAGCGGCGTCAGCTGCAGGGTCTGGCCGTCCGCGCGGCGCACGAGAGCCGGTGCGTCCCGGTAGCCGGAGCCCTTCAGCTCACCGATCAGCTCCACACCCTCGGCACGTGCCGGGACATGGCCGCCGATGTCCGGAGCCGAGGACGCCGGGGCCGCAGGCGCGGGCGCACGTCCCGGAGGCACCGTCACAGGAGCCTACTGCTGCAGGTTCGAGTGCTGGTCAGAGCTTGCTGTCGCAGCCCCGTCCACGTGCTGGCTGATGACCGCTTCCTGCTGGGCATCGGCGACGGACGTGCTGTCCACCGTCCCGATGTTGGCCGCCACACCTGCGTTGATGGGTGCGGCGACGTTCGCATTTGCGGCTGCTGCACCGTTGATTGGGGCAGCGATGCCGGCATTGGCGTCGAGGTTCACGTTGACGTCCAGCAGGCTGCCGTTGGCTCCGGTCGGATCGGTCGTCGTCGTGGCACCGCCCGTGGTCCCGTCGCTGGGCGCAGGGGAAGAGGCTGTCGACCCGTCGGTGGTGCCGGTCCCAGCCGCGTGCCCGACGCTGCTGTCCTGCACCGAATTGGCGGTCGCGTCTGCATTGATGCCCTGGTCGATCAGCGCTCCCTGATGCGCAACCCCTGCCGCGGTAGAGCCGGCCGAAAGGACGTTGGCCGACGCGGAAGCATCGATGGGTGCGGCCACATTCGCGTTCGCGGCCACTCCCAGGTCGATGGGGGCAGCGGCCTGGATCCCCAGATTCAGGTCGGCGTTGAGGTCGAGGATGGACGCCACTTCCTTGTCCGGCAGTGCGGTGATGCCTTCCGCCGCAAGCTCCTCATCCGACAGTGGCTGCATTCCCGGATTTTCCCCCATCACCCTGCTCCATTCCGGCGCTCTGGGGCGCCTTCTCAGCCGTACCCGTGCTTCTGTAGCCCGTGCTTCGGAACAGTATTAGTAGACAGACCGGTCTGTCTAGGGTGGAGCTCGTCCGGCGTGTCGTCGGAGCACGGAGCCGCGGACGACGACGGCCGGCAGCTCAGCTCTCCTTCCTTTCACCACGGGACAAGGCGGTAGGATTAGTCGACCTTTCTCGAGGACCGCGTCTGTGCTGCCGTCCGCGGGAAGAGAGCTTCACAGCAGGAGATGCAAGCCATGTCCTTGACCACGCCACGCCGCACGCCCAAGGAATCAGCCGAGATCGACGCCGTCCTGTCGCGCCATCCGGTCATCGCGAGCGTCAAGGACGACGATGGACTCCGAGCGGTCCTCAAGGCTCCCTGCCCGGTGGTCTTCGTCCTCTACGGGTCCGTGATGTCCATCGGCGGAATCGTGGGCACGCTGAAGGCCTCTGGAAAGACGGTCTTCGTCGACGTCGACCTGCTCGACGGCTTCTCCAGCAAGCCGGTGGTCGTCGATTTCCTGAAGGCGAGCACGCAGGCGGACGGAATTCTCAGCTCGAAGGCGGCGATTGTGCGTGCCGCGAAGACCGCGGGCCTGATGGCCATCCATCGGCTCTTCCTCGTCGATTCCTTCAGCTACAACAACGTGCCCAAGCAGGTGGGCCTCTCGGGTGCCGACGCGATCGAAATTCTGCCGGGATGCATGCCCCGCGTCATCTCGTGGCTCCGCGAGGACGTGGACCTTCCGCTCATCGCGGGCGGCCTGGTCTGCGACAAGGAGGACGTCATCGGGGCGCTCGGCGCGGGGGCTGTGGCCGTGGCGTCGTCCAACCGCGGCGTTTGGCTCATGTAGACCGGAGACCTCTGTACAGCCGCTTGAAGGCTGTGTTAGAGTCGTCACACTTCAGAACTTCATACAGTTTCGGGACGTGTCCCGAAATGGTTGCTCGAAACCTAGAGAACAGCGACCCCCAATTCCAAGGGGATCGCTGTTCTCTTTTTTTGTGCCAAATTCTTGTGGACCTTTTCGAGCCGCCGCGGAGTTCTCGAGCCCATCAACTCAGGAACGGAAGAATCGGAATTGGCTAACCTCACACGCGAAGAGATCGTCAGCGCCTACGTGGACATCCTCGGCAGCGAGCGCGTCCTCACGGACGAGCAGACCCTCCGCGAGAACAGCGTGGACCGCTACTACAAGGTGGAGAACGTCTTCGGCATCTACTCCCTCCCGCTGCCGGCGGCGGTCGTGAAGCCCCGGACCCCGGAGGAGGTCTCGTCGGTCCTCAAGCTGGCGAATGCCTACAGCATCGCGGTGGTGCCGAAGACCGGCGGGTCGGCCACGGAGGGCGGCCTCGAGACCATCGTCGAGGACTCGGTCGTCATCGACGGGTCCCTGATGAACGAGATCATCGACATCGATACCGAGAACATGCTGGCCACCGTCCAGTGCGGCGTGCGCCTCCAGGACCTCGAAGACGAGCTCCGCAAGATCGGCTACACCACGGGCCACTCGCCTCAGTCCAAGCCGATCGCCCAGTTCGGCGGACTCGTCGCGACCCGGTCCATCGGGCAGTTCTCCACCCTCTACGGCGGGATCGAGGACATGCTCGTCGGCGCCGAGACCGTCTTCGCCAACGGCGAGATCTGCCGGATCAAGAATGTCCCCCGCCGCGCTGCGGGCCCGGACATCCGCCACCTGATCCTCGGGAACGAGGGGGCCCTGAACTTCATCACCGAAGTGAGCGTGAAGATCTTCCGCTACTACCCGGAGAACAACCGCTTCTACGGGTACCTCCTGGACGACATGAAGACGGGCTTCGAGATCCTCCGGGAGGTCGTCACGCAGGGGTACCGGCCCTCCGTCGCGCGGCTCTACGACCAGGAGGACGGGCTCTACCACTTCAAGCACTTCTCCGACGGCCGCTGCGTGCTGATCTTCATGGCCGAGGGCCCCCAGCCGCTGGCCGATGCAACAGGAGCGGCGATCGAGGAGATCGTCTCGCAGTACCCCGCGGTGGACCGCGTCGCGGACTCGCTCATCGAGGACTGGTTCAACCACCTCAACTGGGACGTGTCCAAGATCGAGGAGGAGAGGGTCGAGATCCGCGAGACCCTCAACAATGGCTTCACCACCGAGATCTCGGGCAACTGGAGCGTCATCAACGACATCTACACGAGCGCCCTCGCCCGGATCCGCCGGGAGGTCCCGGCCGAGTTCACGCTCCTCGGCGGCCACTCGAGCCACAGCTATCTCAACGGCACCAACATGTACTTCGTCTACTACTACAAGATCGACGTGGACCCCACGGAGGAGCGCACCGTCTACCACGACCCGATCCAGAACATCATCGTCGAGGAGACCCTCAAGCGCGGCGGGTCGATGTGCCACCACCACGGCGTGGGCAAGCACCGGACCCACTTCCTCGCGGAGGAGTACGGATCCTCGCTGCACATGCTCGAGACGCTCAAGTCCGCCTTCGACCCGAACCGCATCATGAACCCGGGAACCATCTTCCCGCTCTGAGGGCCGAGCCCGAGCAGGGCCCCGCCCCCCACGGGGCCGAGCCGTCGCCTCGGCCACGCCCCCCATGAACCACCAGGAACCCAGCAGGAGCACGCATGTCCGAGTCGAGCATCGTCGACTTCCAGATGAACTTCTTCTCCCTGAAGAACAAGAACGCCATCGTGACCGGCGGCAACACCGGCCTCGGCCAGGCCTTCACCCTCGCGCTGGCGAAGGCCGGGGCCAACGTCCTCGCGGCCAGCATCATGCCCGACGACGGCCGCACTGCCGCCATGGTGGCGGAGACCGGCTCGAAGTACTCCTACGTGATGTCCGACATCACCGTCGCCGGGAACCCCAAGAAGGTCGTCGACGCGTGCGTCGAGGAGTTCGGCAGCGTCGACATCCTCGTGAACTGTGCCGGCCGGAGCATCAACGAGCCTGACGTCCTCAAGTACACCCGGTCCCAGTGGGACCCCATGGTGGCGCTGAACCTTACGGCTGCCTTCGAGATGGCCCACGAGTGCGCCCAGCACATGGTCCGCCAGCGCAGCGGCAAGATCATCAACATCTGCTCGGTGTTCACCTTCCTCGGGGGCCAATGGTCACCGGCCTACGCCGCGACCAAGCACGGGATCGCCGGCTTCACCAAGGCCTACTGCGACGAACTGGCCCAGTTCGGCGTGCAGGTGAACGGCATCGCGCCCGGCTATTACGCCACCGAGCTGACGGCGGACACCCGGGCCAACCCGGAAGCCAACCAGCGGGTCCTGGACCACATCCCGGCCAACCGCTGGGGCCAGACCCAGGACCTCATGGGCGCCACGGTGTTCCTGGCCAGCAGGGCTTCGGACTACGTCAACGGCCACATCCTCAGCGTCGACGGCGGCTATCTGGTGCGCTGAGCGCCCCAGCAGACTAGGACCCAACCATGACCGGCAAGTACATCATCGGACTCGACGGGGGATCGCAGAGTTCGAAGGCCACCATCTTCGACACGGACGGGAAGGTCGTGTGCGAGGCGAGCCAGCCGCTGGCGCCCATGCACACGCCCGGATCAGGGATCGCTGAGCACCCGGATGACGATCTCTACACGTCCTTGGTCGCCGCGGCGTCCCGGGTGATGAAGGCGTTCCCGGGCGACCCCGCCGAGATCGTCGGCGTCGGGCTCTGCAGCATCCGCTGCTGCAGGGCCCTGGTCCGCAGCGACGGCACCCTCGCCGAGCCCGTCCAGAGCTGGATGGACGACAGGCTGTCGAGGCCCTACGAGCACACCAACGAGGAGGTGGCCTATGTCACCACCGCCTCCGGGTACCTCATGGGACGCCTCACCGGCGAGCTGACGGACACCGTCGCCAACTACATCGGCCCCTGGCCGATGGACGTCCGCACCTGGGACTGGTTCGACGACCGGGAGACGTTCGACTCCTTCAAGGTGCCGCGCGACATGCTCTACCGCCTGCAGATGCCGGGGGACATCGGCGGATACGTCAACAGCGCCTTCTCCAGCCACACCGGCATCCCCGAGGGCCTGCCCGTTGTCCACACGGCCAACGACAAGGCCACCGAGGCGCTGGGTTCGGGACTCCGGGACGGCGGCACCGGCATGGTCTCGCTCGGCACGTACATCGCGGGCATGGTCATGGGAAAGGAGTTCGCCCCCGAGCCGCAGAACTTCTTCTCGAACTTCGCATCCGAGCCGTACCGCTACATCTACGAGTGCGCCGGCATCAGACGGGGCATGTGGACCGTCTCGTGGCTCCGTGACCTGCTCGGAACGGAGATCGCGCTCGCCGCGGCAGAGGCCGGTCTGAGCAGTGAGGAGCACCTCAACGTCGCGGCCTCGGCCGTTCCTGCCGGGAGCGAAGGGCTGCTGTGCGTCCTCGACTGGCTCGCTCCGCCGAACAAGCCCTTCAAGAAGGGGATGTTCATCGGCTTCGACGAACGCCACGGTTACGCCCACATGTACCGGGCCGTGCTCGAAGGCATCGCCTTCACCATGAAGCGGAACATGGACGCGATGGCCGCGGAGCGGAGCCTCGGCGTCGAGACACTCGTCCTCTCCGGAGGCGGCTCGAACAGCGACCTCGCCTCGCAGATCTTCGCCGACGTCTTCAACGTCCCCGTCGTCAGGAACGGCGTCCGCAACGCTGCCGGCCTCGGCGCGGCGATCTGCACCGCCGTGGCCTGCGGCATCTATACCGGCTTCGACGAAGCCCGTGAGCACATGGTGCGGCGCCACGACCGGTTCGAGCCGACGCCCCACAACGCTGCGCTCTACGCCGAACTCTGCGCCGTCGCGGGGGAAATACCCCGTCAGACGGACCCCATCCTCGAAAGAATCCACCAGATCCTCACAGATGACAAAGGAGCCATCTCCCATGCCTAAGCTCGGCAGATCGAAGAAGATTTTTCAGCTCGCCTTGCTCATCCTGGCCGCCGGGGCGATCTACCCCCTGGTCTACCTGCGCCAGAACTTCGAAGCCACCATCCTGACGGTGTTCCACCTGAGCAACTCCGAGCTCGCCGACCTCTACTCGATGCTGGGAATCATCTTTGTGATCGGCTACATCCCCAGCGGCTGGCTGGCCGACAGGATCCCGGTGCGGTACCTGATCGTGTTCTCGCTGGCCGTCACCGCCGTCACCGGGCTGTTCTACGCCCAGGTCCCGGACAAGTCCATGCTGCTGTACGTCTACCTCGCCTGGGGCTTCGCAACCGTCTTCACGTTCTGGAGCGCGATCCTCAAGACCGTGAGCCTCTTGGCCGACAAGAGCGAGGAGGGCAAGTACTTCGGCGCCCTGGACGGCGGACGAGGGCTGGTCGAGGCGATCCTCGCCAGCTGCGCCGTGGGACTCTTCGCCGTCTTCGCCGGGGGCGGCACCCCCGACTTCGCGTCCTCCAAGGCCGGCTTCCAGGCCGTGGTCTACATGTACTGCGCGGTCCTCATCGCCATCGCCGTGCTGATCTTCTTCGTCCTCTCGGACGGGGACACCAAGGAGAAGGCCACCCGGGACGAGCCCGTCGAGTCCACGTTCGCCGCCGTGCGCCGCATCCTCAAGATCCGCGAAGTCTGGGTCATGAGCATCGTCCTCTTCTGCGGCTACACCCTCTTCTGGGCCCACTACTACTTCTCCGGATTCCTCAACGTGAACCTCGCGGTCTCGCCCGTCAACGCCGGCGGCGTCACCGTGATCATGCTCTGGATGCGCCCGATCGGCGGATTCGGCGGAGGCTACCTCGCCGACAGGCTCGGCAAGTCCCGCGTCCTCGCCGTCGCCATGACCGCCGCGGCAGCAGGACTGGTCGGCCTGAGCCTTCTCCCCAGCGGATCCACCGCCGTGGCAGACGTGCTCGTGGTGGCCGTGGGCCTGTTCCTCTACGCCATCCGCGGCGTCTACTGGTCCCTGCTCGACGACTGCCGCGTGCCCGCCGCCGCGACCGGCATCGCGATCGGGATCATCTCCTTCGTCGGCTACCTCCCCGACATCGTCATCCCGCAGATCAGCGGTGCCATCTACGCAGCGTTCGGCAAGGACGTCGCGGGCGCCAACAGCCTGTTCTTCATCGTCACGGCCGTGATCGGCGTCATCGGGGCCGGTGCGGCGGCCTACTTCGCGGTGCTCATGAAGAGGCGGAGGGCCGCAGAGGCCGCCACCGTGGGCGCAGCACTCCCCGCGGCAGGCTAGCCCGTAGCTTCAGGGATGAAGGAAGGGCGGGGGTCGTAGCGACCCCCGCCCTCCTCTGCGACATTGGCGACCCTCAGGCGGGTGCCTCCGGCCCGAACAGCTCCTCGGCAACGTCAGCCCGGAGGTGGTACTCCCGGTTCTCCACCGGCCAGAGGTGCCCGTGGACCACGTAGTACCCGCGTCCCTCCCCGGGACCGCCCGCCGCGGTATCGATGGCCTCCAGCAGCGCCTCGTCCAGAATCTGGGCGGGACCACGGGATCGGAGCGTTTGGAGCTCCTCGGGCCGAAGGGCGTGGAGCATGCCGGTGACGTCGACCATGACCGTCCTCCTCGTGACGCTTCTGCTTAACGACCACAGGGCTGCGGGGTCGAGTGTAGGGGCCCTGCCTTGGACGGGGAAAGCCGGGCGCGGGCCGGCTTCCACTGGCCGGAAGAGGTTGCGCGACCGCCAGGGCAAGCCCAAGTTCCCGCTGCCGGGTCGGCTGGCCGATGAGGTCGATCCGAGTCTGGCGGTGTCGGCTCGTGCGGCCTAGCATGGGCGCACTGCGTGGCAAGCGAACCCTTGTCTGGGAGGAGGGGGAGGTGCGGTCAACGCCTGGATCACGAGTGCGTGCGCTCGCGCTCGCCCTCGCTCGACGGGCCGGCCTCGCCGCCGGCTTGGGCCTCGGATGGCTGCTCCTCTCGGGCTCCGCGGCCTCGGCATCCAGTGTTTCGTCAACAGTCCCGCCCGCGCCCGTTCCGGCCGTGACAGCGCTCGCCGGCCAGCCCGCGGTCCAGACCGCCCAGCTGGCGGTGGCCTCCACGGTGCGGACCACGACGTCGGCCGTCGCCTCGGCCGTCGAGGCGGCGCCGTCCTCGGCGGCGCCCCTGCTCGCGCGACCGCTCAGGCCGCTCACGCCGGTCGCGGACAGCGCCGCCTCACAGATCGCCCTCACGGTGCGGTCCCTCGGCGACGGCGTCGCTTCCGCCGTGGCCGACCCCGCGTCGATCCCGGACCGGCTCCCAGCGCCGACGGACATCACGTCCTTGCGCGAGCCTCCGGCGTCGGCCGGGACGCGGGCCTCCGGCGCCGTCCCCGAAGCTCCCGCTCCCGCAGCGGCTCCCGCGCAACCAGCGACCCCGGCTCCCGCAGCCGCTCGGGTCAGTCGCGTCTCGGGCAGCGCAGCGCCCTGGGACCCGGTGCACGGCGTGGGCTCGGCCCCGTTTGGCGCCCGCGCAGGTTCTGCCAGCACTGATTCCACGGCTCCGGACGGCGGGCCGATCGTGCCCCTGGCCCCCGTGCCGACCTCGGGGACATCCGGGACCGCCACCGGGCTGGGCGGGGGCTCGCCGGTTCCGCTGGCCCTCACCGGGTCTGTGCTCATTCCGGCTCTGCTGGTCCTCGGGCGCGCTAGGGCGGCCCGTTGCCCCGCGCCTGCCTCCCGCACGTTCGATCCCGGCTCAACTCCCGGCTGACAGGGGACGAGTCTGCCCTCTTCACGGGCGACAGATATCGTCCCCGCGCCTTCGCGCGCCCATGTCAACCCAGGAGATGCACCATGAACGTCCACGGCAGCCGAGCGATCCTCGGCACACCCACCGCGATCGGCCCCGCCAGCGGCATCGGCAACTGGCCCGACCCCATGTAGAGGACCAGGCATGAAGCGAGCCTCGGGCCGCGGGAGCCTTCGTGGCCTCCGCGGTCCGGGGATGCCGCCCCAGCGCCGTCCCCGGTTCTCACTGCGCAGGGTGAGCAGCGCGCGGCGGAATGGCGGCACCCAGCCGCCGGCCCGCCACGACGAGGCCGACGGCGAGCAGCAGCCCCGCGGCCCCGCTCACCAGCAGCGGCACGCGGCCGGCGTCGCCCCACGCGAGCCCTGCCCAGATCCCGGCGACGAGGACGCCGCCGCCGGTGAGCCCCTGGAACAGCCCCTGCGCGCGGCCCTGCACCTGCGCCGGGGCGAGGCTCGAGACCCACGCCTTGCCCACGCCGTCGGTCGCCGCCGCGAACCCGCCGTACACGGTCAGCACCGGGAACACCCATCCGGGTTCGCTGATGAGCCCGAGGCCCAGGTAGCCTGCCGCGAAGCAGCCGAGCCCCGCGGCGAACACGAGGTGGCGCGGGAGCCGGTCGGACAGCGCCCCCGCTGGATACGACAGGCCCGCGTACGCCACGTTGTAGAGGATGTACGCGCCGATCACGCCCTCGGTCGTCAGCCCCAGATCGTGCGCCCGCAGCAGCAGGAGCGCGTCCGGGAAGTTGACGAGCGAGAACACCGCCAGCCCCCCGATGAGCAGCCGCAGCCGCGCCGGGAGGCGGGCCGGGCCGCCCGGGTGCGCGGCCGGCGTCGTGCGTCGCGGCACCCCCTGGCGCACGACGGCGGCGGGGGCCCTGCGCTGTTCCCGCACCACGGCGACGAGCAGCACCGAGAGGACGGCCGGCACCACGGCGACCCACAGCAGCGGCGCGATCTGCCGGTGGAACAGCTCGTAGAGGACGAGGCCGAGGGCGGGCCCGACCACGGCGCCGAGAGTGTCCGCCATCCGGTGGAAGCCGAAGATCCGGCCGCGGCTGTCCGCTTCCACGCCCTCCATGAGGAGGGCGTCGCGGGGTGCGCCGCGGATGCCTTTGCCGAGGCGGTCCACGCAGCGCGCAACGAGCACCACCGGCCACGAGCCCGCGACGGCGATGATGAGCTTGCCCACCGCCGCGAGCCCGTAGCCGAGGCCGATCAGGCGCCGCTTCGAGGACCGGTCCGCGAGCCGCCCGGCCACGATCTTGGTCAGCGAGGCCGCGCCCTCCGCCGCGCCCTCGACCGCGCCGACCACCGCGGCCGGGGCGCCGAGCACGGTGGTGAGGAAGATCGGCAGGATCGGGTACAGCAGCTCGCTCGCGGCGTCCTGCAGGAAGCTCACACCGGAGAGAGTCGCGACGTTGCGGGTCAGCCAGCGGGGGCGCCTCACGGTGGTCACGGTCCGAGGCTTGCACGCGGGGGAGGCGGTGCCAAGGTTCCGCTGTCCGGGTGGGTCACGCCGAGGCACGCTGCCGCCTGAGGTCCCGCCCGGTCCACAGGATGAGCGCGCCGAAGGCAGCCACGGTCAGGGCGGCCGAGACCACCACCATCACGTCGATGGGCAGCAGGTAGACGAGCGGCACCCGCACCGCCGCCTCGGCGAGCATTCCCAGCCCCCACACCACCGACATCTTCAGGTGCCATCGCCGGGCGGGGGCGCTCGTGCGGAACTGGGTCAGGAGCTCCGCGGCGCGGTCCGGGCTCCAGCTGCGCGCAGCCTCCAGGGTCAGGGGATGCCCCAGCGCGGCCATAGACAGGAAGGTGAGGCCGACGACGGCCGTGGTGATCGAGTCCTTCAGCAGCAGGAACCTCGGATCTCCTGTGACGAAGGACAGCACCAGGCCGAGTCCGAACACGATCACCATGAGCAGGCCGAAGGCGTTGAGCGAATGGTGGCGGATCGCGACCAGCGCGACGCGGGCGGCCGCGACGAGGGTGGCGGACAGCAGGGCGGCCCAGTCGCCCGCGCCGAACAGATGCAGGGCATAGTAGGTGACCACGGGCAGTCCGACGTCCCAGGCGAGGCCCCGGACGAGGGCCTTCGTCACGAACGCGGAGTACGGGGGGACGTCCTTCGGTGGGGTCATGCGGATTCTCCCGGCTGTCCGGGCCGGTCAGGCCCGGGGCGTCCCGCTGGCGTTGACATCCGCGGCGACGTCCTCGGCGAACCGGCGGACCGCGTCCCACTCCGTGTACACGTAGTCGCGGCTCACGTCGGTGCCGAGCCCGGGCTTCTGCCCCTCGGCCCACCTCTTCATGAGGTGCCGGCGGACGAACCCGTAGTGGGTGTAGACGAGCGCGCCGCCGAACAGTGCCACCCGGTCGGGCCGCCAGCCGGTCTCCTGCTCGAACCGCTCGACGTAGCCCCTGGCCTCGGCGGGGTCCACCTCGACCGCGAGGCTCACCGAGAAGAACGCGGTGGGCATGCGGTTGAGCGTGTCCGCGTGCGCCCGGATGAAGTCCACCACGTGCCTGTCGTGCCGGCCCAGGTGGACGGAGGCGCCCACCACGGCGCCGTCGTACGGGGCAGGGTCTGCGTCGTGGACGGTCTTGAGGTCTATGAGGGTGGCCTCGATGTCGTGCGAGCGGAGGACCTCGGCCACGACGTCGCCGATCTTCGCGGTCTGCCCGCCGGCCGCGCCATAGGCGAGGAGAACGCGCTTCACGGTGGCCCCCTCCAGGAGTCTCCAGGGCTGTAGGGAGATTCTGTTCTGCCTCCGCCGGGGGCGACACGGCCCAAAGACCCGAACCTGTGCGGCCGCCGGGCCGGGATGCAGCTGTCATGCCCTTCACCGATGCCGTAAGCTGCCTTGGCGGTCTGTTGGGGCGGGACCGCCCGTCTCCCCAGACCGCACGGCCCCGCTCCGGGGCAGGGGCGCCCACCGCGGGTGAAGAGAGAGGGACCGATGACTCAGATCGACGCAGTGCTGTCCGTCACGGGCGAGGCCCAGATCACCGGCTCCGACGGCAGGACCTGGCGCACCGCCTATCCCGACCTCGAAACGGCCCGCGAGTCCGTCCACGCAACCGCCGTGGCCACCGCCGCCGAGATCGACGCCCCCGTGCACCTGAAGATCTCCGAGCCGGCCGGTGAGCAGCGACTGCTCGTGCACGGCAACGGCGAGTTCGCCGTGGATGCCCCGTACGGATCGGCGGGCCCGTCCGGGTTCGACGCGTCCCTCGGCGTCCCGCCGGCGCCTGCCCACGCCCCGGCCCACGCCTCGCCGTCCATCGACCCTGCGGCCGTTGCGCCGGCGTTCCCCTCGCACGCGCCGTCGTTCGAGCCGGCCTCGTTCGAGCCGGCCTCGTTTGAGCCGGCGCCGTTTGAGGCACCGGCGTTCGAGCCGGCGTCGTTCGAGCGGGCGGCAGCCACGCCTGCGCCGCCAACGCATGCCCCGGCGGCTGCCTCCGCCTCGGCCCGGGAGGCTGCAGCCGCGCCGATCCGCGAGGAGGCCCGCGACGGCGCCCGCGACGACGCCCGCAGCGAGGCGCCGCTGCGCGAGCGGCGCCGCCGTCCCACCGCTGCCGACTTCGCCGCCTCCAGGCCCGCCGTCCCCCAGAGCCCAGCGCGCGAGGGCTGGCAGGGTGCGGTCAACACCCTCTCCGGAGGCGCCCTGCGCCTGGCACCGGGGGAGCGGGAGATGACCCGCCGCGAGTGGCGCGCCTCGGTGCAGCGCGGCCTCGCCGGCCACAAGTGCGTCGTGTTCGTGAACCTCAAGGGGGGCGCCTCGAAGACCACGAGCTGCTACCTCACGGCCGCGACACTCGGCCGCGTCCGCGGCGGCAACGTCCTCGCCTGGGACAACAACGAGAACAAGGGAACCCTCGGCGACCGCGCCATGCAGGCCAGCCACGACCACACGGCCGCGGACCTCCTGGCCAACATCGACCGCTTCGCCCAGCCCTCCAACGCCCACGAGCTCGTCAACTACGTGCGCGCCCAGGGCGAGAACAAGTTCCACGTCCTCGCCTCCCAGAACCAGGCCGGGGACAAGGAGGTCATCGACGGGAGCGCGTTCGTGCAGCTCCACACGGTGCTGCGGCAGTTCTACCACCTCGCCCTCGTGGACACCGGCAACGCCTCCACCGCCGGAACCTGGCAGGCCGCCGTGGAGATCGCGGACGAGATCGTGCTCGTGGCGATGAACAAGGAAGACTCCTCCAAGACCCTCGCGGCGACCGTGGACACGCTCGTGGACATGGGCTTCGCCGACAAGCTCAGCCGCGGCATCCTCCTGGTCACCCAGCCGGCCCTCCCGTCGAAGAACCGCAAGGCCCGCGCCACCGCCAACGAGGAGCGCCTGGCCCGCATCCGCGACCACTTCGGCCACTACGTGCGCCAGATCGTCGTCGCCCCGCACGACGAGGCCCTCGACGACGGCGCCGACATCATCTTCGAGAACCTCGCCCCCGAGACGCAGGAGGCCTACCTGGAGGCGACCGCCGCCATCGTCGACGGTCTCTGAACCAGGCCCACGGCCCCCACGATCACCCACAGGGCAGCGCCCCAGCCGAGCACCGGGAACAGGATGGCGACGCCCCCGTTCGCCTCGGAGGCCATCGCGGACAGGACGAGCGTGGTGGCCGAGATCGGGGCGTGCATGAGCATCGCCAGGGACAGGCTCCCGGTGCGGTCGTAGACCCACACCATGAGCACCCTGTACGGCGGCAGCCACGCGAACAGGAAGACGGCCACGATGAGCGCGGGCGGCAGGACGCCGGAAGGATCGGCGCTGCCGGCGAACATCGGGAAGTGCCAGGCGCCCCACAGCACCCCCATGAGGATCCCGGTGGACAGCATGCCGTGCCGCCGCCGCAGCCTCGGCAGCGCGAACCCCGTCCAGCCGAGTTCCTCGAAGATCCCCACCGAGACGCCCACCGCGAGCGCGCCCGCCACCGTGCTCCACAGGTCGCCCGGGGACGCGAAGCCGCCATAGAAGCCCGGGACAGCGAGCGAGATCGCAGCCGCGGTCGCGAGCATGACCAGCGGCCCGGTCAGGAGGGCCACGGCGTACCACCGGCCCCCAACGCGCCAGCGGCGCAGCCTGCGCGCCAGCTCCCGGAACCCGGCCTTCCCCTCGAGGACTGCCGTGAGGATCATGCCTGCCCCGGCCGGGCCCGCCAGCAGCGCGCCCCCGGCCGCAGGCGGCGTCGTCGCCCCCGTCATCACCATCCCGGCGGGCCCCAGGAGGGCCAGGATCCCGCCCCAGGAGATGGCGAAGGCGAGCACGTAGTAGGCGGCCACGGAGTGCCGCCGGAGGAAGGCGCTGAATCCTGCCTGGGTGGTCCTCATCGTGTCCTCGATCCCTGGCCCTCCTCCCATGCTCACCCTGCAGGAGCCGCCGGGGCAGGGGACATGGTCTCCTCCTGGGCGCCGACCACGGGAGCCGGGCGGACGACGGCGGGCGGCCGCCCGCCGTCGTCCGTCACCTCTCGATCTTCGCGCTCGCGCGGAGCGTCTCGAGCGGGATGTGCGCGGTGGCCCGCTCGATCTGGGCCGCGATGCCCCGCAGCGTGGGGAGGTGGCGGAGCATGCCGGCCGCCTGCGAGGAGGCGACCACGATGCCCAGGCCCGCGCCGATCCGGCCGGTGTGGAACACCGGGACCGCGAGGGAGGCGGAGCCCAGGCGCACCTCCTCGGCGGTGGTGGCGTAGCCCTGCTCGCGGATCTGCACGAGCTCGTCGGCGAGCCGCGCCGGGTTGACGTGTGTGAAGGCCGTGGGCTGCTCGAGCTGGCGGTTGAAGTAGGCGTCGCGGACCCAGTCCTCCTCGAACGCGAGGATCACCTTGCCCACCGCTGTGGCGTGCATGGGCAGCCGGCCGCCCACGCGCGAGGCCCGCGGCACCCGCTTGGTGCCGTAGATCCTGTCGATGTAGAGCACCTCGTGGCCCTCCCGGATGGCCAGATGGGAGGTCTCGCCTGTGAGGGAGAACAGGTCCTGCAGGTACGGGCGGGCCGTGTCGCGCAGGGCCCGGCCGGCGTTCTGGCCCAGCTCCCACAGGCGGATCCCGAGCTGGATGCGCCCCTGCGGGTCCCGGGCCAGGGCACCTGAGTCGACGAGCTCGCCGACGAGCCGGTGCGTGGTGCTCAGCGGGAGGTTCGCCGCCTCGGCCAGCTCGGACAGGCTCAGGGACCGGCGCCCGGACTCGAACGCGAAGAGGATCGCGAGGGCCTTGGACGTCACGGTGCGGCCCGGCTCGCTGCTGCCGCCCGCCATCCGCGCCTCCTCGCCCGTGACCGCCTGCCCCCGCCCGTCGCGGGGGCTGCCGGGCCCAGCGCCCCGCGGCTAGGGCAACTCTAGCGCCGCCCGCTCCGGCCACAGGTTGGCCGACTCGACGGCCGCAAGGCCTCGGGCGAGCGCCTGCGCGGCGTCGGTGAACAGGTGCCCGTTCACGCGCGAGGCGCACAGGCGGAGCGCCTGCCCGCGGTCGAGCCCGAACCAGTCCATGACCGTGTCCAGCCCGTGCGGGGTGAGCCGCCACGTCTTGTCCGCGTCCTTGACGATCGCGTCCTCGATCGAGAGGGCCTCCCGGCGGGAGTCGTGCCCGTCGATGATCTCCACGATCCGTTCCGCCCGCTCGTGCGGCACGCCCGCCTCGGCGAGGATCCCCTCGGCGAGCCGTGCGCCTTCCTTCTCGTGCAGCAGCACGAGGTCCGGCCGGCCGCCGCCGGGCGCGATGGCCTCGAGCACCTCGTCCGGGGGGACCTTGGACCAGCCGATGTCGTGCAGCATGATCGCCGGGAGCACCACGCCGGCGTCGGCCTCGGGGTGCGCCGCGAGCAGCGACCGGGCGATCGCCACGGCGTAGAGCGTGTGCGCGTCGTTGCTGCGCACGCCCAGGTGCACCACGGCCCGCGGCCAGATCCGTGCCAGCTCGACATCGAGCTCTCCCCCGAGCCCGTCGGCCAGGCTGAACACGCCGTCCGCCTCGTCGGGGATGGACGCGCTCACGTCGCGGCCCACGTGGTTGGCGGTCGCGGTGTGCTTGAGAGCCATGGGACCAGTCCACCGCGGCGGGCGTGGCCCGCGCCACCGTCCGCTTCCGCTGGGTGGAAGTGCTCCGGGGCGGTGCGCCCAGGCGCCGGGCATATCGACACAACTCGGCAGCTCCTGCGGCAGATGAGGCCGGATCTGGGCCCTGAGTTGTGTCGAAATGCCCGGTTGTGTCGGCACGCCCGGGGCTATTCGTCCGGCTGCTCGGCCTCCACCGAGACCACGGCCAGGAAGCCGCGGCCGCTCACGGTCGGGGCAGGTTCGCCGCCGACCACGGTGTCGTAGCGCGCGAGGGGAGTGCCGGGGTCGTCTGCGGTATCCCCACCCGGCGCGGCCACGGCGTCGCCCTGCAGGAGGACGCCGAGCTGGCCCGGCCCGAGCGGGAGGGAGCGCTTCTTGGACAGCTCGAGGATGGTTACGTACCCCGAGCAGGCCCCGCGGCGGGTGATGAGGTTGAGGTCGCGGATGGGGCCGGTGGGGAGCACCGCGCTCGCGGGCGCGCCGCCGTCGAACCTCAGGGGGCGGTAGCGCTCGAGCCCGTGCTCGCGGCCGTCGACCGTGAGGACGAGCAGCTCGCCGTCGATCACGGTGAGGACCCGGTCCATGCCCTCGAACGTGGAGAAGTCGCCGGCGCGGTCCACGTCGGCGATGCTGAGCCGCCAGTCCCAGTCCCAGTCCTCGCCGGCGGCGCGGTCGTTGCCGGCCGGGTCGGCACGGGTGTGGGTGCGCCCGCGGGCGATCTCGACGGTTGTCCCGCCGCCGTTGCGCCAGCGGGCGGGGGAGAGGTCGGCGAAGCGGATGATGTGCGCGGGCATGGGCGTCCTTCCGTCGGTGCTCCAAGGCTACGGGGCGGGAGGCCGCGCGGAGGCGGCCTAAGCTGGGTGCCATGAGCGCCGCCGCGACCCTGCCGAAGGCCTTCGGAGCCCGCGTGGGCGCGGCGGTGCAGACCCTCACTCCTGGGTACTTCGCGCTCACGATGGCCTCGGGGATCATCTCCGTGGGCCTCGAGCTCGAGGGCATCTACTGGCTCTCGTCCGCGCTGCTCGCGGTCTGCGCCCTCTCGTACGCGGTGATCCTGGTCCTGAGCCTCGCGAGGCTCGTGGGGTTCCGCGCCGACATGACCCGCGACTTCCTCGACCCAGGGCGGGCGTTCGGCTTCTTCACGTTCATCGCCGGGACGAACGTGCTCGGCGTCCGCCTCGGGATGGCCGGCTGGCTGGGCGCGACCGCGGCGCTCCTCGCCGTGTCCGCGGCCGTGTGGGCGGTGCTCGGCTATGTGGTGCCGTGGACCGCGGTGCTGGGCCGGGAGGAGCGGCCCGTGGTGCGGCACGCGAACGGGTCGTGGTTCATCTGGTGCGTCGCGAGCCAGTCGGTGGCGGTGGCCTCGGCGTCGCTCGAGCCGGCGGCCGGGGACGACTGGCGGCCGGCCCTCGCCCTCGTCGCCGTGGTGGCCTGGTCGGTGGGGCTCATCCTTTATGCCGCCGTGGGCATCTTCGTGTCCCTGCGGCTCATGACCTATCCCATCCGGCCCGAGGACCTGCGGCCGCACTATTTCGTGGCGATGGGAGCCATGGCGATCAGCGTCCTGGCCGGGGCGCGGATCGCCGAGATGGCCGGCGCGCCCATGGCCGACGCGACGCGGGGGCTCGTGGCCGGGGCGTCGGTGGTGTTCTGGGCGTTCGCGTCCTGGCTCTTTCCCGTGCTCCTGGCCGCCGGCTGGTGGCGGCACCTCGTGCACCGCGTCCCGCTCGCGTACGAGCCCGGCCTGTGGAGCGTGATCTTCCCCCTCGGCATGTATGCCGTGGCCGGCATCTACCTCGGCCGGGCGGACCGGCTCCCGATCGTCGAGTTCATCGGCCGGGCCGAGCTGTGGGTCGCCGTCGCCGCGTTCACGGCGGCGTTCCTCGGCATGCTGTGGCACCTGTGGGCCACCCTCGTGCGCCCGCGTGCCCCGCGCGCCGTCTGAGGCCCACCTTCTGGGCGGAGCTGACCCCCGTTGTCCGTGGGACCATTGAATGGAATCGGCCGCCAGCAACGGAGGGGGAGCCATGGCCAACTCGGGGTCCGGGGACTCGGTGGTGGACCGCGTGGTGCGCATCCTGGAGGCGTTCCCCGAGGGCGTCAGCTCCCTGCCGCTCGGCGAGCTGGCCGCGCGCGCGGGCCTGCCGCTCACGAGCGCGCACCGGCTGGTCAACCAGCTGGCCGGCCACCGCCTCCTCGAGCAGGCGCCCGGCGGCAAGGTCCAGCTGGGGCTGCGGCTGTGGGAGCTCGTGAACCGCAACTCGCCCACGCTCGTGCTGCGCCAGGCCGCCCTGCCGTTCATGGACGACATCCACCAGGTCCTCAACCAGAACGTGAACCTCGCGGTGCTGCAGGGGGACGACGTCCTGTTCGTCGAGCGCCTCTCGCGGCGCGGCTCCGTGGCGAACCGGGCCAAGGTGGCAGGGCGCATGCCGGTGCACGTCTCCTCCGCGGGGGTGGCGCTCATGTCCGCCCAGCCGCCGCACGTCCAGGCCGCCTACCTCGCGCGCTTCCGCGACCCGACCGGCAAGGCGACCACCGAGCACGTGCGCCAGCTCCTCGCCGCCGCCGCGACCCATGGGTACGCCGAGCTCGCCGGCGTGGTCGATCCTGACACGTGGGGCATTGCGGTTCCCATCTACGACCGCCAGCGGCGCGCGGTGGCGGCGATCGGCGTCGTCGTACCTCTCGCGGAGGTGCGGATGCAGCAGCTGGTGCCGCCCCTCAAGACGGCCGCCCGCGGGATCGGGCGGCAGCTCGGGGCGCCGGGGGAGTAGGGGGCGCGGCGGCGATACCGATGCTCTCGTTTTTCCGTCCTGGTTCCGATCAACGGAATCTCAGTTCGCCGGGCGAGCGAGCCGCGTCACACTCGAGGGAGACGCACGCCGCAGCGGATCCCGCCGGTCCCGTGCCCCGAAGAACCCGAAAGGAACGATCATGGGCGATCGCACCGTCATCACCACCCAGGTGGCCATCATGGGCGCAGGCCCCGCAGGCCTCATGCTCTCCCACCTCCTGCACCAGGCGGGCATCGAGAGCACGGTCGTGGAGATCCGCAGCCGCGCGGAGATCTCCGCCACCATCCGCGCCGGCATCCTCGAGGCCGGCTCCGTGGATCTCCTCGTGAACTCGGGCGTGGACAACGTGCTCCGCAACGGCCACGAGCACGAGGGCACCGAGTTCCGGGTCAACGGCGAGGGCCACCGCATCGACTTCAAGGGCCTCGTGGGCCAGTCGGTGTGGCTGTACCCGCAGAACGACGTCTTCGACGACCTCGCCGCCCGCCGCGAGGCCGACGGCGGCGACGTGCGCTATTCGTGCTCCAACACCGACGTCTACGACCTGCTCGGCACCCCCAAGGTCTACTTCACCGACGCGGACGGGCACGACTTCGAGCTGCGCGCCCAGATCCTCGTCGGCGCCGACGGGTCCCGCTCGTACTGCCGCCACCAGATCCCGGAGTCCGGCCGCAAGACGTACTTCAACGCCTACCCGTTCGCGTGGTTCGGCATCCTCACCGAGGCCCCGCGCAGCGCCCCCGAGCTCATCTACGCCAACTCGGCCCACGGCTTCGCTCTCATCTCGCAGCGCACCGACACCATGCAGCGCATGTACTTCCAGTGCGACCCGACCACCAATCCGGCCGACTGGACCGATGAGCAGATCTGGGAGCAGCTGCGCCTGCGGGTCAACGGCAACGGCTTCGAGCTGAAGGAAGGGCCGATCACGGACAAGGTCGTGCTGCCGTTCCGCTCGTTCGTCCAGGCGCCGATGCGGCACGGGAACCTGTTCCTCGCCGGCGACGCCGCCCACACCGTCCCGCCCACGGGCGCCAAGGGCCTCAACCTCGCCCTGCACGACGTCAAGCTCCTCTTCGAGTCCCTCGACTCCTACTTCAAGTCCGGCTCGACCGCGCTGATCGACACCTACTCGGACCGCGCCCTCGACCGCGTCTGGAAGGCCCAGTACTTCTCCTACTGGATGACCACGCTCCTCCACACCGTCCCGAGCGAGGAGAACCACGACTTCTTCCGCGCCCGCCAGCTCGGGGAGCTCCGCTCGCTGCTCGAGTCCGAGCACGGCCGCGCCTACATCGCCGAGTGCTACACGGGGTGGCAGGGCAAGTAGTCGGGCTGCCGCGCCGTTCGCCCGCGGCGAGGGGCCGCGGGCGAAGATGGGTCCATGACCAACGCAGTCCCGGACCTCACTGATGAGCCCTCCTTCTACCTCGACAAGTCGGACCCCGCGGCGTGGAAGGCCCTCAACGGCCTCACCCTCGCCGTGCGCAAGGCGACGGACGACGCCGGGCTGCCGCGCGCCGTCGTCGAACTCGCCTCGGTGCGGATCTCGCAGATCAACGGCTGCGCGTACTGCCTCGACCTGCACGGGCGGCTCGCGGTCGAGGCGGGCGTGCCCGAGCGGAAGCTGCACGTCCTGCCGGCGTGGCGGGAGGCGGGGCTGTTCACGGTGCTCGAGCGCGCCGCGCTCGACGTCGCCGAGGCCGTCACGCTCCTGCCCGACGACGAGGAGCGGCTCAACACGCTGGCCAAGGCCCGCGCCGAGCTCGGCGACGCCCGGTTCTCCGCGCTGGCCTGGGCGGCGGTGACGATGAACGCGTTCAACCGCGTCTCGATCGTGAGCCGGCACAAGGTCCAGCCCTAGCCTCTTTCCCACGACCGGCCCTGGCCCGCACGACCGGTGCTGCCCGGCACCGTCCGTGCGGGCCAGGGCCGTTCGTGCTTCCCGGCACCGTCCGTGCGGGCCAGGGCCGTTCGTGCTTCCCGGCACCGTCCGTGCGGGCCAGGGCCGTTCGTGCTTCCCGGCACCGTCCGTGCGG